>NZ_CP117826.1:0-2589935 GCF_040409835.1 Christensenella massiliensis | reverse complement strand
GAAAAAAGCCTTGATTTATGCGGGTTTGAAAGGCTCTAAAGCGTGACATCTCTGCCTTTGTTTCCGCTTTCTCTCGGCGGCTTTGATTTTCTTCATGCGCCCGGCGCAGTCGGGGCAGTATTTTCCCCGGTTGGATTTGGGGACAAAGGCCGCCCCGCAGACGGCACACCGTTTCCGGCTTCCCCGGCACAAGAGGGCTGCGGCCAGCTCCCCGTCAAGGGGCAGGACAGCCACACGGAACCAGTGGCACATGAGGGAAAAGGAAATGCTCTGGACGCACACGCAAGGCTCCCCGTCGTCCAATAGCAGGCAGTTCCCCTCATCGTAGTTACAGCACTCATGTACCAGCCGCCGCGCCCGCCGGTGCTGGCGGTAGTCCATGTGGGGCAGGTTATCGCTCATGGCTCTGCTCCTTTCTGCGGTGCGGCTCGTCCCGGCGCAAAATCTGGTCGATGTTCCGCTTGACGGTCTGCAACTCCTTGAACCGCTGTTTCTGTTCGTGATAGGTGTTATACAGGCCGTCTTTCTCGGAGATAAGCTGCTCGATCTCGGCCTGCAACGCTTTCCGGGCGGGCAGCTTGGTAATGCCATGCGCCTTGAAATACCGGGCTGCTGCGTCGGCTATGATAAAATCGCTCTCATGGGCCTGCCGGTATGCGGCGCGGGCTTTCTCGGATTTCTGTGCCCGCAGCCCGTCGCGGGCGGCCTTGGTCTGGGCGTAGGCCAACACCTGCCGCTGCAACTTCTTTTTCCCTTGCAGCTTCGTTTCCAGTGCTTTCAGTTCGCCGCTGGTCTGGCGCATTTTCTGATAGGCGGTGTCAACGGCGGCTTCTAACTGCTCCGGGGAAGTAAAGCCGTATTGCTGGTAGACGGACAGCGTTTTGGCGGCCTGCTTCAGATTGTGTATCTTCGCCCAGCGTTCATAGCCCCGGCCTTTGCCCTCGGCCATTTTCTGCTCAATGTCCACAAGCCGCTGCACTCCGTCCTGTTTCGGGGCGGCTATCTCGGCTCTGGCAACCTGCAAGCGGTCTTTTATGGTGCGTGGGGGATCGGGGGATCTGGCTGGCGCTTCGGCTGCTCTGGCGGCGTTTTGCTCTAAAACGGCAAAGACAGCGGCGCGGTCAAAATCGTCGCCCAGCTTCCGGGCGGTAATTGGCTTTGTCCTGTCCGGCGTGAGGTAGGAAAGCCGCCCCCGGCTCTCCTTGACGGTCACACCCTCCTGCAGCAACAGAGAGGAAAACTCGTCAAAGCTGGCGGCGGTGGCAAGGGCTTTCCGTAGGGTCTGCCGCAGCTTCTCCTTGTTCGTTTCAAACTTGGTCTGCCGGGGCGTGATACTATCGGCAATCATGGGGGCGTTCTGCTTGTCCAGCGCGGCCTGTCCCTTTTTCTGCGCCCAATACTCCCGGTCGGTGACGCGGTTCTTGCTGCCGTTCAAGAGGTCGATTTGATAAAGCCCCTCCCGGTGGCACATCTCCATGACTTCGGATTTGAAGTAGCGCAGGGCAGCGTCGGTACATCGGTGCTTGCAGCCGACTTTCGTATCGGCCGGCCTGTCCATGTAGGGCAGGAACGGCACTTCCTCAATCCGCAGGCTGTTTATGACGATATGCACATGAATGTTGCCGCTGTGGTTATGCCCGTCCGGGTGGGTGCAGACAAGGGCCTGGTGGCCGGGAAAATGCTCTTTACAGAATTGTTCCCCCAACGCCTGCGCCCGGTCTACGGTCAGGCCGTTGTCCGGCCCGTCCCGCGGGTCAAAGCTGATGATGTAGTGGTGGCTTTTCACATCTTCCCGCCGCTGGTTTTTCTGATAGCGGAGATTGGCCCGCATACACGCAACGGCAAAATCCTCCCCGTCGCAGTTCAGCGTGGACAGCCGGTAGTCCTCGCGGGGGATAAGCCTGCCGGTTTCATCAAGGACGGGCTTCATGGTAAACTCGTCATGCTCAAAGAGAAGATATTGCTCGGCGGCTCCGTAGTCGGCGTTTTTAGAGTTGATATGCTTGAGTGTTGCCAACCGCGTCACCTACTTTCTTGAGGACTTCATACTTGAGGACGGCAAGGTCGGATATGGCGGCGCGTACCTCGCCGGAAAGGGTGTTGTAGGGTACGCCGTATTCGTTCAGATACCGGGCAATCTGATTGAGGTTGCCGCCGATCCTGCCGTACTCGGCTGTCAGCTTCCCGACAGCGGAAAGCAACTCGTCATTGACCGACGACACATGGACAACCGGGCGTATGGTCGCCCGCCGTATCGCCTGCCGGAGAAATTCGGACTGGCTGATACCATAGGGCGCAAGCCGCGCTGTGAAGTCGGCATACTCATCTTCGGACAGCCGGGTTTTCACAACGCGGCTGCGGTGGGGCGTGTTGTATTTCTTTCGCATGGTGTGACCTCCTTTCTCGCCCGTAAGGGCGCATGAGCAGGGTTTGGGGAAGGCACTCCCCAACAAGTTTCCCGCGAGGGGCAAAACTGCAGAATTGCGGATTTTGGCACCGTGGTAGAAACTTGCTCTCCGTGACTGCAAACTTTCTCTCACTTCCGTCCGCCACTTTTTTGGAAAACTGCAACCACAAAAGTTTGTTTCTCTTTTTCTGCTACTACTAATCCTGTAAAGGGCATTCCTGCCCGCTTTCGCTAAAATGACACCGGACGCAGTGGTTTCTACCCGGTGTTGGAGAAATCCTTTCTCTTTGCCCTCTACTACGGGTAAATGCTCCAAATGCCAAACACCAGGGCAGAAAAATTCCCTCCTCGCTTACTACTACAACCGGCAGGGGGCAAAATGGCCGGGAGCGGAGCCGGACAACAAAAAAAGCAGTAAATCTTTTTCAAGACTTACTGCTTTCGCTGGCCGCGTCGGTGGCGGCTGGTATTCAGTTTTTATGACTTGTCCGGTGGTTCGTCAAGCCGGAACTTGAATTGACAGTCAATTAACCGCTGCTTTACATAGTCCTCCACCTCGGCGTTGACCTGCCCGTTCACTTTTGAGAAATAGCGGATATATCCGGCGTAGTGGAGCAGGACAGCGTTCACGGCTTCTGGGTCGCCCTCACGGGCTTTGAGGATTGTTTCATAGGGGAGAAGTCTACTCATACCGGCTCACCCCCATTTCTTCGCGTAGCCGCTGCAAGGCAAGCTGGATATGCCGCCCCGCTGTGCTGCGTGACCGGCCAATACACGCGCCGATCACGCGCTGCGGCTGGCGCAGAAAGTAATAGCGCAGGATTTCTTCCCGCGTCTGCTCCGGCAAAACAGAGATCGCGTCGGCAAGGGCGGCGTTGCAGAGCAGGACGGTCTGACCGCAGACGGTAAATGGGTATTCCTCGTCCGGCTCCGACGCGGCAAACTGGACAAACTTCTCGTTCATCAGATAGTCAAGGGAAACTTGCCGTTCCCATTGCCGTTTAAGCTTCAAAATCTTGTCCAAGGCGGCACAGCGGATAACAGTCTTGCAAAAGGCGTTGTACCTGCGCTGGATATATTCTTGATAGGCTATCTGGTCGGTCATGGAAATTCCCCTTTCTGAATAATAGTGCGGGGCGGTGGCACTTCTTGCTGTCGCCCCTTGATTGCCTACCAGCAAAGGCGGGCGGGGCTGTCAACGGCTGCGCATATGCGCCGTTCATCTTGACCGTTGACTGGCTCGGCTGGGTTTGCTATTTACCCGACAAACTTGAATTTATTTTAAGCTATCACGTTTTACCTTCTTAAGCCTTACTATCATTACCATAGGAATTTCTTTGTTGGTTTTAAAACATTCTTCATAAAATCCATCAATGACAAATCCAGCTCTAAAACAAAGGTTAAAAATATCTTGTATGGAACGATGATAATAAATCTGCTCTTTCGGTTGCCCTTCAATCGCTATATCATAGTAACTGTGCGGTGTCATATATTTTTCAGTCAACGTGACAAAACAAGGGTGTTGCGTTGCAAAGACAAAAATTCCGCTTTCCTGCAACAGTTCATAAACAGCCATAAGAAGTGGTTCAATATCCGTAATATCCATAATTGCCATATTAGAAACTGCTTTCGTAAAGGCTCGATTTCTTTTTAATTCTAATATACTTTTTCTATCGGTCGCATCCGCCACACAAAATTCAATTTGTTTTGCATATTGTGATTGCCGTCTTTTAGCCAATTCTATCATTTTTTTGCTGTAATCAAAAGCGACAACCGAAGCGCCTCTTTGTGCAAGATACGAAGAATAATTTCCATTGCCACACGCAATATCCAAAATGTAATCCGCAGGATTAGGAGATAGAAGTTCCGTTACTTTGGGACGCACTACCTCTCTGTGAAATTCATTAGATTCGTCACCCATTGCATTATCCCAAAATTGTGCGTTCTCCTCCCAGATTTTTTTACTTTCCTCTGTTCCCATGTTCTCTCCCACTCCCCAAATTTGCTTTTTTGCTTCCATTAAATCTTCCTTACTATATTCCATTGTTACCCTCCATAACTTCTGATTGTTGCCGTCTTGACGATTATGTATCTTTACATTACCTTCTGAAACATATGGCGCACCTTGTCCAGGCGGCTGTTTGGACGGCGGGGCTGGATGACCGGCTGACCGACAGCGGCCTGATATCCTTTCAGCTCTGTAAGGCATACGCTCCGCCCGTTGGTGTAAAAGGCCAGATCAGTACGGTATGCCTGTATACAGCGGGCGGGAATCTCGCCAGTAAAGACAACTTCATCCTTTTTTACCTGGGCCGTTTCGATGGTGGCACAGTATTTCGGTGCATCATGATAAGCCCTGGAAAGGTATTCCTGGGGCGCATAGAGGATGAAGGAGAGATAAGGTTCCAGCAGCTGCGTCCCCGATTCCTTCAATGCCTGTTCCAATACAATCGGGGCCAATGAGCGGAAGTCCGCCGGCGTGCTGACCGGACTGTAATAAAGCCCGTATTCAAAGCAAATCTTACAGTCCGTTACGTTCCAGCCGAACAAGCCCTGCTCCAGCCCGTAACGGATACCATCCCTGACAGCGTTTTGAAAACTCTGGTTCAAGTATCCCAGCGAAACCCGGCTCTCGTATTGTACACCGGAGCCAAGCGAGAGTGGTGTAACAGACAGTCCTATGGATGCCCAAAACGGGTTGGGCGGCACCTCGATATGGATGGTGTGGCTGGCTGCTTTGAGCGGCCGCTCCATATAAATGACGGAGGGTTCCTTTACCACTGTTTCAAGCTTGTATTTTTCCGACAGCAAAGCGGAAACAACCTCCAACTGCACCCGGCCCAAAAAAGAAAGAATGATCTCATGGGTGATGGAATCCACTTCGCAACGCAAAAGCGGGTCAGTATCCGCAAGTTGCGTAAGAGCGTCCAGCAGCCGTTCTCTTTGCGCTGCCGTTTTCGGCGCAATCGTCGTCCGCAGCATGGGGAGGGGGTCCTCGCGCCACCTTTTACGAGGGAGCCGGGTTTGGTCCCCTAATACATCGTTTAACCTCACGCTGTCGCTGGGAAGGATAACAATTTCACCCTGATAAGCGGTGTCTGTCCGAACAATTTCCCCTTTGGATGGAATACGCATCTCTGTGATTTTCAGCTTTTCTCTCCCGGCCAGGGCCACCGTATCCCGCAGGCGCAGCGTTCCGCTGTATAACCGTAGATAGACACGCCGCTGGCCGCAATCGGTGTACTCAACCTTGAAAACGCTGCCGCATAGGGCGGCGCCCCCCTGTTCCCCAATCGGTTGGAACAGCCCTGTCACCGCATCCATCAACGGTTGAATGCCAAGGCCATTTTTGGCGCTGCCATGATAGACTGGGAACAGGGAGGCGTCTTGAACCCGCTGCTGTTCCTCCCGCGCAAGTTTTTCCCGGCTGATTGGTTCTCCTGCGATATACTTTTCCAATAATTCATCGTTATTTTCGATGACCGCATCCCATGCTTCTATGTCGGTATTTTCCTCCAGGACTATTTCCGGGGACAGCGACACCGTCTGCTTGATGATAATATCGGCGGAGAGCTTATCCCGAACAGACTGAACCACGCTCTGCAAATCAACGCCAGCCTGGTCGATCTTGTTGATAAAGATAACGGTGGGAATGTTCATTTTCCGCAGGGCATGGAACAGAATACGGGTCTGGGCCTGCACGCCATCTTTAGCGGAGATCACCAAGATGGCCCCATCTAAAACAGCCAAAGAGCGGTACACCTCCGCCAAAAAATCCATGTGGCCGGGCGTATCCACAATGTTAACTTTACATCTGTGCCACTGGAAGGAAGTGACTGCCGCTTGAATGGTAATCCCACGCTGCCGCTCCAAAAACATGGTGTCCGTCCTCGTTGTCCCTTTTTCGACGCTCCCCGGTTCTGAAATGGCTCCGCTGGCATATAGCAGGCTCTCCGTCAAGGTCGTCTTTCCAGCGTCTACATGGGCAAGAATTCCAATATTGATTATTTTCATGTGATTGTCCTCCCTTTACAGCCCCAAAGGGCATAAAAATCCCCAGCAGTAAAATACTTTTACCACTGGGGATTATAAGTTGCGGACATACACATATACAGCATACACCTGTTTGTGATTGCTGTTTTTGGGGATATGTCAAAATTGATAAGGCAAAAGTATTCTTAAATTGGGTACAAAAAACTAAGCCCCTACAAAAGGAGCTATCATAATCCTTTGTTCCCACTATTTGATTATAGTTTTATTTAAGAATACCTTGCCGCATATTTTTTACTCCTTTTCTGGATTAAATCATTGTATCACATCAGTTTTAGGAAAGCAAGTACCTAAAAGAAATTTTTCTTCCCCTTATATGTAACAATCATACCGGCTTCCTAGCGTTCAGAATGTTTTCTGCTGTCTGCTGTGGTGTTTGGTTGGAATTGTCCAACCAAAAGCCGATCCGTGGTGTTGTCTGCATTTTACTAAATACAAATTCAATGTATACAGAAAGATATAAGGAGTGGGAGGGATTCCGCCGTAGTTGGCATTGTAGGAAAATCCAAAAGTTTAGATTTTCCCACAATGCTTATCTTTTGGTCTTTGGTTCGGAATAGTGTAGTGCTGGCGGTCTATCTCTTGTTTTCGGTTGCTTGCTTCCTTACCGTACATGAGCATTAGCCGCCGGGTTGTCCGCGCCGTAGCCTTCAAGCAGATTGATTACGCCCCACACCGCAAGTCCGGCCCCCAGCGCGATCACAAGGGTTTGCAGCGTTTCTACTGCACTTGAAAAAAATCCCATAGATGTGCCTCCTTTATCCGTAAATATAAAAACCGCCTGTCGGCGGTTCTCGCTTCATTACTTCGGGCCATCGGGGCCCCCGGCGAAACATAGTTTTGACGGGGTAAAAACCTGGCCCGAACCGTCACCCGAACGCTTCGGGATCGTCTATGTCGTCGTAATCCAGAATATCCCCGTCCGCTTCCTCCCCGGTAACGTCCACCTCGTAAACGTCATACTGTTCGTCCGGCTTTGGCCGCATCCTGCGGCCCACAAGCCCGGACAGGTCAAAGGCGTTGCGCTTTGCGTCCGCTTCGGCGGTCTGCCCGTAATTCGGATGCCGTTCCAAACGGTACTTTGGGGAATAAAAAGGGCGCAGCCCCCGAAGTTGCAAAATGCACTTATCTCCCGGCATGGTGGTGAGCTCGTCTATCGTCATAAGCTCTTTGCCACAATGTCAAGTGATGAATTCAAGAATTAGAAAAATTTTATCGTAACAGGGGTTGACATTTCTCATTTTGGTGCATATACTTGATACATCAAAATAATTTGATGTGAGGTGAGATCGTGGAAACAAAGTATCAAAAGCAGGCAAAAGTGTTTAAGGCTTTGTGCGATCCCAAACGGCTTGCAATTCTGGAGCAGCTAAGAGGCGGAGAAAAGTGCGCCTGTGTTTTACAAGAACCTCTGGATTTAACGCAATCTGGTCTTTCCTATCACATGAAAATTCTCTGTGATTCCGGCATTGTTACCAGCCGGCAAGAGGGAAAGTGGACGCATTACCAATTGAGCGATTCCGGCAGAGAATATGCGATAGAACTGCTAAAGGAACTGACAACGCCGGATACGGAACAAGCGATAGCTTGCCATCGGTGTGTATAGAATACGCCATCTAAATAGCGGATGGCTTTTCTTTTGGCAATACACATCAAAATATTTTGATATGTAATGTATAAAATGGAAAGTGAGGTTTTTGTATGGGTGTATGGGACTTTATTCAGGATCAGGTGCTTGGGATGCAATGGCTCAATGCACTGATCGGCATGGGGTTGTCGGCCCTTGGCCTGGATGTTACCGGACAGATCGGCGGCAGCATACAGTTTTTCATCTATGATGTCTTAAAGATCACTGTATTGCTTTGTGTGCTGATTTTTGCGATCTCTTATATCCAAAGCTACTTCCCGCCGGAGCGGAGTAAACGTATCTTGGGTAGATTTCACGGAGTTTGGGCGAACATTATCTCTGCTCTGCTGGGAACAGTGACACCATTCTGCTCCTGCTCATCTATCCCGTTGTTCATCGGCTTTACGAGTGCGGGCCTGCCGCTGGGTGTGACATTCTCCTTTTTGATCTCGTCTCCGATGGTTGATCTGGGAAGTCTTGTCCTGCTCATCAGCATTTTTGGCGCAAAAGTAGCCATCATCTATGTGTTGTTGGGGCTTGTCATTGCTGTCATCGGCGGTACAATCATTGAGAAACTGCACATGGAAAAGCACATTGAGAGCTTTGTTCTTTCTGCTGGCAGTGTGGACATTGAGTCTCCTGATCTGACGATACGGGAACGACTGATTTATGCGAAGGAACAGATGCTGGATACCTTCAAGAAGGTATTCCCTTACATTCTGGTGGGTGTCGGCATTGGTGCGTTGATCCACAACTGGATACCAGAGAGCTGGGTGGAAACCGTTCTTGGCAGCAATAATCCCTTTGGCGTTATTCTCGCCACGATTGTAGGCATCCCCATGTATGCAGACATTTTTGGCACAATTCCGGTTGCGGAGGCGCTGCTCTCCAAAGGAGCGCAGCTTGGCACAGTTCTGTCCTTCATGATGGCCGTCACAACCCTGTCCCTGCCGTCACTTATCATGCTCCGCAAGGCGGTAAAACCGAAACTGTTGGCATTGTTTATTGGTGTTTGTGCGATAGGAATTATTATTGTTGGTTATCTGTTCAATGTATTTCAATTTATTTTAATGTGATTTAGGAGGTAATTTACAATGGGACTGTTTGGTAAAAAGAAAGAAGAAAAAAGCTGCTGCTGCGGGAGCAGTTGTACACCGGAAGCTATGGCCCAGGCCGAAACCGCAAAAAAGTCAGCTGGTGTTAAAGTGTTGGGTTCTGGATGTGCAAAATGCCATGCGTTAGAGGATGCTACCAGAAAGGCACTTGAGGAACTGGGCATGGATTCAACCATCGACCACGTGACCGATTTTGCTCAACTCGCCGCCTATGGCGTGATGACCACCCCTGCCCTGGTGGTAGATGGTAAAGTGGTATCTTATGGTAGGGTTTTGAAAAAGGACGAGGCCAAAGCCCTCATTCAGAAGATCAGAGGGTAAGCGTATGAGCCAAAAGCCAAAAGTGGCCTTTATCTGTGTTCACAACTCCTGTCGGAGCCAGATTGCAGAGGCACTCGGAAAGTATTTGGCCTCTGATGTCTTTGAGAGTTACTCCGCAGGAACACAAACGGTACCACAAATCAACCAAGATGCCGTGCGGCTGATGAAACAGTTATACGGCATCGACATGGAGCAGACGCAATACAGCAAGCTCTTGACTGAACTTCCACCGATTGACATCGTTGTGACTATGGGTTGTAATGTAAATTGCCCCTATCTTCCCTGCAAATATAGGGAAAACTGGGGGCTTGACGATCCGTCTGGAAAGGATGAGGCGGAGTATCGGAAAACGATTGCGGCCATTGAGCAAAAAATGATGGCGCTAAAAGAATTCGTCAAAGAAAATTTCGAGCATTAAAAATAGCCCTCCCCAACATTGGGGAGGGCTTGCTGCAATCTCCGGGATTTCCCCGACAAAGTTATAAACGATTCTGACTTCCTGCACCTTTTGGCCGTCCACCTTTTTGACCTCGCCAATCAGAATCCGGCTGATGAGCCGGTTCAGCACCGCCTCGTCCAGTTCCTCAATGGTGGCATAGCGCCGGATTTCCTTGATAAAGGTACGGACTTCGCTTTCCTGGGCATCAGCCCGGCTCTGCATCATCGTCAGGTCATGCAGACGCTTCTGGTTGGATTCCTGCTCCTGTTCCAGCGCCGCCGTCAGCTTCACAAACCGCTGCTCGGTCAGGATGCCTTTGGCCTTATCGGTGTACAGGCTCAGGAACATCCCGTCAATCTCCTGATTTCGGGCCTCCAGCCGCTGGCGTTCTTTCTCTGTCTGGGATGCGTCCACCAGATACCGGCGCTCCATCCGGCTGCTGAGCCGCTGATAGAACGCATCGGCGTCCTTCATGGCCTGCGCCGCCAGTTCCTGTATATCCTTCAGCACCAGATTGTATAAATCTCTGGCCTCGATCTTGTGGCTGGAGCAGACCTTGCAACCCATCCGATTGTAGGTCTGGCAGATATAGTACGCCTTGTCAATCGGCTCCCGCATCTCACCAGTGAAGCGGTTCTTGCCGGTTCTGCCGACTTTTTCATATCGCACCTGCATGGACTTCCCGCAGGTGGCGCAGTAGACCAGCCCGTGGAACAGGTTGTAGAAGGGACAGACATTGCCTTTCATAATGGGTGGCTTGCGGTCAATGAGTTCCTGTACCTGTTCCCATTCCTCCGGCGTCACAATGGCCTCATGGCAGCCCTCGATGATTTCCCAATCCTCACGGGGGATAATGTCATAGGTGTTGGAGCGGATGCCTTTCTGATGCGTCCGAAAGACCAGATGTGCGCCCTTATAAAAGGGATTCCGCAGGATATGGCTGATTCTGGCCCCGCCCCAGGAATAGTAGTTGGCGTCAAACTCCGTGTTGGCCTTGACATGGGTAATGGGGATTTTTTCTTCCATCAGCCGTTTGGAAATCCTCATGCAGCCCATCCCGTCAAGGGCATAGTCATAGATTTTGCGGATGATGGGCGCTGTCTCCGGGTCAATGATGAGATGCCCTTTGTCCTCCGGGTCACGCATCAGACCGAAGGGCGGCGTCCCCCCGCAGAACTTCCCCTGCCGGGAACGGGTCGTGATGCCCGCCAGCACCTTTTTGGAAATATCCCGGCTGTACATATCGTTCAGGATATTCTTAAAAGGCGTGATGTCCATCTCCTGACGGGTCAGGCTGTCCACGCCGTCGGTGATGGCGATATAGCGTACATTGTGTTTGGGGAAAAAGATTTCGATATAGCTGCCAGCTTCGATATAATTTCTACCAAGTCTGGACAGGTCTTTGGTGATGACGCAGCCGATCTTCCCCGCCTCAATGTCAGCGATCATGCGCTGGAAGGCAGGGCGGTTGAATAATGAGGTGTGATAGCGATAGCGGCAAAAAGCTAATAAAATCAATGGTTTTGCGGACAGCGGATAGACAGGGAATGTGTTAAAAACTGAATACGCACACAAACGGCGTTACCTTAACCCCTTTGGGGGAGAAAGTAACGCCGTTTTTTTATGCCCGCAGGAAAGGAGGTGCAGCCGGAATGTATTTCACAAAGGGCAAGCAGCGGGCGTTTGAATTGCTCATGCAGCAGAAGCCGGGATTTGACCGCTATCAATCCGGTTGTGCCGGAGATGATGAAGATTGCGGCACTTGCCGTTTCTACCGCCCCGGGTGGAAATATGAGTTTTGCGTTTTCAAAGAGTGTCCCTATTGCCCCGGCAAAAGGACGCGGAAAACGCACGCCAGCATGGACAAATAGACGGGCAAAAGCCCTTGTGCCATGCGGCTTTGCAGACGCGAAAACGGCAAAGGGCATATTGCAATACCAAAACAGCCGAAAACGGCTTTCTAATTGTCCACGCATACCAAGAGAGGAAGTGAGGAAATATGGCAGTTTTCAGAGTGGAGCGAAATACGGGATATACCGTTATGAGCAACCACCACTTGCGAAACAAGGAATTGTCCTTAAAGGCAAAGGGCTTGTTGTCGCAAATGCTTTCGCTGCCCGAAGATTGGGATTATACCCTTGCGGGCTTATCCCATATCAACCGGGAGAAGATCGACGCAATCCGCGAAGCGGTAAAGGAACTCGAAAAAGCCGGATATATCGTGCGCAGCCGGGAGCGCGACGAAAAGGGACGCTTGCGGGGCGCAGATTACGTCATATACGAGCAGCCGCAGCCGCGAGAGCCGGAAGCAGCTACCAGCGGCGGACAGCCGCCTATATTGGATTTACCTACATTGGAAAATCCAACATTGGATAATCCAACGTTGGAAAAACCTACGCAGGAAAAACCTACGTTGGAAAATCCAACGCAATTAAATAAAGATATATTAAGTAAAGAACAATCAATTACTGATTTATCAAGTACCGATTCCATTCCTTTCCATTCCCTAAACCCCTTGCCCTTTGCGCATGGCGAAGCGGCTACGCCGCCGGAAAGGAAAAGAACGGAAGCGAAAAGCAATAGCGCAGTAGAGATTTACAGGGAGATTATCAAGGACAATATCGAATACGACCATCTCATTCAAAACTGCAAAATTGACAAAGACCGTTTGGACGAGATTGTTGACCTTATGCTGGAAACCGTCTGCACAGCCCGAAAGACAATCCGTATTGCCGGGGACGACTACCCCGCCGAATTGGTGAAATCCAAGTTTTTGAAGCTGAACAGCAGCCATATTGAGTTTGTTTTGGATTGCATGAGGGAGAACACAACCAAAGTGCGCAACATCAAGCAGTATCTAAAAGCGGTGCTGTTCAACGCGCCGAGTACCATTGACAGCTACTATACCGCCCTTGTCAATCACGACTTATACGGCGGCGAATGAGCATAGCCGCACTTTACCGGGAAAGGAGTTGATACCTTGCAGGAGGAAGTAACCCAAAAAACGATTGCCCTATACGTCAAAGTGGGAAAAGGCGCGGCGCGGCTTACCGAACAGGCGTTACAGAAAGCAATCCAAAAGTTTTTGGAGCAGAAAAGCAAACCCGCGCATGGGAAACAGACCATGCGGCAGCTTATGAAGCAGAACGCGGGTGTTTCCAACATCGAGATCACCGACAGCAATATTAAAGCCTTTGAGAGTACGGCGGAGAAATACAACATAGATTTTTCGCTAAAAAAGGTTAAGGGCGAGCAGACCCGTTACCTTGTGTTTTTCAAAGGCCGGGACGCGGACGTTATGACCGCAGCGTTTCAAGAGTTTTCCGCAAAGAAGCTGAACCGGGAGAAAAAGCCCTCTATCCGCAAAGCCCTTGCCGCTGCAAAGGACAAGGCGAAGCAGCTTAACGCCGCCCGCGACAAGGTAAAGAAAATGGACAGGGGGCGCGAGATATGAAGCAGATCAACTACAAAAAGCTGATACTTCCGAATATCCCCTATGTGTTCTTTGTCTATCTCTTTGATAAAGTCGGACAGGCGGTGCGGCTTGCCCCCGGCGCGGATATTTCTGCAAAGATACTGAATATCACACAAGGATTTTCCGCAGCCTTTGAAAACGCCTTGCCGAGCGTTTACCCGTTGGATTTGCTTGTCGGCATTGTCGGTGCGGTGATTATCCGCTTGATAGTCTATGTCAAAGGGAAAAACGCGAAGAAATACCGCAAGGGCGCGGAGTACGGCTCTGCCCGATGGGGAAACGCCGAAGATATAAAGCCCTACATAGACCCGGATTTCCAAAACAACATCATTTTGACGCAGACGGAACGGCTTACCATGAACAGCCGCCCGAAGCAGCCGAAGTACGCGAGAAATAAGAACGTCGTCGTGATCGGCGGCAGCGGCAGCGGAAAAACAAGATTTTTTGTCAAACCTAATCTAATGCAGCTTCATTCCTCTTACGTCTTAACCGACCCGAAAGGTACGGTTTTGATTGAGTGCGGGAAGCTGCTGCAACGGGCGGGCTACCGCATTAAGGTACTGAATACGATTAACTTCAAAAAATCTATGCACTACAACCCCTTTGTGTATATCCGCAGCGAGAAAGATATTTTGAAGCTGGTAAATACGTTGATAGCGAATACCAAAGGTGAGGGAGAAAAAAGCGCGGAGGATTTTTGGGTAAAGGCAGAACGGCTTTTGTATTGCGCGTTGGTGGGCTACATCTGGTACGAAGCCCCCGCCGAGGAAATGAACTTTATTACCCTGTTGGAACTTATCAACGCCAGCGAAGCCCGCGAGGACGACGAGGAATATCAAAGCCCCGTCGATTTGCTGTTTGCCGACTTGGAAGAACGCGACCCCGACCATTTCGCGGTGAAGCAGTACCGAAAATATAAATTGGCGGCGGGCAAAACCGCAAAATCAATCCTCATTTCTTGCGGTGCGAGGCTCGCTCCTTTTGATATAAAGGAATTGCGCGATCTTATGTCCTACGACGAATTAGAACTTGACACGTTAGGCGACAGAAAAACAGCTTTGTTTTTGATTATGAGCGATACGGACAGCACGTTTAATTTTGTTATCGCTATGCTGCAATCGCAGTTATTTAATCTCTTGTGCGACAAGGCCGACGACGAATACGGCGGCAAGCTGCCGGTTCATGTTCGCTGCCTGTTAGACGAGTTTGCAAACATTGGACAAATCCCGCAGTTTGAAAAATTGATTGCCACAATCCGCAGCCGGGAAATCTCGGCTTCTATCATTCTGCAATCGCAGAGCCAGCTAAAAGCCATTTACAAGGACGCGGCAGAAATCATACTTGACAATGCCGACAGCACCTTGTTTTTGGGAGGGCGCGGGAAAAATGCAAAGGATATTTCGGAGAACTTGGGACGTGAAACAATCGACAGTTTCAACACTTCCGAAAATCGCGGCACGCAGGTTTCTCATGGCCTCAATTATCAGAAATTGGGAAAGGAGTTGATGACACAGGACGAAATCGCAGTTATGGACGGAGGAAAATGTATTTTGCAGTTGCGCGGCGTGCGCCCCTTTTTCAGCGATAAGTACGATATAACGCAGCACCCGAACTACAAATACCTTTCCGACTTCGACAAGAAAAACGCTTTTGACGTTGAACGGTATATGTCCACCCGTCCGGCAATCGTAAAGCCCGACGAACCCTTTGACATATACGAAATAGATTTGTCCGACGAGGACGCAGCCGCCGAATAAAAACGGCGGCATTTTTATTTCCAACAACATTTTTTGAGCCGTTTTAGCGGCAGAAAGCGAGGTTTATATGGATTTTTTCAACAGCGCAGTTGACGTATTGCAGACTTTGGTAATCGCGCTTGGCGCAGGACTTGGCATTTGGGGCGGCATTAACCTCATGGAGGGGTACGGCAACGATAACCCCGGCGCGAAGTCGCAGGGCATGAAACAGTTGATGGCGGGCGGCGGCGTTGCCCTTATCGGCCTTACCCTTGTCCCGCTGCTCTCCGGCCTGTTTGGATAATGCCACAAACTAACACTACCCGCCGCGCTCTCCCGCTTCACGCGGGAGGGCGCGGGAAAGGAGGGATTAGCTTTTGATATGGCAGATGATTGAAGATTGGTTTCGCGGCATTTTGACAGACGGAATACTCTCTAATCTCTCCGGGCTGTTCGACAGCGTAAATACAGAGGTTGGAGAAATCGCAACGCAAGTCGGCACAACCCCCGCCGGGTGGAACGCGGGCATATTCAATATGATACGCAGCCTATCGGAAAACGTCATTGTGCCGATTGCGGGCGTTATCATTACCTTTGTCATGTGCTACGAACTAATCCAGCTTGTAATTGAGAAAAACAATCTGCACGATCTCGACACTTGGATTTTCTTCAAGTGGATTTTCAAAACCTTTGTTGCGGTGCTGCTGGTAACAAATACTTGGAACATCGTCATGGGCGTATTTGACATTACACAGAGCGTCGTCAACGACAGCGCGGGCGTTATCATATCCGACACAAGCATAGATATTGCAACCGTTATCACCGATATAGAAGCAAAGCTGGACGCTATGAGCGTCGGCGGGCTTTTGGGGCTATGGTTTCAATCACTCTTTGTGGGGCTTACCATGAAAGCGTTGTCTATCTGTATCATGCTGGTGGTGTACGGGCGCATGATTGAAATATACCTTGTAACGAGTATCGCCCCTATCCCCGTTGCGACAATGGTAAATCGTGAATGGGGCGGCATGGGACAGAACTACTTAAAATCCTTGCTTGCCCTCGGTTTTCAGGCTTTTCTAATTCTTGTGTGCGTCGGTATTTATGCGGTTTTGATACAGACAATCGCAGCAACCGATGACATATCCGGCGCGATCTGGTCTTGCATGGGCTATACCGTCCTCTTGTGTTTTACGCTTTTCAAAACGGGAAGCCTTGCAAAATCCGTATTCAGCGCGCATTAAGGGGGTGCAGATGAAGAAATACAAAATCATTTACGCCGATCCCCCTTGGAGATACGCGAGAAGCAAGGTACAGGGCGCAGCGGAAAAGCACTATCCCACTATGAGTATTGAGGAACTTTGCGCTTTACCCGTCAAAGAAATTGCGGATAAGGACTGTATTTTATTCCTATGGGCGACGTTCCCGCAGCTTAAAGAAGCGTTGCAGTTAATCAAGGCTTGGGGATTTACCTATAAATCCGTTGCCTTTGTATGGTTAAAGCAAAATCGGAAATCGCCCACTTGGTTTTATGGCTTGGGCTTTTGGACGCGAGGAAATGCGGAAATCTGCTTGCTTGCTACCAAAGGACACCCGAAGCGACAATCAAACAAGGTACATCAATTTATTATTTCCCCTGTTGAGCAGCACAGCAAAAAGCCGGATATAACGCGGGAAAAGATACTTGCCCTTATGGGCGACCTACCGCGTATTGAACTGTTTGCAAGGCAGCATACCCCTGGTTGGGACGTATGGGGAAATGAAATCAAAAGCGACATACGGTTTGCCGGAAAGGAGGTTTGAAATGGCGTATGTAACCGTCCCAAAGGATTTAACCAAAATCAAGAGCAAGGTAATGTTCAACCTTACCAAAAGACAATTACTCTGTTTCGGCGCGGCGGTGGCTATCGGGCTACCGCTATTCTTTTTGACAAAGGACAGCGCGGGAACGACAACGGCGGCTTTGTGCATGGTGCTTGCCATGCTGCCCATGTTCCTACTCGCTATGTACGAGAAGAACGGGCAACCGCTGGAAGTGATTATACGGCAATTTGTGGAAGTGAAGTTTCTTCGCCCCAAAGAGCGACCTTATCAGACCAACAATTTTTATACCGCCCTTGCGCGGCAGGAGCGATTAGATAAGGAGGTACGGGCGATTGTCAAAGGAAAAGGGAAAGACCCAAAACAAAAAGCGTAAACTTACGCGGCAGGAAAAGAAACAGATCGACGCGCTTATCCGGCAGTCAAAGGGCGACGGGAAGCCCCATACGGCGCAGGACAGCATACCGTTTGAACGAATGTATAAGGACGGGATTTGCCGCCTTGCAAACGGGCGGTATTCCAAGTGCATTGAGTTTGAAGATATTAACTATCAGCTTGCGCAGCCGGACGACAAGACCGCCATTTTTGAAGCCCTTTGCGATATGTATAACTCTTTTGACGCTTCTATCAGTGTGCAGCTTTCCTTAATCAGCCGCCATGCGAACAAGGAGGATTTCAAGAGCAGTATCACGATTGCCCCACAGAATGACGACTTTGACAGTATCAGAGCCGAATACACCGAAATGCTGCAAACACAGCTTGAACGCGGCAACAACGGGCTTATCAAGACAAAGTTTCTCACCTTTACCATTGAAGCAAAAGATATTAAATCGGCGCGGGCGCGGCTTGCCCGTATCGAAACGGACACCCTCAACCATTTTAAGGTGATCGGCGCGGCGGCGCGGGTATTGGACGGGAAGCAGCGGCTTGAAGTGCTGCATGGGCTTTTCCACCCGGACGGGGAACGCTTCAACTTTGCGTGGGAATGGCTACCCGTAAGCGGCCTTTCC
The DNA here is from genome assembly GCF_040409835.1 of Christensenella massiliensis. Taxonomy (NCBI): domain Bacteria; kingdom Bacillati; phylum Bacillota; class Clostridia; order Christensenellales; family Christensenellaceae; genus Christensenella; species Christensenella massiliensis. The sequence goes on along the minus strand of NZ_CP117826.1, from coordinate 2,571,937 downwards.
GTCAAAGACTTTATTGCCCCGTCCTCTTTCCGTTTTGGCGACGGGCGAATGTTTCAAATGGGCGGGAAGTTTGGCGCGGTTTCCTTTTTGCAGATTGCCGCGCCGGAACTTTCAGACCGTATGCTTGCCGACTTCATGGAAGCGGAAAACGGGATTGTCGTCAATCTGCACATTCAGAGTATCGACCACAACGAAGCGATCAAGACGATCAAGCGGAAAATCACCGACCTTGACCGTATGAAAATCGAGGAACAGAAAAAGGCAATCCGCAGCGGCTACGATATGGATATAATTCCGTCCGACCTTGCCACCTACGGCGGCGAAGCGAAAAACCTTTTGCGGGATTTGCAGAGCCGGAACGAGCGAATGTTTTTGCTTACGCTGTTAGTTTTGAATGTGGCAGACACAAAGCAGAAATTGGACAACGACGTATTTCAGGCCGCAAGTATCGCACAGAAATACAACTGTATGCTCACCCGCCTTGACTACCGGCAGGAACAGGGGCTTATGTCCTCTATCCCATTGGGCGAAAACCTAATCCAAATCCAGCGGGGCTTGACGACTTCCAGCACCGCCATTTTCGTCCCCTTTACGGTACAAGAGCTGTTCCAAAGCGGCGAAGCGTTGTATTACGGCTTAAACGCATTATCGAATAACATGATTTTGTGCGACAGGAAAAGGCTGAAGAACCCTAACGGCTTGATACTCGGCACACCCGGCAGCGGCAAGAGTTTTTCGGCAAAGCGCGAGATCACCAACGCTTTTCTCATTACCGCAGACGATATTATCATTTGCGACCCGGAAGCGGAATATTACCCCCTTGTGGAACGGCTGAAAGGGCAGGTTATCAAGGTTTCGCAGAACAGCACGCAGTACATTAACCCGATGGATATAAACCTCAATTACAGCGAGGGCGACACGCCCATAGCCTTAAAGAGCGATTTTATCCTTTCCTTTTGCGAGTTGATTATGGGCGGCAAAAACGGGCTGGAAGCGGTTGAAAAGACTTTGATTGACCGCGCCGTTATCAGCGTGTACCGCAGCTACCTTGCAGACCCGAAGCCGGAGAATATGCCGATTTTGGGCGACCTCTACAATGAAATCAAGAAGCAGCCGGAAAAGGAAGCGCAGCGTATCGCGTCGGCATTGGAACTCTATGTAAATGGCAGTTTGAACGTGTTTAACCACCAAACAAACGTTGACATTCACAACCGCCTTGTCTGCTTTGATATTAAAGAACTCGGCACCCAGCTACGAAAACTCGGTATGCTCATTGTCCAAGATCAAGTTTGGAACAGAGTTACCATAAACCGCAGCGAAGGCAAGGCGACGCGGTACTATATCGACGAGTTTCATTTGCTGCTCAAAGAGGAACAGACCGCAGCGTACAGCGTTGAGATTTGGAAGCGTTTTAGAAAATGGGGCGGTATTCCGACAGGTATCACCCAAAACGTGAAAGATTTGTTATCGTCCCGCGAGGTGGAGAACATTTTTGAAAACAGCGATTTTGTGTATATGCTCAACCAAGCCCAGGGCGACAGGGAAATCCTTGCAAAGCAGCTTAACATTTCGCAGCAGCAAATGACCTATGTAACCCATTCCGACGCGGGCGAGGGGCTTATCTTCTATGGCAACGTGATTTTGCCCTTTATTGACCGTTTCCCGCAAGATACGGAACTCTATCGTGTAATGACGACCAAACCCGGCGAGGTGTCGGCATGAGGATAGAAATGGACAAAATCTATTGCGGCGACAGCTTGCAGGTGCTTCAAACCTTGCCGGAAAATGCAGTTGATTGTTGCGTAACGTCCCCACCCTACTATGCCTTGCGGGACTACGGCGCAGACGGGCAGATCGGACGGGAAGCAACGCCGGAGGAATATGTTTCCCGTATTACGGCGGTATTCCATGAGGTAAAGCGGGTGCTTACGCCGGAGGGTACTTGTTGGCTGAATATCGCGGACACTTATTGCGGCACAGGCAGCAAAGCCGACCACCAAGACCCCAAATACCCCAAAGGCAGGAACGGGCAGCAAGTGGCGTTTAACCACCGCGCCCCCGGCTGCAAGCCCAAAGATTTAATTGGTATTCCGTGGCTTGTAGCCCTCGCCTTGCGGGGCGACGGTTGGTATTTGCGCAGTTCTATCATTTGGCACAAAACAAACCCCATGCCGGAAAGCACGCGGGACAGGCCGACCCGCTGCTATGAATATGTGTTTCTGCTTACCAAGTCAAAGAAGTATTATTACGATTGGCAAGCAGTAGCCGAGCCGATAGCCCCCACAACGGCGGGGCGGCTGAAAAGCGGAGTTAGCAAAGGAAATAAGTATAACGTTACTGTTCCGGGGCAAAACCAACCGCAGAAAATCAACCGCCCCCGCGAAAAGGGCGCATACGCCGACGAGTTGATTTCTCCCGTCCGCAGCCGCCGCAACGTTTGGCAGATTAACAATGTCGGCTATCATGGCGGGCATTTCGCAGCGTTCCCGCCGAAACTTGCGGAAACGTGCATTTTGGCGGGCTGTCCCATCGGCGGGATTGTCCTTGACCCCTTTTTCGGCAGCGGCACGACGGGCATGGTAGCAAAACGGCTTAACCGCCGCTATATCGGCATTGAGTTAAACCCCGACTATTGCGAACTTGCAAAACAGCGGATTGGAGGTGATGAAGATTGAGCAAGGAACTGAAAGCCCCCGACAAGGTAACGCAAAAAATGACCCGCGACGGTGCGGTTGCGGAAAACCTCACGACGGGCGAAACGTCCAGTATCAGCGAAAGGCCGCAGGAAGAAAACTATTCAGCCCCCGCAGGGGTGGCAGCGGAAAAGGTTGTGCAGCATATCGGCGCAGAGATTGAGCGACACGCAGCAAAAGGCGCGGAGAAAAAAGCCCTTGACGCGACGCAGCCTAAAACCCATTCTTCCCGCTTGCAGTTTTCCGAAGCGGAACGGGCAACGCCGGAACTTCAAAAAGCGATCAAGAAATCGGATAAGGCGGCAGACTGTTTAGACGCAGCGCGGGCGGCTATCCCCAAGCAGACCAAAATCAAGAAAGAGCGCGTTTTTGACGAAGCGAAAGGCAAGGCAAAGACGCGCCTTTCCTTTGAAAAGACGGATAAGCCCCCAAACGGCAAGTTGCGGCATAACCCCTTATCCCGTCCGGCACAGGAGTTAAACAGTACCGTACATGGGAAAATCTACGAGGTAGAGAAAGAAAACGTCGGTGTGGAAAGCGGGCACCGGGTAGAACTTGCCGGAGAGAAAGCGGGCGGCATGGCGGCGCGGGCAGTTAAGGGCGGCATACGCCGCCATAAGCTGAAACCCTACCGGGCAGCGGCGGCAGCGGAAAAACAAGCGGTAAAGGCAAACGCAGATTTTCTCTATCAAAAGGCGTTGCACGATAACCCCGCGCTTGCGCACTCCAACCCCATTTCCCGTTTTTGGCAGAAGCAGCGCATTAAAAAGCAGTATGCAAAAACGCTGAAAGCGGGCGGCAAAGCGAAAAAAACCGCTGAAGCCACCGCAAAGGCGGCGAAGAAAACCGCGCAGGAAACCAAACGGGCGACGTTCTTTGTTGTCCGGCATTGGAAAGGCTGCTTGATTGTGGGCGGGATTGCCTTTATCGTGCTGCTGCTTTTCGGCGGGCTGTCCTCTTGCTCCCTCTTTGGCGGCAACAGCGGCAGCGGCTTGATTGCGTCGTCCTATCTCTCCGAGGACGCGGATATAACGGGCGCGGAAAGCGCGTATGCCGCTATGGAAGCCGAGTTACAAGATATGCTGGACAATATCGAAAGCGAATACCCCGGCTATGACGAATACCGGGTAAACGCGGACGAGATCGAGCATGACCCCTATGTGCTAATTTCTATCCTTTCCGCGTGGCATGAGGGCGTGTTTACACTCGATGAAGTGCAAAGCACCCTTGAAATGCTCTTTGAGAAACAGTATATCTTGACGGTCGAGGAAGAAGTACAGGTACGCTACCGCACCGAAACAAGGACGGACAGCGAGGGCAACCCCTATACGGTTGAAGTCCCCTATAACTATTACATTCTTCATGTGGATTTGGAAAACTTCAACCTCTCCCATGTCCCCGTTTACATCATGGGCGAAGAACAGCTATCCATGTACGCTATGTATATGTCGTCGCTGGGAAACAGACCCGACCTTTTCCCGCAATCCGGCTATGTGTCTAAATACTATGAAAACCCGCCCGCCGATTATGAAGTACCCGCCGCGCTGCTGGGTTCCGATGAAAAGTTTGCGCGGCTCATGGAGGAAGCAGATAAATACGTCGGTTTTCCCTATGTGTGGGGCGGCAGCACCCCGGAAACCTCTTTTGATTGCAGCGGCTTTGTGAGTTATGTGTTGACGAACAGCGGCCTATACAATACGGGCAGACTTGGGGCGCAAGGGCTTTACAACATCTCAACCCCTGTTTCTAACCCGCAGCCGGGGGATTTGGTGTTCTTTACGGGTACATACGACACCCCCGGCGTTTCCCATGTGGGGATTTATGTGGGCGAGGACGGGGACGGAAGCCCCGTCATGCTGCATTGTGGCGACCCTATCCAGTATTCAAAGCTGGACACCAGCTATTGGCAATCCCACTTTTACGCCTACGGGCGGTTAAATTACAATTAAAAGGAGTTGAAAAATGAATATTGTATCTTTTGGCGGCGGCACGAATAGTGCCGCCTTACTTATTGGCCTATACAAGCACAAAATCCCGATTGACCTTATCACCTTTGCCGATACGGGCGCGGAACACCCGCATACCTATCAATTTATCGAGATAATCAATCAATGGCTTGCGGAACACGGTATGCCGCAGATTACCGTTGTGCAGTATGTTGACCGCTACGGCAACCGCCTATCTCTTGAAACCGAGTGCTTGCGCTCTCATACGCTCCCGTCGATTGCCTACGGGCATAAGCGTTGTTCGCAGAAACACAAAATCGCACCGCAGGAAAAGTTTTGCAACCACTATGCGCCTTGCCGCGAAGTATGGCAGCGCGGCGAGAAAGTCAACCGCTATATCGGCTATGACGCGGGAGAAGTGAAACGGTATGAACATTCCCGCAAGTACAACGAAGCCGACAAAAAATATCATAACCGCTACCCCCTCATTGAAGAATGGGGCTGGAACAGGGACGATTGTATCCGGGAAATCAAAGCGGCAGGATTGCCGCAGCCGGGTAAATCGTCCTGTTTCTTTTGTCCGAGCATGAAGAAACAAGAGATTTTATATCTCAAAGAACACTATCCCGATCTATTTAACCGGGCGGCGACTTTGGAAGAAAACGCTATGCCCTATCTTAAAACCGTTAAGGGATTGGGGCGCAGCTATTCATGGAAAGAACAGTTTGGAAAGGAGTAAATGACTATGGCGAACACGAAACTTGACCGTATCGAAAGGGATATTGAGAAAACGAGGGCAAAAATCCTTGAACAGCAAAAGAAGCTGAAAGACCTTGAAGCGCAGAAAGTCGAGGAAGAAAACGCGCAGATCGTGCAAATGGTAAAGGCGGTACACCTTGACGGGACGCAGCTTGCCGCGTTCCTCTCCGCTTACGCCAGCGGCGAAATCACCTTGCCGCAGCCGGAAGCCACTTACCCCGCCGAACAGGAGGACAACGACAATGAAGAATAAAAAGATAATCCGAAAGTTTACCGTATTGCTTGCCGCACTGGTTATCATGTGCGGCTTTTCTGTTACCGCTTATGCGGGCGGTGGCGATGAAAGCGACGACACGCCTACCCCCGTAACCGAGGAAACCCCCGCGCCGGAAACCGAGCCGGAAGAAACGACGGGCGGCTATGAGCCGCAGCCCCTTACCCCGGACGGGAATATGTCCCTTGTGGACGATATAACGGGTGAAGCGTCCGGCGACAAGCAGTTTATCACCGTCGTTACCAAAAGTGGCAACTATTTTTACATCATCATTGACCGCGCCGAGGACGGGGAAAATACCGTCCATTTCCTTAACCAAGTGGACGAAGCGGATTTAACCGCCCTTATGGAGGACGGGCAGACCGAAGCCCCCGTTTGTAGCTGCACCGATAAATGCGTTGCCGGAAGCGTCAACACCGCTTGCCCGGTTTGCAGCGTCAACATGAGCGAGTGCGCGGGTGTGGAAGCCGAGCCGGAGCCGGAAGAAACCGAGCAGCCGCCGGAAGAAGAAAAAGGCGGCGGCATGGGTATTCTGCTTGTCGTGCTGCTTGTTGCCGCAGCGGGCGGCGGCGCGTTCTACTACTTTAAGATTTTGAAGCCCAAAAAGGACGCGGCGAAAGGCAGCAGCAGCCTTGACGACCTTGATTTTGACGAGGACGACGAGGAAACGGAAGTAGTCGAAACCGAACAGACCGAGCAGGAGGACGATAATCTATGAAACTTGTAATTGCAGAAAAACCGAGCGTCGGGGCGGCGATTGCCGCCGTTATGGGCGCGAATGAAAAGCGCAGCGGATATTTTGAGGGCGGCGGCTACCTTGTGTCGTGGTGTATCGGGCATTTGATTAGCCTTGCAGACGCGGCGACCTACAATGAACAATTCCGTAAATGGAAGTACGACGATCTTCCCATTGTCCCGCAGGAGTGGCAGTTTATTGTTGCCAGCGGCAAGGAGCAGCAGTTTTCCATTCTCAAAGACCTTATGCACCGCAGCGACGTTACCGAGATTATCAATGCTTGCGACAGCGGGCGCGAGGGGGAACTCATTTTCCGCTTTGTCTATGAACAGGCGAATTGCAAAAAGCCCTTTTCCCGCCTTTGGATTAGCAGCATGGAAGCAAGTGCAATCCGCGAGGGCTTTTCAAATCTCAAAGACGGGCGCGGCTATGACAACCTCTATCAATCCGCGCTTTGCAGAGCAAAGGCCGATTGGCTCATTGGCATTAACGCGACCCGCCTTTTCTCTATCCTCTACCATAAAACATTGAATGTCGGCAGAGTGCAAACGCCCACCCTTGCTATGCTGGTAAACCGCGACTATGCAATCAGCAGCTTTAAGAAAGAGAAATATCATGTCGTCCGGCTGGACGTTGGCGGCGTTGCCGCCCTTTCCGAAAGGCAGGACGACGAAGCGGCGGCGCGGCAGATGAAAGCGGCTTGCGAGAAATCGCAGGCCGTTTGTACTTCCCTTAAAAAAGAGAAAAAGACCGCAGCCCCGCCGAAACTGTTTGACCTCACCGCCTTGCAGCGGGAAGCAAACCGTTTGTATGGGTTTACGGCGAAACAGACCCTTGACTATGCGCAAGCCCTTTATGAAAAACGGCTTTTGACCTATCCCCGCACCGACAGCAAATATATCACTTCCGATATGGAGGGCAGCACAAAGGAACTTATCACCGGCCTTTGCGCTGCTCTCCCCTTTATGCAGGGCGTGAAGCTGCAAGCCGACCTTGCGAGGATTTGCGACAACAGCAAAGTAACCGACCATCACGCCATTTTGCCGACAGCGGAGTTTGTGAAAACGGGCTTTTCTTCCCTTGCCGAAAGTGAGAAAAAGCTAATGACCCTTGTGTGCGCAAAACTGCTTTGCGCCGTTGCCGCGCCCTATGAGTATGAAGCGGTTACGGCGGTTTTCACTTGCGGCGGCTATACCTTTACCGCAAAGGGCAGGACGACGCTTTGCGAGGGTTGGCGCGAGATTGAAAGACTATCCCGCGCCGCGTCCGGGGAACAGGACGAGGACGCAGAGCCGGAAGCGGTTTTACCCCCGCTTGCCGAGGGGCAGACCTTTGACAATCCGGCAGCGGAGATCTCCGAACGTTACACGCAGCCCCCAAAGGCATTTACCGAAGATACGTTACTTTCGGCTATGGAGAGTGCGGGAAAGGAGGACACGCCGGAGGACGCGGAGCGCAAAGGGTTAGGCACCACCGCGACGCGGGCGGGTATCATTGAAAAACTCATTAGCGCGGGCTTTGCCGAGCGCAAGGGCAAAAAGCTAATCCCCACAAAGGACGGGTATAACCATGTCGCTATTCTGCCCGACAGCCTTACGTCCCCGCAGCTTACGGCAGAATGGGAAACGCGCCTTACCGGGATTGCAAAGGGCAGCGACAGCCCCGCCGACTTCATGCGCGGGATTGAGGAAATGACAGCGGGGCTTGTCAAGACCTATTCCGCGATTTCCGAGGATAAAGCGAAGCTGTTTACCCCGCAGCGGGAAGCAATCGGCACTTGCCCCCGTTGCGGCGCGGCGGTTTACGAGGGCAAGAAAAACTTTTACTGCTCCGACAGGGCTTGCAGCTTTGTGATGTGGAAGAATGACCGCTTTTTTGAGCAGCGCAAAAAGGCTTTCACAAAGGCGATTGCCGCCGCCCTTTTGAAAGACGGAAAGGTAAAAATCAAAGGTATGTACTCGACCAAGACGGGAAAGACCTTTGACGGAGTTGTGCTGCTTGCCGACACAGGCGGCAAGTATGTAAACTTCCGCGTCGAGCAGAACCGAAAATGATAAGGCTTGATGAAAAGCAATACCGCGCCGTAAAGAAAATGACCCGCGCCGCTTGTGCAAACAACGATTGCGGGAATTGTCTGCTGCTGGACGACGGGGAAACTTGCGTTTGTGTGCAGAGTATCAGCTATTCGCTGCTATGCCGCTATTTCCGCGAAGCGGTATTACCCGCCGACAGGCAGCTTTGCGAACAGATCACCCGCAGCGGGGAAACCGATTTGAAGCGTTGCGCGGTATGCGGCAGCACGTTTGCGGCGGGCAGCAACCGGGCGAAATACTGCCCCGATTGCGCGGCAAAGATACGCCGCAGACAGAAAGCCCAAAGCGAGAGAAACAGGCGTTTACGGATAAAAACAACTACATAGCAAGCACAGCAAACGAGTACCCGTTTGCGAGAAATGCCCGCGCTTCCCATAGAGAGCGCGGGCATTTTGCTTGTTGGGATAGTCCCAAACCCTTATATGACCGAGAAAGGACGTGATGAAAGAATATGCCGTATTCCTCATACGACCATGACAAATTAGAAGCCGCCGAAACCATGCGGATAGAACGCCGGATATATTTTGAAGCAAAGGACAGGGAGATTGCCCCTTATGCTTCCTTGCCGATTGCGCAGCTACTTTCCATGCGCAGCGAAAGCGCGGCGGCAGAACAGGCGATTTTTGACGACCTTAAAGAACGCGCCGCCGCATGGGAAGAACAGGCGGGAAGAACGCTTTTGCTGGATAAAACACTTGAATATGTGAGAACGCCGCACGTCCAGCACACCGCTAACGAGTGGCAGACCACCGAGCATAACCGCCATATTCGCAGCAACCGGGTATATCAGATGAATTACTACATTTACGAGAATACCCGCTACGACAAAGAAGCGCAGAAATCTATCCCGTATTCATGGACGCTTACATGGAGCGTGCGCACCAACAGCCCAAGCAGAACCCAAGCGAAGATTGCCGGACAAGATAGAAAGGTTTTCACCGACAAGGCAGCTATGGAAAAGTATCTGAATGGGCGTATCAAAGCGTATGACCGCTTGTTTACGGAAATCTCCCCGCCTATCCCGCAGGAGTACGCCGACTATTTCAAAGTAAACGGTATGCTCATGCCGGACTACACCATAGAGGGCGAAGAACCCCCGCAGCAGCAACAGGCGGCAGCTATCCCCGAAAATACCGGGCAGGAAAAGGAGCGTGAACACATGAGCGAACAGTTTTCTATTATGATAGGCAACCGCAGCCGCTTTGACGCGGGCGACCCCGGCGGCTATTGGTTGGATATGCCCGCCACAAAGGAGCAGTTGCACGAAGCTATGCGGAACGTCGGCATTACCGCCGACAACCCGCAGGATTTTTCCATTCGCGGCTATTCCGACGACCCGGAGAAACATATTGCCTTGCCTTATGAAATGGTATGCGCCGCCGACGTGGACGAACTCAATTTTCTTGCGGCGCGGCTCGAACAGCTTGACCCCGCCGAGGTTGGCAAGCTGAACGCAGCTTTGCAGCAGAAAAACGGGCTTGCAAATATTGGACAGGTAATTGACTTCACCTACAACGTGGATTTTTACGTCCATATCCCCGAAGTACATAACTACCACGATTTGGGCGACTATTACTTAAATCAATCCGGCATGGTACAAATGCCCGAAGAATGGAAAGGCGGCATTGACCTTTCTACTTTTGGCAGGAACGCTGCCGCGCAGGAAAAAGGCGCGTTTACCGAGTACGGCTATATCGTGGAAAGCGGCGACGAGTGGGAACGGCAGTTTGAGGGGCGCGAAGTGCCGGAAGAATACCGCATTATGAGTTACCCGCAGCCGGAGCGCGGCGAACAGGACAAAGCCTATATGGACGCAGCCGAAACGCAGCAAGCAGACGCACAGGCCGCAGAGCCGCAGCAGCCCCGCCCCGTCGTCCCCATTATCCTTACTTCCGAAAAGCCCGCCGAAAAGGTAAAGGAGATCACCGCGCGTTTGGAACAGGGCGTACAGGCGATTTTTGACAGCGACCGCTACAAAGAGTTTCTAACCGCTATGTCAAAGTTCCATGATTATAGTTTGAATAACACTATCCTAATTGCTATGCAGGGCGGCAATTTGGTAATGGGCTTCCGTCAATGGGAAAAGGAGTTTGACCGCCATGTAAAGAAAGGCGAGAAAGGCATTAAAATCTTTGCCCCCGCGCCCTACAAGGTGAAAAAGCTGGTTGATAAAATCGACCCCGAAACGAGAAAGCCCATGCTTGACCGCGAGGGAAAAGTGGTAAAGGAAGAAAAGGAAATCACCGTCCCCGCCTTTAAGGTTATAACCGTCTTTGATATTTCGCAGACCGAGGGCAAGGAGTTTCCCGACCTTTCCGTTAAACCGCTGCTTGCCGATGTGGAGCAGTACGAGGATTTTTTCGCCGCCCTTGAAAAAGCGTCCCCCGTCCCGATTGCATTTGAGCAGATCACAAACGGCGCAAATGGGTATTTCAGTTTGACCGACAAGCGTATTGCAATCAAAGAGGGCGTGAGTGAATTACAGGCGGTAAAGACCGCCATTCACGAAATCGCCCATGCGAAGCTGCACGACGTAGACTTAAACGCCCCGCCGGAGCAGCAAAACCGCGTTGACCGCCATACCTGCGAGGTAGAAGCGGAAAGCGTCGCTTATACGGTTTGCCAGCATTTCGGCCTTGATACTTCCGATTACTCTTTCGGCTATGTGGCTGGTTGGAGCAGCGGCAAGGAAATGACCGAGTTAAAAGCGTCCCTTGAAACAATACAGACCACCGCAAAGGAACTCATTACCGAGATTGAGGGGCATTTTACCGAGTTGCAGCAGCAGCGGCAAGCCGAGCAGGAGCAGGGCGATACCTTTTCCATTTATCAGTTAAAGCGCGGGGACGAAACAAGGGACTTGCGCTTTGAGCCTTATGACCGTCTGCAAGCGGCTGGACTTACCATTGACCGGGTAAATTATGAACTCGTCTATACTGCACCGCTTACAAAGGATATGACGCTGGGCGACATTTGGGAAAGGTTTAATATCGACCACCCCGCCGACTTTAAGGGGCATAGCCTTTCCGTTTCCGACATTGTTGTGCTTCATCAGAACGACGAGGACACCGCCCACTATGTAGACAGTATCGGTTTTCAGCAAGTGCCGGAGTTTTTGCAGGAGCAGCAGACCCCCGTATTTGACAAGCTGCCGCCCGAACAGCAGCAAGCCTTGTCCGACACCGTACAAGACACTTTGCAAATGCTGGTTGACGCAGACAAGCGGATTTATGGCGACGTTACGGGCAAGACCCTTGAAGCAATCGCGGCGCAAGGATATTCCTACAAGGACGGGCAGCTTGAAAAGCAGCAGCCGGAAGCGACCCCCGACAGCCTTTTGACGGGTGAAACCGTTAGAACGCCGAGGGGCAATTTTCATATTACCGATATGAGCCGTGAACAGATCGAAGCGGCGGGATTTGGTTTTCACCATGCGTCGGAGGACGGGAAGTATCTCATTATGGGGAATGGCACACAGGCTTATGCCATAGCCGCCGAGCAGCCGCAGCGGGATAATCCCTTAAAGCACGTCGAGGACACCATAGAGCAGAACGACAACAATTTTGACGGGCTTATCAACAATACGCCGCAAACGCCCACCGTTGCAGATTTTGAGCAGCGGGCAAAGGCGGGGGAAGCGATTTCCGTTACCGACCTTGCAAAAGCGGTAAAAGCCGAGAAACGGGAACAGCCGCAGAAAAAACCGTCCATTTTGAAGAAGCTGGACGAATACAAGAAACAGGCGGCGCAGCAGCCGAAAGATAAACAGAAAGAGCATAAAAAGGATTTGGAGGTTTGATAGCATGAATACCCGCTTTACCATTGAGGAAGAAAACATTGTTGCGATCTACGCCGAGGACAGCCGGGAAACAACGCTTGAAAATATCCTTGCCGCCATGCCCTACATGGACGAGGATATGCGCCAGCTTGCCGCCGCAGCGGTGAACAAGCTGCAAGCCATGACGGACAGCGAGTTTTCCGAAAGGGAGTTTATCTTGACCGACGAGGAATAGCCCATAGAGAACAGGGGCGCGGTTGCCGATTTCCGGCACCGCGCCCCTGTTCTTTTTTTGTCCTTGCGTGGACAATTAGAAAGCCGTTTTTGCGGGTTTGAATATACTTTATCGTCTATGTCGTTTTCATGCGCTGGAAGCCGCAGAAACACAGGCGTTTTCAGCCCTTAACATTCCACTTGCCACCCCATGTTTTGCGCCTTATCGCTCCTGCTCCCGCGCCCTGCTTTGGGACGGGTAAAGAATACTATCGACGTTCTTTTTGACAACGCCGTATTCCTGCATTTGCTTCTTGGCTTGCCGATAATCTTCATACAATTTGGTTTTCCTGTCGTTTAAGCTTCTATACTCCTTGCGCAGCGCGGCGAGATCGGGCAGCTTCTTTATCTGCATTTCCTTTAATGCCCTTGCCGCAGCTTCAAACAGGATAATTTCGCTTTCATGCCCCCGCAGATACTTTTCCTTGTCCGGCGATTTTCGGTATTCATCGTAAATCGGTTTTAACTGTCGGTATGTGGTGGTGTGCTTGATAAGCAGCGACAAATCAGACATACGCTGTTCCACTTCCTTAACCGCCTTTGCCGCCGCGTCATGAGCGGTCATAATATCGGCTATCTTGCTTTCAAGTTCGCTATAATACTCAATCTTGTTTTCGGTTAGGAAGTTCATGCTTTTAGCAGCCTGTTTCAGATTATGGATTTTTGCCCACCGTTCATAGCCCGCCGACTGTTGGGCTTTGATACTGTTTTCAAGATCGACGACAAGCCGGATTTTCTTATCTTCCCGCAGCGTTTTTGTTTTGGCAACATACACGCCCTTGATACGCTCCTTTATCGCTTCTTCCGTATAGGCCGCGCCGAGCGTCTTTGTGCGGGTAAACCGTTCCTGTCCGGCAGCGCGAAAGGAAATGTATTTGCCCTGTTTGATTTCATACCCCATTTCCTGCAAGCGGCGCAGCAGTTCGTCAAAATCTTTCACTTGGGGAATGAGAGTATCTATCGCCGTTTTCAGCTTTGCTTTGTAGCTTGTCCCTTGCTTTTCGGCGGTGTATTCTGCATAGCTTTTTCCCTTGTCCTGTCCCGGTACGACGACGGATAGCCCATGCTCTTTACATATCCTGTCGCTGGTGCGCCGGATAAAGTGATAGCTTTGCTTGTTGGAATGGTACTTTTTGTAGTCAACGAAGCTAACCGCGTTGAAAATCAAGTGATTATGCAGATGGTCTTTATCGACGTGAGTTGTCAAAACAAACTCATACTTGCCGCCTAATACCGCCCCGGCAAGTTCCATGCCGATTTTGTGCGCTTCTTCCGGTGTGGTTTCTCCCACCGCAAAGGATTGTATCAAGTGCCGCCCTAAATGTGTGCCGCGATCTCCGGCAGCTTCCCGCGTCCATGCAAACTCAATATCGGCGGTTTCCAGCCCGCAGCCGAAAGAGGACGCAAGCAGCTTCCCGTCTGTCTTTTCGGGATTTAAGATATAGTCTATCGCAGCCTTTAAGGTTGATTTAATAGGGTGCGTCTTTGTAACCGCCATATCTCGTCCACCGCCTTTTTAATGTCCTCTATATCCTGCCTGTAAACCGTCCCCGTCGCATTGGCGCGTTTTGCAATTTGGTTGATGTTCCGGCTCACCGCTTGCAGTTCCCGGATATATGCTTTTGTGTCGCTTCGGTCAACGACAAGAATATACCCGTCTATCGCCATTTTACGGAAGTATGCCCCATACTGCTTTATGGGAAGCTGCTTCATCTTCTCGTCGATCAGCCGCTTTTCTTCTTCCGTAACGTAAAACTTCATCTGTATATTTCTCTTTCGGTTTTCCATTTCCGCACCGCCTTTCGGTATAAGGGTTTGGGATTATCCCAACAAGCATTTTCCGCAAACGGGTACTCGTTTGCTGTGCTTGCTATCTACTCCATACCCCCACCGAAAGGCGGTATTTGTTGCGCGTTCCTTTGATTTTGGACGCAAAAAAAGATTGCAGCCGCCATGCGCTGCAATCTCCCGATTTCTCATATTGTGAGGTTAATCCTCTGCTTTTTCGACTTCCGTTATCTCCCTTGCTGTTGCGGTTACAATCCGTATGCCTTTATCGCTCATACCGTCCAGCAGCGCGTCAAGCTGCCGCCGCCCGGTGGATTTCTCCGCATTGCTGTTCGGGAAGAAAAATTGATCTACCGAAATATGATACCGGGTTACAAGGTCATAGAATACCTGTAAACTCGGCTGTTGTCCCTTGTTCTCGATATTCGCAAGGTAGCGCGGGGAAATATATAACTCGTCGCTTACCTTTTTGCGGCTCTCGCCGTATTCATTTCTCGCGGCTTTTATAGCTGCCCCGAAAGCCTTAAAGTCGTACAATGGTACGGGTCTTTTTGCCATTTTCATTCACCCTGTTACATTTTACAGTTCACCTTTCTTTTTGGATATGTCCACACAATTCATATCATTAGGTTAAATACTTCCTGTTGTGTATTGACAGTAGACTGATTTTCTGATAAAATAAAATTTATGTAAAAGGAGGCGGCGTTTATGTTGCATAGCATGCGTATTAGATAAGCATTGAAAAAAAGGATTTTCCCATTTTCAACATGGGCTTTTTTGTCATGCTTATTTTGCGGATGCTATACAAAAAACTAACGACGTATAGATATAGTATAGACATAGTGCAAGCTATGCCTTAGTTTTGTTGTACTGCTCTGTGCATTATAAATGCAGGTCAATGCTCATGTTGAGGATTGACCTGCATTTTTTTGTGTAAAAAGGACGAGTGAAATATAATGCTTAAAAAATATTGGATAAAATGTCCGATTTGTAACGGAAAGACGAGAGTTCAAGTATTTCATAATACTGTATTAAAAGATTTTCCTCTTTTCTGCCCTAAATGCAAATTGACGCATATCATTGATGTAGAAAAATTAGAGATTGTAATCAAAAATACAGAAAAACAAACTTTTATTATTTAGAAGAAAGGATATAAAAATGAAACGTTTACCTAAATATACGCCTGCGGAAGTACGGAATGATCCATACGGATTTACTTACAAAGAAATGTCGGAAGTTATTGGCGAGAATGAAGCAAAAGCCTTATATGAAGAATTATATAAGCAATTACCACGCAAAAAAAATCTATCAATGTTGGTAAAAAATATTTGCAAAAGCAGTGATACTGAAAAGTATGTTTACGAACTGAAAGACAACAAATACATTGAAACGGTTTTTATCAAGCGGCGAGATGGTGGAACTGTTTGCGTGAGCACACAAGTCGGTTGTCCTGTTGGTTGTATTTTTTGTGAGTCCGGGCGAAATGGCTTTGTTCGTAATCTAACATCGTCAGAAATCGTACAACAGATTATATTGTTGCGTCGAAAAGTAAACCGTATCGTTTTTATGGGTATGGGAGAGCCTTTATTCAATTATGACAACTTGATAAAAGCAATCCATATTCTCCGAGATAGATATGGGCTCAACTTTCCAACCGACGGCATTACCATATCAACAGTTGGTCCGGTCGATCAATTAAAAAAATTGCGCGAGGAACATCTTAAAATTCAGTTGACAATATCTTTACACGCAGCAACACAATCTGCAAGAAATCGTATTATTCCTCACATGCGCATATATGCTATTGAAGATGTTGTTAAGCAAGCCTTATCCTATTCTGAAAGGCATAATCGCAAAATTGTCTTTGCGTATTTGCTTTTACCGGGTATAAATGACCGGCCCTCAGATGTAAGACAACTTGCAAAATGGTTTCGGGGCAAAAAAGTTATGATTAACGTGTTACAATACAACCCAACAAGCAATTCAAGAATTAAAGCACCACAGAAACGGGAAATAGTTGCATTCAAACATCAATTAGAGCAAGCAGGACTTGAAGTTACTATGAGAGTTTCTCATGGCAGAGAGATTAACGCGGCTTGTGGACAGTTAGCTAACACATATAATAAATTCAAAAAAAAATGATTAAAAGTGCCAGACGCATAGACGCAGAGCCGATAACGCATTAGGTCAAAAAACCTATGTGTTATCGGCTTTTTTATTTAATATTGCGCAAAAGCCGCTGTTCCCTATTATAGAATGGATTGCGGGTAGTGTATTAAAGTCGCCCTTTTTTAAGGATACGGCGGTATCGGGGAGGTATCGCCGTGTCCATTTTTATTTACTGTAACCCGCCTAATGCTTTGCGGTCAAAAAAAGCTATGCTCCGCAAGCGGGATATTCCGGCTATGAATGTGAACTGTCAATACATTTAGCTACTGCTTACATTTCCTTTGCGCCCGTCCGCGTCTTGCGGACGGGCGCATTTTGCTTTTTTCAACTTTTTTCTGAAAAGCGCACTCAAGAGCCATCTCCCGAACGGGTACGGAGCGAAAGGGGCAGAGAGGACAAGCCCTTAACTCCCGTCCTCTACTCCACGCGGGAAGGAGGTGAACTCTATGGAGCTATCTTCTTCCGACAAGGAAAGAATACAACATCAGTACGACGCATTAGCAAAGAAAACTTTGGTCGGCGAAGCGAAAAGCCACCGCCGCACTCTTGCGAAACGCGCAGCACGCGAAGTTACTTTTTCGGATTTGAGCGAAAGCGAACTCGCGCAGCTTTTCACAACGGACGAATACGAAAGCGATTATTTCCGTTTTCAAGTGTCCGGCTTTGATGTACTCGTCAAAAATGAACTGCTTGCCGAAGCCCTTAACGCTTTGCCCGAAAGGAAACGCGACATTATCCTTTTGTCCTACTTCTTGGATATGAGCGACGCGGAAATTGGCGAACTGCTGAATGTTGTACGCACGACGGTTTTCCGGCACAGGAAATCCGCGCTTGCGAAAATCAAACAGTATTTGGAGGGAAAAGCAGATGATGAATACCGTTAGGAAGTCTGAAAATCTGTTGCCGTTCCCTGTCATTTCCGCAGCGGCAAACGGCGACACAACCGCCATGTGCGCGATCTTGAAGCACTACGAGGGTTACATAGCGAAACTTTGTACCCGCACGCTGAAAGACGACGCGGGCAATACCTATTCCTATGTGGACGAGGAAATGCGTAACAGGCTGCAAGTGCGCCTTATTACCCGCACCCTTGCTTTTCATGTAGGATAATCTTTTAGCCCATGCGGGGAGCGTGTCCCCTTTCCACGCTTCCCGTTATGGGCTATTTGTCGTTCCGCAAAAGCATATCCGCTGTTGATGTGCTTTTGCAGGCCGACAAAGCCTATTGTTCTTTGACAAAGAAAGCGGCCTTTGGTGCGCAGCATAACAGGCAAACGGGTACATTCCGTCTGTACCGAGCCAGTCGGCGGGTACGCCATGACAGCTTTTCCCCATAGGGGAAAAGCCGAGCGAGAACTACCGCGCCGTAAAACAGGTTTAGCAGCTTGTGGGCGACGACATACAAGGCGGCACAATGATACTCCCGCGTTGAACACCCTCAAAGTATTGCGCGGCGCACCCATAAGCATGGGCCGGGGTGAAACTCCCGTGAGGTTGCAGCTAACAACCGCCCGTTTTTGCCTTTTGACGAATATAGTTTATCCATACAGGAAAAGGAGGTTTTTCTAATGGATAAAAAACAGACAATTACAACCGAACGCAAAATAGGGAAAATCACCTATCTTGTTCAAGCGTTGCCGAGTGAAAAGGCAACCGATACAATCCATAAAAAGATTGAGAAACTCATTGTAAAGGATTTGCAGAAAAAGCCCGGAAATCCGGGATTTTTAGCGTCCGAGTAGTGCATTAGGCGGCGGGATATGGTATAATGATAGCAACACATTATACCTGTTTATTCGGCTGTCGGAAAGGAGGACTAATGTTACAGTCGAATAAAATCACCGCCCTTTACTGCCGTTTAAGTCAAGAGGATATGCAAGCCGGAGAAAGCGGAAGCATACAGCACCAAAAAATGATACTTCAACGCTATGCGGACGAACACCATTTTTTGAACACAAAGTTTTTTGTGGACGACGGATTTTCCGGCGTGAGTTTTGAGCGCGAGGGGCTGCAAGCGATGTTGCAGGAAGTGGAAGCCGGACGAGTGGCGACGGTCATTACCAAAGACCTTTCCCGTCTTGGCAGAAACTATCTGAAAACGGGCGAACTCATAGAGATTGTATTTCCCGAAAACGGAGTACGCTATATCGCGATCAACGACGGAGTTGACACAGCGCGGGAGGATAACGAGTTTACCCCCTTGCGGAACTGGTTTAACGAGTTTTACGCCCGCGACACAAGCAAGAAAATCCGCGCAGTTAAACAGGCACAGGCGCAAAAAGGCGAGCGCGTCAACGGGGAATATCCATACGGCTATATCCCAGACCCGAACAACCGCCACCACCTTATACCCGACCCGGAAACCGCGCCGATTGTCAAACAGGTTTTCGCTATGTTTGTTAGCGGCGTGCGTATGTGCGAAATCCAAAAATGGCTTGCGGAAAACAAAGTCTTGACGATTGGAGCGTTGCGCTATCAGCGTACAGGACAGGCGCGGTATCAGCGGGCAATGATCGCCCCCTATACTTGGCCGGACAAAACGCTCTATGACATATTAGCAAGGCAGGAATATTTAGGGCATACCATAACCGCGAAAACTCACAAGGTATCCTACAAGTCGAAAAAGACCCGGAAGAACGAAGAAGAACAACGCTATTTCTTCCCAAACACCCATGAGCCGCTTGTTGACGAGGAAACCTTTGAACTTGCGCAAAAGCGGATTGCTACCCGCCACCGCCCGACAAAAGCAGCGGAGATTGATATTTTTTCCGGCTTGCTGTTTTGCGCTGGTTGCAGACATAAGATGTATTACCAACAGGGCGTAAATATCGAGCCGCGCAAGTTTTCCTATTCTTGCGGCGCATGGCGCAACAGGGCAAGGACAGGCAGCGAGTGTACCTCTCATTATATCCGCAAAAACGTACTTCTTGATTTAGTGCTGGAAGATATGCGGCGGGTTTTGCGGTATGTTAAGGAACACGAACAGGACTTTATCTGTAAAGCTACCGAGTACGGCGACATGGAAGCGAGAAAGGCATTAGCGCAGCAGCAAAAGGAACTTTTCAAAGCACAGGCGCGTATGACCGAACTTGACACGCTTTTCCGCAAGCTGTATGAGGACAACGCATTAGGCAGACTGACAGATGAACGGTTTGTGTTTCTAACTTCCGGCTATGAGGACGAAAAGAAATCCCTTGCCGCAAGGATAGACGAGTTACAACAGCAGATCGCAACCGTTACCGAGCGAAAAAGGGATATATCAAGGTTTATTCAGATTGTCGGGAAATACAGCGACATACAGGAATTGACCTATGAAAACGTCCATGAGTTTATCGACCGTATTTTGATACATGAATTAGACCGGGAAACCAACACCCGGAAAATCGAAATCCATTATAGCTTTGTCGGACAGGTTGATACCGAGCAGGAGCCGACGCAAGTTGTCAACCATGACCGCCGCAACATGGTAGATGTAAAAAGTATCGCTATCTAACCCCAGCAAAGTTGCGGCCCGTATAGCCGTCATCCACATAATACTCATACTGGAACATCCCATGCTTTTCCGCAAAGTCCCGAAGCATGATTTTCTGGTTGCTGATGCTCATGCTCTCATTGTCGCCGCCGTCATCGAGAGAGATGCGGCAGTAGAGAGCGGTAATTTTCTCATAGACTTGTTTTTTCCTGCTCATAGCGTTCTCCTTCTATGAACAGGGACACGATACCATTATAGTACCATGTCCCTGCCCCTGAATCAACCGTTTTTACGCAGCGTTTTCTGCCATTTCACGCTGTTCCAGCCATTCCTCGAGGTGTTCGCAGGTCTGGCGCTCGATCAGCTGCTCAAAGGTTTCCCGCATGGACTTCTCCCCGGAGAACTCCCGCACCACCACAAAACGGACTTTATTTTTCTGCTGCTTGCTTTTTTCCATAGGCTACCTCCATAGAGTGGCAGGCCAGACGGCAGCACCGGCAACGAAGTCCGGCAACGAACCTCTGAAAACCTGTAAACTACCGTCTGGCCTGCAAATCTTACTTTCTAAATTTTCTTGAAAAATCTCGTTGCTTTCGTTGCCGGAGATAATGATAAATATTAAAATATCCCTTATTTACGGGCTTTTCCCGTATCCAGACAGGGAAATCCCCGGCAACGAACCCGGCAACCAACTGGCAACTAACCCGGCAACAGACCGCCGTTTTCAGGCGATCCACTCCTTTGGAAGCTCCAACTGGCGGCATTCTTCCTCACTCAGTTCCACAAATCCATCTTCGTTGCCGGGCAGTTCGTTGCCGGAAACGTCCCGTTCCCAGCCCCTCTGTCTGCCATATCCGGCAAACATCCTCGGATTGGAGAAAGGTTTCCAGCCCGTCACCACCGTGTTCATAATCTCGTTGATATTGTGCAGCTGCCACCGCTTCGGCTCGTCATAGGTGTAGCCCAGCGCCTCCTTAAAGATCTGTTTGGAGCAGACCATGCTGCCGGTGTAGTGTTCCAGAAATCCCTGTATCTGCCCGGCCTCGGTGTCCTCTGGCATGAAATCCTTCTGCACCTCCACCAGCTGGCGCTGGATAGACTTGCTGAACTTCATGGAGTAGTGGCCGCTGCGGTAGATAATCATGGCCTCCGCCCAGACCTGCAACAGGTAGGCTCTGGAAGCGTCCTCGTCCTCCAAAATGTGAACCTCCGCATTCTCCGGGTAAATCATGATTGGAAGGAAACGCCGGTTCCCGGCCCGGTCAAGGGGCAGGAAGTCCAGCGTGTTGGATGAACCGCCAAACACGCACTGCCGCAGCCGGTCTTTGGGCTGGGCCTCATAGGGTGTGCGGTAGGTTTCCTTCTGGCGGCTGATAAAAGAGCGGATTTCCTCAATGCTTTTGGCGCTGCTGGTGGCCAGCATCTCTGACATCTCGATGATCCAATGGCCTTGCAGCTTCAAATATACCCGGTCATCGTCCAGCTTTTTCAGATCGTCACTGAACCACTCGTCCCGGATCGCCAGCAGACGGAAGAAGCTGGACTTACCAGCCCCCTGTCCGCCCACCAGACAGAGCATTTCCTCATATTTGGAGCCGGGGGAAAACACCCGCCGGATTGCGCCCAGCAGGAAGTGTTTCAGCATTTCCTCCACATAGTCGCTCTCGTCCGCACCTAAGAAGTGATGGAGACAGGAGCGGATGCGGGATGTCCCGTCCCAGACAAGGCCGTTCAGCACGTCCTGTATAGGATGGTAGCAGTTCTCATTCGCCACGATGGAGAGCGCCGCCGTCATCTTTTTCTCGCTGGTCAGGCCATAGTTCTGTTCAAAATAGAGAAGCAGATACTTCACGTCTGTATCCGTCAGGGCGCTGGTATTCCTGCGCCAGCCCAAATCCCGCACAATATCCACCCGGTCAGTCAGGAGGTTCAGGCGGATCGCCCCACGCAGGAGAGGGTCATGGCAGAACACCGTCCGGCAGTTGCCGATGGTGTTGGCGGGCTGGCCCTTTTCCGTGACGGACAGGCTTTCCCGCACCTCGTCAACGCTCCGCTCCGGCGCTAAGGCTTCGGCTGCGCTCATGGCGGCCTGCCGGGTGGCTGGCGGTAAACTCTGATATTCGCTGCTCAATCTTCCTCACCTCTTTTCCGTATTCAGCGACCACGCAGGCCCGTTCCTCCATACTGCCGGACAAGAGAATATCCAGCAGATACTCCGTATACGGTTTCTTTTGCAGGGCCTCCACAAACAGCGGATTCCATGTTTCCTCCGGCGTCTGCGGGGCGTATTCCTTCTCCCAGCGTTCCAGCAGATGCAGGTAATCGCACAGCACCCGGAAACATTTCTGCTCCGCCTGCCGGTAGCGCAGTTCCTCGCTGATTTTCCGTTTGACCGGCCTTTTGCGGGGCGGGTCATGGCCTTTGGCGTCATAGCGGACAGAAAAATCTTCCGCCAGCTTCAACGCCGCCTCCTTGTTGCTCAGGCCAAACAGACGGGCGGTAAAATCAATCACATCCCCGTCCGCCTGACAGCCGAAACAGTGGAACCGGCGGTCAACCTTCATGCTGGGATGTTTGTCATCGTGGAAGGGACAGCAGGCCATCCCGTTTCTGCCTACCGGAACCCCATAAAATTCCGCAGCCTGACTTGTGGTGACAGACTGCTTCACTGCTTCAAATACATTCGATTTTCTCACCTCCAGACAGAGAAAAAGGCACCCGTTTCCGCAGAAAATCAGGTGCCTCATAACTCCATATCATGTTTCTTGTTCGGAACGATCCGCCCCTCACGTTCCCAGCGTTCCCGGTTATCCCGGTCAGCGTCCACCTTGCCTTTCGACAGCTTCTCCAAGATGGATTCTCTGGCCTTCTCCTTAATCTTCTCCTTACCGGCCTTCTTGACCTCCGGCTGCATAAGCGTTTTCTGGATTTTTGCCAAAGCGTTCTGCATGACCCGCTTGATTTTGGTAATCACTCCATCCAGGCGGGCGGCGGCGTAGTCACGCTCCTTCTTCGGGGCCTTCCGTTCCGGCGAAAGCACCCACTTTTTTGTTTCCTCAATCAGACGAATATCTTCTTTGTGTGTCTCCTGCCGGACAGTATCGGTCACCACCTCCACCGCCTTGTCGTAGGCCACATCGGAAACATCGTCCAGCAGCGTCTCCACGTCCTCGATTTTGAGTGTCAGTTCTTCCAGCTTCTGCTCCTGCGCCGCCAGCTGCTCCTTCTGCTTCATCAGGATATAGTCCTGCTTTTCCAGATACTCCCGCCCGCCGTAGGACGGCTCCTGATCCAGATGCAGCCCATGCCGCTTTGTGATGTCAAACAGGATCGTCCGGCAGACCGCATCGAAGGTCTGTTTCCGGTTGTTGTGCCTGCCTTTTGGCTTGTCCTGGTTCGGGAGAGGGATACCCAGTTCCTCCAGCGCCTTCTCCTGCTGGGGACACAATTCCCCGTAGCGGTTCTGGCAGTCAAACACATGGCGCTCGTGGATGTGGGGCGTCCCCTCGTCCAGATGAAGCGCCCAGTCTAAGATGTGGATATGGGAACCAAAACGGCGCTCGAATTCCTCATAGAACTCGTTGACGATACGAAAGAGCGTTTCCGGCGGGACGGATTCTTCCAGCGTGCCGATCTGATAGATGCTTTCCTCCGGGCAGGTCTTGTTGTTTTTCAGCAAGTCCTCCACGGTGCGGTTGCGCTCTGTGTGCCGGGTTTTCTCATTCCGGGCGTTCTGCGCCTCCACATGGTCAGAATAATGCTCGTAGTAGTACATCCGCTCGATTTCTTCAAAGCTGAAATCCGGCTGCTCCGGGTTCTCCCGGAACTCGTGTGTCGTGAAGCCCCGGTAGCAATCCCAGTAGATGTTTTGTCTGGCCCGCTCGGCGTCAATGTGTTCGCTGTTCTCCACATCGAACCGGCGGTCATTGTGGCGGGGATTGTAGGTGCCATGCTTGCCGGAGCGCCCGTTGTGTCGTGTCAGTTTCAAACAATTTTCCTCCTTCCTGCGAAGATGTTCCGGGGACGGGGGAAGGGCGGCGAAGCCGCAAATCCTGCGAAAGTCTGCGTCAGGTAATACCCAGTATAAGTTGACGCAGGCATCAACTTTCCCTGGGCAAGGCGCTTCGCCCTTGACCCGATGGGGCGGCTGCCCTCAACCTGCCAATGGGCGTTGCCCCTTGACCCCAGCAGTGCGCTGCCGCCCCTGCACCCCGCCACAAAGGGCTTGCCGCCCTCTGTACTCCCGCTCCGGCGAAGCTGGCTTCCACCGCAGAAGCGGTTTCCGCCAGTTTCACCGGCTCCGCATCCACACAGTTACGCCTATCGGCGGGAAGTGGATACGGAATACGCCTGCGGGGATTGCCGGTCAAAACGCCGGGTGCAGACTCGGCATTTTTGCCGTAATCGCCCCGATTTCAGGCGATTTTTTCTTCTGCCGTTACCACCTGAAAGCCATGCTCTCTGGCGTAAGCACTGGCGGCGGCTTTCCGTTCCTCGCTGTAAGGCGGGATGAGCCGGATTGACAGCCGGGACTTGTCCAATATATAGGTTACGCTGCCCTCTGGCGTGCTGCGCTCCAACCGGCACAGCAGCGGATATTTCCGGCTGAACTCCGCCAGCCTGCGCTTCAAACTGGCGTTGAAGGTGTAAATGCTGGCAAGGTTCTCCGCCTCGTTCCAGTTGATGATGGTTTCTTTCTCATATTTAGACAGCTTCGTCATACAAATCCTCCTCATAATCGGTGTAAGATTTCAGCACACGCAGGCTGCGCTTGAGACGGCGGTACTCGTCCATCTCCATGCGCAGATGGTGGTAAAAAGCCTCGTACCAGCTTTCGTCCACCTCCGTCTCCATTTTCCGGGCCAGACCCAGCATCCGGCGTTTGGCCTCCGGGTCAACCGTCAGGGCTGTCAGCCATTTCAACCGTGTCACCGTGTTGTGATGGCTGGGACAGGCGAAAGCGTAGAGAATCTTCTTTTCTTTCATACTCAGTGTCATAATGATTTTCCTCCATTTCTTTGCTGCGGAGCCATGCACCCCGCATGATAAACTTGTTTCTTTCCGCCGGTCTGCCTGCAAGCAGCTCCTGCCCGGAATTTCTCCCGGCGTATCGGCCTCTTTGGTGCGCTCGATTTCTGTCATGGCGCCACTTCCCCGGAGGTCATACCCCTTGCAGCCGGTCATTCGATTTTCAAGGTTCAGTGCCTGTCTGCAAGAATGATTTTATCGAAAAAAGAGGGCCGCTCCCGTATATCCAAGACGTTGGAAAAACGCACGAAATCCTCATATTTCCACGCTTATGGAATCGTGCTATAATGGGTGTATTCACTGAAAAACGATAACGAGAGAGGGGGCATTGGATGTACACAAAGCTGTCAATCCCGGAGCGGCTCAAAGACTTGCGGGTGGTAGACAAGCACCTGACGCTGGAACAGCTGGCGGAGCAGACCGGCCTGTCCAGATCGGCGCTGGGAAAATATGAAAGCGATGATTATAAGGACATCAGCCCGTTTGCGATTGCAACGCTGGCGGAATTTTATGGTGTGTCCACCGACTATCTGATGGGGCTGTCCGAAAATAAAAATCACCCAAACACAGAGCTTCAATCTCTGCATCTGAGTGACGATATGGTGGAACTTTTGAGCAGCGGCAGGATCAACAACCGGCTTCTCTGCGAACTGGCTACGCATCCAAACTTCCAGCGGCTGATGACCGATATGGAAATCTTCATTGACCGGATTGCCGATATGCGGGTGGAGCAGATGAACCTGATCCTCGAAGCCACCCGACAGACCGTCATCAACAGCCATGCGCCGGGAGAGAACGACCTTTATATGCGGACGCTGGAATTAGGGCAGATACAGGAGAGTGACTTTTTCAGCCATGTCCTGCATGACGATCTGGACAACATTGTCCGGGACATACGGGAGGCACATCTAAAGGACAAGACCACCGCCGACCCGCAGCCCACGTTGGAGGACGTCAAGGAACAATTTGAACAGGCTGTCCAGCAAGGCAGCGATGTGGAAATGCTGATACATGAATTCTGCGATAAGTTGCAGATACCCTTTGAGAAGATTTCCTCGGAGGATTTCTCAGCGTTCCTTCGGATACTGAGCCTGTCCAAGATGCTCAAAAATCCCAACAACATGAGGGGGAAGGCCAAGCCGCAGCCGTACTATGCGCCCAAGCGGAAGAAACGCAGGTAGAGAAAAAGCCGCCCAACCTGTACCGTTGGACGGCTTTCGACCCGTTTGCGGGTGGAATAAAATATGCGGTTATACATCCGTTAGCTGACTGTTTTCATCAGCTTTTTCATAAACTTCCAGAGACGGATGCCATCTTTGAGGCCCAGCCGGTAAAAGAAGCATTCGCTTTCTGCGCCGGAATCGAAGATGGAATCGCAGTAGTGCCTTACAGCGTCCTTCTGTTCCTCAGACAATACGCTGATCGCTTTTTCATACTCGGTTTCCAAACGAAGGTAGTCCGCTTTTTTCTCCTTGCCGGTTTCTGCCTCCCGCCATTTAGCGAACTGGCTCTGCATCCGCTCCTGAATCATCAAATCAACCAGTTTTTCTATATCTGTACCCATAAGCGCCCTCCTTATGCTGGACGGATATAATTCCGGTATGTTTCCAGGACGGAATCCGACACACCGCTTTTATACACTTTGCGAATGTCGGAGATTTCCTCTTGCTTCAGCAGTTTCAGCCATTTCAGCAGTTCAGCCCTGCCGTTGGCAAAGTTACAGCAGCGCCCATCGGCGTATTCGATACGGTATCTCATAGACAGGCGCCTCCTTAAACATAAATCATCTCAGACCGGATGATTTCCTCTGCCCGGCTGCGGATGCTGTTCATGGCTCCGACCCAGGCAAGCTGGTCACGGGCTTTCAGTTCCTCGGTGATACCCTCCACAGCCTGCATCTGCGAGATGATACACGCCAGCCGGTCATCGGCCTGCTCGTTCAGATCGGCAAGATACGTCCAGAGTTTTCCCGACAGAAGCAGTTCACTGTACTGGCCGGGACGGTGTTCTTGCAGAAACGCCTTGTGCATCCGCCCCCACCGCCCGATGGGGCGGTTTTCCTCCGGCAGCTTCAGATCGGGGATGTAGTAGTCTCCCACCAGCGTATAGCTGATGCCGTTGTGATGGATTTTCTTTGGTAAATGCTCCATGTTCGACCTCCTGTATTCAGTTTTTTCAGAATCCAGTTGATCGTGTCCCTGTTCATGATAAATTCAAGGCAACTGAACTCTTCACGAACAAGTATGGCACATCTTTTCCCAGCCGTTGCAGATTTTGGCCGTAGCTTTCGGACTGTCCGCGCGTCCTGCTGTCCGTGCGCATCGAGATCGTTTCCTTGCCAAGCGCCTCCGAAAGTTCCTTGACCGTGGTATGCTCGCGCCCGCCCAAAAAGATGACCGAATCCATGTTGCCCATAATGGTCTCCGCGTGATCCTTATATATGGCCTTGCACTGGCTCTGCGCCTGATAAAACAGGCACAGGGATATTTCCCGCGAACGGATCACCGCGACGAGTTTTTCCAGTCCCGGAACCTGCCCGGTGTTGGCGGCCTCGTCCCACAAAAACCGTACATGGCATGGCAGCCTCCCGCCATACTTGTTATCCGCGCGCTCGCACAGCAGGTTGAACATCTGCGAAAACGCAAGGGCAACGATGAAATTGTAGGTGCTGTCCGTGTCCGAAATGATGAAGAACGCCGCCGTTTTCCGGTCTCCCGTCTGGTCGAGTTCCAGTTCGTCGTAACTCATAATTTCCTGCAACTGCGGGATGGAGAACGGGGCAAGCCGCGCGCCGCAGGATATGAGGATGGACTTTGCCGTCTTACCGCTTGCCAACTTATATTTCTTGTACTGCCTGACCGCAAAGCAATTCGGCTTCCGTTTTTCAAGGCCGAGGAACATATAGTCCACGGCATTGCGGAAGTCCTCGTCGTTTTCCCGAACCTCCATGCTGTCGATGAGCTCCACAAGGGTATTGAGGTTTCTGTCCTCCTCCGGGGCCTCGAATACGATATATGCGATCAGGGCGCAGTACAGCAGCGTTTCCGCTTTCGTCCAGAACTCGTCGCCGTCCTTGCCGTCGCCTTTGGTATTGAGGATCAGGGCGTTGACAAATTTCAAAATATCTGTTTCCGTACGGATATATGCGAGGGGGTTATAGTGCATGGACTTTGAAAAGTCGATGCTGTTGAACACCCTGATCCTGTAATGCTGCCTCTGCAAAAACTTCCCGACCTGTCCGAGCAAACTTCCTTTGGGATCGACGACCACATACGAGCTGTGCGCCTGCAAAAGCTGTGGCGTAAGCCAAAACCGGGTTTTCCCGCTCCCGGACGAACCAATGATGCAGCAGTTTTTATTGCGCGCGTTTGCCGGGTTTTTGGGGCGGCTGTTCATTGTAAGGAACTCCGTTCCCGTCAAAATGACGTTGTTTTGGAAAACCGGATCGGCAAACGGTTTGATGTCTTTTGGCGTGCCCCAGCGCGCCGTGCCGTATTCCCGGTCTGTGCGGAATTTCTTTGCGTTCTGTTTTTTATACTGCACGGCAAGCCACACGATCCCGGCCCCGATGAGCCCAACCAGCCAGTCAAAGCCGTCCGTTCCCGGCGCTATCGTTCCAAACGCCGCGTTTATGCTGTGCGGCAGCCCGGCTAATTTTTCCCAAAACATATCCCCGTCCGCGATCCGGTAGGCTGTGCCGAGCTTCAGGAACACCCAAAACAAAAACAGATAAGGGACAAGCGGGAGCGCATATTTTTTGAGCTTACCTGCCATCGCGCGCCGCCTCCCGTTCCCGTGTGCGTTCTTTCGGCTGTTTGCTGCGCACAATGTTCGCCGCCTGCCGTATTTGCTCCCGCATAGGCGGCTTTTTCCCTTTGCGCAGCGCGCGTTTCGTGTATTCCGCAAAACAGGCCGTGATCGCGTCCGCCTGCTTCGCTTTGAAAAACAGCAAGTATTTTTTCGGCCCGGTCTTGTAAAAGGCATAGTCCACGTTATATTTCCGCGCTACCCGGTCAAACAGCCGCGTATTTCCGTCAAGCGGGATGCTGTTTGTCGTTTCGTCATGGTTCATCAGCTTTTTCACGCTCTGCCTGCCGTGCGGGGTATGCGTCTTTTGGCGCGCCTGCCGTATCTGCCGGAGCGCCGACGACAACGCCCTCGCCAATACCCGGCTCGTCATCCTGCCTGCCGACACGGACAGGGCTAAAAAGCGCCGTTCAATATCTTCCTGCAAAATTGCGCCTCCTTTCCGCTCCGGGCCATGTTGGCCCGAAGATGCCATCCCTAACGCTCAGGGACTATATTTTTGTCCTTGCGTCCTCGTTTGCTTCGGTTTTCCCGCTCCGCTTGTTTTCCGCACTCCCGCAGTATTTTTTTGATACGCGGTGGCTTCGCAGCTTTTTCCTCCAACTGTTTCAAACGTTGGAGCGCTGCTTCCGTATGTTTTCCGATCCCTTTGAAACAGGAACGCGCGGCGCGAAACGGGGCGGCCATGCCTCGTACTGCTTTTCCGTTTGGTTTTGTTTCCGTTATGCCGCTCTTGCCCGAAAGCGCACGTCCCGCGTTGCGCAGGTTACGACCGGCCTCATGGTATCTTGCGCCCGCAGCCTCGACGGCGCGGATCGCTTGTTCCGCCGTTTTCGCTGCTTTTTCCGCATCGCTGCGGATCGTTTCCAATATGGGCTGCACTTTGAAAAAGCGGGAGAGATGGGCCAGCGCGGCATTTCCTTTTTCCCGGAACGCCGCGAAAGCATTTTTACATCCTGCGGCCACTGCTTCTTTCAGCCGTTGAAGTTTTTCCCGCAGGCCCGAAACATACTGCCGCATAGCTTCTTCTGCTTTTTGCAAAGCCATTTTGGCAGGATGGTCTCGCTGTTGTGCGTCCGCAAGGCCGCGCCGCACTTCCGCAAGCTCATGTACCGCCGTATCCAGTTGTTTTTGTATGCCCGCGATCTGGCCGAGAAGAATATTCAATCCGTACCATTCAGGGCTGTCCCGGTTCAGCACGGCGAGCAGTTCCGCCACATGAGTATTTTTTGTAATGAGTATTTCCGGCATATTTCCTCCATTCTGTTATCCTCCCAACGCCTCAGCGATTCCGCGCATAATGTATTCGGCGCAGGGAAGCGCGATTGCGTTCCCAAGCGCGCGGTACCGCGCGCTGTCCGATATTTCCCTGCCGTCTGCGCCGTATCTTGTCCAGTTTTCCGGCAAGCCCATAAGCCTTTCGCACTCAACCGGCATAAGGTCGCGGATCACGCCGTTCTTGTATTCCTCCCCGTACCACAGCGCAAAAGTATTGGTATCGCTGGCTAATATGGTGGGAAAGGGATCTCCGCGTTTTCCAAAGCTCCCCAAAAAACTATTTGTGTCTTTGCGTCCCGCCGTTCCCCGCATCCGTATTTTTTGGAACGGGCAGACCGTGATCCCGGATATTTCCCGCCCTGTTTTTTCAGCAGGTACTCTATTTCTTTTGGGGGCGGACATCCCGCTTGGTCCGCAAGCCGCAGAATCCGGCTGCACACCGCCGGGCCGGAACAATATTTCTCCGGCACGTTCGCCTCCAAAATCTGCCACGAGGAAGATGCGCCGCCTGCGCTGCGGCAACCGGGGCTTTCCCCAATACTGGGCGTCCAGCAATCTCCAGGCGACGTCAGGACGTCTCCCTCGCACCATTCCGGCGTATGCCCATCTTCCACTAACAGGCATTGGAACCCCGGTATCTGCGAAAGACTGGAGCACGGCTCTAAAATCCATCCGGTCATTTGATGAAAACGCTCCCATGACGTTCTCCCAAACAGCGATAACTGGAAATCTGCCATTTGTCGCCTCCCTCATTTCCTTTATAATGCGTATCGCGTGGTGGTACAGGCTGGATTTTTCCCCGGAAAGCCCCGTTCGGTTCCCGGCAGCCGATAAGTTTTGGCAGGGGGAACCGAATGTGATAACGTCCACCGCCGGAATCTCCGCCCCATGCAGGGCGGTAATATCTCCCAAATGCTCCATGCCGGGGAAATGCCTTTTTGTGATAGAAACGGGGATTTTTTCGATCTCACTCGCCCACAGGGGCGTAATGCCGGAATGAATACCCGCAAGCGGAAATACCCCGATCCCGTCGAACAGGCTGCCTAACGTCATCAACGGTTGTCCTGCCTTTTTACGCCCTGTCCCTTGACCGCCATGATCCCGTCCAGCGTCGTCGCCGTGATATGCAGCCGTCCCGCGATGGCAATGTCATTTTTCACATTTTCGTCGATTGTGTTTCCGCATACCACGAGCACATGGGCCCGCCGCAGCAGGTCGCGCCCAATGTCGATCCCGCTTTTATGCTCCTCCGGCACAGCGTCGTTGAGGAACAACGGCAGGTACAGGATCGGGCAGATCGGGGAGAAGCCCGCTTCATATACCGCCCGGCAGTACCGCGCCGCCTGTTCGCTGTCCGTTTTCTGTTTGCCGCTCCATGCGGCTGATATGTATGCCAATGGCCGTTTCATTGATAACCTCCGTTTCTTTCAACCCACCCCACGCCCGCCCATTCTTGGGCGGGGGCGGCTCTGGGGAATCTCTTTATCCCCGCCGCTTGGGTACAAAAAAAGCACAGGCCGGAACAGGCCGTCAAGGGTTAAAACCGCCTATGGCGGCGCGTTGCGCCCTTGACTGCCGTTTCCGTCTGTGCTATCTAATTACTGGCGACGGGGAATAACAGATATTCTTTTTTATGCGCTCCGGGCCAACTTGGCCCGGAGTCCCGCTATTTCTCCAACTCGTTTTTCTTATCTGGCTTCACAATATCTTTTTGCTTGTCTTTCCATTCGTCGAGCAGGTGAAGTATGGTATCTTTCATCTCACGCGGCGTTTTGTCCTTTCCAAAATACTGCGAAAGCTCCTGACTGGATATAATCACTTTGTCTACCTCCTTTTTTTCTTCCAGCATGATTCCGTCGATCATGTCCGGGTTTAAGATGTTCTTTTGTGCGAGCTCCCTCATGCGCTGCGCCTGCGATAGGGAAGGCGTCGATTGCTGCCCCTCGATAGCGACCGCGATATATTCCTGCAATTTTGCGTCTTTGATATATGACAACTCAACTGCGGGAGTGAACGCGATTTTCAGCGTCTTATCATTACCGAGCCGCTTGCCGTCCACCATTTCCTGCAAGGCTGGGGAAAGGTTCGTAAGGGCGATATGCCTCTGTACCTGCTTGACGCTCATGCCGTTTCGTTCCGCGACGATCTGGTTGGAGCGTTTTCCAACGTCGTCCGCGCTCACCGCATTGTCTCCTTGCAGGGCTTCCTGCGCTCCCTGATGCTTTAAGGATTCAAGCTGTTTCTTCAATGCCCGTGCAAGCTCCATTGTCCCGATCTCGCGGTTGTTGACGTTATCCTCGACCATCTGCTGTATCGCATGGTCGTCGTTCAGCGCGCGTATGATACACGGGGTATATGGTATGCCCGCGTCTTTGCCGCCTTCGTCGCGCCGGTGTCCCGAAACGATCTCATAGCCGCCAGCGGGGCGGGGGCGGACAATGGCTGGCTGCGTTACGCCGTGTGCGCGGATGCTTGCTACAAACGCCATATATTTTGTATTTTTCTCCACGTTGAACGGGTGATCCTTGAACGAATGGAGCTCATTATGCGGGATGCGCACCACCTGTTCTACCTCCGGCGCTTTCCACGGCTCCGCCGCTTTTTCCGATTTCGGGATATGGAACTTCTCACGGAGTTCCTTTTCCAGCTTTGCCTTGCGCTCCTTTAAATTAGGCTCGTCCGTTTTTTTATCCGGCATCCGCTCCGCGTTTTTTTCCTTGCCCGGTGCTGCCATTTCCTTTTTTGCCGGAAACGGGATCACGGGCTTTTCGTCTTTCAATTTCGATTCGTTTTTTGCCTTGTTATCTGGCATGGGCGCAAGTTTAGGCTTTTCTTCCGGCTTCTTGTCCGTCTTTCCATTTGCCTGCGTCCCTTTGCTTGGGACGGGGATCGCCGCCTTTTTTGCTTCCAACTGTTTGGGGACGGAAGCAGGGGGTGGCCCTTCCTTTGCGGAAACCGTTGATGTTTTAATAGGATTCGCCATTTCCGTTTTTTCCAGCTTTCCCTTGTCCGGTGGGGCAACCGGTTTTGTTTCCGGTTTTTGGGAAACGCTTGCTTTGTTTCGGATAGGTTTTTGTTCCGCCTGTTTCACGATTGGTGCATCTTTACCCTCCGGCTTGTTTGGCTTGTCATTTGCCATCTGTTTTCTTCCTCCTTTTTCACGGCATAAAAAAAAGCCTGATATTTTCAGGCTTGTAATGGGATATTTGTTCACCTCCTTCGTACTTCGGGCCATGTTGGCCCGGTGATATTTATATTTATGTATGCTATCGTTATCCTTATAAAGAGGGCATTTGATATGTTTTATTCTTATTTATTGGAGTAAATACTGCTTTTCGTTGCTTAAAAACCCTTTTGTTATGCGATTTCTTCTAAATATGCTGTATCGCTATTCAGACCAAAAAGATGGCATATTATATTAAAAATATGCCATCTTTTTTCTTTATGAGAGAAGCAAGCGTAAAAATATCGACTTAATGTATATCTCGTTCTATCTTCCGTTCATTTTTCGTCTTGCCGTACGATCGTCTCGGTCACAAATTCCACAAAACGATCCCTGTCTATCCATTTTCCAAACCATGTGTTTCCACCCTTTTGCCCTGCGACGCTCCTGCCTGCTTCGCAGCCTGCGGTCTCTACATAGATCTCCATATTTTCGTATGCGACGATCGACGGCTCCGCCAATACTCCTATACACAGCGCATCGTGCCCCGGGTCACAGTCTATTATGACTTTTCTTTTCATAGTATTCTCCTTTTTTCAATTCGAAACAAAATCCGGTAACAGTCAGCTGCTTCTGTTTATATATTATCATAATAGATAAGGAGTGATACTATGACAAATAGAAATATCATAAAAACAGTAACCGGTATTCGCACGCAGGACGGTGCGGGAGTAAATCTTGTACGTGTGATCTCCGGCAGGAATACAGAGGACTTCGATCCGTTTCTTATGCTGGATGCATTCGATTCTTCCGACCCTTCAGATTATGTCAAAGGTTTTCCGTGGCACCCTCACCGCGGAATAGAGACCGTGACCTATCTGATCAGCGGAGATATCGAGCATAGCGACAGCATTGGCAACAGCGGCAGGATCACAGACGGAGGATGCCAATGGATGACCGCAGGCAGCGGCATCCTGCATCAGGAAATGCCGCTCCCTGCGGAACGCATGCTTGGCTACCAGCTCTGGCTCAATCTGCCTCGCAGTCATAAAATGGCCGAGCCAAAATACTTTGATATCACGGAGGATATGATCCCTAAGATAGAAAGCGAAGACGCTCTCGTTCGAATCATCGGCGGAACATTCGACCATTTTGAGGGTAAGGTACAAGGCAGCTACATAAAAGCAGACTTGCTCGATATATCGGTCGCGCCCAACGGAACGCTTTCTTTTGAGACTGACTTTGAAAAAAACGTATTCGTTTATTTGTTTGAGGGCAGTGCGCGCTTCGGCGATACGGAAAAGCCCGTTTTGGAAAAAACGGCGGCGCTCATGAGCCACGGGGATCAACTGACGGTACACGCGGGCGAAAGCGGCGTACGCTTTGCTTACTTTGCAGGAACTCCTTTAAAAGAACCAGTCGCATGGGGCGGCCCCATCGTCATGAATACGCGTGAAGAGCTCGATACGGCTTTTTCCGAATTACAGGACGGTACGTTCATCAAGCACCGCTGACACGCCTTATGAGCAAAAAGACGGTCCCTTTTAAGGAGCCGTCTTTTCCTTTTGTCCCGATCCGGGCCGGGCGTTGGAATCCCGGTATTTTCCGGGCGATACGCCCTCCAGCTTTTTAAATACCTTGGTAAAATAGCTTTGCTCTTCAAAACCGACGACATACGCCAGCTCGACGAGCGATATATCAGTTGTGCGCAGGAGCTTTTTAGCATTTTCAATGCGGACGTGGTTGATGTATGCGCTGATGCTCTTTTGGGTTTCCTCTTTAAATATCTTGCTCAAATAGGATACGGAAAAGCCGGCAAGGTTCGCAAGCTCATTGAGGGATATTTTCTTCATATAATTTTCTCCAATATATCCCTTTACCTTTTCTACGATCGCCGCCAGCCGCACATGACTGTTCGGAAATACAGAAAACATGATGCTGTTGAGGACCTTTGTCAGCCATTCGTTCAGGTCCCGTATGTTCTCAAACTTTTGTATCTCGCTGATATAGTCGCCGGACAGCGCAAAGATATTCTCGATCCCAACGCCTGCCGATACCGCCGCACGCAGCAAGCCTACGACAAGCTCCGTCACTCTCGCCTTGATGATCTTCAGGTCCCCGAAAGAATGGAAATAGATACCGCCCAATATTTCATTGAGTATCTCCTGCGCTTCCTCCCGGTTTTTCAGCTTGATATGATTCAAAAGCTTCCTTTCCAGCTCCATCTGGCTCTCCAGTGTTTCTTTCAGGTCTTTATGCTCATAAATCAGCTCATGTACACGCTGCGTCGGTTCTTCCGCTTCATTCTTGATCTGATTCGTCGAACGGATGGAAGAAGCCGTATGCTTGGTCACGATGTTGATGACATCCGCAAGATAGGATACACGGTTGCAGGGAATATAGGGCACCTCTGCTGCAAGCTTCATTAAGGTTCGCGTATCTTTATTATGAAACATATTCTGGAGGTCCTCCGCCCGGAACTCCTCTAAATCCATCATAAAAAACGGTCCTGCTATGATTGCATACCGAAGCTCCAGCTCCAGCGGCACGCCGCTTGCAATAAAGCACAGGCCGAGCGGGCAAAGATATTCATATTTGCCGCCCCATTTTTCCGACTGAAATGCGCTGTTGGTATGAAGAGCCGCACAGTTCTTATCGAGCCCATATTTTTTTTGCAGGCGAAGACATTCCCGGCAAAAGGGATTATCCGGAACGCAGCTGTCCCAGACATCCTCGACCGAGCAATTGATGCCGAGCGCATTTTGAATCAGCTGGCAGCTTTTTTCAAGAGAGATATCCTTCTTTTTCAATCAAAACACCTATATTCAAGCAAAATTACTCACAGATATTTATATTATATCATATTCCCCGAATGGAAAAGATAGGACTATTTTCTTTTCTTTGTTAAAATTTCCTTATAACAAAAAACTTTCCCATATAGGAAAGTTTTTTGTATGTCATTCCATATCAAGAATTTCAGCGCCTCTTTTTGTATGAGCAGCACATTCATTCGCTGCACAAAGGGCCTGATGAAGCGTTTATTATTCAACTCCGATCCCCGCGCGCACCTCGTCGAACTCCTGTTCGATCTCTTTGGACGGCGGCGCTGTCAGCAGCGATACGACCACAATGCAGATGCAGGAGAAGATAAACGCAGGCAGCAGCTCATAGATATCAAACAGGCCTCCCAATGGGCGTACAGCCAGATTCCAAACAAATACCATCACGCCTCCGCCTATCATGCCTGCAATCGCTCCGGCGCGGTTGATACGCTTCCAGAACAGCGAGAAAAGCATCAACGGTCCGAATGTCGCACCGAAGCCAGCCCATGCAAAAGACACGATCGTAAAGATCACGCTGTTTTCGTCCAGTGCAATGAATATCGCAACAGCTGTAATGACCAGAAGCGCGATTCTCGATAAGATCATGACCTGCTTATCTGTTGCGTCCTTTTTGAACACGCCTTGGAAAATGTTCTTTGAAAAAGCCGATGCCGCAATCAGCAGGTAAGAGTCAGATGAACTGATAGTTGCCGCCAGTATCCCCGCCATAACAAAGCCTGCAAGCAGGGCCGGAAGCAGATTGGTGGAAAGCAGAATGAAAATGTTTTCTGCTGCCGCTTCCGTGGCATAAGCCGCAGGAAACAGCATCCTCCCCACGATTCCGATGAAAATTGCCGCTCCAAGGGAAATAACGACCCAAATTGTCGCGATCCTCCGGGAACGCGGCAGTTCTCTTTCATTGCGGATCGCCATAAAGCGCAGCAATACCTGCGGCATTCCGAAGTAGCCGAGCCCCCACGCAAGTGCTGATACGACCGGTAGGAAGCCATAAGAGGTGGCTTCGCCGAACACCGGCATTCCGTTTGACATAACCTGTGCCCCGTCTTCTATCACCGGAGTCGCCACTCCGAAAAATTCCAAAAATCCCGGGAAGCTCTGCGCATTGCTGACAACCGCGTTAAGGCCTCCCGCCGCCGTCGTACCAATCACTAAAATAGTTACTAAAGCTATGATCATAACGA
This sequence comes from Christensenella massiliensis, assembly GCF_040409835.1. Taxonomy (NCBI): domain Bacteria; kingdom Bacillati; phylum Bacillota; class Clostridia; order Christensenellales; family Christensenellaceae; genus Christensenella; species Christensenella massiliensis. The sequence continues at coordinate 2,534,656 of NZ_CP117826.1, read as the reverse complement.
TCGCCTGCATAAAATCAGATGCGCTTTCTGCAAGGAATCCGCCTAAAATCGTATAAATCAGTACAAAGGCAGCGCCTAAAATCATCATGGCGATATACGGTGCCCCAAACAGCGTAGAGAACAGCTTGCCGCATGTCACAAGGCAGCTCGCCGCATATACCGTAAAGAAAATCAGGATAAACAGCGCCGCCATCGTCATCAAAACCTTTTTGTTTTCTTTGAAGCGGTTCGAGAAAAATTCCGGCAAGGTAATGGAATTATTGGCCTTTACGCTATATCGGCGCAGACGCTTGGAAACGATCAGCCAGTTGATATACGTTCCCGCCAACAGTCCGACCGCTGTCCACAAAGCGCTTGCAAGACCGCACCAATACGCAACGCCGGGCAGCCCCATAAGCAGCCAGCCGCTCATATCCGAGGCCTCGGCGCTCATCGCGGTGACCCATGGTCCTAAGCTCCGGCCTCCTAAAAAATAATTCTCGGAGTTCTTGTTCGCCCGCTTGGCAAACACGACGCCGATCGCAATGACGATCCCCATATAAATGATCATTGCGATCAAAATTTGCAGTGTATCAGTCCCCATAGTGTTCTTCTTTCCTTCCGAATCAATTAAATGAAATGATAACTATATTCCCTATTATATTCCAAATCCACCCTCAGAATCAAGCGCAAAGGTAAAACCACCTCACAGACTCTGCGGCTTCACTTCGGTACAGGGCATACAGCATATATAAAAAAATGAGCTGTCCCGGGCATTTCGGCCCCGAACAGCTCATACCGTTATCCATAAAGCGCTTCTGGCAAGGTGTATATCACATGCACATTTCGGCGAGCCGGTCCATTATTTTTCCAGTTCCTCCTCCGTCTTAAGATATGCCGCCGCTTCTTCTACATAATGCGCTACAAGGCCATGCTGATAATCGATATCCTTCTGCGTCAGCTCGCGCACCGCCTTGGCAGGAGAGCCCATAATCATGCTCCCATCCGGAAATTCCTTATTTGGCGTTACGAGCGAGCCCGCAGCAACAAGGCAATTTTTCCCGATCTTAACGCCGTCCAGTACGATTGCGCCGATCCCGATCAGCGACCCGTCTCCGATTACGCAGGAATGCAGATTTGCATTATGCCCGATCACAACATTATCGCCAATGATAAGCGGCTCCTCATCATTCGTATGAAGCACGCTATTGTCCTGCACATTGGAATTCTTTCCTATGATGACCGGTTGTCCGATGTCGCCGCGCAGCACGGCACACGGCCATATGCTGGAATTCTCTTTCAAAATCACTTCCCCCGCTACGACCGCGCTCTTATGTACAAATGCCGTTTGTGCGACCTGCGGCTCTTTTCCTTTCACTTTGCTTATCATAACAGATCCTCCTCAAAAACTTTGATTGCGATGGCCGTCTCGATGCGCTTCTTTTCCGTTTCGCAGCCGATCTCGTACGGCTTTCTGATATCCCCGGTCGAATGATACGCATTTGCTGCGCAGCCGCCTGAACAATAATATTTCGCCCAGCATTCGCTGCAGCCCTGTTTTGTGAATACGTGCGTATCCATAAACATTTTTTTGATCGTTTGATCTACGTTCCCGTCATGGACGGTCCCCATATAAAAATCATCCATTCCCGCGAACTGATGACACGGATACAGCTTCCCGTCCGCAGAAACGGCAAGATATTCGCTCCCCGCACCGCACCCTCTCAAACGTTTATTGAGGCACGGGCCTGAGTTGAGATCGATCATAAAATGGAAAAAATTGAATCCGCAGCCCGCTTTTTTCCGCTTCAGATATTCCCGCGCCAGTATTTCATATTCATGCTTAAGCTGCGGGATATGCTCCGGGCAGATCGCAAAGCTCTCGCCTGTTACGACCGGTTCAACGGAGATCTGGTCAAACCCCGCGTCCGCGATCGCGCAGACGTCGTTCGAAAAATCCAGATTCTGTGCCGTATAGGTGCCCCGCACATAATACTCCTTGCCGCCGCGTCCATCTATGATCTTATGGGCATTTTTGAGCACACGGTCATAGCTGCCTTCTCCCGCAGCGTTTTTGCGCATTCTGTCGTGTACTTCTTTCCGGCCGTCTATGCTGATCACGACGTTCTTCATTTCTCTGTTGATGAAATCTGCCATTTCATCTGTTACATGATAGGCGTTCGTCGTCAGAGTAAAACGGATGTTCTTTCCATGTATCTTTTCCTGCTCCCGCCCGTATGCTACGGTCTGCTTCACCACATCAAAATTCATCAGCGGCTCGCCGCCGAAAAAGTCTACCTCAAGATTTCGCCGTCCTCCCGAATGTGCGATCAGAAAATCGATCGCCGCGCAGGCTGTTTCTATATCCATAAGCGCGCGCTTTCCGTGATATTCGCCCGTATCCGCAAAACAATAGGAGCACCGGAGGTTGCAGTCCTGCGCCACGAGCAGACACAGCGCCTTGATAACAGGTGTGTTGAACTGCGCATTCTCTCCGTCTATTTCGCATTCTGAATATAAGAGCCCCTGCCGGATAAGCTCGTCTATCTCCTCCAAAACCTCTCTCGCTTCTTCCCCGAGGTCATTTATGATCTGCTCATTTGTCTTTCCCGCATTTTTGAACGTGAGCACGCTCATAGCGGTCTTATCGATCGCATGGACGGAACCGGACTCCACGTCCAGCGCCGCATATTTCCCGCAAAATTCTATCAGATGGACCATAGCTTTTAATAACTCTCCCACATGAAAAATGGCGGCATAACACCATGCCGCCACCTTATTCTCCTAAAAAATCAGTTCTTCTTTTCGCACTTCTGGTTTGCAAGCGTGCACGACGTCTTGCATGCCGATTGGCATGACGTCTGGCATTCGCCGCAGCCGCCTGTGCGAAGTGTATCTTTCAGATTGCTTTTCGTCACTGTTTTAATATGCTTCATCACAAATCCTCCCTTGAAACTTTCATGATGGATATTATACTACGCCGCTCTAAAAATCTCAAGTTATTTTCCCTTTTTAGAGCTCTTTGCGGAAGCATCTTCTTTTTTATCGTCTTTTTCTTCTTTCTTATCACTTGCTTTTTCGGGAATCTCTTTTCCCTCCTCAAAGCTTTCCACAGAAGCGATCGCACCTTTCGCAAGAACCAGCTTGGTCTTGTCCGGGCCGCATTCGATCGTCACGAGATCCTCTTTCAGAGCAACGACCTTCCCGTAGAAGCCGCCGATCGTTTTGATCATGTCTCCTACCCGCAGGTTGCTGAGCATATTCTTGAATTGTTTTTCTTTTCTTTTGTTCGGAACAATGATCAGAACGACGAACACCACGATCAGCAGGATCGGAAAGAGCATCATCATCATATTGCTGGAACCGGCAGCCGCAGATGCGCCGCCATCACTTACTGGCATACTGTTTACCCCTTTCAAAATCAAAAATCACTATTACCTATAATATCGGTAAAGCACGCGCAAGTCAACCATTATTTCGCTTTATATACGGAAATTTCCCATAAACTCCCGCCTGAATTCTTGGAAAGTTCCCGCCTCGATATGCCCGCGTATTTCTTCCATCAGGCGTATGGTGAAACGCGTATTATGGATAGACAAAAGGGTAGCTCCCAATATTTCATTCGTCTTGATAAGATGCCGGATATAGGCCCGCGTATGATTTCTGCATGCATAACAGTCACAGGCTTCATCAATGGGCCGGAAATCCTTTGCATACTCCGCGTTGCGGATCACCAGCTTGCCGCTGCGCACCAAGGCCGTTCCATTACGTGCGATGCGTGTTTGCAGCACGCAGTCAAACATGTCGACTCCCCGTGCCACTCCCTCAACGAGGCAGTCCGCCGTACCTACCCCCATTAAATAACGCGGTTTTTCTTCCGGCAGAACATCTGTGACCACGTCGAGCATCTCATACATCATCGGCTTCGGCTCTCCTACGGAAAGCCCGCCGATTGCGTTTCCGATAAAATCGAGTTTCGCGATCTCCTCTGCACTTTTTTTGCGCAGCTCCGGATACATCCCCCCCTGCACGATCCCAAACAGGGCCTGATCGTCCCTCGTCTGCGCGTCTTTGCATCGTTTTGCCCAACGGTGCGTCCTCTCCATCGAATGCTCCGTATATTCGTGATCTGCCGGATAGGGCGTACATTCGTCAAGCACCATCATGATGTCCGAACCAAGCGCTTCCTCTATCTCCACCACTTTTTCAGGCGTGAACAAATGCCGCGAACCGTCGATATGCGACTGGAACGCCGCACCTTCCTCTGTAAGCTTGCGCAGTTCTCCGAGACTGAACACCTGAAATCCGCCGCTGTCCGTGAGGATCGGCTTGTCCCAGTTCATAAAGCGGTGCAGTCCGCCCGCCTCGCGAATGAGCTCGTGACCCGGACGCATATAAAGATGATAGGTATTGCCAAGGATGATCTGAGCGCCCGCATCGAGTATCTGTTCATTGGTCATTGCTTTTACGGTTGCCTGTGTGCCCACCGGCATGAATACCGGAGTCCTGATCTCGCCATGCGGTGTTTTCAGCACACCTGTGCGCGCCTTGCTGCTTTTGTCTCTTGTTTCGACCTGAAAACTGAAATTCATTCGTTACCTCGCCGTTATAGGATCTGCCTTATTGTATCAAACAATCCGCAAAAAGTAAATTCAGACGGAACGCCCTTGTTCAAACCACGCCCGATATCTCTATCTTTTTTGTAGCGGTCTCATCTACAAATACATGGTCATGCTCTACAAACAGCATCGCAGGCCTATATTCGCAAATCACACGCTGGATCTGCATACGCGATAATATATCGATATAATTGAGCGGTTCATCCCATACATATAGGTGTGCCTGCTCCGCAAGGCTTTTGGCCAGCGCAGTTTTTTTCTTCTGCCCATCGCTGAATTCAGATATATCCTTTTCGAATTGTTCCCGTTTAATCCCTAACTTGCGCAGCAATGTCAGAAATAATGTTTTATCTACTCCGTTTTCTTCCGCATAAGCTCCGAGCTTCCCGTTCAAAAAAGACAGGTCCTGCGGCACATAGGAAATGGCAAGTCCTGAGGAAAGGGAAAAAGCGCCGCTATACTCGATATCTTCTCCGCATATCAGCCTTAGGATGCTTGATTTTCCGCTTCCGTTTTTCCCAATAAGTGCTATTCGCTCCCCCGGTTCCATAGCAAAATCGACCGGCCTGCATATTTCACGGCCGTTATACCGGATACACACATCTTTCATTTCAAGTATCCGTTGTCCATGGAATGAAAGCGGCTTTATCCTGATTTCATCCGCCTGTTCTATATTTTTCAATAGTCCGGCTTTTTCTTCCGCCGCCTTAGCTGCGCGTTTCTCAGCAGTCTTGGCCCGCTTCATCATTTTAGCTGCCTTATGGCCAATATAACCTCTGTCCGCATGCGTTCCTCTTTTGGAGCGCTCCACCGTTTCCGCCCAGCCCGCTTTCTGCCGCGCCGTGTCGGAAAGTCTGCCAATCTCTTTTTTCAATCGCCTGTTTTGCTCCTGTTCGTAAGCATCCTGCCTTTCTTTATTTACAAGCCATGAAGAAAAATTTCCACTCAATATTTCAATATTTGTCCGGTTGACCGATAACACATGGTCGGTGCACACATCAAGAAGCCTTCTATCGTGCGATACGAGGATAAAGCCTCTTTTCCGGCGCAGATATTCAGCCACTGCATCCCGGGTATATAGATCAAGATGGTTCGTCGGTTCATCCAACAGCAAAAATTCATTTTCCTTTAAAAACAATGCCGCCAGCAATACTTTCGTTCTCTCTCCATTGCTCAAGACCGCAAAAGCGCGCCGCAGGATATCCGGTGGCATTTCAAGAATATTTAATTCTCTGATCACCTGCCATTCTTCCGCTGCCGGGCATATCTCTTTTACGATATCTGCCACAGGTCTCTGCAATCCGGCAGGCCGGAACGGAAAATAATCAAAATGAACAGAATGATCGATCGTTCCGCTGTAGGAATATTCTCCTGCCAGTAATTTCAGAAAAGTAGTCTTTCCACATCCGTTTCTTCCTATAAATCCTAATTTCCAATCCGTGTCCAACCGAAAAGATACGTGCTCAAAAATCATGTCATAACTACCGTCGTAGCTAAATGATAGGTCTTTTACATTGATTTGCGACATTCCCTGTCCTCCTTGCGCGCCCGTTTTCCCCGCAGCGAAGCCCGGACAAATACAAAAAACCTGCAAGAAAATACGTTATTTTCCTGCAGGTTATAAGCCGCAGATCATCCTTACTTTACCGGCAAATTCGAAACGTAATCTCTTGCATGGAAAACCTTTGGCGCAAAACGCCGTTTTCCCAACATCAACTGTCTTTTAGCAAGAAATATTACGCATCGATCTTCCTCCTGTTTTCTTACTGTCACTATATCATCTGCCGGACAGCCCGTCAAGGCCTTTGTCTGCTTTCAATTCCCGAAACAACTTCTTGTATTGCTCCGAAAACGCGCTTCCTCTCCTCCAAATAAACGTGAGGTCGTGAGCGACCGAAAAATCCTCGATCGGGATCTTCTGCAGCGTTCCCTCACGAAGTTCTTTTTTGACCGCCGCTTCGTATAAGAATGTGACCCCGTATGCTTCCCGCACCAATTCCTTGATTGCTGCTATGCTGCCGATCTCTATCCTATTGCTGAAATCAGAGAGGGAAAGATTTCTTTCCTCCAAGCACCGCTCTAAAATTTCCCGTGTCCCAGAACCCGGTTCCCGTAAAATCAGGCGCTCTTCCATCAGGTCCTCCAAGCGTTTGGGCTCTTTGCGGAACGCATATCTTTTCCCGCATACGGCGATATACGGCTCCGTCGCGTATACGAGATGTTCATATTCATTTTTTGCGAAATAGCCCTCCACTAAAGCAAAATCTATCTCTCCGCCATCCAGTTTTTTTAGAAGCGCCTGCGTATTTGCGACCTCCATTTTCAAGGAGATATCCGGATGCAGCATAAGATAACGTCCAAGCGGACCCGGGATCACAAACTCGCCCACAGTAAGCGTTACGCCAAAACGGAGGCTTTTCTTTTCCTGAAGCTCCCTTATTTCCTTCCGGAGCGACAGCACATCATGCTTCATAGTAAGCCCCACGCTTTGCAAAAGCTTTCCCGCCCTCGTGAGTTCCGCTTTTTTCCCGCGCATCTGAAAGAGCCGCGTATCATAATACTCCTCGAGGAACCGGATATGCTGAGATACAGCCGGTTGGGTAATATTCAGTTTTTCCGCCGCACGGGTAAAATTCATTGCTTCGCATACCGCAAGAAAGGTGTCCATTCTGAAATCCAACATTTTCTTCTCCTCCCACCATAATATAATAATATAAAATTATTGATATATAAATATATATAATTTCAAATTATTATTATCTTTTATTATAATACTATTGAACTTATATTTCGAAAGCAGGTATTACGCATGAAATTTTTACAAACAAACTGGATGGGGATTTTGCTTTGCCTGATCATCGCCGTACCGGCGTTCTTTCTCGGAAAGCTTCTGCCTGTTGTAGGCGGTCCGGTATTTGCGATTTTGATCGGCATGGTGCTTACGCTTCTCCTGAAAAACAAAACAAGGCTTCAGCCCGGCGTTACCTTCACCTCAAAGAAGATCTTGCAATGGGCCGTTGTTCTTTTGGGCTTCGGGATGAACTTATCCGAAATACTTCGTCTGGGCGCGCAGTCGCTTCCCGTGATCGTCTCTACGATCGCAACGTCGCTTATCATTTCATTTATTCTGTATAAAGCGCTTAAGATGTCGCCGCGTATCTCCACGCTGGTAGGCGTCGGTTCTTCCATCTGCGGCGGCTCGGCGATCGCCGCGACAGCGCCTGTCATCGGCGCAAACGACGAAGAGATCGCGCAGTCCATTTCCGTTATTTTCCTGTTCAATGTAGTCGCCGCTCTTATTTTTCCGACGCTCGGCGGCGCGCTCGGCCTCTCGAACGAGGGCTTTGGGCTTTTTGCAGGAACGGCGGTAAACGATACTTCTTCCGTGACCGCCGCGGCAACTGCGTGGGATGGGATACACGGCAGCAACACACTCGATCAGGCCACTATCGTCAAGCTCACGCGTACACTCGCCATTATACCGATCACATTGGTGCTTGCTTTCGTGCGTACCCGGAAAGAAAAAAAGCTGGACGCAGCGTCCGGCTCCGCGTTCAGCTTCAAAAAAATATTCCCGTGGTTCGTCCTGTTTTTTGTGCTGGCTTCCGTCGTAACGACCGTATTTTCCCTGCCCGCTTCCGTCACCAGCCCGCTGAAAGAACTCAGCAAATTCTTTATTATCATGGCTATGGCGGCGATTGGCCTCAACACCAACATCGTCCGTCTTGTCAAAACGGGCGGAAAACCGATCTTTATGGGGCTTTGCTGTTGGATCGGCATTGCCGCAGTCAGTCTCGGCATGCAGCACGTTCTTGGGATCTGGTAATCATTTTCCGAGCCTCCGCCTTGCTTCCTCCCGGCATTTCTCGCGATGCTGCAGCTGCAGACCGATATGCCCCACCCCAAAAACGGCGGCGAACAAAACCAGCCAGACTACTTTTCCATAAAGTCCGAGCAGGAGAAACGCCGCCGTCGGAAAAACCGCAAGCGGAACCGGTATGCCGCAAAAACTGCGGTACATATTGATCTCCCTCATCCTGCTCCGAAAATAACGGACCCAACAGAACTCATAGAGCGCCATGACGGCAAATGCCAATATCAGCCACAGCGTCCACGGTGTAAACGGCGCGAAGTTAAAATCGCTGAACATCAGCGCGCTGATCGTGCATCCCACTTGCCCTATCCGCTCTAAAAGTAAAAAAATACCGCTTTCAAAGTCCGTTTCATATTCAACGGGGCGATGCCTGTTCCAAAAAAAATTTGGAATGAATACAAGCAGCAGAAAAATAAGTCCTACGTATGAAAACCCCAAATGGCCAAACATGACGGCTCCCCCATTCTACAAAAACAGCTCCGGCTCCCGCCGTCTTGTCAATCCCTCTTCAAGCTGTCTCAAATGCTCCAGATATCCCGGTTCGTCAAAATATTTCGCCCCTGCCGGGCACTTTTTTACACATGCTCCGCATTTGATGCATATCCCGGTGCATTCCCGTATATTTTCATGCCGAATACTTCCCATCGGACATACGTCCGCACACAGCCCGCAGCCATTGCAGGAGCTGCCCGTGCGCGGCTTTACCCTGCGGATATCGATCATTCCCTTTTCGCCGCGCGGCTGATAATAGCCGCGGTATGGAAAGGGCATCCCCGGGAGCTTCGGCCCCAAAAACGTTTCCTGCTTCAGCTTTTCAAAGATACCATCCGCAAACCGCTTCGCACATTCTATATCCTTTTCATCCGGCCGCCCCTTTGCGAGTCTGCGGGAAAACGCGTGCTCCCCGATAAACGCCGCGCCCGCGATGGGCATAAAACCGTTATTCCGGAGAATATCCCGCAGCTCTATAAGCGCGTCGTCAAAATCCCGGTTTCCGTAAACCACAATGGGAACGGCGAGCGCGCCGTTTCCGGAAAGCGTATCCAAATACCTCAGCAATACATTGGGAACGCGGCCCGCATAAACAGGCACGCCGAATAGAATGATATCCTCTTCCGCAAACTCCGGCCATCCGCACCGTGCGGCGGGCAGCGTAAAGTCAAACGCGCGTTCCTCCGCTTGCAGACGGCGGCAAAGCGCCTGTGCAACAGCCGCTACAATTTTTTTCGTCGTGCCTGTCGCGCTGAAATAAACGGCCCATATCTTCATCGCATTCCCTCATAAAATCAGCATTGCATCTCCAAAGCTGAAAAAGCGGTAACGCTCTTCTACTGCCTGCCGGTAAACATCCAATGCTTTTTCCCTGCCCATCAGGGCGCTCACGAGCATAATCAGCGTTGACTTCGGCAGGTGAAAATTTGTAATGAGCGCGTCTACGATTTGAAACCGGTAACCCGGATAGATAAAGATATCCGTATCCGCGCTTTCCGCCTGCACAAGGCCGCCCCTTGCCGCACTTTCGAGCGTCCGCACCGAAGTCGTCCCAACAGCGATCACCCGCCGTCCTTCCCGTTTCGCAGCGTTGATGATCTCAGCTGCCTGCGGACTCACGCTATAATACTCCGAATGCATCACGTGCTGCTCTACCGTTTCTTCTTTCATCGGCCGGAACGTTCCAAGCCCTACATGAAGCAGTATCTTAACGATAGCAACGCCCATTTCCTCTATTTTTTTTAAAAGCTCCGGCGTAAAATGCAGCCCCGCCGTAGGTGCGGCTGCGCTGCCGTCCTCTTTCGCATATACCGTTTGATAACGCTCTTTCTGTTCGAGCCGTTTTGTGATATAGGGCGGGAGCGGCATATTGCCATATCGGTCGAGCAGCTCTTCAAATACGCCCTCATACCGGAATTTCACTTCGCATACTCCATCCTCCTTTTTGCACAGGAGTTCGGCTGAAAGCTCCGGCCCAAAATCCACGACGCCGCCCGGCTTCAATTTCTTCCCCGGGCGCATGATGACTTCCCACGTGTCGAGCGCGAGCCGTTTCAACAGCAAAAACTCAAAATCCGTTCCGCTGCCCCGTTTTTTTCCATATAGCCGCGCAGGCAGAACCTTGGTCTCATTTAAAACAAGCACGTCTCCCTCTCGCAAATATTCCGTCACATCATAAAAATGCCTGTGTATGACCGCTTCCGTTTCCCGGTCATACACAAGAAGCCGCGAATGATCCCGCGGCTCGATCGGTGTCTGCGCGATCAGTTCTTCCGGTAAATCGTAATCAAAATCAGATGTCTTCATATCCTATGCCTTTAAAACAGCCTTGTCTGCCCTCTGTTCTCTGCACTGCGGGGCAAGGGAAGCCCCATGTGCCTATATGCGTTTTCCGTCGCGCAGCGGCCGCGCGGCGTCCTCTGGATAAAGCCAAGCTGAAGCAGGAACGGTTCGACCACGTCCTCTATGGTTCCCGCTTCCTCCCCCGTAGTTGCCGCCAGCGTATCGAGCCCCACCGGACCCCCGCCGAATTTCGTGATGATCGCATCGAGGATCAAACGGTCGGAATGGTCCAATCCCAATTCGTCTACTTCAAGGAGCTGCAGGCCCTGATCTGCCGCATCCCGCGTGATCACCCCTCCGGCGCGCACATCCGCGAAATCCCTCACCCGCCGCAAAAGACGGTTGGCGATACGCGGAGTTCCCCGTGACCTCCGCGCGATTTCCGCGGCGCCCTCCTCATCTACATCGATCTCCAGTATTTTGGCGGAACGCTTTACGATCGCCGTGAGCTGCCCCGCATCATACATCTGCAAGCGTCCCAAAACGCCAAACCGGTCGCGCAGCGGCGATGTCAGCATGCCGGCGCGGGTCGTCGCCCCCACGAGCGTGAACCGCGGCAGGTCGATGCGCATAGACCGTGCGGACGGTCCTTTGCCAAGAATGATATCGAGCGCATAATCTTCCATCGCCGGATAAAGCACCTCTTCCACGCTGGAATTCAGGCGGTGTATCTCGTCTATAAACAGTACGTCCTTATCCGAAAGGTTCGTAAGCAGCGCCGCAAGGTCTCCCGGTCGTTCGATCGCCGGGCCGGAGGTGATGCGGATATTAACGTTCATCTCCTGCGCGATAATGTGGGCGAGCGTCGTCTTCCCGAGACCGGGCGGACCGTACAAAAGCACATGATCGAGCGCTTCACCGCGCTTTTTGGCAGCTTCGATAAAAATCGCCATCTTTTCCTTGATCTTATCCTGCCCGATATATTCTTTCAGAGACTGCGGCCGCAGCGTTACGTCTGCAGTCACGTCTTCATTCAGTTTCATACCCGAAACGATGCGGGATTCCTCTTCCATGCTTTTCTCCTGCCTTATAGACTTATTGTTATTATACACCTTCCTATGTTTGAAAGGAACCTGCTGTTTGTTACAGAAATATCCCCGGAAGCGCTCATTCCTTCCGGGGATATTCCGCTGTTCCTGCGTTTCCCTCAAGCCTGTAAGCGAATCTGATAGGCTGCATCAAGCAGTTTATCCCGTTCCGCTCCCTCTGTCATAACAAGAACGTATGTGGCATCTTTTTTAGCATCATACCACACCGCATATCCCATTTCGCCTTCCGTATAGCTTAGCTGAACCCCATTCTCCGGAATGTCTTCGGGGGTAATTTCCTCTATGTGCTCTAACTCGCCATATAATCCAGCCAATGTCTGTCCGTCCGCTTTTCCGGGCATACCGCGATAAAGATACGCATCTCCTTTCCAGTGGAATGCAACCTGAGCGGTCTTATTCTCTTCCATGACAGAATATTCCGCATCAGAAGCGTCCTCGGGAAGCACGCTCATCGCGATGCCGGTTTTGTCCTGTACCTCCTGCGCATCCGCCGCTTCTGTCCACGGGTTCGCGATCTGTGCACTCTCTTCTGCAGGCTGCGCGGCACAGGCCGTAAATGCCATGGCAAATATTACCGCCATCAGAACTATTGTTATTTTTTTCATTTCCTGTTCCTTTCTGCCCCTGCTTATTTTCCCATCCTCTTGAGCGCAAGGCCTACCAAATCCTCCGCTGTATCTCCAAGGCTGCGGACCGCAGCGATCGCCGCCACAGCTTCCTGCCTGTTGTATCCAAGACCAATCAGCGCAGCGGCCGCTTCCGCAGCGGCATCCTGCGCGATCTCCGTCATATCGGGGCCGCCGCCAACGGCGTCCTCGAAATCCACTTTTTCTTTCAGCTCCAGCACAAGCCGCTGCGCTGTTTTTTTGCCGATCCCCGGCACGTTGGTAAACGCCTTATCGTCATTTGCGATCACGGCTGCCGCGATATCGTTCACGCGCATCACAGAAAGCACGGAAGCCGCCGCTTTCGGGCCTATCCCGCTGATCGAGAGCAGCTTTTCAAACATCGTTTTCTGTTCCTGCGTAGAAAACCCATAGAGGGTCATATCGTCCTCCGCCACTTTCAAATAAGTATATAATCTTGCTGTTTCGCCCGTTCTGATTGCATTGAGCGAAAACGTATCCGTAAAGATCCGGTAGCCTATCCCGCCGACGTCAAGCACCGCATAGGCTGCTGCTTTCTGCACTACTTTTCCCTCTATATACGCATACATAAAGATTTATCCTCCGCTTAAAACTGCGCTCTTATTTGATTTTGGTATTGAGCAGCCCCGCCGTATGCGCGCTGTGCGCATGGCAGATCGCCACCGCCACCGCGTCCGCCGCGTCGTCGGGCTTCGGTATATCCTTTAGAGATAAAATCGTTTTTACCATCATCTGCACTTGATTTTTGTCTGCCCGCCCATAGCCCACTACAGCCTGCTTGATCTGCAAGGGCGTATATTCGTAAAGCTGCTCCGTCCGCTCCGAAGCGGCCACAAGCGCCGCTCCGCGAGCCTGCGCAACGTTGATTGCCGTCGTCACGTTTTTGTTAAAAAACAATTCTTCAAATGCGATGCTGTCCGGCCGATACATATCGATCAGCTGAATGATCCCATGGTTGATCTGCTTTAAACGGATCGGGAACTGTTCTTTCGCGTCCGTCAGGATCGTACCGTAATCGATCAGCTTCAGTTTCACTTTTTCATCGCAGCTTATCACGCCGTATCCAACCGTTGCAAGCCCGGGATCGATTCCCAAAACGATCATACCGTCTCCTCTGTTCCTTTCAATTGTTTTCTTTATACAGTATACATGATTCCCTCTTTTTTCGCAATTTTGCGCTCAAAATAAAAAATTTGAATTTTCCCAAATTTCCTATTGCATAATTATTCATTTTTATGTATAATTATAAACATCGAATGAATGCAACGCACCTGTGTGCGCGGAAAAGGAGTTTTGGATATGAATGCAAAAAAACAGTATAACAAAGTAGTTCTCGCTTATTCGGGCGGCCTCGATACATCTATCATCATCCCGTGGCTCAAAGAGACCTATGGGGTGAAGGATGTGATCGCGGTCTGCGGCAACGTCGGGCAGGGAAAAGAGCTTGACGGCCTGTATGAAAAAGCCATCAACACCGGCGCATCGGACGCTTATATTGAAGATCTCACGGAAGAATTCATCACCGATTATGTCTATCCCACCATGCAGGCGGGCGCAGTATATGAGGGAAAATATTTGCTCGGCACCTCTTTTGCACGTCCGGTCATTGCAAAGCGCTTGGTCGAGATCGCCAAAGAAGTAGGCGCGGATGCCATCTGCCACGGCGCGACCGGCAAGGGTAACGATCAGGTGCGGTTTGAGCTTACGGTAAAAGCGCTTGCTCCTGATATCGACATCATCGCCCCGTGGCGCATCTGGGATATCAAGTCCCGCGAGGAAGAGATCGAATATGCACAGGCTCGGAATATCCCGGTTCCGGTCGATAAAGAGCATAATTACAGCATGGACGCCAACATTTGGCATCTTTCGCACGAAGGCTCCGACCTCGAAGACCCGTGGAACGAACCGAAGGACGACCTCTACATGATCTGTAAAACGCCGGAAGAGGCGCCTGACAAGCCGTGTTATTTTACGATCGAATTTGAGCAGGGTATCCCGGTCTCCATCGACGGACAGAAATACGGTCCTGTGGAACTCATCACTAAGCTGAACAAGCTCGGTGCGGAAAACGGCGTGGGGATCGACGACCTCGTGGAAAACCGCCTCGTAGGCATGAAGAGCCGCGGCGTATATGAAAATCCCGGCGGACGTATCCTCTATACGGCGCACGCAGGCCTTGAAATGCTGACGCTCGATAAGGATACCATGCACTATAAGGAAGGCGTCGCTGCGAAATATGCAGAGCTCGTATACGACGGCAAATGGTTCTGCCCGCTGCGCGAGGCGCTGGCGGCATTCGTGACCGAAACGCAGAAAACAGTGACAGGCACAGTACGTATGAAGCTTTATAAAGGCAACTGCACACACGTCGGCCTCAAATCTCCCTATTCGCTGTACAGTGAAGAATTTGCTACGTTCGGCGAGGACGAGGTGTATGACCACAAGGACGCGGAGGGCTTCATCAACCTGTTCGGCCTGCCGCTCAAGGTGCGTGCACTCGCGCTCAAGGATAAAGATGTTTAAACCGTACATCCTATCCTCCTTATGACCGCAAAGCAAAAGCCGGTATCTGCAAGGGATACCGGCTTTGTTGTTCCTTGAGGGCATTTACGAAAACTGGCTGTTATAGAGGGCAGCATATACGCCGCCTATCTTCATCAGCTCGTCGTGTGCTCCCTGCTCTACAAGGTCCCCGTCTTTCAGGACGAGAATCAGGTCCGCATCGAATATCGTAGACAGCCTGTGGGCGATCTGAAAATTGGTCCGTCCCTCCGTCAGCTTTTTCATCGCATCTGTCATCAGCTTTTCTGTGCGCGTATCAACGGAGCTCGTCGCCTCATCCAAGATCAGTATTTGCGGGTCAGCACAGAATGCGCGTGCGATCGTGAGCAGCTGCTTCTGCCCCGAAGAAAGGTTCCCTGCGCTTTCATCGATGACCGTATCGTAACCGTCCGGCAAAGTGCGGATAAAATAATCTGCATTTGCCATCCGGCACGCTTCCTCCACCTCTTCGTCCGTGGCTTCCGGCCGTCCATATCGAATGTTATCACGAATACTGGCCGAATAGAGCCACGTATCCTGAAGCACCATGCCAAACAGACTGCGAACGTTTTGGCGCGTCATTTCGGCGGCATCCACGCCGTCGATTCTGATCGCGCCGCCATTCAGATCGTAAAAACGCATCAGCAGGTTAATGAGCGTCGTTTTTCCAGCGCCGGTCGGTCCGCATATCCCGACCTTTTGCCCATGCTTTATTTCCGCGTTCATGTCTGTGATCAGAATACGGTCGGGCGAATAGCCGAATTTCACATGCTCAAATGTAATATTCCCCTCAGTTTTTTCGATCCGGACAGCATCCTTCCGTTCTTCGGGTATTTCCGGCTCATCCAAAAATTCAAATACACGTTCTGCCGCTGCAAGCGTACTCTGCATCATATTGACAATATTGGACGTCTGGATGATGGGCTGTGTAAATTGCTGCATATATTGCAAAAATGCTTGGATCGCGCCAATGGTGAGCGAGCCGCCCGCTGTCAGAAGTCCGCCGAGAATACAGATGCCTACATATCCTAAATTCCCGACGAGATTGGTCGCCGGCATCATAATGGAGGATGCGAACTGTGCACGCCGCGCATTTTCGTTAAGCGTATCATTCATTTCGTCAAATTCCCGTTCCGCGCGCTTCTCTCCGCCATACAGCTTTAAGACGTCATGGCCTGCGTAATGCTCCTCTACATAGCTGTTTACAGCTCCAAGCCCCTCTTGCTGGCCTTTAAAAAATGTCTGGGACTTCTTTGCGATCCGCGAGCAAACGAACAGCGCAACAGGCAGAACTACGAGTGCTATCAGCGCCATCTGCCAATTGAGCGTAAACATCATGATCACAATGCCGATGATCGTAAAAAGCGCCGTCAGAAGCTGCGTCATGATCTGCTGAAGCGAGGTCGATATCGTTTCGATATCCGTTGTTGTACGGGATAATACGTCCCCGTGCGTATGCGTATCATAATAGTTGAGCGGAAGCCTCTGTATTTTCCGGTCTACATTTTCCCGCAGGTCAAACATCGCGCGCTGCGCCACCTGCGCCGTAATCTTCTGCTGCAAATAGGTAAAAAGTGCCGAAAGTCCATAAATAGCGACAAGGATCATCAGTACCATCTTCAGTACCGGCATATCGCCCTCATTGAGGGGCGGCCCGACATAATTTCCCTCCGCATCGACATTTTCACGGATCTCTTCTACTCCCGCCAATCCCGGGTCGTTGACATCCAGATCCAATACGCCCGTTTGGTTATACTGCGCGCGCATAGTGATCACATTGGTCGCCGTTCCCAGAACACGCGGGCCGGTGATCAAAAAAATCACGCCTACGACCGCGCAGATCAGCAGCAGGGCAACCTTTTTTCTATATGGCTTCAGATAGCCAATCAGCCGTTTTGCAGCCGAAGTGTTTTCCGGTGACTTTTTTGTCATTTCTTTTCACCTCCCTCGGCCAATTGTGTTTTTGCGATCTGTGCATAAACACTGCATCCCGCGAGCAGTTCTTCATGCGTTCCTTCTCCGATGATCCTGCCTTTATCCATCACGAGTATTTTGTCCGCGTTCATGATGGTTCCTACCCGCTGCGCTACAATAATGACCGTCGCGTTTTGCGTATTCTCACGGATTGCCTGACGCACAGCCGCATCCGTTTTAAAGTCCAGCGCAGAAAAGCTGTCGTCGAATACAAAAATATTCGCGTCTGTCGCCATCGCGCGGGCAATGGCAAGGCGCTGGCGCTGTCCGCCGGATACGTTCGTTCCGCCCTCTGCGACCGGATCGTCGTATCCAAGCTCCTTACGCGAAATAAAATCGTCTGCCTGCGCAATCTGTGCGGCGCGCTTCACCTGCCCGCCGCTCATGTTTTCGTTTGAAAACGCAATATTGGAACGAATTGTTCCCGCAAATAAATTAGATTTCTGCGGAACGTATCCGATCCGTTTCCGAAGCTCTGTGAGGTCATATTCCCGCACATCTATGCCGTCCACCAGAACCGTTCCTCTCTCCGGGTCGCGCAGACGCGGTATCATACAGATCACAGACGATTTTCCGCTTCCCGTTGCGCCGATCAGCGCCGTTGTCTGTCCGGGCATTGCGGTAAAGCTGATATTCGAAACTGCCGGAATGTCTGAATTTCCATAACTGAGCGTCACATCACGAAATTCAACTATTCCCGTTTTCTTTTCCGGCACCTTAGGCTGCTCCGCATTCGTGATGGCTGGTTCTATCTCCAGCACCTCTACGATGCGCTCCGCGCATACGCTGGCCCGCGGCATAAGCGCAAAAATAAGCGACATCATAACGAGCGCATACATGATCAGCATCAGATACTGAATAAGCGCCATCATATCCCCTACCTGAATAACACCCATCGATATCTGCCTGCCCCCAAACCATACGACCGCTACCGTTCCAAGGTTTATGATCAGCATAAGAAGCGGCATCAGGGTGGATACCTTTACCTGCGATCTTGTGGAAGCCTGCGTCATATCCTCGTTGGCCTCCTCAAAGCGTTTTTCCTCACGTTCTTCAGCCGTAAACGCGCGTACGACGCGTACTCCGGTGATATTCTCCCGTATGATCAGGTTTACCTTATCCAGCTTCGCCTGCATTGAACGGAAGATAGGAAAAGCGCTGCGGAGCACCATCACCAAAAATACCACGATGATCGGCATACAGACGACCAGTACCATGGCCAGCTCAGCGTTTTTCTGAAATGCAAGCGTGATTCCCCCAATACACATGATCGGCGCTAATATGATCACCCGGAACAGCATGATCGTAAAGTTTTGGACCTGTAGGATATCGTTTGTAGAACGTGTCGTCAGGGACGACGTTCCGATCCGGTCAAATTCCTCCAGCGTGAACCGGTCGATATGGCGGAACAGCTTTTTACGCGTGTCCGTGCAGAACCCCACCGCGGCTTTAGAAGCAAAATATCCTACTCCAATCGCCGATGCGGAGCCTGCAAGCGTAATGCAGATCATAATGATCCCGGCCGTCACGATAAAATTCATGTCCCCCTGTACAACCCCTCTGTCGATGATAAGAGACATCATAGACGGCAGCATCAACATGGAAAACGCCTGTACGAAAAGCAGCAGGACCATCAAGATCAATTGCTTCGCATACGCTTTCAATCCCTTGTAAAGCTTCAGCATACTGTCCTCCTCTATTTATTTCTTATAATATATCCGGCATAGAATATCCATGTAAAAGCATGAGCGCAAGATAACAGACGGCCGCTCCGACGGCGAGTACGATGCCGGTCACCGAACAAATGCGCTTTCCTTTTTCCGGGCTCCTGCGCCCTTTATTTCCAAGGATAATGGCGGCGGCCGCACAAATAAAGCCTGCCCAGAACCATATTCCATCCAAGAGTACGGTGTACGCCAGCACGCCAAGCGCTACATTTATGCCGGACCATATCTTCATTCCTTTTGTCTGCATGATCTATCCTTTTCAACGGTCTCATCAAAACCATTGGTTCGCGGCTTTATAAAAGCGTTTTGAAACAAGAAACGGCGATGCGCCTTGCCGTCCGGGCATCGCCGTTTTTTCATCCTTTTTTGTCAGGCTACATGGCAAAGCTGTCATCATTTTCTGCAAGCGAGCTTTCCCGAGCATGCCTCCGCAAAGAGTGCTATGCCCCCTACGATCAAATAGATGGCAAAAATCCATTCCATCGTAAACCACCCTGCAATCGGAGCACAGATGATCAGAATACCGAGAATGAGGTTGATGATACCGCTTGCAAGGATCCAGCCTGCTCCCGGCTCTCCCTCTTTCTTAAATGCACCGTATGACGAGATCTGGGTGATTCCTCCGAAAAGGGCAAAGAACCCGATAATAAAGGAGAATGTAGAGATCATATTGATCCTCCCATACATTCCTCCCAGTGCTTCCACAAGTATCAAAATACCGAGAAGCGTAAAAATGATGCCGTTCGCGATCGTCCAGCCATTACGATAGTCAGCAGGCGTGCGGACATAGGCAACGATATCAAAAACACCGTAAATAATGAATCCGATCGTTACAAGATATGCGATCCCAAGCCCCATGATAAGCGGCGCACAAAAGATCAATATCCCCAATACCACCATGCAGACCGCAATCACGATACCAGCCGTTTTATTGCCTCCTGACATTTTGCGCACCATTTCATTCATCCCGGTACGCGCTTTCCTCTTCTCTCCCTGACTGTTTTCCATAACTTATGATACCTCCCTGTATTAAGATTGATATAACTTAAGAGCACAGCATAGGCCGGACATATCTTTTTCCATTTGCTTTCGTACTCTTTTCGGGCTGTTTTCCCTTTTGCCGTTCGTCTTAAAAATTTGAAGTTTACCGGCGCGTTCTATTATAGCAAACCTTGCGCCATCTGAATGCCTGCAGAAAAAATATGACGATTAGCGGACATTTCTCCGCCTGCATCATGGGCCGTATTCTATTACAGGCAGGGGCATGCGCCTATATCGGTATCTGCCTTTCACGTTAAACGATCATATTCTTCAAAGAAACTGCGCATATTTTAGAAATAAAGCTTTTTCCGCCAAGCCCAGCTCTCGTTATCCCTTTACAAAACGTGCTTCTGCAGGGGCACAGCCATTTTTTATTCCTTTCCAAACCTGTTTTCCGGCGAGGCGTTTGTTTTTTAAATATCAAATCGTCTTCCGGAACGGAGACACGTATACCGTTTTTTTTGCTCCGTTCAAGAGCCTATTTTTACAGCCGATTTATTTAATTTCCATTTTTTCTTTTCCGCATATTGACATCTTTGGTTAGCGATGGTAAACTGACATGTGGAAAAGGGTTAGGGAACGCTAACCCATATATTGGTCCATACTATTAGCTTGTGCTAATCGGAAGGAGTGTTTACTATTATGCCTCTTACACTTGCCCCAGCGGGAAAAAGGGCTTTTATCTGCAAAATCAAAGGCAAAGACGATGTGCGTCATTTTTTGGGGAGCCTTGGCTTTGTAGAGGGCGAGCATGTGACCGTCGTTTCCGAAATGGGCGGAAACATGATCGTAAATGTAAAAGATACGCGTATTGCGATCAGCAAAACTATGGCCAACCGGATCATGGTAGCGGAAGCATAAAAATTTTTGCCTGAAACGCCTTTGCGTTCGGAAGTATTGTATTTTTGCGCCTTTTGCGGCGCATACCGGAAAGGAGGAGCGATATGAATCAGGATGTATCCGGAGAAAAAACTCTGCGCAACACGCCGTGCGGACAAACGGTGACGATCACGAGACTGACGGGCTCGGGCGCGGTAAAACGCAGAATTATGGACATGGGCCTTACGAAAGGTACACAGGTCTACGTCCGCAAGGTTGCCCCGCTCGGGGACCCGGTGGAGATCACTGTACGCGGCTACGAGCTTTCTATCCGCAAGGCAGACGCTGAGATGATCCATGTAGGCTAACGTTTTCTAAAAACGGCAGGGTTTCCCCTGCATTTTTTAAGAAGCACTGTTAGCTTCAACTAACTTTTGAAGAGGAGGAAGCAAATGAAACTTGCATTAGCAGGCAACCCAAACTGCGGCAAGACCACGATGTTCAACAATTTGACGGGCGCGTCGCAGTACGTCGGCAACTGGCCGGGCGTAACGGTTGAAAAGAAAGAAGGTAAATTAAAGGAGCATAAGGACGTTATCATTACGGACCTGCCGGGCATCTATTCCCTGTCCCCCTACACACTCGAGGAAGTCGTCGCACGAAATTATTTATTAGAAGAGAGTCCCGACGTTATCATCGACATCGTAGACGCAACAAATATCGAGCGTAACCTGTATCTTACCACGCAGCTTTTGGAAACGGGCGTTCCCGTCGTCATTGCGCTCAACATGATGGACGTCATCAAGAAGCGCGGCGATAAGATCGATATAAAAAAGCTGAGCGAAAAACTGGGCTGCCCCGTTGTCGAAACGTCGGCCCTCAAGGGAACCGGCCTTTCCAAACTGATCGAGACTGCGCTGTCTCTTGCCAAAGCAGTCGAGATACAGCCTATCGTCCATAAATTTGCGGCCGACGTAGAGGCTGCTCTCACCGACATAGAGGGCATTCTTGACGGCGTGGTTGAAAAGAAAAATCTGCGCTGGTATGCCATCAAGCTGTTCGAGCGTGATGAAAAAATAGAAAAACATTTCAAATTCAAGGCAGATACTCGTCAAAAAATCGACGAGATCATCAAATTATGTGAAAACCAATATGATGACGACAGTGAAAGCATCATCACCAATGAGCGTTATACTTATATCCACGGTCTGATGCGTGAATGCGTGAAAAAGCGTGCGGAGCAAATGACGATTTCTGACAAGATAGACCGCGTCGTCACCAACCGTATCGCGGCGATCCCGATCTTCATCGGCGTAATGTTTTTCGTGTATTTCATATCGGTAAGCTGGCTTGGTACTATCGTTACAGACTGGACAAACGATGTACTGTTCGGCGAATATATCTCTGGCTGGGCAACGAGCGGCCTTGAGGCCATCGGCGCGGCCGATTGGGCGCAGAGCCTTGTAGTAGACGGTATCATCGGCGGCGTCGGTGCGATCATCGGCTTTGTACCGCAGATGCTGATCCTGTTCATCCTGCTCGGTATTTTAGAGGACTGCGGCTATATGGCGCGTATTGCGTTCATCATGGACCGTATCTTCCGTCGTTTTGGCCTTTCGGGCAAATCCTTTATTCCGATGCTCGTCGCTTCGGGCTGTGGTGTTCCCGGCGTTATGGCAAGCCGTACCATCGAAAATGAGTCCGACCGCCGTATGACGATCATGACGACCACTTTCGTGCCCTGTGGTGCGAAGCTTCCCATCATCGCCCTTATCGCAGGCGCGATGTTCCCGGAAAATTCATGGTGGCTGGCGCCGTGCGCATACTTCCTTGGCATTGGCATGGTCATCATCTCGGGTATTATCCTGAAAAAGACAAAGCCTTTCGCAGGAGAGCCTGCTCCTTTCGTCATGGAGCTCCCGCAATACCGTGCTCCGGGCGCAAAAGGCGTTCTGATGCACATGTGGGAACGCGGAAAATCGTTCATCAAAAAAGCCGGTACGATCATCTTTGCTTCTACAGTCGTTATCTGGCTGCTCAGCAATTTCAATGCATCGTTCGAGATGGTAGACATCAATGACAGTATGCTTGCCTCGATCGGTAACGCGATCGCTCCGGTCTTTGCGCCGCTCGGCTTCGGAGACTGGCAGTCCTCCGTGGCGACGATCACGGGCCTTGTGGCCAAAGAGAATGTCGTGGCGACGATGGGTGTCCTGCACGGTATCCCGGACGCAACGGAAGAAACGGTGGCTCTGCTCCAGAGCGTGGCCGGCAGCTTCACAGTCGTAAGCGCGTTCTCGTTCATGGCTTTCAACCTGCTCTGCGCTCCCTGCTTCGCGGCGATCGGTGCGATCAAGCGCGAAATGGGCAATGCAAAGTGGACATGGGCGGCGATCGGCTATCAGACTCTGCTCGCTTATGTCGTTGCTTTCATCATCTTCCAGCTCGGCAGCGTGTTCGTTCTCGGCCAGCCGTTCGGCGTGGGTGCTGTGATTGCCATTGCACTGATAGCGCTTATTATATGGCTCATGGCCCGCAAGGGTTACGATCCTTCCAAGAACCGTTCGCTTTCCGCTGTGGAAGCACGTAACTAAGCTTATACCTTATAATAGATTCTCCTAAACCTCGGGCCGGACCTCCCGGCCCAAACAAAAGGCCCCCTATCCGGAGGCCTTTTCCTTTATTTCTTATGTTCTTTCCGCACAATGCGGCGCACATTTATCTGTGGTGCTTCTCTACATATTCCTTGATTTGACTGAATGTGCGGCTGCTGATGATATGCTCGATCCGGCAGGCATCCTGCTCTGCGATATCCGGCTCTACGCCAAGCGTCTCGATCAAAAATTCCTGTATCAGCGTATGGCGCTCATAAATCTCTTCCGCCTTTTGCAGCCCCTTTTCTGTCAGCTCGATAAAGCCGCTCTTATCCATCGTGATATAATCCTGCTTTTTTAAAATACCCATCGCCCTGCTGACACTGGGCTTTGAATAATCCAGCCTGTTTGCAATATCAATAGAGCGTACACAGCCGAACTTTCTTTGCAGAAGCAGGATCGTCTCCAGATAATTCTCTCCAGATTCGCGCATTCCCTATCCCCTCCATGTGTTTGCACCGCTGCCGCGGAGATTATTGTTTTTATTGTAACATACGCTTTGACCGCGTACAAATAAATTTTTCAAATATGCTTGACAAACGGTCGTCCAGATGATAAACTTTAAGCATAAGTTAGTTAATGCTAACTTATATTGTTCGGCAGAGGTTAGCTTAAGCTAATCACCCGAAGTTCACTCCATTAGGCAATGATGGAGCAGGAGCATAAGACATAACGAATGCTCCGCAAGAAAACATACGTTCCCCATACGTACATACTCCTGCAATGTTTTCCGCTGAGCTGTGCATCTCCCGACCTCCGATGCATCGTTCAGCGAAAACAGAGGAGGAAACGGGAACAAAGGAGCTGTTCAAATGAGTTTTGGAGATATTTTCGTGATTGTAGTCGTTGCTGTATTATTTGTACTCGCGGTTCGCGGAATCGTTCGCAGTCAAAAAAGCGGCGGGTGCTGCGGCTCCTGCAAAGGGTGTTCGCATCAGGGTTCTTCTTCCTGTCAGTGCGACCACACACATAAAATTTGACCCCCCATTCTTAAATACAGACCTCCGGAAAAGCGGCCTATAAATACGGCCGCTTTTTCAATCGTTTTTTGGTACTTGACAGTAAAAGTCTCCTTTGCTATAATGCATACGCTGACAACTTGATAATGCAGTGGCGTTATACCGCCGGGTATGCCGCCACGTTGATTGCATCGATTCTTTTTCGTATTGTTAGGCCTGCGGATACGCGCAGGCCTTTTATTTTGCAGAGGTCCGGACGGACGATAGGAGGAAAAATGGAACACACGGCTATTTTAAACAGAAATATTTATAAGACATTCTTCCAATATGTTTCTCTGAATATTCTGAGCATGCTCGGTATTTCATTGTATATCCTTGCCGATACGTTTTTTGTGGCAAACGGCGTAGGCGCGGACGGTTTGGTTGCGCTCAATTTGGCTCTTCCCATTTACAATCTGATCAATGGTACCGGCCTTTTGATCGGCATTGGCTCGGCTACTCTTTTTTCTATTGCGGCGGGAAAGGGTGAAAGCCAGCCGGGGGTCCGCATCTTTACACAGGCTTTCATCCTTGCGGTGTCGGCAGGCGTCATTCTGACGTTATGCGGCATCTTTCTAAACCGTCCTATCGCTGAAATGCTGGGAGCTCAAGGAGAGCATATCATTTCCATGACCGCAACGTATCTCCGCATGCTGATGCTCTTTTCCTGCGCGTTCATCGTCAATAACCTGCTCGTTGCTTTCGTGCGTAATGATGGAAATCCCCGTCTTGCTATGGTTGGAATGCTTGGAAGCTGTCTGTTTAATATCGTATTCGACTATATTTTTGTCTTTCCTCTGCACCTCGGCATCTTTGGCGCAGCCCTCGCGACCGGTATCGCTCCCATTCTGAGCATGATCATTCTTTCTGCACATTTTATACGCAGAAAAAATCATTTCAAGCTGCAGAAAGTGCATTTTCGCGCCCGCGAGCTCGGCAATATCGTTTTTACGGGCCTTCCCTCTTTTATTACCGAGTTTTCATCCGGCATCATCATCTTTCTGTTCAATATCGTCATCATGGGAATAGCCGGAGATATCGGCGTCGCGGCTTATGGTGTAGTAGCCAATCTTGCTCTTGTCTGTATTGCGGTCTTTACGGGCATCGGTCAGGGTATCCAGCCTGTCGTCAGTGTAAACTATGGCGCCTCCCGCATGGGCAACGTTCTCCGCACCTACCTATGCGGAGTAGCCCTTGCATTTGTTCTCAGCCTCCTTTTTTATCTCGCAGCGCGTTTATTTCCCAGCGAGATCGCTTCGTTGTTCAACAGCGGAGACAACGAGCAGCTTCAGACGCTTACACAAAACGGCCTTACGATCTATTTCCTTGGTTTCCTATTTGCAGGGATAAATATTGTCACGACGTCATTCTTTGCGTCTATCGCACGTCCCCGCCCCTCTTTTCTGATTTCTGCGCTGCGCGGCTTCGCTCTTGTCATCCCCCTTCTGTTCCTTTTATCTGCGCTTTTCGGCATAGAGGGCGTGTGGATGACCATACCAGCCTGCGAGCTTCTAACGTTTATGTGCTGTATCGTATTCATAGCTCTCTTTTTCAGGAAGCACCGGGTTTCGCTTGGGCATACGCGCCTGTATCATTGACTTTATCTTTTCGATTTGCTACGATTTAAAATAGCTCAAAGCATGGAAGCATCAGCCGCATCGGTGCGGCAGATAGGCCCTCATTCCGAGAAGCGAGGTAACAGTCATGGCGCAATGGGATTCCGCTTTATATCTGAAATACCGTCATGAACGGACACAGCCGTCGCGCGACCTTGCCGCACGGCTTCCTGCAAAGGGGATCGCGCGTATATTGGACGTCGGCTGCGGCCCCGGCAACAGTACTCATGTGCTGCGCAGGCGTTATCCGGAGGCCTGTATTCTCGGTATAGATAGTTCGGAGAATATGATCGGCAAAGCCCGGCAGTCCTATCCGCAGGAAAACTGGCAGGTCTGTACGGTCCCGGACGGCCTGCGGCGGCTCCCTCATGATTTTGACCTCGT
The DNA here is from genome assembly GCF_040409835.1 of Christensenella massiliensis. Classification (NCBI taxonomy): domain Bacteria; kingdom Bacillati; phylum Bacillota; class Clostridia; order Christensenellales; family Christensenellaceae; genus Christensenella; species Christensenella massiliensis. The sequence goes on along the minus strand of NZ_CP117826.1, from coordinate 2,508,400 downwards.
ATTTTCCAATGCATGCATCCAGTGGATCCCAGACCATGCCGCTCTGATTTCCTCTTTACTGGGATCATTAAGGCACGGCGGTATTCTCGCGGTGCAAATGCCTATGAATTTTAAGGAGCCCGTCCACCGGATCATCGAGGCCGTGATACGCTCCAAAAAGTGGGACCGTTTCCTATCCTGCAAGCGTATTTTTCATACGCTTGCTCCTGAAGAATACTATTCGCTTCTCTCCGGTATCTCTTCTGAATTTTCTATATGGCAGACCACCTATTACCATATTATGGATTCCATAGAAGATATTATGGATTGGTACCGCGGAACCGGCCTGCTGCCCTATTTGGAGCAGCTTAAACCCGCACAGCGCATCGATTTCGAGGCGGATATCCGTATGCGGCTTCTTCAGGAATATCCACCGCAGCCGGACGGCAAGGTCATCTTCCGGTTCCCCCGTTTCTTCTTTACTGCTGTAAAATAATGTAAAAACCTAAAAAAGTATGGAGTTCCGTACTCTTTTGGGTTTGCTGCCTTTCTTTGCCGGTAAATGGTTACTGGAGTTTCCCATATTCGTTGCAAAGCGGATAGAGCAGTTCTTCGTCTTCTTCTATTTCTGCAAACCGGGAAACCTTTTCATAGAAATAGTTATCCGTATTATCATCGTTAACGGAAGACACTTCTCCTACAATAAGGTCTCCAGCCCCCTGCTTCGCGCCGAATATATGATACATACGCGGCGTGATCGAAACGCTCCCGCCCGGCTCTACAGTAAATTCTTCTCCAGCATTTACTGTTTTCAATATCCCATCCATCAGCACATTAACTGGTTCCTCCCAGTTCGGCTTCCCGTCCGGCAGGGCGTTATAAAGCTTCATATACATTACTCCACCGCCCCGGTTTATAATATCCTCTGTTTTCACGGCGTGGAAATGCATGGGAAGGCGCTGGCCCTCATGCAGCGGAATCACTTTTTCCGCATAAGGAGTTCCAATCTCCTGCCCGACTGCTCCATTCCTGATCGTAAAAAGAACGCTTCCTACTTTCATATAGTCGTTCATTCCATAGTCCGTAATATCCCAGCCGCGCATTGTTTTTAAAATCACATCAATATCTTCCTTGTTTTCACGCCACTCTTTTACTGTCCAGTCCGCGAATTCCGGCAAATAAAAACAATGTTTTTTCAGAATCTCCTTAGCCCACCTGATCTCCCGCTGTATTTCCGACCGTTTCATATTAAAATCCCTCCTCGATCTCTTCCCCGCGCAGGCAGCGCAGTGTATTCACCATAGTCAAATACCCCTCCTTTGGCACATAATCCGGAATAGAATTGCCGGAGCCAAAGGCGATCCCGCCTTGTTTTCCCGCGTTTTCACGGAATACATTTTCTACATAGCCGCGTATTTCCTCCAGAGACTCCCGGCACAGCACATCGGTGTCGATCCCGCCGAAATTGCCGATTTTCCGTCCATATTTTTCGACCCACACATGGAACGGGGCGATCGCATCCTCGTTGGAATGCTTAGCGTCGATTCCCGCTCCGCAGATCAAATCATCCATAACGTCAAAAATGCATCCGCAGCTGTGCAATAAAAATGGTTTTTCAAACGCATGTATCTGTGCAATCAGGCGCTTATACTGCGGTATCAGTAATTTTCTGATATCCGGGGCGGAAAGCAGCGTCTGCGAACGGAATCCGAGGTCGTCGCCAAATCTGCAAACACAATAGCTGTCTGAAAAGCATTCCAAAAATCTCTTCCAAATTTCCATCATCAGATCGGCCGTTTTTTCGAATATCCCGCAATACAGCGCCGGGTCGTCAGCCGCTATATAGCACAGGCCTTCATATCCGCATAGGTCCTGTACGATCTCAAACACCCCATTTCCGGGTCCGCCGATCGCCTTCATACCGTCCGGCATAACCTTTCCGAGGGTCTGAAAGTCGTTGGAAAACGCCTCAAAATAACGGTCTGCAAGTATATCCCATGGATAATTTTTGAACTCTTCAAAGCTCTTGATGGCCGGATCGGCATGGCAATATAACGCCCCGCCGCCCGGCAGTATCTTTGTAATACATTGCTCGAACGAAACCGTGTCATAACCCATCTTTAGAAAAAAACGGGTGTACTGTTTAAAATATTCTTCCTTCCTCTCGTTTTTGATCAGCGAGGCAAAATCAGCTTTTAAAACCGCTTCCATTACTTCATCCGCAATGATATGGTCATACAGCGGAATACGTTTCGGTTTTTTGTTTGTCGCTGCATCGACAATATTATGATAGTCCGGCTGAAACTTCATTTTTCCCTCCTTTGATTGCTTGAATGGTTTTCTTCCCCCTTATTATTTCTCATGCTTACGGGGTATTTATTCCGCAGCCGCTTCGCTCATAGCGACCACATTTTCTATGCTGACATTTTCAAGAAGTGCTTCATGACTGGGAGATACGATATAACGGCTTCCAAAAATATCTTTCAGCCTGTGCACTTCATCCTTTACTTCCTGCGGCGTTCCAAAGGGAAGCAGCTCCTGTGTATCAACCCCGCCGATGAATACCAAATCGTTTTTAAATTCTCTCGCGAGCTTTTCCGGCTGCATATTCGCCGCCTTCGCTTGGAGCGGATGGAGCGCGTCGATCCCAAGATCGATAAGCCGCGGGATAATGTCAAAAACCGCTCCGCAGGAATGCATTGTTACCCTTAAGCCATAAGATTTCATCTGTTCGATCAATTTTTTCATGAACGGCGCAATAAATCTATCAAAAAATTCATTGCTTACGAGAAGCGAAAGCTGACTGCCGAGGTCGTTTCCGAAAAACGCCGATGTCAGCCGATTTCCCATGGCGTCAAAACACCGTTTGTTTGCCTCAAGATAAAATTCTGTGATGCGCTCCGTTGCCGCTAATACGACGTTTGGATCCGTGTGCATTTTAATAAAATAATTCTCCATACCAAAAAAGTCGCAGGCAACGTGGAAAAACGGGCACCACATCCCACCGAAAACGGCAAGCCCCGTTTCAGCCGCATAATCGATATTGCGCATCGTTTGCGTAAAATCCAGATACTTCGGGTCGGGCCAGTCAAAAGCCTCTACTTCCGCAACATCTTCCGTTTCTGCAAAAACGCCGTTCTGCCCGAGACTCATTCTTTTTTCACGAAAACAATCCCACATCGGTTTTCCATCCGGATGCCGCCATGCACCCGGGTCGGTCTCGGGGGAAAACCACAGCAGGTCGCTGTTCAGGGCTTTTGCAAGCTCTATATCTGCCTTTCCGATCTTTTCCGTGGTCAGTACGCTGTTCTTCAAATTCCGTTTTTCGATTTCCGTCAGCGCTTCCTCTCTGATGTCAAAATAAGTACAATAAAGCCGCTTGGCTTTTTCTGAAGGGTTTCCCAGCCAAAAACCGTTATTTTCCGGCTGCCTATCCCGATAGATCGATTCGACTATTTGTTTTCCTCTCATAGTGTGCATTCTCCTCCCACTGAGGTGAGCCGTCATTATTTCAAGGTCCAAAAGCTATTCTAACGGATCTGCGCTACTTACGCATCGCTTATACCCGAGGCCGCTATGGCCGCATAATCTCCGATCGCTTCTCCAAGCTGCGCCGGAACGATCCGGCACACAGAGAGTGCGCGTTCCAGTGCTTCATCTTTCAGGACTGCTTCCATCGGCGGTACAAGAAGATCGTGGCACCGTCCGAATATCCCTCCAAGCACGATTACTTCCGGATTCAGGCAATCTACCAATATGGAAAGCCCTCTTCCCAGATATTCGCCGGCCAGCCGGAATGTTTTGCATGCTGCTGCATCTCCTTTCCGGGCTGCTTCAGCGACCTTTTTAACATCTATGTGCTCAATGCTGTCCAAGCTTTCACAGTATGCAGTGCTCCGCCCGCTTTGCAGATGTTCCCGCGCTACCATACCTGCAAGCTGGGCAATGCCGCCGCCGCTGCAAAAGCCTTCCATAGAGCCCGCCTTTCCATAGCCGACCGGGCCGACTGCGCTTAGACGTATATGACCGCATTCGCCCGCCATATCGTTCGTTCCGCTGTACAGCCTGCCGTCCAGTATCAATCCCGCTCCGCATCCGGTTCCAAAGGTAATAAAAATTGCATTGTTCGCGTTTTGCGCCGCGCCAAACCGCCATTCTGCCAGCGCCCCCGCATTGGCATCGTTTTGTATTCGTACCGGCGCCCCAAAATGGCTCTCTATTCGTTCTGCAATAGGAATACGGTCCCATCCGGGCAAATTAGGCGGCGAAAGTATTACGCCTCTTTTGGAATCGAGCGGGCCCCCGCAGCTGATTCCGGCCGCATCGATATCTTTGTGTGTCAAACCATTATTTTGCAGAATCGCTTCCGCTTCTTCGAGCATCACGCTAATCGCGTCGTCTGCCCCGCTTGTATCCTTCGTCCAAAAAAAACTGCGCCCTAAAAAATCCACGTTTTGTCCTGACACCCGGCCAAGCAGGACAGCACATTTCGTTCCTCCTATATCAAACCCTAAAATGTTTTTCATATATCGTCTTTCTCCCAAAAATGGGCCTCGATCATCCGGCACAACGCATGGTAAACAGGAAGATGCAGTTCTTGTATCAAATAGGTTTCCTTTTCCGGTACGCAGACCGCCGTGTCTCCGATCTCTTTCAGACTTCCACCTGTCTTACCTGTCAGACTGATGACTTTCATGCCTTTCGCTTTCGCTACTTCTGCTGCAAGCGTTACATTCTTCGCATTGCCGGAGGTTGAAATTCCAAGCAGAACATCGTTTTTTCTTCCGTAACCATACACCTGCTGTGCAAATGTGAGCTCCGGGCTGACGTCGTTGGCAAACGCCGTACTGAGCGATGCATTCTCCACCAACGCATAAACAGGAAGCGCCCCTTCCAGAAATTCTCCGTATCTTTGCGCCTCCTTCGGATAGAGCCGCGCAAACTCCTTTCGAAACGCCTCATCTGTTTTTCGCGGCAGGATAAACCGTTTCATCAATTCGCCGGCAATGTGCAGTGCGTCCGCCGCGCTCCCGCCGTTTCCGCAAACAAACAATCTTCCGTCACTTTCAAAACAGTTTATCAGTATCTCATAAGCTGCGAGAAGCTCTTGTTCATTCTCACGCAGTACAGGGTATCTTTGAAGCAGCTGGTCCAGTATATTCCGTATAGATCCTTTCCTGCTCATTTCATTGTTTCCTTCCATATTTTCTTGCTGCATGAAACATCGTTACAATATTTTCCGGCGGAACATCGTCCTGTATGTTGTGCGCCGCCGCAAAAATATATCCTCCATCCCGATCCAATATCTCGACCGTTTGATGGACAGACTCATCAATCTGCGCCGCCGAGCCGAAATTCAGTAACTCCTGTGTATCGATCCCGCCATGGAATACGATCTGTTTTCCGTAATTCTGTTTCAGCCAAGAAGGAGACATTTCCTCCGAAACCGGCTGGATCGGATTTAATATCTCAACGCCGATTTCGATCAGGTCACCGATGATCTTGTAGACGTTTCCGCACGAATGATGCAGAAAATATGCATCGGTATAACGTTTTGTATAGTCTATTCTTTCTTTCAGATAAGGCTTGACCAGTTTTTGAAAGGTTTGCGGCGGCATAAAAAGATCACTCTGCATCGCAAAGTCATCTCCGCTCGAAGTATAGTGGATATAGCCGCCCAATGCTCCATAGTAAAGATCGATCACCTTTTTCTGGTATTCCAGTATTTTATCGAACAGCTTTCTGACAAAGCCTTCATCAAGGAAAAGGCGCATCAGAAAATCGTCAAATCCGCATAACCAACAGCCTAATTCAAATATCCCGTAGACCGGATGCTCCGCGCAGACCACATATTCCCCGCTTTCCCACAGCTTTTTTGCTTCCGCCGCCATAGCGCCGATGAGGCTTCGGTCTATACTTTCGGCGTCCGGGAAAAAATAAGAATCCAAATCATCTGCCGATGCTCCTTTCAGCGGCGGATCCACTACATCCCAATACGTTCCGGTAAATTTGCGCTTGATCCCCCATTCGTCAATATAAGTATCTTCCGTCAGAAACCGGAACTGCGAGTGTTCCGGATGCAAAATTTCGCCTACGGAGCGCGTATCAATATCCATACACTGCAAAATCCTCTCGTCGATTCGGCCGATTTTTCCAAAAAGATACCGTTCCTTCGGCCGATTCGTAAATCCAAACAAATTCATTAAATTTTCATGGCTTTTTCCTTCCAGTCCCGAAAGCGGATTCCCGCCTAAATCCAGTACCAGATCCGACGGCTTTCTGTGCCGCATCGTTTCTCTGAAGTTTTCTATCCGTGACATTTTTGCTCCATTTCTCTTTCTGCTTTTTCCGGAATTAAGGTACACAAAACCAATATGCGTTTCCCGCGCATATTTTTCCGATAGATGCTTTACTGTTTATTTTGTTTTATCGCTGCAATATTTTTCAAAATAGGCTTCGATCGCCAAGGCGACTGCGCCCAAGGCTTCCATTGGTTTTTCTATCGTTCCGGCAAGCACTTTTATATTTCTGCTTTTATCCATAAAAATATTCTTCATCATTGTTTCGCTTGTGCTTTGAACATACAGCGGAAACCTTCGTTCCAGTTCGCCTCCAAGTATGATCGCTCCCGGATTATAAATATTCACGACGTTCGCTAATCCGATCCCCAGCCAGCTGCCGACTCGTTTTAACACTTCTTCCGCAACGGGATCGCCCTGTCCGGCGGCATCCTCGATCGTCTGGAGGCCATAGCCTGCCCCCTCCGCGCTCCCATTCATCATCTTTTCACGCCTGTATTCTTTCAGCAGAGCGTTGATGGAGCAATAGCTTTCCAGACATCCCCTGTTTCCGCAATAGCAATCCCGTCCATTGAAATCAATGGACATGTGCCCAAGTTCTCCTGCGACTCCGCTGTTTCCAACGTCCAGTTTTCCGCCTTTTACCCGTCCCATGCCGATTCCATAATCGGCAAAAATATATAAATAGTCGTCAAGGCTCTTGCCGATCCCATATTCCAATTCTCCCAGCGCGCCGAGCTTTGCTACGTTCTCCACGACTGTCGGCCATTTGAAATGCCCCTTCTCCTTAAAAAAGTCCATCCTTTTTGTGGCCCAATAGGAAAACACATCGTCGCTTGCCTGTTCCGTATATTTAAAGCCCATACCGGGCGTTCCGATCCCAGAATAGGAGATATCATTTTCTGTCAGCCCGCTCATCCGCACAGCTTCTTCCATGCATTGCTCCAGCTGTGCCAATATTTTATCTTCTCCGCCCGAATAATCGATATCGCGCCGATAAGACGAGAGAATGTCTCCTGACATATTCGCAACAATGCTTTGTATGTTTTTCTGGATAACAGTTCCTAAAAAATATCTTCCATTCGGAACAATGCTTAAAAGATTCGGTTTTCGGCCGCCTGTGGAAACCCCTTTGCCGACTTCGCACACAAGACCATCCTGAATCAGTTCTTCCGATATGCGCATGACTGTCGGCATCGTAAGCTTCACTTCCCTTGATATCTCCGCGCGGGAAATCATCTCGCTTCTTTTGATCGTATTCAGGACATTTTTCTTATTGATCGATTTAATAAGTCCTGAGCTTCCAACCACAATGTTGCTTTTTCTTTTTACCATATCGTATTTTTCCGCCCATCGATATCATGATTCTATCCTCAGTATAGCACCTTTCGGCGCTTGTTTCATTATTATTTGAGTTTTATCCTTCCTCCACGATCTTCATCGCTGTTTTCTCCCAGCGGTCGATGTGCGACAGATGATAGGAGACCGTACTCACATCTTTCAGGATAATCTCCACAGGTGTTCCGTTTTCTTTTGCCGCGCAGATCGCTCCCCGAATATTTTTTTCCACACATTCCTCGTCAAATTCCCCTGTCGCAATATAAGACGGATTACTCTTGAAAGACATTACATAATCTGCTCCCATGTGTTCCGCACTCTTGTTTGCGTCCGCCCACGGGCTGACGGATATCTTTCGCACATTACTCAGCTTCCGCACAATATCTATCTTATTCTCCAGCGGCTCACAGCATCCGTAATACAGAAGCCCGAATTTTTCATAAAGCGGCTTTACGAGCTCTATTTCAAACTCATTATGCATATCCGGCGAAACCGTTGAGAATATCTGCGCCATACCGAATGCCCATACATTCTTTGCCATTGCTTTTTCCCCCTGCTGCTTTGGGAGGTCATCTGTATAGGCGCCCGTGCAATGGACATATTGTGCCTCTGGATCCAGAAGCCCCTGTTCTTCGCACTGAGTAAGCGTTGCCTCTGTCAGTTCTACAAATTTTCTGACGATATCCTTCACAAAATCCGGCCGGTCGATAATGTCCCACAGGATCGCTTCAGCAGGCTTCATCTGCGCGATCCTATCCCATACGCCCGCATGGATCTGTACGCCTGAGAACCGCACCGGGAGTATCCCGTCAAAAATTTCGCTGCACCGTTCAAAATGCTCCTCGTCCAGTTTATGGTCTACCCATATTTTATCTGCTTTCAGCATTTCCAGCTTTTCCGGCGTATCGATCTGATCTACATATTTATGGGAAACGATGTCGTTGGATTCGTCCGTTTGCCGCACATCCTCCATGATATGGATCCCATAATCGAGATTGTGTATTTCGTGCGGGATATCCAATCTGTTTTCCACCACCATATCGCATGGAAAATGCCGCCAGCGATAGAGCATTTGCAGCAATCCCGTTTCCACCGTCCGTAAAAACTCATCCTCACACCGGTTTTTCAGTTCATCGCTTTTGCCAAGCTCGTGCCATGGAAGCTGATCGATATATACCATTGGCCGGACTGGCTCAAGGTCATTATTTTTCCGCCACAATTCCTTCTTCTCATTCTGCACCGGCAAATGGGCGATCTCGGCGATCTTCTTTCCGAGCTCCTTTAATATTTTCGCATCATTGTTCATGCCTCACTACCCCACTTCTGTATAATTTCACAAATGTCAAAGATCAATGGATGGCTTTCTCCAGCAGCGCGGCTTCGGAAGCTTCTTCCCTGTTAAACTCTCCTGTGATTTTGCCACTCTTCATGACATATACTCTATCGCACATTCCCAGTATTTCCGGAAGCTCGGACGAGACCATAATGATCGCGAGGCCCTGCCCGGCAAGATCGTTCATCAGCGAATAGATCTCCGCTTTTGCTCCAACATCGATCCCCCGCGTTGGTTCGTCGATCACAAGTACTTTTAGATTTCTTTTCATAAGCCAGCGGGCAAGCAAGACCTTTTGCTGGTTTCCGCCCGAGAGCTTTGGAATAAGCTGGTTCATCGTGGGCGTTTTGATTTTCAGACGCTGTATCATATCCCGAACCACATCTTCCTCTCCCGTTCTTGAAATACTGATCCCTTTTGTCACTTGATTCAACGAAACGATCGTCATATTGCTTTTTACGCTCATATTCGGCAGGATACCGCCTTTTCTTCTATCCTCTACCACGAGGCCCATTCCCGATTCCCGGGCAATCAGCGGAGAATTCGGCGGTATTTCCTTTCCATCCAATACTACGCTGCCTTCTAACCGTTTATCCATGCCGAGAAGCGCCATCGTCATTTCTGTGCGGCCCGCCCCCATCAATCCGGAGAAGCCTACAATTTCTCCGCGTCTCACATGGAATGAGATATCCGTCACTTTCTCTGTTGTCAGTCCCTTTACGTCAAGCAGCACTTCCCCCAGATTTGCGTTACGGTCCGGGAAGATATCTTCCATCTTTCTGCCAACCATCATTTCGATCAGCTGTTCTTCATTCAACTCTTCCGGATATTTCGTTCCTACGACTGCGCCGTCCTTAAATACTGTGATTCGGTCGGCGATCTCAAAAATCTCATCCAGCTTATGTGAAATATAGATGATAGAAACTCCTTTTTCCTTCAGCTGTGCGATGATCTTGAACAGGCTTTCCACTTCTTTCGGGCTCAACGCAGAAGTCGGTTCGTCCATAATAATAATTTTAGCCCCCAAGGAAAGCGACTTTGCGATCTCAACGAGCTGCTGTTCCGCAATACTGAGATACTGTACTTTTGTCCGCGGACTGATCGAAAGCCCTACCATTTCCATATATTTTCGCGACTCGTCATAAAGCTTTTTCCACTGGACCCGGCCGCCCTTTGCGGGAAGACGTCCGAAAAAAATATTTTCCGCCGCCGATAAACTTGATACAAGATTCAATTCCTGATAGATGACGCTGATTCCCTCTTTGATCGCGTCAAGGGGATGACATATCTTCGCTTCTTTCCCATTTATAAGATATTTTCCACGCGAGCGCTGATAGACTCCCGAAAGTATTTTGATCAGCGTCGATTTCCCCGCGCCGTTTTCACCGACCAGTGCATGCACCTCTCCCGCATAGAGGTCGAAGCTGACTCCCTTCAGCGCATGTACGCCCGGAAAAATCATATGCATATCCGCAATTTCAATGACAGGTGTATTTTTCATGCCGCTATTCCCTCTTTTTTCAGATGGTCTTTCTGCTCCTGTACAATTTTCTTTGCCAGCCGCGCTTTACGAACTTCGTCAAGATAAACGGCCAGAATAATCACGATACCTCTTGCGATATTCTGCCAGAAGGATGAAACGTCCAATAGGGTAAGTCCATTTTCCAATACCCCAAGGATCAGCATGCCGATAAACGCGCCTCCAATACCGCCAATCCCTCCGTTCAGTGAAACACCGCCCAAAATGATTGCGGCGATCACCGTCATTTCAAAACCGTCTCCGGCAGATGGCTGTGCCGATGACATCCGTGAGGCAAGCAATACGCCTGCAAGCATAGTGAGTACACCGCTGATGATATATACCGTGATCCTCATGCGGTCCACCGGCAGTCCGGCTAATTTCGACGCTTCCTGATTTCCCCCAATCGCATAGATATAGCGGCCGAATGTCGTATGCCGCAGGATATACCAGATCGCTACAAACAGTATTGCCATGATGATAACACCATTCGGGATCGGCCCTACATAACCTGTACCCAAAGTTTGGAAATCCGGATAAGCTGCCTGTATGGAAACCGCGTCCGTAGTGACCATTGCTACCCCCCTCCAGATCGTCATCGTGCCAAGCGTTACGATCAGAGAATTCATTTTTCCTTTTGCCACTAAGAATCCGTTAAGCGCTCCAACACCGGCGCCTGCTGCAAGCGCCGCAAGAACGGCAAGTGCAATGCTGCCCGTTGCATTCAGCGTAACAACCGAGCAAAGGCCTGCGATCGCCTGCTGCGAACCGACCGAAAGATCGATCTCGCCAAGCAATATTACCATCGTAAGCCCGAATCCACAGACCGCCGTCAGAGATACCTGCCGGAGCATGTTCATAATATTCCGTTCCGATAAAAATACCTGCGATGTCAGCGACATAATGACGCACAGTACGATCAGCGCGATGACAAGGAAAAGAATATCAGAATCCTTTATTTTTGAAAATACACTTTTCGCTGTTGTTTTTTGGCTGTTCATATTTTCATTCCTTTCAGCGGGCTGTTGCCGATGCCGGAACAGCTATTGCCCGGCACCGGCAAGCCCCATTTCTATTGCGATTCTTTACTCTTCAATCAGCGCTTCGATCGCTTCAAAATTGGTGATATATTCCCCGTTTTCTTCCGTGTAATAATCCGAAAAATTGTCGAGTGTGATAATCGTCGAACCAGACCATGTCCGTTCAGAAACCTCTCCTCCGTTCACGACTTCATAAGCCGTATCGACCAACCTCTGCCCCATGAAATCCGGGAACATTGCCACAGCAGCTTTATACGGTCCATCGGCAAGAAGCGCCGTACGGCCTGCAACGCCCTCGAAGCCAAAGCCGATCGCCGTCAGCTTGCTTTCATCAAGTCCCGCTTCCTTATAGGCCGCCATGCCGCCTGTCGTCGCGTTATCGTTGATTCCGAAAATCACATTGATCTCCGGATGTGCCGTGAGCGCATCCTGTGAAACTTCAAGTGACGTCTCCTTCTCCCCTTGTCCATCTACTTCCTGCGCAATCTCATACTGGATACCTGATTCATCCAATGCTTCCTTGAAGCCCTGTACACGCTCCCTGCAATCTTCATTTTGCGGCATGCCTACTACTAATATCTTCGGATCAATATTGTTTTCCGTCGCGTATTCTGCCAGCCATTTTCCTGCCTGACGGCCACCTTCCACGCTGTCAATTCCAACTGTTGTTGTAGCTCCTTCCACTACGTTGGATTCGCAAATAACCGGTACCCCCTGCTCCTTGGCTGCATTAATGACCGTTACAAGCGATTTTGCGTCAACCGGAGTAATCAAAAGCGCATCAACGCCAGATGTCAGCATATTCTCCAACTGCGTAACCTCTTTGCCCGCATCCATCGCAGCATCTGCCGTAACCAGTTCTATGCCAAGTTCTTCTGCCCGCTGCTGTGCGCCCTTTACAATGTTCTGATACCATTCATGAGACATATCGCTGGTAACATAACCGAATTTCAGTGTTTTGCCGTCCGCTCCGTTTTCCTCCGAAGTTCCGTCAGAAGCAGCCTCCCCTGCCGCTTCCGACGGAGTCGACGTATCCGTACCGTTACTTTCCTCCGCCGGAGCCGCAGAACATCCGAAAACCGTTACCATCAGAAGAACCGCTAAGACTAATACCAAGACTTTTTTCATAATTTTCCCTCCCACATGTTATTTTTTCTGACACTGAGCTGTGTCTTATATTGATTAACCGGCTTCGCCGGTATCATCCGTTCGTTCCCGTTTCTCAAAAAAGCATCACGAAATACACCTATACAGGCCTGATTTTCAATTATTGTCTGCTTTGCGTGCGAAGGACCTCCATGCCTCAGATGCGTATATTGGTTTATTTCGGCATTTTTTTGATAGATTTTTGACCACAAAAAAACATGCCTAAAAAGCATGTCAAAACACTTATCTATCAGTAATAATATTGGACAATATCTCTGGTCAAAAATCTATAATTTATAATTCAATATAAATATTTAAGGACTTATTTCCTTTCAAATTTTATTTTTCACTTGCTTTTTTGAATTTGTAAGCTTTGTTTCACTTTACTTTTTAATATTACATAACTAAGTTGTATCTTAATAATATCCTATACATTTTTAAATGTCAATCATTTTTTGTAAAAAAATAGTATTGGTTTAAATATTCTATGCTGAATAAAAATATTATAAAGAGAATAATCCAATCGAAATGTGCCTGTTTTCTGAAAAATAGACGCCTTGACAGGCGGGAGACTATATCATCCGCTTTTTATTTTGCTATTGCCCTCAGACAAAAAAGCCCTGAGTTCAGGGCTTTTTTGCTGATATATGTGTTTCCGGGCACCGCAGCTTCCATCAATCCTGCGACCCTTGCACAAAGGGTATATCGTGCGCTACATCCTCTATGCTCCAATTATCCGTATTTGGGATATCCTGCGGTTCGATATCCGGCCGTTCCTCCGGCAGCGCGGCAAGCACAAGCCGCTCACGGATAGAAGCCGTCACATCATCGTCCGGGTCGCCGTCTCGAACGACACATTCCGTTCCCGGTGCAATATTGAACCAGATCCATTTTGCATCCGGAACTGTCAGACGAATACAGCCATGGGAATCTGCTGTTCCGAGCTTTTCCCATACCTCCTCAATATAGGTAGAGGTATCAAATTCCTCATATAGGATCGTATGGAAATAGATCGCGCCGCGTATCTGCGACCAATACTGTCCGTACGTTTTATCCCGTGCAAACTGGCTGAAGCGTACGCGGTAATTGTCCATTTTAAATGTGCCCTTGGGCGTGCAGTCGTCTTTCCCTGTAGAGCACAGCATATATCTTACCGGAACCGTATACTCTCCGTTCTCATCCTTCGTATAAACCATTGTGACCTGATGTTCAATATCTACGATGATTTTATAGGTTCCCGGCTCCGGGTATCCCTCTGGATATTGATCGCGCGTGCCGTCGTCGCTCATGACCAATTCTTCAAAGCTCATCCCTACCGTAGGGGCAAGCAGCGAAAATGGTTCACATTCCGCTGCATTTCCGGAATAAAGAAGCTCCTGTGTTTCTTCCCCCGCGATCCCATCCGCCTGCAATCCATTTTGGCGCTGGAATGTCACGACTGCGGCGCGTGTCAGCGAGCCATAATAATCCGTTGCTTTGTCCTGCGCAAGATATCCAAGCTCCATCAGCGCTTCCTGAAGCTTCCGTACTGTTTCTCCCTGCGCCCCTTCCCGAAGTTCCGTATAGGGCGTGGGCGTCGGAGACGGAGCCGCCGTGGCTCCCGGCTCTTCTGTCCTCTCGGGTGACGCAGACGGCCTCGGCGCTTCAGACGGCGCAGGTTCGCTTTCCCCCGCGCATCCCGCGGCAAAAACAGCGAAGCAGACCAGTGCGGCAACGAAACAGATCACCTTCTTCGGGCTCATTCTTTCTTCCTCCCCGTCCTGTTCATCTCACATAGTCTGCTCATAAATCTCCAAGCAGCATTTTGGCCTGCCGTATATGCTCGCGCACCATATCCGGAGCCGGTCCTCCCGGTACGCTGCGCATATTGACGCATGTTTCGAGACTGATCGCCTCATAAATATCCTCCCGCGCGTCTGGCGCAAACTGTCTGATCTCATCCAGCGAAAGCTCGTCAATCGCTTTTCCGTGCTGCTCGCAATATAAAACCAGATGCCCTACCACTGCGTGCGCGTCCCGGAACGCCATTCCGTTTTTCACAAAATAGTCCGCTGCATCCGTAGCGTTCGTAAAACCAAGTCCCGCGCCCGCTCTCAGACGCTCTTTGTTCCATTCCGCCGTCTTCAGCATGCCGTTCATCACTTCAAGGCATGCTTTTAAGGTATCTGCCGCGTCGAAAGTGCATTCCTTGTCCTCCTGCATATCTTTGTTATAAGCGAGCGGCAGCCCTTTCATAACTGTCAGCAGGGTCATCAGATCGCCGTATACTCTGCCCGTTTTCCCACGGATGAGCTCCGCCATATCGGGATTTTTCTTCTGCGGCATGATGCTCGAGCCGGTGGAATAGGCGTCCGAAAGCCGGAGCGTTCCATATTCGTTCGTGGAGAACAAAATAATCTCCTCGCACAGCCGCGAAAGATGCATCATGCAGACTGACGACGCCGAGAGGTATTCGATTGCAAAATCGCGGTCCGAAACGGCGTCGAGGCTGTTACGCGTGATACCGGACATACCAAGCTCCCTTGCCGCCATTTCCCTGTCGATCGGATAGGTGGTCGCGCATAGTGCGCCTGCGCCGAGCGGCAGAACATCGGTACGTTTTTTACAGTCTACAAAGCGTTGGATATCCCGGTAGAACATTTCAAAATATGCCATCATATAGTGTCCGAGCGTCGTCGGCTGCGCCTTTTGCAGGTGCGTATACGCTGTCATGATAGTATCCGTATTTTCCTCCGCGATGTCCACAAGCGTACCGCAAAGCTGCGTCAGCTTCCCGATCGTCTCGTCTGCCATACGTTTCATATATAATCTGAAATCCGTGGCGACCTGATCGTTCCGGCTGCGGCCCGTATGCAGCTTCTTGCCCGTGTCGCCGATCCTTTCCGTCAGCAGCCGCTCCACATTCATGTGGATATCCTCATCGTGCACCGAAAATTCCACCCGGCCGGCATCGATATCTTCAAGAATAGATTTCAGCCCTTCTACGATCTGCTCTGCATCCTCTATTGGAATGATCCTCTGTGCACCAAGCATTTTTGCATGTGCAATGCTGCCCATGATATCCTCGCGGTACATGCGGCTGTCAAAGCCGATCGAGGACTGGAAGCCCTCTGCAAATTCGTCCGTACTCTGTTCAAACCGTCCGCCCCATAATTTAGCCATGAATGATCACTCCCGCTCTCTTGATTAATATGGTTTATTATAACATAAAATGCTCCTATGGTATAGAAAAGCCCTTTCTTATCCGTCATGCCATATATATCTTCCTGCTTCACGTTTTTGATCAATGTTCATGCAAGGTATAAATATTAATCAAAAAAGCCGCTTTCAGCGGCTTTTTGTTTTGTCCTGCTATCAGTGTTTTCGTGCGATCTTACCGGAAACCGCCTCTGCCAAAAGCGCGGTCCCTGCCACGATCAGATAAACGCCGAGTACGATCGCAACCGAAACAAGACCGGTAAATGGAAGAAATACCATCAGTATACCGACTGCTGCATTCAATATGCCGCTTGTTAGAAGCCAGCCCGTATCTTTCGCATCCATTTTTTTGAATCTTCCGTATGAAAAAAATCCCATGATACCCCTATATAGCGCAAAAAATCCAAGTACAGTCGTGAATATCCCCATCATGGTGATTTGACTGGCCACATCTCCCATAGAAAACGCTACGATCACCGCTCCCATGAGAATAAATATCACACCACTCGCAAGGGTAGCCTCATTGCGGAAAGACTGCTCTGTCCGAAAAAAGGCTATCACTTCGTATATCCCCATGAGTAAAACGCCTATGGCGACCGTGTAGTTGACCGCAAAGCTTACGCTTTCCGGCATAATCAGCAGCCATATACCAAGAACGATCATACAGCACGCTATCACGCAGCCCATGATCTTATGCTGCCGAACTCTTTTTAAAAATAACTTTTCCGCTTCCGGCTCTAAATCCGGTATCAAAGTTTCATTATCCATTTTGTCGTACCTCCTACCGTATCTGTCCGTCTCCATCGATCACATATTTTGTCGTGGTAAGCTCCGCAAGCCCCATCGGTCCGCGCGCGTGGAGCTTTTGCGTAGAAATACCGATCTCCGCGCCATAGCCGAATTCAAATCCATCAGTGAAACGAGTGGAGGCGTTCACATATACTGCCGCCGCATCTACATCCGCCTTAAAGCGCTCTGCATTGCGGTAATCGTTTGTCACGATTGCTTCCGAATGCCCTGTTCCATGAAGATTGATATGCTCGATCGCCGCGTCTACATCGTCCACGACCTTTACGGAAATAATATAGTCGAGATACTCCGTATCATAATCTTCAGGAGCGGCTGCCGCTGCGCCGTATTTCCGGCACATTTCATCCCCGCGTATTTCCACCCCTTTATCTTTTAGGGCGCGGAACACTTTGGGTAAAAATTCCGCCGCGACCTCCCTATGTACAAGCAGGCTTTCCGCCGCATTGCACACTGCCGGGCGGGAGGTTTTCGCATTGACCGTGATAGAGACCGCCATATCGAGATCTGCCGTTTTGTCCACATAAATATGGCAGTTTCCTACTCCCGTCTGGATAACGGGAATCGTGGCGTTCTGTACCACCGACCGGATCAGCCCGCCGCCCCCGCGCGGAATGAGCACGTCAATCAAATCGTTCAGCTTCATCATTTCGGCAACAGCCTCCCGTGACGTATCTGTAATAAGGCCAACTGCCCCTTTCGGCATGCCTGCCGCCTCGCCTGCGCGTATCAGAATATCCGCGATCGCCGTGTTGGAATGGATCGCCTCGCTTCCCCCCTTTAAAACGACGGCGTTCGACGTTTTGAGGCACAGGCCGACCGCATCCGCCGTAACATTCGGGCGCGCTTCATAAATGATGCCAATCACGCCCATCGGCACGCGCTGCTTCGCGATCAAAAGCCCGTTCGGGCGTTTCGTCGCATGAATGATCTCGCCGATCGGGTCGGGCAGCTCCGCAACGTCCCGAAGTCCCTGCGCCATTGCCTGTATCCTCTTTTTATCGAGCGCCAGACGGTCAATGAGCGCAGGCGTCCTGCCTTTTTCGCGTGCCGCATCTACATCAAGCGCATTTTGCTTCATGATCTCTTCCGTATGGGACAGGAGTCCCGCCGCCATTGCCTCGAGTATCCTGTTCTTTTCTATTGTATTCAGACGGTTCATCGCTGATTTTGCGGCTTTTGCCGCTTCCGCTACCTGTATTACCTTTCCCATCATAGACACCCCTTTTCCGTTTTTTTCAGTATAACACAATGCTCCCGGCCGATACAAGCACGCCGGCAGCTACGCTTTTATTGTTCCTTCTTCTCAAAAAGGACTGTTTGACCCCGTGTAAGCGGCATAATCATCCGCCCGCGGAAAGGAGCCAGTATCCTTGATGTCCGCAATGCATGCGCCGCTTTCGCTCCTGCACTGCCATAATGCATGGGAATCACCATTTTTGCACCCACATGCTCCATAAAATATTCGATCCCGAGCAGCATGCTCTCCTCCAGCCGGGGATCGACGGGAATAAACGCGATATCGATGCGTTTTCCCTGTAAACGTCCGATCTCCGCTTGATAGGCACGGGCCATCTCCGCGTTCCATTGCGGAGCTTCCCCTTCCCAGTGCCACCAGTTGAGATCGCCCGCATGATAGACTGTAAGCCCGTCCGTCTCTACAAGGAACGCAACCCCTTCGTCCGTAGACCGCAGCGTTTCTATCGTCATCCCGTCAAGCGTATGGGTCTCATGCGGAGCAGCCATGAGCGTGCCTGCATGCGGAGCAATATCGTCAGAAAGTATATAGCGGATATCTGCTATCTTCTCTTCCCAATTGAAAACCGCAGGATCATAGTGGTCTCCGTGGGCATGGGAAACAAATACGGCGACCTGCTCGTCCGCAAGCTCCTCCGGAGCGATCACGCCGCCCGCAAGTCCCTGCTTTCCATTCCCCGGCCTCTGGTTCCAGCAGTCGAAAATCAAAAACCGGTGTTTCTCCCTTACGGCGAAGCCGCTGTTGTCAAGATAGGTGATCTGCGCCTGCATAGACTGTTTCCTCCTTATGTCTCCTATTTATCATGATAACCAAAAAACCGTCCTTGCCGGACGGTTTTTGATTTTTTATTTTTCTGCCTGCCATTTTGCGCGGCCATGCGTATAGGTCGGCAGAAGCAGAGGCGATACCTTATCGCTTACGATACCGGCCTCCTCCATTTCTTTTGCATAGGCTTCTATATGCCGGAGCGTCAGCTTGCCGTTCTTTACGGTTTTCGCTTTAGCCGAAGCATTCTGCCCCGCGTTCCGACCGAACACGATCACGTCCAGCAGAGAATTGCCCATCAACCGGTTCCGGCCGTGTATCCCTCCTACAGCCTCGCCCGCAACGAACAGGTTCTCTACACCGCTCTGGCCGTCCACCGTGATATCGATCCCGCCGTTCTGATAATGCAGCGTCGGATAGACGAGGATCGGTACCTTGCGCATGTCGATATCGTATTTCAGATACATACGGAGCATCGCCGGGATACGCTTTTCAAGCGTGCCCTCTCCGTGGATCATATCGATCATCGGCGTGTCGAGCCATACGCCGCAGCCCTCCGGCGTTTCCACGCCCTTTCCACGCGCCTTGCATTCGCGAATGATAGAAGCGGCCGCAACGTCGCGCGTTTCCAGCGGATGCATGAACGCCTCGCCCTCCGAGTTGATGAGCATCGCGCCGAGCGAACGCACTTTTTCCGTCACGAGCGCACCGAATATCTGTTCCGGAAACGCTACGCCCGTCGGATGGTATTGCAGGGTGTCCGCATATAGAAGCTTCGCTCCCACACGATAGGCAAGAATAAGCCCATCCGCCGTTGCCCCATAATGGTTTGAAGTCGGGAAGCCCTGATAGTGCAGCCGTCCCGCGCCGCCCGTCGCGAGTATAACGGTCTTTGCGCGTGCGATCCGGTATTCACCCGTTTCCATGTTCTGCAAAACGGCGCCTGCCGCCCTGCCGTCCTCGTCCAAAATCAGCTCTACCGCCGCCGTAAAATCAACGACGGGAATTCCACGGTTCCACACCTCGTCACGCAGTACGCGCATGATTTCCGCACCTGAATAGTCTCGCGCAGCGTGCATGCGCTTGCGGGATGTACCGCCGCCGTGCGTCGTGATCATCGTGCCGTCCGGCGCTTTATCGAACATCACGCCGAGGTCGTTGAGCCATTTGACTGCCCTCGGCCCCTCTGTCACAAGCTTTTTCAGCAGCTCCGGTTTATTGGCATAGTGTCCGCCGCCAAGCGCGTCAAGATAGTGGATCGCCGGGGAATCGTTTGCCTTATCGGCCGCCTGTATACCGCCCTCCGCCATCATGGTGTTCGCATCGCCAATGCGCAGCTTGGTCACGACCATCACGTTCGCGCCGCCGTTATGCGCTTCGATCGCTGCGGACGCACCCGCGCCGCCGCCGCCGATGATCAGCACGTCCACATCATAGTCAGGACGCTCAAGGTCGAACTCCAACCCTTGGACGCGGCTGTTCGCCTGAAGCAGCGCCGCAAGCTCTTTCGGCACCTTATCTCCCTTATTCGGCCCGATCTGAAGAACATCAAAGCTGTCCATCTTATAATCCGGATGGAATTCTTCAAGCAGCCTATCCTTTTCGTCGGCGGTCATCCTCCTCGGTTCCATGCCGATCCTCTGTGCTCTCGTCGCCTCGACTTTCTTTGCCGAAGCAAGCATTTCCGGTGTAAACATGTATCCGCCTCCTTAATCTTCGTCCGTCGGCGCCGTCGCCGTATCGCTCTCGATTTCCCTATGGTTGTAGAGTTCCTTCAGCTCCTCGATGGGCTTTGCCGCCACATCCTCCAAAAGCTGTGTAAAATCTCCGTGCTCAATATCGCGTACGCGCTGCGTCAAGTGCTTCGCTTCGGGCGCGATATATTTTCCGGTCAGCCGCCGGGCGAGCAGGGCTACCTGCGGGTGAGATATTTCCGCCGGGCAGCGCGCACTGCACGCTCCGCACATTACGCAGTCAAACGAAAGCTCCGCGCATTTCTCATATTCCCCGCGCTGGGCGTGTGCGATATACTGCATGACCTTCAAATCCTGTGTGCAGGCCTTTGTGCAGGCGTTGCACCCAATACATTTATAAATTTCCGGATAAAGCTGCATCATGATCTGCTCGTCCGGGCGTACCTCTTCCATATCGTAAAGCGGCTTTACGATCGGAAAATACGGCAATGTCGCAACATACATCCCATCCTCCACCGTCGTCTGGCACGCAAGGCAGAATTTGAGCGTATTGTCTCCTTTGATGCGGTAGATCGTCGTACACGCGCCGCAGAAGCCGTTGCGGCAGCCACACCCGCGCACCAGCTTATATCCTGCGTATTCCATCGCACCCATGATCGTAAGGCCCGCTGGAACGCTGTATTTCTTTCCAAACAGGAAGACGTTCACCATTTTCTCCATAACCTTCTCTGTCTCTCCTCTCAATCAGTATTCGTCCGGCAGCTCTTCAAGCTCGTCACAGCGGAAAACCGGGCCGTCCTTGCATACATATTTGGAGCCGATGTTGCAGCGTCCGCATTTACCGACTCCGCATTTCATTCGCAGCTCCATCGTCGTATAGACCTGCTTTTTATCAAAACCGAGCTCTGAAAGCGCGCCCAGAACGAATTTGATCATGATCGGCGGTCCGCATACGAGCGCCGTTTTATCCGTAGAAAAGCCGAGCTCCTTCACATAATTCGGAACAAAGCCGACGTGCCCGTCCCAGCCTTCCTGCTCCCTGTCGATCGTAAGATATACGTTCACGCCTTCCGTGTTCGCCCACTCGTTTCTGATTTCGTCGAAATCCACTAAATCGTCTTTGGAGCGCGAGCCGTAAACGATATCTATCTTCCCATAATTTTCACGGTAATGCCGTACATAATTGATGACCGACCGAAGCGGCGCAAGGCCGATCCCCCCCGCAATGAACAGCAGATCCTTTCCCTTGAGCTCCGTTTCCACCGGAAACGCATTGCCATACGGCCCGCGTATCGTGATCTGCTGCCCTACGTCCATCTGGTGCAGCCAGTCTGTCAGACAACCGCATTTTTTGATGCTGAATTCCATATATTCCGTATTGGTAGGCGAGGAAGTGATGGAAAACATCGCCTCTCCCACCCCCGGAATGGAAAGCATCGCGCACTGTCCGGGCATGTGCTGAAAGACAACGCCGCCCTCCGGCGCCACTGCGCGGAACGTTTTTACGTCCGGCGTATCCTTTCTGATATCCGTAATGACCCCGATCTTTGGGATCAATGTGTCCTGTCTCATACTCATCTCTTACTTTCTCGCCTCCGCTCCCAAAGCCTTTGCCACTTTCACGATGTTCATGGAAATCGGGCATTTCGCAACACAGCGTCCGCATCCTACGCACGAATACATCCCGTCGTTGTTCGCCGGAAAATATACGAGCTTGTGCATGAACCGCTGACGAAAGCGTTCTACCTGACTTTTGCGCGGATTTCCGTGCGCCATACGCGTAAAGTCCGAATACATGCAGGAATCCCAGCACCGGTAACGCCTGATCTCCTTTCCGGTATCAAAATCCCGGATATCGTAGCATTGGCAGGTCGGGCATATATAAGTACATGTTCCGCAGCCGAGACACGCGCGAGAAAGCTCCGCCCACTGCTCAGAGCCAAACAGCTTTTCCGTCGCGTTTCCGTCGATCCCCGTCAAATCGAGGTCCTTTAGGGGAAGCCTTTCCATGGTTTCTTCAAGCGCACGGACCGCCGGCTCGATCTCTGCGTCGTTCGCCTCCTCCAAAGGCGTGAGGCCTGCCAAAAATGCCTCTCCTTTTTCTGTGACCGCTTTCAGATAGAGAAAGCCGCCTGATAGCCATGTGGAAACGTCTCCTCCCGGCTGTGCGGGATCGATCCCAAACACGGAACAAAAGCAGGTTTCCTCCGGCGCAGTGCACGCAAGTGTGATCACGACGCCATTTTCCCGCCGCGCCCGGTAATACGTATCTACCGGCTCGGAAAGAAATACCCGGTCCAAAACCTCCATCGCGCGGGCATCGCACGCACGTACCCCGAAAACGGCAAACGGTTCATCCGGCGTGTCCGGCGCATCGATCTCTATCTCTTTTCCCTTCATTTTGAAAGCGACAATATCTTCGCTCTGCGGGAAAAACAGGTCTTTCGGAGATTTCACGGTATGAAGGGCGTCAATGTCCACATCAGCGCCTTCCTGCCATCTTCCGAAATTGACCGCTCCTCTTTTCTTCAAAGGGAGATATAATGCCCGCTCTGCAGCCATTGCGGAATAAAACTCCGAAATGCGGTCCATCGCTATTTTCTGCATCAATTCTTCCCTCCTTCCATTTTGCCCGGTTCCACGTCGTCCTGCGTATAGCTTACGAGAGGCCACGGAGAGCTGTCGTCCGCCCCCGCCTGATATTCGCCGTAATTTTCATTGATATCTTTTATGAATTTGCGGTTCAAAAGATGCAGCGGTATTCCCTGCGGACATACGCGGCTGCACTCTCCACAGTCTGTGCACCGCCCCGCCACATGGAACGCGCGGATAATATGGAACATATTTTCTTCAAACGTATCTACATTCGCTTTGCTGCTGACGCCCGACGCATCGTTGTCGAACACGCACTTCAGACAGGAGCATGCGGGGCATACGTTCCGGCACGCATTGCAGCGTATGCATTTGGAAAGCTCGCTGCGCCAAAACTCAAACCGTTCGTCCGGCGTCATCTGCATAAGCTTTTCCACCATGCCAAAACGGTCGTGCTTGCGCAGCTCTACCGGCGCCGGATCTTCGACCGTATCGTCCGCCGCCATATATTCCGGTCCCTTGCAGGACAGGCAGCGTTCCAGCAAGACGTCGTTTAATTCGCATTCCTTTTCTCCGTACATCGTCTGCACGGTCAGCCTGCCGCCGTCCTCAGCGATGCTTTCGATCCCTTTGATGCCTTTCACATTCAGCTTTTCCACATCTGCTATGCCGTGGCACGGAACTCCCAGCACATAGACCTTCTCCCGGTCGATCCGGTGCTCCTTTATGAGCTGGTTGAAGCTATACGTATCGCAGGGCTTCAAAAGTGCCAGTACTCTGCCCTCTTTTTTACTTTCCGCAATGAGATATTTGCTCAGATTCGCGCCGCAAAAGCTGTTGTACACGAGGCGGTCAATATCCTCTTCCGTAAAAACAGCCGGCGTGTTGTCATAGCAATATTCGCCTTTTTCCCAACCGAGCACCCTGTCTACCGTACCGTCCGCAAGCAGGGCGCGCGCCTTTTCCTTGATTGCCTTTTCTACCGCTTGCATCTCAGGTCCTCCAGTCTCTTGTTCTCACCCAAATGATAAATCGTTTCTACAAATTCGTTCATGACCTGCGCGAAACGCTGTCCTTCCGCAGCAGACACCCATTCCACCCGCGTGCGCCCCTTTTCGATGCCGAGGTATTCCAGCATGCTGAATAAAAGCGCCATGCGGCGGCGCGCATAATAATTCCCCGTCGAATAGTGACAGTCGCCCGGATGGCACCCGTTGATGATCACACCATCCGCGCCGCGCTGGAACGCCCGCAGGATAAACAGCGGATTCACCCTGCATGAGCAAGGCACGCGGATGATTTTCACATTCGCCGGATAATTGAGGCGGCTCGTTCCTGCGAGGTCCGCGCCGGCATAACTGCACCAGTTGCAGCAGAATGCGACGATCAAAGGCTTAAACTCGCCCGTTTCCTGCTTTTCTATCTGCATATCGCGTCCACCTCCGCCATGATTTGTTGATTGGTAAAGCCCTTGAGGTCCATTGCTCCGGACGGGCACGTTACTGTGCACGCGCCGCAACCCTGACATACGGCCTCATTGACCTGCGCCACTCTGCGCGTCTCGCGCACGCCGTGGTCGTTGATTTCTTTTTCCACATATTCGATCGCGCCGTACGGGCACACATTTTGGCAGGCCGAGCAGCCGTTGCACAAAAGCTCGTTGCTCCCTGCCACGCACGGGTTGCACGTCAACTTGTCCTTGGCAAGCAGGCCGATCACCTTTGATGCCGCGGCGCCCGCCTGCGCCACCGTTTCCGGGATATCCTTCGGCCCCTGACATACGCCCGACAGGAACACGCCCGCCGTCGGGCTTTCCACCGGCCTCAGCTTGGGATGCGCCTCCGTGAAAAAGTCGTTGGTATCCATGCTCGCCGTCAGCATCGTTGCCAGCGGCCGTGCGCTCTTATCCGGCTCGATCGCCGCCGCGAGGATCACCATGTCCGCATCGATATGCATCTGCGTACCGCTGATAAGGTCGGACGCCTGCACCTTGAGCACGCCGTCCTCCTCCGCGACCTTCCCGACCATGCCCTTGACATAATTCACGCCATACTGCTCCACTGCGCGGCGCTGGAACTCATCGAAATTTTTGCCCGGCGTCCGTACGTCGATATAGAATACATAAACTTCTGTATCCGGATATTTTTCCCGTACAAGCATCGCGTGCTTTGCGGTATACATGCAGCATATTTTGGAACAATACGGCTTTCCGCAGTCTGTCGTATCGCGCGATCCTACGCATTGCACGAACACCAGCGTTTTCGGATGCTTGCCGTCCGACGGACGGAGCAATACGCCTTTCGTCGGCCCTGCCGCATTCATCAGCCGCTCAAATTCAAGACTCGTCACTACGTCCGGGTTATCCGCATAGCCAAACTCGTCAAAATTCTCCAGTGAGATCGGGTTGAAGCCTGTTGCAGCAATGATCGCTCCATACTGCTGCGTAATGATCTCATCCTGCTGCTCGAAATCGATCGCATGCGACGGACAACTCTTTTCGCACAGTCCGCATTTTCCCGTTTTGTAATGGATGCATGCTTCATGGTCGATCACAGGTATATTAGGCACTGCCTGTGCAAACGGCACATAGATCGCTCCGCGCGTATTCAGCCCCATATTGAATTCGCTCTTTGCTTTCCGGGACGGGCACTTTTCCGTGCACACACCGCAGCCTGTACACAGGTCTTCCTTTACATTCCGCGCTTTTTTGCGGATATCCACCGTAAAGTTACCCACAAAGCCGGATATCTTTTCCACCTCGCTGTAGGTATACAGATGTATTTTTTCATGCTGTGCAGCGTCCACCATTTTAGGCGTGAGGATGCAGGCTGCACAGTCGAGCGTTGGAAACGTCTTGTCGAGCTGCGCCATTTTTCCGCCAATAGTCGGCGACTTTTCGACAATATCTACCTCGTAACCTGCGTCTGCAATATCGAGCGCCGTCTGAATGCCCGCAATACCGCCGCCGATCACGAGCGCCCGTTTTACGACGGGACTCTCCCCTGCCGTCAGGGGCGCGTTCAAATTCAGCTTGGCGATCGCCGCCTTTGCCAGTATGATCGCCTTTTCCGTGCCCTCAGCCTTATCTTTATGGATCCACGAGCACTGTTCACGGATATTTGCGATCTCGACCATATACGGATTCAGTCCCGCTGCCGCTGCCGTCTTGCGAAACGTCGCTTCATGCATCCGCGGCGAGCATGAGCAGACCACAACGCCCGTAAGCCCGTGCTCTTTGATGGCATCCTGGATCTTCGTCTGCCCGACCTCAGAACACATATATTGGTAATCCGTCGCGAGAACGACCCCCGGTTCGTTTTTGACTGCTTCCGCGACCGCCGCGACATCGACCGTCGCAGCGATATTGCTTCCGCACCAGCAAACGAAAACTCCTATTCTCTGCAAATAAATCACTACTCCTTTATCAGCTGATCAGCAGTTCATCGTTTGGGCGCCTGCCCGAAATCCTGACAGGCACTTTGCCAAACGCCGAAAAGCCTAACCGTTTCTTTCCTTTCATACGGCAGTCCTGTCATAACTGCCGTCTTACTTCCCATATTTTCTGAACGCGCTGGTGATCGCCTGCTGCGGTATATTTTCATCCAGCTTTCCCGGAATCTCCTGCGCATTCAGATGATTGTTCCCTTTTTCGCGGATCACGAGCAATCGTACCGCCTCAATGAGCTTCGCCGGCTCCACGCCGCGCGGGCAGCGTTCCATGCACGCAAAGCAGGAAAGGCACTGCCATAAAGACTCCGACCGCATCAGCGGCTCAATATTCCCCTTCTTCACCATCGAGACGAATTGATGCGGGTGATATTCCATTTCGTCATAGGCAGGGCACGTTCCCGAGCATTTTCCGCATGTCATGCATTTGCCCGGATCGACGCCGCTCATTCTGAGCACCTGTTCCTTGAGGTCCTTCTGCGCCTCCGTCACTGCGCTCCGCCTCCTTTCTTAAGCCCCAGCGCCTCTGCAAGCAATTCCGTGAAATAATAGACCGAAACGCCTGTCTCAGCGCTGTTTTCCTCTAAATTATACATGCAAAGCGGACACGCCGTCACAACAGCCTCCGCTCCATGCTTTTCTGCCGACCGCAAAACGTTTCCGCTTTTCTTTTTCGGCGCCTCCTTGTCTTCCACGACTACATATCCGCCGCAGCACTCGTTGCGGTAAGGATATTTTACCGGAGTCGCGCCAATCGCGGCAATAAAATCCTCCAAGATCGACGGATTTTCCGGGTTGTCAAACTGCATCTCCTTTGCAGGCCGCAGCAGCAGACAGCCGTAATATGCCCCGATCTTTCTTCCCTTAAGCGGGGCTGTCACCTTTTTCTTCAGCTCGCTCCAGCCTACGCGGTCGCGCAGCATCTCAAGATAATGCAGTACGGTCGTCTCGCCCGCATACTCTTCCTCAAGCTGCAGATAACGGTTCACCTTTCCGCGCATATCACTGTTTGACTGCATGTCGCCGTTTACGCGCTTTATTACATGATGACAGGCGGAGCAAAGCGTAACCAGCTCGCCGCCTTCTTTTTTCGCGTCCGCAAGCGCCCGCACCGCCGACAGCTTCGTCGCGATCTCGTCGCTCGCCATCGGATAGACCGCGCCGCAGCACTGCCATTCCGGCAGCTCACAGAGGTCTATCCCCAGCGCCTGCGCGGACTCCCGCGCATATCGATCCAGCTCTTTTGCCTTTGTTTTCAAAGTGCAGCCCGGATAATAACTAAATTTCATGTTGCCTCCAAACTCTATCGCTCGCCCCGTCGGGCAGGTTAATCAATTCGAGCCAGCCTCCCTTTATCGGCAGAGCCTGCATCGTCATAAGGCAGATTTTCCGCCCTATACCATAAAGCTCTGCCGTTCCCGGTCATACCATTTCTTCCGGGTGGAACACCTCGTCAAACTTCTCCGGCGTCAGGAAGCCGAGCGCCACACAGGCTTCTTTCAGGGAAATATTTTCCCGAAAGGCCTTTTTGGCTGTTTTTGCAGCATTGTCATAGCCGATATATGGGTTGAGTGCCGTCACCAGCATCAGTGAATTGTGCAGGTTGTGGGCCATTTTCTCCCGATTGGCTTTAATGCCTGCCGCGCAGTTTTTATTGAACGACGCGATCCCGTCTGCAAGA
Organism: Christensenella massiliensis; assembly: GCF_040409835.1. Taxonomy (NCBI): domain Bacteria; kingdom Bacillati; phylum Bacillota; class Clostridia; order Christensenellales; family Christensenellaceae; genus Christensenella; species Christensenella massiliensis. The sequence continues at coordinate 2,480,304 of NZ_CP117826.1, read as the reverse complement.
AGCCGCACGGATTGCAGAAAATTATAAATGAGCACCGGCATGAACACATTCAGCTCAAAATTCCCCTGCGAGGCCGCCATTCCGACCGCAACGTCGTTTGCCATCACCTGCACGGCCACCATCGTCATGGCTTCGCATTGGGTCGGATTTACCTTACCCGGCATAATAGAGCTTCCCGGCTCATTTTCCGGGATAAATATCTCACCGAGCCCGCAGCGCGGACCGCTCGCCAGCCACCGTACATCGTTCGCGATCTTCATCAAATTCGCCGCCAGCGCTTTGAGCGCGCCGTGTGCAAATACCAGATCGTCTTTCGACGTAAGCGCATGAAACTTGTTCTCTGCCGTCACAAAATCTTTTTCGGTGAGAATCCCTACCTGCTTCGCGATCTCCTCTGCAAACCCCTCGGGCGCATTCAGGCCGGTTCCTACTGCCGTGCCGCCGAGCGCAAGCTCCCTAAGACCGGGCAGCGCCGCTTTCAGCATTTCCCTCGTCTTTTCGAGCATATTACGCCAACCGCTGATCTCCTGTGAAAATGCGATGGGCGTTGCATCCTGCAAATGGGTACGTCCGCTTTTTACAATGCCTTCGTTTTCTTTTTCAAGGCGCTTCATCGTTTTGATCAGCGCATCCATCTGCGGCATCAGCTTGTCTTCTATCCCAAGCACCGCGGCAATATGCATTGCCGTAGGGAACGTATCGTTCGAGCTCTGCGATTTGTTCACGTCGTCGTTCGGATGCAGCAGCTTTTCTCCTGCGATCTCGTTCCCGCGGTTTGCGATCACCTCGTTCGCGTTCATATTGGACTGCGTACCGCTGCCTGTCTGCCAGACCACAAGCGGAAAATGCTCGTTCAGCTTCCCTGCGATCACCTCATCGCACGCCGCCGCAATCGCGTCTTTCTTTTCCGCGCTGATTTTGCCAAGGTTAAAATTCGCGATCGCCGCCGCTTTCTTCAGTATCCCGAACGCATGCGTGATCTCGCGCGGCATCACCTCGCCGCCGATTTCAAAATTCTGTAAACTGCGCTGCGTCTGCGCCGCCCAATATTTATCCGCCGGAACTTTCATTTCTCCCATCGAGTCCCGTTCGATACGGTATTCCATATAGTTCCCTCCAATCAGATATTGACCTGTTTGATAACGCCTTTAAGGACGTCCGCACTGTGCTGGAGCTTCTCGAGTTCCTGTTCCGTCATTGCGGGAAGCACGTTGCCGCAAATTCCGTCCGGCCCAAAAATAAACGGGATCGAGAGGCATACGTCGTCAATTCCATATTCCCCGTGCAGCATGGAGGATACCGTCATAACGCGGTTTGAGCTTCCGAACAGGCAGTCTACGATATGACATACCGAAATGGCGATCGCATAGAACGTCGCGCCCTTGCGTTCGATGATCTTACCGCCGGATGTGCGGATATACTGCTCGATCTCATCCGGATTGATCTTTGCCTTGATACGTCCCGCAAAATTGAAGCCTCCCTTGTCGTCCAAAATCTCTACGCTGCCTACGCGCGCCGTAGACCACGGCACGAAAGAGCTGTCGCCATGCTCGCCCATAACATAGGCATGGATGCTCTTCTGGCTGAGCCCGAGGTATTCCGCAAGACGCGAACGCAGGCGGGCCGTATCGAGGATCGTTCCCGAGCCAATGATCCGGCTTTCCGGCAGCCCTGATACCTTGCAGAACGTGTAGGTCAGCACATCCACCGGGTTGCTGACAAGAATATATATCGCATCCGGAGCATATTTGACGATCTCCGGCGTGATCTCACGGATCACGTTTACATTCGTCTGCGCAAGGTCGATACGGGACTGTCCGGCTTTCCGCGGTACGCCCGAAGTGATGACCACCACATCGGAGTCCTTTGCATCCTCATAGGTGCCCGCATAAATCGAGATCGGCGAACAAAACGGCGTGCCCTGCCGGATATCCATCGCCTCTCCCAGCGCTTTCTCGGTATTGACGTCGATCATGACGATCTCGGAAGCAAGCCCGTTTACCGCCATCGTATACGTGATCGTGGAGCCAACGCTTCCTGCGCCGATTATCGTTACTTTCCTGCTCATACTACATCCTCCTAAAATATCGCTGCATACTGCAAACCTAAATGGCCGCCGGCCAAATTTCCCGTTTCAAAAAAAGCAGGCATTCCGCACATCAGTTACCCAAGGTGCGTACGCCCTCTCTTTTTGATATTCGATACGAGCCCTTATCCGTGCTTTTCCATGCGCCATACAGTCATACCCAGAACGCAGTCTTCCGCGCTCCTTTTTGTACCTGCATCTCCCACTTCTCAGCCTGCGGATCAGGCGTTCCCCATACGCATCATCCATCAAAAACAAAGTTTGTGTATATTTTAACAAATTATGATGCCCTTGTAAATACTTCCGCATCAACAAAGGCATAAAGTTCATGGTTTTTTAACGCATCATTGTCTTTTTTTTCACAAGTTTACAGTCCGCGCGTAACCTCTCCCTTTATTTTAACATTCTGCTGATAAAGAAAAAGGCCAATAAGAGTTGGCCCTTTTCTTTATGCCTCGTTCTTGGCGGAGATGGCCTGCTTCACCTGCTCTGTAAAAAGCGGCAATATTTTCGTTACGTCTCCTACTACGCCATAATCCGCCACTTCGAAGATCGGTGCATATTCATCCTTGTTGATCGCAATGATGATATCCGAGTCCTCCATGCCCGCAAGATGCTGGATCGCCCCCGAAATACCGCAGGCAATGTAAAGATTCGGACGAACTGTCTTGCCCGTCTGGCCGACCTGCCTGTCCTTTTCCACCCAGCCCGCGTCCACGCACGCACGCGAAGAACTTACCGTCGCGCCGTTTCCAAACGCGGCCGCAAGGTCCTCCAAAAGCTTGAAGTTTTCCGGGCAGCCCATGCCCCGTCCGCCCGAAACGAGCACCTTTGCATCCTGAATATCCATCTTATCGCTGACTTTTTTCACGATGTCGAGTATCTCTACATTGAAGCTTTCCTGCGGAATATCCACTTTATAATTCTCCACCTTCGCGGAAGAAGCCTCCGCCGGATGAATGCGCTGCATCACGCCGGGGCGTACCGTAGCCATCTGCGGCCGGAATTCCGGGCAGATGATCGTCGCCATGATGTTTCCGCCAAACGCAGGACGCGTCATGCGCAGATTCTTTGTTTCCGGATCGATCTCAAGTCCCGTACAATCTGCCGTAAGGCCGGTATGCACGCGCGCAGATACGCGCGGCGCAAGATCGCGGCCGATCGCCGTCGCTCCATAAAGCACCACTTCCGGCTTTTTCTCCCGTATGATCTGCGTCAGAACATGAGCGTACGGCTCCGTCATATAAACTTTCAGCCCCGGATCGTCCGCGAGGATCACATTGTCCGCGCCATAACGTCCGAGCTTTTTTGCCATGTCCCCGATTTCTGAACCAAGGACGACCGCCGTCACCTCTGTTCCGAGGTCTTTTGCAAGCTCTCTCGCCTTGCCGACCAGCTCGAGCGATACGCCCGCAAGCTTGCCGTCCTCCTGCTGTGCGAATACGAATACGCCTTTATAATCCTGTATATTCATTGTATCACCACTTTCCGTCACAGTACGAACTTACTGCGGAGCGAGTCCATCAGGAATTCCACGGAATCCTGAACATCTGTATTCACGACTGTACCCGCCGCCTTAAGAGGCTTCGTAAAGGAACGCCATACCCGCGTGGGCGATCCCTTAAGGCCAATGTTCGTCCGGTCTACGTCAAGGTCCTCCAGCGTCCAGACCGCAACCTCTTTTTCGCGGTACGCATCCCATATCCCCATCGGCGTCATATACCGCGGCTCATTCAGCTCCGCCAGCGCCGTTATGAGGCACGGCATTTTTGCTTTCAAAATATGGTACCGGTCCTCGTACTGCCGTTTTACGATGATGCTGTCTCCTTCCACCTCCAGTTCTTCCGCATAGCTGATATTCGGAAGATGAAGGTGCTCGGCAATCTGCGGCCCGACCTGTGCCGTATCGCCGTCAATCGCCTGCCGTCCTGTGATAATCAAATCAAACGGCAGCTTTTTGAGCGCTGATGCAAGCGTTGAAGATGTCGCCCATGTATCCGCCCCGCCGAATGCCCGGTCGGTCACGAGGATCGCTTCATCCGCTCCCATTGCAAGCGCTTCGCGCAGAGCGAGGTCCGCCTGCGGCGGCCCCATGGAGATCACGCTGACCTTTGCTCCCGTTTTATCCTTGATCCTCAGGGCTGCTTCAAGGCCTGCCTTATCGTCCGGATTGATAATGGAGGGAACTCCCTCGCGAATGAGCGTGCCCGTTTTCGGATCGAGCTTTACTTCATTCGTATCCGGTACCTGCTTGATACAAACAACTATATTCACTCTCTTTTCCCTCCTGCCTTACTTCAGCACCGCACCGGAAATAACCATGCGCTGCACTTCGCTGGTGCCCTCATATATCTCGGTGATCTTCGCGTCGCGCATCATGCGCTCTACGGGATATTCCCGCGTATATCCATAACCGCCCATGAGCTGAACGCATTTTGTCGTCACTTCCATCGCCGTCTCCGCGGCTACGAGCTTTGCAGTCGCCGATTCCACCGAGAACCGATCCATCGTATCTTTGGCGAGCGCCGCCCGGTAAACGAGCAGCTGCGCTGCGTCGATACGCGCCTTGAGGTCTGCAAGCACAAACTGTGTGTTCTGGAATTTGGAAAGAGGCCGCCCAAACTGCTTTCGTTCTTTCACATAGGCCACCGTCTCATTGAATGCGCCTTCGGCAATTCCCAGTGCCTGCGCAGCGATCCCGATACGGCCGCCGTCGAGCGTCGCCATCGCGATCTTGAAGCCCTGTCCTTCCTTGCCGAGCAGATTTTCTTTCGGCACGATGCAGTTTTCCATGATGAGCTCCGCCGTCGCGCTGCCGCGTATCCCCATTTTCAGTTCCTTTTTCCCTACGGAAAAGCCCGGAAAATCTTTTTCGACGATAAACGCCGAAATACCGTGATTTCCTTTGGATTTATCCGTCATGGCAAAAATAATGTACGTATCCGCATAACCGGCGTTCGTAATAAATATCTTTGTGCCGTTTAAAACATAATGATCGCCTTCCAGAACCGCTTTTGTCTGCTGGCCGGAAGCATCCGTCCCCGCCCCTGCCTCTGTCAGGCCGAACGCGCCGATATGTTCGCCCTTCGCGAGCGGCACGAGATATTTTTGTTTCTGTTCCTCCGTCCCGAATTTTTTGATCGGATCGGAGCCTAAAGAGGTGTGCGCCGACACAATTACGCCCGTTGTCGCGCACGCTTTGGAAAGCTCTTCCACACACAGCACGTATGCCAGCGTGTCGCAGCCCTGCCCGCCGTATTCCTTGGGGAAGGGTATGCCTAAAAAGCCGTATCTTTTCAGCTTTTCCACCGTCTCGACCGGAAAGCGCTCCTGTTCGTCCAATTCTTCCGCGAGCGGTTTCACTTCATTTTCAGCAAAGTCCCGAAAGAGGGTCCTTAGCATTTGATGTTCCTTGCTTAATGTGAAATCCATATCGTTCTCCTAATGTTTTGCCCCCGTCTCTGCCGCGGGCAGCCTATACGGCGCGCGCATCCTGCCGGACCGCCGCGCTTCTTCATATTTTTTCCTTGTTCCTGCGGTAGGAAGACGCGATCCCCATCTCCCTGCGGTATTTTGCGACCGTCCGCCGTGCGATCTCGATGCCGCAGCTTTTGATGCGCTCCGCGACCGCGTTATCCGGAAGCCCCGGCTCCGCCGCAAGCAGCTTGCGGATATTCCGTTTAATATAATCCCCGCTCACCTGCTTTTCCGCGCCTGTGATGCCGCGTGAGAAAAGTTTTTTGAGAGGAAGCACCTCCATATCATAAATCAAATGCTTCCCCGCCACTGCTCTGCTGACCGTCGATACATGCACGCCGAGCCCGTCCGCGATATCTGCCATTTTCAAAGGCTCAAGTGCCGCACCGTTCAAAAAATAACCGCTCTGCGCGAGCACGATCTTTTCCGCCGTCCGCCGCAGCATGGTCTTCCACAGGTCCACCGACTGCACAAGCCTCTTTGCAGCAGTCCGCCGTTCCCGAAGATAAGCTGCTGCCCGGCTGTCGGCTCCATCTATCTGATACGAGACATCAACCGCCGGCCGTATGAGCCGCCTTTCGTCCAGATATACACGGAGCGTATCTCCAGTCTTCTCAACAACGATCTCGGGATACACATACTGTGCCGCAGCTTCCTGCGTCACATTCGATACGCCCGGCTTAAGAGAGCGAAGGAACGTGCAATATTTTTTCGCTTTTGCAGCCGATATTCCAAGCGCGGAAGCGATCGCCGCATATTTTCTGCGTGCGAGCTCGTCTAAATAGTTCCTTGCGATCCTGTAGAGCGCTTCGTCTTTCTGTCCGCAGCGTTCAAGCTGCAGGCACAAGCATTCGGAAAGGCTGCGCGCCCCTACGCCCGCAGGTTCAAGCGCTTGTACCGCCGCAAGCGCCCGCGCTGCCTGAGCATCGCTTACCCGGCATAGCTTCGCAATGTCCGCAAGCGGCTCTACGAAATATCCCCGCGAATCCAATGCTGCAATGATCTCTTTTGCAGCGCGCAGGCTGCCTGCATCGAGCCGCCTGAAGTCAAGCTGCTCTGCAAGCCGCTCTGCAAGCGTTCCGGAAGCAGGCTTCTCCCACTCCGTCTGCCGGTATGCCGTACCGGGATATAGCTCCCGCTCCTGCCACTGCGGCTCCCGGACCTCGAGCATAGGATTCTCAAGGGCCTGCTCCCGAACATACTCATTCAATTCCCATGCATTTTTCGGAAGCAGGAACAGCGCCTGCTGCATTTGCTGCGATACTGCCTGCGACTGTACCTGCTTCGTTTCAACCGAAAGCTGCATGTCTTATTTTCCTTTATGCCCAGATCTCTTCGTCTGTCGGGATCTTCTTATCCTTATTGTAAAGGCCGATCTGCGAAATATTGATCAGGTGCGTGTAGTTGAGGTTCTCGGAAATACTGTTGTTGCCCCACGAACCGCAGCCGAGCGTCGTCGTCGGCGAGAATCCGTTCGTAAGCGCGCCGCCCGCCGTTGTCGAAGACGGCTGATTCACAACGATACGGCTGACCGGCATATATTCGCCCACCATACGCACATGCTCCATATCATTCGAATGGATCGAGCAGGTGTGCCCCTTGCCCTCGTAGCAAAGGTTCTCGTAAGCCGCGCTCATCGCATCTTCAAACGTATCGTATGCGATCGCGATCATGAACGGGCACATTTTCTCCTTGCACAGCAGGTCAGCCTTACCGCGTCCGCGCGCCTTGAGAAGCACGACCTTCGTTCCCTCCGGCACTTCTACGCCCGCGAGGGATGCGATCTTTTGTACGCTTTGTCCTACGACGTTCTTGTTGATCACCCCGTCCGGGAAAATCGTCTTAGCAAATTTTTCTACCGTTTCCGCGTCGTCGATATAATACGCGCCGTTCTTCTCGAAGGCTTTGATGACCGTATCATATTCATCCTGCGGGATCATTACACACTGCTCGCCCGAGCAGATGATGCCGTTGTCGAATTTGCGGCCCGCAATGATCATGGAAGCCGCCGCGTCGTAATCGATTCCGCGGTCGATAATGACCTGAACGTTGCCCGGTCCAACGCCGAGCGCCGGTTTTCCGCTCGAATATGCAGATTTCACCATCCCTGCACCGCCTGTCGCCACAACGACGTCCGCCGTTTTCATGACCTCCTGCGTCATATCGAGCGAAGGATGCTCGATCGTCTGGATCAGATCTTCCGGAAGTCCCAGCTTTTTCAGCTCCGCCCGGAAAAGGTCTACCACATATTTATTGAGGTCGCTCGTGCGCGGATGCGGCGCAATTACAATGGCATTTTTTCCCTTGAGCGCAAACATCGCATTGCACATAGGTGTGACGACCGGATTTGTGACAGGTGTTACCGCCCCAACGACTCCTTTCGGCTTCGCCACCTTGATGATGCCCGTTTCCTTGTTTTCCTCAATGATGCCATAGGACTTTTTCCCCTTCAGGCTGTTCCAGATGCACTTCGATTTGCCTTGGCATTTCGCGATCTTATCCTCCACGACGCCCATGCCGGATTCTTCCACCGCACGTTTGCCGAGTTCCTCCGCACGATCGTAAACGACCTTTCCGATCGCCTTCACCGCTGCGTCGACCTGTTCCTGCGTGGCATTCTTCTCGTATTCGGCCTGCGCCTTATGCGCACGCTCGAAAATTTCCGCAATTGTTGCCATTTCTACATCCTCCTAAATTTTTTTATTTCATTAATTTTATATACAGTTTTACCTTTACTATTATAGAGGTTTTTCCAAAAAATTCATAGTAAAGTAAGTAAAAAAAGTTATTTTTATCACAAAGTGATTCCTAAGTTTTGAAACGGATTTTGGGGGATGCAAAAAGGCGGGCGGCAGTGTATAATATAGAATTGTGATAATTGTAACATTGCGCACTGGCTGCGCGCCTGAAACGGAGGGGAATGTTATGCACGAAAGAATCAAATGTGAAAAATATCTCAGCAAGGTCATGAGTGCGGATGAGGCTGCAAAGCTCATCTATCCAAACGCAGTCATCGGCATGAGCGGCTTCACGCCCGCCGGCCATGCCAAGGCAGTGCCGCTCGCGATCGCACGCCGTGCGGAAGCGACCGGCGAGCAGCTGAACCTTACAGTAATGACGGGGGCTTCCGTCGGCGATGAGATCGACGGCGCTCTTACGCGCAGCGGGGCCATGAAGCGCCGCACGCCCTATCAGACGAATTCCACCGTCAGGAATGCGATCAACGCGGGGGAGATCGATTATTTTGATGTTCATTTAAGTCAGGTGGCCGTATGGGCAAAAAACGGCTTTTTCGGGGATATCGACTTTGCCATCGTTGAGATCTCCGGTATCGACGAGGAAGGGCATCTGATTCCCTCCACGTCCATCGGCGCGGCCAATACCTATATTGAATGTGCGAAACACGTTATTTTGGAGGTCAATACGACGCAGCCTGAATCGCTGCGCGGCATTCACGATGTGTATACTGTAGAACGCGTCCCGAATTCAAAGCCGATCCCGATCATCCATGCAGACGACCGGGTCGGCACGGACTATTATCCGTGCGATTTCGATAAGATCGCAGCGATCGTCTATTCCGATATCCCAGACCATGGACGCGCTGTGCAGCCGGTAGACGATATCTCCCAAAAAATCGCAGATAATATCATCGAGCTCATTACCAAGGAAACGCAGGCCGGACGGCTGCCTGTGCCGCTTCCTCCGCTCCAGTCGGGCGTGGGCGGCGTTGCGAACGCCGTGCTCGCCGGCCTCAAGGCATCCGATTTTACAGACCTCAAGGTCTATTCCGAGGTCCTGCAGGACGCTGTGTTCGACTTGATCGACGCAGGCAAGATCTCCTTTGCGTCCGGTACGTCTCTTACGGTATCTCCGGACTTTGAGGAGCATTACAAAGCGAATTTTGAAAATTACAGGGATAAGATCATGCTGCGGCCGCAGGAGATCAGCAACCATCCCGAGGTCATCCGCCGGCTCGGCGTGATCGCCATGAATACGGCGATCGAGGCCGATATCTTCGGTAATGTCAATTCCTCGCACATCAATGGAACGCGCATCATGAACGGGATCGGCGGCAGCGGTGATTTTGCCCAGAACGCGGGGCTTTCTATCTTCATGACGCCGTCCACCGCGAAAAACGGCACGCTTTCCTGCATCGTTCCGTTCGTCACGCATGTAGATCATACAGAGCATGATATCCATTTTCTCGTAACGGAATACGGCTATGCGGACCTGCGGTGCACTACGCCGCTCGAGCGCGCCCGGAAAATCATCGATATCTGTGCGCACCCGGATTTCCGGCCCCAGCTTCATGACTATCTCGACCGCGCCTGCGCGCAGTGTGCGCACAAGCATACGCCGCAGCTTTTAAGCGAGGTTTTCCAAGGGAAGTAAACTGCAATAAAAAAGGCATGGTTCACCACCCATGCCTTTTTTATTGCCATTATAAGCCTTTTTTACGCAAATACACCCGGATTGCAGCGGTACAGCGCGCACGGGCGTCCGCCCGTTTGGTAATTAACAGCCTCTGTAACCTCTCCGGCCTGCCGGAGATAGGAAAGGTACCGCTGTACCGTGATACGCGAAAGATTGACCGTTCCCACGATATCCTCACAGGAAAAGCTCGTATCCGGTCTGCTCGATAGGACCGCGCGTATCGTATTCAGGGTTTTTTTCTGCAGGCCTTTGGGAAGCTCCGGCGCCTTTCCCATGCTGCCGTAAAGCGTATCCGCCTCCTCCTGCGTAAGCACCTCCCTGCCCGCGAGGTCCATGCGCCGCAAAAAACGCTCGACAGCCTGCTCAAAACGGCTCGTATCAAACGGGTCTACAAGGCAATCCGCCACACCAAGCCGCAGCACGCGCCGCAGCGTTTCGCAGTCCCCCTCTGCAATATAGGCTGTCACTTCACTGCGCGCTCCTAATATCCGCAGCTGCTTCAGCAGGGAAAGACCAAGCTCCGGCTTCCGGCATAGATCAAGCAGGATCAGATCTGCCGGATGCGCGAGAAAATAATCCGCCGATATCCCCTCTTCAAGCGGGATCATTTCCGTAATGAACTCACAGCCGCCGATCGTATCCGCCATCGGTGTATGCAGTCTTCTAAGACCATGTTTCAAAACCGTCATACGATACATATCTGCGTTTCTCCTCAAGCCTTCATCAATCAGTACAGTTTCTTGTATATTTCGTATACCTTATCACGCGAAAGCTCCACATAGTTGTTCGCCATGAGCCTCCCCTGCTTTTCCATCACGTTATCCGTAAACGTTTCGAGTTCTTCTTCCTTCACGCCATATTCGTGAAGCGGTTTGCACTGGATGATTTTGTTCAGCAGTTTTTCCAGCTCGTCATACACCACATCTTCGCCGCAGCCGAGAATGTCTGCAATAAAGCGGTTCATTTTTCTGATCTTCCCGTTCGGATCGATCTCCATGTATGCCTTGAATACGCCGATCAGCAGGCAGTAGTTTGCCTCGCCGTGCGGCACATGATACGTTCCACCAAGCGGATAGCTCATGGCATGCACCGCTGCGCAGCCTGCATTGCCGAACGCGATGCCCGCATAGTTGCTTGCAAGCAGAAAATCCTTCAGGAGCGGAATGCGCGCGTCTTCTCCATTCTTTGCGATCTCTTTATAACCGTTCAAAATCATTTCGATCGCCTGATAGCCGAACATCTCCGTGTAAGAAGTCGCCTTAGGCGAAAGGCTGGATTCAAGAGCGTGGATCAGCGCGTCGATCGAACTCGTTGCAAAAAATTTAAAGGGCAAACCTTTCAAAAGCTCAGGGACCAGCACGGCGCTGTCTGCATACATCTCATCCACCGCAAGGCCGAGTTTGGTGTGGCGGCTCTTCAGCTCGAGGATCGCAATATTCGTTACTTCGCTTCCTGTTCCGCAGGTCGTAGGTACGAGCACCAGCTCTTTATCCTTGACGATCTCCACCTTTCTGTCATAAAGGTCTAAGATCGGGCTCACGTTCTTGAGCGCAAAAATTTTGGAAATATCGATGATCGTACCGCCGCCGATCGCGATGATACGTTTGTAGTCGCCTTTCATATCGGCATACATCGCTTCCGCCATCTCGTCGGACGGTTCACCCGCGCCGTATTTCTCCTGATACAGCACGTCCGCTTTAATATCGAGTCCGCCGAAATACGGCTCGAAAATATACTGGTTGGTGATGATAAGGTCGCCCTCTCCGATCTGATATGCCTCGCAAAATTCCTTGCAGGTGTCAAACGAGAATATTTCCGGTTTGATCGATAATTCTTTCATAGTCTTTCTCCTCCTCAGTCCTGATCCTCATATTTACACTTAAATTTATTTTCAAAAAATTCGATCAGCTGCGGCCGGAAATCCGGGTGCGCTATGCGGATCAGCCGTACCGCACGCTCGCGCAGGGTGATGCCCCGCAGGTCCGCAACGCCGTATTCCGTTACCACGAACTGCACGTCATAGCGCGAAGTCGTAACGGCTGCGCCCTCGTCGATCACCGGAACGATCTTGGATATTTTTCCTTTTGCCGTGGAGGGCATTGCCATGATGCTGCGGCCGCCCTTGCTCATCGAAGCCCCGCGCACAAAGTCTACCTGTCCACCCACGCCGCTGATCTGCTTGTGCCCGACGGAGGTGGAAACGACCTGCCCCATCAGGTCGACCTGCACGCAGGAGTTGATGGATACCATATTGTCGTTCTGTGCGATCACCACCGGGTCGTTGACATAATCCACCGGATATACGCCTACTGCCGGATTGTCGTCCAGATAGTCATACAAACGGCGCGTTCCCATTGCAAAGGTCAGGATGCTTTTGCCGGGGTGCAGCGTTTTCTTCTTATTGGTGATGACGCCCGCTTCCACGAGCTCCACCACGCCGTCCGAGATCATTTCGCTGTGTATCCCGAGATCTTTTTTATCTTTCAGGAACAGCAGCACCGCGTCCGGGATCGCGCCGATTCCCAGCTGGAGGCAGTCGCCGTCATGGATCAGGGAAGCGCAGTTGCGGCCGATCGCTTCCTCTACGTCTGTAATTTTCGGATTCGGAAGCTCGATGATCGGCTCGTCGAATTCCACGAAATCGCTGATCTCGCTTACATGCACAAAGGAATCCCCGTGCGTGCGCGGCATGAATTGATTCACCTGCGCAATAACCACCTCAGCCTGCTTTACTGCTTCCATCGTATAGTCGACGGATATTCCAAGACTCACATATCCGTGCTCGTCCGGCGGGGTCACCGTTACGAGCGCAACGTCCGGCTTGCAGTTTGTACGCAGCAGCTCCGGCTCCTTTGAGAAGTACACCGGCGTGATATCCGCGCGTCCTTCCGCGCAGGCCGCGCGTGTCGTTCCGCCGAGGAAAAATGCGTTGTGGCGAAAATGTTTTTCCATTCCCGGCGCGCAGTAGAGCGATTTTCCCATAGAGACCATGTGGATGATCTCTACGTTTTCATACGCCTCCGCGTTCGCCACCATCGCGTCCGTCACATGAACCGGCTCGCCCGTCGCGTGCGCGATGACCACACGGTCGCCTGATTTGATTTTTTTGACCGCTTCTTCCGCAGTCGTCAGTCTCGACTGATAAATCTCTTTCCAACCCATTTGAGCTTATCTCCTTTTATAATTGTTTCAGCCGCTCCAGAAGCTCCTCATAAGCGTCCCCGCTCGTCAAAAGCATTCTTCCGTGCTTTCCCGTAATGCCGTCCGCATCCGCGCAGGCGCTCGTGCAGCCGCATACGATTACTGCATAATCCAGTTCGGCTCCCGGCACAGCGGATACGATTTCCGCCCCCGGCATATCCCCCCGCAGGCGCCGCACGATATCCGTCCTGTCATAACGCGGATTGCAGCCCCCGCAATATTTAATTCCGATCTTCACGTTTTTCTCTTCTCTGTCTCAAGATTTCTTTTGCCATGCTCCACGTTTCGTCGCTCACGCCCGTCACAAGTACGACCTCTTTTATTTCAGGTATTTCATTTTGTACTTCCGATGCGACCACCGACTCAAGCGTAAGAGAAGCGGAGGGGCAGCCCGCGCATTTTCCCAAAAAGCGGACCTTCAGAATTCCGTCCTCAAGCGATACGACCTCAATATTCCCCTCATGTCCGCCGAGCTCCGGGCGCACCTTTTCTTCCAGTACCCGTTCCACCTTTTTCAGCAGCTCTGTCTGCATCATCATTTCCCCATCTCTGCATACAGGCCGCGGCTCGGGCAGAAGCCCCGTCCGCGGCCAACGTATGCAGCAAAATTACTCCTTGATATGTGCGATTTTTTTCGCGAGCTCTTTCTTCATCGCAAGGTTGCCCTGCCGCGCGATCATGATGCGCTGCGCCTGCGGGCTGCCCGCGCCGTGCATGGATTCCGTGCGGTAGCCTACCGCCGCCGTCCCGAGCGCGAGGTTTTCAATGAGGCGCAGAATTCTCAGGCGGTTCTCCGTGGAAACGCCCTCTACGCCTTTCAGATATTTCTCAACATATTTGCCGAGCTTCGGATCGCGGAAGTCCTTTTCCGACGGAGCCGTCACCATGATGCCGCCCGCAATGTCTTCCGCGAGACGGACGATCTCGTACGGGAAACGCGTCACGTTCTGCTTGCACACATTGGCGAGCAGCAGATCGATGATATAGTTCCCGGATTCCGTTTTATGTCCCTCCGCCGAACACGCGATGCCGCACGCATACAGCGTCTCGTTGAGGTGCGTCATCTCGATCAGCTTATCCTTGATATGCGAAGCGCGCGCCGCGCCGTTGTAGTCTGCCGCGACCGCCGCCGCGCCGATCAGCACATCGCCCACGCCGACCTTGCAGCCGCCGTAGCTCTGACGGTGATAGCCCGCGAAACGCTCGACCAGCATACCCGCGAATTCCGTTTCCCCGTTGAGGAAAATGCGGTCGTTCGGAACGAATACATCGTCGAAGATCGTCAGCGCTTCTACACCGCCGAATTCCGAGTTCCCTACATCAAGCTCACTGCCCTCCAGCTTACGCGTATCACAGGACTGGCGGCCGATGATCATAAAGAGTCCAGGCGTATCCAACGGTACCGCAAAGGACACCGCATAATCCTTGTCCTCCGGTTTCATGGATACCGTAGGCATCACGATCACCTCGTGAGAATTGAGCATTCCCGTCTGATGTGCCTTTGCTCCGCGCACGACGATACCGTCCGGGCGGCGCTCCACTACGTGCAGATACATATCCGGATCAGGCTGCGCATGCGGTGCGAGCGAACGGTCTCCCTTCGGGTCCGTCATAGCGCCGTCCACTGTGAGGTCGTTATCCTGACAGTAACGCATAAATTTCAAAAAGTTCTCGTGGTAATTCGTTCCATACGCTTTATCGGTCTCGAACGTTGTGCTGTAGATCGCGTTGAACGCGTCCATACCTACGCAGCGCTGGAAGCAGGCCGCCGTCTGCTGTCCAAGCAGCCTCTGCATTTTTACTTTCTTGATGAGGTCGTCCGTGTTGCGGTGGATATTCGTAAAGCGGTTGATCTTCCTCCCGTCCTCCAGCGTGACCGTCATCAAATCCTCATATTCCGGCATCTGCGCCAGATCGTACGTCATGCGGACCGAATTAAGAGAGGGCCGCAGGATCGGATCGTCCACCGGGCTTTCGATCTTTTCCCCGAACATATAAACTTCCATTTTGATCTTGCGAATACTTTCGATGTATTCTTCGCCTGTCATGAGTGCCATTTTTCTTTCTCCCTTTCCATTCTTATATTCCTTTCCGGCCCATGCCGGTTTACTTCCTCTATTATTATACATGCAATTATCGTGCCAAGCGATAAAAAAATGTGAATTTTTTCTCAAATTTTAAATTTTTTTTATTTTGCTGCCAATAAAGCCTGTCCAAATCAATGAAAACATCTTTTTTCTTCACATATTCTGTAAAAAATTCCTGTTTCTGTTCATCCCCGATTCTCTTCATCCCCATTCTGATTCTCCCGGTTTTTGAAAACGTTTTATTTTTGCAACGAATTTGTCTGGCATAAAAATTGCATATGCAAAAAAGAACGCTTTTTCGCGCTCTTTTTCTACCGTTTTATTTTTGCAACATGTTTTATTTTTGCAACGACCCGTATTTTTCGCGATACTTCTTCCTTTTGCGCACGAAAGTCGCAGCGTCCATGCCGAGGCTTTTTGCCGCCGCGCGCACATTTCCTGCTTTCTGGTAGGCGCGCTCGATATAATCCAGTTCGAGGCGTTCAGTTACCGCCTTCAGGTCCACTTCTCCGTACTCCTGCGGAAGTCCGGCCGCGGGCGGCGTATGCAGAAAGAAATTTCCCGCCGATATATCCTCCGTACTGCTCATGACCATCGCGCGCTCCACCACATTTTTCAATTCGCGCACATTGCCCGGCCAGCGGTACTCCAAAAGTGCATCCCGACCGGAAGCGGTCAGATATTTATTCATATTATACCTGCGGTTCAGCTCTCCCAGAAAACGCTCGGCAAGCGGTATGATATCTTTCTTTCTCTCTCTGAGGGGCGGGATCGTTACAGGAAATACGTTCAGGCGGTAATAGAGATCTGCACGGAACGTCTTTTCCCGCAGCATTTCCTGCAAATTGCGGTTCGTTGCGGCGATCACGCGCACGTCCACCTTAAGCGGCTTATTCGAACCGATCCGCTCGATCTCCTGCTCCTGCAAAACACGCAGCAGCTTTACCTGCATATCGAGCGGGAGCTCTCCTACTTCATCCAAAAAAATCGTTCCCTTATCCGCGACCTCAAAAAGGCCCATTTTCCCTTCCCGGTTCGCTCCCGTAAACGCTCCGCGTTCATAGCCGAACAACTCGCTTTCGATCAGAGACGGCGGGATCGCGCCGCAGTTCACTTTGATAAATCGTTCCTTGCTCCGGCTGCTGTTGCGGTAAATATAGGAAGCGATCCGGTCCTTGCCCGTTCCGGTCTCTCCCATAAGAAGAACGGTAGTATCCAATCTGCTTACACGCCCGAGCAGCCGCATCACCGAAAGCATCTCCGGGTCATGCACCACAAGCTCGCCGTCCCCGATGATCTGGCGCCTCATCGCCTCAAGCTCAGATGCATTTTTTTCGGAGGTCTCTTCATTTCTCTTCAGCCTGTCCTTCAGCTCGTGAAGCTCCGTCACGTCCCGCACGTTCGTGATGACCATAACGACCTCTCCCGATTCGTCAAGCGTCGGCGTGCTGGTGATGACTGCGCGTTTTCCCGTCTTGAATTCCTGCTCCAGCGTTACAGGCTCGCGGGATGCGATCGCCATCAGGGTTCCCGATACATTGATGATATCGCCCTTAACGAGGTCACGCATATTTTTCCCAAGCACGTCCTCTCGCCTGAGGCCCGAAATGATCTCATAGGATTCATTGACCATGAGCGTATTTGCGTTCCCATCCGTAATATAGATCCCGTCGTAAGACCCTCCGATCACCACGTCGAGAATGCTTTTTGCTTTTGAAAGATCAGTCAGGAGCTCTGTCGCTCCGCCTTTTTCATAATAGGCCGGAACTCTCTTTTTCATAAACCTCTCCTTCCGGCGCCGCCCATCATGGCAGCCGGTATACGGTACAGGGATGCCCGCCCGTTTGATAATCGATATCTCCGACGATACGCCCTGCGTCCGCAAGCTGTTTTAAATACCGCCGTGCCGTAACAGCGGAAAACCCGAGCGCTGCTGCGATCTCCTTGGCAGTAAACCGTCCTGTACAAGAATTCTGAAAGTATTCCATGATACGTTTCTCCCATCCGCTTCCTCCGCCCGCAGCCGCTCCATGCGCATGAAGCAGATGATCGACCGCCTCCTGATCCGTCGTTTTAAGTCCTTCGGCGATACGCGCACGCTGCGCATACCGGTCGAGACATTCCCGGAACCGTTCGTAAGTAAACGGCTTCATCAAAAAATCAGCCGCTCCCAGCCGGAGCGCGCTCACAAAGCGCTCTCCCGTCCGTGCCGCCGTTACCGGTATCACGTCTGCAGCTATATCCTGTTTCAAAAGCTCTTTCATGAATTCTTCCCCGGAAAAATCGGGCATACAAAGCTCGAGGAGGATGAGGTCTACCTGCTCTCCGCGCAAAAAACACAGTGCCTTTCGGCCGTCCGTGAATTCTCCTGCTACGGTGAACCGGGGGTCACGCTCCAGATATTCCCGGCTGATATACGATGCCATGGGATCGTTATCCACGATCACGGTCCTGTATCGTCTTTTCTCCATATGTCAATTGTATGAAATTTTAAAAGCTGTGTCAATGAAGCCCCTTTTCCGCCGCCTCCGCTGCGGGAGCCTGCTTTCCGCGCGCGAAGAGCAAGCCGGGCAGAATATTGACGAGTGACCCGGCCAAGATCAGGACGATCCCCCAGACCATATTATACGGGATCGCTTCATGCAACACAAAAAATGCGAGAACAGCTGCCAGAACCGGTTTGAAAAAGAAGATCAGCGACGCCGTGTTCGCAGACGTTTTCTCCATCGCAGTGAAGTAAGATGCATAGCCGATTCCGGTCGTTCCAATATAGACATAGAGCACGAGCCAAAGGTTATCCATGCTGTATCCGGTCAGGAACGGAATATTGGCGAACGCGTCGAGCCCGCATGCCGTCATCGCTTCGGCAAACGGCGGGATATGGCTGAACCCGGCAAACGCAAGGAGCTCTGCAGCTCCGAACAGAAAGCTCATACAGGTGACCGCTGCTCCTCCGTATTTCGCACATTTGCGCTTTCCAAGCACGCCATACAGGGCGAATGTCAATACAGAAAGCAGCGTCAGAATGATCCCGTTCGGTTCTGTCTGCATGTGGAAAGGATTGATGATAAAGACGATGCCGAAAACCTCCAGCGCGATCGCAATAAGATTTCTGCGGCAGATCACTTCATGCAGCAGCAGCGCTGCAAACAGCATCACAAAAGCCGGATTACAGCTGAACAGCGTCGCAACGACCGACGCATTGGCGTCCATGATCGCAAGCTGATAAAACGTCATGCTGACGGCGATCCCGAGAAGTCCTAAAAGTGCAAAAAAACGAAAATCCCGCGCTTCTATCCGCGCGCCTCTCGTTTTTACCGCGCGCACCGCAAACGGGAGCAGAAAAATCCCGCCCGCCAGAAACCGCGTCATCGTGAGCTGCATGGGATTAAAATCTCCGGCTATCTCCTTGAGCACGATCTCAAGCGTACTGAACAATATCGTTGCGGCGGCAATATAAAGCCAGCCCTTTTTCACAAAAACGACTTCCTTCCTTTCCAAACTCCACGCTCTATCATACGCCGGAACGGAAAAGAAGTAAAGGGCAGCCTATATGCCGCGCACATTCTATCTCTATTTTCTCTCATTCGAAACAGCGCAGAATACCGGTCAAAAGGCCTTGCGCGCATTTTTCCTGATATTCCTCTGAAATAAGCAGCGCTTCTTCTTCACCGTTCGACAGGCATCCCATCTCGATATTGCACACCGGTACCGTGCTCCAGTTAAACCCGGTTTGGTCGTCCCGCGCAATGACTCCGCGGCCGCGTGCGTCCGTTGCCTCCAAATAGGCGGCAAAAATTTCCTCACCTGCGGCGCGGCTCTGTGTTTCGATCTCTTTTGTATACTCGCCGGCCGGAACGAGCATCATTGCTCCGCGCACCGAAGCGTCGTCCACTCCGTCGCAATGAAGCCGAAGCGCAAGGTCTACACCCGCATCGTTCATGATCCGGGCACGCTCCTGATTAGAGATATCTACATCTGCCGTTTCGTGTGTCATCACTACCTCTGCTCCGTTTTCCTCAAGAAGCGCACGCAGCTTCAGCGCCACCGCAAGATTGACCTGATATTCCGGCGTACCGGTATTCTTCCCCGCCGTTCCGGAGGTCACCTTATTTTTTGTTACCGCCGAGCCGGGCGCAGCAGCCTCTTGCTCAGAGTTTCCCTGTTTTTGGTGCCCGGGATCAAGACCGATCCTTATGCCTGCAAGCGGCAGAGCGCATTCCTTTGCGTCATCCGCATAAATGCGCGCCAGCGTCTCTTCTCCGGCAATTCCGTCTTCAGAAAGCCCGTTTTGCCGCTGAAAAAGGCGAACCGCACGTTCGGTCGCCGGGCCGAATTTCTCCGTATATTCCTCAATATCCAGATACCCAAGCTCTCCCAGCCGCTGCTGGAGCTGCCGGACAGCCTCGTTTTGCATTCCGCTTTTCAAGACCGGCATTGGCGTCGGCGTCGGAGCAGGTGTAGGAGCAGCCGCATCCTGAGATGGTTTTGTGTTTTCCGCCGCCTCCTTTCTTTCAGGCTGGCGTACCGTTTCTTCTGTATTTTGCGCGCAGGCTGCAAGGCTCAGGCAAAACACAGCGCACAGCAATATAACAAAAAATTTTTTCATTCTTTCCTATCCTTTCTTCTACCGTCATTATAGCCGTACCGGACGCAATACACAATCCCGCTCCGCCGTGTTATAATAAAAGCGGCACTAACAACGGAGGTATTTATGAAAGCACTCATTACAGGAGCAAGCTCGGGGATCGGGCGCGATATCGCTCTTGAGCTTGCAAAACGCGGTTATGACCTTATCGTCTGCGCACGGCGAAGAGATCGGCTGTCAGCATTGAAAGAAGAGGTCAAAACAAACGTGCGCATCATCACAGCAGATCTTTCCGTTCGCGAGGAATGTCTGCGTCTTTACAGCGAAACGCGCGGCGAGGATATCGATGTCCTCGTCAATAACGCCGGATACGGTGTTTTCGGCGCATTTAACGAAACAGACCTTACGCGCGAACTCAATATGCTCGACGTCAACATCGTTTCCGTACATATCCTGACCAAGCTGTTTCTGAAAGATTTTATTCGGAAAGACCGGGGATATATCCTTAATGTCGCTTCTTCAGCCGGTTTTATGCCCGGCCCCCTGTTCGCAGCCTATTATGCCTCCAAAGCATACGTTCTGCGGCTCACGCAGGGTATCCGCGAAGAATTGAAAAAAACAGGCTGCGGCGTATCCGTCAGCGCGTTATGTCCCGGCCCTGTCGACACGGAATTCAACGATACGGCCGGCGTCCGGTTTTCCGTAGGAGGATTGTCTTCAGCTTGCGTTGCAGCCTACGCTGTCAAAAAGATGTTCGCAGGCAAAACGGTAATCGTTCCCGGCGCGCTGATGAAAGCCGCGCGTTTCTTTGCGAAGCTCCTTCCGGATAGTCTCGTTGCTAAAGCCGCTTACTCTATCCAAAGGGGAAAGCAAGGAAAATAACGTTTGTTTTTTCTTCTTCCGTTTATGAATAAAGCAAGCCTAAGGGAGGAACAAAACGTGAAGATCGGTATCGTAACGGGCGCTTCGTCCGGGATGGGAAAAGAATTTGCAGTGCAGCTTGCGGCCTCTGAAAGGCTCGACGAGATATGGGTGGTCGCCCGCCGGGCAGACCGCCTCGAGGAGCTGGCTCAGGAGCTGAAAACACCCCTGCGTATTTTCGCGCTCGATCTTACGCACTCCGAAAGTATCGATACGCTCAAACAGGCTTTTTCAGAGAGCGCTCCCTCCGTCCATTGGCTTATAAACGCCTCCGGCTTCGCCAAATTCGGCGATTTCAGCACCGTCAGCGAAACGGATTCTCTTGCGATGATCGACCTTGACGTGCGCGCGCTCGTCTGGATAACGCTCGCCGCCATTCCCTATATGGAGCCCGGCGGACACATTTTGGAGGTCGCGTCTACTGCGGCGTTTCAGCCGCTTCCGGATATGAATATCTACGCTGCCGCAAAGGCCTTTGTTTTGAGTTATTCCCGCGCACTCAACCGCGAACTCGGGAAGCGCGGCGTGACTGTGACCGCCGTATGTCCCGGCTGGACAAAAACAGAGTTTTTTGATGTCGCACGGCAAAATGCGGATGCAGGTGCGGTCAAAAATTTTTTCTTCCCCTCACAGCCGGAAAACGTCGTCAGGCGCGCTATCCGCGATGCGAAAAGGGGACGCGATGTTTCTGTCTACGGTATTTTCAATAAGCTCCATCTTTTTTTCGCAAAGCTGCTTCCGGCCAGTTCAGTCATGACGCTGTGGGACGCCATGAAATAGGCCGCCTTTTTATTCCTGTCCTGCGAGCCGCTCGGACGTCTCGCTCCGCTCGCGGAACCGTTTGATCGCGCACATGCGGTTCGTCGCGTCCAGCTTTTGGTAAATATTTTGGATATGCCGCTTTACTGTATTGGGTGAAATGCACAACTGGTCTGCGATCTCTTTCTGACTTTTGCCTGCTTCCAGCAGCAATATCACCTCGATCTCCCGGGCAGAGAGCCCCGTCGCATTTTCGATGCGGTTCCCGCTTCCCTTTTCACAAAGCTCAAGCAGCCTTCCTGCGAACGGCTTATCCATATCGAGCAGTCCGCTTTTCAGCATGGGCAGAAGCCATTCTGCATTTTCTGCAAATGGCATGACGATACTGTCCTGCCGTGCAATATCGATCGCCTTCTGCAGCTCCTTTATGCCCTCCATCATGCCATAAATATGATATTTCGCCACCGAGCGGTGGATGTGGTTGTGGATATATCCCAATTGATTGCAAAACGTCTCGAACCGTTTTTCGAGCGTCTCCGTCAGTACTTCGAGCTGCATATAATCGCCCGTCAGCAATACCGCCTTTCCATACACGATATAATTGAACGCCATCCCCTGCGTTTTGGAGGTATAGGCCGTCATATCCCCGTTGCGCAGCCAGCCCGGTATTTTTTCCGCCTGCCCGAGACAGGCATAGATATATCCGGTACAATTATCTATAGTATTGGCAACGATCGGATTAAGCTCCGATTTCGTCATATCGCCAAGCTCCCGCAGGACAGCCTGAAGCTCGTCTGTGCGGTTCTTTTGTATAAGAAGCCGTGCCAATGTGAGGCGCGCGCAGATAGCGATCGAGCTTTGTTCCCATAGATTTGCCTGATAGAGCGCTTTCTTAGCGGGCAGCTCCGCCTGCTCGAGTTCACCTGTCTCAAGCGCGTATTCCGCCCTTGCCAAGCTGCGGCAGCCCATCCCGCAGCCGTCCGTTGCGTCGATATGGCTCTGGAAACCGTCTACAAGGACATCAACCGTCCTTCGGAACTCTCCCGGCGTCCGGTAATAAGCGTATGTGAAATGCGGCGTTCCATACGTCAGCACGCTCTTTCGGTTACGTATCATGGACGTTTTCCCCTCCAACAGGCGCAGCGATTTTCTGGAGCATTCGATCACTTTTTCCGCATCGTTGAATGCAACGGCCGTAGATACCATCGCACTCTCTGCCAATATTTGGTTCCGCGTATAATCCGGGTGATCATGACTGCGGAAATATTCCTCAAATTCCCGCAGCATCTCCGCTCCTTTCTCTTGGTCGTTTAAGATCACCAGCCAGATATATTTCAGCGTCGCAAGAGGATAAGCATGCTTTTGCTCCTCCGTTGCATTCCGGAATACCCGCGCGATCAGTTTCCTATCGATCGAATTGATTTTCCGTATGTCGGTACGTTCCAGCTCTCCGAATATCTTCTCATGGTTTCCTGCCATCATCCAATATTTGAACGCCAAAACGTGGTCCTCCTGCTCAGAATACCACTCTCCCGCACGTTCGATCAGCCGCCCGGCATTCAACTTTCTCGTCTGCCGCTCTTCCCGCAAAAAATCGAGAAATATCTGATGAAATCGATACCAGCCCTCATCGTCTAATATGATAAACGCATTTTCCGCACACAGCCGGTTAAGTCTGTTTACCGCTTCCCCGTCCTCAAACAGATATACTGCCTGTTCAGCCGTCAGCCTATCGAAAAAGGAAAGCTTCAGCAAAAAATCCTGCATAGGAGCATCATATTTATCAAAAAACGACGATTTCAGCATAGCGTGGATCGAATGATGAAATTCCGGATTGATGTTGCGCGAAAAACTGGTCACCATCAAATAGATGGCGGCGATCCATCCGCTTGCATACGAGCGTATCTTTTGCTTCTCCGCTTCGCCGCCGCGAAACCCGATCAATTCAAAATAATTTTCCAGCTCCTCCTCCGTAAAAGAAAGCTCCCTCGCGTCTATACTGCAGCAGAAGCCCTTGAGTTTCAGTTCCTCAATATGTATCTCCGGGACCTTCCGGCCCACAAGAACGATATGGAGCCACGGGATACGCGCTAAAACGAGCTGCTCTAAAAACAGGTCTATCTGCGCGTTCTCGATCAGATAATAATCGTCGATCACCACGGTAAGCCCCTGTTCCGGCTTCTTGCTCCCGATCAGGTCTATTATTCTGGATATCTGCACGCTGTCGTTCGGAAAACCCAGCTCCTGAAGCGAATCTGCAAAATCCGCCGAGATCTGCCGGACTCCTTTTACCAGCAAAAACCAGAAATATTCGCTCGCCGCGATTCGTATGGACTCCGTCATGGCAAGCCAGATATACGGAATTTCCCGCGCATTCAGAAAAGTCCTGACTGCGGTCGTTTTTCCGAACCCCATAGGCGCAGTCACCACCGTAAGCGGGAACTGCCGCAGCTCATTTAATTTTTCATCCAGCCTTTTTCTTTTTAAAATTTTAATATGTGCCATAGGACCGACCCGTCTTACCTCATGACGTATTTTTTTTATTGTACCATAGATCACGTTCTTCCGTCATGACCGTTTCCTGTTCCATCACACAAAAATACCACTTCTTTTTTCTGTTCCTCCCGAAAATATTCTTTTTAGGTGATGCCCGGCCTTTCCTGTATATGATACAATTTGTAACAATGATAAGGTTCATTATCTATCCAACATTCAGCAGAAAGGGTGAAATTCATGAAAGAGATCATAAACGGCGCCATGTGCAAAATGCCTGACGCTCCCTGCAATACTCTCGAAGAGAAGATCCAGCGATTGCTGGATATCGAAGAGATCAAAACGATTCCGTTTCATTACGCCAATTATTGCGATAAGCTCGACGCGGAGAGCATCTCGTCCATCTTCACGGAGGACGGCGTCTACTGGAGCGCAGCTCTGGGGCCGATCAAGGGCCGCAAAGCTATTTCCGATTACTTCGGCGCAGCTTACCAGCACGAAAAATCCGCAACACACCTGATGGGCAACCAGCAGGTATGGTTCGAGACAAACGACAAAGCAGTCCTGCATACCTATTTCCATTCATGGAGCACGTTCAAGGACTATCCCGTAACGGGGGACCGGTACACCTACGGCAGATATGAGATCAAGGCCGTCCGTGACGCCGACGGAGAGTGGCGCGCGACGGATATGCATATCGTATGCGCGGGTCAGACCGGAACAGGCGGAGCATGGGGCGAGCATTTCGACCGTCCGTGGCCGCCGGAGCCAAAATTCGGCTGTCCGGAAGAAAAGAAATAAGCTGTCAATGCAAAAAAGAGGCCGTATGCAAAACATTCGGCCTCTTTTTTCCTCTTACGTCACCCTTTCTGCCAGAAGAAACAGAAAAGGGAGCGCCGCTCCCTCCCGTCTTATAAAATAGGATCTGCCGGAAGAAGCGGCGTTGCGTAATCCTCACTGCCCTTTTGTCCAAAGTCGACGGCAAGATCTATCCCGCTGATATAGCTCGCCATATTGCTGTTCATGAATACGATCGGCATCGCCATCTCCTCCGGCTGCGCAAAACGCAGCTTACTCTTTCCTTTCATCTGGTCGTGCGACATAACGCTTTCCCATTCGGCAGTCAGCTGTGTCTGCGTAGCACCCGGGCAGATGATGTTAATGCGTATTCCCTGCAGCGCAAGCCGCTGCGTCATATATTTTACATAAAAATTCATCATACGCTTAGAGAAATAATAACCTTTTAGTCCCGCCATATCCCCATAACCTTTTTGCTCCGCTTTTGCCGCCGCTTCATCAAGACAGGCTACCGAGGCTTCCCAATCTGCCGCTTCTACGATTGCACGGTATTCTTCAATGGTCGTCCGCCAGCCTTTTCCGCCCCGCGAACCCATGAACGCGATCGCTCCGCCCTTTTTCATACGTGGAAGTACATATTGCTCCGTCATATATTTATGTCCGATAAAATTGATCATACAGGTCGTTTTAAAATCTGTTTTCACACCGGATACGCCTGCAATTCCAAAAAAGCAGTCGATCACATCCGGGATCTGCGCAAATGCCTGATCGATCGATTCTCTATCCGCTATATTCGTTTGGATAGACCGCTCGACCGGCAGCGTAATCTCCGCGACATCCATCGCATAGACCTTTGCCCCAAGCTCAAGCAGCATTTCACAGGCCGCTCTTCCCATTCCGGACGCTGCGCCCGTCACTACACATATTTTTCCTGCATATCCAAAATAATCTTTCATGCCGATTCTCCTCGTCTTCATTCTTTATAGCATCATTATAATCAATCGGCTGCAAAATTGAATCACACAAAATTACCATTCACGTTCTTTCGTTTACAATCAAAATGATCCTGCGGCGCTTTTCACTGTACATCCTGCTATAATATCGCGCACCGCATTCATGACCTGCCCGGCCGCTCGTTGAAGAGCTTATCGCCGCTGCAGATCATATCTCTGATTTTTAAAACATCCCGCATACGGTTCTCCTCATGTTCCTGCGTCCGCTTCACATACCCGTTGCAGCATTTTCACTCCCGCTTTCGCTTCCACAACAAAAAACCTCCTAATATTCTGCCTTGATACAAAACATTAAGAGGTTCTGACCGTACGTCATGACTCAAATGCCGCAAAATGTATACCGAACATCGCTAACTGCCGCGTATATCTCGTCATTCACACCGTACTATATAGAATAACACAGTTCAAAAAACGCTTTGCAACCGCCTTTTTATTCTTCGTCCGGCAAGTCCGCGTTGTGGTAAACGTTCTGCACGTCGTTGGGAACCTGTTCTAACAGATGTATACGATGGTAGACTCGGCGGTCGTTGGGTGCTTCATCAGCGAACATGTACTTTCCACTGTCGGTGCGTCTTATTATTCCCTAACCAATATTTTTATCTGCGTCGCGCTTGGCGGCGGGATTGGCGTATCGGTTATCGTCAGCCGCTATTTTGGAGCAAAAAATTTTGTCCTCTGCTCTGCATCAAGAACCGTTGTTGTCTGGAATTTTAATATCAGGTATGCCCTTATTCAATTATAGATGCTATTTTATCATCTGGATATTATTATATCAACTCCTCAAGCGTATTGTAAAGGTCTGGGTTATGACATACAACACAAAATTTTATGTAAAGGAATATATCTGCTAAACCTCTTTTTCCATACAATAAATCAGCAGGAAATGTTTATTGCGCCCCGCCGCTTCATCTTATTGCCTATTATTGTTTATATGCCTATCGCATGGTAAAATATAAAGGCAGGGATACATAAGCGGGCGGTTAGCCACACTTCCCTATTTAGGGCTAGAGAGTGGTGATGCCAATGGAATATTTGGTGATATTAACGGTCATATTGATTGTTGTATACAAAATCGTTTCAGAAGCAAAAAAATAACCGCCCCGTCCAAAGTAGCGGTTATTTTGTAACAACTATGTAGGGCTAACCGCTTTGCGGTTGTATCCCTGCTTTTATTATAAACCATTTTTGCCAAGAGTCAAATAAATTTGCTTGTCTATTTAAAAATTATCACAACGACTTCCAGAGATATATTTTTCGATTATCTCTCTTGCAGTTTGAATAGTCGCTATTACCGATTTCCCCGCTAACATCGATTGATAGGCCTTTCGTTGGTTTTCAAATTTGATATTAGATTTAACGTCAGCCTCTTTCCATTCGATATAAGAGTTGCTACCAAACCGAAAAGGAAAAGAAAAGGGAAAAGTTGAACTGCTAACCCTCTTGTGAATACTAATATATTCTTTGTTATGCTTCAATTCATTGCAAATAAACCTAAAAGCCTGCATAATCTTTTTTTCTTCTTCAAGCATGTTATTATTGTCTGGCGCTATTCTGCCCCATAAATCCATCATCGAGTGTATTAAAATTCCTAATTTATGATGTACTTCTTTTGAAAGCGAAACACCATTTGAATTACTACAACTTCTATTGATAGTGTCTATTGCTTCTTGGTAACTTATTTCAAAGCTATACAAAAAATCTTGCTTGCTCATAATTTGCCTTTCATACTTGTATCATATACCACTATTGCGCTTCATACCGCTTCACCAATTTATAGAACGTGCAACGTTTCAACCCTAATTTATCCATCGCCTTGACCGCTGTTATAGCCCCCTCTTTCCATTCTTTGTATACTTCTTTCCAATTATCGGGATAAGTGGCTTTTGGTCTGCCTAACACCCTTCCTTTCGCCTTTGCCGCCGCTATGCCTTGCGCCTGTCTTACCTTGATGCTTTCCCGTTCCTTCTGCGCCACATAAGAAAGTATTTGTAACGTTAAATCAGCAACAAAACGGCTGTCTATCGTTTCCCCTGTTGTCCGTGTATCCAAAAGAGGCATATCCAACACTTTAATATCCGCTCCTACATCTTCCGTGATATGTTTCCATTGCCCTTGTATTTCAGTATAATTGCGTCCCAATCGGTCAATGGATTGGATAACAAGTAAATCCCCTTTGCGGAGCGTATTTATCATTGTATTATAAGCAGGACGGTCAAAGGATTTCCCGCTTATTTTATCTGTGTAAATATCCCTGTCATGTACGCCAAACTCCTTTAATGCCGCAATCTGCCGTTCCGCATTTTGGTCTTTAGAAGATACTCTCGCATATCCGTGTATTCTCATTTCACACATTGTAGACCACCGTCCTTGTTTGATACCGGAATTATATCGAGTACATCTCTAAATGTCAATATGTTTACAGATATATCTTTAAATTATTTTTTATAATTTAAAGACGGTTATTTCCTACGATTCAGTCCTCTTTTTTCTTATCTGTAAAGGTATACCTTTATAGACATAAATCAATCAGATATAGCATTGTCGTCTCATATAACCTCCTCAGAACAGATTTATGATACAAGCCATCAAAAAGCATCACATGCCTGTCAAAACATCTTAAAACGCAAAATACACATTCACAGGCAAAATCAAAAAAATGATTTTGCTTCCGTATAAATATAAGCATAAAAAATGCCTATAAATTATATAGACATTTTCTTTTACTTTATACCGTAAAAAAATGTTATACGGCATTGTTATTATAAGGGAAAAGCGGGAATATATCACTTAAATATCATTATCAAATCTTCATAGTCCAGTTGAATTAACACTATATATGACTTGTTTATGTGTAAACCTTCATATTCTAACTGGTCTATCAATTCTTATCTGGAAAGTGTCTCTAAAATCCTTTTTATTGTCTTTTTCCCTGTGTGATTTTGCAATCTGCTGTTGTATCGAATTAATTATATAGCATCATCAGATTCTTGCATTTTTTCCTTCACCTGTTGTTCAATTTCAGGTTTTAATACCTTAAGTTGCCCATAAGAACTTTCAAACTGGCTGGATAAATCTTTTACGGCAGAATTAAATGTTAACAACGAACCACTAGGATTTTTAGATTGGTCATAAATTTGTATATATATTCCGTATATTTCTACTAACGATGCATAGGCTTCTGTATAATCGCTTGTAGGATTCTGTAAGGCAATCATATTTTCATCAATAGTAGATTTTAAATTATCAATTTCAGAATCTGGTTCTTTACCATTTTCTAAATCTTGCAGAAAGTTTTGAATCACCTCGTTAAAATCCGCACCATTATCAATAGCTGTTCCCCATAATTCCGATATCAAAGAACACTGATATTGTGAAAGAAAGCAATCAATATATATTGAGGCCGCAGTAGTGCTAAATAATTCGCCATATAAATCTTGGCATTCTTTTACTTTATCCGCAGAATCTTGATAATCCTGTATTTCAGAAAAAGCAACTTCCGCTTCCCCATACTTTTTGGAATCCATCAATGCTAATGCATCATTATACTTAGTTTGTAATTGAAAATTATGTACAAAAAATACTAAAGCTACAGCTACAGCTGCTATAATTGCAATTATCGCAATCATTTTTTTGTTGTTCCGCTTTACATTCTGTTCTTCTACCATTATTAAATCCCCCATTTTTTAATTGATGCGAATACTACTATACTACTTACGTATTTCCCGCCGTTATTTGTCATACGTCCGCATATTAGAATTTTCTACTAATTGTGCAAATCCCAAAATCAAACTTTCAACTGCTTCTCTAATGACAAGTAGTATAATACCTGTAATCAATATTGGTAGACTCGTAATCAAAAGACTAAAATCAAATACGATACTCACCGCTCCTATAATTGTTTCGATGATGCCAAATAGCAACATTACCATATTTACGGTCATTGCCGCACCCTTGATTCTTTTCACTAACTTTTCTCTGTTCTGGTTTTCCATAATAATCTCCCCTCATTTCTTTATTATTTAAAAAATTTATTCTAAAATAAATTTTTAATTGATAGATTTATAATGGTATGATGTCCCTATATTCTTATTAACTACCGCGCCAATTCTAACCGCAAATAAGTAAAGCATATTTCTGATATCCTGTATTCCCTGTAATTGAACATCCCGGCAGTCATCCCTATAAACCCTTTTTAATATATAGGATTTTTCGTCCGTTCCCGATAAAACGGCTATTTTCTTATTTAATGCCGAAAATATTCCGTTCATCGCATTGGAAATATATTTATCAAGCGAACCATTTTCTTCCCTTTGTATATGCAACCGTATCACCTGTGCATCCGCGCGGCGCGTTGCCAATGTTAAAATAATTTCATTTGGATATAATTCTTTGATAATCCCCTTAAGCGTTCGGGCAGGCGCAGGCGGTAAGATGCTTTCGTCTACTGTTGTTTCATAAATGCGCCGCGCGTCCGTTTCCAATCGGACACCTAATATATCGTCAAAATCAAATAGCAGAAAGTCATAAGCGCGGCTTTCATCTTCAAGGGCATTGGTTTGCAGTAAATCACCCGAATAAAAAAACAAAATTATTTTCCGGTGGATATCATCAACGGCTATCCCTTCCATGCGTGGTAAATCAATTACATTACACGAATCCCATTTCACCCAATTTCTGTGGCGGTTCAAATTGACTGTCTTTTGTAATTCAAAACCATATTGCGGGGCAATATTATTTGCCCGCAATTCTTCCAACAGAAATTGAATCTGCATATTATTCCATTCGCAGTAATCAAAAATACTTTGCTTCATAGTATATTATAAACCTCTTTTTGATAATTAAATTATAAATGGCATATTCTGTTAAGTCAATTCAAAACCTCTTTTAGATAATGCAATATTTTATTTGATTATATAACATCAAAATAATCAGAAAGGATATTGCCATGATAATCAAAGATAAAATTGCTAACCGCATCAAAATGCTTCGGGAAAAATATGATATGACACAGGCAGGATTAGCCAAACAATTAGAAATAACCCGCGCTTCCGTGAACGCTTGGGAAATGGGCGTTTCCTGTCCTACCGTGCAATATGTGATTGCTATAGCTGATTTATTCCATGTTTCTACCGATTATTTGCTTGGGCTAGAAACGAATATGTTGATTGATGCAGATGGCTTATCCGATAAAGAAATTGGCATGTTGACTGAATTGGCTGAATATTTCCGCAGTCAAAAATAAAATGCGTACTAAAAAACTGCACCTTATTATATATAGAAAAATGCAGAATTTTAGTTCTTCCGTCTTATCGTCCAATATGTTTGTCTTTTTTTTGTTTCGGGATTTTTCCCTTGCTTACTTACAATTTCATAACTTTCGTCTAATTTGATTTTTTTAAGATAATTATTGATTCCCTTTAACTTATTGCATCGGCTGTCTTTTTTTAATCTATATAATCCATTTTTAAAAAATTGTGATAATTCTTTTTGTTCTTCTTTCCATAATATTTTGTCAATTAAACTTTCTAATTTTTCAGCAGTATCTATAGAATTAAATTCATCTTCCAAGCACCTGAATATTTTGAACGAAATCCCCAGTTCATCACATAGGCGTTCAACAAACGCCGTTCGCCCATGTCCGACAATATCTTCAAAAAATTCTATATCATAGCGTATTTTATAATAAACGCTATCCAGTATTAAAAATGGTTTTTCCCCAATATCTTTGTATTTGTCTGTAAATACAAAGCCTTCTTTAAAAAATATTTCATTATATGCCGTTGCAAAATCCGCAATATCACTTTCCTGATAATCTAACATAGTCTTTAATTTTTTCTTGTATTCCGTTAATAATCCATGATACATTTGCGGGTCAATCTTGATATACAGGTTGATTTTATCATCTGCATGAAGAAACCGTTTTCTTCCAATACATTGTTTCACCGTAATCCAATCCGGGTAATCGCAAATAATATGTTTTACCTGTAAATCTTCAATATTGATACCATTATCCAAAGCGCTTGTCGTAAGTAGTATTTGCGGTTCAAATTTGTTATTTTCAATAAGATAATCACGCTTTTCCGCATCTACATTTTTTCTAAAATTATCATTGGATTCCGCGCACACGAACATACAGCGTTCATTATACTTTTCTTTTAATTCTAATAACCTGTTTGTCTTTCTGCCAAAATATATAACCTTTTCGTCCATAGGTATTGAATCAATTTTTCTTTCAATTGCTTCATCATTGGAATAATAATATGCTTTTTCTATCTGGGGAGGTTTTTTGACGACAAATATATTTTCATCTTGAAATGGTACATACCGTTGTAAAATCGGCGGCGTTGCCGTCATAAAAATAGCGGGAATCACCAACAAATGACATATTGTTTGAAGCATTACGTTGGGAGCCGTCCCCGCCCAACTATCAGTAAAAAAGTAATGCGCTTCATCACAAACTACCATATCATATTGTTCGTTGATTGCCTTCGCTAATTCATCCTGTCTGATGTCTGCCCACGGAATATCGCGGTAATCGTATTCCTTTTTTTGGTAATTAAATAATGTAAAAACATCTTGCTTATCGACGATTTCTAGTTCTATCTGCTTCTTTAGAAGATTGCGGTTTGATAGGTAAAGTATCTTCCAGCCATGTTCCCGTGCATATTCATATAGTTCATTTAATACGAATGACGTTTTCCCTGTGCCGCAATCCGCATTTAGCAATATTTTTATATTGCCCTGCCAATGTTCGATTGCTTCCTTTGGTATTTTTTCCGATATCCACATTTCAATTTTTCCTTTCCGAAGGGTACAGAAAATAGACCTTCGTTCAAAAAAATTTACACTGTGTACCCTTCTATATATATTTATTTTTACTTTTGGGGTTTACTTACATCTTGACTTGATAATATTTTTCCTTGTACTTTAACTTTGCTATATCTAATATTGTTAATTATTATTTACCGTTTATACATTTATTCATCTATCTACCTTCTTTCTTGTTTTTAGGCGCACAAATATAAATGAATAAAAATTCATTATATTATACATTATATGCCCATTCTTTTTTTTATTTGAATTATTGGTTACGGCTGTAACCTTGCTTCTAAAATGCCATAGACAAAAGGAACGTCCTTTGCCCTGCCTTGTTTGGATTATTCCAGAAAACACATATGATGTCAAGGGATTTGCGTTCTATGTGCCTGCTGTTTCCACCCTGTATCAACGTATTTTCGCTTGCGCGTATATTTATTTATATATGTTTATATGCTTATTTCATGCTATAATCACCCCTTTCCAGAAAAAAACGTACACAAAGCATAATACACCATACCCCTTTATCTAATAAGGGGCTGCAATGCACCTGTTTACCCTACTATTCTGTTTTACCATGCATGGATTTTGGGCTGCCCGGATATCCATTACATAAACAGCCCGCTTCTGCTTCCAGAAAGCAAAAAGCGAATGAATTATTTCCGCTTCACCCGCTCTCTACGTATAAATATAACATATAAATGCATATTTGTCAAGCATTTTGCATAATATGATGTTATCCACCCCCACATGATTAGCGCATTTCGTTGCTTTATCCCTATGAAATCCGCATAAATAAAGGATTTAGGGGCTAGTTTCGCGCTTACAATCGACCTTGCGTTTTGATTTAGCCCCCCATTTTTATACTATTCTCCCTATCACTTCACTACAATATCATCCAAAATTGTAATTTTTCGCTATCATATTCTTGCCCTGCCTTTCTCTGTACTGTCTGGCGCATGTTTTAACTTCTACCACTTTACAGGTTCATCAACGGGCTTGTATAAATACTATTTACTACAATATCTTTATCTTTTATAGAATCAAGGTATATTTGTGTTATCTTCACATGTTTATGTCCCAGCAGTCGCGACAATGAATATAAATCCAATCCGTTCTTTAACTGTTCCTGTGCAAACCAATGACGGCAAGTGTGAGGCGAACATCGAATGTCATCCGATACTTTCGCCTGTTTCCCTGCAAATTTTACAATGCGTTCCACCGCTTCAGGTGTCAGCGGCTTTCCTGTCCTGCTCAGAAAATAATTGGTCGGTGTCATTATCTTATCGCGAAAATAAGCATATCTTGCCGCAGTATAACGCAACAATATTTTTTCCAGATATGGGCTTTTTCCAACGGAACGTTCCTTATTTCCTTTTCCCCATACCGTTATGTAATTATCCTTTACTGCATTACTTTGAAGGTTACACAATTCACTGCAACGGATTCCGGTATCAAATAACATCGCCAGTATCGCCCTGTTCCGTACTTTAAGAAAATCACAGCCGTTGTATGCCTTTATCATCAACGCTACTTCTTTATGGGTAAACGTCTTAATAATCGGCTTGTTCTGCTTTCCCCAACGCACTTTTTCCATCGGATTTACCTGTATGTATTCTTCTTGCTTTAAATACTTGAAAAACGACCTGAATGTTTTAATTAATCCGTTTGTATAGGTTGTCTTGCGCCCATTCTTTTGCAAGAACATCAAAAACGCCTTTATATGTAAATGTGTGATTTCCTCAATTTGGATAATCCCGTATTCCCGCTCAATAAAATTTAAAAGATAAGTATTATTATTTCGATATCCCTTAATTGTCTTTGCTGATAATTTGCGCATCTCGCAATCCAAAATAAATTCTTTCAATACCATTTTTGCTTCCATAATAAAAAACCTCCTCATTTCTTGTAGACATACAAGATATTAAGAAGGTTTTATTGAACACCGTAGTTCAGTAAGTACCAACCGTATGCCGAACGTCGCCACCCGTTGGCGGTATATCATAACCCATGCTGTACTACTTGCGTATCATACAGCTTGAAACCCGCATAGTTATGCCGTTTTTTACTCTTCATCCGGCAAGTCCGCGTTATGGTAAACGTTCTGCACGTCGTCGTTGTCCTCGAGCATGTCCAGCATTTTTTCAAACTTCACCTGCTGCTCCTCGTCAAGGGCCGTCGTCGTCTGGGGAACCATATCGATCTCCGCGGACAGGAATTCGTATCCTTGTCCTTCCAATGCTTCACGCACAGCTGAAAAGTCTTCCGGCGCGGTCGTGATCTCGTATGCGCCGTCCTCTGCCGAAAAATCCTCCGCGCCCGCTTCAAGCGCCGCTTCCATCACGGCTTCTTCGCCGCCCGCTTCTGCATCGATCACGATAACACCTTTCTTATCGAACAGGAACGACACGCTTCCGTTCGTTCCAAGCGAACCGCCGAATTTATCGAACGCATGCCGTACTTCGCCGACCGTCCGGTTCTTGTTGTCCGTCATGGTCTCCACGATCACCGCAACGCCGCCTATTCCATACCCTTCATAGGTCAGCTCTTCATAATTGATATTACCGAGCTCTCCTGATGCTTTTTTGATGGAGCGCGTGATATTGTCGTTCGGCATATTATTTGCCTTTGCCTTTGCGATCACGTCGCGCAGACGCGAGTTGCTCGCAGGATCGGGGCCTCCCAGCTTTACCGCTACCGCGAGCTCGCGTCCTATTTTCGTAAACACCTTGCCGCGCGCGGCGTCTGCTTTTCCTTTCTTATTCTTGATCGTCGACCATTTAGAATGTCCTGACATAAAATTCACCTCAATCAATCTCAATATGCAGGGAAATTCCCTTTTTATCACCTTAATGATAGTATCATAACTTCGCTTTCTTGTAAACGCCGCACCCGGAAAGCTGTGAATAATTTGTGAAAATCATTTATCCCCGCGCGGTTTTATGCTAAAATAATAAGGTATATACTTCGGTATATTTTTAGAAACAGAGCATTTTTCAGCGCTGCGGAGGTAATAGATCCATGACTCCTAAAAAAGGATTTCAAGATATCATAAAAAAATTTGGTGAAAAAATCGCCGGAATCGGTTCGCGCATCAAAGGCTTCTTTACACTCAACGATGCGGAGAAAGAGGCAGAAGCCGTTTCAAAAAAGCGTCTTTCTTCAAAGCCGCTCCCGAAAAGTGCAAATAAAAAGGCCTCCGATACCCCAACGGAAGAGACCGTTATTTTTACGGATGATATGACAAAGCGTTTTTCGTCCGATTCCGTCAAAAAAAAGGCCTTTGCCAAAAAGCTTCCTGAAAAAGAGTTTACCCAGCCGGTTCCTGTCGCCGGAAAGCGCTCTATTTTTAAACCACGCGATAAAAAGCCAAATTTCGTTCTTGGTGTCGTTCTCACCACGATCAAACTGTCTTTCGTGGCTATTATCGTGGTGATCGCTATTGGCTTCGGTTCCGTCTTAGGCGTTGCCAATGCATATCTCGGCAGTACGCCTGAACTCGATGTCTCCAAAATAGAAAATCAGAGCGAAAATACAATTATTTA
This sequence comes from Christensenella massiliensis, assembly GCF_040409835.1. Classification (NCBI taxonomy): domain Bacteria; kingdom Bacillati; phylum Bacillota; class Clostridia; order Christensenellales; family Christensenellaceae; genus Christensenella; species Christensenella massiliensis. The sequence continues at coordinate 2,444,086 of NZ_CP117826.1, read as the reverse complement.
TGACTCAAAGCATAATTATCTCGCGACCTATACCGGTCTTGAAAACCGGGAATGGGCAAACCTTGAGGAAATCCCAAAGGACCTCCAGAATGCGGTCATCGCAGTAGAGGATATCCGTTTCTATCAGCATAACGGAGTAGATTTCCGCCGGCTTCTCGGCTCTTTTATCTCTAACCTTACATCCAGTTCAACACAAGGTGGCAGCACGATCACGCAGCAGCTTGTCAAAAATGAGCTGCTTACAAACGAGCGCTCCTATAAACGCAAGCTTCAGGAGGCCTATCTTGCCATGGAGCTTGAACAAACCTACAGTAAGGACGAAATTCTGGAAGCGTATCTCAACGCGATCCCGCTCGGCGGAACCGTTTATGGCGTAAAAGCTGCGGCGAAAGACTATTTTGGCAAGGAGCTTTCCGATCTTACCCTGCGTCAGATGATCTGTATAGCCTCTATCACTCAGAACCCTACAAAATATAATCCGCGCCGAAGCACCTACACAGTAACGGAAAATCTTCCCGCGCTCATCAACCGTATGAATATCGTGGCCGAACGTATGTATTGGAGCGGTTATATCACGGAAGAGCAATATAATGAGGTGTATGTTCCCGCGAAAGAATATCTCGCGGATGAATGCCTTGAACTGAACGAGGACGGCGAGTGGCAGTTGAAAGAGGATGCAGACATGGTGCTGCGGGACGGATATCTCGATACTTGGAAAACCGAAATGAGCATTTTGGAGACCTCGCCGGCGAATTCCGTCTATCCTTATCCTCATTTCATCGAATATATGATCTATGATGTGCAGAACTTCATGATGGATCAGCAGGGCCTCGAGCATACGGACGCCAACCGCCAAATGGTGGATAAGGAGCTGCGTTCGGGCGGCTACCGGATTTATGCAACGATCGATACGACCATTCAGCAAAAGGTGCAGGATACTCTCGCCACATGGGAAAACTATCCCGAAATGGAAGCTACCACCGAAACTGATTCAAACGGCGAAACGATCACCACACCCCAGCCGCAGACCGCAGCCGTCGTTGTTGAAAATTCTTCCGGTCAGCTCAAGGCGATCATCGGTTCCCGGGAAGAGCCGAATCAGATGCTTACTTTTAACCGTGCATACGAGGGCAAAAAAGAGGTCGGCTCCTCCATCAAGCCTCTTGCCGTCTATGGTCCCGCTTTTGAGCTCGGCTACGGGATCACTTCTTATGTGCCGAATATCGATAACGACATCCAAGGTTGGATTATCAATGAGGAGGGCGACTTCGGTCATCCCAAACTAACGGGAAACGATGAGCCGATCACCATCAAAGAAGCAATCGTAAAATCACGGAATGTAGCGGCAGCGCAAACCATCACAAACTATGTAGGGGTTGACGCCTCCGTGGAATATCTTCATAAGCTCGGCGTGTCCGACGCGAGCCTCGAGGGTACAAAAACGCCCTCCGGCCTTTCGATGGGCGGCTCCAATATCACGCCGATCGAAATGGCAGGCGGCTATGCGACCATTGCGCGCGGCGGGGAATATAAACAGCCCATCTCGTTCACACAGGTACTCGATTCGGATGGGAATGTCGTGATCGACGCGGAAGCGGAACGCGAAGTGCATGAAGCCTTTTCCCCCGCCACCTGTTATATGCTCACGGAAGCGCTTACGGAAGCAACCAACTCCGGCACAGGATGGCGCGCAAAGCTTGACGGCATGACCACCGCCGGTAAAACGGGAACGAATGCCAAAAATGAGGGAGTCTATTTCGCGGGTTATACGCCCTATTACACCTCTACCTTATGGCTCGGACACGATCAGAATGAGCATCTACCCGGTGATGCCGCAGGGCTAAGCGCGCCGATTTGGAAATCTTATATGCAAAAGATTCACGAAAATCTGGAAGATAAAGAGATCATCGCCGGGACTGATGCCGATTATGGCATCGTAGAAGTGACCGTATGTAAATATTCGAACAAACGTCCGGGCAGCGGCTGTACGCCGGTAACAGCGCGTATGCCGGAAAACAGCCCCCTCTTGACTGAAGAATGCGATGTGTGCGTATCTGTATCAAACGAGCCCATCAAGATGTGCGGAGAATCGAATATGCGCTTTGTGGAAAGCAAATGCCCGGAGGAAAAGGCTTGGTATCTGGATAATACGACCTATACTTTTGCCGAGGATTCGCCCTATTACGGCTGGCGGGGCGGCGGAAATCTTTCCGCTACTGCACCGACCCTCGATGAAAACGGCAATGTCGTTTCTGCCGGGAACGATCCGACGCAGGACTGCAATCTGCCGCATCTTCCTACAGCTTCACCGAGTCCGGCGGTTCCGGCTCCTTCCTCTGTGCCGTCGTCTGCGCCGTCTACAGAGCCTTCTCCAAGCGCGACACCGACACCGGTTCCTTCACCAAGCCTGCCGCCCGATCTTGAGGAATAAAATAAAAACATCAGATAAAAAACCTGCTTCTGGTCGATAAAAGCAGGTTTTTTACTGTTCCGCAAACTCTCTTCCCCTGCCGGTGGGTTTCCTTATGTATATCAATTCAATACTTCTTTCGTTTGTTTCAATGTCGCCTATTTTCCCTAAAAAAAGAACCGCGGTGCGGTTCTTTTTTTATCAGGCATTTTTTATTTTTTGTTTCACCGGCAATCTTACCGTGCCGCCTGCGCGCCCATCTCCAATGCTTTCTCATTCATGGGGATCAAATGTGCTTTCTTTTCTCCCATAATTTTTGCGAGGCATTCTATGATCGTCTTATTATCTACGATATGCGCGCATTCATTATATGCCCCAAGCATCACCATGTTTGCCGCCTTGATGCTGCCCGCTTTCTCCGCAAGGGAATTGGCCGGCACCTTTACCACCTTGATGTCGGTGCGCGTAGGCTCAATCTCGATCAGATCGGAATCGATCAGCAAAAGTCCACCCGGCTTCAGATTCTTCTCATATTTTTCAAGGGAAGGACGGTTCATGACCAACACGCAGTCCGCCTCCACTACAACAGGAGAACCAACTTCCTCATCAGATACGACTACGTTACAGTTGGCTGTACCGCCGCGCATTTCCGGTCCATAGGACGGGAGCCACGAAACATTTTTTCCCTCATTCATTCCCGCGTATGCAATGATCTGCCCGGCGAGCAATACGCCCTGTCCGCCGAAGCCTGCCAATATAATCTGTTCCGTCATGCTTATCTGCCCTCCTTCGTCACGCCCAGAGGATAGTGCGGAATCATATTCTCCTCAAGCCATTTCAATGCCTCGACCGGTGAAAGCCCCCAGTTTGTCGGGCAGGTAGACAGGATTTCTACCATCGAGAAGCCTTTTCCTTCCATCTGATACTGGAACGCCTTTTTGATCGCTTTTTTCGTTTTGTTGATGTTGGGAACGTCGTGCACCGAGGTCCGCTCGATATAATACGCTCCGTCCAGCGTGCCAAGCAGCTCCGCCATGCGTACGGGCATTCCCTGCGTTTCCGCGTTTCTGCCGTAAGGCGAGGTCGTCGTCACCTGCCCCACCAGCGTGGTCGGCGCCATCTGACCGCCCGTCATGCCGTAGATCGCATTGTTTACAAAAATGGTCGTGATCTTCTCGCCGCGTGCCGCCGCGTGTACGATCTCTGCCGTGCCGATGGACGCAAGGTCACCGTCTCCCTGATAGGTAAATACGAGATCGTCCGGGCAGGCCCGCTTGATCCCCGTTGCGACTGCCGGAGCACGCCCATGAGCCGCCTCCATCATATCGCAGTCAAAATAATTATACGCAAATACCGCACAGCCAACCGGTGCGATACCAACCGCCTGATCCTGTAATCCCATTTCCTCGATACATTCCGCTACCAGCCTGTGAATAATGCCGTGCGTGCATCCCGGACAATAGTGGAAGGGCACGTCTGTCAGCATTTTTGTTTTCTGGAATACTTTTGCCATCTTATCTGCCCTCCTTCAGCTTCATCAACGCCTCTACAACGGCATCCGGCGTCGGTACAAAGCCGCCTGTCGTGCCGTAGAATTCCACCGGAACCTTTCCGCTCACAGAAAGCCGTACGTCCTCGATCATCTGGCCTGTGTTCATTTCCACACACAGCATTCCTTTCACCCGTTCCGCCGCTTTCGCAAAAGTCTCTGTCGGGAACGGCCACAGAGTGATCGGCCGGATCACGCCAACCTTTACGCCCATTTCGCGCGCCTTGAGGGCCGCATTTTTCGCGATGCGTGCTGTAGTTCCGAACGCTGCTATGATATAATCCGCATCCTCACACATGATCTCCTGTACGCGCGTTTCATTTTTTGTGATCTCAGCATATTTTGCCTGAAGCTGACGGTTGACCTCTTCCATTGCTTCCGCTTCGATATACAGAGAATTCACGATATTACGCGGACGCGATTTATCCCGCCAGCCGTTTGCCGCCCATGTTTTCTCCGGCAGCTTACGGCTCTGATGCTCCTTAAACTCCACCGGTTCCATCATCTGGCCGATCATACCGTCCCCGAGAATCATGACCGGCGTGCGGTACTGGTCCGCAATGTCAAAGCCTTCAGCAACGAGATCTGCCGCTTCCTGCACGCTCGAGGGCGCAAGGACGACCAAGTGGTAATCTCCGTGTCCGCCGCCCTTTGTTGCTTGGAAATAGTCTCCCTGCGAGGGCAGGATACCGCCGAGCCCCGGCCCGGAACGAATAATATTTACGATCAGACAGGGAAGCTGCGCGCATGCGATATAGCTGATCCCCTCCTGCTTTAAACTGATCCCCGGCGAAGATGAGGACGTCATCGCCCGCGCTCCCGCGCCTGCCGCACCATACACCATGTTGATCGCGGATACTTCGCTTTCTGCCTGAATAAATGTTCCGCCTACCTGCGGCATGCGTTTTGACATATACTCAGGAATCTGATTCTGAGGCGTGATCGGATAACCAAAAAAATGCGTGCATCCAGCTTTGATCGCCGCCTCCGCAATCGCCTCATTTCCTTTCATCAATACCTTAGCCATAGTAATTCACCTATCCTAAAAATTTAAATAGTTTTATCTGTCTACTTCAAGTGCACAATCCGGACACATACGCGCGCAGGACGCACAGCCAATGCAATCCTCCGGGCGCTCGATCCCGATCGGATGATACCCCTTTGCATTCAGGTGCGACCTATCGATCGCCAAAAGATTCTTCGGGCAAGCCCCGATGCACAGCCCGCACCCTTTGCAGGTGTCTTCATAAATTGTTAACTTCGCCATTGTTTCTCACCTTTTTATGTAAATTTTCTTTTTTCTTCTGACAAAATGCCAAAAACACTTCTAAATAGGATATCACTTTTCATCTTCACCGTCAACAAGCCAATCCGGAAAAGTATAGATGGTAAGCGGTATTTCCTCCGCTCCCTCTCCATACGGACGGAATGCGGAGAGGATATCCGGCGTGCCGGAAACATACGAAACCGGCACGCCCGTTCGCTCGCTGACTGCCCGGCATATCTCCTGTCCGTAAACAAGTTCTTCGGCCGTCGTTTCCCTGCCAAGATTCGTATTGTTGATCAGTCCGTCCACCTGAAGCCGGATACGCGTACTGATCTGCTCCATCATTTCCACGACTTCATCTGCCGTCTGCTGCAGCGGCCGGCGGGCGTTGATCACATAATACAGCATCGTTTCGCTCCGGTGAGCGCTGAATTCTCCGAACAGGCCTCCGAGCGCAGCCGCCCCCACCGGATCGCCGCCCGCGTCGAATACTGCCGCCTCGCTTTCGAACGCCGCCATCACTTCCGCCGACAGAACGGGAACGTCTACATTCGTGTTGGCGTAAGGCGGTGCGATCAGCCGCACGCCATGTTCTGTCAGGAGCGTTTCACTCTCTGCGCTTCTGAAATATGGGTTTACAACGTCCATGTCCACAAGCACCGTCTGTTTTTCCGCTGCAAGACGGAGCGCCGTATTCAGCGATATCTCTGTTTTCCCGCTTCCGTAATTTCCTGCAAATATATTGAATCTTTTCATCCTGTCCTCCGGTCAGCAAAGGCACCCTTGCAGGTGCCCTCGCATCTTTTTCATCTTTTCAGCGTTTGTCTTTCCGTTCAGCTTACCGTCACCGTAACGCTCGGCGACGAAGCCACCGGCCGCACGCCTAGATCCGGCTCATTTTCAAATTTCACCGGAACGTTCCGATGGATTCCGCGTCCAAGTCCTGCGAGATCTACAAACGGTCTTAGGCGCAAAGCGGAAAAATCATCGAGCGCTGCCTGCGTTCCAAAAACCGTGATATCCGCCGCCGACGGCGAAATGGAAACTTCAAGGCTGTCGTCTTCCAGATTTCTCGCCGCTATTTCGACCCCCGAATAGGTCCTGCTCAGCTCCGGCTGCGTTATCGCAAACCGCACCTGCACCACGGAGGGCTCAGCCGCCACTACGCCGTCCGGCAGTCTGACGCTTGCTTCTACAACCGTATCTCCCGCAGCGCCATCCAAATCGATCGCTTCGAGCGTGACCGATTCGATCGTTTCGATATTTTCAAGCGCTCCCGCAATATAGACGGTCTGCGGTTCCACCGTAACGCCGGTGATCTCATATCCCTCCGCCAGTCCGGTCGTCGTATTGCTGACCGCAGTCAAATCGATGCCGACTTCCTTTTCCGGATAAACCGGTACCTCGGCGATGACCGACGTGCTCCCCGTAAAGAGATTAGAGCGTATCTCCTCGCCGTCGCTGTCTACAAAGCTTACCGTATAGCTTGCCGTGGTCGGCTCCATCATATCCTCTGCATTAATGGTGCATACCGCCCGCGCTACCTTTTCTACGTTAGAACGCGCTCCCGTCACATCGACTGTCTCCGTCTCCAGAATCGGCTCTCCGTAATAAAAGCCCTCCTGCTGGTTGATCAGCTGGATATCCACCGGAACAGTGCGGGTAACGATCTCTTCTATATTTACCGTGATCGTAGAGGGCTCCACGCTCACGATATGTCCTTGTGTCAGTGTCGTCGCCCCTTCTACCCGAAGCACATATTCTCCTGCTTCATTGATCTGCGAAAGGTCTACCGAGACCTCCAGCATGTTTTCGTTCCAATAGTCGAGCGCATCCGCCGGAGCCTCTGCCGTGACCGTCACTGAATTTAAAATCTCCGTCAGCGGGGTGGAAGAGGTAAGGCCCTTTTGGCGCAGCTCGTCCGCCGCTGTATAGGTGACGGGGATATCCTGAAATATTTTTGTACGGGTCGGGTTCTCTTCTGCGATGACAAAGCTCCAGAGAATAAAGGCAAAAACAAGCGCGACCAGCTTCATTTTCCAGTTCTGTACGAACAGACGTTTTATGATTGCGGCGATCTTGCTCATTTGTCGTCACCCACCTTGCGCTTGAACCGGAAAGATACGAACTTTCCATCGTTTTTCTGCTCTCGCTGCGGCATATACAGCTCGGAAAGGATATCCTTCAGCGCCTTTGCATCGATATAACGTTTTAAGACGCCGTCATAGGCAAATGAAATGATTCCCTTTTCCTCAGAGACGACGATCACATACGCATCCGAAACTTCTGAAATACCAAGGGAAGCGCGATGCCTCGTTCCAAGCTCCTGTGCCACTTGCTTGTTGTCTGAAAGCGGAAGGAAGCAGCCTGCGCCGACGATGCGGTCGTCCCGCAGGATCATTGCGCCGTCATGCAGCGGCGTGTTCGGATAAAAGATATTTTCGATCAATTCGCTCGATATTTCCGCATCCAGCATGGTCCCGGAATCCAATACGTCCGCAAGACCTGTTTTGCGTTCAAAAACAAGGATCGCTCCCACTTTTTGTTTCGACATGCTGAGCACAGCGCGGGAGATCTCCTCTATGATCCGCTCCGCATTTTGTATCTGCACCTGCGCCTTGCTTGCAAAGCTGAATATTTTTCCCCGGCCAAGCGTTTCAAGCGCCCGCCGGATCTCCGGCTGGAATAGGATCACAATAACGACTGCGCCTGCCGGGATGATCGCATTCATGAGCCATGTCGCGGTTTGCAGCCCCATCGCTACAAATATGCGTGCTAAAATCAAAATCACGCCGAGGCCTATCAACACGCGGATCGCCCGCGTTTTGGCCAAAAGCTTGATCAGCCAATATAGTATAAGCGCTACGATAATGATGTCAACCACGTCAAGCCAGTTGAACGCCATCAGGCTGTTTCTAAGCGGTCCCCAGAAGTCTACCAAAGCTCCCCCCTGTTAATGATCCTCGTTTTTCCTATCCTCTCATGCAAAGCAGCATCGTAAGGTCGTCCTCCGGCTTGCTGTGCAGTTCTTCCCTCACTTCGCTGATAAAGCGTCTGCTGCTGAACGGCTCTTTCCCGAGCAGCTCAAACAGCCTGTCCTTCACCTTAGGGTCACTGTGGATATGATCCACGCCATCCGTATAGATCAGCATCCGCATCCCTTTTTCAAACTCAAAAAAGCCGTCTTCAAATTTTTCCCCGCCAAACCAATCGCAAAGCGGATGAGAGGGCATATATAATTCCTCAAACCGTTCCTCATGACAAATGACCGGCATAACGGAAAAGCCCGCGTTCGAATATGCCGCCCGGTTCGTCTTCAGGTCCACCACCGTCATAAAGGCCGTGATATAGATAGAATCTGAAAGATTCAGGTCTAAATATTCTTTTTCCGCATAGCCCAATATCTCGGACGGCAGAAAATTTCCCATCAAGCAGGCTGCCCGGACTACGCGCGAAAAAAATACCGCCAGCATAGCGGGCATCACGCCGTGCCCCGAAACATCAGCGACATACATGACCAGCTTATCGCCATAGACCGTACAGTCATAAATATCTCCGCCTACGGCTTCGCATGGAAAAAATCCTGCAGAAAGCTCATATCCGCCTCCCACCTTAGGAAGCGCCCCCTTTACAAGGGCCTCCTGCAGCTTTCGTGCCAGCTGCAGGTCTTTTTGCATTTTAGCATTCTGCATAAGCAGATTCTGCTTGATATTATAATCGAGCGTGATATCCCGGAACACCTCAACAGCGGCGAGCGTTTTATCTCCCTCGTCTTTCAGCGGCGAGACCGTCACCGAATATACTCTGCCGGAAAGCTTACGCGTCAGCCTCTGCGTCTCTCCTGTCAGGATCACTTCCCGCGATAAACACCGCTCGCACCTCGCATCCTGATGAAACGGAGCGTAGCATTCCATCCCTTCTTCATATCCGAAGCGCTCGTCAAAAGCACTATTTGTCATCAGGACCTTTCCGTCCCTGCCGATCACACGCACCATGTCGCTCATGGCATTGATGATCGACGTAATGTATTCTGTGCTGTATGTCACGCGGTTCAAAAATCAGTCTCCTTCATATTCATCCAAAAGCGCCTGCAGACGCGTGATCGTAATGCCAATTTCACCGCACGTCTCATTCTGCTTCAGAAGCTCTCCGTCGGTCAGCGGCCTGCCCAATGCGATCCTTTCAGAACTCATCTGGTTCAGCTTTTCGCGCTCTTTGGCAAACTCGCGCATTTTATCGTCCAGCTCGCGCAGCATCTCGCTTTTCTTATTGTCCTCTTTTTCTTTCATTTTCAGCGCTCCTGCTCTTCCGCCAGCATCGCAGCCAATATCCCGTTTCTCGCAAAAACACGGATGCCCCGCTTTTGCGTACAATATACCGTCACCTTATCTTCCGATATCCCGCGCACATAAACTCTGCGCTGCGTGAGCCCCTTTTTTCCCTGATATACAACGATCACGGGCCTGTCTTCACGCTGTGCAAAAGACAGCGTATGGTCAATTACGTCCATTTTGTCCTTTGCCGCCTGTTTCCCGACATTTTTCTTACTATAATAGTAACATAAACCGTATTCTTTGTTAACAAAATTTCCGTAAATTTTTTATGTCTATGCTTTCTCATCTATGCCGATACATGGTATAATAACCTCAAGGTATGAATAATGGATATGACAATGTGGATGTTTCAAACGATCGGCACGGCTGCTTTTTTTGCAGGCGTCGTATTGCTCCTCGTCGAACTCGCGCGGCGCGGCCTCACAAAATTGAGCGCCCTTTCCTACGCCTGTTTCGTCGCGAGCAGTATTTTTTTGTCAAACAGTATTCTTTCCTGCGTTCTTGCAATCGCAGGATTATCTGTCCTGTTCGGCATTCTTCTTTTCTTTTACCGCCGCGAGCAGCGGCGTACCAAAAGCAGAAGCGGCAGGCGTAAAGATAGGAGCAAGCCATGAAAATATGCCCTCTTTGCCATACAAAATTCGAAGATTCTGCTGAGTTCTGTCCAAACTGTAAGGCGCAGCTTGAAGACTGTGAAGAGGTCAAAAAAGAAGAACAAAAAAGGGTTCCGCGTTCTTTTTGGATCGCTCTGTTCGGAACCTTTGCGTTTATCGGCGGAATGATCCTGCTGTATAAGGTCGTATATGGCGCGCTGATGTAAGCTGTTCCAAAATGCTTCGGCATTAGACTGCCGCCGGATCGGCTCCGCTTGTCTTCGTAATAAAATAATTTAGTTTTTAATATCCGGAGGTATCTCATGTCAAAGCTTTCTAATCTTCGCAGCGTTACAAAGCGGCTGAAAAATCAGAAATGGAAACGGGCGTTCGCTATTATCAGAGATTACGGCTTCGCCCATTTTCTTTATAAAGTACGCGAAAAGATGATCTATGGCGATTCGGCCGCTTCTCAGAATCGGGATATCATCATCAACGAATCTTTTCTGAAAGACCCCCAGCATCCAAAAGGCTTCCACGCAGAATCCCGCGTAACTTTCATGACGCGTCCCCGTTTTCAAAATTTCTGGCGTATCGATATCCTCACACACGATCCGTCCGGAAAAGGAAAGCTTACACTGACTGTTTCTTCAGCAGACGGAACCGTTCTTCTTAAAACTGCTGCCGATCAGGTCGCTCATAATGATTTTACTTCCTTTTATTTTCTGCCGGTCATCGATGTGCTGCAGGTTCCCTGCTATTTCACCTTTGCATCAGATACGCCCGGCTGCGGCGTGCTGGTCAATCGCCGCAAGACCCGGCCCGGCTTTGAAGTCGAAGGCGGCGGCTGCGTCGCATGCAAGATCTATATGAATCATGACGCCACATATCTTCACTGGATCAAAAATAACGACCCTTCAGCAGAGGAGCTTGCACAGCAGCGCACGCATAGCTTTCCCTATATGCCCAAAATCAGCATCTTGGTGCCGCTCTATAATACGCCCGAGAAATTCCTGCGGCAAATGCTCGATTCTGTTGTACAGCAGACTTATGCCAACTGGGAGCTGTGCCTTGCGGACGGAAGCACGGCCACGGAGCAGCTCGGCGCGATCGTTTCTTCTTATAACGACCCCCGCATTATTTATCAGCGGCTTCCCGAAAACAAGGGGATCTCCGGCAATTCCAATGAAGCGATCAAAATGGCTACCGGCGAATATATCGCTCTCCTCGATCACGACGACACTCTGATGCCTCAGGCGCTGTATTCCAACGTCGCTATGCTCAATCAGGACCGCGATTATGAATTTATTTATTCCGATGAGGATAAAATAACGGAGAACGGCGAACAGCGCTTCGCTCCCTTCTTCAAACCTGATTTTTCTCCAGATATGCTGAATGCGTTCAATTATATCACACATTTTGTCGTCATTCGCAAAGCGCTGCTCGACACGGTAGGATATTTCCGCGCCGAATTCAACGGCGCGCAGGATTACGACCTGTTCCTCCGCCTGACGGAAAAAGCGAAGAAAATCGGACATATCCCGGATATTCTGTATCATTGGCGTGTGTCCTCCGAATCTACGGCGCTTGATTCCGGAGCCAAAAGCTATACGGTGGAAGCAGGACGCAGGGCTCTCGAGGCTTCTTTTCTGCGCAAAGGCATCACAAACGCACACGTCGCCAACAATAAGCTCGACAACTACTATATCACCAGCTACGATATCCCGCAGCCTCACCCGCTTATTTCCATCATCATCCCGAATAAGGATGAAAAAAAGACGCTGAAGCGCTGCATCGATTCCATTCTTTCGCAGTCTACCTATGATAATTTCGAGATCCTCATTGTCGAGAACAACAGTACCGGCAGCGAAATTTTCTCTTATTACGAAAGATTGAAGCGCGATCCGCGTATCCGCATACTCGAATGGCAGCATCCGTTCAACTACTCTTCTCTGAATAATTTTGCCGCAGAGCAGGCTAAAGGAGAGCTTTTGCTCTTTTTGAACAACGATATGTCTGTCATATCTCCCGACTGGCTCGAACAGATGGCAATGCACGCTATGCGTCCTGAGATCGGCGAAGTGGGCGCAAAATTATATTATCCAAATGATTTGATCCAGCATGGAGGGATCGTTTTGAAGATCGGCCCGGTAGCCGGTCATTCCCATAAGCATTTGAGCCGTTACGATGTCGGTTCGTTTGCCCGTATGATCCTTCCCCATAATGTCTCCGGTGTGACCGCCGCATGCGCTATGATGCGGGCCGAGGTGTTCCGGGAGGTAGGCGGATTCGACGAGCAATTCGTTGTCGCTTTCAATGACGTTGACCTTTCCCTAAAAATACGCGATAAGGGTTACCGCATTTTATGGACGCCATTTGCCGAGCTTTATCACTATGAGTCATTGACCCGCGGCTACGAAGATACGCCTGAAAAATGTAAACGCTTTGAGGGCGAACAAAAAAAATGGCTCGCTAAGTGGGATAAAAAATATCCCTACGATCCGTATTATAATCCCAATCTTACCGACCGCGCCGAGGATTATTCCGTCAATCCCGCTAAAAGAAAATATCCGATTTTTTGATTTCCCATCTGCGCGGCCGGGCCATACAAAGGTCCGTCCGTGCGGTTTTATACTTTTCGCATTGCATGAACGCATGTTCAATGTTAAAATGATATCATTATGGACTATCAAAACTGTGAGCTCCTGCTGTTCGGGCAGGACGAAAAACTGACGAACGAATTAGAAGATACCGGTATGCGCATTCATGCCCTGTCCGGCTCCGGATACTACGAAAGCCTGCGCCGCATATTAAAAGAAACCTCTGCTTCTTGTTTTATAACTGTAGCTGCGGCAGATCATTTCAGTGCGCAGGACATTTTGCAGGTAGCCGGCTTTTTGCTTGCCGATCCGGAAAAAGTTTATGCAGGGGAACGCAGAATGCCGGACAAGAAAGCTCTTCCGCAAACGGTTTATGGGTTTCTGTCCGGGATCGAAACAAAGGATATCACGACATCTCTTTACGGCGTGCCCCGCGAGGTCCTCGAGGCTCTCGCCGCCCTCAAGAAGCCGAAGGATGCTTCTTTGTTTCAGAATATTCCTCTTCAGGCCCGTTCAAAGGGTATTGCTGTAGAGACCGTACCGGCAGAGACCGTTCAAGAGGAAACGCCGGGCTGGAGTGTTCTCCTTTCCACAACGAAGCTCTATCAGGTTTTCATTAAATTCAGTATCGCTGCCTTTATTGCCTATCTTGTGGATATCGGCACTTTTTATCTGTTCCAAAAACTGTTTTCCGGGCTGGACGATGAGTTCAAGATCCTGACTGCAACGGTGTTATCCCGTATTCTTTGTTCCGTCGCGACCTATCTTCTGAATCGCGGCGCCGTATTCAATTCAGGGGCAAAGTCGGCCGGGACCGTTGTCCGATTTATTATTCTTGCCGTCGGACAGCTCATTGCATCATGGCTGCTCGTATGGGGCATCGGTTCCCTGCTTGGCGGCGGAGATGCGGTCAACACGATTCTCAAGATCATTGTCGACCTTGTGATCTTTCTTGCAAGCTTCACTATTCAGCGGGACTGGGTGTTCAAGGAGAGTAAAGGATTGCTGAAATGATTTGAAATATCATGATTTAGATGTTTCGTCATTTCCGATATTGTTTAATAATAGAACAGAAATCAAACGAGGAGTGAAACAAAATGAGTATCAAGCATATCAGTGAAGCACAATTTGATGCGGAAGTTCTTCAGGAAAAAGGTATTGTACTGGTAGATTTTTACGCCGACTGGTGCGGCCCCTGCCAAATGCTCGGTCCGATTCTGGAAGAAGTAGCAGCCGCTCTTGGAGACCGTGTCAAGATCGTTAAAGTCAATGTAGATGAAGCGCAGGGCCTCGCTCAGCAGTACGGCGTGATGTCTATCCCGACGGTATATCTGTTTGACGGCGGCGCTAAAATGTCCAAATTTGTAGGGGCAAAATCAAAGGATGAAATCATCGATTTTATCGAAAACGCCTAAAATTTTTTCAAAAGAAAAACACTCCCATTCGGGAGTGTTTTTTTGATTCATGCTTTCTTATACGGGGCAAACGTTGACCGCACGGATCTTGCTCGAATCGCGTGTATCCTGTTCGGTGTCATACGTTACTTTCTGACCTTCGGAAAGGGTTTTATATCCGTCAATCTGAATCGCCGAAAAATGTACGAATACATCATCGCCGCCATTGTCGTCCGAGATAAAGCCAAATCCTTTTTCTGCATTGAACCATTTTACCGTACCGCTGTTCATCAACCAGTACCTCCTAATAATAATAACCCACGTACGGGCAATCACAATATGCCGGAGGCATATCGGACTACAACCCGGCCATGAAACAAAAAACACATATTTTGCAAAGCATCTACCGTAATAAATGACTTGCAAAATATGTGAAATCATTAATACATCCGAATTGCTGATATGAATATAGCACGGAAGATACCGTTTTGTCAAGCATTCGATCGTCCTGTTCCACGATCTTTTTTATTTGATACAGCCGATACCGTAGTGTCGGATATTTTCACAAGGCCGCGGTGCGTTTCATAGCATAGCTTTGTATTATAAAAAATATGATCTTCTATCGGGCCGCCTTCTTTACTTCGCTGACCGTATTTTGAGAAATACCGCCCGATCAACAATATTAACGAGGCGGTATTTCTCCTCCAATATGGATTTTTGACTATATCCGGTTTATCCCGCAAGATAACCGCCGTCCACATAAACGGTCGTTCCAGTAATAAAATCACTTGCCGCGCTCGCAAGGAAGATACATATCCCGACAAAATCTTCCGGTTCCCCCAGCCGTCCGATCGGGATACGCGTGAGGAATTTCGTGCGTGCCGTATCGTCGTCAAACATCCATTGTGTAAGCTCCGAACGGAATACTGTTGGGCCGATCGCATTTACGTTGATGCCATATTCTCCCCATTCACACGCAAGAGATTTTGTCATCAGGTCGATAGCCGCTTTCGACGGGCTATACGCCGTATAATTCTTCATTCCCAGTTTTCCGCGTGTGGAGGATACAAGGATCACTTTTCCTCCTCTGCCCTGATCTGCCATCACTTTTCCAGTATATTTGCAGAAGAGCCATGTTCCAAGCACATTGGCATCCATGATCTGTTCCCATTCCTCACGCGTTTGGGAAAGGATCGGTTTGGGAGCGTTCATTCCCGCCGCTGTAACAAGGATATCGATCCCACCAAATTCGCGGACGGTCTCTTCCACTACGCGTACGACGTCTTCTTCCACTGCCGGATCACCTGCCGCATAAGCGCATTCGATCCCTTTTTCAGCAAGCTCTTTGCGCAAAGGCTCCAACTTCTTTTCCGAGCGTCCTGTCAGCATGACCTTTGCGCCCGCGAGCCCATAGCCCTCAGCCACTGCTTTTCCGAGATTACCGGTCGCTCCCGTCACAAGCGCGACTTTGCCCTGAATATCAAACATTGTTTCTATAAATTGTTTTTCCATTTTTTCTCCTCCTTTTATATTTTTTCTACGATTGTTGAAACGCCCATTCCGCCGCCTACGCACAGCGTCGCCAAACCATATTTCACATCGCGTCTTATCATCTCATGCAGGAGAGTGACTAAAATACGGCAGCCGGATGCGCCCACCGGGTGGCCAAGCGCAATGGCACCTCCATTTACGTTGACCCGCGCTGCATCCCATCCAAGCAGCATCCCGACTGCGATCGATTGCGCGGCAAACGCCTCGTTCGCCTCGATCAGGCCGATGTCGCGTATCTCCAGCTCTGCTTTTTTCAATGCTTTCTTTGTGCTTTTCACCGGACCTATCCCCATGACTGCAGGATCTACACCCGCAGATGCAGATGCCAAAATGCGTGCCATGGGTTTTACACTTAATTCATCTGCTTTCTCTTTACTCATCACAACAACGGCCGCCGCGCCATCATTGATACCGGAGGCATTAGCCGCCGTAACGGTCCCGTCCTTTTTGAATGCCGGGCGCAGCTTGGCAAGCCCCTCTGCCGTCACTCCATCCCGCGGGAATTCGTCTGTGTCGAACAGGAGCGTCTCTTTCCGCCTTTTGATCTCGACCGGAACGATCTCTTCTGCAAATTTTCCAGCTTTCCGTGCCTCTTCACATTTTTGCTGGCTCGAGGCTGCAAAGGCATCCTGCGTCTCACGCGAGATCCCGTAGCGCTCCGCTATATTTTCCGCCGTGAGCCCCATGTGGTATTGATGGAATGCGTCTGACAGCGCATCCTTTATCATCGTATCCACCAGTTCTCCATTGTTCATCCTGTACCCGAAACGGGCATCCATCAGCGCATAAGGCGCAGCGGACATATTCTCCGTTCCGCCCGCAACTATGATATCCGCTTCCCCTGCGGCGATCAGGGCAGCCGCCGTATTCACGGCTTTCAGGCCGGAGCCGCAAACATTGTTCAGCGTCATTGCCGGCACATGCTCAGGAAGCCCGGCGAGCATCGCGGACTGGCGCGCAGCATTCTGTCCGAGGCCAGCCTGCAGCACACAGCCCATCAGCACCTCGTCCACCTGCATGGGCGGGACCCCCGCACGCCTAAGCGCTTCTTTGATTACGACCGCTCCCATTTCGCTCGCCGGTACACCCGCGAGCATACCGCCGAACTTTCCGATCGCCGTGCGCACGGCTCCTGCCAGCACGATCTCCTTTTTCATTTTAAACATCCCTCCTGTCGTCTGTTCGGCAGCGATGCCGCCGATCTGTTATCCTTTCCATACTTTTGGCAGGCCGCCCTGAAAACACTCATTTGTTTTCATCACACCGATCTCCTCCGGCAGGATCAGGGGCGCGCCCGTTGCCTCCTGCACATCATTTACCATATATCCTTCCGCGATCTCGCGCAGCAAAAGCCCATCCGGCGTCACGTCGATCACTGCCATATCGGTTATGATCCTGTCCACAACGCCAGCTGCCGTCAGCGGGAACGTACATTCTCTGAGTATTTTATGGTTGCCTTTCGCCGTGTGCTCCATTGCCACGATCACACGCTTTGCGCCCACGACAAGATCCATCGCGCCGCCCATTCCCGGCACCTTTTTCCCCGGCACCATCCAGTTCGCAAGATTTCCCTTTTCGTCTACCTGCAGCGCGCCCAGCACTGTCACGTCAACATGCCCACCCCGGATGATTGCGAAAGATGCGGCGCTGTCCACAAATACCGCGCCGGGCAAAACCGTAATGCAGCTGCCCCCGGCATTGACGATATCCTTGTCTTCTTTTCCTTTTTCCGCTGCAGGGCCGGTCCCGAGTATTCCAAGCTCCGCCTGCAGAACGACTTGAACGCCATCCGGTACATGATCCGCCACCATGGTAGGCAGTCCAATCCCCAGATTGACAACATCGCCGTCTTTCAGCTCCTGCGCAACGCGCTTCGCAATAAAATTTTTTTTATCCATCGTTTAATCCTCCGCCTGCACGAGCGCGTCGACGAATATCCCCGGTACTGTGACCAGCTCCGGATCGATCTCTCCTACCTCTACGATCTCTTCCGCCTCCACAACCACATAATCGGCTGCCGGCGCCATTACTGCGCCAAAATTTTTAGTTGATCCGCGCATAAAGCAGTTCCCGAACCGGTCCGCTTTCGTTGCGCGGATTAGGGCCACATCGCCGCGGAGCGCCGTCTCGAGCAGATATTCTCTGCCGTCGAACTCCCGCTTATCCTTTCCTTCCTCCACAACGGTACCCACGCCCACCGGCGTATAGAACCCTGCCAGTCCGGCCCCGGCCGCACGCAGCTTCTCCGCCAGCGTTCCCTGCGGAAACAGCGTTACGCTTCCCGGAGCGTCTATCATCATTTTCCCTGTCAGTGGATTCGCCCCAATATAGGACGCCACGACGCTTGTTACGCGTCCTGTCTCCATCAGCCGGATCATGTTCGTTTCCGCCGTCCCCGTATCATTCGAGACGACAGTAAGCATATCGGCGCTGCTTGCTTCAAGAACTGCGCGGATCAACGTCTCCGGACTCCCTGCCTGAAGAAAGCCTCCGACCAGAAGGGTGTCCCCGTTTTTGATCTTTTTTACGGCGTTTTCCGCCGTCGTGATTTTTTCCATTTCAGTACTTCCTCATTTCCACTTAGGAGGGTTCTTTTGCAGGCAGACCAAGTATCCGGCGCGCCTCGTCCGGCGTGGCCGGTTCGCAGTTATATTCCCGCAGGACGCGCACCGCACGCGCAACAAACTGCATGTTGCTTTCGGCAGCGACGCCCTTTTTATATAGAACATTATCCTCCATTCCCACCCGGATATTGCCGCCCAGCGCGATCGCGGCATACATGATCTCCATTGCTCCCGCGCCTACGCCGAAAGCGCTCCACGTACTTCCCGGTGCGACTGTCTCCATCGTATCTTTCATGAACACCAGATTTTTGGTAGTCGCGGCGATCCCGCCTGCAACGCCCATGCAGAACTGAAAATGCAGCGGTTTTTCAAGAATCTCTTTTTTCAGGAAATAACCTGCGTTGTATATCATACCCGGATCAAATACTTCAATCTCCGGCTTGACTTCCGCTTCGCGCATCATGCCCGCCAGCTTTTCCAAGAATTTCGGATTATTTTCAAAGACCGTCGTGTGCTGCCAGTTCATCGTACCGCAGTCAAAGGACGCCATTTCCGGTCTCAATTCATAAAAAGGCCGCAAACGGTCTTCCTCTTTCAGATTTACGCCGCCGCTCGTTGTGATGTTCAATATGATATCGCAGTCCTTGTGAGCACGGATAAGAGAGACCGTTTTCTCAAATTTTTCAAATTCCATCGCAGCGCGTCCCTGATCGTCCCTGCAGTGGATATGCGCCACAGCTGCGCCCTCTTTCCAGCAATGATAAATTTCTTCCGCAATTTCCTCAGGCTCAAGGGGCACGTTCGGCGTGTTTTCCTTCGTTGGCCACGCTCCTGTTGTTGCAACCGTGATGATGCGTTTGTTTTTCAATCCTTCCATTGTCCTCTCCTTTTCTGAAAAGGGACCATACCTCCCAAAGGTACGGTCCCGCGCTATTTAGAATACACCGTAGGGATAGGTCCTTTCCGGCACGTCGTTCAGTTCCTCCTCGTCGATCTCCGCTACGCAGCGCGCCATTGAACCGTCGCCCATATACCAGCGGATCGGGAAGCAATAAAAACGGAACCGTTTCCCCGAAACCTTATCGAGGTCCCCTCCAAGGTTTTCCACGCCTACGATCCCATGCCCAAGCATCTGCTTGTGGCAGGGCTCCCACGTTCCCCAGCATCCAATGGCCTCAAGCTCGCCGAATTTCTCATCGTATGCCTCTTTGCCGTGCAGCTTGATATATAATTCTTTGTCGAATTCGGCATAAGCCTCTTCTCCGAATTGTTCAATATATTCTTCAGTGATCGGCTTTCCGGACGCTCCTATCAGATTCATACGCGTCATTCCGTTGTTTCCCATTGCTGTATGAAGCGGGTGGTCGAGCGCCTGCATATCCATCGCGACGCATTTCACCTTATGTTCTACGAACCACTTCCCCGCTTCCACGCCCGTTCCGCAGGAATAATGGTAATATTCCTTGGAATCGTCAAACCGGCGGTGCATTCCCGTATTCAGGCAGACGACCATGCCTTCGAGCTCTTCCGGCCTGATGCCCGCCCGTTCACAGGCGTCTTCAAGGTGTTCCGGACCGATAAGCCCCCAGCGTCCGATCCTGATCTCGAGGCATACCGCCTCGCCCGTATAGGCATCCACTGGCATTTCATGTGTATAACGCGCCCGCCGTCCGTCGAATTCGCGTTCCATCACATGACGCGGCGCGTCGCAGTGGGTCCCTGTGTGCATCGTACAGCAGATAGACTGCGTCAGGACGCCCCCCTTTGCCATCGTATGCTTGCTGTCGATCAGCGGCTTATCAAAATATGGCCAGCGCGGTATTTCAGCGCCAAACGGGTGTGTAAGGTCTACAAATATTTTCTTTCCCATTTTTTACTCCTTTTCCTTATTGATCTGATCTATAAGATATTCGTTCAGTCCTACTGTCCTATCCAGCATTTCCCTTTCGGATAAATCATAAAAGCCATGTCCGCCGGACTTGAAGCCAAGTCTTCCCTCGTTTACAAGTTCTTCCAATAAAGGAGAAGGTTCATGAGAATCCTCCAAATATTTCAGAACATAGCGATGTATACTGAGCGTCAGGTCGAGGCCGACCATATCTGCATTTTCCAGCGGCGCTATCCGTGGCAGGCGCAGGCCCGGCCCATATTTCAAAGCCATATCCACCGTCTGCGCGTCTGCGATCCCGTGCTCCACGAGAGAGACCGCTTCCCGCCACAGGGCATGCTGCAAACGGTTCGCTATAAAGCCGGGAACATCTTTTTCGCACACTACCGGCTTTTTCCCCGCCTGCCGCAGCTCCCTTGCGCACAGTTCGGCAATATCCTGCCGTGTCTCTTTCGTTTTGACCAGTTCTACAAGAGGCATAAGGTGGGCCGGGTTCCAAAAATGCATACCGATGAACCGCCCCTTGTGTTTCAGATCCTCCGCTATCTCTGTCGGGCTCATCACCGATGTGTTGGTCGCGAAAACCGTTTCCGTCCCGCACAATGCCTCGAGCTCGGCGA
This sequence comes from Christensenella massiliensis, assembly GCF_040409835.1. Taxonomy (NCBI): domain Bacteria; kingdom Bacillati; phylum Bacillota; class Clostridia; order Christensenellales; family Christensenellaceae; genus Christensenella; species Christensenella massiliensis. Next base: position 2,423,316 of record NZ_CP117826.1, on the reverse strand, counting down.
ACACCCCACGTTTGATCTGCATATCCTCAAACACACATTCTACGACCAGCTCCGCCTCTTCCACTGCCTTTTGGAGGTGGGAGCAGAAGCCAATATGCTCAAGAACGTACTTTTTATATTCCTCATCGGCTGCGCATTTGCCGATCATGATATCGATATTGGCTTCTACTTTCCCAATAGGATCTATACCGATATTGGTATCGTATAGCGTAACTGTTTTTCCCGCCGCTGCAAAGACCTGCGCGATAGAGCATCCCATCAATCCCGCACCCACCACGGCGACCTTTTTTATCTTATCCACTATATTTTCTCCGTCAGTCCGGATAATTGATGATGACCAGCATTCTGGCGGGCAGGTTGCTTTCATTGGAAAGGCAACGCCCTTCGTTGGGTGCGAATGCGATCGCCTCATCCTTACGGATCACATATTCCTTTCCTTGCTTATCACGCACGGTCATCTCTCCCTCCAGCACGTAATATACTTTTTCGAGCGGATTGTCTTCATAGGCATACTCTGCCCCGCCGCCCGGCAGGAAGGTCGAGAGACCCACCCAGAACTTCTGTGCGCCCGTCTCGTCCTTTCCGTGGACACGCATCGCCGTCATGCCATAATGCCCCGGCGCTTCGTAGGCTTTTAATTCTTCCAAACTTATTTTTTTCATCGCTTTTTCCTTTCTTAACTGAGTTGCTTTATCCAGCGGTAGCGGTTGACCTTCGCGACCGCCACAAAACATTTCAATATCTGGTCGGACTTCAGGCAGATGAACACCAACACAGGCGACCAGCTCCATACAAACGCTGCAAAGGCCGATATCGGCAGAACGATGCCCCACATGAAAATCAGGTCGTTGATCATCACGAACTTCGTATCGCCTCCGCCGCGTACGATCCCCGTCAGCGCAGGCATCTGGTAGGCCGTTCCCACTACCGTGACGGAGAGAATCGTCATAAATTCAAGCGCGAGCTGTTTTGTTTCGGGAGTTATGGAGTAAAGCCCAACAATCATGTCTTTCAGAAAGAACAGGATGATCCCCGTAGCCGCGCCGATCATAAGGAAAATCATTTGCAAGGTCCGCGTGTACGGCTTTACCATCTCTTTTCTGTCCTCGCCCAGCGTTTTTGCAATCACTACCGCTGCCGCGCTTGCCGACGCGTACGCCACCACTGTGACCACCTCAAACACCGCTGCCGCGATGCTGTTCGCTGCGATCACCGTCTGCCCCATGTGTCCGAGGATCGCTGCCTGAATCGCCATTGCTACGCCCCACATGGCACCCGATACGATGACCGGTGTTCCTACCTTGATATACTGCCGAAAAATCGTTCCGCTGATGCGCAGTAGTTCCCGCATTTTCAGCCTGATTTTTTGATCGATACGGAACACATACAGGCATGTCGCCCCCACCTCCACGATCCGTGCAGCCAGTGTGGCGATTGCCGCACCCCGCGCCCCCAGCTCCGGCGCTCCGAAATTCCCAAAAATCAGCATATAGTTCAGGAAGATATTGACGCCGAGGGAGATGACCGACACGATAAAGCCGATCTTCACCGTCTCCACACTCCGCAGGGATGCTAACAGGATGCTGTTGACTGCAAAAAACACATAGGAGAAGCATACGATCTGCATATACTGCGTTCCTTCACCAATGACCGTTTGCTCGAAGGTGAACAGCGAAAGCACCTCGCGCGGCAGAAAAAACACGGCCGCCCACATGCCCGCCGCGGTTATGATGCCAAGCAACAGCCCGACCGCCGTTGTTTTTTTGATGGACGTGATATCCTTCGCCCCCCAAAACCGCGACGTCATCACGAGCATACCTTCGCCGATGCCCCCAACCACCATCTGGAGCAAAAACTGGATCTGGTTGACCAGCGCCGCTCCCGACAGCGCCGTCTCACTATACATTCCGAGCATCACGTTGTCTGCGAGCGCCACCACGAACGTGATCACATTCTGTAGCGCGATCACCGCGATCAGTGGAAACAGCGTTCGGTAAAATTTTCTGTCCTTTACTAAGATGCTCACTTTCCCATCTCCCGTTTTGTTTTCAGCAACACGAAGCAGACTGACGTACAGCATGCCCGTTTTATTTGGCGTCTGTTACCGATCCGTTTAAAGAGCGTTTAGCGTTTAAGGTTTTGGAGTCTTACTTTTTGTTACTCCGTGTCGTATTTTCTCTGCATTGTCTGTCCGACCTGTTCCATCAGCTCGATCGGTGTGCCGTCAGGATCGACGATCCATGCGATCCTGCACCCGTCTCCGCCCCAAATCGCATCTTCAAGGCCTGTCACACGCTTTGTACGGTCGGGACCTGTGAATACCTCGATCCCCTGCTCTGCAAGGCTGCGGATCAATACACCGATGTCTTCCGTTTCAAGAGCAAAGTGCCATGCCGTCTGATTTTTATCGTAATGCACAGTGCCTTCATTGTCCGGGATCCCTTCCGGCGTTCTTGCATGGACGGGCTGCAATTCGAGATACTGCCCGTGCGCGATCTTCATATAGATCACCCATGGTTCGGCTTCTTCTCCGCCCTCTTTCAGCTCGAACATATATTCTAGTCCGAGCTTTTGATAAAATTCAATCGATTCCCGCGCGTTGCTCACATGCAGCGAAACGTGAAATAATCCTTTCAAATTGCTCATAGTCGTTTCTTCCCCTACGCATTTTCATACAGCTTCTTCGTCATTTTACTATAGCGTTCAAGCTGCTGAGATTCATTTTCCCGGATACTGAAATGATGCCCCTCGTATTCCGCTATGAGGTATCCGCCATATTGTTCCGTTTTCAGGATTGGCATGATCTCTTCATAGGGAATGCACGGATCATATTCGTCTTCTCCCAGATAGTAAAACTTTCCATGGAGCATTTGCGCATATTTCAGCAGGGGCGCAAGCTCTTTGATATCCGACGGATTGGAAAATTTATGATAAAACTCGTCTGTAAACCTTTTCTCTACGTCATTCAGCCCAAGCGCTTCTGCTTCTTCCATCGGCTTTTTGTTCCGAATCATGCTAAGGACTGCCTCTAATTTATCTTCCCGAAATCCGGCTTCCACCGCCTGATCGATGTGCAGCTGATGCGGATATTTCTGGAAAATGCTGAGGTCCGGGCACGCACCGAGATAGCCGCCCGACTTCTCCATGATTTTGAAATACTCCAGCCATACCGGCACGTGAGGGTGGTGGGGATAGTGCATTTCAATGTTCAGCTTTATATCCATTTTTTCGCAGAACGGCAGCATCGCTTCAAAATTCTGCGGCGTGATGGAGTGCTGTGTTTTCATCATCGGGAAGCCTGCTTTTTTTGCGTAAACGATATCGTTCCGGGTATACTCCGCTAACTCCTCCTGATTCATGTCTCTGTCGCTCCGCATTCCAATGTCGAGATAGCCCTCCCAGCAAACGGGCTCCATTTCATATTTTTCCATGATGTCGCGCAGACGATACAGCCATTCATCGGAAATGAACGGATATTCCCTCGCGCTTTGCGCGGCGACTAACGTAACCCCCGTATATCCAAGCTCCTTCGCGCGGCGGATACAGCCCTCGATGTCCAGTTCTCTCGTATAAAAGGAATCTGAAAAACTATAGAGCGATATACCGAATTTCAATTTCCCGTTTTCCATTTTCATTGCCTCCCCTCACTCTACGTCCAGCGTCTTTTCGCAATCGCTGTCCACTACCAGATAGTTTCCAAAATATCCCGTGTAAGGGATCTTATGCTTCATCTCCACCTTGACCGTATGTCTGCCGTCCGAAATTCCCTTTTCGTCCAGAATACGCATAGTGGCTTTACTTCCCGTAAACCAATATTCCGTATTGAGTTCCGGTATCTGACTCATCAGAAACCATTTCCCGTTTACACCAAACCGCATATCCTGCGGGGCGATCCTGCGGCCGTCTACGGTGACGTTCAGCTCCTCTACATTGCATACATAAGCTCCGCGGTAGGTTGGATATCTCATCTTGAATTCATATCCGAGCGGTATCCCTTCCGCTTCATAGCGCTTGATTTTGTCTTCGCATACCATTCGTTCATTAAATGCTGTAAAATCCATAATTACACCTCTCTTATTTGTTTCTGGCGCGCGCCGTTTATTTCTCTTTGCGCGGCGTCATTGTATTGCCATCGTATGTTTTATATGGTATGGGAGGAACCGGCCAAAGCTGCGGCTCTGTTTGGTTCGTATAGGCTAAAGCCATGGCCGGCTTACTGTCCGGTGCGAGCATATCCGGCGTTGCCGGAGTAGTATATTCCATATCTACCCATGATGTATAATAATCGCTGCAAAAATCCGAAAAAATCGTGAAGTGCCAAAACTTCCACGTTCCGTTTTCTTCGATAAAATCTACCGCGTATTTTACCCATACCCAATAGGAGGTCAGTTTCCCTGTTCCGGGCTCCCTGCGCGTCTCGCAGCCGGGTGACATCCAACATGCCTTGGCAGTCCTAAGGTCGTCCGCCACTACGATGACCTCCGTCGTCAGGCTGTGCTCGCAAAAGGAGCCCCGTATATCTTCCCCGTCCATATTCTCATGAAACTCTACAAAGAAGCGTCTGACGCTTTCCGGTCCGTAGAAAAAACCAAGATCATAATTTTCGATCCAGCAGTCGTTCCTTGAAAGCGCAAACAGCTCGTAGGTCTCCGCATGTTTTTTTGCAGAATGCAGATATTCATAGCGTGCCATTTGATTGCGGCACTCCTGTATGATCCATAGCTTTTTTATTGTTTGTTCCAATCGTTCCATCGCTTATATTTACCGTTCTACATACGGCGCCGTAAGATAAGAGCAATATTCTCCGCCCGTATGTATCGTTAGCTTTCCCTTGTTTATCGTAGGTAGCGGCGGAAGCTGCGGCCATTCCTCCGGATTCAGATTATATCCGCTGATAATAAGCGCCAAGGCCTGCCCCTGCCGTACTTTCATGCCGATCGGCCACAGCGGGATATCGACCCGGTATATTTTGCCCGGCTCGAGCTTCTCGCATTTCGCATGCAATAATACCGGCTCCGCTTCTGTGGACCGCATTTCATCAAGCCCGCGGCTGGATGCCCGCAACCTGCCGTTCGGAACGAACAGCTCCGTCCCTTTTTCTCCGCTGAACGGCGCGCCCTTTACGATTGGCGGAAGCAACCGCCCCGTTTTGTCCTGCTTGACCACATAAACGAACAGGTCTGTATCGTCCGCAACGTCCGTGCTGACATACAGATGTGCCGCAAAATAGCCGGTGAATTCCATATCCATTTGGGCCGGCATGGAGAACACTGCCTTGCCGGCATGGTCATCTGTACGATAGGTCACGTTTCCTCTCTGCTTCGGTGGCTGCGGTGTCAGTGCACTGCTGTCCGCATCAAGGAATAGCCTGAGGTACTGTGTATCCGGAAGCGGCCAATCCTGCTCCGGCCTGTTCACGACGTCGGTTCCTTCTCTGTCCAGAACGGACAGTCTGACCTGCGGCGTTTGTTTCCAGTCATTTTCTATCCCTTTCAGATAACAGTCGAAAAATCTTTTCAGGTCTTCCTGATATTCATAAAGGTCCGGCCATTCGTGCGTATTGTGTACGCGCAGCCATTTTTCTTCGCAATTGATCCTCCGGTATACGTCGAACGTACCGTGCGTATGCAGCGTGCTGACATAGCTGGCGACGATATAGGCCGGAACCGTGATTTTTTCCGCGGGGACCCGCTTGCTTTTCCAATAGGGATGGGAGGCCTGCGGATATTTTTCAAGCATATCGGAAGCGCTTTCCGCGTAGCCGCGCCCTGTCATCAGGCTGGCACATAATTTTTGGAACCCCATATCCGGTACTCCTCCGCGGCACAGCACTTCGCCGTACATGTCCGCAAGCCCTTCCCACGGGGCGATCGCCGCGAGGTGCGGAGGATTTTGCGCAGCCGCCCACCACTGGCCGACCGCGCCCCATGAATTGCCGTTCATGCCGATCTTTCCGCTGCACCATTCCTGACCTGCGGCCCACTCGATGAGATCATAGGCGTCTTTCCCCTCTTCTTCTCCCCATTGGACCGTATCTCCCTCGCTGTTCCATGCACCGCGTGTATCCGGCTGTACTACGGCATAGCCATGGGCACACCAGAAGCCCGGATCCGGACATTCCTGCTTTTGCAGGTTGGAGACGGTCTCCCGCGGGATACCACCGGGAAAATCGTGGATGTGAAAATGCTTGCCGTATGGCGTCCATGCAATGATCGCCGGTATTTTTTCCTGTGTATCCGGCCGGAAAATATCGGTGTAGATCGTGACGCCATCCCGCAGCTTCACGGGTACGTCCCGCTCAAAAACAATATCGCAATCAAGCGGTTTTGCGTTCTCGCCGTTCACCGAGCCTTTCTTCAGCACTCTTACCTCCTGACGGAAGCCCGGGTAATCCGAGCCCTCCAACGGAAGCTGCTTTATGAATACAACATCAAACCGTTCGCCCTCATAGGTTCTTGGTACCAGTTTTCTTTCTCTGTCTTCCAGCATTTTGAGCATCTCCTGTCTGATCCCACCCGTTATGCCATCTTTTTCTTTAATGCCTTGGCACTCAGTTTCGCACTCTGTGCGTCGAGAATGATCGCACCGAGGATCAGAAGCCCCTTGGCGATAAGCTGCCAGTTGGAGTCTACGTTCAGCAGGTTCAGCCCATTATTGATAGAGCCAACGATCAGGCAGCCAACCACTGTTCCGATTATACTTCCGTGGCCGCCGGAAAGCGGAGTTCCACCGATAACGACAGCTGCGATGGAGTCGAGTTCCATGCCCTGTCCCGCACTCGTCTGTGCTGACGCAGACCGCCCGGTGATAACAAATGCCGTAATTGCCGCACAGATGCCCATCATCATAAACACGCCATACATCACCTTCGTCGTATTGACGCCGCACACGCGTGCCGCCTCTTTATTCCCGCCCAGCGCGAGAACATTTCTTCCGAAGACCGTTTTTGTAACAATGATCGTTCCCACGACTGCAACGGCTATCATGATCCAAACCGGCACCGGTATTTCAAGAAAATACCCTTGTCCGATCTCTTCATACCATTCCGGCAGCTGCGAGACCGGGGTACTGTTTGCCGACAGATAACAGATGCCCTCAAAAATCGACATATTTGCCAGCGTCACGATAAACGACGGGAGATTGAAGAGATTGATAAAGAATGCATTCAATGCACCCGCGCCCAGCCCGACGGCTATGCCCACAAGCAGCACGGCGATCATCGGCATCCCCGGTATTTTAGAGAGCAGGGCCGTCAGTACGCCAATCATGCCAATCATCGTGCCCACCGACAGATCGATATTCCCGGAGGCAACGACTAACGTAAACCCTACGCCCAGAATGGAGGACGCGGCAATCTGGCGCACCAGATTCATCAGGTTACGGCTCGAGAGGAATACATCTGAACAGATCGACAGTACTACAAATATTACGAGGAAAATAAATACGCACTTATAGTTTGTAAAAAAATTAGCAAATGGGTTATTCCTGTTTTTCGTCAGTAACGTTTTTTCCATAATTCTCACCTTACCGGCGCGGCGGATTATGCCGCCGCGCCTTTCATTTCCTGATTATTTGCCGAACACTTATAGATACTCCTGTACATTGGACGCATCGATCAATACCGCCGCACTCTGAGTGATATCGAAAACCGGGTCCGTATATTCGCCGGAGGCCACTCCTATCGCAAGGTTCACGCCCTCAGTTGCCATTACTTCAAAGTCAAATGCTACCGTCGCCGCCATGTTTCCTTCTGATATTTCCTGCAGCGCACTTGCGCCGCCGTCAAGACCGAGCGCGATCACGGGTGCGCCGGCGGATTTGAATGCCTGCAGTGCACCCACGCACATCTCATCGTTGCATGCAACGATCGCGTTCATTTCCGGGAATGCCTGCATCCAGTCTTCTGCGGTCGACTGTGCAAGCGACGCCTGAAAATCGCAGTTCTTTGTAGCAACGACCTCTACCCTATCCGGATTTACATTTTCTACAAAGCCGTTCATTCTGACCGTCATATCTTCAACGCCTGCGAGGCCTAAAATATAGCCTACCTGCAGTGTTTCGTCCGGATTTTCCTCCAGATAATCGTTCACCCATTCAGCCTGCAATTCTCCTGCCTTATAATGGTCTATTGTTTTATATACTGTCGTGCATTGGTCATAGTTGACATTGTAGCCAAAGTCAATGACCGGAATGCCCGCTTCTACGCACGCTTCATAAGCCGGAACTGATCCGTTCGCGTCCACTGCCTGAATGCAGATGACGTCCGGTTCGCGCACAATGAGGGATTCCACATCGGATATCTGCTTATCTACACCGCTTTCTGCATTGGTAAAGAAATATTCGATCGTATACGGATTATCGCCTTCATTATATTCATTGATGGCCGCTTCCGTACCGTCCCACCATACCGTCATGCCTTCATCTAATGATCTCCACGAGAAGCCAATCGTCAGCGTTTCTTTTTCGCCCGCGCCTTCAGCACCGGCTGATGCAGTCTCTTCGGTCCCTGTCGCTTCACCGGACGGTTCTTCAGCCGCAGGCGTGCCTGAACTGCACGCAAAGAGCGAAAATGCCATGATCGCGATGACCGCAATCGTCAGGACTTTTTTCATTGTTTTCATTTGTTGTGAATCCTCCTCTTTTATTCGCTTATTTTATTCGCAACGCCAAAGGCGTGTGCAAGCAATGTTTGCTGCTCAAGTCCTTCATTTTCCATGATACATACGATCTCTCCCTCCCGGACGACAGCGATCCTATCGCTCATTCCGAGGATCTCCGGCATTTCAGACGAGACCATAATGATTGCCATGCCCTGCTTTGCCAGATCGTTCATGATCTTATAGATCTCAGATTTTGCACCTACGTCGATCCCCCGCGTGGGTTCGTCCAATATCAGTATATCCGGGTCCATAAGCAGCCATCTGCCAATGATGACCTTTTGCTGATTCCCGCCGGAAAGCGAACCGATATTGTTTGCGAACGATACCATATTGACCGACATCTTTTTTGCCATCTGTTCGCACTGTTCCCTTTCCTTTGCATCATAGACAAAGCCCATTTTGCTCAGCTGCGGGAGAAAGGGCAGAGACATATTTGTTTTAATATCCAGAGAATGGATCGCCCCCTGCCTCAGGCGGTCCTCCGTCACCATACCAATTCCATTTTTGATTGCGTCCTGCGGGTTTTTGATCACAGCCTTCTTCCCGTTTATCAGGATCTCGCCTGAATCATACGGATCTATTCCAAAAATTGCCCGCATGATCTCTGAACGGCCCGCGCCCATCAAGCCGCAGAAACCGAGGATTTCTCCCTTTCGTACTGCAAAGCTGATATTCCGAAACGTTCCTGTACTCGATAAATTTTTCACTTCAAGGGCAATATCGCCTTTTTCAAAATGGTCCTTTGTATAAATATTATTGATCTCACGGCCTGCAATCAGTTTGATCAGCTCATCATTGTCGATATCCGTAGTATCCCTGCAATCAATATACTGGCCGTCGCGCATGATCGTGATCCGGTCGCATATCTCAAAAATCTCCTCCAGCTTATGTGAAATAAAGATGATAGAAGTCCCCTGTGCCGCAAGGTCCCGCACGATTTTATACAGAAGCTCTATTTCAGCGTCTGTGAGAGCCGAGGTCGGCTCGTCCATTACGATCACGTCCGCGTTATAGGAAACAGCCCGCACCAACTCAACCAACTGCATATTTGCGACGCTCAGCGTCTCTACTGTCGCCGCCGGATCGATCTGTATCCCCAGTCTGCCGCAAAGCTCGCGCGTTTCATGCATGAGCTGTTTATGGTCGATGATACCCATTTTTGTAAAACGTCCGGTCCGCCCCATCCAGATATTTTCAGCGGCAGACATCGTCTGCACGAGGCTGATCTCCTGATGGATCATAGAGATACCTGCATGAAGAGCGTCATTCGGTCCTTTAAAATTCACCTTTTTCCCTTTGAACCATATTTCCCCGCCGTCGATTTCATACATTCCGAGCAGGGCTTTCATCAATGTTGACTTTCCGGCACCGTTCTCTCCGATCAGTGCATGGATCTCTCCCTTGCGAAGATTGAAATCGACTTCGTCAAGCGCCCTTACTCCGGGAAATATTTTTGTGATTTTCTTCATCTCTAAAATAGTTTCCATTACCGCTCTCCTATTTCACATAAATTTAGAATACAGGATCTTTCTATTCATTATTTATTTTTAAACGCTTGAATAATTTTCTGAAAAAATTTATATATTTTCATGTAAATTTTCTTATAGGCTTATTATAGACAACAAAAAACAAGTTGTCAAGTACATAATTGCAAATTTTTTATTCTTTTTCTGTAAATTTACATATTTTGTTTGATTTTTTTCAATTTTGTGCTATAATGAAAAAAAAAACAGATTTAGGAGTGCCTTATGGCAAGGGAAAATAACATTACGATTTCTGACGTCGCAGCTATGTCCGGCGTTTCCATTGCTACGATCTCCCGGATATTGAACAATAAGGGAAACGTTAAGGAAGAGACGCGTAAAAAGGTGATGGCCGTGATCCAATCGGTGGATACGAACGGCACGCTGCTTAGTAAATTCAAAAAGCAAAACGGTAATCTGATCATTGCTGTCGTGACCAACGACGCCAACCCTCTCATCAGCCCGTTTATCAATGGCGTCAATACCTGTGCGAACAGCAAAGGCTTTCACGTTCTTCAATATAATTGCTTCAACAACGCCTACGACCGTATTGAATTTGAATATATGATAAAGGAACTTCCTGTTGCGGGCTTTATTTTCCAACAGATCGTAGGTGGCAGCGAGCTTACAGATTTTATTGCAGCGCGTTTCCCTACGGTCGTAAGCTTTGAGCAGTATCAGACCGAAAATATTTCCAGCGTTGGGATCGACGATTATGCAGCGGTCAAATCGGCAGTGGAATATCTGATCACGCTGGGGCGCAAAAAAATTGCCCTTTTGAACGGTGACCTCTCTATGCCTTTCACAGTCCGACGGGAGCAAGGATTTTTAGATGCGCTGAAGCAGGCCGGTATCCCGGTCTGCCCGGAATATATCACTCATATTTCCGTTTCTGATTTCAATTACAATCTGGCGCGTAACGCAGCCCGGCAAATCCTTTCCATGCCGGATCCGCCCGATGCCTTTTTCGCCATTACGGATACCTTTGCCGCAGCAGTTTTGAAAGAGGCGAAGCATCTTGGGATATCTGTTCCGCAGGATCTTGCCATTATCGGCTTTGACAACACCGACGTATCTACCATGACCGACCCGGCGATCACGACAGTGAATCAGCCGTGCTATGAGATCGGCTATCAGTCCTGTAATATCCTGATTGATAAAATCAATGATCCGTCCCTCGCTTCCCGTCAGGTTTGGGTGAATTCGGAATTTATCGTGCGCGATTCCACACAATAATGCCGCGCCTTTCACAAAGCGTTTCAAAAACGGCAAAGCCTTCGCGAAAATATTCACGGAGGCTTTATTTAATACTTACTTGTTTAGTATGCCGGAATGGATATATGCAATTGATCATCTTGTGGTCTATAAAGTAACCAAACGCCAATCCAATAATGTTAACGGTAATATTCTTCTCGTGTCATGCCCATTATCTCAAAAAAGACTCATGTCCAATTTTATTTAAGATTTGATGCAACATGGTGCACTCGAAAGGATAGCGCCCGCTTCGCATTCTGCTCGCGCTTGCATGAACCTTCGAAGGCTCGAATCTCTCCCTCATAAAAAATACCATCCCGTGCGCTCTGCGCATGGAATGGTATTTGGTAGAGTCTTACGGAATGGATATTTGTTTTCGGGATATAAACCACTTACGCTTATCGAATATGATCTAAACTATTGATTTCGGAACCGAGAAAAGTTGGTAGCACAGCGGAGGCGTTATGCCCGCGTTTACAAGGGCATAGTTACAAGGGCATAGCCGCAGCAAGCATGACCTTTCTCGGAAAGGGAGCATCAGCGGCATAAGACAATGACCCCATCGCAAAAGCGATGGGGTCATGTCAAGGTCGCTTGATGCGACGTGTGTCGTTCATACAAAATAGATGCAGCTAAAAACGGGGCCCCGCGCGAGCCCAGCGAAGCGGGTCGCGTGGGGAAAAGGAGCGGCAGTAGAGCATGAAAAAGCCCTCGCAAAAGCGAGGGCTTGGAAATCGCGGAACTTGCCGCGACGTGGTGTAGCCTCTTTCAATAAATCCGAACCCTCTATATCCCGAAGGGAAATGGTCTTTGCACCTTCCGTATAATTTAATGTGATGACGATCCTATCGTCATATAAATAAATCGCGTTGACGAAGCTGTCTATCAGCCTCTGTCTCTGCTCCCGTTTCGTGATATCGCTGTCCCGGAAACGATAGATGAAAAAGGATATCTGCTCCCTCGTCAATAAAGGATGCCGTATCTTCTCCTGCAGGATACTCGTTTGCAGTTTGCTTTTCGTTTCCTCCAGTTCCCGCAGCCTTTCCTTTGTCGATTCTGTCAAAAGTCCCTGCTGGATCGCGTCCAGCAAATTTCGTATCCCATTTTCCGTTTCCGCAAGCTGCCGTTCCAGCAAAGGAAGCTCCCTGCTCTCCTTGGATTGCAGATTCAACAGCGCGTCGATCAGCCGTTCCAGTTCGTCGTCATGCATCAATTCCTGCATAATGCGGCTGACTACAAAGTTCTCGATCCAGTCCTTTTGCACAGCTTTTTTATCACAGGTCTTTCTTTGCTTGGTATTCGTGCATTTGTAGTAGCGATAGATCTTCGCCGTATGGCTCGTACCGCTTTCCCCCACCATAAAGGCTCCGCACTTTCCGCAATACAGCTTTGTCGTCAGCAGATAATCGTCCTCCGCCTTGTGTCTTGTCGGAGCCTTCTTGTTCTGCTTCATCCGCTCCTGCGCACGTTCAAACAATTCTTCTGAAATGATCACAGGCATCCCGCCCGGCGTTACGATATCCCCATAGCGGTATTCGCCAAGATACCGCCTGTTTTTCAGCATGTGGGAAATGATATTCAAAGAAATCGGTCCGCCTCTTGAAGAACGGATCCCCTTAGCGTTCAGCCCGTCCGCGATCTCTTTCATTGTTGCACCTTCCGCATATTGGTTGAAAACTTCCTGCACAATGGGGGCAGCAACTGGATCGATCTGAAAATGCCGTTCGCTGTCGACCACATATCCCATCGGTATACTGCACCCGTTAGATTTGCATTTCAGCGCATTTTCTTTCATGCCGCGCCTGACCTTTTCGGAAAGCTCTGCCGAAAAGAATTCTGCATATCCCTCTAAAACCGATTCCAACAGGATACCTGTCGAGTCCTCTGCGATACTCTCCCGTGCTGAAACGACTTTCACGCCGTTTTTCCGCAGGATCATCTTATAATGGGCGGAGTCGTAGCGGTTGCGCGCGAAGCGGTCGAGCCGCCATACGATCGCCACATCAAACAGCCCCTTTGTGCTGTCCTTTATCATTCGCTGGAAATCCGGCCGGTTATCCGTTTTAGCCGAAAGTGCCCGGTCAATATATGTTCCAAGAATATTGATATCCTGTTTTTCTGCAAACTCCATACATTCGCGAATCTGTCCTTCAATGGATTCCTCGCGCTGGTTGTCCGAGGAATACCGCGCATAGATCACTCCGTTCATTGCTTCGATTCCTCCGGATTCGATTTCGCCAATTCGCCCATATCCTTTACCAGATTTCGGAAAGTTTCCTCGCCGTCCAAATAAACGTCATTGTAATAAATCGGCTTGCCGAATAAAATTTTTACCGCTCGTTTTATTCGTTCCCACACGGTATTATAATTGTGATCATATCTGGAATCCTGAATCGAAATATTATAACCGATGTCTCCTTCTTCCCACACCGTCTTCTCGATCACAAACGTACAGCATTTGCAATCGCAGGGCAAAGTGATCCTTTTGCTGATTGAGTTCATGATTTTCCTCCCGCTTTTGTCCTTTAGAAATCATCTGGCTGTGCAATCGCCTTTCAACCCATATAGCCAATGCCAATGCGGAAATAATCGAGATACTGTTTGAATGTATCCTGCGCCGCAAGACAGGTATCGGTCAAATATCCCTCTGTATGATGCCATTCGGCCAATCCCCGATAGTAAAACATTTTTAATTTATCATCGATGATAAAGGGAACGATATTATGCTTCAAACACTCTTTGAACAGGATAAGCCGCCCCACACGCCCGTTTCCGTCCTGAAACGGATGGATCAATTCAAAGCGTACATGGAAGTTTATTATATCATGCAGCGTCGGCGATTCGATTGCCCTATATTTTTTGAGCAGGGAATTCATCTCTGTTTCTACATCTTCCGGCAGCGTCGTTGCTTTTCCTCCGACTTCATTCGGCAGCCGTTTATATTTCCCAACTGCAAACCAGCTTTTCCGCGAGTCGCTCGTTCCATTCTTTAAGGTCTGATGAAGTTCTTTAATCCATCTTTCGCTGAGCATTTTTCCCGCGTCTTCAATCACCATATCGATACAGCGGAAATGATTGACCGTCTCGATAATATCGTCTACATTCATCCCATCCTCTGCGACGCCAATAGTGTTCGTTTCAAAAATATACCGCGTCTGGTCGTGGGTGAGTCTGCTGCCTTCCATATGGTTTGAATTATATGTCAGGTCGATCTGTATCTTATGATAGATACCCCCTCTCATACCGGAATCTTTTTCCGCACGCAAAATATCCAGAAGTACCTGCATCGTTTCTTTTTTCTTGTTGGCGCGTTTGGGTTTCACGGCGTTTTCCGGGATATTCCACGTCTTTCCTTTTCGGAACGCCCCCGGTATTCTTCCGTTCGCACAATAATTCCGCACGCTTCTCTCAGATATATCCCATTTTTTAGCTGTTTCCGCAACCGATAAGAATTTCATAGCAGTACCTCATTCACTGCTTTTATTATACCACGGATTCGGCAATATATTGATAATTTTTTTATTTTTTATGTTTTTAGCCGATATTCTTTAAGTTATGAAAATATTCAAGTATATTTTTATTTTGCAAATAATATCTGTTACTTTTATGAAAAGATAATATAAAATTCCCGTATAGATTTTATTATACTGCCTATTCTAAAAAGTTACAAGTGGGTAGTGGATTTAGCATATATATTGTACAAAAAACTATAGAGAGATTAACTATTAAAGCATGGCTGGTTGTATCTTGTTGTTTTTATTGACATCTATTCCCGTAAGGTGACTGGATGGATCATGGACACCATGGTTCGGGATACGTTGGTTTTACCAGTGCTTACCCAAGCAATCTGCCGAAAACATCCGCCAGAGGGATTGATTATTCATACAGATAGAGGTTGCCAATTTACAGTACGCAGATTTCAGTCTATGTGTATTCGCTGCGGCTTCCGGCAAAGCATGAGCCGAAAAGGTAACCCTTATGACAATGCTATTATGGAATCTTTCTACCGCATCCTAAAAAGAGGGCTTGTTCAGGATGTCAAGTATGACAATCCCGAACAAGCCCGCATGGATATCTTCAAATACATTGAACTTTACTACCATACATTCCCATACATTCTGCTTTAGGTTAGCTCAGTCCGGCGTAATTTGAAGCTATAAAGATTTAACCGCTTTTAACTTTGTGTCTGTTTTTTGGGCATGAACAAATTTCCCTTCAAAATATTGTCTGCTTTTTGTGGCGCTTCAAATTTGATGCCCTATCTAACTTTTATTCTCCAAAAAATTGATCTAATTCCGATGCCAGAAGCTCTGGGCATTCCTCTGCCATCTGGTGGCCATAGTCGAGGACAACACTGGTGACATCTTCTGCAACCAGTTTCATTTCACGTTCCACTTCTTCGAAAATGAATTCTCTGCCTCCCAGTGCCAACACCGGCATTTTTAGCTTTTCTTTGGCCGCTTCGAGATTCCACTCCGCATCTTGGAATGTAGCTCTGTAAATTTCGCACATACTCCGGATGCCGTCTGGCTTTGAATAGCATCGGATATATTCATCCATCGCATCATCTGGAATATTACAGTCCAGCGCCTCATTCTTTAAGAACTGATCAAAATAGATCCGTTCGCGTCCCGTAATCAGCGCCTCTGGAAATGCCGGCACATTATAAAAATTGATGTGCCACAGCCAACGGTTACCTTCCACATTTTCCGGCGTCAGATGAGACCATTCTTCCAGTCCGAAACCGGGCAGGAGCATCTCGATATAGGCAAATTTCATTACGCGGTCAGGATACTTCTTTGCTATACAATATCCGCATGCCGCACCCCAGTCTTCTCCCGCAAGGTAAAACTTGTCAATTCCAAGCTGGTCGGTCAGTGATATGATGTCGTCTGCCATCGTCATCATGTCATACCCGTCTTTTGGACGGTTTGAATCCCCAAGCCCGCGGAGATCCGGGCATACGACCGTGTATTTCTCCGTTAGGATAGGTATGAGTTTCCGCCAGTAATAGGAGGTTTTGGGAACGCCGTGAAGCAGGATCAGCGCTGGACCTTGGCCTGCCGTGTAATAATGCAGGCGGACTCCATTGCATGTCTTGCGGGAATGTGTCACCTTGTTACCTTTAAAGTCCAAAATATCTTGTTTCATGTTTCTTCTCCTTTTCATTTTATTTTAAACTGATTGTGCTCAAACTTTTTTACGCTTTTCCCCAAAAGCGATTGCCAGAATGATAATTGCCCCTGTCACCATAGATTGCTGTGCGATATTGAGTCCCATGATTACAATACCGTTATTGATTACACCAATCAAAAGCGATGCGACCACTGTTCCTATGATCGAGCCTTTTCCTCCGGATAGTGCGGCGCCGCCGAGAATCGCTGCAGCGATTGCGTTTAGCTCAATGCCGCCCTCCCCAATCGTGCTGCGCGCTGTTTGCATCAGCCCTGCAGAAAGCATGCCGGAAATGGCCGCCACGATTCCGATGACCAGCATGACCATAAATTTGATTTTTTTTGTAGAAACGCCGGAGAACTCCGCCGCCACTCTATTAGCCCCGGTTGCAAGCACCTCGCGTCCGTAAGACGTTTTTTTGAGTACAACGTGCCCAAACAGCAAAGCCGCGACCGTCCATATCACCAGTACTGGCACGGGACCGATACTTGCCTGTCCGAAAATATTGTTAAACAACGCATCGCCTATGATGATCGGCTTAGTATTAGTAAGCCACATATCTGCCCCTCGAACCACCATTTGCATACCAACTGTTACGATAAACGATGGTATGCCAAGACCGGCAACGAGCGCTCCATTGGCGGCGCCCACGAGTGCTCCCCCTGCGATACCAGCTAAAATTCCAATAAACGTATTCCCGGTTGCCTGGATTGCAAGAGCCGCAAAAATTGCGCCGAAAGCCGCCGTCGCTCCAACCGAGAGGTCGAATTCGCCCGCCGCAATCGTAAATGTCATTGCAACTGCAATCAAAGTTGTCATCGTAGTTGTCCTGACTATGCTCAACAGGTTGCTTGGTTTTAGAAAACCAGAATCACCGATCGAAAACAGAAAGAACAGAAAAACGCCGATGAAAACAAAATATACAATGTAATTTCTCCATTCAAAGCTTCTTCTGCTAGAGACCTTGGATTGCATGATGAAGCACCTCCTCCGATTCAATTTCTCGTCCGGACAGTTCTTTATTGATCGTCCGGTTGTACAGAACCAATATCCGGTCGCATGCCGCTACCAATTCACTTAACTCCGATGAAATCATCAATACCGCAACGCCTTCGTCGGCAAGCTGCCTTATGATACGCAGGATTTCGGCTTTGGCCGCAACATCGACGCCAATAGTCGGCTCGTCTAGGATCAAGATCCTGGGGGTACGTGCAAGCCATTTCCCTAGGACGACTTTTTGCTGATTCCCACCGGAAAGCAACATAACCATCTGCTTGATGCTATCTGCTTTAATTGACAGCTTTTCAATATATTCCCAAGCGATATCCGCCCCTTTTTTATCATTGATCAAAAGTCCTTTTCTCATCTGCCGGACGCTAGGCAACATAAAATTACTTTTGATACTATGCTGCAAAATCAATCCTTCCTGCCGCCGGTCTTCGGGGACAAGTGCAATTCCTTTATCCATCGCATCTTTTTTGCTTTTGACAGGCTCTCCCCGCACAACAACTTCTCCCGTCCAATTTCTTCTTATGCCGAAGATGGATTCGACAAGCTCCGTTCTTCCGCTCCCCATCAGCCCGGCAAGTCCCAGTATTTCCCCCGGATACAGGTCAAACGAGACATCTGTGAGTTTATTGCCATAGGAAAAATCTCTTACGCGCAGCACAGGATCGCCAGACTGTTTAAAATTCCTTTCCACACGCTCAAAGGAGGTTTTTGCAGCTACATCCAGCATCTTATCAATAATCTCTTCCATTGTAGTATCGCTGCTTTCGACCGTTGCAACGTTGATTCCGTCGCGCAGGATCGTTACCCTGTCGCAAATTTCAAAAACCTCGGCCATCCTGTGTGAAATATATATGATCGAAATCCCCTTTTCCTTGAGTTGGCGGATCACCTTAAACAACGCCTTTGTTTCCGCTTTCGACAAAGAAGACGTAGGTTCGTCCATAACTAATATTTTTGCATCCTGAGCCAGTGCCTTCGCAATCTCGACCATCTGCCAGTATCCAACATCCAGCGACTCGACTGCAACTCGGGGATCCATCTTGTCAATTTCCAGCCATTTCAGCAGTTCCTCAGCCTTTTTAATATTTTTTCTATCATCGATCAGTCCACCCTTTTTCCACTCG
This sequence comes from Christensenella massiliensis, assembly GCF_040409835.1. Lineage (NCBI taxonomy): Bacteria > Bacillati > Bacillota > Clostridia > Christensenellales > Christensenellaceae > Christensenella > Christensenella massiliensis. The sequence goes on along the minus strand of NZ_CP117826.1, from coordinate 2,404,569 downwards.
CGCGTAATGTAAATATTTTCCGCAACGCTCATGGCGGGTAACAAACTGAATTCTTGGTAGATCATCGCGATGCCCTTTTTGTGTGCATCCTCCGCACTGTGCAGTTCGACCTCCTGCCCATCAATCCGTATTTGCCCTACGTCCTTGGTATATACACCGTTCAATATTTTCATCAGCGTAGACTTGCCGGCGCCGTTGCCTCCGAGCAGGGCGTGGACTTCACCCTTTCTTAGGGAAAAGTTCATTTTTTTTAGGACAGGAACGCCGTTGAATTGCTTTTCAATATCGTGCATTTCCAAAACGTTTTCATTCATCTTTGCCACCTTGTAAAATGGGCTGTAAGGCGGAATCGGGAATGCCCTGCTCCGCCTTGTCCCATTTGGATTTCTTACGCAGCTTCAAATTACTGCTTCAGTGCTTCTGCAGCTTCCTCAAACAAAGGTTCACCGCATACTTCTTCATAAATATCCGCAAGATTGTCACGAGTAACAACGGTTGGAACAACTTCAATAAACGCCGGTACATCCGCACCGATCAGAGCAAGCGCGCCCGCCGTCGCTTCGGCAACTCCCTGCTGATAAGGATCCTGTGTGCTGATCCCCTTTACATATCCGCCCTGCGCTAAGTCCAACACGACTTCATCGCTCATGAGGTCTGTACCGATTGCCAGATCCTCCGATGAAAGCCCTGCCGCGCGCGCCGCAGAGATAATGCCAATTGCTGGTTCGTCCCACTCCGTATAGATTGCATTGATCTCTGGATGCGCTGTGAGCAGCGCAGCCGCAGGTGCTTCCGTATCCAAAGCATCCTCAAATGGCGCGATGGCCACGATGTTGATGTCCGGATATTTTGCCGCTAATCTTGTTACAAAACCTTCATACCGATCGTTGGTTGCGGTAAACTGCGGTGCGTAATATAATATTCCAACATTTTTTTCCGTTTTGCCTTCCAACGCCTGTGCAACGATATCGGCATGCCGCATACCATTTAGAAGATTGTCACATGTAACTGTTGTAACATAGTCCGTGCCCGCTTCGAGTCCGTCTACCGCTTGATCCATGAATATGATTTTGATTCCAGCGTCCACCGCTTTTTTGCATACATCCGTGAGAGTAGCTTCATTCGTCGGATGGATAAAGAGAAGATCCGGTTCCATTGCAATCGCCGCTTCAATATTGGATATCTGCGTCACGTCGTCCGAATTTGCATCTGTCGTTGTGATCACCTCGATTCCATAGGATGCAAGCGTATCGGTAATACCTGCAACCTGCTGATTCGGCCAAAAGCTGCCCGTCCACCGCATGCACAGTGCTGCCGTCATTCCATCGAGGGCTTCGATCTGATTCTTCTGATCCTCCGTTACAGCTGCGACGAAATCGCTTCCCAGAACTGCTTCCTCTCCATTCGGTCCAAAATTGAGAACCGATCCGTCAAGCGCCGATTCCGCCATTTTAAGTGTGTTTTCACTGGGTTCCTCATACCAAAAAGGCTGCTGCCATCCATACTCCGCCGCCATTGCATCCAGGCGCTCCGTTACACCTTCCTCTGCGGGCGCCGCTTCACTTTCACTTTCTTCGGAGTCCGTCTCTGTCGCTTCCTGCGTTGCCTGCTCCGCAGATATATCCGCAGAGCTTTCGGGAACTGTCGTTTCGGCGCAGGCCGTAAAAACAGCCGTAACCATCACAATCACTACGATGATTGCCACTAACTTTTTCATTTCTTTCCTCCTTGTTTTCCATTGATTTTGGGTATCCCAAAAACTGATTTCACTCAAACTTTTTCCCATGCGCGGCTCACGCCCGACCGGAGGACAGCATCGCTTATTCTCTCGATCTGGTAGCCGTCCTCAAAATTGGGGGATGGCTGCTTGTTTTCCGCAATCGCCTTGATAAAATCGTAACATTCGACGATCTTGGTCTCCGTATATCCGATCCCAAGTGCCGGAATCGGCCAAAGGCCTTCTCCATAAGGGTGGGCTGGTCCGGTATAAATCGTACGGAAGCCCCGGCGGTCTCCGGCATCGCTCGCAAAGCATACCTGCAATTCATCCCTGCGTTCATAATTGAAATAAATAGAGCCTTCCGTCCCATGTATCTCCAGCGTGATGAAATTGTTGCGCCCCCATGCGTTCCTTGTCGCCTCTATCGTGCCAAATGCGCCGTTTTTGAAATTAATCATAAAGCAGCACTGATCGTCCACGTCAACATTGCCTTTCGGCCCGCCGCCGCCTTTCACATTTCCAAGACTGTCTGCGGAACCGGTTTGCAGCGGCCGCTCGTTTATATACGTTGCGACGTGTGCGTTTACCTCAGCAAAGTCCCCGATGAGGAACCGCGCCATATCGACTACATGCGTCCCAATATCTCCAAGCGCGCCCGATCCGCAAACCTTTTTCTGGAACCTCCAGGAAAGCGGGGAATCCGGATCCGCCGACCAATCCTGTAAATATGTCCCACGGAAATCTAGTATCGCCCCGATCGCACCTTCGTCAATCAATTTTTTTGCAAGCTGCACCGCGGGCGTCCGCCTGTAATTGAACGCAAGCATATTGATTACGCCAGCCTTTTTGACGGCATCGCGCATCTTTTCGGCTTCCTCGAGCGTGCGTGCTATCGGCTTTTCACACAGAATATGCTTTCCGGCCTCTGCCGCCGCCACAGCGATTTCGCAATGCGCGTTGTTCGGCGTGCAGATATCAACGATATCTATTTCAGGGTCGTCCACGATGTCGCGCCAGTTTGCCGTCCCCTGTTGGAATCCCAACCGCTGCGCCGCGTCTTTTGCACATTCCTCCGTCAAATCGGCAATGGTCTTTTTGACCGCCATACCCGGCGCCGGCCAAAAAAACATTGGCATCCCGTCGTATGCGATGGAATGTGCTTTCGCCATAAAGCCCGCGCCGATCAAACCTACCTGATAAGTCTTCATTTTTTTCTCCTTTCGATTTTTATTTTCTCAAAACCCCTGTTTTTTTAAATAGTTTGACGTAATTCGCGCCCCTTCTGCCGGATCGCCCGTCCAACCATCACATTCAATCGCGATCTCAATCCTGTGCGGCGCTTTTTTGAGCGTTTCCACAATTGCATCTATATCAAGTATCCCGACTCCGAGAGGGCAGAACATGCCGTCGTCCATAATGTCCTTCAGATGGATGTATTCGATCCGGTCAAGATATTGTTTTACGACCTCAAGCGGGTCACCGCCGCCTTTTTTTACATGGGCAAGATCAGGACACAGTTTAATACGTGTATGCGGCATAACCTTGTCCAGCTGAACCGGGGACTCCACCAGCGACCCCATATGAGGATGGAAGCTCGCCCGCATCCCCAGTGCGTCTGCAAGGTCACAAACCCTGTCAAGTGCTTCGCCCAGCTTTACGTAATCCGATTCCCTGATTCCGTCAAACCGTATCGCGCCGCCCCCAAGGGCTATCTCTGTTGCCCCGAGTTTTTTCGCAAACTGCGCGGCGCGGCGGACACGGTCCAGTTCTTCCGGCAGTATCTCGTCGTAAATAAAATTACAGGCGATATATACGCCCTTTAGCGCAAGGCCGTACTTTTCCAGCATTTTTTCCAGAAGCTCGCTGCGTCCCTCGAACTCCAGCAATTCTCCATCAAATATCTCCACCGATTCGAATCCTGCTTCCGCGATATCCGCCAGCGCCTGTTCGAGTTTGCCGCCGCACCTGTAATATGCGGCGTTTACACAATTTGGTGCGGCCCAGTGCGCCAGAACCGGTCCCCACGCATTTGTCGAGTAAGTGATTTTCATAAGCTTTCTCCTTTTTTATTTTTTTCGATTGCGCTAAAAAAGCGTAAATTAACAGAGCTACGGAAAATCTTGTTTTTCCGTTTCCATAGCGGGTACGTCATTTGTTGTTTTATCTTTGTGTTTTTCCCTTTGTTTACGTATACTATAGTGCAGCAAAAAAAATAAAGAAAGCAATTTTGTCCATTTTAACTTTTTTTCAGGAAAACACTATTTTTTATGCCTTTTTTACGTAAATTCAACGGTTTTTATGCGGTTTCAGAAATTCAGGCGCAGGTTTTCTGATGATTTCGCGCCAATAACGCGTCAACTCGCGCGGGTATACCACCACCGGCTGCACGCCCACAAATTTATATCCTTTTTTCCCCAGAAGCGCCTGGATCGTAACCATTGCCGCTGCTTCGCCCTGCTCGTAAGGGCGCTGCGCGCTTATGCCCCGCACCATTTCCCCGCGGGCCATATAAGATGCGATTTCCAAATCCAAATCCACCGTGGAAATGGCGACATCCGTCCTTCCAAGCGTACGCAGGGCGCGTATCGCCTCCATTGCCGGGCGTTCCCACGACACATAAAGCCCGGAAATCTCCGGGTGTTCCCGCATCATTTGCATGCAGGTATCATATACGTTTTGAATTTGGTAAAAATTTTTGCGCGATACGATTTGCAAATTGGTATAATTTTCTGTCAGCACCTGCTCGGCTGCATTATCCCGTTGGCGCGTCATGTGGAACGGCAGCCCATGATTTAACAAGCCCAGCTTGACATCCGTTCTTTCCTTGAAATATTCCCCCAATATATTTCCTGCATTTTGTCCGTTTTCCCGCTCGTTCACTGAAACGCAGCTATAATAATCATTCTTGTCAATCCCTTGAGGTATATTTCCAATAAGAATCATTTTTGTCAGGCGGGAGAGTTCTTTGAATTTGCCCGCCGTAATGTTTTCATCCACCGGAACGCCGATAATCGCATCCGGCTTCTGCATACGAAGCGCCTCAAGCTGCGTTACCTGCAGCTGCGCATTAAAATTTGCGTCCATCACCGCAATGACCTGTACGTTATAGCGCGCAAGCGTATCGCGGATCCCCGTTTCCTGAAGCCGGGACCATTCTGTATCCGTGCAGTGGAACGCGATGGCAACCTTGAATTGTTCCTTTTTTAAATATTCCTCTTCCGCCGTATCGACCAGTATGTTTTCAGGCGGAACGGCAATTTCCCCAAACGGCCCCCGATTGATGACGCGCGTGGATTTGCGTACCGTAAAACCGACGGGCATGCGAACCGCTGTCTGCGCAGCAGGATTTCCTTTCAATAATTCCATCATCATCTCCACCGCACGCTTTGCAGTGCTAGCGGTATCCTGCCTGAGAATCGTAAGCGACGGGTTAAAAATACTGCTCCATTCATCATCTCCAAAGCCGACAATAGAAATATCGTCCGGGCACTTCAAGCCGTAATCGTCCGCATTTTTCAGGAGTTTTAGGGTCAAAGTGTTTCCCGCCGCGATAAATGCAGAAGGGAGCGTATCGAAACGCGCTTTTTCAAAAATATTTTCCTCTTCCTGGCAGTAAAGATCCACTCTGCAAACCAATCCTTTGTCGAATGGGACTTTATATTCCTCTAACGCGCGCCTATATCCCGCAAGACGCTCCTGGCAGTGAATCAAGTCGCAGTCTTCGAGCAGGATACCAATCAATTTATGCCCGCTGCGAATCAAGTGGCGGGTTCCCCTGAACATCGCTTCTTCGTTTTCAGACAGTATGGCTGGAATTTCGCCGTCTTTCGTCTTGCGCTCCACGCACATAAAAGGAATACCGGAACGCTTCACCTTTGTGTATATCCGCGACGCGTTTACCGTAGGCGACAAAAAGATACCGGCAATATTTTTATCCGCAAGCAGATTCATCAGGATATGCTTTTCATACTCTTCATTATCGTGGGAAACATAGGTCGAAAGGATATATCCCTCTTTTGCAAGAAGCTCTGTCATTGTGTTTGCAAGCTGTGCATATACGGTACTGTTGGTGGTGGGCAGCACAAATGCCATTCTGGATCGCCTTCCAAATTTGAATTGATTTTTTCGTATTTTATTGATATATCCCGTTTCATAAATGGCCCTTTCCACTTTTTGCGTCAGCTCCGGGCTTACATAACGGGTCTTGTTGATAACATGGGATACCGTGGCAATCGATACTCCCGTCATTTTTGCAATCTCTTTTATTGTAATATTCAAAATCTATCTCCCAATCAATTTTCTTATGGTGTATGGACATGATTGAAATCATAGATACAATCATTAGTATTTGCAGGAAAACTGTTTCATTGAAAAATAAAATGCAAATTTCTATATATCATTTATAAGTTCAGATTGCTTTCTGTTATTCAGACTGCCGCAATACAAACTGTTTTTTTAGTATATATTGGTATATATCATAATCTTTTTAGCCTAATAAAATCAATCAGTTGAAAATATTTTGCTATAATTTACGTAAAGCTGTGCAATTTACGTAAATTATATTAAATATATTAAAAATAGAAAAAGTCATATTTATATTTTGGGCAGACTTATTATTGATTCAATTAAACTATGCAAAATCAAAAGTTATTAAAATATTATATATCTCTATTTATTCCTATATAACAAAACAATACGATCAATTGCGAAAATATATGAAATACTATTTGTTTATATCAGCGGCTAATCCGCTTAGGGTCATAGGGACGATAGTCCCTAACAAGCTGCAAAAGTATATACTTTTGCGATGCTTGCAAAGGACACGCGCCTCTCTTTTTTGTTGTTTTTTGCAGCTGAACAAGGCTCAAAGCTATTTTTGCTTCTTTTGCAGCTCACGCACAGCCCGTATGTTTCGTTCCGTCCGTATTTTGGGAAAGGTATGCCGCCATTCGTCATAGTCCTCGCGGGAAATCTTATCCTCCGCAAACGCCTGCCGCTCTTTGCACCATGAACGCACATCCTCATAAAGGGAATTTTCAATCGGGAACTTCAGCACAATCTCTCCGCTGCGGTCAATCGGCTCCAGTCCATAGGTATCCTCCAAATAAAATAAGGCGTGCATCACCCCGATGTAAGTGTCAAGGTCCGGATCAGACAGGGCGAACCGGCTCACCCCGAGCGCACCCGCCAAAGCCTCCAACCGCTTGACCGACGGGATACGGTTCCCCAGCTCATAGTTGCGTACCGCGGGCTCGCTCATCCCTGCCCGCAGCCCCAGCTCCTTCTGGGAAAGCCCCCGTTCCAGTCTGTATTTCCGTATCTTTTCCCCTGTCGTCATTACTTTTTTCTCCTTTTTGTTGTTACTATCTGTGACCAGTATATCATAAACAGTTCACTTCTGAAATATTTTTATTGACAGTTCATATTTGTACTGATAGAATCATATCGTGAGCAGTTCATATGCGAACTGCTACTTGCGTCTATCTCGGATATACAGCCCCGCAGGGCCCTCGGAGAGCCCGCATGACAGCTTTCGGAGCGGAGCACGAAAGTGTCATAGTGGGTCAAATACTTTTCCAAAGTATTCTCCCGGCGCTCCCTGCGGCACGCAGCGAAAGGAAGGTGAAGTTCATGCCCAAACCAGACCGTACCGTCGTGCGCAACAAGCCTTACACGAAAAAAGCAATCGGTATCCGTGAGCGGCACAACGAGCGGAAGAACGAATCGTACAGCAACCCGGACGTCATACCGGAGCGGAGCGGAAACAATGTATATTTCAAAAAGTGCGAAGGGACCTATGCGCAGGCCTTTGACAGGCTGGTACAGGACAAGGTCGTCAGCACACGTGGACTCAGGCAGGACGCCAACGTATTCGACGAGATGGTATTCGACGTCAACACCGCGTACTTTGAGCGGCACGGCGGCTATGCGTATGCCGTAAGGTTCTACCGGGAGGCATACAAGCTCGCCGCAGAGATCGCGGGCGGCGAGCAGTACATTATCTCGGCGGTCATGCACGCGGACGAGCGGAACCGCAGCCTGTCCGCCGAATACGGATATGACGTATATCATTACCACCTGCACGTCGTGTATATCCCTGTAGTGGAAAAGGAGATCCGGTGGACAAAGCGGTGCAGAGACAAAGCCCTTATAGGCAAGGTCAAGGAGGTGGTTCATCAGGTCAGCCATTCCAAGAAATGGGGATCGAGGAAAATGACGGACGAACGCGGAAACACGATACGGGACGGGAAGGGGAAGCCCCGTCTGGTACATCCGTACAGCCTGTTGCAGGACAGATTCTACGAACACATGAGGGACGCGGGATATACGGATTTTGAACGCGGGGTGCGCGGGAGCACCGCGGAGCACTTATCCGTACTGGATTACAAGTTGCGGCAGGAGCAGGAGAAAGTAAGAGAAATGGAGCGGAAAGCGCGGATGCGGCAGCAGGAACTGGACAGGATCGAACAGGTACTGGAGCCCAAACGGGAGGTATATAAGACCTTTTATGAATTGGAACATACCGGAAAGAAGAAGATCTTCGGAAAGGTGGAACTGACCGGGGAGGAATTTGAGGGGATGCTCACGCTGGCCAAGGAGGGGATCGTGTCTCGCTCTACAATCCCGGAATTGAGGCGGGAGCTGGCGGAGAAGGAATGGAAGCTGCGGGATCTGCGAGGAGACTTTGACCGGCTATGGGAGAGTACGCGGGATTTCTTTCGGGCGGTGAAGATTGCGCCCAAAAGAGTAAAGGAATTATTGGAAGACATTTTTGCCAAAGACCGTGCGGAACGGGAGCGGGAGCGGCAGATGCGCAGGGAAAGCCGCAGCCGCAATAACGCCCCGATACGGTAAGTACCTTGAAAACTGAATAGAGTCTGACAACTGAATACGGAGGGATACATGGTAAGGAAGGCAAAGGAGGAGAAAATACCACAGTACGAGATCGACACACTGGCTCGCTGCCTGCTCCCGGAGATACAAAGATTCTTTGAGAGCGAGGAAGGTCAGAAAGAGTTTCGGGAGTGGAAGCGGAAACAAAAATTAAAGAAAAAGAAAATCGGGTAATATGAATTGGCGGCCGGTATTCATATAGATACCGTCCGCCTTATCATTGGATACTCTGACTTAGGTTAAAGTTTCCTTAGCACTTCGAAATCTCCAAATTGGTCATTATTCATTCCCGATATTATTTGTGTATATGTACTAAACTCGGCTGATAAACTATACAGTTTTACCTCATCGCCATATATCAACGCCACTTTTATCATATCAATATCCAGATGGATATCCAATCTGCTTTTGGGTAATGTTGCTACAGCAATCTGGAATTTCTCCATCATATCTAATCCTCTCACCTATATTATAAGTATATCATATCGTTCTTGCAATCTACGTATTATAGGGGATTATTCTCTGATTATCTCATTAAGGATAACTTCCTCCGCCTGCGCTTTAATCGCATTCATCGTTCCAACCCACGCCATTTGATCGTGCGCTTTCAATTCTTCGTCGATGCCTTGCTCTTTTGCAATCTGGCAGGTATATTCCCATATCCGATCCAGCACTTCCTTATTCAATTCACATAGATAATCTTCCAGACTACCCGAAAAGAGAAGCTCTGTGTATAAATCTTTCCGGTGCTCCTTGATGAATACAAGCCGCATCCGTCCGTACCTGCCGATTTTTGATTCATTGATTTTGATTCTGCTCATTTTTTACGCCTCCGTTTGATTGGTTTTTTATCTTCAGAAGGCGCTAAGAAAACAATAAATCCGAACCCTTCTCCGATTGGGATCAGGTTCGGATTATCTTGGTTTGGTGTGCCCGGGAGGATTCGAACCTCTGGCCTCAGGAGTCGGAGTCCTGCGCTCTATCCAGCTGAGCTACGAGCACATGAAACTGCCGGAAAGGCAGTCTTATAACACTTTTGAGAGGAAGTCCTGCAAGCGTGCATTTTTTGGCGAACCGAAAAATTCCTTTGGCGGCGCCTGCTCAAGAATCTTTCCCTCATCCATAAACAAGCAGCGGGTCGCAACTTCTTTCGCAAATCCCATCTCGTGCGTAACGACGACCATCGTCATCCCTTCGTCGGCAAGCGCATGCATAAAATCAAGCACTTCTCCAACCATTTCAGGATCAAGCGCGGATGTCGGTTCGTCAAACAACATCACATCCGGATTCATAGCAAGCGCGCGCACGATAGCGACACGCTGCTGCTGCCCGCCCGAAAGCTGAGAGGGATATGAATCTATTTTATCCGATAATCCGATTCTTTTCAAGAGGGATTCTGCACGTTCCTGCGCTTCTTCTTCAGTCATCAGGCCGAGCTTCAAAGGTGCAAGCATGATATTCTGTCCAACCGTCTTGTGAGGAAACAGATTGAACTGCTGAAATACCATTCCCATTTTCTGGCGCACCTTATCGATATCCGTATCCGGCGCAGTCAAAAGCTTGCCTTCAAACCAAATCTCCCCGCTCGTCGGGACCTCAAGCATATTCAGGCACCGCAGAAACGTAGACTTTCCGCTGCCCGACGGCCCTACGATCACGACCTTTTCGCCGCGTTCGATATGTTCGTCGATCCCTTTCAGAACCATATTGTTATGAAACTGTTTGCATAATTCCTTTACAATAATCATTCGTTCTACCTCACATCGCTCTGAGCAAGCTTTTTCTCCAATTTACGCAAAGCCCATGTAATCAGCATTACGATGCCCAAATAAACCAGAGCGATAAAAATGAGCGGTACAAAGGCGTCCATCGTCCGCGAACGCACCAGCTCTGCCGCACGCGTCAGATCCTGTACCGCGACATAACCGACGATCGACGTTTCTTTAAACAGCACAATAAACTCATTCCCCAAAGCGGGCAGAATATTCTTGATCGCCTGCGGAAAGATGATCGTCCGCATCGTCATACCGTTCGTAAGGCCAAGCGAACGTCCCGCTTCCATTTGCCCCCGCGGAACAGCCATGATCCCCGAACGAACGATCTCTGCCACATAAGCGCCACTGTTGATACCGAACGCAAGTGCGGCTACATAAGGAGCCATCTCGATCGGGGCCGCAGCAAATACGATATAATACATGATCAGGAGCTGTACAAGCACCGGCGTTCCGCGAATCACCGTCAAATAAATATCGCAAATTACATTCAGCCATTTCAGGCGTTTATTACGCGCCGCATTCACCTTTGCAATTGCAACAAAGGAACCGATCACAACGCCCATCAGCACTGCGATGCCCGCAATCATCAGAGTAACGAGCAATCCGTCGAGGAACATCGTCCATCGGTCGTTTGCGACCAATGTATTGTAAACTTGCTGTCCCAAATTGTCAAACATATCCCCAAACTCCATTCGCCGTATACAATCAGCTGCTATTTCCTGCGCCAAGTGCGCAAACAAGTTATATTATACTACATTTAGAGTTAAAAAAAAAGTTGTGGAAGAAAATTCTTCCACAACTTTTTTGCTTGAACTTATTCGGCTTCCGTTGCTGTACCGGAATAAAGGTCAAAATGCTTCTGCGTCAGAGCTTCCATTTCTCCGGACATATCTGTCAGCACTTTATTGATGATCTCCAGAAGGTCTGCAGACTGCCCTTTCGGTACAGCCATTGCATACTGCTCTGTCGTCAGGACATCATCGTACACCATCAGTGCGTCATTATTCGCTACAATGCTTTGTGCCGGAAGCTTATCGACAACCACTGCATCAAGTCTGCCATTCGCAAGGTCCATCCCGGCCTCAAGAGCGCTCTTATACTGCTTTACCGTCGCTCCCTCTACTTCAGACATAAACAGGTCGCCCGTTGTACCAAGCTGCACGCCTACAGTCTTTCCTTCCAGATCTTCTACTGTTGCAGCCGCAACCTTCGGATCGTCTTTTGTCACAATTACCATCTGGTTGGAGGTTGCATATTCATCCGAGAAATCTACGCTCTGCTGGCGTTCTTCCGTGATCGTCAGGCCCGCTGCCACAAAATCACCTTTCCCGCCATTCAGCGCGGGAATCAATCCGTCAAAGTCCATGTCAACGACAGTTAACTCGACACCGAGTTCATCTGCGATCTTCTGTGCAATCTCGATATCCACACCTGTCGGCTCGTTGTCGTCTCCAAGGTATTCATAGGGAGGGAACTGCGCATTCGTCAGAAGCACAAGCTCGCCCGCTTCTTTGATCTTATCTACCGCGCCGCCCGCTGTTCCGGCATCAGCCGATGCTTCCGCACTTGCGGAGCCTTCCGCCGCAGCCGGCTCCGAAGGAGCAGCAGATTCCTCAGCCGCCGGTGCGGAGCATGCCGCAAACACCGATACGGCCATCAATACCGTCAGTACCAAAGCAATAATCTTTTTCATTTCTTTCCTCCAAATAAATATTTAAAACTCATAATGTATAATTATACATTATTATTCAAAAAAATCAATACCTTTATACAAAAATTGAATAATTTTTAGTCTACTCCTAAAATGTGATGCATATCCTCTGAAATCGCACCATATAATTTTTTCGCCTGTACTTCATCCTCACATCTAAGCGAATAATAAATCTTCATCTTGGGCTCCGTTCCGGATGGACGCACTACGACCGAGCTGCCGCCCTCAAGCAGATATCCCATCACATCCGACTTTGGCAAGCTGATCACGCGTATTCCCTGCTCTCCGTGCTCCTGCGATGCAAGGTAATCCGAGCTTTTTACTACTTTTATACTTCCTATATCGGAAATTTCCCTGCTGCGCAGCCCCCTCATGATTGCAGACATACGCTGCATTCCGGCGGCGCCTTCAAACGTAAAGCTCTCCAGCTTATCATAAAAATAGCCATATTCGGCATATAACTCGTTCAGTCTGTCGATCAAAGTCTTTCCTTGTTCATGGTAATAGGCTGCCATCTGGCAAATCAGCATAGACGCATTGACCGCATCTTTGTCCCGAGCATGGATCCCGGAAAGATAACCATAACTCTCTTCAAAGCCAAAAAGATAACGCTCCGCTTCTCCCCGTTTCTCTAAAAGCCCAATCTGCTCCCCGATAAACTTAAAGCCTGTCAGCACATTGATTAAGTGGACTCCATATCGGTCTGCAACGCTCTGCGCCATTTCCGTTGTCACGATCGTCTTTACCGCGACCGGCGCCTTTGGCATCGTTCCTCCTGCTTGGCGCATCATACATATGAAGTCAAATAGCAAAACACCCATCTGGTTCCCATTGATCAGCACATACTTCTTGTCCTGCCGAACACCCGCTCCCACGCGGTCACAGTCCGGGTCCGTCCCCAGCATCAGATCCGCTCCCATTTCTTCACACAGCTTCAGGCCAAGCTGGAGCGCCTCGCGTTCTTCCGGATTCGGATAAGGGCAAGTCGTGAATTTTTCGTCCGGCCGCTCCTGCTCCGGTACGACCGTAATATTCTGAAATCCCGTTTCATGCAAGATCCTCAAAACCGGTTTTAATCCTGTACCATTCAATGGCGTATATACGATCTTGATGTCTCCGCCTTTTTCGTAAAGGCTGTAGCCTTTTACCGCTTCAAAATATGCGTCTATCGTATCATCGTCAATATAGCGGATCATTCCTGTTTCTAAAAAGCTGTCAAACGGGCCTGTCCTGATGTCTTCAAAAATATCCTTTTGTTCGATATATCCGGTGATTTTTTTTGCCGCCTCAAGCGTGATCTGACAGCCGTCCGGTCCATAAACCTTATACCCGTTATATTCCGCCGGATTATGGCTCGCAGTGATCACGATCCCTGCGCTGCACCCGAGGCTGCGCACCGCAAAGGAAAGCATTGGCGTAGGCATCAGTTCTTGATACTGAAATACCCGAATGCCGTTTTCTGCAAATACTTCCGCCGCCGCTTTTGCAAAGCGCTGTGAATTTTTGCGGCTGTCATAAGCGACCGCAATAGAGGGCGCTTCAAACTCAGTATTCAAATAATCTGCAAGCCCCTGCGACGCCTTGCGGACTGTATAGATATTCATACGGTTCGTTCCCGCGCCGATCACGCCTCTAAGTCCACCCGTTCCAAACGCTAAATCTCTATAGAAACGATCCTTGACCGCTTCATCGTTTCCAGCGATCGCCTCCAGCTCTTCGGTAAGCTCAATATCTTCGAGCTTCTTTTCTTTCCACTGTTCATATTGTTCTCTTATCTTCATATCGTCGTCTTTACCGCCTTTAAATTGCCCACTATTCTGCAGCTGCCCATATTAGCGGGAAGAAACAAGCTCATCCCCTTTTGCAGCGGTATCTTATTGCCGTTATAGCTTAAATCTCCTCCCCCGCAGAACACGAGTAAACTTATAAACGTATCTCCATTTACAGCTAAATCAGCCTGTCCTTCTATATGCAAAATCTCTATCTGAAAATCATCGCATTTGATACCGTTGGCATTCTGTTTATATCCGAAATCTTTGCGGCCCCCGAACTGTATCACCTCCGCTGCCTTATCTAAATGCAATTCCCTTTCCTTGCCATATTTGTCTTTCCGCCCATAATCAAATATCCGATAAGTGATATTGGAATTGGTTCCTACTTCAGCCATTAAGATCCCTTTTCCGATGGCATGCACCATCCCCGGCGGAATAAAGAACATATCTCCCGGTGCGACCGACACTTTATTGAGCCTGTCAACAATAGAGCCATCCTGCGCTGCTTTCACGAATTGCTTTTTCGTCATTTCCTCATAAAAGCCATAATAAAGCCATGCGCCCGGTTCGCAGTCTATGACATACCACGCTTCTGTTTTCCCCATATCTTGTTCGTATGTCTGTGCATACAGCATACCGGGATGCACTTGTATCGACAGGAAATCCTGTGCGTCAATATATTTGATCAAAACCGGCAGCTGCTTATCCTTGCATCGCGTACCTAATACCTGCTTTCCATATGAAGCAATGTACTCATTTAGATATTTCCCTTGCCATATCCCATTCTGAATCATATTGGCTTGATCCTGATAGGAACAGAGCTCCCAGCTTTCTGCAATATTTTCATCAGACTGTTTGCCATATTCTTTTTTTAATTTGGTCCCGCCCCATAAATAATTTTTTAGAATAGGCCTTAAGATCAACGGGTACATACTATTTTCGTTACTGATTCTCATAAAACTTTTTAGAAATACAACCTATCTCCGGCGACTTTTTAAAATCTGCGACCAGAATAGCATCTTCTCCTTCTGCCACTATGATATCTTCCACCCCAACGATCACAGCCTTTTTTCGTGTATTTACATAACAGTTCCGGGCATTTATCGCAAGCGCATTTCCTGCGTTGCCATCATCATCCTTTTGGCTCTCTTGGTATAGACTGTAATAACTTCCTACGTCATTCCATCCAAATGAGGCCGGTATGCAATATCCTCTTTGCGTTTTTTCCATAACTGCATAATCGATAGAAACCGATCTGCACTGCTCAAACGCTTTCTTCACATCATTCTGACAGTCTGCATCGATATCTTGAAAGCATTCAAAAATATCCGGGCAATACTTTCGAAATTCTTCTATCATTACGTCAGAGCGGAACACAAACATGCCGCTGTTCCATAAAAAATTCCCGGCCTCCAGATACTTTTCCGCTGTAGTATGATCGGGTTTTTCCTGAAACGCTAATATGTTCTTGACGGATCGGTTCAATTCATATGGTTCACGCGATATCTCGATATAGCCATATCCTGTTTCCGCACGCTCCGGGAAAATCCCAAACGTCACGATCTTCCCCTCTTCCGCCGCTTCTTTCGCTGTATTGAGTGCCTCTCCAAACTGCGCTGCTTCTTTAATAAGATGATCCGAGGGCAGAACGGCCATAATTCCGCCGCCCATTTTTTGTATCTTGAGAGCTGCCCAAAGAATACATGGAGCCGTATTTCTGGCTTCTGGCTCCACCAGTACATGTACTGCATCTCCAAATTGTTCCCGCACGATCTCCGAATACATTTCTCCGGTAAGAATATATTGCCGCTCACGCGGAATTTGATGCGCAATCCGATTGCTGGTCTCAACGATCATGCTGTATTCAGAGAACAGCTTTAAAAACTGCTTTGGAGCTTCTGCCGTGGACAGCGGCCATAACCGTGTACCGCTCCCGCCTGCCAATATTATCCCATATAACAACATATTATCAAAATCCTCTTTAGCCTAACATATCAGCAAAAAGCTTACTCATCTTTTCCCGGGAAAAATTTTGTTTCAGATACTCAATATACTGCTGCCCTGCCTGTATCAGCGCTCCATCATCCTGATACTTCTGTATGATCTGCCGCGCAAATTCTTCCGGAGTGTCCGCCGGAGAGATGATTTTTTCAATTCCCGGAAGTCCTTCTATCCCGATCCCTGTAGAAACGACAGCAATACGGTTATACATAGCTTCTATTGTTTTTCCCTTAATGCCGGCTCCATATCTTAAGGGAATGATGCAGACACGGCTTTTTGCATAATACTCTGCTAACTCGTCGTCCGATACGAAGCCTCTCACAAAAATTTTATTGCCAGCCATCGCCTTCACAGCATCTGTCGGATGTGAGCCTACTACGTTCAGCCGAACCTCCGGCAATTTTTTTTCTACGATCGGCCAGACTTCCTTTACGAACCACTTAAGTCCATCCTCATTCGGCCTGTGCGCAAATCCGCCTACAAATAATAAATCGCGCTTATTTGCGGTATCTATCCTGCCTTCCGGAAAGTTGTCATAAGAAAAAATCGGCATAGTAACAATATCGATATCAAATTCTTTTTTTATGATTCGTCTTTCTTCTTCGCTCAGCATAACGACATGATCTGCTTTTTTCATCAGATCATGCTCTTTCCATCTCCAATTCTCAGCCGATTCCCGAAACGTTTCATCCCCCGTAACTTCATATTCCCGCATTTCACGCAGAAAATGCAGATCATGTCCATAATAAATGACCTTCATTTTCGTATTTTCTTTTATAAAGTCCATATAATTCACCGCAATATGGGGGCGGTTTAGAACTGCCGCTGCAAAATGATCTTGGTTTTCAAGCAGCCATGTTTTCCATTCTCCCTGTGCATAATTGGCTCCGAACAGAACTTCTATCCCCATTTGCTCTAACGTTGTCGTATAGGGCTCTTCATGGCAAAAATTATCCCCAATAAATTTTACATTATATCCCATATCCAACAGTAATTTCAGATAATTAAACACCGCACGCGAACCGGCATCTTTATCATACGTCGGAACATAATGGTCAACTACCAAAATCGCCTTTTTATCTCTGCTGCGGTCTCTGGCCGCAAAAACATCCACTGCATTCTCAAAATGTTCCCGTTCCAATTCAGCGCTCCATTTCTCCCTGAATTTGGTCCGATTCACTTTTTGATAGCTTTTTATACCGCTTTCTTCGCTCGTTCCATTCGACACTCCTTCAAAATGGATCACCTCAGAAAGGGGCTGATACATTACCTTATAACCCCGTTTACGCACCTCAAAGGCAAGATCAGTGTCTTCAAAATAAGCTGGTACGTAACGTTCGTCAAATCCGCCGACCTCATCCCATATATCCTTGCGTATCAGCAAACTCGCGCCGGATACATAATCGGTCTCTTTTACATAATTATATGCCGGCAGATCAGGCTCATTTCCCAGTCCAAAATTCCATCCCGTCGCATCTTTCCAAATAATACCGCCTGCTTCCTGAAGCTTTCCGTCTGCCCCTATCAGCTTTGAGCCCACGATACCTATCTGTTGATCCTTTTCGGCCAAATCAACAAGCGGCTGCAGCCAATTCGTGCAAACCTGCGTATCATTATTCAGGAATAGGATATATTCTCCTGCTGCTTCCTTGGCAGCATGATTGCAATTGCGCAAAAAGCCAAGATTCTCCTCATTTCGGATGACCTTGATATTTTTTATATACTTTTCTATTTTTTGTGTTTTATCGCTCGATACATCATCCGCCACAATCACCTCATACGAGATGTTCCGTGTATTTTTCAGGATCGATTCTATGCAGTGATACGTATAGGCGAACTGGTTATAGACCGGTATAATAATCGATACCTGCACGTCTTTTCTCTCCGGCAAGTACAGAACATCAAAGCTTTTACGCGCTGCGATTTTCTCGACCGCCGTTTTTTCTCTTTTTTCTTGCTTGACCGGCCGAACTGCGCGAAACATCTTTTTCGCCAAATTCCGCCGCCGTGACCCAACCGGAATCAGCTTGTTCTTTATTTTCTGCGTCAGCCGATAAGAACGGGAAGCCTGAATCGCTTCTGCCATATTTTTATAGTACATACACCAGTCATAGTTCTGCTGCTTCTGTATGCACATATTCTCATATTTTTTTTGCAGTTCCTTTAACTCGCTCTTTCTCTTTTTCAGTTCATCATTGATCTCTTCCAGTTCTTTTCGACTCTGCCTTGCTTCAGTCTCCTTTTCATCAACGATCTCTCTTTGTTTCGCGATCTCTTGATCCAGCACTCTAATATGCCGGTTCCTTTCCTCTTCTTCCTCCTGCAGCTGTACGATCCTTTTATTTCTGCTCTGGTAAAGATTATTGTCCGGAACTAAAATATTGCTTTTCAGAGGCAGCTTTATTTCGTCATCCGAACAGCAGGCGATATAATATTTCGCTTGCTTATCCGGAAAATGGCTGACTTTATCAGCAACAGGGTCCTTTCTATTCTCAATATTAGAACACACTTCAAAATATTGGGAATACAGCTTTATATTCCCAAAATACTTTTCCAGAAATGTTATAAACTCATCCTGATAGAATTCCCTGACATGAAATTCATTATGATAATTTGCATCATCAGAATACACTCTGCGGTTCGGCGTCGACAACAATAAATATCCATTCGGTTTTAAGATACGCTTTACTTCATTCATGAAGCAATGCTGTATCTCTTCATCAACATGTTCTATCGTTTCGAATGAAACTACACAATCTATACTCTGATCATCCAGCGGGATTTTTTCGATGCTTGCACATAAAAATTCTAGATTTGGAGAAGCATACTTCCCCTTAGCATGTTCTACCGCTTCGGACGAAACATCCAATCCGTAAACTTTCGCTGCGTTTTCTGCTAAAATCGCACTCCCGTACCCCTCTCCGCAGGCTGCATCCAGTACAGTCAACCCTTTTATCGCTGTTGCTGCGAAATGGTATCTTTGTATATGTTCGATCTCTATTTCTTCGCCTGATATATTAGGTATAAAACGTTCACCTGTAAATTCCATATCGAATATTAATTCCTCTACTTTTAGATAATATTAACGCTGATATCGTCAAATCTCACAAAACCCTGCAGATCTCCGAAATGATTTCCGACTACATTAAAAATATAAGCATCAAAAACCCAATTATGCTGCTTATGGTCCAACAACGTTCCCTCAGCAACAGCAGGCGAAATCGTATAGGTCCCGTCGTTGAGGCGCGGCATTTCAAATTCGAATACATATTGATATCGTCCCTGCTCTTCACAAGCCTGCGTCTGCAATACATAAGTATTTGTTTGGAATATCATGTTTCCTAATCTATCCTTTATAGAAAATCCGATGATCTCATTATGGATCACTTCATGATTTTCTACTTCGATCACTAAACGCACACACATTTTCGGTGCAACGATCTCACGAGCAGCTCCGCTTTTAGCATCGAAAAGACCGATTCCTGTGATCTCTGCTGTTTTATCGCCAAAATTTTCCATATCTGAAGTGATTGCGTTTAACGAATATTTTTCTGCCGTTACAGATGTATTTCTGCTTTTCACATTCAGAATATCCGTCTCACCATCAGCTGCTCCGCCTTCCAAAGTATAATTCATCAGATATGCCTGATATTGCTTGGCGATCTCTACCGGGTCGCCGATCCCCATAAGCTTGCCTCTTTCGATCCAAACCACTCTTTGACAAAACTTCGTTACCGCATTGATATCATGCGTCACTAACAATACCGTTTTGGTGCGACGGAATTCCTCCATTTTTCGATAGCATTTCTGCTGGAACCGGATATCTCCCACCGACAATGCTTCATCAACGATCAGTATCTCCGGATCAACATTGATGGCGACCGCAAAAGCAAGCCGTGCAAACATACCGCTGGAATAGTTTCGAACCGGTTGATGGATATAATCTCCAATATCGGCAAACTCTATGATCCCATCGATCTTCCGGGTGATTTCTGCTCGTGAATAACCCAGCACGGTCCCGTTCAAATAGATATTCTCAATTCCAGTATAGTCCGGATTAAATCCAGCCCCCAGCTCCAATAACGCTGATATTTTCCCCTCGATATTGACTTTCCCTGCCGAGGGGCTCAGTACTCCGGTCAGTATTTTTAATAAAGTCGACTTCCCGGAACCGTTCGTTCCGATGATCCCAACGATTTCTCTTTGATTTACCTGAAAAGAAATATCATTTAACGCATAATAGTCTTCATGATAGCTCTTCCGCGTAATACTCAAAGCTTCTTTCAAACGGTCTACTGGCTTCTGATATAATTTATATATTTTTGTCAAATGTTCAATATCGATTACACATTTGTTCATGTTTTACCTCTGCAATAGCCATTATATAATATCAGCAAAATGCGGCCGTAATTTTCTGAAAAGCAAGATACCTACTACAAATACGACCGCTGAAACTATCCAAAAATATATCGTCAGCGCGCCATGCTCCCAGAAGCCAACTCCGTTTATAAACGAATCACGATATCCCTCTACAATATAATAAAGAGGGTTATACTTCAAGATCGCTACAATACCGGGATTCATATTCGCCGGAGCCCAAAAAATAGGAGTCGCCCAAAAGCCAAGCTGCAATATGATATTGACGATCTGACCGAAATCTTTAAAAAATACAGTTACAGAAGATACGATCCATGACAGCCCTGTCATGAGGAACGTAATGCAGGCTGAATAATAGAAAGCCTGAAACCACATAGGGCTGAATGTATATCCATAGATCGTATAGAGAATAAATAGAAACGCAATAAAAAATATATGGATAAATAGGGATGACAATATTTTGATAAAGGGCAGATTCATAATGGGGAAGCGAATCATCTTCACCAAATAGTGATACTCAAACAAACAATTCGAGGAAGAAAGGATCCCGTCATTAAAATAGATCCACGGGATATATCCCGCAGCAAACCATAAGATGAAAGGAACGTTTTCCACCGGAGGATTTTTAAATCCTACCTGAAATACGAACCAAAAGACCAGCATAGTCATCAATGGCTGCACAAATGCCCAAACCATGCCGAAAAAAGATCCTGCGTATCTCGACTTGATATCGTTTTTTGCTAATTTGAGAACAAGATTTCCATTTGTTCTCATATCATTAACAACTTCGTTAGAGTTTGTTCTATATCCTTGATTTTTTTTATTACCCATTGAACTCCTCTTTGCGAATAGCTTTTGGTCATCAATCGCTTTATTATATCATTCGTACTGCTAAAAATCAAATAACCGAAATCAGAGATACCAGCAATTTGTTAAACCCGCTACAAAAGTAAGAAATACAATCGTCACCGCACCTATTCCCACACAGCTTATTATCGGCATTACCCTTTTCATTCGTTCTTTCCACCGAATGATCATAAAAATCAAAAACGCCAAGGTCGCTCCCCCAATACATAACCCGGCATAAACCGTACCCGGCTCATAGACTACACGGATCGTATGGCTTCCTTCAGGCAGCTTGATCCCTCTCAGCAGCGCATCCGTCAGATAAATTTCGGTCGGCGCGCCGTCTATGTATGCTTTCCATCCATGTGAATAAAGCTCCGACATGACCATGATGGATTCTTTATTCGTTTCTGCATAATATATGATTTCTCCCGGTTCATATCTCTGGACCTCTACAGTATATTCCAACGCATCATCCGATGAGATCAATTCTACGTCGTTTCCCTCGATCACCGCTGTCGTATACGGATCGTTTTGGTTCAATGCTTCCAACGAATCATCGAATGAATCGGAATGCAGAACCTCGTCTGCAAGCCACGCAGCTCCGTAAGCGTTCGGATTTTCCAAGATCACAGATGCCGTTTCATTTGTTGCCTTTATAGAATCATAAAATCCGTTTATTTCGCCGCATTTTGTCAAATTATTCTCTCGGTAGAAGTTCACCATCCATTCATTATCGAATGATTGCAGATAGTTTTTTTCTTCTGCAATCAGATAGCGTATATTCAATAAATTAAGGAATGGGGAGCCTCCCAATTCCTGCTTATAGATATGAAGGCGGAAAAGAACCGGATTCCCATAATTATAGGTGTCATAATAGCCGGCGACATCTGCCTCGTTGATTGGAGCTGCTCCGTCTCCTTGTTCATCGAGTATGCTCATTACCCGATAGGGATCTGTATCTTCCGGCACTATTTCCTCAAACGGATTTTTCTTTTCGTAAATGCCGTCGTTCCTCCCATAGTTATCTAAGTATTCGTTGCTTTCATTCGTTAGGACGGCAACATTCACATTCATTTGCAAAATAACGACTCCAGCTACAGCACCATTCAGCGCAGCCATTAATGCCCGTTTTGCTCCATGCTTTTTACCATATCGATAGAAAAGATAAATCAGAAAAATACAGATGAATAGAAATAAAGAAATGAAATATCCCTTTGAATATTGCTTTATTATCCCGAGCAGAAGTGCGGCAGCAATAGCGACTGCCCCTCCTGTCACACTGATATCCCAAATCTTAAATTTTTGTCCACAACTATCAGCAAAGCAAGAATCGATCCCTGCTCCTGCAAAGATAACTGCCGCAATATGGAGATAGATCAAATATATTTGTGCTTCACGCAGCATATTAAGCAATGGCAGCTTTTGAAATAAATAAGGCAGCCCTATTCCAAATACATATAATAAAGAAATAATGCTGAGAACGATCATAAATTGGGAAAACCGCTTTTTTCTTGATTTGATCAGTCCTATGACCGCAAAAAACATAGCTGTAAATCCTATAAAAAGTCCTCCGATATCTAACCGGCCATTTTCCGGTATCACCAACCCCTTCATTGCGGAGGGTTCAATAATATATTCTGTCATGCTGTCTGTCGTTAAAGCTTCTCCGGGCAGCAGATAGGCAGCGCCTCCATCCACCATACGTATTGTATGTTCTGAATATTGAAAATTGGAAAGGAATGAGGGGGCTGCGATCAATACTCCCGCACAAATCACCACGGCACAAGACAGTAGTATCCACATAGCCTTTTTCCGCTCTCTCCATGAATAAAAAACTGCAAATATTGTGAATACTGCCGCCATAAAAATCACAACAATAATTGGCTGCGCCGGACCGGCCAAAGCCGCCATTCCCATGAAGATCCCGCCGAGTCCGACATATTTCCAATTTTGGGGATCTTCCCATATTTTAAGTAAACACAATAAAATCAACGGGATCCATGCATAAGTCATCAAATTATATTTCCAATGCTGCAATACCAGCATTTCTGAAGATAACATGAACATAACGCCCATGCACAGCGCTGCGATCCTAGAACGCTTGAGCGATCTTCCCAAAATATACATATTCAATCCGCATAGAAAGAAATGGAACAGGGTAAGGGCATCCATTGCAAAGCATGGAAAAGGATTTTCTCCCCATGGAAGCGCCATAAATAAAAGATTGAAAGGATAGAAAATGCCAATCCCCGGATATGCCGCTAATGATGTTCCCGCAAATAAATGTGGATCCCAGAGCGGAAAATCTCCGTTTTTTAAAGTCTCAGCCATAAAATAATATTTTTTATATGTGGCTTCCGCATCCATAGGCAAAACAAAAGTAGCTTTTCCTATAAGAATATCACGGAAAAATATCAACAGCACAAATAAAATAATCAAAACCGCTATGATATCCTTATAGGTAACTATCTTTTTTTCTTTGATACACAGTTGTTTTGTCATCTTTTATTTATTTCTTTCCGCGAGCAATGTATCGATTTTTTGATTCATTGCCCGCACTTCAGCCGCAAGCTCTAACGCACCCATATCCTCATCATATACCTGCCCGTTTTGAACAGCATAATATAAATTGATGTTATCCAGATAAGCAGATCCTTCTTCTATTGTAATCTTTAAATCTTTTTCTTTTAATGCTCCGAGCTCAACCTCATAGTCTCCTGCTTCTGTTATTTCTATCTCTTCTTCGTGTTCCCCTATCTCTATTTTTACCGTAGCGCTCTCATCCGGTATCACGGAAAAGCTGAGTTTATATTCCGTTTCCTGCAAGGGATACATTATATTTTCCTGACTGATTGATCCTCCCTTTTCGATCTTGACCTTTTTATTTCCATCCACTTCTTCTATCCTGCAATCTCCTGCTGTCCTCCAGCCTTTTAAGTCAAGCTCAAATTGAGAATTGTACAAATCATTCATTTTATAGTCACGGTAAGTCCAAAGCGCATATCCGCATGTCTCCTCTACCAAGATATCTGCACTCTCCATCAAAAAATCATCTAATTCATCTTCCCTTACCTGCGCATTGTTTTCAAATCCGGGCGTATTATCTACAAAGATAAACTGATCAATAAATAGCGGTTTCCCGTCTGCCGCCTCCTGAATCGTCTCTATCATATAATCAAATTTTTCGATCGCTTCTTCCGCGCTTACTTTTTCTCCATTATTTTCAAATCCCATGGGGATTCCATAAATAGACGTCGCGTAAGGTGCGTTTCCTGCCGGATACGTCTCTGTATGGAAATACCATTCCGCTTCTCCGTCTGCTCCATATACAACGTCTGCATCTGTTCTTACTTCCATGCCTAACTTCGGATATACTTCCTGCGAGGGGAGCAATATTTTATGGATAAGAATATCATCAAAAAAGCGATTAAATAATTCCATTGCATAATCGCCATCCTGCGGCATAACAGCATCTTCGTATCTTGTTAAATCTTCCTCCTGATAATATTGGCTGACCTCGTCAAGTGAAAATGTATCCTTTAGATATTGGGTAAACCCGGATTCTTGTGCAAGCCTTTTCCGTTCCTCCTGTTCTTTGCCTGCGCTGCTATATTCATGATACACAGCCCAGAAATCTTCCCAGCATATCAGGCTTCCTGAAAGGTTGCTGTACTCCGTGTTCAAGCTCTGGAATTTTCCGACGTAATCAAGCCATGCCGTCATAAACTTTTCTTCTCCGCGCAGCAGGCCTTCATATCTTTGGAGCAGCGGATACTGGTCATCCGCATCAAAATCCCAATAGTATCCGATGCGCAAGACCACATTGAGTTCAAATTCATCGCAGCGTTCGATGATATATCTCAAACGCTCCCATGCCTTTTCATTGTATTGAATCGGTTCGATGCCAGTTTGAAATTCTCCCCATGGAACTGCAAGCATGACCGTATTAAAGCCATCCTCTTTAATCGTTTGCAAATCTTCGTCAAGATGTTCCCATTCGCTGTTCCAAAAATTGAGCGGCCATTCTCTTCCAAAATACCAAGCGGCCTTCACGAAATAATTTTCTTCGCCGACATTTTCTTTTCCATTTCCTGAACAGCTTACCGGTGCAATTAAAACCGTAATGATCAGAATGATTCCAATAAATTTCTTGAAATTATTATTCTTTATCATGGTCATCCTCAATTATCGTTTTTTTCCTAACATATAACCAATAAAACAAAACGAAACAGCCAATACCTATTCCCGAGACTATCGCTCCTAATTTCAGCATCGGAGTTTCATAACGAAACTCTATCTCATGTGCTCCCGGCTGAATAAGGACTCCGGAAAAACCGTAATTTACCGGAATGGTCTCTTGTTCCTCCCCATCCACATACACTCTCCATCCTTTTTCACAAGGGATCGCCGCCGATACGATCCCGGCCTTATCCACGACCGCACTCCCCGTTACTCTATTGTCTTTTGCCGGCTTTTCAAAAAAAACTTCTCCGCAGCCCTTTGCTGTCGGAGTCTCTTCAATATAGGCAAACGCAAATTTTTTCAACTGGAATCTGCCTAACCCCTGCTCACCGAAAGGCTGTATTGCAGTAAAAGTAACGCTTTGCGTTTTATATGGTATTTCTATTATAACATCCCTATTATATTGAGGAAAATAATGAGTTTTATAGGTCTCATACGATTTGTTTCCATTTTGCAAGGTATAGCATACCTGCAGCTCATTGGATTCCATACTTCCTATAGAAAATGAGCAATAAAGATTTTTTCCGGGATTTCCCTCCCATATATCCTGATTTATTTCCAGCACAATAGACGTATCATTATCTTGGGCTACTGCTTGTATCATACCGGGAAAACTATTTTCTTCTATCAAGATATCTCCATAGGTCCATATCCCTTCCTCGGCGATCACCTCGTCCGGCGGCAATCTCTCTACGTGGTCTTCCAAAAATTGGTCGGCGTCAAGAAACGCCTCCTCTGATAGTGACGAATCGCTCACAACAGTACCTGCGCCTAATAAGACCAATTGCTCCAACAATGACTTTGATTGAATATCCTCAGGCCGGATAAAAGTTCCGCATGAATGAAACGTGCCTATCCCATCTGTCAGAATATTTCGATAGGCAGTAACCTCTCCTGCTTGAGCTGCTCTTTGATAGAACTCATTTTCTAAATCGTCATTCCTCGATAAAATATATTTTACTCCTGCAAGAGATTCACGAAATGGATTCTGCATTGCTATTCTCTCATACAAAGAGACGCGCCCTTCCCCTATTGCTATTTCCGGCCAAATATTCTGATAGAAAGCAAGGGATGAATTGCTTCCTAATGAGCTGTATGAGCTGACGCCATAATATTGTTGAGCCTCCGCCTCCTTATAATAAGAGACGTCCGTAAAGTCCTTTTCCATTCGGAAAAAACTATTGTCGTTTTTCTCGATCTCCGCTATTACTTGCTCAATATCCTCAGAATATAAGCGGTCAAGAGCTTCCTGCGTTCCTAAATCACGTTTATTGTTTGTAATATAGGAATCGGCTATCACATTCCCCATTAATAAAATCATCAAACACGCAGTCAGGAGCTGATGGCCATGCGCTTTCCACCATGGCCCGGCTTTCAAGGATCCCTTGCTTTTCTTTCCTAATCTCCACAGCAAAAACGCCATAGCAATGAATACGACGGTATCCGCGATCAAAAACTCTTTAAACCATGCTTCCTCCGCCATCGGGCCGTTTACAATCACTCTATTATAGGTATATAAAAACACCATGACTCCTGCAATTGAGGTTCCAAGCAAAAGCCAGACATTGAGCCGTTTTTCCTTTAAGATACTTTGTAGGCCTACTGCCGAAAATACCGCAAAAAACGGCAAAACACAATAGAAAACTCTGGAGGAAGCCTCTGCGAATCCATTTAATATAATAGATATGGCCGGAGAAAGAATCAAAAGCGCGATCGCCGCTGCGCCTATGATTCGTGCCGCTTTATTTTTTAAAAAATCCTTTTTCCGTAAAAGACCTGCGATATATTGTGGGAATACCAGAAGAAAAAGCAGAGAAAAAAACAGACACGGCATTGTGTAGTAATTAGCTGCCGACAGCGCTAAATTGTTTTCCACCCCCAGCATATTATTAGAAAACATTCTTAATATCGTTGTCTTCAAATCATAGTAGTATTCTGCGTTCGCAAGTTTGTCCGCCAGACTTTCAGATGTTCCTAGCCGTGTTGATTGTGTCAGCATCCCGTAGACGACCGGTAATAAAATGACCGCTGAGACCAATATTCCAATCATGACCGCAAGGATCATCGGCAAGACCTGCTTTAAAAACAATTTCCAGCACACCTTTTCATTGCGTATAACGAAGCGCAATAAAACGTATATAAAATCGACGATCAATGCCATATAAGCAAAATAGACCGCACTGATGCAGCTAATTGCTGTAAATATAGACACCCCAATCAAATATCTGCTTTCTGTGAAGCTTTTTTCTAATGTCCATAACAATAATGGCATTAAGGTAAAATAGGCACCAAAGAAGTAATGCTGCCCCCACAAGGTCAGGAAGCCACAGAAAGCATACATGATACTGGCAAAAATTTTCGGCGCTTCTTCTATCTTCAGCGCGGTAAGAAATAAATAGCAGGTAAGCCCTGCGCCATATATTTTCAAAACCGTCATGATAACAAGAAGAAACGGTATCGTTTGTATCCCCCCGATTATCCCTCCTACATAAAGAATGATTGCATACGGGTCAAAAACGATACTTTGACTCATTAAAACATTGCTGCCCATCCCGGAATGAAAATCCCAAAGCGCCGTATCACCGCTCACGATCTTATTTACAATACCACTGTATTTCATCAAATAGGAATCTCGGGTATCGGAACCTGAAGTCCAAAACAAATAAGGAGTGCCCTTAAATAAAAACTGAAAATATATGATCAATATCCCTATTGTTATCAGCAGCAGTAACCATAGAACAGACTTTTGATATTGCTTTTTAGAATTGCCCAATTCTGTCATTTCGCTTCCTCCAACTCAATGCAACATTTTGTATGAGTTTACAATAGATTATTTATTATAACAAAACTACTATTATTTATCAAGAAAGACGCTAGCTCTGTTCTTTTGATATGATTACATTTTTGAAATATTTATATACTATTTTTGAAATATTTATGATATACTGATAGCGATAATATATTTCGGGAGTTTTTTGTCTTATATGAATTTAATATCTTCAAAAAAAAAATCTTTCCTCATTGTTTTAGTTAGTATTATCTTAGCTGTTGTTTGCATTTTCGGTATTTATCATATCCAATCTCAGGCCGCAAGTGGTTTTGTGGTTTATCTTTATCCCGGCCACAGCCCATCCAATTCTTCAAAGTTAGAGGCTACACTCAACGAAAAGGTAACGATCAAGCTGTACAAGGAGCTCACACGGCGTGGCTATATTGTTTATATTACCAATTCTATGACTTTAGCTCCGAATCTCCCTCATATTTTGACAGAGGGGCCTGTTGGCGATGACGGAAAACCGGCAAGTCAATATCATTTCGGCACTCAATTGCTGCCTGCTATCAATACGCCTGAAAAATATAATGCAAATATCCCTGCGGCGGATTTATGTATCGGCATCCATCATAATGCCGAGCCGGGCTATTCTATCGACGACCCCATCGGCAGTGCAAACGGCTACGAGATCTATTATTCCAGTACGTTAACAGAGGATTATGGCAAAAATACTGAAACTGTTACAAGGTCTCGCGATATGGCGAATTATTTAGACCAACAGCTCGACAGTGATTTTTATATCAATCGGAGATCTGGTGCCGTAAAGGATGCGGATGTCAATTCCGTCACCACACGTTCCAAGGTGCCTTCTATTTTATTAGAAGCAGGCTTTATGACAAATGCTTATGACAGAAGCCAGATTACAAAGGAATCCAATATGGAAATTCTGGCACAGCGGATCGCAGATGCGGTCGATTTGTATTCCCAAAAATACCCTTCTGACAAAAATCCGCCTAGTCTGAATAGCGTGACCAAGAATCCCGCTGCCGATTCCTACTGGCCGGGTTTTGAGATCGCAGCAAATGTAACCGATCAAAAAAGCGGCGTAGATAGAGTTGAGTTTGCCGTCTGGACAACTGAAAACGGGCAGGATGATTTGAAGTGGTATACTGCCACCAATATGGGAAATAATAATTACCAATTCTATTGTGACATATTAAAATATCATAATGGAGAAGGCGGCGAATATAATGTTCATATT
The DNA here is from genome assembly GCF_040409835.1 of Christensenella massiliensis. NCBI lineage: Bacteria > Bacillati > Bacillota > Clostridia > Christensenellales > Christensenellaceae > Christensenella > Christensenella massiliensis. Next base: position 2,375,194 of record NZ_CP117826.1, on the reverse strand, counting down.
TATGCGACAGATAAGGTCGGCAATCGTGCCTTAGTTGGAACTACCTCTGTGAATGTTCTTGCCGATACTACGGGACCGTCTGTGTCTGCGGTAACTGTCACGGGGGCTAAAAATGGTATTGTCTATACACCGCAGTTTACCGCTTCTTCTACCATTACCGATAAGCAAAGCGGCGTTAAAAGTGTAAAGGCTGCTGTCTGGAGCGCAGATGGGGGGCAAGATGATTTAAAATGGTATACAGCAACTAATGCCGGAAATAATCAATGGTCAGTAGATCTCGACATTGAGAACCATGGCAATGGCGAAGGGCTTTACTATATCCACTTTTATGCGTATGACCAGTGGGATAATTCTACACTTTATGCCTCCTCTATTACCTATGAATACGATGAGACTCCTCCTGTGCGTGGGGATAGTTTAAAATATGTAAATAATCCTTACGCTTTTACAGCTACCCTGCCAGTAGTGGATGCCGAAAGCGGAGTCAGCAAGGTTGAATTTGCCGTTTGGAGTGATAAAGACGGACAGGATGATCTGCTCTGGCACGCCGGAACTGAAATCAGTCCCGGAACATGGCAGACCTATGTTAACTATACTTCCCATAAAAAGGACACCGGTACTTATAACGTCCATGTATACGCGACCGACAACTGCGGAAACCGTGCTCTGATATCTGCCACTCAGACCACTGTTACCGGGGATGTAAATGGCCCGACAGCCACCTCTATCACTCCCGCCCAGTCATTCAGTGGGCGGACCTGTACGGTCTCTGTAGAGGGAGTAACTGATGCCGAAGCAGGAACGGAAGGCTATGAAAGCGGCGTCAAGACCGTCAAATTTGCCGTTTGGACGGCTGAAAACGGACAAGACGATATCCAATGGCTCACCGGTAAAAACCTCGGAAATGGTAAATGGCAGATCACATTCGATGTTGCCGACCATGATTATGACTCTGGGCTTTACTATATCCATGTCAATGGCTATGACAATGCCGGGAACTATCGCTTGATGAAAACAACGACCGCTACGGCTACCGGTGATTTTAAAGCTCCCACACGTGGAGGCAGTTTAAAATATGTAAATAATCCTTATGCCTTTACCGCTACTATCCCCGTCGTAGACAATTACAGCGGAGTAGCTAAGGTTGAATTTGCCGTTTGGAGCGATAAAGACGGACAGGATGATCTGCTCTGGCACGCCGGAACTGAAATCAGTCCCGGAACATGGCAGACCTATGTTAACTATGCTTCCCATAAAAAGGACACCGGTACTTATAACGTCCATGTATACGCGACCGACAATGCCGGAAACCGCGCTCTGATATCTGCCACTCAGACCACTGTTACCGGGGATGTAAATGGCCCGACAGCCACCTCTATCACTCCCGCCCAGTCATTCAGCGGGCGGACCTGTACGGTCTCTGTAGAGGGAGTAACTGATGCCGAAGCAGGAACGGAAGGCTATGAAAGCGGCGTCAAGACCGTCAAATTTGCCGTTTGGACGGCTGAAAACGGACAAGACGATATCCAATGGCTTATCGGTAAAAACCTCGGAAATGGTAAATGGCAGATCACATTCGATGTTGCCGACCATAATTATGACTCCGGACTTTACTATATCCATGTCAATGGCTATGACAATGCCGGGAACTATCGCTTGATGAAAACGACGACCGCTACGGCTACCGGCGATTTTAAAGCTCCTGTGTTCGTGGGGATGGACGTGAGCAGCGCTGCGCCCGAGTATACCTTCAAGGCATTTGCTGACGTTTTGGATGATAACAGCGGAGTCAGCAAGGTTGAATTTGCCGTTTGGAGCGCAAAGGGCGGGCAGGATGACCTGATATGGTATGTCGGCGAAAAGAGCGGGACGATGCGTTACACCGCAAACGTTGATTACCGTGACCACAATGAGGATACCGGGCTTTACTATATCCATCTATACGCAACGGACAATGCCGGAAACCGTGCTCTGCTTTATACGACACAAATAAATATGACGGGAGATAAAACGCCCCCTTACGCCTCCAGCGTGGAACCGGATGAATCCATAGTCCTTGGAGATACCTTTAATATTCTTGTCCATGGCCTCTCTGACATACAAGCCGGATACGAAGGCTGCGAGAGCGGTGTGAATCCTAAAACAGTACAGGTAGGGGTTTGGAGTGCCAAGGATGGTCAGGACGACTTAAAATGGTATACTATGTCTACTTCGGATAATGTGAACTACTGGAAAACGGTCGATATTGGAAATCACGATTATGATTCCGGTATATACTATGCGCATGTCTACGCTTCCGATCATGCTGGAAATCGAGCATTAGTAGGAACTACTCAGCTTACAGTCGGCGGCGATAAAATTATGGGAGGCTCTTTAACAAGCAGTGCACAGCTCATGCGTTTTTATACTTCCAATGCAGGTGCTAATAATTATGAAACATATCGTCAGGATTATATCGCAGACGGGGTAACGTTAGAACGCATTTGTGAACTCTATATCGAATGTGCGCAGGCAGAAGGAGTGCGGACAGAAGTTGCATTTGCTCAGGCGATGAAAGAGACCGGCTGGCTGCGATTTGGTGGGCAAGTACAGCCAATGCAATATAATTTCGCCGGTTTAGGTGCCCTTGACGGAGGAGCTCAGGGCTTTGACTTCCGTTCAACATACGGTGCCGGTGAAGCAGGCGTACGTGCTGGTATCCTTGCCCAAATCCAACATTTAAAATGCTACGCTTCGACCGAATCTCTCAATGTTCTAAATTCCAGCGGACAGCCCTATGACCCTCGTTGGGATGCGGCTGTCAATAAATACGGCCGCGGTTCTTCTCCTTTTATCCAAACATTAGGAGGAAAATGGGCCTCCGATCCTAACTATGGCTACGATCTTGCGAATATGGTTGCTAAACTGTTAAATTCCTAAACCATTCGGCTGGATAGATAAAGTCGTAAAGTCCGTTTGTGAAACAATTCTTATCAAAAAAGCGCAGATGCTATAAGCTCCGGCGCTTTTTCTTTATAGTATTTTTGTTTTTAATGCTGATCGACGCCTACTTATTTTGCAAGCGTCTTTATATGATTTAGAAATTTATGATGTTCTATCGCAAAATTGCCGGAGACCGTTACATTTTTCGGTACGTTTTTGGTCACCACGGCTCCCAGCGATATTCTTGCATGATCTCCAATGATAATGCGGTCTGAAATAGTAGAATTGACTCCCAGCCAAACATCGCTTCCTATTTTTGCAGAGCCTGCAACGCAGGAGCAGGCACTTATCATTGTCCTTTCCCCTATTTTTACAGCATGACTAATCGACACCATGGAGCTGATTTTCGTATCAGTTCCAATAACCGTTGCATCCCACGGATAGACTGCGCGCATTATGCTGGATAATTGTAATATCTCTACACGGTCTCCTATTTTTACTTTTCCTTTATGAAGCACCTTTCTTGGGATTCCATCCTGCTTTTTAAATTCAAATCCGCAGCCGCCTACTACGCATCCGGAATGAATAAAGCAATCATCCCCGATGACCGTTCCTTCTTTGATCACAGCCTTTTCACCTATTATTGTGCGGTCCCCTATTACGACATTCTGCGGGGCGATATAAGCTTCAGGACTGATTTGACACCCATTTCCTATCTTTGTCGCAAAGCTCTGCCCAATATATCTCTCATCCATGCACAATTCATTATGTAAGTTCGCGATACACTGCCTCGGTTCAGATGCTACCGCTATCCCCAGCTTCAGTCCGTCAACCAAATCGATAACCGCCGGTGAACAAATAACGGCGCTCACATCCGCATTTTCCTTTAATTCCGGAAAATATTTGGCGTCTTCTAAAAACGTCAGCATTCTTTTTTCCGGCCGGCTCATCATCAAGCCGATACAATCGAATTCTGCATCCCTTAAAAGTACATCCTTTTGAAAAAATTCCGATAACTTCATTACCGCTACTCCTCACCTGCTTGATCCAATGTTTTTTCAATCACTTCTTCGATCAAAAACGCCGGCCTGTTCCGTGCAGCATCGAATGTCCTCCACAAATATTCCGCTACGATACCTATCCCGATATTCGTGATGCCAAATCCTACTAACAGTACCGCGATCAGGGTGGGCCATCCTGCGGCAAACGCATTAAAGTCCAATAGCTTCCGTATCAAAATATAAATAGCATATATAATTCCTGCTAAAGAAAGGACGCCTCCCACGATCGTAACCGCACGAATCGGCGCAAAAGAGAAAGCAACAAAAGAATCTACAAATAATTTGATTTTTTTAGATAAAGTCCATTTGGATTTTCCTTTTTTTCGTTCGTGGAATACGCACTCAATCATCGTAGATTTAAAGCCCATATCCAAAACCTGCATAAAAATAGGTGTATTAGCCTCTACATTTTTATTGAGAATGCCGCGCACCTTTTCTGTGATCATAAAATTATTGATCCCGCCGGGCGGAAAATTCTTGATTGCATATTTACGGAACAGCTTGGAAAAGCCATGTGAAAATGCCTTTTCTTTCTTCCCGACTTTATCATTGTGCTTTTGTACCAATACAATTTCATAGCCTTCCCGAATCGTATCATAAAGACGTCCAATCAATTCCGTCGGCTGCTGTAAATCTCCGGAGAAAATCATAGTATACTTTCCGCTTGCTTCAGAAAGCCCGGCTCTAATAGCAGCATGCGCGCCATAATTTTTTGATAGTGATATCAATTTTGCATCGATATGATAAAAGTTCTTTTTTTTCAGTTTTTCAAATGTATCGTCGACCGAACCGTCATTTACAAACAGCACCTCTATTTTGTATGGCTTATCCTTTGCATACGTGTCTAAGGTCTCACACAAATCGTCTACATTATCACTTTCATTATATAACGCCGTAATAATTGAAATATCGGGGTTCATCCGCTTCCGCCTCCCTAATCAATTTATCGTTTCCACATCAAAAATCCATTGCAGGACTATTTTCTAAAGTATATTTTCTCACTTGCTCTAAGCTATAGCGCCGTCGTAGCCCCTCTACCATAGCTTGTCCTACCTTCAATCCTGCCGTATGTAAATCGATAACGGGCTTTATACCTACATAGTCTGTTGTTACAGTCATATAACCCGGCGATACTTCTTTGGCGGGAAATTTTATAATTCCATACTTTCTTAATGATCCATAATCCAGATTCCCAACAATATGTATCAAATATTTTATTTTGCGGAATAGCTTCGCATCAAGAAGCGCTCCCTCTTCTGCAATCAATAACTCCGAAGTGTCTTGTTCTGCCACAATTACTGCATCGGCGTGATCTAATGTGTCATAAAAGTCATTCTTACAGTATTTTAAAACAGGATCGTAGGTGTGTACTGCTGCTCCGTTTTTTTCTAAAACATCTGTAATTTCTTTTTCATATTTTCCTGATGAAATCAATGCAATATCAGAGTGGTATATTTCAATCCCTTGTTCCATCAAAAGCTTAAGCGCAACCATACCTACGTAATGGATGATATCCAGTCTACTATCATATTCATTCGTGCCCAATAAGGGAACGCCATATTTTATGCAAGCCTCTCTGTCTAAATCTTCTCTGCGGAACTCCCATGTTTCCATCATCAGCGAGATACAGCCGTCTTTTGGCAAACGCCCTATTATTTCTTCTCCAATCGGCCTCACCGCCCTTAAATTCGTTACGATCTGAACTTGTCCTGCAACAGCTGCCGGATCGTAAATTGGTGAAATCACCTCATCCGAAAAACCTAATTTTTGTTTCCACTCCCACAAATAGGCCTCCAACTCCGCTACTGTACCATATCCGGTGTCCTTTACAACAGCATATACCTTTTGCGCACCGGCCAAAGCCGCGATCAATGGAGTAACGATAAAATATCCGGAAGCCGCCTCTGTTAACACTGTCATGCCGCGCAGGTCTAACTTCATCTTTTGTATCGACTGTTGCATCAGCCTCATTGCGCGTACGCTATCCTCTATCTTTCTCATAATGTATTACTGCCCCAATAGCGTATGAATAATCTTTTCTGTATCTACACCCGTATAGCATGGCAGCGTGATCGTATTTTGTTCCAAATAAAGCGCATTCGGCTGCACATCACCATATTTATTCCTATAATAAGTACAATTCGAAAGACAATAGGTCCCGATCGTGCTCTCGATCCCATTTTCCTTTAAATGCTTGATCAGACCATCCCGCTCTATATGCTCCGGTACTGTAAAAACGAGGCTTTGAATATTATGCACCGCATTTTCCGCGCACTTCTGTGCTGCATATCCCATAGGCTCCAATGCCTGCGCCGTTTGCTTCTGTATTTCCAGCCGCTCCGCTACGATCTCATCCAGCTTTTCGAGCTGTTTGATCAGCATAAGACACTGCAGCTCCGGCAGCCGGTAATTATATCCATAGGTCACAAAATCCATTTTTCCATTCTTATCGGTTGCCCCATGCGCAAGCTTTACAGATAAATACTCGGCATATTCATCACAGTTTGTTGTGATCGCCCCGCCCTCTCCTGCAGTCAAAAGCTTGCGTGGGTGAAAGCTGAAGCATTCGATATCTGTCAGGTTCCCCACTTTCACACCGTCTACAGAACTCCCGATCGCGCAGGCTGCGTCATTGATCAGCGGGATACCTTTCTCTCTGCAAATACAAACAATTTCATCCAGCCCGGAAGGATTTCCTAAGGCGCATACAAAAATGACCGCTTTGGTTCTCGGTGTAATTTTTTTCTCCAGCTCGTCCGGCAGCATATTATACGTTTCCCGGCTGACGTCGGCAAACACAGGCCTTGCGCCGCACGCTTCCACCACATTGACCGTTGCGGGGAAAGAGAAATCGGAGACGATCACTTCATCGCCTTCTCTTACGCCAAGCGTGTCCAAGCTCATGGCTAACGCGGTGGTCGCAGAGGTTGCGTTAAAGCTATACTGTGCGCCTGTATACTCACACATCTTCTGCGGGAACTCTCTTGAATACTTGCCTCTCGTCAGCATGCCGCTGTCAAATATCTCTTTGAATTCTTCTTTTACTTCGTCAAACGTAATATAGGGTTTGATCAGTTTTATCATACGATTCTCCATTATAGCTTAATATGCTCTTTATACCAGTCAAGCGTTTTTGCAAGCCCTTTTTCAAAGGGCGTCGGCTCAAAATCGATCAAACCTTTCAGCTTCGCGTTGCTGGCATTATGACAGTCTACATCCGCATTGCGGCGCTCTTTATAGACAATTTCCCCGTTAAAATTCATGTAGCCGCAAATTTTTTCTATCAAATCCTTGATCTTGATCTGGCCGTTCGTCGAAATATTGACGGCTTCCCCCGCCGGGAGCTTATCATACAGCTTTAAGATCGCGGATATGGTATCCCCTACATAAATAAAATCCCGCGACTGCATACCCGTTCCATGGATTTCCGGCGCCTCGCCCGCCATGATTCGTTTCGCGGTGATCGGAATGATCCCTGCAAGAGGTCCTTCATAGTTCTGCCGCGGACCGTAATTGTTGAACGGACGCACAATAAACGCGTCTAATTGATATTGATTCACATAAGAAAACAGCATGACGTCCGCGGCCGCTTTTCCGGCGGCATAGGCCGTAGTAGCCTTAAAAGGATGATTTTCGTCCATCGGTTCATAGACTGCAGACCCATAGACCTCAGACGAAGAAAAATGGCATAGCGTATGAAATGCCCCCTTGCGCTGCAGCTCCAATAAGTTTTTTATGATATTCACATTTGTCATATAAGCATTCAGCGGATTGATAAAGGAGTAATTCAGCGCTTTTGTAGCACAATTGAATACGATATCGATATCGTATTGCTCCATAATATAATCAAGAGTTCCCTCTATCTCTGCATCATCTTTGATAAAGACAGCTCCCCGCTTAAGCGCCTGTTCAAGATTGCTTCTGTGACCAACAAAAAGGTTGTCTACCACAACAACCTTTTTTGCTCCCTCATCCAGTAATCGGTCTACTAAATGACTCCCAATAAATCCTGCTCCTCCGGTGACCAAAATATTGGCCCGTTCGATTTTTGCTCTCACGCTTTCACCTCATTTTTGTTTAGGCTGCAATCTGCTTTTTCCAATATCTCCAGCACTCGGATGCCTTGATCCGGTCCTGAGATAGACTGCTTATTTTCACGGATACATTCGGCAAAATGTGTGAGACTGTTCAGAAGAGAATCTTCCCGCTCTATATTGGGAACATATAGGTCTCCCATACGCACTTTCGCTTCATATTTCCCGTATTCACTAAACAATTCTTTGTTGATCTCTACGCCTTTATCATAAATCATCAGTTTTTCCGATTCTTTCAAATCGTCAAATACGATCATTTTATGAGTTCCGCTGATAATGATCGTCCTTTCTTTCAAGGGCGATATCCAACTGGACTTCAGCATAGCAATAAAATTGGAATACTGGATCGTCAAATAGGTCAGGACCTCTTGGTCTCCAAATTTCTTGACTCCCATGCATTCCACGTCCCGCGCATGCTTTCCATTACATAAATAATCTAAGATCGCAAGATCGTGCACCGCAAGATCCCACATCGCATTCATATCGTTTTTGATATGAGGTCCAAGGTTGGCACGATTCGACTCAAAGAAGATCAGCTCCCCCAACTCTCCGCTGTCTATGATCTCTTTTATTTTACGAATGATCGGATGATAGACAAGAATATGATCGATATGGATCAATACGCCATTCTCCTCGGCAAGCCTTTTCAAGAGCTTCGCATCCTCCAATTTCGTTGCCATCGGCTTTTCCATAAAAAGATGCTTCTTTGCTTTCAATACTTCCCGCGCTACGATCTGGCCTATTTCATTGCGCAGCGCTACCGCGCACATATCAACGGCGGCATCTGCAATCACGTCTTTGTAATCCGTATAGTATTTTACCTTGTCTCCATACAGATTTTTCGCTTTCGCAAGCTTCTTTTCGTCCACATCGCAAATTCCATATAAATTGAAATCCTTGCTCACATTCAGATTGCGCGCAATATTAGGACCCCAATATCCAAATCCAATCAAAACTGCATTCATTTTCTTATCCTTGCCTTCTAAAAGATTTTTAAGCTAAAAATAATGACACCCGCAACGATCAGTAAATTACCGATCAATTTTCTCTTGGTGATCTTTTCCCGCAAAATGACTGCGCTCAATATCATTACGAACACATAGCCCAGCGACTCGATCACCGCGCCGTATTTTAACGGAATAAACTGATATACATAGAGCGGGATCAGCATGGCGATAAAAAGCAGCAAATAGCCGATAATCACAAACTTATTCAGATATTGCGCTTTAAAGCCCTTTGCTCCAATGTTTTTTTCGGCGCTGATCTTTAGCAATATCTGCGAAACAGATGAAATAAAGACCCCGCACGCCATGATCAGCAAATAACTAATGACCATCTGACGATACCACTACGATCCCTATCAGTATGACCGCACTTCCTATTATATTTTCGATCGTAATGACCTCTTGGAAAAAAACGACCGCCCAAATCAAATTCCAGATAACAACAACGCCTTTATTGGAATATGCCTTCACAAGCGTAAAATGCTTTAGCACCTGCTGCCACATCAAGGCATATACGCCTAAAAACAACAGCTCGATACAGGCATATACAAAAAACATCGTCGTGAACATGCCTTGATTTGCCGCTGTCTTCGACATCACGCTGACAAAAGAATACACGATAAAGGAAACGTGCATAAAAATAAAATTCCAAATTGTCGGCTTCCGGCTTTCTGTTAGCGTCAAAATCTCTTCTCCTTTATTCAGGAATCACAAAACCGCATTTTGGGCATACGCCGTCTTCCGGTATTCGTTGTCCGCAGCGGCATACTTTCCCGATCGCTCTTGCCGGGTTTCCCACCACAAGCGTATAGGGCGGCACATCTTGTGTGACAACGCTTCCCGCGCCTACCATAGCATATTTCCCCACTGTATGGCCGCAAACGACCGTACAATTCGCACCGAGCGAAGCTCCCTCGCAAATCAAAGTCGGCGTTACTTCCCATTCCGGATTTTGAGCCCGCGGATAATAGTCATTCGTAAAAGCTGCATTTGGGCCGACGAAAACCTCGTCTTCAATCGTGACTCCATGATAAACAGATACGCCGTTCTGTATCTTTACCCGATCGCCTATCTGAACAGCATGATCGATATAGGCATCTTTACTAATGATACATCCTTCCCCAATCTTCACATCCTCGCGGATCTGAACATTGATCCATATTTTGGTATCCTTTCCAATCTTCGCATTTTCAGCAATATGAGCTGTTTCATGTGCAAAATATGCCGCCATACTTTTCCCTCTTATAATGAATTGATCACTCGTGCAACCGTCTTTACTTCGTCCTCTGTGATTCCCGGATGAACAGGAATCGACAGCACCTCTTTTTTGACCCTATCGGTCACCGGATACGCTGTCTTAAAGTTCATTTCCTTATAGCAAGGCTGTTCCGGAATGCTGAACGGATAAAAAATCCCATAGCCTATCCCGTTTTCTTCAAATGTCTTGATCAATTGGTCGCGTTTTCCCTCCGTTACCCGAATCGTATACTGATGATAAACATGCTTGGCATGCTCGTCGACATAAGGAACGATCATCGCTTTATTTTGAATTTCTCCGTTATAACAAGCGGCATTTCTGCGGCGCAGATCATTGAACCCGTCCAGTTTTTTCAGCTGCTCTCTTCCAATCGCCGCTGCGATGTTCGTCATTCTGTAATTGTGTCCTATTATATCATGTGTATACCGTATTTTCATTCCATGGTTTTCAATAAGCCGTGCTTTTTCCGCAACTGCTTCGTCATTCGTAAGTACGATCCCGCCCTCTCCTGTCGTCATATTTTTAGTAGGATAAAAGCTAAAGGTGGACACGTCTCCGAAGCTTCCGGCTTTTTTATCATTCCACAAGGCTCCATGTGCCTGTGCACAGTCCTCGATCAGCTTTACATTATACTTTTTAGCTAAAGCGCACAATTTATCCATATTGCAGGGCTGTCCAAACAAATGCACGATCAATAGGGCTTTTGCGTCCGGATTTTGCTTTAAGCATTCTTCAGCCGATTCAGGATCGATATTGAATGTTTTTTCATCTATATCGGCAAACACGGGAGTAGCGCCCGTATAAACGATCCCATTCGTAGATGCTATAAAAGAATAAGCGGTCGTGACGACCTTGTCGCCTGCCCCTATCCCAAGCGCCCGCAAAGCGATCTCCAAGGCTGTCGTTCCTGATGTACAGGCGATCCCATGCTGCATCCCAATATATGACGCAAATTCTTTCTCAAATTCACTTACCACGCCTCCGGATGCGATCATACCGGAGCCCATTACTTCCATGACTGCATCTTTTTCTTCCTGTCCTATCTGTGGCTTTGCTATCGTAATCACTATTATTCTCCTTAATATCTGATATTTACTGTTCCTAAAGCAGTATAGCAAACGGCTAAAACCATTGTCAAACCTAATACGCTCAATCGGGGGAACGATCATTCCTCTGCTGCAAACGCTTCCACCGTAAAACCAAATATTGCGTTCGGATCCGGGTTGAAAGTGATAGTAATCGTTCTCCACAGTTCATTTTCATGTCCAGTTACTATTTCTCCCGTTAAGTTCCATCTTCCGCTGTCATCGATATAATATTCCTGAGGCAGAAATGAAATGCTATTCTCATCTGTGCTTATTTCCAGTTGATATCCATTTTCTACTTCTTTAATCAAGCTATTGCTTCCTTGATATTCCGGCAAAAAGCCCTCTCCGAAAATTTTCGGATAAATTTGGCTCTGCAAATAATCTTTGCTCACAAATTTTGTGTTATCGTCGATACTGTATATCTCATCTGTATCTATGATCCTGAATCGTTCTATCCCTACCCAATACAAAACGTTCCATATGAAATCCGCCTCAGCGTCTTCCAGCTTTAAAGTTCCCGTTTCATAACAGGCTCTTGCAAGATAGTCAAGCAATGGCTGCAGCTTTTCTAACGACGCTTTATCCGCTTTTTCATCGTTGACTTTTAAAACCACATTTTTATCCACCTGTGCAGCAGTTGGCGTAGGGGTCGCCTCCGGCTCCGGGGTGGGGCGCGGAATCTCTTCTTCTGCTACTGTCTCGCTTGCCGGACCAACGGGAACACATCCGCCAACGCATAGCGACAATACAAGCAATATACAAATTATAAACAAACCGCGTCTCACAGCACTATGACTCCTATATTACAAATTTTATTTAAATTATATCATAAATTTATTTTCATTTCATTCTTTTTCCAGTAAAAAGCACCTTACAAGTCCGAAGCCTGTAAGGTGCTTTTTCGATATCATATATTATATTGCCTAAACCGTGAAATAGTATTGACCGACTATATAAAACCTGCCGCGCATATCCAGTACCCCCACATCTAAATTACATGTTCCATAGGGCTGTATCATATCATCCAGATACAGATCCCCCGATGTCAGAAAATCAGTATAATGCGCCTCTACATATATATCATCATATTCATTATAGAAATTATAGAATACACCGGAAACTCCTGTGGAACAACTGATGTCATAGACCCAAATACTGTCAAAAAAATCATAATAATACACTTCTGCATCTCCTGCAGAGGCAACTGCAGGTTCTACATAAAAATCAGTCGTATAAACACAAGCCCTGTTTCCCAATACATCTTCGGTATATATATGGACATTATAAATTCCCTCGTCGAAGAAAGGTCCCCCATGCTCCGCCAAGCTTAAAGTCATATCCCAGTTTCCATTTCCTCTGTTCGTCAGAGAATACCATTTCAAATCATCTTGCCCATAATCTGCTCCCCATATCGCTGCCTGAACAGACTTGACTCCGCTTTGATCCGATACTCCTCCGAGATAAATCACTTTGCTGCCGCCGTAAATATCTCCATTTAAAATATTTGATGCAGCTACTGTCGGAGCCTGATTATCCACAAAATCAGACACCAGCGTTGTAGTTCCAACCAGTCCGCGGTTCCCTGCGTTGTCCGTCGCATATACATGGATCTGATACTTTCCGGTATCCATTTTATGATTTAATACGCTTACGCCTACCGACCAGCTGTCCGCGCCGTCCTTCGTGCCTTTATACCACTTCAGGTCGTCCTGACCGTTCTTTTCGCTCCACACCGCGAACTCTACGCTCTTGACGCCGCTTCTGTCATCCATCACGTCCTTGGCCGCTACATAAAATATAGCCGTCTTTGACGGGTCCGCACTTTTCTCGATATGATCCAGCGTCGGTATCTTCGTATCTCTATGGTCGAGCGTGACTGTGCTCGTTCCGACCAGCCCGCGGTTCCCTGCGTTGTCCGTCGCGTATACATGGATCTGGTATTTCCCTGTATCATTTTTATGATTCGCCGCATTGACGCCTACCGACCAGCTGTCCGCGCCGTCCTTCACGCCCGTATACCATTTCAAATCGTCCTGACCGTTCTTTTCGCTCCACACCGCGAACTCCACGCTCTTGACGCCGCTCCTGTCATCCGTCACGCCCTTGGCCGCTACATAAAATATAGCCGTCTTTGACGGGTCTGCGCTTTTCTCGATATGATCCAGCGTCGGTATCTTCGCATCTCTATGGTCGAGCGTGACTGTGCTCGTTCCGACCAGCCCGCGGTTCCCTGCGTTGTCCGTCGCGTATACATGGATCTGGTATTTCCCTGTATCATTTTTATGATTCGCCGCATTGACGCCTACCGACCAGCTGTCCGCGCCGTCCTTCGCGCCTTTATACCATTTCAAATCGTCCTGACCGTTCTTTTCGCTCCACACCGCGAACTCCACGCTCTTGACGCCGCTCTTGTCATCCGTCACGCCCTTGGCCGCTACATAAAATATAGCCGTCTTTGACGGGTCTGCGCTTTTCTCGATATGATCCAGCGTCGGTATCTTCGTATCAGATTCTTCTGTCTCCCGTGCTTCTGGCTCTAAAATCAAAGCGTCCACCGCCTCTTTCGATACAATATCGACCGTATTTTGGGCCGAATCTAACAAAGGACCTTCCTGTTTTTCCGGTAAATCCTTTGTTTCATTCTTTTCCTCTATTTTCTCTGTTTCCTCTATTTTCTCTTCTTCCTCGGCCACCCCATCTTCTACAATTGGCGCCGAATCTTCTTCTTTACCGGGCTCTTGCTCATCCGTGATGTTTTCTGTCTTGTCCCCTATCTGTGCAGCCGTATCCTCACTCGGTGCAGCCGGCGCCTCCTCTGCCAACGCGATCGTAGCCGAGGAAAGCACCAGCAAGCAGCATAACAAAACAGCCACAAGACGTCTTCTTCCTCTTTTCATTTCACTTCCCCCTTTACTATATAATATTAATATATATCAGTATACATTGATTTTACTTTATAAAAATTCAGAAATTTTAATCCATACTATTTACTTTGTTATTCTATTGCTATTGTTTATTATTTTATTATTGCTTTTTGTATTTATATAATAATCGTATTTTTATTATATCATCCTATATTTTTTTGTCTATATAGTGTTCCGCCTTTTATTTCTAAAATATGGGGATAGTATATCTCAAGTAAAAAATAAAAAAACACTTCTCCAGATGAAGAAGTGTTTTTTATTTTAATTATGACAGACATTGACGATTATTGACACTTCAGATACCCGTTTGTACAGTATTATCGTGCCTTATACTTTTTCGCCTTTTGCTATTCTGTCTTTTGTCTCCTCAAACTCTACTCTATAACGCTTATTTCACGCTGTCGATATAGGAGATGAGGTCAAGAACCTTATTGGAATAACCCCACTCGTTATCGTACCAAGAAATCAGCTTCATGAAGTTGCCCGTAAGCGCGATACCAGCCGTTGCATCGAAGATGGACGTATGAGCATCGCCGAGGATGTCGCTGGAAACAATAGCGTCTTCCGTATAGGACATGATGCCTTTCAGTTCGCCTTCGCAGGCTTTCTTGACAGCCGCGCAAACCTCATCATAGGTCGCTTCTTTCTCAAGGCGGCAAGTGAGGTCAACAACAGACCCGTCAAGCGTCGGAACACGCATAGACATACCCGTCAGCTTGCCGTTCAGTTCCGGGATAACCTTGCCGACTGCTTTTGCAGCGCCCGTGGAAGAAGGAATGATGTTACCGGCAGCAGCACGTCCGCCTCTCCAGTCTTTCTTGGAAGGGCCGTCGACCGTCTTCTGGGTAGCCGTTGTTGCATGGACCGTCGTCATAAGTCCTTCAACAAGACCGAAATTGTCGTTGATAACTTTCGCCAGCGGAGCAAGGCAGTTCGTCGTGCAGGACGCATTGGAAACGATCGTCATAGACGGGTCATACGTCTTGTTGTTAACGCCCATTACGAACATCGGAGCGTCCGCAGAAGGAGCGGAGATAACGACCTGCTTTGCACCCGCTTCAAGGTGTGCTTTCGCTTTGTCCATCGTGGTAAATACGCCCGTGGATTCCACAACGTAATCCGCACCGATCTCGCCCCACGGGATCTCTACCGGATTCATTTTGTCAAATACTTTGATCTCATTTCCGTTTACAACGATCGCATCGTCCTTATAGGAAACTTCACCGTCGAACCGGCCGTGTACCGTATCATACTTCAGCATGTATTCCATATAGTCAGGAGAGATGAACGGGTCGTTGATCCCCACTACCTGAATGTTCGGATTCTTTACCGAAGCACGGAAAACCAGTCTGCCGATGCGGCCAAAACCGTTGATACCAACTTTGATAGCCATACTATAAAATCCTCCTAAAATATTATTTTTAATTTTATGCGTACGTATATTATTATATGTGATTACAGTTCCTTTTGCAACAGCTTTTGCCCATTTTTTCACAGGCAAAATCCCACTTCTCCTGCAAGAATGAGAAGCGGCTATTCAGGACGTCGTTTTGCTATCTTTACTTTAAAGCTGCAAAATATAAAAAATATTTCTGCGCCACTGTTTTCAAAGTCCTGCAGCCCCCTTATTCTGTTGCTTCTATATTGTTTTTTTCTCACGAAAATGTCAATTTCTTCTGTTCTTTTTCACATCCTGTTCTTTTTTACGCCAGAATCCTTTCTTACCAGAAATAAACCGGCGCTTTTCAGTTGTGCTTTTTTCTCTCCGATAGTATAATGAAGCTATGTTTGAATATTATGAAGGAGGATCTTATAGATGCCATTAGTCACTACAAAGGAAATGTTTGAAAAAGCGTACAAGGGCGGCTACGCGATCGGCGCATTCAATGTAAACAACATGGAGATCATTCAAGGGATCACGGAGGCGGCCAAGGAGCTGAACGCCCCGCTCATTCTGCAGGTTTCCAAAGGTGCGCGCAATTATGCAAACCCGATCTACCTCACGAAGCTCGTAGAAGCGGCTCTCGAGGATACGGGGCTTCCGATCTGTCTGCATCTCGACCACGGCGACAGCTTCGAGACCTGCAAATCCTGTATCGACGGCGGTTTTACTTCCGTTATGATCGACGGTTCTCATCTTCCGTTCGAGGAAAACATCGCTGTTACGAAGCGCGTTGTGGAATATGCGCATGACCGCGGCGTTGTGGTAGAGGGTGAGCTTGGCCGGCTCGCAGGAGTAGAGGACGAGATCAAAGTTTCTGCCGAGGATTCTTCTTATACGCGGCCTGAAGAGGTATATGAATTCGCCAGCAAAACAGGCGTAGACAGCCTTGCGATCGCGATCGGCACGAGCCACGGCGCTTTTAAATTCAAGGGCGAACCGAAGCTGCGCTTTGATATCCTTGAAAAAGTGACGGAGATCCTGCCCGGCTTCCCGATCGTACTGCACGGCGCATCTTCCGTTATCCCGGAATTCGTTGATATGATCAATAAATACGGCGGAAACATGCCGGGAGCGCAGGGCGTTCCGGAAAACCTGCTGCGTCAGGCGGCAAAGAGCGCGGTCTGCAAGATCAATATCGACTCCGACCTGCGTCTTGCTATGACGGGAACGATCCGTAAATATTTCGCGGAGCATCCTGATCATTTTGATCCGCGCCAATATCTGAAGCCGGCACGTGAAGCCATCAAGCAGATGGTCGCTCATAAAATCGTCGATGTTCTCGGCTGCGATAACAAAGCGTAAATTCAGCATAACGAAAAAAGCTCTTCATCTTTGCGGTGAGGAGCTTTTCTTTTGTTTCAAACTATCGCGGCGCGTATACCTTTCCGAACGGCGTCAGCGGTATCCCTCCGGATTTTTCTTTTGCCAGTTCCAACTGTCCCGGCACATAGCGCCGATATCCCGTTTCGCTTCCCAGCCAAGCTCTGCCTTTGCCTTATCTGCATTGGCATAATACTTGGGCGCGTCGCCTGCCCGCCGCGGTGCGATCGTATAATTGATCTTCAATCCGTTTGCCTGCTCGAACGCATGCACGACTTCCAATACGCTTTGCGGCTTTCCCGTTCCCAAATTATAGACAGACAGGCCCGGCGCGTCAAGCTTTGCGACAGCCTTCCAATGCCCTGCCGCAAGATCCATCACATGGATGTAATCGCGGATGCAAGTGCCATCCGGCGTGTCATAATCGTTGCCAAATATGTGAAGTCTTTCCCGTTTACCTACCGCCACCTGCGTGATATACGGCATAAGATTGTTCGGTTCTCCATTTGGATCTTCCCCAATCCTTCCGCTCTCATGCGCGCCAATCGGATTGAAATACCGCAGCATAACGATGGACCAGCTTTCATCTGCATGGTAAAGGTCTGTGAGCATTTGTTCGATCACCAGCTTGGTCCGCCCATAGGGACTGGTGGAATTTCCAAGCGGCGACTGCTCTGTGAGGCATTCCTCCCGGGTAAGGTCATATACCGTGGCAGAGGAACTGAAGATGATACGCTTCACATTATGCTTTGTCATCTCTTCCAGCAGCACGACCGTTCCGCCGATGTTGTTGTCAAAATACAGAAGGGGCTCACGCACTGATTCCCCGACCGCCTTGAGTCCTGCCATGTGAATGACGCCGCAGATTTCATTTTGCGAAAAAATTTTTTCGTATGCGCCGCGGTCGCGGATATCGGCCTGATAGAACCGGAGCTTTTCTCCAGTGATCTCCTCGGCGCGGCGAAGCGCCTCTTCGCTGCTGTTGGAGAGATTATCCATGACGGTGACATCATAGCCTTGCTCTAAAAGCTCTACGCAGATATGGCTTCCAATATATCCGGCGCCGCCGGTGACTAAAATATTTTTTTTCATTTTTCTCCTGTTTTGACGCGCAGAATATGTGTATCATTTAAAATAGTACAGCTCTGTTTTCCGCTCTGTTGCGCGCTTTTTAAGCCTTGCGCTTCAAATCTCTTGCATTTCTCTTCAACTGCTGAATAAGACGCATCCATACCTCCTACTGTGCTTAAAAAATATTCCTTTGGAACCAAGCCGGATTATTTTTCACAATCAAAAGGCTCGGGAAAGCAGGAATGCTCTATAGGAGATAGGCCGGGGACCGGATGGCCGCACAAGGCCATCCGGTCCCCGGCAGTCTGCCGCCGTGTACGGAATGCTGCCCATCAAAATATTTCTTCTTCAGACAAAGCGCAGGAAGCAAATGCCTCTGAGACAGTAATCCCGCTCTGCCCCAGTGCCCGAAGCATTTTTGTTGGATTGGATAGGCATCAAAGTGCGGATCGTAATATCACTTACTTAAGATTTTCCGGATTAAGGCATTCTAATTCATCGATCACGAACAGGCCGTCTTTGCGGATCATCACATCATCGAACCATACCTCGCCACCGCCCATTTCCGGCGTCTGTACGAGCACGAGATCCCAATGGACCGCGCTTTCGTTGCCGTTGTAGGCATCGTCATAGCTGGAACCCGGCGTGAAATGCAGGGAACCGGCGATTTTTTCGTCGAACAGGATATCGCCCATAGAATGATTGATGTAGGGGTTCACGCCCAGCGAAAACTCCCCAACATAACGCGCCCCCTCATCTGTATCAAAAATCTTGTTGATACGCTCCGTATCGTTGGACGTTGCTTCCACGATCTTACCGTCCTTGAAAAGAAGGCTTACGTTTTCATATTTAAAGCCTTGATTGAAAGAGGGCGTGTTATAGGTGATACGTCCGTTCACACTATCGCGTACGGGAGCAGTATAGACCTCTCCGTCCGGCACGTTCATGTGCCCGTCGCATTTGATAGCTCCGATCCCCTTAATGGAGAATGTGAGATCCGTTCCCGGCGCTTTGATGTGTACGCGGTCCGTTTTATTCATCAGTTCCACGAGCGGGTCCATTGCTTTTGACATTTTCCCGTAATCAAGGTTGCATACGTCGAAATAAAATTTTTCGAACGCTTCCGTACTCATGCCCGCCTGCTGAGCCATAGAAGGCGTCGGATAGCGCAGGATGACCCAATTTGTATTTTTGACTCTGATCTCATGATGCACCTGCCGGGAGTAGATGGACTGATACAATTCCATTTTATCTGCCGGAACGTCCGCCAGCTCAGTTGCGTTATCCCCGCCCCTGAAAGCGATATAGGCCTGCATCTCTTTCATGCGCGCGCTTCCCCATTTGGTGATATCTTCAATCTGTTCCCTCGTCGCCTGCATCAGCCATTGGCGCTGCACCGCGTTATGCGGGGTATCGAAATAGGGCAGCCCGCCTGCCGCGTATACTTCTTTGATCAGCTGCTCCGTCAGCGCGTCCGGACAGCCCGATACGTCGATCAGCACCTTATCGCCTGTTTTGACTCCGCACGAATAACTGACCAGCGTATGACACAATTTCTTGATTCTTTCGTCTACCATTTTGATCTACCTCAACAGTCGTTTGATTTTGATATTTTGATACTTTTATTATACCACAACCGCTTCGGCCAAAACACCTTACATTCCCGGCACATAGGCGGCCGGATCGTCGAGCGGACGGATATACTTTTTGTTGATATGCCGGAAAAAAAGAATGCTCATAATGAGTGAAACGCACTCCGCGACCGGAAATGCATACCACACGTCGTTTACGCTGCCGAGCATCGACAAAAGATATGCAGCCGGTAAAATAACTACGAGCTGACGGCACAGCGACACAAGCATGCTCAATACGCCGTTCCCGACTGCCTGAAATACTGAAGAAAATACGATCCCAACGCCGGCAAACGCAAAACAGAGGCTGATCGTCCGCAGCGCGCCCGTTCCCATTTCCAGCATGGCAGGCGTCGCGTTGAACATTCTGAGCAAGGCATCCGGAAACAGCTGAAAAATCACCATGCCTACTATCATAATGATCACCGCAAGGATCGTTGCAAACCGTATGGCATCCAATATCCGTTTCCTGTGCCGTGCTCCGTAATTATAAGCCACGATCGGTATGAGGCCGTTCGTCAGCCCCAGCACCGGAAGGAAGATGAAAGACTGAAGCTTGAAATACGCGCCGAGCACAGAGACCGCAGCCGCGGAAACGTCCGCCGCGTAAACGTAAACTAAAATAAAATTGAAGCCTACGATCATGACGGATGTGATCGCCTGCATGACGATAGACGGTACGCCTACCTTATAAATCTCTCCTATGATCCTTTTATGCGGCCGGAAGCCACGCAGCCTGACTTTTACTTCCTTGATTTTTTTGTTGACGAAATACAGGCACAAAATCATAGCGACGATCTGTCCGGCAACTGTCGCTACCGCAGCGCCCGCAGCGCCCATTTCCGGAAACGGCCCGATGCCGAAAATCAAAATAGGGTCGAGAATGATATTGATGACCGCGCCTGTAAGCTGGGTGATCATATTGTAGATCGTGACGCCCGTGGACTGCATGATGCGTTCGCATGTGATCTGTATGAAAACACCGAACGAAAAGATGGTACAGATCGAGATATACTGCGTACCCATCTCTGCAATCAAAGCGCCGTTTTCGATCCCCGCCGTAAACGCTTCAAAAAACATCCGCGAAAAAAATAGGCCGAACACTGCAAACCCGGCCCAACTGATGATCCCGAGGAAAATGCCGGCCGACACCCCTTCATTTGCATCGGTAAACTTTTTTTCTCCGAGCCGGCGTGATACCAAGGAATTCATCCCCACGCCCGTACCGACCGCAACTGCGATAATGAGCATCTGTACCGGAAACGCAAGCGATACCGCCGCGAAAGCCGCGTCGCTGTACTGCCCCACAAAGATACTGTCTACTACGTTATAGAGCGCCTGTACCAACATGGATACCATAATAGGCAGGGACATTGTGACCAACAATTTCTTGATAGGCAGGACGCCCATCTTGTTTTCTTTTACCGCTTCCATACCGTTTTTCTCCAATCAAAACCTTATACACCTGCAAATTGACATTTTAGCATATCAGGCGCATAATGTAAACAAACCGAAGCGTGCTCCGATTCGGAGCAGACCTTTTCTTCACCCACTGAACAAAGGAGGAATATAGGATGAAGCACGACGTTATTATTACGATCTCCAGACAATTTGCAAGCGGCGGAAGGACCATTGCCAAAAAGCTGGCCGCACAGCTCGATATCCCCTATTATGACAATGACCTCATCACTCTTGCCGCCAAAGAAAGCGGATATGACGAGGAATTTTTCGCCAATGCGGAGGAAAAGGCCAATAACAAATTTTTATACTATCTGTCTTCCGGCCTTGGGAACGTATCTTCGTGGGGAACGGATATCGCGCTCGACGATAAGCTTTTTCTGATCCAAGCAGACGTCATTCGTTCGCTTGCCGCTAAGGGATCGTGCATCATCGTCGGCCGCTGTGCCGACTATGTTCTGGCAAACCATCCAAACTGCATTCATATATTTATCTATTCAGACCTTGAGCACCGGGTAGCGCGCGCCAAAAACGATTATCATCTCGACGCGCCGAACCTAAAGGACGCGATCATCAAATCAGACAAAAAACGCGCGACCTATTATAATTATTATTCGGATATGAAATGGGGGCAAAAAGAAAACTACCACTTGATGCTGAACAGCGACAGCATTGGCATTGAGAACTGTGTAAGGATGCTTACAGAATATGTGAATTTGTATGCTTCCGGAAAATAAGCCTCTATTCCCCGTCTGTAAACCGCTCCATTGCTGCGTAAAGAGTATTCGTTAAAGACAGAGAATGGATCAGTTATCTTTCTGCCCGCAGCATAGAAATTTTTATGCAGCGATATCCTCCGTCAGCTTCTATCAATATTACCACACGGCTTTCCCAACGATAGAATCTACTTCGTCCGTGATGCATCTGTCGAAACGCCTTTTATATTTCTGGTGTATCGCTTCTACGCATGCTATTCCGGACGTTTTTTCCCGGCAGGCAAAGGACAGGATATAATCGGCGTTATTTTGTTCTGTCTCCAATCGTCTGATACAAAATACCGTTTTAGCCTCGCGCCCAATGCGGCAGTATTCCTTGATTTCCCTTATCAGGAGTTCAAATTCTTCTTTTCTCCGCGGCCTGACATGATAGAAGCAGATAACATAAATCATACCACATTCCTCCAATTTTCAGCGAACTACGGTATTGCAGCTTATTGATCCGGCATATCTATTATAGGTATTCATTTTTCATTTTACAATGAATACGGTATAAAAAGCGTATTATTTGCGTAAATTATCAATTTTCTGATTTATTCTTACTTTTATTCTGTTTTATATGTATTTTGATCAATTTTTAAACAATGGCCTCCACTGGCCGGCGACACCATTCAGGATATAAGCAAAGGAGGGAATCTCCCTCCTTTGCTTCCGTTATGCAATCTTTACTTTCATCCAAGCATCTTCATACATACGCAGGATATTCTTTTCCAGATGCTCGTAATATTCACAGTTCTCCGTATCTTCCTTAGGCGGATTGAATGCCGTATTTTCAAGAAGCTCCGGATCGACAAGCTCTAACGCCGCGTCCTCCGGTGTAGAGTAGCAGTTGTATTCCGCGTTGAGCGCCGCGATATCCGGCCGCATCATGAAATCGATGAAACGCAGGGCGGCATCATAAACGTCCGTTGTGTTAAGGATACACATGCCGTCTACAAAAATGTTAGCTCCCTCCCTTGGTATGACGTACCGGAGGTCCGGATTATCCATCATGCAGTAAGCCGCGTCGCCCGCGTACAGCGGCGCAAGAGCCGCGCTTCCATTGATCATCGTCATTCTGAGATCATCCGTTCCGTAGGCAAGCACCAGAGGTTTTTGTTCGATGAGGAGCTCCGCCGCTTCGTCGAGCTCCTGCTGGTTTTTCGTATTGATGCTGTAGCCAAGTTCAATCAGCGCAAGACCTACGCTGTCCCGAATACTGTCATACATCAGGATCTGATTCTCATATTTGGGATCGAAAAGCGCGTCCCAGCTGTCGATCTCTTCCCCTGTCATTTCGATGTTATATAGGAGCCCGAACGTTCCCCATGTGTAGGGAACGGAATACTGCCCGGTTGGATCGTAGGTGCAGGTCTTGACGAAATCCTCGACATATTTGTAATTTTCCATTTTGGAATGGTCGAGCTCCGCGAGTCTGTCCTCCAGCATCAGCCGCTGGATCATATATTCGGACGGAACGATGATATCGATCTGCGTACCCTCCGTTGTCGCGATGACATACATTTCTTCGTTGGACGGCACCGTCGTTATATTGATTTTGATATCCGGATTCTCCTCCTCAAACAGCGGAATGACGGTGGGATCGATATAATCCCCCCAATTCAGAAAGTGCACGACTGTCCGGCCGTCCGCCGTTTCATTAGCGGCACACCCGCAGAGCGGAACGGTCAGTAGTAAACCGGCTAATAAGACACAAAAAAACTTTTTCATCCGTACTCAATTCCTTTTTTAGCGAAAGCTCCCCGCCCGCGGCATCTTTTTGGTTCTTTTCACAGAACGCAGGTTAATGACCAAAAGCAGCATGATCACGACGATAAACATAATGGCTGACAGCGCATTGATCATAGGATTGATCCCCACGCGCGCCATACTATAAATATAGGTAGACAGGTTCTGCGTCGCGCCCTGCGACGTAAAAAAGCTGATCATGAAGTCGTCGAACGACATGGTAAACGCGAGCAGGAAGCCTGTAACGATACCCGGTGCGATCTGCGGCAATATGACCTTACGCACCGCATAGGCAGGGCGTGCACCCATATCGAGCGCCGCTTCGTAGGTTCCGGGGTCCATTTGACGGAGCTTGGGAAGCACCGAAAAGATGACGAACGGGATATCAAACGTGATGTGCGCGAGAAGCATCGTCCAGTAGCCGCGTGGGATATTGAAGAAAATAAACAGGAGCAGCAGCGAAATACCCGTCACGATCTCTGCATTTACCATTGGGATATAGGTAAAATTTACCATAATATTTTTGCTTTTTTTACGGAAATTATCCATTCCTACCGCCGCGAGCGTTCCGATGAAAGTCGCCGCGAGGGACGCGATCATGGCAATGGAAACCGTTACCCACACCGCTTCCGCGATGGAGGGATCCTGAAGCAGCTGCTCATACCAGTGCAATGAGAAGCCCGTCCACTTCGCCATAGACTTCGATTCATTGAACGAAAAGACGATCAGCGCGCCGATGGGCAGATACATAAAAATCAGGATGACCGCCAGATAAAAGCGCTTCAGAAACAATTTTACTTTCACATCAGCGCACCTCCTTCTCCTTCTTTATCGTATTTACGCATGAGCCACATAAATACAATTGTCAGTATTAGCATGACCACCGCGAGTGCGCTTCCAAAATTCCATTCCGACATAAGCAGAAATTCCATCTCTATAAGATCGCCGTACATCATGAAGTGGCTTCCTCCGAGAAGCCGTGTGATGACGAACGTCGTCATGGCGGGCATGAACACCATTGTGATGCCGGAGACGATGCCTCCCTTGGAGAGCGGAAGAGTGACGCGCCAGAAGGTCTGCCATTTATTGGCGCCGAGATCCTGCGCCGCCTGAATGCACGAGATATCCATTTTTTGGAACACCGAGTAAATAGGCAGGATCATGAACGGCAGGAAATTATAGACAAGCCCGAAGATAATCGCGCCTTCCGTATATAAAAACTGTACAGGCTCAAATCCGAGCGCCATAAGCCCCTGATTGATAATGCCCGCATTATCGAGCAGGGTACGCCACGCATACGTCCGCAGAAGAAAGTTCATCCACATTGGCAGGACGAACAAAATAGAAATGACCGCCGCGCGGTTCGGTTTCATGCGTGACAGCATATAGGCGACCGGATAGCCGAGCAAAAGACAGATGACCGTTGCGATGAACGCCATCCGTACGCTGCGCCAGAATACCGTCATGTAGAGCGGTGAAAACGCACGGGCAAGATTTTCGGCCGTAAGCACCATAACACCGCCCGATCCTGTTTCCGTAAAGGCATACAGCAGGATCAGGATCAGCGGGGCGGCCGTGAAAATCGCGATCCATGCGATATACGGCAGTGCAAACACTTTGCGGGAGTTCATGACGTTTCGCAGTTCCCTGTTTTTCATTTCACTGCCTCCGGAACGCCGTCGACACGCATCTTATCATATTGGCTCACTTCCATAACGTGGATATCGTCCGGTTCGAGCGTAAAGCCGACTCTGTTCCCGGCCTCAAAAAACTCAGTCGAATGTACTAGCCATTCAAACCCGTTATCTCCATGTACCCGAATCTCGTAATGCACACCCATGAACAGCGTGGAGGATACCGTTCCTGTGATCATATCGTCCGCGATATTCTTCGTGATATTGATGTCCTCCGGACGGATGACAACCTTGACCGGTTCGTTCTCATTAAAACCGCGGTCGAGGCAGGTAAAATCATTATCCGCGAAATGCACGAGATAATCCCGCTTCATATTGCCGCTGATAATGTTGGATTCCCCGATGAAATCCGCGACAAAGGAATTTTTAGGTTCGTTATAAATCTGCTCCGGCGTGCCGATCTGCTGGATCACGCCGCCGTCGATCACGGCGATCGCATCGCTCATAGTAAGCGCCTCCTCCTGATCGTGTGTGACATAAACGAAAGTGATACCCAGCGTTTTCTGCATACGCTTCAGCTCAAGCTGCATTTCCTGTCTGAATTTAAGGTCGAGCGCGCCGAGCGGCTCGTCGAGCAACAGGACCTCCGGCTCGTTTACGAGGGCGCGGGCGATCGCCACGCGCTGCTGCTGCCCGCCGGAGAGCTTTGCGATATCCCGATCTCCATAACCGGAAAGCCCCACGAGTTTCAGCATGTCGCCTACTTTTTTTTCAATGACCGATTTTTTCATCTTTTTCAGTTTGAGCCCGAACGCAATATTATCGAATACGTTTAGGTGCGGAAACAAGGCGTATTTCTGGAACACCGTATTGACGCGCCTTTTATAGGGCGGTATCCCTTTTATGCTTTCTCCGAACAGGCACACGTCGCCGCGCGTCGGCTCTTCAAAGCCCGCTATGATCCGCAGGAGAGTGGTTTTTCCGCAACCGGACGGCCCCAGCAGCGTTAAAAACTCATTTTGCCGGATATAAAGATTGATATTGGAAAGGACTTCGACTCCGTCGTACTCCTTGTATACCCCTAAAAAATCGATGATGTGCTGTGACATTGGCATACCCTTTCAAACCGAATAATCATCAATCACGGCGGCGCTTCCAAATCGGCCCCTCCGCAGACGTTTCCTTAAAACATAGGCGGCGTGGATATCCAGATGACTTCCGCGTCTTTTTTTCCATTGTTCTCGAGCTTATGCGGCATACCCGCATGAAAATAGAAACTGCTGCCTTTCTTTACTCTGTGCCGTTTCATCCCGATCACAAGTGTGACCGTTCCTGCAAGCACATATCCAAATTCTTCTCCCTCGTGCGGCCTGTCTTCTTCCGTGGAACAGCCCGCTTTCAGATGCAGAAGTATCGGCTCCATTTGATTTTTCTGCGCATTTGGCACGAGCCATAAAATACTTTTTTCATCGTCTGCTTTTTCAAATCGGTTCTCCGGCGTGAAAACGACCTTTTCCTCTGCTCTTTCGCTGAAAAACTCCGGCAGGTCTGTTCCCAGACATTCGAGAATATCCATCAGTGTCGCGATTGACGGCGATGTAAGGTCTCGCTCAAGCTGAGAAATAAAGCCCTTGGAAAGCTCTGCGCGGTCTGCAAGCTCGCTTTGTGTAAGGCCGAGACTTTGTCGCCTCGCTTTGATCTTTTCGCCTATCTTCATGGAAATCCATCCCTTCCGCAGCAATGTTTTGATTATATATTAAACATTTTGTTTATTTTTATCAAACTTTTCGCGCAGGTATTATTTAATCATACGTTTTCCAGCATGTCAACAGATTTTTATCTTTATAACAGGCATATCGCAACCCTTTTATTCCCTTTTTTTCTCTATTTTTACAAAAAACAAGCAGAAAATTTATTCATACTATATAAAGACGCCGCTTTTTGTGTCTTATTTTTTGATGTCTTATCCCGCCATGCAGAATGCAAACGTCTCATATGGATGAGCTTTATATCCGCCTTAAATAAAAAAGGGAGCAAACTCCCTTTTTTACGACAGAAAAAATTTTGTTGCCCATTGTTATATGAGTTTCTGAGTGTTTATCCCCTCCCTTAACCGTTCTTTTCTGAAAGATATTGCCCGATCCCGCTTGCTACCGCCTGCGCGAGCTTTTGCTGATAATCGTCCTTTTGCAGCTTTTGTTCCTCCTCCGGATTGGAAAAGAACCCGCATTCCACGATGACGCTTGCCTGACTGCCCGGCCGAAGGAGCTGATAGTCTCCCGTATTCACGTCGCGTGGATTTTGAATGGACAGTTGTTCATTGAGCGCGGCCTGCACATATTTTGCAAGCTCATACCCGGCCGCCTCCCGGTCGCGGCAGAATACCTGCGGACCCGCTGCACCCGACCCTTTTTCAAAAAAATTCTGATGGATGCTGACAAACGCATCCGCATTTGCCGTTCGTATGATCTCCTCCCGTTTTTTCATATCTGCGGCTTTCCGCTTTTTTGCATCCGGTTCATTTGCCGCAGCGATCGGTTCGTCCGATTCCCGCGTCATGATAACAGTATATCCCTCCTGCTCAAGCACGGTCCTGAGCTTCAGCGCGATTTCAAGGTTTACCTCCTTTTCAAGCCTGCCCGTCGACACCCCCTTTGTTCCTACATCGGTATCTCCGTGCCCCGCGTCTATGATGATGCGGGGAGCGGCGTTTACCATGAGAAGCTCCTGTACGTTTTCCGTTTCATTTATGGCAGCCGTATCTGCAGCTCTGGACGTTTCAAGGGGAAACGCCTTGCAGAGAAAAAATATACATACTGCCGCCAGAAACACAGCTGCAAGCAACACAAAAAACCTTCCTGTAGCTCTCCGTCTTCTTTTGCTTCTGATTCCCGACGATATTGCACGCATACCAGCTTCCCCCTGTTTTAAGAAATTGAAAGAAAAACCCTGTACGTATACCGTACAGGGCCAAAGCAACATTTTTTCATCTGTTTTGCATCATTTTTGTAACATTTCGAGCCTTACAGAATATCCGATGGTTTTAAGATCATGCGGAAAGAGCTGCTTTCCAACATCAATTCCGCCAATATATCGAATTCCGACTCTGTCATCGCATACAGCCCGTCTACAAAGTAATCCATTTCCGTATATTCTCTGTTATAATCGAGCTTCAGTTCGTGATATTGTGCAAATGCAGCAACAGCATCGTGCATATCCGTCTCATCCCATCCTCCGAAAGCTCCGTGCGCATCTCCGGCAAGGAGCGGCTGAGAATCAATAGCCATAAAATAAACTTTTCCTATCTCGTCATCGATCACAAACCGATAGGTCACTTCCGTATTCGGATTGACGATATTTCCCTCCCAATAATAAAATTCCGTCGCCGATACAGTCGGGTCGTATGCCCGGAGAAAAGCAATGCCCTTTACCGCATCATAGGAACCGATCTCTCCGAGATCGAATTTCGGGATCGCCCCTGTTTGCTGAAGCTGCCGCGCTTCCCGTACGATAGCCAGCTCTGCCTGTGCCTTCGTCATCACACAATCTGCCGCAGGCTGCTCGGTGTAGATAACAGATATGTTGTTTTGTGTTCTTGTATCTTTTGTGCCTTCCTCTGTTTCCTCCGCCATTCCGAATATATCGGTATTGTTTCCCTCAAAGTTCAGGCGTATCGCTTCGTACAGCACCTTTGTCTTCTGATATTTTGTGGCTTTATATTCATAGGACTCCGCCGCCGTTTCATCTCTTTGCACGATATTTAAAAAGGACGCGTCTCCCTTTTGCGCAAGGTAGGGCGGGAGTCCTGCGCACAGCGCGACCACAAGGAAGGTGACAGCCGCCGCACAGACATATTTCAGAACACGTCTCATGCCCGCCTCCTTCCAGCCGCCCGGCGAACGCGGATGCATACGAGCGTTCCCGAGCCGACCACACTTTTGAATTCAAGGCGCGAGCCGTGGAGGCGTGCGATCTTATCGGAGAGCGCAAGGCCAAGACCCGCACCGTTCTGTGCCCGCGCCCGGCTTTTATCCACCATATAAAACGCCTCCGTGATTTTTTTGATCTCATCTTCCGGTATTCCGCGGCCATGGTCGCGGACACAAAATAGATAATCGCGGCCACGGACATGCCCATACACTTCGATCGTGCTGCCCGGTTCGGACGCTTTGCGCGCATTGTCGATCAGATTGACGAGCAGCGTCTTAAACAGATCCGGCTCGATCATAAGGACCGCATTCTGCGCTGATACTTCTAAAATAAGCCCTGCTTTTTCCATGATGGGAAGCATAAGGCCCTCGATCTCTTCCATAAGAACACGCGGATTCACCCGGCGCTTTTCAAATTCCTGCCTGTCGAGCACCATAAGCTCAAGCAGCTTCAGGGAAAGCGCTTCGAGCCGTTTTCCCTCGGTGAAGATATAGTTTGAGGCAAGAAACATTTCTTCCGGCGCCATCTGCTTGGAACGGAGCATATCCGCGTAGCCGATGATCGATGTGAGCGGCGTTTTGAGCTCGTGCGCAAAGCTCGCGACAAAATCTTCCCGCTGGCGCGCCGTGTTCTCAAGATCATACATCTTGTCCTGCACCGCATCGGTCATGGCATTGAAATCGCGTGTAAATTCTGCGATCTCGTCCTCGCCTTTTACCCGCATACGCACATCATAATCTCCCTCGGCTATCCGTCTCGTCGTAGCCGAAAGGCGCGCCAGCGGGCGCGTCAGAAACATGGAAACGGCAAGCATGACGATGGCGCTTAAAAGCAGGAGCACGATGCTCCACTCCGTATAGGTGTCGAACTGCATCTCCCGTTCCTGAAAAATGGAGGTGATATCCCGCGAGGTCTCAAGATAGACCGTACGTTCTCCCACCGTCGTCCTGCAGCACACGGTGATCTCATATCTTTCCCCTGTACGGCCGATCCGGTAGGTCCTGTCCGCTTCCGTTTCCGCCATAAGCTGCATATCCGCAGCTTCTCCCGTACTGGTAAACACCGTTTCGTAATTTTCGTCCGCTACGACGATGCCCCTCCGTCCGCTGCTTTCGAGGGAGGATACGCTGTTTATGACAGCCTCATCCGTTAATTTTTCCCCTTGATTCACATAGGTGGTGGCTGCGCTTTCATAGGCCAGCTTTGTCAGCTGATTTTCTTCAAGCGCCCGATCTGTTTCGCGGGAAAGTGCCGAATCAAAAAAAGACGTAATCAAAATAAAGCCACCTATCGCAAATACGACGGCAATGACGATCACGGTCGATAAAAACACCTTCCATGCAAATCTCATTCTAACATTCCAGCCTGTATCCTACCTTATATACGGCAACGATCATTTTTTCCCATCCCAGCTTTTTACGCAGGCGCTGCACATGCAGATCTACCGTCCGCGTATCTCCGAGATAATCGCTTTGCCATACCCGCTCGAATATCGTTTCGCGGAACAATGCGATATTTTTATTCCGGATAAAAAGAAGCAGCAATTCGTATTCCTTCATCGTAAGGTCGATTTGCTTTCCATTTTTCTTTACGCTCCGCGACTGCGTATCGACCTCTACGTCTCCTATGGACAGCTTGCTCTCCCCTTTATGATACCGGCGCAGTACAGCCTCTACACGCGCCAAAAGCTCGACGATCTCAAAAGGCTTTACGATGTAGTCGTCCGCGCCGAGATGCAGCCCTTTTACCCGATCGGCCACATCGTTTTTCGCCGTGATAAAAATAACGGGCGTTTCTGTCGGCGCGATGTATTCCATCAATTCATAGCCGTTGACTTTCGGCAGCATGACGTCGAGCAATATAAGGTCATAACGGTTCTGCTCGATCATATCCGCCGCCTGCATTCCGTCATTCGCCACATTGCAGCAATAGCCGCCTTCCGTTAGATTCACACGAATCAGATTGGAAATCGGAAGTTCGTCTTCCACGATCAAAATATTTACCATAACCCCTGCAAACTCCAACAATCTATACGGTACGGCAAAGGCCCGGTCACCGTTGAAATGCACAGCAAACAAGCTTCTGCCGTCTTATTTGTATCTATTATTACTCCATATTGTATCATATTTGTATCAACGCCGCCTGTTTTCTTTCAAAAACTGCTCTATGCCGCCGTTCGCCGCGTTTCGGGCTTATGAAAAAAAAGCTGCTAAAACAAACTTTCAAATTTAGCGCACTCCTTTTCGCCGTTATCGCTTCGCATTCCCATAAATCTGGCATCAGCGTTATTTCAGGCTTAAAAATCAATGTTTTCCGCAAATTCATTCATCGGAAGCGCAGAGAGATCAGGTGTGTGCAATGTTCTATAAACTGACAAACGCCGGTCTTCAAGGGACCGGCGTTTGTGATACATATTTTTGCTGACCGTTATTCTTCAGTGCGCCGCCGCTTGCCGCCAACAGCTAAAAGCAATACGCCTGCCCCCGCAAGCAGGGCAAACGGCATAAGAGGCCTGCCATCATCTGTTTTCGGCGTTTTGGTTTCATCTGCGGAGCTGTTTCCCCCAGTGGTATCTGCACCGCCGTTTTCATTTGCGGGGAACGGTACTTCTTTTGTTTCCCGACAGCCGCATACCGTGCAGGTCCTTTCCTGCCTTCCGGCCACGACCGCCCACTCTCCGAACGCATGCGGCGCCTCATCGAATATTTCTCCGCAGGCCGTACATTCGTGCCAATGCCGCTCCGCATCTGTGTTCCATTCCCTGTATGTATGCCCTACGGCTTCCAAAACGATTTCTTCCGCCCGTGTGCCGCAGTATATGCAGTCCGCATGACCGCTGCCCGGCGTGGTACAGCCGGGCGTTTTATCTATGACCGACTCCCCCGGTGTATGCTTTGCGTTTACCGTTACAGTAAGCTCCGTTTGATTGCCCGCTTCATCGGAGACCACGACCGTATGCCGCCCCGGTCCTAATAGATAGGCGTCCTCTTCCGGCAATGAAACCGGTTCTCCGTCGACAAAGACTCCGGCGATATGCTCATCTTCCGCAGCAAATGCCGCCTCCATGCAATAGACCGCTCCGTCTTCGAGCCCCTTGACCACCGGTGCTGTCGTATCGATCAGGAGAGTTGCCGTATTTTTTGCAACGGCGTCTTTGGTTTCATCCTCCCGCACGGATTCCAGATAATAGGTGAACGTCCCGCTGTCCTGTTCAGTCAGCAAAAGCGGCTGTCTGCTCCACGTTTTTCCGTCGAGACTGATCAGATGTCCTTCCGGCGGAGCAACTGTTACCTCAGACTGGTACCAACCGTTCTTTCCATCCGGTATTTCGGGAGAAAATACAGCCTTTGCCTCATAACGTACAACTTCGAATTCCGGCGCTTCCTCTGCGAGGACAAGCCTATAATTTTCATCGTTCGCTGCAAGTGTTCCGATCGTGTAGGCATAGCTCCCCGGCTGCTCGCCCTGCGTCCGTGAGAGCGCCCCTGAAATGGTTATCTCTTCGGACAGCCCTTGTACCGTATAACGATAGGCAGGATCTTCCTGCCCGGTATATTTCCACTGGCCCGCATCCGGTACGGCTATCGCTGCTGCCGGTTCTACCGTGAAAGTGACCGGTACCGCGGCCGACGCCGTATCTCCATTTTCCGTTTTGCAGGCGGTCACCTCCAGATAATAGTAGTATTCTCCGACAGAAAATCCGGATGGAAGCTTATATTCCTTTTCTACCGCGCCGGATATTGGTTCTCCTCCTGTTGTTTGGCCCTTTTTTTCCGCCTGATACCATTGGCAGGAATAGGTGTGCCCCGCCTCCTCCTGAACGTCTGCCGAAAAAGCCGCTTCGCTATATCCATACGGTACGCTGATATCCTGTACTGTAACCTCCGGTGTTTCCGCCGGAGCAGAGGTCTGTACATAAAAGATATAGGCGACGGCTTCCGTTGCATCAGGGTCTGCCGTTCCAATCGCCGTATGCCTTGATTTATAGAACAGCCTGTCGGCTTTACCCGGCTGGCTGTAATATCCGTAAATTTCAATCAGGTAATAGCCGTCTCCGTAATCTTCCCCGGAATATTCCCCCGCATGTGTGCGTTCATGTTCCGGTCCATTAATTGGGATCGTAGGAGTGCCGCAGGAGGGGAAGCCGGGAAACCCAAAGCCATCCTCTTCCATACGCGGCCCCTCGCTTCCGCCTTTCCATACGTCTGTCCACTCGTATTTGAAATAAACGGAACCGCCGTTTTCGTCTTTTTGCTCCAAAAGCGGATGCGTTACCTGTACGCCGACCTGATGCTCCTGATCGTTCGACACATTGACGTCAAAGCTCGTATCCGAAAAATCCTGTACCACTCCGTCTATGACCGGGACGACCTTTGGCTTTTCCAGCACAAAGCTCTGCGTTATGACCAGCAAATCGCCTGAGGGCCGCAGCACCGTATCTGCCGTCATGATTTCCCCGTCATATTCCCAGCCGCCCGTATAGCCCACAGGCGCGCCGGCAGACGGCGCTTCCGGAAGCGCATAATCGGAATCTGTTTCCCAGTCCCCCAATGTATTTTTCACAACATTGGCAGGCTGACCATATAATTTTTGTTCCGTGCGCACTGCGGGTTCTCCATATTGCAGCGTAAATTCATAGGTGCAGGCGTTTTCATAGGTACTGAATCCGCTGGGGACAAAAGTTCCGTGTGCGGCAGAATCGCGGAACACGATGATACGGCCGTCGAGCGCATAGGACGCACTGCTGTTCGCTTCTGAAACGAACGCTCTGCCATTGTAGGCAGATGCATCAGCCGCCTGCACATGGATCGTTGTTACCGCGTCTGTTTTAAAGGCCTCTTCTCCGACATATTCGACGCTTTCCGGCAATACAACCGACGTATTGACCGACGATGAGAAGCATGCCTTGAAGCTTTGCCTCCCGATTATTTTCAGGGAAGCCGGCAGTTCAAACACCGCGCCGGGATCGCCGCCCGTCACTTTGATATAGAGAAGTCCGCTGCAACCGTTGAATACGCTGCCTGAGTCTGTCGTTCCCAGCGTTTCCAATCCAGACGGGAGCGTTATTCCTGTGAGCCCCGTACAACCGTTAAACGCAGACTTCTCCAGCGTCTTTAGCGACTCGGGAAGAACAAGCTCACCGCTTAAATAGGTATTATACATAAACGCCTGTGACCGAATGGCTTTTAAGCTTGCCGCTTCTGAAAAATCGACCGAAACAATATGATAGGCGCTCGTTCCCCGCAATGCATTCGAAGCGATCTCCGTTACGCCCGACGGAATTTTTACGCGCAGGTTCGGCGTTTCTACGTTAGGATATTCGCTTTTAAGCCACGTCTCGTCGATCCCTTTCAGGCTCCCTCCGCTGATCGTGAGCCCTTCTATGGGCACGTCGATCACCTCTTCCGCAGACACGGCATCGGTTCTCTCTATCTCCAGCGAGGCCACAGCAAGCACGGCTGTTTCCTTCTCTGCGCCCGGCAGCCTATTTTTCTCCCCGGCTGTCTCTTCCATATTTTCCGCGACTGTCTCCTCTGTATTTCCCTCGTCCGTCTCTTCCGGCTGTGCAGGCGTTTTATTTTCCGCCGCCGTATCTCCGGCATCTGCTGCAGCATGGCTTCCGTTTATATCTTCCGCCAGTGCCACGCCTCCGAAAAGTGTCACCGCCATTGCGACACAAACAATGAACGCAACCATTCTTTTCTTTTTTCCCATCGTTTCTTCCTTTCCCACCTGTTTGGTTTGACAGGTCTTATTCTTTTCAGTTGATTCCCTGAAATATAAAAAGGCCCTGTTTATACCACCGGCATAAACAGGGCCTATAGGGCATGCCAAATACAGACAGGATCACCTCTGTCTGTCTGTCTGTCTGTCTGTCTGTCTGTCTGTCTGTCTGTCTGTCTGTCTGTCTGTCTGTCTGTCTGTCTGTCTGTCTGTCTGTCTGTCTGTCTGTCTGTCTGTCTGTCTGTCTGTCTGTCTGTCTGTCTGTCTGTCTGTCTGTCTGTAAGGATTATCGACCTACAAGCTTTATTTGTCAATCTGATATCGCTGCCTTTCTCTGGTTTTATCTGAGCTTTATCATAATTTTGCTGTGAGAACATACGTTCCTGTCCTCTCTATCTCTCAATATCTACAAACAGCAAAGAGGTTAGCCCCGCTGTATTATTTTATGCTCTTTGTACTGTATGGCCTATCGAGTAATATTTTGTTCTAATATAATAGCAAATAAAAACAGTATAATGATGCATTTTCGAAAAAATGACGATCAGCGGATAATTCTCCTGTTTCGCGGTTTCAATTATAAAAAACAAGCATAAAATAGTTCCGCTTTTGATTCAGTACATATTCCTCATTACGCTTTTCCTCCAACCATCATACTGTTTTTTCGGCGCTTTCTTTCTGCATTTGCCTATCCTGATTTTTTCTGAGCATGATCCTGCGGTTCTAAAGTATATAAATTTGACCATAAAAAAATACGCCTATAAAGGCGTATAACAGGTCATATAAGAGAGCGGTCACGAAACTATACCTTTTAACTCATCTTTATGTTTATTATATCTGCTGCTCTTATCTTCCGCAACTTCTTTTTTATTTTTTGACAATTTCCCGGTGTTCCATCCTGCCTTTTTGATGCGTCAGGCAAGTGCATCTTTGTTTTTTACGGTAAATAAAAAGCAGACACATTTTGTGCCTGCCCGCAGCAATCCGTTCAATCTGCGCCTGTTTCATGTTTCTCGTCTAAACAGGAAGCCATCATTTTCTCTATCTGCTCTTTTACTTCTTGAAGCCTGCCCATAAGCTCCGGCCGGGAAAGAGGGGATGGATTTTTAGTATCAATATCGTTGGTCATGCGAAGATGCAGCCAACCAAGCGCCTGCCATGCTTCTTTCACATCACTGCGCAGCATTTCGAATTTTTCCCGTGTGAGGTATTCGTCTTTGCTGTAGGAAATGACGTTCGTCCACTGCTTTTTCGCTTTCATAGCAATCACTGTTTTGCTCCGCAGTTCGGGCAATAGTTATCCCCTACGTAATGCTTTAGGCCGCAATTCTTACATTCCTTCGTCGATTGTGCGGCATTGATGGCAACTTCGATCTGCTGCAGTTCCGTATAGAGCTCTTTGATCCGTTTCGCCATTTCACCCATTTCGCCCCGCAGGCGTCCTTTCGCATACGCCATTTCGCCGAGCTCTTTATAAGACTCCTCAAGCTCGCGCTGCTTCTGAGATTTTTGTGCATTGAGCTTTGCCGTCTCCATCAGCTCTCTTGACTTGTTTGCTACCGTATTTCCAAACGCCATGATCCCTTCCTTGGCCTTTGCTGCTGCTGTTTTAGCCGCTTCTCCAACTGCCTGCCCGGCATCCATTGCCTTTTTCTGCGCGGCTTTTGCCGTTTTTTCTACCTGTTCCTTATTGACTGTCATATCATTTCTCCCGTTGTTTCTGTTCCTTTAGTTCGACCGATACCGCAAGCGACGCTGCCTCTGCAGCCTCTTCTGCAGCTTCTGCTACCTTTGCCGTAAGATGCGCCGCTTCCTTTGCGGCCGCGTCTACCTGCTCTCTGCTGACCGTACCGTTTTCCGCATAGAGCCGCAGCTGCTCCGTGGCTTTCCGCGCTATTACGATCGCCTCCCGGCAGCCCTCATATGCCTGTTCTACTGCACTTTGAGCTGCTTTTAAATAAAATTCCTTGCTTTTGATGCGGGCTTGCTCCAAAAAATCGCCGAGCCTCTGCTCTACGGAATCATCCATGTCACAAAATCCCCCTGCTTCAGTCTAATTTATTATACACCAAACGTGTATCTTTCAAACCGGAACCTTCTGCTCCCGTTATTCCCCGCACAAAAAAAGCACAGCCACAGCTGCGCTTTTTTGTGCGTTATTTGCAGAAAGCTTATTTCATTTCTACATCTGCGCCAACTTCCTTGAGGGAAGCGACCAATTTTTCCGCATCTTCTTTTCCAAGAGCTTCCTTGATCGTGGAAGGAGCGGAATCTACCATCTCTTTTGCTTCCTTGAGGCCGAGGCCCGTAGCTTCGCGTACGACCTTGATGACTTTGATTTTCTCTGCGCCCGCAGCTTTCAGAACCACGTCGAATTCGGTCTTTTCTTCCGCAGCAGCGCCGGCATCGCCAGCAGCCGGAGCAGCAGCGACCGCTACCGGAGCAGCAGCGCTTACGCCAAACGTCTCTTCAATTTCCTTTACCAGTTCTGCCAGATCCAGAACATTCATTTCTTTGATCGCATCAAGAATCTGCTTGTTATCCATAATTAATTATCCTCCAAAATTCAATAGATTTCATTTTTGTGCCAACGGCACAATACATTATTGTTTCTGCTCCGCAACTGCCTTAAGCGCACAAGCGAGACCTCTCGGGATCGCCTGAAGTGCCAGAGCAAAGTTGGTGATCGGAGCGTTGAGGCTGCCCATCATCTTCGCGATGAGTTCTTCCTTCGACGGGAGCTTGGAAAGGCTTTCGATCTTTCCAGCATCCATCGCTTTTCCATCCAGTATTCCGCCTTTGATCTCTGTTTTGTTTACGTCCTTTACGAACTTGCACAGGATTTTTGCCGGAGCGACCGGATCTTCGAACCCGAATGCAACAGCCGTCGGGCCTTTGAAGTAATCTTCCACGCCCTCGATGTTCAACTCTTCCGCAGCGCGTTTGAGCATATTGTTTTTGATGACCTTATACTCTACGCCCGCTTCGCGGAATTTGCTCCGCAAATCGGACACTTCCGCCACCGTAAGGCCGCGATAGTCAAGCACGATCACGCTCTGCGCGCGCTTCATCTTATCTACCACGTCTGCAACTGCCGCCTGTTTTGCCTGTAATTTTGCTTCTTTCAACATTTTCACCTCGCTCACTGCGCAGGATTCAATAAAAATGCCCTTTCAAAGCCATGCAGACTTTAAAAGAGCAACCTTGTTCTTATAAAATCGGCCTCGTCAGGATTTCAGAGATTAAGCGTTACGCTCCTGAGTCTATGGCTTTTCGTGCATATTCATTTTACGCAAGCATTATCATACCATTCCGGCGCGCTATTGTCAAGCTTTACTCACTGAAAGCAGAAAAAACCGCCTAAGCGGTTTTTTCTTATCCCTCGTCTATTGGGCCGTTTGAGAAGAATTCCGGGAACAGCTCTTTGTTTCATATCCTCCATATTGCCGGAAGGTTTCCATCATGGCCAGAAAGTTTTCGACCGGAACGCCCACCTGCGCGTTGTGGATCGTGTTGAATACAAACCCGCCGCCCGGTTTGAATATTTCGAGCCTCTCTTTTACTTCCGCCCTCACCTCGTCCGGCGTTCCGAACGGTAAGGTCTGCTGCGTATCTACACCCGCACCCCAGAATACGATCTTCTCCCCATATTTCTCTTTCAGGAGCTTCGGGTCCATTCCGTTTGCCGAACACTGCACCGGATTCAGTATATCGAAGCCTGCTTCGATAAATGATCCGATCAGCGGTTCTACCGCTCCGCAGGAATGCTTGAATACTTTCCACGGCGTATTATCATGAATCCACGCTGTCATCTTTTTGTAATACGGCATATAAACTTCCGCGAACAGCTCCGGCGAACAGAAAGGCGCATGCTGCGTACCAAAATCGTTTCCGCAAAGATACAGCGCGACGATCTTATCTCCTACCGCTTCTTTATAGAGTTTCAGATTTTCGACCGCTATATCGGACTGCCTGTCGAACAGTTCCGTAATGTAATCCTT
Source organism: Christensenella massiliensis (assembly GCF_040409835.1). Lineage (NCBI taxonomy): Bacteria > Bacillati > Bacillota > Clostridia > Christensenellales > Christensenellaceae > Christensenella > Christensenella massiliensis. The sequence continues at coordinate 2,336,129 of NZ_CP117826.1, read as the reverse complement.
CCGCATGATGACGGAAACATACCACTCTTCCACATCGCGTATCCCTTTAGGATCTTTCAGGTTCACGCCCGGAACCATTGCGATATCCCCAAGGGCGCAGCCGCCCGGCGTTCCGAGGATCGCTCTGTCTGTTTTCTGATAAGCTTCGTCCACCGTTGTTTCGATCCACCTTAAATATTCATCTGAAAAGGGCGTAAATTCTTCCAAATTGTCTTCTACATTCAAGCGGTCTTCATCGATCGGATGCTGGCGTATGACCGCATCGAAATAGAATCCGCCTTTAGGCATTTTAGCACTCGGCGGAACGGAGGTGTCCCCCTGCGGATATTCCATGATATTTCCTTCCGCATCCGGAACCGTATTAAATTTTCCGGGAACAAGGACCGGCGTTCCGTCAAAAAGCGTCCATTCCTTCCAGTCCTCGTTGGTAAAACCAAACATATTATAATAATCAAGCGGCTTTACCGTATCGATCCCGAGGCAGGCTGCAAGATCGTCCTCTATTTCCCCAAGTATTTGATAAGGGCATGTCAGCCTGACCGGATGTTCCGGCAGTCCGTACGCACGGCGCAGCTGGTAAACAAGGCTCGCCGCGATCCCGGAGGTCGGTCCGCCTCCAAGGTCGATCGGCGTCCTGTCCGGTTCCTTATGATCCAATGCACAAATCACTCTTTCTCTCGCGTTCATTCTGATCCTCCCTCCGCAAAATAGCCGCCGCTTTATGCTTCTGTCAATATTTTGTGAAATATGACAGATTTATATATCGTTTCATGAATCGTTTCATATCTGCATGATATCATATTTGGAAATGAAGTGCAACTTGTTTTTACAGAATTCTACTTTTTTATTTTATATTTTTTGTTCGTGTTCAAAAAAGCGCAAAAAAACGGTTCATTCGCGCGGAACCGTTTTTTCATGCTAAAGCTGCTTTAGGCTGGCTTCCATATTTACAAGCGCTTCTTCCATTCCCTGTTTCTCTTCCAGCAAGCGCTCCAGTTCTCCTCCGATGATATGATTGCATGCGGACCAAACACCCCTTTTTATTCTATTTCCCGGGCAGGTCCTCATGCGGCTGATCTCGTAGGTTTCCGAAAGAAATTTTTTCCATGGATAGACTGCCGCCATATCTTCGCGCTGGATGCAGTCTGTCCGCAGAGACAGTCCCCCGAGAAGCGAAAACGGAACGGCGGCTCCCTCTCCGCAGAGCCATTGCAGGAATGTAAGCGCCTCTTTGGTTCTTTCGCTATATGGATTGATCCCCATGTACCATCCGCCCAAGACGGGCTTCCTGCCCGGGATCAGCGCGCAGCCGATGTTCCCTGCGACTTTTGACTTGGAAGAATCGCTGACATTGACCATGTGCGAATCGTAGCTTACGATCATCGCGCTCTCCCCGTTCATAAATTCGCGTTCCGCCTCGTTGTAATTATAAATTATTTTGTCTTTCCTGACGTACCGATAGCTTTCCGCAAAATTTTTCAGCGCACGGCGCGCGCTTTCACTGTTGATACATATCCGGCCTCCCCGGAACACATCCCCCCCGCAGGCCCAGAGCCTCGTCAGGAAGCCGATCGTCGTATAAATATTGTTTCCCCTGATCGCAGTGATACCGTATGGTATGGGTGAGCGTTCATTATATTCCCGCGTGAAAAATTCTGCAACACGATTGTAGGCCTCCCATGTTGCGGGCGGGAGCAGTTCACGGCCATATCGGCGGCGATAAAGCCGTTTTAAACCGACGTCTTCAAACAGATCCTTCTGATAGAACAGCATCATCGCACCGGACATAACGGGAAGCCCATAAAGCTTTCCGTCAAAAGTTCCATATTTTGTGACAAGCGCATCCAAAAAGCCGTCTGCATATCCTTTGGGAAGACCCGAAAGAGAAAGAAGCCGGTTTTCCCGGGCCATATCTTCCATCCATACGATATCCGCCATCAGGATATCTTCCGCCGCACTTTTTTCCCGTCCGATTTGTTCCAGCCGTTCGTTCAGCGCATCGTACGGCAGAGCTTTGACCTCAAGCTGTGTTCCCGTCCGTCTGCTATAGATATCCGCCATGAGTTTTACCGCGTCTGTTACAGGGCAATCAAACAGGCACAGCGCAAGCTTTCCGCCTTCTTTTTTCGCCGGAATGCCCGTATTCAGCTCTGCTGTCGTTTTATAATCTGCATCGATGTATTCCCGGCAGGGGTCGGCAGTTTCTTCCGCCGCTTTTACGATTTTCTCCGCAGCCAACCGTCCTGCCCGGCGGTGGTCCGCATAGATCACTGCACAATATGCTTCCTCATCTTCTATCCAGCTGCGTTCTTTCGCGGCAATAACCGGAATATTTTTCCCGCAAAGGCGCGCGGCCCGCAGCGTTCCCCGTGCGATCGGCGCGTTTCCGGCAATGATCGCTCCAACATCTTCCCTTTGTTCCAGAAGCGTATAAGCGGCGTGGAATCCTTTTTCTCCGCTGCAGTCGATCTGCCGTATGACCGCTTCACCTTGAAAATCATGCCGGTACAGTTCTTCCAGCACGTCCTTTTTTATCATACCGCGTTCCAAAATGAACGCGGGGCGCTCATTCCGGCGCCGGCATTCCTCCAGCGCCTTCGCAAAGGCTTTTTCGTATTTGATACTGATGTAAGAGCCGCCGTAAGCTTCCGCGTCCGGTCCGACAAACAGGAGCGGCGTTTTCTCTTTACGCAGGGTTTCTTTCAGATAGCTTTCATTTTCCCCGCATGGATACAGAACGATCCCGTCCGCGCGTTCCATCAGGAGCTGCTCGATACATTTTCGCTCCAATATGCGGTTATTCCGGCTGATTTTGACGGTAAGGTGGTATCCCAATCCCTCCATACGTTCTTCCGCCGCGGAAAGCAGCGCTGTCAGTTCTGCCTGTTCTATGTTGGGTACAATGAATCCAATCATACGCGACCGGGTATTCTTCAGACTGCGCGCCTTTGCGTCCGGACGGTAGCCAAGGGCTTCCATCGCTTCTTCCACCCGTTCGATAAGCCCGGCGTTATTGGTCTTCCCGTTCAGCACATTGGATACCGTTCCCACAGAAACGCCGGCTGCGGACGCTACATCTTTGATCGTCGCCATTTTTTCCTCAATTCAATTCATCCAAGGTAAGCGAATACCCCGGGAGAAAATGCTCCATAAAATACTCCACTTCGGGAAGCTTCATGCCCTCTACCGCCTCCCGCGTGCGGGCACATGCCTTTTCAAATTCACGGTTTCCCGTGCGCAGCTCTTCCATGCATTTAATATATGCGCTGAGGCGGTCCGCCGCTTTGACGAGCAGCCGCACTTCCTCATCCGCCTCTTGCCGCACATACGGCGCGATCTGCGGACGCATCTCGTCCGGCAGCATAGAAACGAGCGTATCCTCTGCATGCCGCTCTATTTTTTTATAGGATCTCGTGATATTTTCGTCAAAGTATTTGATGGGTGTGGGCAGATCGCCCGTGATGACCTCGCCCGCCTCATGATACAGCGCCGCGGCGAGCACATCCTTTTCGCTTACCGAGCCGCCAAAATAGGTATTCCGAATGATGCACAGGGCATGCGCAATGAGCGCGACGGAGAAAGTATGTTCCGCTACGTTTTCCTCCATATTATTGCGCATGAGCCCCCATCTTCTGATGTGCCGCATACGCGAAAGATAGGCATAAAAACTTTTTTTCATCGAAATCCTCCTGCCGGTATTTATTTGAAAAACTCTGTGACCCGGTCATAATTCTGCATCAGATCGTCATAAGAGCCGTAATCACCCGGATAGACTTCAAGCATCAGTATCCCCCGATAATCCATTTCGTCAAGCTTTTTCCTCATTCCGCTCCAATCCATCTCACCCTCAAACGGCAGGCAGGGAACGGTTCCCTTTTCCGGGTCTTTCCGGTAATCACATACATGGATATGCGCAAGGCGGCCGCCCATGTCATCCAGATAGTCCATAACCTCATAGCCGGACTGCGCAGCCTGTTTGACGTCGAGCGTAAAATACAGGTTGTCGCTGTCTGTATGGCGGATGAGCTCCCGCGCGAATCCGGGCTGCGCATACCAGCACCAATGAACAGTCTCCCACGCGAGCTTAAGTCCTTTTTTCTTTGCGCGCTCCGCAAGAACTGCGGCGCGCTCCCCCGTAAACTCATAATTGACGTGAAATGCTCTGGTCCGTTTGACGTTCATCGGGCCGTGGAATACATAGATCTCCGCGCCGACCTCTGCGCCCGCATCCGTAACCCTTTCAAACACATCGAGAGCTTCTTCATACTGCCGCTGGTGCGCGGAAAAGAGCTGGGGTTCAAACTGAGTGCACAGGGCATGGACCGAGCGGATATGTATGTCTTCTCCCTGCGTGATGTGCCTAATCTCATCTGTGAACGGTTTTTCGTATTCCGACAGGGCGGAAAAGAATATTTCTATATCCCGCACCCCGAGTTCCGCCATTTTTTTGACTGCTTCTTCATTATAAAGCCGACAGAAAAAGCAGGCTGTTGACATTCCTGTTTTCATTGTACGTCCTTTCCTGCTATTATTTTATTTCATAGCGCCTCTTTTGTCTAATTTATTTTTGTACTATAATAGATGTGTATCTAAAGCTTACATGACTGGAGGACAAAATGAATGGAATATAAAATTGCCAGAATCCCCGGAGACGGAATCGGGCCTGAGATTTCCGAGGAAGCCGTGCGCGTGCTCGAGCGCATTGGGAAATTATATGGCCATACCTTTGTATTCACTGAAGTAGACGCCGGTGGTATCGCAATCGACAAATATGGCGATCCGCTCCCGGAGGAACAGCTCGATATCTGCCGCAGGAGCGACGCGGTGCTTCTTGCGGCGGTGGGCGGCGAAAAATGGGACGACCTCCCGGTAGACAAGCGGCCGGAAAAGGGACTCCTGCGTTTGCGCGGCGGTCTCGGCCTGTTCGCAAACCTGCGCCCGGCGATCATTTATAACGAGCTGAAGGCTGCATGCCCTCTGAAAGACGAGATCGTGGGCGATGACCTCGATATCCTGATTCTGCGCGAGCTGACGGGCGACGTGTATTTCGGGGAGCGCGGCGGCGACGACCTTACTTACTCTTCCGATTTGATGAATTACCACGATTACGAGGTGGAGCGCATTGCGCGGCTTGCGTTTGAATCCGCGCGCAAACGGAACAAACGGGTGACAAGCGTAGACAAGGCGAACGTCCTCGCAACTTCCCGCCTGTGGCGGAACACAGTGAACCGTGTGGCCAAGGATTATCCGGATGTTGAACTCAGCCACATGTATGTGGACAACGCGGCCATGCAGCTGGTACGTAACCCGCGCCAGTTCGACGTAGTGGTAACGGGCAATCTGTTCGGCGATATCCTGACGGATGAGGCAAGCATGATTACCGGCTCTATCGGCATGCTGCCTTCCGCGAGCCTCGGTTCTACGAAGCTTGGGATGTATGAGCCGATCCACGGCTCCGCGCCCGATATTGCCGGAACAGGTAGGGCCAACCCGATCGCCATGATCCTTTCATGCGCCATGATGCTGCGGTATTCCTTTGATCTCGAAAAGGAAGCGCAGGCCATCGAGGCGGCGGTCAGAGCGGTCCTCAAAAGCGGTGCGCGTACAGCAGATATCGCCGCGGGAGGAAATGCGGTCTCAACGCGGGAAATGTCGGATCTGATTCTTGCGGAGCTGAAATAAGAAATAAGCAGTCTAAAACGGTATGGGCAAATCCCATACCGTTTTTCTTTTACAGGAACAAATTTTCAGCAAACAGATATACATGGGAATACCATACTGCCGGCTCTCAATCTTCCAAACACTCTATGCGTCCTGACTGGAGTGCCGGAATATTCCTTTTGAGCTTCTCCTCCGGCCAGTTCCACCACTTCAGCTTGGACAGTCTGGCAATTACCGCATCGTCAAAACGCTTTTTTATCATTTTGGCAGGTACGCCGGCGACGACCGTATAAGGCGGAACATCTTTCGTAACGACTGCGCGCGCTCCGACAATAGCTCCATCTCCTATCGTAACGCCTGCGAGAACAACTGCTTCATAACCGATCCAAACATCATTGCCGATTTGAATATCCCCTTTATTATCCCACGCTTTTGACACCTCCTCTTTTTTAAGCCCCCATTCCTCAAAAAACAGAGGAAACGGATAGGTCGACAGAGAAGCCATGGTGTGATTCGCGCTGTTGAAGAGAAATTTTGCGCCGCAGGCGATCGAGCAAAATTTTCCGATAATAAGTTTATCGTGGTTGACCGGATACTGATACAACACATTATTTCGTTCAAAATCCTTGGGGTCATTGTACAAATCATGGTACATCGTGTAATCGCCGACCTCTATATTAGGCCGTGTTATCACATTTTTCAGATATACAGTCTGCACATCTCCTGTTCTTGGATATATGATTTTTGGCCGAGCCATTTTTATTTCCTCCGTCTACCAAAAAAGCGGCCCTTTTTCGGACCGCTTTGAACTGCCGTCTTTAAAGCTTAGGTCTGCGGCCGCCGGATGAACGTCCGCTTCTGCCTCCTGTTTGACGCCGCGAGGCCGGAGCCGTTCCTTTTCGTCCTGAATAACGCATGCCTGCAGCCCGCGCAGCGTGTCGTCTCGCCCGGCGCCGTGAAAGGTTCACAGTACGGATGATGAGCAGAATGAGTATCGCCGCAGCCGGAATGATGACCCATAAATACCACAACTCGAATGTGAATACCGGAACGCCGTATTCCTCGCTCGTCTCAGCTTCCTCTCCTTTCGGATAGACGTCCCGCCCCGCTATGAGCGGCGCTGTATAAAGCTCCTGTCCATTCAAAAGATACGATACTGATCCAACCTGCTGCCCCTCTGTGATCGGCGCCTTGAGCGGTTCTTCAATATTCTTTTTTTCCTCAAGCCTGATGCTTCCATCCGCAAGACCCGCCGCAGTCTCAGCATCGACCAGCTGTGTATTGGACGAGACCGCAGAAAGATCTGCCGTTACCTCGAGCGTTCCGTCTTCCGGGTCATTGGCAGCAAAATCCTCTGTCTGCTCGGTGAGCGACACCGGAGCCGCGTATTGCGCAAGGTCTACCTTTGCGTAGCTGCTGAACCCATAATCAAACAGGTACCGTGCGATATCCCACCGCGCCCATGCGTTCGGCGTTCCCGCCTCCTTATCTCCTACCGATAGGTCTCCAAAAATGACCGCAATCAGGTTCAGGCCGTTCCGGGACGCGGATGCGACCAGACAGCCATAGGATTTGATATATTCCGTTGCCCCGGGCGGCAGTATATTTTCCAGAGTGCCCGTCTTCATGCCGTTTGCACCCTCATACAGCCATGAGGCGTATTCCGGCTTGGACACAGGCGTATGCACCAGATAGTTGGAGTTTTCGATCGTATCTGCGGGCAGCCCTTCGATCTGGCAGAATCCGCTGATGGATTCATACGTATAAGTCTGCACGCTCTCCGCTTCCGTGATCACCGGATATTTTTTTGCAGCAACGGCAAGCTTTGCCATATCCGCTGCAGTCGAATAGTGATCCTGTCCGACGTTATGGATATAAAGACCGTGCGGGTTGATGAAATGAGTGCCCGTCATGCCGAGCTCCTGCGCTTTTTGGTTCATCATCCCGACAAACGCTTCCTCCGTTCCGGCGATATGCATACCGAGAACGATCGCCGCGTCATTGCCGGAGCACAGCATCAGACCATAAAACAAATCTTTCACGGATATCTGTGTATCGACATCGAGATTCTTCAGGCCCATCATACTCCCTGCCGATTTATTGACCTCTGTTTTCATATCGACGGTATATGTGACCATTTCATCGAGCTGGCAATTCTCCGCAACCAGAAGCGCTGTCATCAGCTTAGTCGTACTGGCCGGAAAAATCGTCCAATCTGCATTTTTGGCAAACAGGACCTCTCCCGTATCCGCATCGACGAGCATAGCCGACGTCGACGTGATCTGTGAAAGATCGACCTCCGGCCCGCCGTCCCGCGTTTCCATCGTCTCCGCCGGTGTTGCCGTCGGCGTAGGGGTGGGTTCGGGGGTTGGCGTTGCCTGCGGATCGGCCGGCTCCGGCTGGGCCTCTTCCGAGGCGGCGGGCTCCTGCGAGGCTTGTGCATCCGGCTCCGCAAATGCAGCTGCCGGAAGCACAAGAATCATAAGAGCTGCTATGATCCATGCAATTTTCTTCCTCAAATATAGTACCTCTCAGACTCGATATAACGACCATATTATACCTTAAACTCCCTGCTTTGTATAGGTCGTTCCGGCGCTTTGTCACACTTTTTTCATATTTAAACGGCTATGCACAGCGAAATACAGTAAAAATGTGAAATTTTTTTCTTATTTACCTCAGATGTAACGCACATGATCTACAATCGAAATATCGGTTCCGATCAAAACGAAAAAGGAGGACAAATATATGCTTAATATCATCTTTTCCAAAGAAGTTTTAGCCGTTTTCTCTGTTGTCATCGCAGCTATCGCAGTCATGAGTGCAGCTGCCGTTCTTACTGAGCGAAAGGGGCGCAAAAAGCGCAGAACGATACGCCAAAAATAAGGATACACTTGAAAACGCCGCCGCATTATTGGATAATAGACGAGTGATGATTTTAACAGAAATGGACGGTGGCTTATGAAACCAGAAATAATGACCGCTGTTGAAGCGGCGGACCTGATTTATGACGGCGCGGTGATCGCCGCAAACGGCTTTGTGATGGCAGCAGTGGCCGACGAACTGTGCGCAGCGCTTGAGCAGCGTTTTTTAGAGACGCAGGCTCCCCGCGGCCTTTCGCTTATCAGCGTTACTTCTGTGGGTGACGGCGGGGAACGCGGCCTGAACCGCCTTGCGCACAAAGGGCTCGTAAAAAAGCTCATAGCAGGGCATTTAAATCTGATGCCAAAGCTTCAGCAGATGATTTTTTCGGAGGATATCGAGGGGTATAATCTTCCGCAGGGCGTCATTGCACAGCTTATGCGGGATATCGGAGCGCGGCGGCCCGGCCTTGTGACGCAGATCGGGCTTGATACGTTCGTTGACCCGCGTTTTTCCGGCGGACGGCTCAATAGTATTTCAAAGGATGAGCTAAGCGAGATCGTGACAATGGACGGCAGGGAATATATTCGTTATAAGCCGTTTCCCAAAATCGACTTTGCTTTTCTGCGGGGCTCGTGCGCGGATAGAAACGGCAACATCAGCATGGAAAAGGAAGCGGCTGTCGCAGATGCGCTTTCCGTTGCGCAGGCCTGCCATACGCTGGGCGGCAAGGTGATCGTACAAGTGGAAGAGATCGTGGACGATATTCCGCCGCACGCGGTGCGCGTTCCCGGCGTACTCGCAGACTGCATCGTAAAAACAAGCGATATGAAATTTCATCCGCAGACTGCTCTTACCGCGTATGAGCCGGCTTATTCCGGACAGGAGCGTGCGCCGAAGGGTGCTATGCCTATACTCCCGGCCGGGCCCCGCCGCATCATCGCCCTGCGCGCCTTAAAGGAGCTGCGGCAGGGCGGGGTCGTGAATCTCGGCATCGGCATGCCGGAGGGGATCGCCGCGGTCGCAGAGGAAAAAGGCATCTCGGATTTCACGCTGACAGTGGAAGCAGGCGGCATAGGCGGTTCGCCCCTTTCGGGCGTAGAGTTCGGTGCGACGCTGAATCCCGAGGCAATCATTTTTCAGCACCAGTTATTTGACTTCTATCATGGCGGCGGGCTCGATCAGGCATTTCTCGGACTTGCGGAGGCTGACCCGGAGGGTAATATCAACGTAAGCAAATTCGGACCCCGCATTGCGGGCTGCGGCGGGTTTATCTGTATCACGCAGTCTACACCCGAGCTTTACTTTATCGGCACGTTTACTGCAAAGGGGCTTGAGGTCGAGGTAAAGGACGGAAAGCTGCATATCATTCACGAAGGAAGCATCAAAAAGTTCAAGCATGAGATCGAGCAGCTCACCTTTTCCGCAAAGCGCGCAAAGGAGCTTGGTCAAAAGGTCATGTTTATTACGGAACGCTGCGTATTCCGTCTGGAGGAAGAGGGCCTCATGCTCACCGAGATCGCGCCGGGCGTCGATCTTAAGCGCGATATCCTCGCGCACATGGAATTTGAGCCCCTGATTTCGGAAGACCTGAAAGCGATGGATGCAGACGTGTTTCTATAAAATCATATATGGAAGGGGCTAACGCCTGTATTTGGCGGAAAGCCCCTTTTTGATGCAAAATGCCGGCGTGTTCCTTTCTTTCCAAATCCGTCTGTTCCTTTCTATCTAAATCCCGTTTCATGTTCTGTGCGGATATTTTCCCTGCATATCTTTCTTTTCGCGGAATAATTTATGGAAGATACGCCTGCATACTGGTCCTGCCACCAAAAGCTGCAGCGGATAGGCCATGATGAAATTCAGCCAGACGATAGGCAAATCGCAGGTAAGGCCATGCGCCTCGATCGTTCCCACAAGGCTCATCAGAGGAACCATTGTGCATACCGTAAAGATCTGGATGCTCAGTATGACAAATATCTTTCTGTCCGCCGGAGTCACGACATGAAATGCGAAATGCTTCGCCGTTTTATTCGCTACAAAAAAGGCAAGCAAAAATCCAATCAGCCATTCAAGCGGAAACGTACGCGCCGCCTGTACAAAAGAAGCATATTCAAGTCCATTGTTATTTATGGCGACATTATAGACTCCCATAATGAAAATCATCAGACCAGACGTCATGGCGGTAAAGATAAACTCCTCTCTTTTTGTTTTTGGCATGATAAAATTCCTCCCAAGCATTTGATCGTTTGTCCGAAAACAAAAAAATGCCGCTCTACCGTCGGACAGTGGTAAAGCGACATTTTATGTCGTTTCTTATTTTACCAGAAAAACAGTGATTTTCCAATAGTATTTTTTACAAACCAGCGCCTCTTGCACCGTTTGGTTCCGCTGCGCGGCACTCATCGTCTTTCCGTCCGGGGAAGCCGCAACCCTATATATACGGAAAGCTCCGGAGCAGTAATGCTTCTGTGATCCGGCCGCTTGCATCCATCCGGCGCAAAAACTGCCTGCCAAAGCATTTCCGACAGGACTGTTTCCGCTCCTTTTTGGTTCAGGGGCCTTATCGGAAGATCACAGTTTTTTCTGCCCGGCGGAATAGTCATAAAAATTGCCTTCTACCTTCCACAGACGCTCGAGCTGGTAAAATTCACGTTCCTCTTTATGGAAGATATGAACAAGCACATCGCCATAATCGATCACGACCCACCGGCCCTCCCGTTCTCCCTCCGTGCGTATCGGATCCGCGTCCTCCTCTTCACGCAGCTTGAACTGGACCTCTTCCGCCAACGTCTGCACATGCGATACATTCGGCGCGCTCGCCACCACAAAATAATCTGAAATGATCGTCATATCCGCTACTTTCAGAATGACGATATCCTGTGCTTTTTTGTTATCCAGTATTTCCGCGATTCGTTTTGCCCGTTCTGATATCTCCATCAAATATCCTCCTTTGGAAGCAACTTCCGGTAATAATTATAGGCTCCTACGCTGTCTGTATCGATCAGGCTTTTATTTTCTAAAATATGCCCGATCGACATCTGCAGGCCGAAAAGCACCGCTTTATCTATATCTTCAAAAGAAAGCCTGCGCAGCTTTTCCACACCGTCAAAATCACGGTTGGGTTCGATATAGTCCGCCAGATATATGATCTTTTCGAGCAGGGTCATATTCTCCCTCCCCGTCGTATGCCAGCGAATCGCAGAAAGCACATCTTCATCCGTTATATATCCCTTTTCTTTCAGTACTGCCGCCGCGGTATGCCCGTGCAGAGTCTTTTCGACAAGATAAGGGATCCTATATTTTTTTGCCAGCAGGACATTGTCTTTCTGCTTGGTGTAATCGTGCAGCAGGCCTGCAAGCCCCGCTTTCTTTTCGTTTTCCCCATAGCGGCGGGCGAGCTGCACCGCCGTCTCCTCCACACCAAGGGAATGTATAAATTTTTCACCTTTTACCTGCCTCGCAAGCTCTTTTACGATGCTGTCACGGTTTGCGATATAATCCATTTGCAAGAATGTACTCCTCCACGCTTTGGGGCACCAGCCCTTCAATGCTGCGGCTTTCCGCCACCCGCCGCCTGATATAGGACGAGCTTACGAAAAGACCTGTATATTCCGATAGAAAAATATGAGCGCCATAGTCCTGCTTCAGCCGCGCGATCTCGGCTGCAAGCGCAAGCAGATCGTAATTCTGCCGCCTGACGCAGATAAAATTTGTCAATTTGAACAATCGTTCAAAATCGTGCCACGTGCACAGTTCAAACACCGTATCCGCCCCGACGATAAAATAATAGTCGGTCTCCGGCTCTTTTTCCCGCAATTCCGCAAGCGTTTCGGACGTATAGGAAAAACCGGAGCGCTTCACCTCAAGATCAAGGACCTTCACATCTGTTCCCGCAGCGCACATGCGCGTCATCTGCAAACGCATTTCCTTGGGCGCAAGCCCGTGGTCTTTATGAGGCGGATTCCCGCATGGCATCAGGCTGACCTCATCAAGCGAAAACTCGCCCTTTACCCTGCGCGCCATATCGATATGTCCGTTATGCGGGGGATTGAAAGTCCCGCCTAATATCCCGACACGCTTTTGCCGCGGAAACAGCCGGACATCCTGCTCTATCGCAATACTTTGGGACTGCTCCATGCCTATATCTCTATCTTTTCTTCCTTTGATCTGCGGTACAGCACAAATTTTCGCCCTAATACCGAAACGCCCTCCGCGCCCAGCGTTTCCGCCAACTCGTCGCACGCTTCCCGTGCCGTAAGGCTGCTGTTTTGCTGCACCGTTCCTTTGATAAGCTCGCGCGCCGTAAGAGCATCATCCGCCTGACGCACCAGATTTTCCGTGATGCCGTCTTTGCCGATATGTACGATCGGCTCTATCGTCTGTGCCATGCCGCGCAGCTTGGCACGCTGTTTGCTCGTGATCATAAAAGCACCTCTTCCGCAGTTCCGCCGGCTCTTCACACTATGCCCGCGCTATTCCACGTAATCAAATTCCTCACCATTCAGCCGCACCGTATCGCCGTCCTTTGCGCCTGCCTTTTCCAGTGCCCTGATAATGCCCATATCTTTCAGAAGCTTATGGAAGTGCCGCATTGAGTCTATCTCATCCGGGTTGATACGCGCAAATATCTGCTCGATAAGGGAACCGTTTGCCTCAAGTATTCCGTCCTCTCCCCGTTCCACCGTAAACGTGAGCTCCTCATCCTCCATTTGCCATTCCTCGATGACTCCGTCTTCCCGGATCGTTTCCTCCTCGGGCAAAGTCTTCAGGAGCTTCATCATTGAAACACGCAGCTCATCAAGACCCGTATGAGCCGCTGCCGAGACGAGAAACACCTCTTTTTCCGGATAGGCAGCGCGAAAACGCGCAAGGTTCTCCTCCGCGCCGGGCAGGTCTGCTTTGTTGGCGACTACGATCTCGGGCCGCTCTGCAAGCTGTGGAGAATAATTTTTCAGTTCTGCACGGATCGCCGCATAATCTGCAAGTGGGTCGCGCCCCTCGCTGCCCGCGATATCAAGGACGTGTGCGAGCATGCGCGTACGTTCAATATGACGCAGGAAATCGTGCCCGAGTCCAGCGCCCTCCGACGCTCCCTCAATGAGTCCGGGGATATCCGCAAGGATAAAATCGTAATCATAGGATTTAACGACGCCAAGATTGGGGGCCAAGGTCGTAAAATGATAATTTTCTATCTTTGGTTTTGCGGAGGTAAGGCTTGAAAGCAGCGTGGACTTACCAACGTTCGGAAACCCAACAAGGCCTACATCCGCAATGGATTTCAGCTCCAATATGACCTCACGCGGCTGCACCTTTTTTCCCGGTGTGGAAAAACGCGGCGTCTGCCGCACCGCCGTAGAGAAACGTGCGTTGCCCTTGCCGCCCCGTCCACCGCGCAGCACCGTGATCTCCTCCGTTCCGCGCACGTCTGCGACGACACGCCCGCTTTCCTTATCGATAATCACTGTGCCGGCCGGCACCCTGATGACTACATCCGCGCCCGTCTTTCCGCGCATATTTTTTTTCCGGCCGTTTTCTCCGTTTTCCGCGCGAAACTTTTTATGGTATCTGAAATCCATCAGCGTGCGCATACCGGGGTCTGCAGCAAAAACGACGTTGCCGCCGTTGCCGCCGTCGCCGCCGTCAGGGCCGCCCGCATTGACATATTTTTCCCGTCTGAACGAGACCGCTCCATTGCCGCCATCGCCCGCTTTGATGATGATCCTGACTTTATCTACTATCATAAATTTTTATCCGTATAGGGGCACAGGTCCAAAATACAACACTTCCCGCACAGAGGCTTCTGCGCCTTGCAGACCCGCCTGCCGTGCCAGATCAGCCAGTGGTGCGCCTTTGACCAATCTTCCTTTTTGATGATCTTTTTGTCTTCCTCTTCCACCTTATTCGGATCGTTCGAATGCGCGAAGCCGATGCGGTTGGAAACGCGCTTCACGTGTGTATCCACCGGAAATGCCGGAAGACCGAATGCAAATGCGAGTACCACGTTGGCGGTTTTACGGCCTACGCCCGCAAGCGTTGTAAGCTCTTCCTCCGTATGCGGAACAATGCCGCCGTAGGCTTCCATAATACGCTGCGCGCATGCAATCAGGTTCTTTGCCTTGTTTTTATACAGGCCGCACGTCTTGATCGCGTTCTCCACTTCGGAAAGCTCCGCCTGCGCGAGCTCCTTTGGCGACGGATACCGCTTGAAAAGGTCTTTCGTAACGATATTGACGCGCACGTCTGTACACTGTGCGGCAAGAATCGTCGCGACCAAAAGCTCATACGGGTTCTCATACTCGAGCGCGGAATCGACGTCCGCATATTCTTTTCTTAACCGTTCAATGATTTCCTGATTTTTATCCATAGCCCTATTCTAACACAAATAAACTATTTTAATCAATAAATCTCTCTTTTTACAGAGATATCCTCTTTTGTACTGTTTTCGGCGGCGCGCAGCCCGCCTTTTCCGCGTTGGCGAAAAAGATACAAAAAGGCGGCATGGACGCCGCGCATGCCGCCTTTTTGTATTCCGTATTAATAGGTTTTATTCGTCATCATGCTTTTCACGGTAACATCCGGAATATTTCCGAGCCGCCCCGTAAGCGCGCCCACCTGTTCGTTCGTCGCTTCCACGACAAGAGAGATCACATTCAGATTTTTTTCGTGGTTCGGTACGCCCATACGCGCATGCACAATCTCCGAATAATCCGACAGGACCGTATTGACCCGTGCCACACTTTCTTTATTTCCCTCGATAATGATTGCTATGATCCCGATCCTGCTCATATAACTCACCCCTGTGCGATCATTTCTCCAAGCGCCGTAATGCCCTGCTGCAGCTGCGCATCCGTTTCAAAGGTCAGCCGCCCCTCTGGATTCGATACGACAACATCCGGTGTGATCCCGTCGTTGACGGCTTTTTCAGCCGGCGTATAATAAAGCGCATTCGTCAGCTTGACTCCGCCGCCCGAATAGGGCATATCAATGACTGACTGCACGACTCCTTTGCCATAGGTCTGCGTTCCTACGATCTGTCCGCGTTCCCTGTCCTGCACCGCTCCGGCAAAAACCTCCGCCGCTGATGCGCTGTTGCCGTCCACCAGTACCACAAGCGGAATATCGAAATAATCCGCGTCTACCGTCAGCTCTTCCCGCGCGCCTCCTTTTCCGACCGTATAGGCGGCAAGGCCCCCGGGCAATATCTCATCGAGCATAGATACCGCTTCCTGCACGCTTCCGTCCATGTTGCCGCGCACATCGAGCAAAACGCCTTCCGCTCCCTGATCTTTCAGGAATTGGACCGCATTTTTAAATTCCTCAACACAATTTCCGTTAAATTCGGAAATAACGATCTGCGCGATCTGGTCTGTCAGCATCGTATAGGTAACACGCTGCGCGTCTACATTTGCCCGAGCCACTTCAAGCTCGCGCGGCGCTTCTGTTCCTGTCTGTACCGTCAGCTTAACCGAGCTTCCGCTTGGCCCGCGCAGCATATTGAGAGAGCTTTCATAATCCAGACCGCCCACATCTGCACCATCGACCGCAAGGATCACGTCGTTTTCCGCAAGACCTGCCGTTTCCGCCGGACTCCCGGAATAGACCTTTTCGATCTTCAGATGCCCTGTTTTCTGATAAGGCCCCGCTGTGATGCCGATGCCTACAAGGTCTGCATCCGTCTGCTGGTTGAATTCTTTATATTCTTCTTCAGTATAATAGACAGAATAGGGATCTCCGAGCGATTCCACCATCCCTTTGAGCGTTCCTGTCACCAGCGTATCCTGCTCTATCTCCTGATAATAATTCTCGTTTATGATCGTCTCAAGGTCGCTGATCTCCATATATTTCTGGATATCCTGATAGCTCCCTTTTCCAAGCAGGATATCGTTTCCTTTGATTTGGGATACCTGATAGAAATATACGAATAAGCCTGTTACGAAGCTTGCCGTGACCGCGATCACCACGCACATGATAAATAGCTTTTTTTTCTCCAAACGCCCTATACCTCCGACCGTATCTTCATTCCTTCCCGAATTCCGTTCAAGAATGAAACAACGCACTTCCGTGCGCTTTTCGTATCTTTCGTAAGTGCCGTTCTTCATTTGTTACGAACATATTACATTTCTATTATATCATTTTATTAGAAAAATGCAAGTTCTATGATGTTTCGGTGCAAAATTCACAGATTTTTATTGACCCATACCGTTAAATTTGAAATATCGCACATATAGGTTTCTTTTAATGCCGGATTATAGATGATACTGGCCGGATGATATAACGGGAACAGCCAATAACCGTTTTTTTCGAGCATGATCTTCTCCGCAGCTCCGTGGCATCCGCCGATATTGACTGAAAAATCCCAGACAGCGTGAAGCGGCGTATTGCCGAGCGTAACGAGCAGCCTCGGCGAAACGAGCCTGATCTCTTCGTGCAGAAACGGCCGGGCTGCAAGGATCTCTTCTTTGGTAGGCGGCCGGTTCGACACCGTGTTCTTCGCGCTTATTTTCGTGGGTCTGAATTTGCAAACGTTCGTAACGTAGAGGTCTTCCCGTTTCAGCCCCGACGCTTCGAGAAACTCGGCAAGATTCTTTCCAGCACGCCCGACAAACGGTTTTTTTTGCGCGACCTCGTCTTTTCCCGGCGCTTCGCCGATCAGCATGATCTCCGCACCCGGTTTTCCATCGCCAAAAACCAGTTCCTGTTTTGGGCAGGCCCGTTTTATCTTTTGGTACAGCTGCTCAAGAGATACCGGTCTCATGCAATAATTCTCCAAGCACACGAAAATCCTGCCGCGCATATTCCGCATAATCCGGATTATGCAGCAAGGCAGCAGGATGAAATGTAGGCATAATGTAGAAGCCTTTTACTTTAACGCACGAACCGTGCTCTTTCATCATTCTGACGTCCCGGCCTAAGATCGCTCCGGCTGCAATACGCCCTAAGCATACGATGATCTTTGGTTTTATGAACGCTACCTGCCCGCGCAGATATCCGATACAGGCCGCGCGTTCGTCGTCCTGCGGGTCACGGTTGCCCGGCGGACGGCATTTGACTACGTTTGCGATATAGACGCTGCTGCGCGCAAGACCGATCTCCCCCAGCATACGTTCTAAAAGCTGCCCGGCTGGTCCGACAAACGGCCTGCCCTGCTCGTCCTCCCGCGCGCCCGGACCTTCCCCTATAAACATTACGTCCGCATGCAGGTCTCCCTCGCCGAACACGACATTCTGCCGCGTCTGCCAAAGCTTGCACGCTTTACAGCTCATGACTGCTTCATACAGGCTTTTTATCGTTGGATATATCATGTTTCGTTTCCCCGTCTTTACAGACTGGTTCGTCCTTCCAGCGCCTTTGCGAGCGTAATCTCGTCCGCGTATTCAAGCTCCGCGCCAATCGGTATCCCGTGCGCGATACGCGACACCTTAACGTCGTAGCCGCCGAGCAGACGGCTGATATAGGCCGCCGTCGCTTCCCCCTGTACATCCGGATTGGTGGCGAGTATCACTTCTTTTACTTCGCCGTCCATACGTTCAAGAAGGCTGTCGATTGCGATATCGTCGGGGCCGACGCCCTCAAGCGGCGAGATCGTTCCGCCGAGCACATGATAGAGTCCACGGTATTCGTGTGTCTTTTCGATTGCAAAAACGTCCCGCGAATCCTTGACAACGCAAATGACGGAACGATCCCTCTTTGGGTCCCCGCATACGCTGCACACTTCTTCCTCGCATAGATTGCCGCATATTTTACAATATCTGACCTTTCGGCGCGCATCATACATCGTGGCCGCAAATTGCTTTACTTCAGCTTCCGGCATTTTCAAGATGTGGTATGCAAGCCGCTGGGCCGTCTTTGTTCCAATTCCCGGAAGCTTACAGAATTGCGCGACCAGCCTTTGATAGGATTGCAGATTCAATTAGAAAAGTCCCCCGAGGTTCATTCCTCCCGTGATCTTTCCCATTTCTGTCTGCATCATTTCATCCGCCTTGGAAAGCGCTTCGTTGACCGCTGCGATCACGAGATCCTGCAGCATCTCCACATCGTCCGGGTCTACTGCGGCTTCCTGTATCTCGATACTTTTGATCATCTTCTTTCCCGTTGCGACCACGCGCACGACGCCGCCGCCTGCGGTCGCCTCTACCTCGCGTTCCTCAAGCTCCGCCTGCATCTGCTGCATTTTTGCCTGCATCTGCTGCGCCTGCCGCATCATATTCTGCATATTCATCCCGCCCGGGAATCCTCCTCTTGCCATTTCAAGCTCCTCCAAATCTTTTTTACTATTTTATCACAACTTTATCTTTTCCAAAAAGGTCAAATAGCTGCTGTTCCATGCTTTTTTCTTCCTTTTTTCCGTATCTCGGCTCTATCGTCATCGCCCTCCCGAATATCTCCTGCGTGATGCTTTCCATCTGGGAAAGATATTCTTCCTTGCACAGCATATCGACAAGGATACGGTCTTCCTCATCCGCAAGGACGCCGAGCAGGCTGCCCTTGATGTCGAGCGTTTTTACCGCAGCAGCGGCCGGGGTAAGTACGGGTATCTTTTCTTCGATCTTTGCACGGAATTGCCTGAGTGCTTTCTGTGCGTCGGGCACAGAGGCCTGTTCTTTTTTCTCCGCCTGTTTTTCCGTTTTTTCAGCACCGGACGGAAGCTCCCGCGTTCCGGGTATCTCTTCCTGCATGGGAACTGTCTGCGGAGCTTCCTTTTCTTGCTGCACGGCGGGTGCGGCGGCAGGAACAGCTGTGACCTGTGCGGCGAGCTTTTCTACCCGTGCTTCCAGTTTTTTCAATCTAAGCTCTATATCCTCCGTATCCACATCCGTCGTATTCATAGCCGCACGTACCACTGCTGCAATCAATACCGCATCCGGCGTTGCCGCGTAGCGCAGGATATTCTGATTATAGATAAACACCTCGAGCACACGCAGCAGATTCGCGCAGCGGTAGGCATCCGACGCTTCCTTTGCGAGCTGTCCGGACAGTTCTACAATGATATCCCGCAGAATATTATGCGGCTCGATCCCATCATGCAGCATCTCGCTGAGCAAGGTAAGCGCTTCGGACGGCGTCTCGGAAAGAACTGCATCGCAAAGCGCCCGCGTACGCTTTGTATCGGCGATCCCCATTGCTTCATTCACATGGGCGAGGGTAAGCGTGTCCTGCCCGGCGATACATTGATCCATAACGGAAAGCGCGTCGCGCATGGCACCTTCTGCGGACTGCGCGATCATTGTGAGCGCGTCTTCCTCATATTGGAGCCCTGTCTTTTCCGCCACCTCGCGAAGGCGGGCGACGATATCTTCCTCTGTGATCCTCTTGAAATCGTAACGCTGGCAGCGCGACAGGATCGTTGCAGGCAGCTTCCGTATCTCCGTCGTTGCAAGGATAAACACCGCATGTGCGGGCGGTTCCTCGAGCGTCTTCAGGAGCGCGTTGAACGCCCCGGACGAAAGCATGTGGACTTCGTCTATGATATATACCTTATATTTCCCCAGTGCCGGCAGAAGCGACACCTTTTCGCGGATATCGCGGACATTATCCACGCTGTTATTGGATGCTGCGTCGATCTCGACGATATCGACGAATGCCTCGTTTGCCACACCCGCGCACACCTCGCATTTGCCGCAGGGATTTCCATCCTGCGGAGCAAGACAGTTGATCGCATTCGCGAATATTTTTGCAGTACTCGTTTTTCCCGTTCCGCGCGGGCCATAGAACAGATAGGCATGAGCGACCTGACCGGTCATGACCTGTTTTTTTAAGATGTCCGTAATGTGCTGCTGTCCATAAACCTCGTCAAAGGTCTTAGGCCGGAACACGCGGTATAGTGTTTTATATGCCATAGAGCCTCCTTACTGGCAGATCCTTCGTTTACGTTCTTCCAAATATTCCCTGAAAGCCTGCAAATCCCGGCTCACGATGAGTTCCTCCGGAAAGCTTTCCGCTTCAAGCGCCCGCACGGCGTCTTCAAAATCCCCGACGTTATAACAGATATGCGCGTCGGAGGAAACGGTGATGCGCACATCTTTTTGTTTACACAGCCGGATAAACTGCGGACATATCCGGTCGCTTCCTTTGCGATGGCTGAAAGAATGGCTGTTGATCTCGATCAGTTTATCACAACGCTTCGCGGCATCCACCACTTCTTCAATATGAACAGGATAATGCGGGTTGCCCGGATGCCCGACCGCATCGACATACGGGTTTTGCAGCACACCGACGAGGGCCGCCGTGTTTTGTTCCTCCGTTCCCGGCGCGATCACAACCTCGTGCATGGAAGCGATCAGAAACTCCGTTTTTTCAATGTATTTGTGAGAAAGATCAACGCCGCCGTCATAGGTCTTGATATTGAGCTCACACCCGCGGATCATACGCACGCCTTCAAGGGTATCCGGCACGCCTTGCAGGACGCTCAGGATGTAATCCGGCGCGCTGCCCGCAAGTCCGGGGCCGTGATCTGTGCAGCAGAATGCCTCCAGGCCCTTTTGCGCGGCAAGCAGCGCATTTTCACGCAGAGTAGAATATGCATGCCCGCTCGCCACCGTATGCGTATGTGTATCTACAAGAAGCTTCATACTAAATCTCCCTATCTTTTCACGATCCGGCGGCCGTTTCTCCATTGTTTTCCCGCCGCCAGAAAAATAAATATTGCTGCGCGATGCCTGCGCATTTCCCGAACCGCTTTTGTGCAAAGCCGTAGATCTGTCTGTCGTTTCCGGTAAAGCCATAATGTTCACGAAGCACGCGCCTTATCCAAACGTCCGCCGGAAAAGCATCTGCAAATCCGAGTGAAAAAAGCAGGATACAGTCCGCCACTTTCGGCCCTACGCCCGGGATCGCCATCAGTTCCTTTTTTGCGTCCGCATAACAGAGGCTGCGAAGGCTGTCAAGCGGAAAGCCCTGCGCCGCCATTTGCGCCGCCTCCCTGATATATGGCGCCCGATAGCCGCTGCCGCATTCGGCGAGTTCTTCTACAGAAAGCCGCGCAAGCTCTTCCGAACGCGGAAACCGGTACCACGTCCTGTTCTCAAAGACAAACGGCTCTCCACACCGGGCACAAATACGCTCGATGATCCCCCGGATCCGCTTCACATGATTGTTGGCGGATATGATAAATGAGATCAGCGTTTCGAACGGCTCCTGATTTAGGACCCGCAGGCCACAGCCGTATTCAATCCCTTGCTTCAGGGTTCTGTCGCGGCAGCCGGAAAAGAGCGACGCATAGTTCCGCTCCAAATCAAAATAGCGTTTCCACACATTTTCAAAATCCTGCTGTACGCAGGGAAAGAGGCGCGCACCTTCCGGTATTTTTTCCACACGCAGAAAGCGCCCGTATGCCACGCCTTCATAAGCGTTTTCCCCACAGGCCAAAAAGCGAAACGCCTGCCCGTTTTCAAAAATGTGCCGTGGTTCAAAGCACTCCGTTTGCAGGAGCGCCGCTCCATTTTCATAGCGAATATCCATCTTTTATAGTATATCATAAACGGAAGCGTATGAGTAGCGTACAAAGGGAAACGAATGAAAAAGAGACATATCTTTTTTGATATGTCTCTCTTTTATTTTGCTTTTACTAACACAGCGTGCAGACGGCGTCAGTCTGAAACATAGGGCAGAAGCGCCATGACTCTTGCCCGCTTGATCGCGGTCGCAAGCTCGCGCTGGTGCTTCGCGCAGGTGCCGGAAGCACGGCGCGGCGTGATTTTTCCACGCTCCGTCAAATATTTTCTTAACTTCGCAACGTCTTTATAATCGATAAATTCCGATTTGTCCGCGCAGAAGGCGCATACTTTTCTTCTCGGGCGCCGTGCGCGCATCGGTCTTCTCGCTCTTTCTTCGCTCATTTGAGACATCTCCTTTGCTTAAGATCCGCTCCGCAGCTTTTCAGCGTACGGGCGGCCCGACCGTTTTTCCGGTCAGAACGGAAGTTCCGCGTCGTCAAGCGGCTGGAAATCCGACAACTCCTCCGCGAACAGATCGTCCGCGCTCGGCTGCTGGGCGGCCGGCTGCTGCTGTGCGTCTCCGCGTGTAGCGCCCGGATTCTGAGCCTTGCTCGTCACAAACTCGGCCTCGTCTACAACAACCTCCGTTACATAACGCCGCACGCCGTTTTGATCGTCGTACGTACGCGTCTGTATCGTTCCTACTATACCGATCCGGGAACCTTTTGTAAAATATTTTGCAATAAACTCCGCCGTTGAACGCCATGCTACACAGTTGATAAAATCAGCCTGCTGCGTTCCGTCCTGCGATTTGTACCGGCGGGTGACCGCGACGGTAAAACTCGTTACAGAAACGCCCGAGGGCGTTGTACGCTGTTCCGGATCTCTCGTTAAATTTCCAACCAGAATCGCTTTATTCATCTTGGAACCATCCTTCGTTTGGTCTTTTAGGCGCAAAAAATCCGCGCAATTTCTACTTATGCTTTCTGCTCTTCGAGATTGATTACGATATAGCGGAGCACATCGTCGGCAATCTTGTAATTTCTTTCAAGCTCGGCCGGAAGAGTCGGTTCCGCTTCGAACGTCATCAGCACATAGTAGCCGTCGTTGATATACTGGATAGGGTAGGCAAGACGCTTTTTGCCCCATTCGTCGATCTTTTCCACTTTACCGCCGCTTTTTTCGACGATATCGGAAAAGCGCTTTACGAGAGCATCTTTCTTCTCCTCTTCCATATCCGGCTTCAAAATGTACATGGATTCGTACTTTATCATCCGTGATTCACCTCCTTCTGGACTAATGGCCCTGCTTTTGTCCGCAGAGCAAGGACGCTACATCAAGTTATTATAGCCTACCTTTTGTACAGAAGTCAAGCCTTCCGGCAGATAGGCCAAAGAAACTATTTCCGGGAAAAAAGCCCTTTTTTAACATACGGGCCGCTTTCAACAGACAAAACTGTATAGCCCGTCCGGTCGATCGCCTCTCTTAATGCCTGCTCGTCGATCGCCTCTTCCGTAATGACGACCGTCTGCTTTTTTGTATGCGACGAATGAACCTTTTTTACGGGGACCGCCTTTCTCACCGTGTCGTTGATATGCGCTTCGCACATTCCGCACTGCATTCCGTCGACCTTTAATGTATATTGCATCATTGTTCAATACCTCCGCATTTATTGATATACGCGCAAAGTTAGCTTATGCTAATTAAATGGTAGCACTTATTTTTTCTGAAGTCAAACGGATTGCCAACCGTGCGGAAAATAAAAAGGATCCTTTCGGGTCCTTTTCCGGTGTCTGCTCGTTACCGCTTATACAAGCGCCTCTTTCAGCTTGGCGATGCCCGTCTCGATGCGGGACAGTGTCTCGTGCTTTCCGAGCAGGTAAGCGATCTCGATCGCGCCGCCCGGCGTGACCGGGGTTCCCGACACCGCGACGCGCAGCGGATAGAGAAGCTGTCCATTTTTTACCCCCAGCTTTTCCACAAGCTCCATCATGGAATCGTGTATCATTGTTTCTGTGAAATCCGGAAGATCGCGCAGGACGGGATAAGCGGCTTCGAGATATACGAGTGCGCTTTCCGGCGTGACCTTCATTTTTTTATGATGATAGAGGCTGATGTCGTAATCCGGCAGCTGAGAAAGAAAACGGAGCTTATCCGGTATTTCTGTCAGCACCTCAAGGCGCGGCTGGATGAGCCGCGTGATGAGCGGCAGGTCGAATTTGTCCGGATCGATAGCCTGCTCGAAATACGGCATCGCCATTTCAATAAACTGCTCCTCCGAAAGGGCACGGATATATTCCGCGTTCATCCATTTCAGCTTTTCCACATCAAAAATCGCCGGGCTTTTGCTGACGCCCGATACGTCGAACGCATGCACGAGCTCTGGGAGGGTGAATATCTCCTGATTATCCGACGGACTCCACCCGAGCAGCGCGATATAATTGAGGATAGCGCCCGAAAGAAAGCCCTTTTCCACAAAGTCCTCGTAGGACGCGTCGCCGTGACGTTTTGAGAGCTTGGCGTGCTTATCGCGCATGACCGGCGGCAGGTGGATATATTCCGGCACGTCCCAATCCATCGCTTCATAGAGCAGGTTATATTTCGGCGTAGAGGAAAGATATTCGATTCCCCGGATGACGTGCGTGATTTTCATCAGGTGGTCGTCCACCACGTTCGCGAGGTTATATGTCGGGTAGCCGTCCGATTTCAGCAGAATGTTGTCTTCCATATCGCTGTTCGGCACCGTGACTGTTCCGTATACCATATCGCTGTACGTCGTTTCTCCCTCTGTCGGGATATTCTGGCGGATGACATACGGCTCGCCTGCGTCGAGCTTCGCCTTGATCTCCTCCGGTGTGAGAGAAAGGCAATGCTTATCGTATTTGAACTGCTCTCCTTTGGCCTCACACTCTGCGCGCAGTCCGGAAAGGCGTTCTTTCGTACAGAAGCAATAATAAGCCGCGCCGCGCCTCACAAGCTCTTCCGCATATTTTTGATAGATATCCTTGCGCTCGGACTGGATATACGGCCCGTATTCCCCGCCTACATCCGGACCCTCATCGTAAACGAGCCCCGTATCTTTCAGCGTGCGGTAGATGATCTCGCTTGCTTCGTCTACAAGGCGTTCCCGGTCCGTATCCTCGATGCGCAGTATAAACTTCCCGCCGTTCTTTTTCGCGAACAGATAGGCATAAAGCGCCGTCCGCAGGCCGCCGATATGCAGATAACCCGTTGGGCTGGGCGCGAATCTTGTTCTGATTTCCATAATACCGTTCCTTTCAAAATTTTGCTCCGTACGCTTTCCGTAAGAAAAGCTCTTCGCCGTTCTCTTTTATTTTGCCATCGTTTTTGCAAAGCTGTCCTTAAGGCTCACGATCTGGTTGAACACCAGTTTATCTTCCGTGGTGTCTTCCGTATCGATACAAAAATACCCCTGCCGCATGAACTGGAAACGCCCGCCCTTTTCCGCATTTCTGATATGCGGCTCGATCACCGCATTTTTCAGCACGGTGAGCGAATTGGGATTGGCGGCATAGGCGCCGTCCTCCTGTTCCGTGAACAGATAGTCGTACAGACGTACCTGAGCCGGGACCGCAGTATCGCGCTCCACCCAGTGGAGCGTTCCCTTTACCTTGCGTCCGCTGTTCTCCCCGCCTGACTTGGTCGTTTCATCGTAGGTGCACACAACTTCCTCGATATTCCCGTCCGCATCCTTTACAACGCGCTCGCATTTGATGATATAAGCATTTTTCAGGCGAACCTCACCGCCCACATACAGCCGGAAATATTTGTTGTTCGGCCTGACCTCCATAAAATCGTCCTGCTCGATAAAAAGATGCTTCGAAAATGGCACTTCGTGCGTGCTTTCCCCGCCCGGCAGGTCCTCCGCCGTAAGCAGTTCCGTTTTTCCGTCCGGGTAGTTCTCTATCGTAAGCTTGAGCGGACGGAGCACGCCCATCACACGCGGCGCATGCGCGTTAAGGTCTTCACGCACGCAATGCTCGAGCAGGCGCACGTCGACCACCGATACCGCCTTTGCCACACCAATGCGCTCGCAGAAATCGCGGATCGCAGCGGGCGTATAGCCCCTGCGCCGCACGCCGGAAAGCGTGGGCATACGCGGATCATCCCAACCGGAAACGACGCCGTCGTCCACCAGCTTTTTCAAATAGCGCTTGCTCATGACCGTATTGGTCAGATTGAGGCGTGCAAACTCATACTGATGCGGCACATGCTCGCATTCGCATTTCTCTATTACCCAATCATACAATGGGCGGTGGTCTTCAAATTCCATTGTGCACACCGAATGCGTAACGCCCTCGTAAGCATCCTCAAGAGGATGCGCAAAATCGTACATCGGATAGATCACCCACCGATCTCCGGTACGGTGGTGCGGCGTTTTCACGATGCGGTAAATGGCAGGATCGCGCATATTGAGGTTTGGAGAGGCCATATCGATCTTTGCACGCAGCACTTTTGCGCCGTCGGGAAATTCTCCGGCACGCATGCGCCGGAACAGATCCATATTTTCTTCAGGCGTACGGCTGCGGTAAGGGCTTTCCGTTCCGGGCTGTGTGAGCGTTCCCCTGTATTCCCGCATTTCCTCGGGCGTAAGGTCATCCACATAGGCAAGTCCTTTTTCAATCAGCTTTTCCGCGCACTCATACATGAAATCAAAATAATCCGAGCCGTAAACTTCGTCCGCCCAATGGAAGCCCAGCCACTCGATGTCGCGCTTGATTGCTTCAATATATTCGATATCTTCCTTGACGGGATTGGTATCGTCAAAACGCAGGTTGCATTTCCCTCCGAATTTTTCTGCCAGCCCGAAATTCAGACAGATGGATTTTGCATGCCCGATGTGCAGATAGCCGTTCGGTTCGGGCGGAAAGCGCGTGACGACTGTCTTTTCCTTTCCCCCGGCAAGGTCTTTCTCGATGATCTCTTCGATAAAATTCTTTGATTCGTTTTCTGCCATGACAAACCTCTTTCCCAATTCTCTTACGAACTTTTATTATAACAAGAAACAAAGCCGCGTGCAATATTGCACGCGGCTCTCCTCGCTATGTTTGGAAAAGTGTTTCTTTTTTGTCAGGTATCTATTTTTTCCCATGATACTCGTCCGCATTTATCGCAGCGCAGTTGAAGCTCATTCGGCTCCCTCGCGCCGATGATCGTCCAGCTTTTGCTGCCGCAGCCGCCGCAAACCAGATAATCCGGACCATACCAATGATCTTTCACAAAAATCTTTATTCCGCCGCCTACCTGATCCAGTTCGGCATCGTCGAGTTTTTGAACCTGTTTGAGCGTACTGAAGTCCACTTCCCTGCCGTCCACCAGAAATTTGCCTTCTTCTTTCCTGATTTCTGCCATTTTGATTTTCTCCTTTTGTGGTCAGTTATCTTATACTACGTCCTGTTTTCAAAAAAATCTCAAAATATAATTACTTATGGTAGGTCTCCCCGCGCATGATCTTAAAAGCGCGGAAGATCTGCTCCAGCAGCACGATACGGAACAAACGGTGCGGGAGCGTCATGCGCGACATGGAGAGGCGCAGGTCCGCCCGCCGGAGCACCTCTCCCGAAAGTCCGAGAGAGCCGCCGACCACAAAGGTGATAGTTCCCGCTCCACCGGACATAAGGCCGTCCAGTTTCTGAGCAAATTCCTCCGACGCCAGTTCCTTTCCGCGCACGTCGCAGGCGACTACATATCCCTCGCATTTTTTCAGGATACGCGTTCCCTCCGCGTTTCGCACGGCTTCCTCCGCTTTTTCCCCTTTTACGTTCGTCAACGGTTCGTCCGGCAGTTCTTCAACGGTAAGCGTACAAAAGCGGCTGAGCATTTTCGCATACTCTGCCTGCGCCTGTTCATAAAACGTTTCTTTTAATTTTCCTACGCAAATGATTTTGATTTTCATAAACGATCATACCGCGGCGTATATTCCCGTTACACCCTCGCGCTTGGCCATCGCCACCGCGACGTGTCTGCCTACTATCACACCGTTCTGCCGCAGAAAGCCGCACACCGTTTCGTATGCAAGCTCATAAAAATTATTCTTTTCCGAAAGATGCCCCAAAAGGACGCCCCTTACATTTGCTTCCACAAGACGCATTGCCGTCTGTGCCGCATCATCGTTGGAAAGATGGCCATGTGCCGAAAGGATGCGCCGTTTGAGATAATAGGGATAAGGGCCGCATTTCAGCATCTCGACATCGTGATTGGATTCCAGAAGTACGATAGACGATCCGGCGACCTGCGCAAGCATTTTTTCCGTGACCCTGCCAAGGTCCGTCATGATACTGACTTTTTTTCCTCCTGCCGTAAGGCTGTAACCGAACGGCCGAACCGCGTCGTGCGATATTTCGTAGGGCTGCACACACAACTCTCCGACATAAAAATCCTGTTCGTCGATCACGCGGATATTTTTGCTCTGCACATCGCCGAGACGTTTTTCCATTTCTGCCCATGTCTGGGCGTTCGCATAAACCGGGATATCAAATTTACGGGAGATCGCGCCGATCCCCGCGATATGGTCGCTGTGTTCATGCGTGACCAGAATGCCGTCGATATCCTCCATTCGGATATCGACCTTTTTTAATTCCGACACGATCTTCGTGCAGGAATATCCTGCGTCCACAAGTACTTTAGACCTTTCCGTACCTGCATAGATGCAGTTACCTTTCGACCCGCTGAACAGCGGAGCGAGTTTCAGCTCCATATATTGTGCCTTTCTTTGCTACCTGATACCGTTTATTGTATACTTCTTTTCATTCTTTTTCAATCCTATTTTGAGATGCCTCCCTGAGCCGTGACGTCTACGGAAATATAGAAAAAAATTTTGTTCAGTTTAGAATTTCTTTATTATTTATGATATACTTTTAAATGGCATAAATTTTCCATAACAGGGGAAAAGTGATATGACGATCTCATTTTCAGAATTTATTTCTCAGCTTGGGTCTAACCCCGCTCTTTTGATTACGGTCATCCTGACGCTGGGCGTTATTCTCGTAAACGGCTGGACCGATGCGCCTAACGCGATCGCGACGTGCGTCTCTACCCGTGCCCTGAAGCCGAAGCCGGCTATCCTTATGGCTGCCGTCTTTAATTTTCTCGGTGTGCTCGTTATGACGATGATCAACGCTACCGTTGCTTATACGATATACAGCATGGTGGATTTCGGCGGCGATTCCCACGAAGCTCTCGTCGCGCTCTGCGCGGCGATGGTGGCGATCGTGACGTGGGCGACCGTCGCATGGCGCTTTGGCATCCCGACCAGCGAAAGTCACGCGCTGATTGCCGGGCTTTCAGGCGCGGCCATCGCTATGCATGGCGGTTTTGGCGGGATCAACGGCGCAGAATGGGTCAAGGTTCTATATGGCCTTGCTCTTTCCACAGGGCTTGGTTTTGGCCTTGGCTGGCTTTCCGCAAAGCTTACCGCAGCCGTCTGTAAATATAAAGACAGACGCAGAACCAGCCGCTTCTTTCATTATGGACAGATCGGCGGCGCCGCCGCGATGTCGTTCATGCACGGCGCGCAGGACGGGCAGAAATTTATGGGTGTTTTCCTGCTCGGCATTTTTCTTGCAAAAGGACAGGCAGATGTCACGACTTTTGAAATTCCGATCTGGCTGATGATTCTTTGCTCCGCCGTTATGGCGCTCGGCACCTCTATCGGAGGATATCGTATCATCAAGGCCGTCGGAATGGATATGGTACATTTGAAAGGATATCAGGGTTTTGATGCAGATATGTCCGCAACAGTATGTCTGCTTGCCTCGTCGCTTACGGGACTTCCCGTCAGTACGACGCATACAAAGACCACCGCGATCATGGGCGTAGGCGCGGCACGCCGCGTTTCTTCCGTCAACTGGGGCGTTGTAAAGGAAATGTTCATGGCGTGGATCCTTACTTTCCCCGGCTGCGGGGTCATCGGCTTTTTAATGGCTCTTTTGTTCATGGCAGTATTTTGATCGGTTCAAACACCGCTGGAGGATTTTAAAAATGGCAAAAAAACACAGTTTTGATTATTTTGACGCATTTGTCAATATGGTGGATTATTCCTGCTCCGCCGCTTCCCTGCTGGGCGATACTCTGCGCAGCTTTGAGCCTGATAAAGTGGAGGAAGCAATGAACACGATACACAAGATCGAGCACACCGCCGATCAGGCAAAGCACGAGATGATGAAAGCCTTGATCCGCGAGTTTCTTCCGCCGATCGAACGGGAAGACGTGACCGAGATCGCGCAGAGGATCGACGATGTGACCGATGCACTTGAGGACGTCATCGTAAAAATCTATACGTTCAATATTCAGAGCATCCGTCCTGAAGCGCTGGAATTCATGGATATTATTGCCGCCTGCTGTTCTTCATTGAAAAAAGCGATACAGGAATTCCGCAATTTCAAGAAATCCAGTTCTCTGAGCGATTATATCATTGAGATCAATGACCTCGAGGGAGAGGGCGACCAGCTTTATACCCGCGCGATGCGTGACCTGCACGTCAATTCCACCGATCCGGTCGAGATCATGGTATGGTCCAAGACCTTTAACTATTTTGAGGGCTGCTGTGACGCATGCGAGGATGTGGCCAATACGCTTGAGACCGTTGTGATGAAAAACAGCTGAACGAAAGCTGTAAAAATACCGCGTATCAAAATACGCGGTATTTTTATGCGTTGCGTTAAGCTCCGGCAAGCTCTATCAGCAGCTTTATTACGAAGATAGCGATGACGGCAGCGCCGATCCCGCTGATTGCGCCATATATTTTCCGGGAATCCCTGTCGTTTTCCCGCGAACAAGATAATAAAGGCCCGCAGTCAGGATAAGCGCTCCGATCACAAGCGCAACGATATTGACGGTCATTTCTTTTTCCTCCATTTCAATAGAATCGCAGAATTGATGATAACGAGCACAGAGCCTGCATTATGTACAAGCGCGCCGGATACCGGGTCGAGTATTCCCGTCATAGCCAAGACGATCGCGAGAAAATTCAGGCTGAGGGAAAAGGTAAGGTTGCATTGGATCGTGGCCATCATTCTTTTGGAGAGGGCCAGCAAATGCGGCAGCTCTTTCACCTCGTCGTCTACCAACGCAATATCCGCGGCATCTACGGCGATATCGCTTCCCACTCCCCCCATTGCGATGCCGACAGCCGCTTTTTTCAAGGCCGGAGCGTCGTTTACGCCATCCCCGATCATACAGACCGGTTGTCCCGCCGCCTGATAGGCTCCGATCTGTTCCAGTTTGTTTTCCGGAAGACAATTTGCATGTATCTCGCTGATATGGAGCTGCTGCCCGATCGTTTGCGCGGCATTTTCATGGTCTCCCGTCAAAAGCACCGGCTGAACGCCGAGTCCTTCAAGGGAGCCGATCATGCCGGCGCTTTCCGGACGCAGCGTATCGGCCAGCGCGAGATAGCCCGCCTCTTTCCCGCCTATGGCTATATAAATGACCGTACACCCCTTTTCGAGGGACTGCTCCGCAGCGCGGCATAATTCTTCCGAAATCTGTATCTTCGAGCAGGCAAGCAGCGCTTTGTTTCCTGCAAGGATCTCCTGCCCGTCAATGACCGCAGCCACGCCGCGCCCCGGAACCATTCGGAACTGCTCGGGTTCCAGAGCCGCTTCCCCGCTTTCCTGCTGATAGCAGCGCACGACCGCCTTTCCAAGAGGATGCTCGGAACGTTTTTCCGCGCAGGCCGCAAGCGCATAGAGCGCCTGCTCCGAATGGCCGGGAAGAACACTTTTTATTTCCATTACCTGAGGCGTTCCATAGGTCAAGGTGCCCGTTTTATCAAAGGCGATCTTTTTCACGGACGCAAGGCGCTCAAGCGCGTCGCCCTCACGCACGAGAAAGCCATGCTTTGTCGCGTTCCCGATCGCCGCCATGATCGCTGTGGGCGTCGCCAATACAAGCGCGCACGGACAAAATACGACCAAGATAGTCACCGCGCGAATGATCTCGCCCGACAGAAGCCATGTGAGTCCGGCAGCAGAAAGCGCGATAACGACGATCCATGTTGCCCAGCGGTCTGCAAGTCCGACTATTTTTGCCTTTCCCGCATCGGCAGACTGCACAAGACGAATCATCCTCTGGATGGAGCTGTCTTCCCCTACCTTTGCTGCCTTCATATCAAAAGAACCGAATTGATTTACGGTCCCGCTGGATACCTCGTCTCCGGCTGCTTTGTCCACCGGGAGCGATTCTCCTGTCATGACCGCCTGATTGACGGAGGTCTGCCCCGATAGAATCACGCCGTCAACAGGCACGGTCTCTCCGGGAAGGACGCGGAGAATGTCTCCTACCCGTACTTCCTCCGCGGGAACGATGTTCTCTCCGTCCTCCGATAATACCCGGGCAGTCTGCGGCGTCAAATGGACCAGCTTTTCAATCCCGGCGCGCGCCTTTGCGACCGTAAGCTCTTCCAGCAGCCCGCCAAGCTGCATAATGAATGCCACTTCCCCTGCGGCAAAGTCCTCTCCGATCACCACTGAGGCTATCAAAGCGATAGAAACGAGAACATCTGCTTTGATATCGAATGCAGTAATGAGCCCAATGACCGCCTCTAAAATAATAGGGATACCGCACAGCACGATCGCGATCCACGAAACGCCGAACGGAAACGGCTCCCAGCCTACGAGGCTCATAAGGAGGGCAAGCCCTGATATTGCAAGAAATATAATATCTTTCTTTATTCCGCCCCATTCCAGTAATTTTTCCAGTTTTTTCATCAAAGTCTCCTTTATACCTATAGGGGTATATGTATATAATATCTGCGGCAGCCCTCTTTGTCAAGTTTGTTTTTGGGAAAGCACATAAAAAAGGCAGTCCATACAAGGGCTGCCTGTAAAAATCTGTTTTTTCTATTTCATATTTGCGAACCGCTCTACTGCTTTTGTAAAGCTTTCTATCGTTTTATCTGCATCTCCATGCTCTATCCCATCGCGGACACAATGCTTGATATGCCCCTCCAAAACGACCTGCCCTACCCGGTGCAGGGCGGACTTTGCGGCATTGATCTGCGCGAGCACATCCTCGCACGGAACATCTTCCTCGACCATCCGGTCTATCGCCTGCACTTGTCCGATGATTTTTTTTAACCTGCGGTGCAGATTATCCGCATCCATACATTGCTTCATAGAGAGCCTCCATATACCAATAGGGGTATGTGCATATTGTAGTCACGGCGGCATCCGTTGTCAAGTATAGCCGCCTGTCATCCGCACGTCCTTCAAAAGCGGGATATAAAAGACAGGAAAGCTTCCTTTCCTGTCTTCTTTTATTTCGTTACGACCGCATTCTGTCCGAAAGAACGCAGCTTTGCATAACGCTTTTCGAGCAGGCTGCCTATCGGTTCAACCATGAGCTCATTTACATTTCTGATCAGATATTTTTTGATCTCTGCTGCAAATTTTCCGCCGTCCTCCGCCTGCGCGCCGCCCTCGGGCTCTGGGATCACATCGTCTATGAGACCCATCTCCTGAATCTCCGATGCGGTCATGCGCATCAGCTCCGCCGCTTCCGCAGCGCGTGAGGAATCTTTCCACAGAATACTGGAAAATCCCTCCGGTGAAAGAATAGAATAAAGCGCGTTCTCGAGCATTGCTCTCTTATCCGCGACCGCAAGCGCGATCGCGCCGCCGCTGCCGCCTTCGCCGATAAACAGGCTCAGGACAGGCGTTTTGAGCCTGGAAAGCTCCATGAGGTTCCGGGCTATGGACTCGGCCACGCCGCGTTCCTCAGCTCCGATGCCGCAGAACGCCCCTTGCGTATCTACGATGCAAATGACGGGGCGGTGGAATTTCTCCGCTTGACGCATAAGGCGCAGGGATTTGCGGTAGCCCTCCGGATTGGAGCAGCCAAAATTACGCTTCACCTTATCGCGCAGGTCTACGCCTTTTTCCTGACCTACGACTGTGACCGGGATATCTCCTAAAAATCCGACGCCGCCGATGACCGCTGCATCGTCCGCAAACAGCTTATCGCCGTGCATTTCCATAAAATCCGTGAACACATGCCGAATGATATATTGAGAGGTGATACGCTTCGGGTCACGCGCTGTTTGCACAATATCCCATGCCGACCGTTTCTCACTCATTTCGCGGCTCCTCCTTTATGCAGTTTTAAAAGCTTTGCGAGCGTTTCTTTCAGCGCTCCGCGGGGAACGATCATATCGACAAAGCCTTTCTCGAGCTGGAATTCCGCCGTCTGGAACGTAGGCGGGAGCGTCTGCTTTACCGTTTGCTCGATGACGCGCCTCCCGGCAAAGCCGATCGTCGCATTCGGCTCGGCGATCGTGACGTCTCCGAGCATGGCAAAGCTCGCCGTAACACCGCCTGTCGTCGGGTCTGTCAGCACGGCGAAATAAGGCAGGCCCGCTTCGTCAAGCTTCGTAAGAGCCGCGCTTGTTTTGCTCATCTGCATCAGGGATATGAGTCCTTCCTGCATGCGCGCGCCGCCCGAGACCGTAAAAGCGATAAACGGGAGCTTTTCGCGCACGGCCTGCTCGATCGCAAGCGTGATCTTCTCGCCGACCGCCGCTCCCATGGAGCCCATCATGAAAAAGCCGTCCATGACCGCGAGCACAGCGGGCTCTCCGCCGATCTGACAGGCTCCGGTGACGACTGCTTCTTTCTCGTTGGTATAGCCGCGTATCTTTCTTATCTTGCTGTCATATCCCGGAAAATCAAGCGGATTCGTGCCGATCATATCTGCATTTGTTTCTACGAAGGTTCCTTCATCCGCTGTATACATAATACGCTGGCGGGCAGATAAGCGGAAATGATAGCTGCAGTTTGTGCACACGTTAAGATTTGCGATCAGGTCATCCGTATAGATCACGCTGCCGCATTCCGGGCATTTTTCCCACATGCCCTCAACTTGTTCCTCGTCATGCGCAACAAGCGGTTCCGGAATCTGCTCCGGCTCTTCCGCGGGCATCTGCGCCTGCTGGTTGGTACGGTATACGCGCAGGGTGATATCCTTGCGCTTCTTTGAAAATAACCCCATCTGTTACCTTTCCTCCATGATGCGCCCGACCAGTCCTGTATCGAGCTTGCCCTCCATTACATCTTCGTTGTTGAGAAGATCGAGCTGGAAATCTGCGTTTGTCTCCACTCCGTCCACAACGAGCTCCGTTAGGGCCGCACGCATTTTCGCCATAGCCCGCGCACGCGTCGGAGCATGAACGATAAGCTTCCCTATCATACTGTCGTAAGTCGGCGGTATTTTATATCCCGTATACATTGCCGTATCGAACCGCACGCCCGGTCCTCCGGGAAGGTGCAGCGCTTCGATCGTACCGATAGAAGGCATGAAATTTTTCATTGGGTCTTCCGCATTGATACGGCATTCGATTGCGTGGCCCATAAGCGGTACATCTTCCTGCCGATACGAAAGCTTGCCGCCGTTCGCGATCAGTATCTGTTCGCGTACGATATCGATCCCCGTAATCATCTCTGTGACCGGATGCTCTACCTGCACGCGCGCGTTGAGCTCCATAAAATAATAATTTCCTGACGCCTCGTCATATAAAAATTCAATCGTGCCTGCATTTTTATAACCGGAGGCCTTTGCGGCCCGTACCGCCGCCTCGCCGATCTCCGTACGTTTTTCAGGGCCGAACGCCACGCTGGGCGCTTCTTCCATCACTTTCTGGTTCCTGCG
The DNA here is from genome assembly GCF_040409835.1 of Christensenella massiliensis. Lineage (NCBI taxonomy): Bacteria > Bacillati > Bacillota > Clostridia > Christensenellales > Christensenellaceae > Christensenella > Christensenella massiliensis. The sequence goes on along the minus strand of NZ_CP117826.1, from coordinate 2,300,511 downwards.
CTGAAGGGAGCATTCCCTCTCGTACAGGTAGATCGCTTCGCCGTAATGATCGCATAAAATCTGCACTTCGATATGCCGTGCATCCATGATGCACTTTTCCATATACAGCGTTCCGTCGCCAAAGGCGCCGAGCGCTTCCTTGTAGGCAGCGCTAAAAGCTTCCTCTATATCTTCCTCCCGGTCCACCTTGCGGATGCCCCGTCCGCCGCCGCCGTTTGCCGCCTTGATCATAACGGGATATCCGACCTTTTTTGCGATTTTCTTTGCATCCTCCGCGTCTTCAAGCGCATCAAGAGAACCCGGAATGACCGGTACTTTCGCCTCCGTCATGATCCTGCGCGCCATGAGCTTATCTCCCATTTTTTCCATTGCTTCCGCATCCGGACCGATGAAGACGATGTTGCTTTTTCCGCACATACGGACGAACTTGGAGTTTTCCGACAGGAACCCATAGCCCGGATGGATCGCATCCGCCCCGGAAATGCGCGCCGCAGATAAAATATTATAAGCGCTCAGGTAGCTGTCTTTGGGCGCGGGCGGGCCAATGCACACCGCTTCATCCGCAAGCTGCGTATGGAGCGCATTTTCATCCGCCGTAGAATATACCGCAACGGTTTCTATCCCCATCTCGCGGCACGCGCGTATGATGCGCACGGCGATCTCGCCGCGATTAGCAATCAAAACCTTGTTTATCATCGATTATCTCCTTCGGATGCGGTCCGGACAATTCCGCACTGCCGAGCGCCGCCATCCGTTTCGTACGTGTTTAATCCTGCTTCGTAAGAACGAACAGGATCTCCCCCTCGCACACGGTCTTTCCATCCACCGTGGCTTTTACCTTTCCTTTTCCGCCCATTGCGGACAGGCGCAAAATCTCTGTTTCGAGCACAAGGTCGTCTCCCGGCTTGACCATGCCCCGGAAGCGTACCCTATCGATCCCGCCGAATACCGCAAGACGGCCCTTATATTTTTCGTCCTGCAGAATGGCGACCGCGCCTGCCTGCGCAAGCGCCTCCGTGATGAGCACTCCCGGCAGGATCGGATTTCCGGGAAAGTGCCCTTTGAAGCAGAAGAGGTCTTCCCGGATGCGCCACACCGCTTTGGTGCGTTTCGCCACTTCGCACTCAAGCACCTCGTCCAAAAACAGGAACGGGGCCCGATGTGGAATGATTTGTTTGATTTCTTCCTGATTTAAAACCATATATGCTCCTTTTTTCAGCCAAAACCAACTGTACTATACGCACTATTACACATAATTGAACAGCAACTGTCCGTATTCTACGCTATCTCCATCTTCGCAGGCGACCCATGTGATCTCTCCGTCTTCGGGCATCGTGATCTCATTCATCAGCTTCATCGCTTCTACCATACATACGATATCGCCTTTTTTGAGCTTATCGCCTATTTTGACAGCCTTCCCTTCGGAAAGGCTGTGGAATATTCCGACGAGCGGGGAGGAAATATCCTTTCCCTTGCTTTCGGCCGCAGCAGGAGCGGCATTGGAGGCCTGTGCCGCCTCTTCCGCCGGAGCCGGCGAAGCGGCAGGCGAGGGAACGGCAGGCGCCGTACCGATCTGAGCCGATATCTGCGGCGGAGCCGTTACATAAACGGTCTTCGTCGTTTCACCCGTACCGCGCTCCATACGGACCGAAAAATCTCCGTCCTGTAATTCAAACTTATTCATTCCCGTCTTTTCAACGGCTTTCAATAAATCCAATACTGATTTTAAGTCCACTTTTGTTCTCCTTTACTCCGCTTTTTTGAATAAAAGCACCGCATTATGCCCGCCAAAGCCGAGATTATCAGACATGACCACATCAACATCGGCTTTCTTTCCTATATTTGGCGTGCAATCAAGGTCGCATTCGGGATCCGGAACCTGATAGTTGATCGTCGGCGGGATAAAATCATCCTGCATCGCCATGATGGAATAGACCGCTTCGATCCCTCCTGCAGCGCCAAGCGAATGTCCGGTCATAGATTTTGTAGAGGAAAGCGGTATTTTATATGCTTCTTCTCCAAACGCTTTTTTGATCGCAAGCGTCTCTGTCTTTTCATTGAGCTCAGTCGACGTTCCATGCACATTGATATAAGATACCTCGGAGGGCAGGACATGCGCTTCCTCCATCGCTACTTCCATTGCTTTTGCAAGCGCTGCTCCTTCCGGCTGAGGCGCCGTCATGTGATAGGCATCGCACGTCGCGCCGTAACCTGCAATCTCCGCATAAATATGTGCGCCCCGCTTCTTCGCCATTTCATATTCCTCCAGAACGATCACCCCCGCGCCTTCCGCGATGACGAAGCCGCTGCGCTCCGCGTCGAACGGAATAGAGGCGCGGTCGAGCCGGTCCGTCGTTGTGACCGCATGCAGGCCAAGAAAGCCTGATATCGCCAGCATTTTAATGGGCGATTCCGCGCCGCCCGCAAGCATTGCATCCATATAACCGTCGCGGATCATGTGATAGGCGTCTCCAATAGAATGCGTCCCCGACGCGCAGGCCGTCGTGACCGTTGTGTTGTAGCCCCTCAGGTCATGCTTGATCGCAAGATAGCCGGAGCCCATGTTACTGATCATCATCGGTACAAGAAGCGGGTTGACGCGTCTGAAGCCCTTCGCATTCAGCTTCGTTACTTCCGTTTCCATCGTATCGAGACCGCCGATCCCGCTTCCGACCAGAACGCCGAAGCGGTACCGGTCATACGGCATTTCCCCGCCCGGTGTGAAGCCTGCGTCTTCCATTGCCTGATTTCCGGCGATGACCCCGTATTGGGAATACTCGTCGAGGCGGCGCGCCTCTTTCTTATCCAGATAATCGAGCACATCGAGGTTCTTCAGCTCGCCCGCGAAATGAATGGGCAGCCCCTCCGCTCCCGCCTTAGTCAGCGGTCCAATTCCGTTCACGCCGTTTTTTGTGTTTTCCCATGCCTCTTTTACCGTGTTCCCGTTCGGGGAAAGGATTCCGAGGCCCGTTACAACTACCCGTCTTGCCATAAAGGTTCCCTTTCAAGTCTATCGTTTCACAGGCGCAGCCTGACCGGGACTGCTGCCTGCTATTCTAAGCATATTCGGAACGGATACGCGAAAGCCGTTCCTATGTGATGCAGGATACGCGGATGAAGTTCGGTATTGTACCGGAGTGCTGAATGAAATCGTACATCCCGGTGCGCCGAGATCAGCGCGGAACCGAAAATCCAAGGTTCGCCGCGCAGGATGCGTCACATGTACATGCCGCCGTTCACCGAGAGCACATGCCCTGTGATATAGGACGCCTGCTCGCTCGCAAGGAACGCGACTGCGTCTGCAATATCCTTTACCGTGCCGCCGCGGCGGAGCGGGATGCTCCCTAACACTTCTTCCCGCGCCTTTGCAGGCATGGCATCCGTCATAGGCGTCTCTACAAACCCGGGAGCTACCGCGTTGACGGTGATATTCCTCGAGCCGATCTCTTTGGCGAGAGATTTCGTGAAGCCGATGATCCCTGCCTTGGAGGCGGAATAGTTCGTCTGGCCGCCCTGTCCGGAAAGGCCGACTACGGAGGCCATGCTGATGATCCTGCCGTGCTTCTGCTTCATCATATAGGGTACTGCGTGGCGGCAGCAATTGAATACGCTTTTGAGGTTGACGTTTATGACCGCGTCGAAATCCTCTTCCTTCATGCGTGCGAGAAGCCCGTCGCGCGTGATGCCTGCATTATTGACGAGGACGTCGATCGACCCGAACGTCTCCACCGTTTGCTTCATCATCGCTTCCACTTCGCTGAATTGACTCACATCCGCTTTGATCGCGATCGCTTTTACGCCTTTCTTTTCGATCTCCGCTACCGTGCCCGCATAATCTTCCTCTTCAAATAAATAGTTTACTACGATATCATATCCTTCATCCGCAAGCCGCAGGGCAAGCTCCCTGCCGATCCCGCGGGAAGCGCCTGTAATGAGTGCTGTGCTCATATTCCTTTCCTCCCGTCGCATCTATGCATACACAAACGTTCAGCGCGTTTTCAGCGCCTCGACCGTTTTTTCGTAAGATTCAAAATCATTGATGTTGCAGGTCTTCGCTTCCTTGCTGACGCGCGATACGAAGCCCGCGAGCGTTTTACCCGGCCCTACCTCTACAAACGTATCCGCGCCTGTCGCAAGCATAGCCCGTATACTCTGTTCGAACAATACCGGGTTTGCCGTCTGTTCCGCCATGACGGTCTTCATATTTTCCATGTCTGCCGGATCATAGGGCATTCCTGTACGGTTTGCATACAGCGTAAACTGCGGCATGCCAAATTCCGCAGTTTTGATCTCTTCATAAATATTCTGTGCAGCCCACTCCATGTGCGGCGAATGGAACGCCCCGTTTACCGGAAGCTTCATGCATTTTATTTTATTTTCCTTGCAATATGCCATCATGACCTCGATGAGGCTGAGGTCTCCTGCTACGACAGTTTGGCCCGGACAGTTATAATTGACCGGCAGAAGTATGCCGTCCTCCCGGAACTGCTCTGTGAGCGCTTCGACCTCCTCCGCCGTTTTGCCGAGCACCGCCGCCATAGCGCCGCTGTGTTCTTCGGCCGCTTCCTGCATCCATTCCGCGCGCAGCAGGACAAGACGCAGCGCGTCTTCAAAGGAAAGGACGCCTGCCGCCGCGAGCGCCGCATATTCTCCGAGGGAAAAACCCGCGCCCATATCCGGCTCGAGCCCCGCTGCCGAAAGCGCCGCCCATGCTGCAAAATCTACCGTGAATACGGCCGGCTGTGTATTGATCGTCTGGTTCAGCTCCGCCTGTTCTCCGAAAAAGCACAGCTCCGCGAGCCCCGGGCACACGGCTTCCGCACGGTCAAAAATATCCCGGGCCGCTTCCACGTTATCGTACAGGCTTTTGCCCATTCCTGTTTTCTGCGCTCCCTGCCCTGCAAAGAGCACTGCAAGTCTACCCAAATCAAGTTCCTCCAAAAGATAGCAGACAGACGCAAAATAACATTTTGCGTCCGCCCTCTACCCATTTTGTACGTTTTTTATTTATTGTCTTCGATATATTTTACAAGGTCTGCGACGCTCTTCAGATTCTCCGCATCTTCCACAGACACCTCGAATGCTTCTTCGATATCCATTACGATCTCCACCATGTCGAGGGAATCGATCTCAAGGCTCTCGAATGTAGAATCCATTGTGATGTCGTCAACATCGATATCCATTTTGTCGCTGATGATTTCGGCAATCTTTTCATAGATCATTTCAAATTCCTCCATTTAAGAAAACAATTTATTTTTTATTTGTCACGCTTTCGCGTTATTACCATTCATAGACTGCGCACCCCGATGAAAGCCCGCCTCCAAAGCCTGCAACAACGAGCGTATCGCCCTTTTTCAGCATGCCCTTTTTGTTCATCTGGTCGAGTGCGATCGGGATACTGGCGGCCGATGTATTGGACGTATCGTCGATATTGGAATAAAATTTATCCATCGATACGTCAAGCCGCTGTGCAATCGTTTTTGTGATGCGGTAATTTGACTGATGCATCAGGAACCAGTCGATCTCATCCGGGGTTTTGCCCGTTTCCTCCAGCGCGAGGCGAATGACCCGTTCTGCTTCGCGCGTCGCAAACACATAGACCTCTCTTCCCTTCAGCGCTGCATAGGACGGCTGCACTGCGCCGTCTTTGAGCGTATTCATACCGTTGATCGTGATGAGGCCCTCCGTATCCGGCTTGGAATACACCTCGAAATATTTCATATTATCGCCGCTTTCTATGACAACGGCGCCCGCGCCGTCCCCGAACAGGATACAGCTTGCGCGGTCTTCCATATTCATAAAACGCGAAAGCGTTTCGCTGCCGCACACGAGAAACGGTTTGCTGCCCGGCTTTACGAACCCCGACGCCGCTTTGAGCGCAAACATGAAACCCGTACACGCAGAGTTGACGTCAAAGCAGACCGCTTCCGGGATCCCGAGCTCCCGCTCGATCTGACTCGCAACGGACGGCACGCCCATTTCATTCGTCACGGACGCGACGATGATACCGCCGATATCATCCTTTGTGACGCCCGCCTCTTTCATGGCTATATTCGCTGCGATGACGCACATATCCTTGTTCCACATGCCGTTTTCCACATAGTGGCGGCGCTTGATGCCCGTACGTTTTGTGATCCATTCGTCAGACGTATCTATGATCTTTTCAAAGTCCTCATTGGTCATCACTTTTTCAGGCAGATAGCTGCCTGTTCCCATGATGCGTATACTCATATTTCCTCCTACTTTTTCGCATACACCTTCCGGTGCTCCGGAAGAACAGCCTTTTCCCCCACAGGGAACGCTGAGCATTTCCGTTTATCCATTGCCGGAGCCAGCCGCTTCATTCCGGCTCCTTACGCGGCCGGCCTGATTTGAGGCAGCTTTGACCGCACGAATCTATTTCAGAGACCTCCGGCAAACAGAGGCACATATAACTGCAAGCAAAATTAAGACAGTATAATGATATTCTAATCTTCCGTAAATGTCAATAAAAACGAAAAGACGGCAGGGCGGGAAACCGCCCCTGCCGCCGTATTTTTTATGACCGGCTCGCGTTTTTCGTGTAATTGAGAAGCCCGCCTGCAAGCAGCATTTCACGCAAACGCGGCGATGCGTCGAGCACGACTTCGAAACGGATGCCTTTCGTTTCGTCTTCTACATAAAAACGGTCTTTTCCCTCCACATTTTCACGAACACCCGCGAGCTTCAGCACGTCGCCCTGACTGATCTTATCGTAATCCGCTTCGTCCGCGAATGTAAGCGGCAGGATTCCGTTGTTGATGAGGTTTGCCATGTGAATGCGCGCAAAGCTCTTGGCAATGACCGCCTTGACGCCGAGATACAGCGGCGCAAGCGCAGCATGCTCGCGCGAGGAGCCCTGCCCGTAGTTCTGCCCTGCAATGAGGATCGATCTTCCCGCCTCTTTTGCACGCGCCGGGAAGGTCTCGTCCACCGGCGTAAGGCAATAATCCGCAAGATACGGGATATTGGAGCGGTACGGAAGCAGCTTCGCGTTAGAGGGCATGATGTGGTCCGTCGTGATGTTATCTTCCATTTTCAGCATGACTTCCGCTTCGATCTCGTCCGCGAGAGGCTCATGCTTCGGGAAAGGCTTGATGTTAGGCCCGCGGATGACCTCCACATCGGCAGCGTGCTCCGCCGGCGGAATGATCATATTATCGTTCACATCAAATTTCTCCGGCATTTCGACATCAAGTATGGAAAGATCCGGAAGCTCCAGCGCATCGGACAGATAGCCGTTGATCGCCGTGACTGCCGCCGTTTCCGGGCTGACGAGATAGACGCTCGCACTCTTCGTTCCGCTGCGGCCAAAGAAATTGCGGTTGAACGTGCGGACAGACACAGCATCCGTCGCCGGAGACTGCCCCATGCCGATACACGGCCCGCATGCGCATTCGAGGATGCGCGCACCTGCGTCTATCATGTCGGCCAGCGCGCCGTTCTTCGCAAGCATATTCATGACCTGCTTCGAGCCGGGCGAAATGGTCAGGCTGGTATGCGGATTTACAGTTTTTCCCTTGAGGATCGCGGCTACACGCATCAAATCGCGATAGGAAGCATTGGTGCAGCTGCCGATGCACACCTGATCCACCTTGATTTTCCCAATTTCTTCAATGGTCTTTACATTATCCGGACTGTGCGGCATTGCTGCCATCGGCGCAAGCGCGGAAAGGTCAATTACAATGTGCTCATCATATTCCGCGTCCGCATCTGCTGAAAGCGGCGCAAAATCCGCTTCCCTGCCCTGTGCAGCAAGAAATTCCCGCGTTACTTCATCGCTCGGGAAAATAGAAGTGGTCGCGCCGAGTTCCGCTCCCATGTTGGTGATGGTCGCGCGTTCCGGCACGGAAAGCGTTTTTACGCCTTCGCCTGTATATTCAATGATCTTTCCTACACCGCCTTTTACGCTCATCACGCGCAGGACCTCGAGGATCACGTCTTTCGCGGATACACCGGGCCTAAGTTCCCCTTTGAGCTCTACATTGACAAATTTCGGACAATTCAGATAGTAGGCGCCGCCGCCCATCGCAACTGCGACGTCAAGCCCGCCCGCGCCGATGGCGATCATGCCGATGCCGCCGCCAGTAGGCGTGTGGCTGTCGGAACCGAGCAGCGTTGCGCCCGGCACGCCAAAACGCTCCAAGTTGACCTGATGGCAGATGCCGTTCCCCGGCCGGGAAGCATAGATGCCGTGCTTTTTTGCCACACTCATAATATAGTTATGGTCATCCGCATTTTCAAAGCCGCTTTGCAGGGTATTGTGGTCGATATATGCGACCGAGCGTTTTGTCTTGACGCGGTCTATGCCCATCGCTTCAAACTGCAGATACGCCATCGTGCCCGTTGAATCCTGCGTGAGCGTATAATCGATACGGATCGATATCTCGCTGCCCGGGGTCATTTCCCCGGAAACGAGATGATCCTGTAAAATTTTATATGCCAGTGGTTTTCCCATTCTTTTTCCCCTCCATAATAACTTATAATACGGTGTTTATTTTATACGCTCGGCGCACTTTTTTCAAGTGCCGCGCCTTTCTTTTTGCCCGCTCTTCCGATATAATAAAGGAACGGTGCAAGACTGCGCCGTCAAAAATCCATTGGAAAAGGATGAAATGCATGCTGACATTATGGGGAAAGCTCTATCAGAACGGCAGGACGATATGCGCGGATACGTTCACAAGCCAGAAACCGGAAATATCCGACGCGATACTGGAATGCATCGAGCATTTTGCCAAAGAATTCGATATCGAGGTGCCTATGTGGCACACCAATCATACCAAGCAGCTCGGGCTGTTCCGCAAGGCCACGTTCAAGCCCGATGATTTTGTGGACCGTTTCCCCTATGATAAATTTGAGATACAGATCATCGATTCCGCCGATTCCTGATTTTTGCGGTGCTTTCAGAACAGCCGTAAAAAAAGGACCGCCAACAGCAGCGCGGCGATGGGGAGCATACTCCCGAGGATCAGCTCTTTCCATGTGTGTCTTCCCATGCGAAGCGACGCCCAATAGACCGCCCCTAAAACGGGCAGGCCAAACAGGGCGGCAGGTCCCAGTAAGCAGACAAGCAGCGCAAGCGGCCCAGCGACGCCGCACGCATGACCGCTCGCTTTTATTTTCAAGCCTTTATTGAACAATAAAATAAGACAGCCGGAAAACAGATAGGCAAGATAGACGAGCAGCATGCCCTCCGGTACTGCCGCCGCCACGGCATATAAAATGCCCGCTATATAACCGGCGACCGCCATGAGAATGGCAAGGCTGCGCTGTCCGCTCCTTCCTTTCTCTTTCCATCCCGGAAGCACCTTTTGCAGAGGATAGGCGAGCAACGGCAGCACTGTCAGAAAAAAGACCGCCGCCGCATAGTTCGCACCGCCGCCGAACATCCCGTTCCTTACGCCAAACAGAATACTCAGGGTCAGAAATGCCATGACGGGAGCAAGCGTAATGATACGCACTGCCTTTTCCGCACTGATTTTCCGCATCAAAGCTCCTCTCCTTACATTGTTTTATATTTATATATATGTTATACTAACATACAAATTGTTCAGCAAGAACAGGCACGTCTTATTTGTTACTTATTGATACAAAAAAACGAAAGTGTATGATTTATGGAAGATAAACGGATCGTTAAAACAAAACAGAATTTAAAGCAGACTATGATCTCCCTGCTTGCCCGTCTTCCCTTTGAGAAAATAACGGTCTCCGCGCTCTGCCGTGAAGGGATGACCAGCCGCATTACATTTTATACGCATTATGATGATAAATACGCTCTTGCCGAGGACATGTTCCGCGGTTATGTGGACGAAGCCGTACAGGACTATTACCGATTGCAGGCGGAAAACAATCCCTCCCGCGACGCCCTTCACGGTTATTATAATATGCTGGATTGCATCCTGAACCTGTATTACAACAATCTCTCTTTTTTTGCGTGGGCTTCTCCCGACCGGAATCCCTATTTATATTCTGCTTTCTATCATCATATCTTCGACAATGTCGACGACTATATCAAACGCCACAGCCGCCAGATGCCTTCTAAATATCCCTCGCGCCAGACAGCCGCGCTGCTCTGCAACGGCCTATGGGGAGTGATCAACGAATGCTATACAGGAGGTATTTCGAGGACGGGTATGCGCAGGACGCTTCATTCCATGTTCCATGATATTCTGACATCCGGTCTTTTTCAAAAATCAAACGAATTCTGACCGGTTTAAAAAATCATGCGCCGACAGGCGGAACAAACAAAAAACGGAACGCCGGCCGGGCGTTCCGTTTTTCAATTGTCGCCAATCGTTTCTTAGAATTTATTCCTATCGCTGTATCTTGTGTTCTTTTTATCCACGGGCTGCCTCTGCTGCTTCTGTCTTGGCTGCTGGCGGCGCGGTTCGATCTGTTCGCGCGGCATCTGCCGTTTCTGCTGCCGTGGCTGCTGGTGCACCTGCGGCGGCCTTTGCTGTCCATAAGAGCGTTCGGCCGGCCGGTTTCTCGTCGGCTCCTGCCGTGGGCGCTGCGGCACCTCTCTGCAGTCGCGCCGTTTTCCAAATGCGGTATATCCGGCTTTTTTATTCTTGTGGATCAGTACAGCCAATGCGATCGCGACCGCTATGATCGCTGCAATGATGACAACGAACAGAATGAGCATCGTTCCCATCCCGCCTGCAGCCTGTTTTACCGTCACAGTAGCGGGCTGCTGCGTCTGAGACTGCAGTTTGGTACCGTCCGGCAGCTCGCCGGAGATCGTAAACACATAACTCGTCGTCTGCGCGACCTGTATCTGCTGTGTGATATCCTGCTCGGCGGCCGTCATGGATTCGATCGTCGCGATCGTACCGAGCGTCGCTTCGGAGATCACGATATTTTTCAATTCCTGCCCGCTGTTGTTTTTTACCTTAAAAGTAAAGTCTACCGGCCCGGCCTGACTGATCTCCGGTATGAACGATACGTCCATCGTGAGTGCGGTCGTAAGGTCTACCGCATCGACGGTCACTTCGATCGGCTCCGATTTTGCTTCAACGGTGTTCCCGTCCTCATCTTCCGCTTTCGCCGTAAACACGAAATCCGAGGTTTCCTGCACAGTCAATTCCAGCGTTCCCTTTGCGGCGCTGCCCGCATCGAGCCTGTCGCCCGTAAAGTCGACTTCATTGCCGTCCCCATCCGTCACCTTGAGATTTTCAAGGTCGGCTGAGCCGTGGTTACGCACCGTGACTTCAAACGAGACCGTATCCCCTGCGCTGACCTGCGTTTTGTCAGCTGACGCGACGACCTCAAGGGAGTCCTCGTCCTGCGAGGCACTCGGCTCTGCGCCGTCCACCGTTACGGACACGCGGTCTGCCTTTGCGGTATGCTCTTCTCCGTCTGCCGTATAGGTAAAGACAGGGCTGATATCTACGCTTTCCTTGAGCGATACCGTCCATTTTAATATTTTAGTCTCGCCCGGCTCCAGCGTGAACGTTTTATGGAGCTGCGAGTCGCTGAACTGCCCGGAATCGGGAGAAGTCAGCGAGGCGTCCTCCAGCGTGACGTTCCCCTCGTTTTTCAGGCTGAACGTAAAGGTGACCCGCTCGCCGCTTTCTACCGAATCCTCAGAGGCGCTGGCCGAAGCGGACGCCGCTGCTTTTGAATCCTCCTTGGAGATCGTAAGCGGGTTGGTCTTTATCGTCTGTGTATCTCCGTCTTCATCCGTAAAGGAGGCGGAAAAGATGAGGTCCGTATCCAGCATATCCTCGGAAACGTGCCACGCGCTGTCTGACCGTGTGCCGGACTCTCCTGCCGCGATGCTCCCGATATTCTCAGAGTCGCCGTCCGGGAACTCTACCGTAACGTCATTTATTTCGCCGTCCGATCCATTTTGCACCGTTACCTTAACGGATACCGTTCCCGCTCCGGTGAGAGAGCCGGGGCTAACGCTGGCAGTAATTTTTATACTGCTCGCTGCAAACGCGGTAGCGCTCATGGAAATGCAAAGCGTTACCGCTAGAACAGCAGCCAGCAAAATCGCTACTATTTTCTTCAAACTAATTTACCTCCAAAAAGTGGCGGGGAAATCAGACCGTTTCCGTCCAACCGAATTTATCTTCGATCTCTCCATATTGTATCCCCGTCAGGATGCGGTAAAATTCGAGAGCAAGCTCTCCCATTTTTCCACCTGCGACCGTAACGGTTTCATCCCCGTATACAAATTCTCCGACAGGGCTCACGACCGCTGCCGTTCCCGTACCGAACGCCTCGCTCATCGCGCCGGATTTTGCCGTCTCGATCACTTCCTCGACCGATATCCTGCGTTCTTCTACTGTAATCCCCATATCGCGCGCGATCGTGATCACGCTGTCCCGCGTGATGCCGGGCAGAATACTTCCGTCGAGATCCGGCGTGACCAATTTCCCGTCGATCACGAACATCATATTCATGGAGCCGACTTCCTCCACATATTTGCGTTCCTCAGCGTCCAGCCACAGCACCTGATCACAGCCCTTTTCGTGCGCTTCTACGCCTGCGATGAGGCTTGCCGCATAGTTGCCTGCAGTTTTTGCAAAGCCCATGCCGCCCTTTGCAGCGCGGACATATTCCTGCTCGATCAGAATTTTGACCGGAGAAAGCCCGTGCGCATAGTAGGCGCCGACCGGGCCGGTCATGATGTAAAAAACATATTCCTTTGCCGCTGCAACGCCGATAAACGGATCGAGGCCCATATAGTTCGGCCGGATATAGAGCGACGTGCCTTTTTCATGCGGCACCCAGTCTTTTTCCACTGCGATCAGCTCGCGCAGCGCTTTATGCGCAAGCTCTTCATCGATCAGCGGCATCGCAAGACGTTTGGCTGAATTGTTGAGCCGTTTGAAATTATCCTTTGCCCGGAACAATGCGATACCGCCGTTTACCTGACGATAGGCTTTCAGCCCCTCGAATACCTCCTGCCCATAATGAAATACGGTGGCGGCGGGAGATACCTTAAAATCCTCATATTCTTTGATCTCCGCATCATGCCAGCCCTTTCCCTCGGTATACCGCATCAAAAACATATAGTCCGAGAAAATCCTGCCGAAGCCGAGCTTGCTTTCATCCTCCGGTTTTTTCTTCAGTTCTTTCGCTTGTAAAAATTTGATCTCCATGTTCAGTTCCTCTGCCATATAAAAATATTTATTCCGCCGGCTCTGTTATGTAACATTCGCCGTCTTTTTCATAAATGTCCGCACCCAAAAACGCTTCCCGCAGTTTTTTTTCCACCGCGCCGAGATCTTCCTGCCGGAAAACGGCGCGCGCCTGTATCTTTTCCCCGAAATCTGCGGTGAGCGCCGCGCGATATTCCGAAGCGATGCTTTGCAGCTTTCCATAGTCTGCATAGTCTATCCGGAAGCGCAGGGCTTCCGCCGGGATATGCCGTTCGGCCCGTGCATCCTCAAGCGCCTGTGCGACCGCGCCGCTATAAGCCCGGACGAGCCCGCCTGCGCCGAGCAGCGTTCCACCAAAATAGCGTGTGACCACTGCAAGGATATTGGTGAGCCCGCTTTTGCGCAGAACCTCAAGCATAGGAATGCCCGCCGTTCCCTGCGGCTCGCCGTCGTCCGAGCTTTTCTCGAAATCCCGGTTTGCGCCGAGGATCATGGCAAAACAATTGTGCCGGGCATTATAATGCTCTTTCCGCACCTTTTCGATCTCCTGCCGCGCCTGTTCTTCCGTCTCTGCCGGAATAAGCCGGCACAGAAAACGCGACTTTTTTATGACGAGCTCGCTCGCCGCTTCCTGTGCGAGGCACACATAGGGTTTCGGTATCATCAGCTGCGGATCAGCACCTTATGGAACACTTTCTTTCCCTTTTTGATCATGGCTTCTCCATCTGCAAAGTCCGCTTCTTTGAGCGCGCGGAATTCGTCCGTGACCTTTTCCCCGTTCAGGAGCACGCCCCCCTGTGTGATCAGACGCCGGCCTTCTCCGCGCGACTTCGTGAGTCCGCAGAGGACCATGACGTCGATCAGCTGGCCGTTTTCCGCGAGCTGCGCCGTGGTGATCTCTGTCGTAGGGATGCTGCCCCCTTCGCCGCCGCCGGCAAACAGCGCTTCCGCCGCTTTCTGCGCTTCACAGGCCGCCTGCTCGCCGTGCACCTGTTTTGTTATCTCAAATGCAAGTATCTTTTTTGCATCATTGATCTCATTATCCTGAAGAGACGAAAGACGCTCCACCTCATCCATCGGCAGAAAAGTGAGAAGCGAAAGACACGTCCGGACGTCCGCATCCGCAACATTTCTCCAATATTGATAAAATTCGTATGGCGAGGTCTTTTCCGGGTCGAGCCATACGGCGCCTGATTCCGTTTTTCCCATTTTCTTTCCGTCACTCTTCAAAAGAAGCGTGATCGTAAGGCCATACGCCTTTTTGCCCTCTTCCTTCCGCCGGATGAGGTCCGCGCCCGCAAGGATATTCGACCACTGGTCATCCCCGCCCATTTCAAGCGTGCAGCCGTATTTGCGGTTCAGCACCAGAAAATCATATGCCTGCATGAGCATATAGTTGAATTCAAAAAATGTGAGCCCTTTCTCGAGCCGCTGCTTATAGCACTCTGCCGTCAGCATCCTGTTGACGGAGAAGCATGTGCCGATCTCCCGCAGGAAATCCACATAATTGAGGTCTAAAAGCCAATCGGCATTGTCCACCATGATGGCCTTTCCCTCGGAAACGTCGAGAAAGCTGCCGATCTGCTTTTTAAAAATCTCCGCATTATGCGCGATCACCTCGCGTGTCATCATCCTGCGCATATCGGATTTTCCGCTTGGATCGCCGATCATCGTCGTTCCGCCCCCCACCAGAATGATCGGGATATGGCCCGCGCGCTGCATATGCGCCATCGCCATCAGCTGTACGAAATGGCCGACATGGAGGCTGTCTGCCGTCGCGTCGAAGCCCACATAGAACTTTACTTTTTCCTGAGCGAGCATTTCTCTCAGCCCTTCGTGGGTCGTCTGCTTGACAAAACCTCTTTCTTCCAATATATCAAAAACGTTTTCCGACATCGTTCCTAATACTCCTCTTGTTATTTCGTCAAATATTCATACTGCCGCATCACCTTGCTCATACGGTCTACGCCCGCATCGATCTCTTTGAGGCCCGGCATGGAAAAATTCATCCGCAGCGTGTTTTCGTGGCCTCCCTCCGCAAAGAACGGGCTTCCTGACACAAACGCTACTTTTTCGAGCACGCAGGCGTCGAACAGCTTACGCGCATTCATTTCCTCCGGCAGCGTGACCCAGATGAACAGCCCGCCCTGCGGCCGGGTATACGCTATATTATCCGGGAAATACATGTCGATCGCCCGAAGCATCGCGTCTCTGTGCTCCTTGTAGGTATTGCACAGCATCTCCACATGGTCGTCGTAATGCCCGCGCTGGAGAAATTTCAGCACGATCGCCTGCGACAGATTGGAGGTATGAACGTCCGCCCCCTGCTTTAAGAGGTTGAACTTCGCAATGATCTCCCTGTTTGCGACCGCATAGCCGACGCGCAGACCTGGAGAGATGGTTTTGGAAAAACTCGAAAGTTTGCATACGAGCCCGCAGTCGTCCATAGACTTGATGCTCGGGAGAGGCTCCCCCTCGTAGCGCAGCTCGGCATAAGGGTCGTCCTCCAATATCAGGACCCCGTACCGTTTGCACATCTCATAGACCTGCTTCCGTTTTTCGGCGCTCATCGTGATGCCGGACGGATTTTGAAAGGTTGGTATCGTATAGAAGAATTTGGGACTATACTGCTTTATTTTTTCTTCAAGCACACCGATGTCCGGGCCGTCTCCGCACAGCGGAACCGTTTTTACATCTGCGTCCGCCAGCCGGAACGTTTGAAGCGCCCCCAAAAACGACGGAGACTCCGCCAATACGACGTCTCCTTTTTCCACCATCGTGCGCGCGAGAAAATCGATCCCCTGCGACGAGCCGGAAAGCACGATCAAATCGTCGTCTTCCTTCATGAGCCCCTTATTTTTTTCTTTCAGCACGTCGATCAGCTGCGGGATCCCCATCGTTCCTCCATATTGGAGCACAGACCGTCCCTCGTCTGAAAGCACCTGTTCGCTGATATCTGCGATGGTGGACGCCGGAAAAAGCTCGGGCGAGGGGTTCCCGCCTGCGAAAGAAATCATTCCCGGCACGCCGAGAAGCCCGAATATCTTGCGGATCTCGCTTCCTCCCACGCCGTCAAAGCGTTCTGCAAATCGATACATCTTTTCCATCTGCCCTTCTCATATATAAATAATGATACGCATTATATTATACTTTCTACGGATTGCAAATACAAGCAAAAATCCGCGCCCCCTGCGAGTTTCAGGGCCGCGGATCTCATTTTTAACAATTTATTCATTTTTAAGTTTCAGCGGCCTACCAAAAAATCAAGGATATTCCAGCCGTCCGAGGTCTTTCCTTTATATAGCTCCGTATAGCCGCACTTCGCGCAGCTGACCGTAACGAATTTTTTGTTCTGTACGTCGAACAGTTTAGAAAAATTTCCTCCCGTTGCCTGAAACTGGTCGCTTTCGTATCTCATGCAGCCGCATTTCGGACAGACATATTGTGTTTTTTCCATAGAAGCTCTCCTTAATCAAGATATTTCCCAACGAACGCATGGACCGTATCCCAATAGCGCTGCGGCGCAAGCTGAGCGGCTTCGCCATGCTGTGCGCCGTGCACGACCAGCTTTTCCTTCTCGCACGCCGCCGCGCTGTACACTTGGTCCAACATAAAGAACGGCACGAACGTATCCTTATCTCCATGGATAAAGAGCGTAGGCGTTTTAGATTTTTTTACCTGACAGACTGCCGAGGCTTCCTGAAAGGAATAGCCTGCCCGGCGCTTTGCCATAACATTTGCGATATGCATGATCGGGAACTGCGGAAGCCCGAACACCTTTTTCAGCTGGAGCGTAAATTCCTCCCATACGCCCGTATAGCCGCAGTCCTCCACTGCCGCGCGCACATTTTCAGGCAAAGACTCGCCCGTAGTCATCATGACAGCCGCCGCGCCCATGGAGACCCCATGCAGAACGACCTGCGCTTCCGGGTCTTCCTTTAAAATGACCTCTTTTATCCAGCGAATGATATCGAGGCGGTCCAGCCAGCCCATGCCGTAATAGCTCCCCTCGCTGTCTCCGCTGCCCCGCAGGTCGGGCAGGAACACATTCCAGCCCTGCTCATGCCAATGCTTTGCCGCAAGACCCAGCCCAAGGCCGCTGCCGGAGAAGCCGTGGATACAAAAGGCCCACAGGTGAGACGGCTGTGCGGCAGGAAGCGTGTGTGCCGCGAGGACAAGGCCGTCACAGGAGCGCATGCGGCATACCGCGGGCTCCTGTGCCCGCAGCCATTCATTCGCCCGCTCTTTTTCAGAGCGTTCCTTCGGAGTGCCGTCCGCATTTTTATTCGCGTTGGTCTTCAGCACCTTTTCCTTTGTTTTCCCCGCGTTTACCGCAACGTCGAATATCTTATTTGCCGCTGTCAGTACGACCGCCATGAATACGGCGGCCGCAGCGAGTATGACGATGACCGGAATCACCCGTATCTTCTCCTTCCGCTCCCGTGCCTTTTTTCCAGAATAGCACTCTCAGCCTTTTTATTCAACCGCCGTCCTTGCTTTTCGTATATTCAGGGAGCAAAATATTCGCAAAAATATAATGACGCTGCCGTCTTTCCTATGCTATAATGTATTTTGTATAGCTTTGTATTTTATTATGAAAGCAATAAATTTTAAGGAGGTCAAAAAATCCCATGCAATACTCGAAAGAAGTAGAAGAAATGGTATGCGTGAAAAAGGGCCCGCATCACGGTCCGGCTCCGATACCTGAAGAAGGCAAATGGGTAAAATCCAAACAGATCACGGACATTTCCGGCCTCACGCACGGCGTAGGCTGGTGCGCTCCCCAACAGGGTATGTGCAAGCTGACGCTGAATGTGAAGGACGGCATCATCGAGGAAGCGCTGATCGAAACGAGCGGCTGCTCGGGCATGACGCATTCCGCCGCCATGGCGGGTGAAGCCATCGTAGGCAAGACGCTTCTTGAGGCGCTCAACACGGACCTCGTGTGCGATGCGATCAACACCGCGATGCGCGAGCTGTTCCTGCAGATCGCCTATGGCCGCACGCAGACCGCGTTTTCCGAAAACGGCCTGCCCATCGGTGCGGGTCTTGAGGACCTTGGAAAGGGCCTGCGGTCGCAGGTCGGCACCATCTTCTCCACCAACAAAAAGGGCGTTCGCTATCTTGAGCTGGCAGAGGGCTATATCCTCGAGATGGGTCTCGACAAAAACGATGAGGTCATCGGGTATAAGTTCGTACGTCTCGGCAAGATGATGGAGGATATCCGGAACGGCGTAGAGCCGAGAGAAGCATATCAGAACAACATCGGCACATACGGCCGGTATGACGAAGCGGTCAAATATATTGACCCGCGCAAAGAATAAGGAGGGCGATCGATATGGTTACATTTGAAGGTTATGAGAGAAGAATTGCCCAAATTGAAAAGTGCATGAAGGAATATGGCTTCACTTCTTTGGAGGAGGTCAAGCAATATACGGTCGATAAGGGCCTTGACGTAGACGGCATCGTGCGCGGTATCCAGCCGATCGCATTTGAGAATGCGGTCTGGGCATATACGCTCGGCGCCGCCGTTGCTCTCAAAAAGGGCTGCAAAAAGGCTTCTGAAGCGGCTGAAGCGATCGGCATCGGCCTGCAGGCATTCTGCATTCCCGGCTCCGTCGCAGAGCAGCGCCTCGTTGGCCTCGGCCACGGGAACCTCGCCGCGATGCTGCTGGAGGAAAAAACGAAATGCTTCTGCTTCCTCGCGGGGCACGAATCCTTTGCCGCTGCAGAGGGTGCGATCGGCATTGCCAAAACTGCCAATAAAGTCCGCAAGGAGCCCCTTCAGGTCATCCTGAACGGCCTTGGCAAGGACGCGGCGCAGATCATCTCCCGTATCAACGGCTTTACGCACGTTGAAACGGAATATAATTACGCGACGGGCGAGCTGAAGATCGTTTCTGAAACGAAATACTCGGACGGCGACCGCGCGAAAGTACGCTGCTACGGCGCGGACGACGTAAACGAGGGCGTTGCGATCATGCGCCATGAAAGCGTTGACGTTTCCATTACCGGTAATTCCACGAACCCGACGCGGTTCCAGCACCCGGTTGCAGGCACATATAAGAAATGGGCCATCGAGAACGGCAAGAAATACTTCTCCGTTGCTTCGGGCGGCGGCACGGGCAGAACGCTGCATCCCGACAACATGGCGGCAGGCCCTGCTTCGTACGGCATGACCGACACGATGGGCCGTATGCACGGCGACGCGCAGTTCGCGGGCAGCTCTTCCGTTCCGGCTCACGTTGAAATGATGGGCCTCATCGGCATGGGCAACAACCCGATGGTCGGCGCTTCCGTCGCGGTGGCAGTTGCTGTGGAAGAAGCGATGAAATAAGGCTTCATAAAGCCGTTTTTTGGCGAATAAAAGCCAATTCATTTTAGATTTACAGTTAGACACATCATTTGTGCAAAAATACAAGTGATGTGTCTAACTTTTTTATCGGACACATCATCATGATGGCGGGAGCCTTTCGCAAATGAAAAAATCAGCATGGTGCAGGATAATGGATTGATCTTTAAAGATGACTGCAAGCCCTCGACGATTGCAGGCAGCAGAATTTAAGGAATGCAGCCATTGGGCGCTACAGACGATCGTATAGGCGTAATCATCTTTAAGTCTAATAATGCCTAAAGATGTTCTTATGTCATTAAAGTATACTCTATTAGCAAAGCGCGAAGGGATAAAAATGTATTTCATATGAATTGGTTTTGCTTTTTTAAAATATTACAATAAAGATTGCGTTCTATTGACATAGAATGTATATCCCTTATAATACGATTGAATTATCACAAAGAAAAGAAGCATGCGGAAATGGCAAAGCTTGGATATATATGGGTATCGACGGAAAAACAAAATACGGCGCGGCAAGACGTACAGCTTAGGGGATAAACTCTATCTTGAGAAGCAGAGCGGCAAGAACGCAAACGCGCACTCGGAATTAAAAAAGATGATGAACTTTGTGCGCGAGGGAGATATAATTGTGGTAGAAAGCGCAATACAAAGGATTTACTTTTCCTCGCGGACGAACTCAAAGAGAAAGGCGCGGATTTTGTCAGTTTAAAAGAATCCATCGACACGACAACGCCGCAGGGACAATTTATGCTTACGGTATTTGTGGCAATGGCACAGCTTGAAAGAGACTGCATTTTAGAATGCCAGCGCGAAGACATATTTTGCGAAGGAGCAAGGCAAGTAACAATGATTCAAATCGACGAGAACACCTTTCAAGCAGAATGTGCGAAGTGGCGCGCGGGAGAGATTACAGCTGCCGCAGCCATGAAGCGATTGGGGCTAAAGCCGAATACATTTTATAGAAGGGTAAAAGAAGCAACCGCTTAATTCGCTTCTTTATTATTCCAAAATTGGGTTTTCTATCAATTTATATTCTGTTTCTGCCAATTGCATTTTTGATAATTGTAATTTCTTTTCCTGACAAAGCTCAACTAACTGATTTTCGTAATAGGGTTCAATATTACACCCTAAGACTATTTTGCTTATGCAATCAACGCTAAATTTGCTATCTTTTAATTTTTTGATTTCATCATATAATATGAGCCGCCATTCATCCTCATATTGCCAAATATCACTTTTTTGCAGAAGAGAAAGTATCAAATCAACTGTAGTAATATTGTCTGTAGAAACTTTTATATTTTCCATATCAGAATAATTAAATAGGCTGTCCGGAACCATGGCTCGTTTTTTTGTATATATGACCGGGAATAGGTTTATGAGCAAATCGTCATCAATTTTTGCTCGCTCTAAATCGTACTCCACACAAAATCCTTTATGCTTATTGGCATAATGCGCCCACATCAGCGCATTATCAAAAGAGGTAGAAAAACAAGCTACATAAAATGTATTATTAATAGTATCTCTCATTTTTTTAATTGCTTCACTAATCTCTGGACGAAGACTGCTCATTTGTGCTTTTAGCCCTTTTGTAGCTTCCTTCATCTGTTCCAATCCTAAGGACTCCGCTTGTACACCAAACAGTTGAGGATAGCTAATTATCCCCCGGAGCATTTCACTGATTATTGATGCAGGATTGTTTGAACATGCAGTAGCTAAATCATTTATTTCCGCTTTTCCGCTTATCCCATCTTGGAAAATTTTCCCCATCATTTTCACCATTCCCGCTGTTCTTTGTTCCTCTGTCAAATCCCCCCATTTCAAAAGTTCTGGAATGTCTTCCATTATTTCTAATAAATAACTAAGATTTGGACTTTGTTCATCTTCAGTAAAGCCATCATTTAGAATACCTTCAACCAAAAGAGGTATTGATTCTTCAACTACAGAAGAATTGAAAGATTGGTTTGAGAGTGATTTCGCAACAATTTTTCCAATTGCCGCTTCCATAGAAAAACTGACATATGAATCGAATGGATCATTAAAATTTTTAATTTTCGACATATACAATATTGAATTTTCAATATTCTCTATCGCATATTGTTGTTGATGTTGCACTTTCCCGTTTTTATCAATTACGTCATCTAATATAGGGCAATACTTGTAAATTTTTCCTTTTAGCTTTTCCCTTTTCTGCAACAAGAATTGTGGAGTCAACGAAGGATTCTCAAAACAGTCTATTAATTGTTCACGAACCCATATTTCTTTCTCAATACTATTCATTATCTATTTCCCCTTTACTATGTATTATACTATAGACAGAGTTAAAAATACGGTTCTTCCTAAAATAAGGGGTAATCATTTTAAGAGTAATATTACCTTTTCCATTAAAAAGGTATATTAATATAGCATAATAAAGCAGGCACAAGATGTGCGCGATGAATCGCGCAAAAACGAGACTGGCTTATAAAATTTAAATAAGCTATCACCCGAAAAATCTGATTCCGCAGGGAATTTTGTCTCATGCCAAATTTGCGCGAAATCTCTTCCATCGTATTTTACGTTGAAATGATATGTCTCATTTTGTATATAAACCGATATGTATCAAAAAAGATTCCTGCCGATATCAAAAAATCGGCAGGAACCTTTTGAACCTTCCACAAGAAGCGGCTGGGCCGTTCTTCCTATCATTTATGCCGCGCAATCCGCAGCTGCTTTATGACTGTGACTGCTTCGGCTCACCGCCAAACACGATCTTAGACAGCATCAGGTTTGCAAACGCCGGCTTCCCGCCGAGCGTCACCACTTCACTGAACAAAAATCCGATGAGGCTTCCCTCTCCTATCGTTACCCGCTCGTCAAGCAGCGTATTCACGCCCGCGCAGCCGAATACGATCGTTTTCGGCGTATTGGCAAACCGGTTTGCCGCCTCCTGCGCCCCTTTCCGCGTGGAAAATCGCAGTTCGATCTCTTCCGTATCCAACGCCGCATTCGCGTAAAGTCTGCCGTCCCGCTCCGTAAAATGGACATTTTTCCCATTGTCTTCCGAAAGCGTCAACTGTTCATAGCAAACCGTTCCGTCCGTATACCGCGCCGCCTGTCTGCGATACCATTCCGCCGCGTCCATGCCGTCGATCCGGTCGACATACCGGCCGTCGCATTCGATCATGACGCTGCCTTTCTTTTCATGCACATTCCCTGCAAATACCTGCGTGGGCTCTCCCACGAGCATTACGGCCACCTCTCCCTCTCCCGGCAGCACTCTCGGCCCATGCTCTTCCGTTTGCGCCGCTGTGCCTCCCGCACAGGGCACACCGGGAAACAGTGCAGAAAACGCTTTGATGAATGCTTCGTTGCCAACATTCTCCCGGAAGAGGATCATAGCGCTGTATATCGTTTCTTTCGCATCAGCGGCATACCGCTCGAGCCCGCTCAGCACGGACTCATAGCTTCCTCCGAACGCTTCGCCCAGCACCGTCATGGCAGCGTCCGCAGGATAGCATTCGCTTGCTGTCAATCCGAACGTTTTTCCATCGTCTTCCCGCTTTTCACCCGGCAGGAAAAAACGAAACTCCCAATTTTTCATTCTGTCTCCTTCCTGCGCATCCGCTATTCAATCGGCGCTAAACCGCATACCCGTTTGAAATCCTCATAGGCCTGCGCCCATTCCCGCCTGCTTTCTTCCTCTGCGTCGAATACATCGAAATCATTCGAGTTCCGCACGATATCCCGAAGCTCCTGAAGCGACCCGATCTCGCCGCAGCCATACGCCTGAAGCAGGAGATTGCCGGTTCCCGTCGCCTCTGCCGGCCCGGTGATCACCCGGAACCCCAGCGCATTCGCCGAAAACTGGTTGAGCAGCGCGTTTTTGGTACCGCCGCCAATGATATGCAGTACGCCGACATTCTTTCCCGTCGCCTTTTTCAGCAAGTCTACCACATAACGGTATTTCAGCGCAAGGCTTTCATATACGATGCGCGCGACGGTTCCGATATCGCTGAGGTCTACGCCCGTTTGCCCTGTTCTTTCCAAATATTCTCCGATCGCGGCGATATTATCGTGGGGCGCAAAGAACAGATCGTCGTCAGGCTCGATGAAAGCCGCGAATGGCTTTGCTTTCACAGCCCGTTCCACGATCTCCGGATAGTCGAGGTCCGGCATCGTCCGGTTCCACGCTTTTTTGCACTGCTGGATGATCCACAGCCCCATCACATTTTTCAGGAAAAGATTTTTTCCCAAGCTGCCGCCCGAATTGGATATATTGAGCGCGAAGCTCATATCGTTGATAACGGGCGCGTCCGTCTCTACACCGACCATGCACCATGTTCCCGAGCTGATATAGGCCCAATCGTCCCCCTCCGCCGGAATAGACGCCGCGGCGCTTGCCGTATCGTGTACGGCCGGCACGACGATCTTCACGTCAGGAGCAAGGCCGACTTCTTCCGCGACCGCCGGGTCTATCGTGCCCAGAACGTCGCCCGCAAAAATCATTTTGGTCTTTAGCTTATCGGGAAAGCCGAAGCTTTGGAAAATTTCTTCCGACCAATCCTTTTTGTATGCGTCCAGCATCTGCGAGGTCGATGCGACTGTAAATTCCGCCGCCTTTTTCCCGCTGAGCAGATAGTGCAGGATATCTCCGATGAACAGCATATCCACCGCTCCGTCAAAACGGTCCGGCGTATCGCGCACGACCGAGATCATTTGATTCAGAGTATTGATATTCATAAACTGAATGCCGGTAATATCATATACCTTTTTCTTTCCAAGCTTTTTCTCTATGAACTCAGCGGTGCCGTTGGTACGGCTGTCTCTGTATTGATAGGGCATTTCGAGCAAAGTACCGTCCTCTGCAAGAAAGCCGTAATCCACACCCCATGTGTCTACGCCGATGCTTTCAAGCTCGCTACCGTATTTTGCGACGTAGCTCCGCATGCCCCGTATGATTTCTTCATAAAACCGATATACATTCCAACGCAGCGAATGATGCACGAACATACTTTGCGTAGGGAAACGATGGATCTCCTCCATCGTGAGCCGTCCGTCCTCAATGCTTCCTACGATCGCCCGTCCGCTCTCCGCTCCAAAATCGAATGCCAAATGCCGTTTGACTGCCATGCTGTTTCCTCCGTTTCACACCAAATAGAAGAAGCGGCCCCGGGCGAAATCACCCGGGGTCGCCCGTTCCTATTTTAGTCTCTTCCCAACAAAACGTCTTTTTCATACTGCTTTACTTCGCCGAACCAATCCATGCCGACCGGAACGCCGTTCTTTTCGCAGTAGTAATCCCATACTGCATTGACGGGCATGTTCTTCATTTCCTCTACCAATGCCAGACGGAACGTCGTATCTCCTTTTCTCTCCGCATCCAGAAGCAGCTTCTGCGGCTCAAGCAATGCGGACAGAAGCGCTTTCTGTGTAGCCCGTGTTCCGATTACCCATGCCGCGATACGGTTGATGCTTGCATCGAAGAAGTCGAGCGCGATATAGACTCTTTGGAGCGCATTCGCGCGGACGATCTCCTGCATCAGCGCCATCGTCTCGTCGTTCTGGAGCACAACGTGGTCGCTGTCCCAGCGAACCGGACGGCTCGTGTGTACCAGCATCTTATCGAGGAACTGGAGGACTGCCGATACTTTATCCGCAACGCTTTCCGTCGGGTGGAAATGCCCGAGGTCGCACGTCAGAAGAATATCGCGGGAAACCGCATACCCGAGCGCAAGCTCGCCGGAGCCGACCGTAAAGCTCTCGAGACCGATCCCGAACAGCTTGCTCTCGATCGCGTCCAGAACATAATCCTTGGAAATGTCTTTGGAACGAATCTCATCGAGGCTCTTGATGAACAGGGCGCGCCTGTCATAACGGTCTACCGGAGCGTCCTTGCTGCCGTCCACCATCCAGTGGTTGAGCACGCACGGACTTCCCTGACGCTTTCCCATTTCCGCCGCGATATCACGGCAGCGGATCCCATGCTCTACCCAGAATTTCCGGATATCTTCATCATAGCTCGCCAGCGTATAGCCTGCATCCGCTTTGGGATGTGAGAACATGGACGTGTTAAAGTCCAGATTGATGCCCTGTTCCTTTGCCCACTGCATCCAGTTTTCAAAATATTTTACTTCTACTTCATCGCGGTCGACAAATTTGCCGCCTGTCTCCAGATAAAATTCGTGCAGATTCGCACGCTTCTTCCCGGGGATGAGCGAAAACGCTTTCTCATAGTCCGCACGGAGTTCTTCTGCGTTACGCGCACGGCCCGGATAATTTCCTGTCGTCAGGATGCCGCCTGAAAGCTCCTGCCCGCTTCCCTCGAAACCGATCACGTCGTCTCCCTGCCAGCAATGCATCGATATTTCTGTTGCGTCCAGCGCGTCCATCGCCGCATCTGTGTCTACTCCGAGCTCTGCAAAACGTTCCTTTGCCGCTTCATATTGGCTGATTATGCTTTCTTTCTTCATCTTCCCGTATCCTTTCTATTATTTCTCTCTTGTCGCAAGCCGGAAATATACTCCGGGTATTAAACCGTTTTAACGATTTTTTCAGGGCCATTTGTCCCATGGGGCAAACAGCGTTCCTCTGCCTAATCGATATTTCTTTTTAGTTGGGTTCTTATCGTCTGGATTCTACTTCTATTATACGCCTGCCTCCCGCGCTTGCAATATAGATAATTGCGAAAAAATTTCATATTATTGCCTGTTTCTCAAAAATACATTTCTCTTTTAAAGCACTCTAAAAACTGCTTATGATACAGGCAATATTGTTTCCGCGGCTGCAGGAAGCCGTCTTCTCTTTCTTAAAACTTTAAATATCTTGACTGCAGCATTTACCGGTTTGCCGTTTGGCAACCTATTTCAGAAATGCTCTCTTAAACAGCTCCTCATTTCTCAGGGCATTGAACAGGAAACCGATTGCAAGCGGAATGACGACCGCATGCGCGATCCCAAACAGCGCTTCATAGACGATCGCCACATCTGTAAAGGCTAAAGAGGTCAGTTTATAGTAAATGAACCATCCCGACAGAAACGCGGAGGCCAAAAGCCCTACCCACGATATGGCGCGCGCAAGCTTTTTGTCTTCCGCATTCCATTGACAAAGGACTGCGATCAGCGTTGCCACAAGGCATAGGCTCGGAATATATTCCGATACATAAATCAACCCCTGCTGGAATGTCATGAGGGCAAAATTGAATATATTCACGAAAAACTGCGCGCCGAAATGGTAGGCTAACAAAATAATGCCCCACAGAAAAATACGGATATACACCGCCTTTTTGTTTGCTTTGGAAAGCGCGATCACCGCCACAGCCGCAAGGCATATCACCGTGAATCCGCCGTAGGCATAGAACGTATATACCACCTGCGCAGGCGTGACCGCATCTCCCATCGTAGCTCCATATACGAAAAGGCCGTAAGTCACAAAAAAGGCAAGGCATGCCAAAAGAAGTATACACGCGAGAACAACTGCCGATTTCCGTTTTTTCACCGTTGTATCCATCCAACTATCCTTTCATGAAAACGTTTTAGTAAATCCCGTCCAAACAAGCTTCCGGAAAACATTGAAACCTCTATAAATTATGTTTTATTGCAGGAAAAATTTATGTTTTTTGTTTATTCTTTTATTATATATGATAAAATAAAAGAAGCAATAGAAAAGTTTGTTTATTTTTTTAAATATCTTGTGGAGTAATTTAAATATGGAAACATTAACAAAGGAATTTACTACCGATCTGACAGAAGATTCCACTTGGATCTTCAATACTCCCGGCGAGCTTACAAAATCTTTTCTTTTATATGCGCAGGAGCTCGGATATTTCAAAGCTTCTTCCAATTATTATACCTGTCAGGAAAATATTTCTTCTTATTTGATCATGCTTACGCTTGCCGGACAGGGAACGTATACGGCGGGCGGCAGGCAATATGAGCTTATGCCCGGCGACCTTGTCTTTGTGGATTCCATGGAGCCGCATACGCACCGCACCAGCAAGCAGTCCAAAGGAAACTGGCATATCCTCTGGGTACAGTTCAACGGCATCACCGCGCGCGGCTATTATTCCCAATATAAGACAAAAGATATTCCGGTGCTCGATACCTCGGGCAATCCAAAGATACAGCTCCTGATGGAAAAGCTTCTGTCTGCCAACAAATCAAAAAGCATCGGCGCAGAATTTCTGACCTCCCGCATTTTAGTGGAGCTGCTGACAGAGCTTCTGTTTACTGCCAGGGCAGTCGTTTCGCCTAAAATCAACATGCCCCAGTTCATTCAGGCGGCGCTTTCGGATATTGACGCGCATTTTCCCGAGAACCTGAATCTGGAATATTTTTCGGACAAGCTGCGCCTCAGCAAATATCATTTTGCAAAGGAGTTCAAAAAATATACCGGTTATTCCCCTGTGGAATATCTCATCAACACCCGCATCAACCACGCAAAGGAATATTTGCAGTATTCCGACCTTACCATTACGGATATATCGGAGGCGGTGGGGTTCAACAACACCTGCCATTTCATCAATATGTTCAAGCAAAAGGTGGGAGTCACCCCACTGAAATTCCGCAAGCAATATCAGAACGTTTCCAAATAGGACGGCTGCTCTGTACGCAAAACGCGCCCCGCACAACAGCGGGGCACGTTTGTGTTTGCTTTTCTCTTGCTTTTCTTAAATACGGACGCAGGCGAAGCCCATTGCTTCTGCGAACACTTCCACTTCCTGAGAAATATCCCCGATACCGAGCGAATTATGATGCTGCGGTCCTTCCTGACACCACTCGTTGACAAACTGCGGGATCGGCTTGGATATCTTCAGCCGTCCGTTCGGGTTGCCGACGTGGAGGATATCCCCGTCTACGACCTCTCCGACCGTATAGATCAGCTTGAACGTATCGACGTCCGGGTCGCTCTGCGTCATATTGACCAGCGTGACCGGCCCTTTCTTCAGGTTGAAGTCTACGCCGAGGCCGCGGCCCGTCTTGCCGTGTTGAATATCCAGATGCTGAAGCACCGGTTTTCCTTCGGATACGTTGAAGTTGACCGGGCCGTCGTGGCTGATGAGAATAAAATCATTGTCGTAATCGATCGTATTGAACTCAAGGAACATGCCGCCAGCGCCGACGAGGTCCATAAACTTCATGGCCATTGCCGTCTTGACATCGCCTTCCGTTACGCCCGGGCGGCCCATGGAAGCAAGGCGGGAGCCTGCGATGGTCGACTGTGCACGCAGATGCGTGTAGAGATCGGAAACACCCCACCAATAATAACCGTAGCCGCTGATATCATATTTCTGTTTGATGATCTTGTCGTAGACGACAGCGATCTTCGCGGATTCGTACATGTGCTCGTCTGTTACGTTGTCTTCTACTGCGTAGAAATCACGGAACTGCGCGTTCATGTCTTTGATCTCGTCTTCCGTTACTTTATTGTACTCCACTTCAAATTCTTCGATCTCGGGACGTACGAACATTTTTCCCGTCGCCGTAATCAACTTATGATCGTCCGCCGGCATATCCGTCATATTTGTATAGGGAGCCCCAATGATCGCAAAGTTGAGTTTTTTGAATTCGCGCGCAGCGGCAGCGCCGATCGCATCCCGCTTGATCTCCGTCCAGAACCGTTCGTCCTTGAGAGGGCCGGTGATCACCTTGAATTTACGGTGCATCCGCACGAGGATATTCGCATATTCCGGTACGCAGCAAATACCGCTGTGATGCAGGAAGTCACTTGTAGATGCGGTCTTGAGATCGTAGGTGGAATCCTCATGCGTGACGAGGAGCCGCACCGGTATCTCTGGGCGAAGCGCCCGAACCGCAGGCACGATAATCATGCCTGTTGTATAGCCGAAGGGCAGGATATAAAGAATATCGATCCCCTCTTCTACAAAGCGCTTTCCGGCTTCTTCCGCACGCTCCGGCGTATCTACAAATTTTTCCAGAACGACTTCCCCTACCTGTTCAAACCGCTTCATATAGCGTTCCAGCATTTTCGCCCCGATATCGAGAAATTCAGGGAACTACGGCCAATAGGCTTTCAGTCCTGTGTACATCACACCGATCTTCGGCGTTACCTTTGGTTCCAATTTTGCCATGATTCATTTCCTCCGATTATTTGAATAATACATGCCGCCGCGTATTTTCCTCACATGCAGCCGCAAACTTTTTGCAAAATATTTATATTTATTAATAGGATTTTGAATATTCTTGGATTCTAAAACCATGATATTATTTATTTTTCCGCATGTCAAACAAATATATCCGAAAAGATTTGATTGTAAAATTATACAGCAATATTACTATATTTTTTTGATTTCCACTGCACAACTCAGCGATAAAAGCATGCCAAGAAATCAGAATTGTTACTCCATAAAAAAAACCGGCTCGACACAGACCTCCATCACGGGAACGCCGTCCTCCTGTACAAGGAATCCGTCCATATAGCTTTGCCAGCGCTGCCCCGCCTCACTCTTCGTGATGATATCCAGCGTCTTTTGATAGTCTTCCGCTTCAAAATAGGCATACAACGCCGTGCCGATCATGAAGATACTATAATTTCTGATCCCCGCCTCTTTGTGGACCCGCCACGTTTCCCGGCATAGTTCGAGCTCTTCCGGCGTCGCGTTCCCGTCCGCTTCCCGGTTCATCAACAGGGCATGCCTCCTGACATATTCTTTTTCGCCGCCCGGCTTTACCTGCATTTTCATAAACACTCTCTGCATAGTATCACCCTCCTTTTCTTTCACTATAAAACCCTTTTCCTCCCGGGGCAATCAAATAAATTGCTTAAAAATTTCAGATTTTTGCATGGAAAAAGGCGCCCGAAGCTATCCTGCTCAAGAGCGCCTTTTTCATGGATGGATGAGCTGTATCGCGCAGGCCGGGCCTGCGACGCTCAAATCCAAAACCTATATTTTTATGGTTCTTGGCGGCATGCTACTTCAGCAGCTTCGCCATTTCAGGGAACACCTTTCGGATCAGTATCCCATGTCCCTTTGGGTTCAGGTGCAGTCCGTCTTCGATCGTGATATCCGCCGGGTCATATTTTTCATATTCCGCCCGCATATCGACGAGCACCGCGCCGTTTTTCCGCGCGGTCTCAATGATCACATCGTCATACTCTTTCTGCACATCCCTGCGGTAGAGTATCTCCCACCCGGCAAGGGCGGGTTTCATCTTTTCCATACAGAACGGCGGCAGTGTGATGGCGATCACCTTGCACCCCATTTTCCCAAGCTTTTCAACAAGATAGGCATAATCCCGTGCAAAATGCTCAACGGGCGTATGCGTATACTGATATTCGTCGTCTGTGATGCGCATATCGTTCGTACCGATCATCATGACCGCGATATTCGGCGCAAAATCATTGATGCCCGGATAAAACGCCGTAAAGAGATCGCTCACTTTCAGCCCGGCAATCGAAAAATCCTTGATGAAAATATTTTCATAGGGCGCAAGGAGCCGCTGCATGATGCAACGGTGGCTCATGCGGTAGCTCGTGATGGAATCGCCGAGATAAGCGATACGGAATTCTTTTTCCGCATTCACCTCGGGTGTGCCGTATTCGTGCAGCACCGCTTCCATATTTTCCCGATTACATTTCTCAAAGCCTTCCAGTACGCCGTCTATCTGATCCAGAGGAATATCATAGATACAGGACATTTTCACCTTATCATCATCCCGGAGCCCGATATCTGTATAGGCCTTATGCAGATTGAAGCTTAAATTGAATTCACTTTCAAACATGGTTCCATCCTCACGCTTTCCGCTTCCAACGCAAAAACAGACAACGCCGCCGCCAGACGGCCTTTCAGGTCTGCGTCAGATGCCCACTGTGTCCTTGACCATTTTTACCCATTCGGGAATACGTCCGATATCCCCGGCAACGTCATAAACGTCGCGCACAATAAACTCGACCGGCTGGTTTTTCGTACAGTTCCACGTACGCCCGATATCCTGCCGCATACCGTCCCAATTGCGGTCCGCTCCGCTGATGTAGGCCGGATTCGGTTTCCGGCAATATACATAATCCTTTCCCAGCGCTTCTGCGACACTCTCAAAATTGTTCCAACCCGATACCGAAACCGTGCGAAGCTTCGGGATCGCCTTTTTGATATATTCAATGCGGTCGTCCACCGGCTCGCAGCAGCCATAGGTCACAAGGCCGAACATATTCGCAAACTCCGCTAAATAGGGCAGGAACAGTTCGTTAAACATATCGGGCGAATACAGATTCGTTTCCTGCGACTCGACCCATGTCCAGCAATTTTTCGGAACAGGCTCCGCGCCGCTTTCCACGCCGGGCAGCTCGGATACATAGCCATAGCCGGACGGCCCCGCAAACTGGTTGTCCGTATTGAGCGCCATAATTTTTTCATCCTGAAGCCACCGCACGAAGCGCCGGCGGTCTTCCATCAGGAAGTCCATCAGCTGTTTCAGAGCCTCCGGATGGTCGTAGGGCCAGAACATCAGATTGTCGTTGCCCACAAGCTTAAAGAGGTCCATCGTGATGACAGGCGCATTGTTCCCGCAAAACGGATTGAACCCAAGATCCGGGAAAAAATTGTCATAATTTCCCACTCGTACGGGCAGGATATCTCCGAATATTTCCTCCAGAGTCTGCTTGAATCCAAGCGTGCGCTCCCGGTCCACATAAAATGTGCGCGGACGCAGCTTTTCAAGGTCTTCCGGCGTTCCAATCGGGAAATTGGACATATAGCCCATAGAATCTTCCGCATGATGTTCGACGATCTTTACGCCGTAATCCGAACGAATCACGCGCCACGCAAGCTGAAAATAGTTTTCAAGCACGATATCGTCCTGCACGAGCTCATATTGCTTGATCGCATGCAGAAATGTTTTTTCCGCATTTCTAAGATAAGGATCTTCACATTCCAGTTCGTCTTCCCTTACAAAGCCCGTGACCGAAAACGTTTCGAACAGGATCATCGGCCGTTCCGGCTTTAAATCGCGCAGTGCCGTCCACTGGCGCTTTTTCATTTTCATATCGTCGCTCTGCGCGATCTCCGAATAACGCGCCGCAAGATTTCTGAGCCTCGCCGTCTCTTTTTCTGTAGGTTTGATCTCAAGTCTGCCTACGTCTTCTACCGTTTGCTGATTTGTATAGATCTGATATTTCTCCGCCATTTTTCTCCCCACTTTTCCGTCAAAGCCGTTTCAAAAAATAGAATTTCCGCAGATGCATCTCCCCACGCATCTTTACAGAAACAACAGGGGGCGAACGCCGCCCCCCGCCAATCTTGTGTCTTGGAACAAATCACTGTTTCTTGAGCGCTCCGCTGCGGATAACGTCTATCAGGACTGCGAGTACCAAAATGCATCCTGTGATGACCCACTGCAGATACTGGGAAACGGACAGAAGCTGCAGGCCGTTGGCGACGATCTGGAGGACCAGAATACCAAGCAGCGTGCCTACCATGGAACCGCGGCCGCCCGAGAGGGAAAGTCCGCCAAGGACGATGGCTGAGATAACATCCATTTCAGTACCGTCGCCGTTTTGCGGCAGAGCCGCGCCAACCTGTCCTGCGACGAGCATGCCCGCAAAGCCGGCTGCCAGTCCGCTGATCAGGTAGCAGATGAATTTCACCTTGTTCGCATTGATACCGGACAGACGGCTCGCCACTTCATTACCGCCGACCATATATACCTGACGTCCGAACCGCGTATACTTCAGCAGGAAGAACGCAAGGAAGAAGAAACCGAACGCGATGATGACCGATACCGGAACCAAATCTCCGATGTAACCGCGGCCCATGAAGATCCATGATTTATCAGAAACCTGCAGGGTCACGTCTGTGATCAGCCACGCGATGCCGCGGAATATCTGCATCGTCGCAATGGTCGTGATGATCGGATTGATCTTGAGATAAGCGATCAGCACGCCGTTGATGGCGCCAAAGCCAAGGCCTACGCCGATGCCGATCAGAATCACGACCCAAAGCGGAGCGCCCATGGAAAGGGACGCCGTCGAGCAGACAACGCCGGCGATCGCGCCTACCGAGTTTTGCGAAAGGTCCATGCCGCCCGTGATCATAGCGATCGTCGCACCGGACGCCCGGATGAGCGTGATCGCCGAGGCGAGCAGGATATTCATCATGTTATTGAATGTAAAAAAGTGCGGAGATGCGATACTCATCGCGATGCACAGGCCGATGATCGCAATAATAAGACTCAGATTATTGCCCATGCTCCCCATTTTTTCTTTAAAGCTTCTTTGCCGCAAAGCAGCCTCATTCGTACTCATTATTCTCCTCCTGCCGCAATTTGTAGTATTTGTTTCTGTGTGAAATCTCTCCGATTGAATTCACCTTTGATCTCGCCCTCCTTGAAAATGAGGATACGGTCGGCAATACCGACGGTCTCCGGCAATTCAGACGATATCATAACGACCGCGATGCCCTGCTGGCAAAGCTCCTCCAACAGCTTATAGATCTCTACCTTCGCGCCTACGTCGATGCCGCGCGTCGGCTCGTTAACGATGAGCACCTTCGGGTCTGCCGCCAGCCACTTGGCCAAAACGACTTTCTGTTGGTTGCCGCCCGAAAGGGAATCCACCGACACATCCGGCGACGGTGTTTTGATCTGCAGCTTCCGGATCCACTGATCGATCATCGCCGTTTCTTTTTTCTTATCGATGATCCCGCCAAGCTGGTCCAAGACTGTGATCGACGTGTTGTTGCGTACCGAGTGCATCAGGACAAGGCCTTCGTCTTTCCGGCTGGCAGGCACATAGGCAAGGCCGTACTTTTTGGCGTCGATCATATTTTTGATCGTGACCTTTTTGCCTTCCACATAAACCTCTCCGGCCGTCATTTCCTTCTTGCCGAGGATGCCCTCCACAGCTTCCGTACGCCCCGAGCCGAGCAGTCCGAACAGACCTAAAATCTCGCCTTTGCGTACCTCAAAGCTGATATCGTGTGCGATCTCGCAGTCGACATGCTTCACCTCGAGGATCACGTCGCCGATTTCCGCCTCTACCTTGGGATACATATCCGATACCTCGCGGCCGACCATCAGTTCGACCAGCTCTTCCTCCGTGGTATCCTTAGTATTGAGATAGCCTACCCGTTTCCCATCGCGCATGACCTGAATTTTGTCTGTCACAGCAAACACTTCATCCAGCTTATGCGAAATATATATGATCGCTACGCCTCTCGAGGCCAGATCTTTGATAAATCCATATAATTCCTGCACTTCCGTTTCCGAAAGGGAGGACGTCGGCTCGTCCATAACAAGCACTTTGACGTCTTTGGAAACCGCACGCAGGATCTCGATCATCTGCTTTTCCGCCGTCGTCAGGTTCCCGACCTTTGTGAACGGATCGTATGGCAGATCGAACCGTTTCAGCAGTTCCTGCGCCTGCTGTTTCAGTTTTTTGTAGTCAACTGTCTTTAAAGCGCCTTTTACGGGCAGTTCTCCCATAAAAAGGTTCTCGGCAATCGTCATCTCATCCAAATAATTCAGTTCCTGATATATGATCGCAATCCCCATATCGAGGCGTTCCCGCGCATTCTTTTCCGGCGGGACCAGCTCTCCGTCCAGATAGATCTCTCCTTGGTCATTCACAAGCGCACCGGAGAGTATCTTCATCATTGTGGATTTTCCGGCGCCGTTTTCGCCGATCAGTGCGAGCACCTCTCCTGCTTTCACCTCTAAATCGACATTGTCAAGCGCAAGCACACCGGGGAATTGCTTTGTAACACCTTTCATCTGAAGCCTGTATTCGCTACCCATAGTTTCTCCCCTAATTTGTTTGGAATTTCTTCATGAAAACGGCCGCCGCGCCACGCGGCGGCCGTTCCCCCTTTACTTTGCTTCAAGCCGGACTCTTATTTGATCGTCCATGCAGCCTTATATTCTTCGTATTCTTTGTTATATTCTTCTACCATATCCGGTGTGATGAATACATGGTCGACTGTGATCTTTTCTTCGGGATCTGTGTTTTTGCCGGAAGCAATATCCATTGCAAGCGGAACGATGTATTCACCGTAGCGCTCCGGATAGTAGGCAACGGAACCGGTGTAGCCTTCATACAGGTCGCCGGACAGAGCCGCATCGATGTATACCTGGCTTACATTGTGGGAAGCAAAGATGCAGTCTTCCTGACGTCCGAGCGTCTCAGCCGCTGCCAAAGCGCCCGTCGTCGTTTCGTCATTGACTGCGACCACGCCTACGCTGTGGGCGTCCGGGTGAGCCGTCAGCCATGCCGTCATTTTGTCACGGCCCTGAATCGTCGTTTCGGAACCGCCGCCGCCGAGGTCGATATATTCGATGTTCTCTTCCGGAACCTCGATGCCCTTGCTCTTCAGACCGTCGATTGCGCCGCTCATTCTCTTTTTCACTTCGTCGCCGTTCTCAGAGTTGTAGAACAGAACCAGATATTCGACTTTTCCGTCTTTGTTCTCAAGCGCATAGTCCGCAATCGCCTGACCGCAGAGCTCGCCAGCTACCTGATTGTTTGCGCCCATAAACCACGCTTTTTCGCCGCTTGCGGAAATATATTCCACGTCAACGCCGATGACGCCCTTGCCGCCCGCTTCCTTAACAACATCGATGAGGTTGCCGCCAACCTGACCGTTCACGTTGAAGTCAACGATGACGTTCGCGCCCTGCTGAAGCAGAGATTCCACTTTCGGGATGATCTGTCCGGCATCGAATTCGGATACCGCATACAGAACTTCCACACCATTTTCCGCCGCAACGTTCTTGATGCTGTTGTTTACGTCGCTGTGGAACTGGTTCGATTCTGTGCCGGCATTGAGGCCGATGACACAGGTGGCGTCTCCATCTGCCGCCGGTTCGCTGGCTTCCTCAGAAGCCTCTGTGGTTGCTTCCGTCGATGCTTCCGCGGAAGCCTCGGTCGAAGCAGAGGGCTCAGCTGCAGGTGCGGAGCATGCCGCGAAAGCGAACAATGCAACCAGTACTACTGCTACTACTACTGTGATCTTCTTCATTTCTTTTCCTCCCAGTTTTATTATTTGCGTCTATTTTTCTTTATCTGCCGTTCGAGGCAGATAAACCATTAAATCGTTTTAGCTGCGTTAGCATTAATTAAAACGTTTTAGTTTCGCCGGTAATACGTAAAATTCCTTTTCTTTTTTTCACTTTTGTTTTTGAATCAGTATGCCAATGATGAATTCGGCTAAACGCCTTTGTGTGTAAAGCACAGTCTCCCTTTACAGACTGTTCCGTGTTCTTCCTGCTTTACTGGTTAAAAATTAATACCTTGATAACCGCCACAATATAGTTACCATTACGCGCATAAAAAGGCGCGTTTTTTTGTGGTCAAATTTTTATACGTTTCGCATCAGACAAAATGTTCCTTTAACGTTAAACTTATTTTATTCCAAAAAGAATATCTTGTCAACCATTTTTTATTTCTTTTCTGTAATGATTCTTCCACCCTTGAAATTCTATGTTGTCTTGTGTTTTTTAAATCATAAAGCATAATTACAATCTTGTCAATGATATTTCAACGCATATACTTTAAAATTATAATTTTGCAACAAGATTATTATATTTTTATCTTTTTTTCGCAAAATAGAATCGAATCTTCCAAGCCTCCGGCGACACTATCATGCGCTGACGAAAGCGGCCTACCCTAAAACAGCCGTCTATTGCGCGCTGACACAGCAACTCTCTTTTTCAGGTAGAATGGCGCAGGACAAGGTCCGGACGCAGAACGATATTCTGCCGTTCCTCAAATTTTCCCTGTATCTTATCGATCAGGATCTCCGTTCCCATCCTGCCGATCTTATATTTCGGCTGGCGCACGGTCGTAAGCGGGACCCGCAGATAGGCCGCATATTCGATATCGTCATAGCCTGCGACACGAATATCCTCCGGTATCTTAAGGCCTGCCTCTATGATTGCCTCCATCGCCCCGATAGCAATGACGTCGCAGCCGCAGAACACCGCGTCGACGTCGCCTCCGGACGCAAGTATCCTCTTCATTGCCGAATATCCGTCTTCCACTGCAGGCTTCGCGCCATATAAAAAGCGTTCGTCAAATTCGATGCCGTTTTCCGCGAGCGCGCGCTTATAGCCCACCATTCTGTCTGAATACGACATGATCTTCTCATAGATATTGATAAAATAAATATTCTTCGAGCCTGTTTTGATCAGATAATCCACCATTTGGAAGCTGCCGTTTATGTTGTCGTTCACCACATAGTCGCTCTGATCGCTCTCGCTTTTCCGAATCACAAACACGTACGGTATCCCAAAGGAATCCAAAAATTCCCGATGGTCTTCCCCATTCAGCATCGAGGCAGCGAGAATCAGCCCATCCACACGCTTATTGGCAAGAATACGCACCGATTCCTTTTCCTTTTCCTCATTGGAATAAGCGTTGCACAGGATGATATTATATCCATATTCCGCCGCCGCTTTTTCCACCCCTTCGATCACGGGCGTAAAAAAGGAAAAGGAGCTGTCGGAAACAATGAGCCCTAACGTTTTCGTCGTATTGGTGCGCAGGCTTTTTGCGACCGAATTCGGCATATAATTCATCCGCTTCGCGGTCTCTTTTACGCGCTCCACGGTTTCCCTGCCGATCCCCGGCTCTCCGCGCAGCGCTTTGGAGACCGCTGTGATCGACAGCCCTAATTCCTCGGCTATATTTTTTAAGGTAACTACTTTTTTCGGCACCGAACGCTCCTTTCCGGGCAGATCCCCTCGCCAGAAAGCTTTAGTTTATTTTTAGTTAAATCGTACTAAAATAAACTATTTATGTCAATAGCTTCGGATCGCAGAGGCACAGTATTTTTCCGCAATATTCTTAAATTTTCGTGCAAAAAATCCACTGCCGCGATCAATCGTCATATTTTGCCGTATCCCATTCCGCACAGGCAAGATAGCCGCCGTCCACAATGAGGGATGCCGCCGTTACGCCCGCCGAATCCTCGCACGAAAAAAACAGGCACGATTTTGCGATATCGTCCGGATAAAGCTGACGTCCGAGAGGTACGCGGCGCAGCCTGTTTTTATAATGCGCTTCCGGGTCTTTTTCCGCATTCAGGTGCGTCCGCAGCATGGGCGTCTCCGTAATGCCCGGGCATACACAGTTGCAGCGGATACCATAGCGCGCATAGTCGAGCCCGATGGATTTAGAGAGATTCAGCACCGCTCCTTTGGAGGTGGTATAGACCGGAGTACAGTCCTGTCCGACAAAGCTCGAGATGGAGCCCAGATTGACCACATAGCTGTGTTCATGTTCTTTCAGATATGGAAACGCGTATTTAAAGGAAAGGAATATGGAGCGCACATTGAGGTCCATGACCCAATCCCAATCCTCTACTGTATATTCATGCAGCATTTTTACATCAACGATCCCTGCGTTATTGACGAGAATATCGACCGTGCCGTACCGCTTCACCGTTTCTTCGATAGAAGCCTTGATGTCTTCTTCCTTCGTGACATCGCACCGGAAAAAGAATGCTTCTCCCCCTGCTTCTTTAATTTCCTGCGCGATCTTTTCGCCTTCGGAGACCGTGCGGCCGATCATCGCTACCTTTGCCCCTTCCGCGGCATATAAACGCGCGATGCCTTCGCCGATCCCTTTGTTTGCCCCGCTTACCCACGCAACTTTATTTTCAAGCTTTCCTGCCATGTCAATTCCTCCTTTTATCTTTCCGCCGCTTATGCCGCGCCACATTCTGCGCGGCTGCCGGCTGAGCCTATTTCATTGCGGCTTCCATCACTTTCCGAAGCTGTATCCCCTCGGAGATATTATCTACCCGGTTGGCATTCTGCCATTCCATCCAGATATATTCTACGCCGATAAAGCCCTCATAGCCTACCTGCTGCATCACTTCAACGATGCGCGGATAGTCGATCGTATTTTCCCCGATCACCGCCTGCAGAACGCCTTTCGCTGCGCCGCGTGCGTGGAAATGAGAGGCGTATTTGATCAGCGGCTCCACTTCGCTGTCCGGTATGCCCTCGATGGCAAAATGCGTATAATCGAGCGTAAGCGTGAGCCCCGGCACTTCCCGCACAAGCCTTTCCGCACGCGCAGGCGTATCGGCCACGGAACCGGTATGCGCCTCTGTTCCAAAAATGAGGCCCGCCTCTTTCGCGCGCTCCACACGCCACGCCAATTCCTCCTTTGCGCGAACAAACGAGGTCTCATAGTCTTCCCCTGCAAAGCATACGCCCGGCAGGCAGGTAACATGCTTGCTTCCGCAGGCATTCGCATACTCCAGCGTTTTCAGGAACCAATCGCGCACGCCCTTGCGTATCTCTTTATCCGGGTGATTGATCGCCTTCGGCTCAAAGTCTACATCGCTTTGCAGGAATACATCTGCAACTACGATGCCTGCATCATCTGTTTTTTCCCTGAGCAGCCGTCCGTTGCCCGCCGCATCGCCGAATACGGCCGATGGCTGGAGATGTCCGCGGTTTTCAAACAGTCCGATATCGATCCCATCGAACCCAAGAAGCCCGATCAGCTTGATCACCTTATCATGCTCGAGCAGCGGGAACGTGAAATCTGCACTTGCAAATTTGTATTTCATTCAAACGACTCCTTTCGCTGGTGTTTTCTAAAACGGCCGCCTCAGCCGCGGCAAAAAAACGCGCGACCGCAGCGCTTTTCCACCGGGCTGGAACGATAGACCGTTTATGACTCCTTCTTTTCTGCTTCTTCCCTGCATTTGCTGCATTTCCAGCCGCAATATTCCGCCGGGCAGAAGCAAACCCCATCTTCATAGCATAATCTTATGCCGCAAACCGGACACACTGTTTCTGTGCATTCCGGATTCCGTTCGATCGCCATAGTATTTCCTCCTAAACCGAGCCGTCCGGAAAAAGCTTTCCGGATGCTGTGCGGAACGGGCGCGCGGCTCAAGCCCGTGCGCCGCCCCACAGCGTTCATTAAATATGGATGGCTTCTCCGTTCGCAATATGCGCCGCTTCCATAATGGCCTCGCTGACCGTTGGATGCGGATGGACGACCTCCGCCATCTCTTCGACCGTCATTTCCATTCCAAGATAGCCAACGGCACCCCAAATCATTTCCGTGACATGAATGCCCGTCATGTGCATACCAAGAAGCTGACCGTATTTTTTGTCATAGACCAGTTTAACAAAGCCCGTATCATCCCCGTAGGAAATCGCTTTTCCATTTGCAGACAAAGGAAATACGGCCGTTCCGACATCATAGCCTTCCTCCCGCGCCTTTGCTTCCGTAAGCCCTGCGCTTGCCACCTCGGGCACGGCATAGGTGCATTTCGGAATATTATGATAGTTGATGGGTTCACCCGCTTTTCCGCAAATATGGTTCACCGCACGCATTCCCTGCGCGCTTGCCGTATGTGCGAGCGCCAGCTTGCCCGTTACGTCGCCTATTGCATAAATCCCGGGAACGCTTGTGCACATGTTCCCGTCGACCTCGATATAACCCCTGCGGTCCATTTTGATCCCGTAAAGTTTGAGGTTCAAGCCCTCCGTATTCGGACGGACTCCCGTCGCCGCAAGGATAGCCCTGCTTTGCAGTTCGAACATCTTTCCATCTTTTTCAAACTGCGCGCGGACTGTTTTCCCGTCGTTTTTCACTCCGGTCAATTTCGTACCGGTGTGTACATCAAAGCCTTTTTTCCTGAATTCCTTTTCAACGAGTGCGGAGACCTCCGCGTCTTCATTGGGAAGTACGCGGGGCAGCATTTCTACGATATGCACTTCCGCGCCGTAGGAGCGGAATACCGTCGCAAATTCCATTCCGATCGCCCCGGCACCTATGATTATAATACTTTCCGGTACCTGCGTCACCTGCAGCGCTTTTTTCGAATCCAGCACATTGGGCATCGAATAATCGAGCATCGGAAGCGCAAACGGCTTGCTGCCCGCAGCGATGATGATATTTTCCGCTGTTAGTTTCTCACCGGAGGCGGCAAGGGAAAGCTCTTTTTTCCCCGAAAAGGATGCGGAATCCCGATATACCGTGATTTTATTTTTCTTCATCAGGTATTCGATCCCCTTGACGAGCCGCGCGCTTACCTCGCGGCTGCGCTTTTGCGCAGCCGCATAATCTGTCCTCACTTCTCCGACCGAAAATCCGAATTTGTCTCCCTCCGAAAGGTCCCGCACGATCTCTGCGTTCCGCAACAGGGATTTTGTTGGGATGCAGCCCCAGTTGAGGCATACGCCGCCCAGATTCTCTTTTTCCACAAGCGCCGTCTTTTTGCCGCTGACCGCCGCTTTGATCGCAGCCACATAGCCGCCCGGGCCGCCGCCCAGCACGATCACATCATAACTTGCCATAACAACTCCTTATTTCGCCAAAAGCGCCATGAAGTTCTCCAGCGTCCTGCACAGCTCTTGCGCAAACCGCGACGCCGGCGCGCCGTCCAGCGCCCTGTGGTCGTACGTCAGCGATATCCCCATCGCCTGATACGGCACCGCTTCCCCGTCCACCATCTTAAGACGCGTCTGGATATTGTTCACTCCCAAGATGCCCGTCTGCGGCGGGTTGATCACCGGTGTGAAGTGCTCTACCCCGAACGTTCCGAGGTTCGATACCGTGAACGACGCCCCGCTCAAAAGGTCCGGCGAGATCGTCCCCTCCTGTGCCTGCTTCGCAAGCTCCTTTGCCTTGAGCGCGATCTCGTTCAGCGACAGCTTGTTCGCTCCAAAGATCGTCGGCACCAGCAGCCCTCTCGGCGTATCTACCGCCATACCGAGGTTCACGTCCGTGAAGTATCTCATCTTGTCTCCGAGAAAATGTGCGTTCAGGTCCTTGTGCTTCGGCAGCACGCGCGATACCGCGTACAGGATGATATCGTTGAACGTGATGTTCGCCAGCCCAAGCTTTTCCGCGTTCTCTTTCACGAGCTTGCGGTATGCCATGATCTGCGTCGCGTCGAACGAGAACGAGTGCGTCAGCTGCGCCATTTCCGACAGCGACGCGTGCATCGATTTCGCGATCACCTTCCGGATATTCGGCATCGGCACATCCTCGTACTCCGCCGCCGGCACTGCCGCCCCCGCTGCGTTCGCTGCCGCTGCGCCACCGCTTTCGAGGAAGCGCAGTACATCCTTTTTCACGATCCGTCCGCCCGGTGTTTCCGGGGGGACGAGACGGAAATCGATCCCGTTTTCCTTGGCAATTTTTTTCGCCAGAGGAGAGATCCTAACGCGCGCTCCTGCCGGCACCACAGCCGGAGCCGCCGATGCGATCGGAGCCGGAGCAGGTGCTGCAGGAGAAGCAGCCTCCTGCGCTTTCGGCTCTTCCGCTTTTTCAGGAAGGTCTTCTTCCTTATATTCTACGCCCTCGTCTACGAGCACCATAATATCCGAATAGCATTCCACCGTCTGGCCCTCGTCTGCAAGGAGTTTCGCAACGATCCCGCTTTCCGTCGCATAGATCTCCTGCGTAGACTTATCCGTCTCCGCCTCTATGATCGGATCGCCCTCGTTCACCTTATCGCCCGGCTTTACGAGCCACTTTGCGATAACGGCTTCCGTCATGTTTACGCCTATTTTAGGGAGCTGCATCCTGCGCACGCCCGCCTGAGGAGCAGCGGCTTGCTCTTTTTGGGGTTCCGCTGTTTCTTCCTGATATTCCTCACCCTCGTCTACAAGCACCATGATGTCTGAATAGCACTCCACCGTCTGGC
This sequence comes from Christensenella massiliensis, assembly GCF_040409835.1. Lineage (NCBI taxonomy): Bacteria > Bacillati > Bacillota > Clostridia > Christensenellales > Christensenellaceae > Christensenella > Christensenella massiliensis. The sequence continues at coordinate 2,257,418 of NZ_CP117826.1, read as the reverse complement.
CCTCGTCTGCAAGGAGTTTCGCAACGATCCCGCTTTCCGTCGCATAGATCTCCTGCGTAGACTTATCCGTCTCCGCCTCTATGATCGGATCGCCCTCGTTTACCTTATCGCCCGGCTTTACAAGCCATTTTGCGATAACGGCCTCCGTCATGTTTACGCCTATTTTAGGCAAAGCCATTTTTCTTGCCATAATCCTACCCTCTGTTTATTTGTTGTCGAGAACCTTGTATACTGCATCCTTGATCTTCTGTTCATTCGGGATGCACAGGTCTTCAAGGCCCTTGTTATACGGCATCGGAACGTTCAGGGCGCCTACGCGCACCGGCGGCGCATCGAGAAGATCGAAGCCTCTGTCGATAATTTCGGAAACGATGTCTCCCGCCATTCCGCCACGGAGGTTTGCCTCCTGACACACAACGACGCGGTTCGTTTTGGCGATAGAATTCATGACTGTCTCGTAATCAAGCGGCAGCAGGGAGATGAGGTCAATCACTTCGCAGGAAATTCCTTCCTTTGCGAGCTCCTCCGCAGCTTTCTTTGCACGGATCGCCATCATGGAATAAGCGACGATCGTAACATCCGTACCCTCGCGGCGAACAGCCGCTTTTCCAAACGGGACCGTATAGTTCTCCCCCTCTTCGCCGTCCGGAACCTCGCCCTTGAGCTGATAGCTTCTCTTATGCTCGAAGAAGATAACCGGGTTGTCGTCGCGGAGCGCCGTTTTCATCATTCCCTTTACGTCATACGGCTCGATCGGCGCGACCACCTTGAAGCCCGGGACATGGTTGAACCATGCTTCGAACGACTGGGAATGCTGCGCCGCAATGCCGCCGCCCGCACCAAACGGAGCACGTACTACGAGAGGCATATGAACCTTTCCGCCAAACATATAGCGCATTTTTGCCGCCATATTGACGAGCTGGTCCATACCAAGCGTGATCCAGTCCGAATACAGGACCTCCGCCACCGGGCGGAGCCCCGTTGCCGCCGCGCCCACACATGCGCCCACAAATGCGGGCTCGGAAATAGGCGTATCGATCACGCGGTCTTTTCCATACATATTCATCAGGTCGAGCGTGATGCCGAACGGGCCGCCGCGCACACCGATGTCGCACCCCATCATAATAATCGTAGGGTCTATTTTCATTTCTTCCTTAAAGGCATCGTTTAATGCCTGTCTTACGGTTATGACTGCCATGTTTCGTTCCTCCCAACCTTAGTAGATGATCTCGCCGTCTGCATAGATATCGTCATAAAGCGTATCTGCCGGCGGTTCCGTACATTCGTTCTGCGCGTACTGAATGGCGTCTGCGATCTCTGCAATCGCATCCTGCTGGATCGCGTCTACCTCTTCTTCGCTCAGAAGTTTGTTGCTGATGAAATATTCTTTCATGCGCTTGATCGGCTCGTATTCCCAGAATATCTCGTCTGCTTTCAGGTCTCTGTACCACTGGTCATCTGCTACAAAGTGGCCGAGCAGGCGGATGTAGCGCGCTTCGATGAGCGTGGGGCCGCCGCCGCTTCTTGCCTTTTCCACCGCCTTTTTCACCGCGTTGTATACGTCGAATACATTGAAGCCGTCGATCTGTACGCCCTCGATGCCATAGCCGATCGCGCGCTTATAAAGGTCTGTCTCTTTCGCGACCCAGCCGAGCTTGGTCGCAATCGCATACTGGTTGTTTTCGATCAGGAAAATCGCCGGCAGGTTCCATGCAGCTGCCATGTTGATGGATTCGTGCCATACGCCCTGATTCGTGCCGCCGTCGCCGTGGAAGCAGATAGTAACACGGTTATTTTTCAGTACCTTTGCCGAAATCGCGCTGCCGATCGCAATCGGCATACCGCTTCCTACAATACCCGTTGCGCCCAGCATTCCGATATCGACGTCTGCAATGTGCATCGAACCGCCTTTTCCGCGGTTGAGGCCCTCATACTTTCCGTGAAGCTCTGCCATCATCGCACGTACGTCCGCGCCCTTTGCGATGGTGTGGCCGTGTCCGCGGTGAGTGGAGGTAATGAAGTCATCCTTATTCAGGTTTTCGCATGCGCCTACCGCGATCGCCTCTGCGCCTACATAGGAATGCGCGAGGCCGTAGATCTCATTTTTCATCCACAAAGTCTTTACCTGAGAGTCGAATTCCCGGATGAGGCACATCTGGCGGTACATCCGCTTCTGTTCGTCAAGCGACATCCCCTCAGGCGCCTTCAGTTCCTTGAGTGCCGGCAATGTTTGTTTTACATAAGCCTGTGTTTTCTTATCCATGATTTTTCCCCTTTTGCTTTAATCTCTTCTGACTTCCACGCCCGCCAGTTTCTCATAATGACGGATGATCGCGTCGTGATCGTTTTTCTCCATGCCTGCGACCTTCAGCGCCTGCATGATCTCCATTACTTCCGCCGTCAGCGGTATGGGTGAATTGACTGCGTGCGCGCAGTCGAGCGCATTCTGCAGGTCTTTGATGTGCAGTTCAATGCGGAAGCCCGGATTGAAATTGCCGCTTAAAACCATCGGCATTTTAGCATCGAGCACCGTAGAGCCTGCAAGGCCGCCGCGAATGGCGTTATACACCTTTTCCGGGTCTACGCCGTTCTTTGTTGCGAGCACCATCGCCTCGCTCATGGCCGCGATGTTGAGCGCCACGATGATCTGGTTTGCCAGTTTGGTCACGTTTCCGCTCCCGATCCCGCCTACCAGTACCGCAGACGATCCCATCTTAAGAAGCATTTCCTCTACTTTTTTGAAAGCCGCCTCGTCGCCGCCCACCATGATCGCGAGCGTGCCGTCGATCGCTTTCGGTTCTCCGCCGGATACCGGAGCGTCGAGGAGCGTTACGCCTTTCTTGCTGCATTCCGCAGCGATCTCCTGCGATGCGATGGGAGAGATGGAGCTCATGTCCACGACGATCGTTCCCTCTTTCGCATTTTCCAGTACGCCGCCCGCACCGAGAACGACTTCCTTTACATGCGGGGAATTCGGCAGCATCGTCACGATGACGTCTGCCGCCTGTGCAACTTCCGCAATGGAAGCCGCCGTCTGCGCGCCCGCTTCTCCGAGCTCTTTCACCGCCGCGTCTACGATATCATAAACGATCAGATCATAGCCCGCTTTTACCAAATTCTTCGCCATGGGCTTTCCCATGATTCCAAGACCGATAAACCCTACTTTTGACATATTATTTTCTCCTTTTTCAAATGGAATGCTCTTTTACTTTTTGACCGGATATTCAAATATTCCGCCCGGATCCAGCACGACCGGCTTCGGCGCTTCGGCGCCGTTCTGGTCCCTCATCAGGTTGAGGAGACGCTCGAACTCGCGCACGTCGTCGTTGTCCTTATCCGCATAATGGCATGCTATTGCGTAATCAAGATGCAGCCACTGGCAGGCAAGCGCCGCTTCATACGGCGTCATCTCGCCGGTCAGAAATTCGGGCAGGAAATCGAAGCAGTTTTCGATCGTTACGTTCATCAGGCCGACATGCGGCTTGTGAAGCTCGCCGATCAGCTTCATGTCGGAGAACAGAGCCGTATCGCTCGCGTTGTATACCCGCGTGCCGTCCGGCAGATAAATGATGAAGCCGAGCGAGAAGCCGTCCATCGCCGTGCCGTTGGAAAGTCTTACGGAGGAACGGTGCATGCTTACCACCGGCCTCACCCGGATCCCGCATTCTTCGACCGTCAGCCCCCACACGCTGTTGGTAATCTGCTCTTTCGGGACGCCCTGATCGATGAGCAGGTTCATCGTCTCCCCGCCGCAGATGATCTTGCTGCCGTCGCGCAGCGCGATCTTCGGCGTATCCTTCATGTGGTCGAATGCGCCGTGACTGACCAGTATGAGGTCGATCTTCGGCAAATCATCCGTTTTCAGCGGCGCTTTTGGATTGTCGTCAATATACGGGTCAATGAGGATCGTGGTTCCGTCGTCCGTCGTGATCAGGAAAGACGCAAATCCTAAAAATTGAAACTTTGCCATATTTTCCTCCTTCAAGTTTTGTTCCGAGAGATAACTGTTGTTTGTGCTTTCGAGATTTTTGTTTAACGTTAAACTAATTTTAACAAGCGATGTTCTGCTTGTCAATTCTTTTTTCCAAAATGCCAAAATAGTAAAATTATATATCAAAAAAGCGAAATTATATCTGTGTTTTTCTCAATCTAAACATGATCTGTATTTTTCTCAAAATAAAAACGGACTGTTTCCGTCGTTTTCAACCGGTCAGTCCGTTTTTATAAAGATAATTTATTTTAGTTTAATTATATTTCACCATTGGCAATCTTCTCAAGCGCCTGCGTATCCAGCGGATAGACGCCGAGCTCGCAGACCTGCTCCAGAAAATATTTATAATTGTCCGGGGCGATGCCTTTATGGATGGAATTGCTGGACGAGATGATATGCCCGCCGCCTGCCGAAGCATCCAGAATGCAGCGCGCCGTTTCTTTGCGTACGTCTGCAAGTGGTTTTTCCACCAACGTTTTCACGCAGTCGATATTCCCTTTCAGGGCTATCCTGCCGCCGTACGTTTTTTTCATGTAGGCAATATCCATAGAGCCAAGCGGGTCTATGGGGTCGAGACAATCGATCCCGGAGTCCACAAGCTCGGGCAATACCGCGCGGAGGTCGCCGTCTGAATGCTTGATGACATACAGCCCCTCTTTCTTCAGATTTTGGACGAGCTGCTTAAAGTGCGGATATACCTGTTCTACATACATCTCCGGCCGCATCAGAAGTCCCGTATTGTTGGCGATATCGTCTCCTACTACCACGACCTCTATGCCGAGCTCCCGCAGATTATGGCCGATGCGCGTGCTGTGTTCCACACACATCTGCATCAGCTGGGCCGCAAGTTCGGGTTGCAGATAGAAAGACATCAGAAAATCTTCAAATCCCATCATGTCGCGCGGCAGGGAAAAGATGTCTTTTACACGTGCTACCACGCCTATTTCCCCGTCTGCTTCCCGGAGCGCCTGTTTGATCGAATCAAAGCGGTATTCCGCATCCGGATCCGGCACCTTGAAATTTTTAAAATCGTTCTCGTCTTTGATTGGATAGCCTACGGGCGTGGGATATTCGTCATAGCTGATGCGCGTTACGCCCCATTCATCCACAAAGTGCCGGTCATCTATTTTTTCTTTTGTGTAATTCAGCGATACCGCCACCGCGTCCACGCCCATCTTTTTCGCAAAAGCGATCTGATCGCGGTCCCCGGTGATCGCCTCCGTCACATCGGGGTTCAGCACCCATTCCATGGTGGGTATGCGGTCCGGCTGCTGTCTTTTTAAAGCGGTGAGTATCCTTTCTTTTCCCGTCATTGATTCAACCTCCCAGTGTATTGATCCCGTCAAAGCCGCGCTCCTTACGTATTCTTTCGGCGTGTCCGCCCTGCCGGTAGTTGCGGAGCGGATCCGTATCGGAAAGCCCGAGCTCTATGCGCGCCTCCTCGATCAGGGGCTGCACATCCGTATTGAACGCATCCATCACGATCTTATTCGCGCCCACTACGTCATAGGCTTCCTGCGCTTCTTTCAGCGCAGTGCGGTCGATGATAAGCGCCCGTGCGTAAGCAGTCTGGGCATTCATGACAGAATAGATGATTCCCTCGATGCTTGGCTCGATGTTGTGCGACTGATCCAGCATATAGGTGATATCCGTTTTGACGCCGTCCTGTTCTGCGTCGATGATCTCCTTATAGATCAGGAACAGGTCCATTGGATTGACGGTTCCCGTAATGAGGTCGTCGTCTGCATATCGCCTGTTGTTCATGTGGAAGCCGCCCAGCATATTTTCATCGAGCAGCGTCGAAATGATCTGCTCGATATTGACGCCCGGCAAATGATGGCCGAGGTCTACAAGCACCTTCGCACGTTCGCCGAGTTTATTACACATGAGCATGGACATGCCCCAGTCCGCTATGTCAGTCGTATAGAAAAACGGCTCGAACGGCTTATATTCGATCACGAGCTTCATATCCTCGTCCATTGCGTCATATAGCACCTTCAGGCCTTCGTACAAGCGGTGCTTGCGCTCGCGCAGGCTGTCCTGCCCCGGATAGTTCGTTCCGTCCGCGACCCACATGCCGATCACTTTGGAGCCCATTTCCCGCGCAACGCGGACGCAGTCGAGAAAATGCTGTTTTGTAAACTCCCGTACTTCCGGCTTGGGACTGCAAATGCTTCCGAAAATGTATTCCTGCCGCGAAAACACATCCGGATGTACGGTCCCGATCTTAAGGCCCTTTTCCTCGGCATATTTGCGCACAGGCGCATATTGCCCGTCTTCCGTCACATCCCATGCAACATGGGACGCCATAACAGGCGTAATACCGAGGACCCGCTGTATTTCCGCACAGTCGTCTATCTTATCCCATATTGTACGCGCGGAGCCTTCCTCGCGGAACGTACCGTAGCGCGTGCCCGAATTGCCTACCGCCCACGACGGAAGCTCGATCACCTGTGCCTTTAAACGCGTCAGTACCGCGTTCACGTCCACGCCTTTCTCTGCCAGACTGTCTGCAAGCCGTTTGAAACGTTCGCTCATTTCTTCTTTCCCCCTGTGCCTTTTTTCGTTCGGGCTATTTCGTTAAAACGTTTTAATAGCCCACCTTATCAATCACCGCCTGCGGCGGTTGGAAGCGTTGATGATGAAGCTGTTCTCCATTGAAAATTCAGCAGGATTCCCTGATAATGATCTTCTGCGGAAGAATGACGTGTTTTACTTCCCCTTCTTCGCCTGCAAGAGTCGCTTTCATGATATCCCACGCTATGCGGCCCATCAGCACCTTATCCTGCTCTACTGTCGTAAGCTTTGGCTCGATGAAATCGGTAAACGCGATATTATCGAACCCGACGACGCCGATCTCCTCCGGAATGCGGAAGCCCGCTTCTTTAAAGGCGCGTACTGCGCCGATCGCCAGAAGATCCGTCGTTGCAAAAATCGCATCGGGAAGATTTTCGCGTTCTGTATTTTCCAATATGCGCTTGATATACGCATATCCTTTTTCAAGATTGTTCATTTCCATATCTTCGCTGATATAGACAAGCTCCGGATTTACCTGAAGCCCATTTTCCACAAGTCCTTTTTTATAGCCCTCATAGCGGTCGTTCAGGTTTCTCAGCCGCGTGGATTCGGAAAGGAAGCCGATACGCTTATAGCCTTTTTTACACATCATGCCGATTACCTTACTGCATGTTTCGACATTGTCGAATTCCACAGTGGGAAGCTCCAATTCGTCCACTCTGCGGTCCGCAATGACGATTGGGATCCCCTCCGCCTGCATACGCCGGAGCAGTGCAACATCTCCGCAGCCGTTGAACAGGAGGATGCCGTCTACATTTTTATCCGCAAGGCGCTCCATCTCTATCTCTTCCCGCTTACTGCTGTATTGATAGCTAACCACGAGGACCGTATAGCCGTCCTGATGTGCGCTGTCTATAAACGAGCTTAGGACCGGAGAATAGAAGTCGTTCGTTACATCCGGGAGCAGAAAACCGATCACATAGGATTTTTTGGTGCGCAAAGCCCGCGCGATCGAATTGGGCTTATAGTCAAGCGCCTTGATCGCCTTTAAGACCCGTTCCGTCGTTTCATCGGAAATAGGCGCCGTTTTATTGATCACATGCGATACTGTTCCGATCGTGACGCCCGCTTTCGCGGCTACATCGACCATCGTAGGTTTTTTTACTTTCTTTCCTGCCATCGGAATATCCTTTACGGTCTTTGATATGCCTTACTAAAACCTTTTAATCAGAGTATATGGGATATTTCAGCCTTTGTCAAACCGATTTTGATAAAATCCCATTAAAAATTCATTTTTCATCCTATTTTACGTTATTTTCAGAAATCTTTCCCGCTTCAGCGTAAAATGAACTCTGCTCCGGCAGAAAACACCGCCGGAGCATTGCCGGTCATAATCTTCCGCTGCACAGCTTTTGGAGTCCGTCCATATAATAAAGAAAATTATCATAGCTGACATCCGGCGGCACAGAGTGATCGAGCCACGGAATATAGCCGCCCTCCTCGACGAGCGGCGCTACGCGCCGAAGCTCGTCGTCGATATCCTTTCCGCCCGTGATGAGCGCGCGTTTATTGATGCCGCCCATCATGAGCAGCTCTTTGCCGTATTCCCGGCGGAACGCGTTGACGTCCATGCCGCACTGTACTTCAAACGGCAGGATGCCGTTCACGCCCGCTTCCAGCCAAAGCGGAACGAGCTTGGTGACGTCTCCGTCGCTGTCCACAAAGATCAGGTCCACCCCCTTGCTGCGCAGCAGGTCTGTGATCTTCCGGTAGCGGGGCACCAGATATTTTTTGAACATCTCCGGCGAAAGCAGCGGCCCGTTTTTATAGCACATATCTTCCCAGAACACAAAATAATCGAAATCCGTATCCTCCCAAATCCGGTTGATGATGCGCGTCATGCATTCCACCTTCTGGTCGAGCACCTCTTCTATGAAAGCAATATCATCATAGAACAGATAGGAAAGCGTCTCAATGCCGAACAGATTGCGCAGCGGCCCGAAGAAGCCGCCCTCGCGATCCGCCCACATACGCAGCGGAATGCTCCGGTGCTTCCACAGCTTGCATTTGTCCTGCCAATTTTCCGGAAAGCGCTGCTCAAAATTCAATTCCCACCGATACAGGTTTTTTCGGAAATCCTCCCGCGTTTTGATGGGAAAATCGAGCCAATGCGGCATAGAGGTCTCCCGTCCCTCTTTCAGCTCCTGCATGACGATCCCCTCGTGGTTACGGAACGTAACGGTCGTTTCGTCTTCCCCCAGCTTTTCATATTCAAATCCCGGAGAAAAACCGTAATAGATGCCTACCTCATCCTGACGGTCGCACCCGAAATAATCCCAAAAGCTGAGATCGCCCGCGCCGCCGTGCTCCCCGATCTGCTCCGCGAACATATTCGTATGGCCCTCCTGCGCCCAGCGCTTCCACGTTGTCGCCCACACGTCGAGCGGAGGCCACATCGTGACCCGGTCGACCGGCTTATAGCGCAGCTGATTCAAAAACCGTTCCCGCTCCGTTAAGAATCCACTTCCAAAGCTCATTGTTTTCCCTCCCCTTTAAATGGTATCGTTACCACTTTTGTCTTATAAAAAACACAGCATCCGCTATGCTTTCGTTATCCTGTTGTTTCCCGCAAAACAAGCCCGCCGCCCAAAAGAAGCGTGAACGGCTCCTCTTCCGGCGAGCTCATGCGGGCAAGCAAGCGCTTTACGGCTGTTTCCCCAAGCATGCGCTGATTTTGCGAGATGGTTGAAAGGCGCGGCCGGCTCCACAGGCAAAGCGGTATATCGTCAAAGCCGATCACCCGGACGTCCCGGGGCACATTCACCCCGTTTTTTCCAAACCAATCGAGCGCGCCGAGCGCCAGCATATCCGTCGCCGCTATAAGCGCATCCGGCTTTTGTCTCATCAGACGGCACGCCGCCTGCGCACCGCCCTCCATCGTAAATTCCGCCGCTTCCACAAGCCGGACATCAAACGCAAGCCCTCTCGCATCAAGCCCGTCCAAATAACCGCGGAACCGTTCCGCCGTCGCGTCATAACCATGCAATCCGCGAATATAAGCGATACGCCTGCACCCCTTATCCGCAAGACAGCACACCGCTTGTTTCGTCAAAGCCTGCCCGTCCACCCGGACGCAATCGAGCCGTTCTCCCTTGAGTACATTGTCCATCACAACGACTGCAATATCCCTTGATATCCGTTCCAGATAGTTCAGGCTTTTCGTATTTCGGCGATAGGTGAAATAGAGAATGCCATCTACGCGCCGCCGCACCATTTCCCGCAGATATTTCTCCTCGTACCGTCCGTCTTTTCCCGTCGAGCATACGAACGTCATATACCCGCTGCGGTTCGCACAGCTTTCGACACCCGCCAATATCTCCATATAACCATAGTTATACTGTTCGGGCAGCAGTACGGCGATCGTGTGCGTTGCATTGCGCCGCATTCCCTGCGCGAAGCCATTCGGCACATAATCGAGCGCCTGCATCGCCGCGTTCACTTTTTCCAGTGTCGACGGACGCACATTTTTGTTTCCGCTCAAAATTTTGGAGACCGTCGTTTTAGAGACTCCGGCCAGCCTTGCTACATCGTAGATCGTGCTCATCGCAGCGCCCCATGGGTCATCGCTGCGGGAGCGCAAAACGGCCCCGCAGCTCCTTTTTCACCAGCATTCTTTAATATTGTCCGTATTCGATGATAGTATCGATCATCGCCTTATAGTTTTCCACTTTTACGTCGTTCATGATACTGTGGTTTGAACTGCAGATATACCGCCCGCCCGGCTTGAGACGTTCCAGATGCTCGCGCACTTCCGCGCGAACCTCGTCCGGCGTTCCGATCGCAAGCGGGCCTGCAACGTCGATATTGCCGCTGATCGTGATCTTATCGCCGTATTTTTCCTTGATATCATAAATATTCATGGAATACGGCTCGATCGGGTTGATTGCGTCTACGCCAAGCTCCATAATGATATCGTCAAAGATATCCGTGATATTCCCGCAACTGTGGAACATGACCGGCACGCCCGCCTGTTTCGCCATGCTGACCATCTTCTTATAGCGCGGCAGCCACATCTCCTTGAATTTAGCCGGATTCATGAACGTGCCCGAACCAAACGCGATATCGTCTCCGAGGAACAGGAATGTCAGATTGCTGTCGAGCGCGACCTCGATCACTTTCATATAGTAATCCATACATTTATCCATCATGACCTCGATGAACTCCGTATCCGTATAGGCCATCGCAAAGAAGTCCTCAAAGCCGATCAGGAACTGATAGCAGGTTTGGAAGATCGCCCCTGTGAGAATGAACGTACCGACTCCGGTGCCTTCTATCGCCTTATTATAGATATCGAAATACTCCTTGCGCGGCGCGAAATCGAGCTCCCAGTTTGGCTCCACGACCTTTTCCAGATCCTCGAAGCTTTTGATGCGGCCATCGTTTACGATGTGCAGCTCCCCTTTTTCGTCTTTATATTTGAACGGTACCCACAGCGCCTCAAAGCCCATGACGTCCTGTCCGTTGAAATTCAGAATCTCCAGATAGTCCTTCGGATCCATCGGCGGAGCCACGAACGTCCTGTCGGACGCGCCGCGCGCCGCTGCGAGCGTCGAGCCTACGTCGCGGCCCAAGATCGCTTTGGTCACATCCTCTTCGATCGCCACCTCAAAATGCGGCACCCGGTCCGGTATTTCTCCGCGCAGAGCCGCCAGCGTGCGTTCCTTATCCGGTTTCCTTAATTGTTCCAAGCTTGCCATGTGAATCTCCCCTTTCCTTTTCTCCCCAAACTTGCATCGTTACCACTTTTATTTTTTGATAAGGCGCGCGCTGCAATTCGCCCGCGCGCGCCCATTTTTTCCGGTTCAGTATTGCCCGTATTTTTTGCACATTTCAATGAAAAACTCCACCCGTTCCGGCGATACGTCCGGCTGCATGATGTGCGCGGGAGCGATCATATAGCCGCCGCCCTTACCAAGCACTTCACACTTTTCCCTAATATCCGCTTCCACCTCTGCGTCGGTGCCCTGCGGGAGCAGATATTGCTGGTCGATGGCCCCCCAGAACGCGAACACATCGCCGAACTCGTCTTTGATCTCCTGCGGAGAATGCCCTGGTACGCCGGGCTGCACCGGATTGAAAATATCGAAGCCGATCTCCTTGATGTCCGGAAGCAGCGGCTTTACGGCGCCGTCCGAATGCAATGCCATAACGATATCCGGATTTTCCGCTTTCATCGCACGTATCAGATCCGCATAATGATCTTTCAGCATACTGCGGAACATATCCGGCGAGAACAGCAGGCTCTGCTGAGATCCGAAATCGTCGCCCACCCAAATGCAGTCTACGCCGCGGCGCACGAGCTCTATGCCTACCTGCGTTTGGAAATCCGCACATTTTTTAAACAGGTATTCCACATATTCTTCCTGCATGGCCATATCAAGCAGCAGCTTTTCAAGGCCCACAAGCTGCTGTGCCAAAGAAAGTATCGTGACTTCTATATCGCCGATAATAAAATAATCGTCTTTATATTTTTTGATGTAATATTCAGCGTCCGTATAGCGCGACGGCTCGTGCGGGTCCGGCCACTCGTAGGCGTCGATATCCTCTTTCGTATGTGCATTGGCAAGCGGATAGTCGAGTATCTCCACATAGATCGGCCCCTGCTTCATGCGCATGCCATATTCGTTATACCAGCTTCCGTCCTCAAGCTTCTCCGGCTTGAAATCCGCCCGCTCCGCCGCGCCGACGATGACCGCGTCGCTTCCAAGCGCAAGACGCACCTCATTCCCGCTGATCCGGTAGGTGACGTCCTCGAATAAATTATTGGTATATTTGGATTCGATGCCCAGTTTTTCCGCAAAATGATCCTGAAGCTGCCTGCAAAGGTCGAACTGTACCGGGATGCGGTCAGGCATTCCCTCTTTTATTTTCAAGGCTCTCAAAACGCGTTCTCTGCTATTCATTCAAATTCCTCCTATACACTTTTTTTGCTTTTTTATCTTTTCTGATTCGTTTTGCAATATTGCCGCAGGCGGCGCAGGCAATTACGGCGCCGCCTGCTGTCCAGTCTACCTGAAACGGCCAAATTCTGCTGTTTATTTGTGCTTTTTCTGTTTCCAAAATGGATTCGATGTTGTCTTTTGCTTCTGTATTTTATATAATGGTAACATACCGCGATAAAATTGTAATCATCTTTTCGTGCCATATTATATACTTTTCTTGCTGTTTTGAGGAACTGCTATGATCGTACGCGAGCCAAACCGGGAATATAATCTCGATATCACCGATGAATCCTGCGGCGTGATTGCCAATGCTTCGGCGCTTGCACGCAGCCTGCCCTTTTTTGTTTACTGTGCGGGGCAGATCGGTGCAAAAAAGGAATGCTATACTAAAACATGGTATCTCGACGGCGTATTGCTGCTTGTCACGACGCGCGGGCAGGGAAGCTTCTCGTTTCAGGGGAAGACCTGCGTCCTCAATGCGGGCGACGCTGTTTTTATCGACTGTACACAATATCACGAATATCATACGCTTGGAGATTTCTGGGAAAATTATTATATCCGTTTTGACGGGAGTGCGGCGCGCACATACCTCGATTATATCAACAAGGGCGGCTGGCGCACGGTCCCGTGCAGCAATATCGAGACGACGCGAAAATGGATCGGCGAGATCATCAATCTATGCATCACGCCGGGAGACCATGCCCCTCTCGAGATCTCTCTTGCTCTTTCCCGCATTTTGACCGACCTTGCCATCAATGCGGACAAGGGAGCGGCCGGTCCTGACCTTTCCGTTCCGGTCATGCATGCAAAGGAATTTATAGACCGGCATTATACGAACCAGATCACGCTGGATGAGATTGCCCGTGCATCGCTTTTGAGTCCTTATCACCTGTCCCGCATTTTCAAAATGCAGACGGGCCTTGCTCCGCACGCATATCTGCTTCGTCAGCGCATCGACAAGGCGAAGCGTCTGCTTCTCACGACACAGATGAGCATTCAGGATATTTCCGAGCAGGTAGGGTTTTCCAACGTGAATATTTTTATCCGCTCATTTAAAAACGCCATGGGAATGACTCCCACGGCGTTCCGCTCCAAAAATTTCTATTGATTCTTTTCAATCAGCGCGGAGTTCTCCCTCAAGCTGCTGATTCAGATCGAAAATCTTTTCGCACATGACGGGCTCCGCCGCAAACCACGGGCAGACCGTGACATCCCATTTCTTGCAGATATCCGTTGCGCGCAGGCGTGCGTCGCATTCCTCATGCGTCGTATCGTCCGGGCATTCCAAATAGATGATGCTCTGGTCCTTATAGTAAAACAGCGCCTCGTTCGTATAGCCCGCATCGCGTATCGCTTCCAGCATTTCCCTCCACGGATTGTTGTGGATACCGATATATTCATCTCTGCATTCCGGCTTGATCTCGATCACACATAAATATTTTCTCATTGCCGATCTCTCCTTTTATAAATTCCGGCCGCTTTGCCCGCACCGTTATTTGACATAGTTTACAAGCTCTCCGATCCCTTCAATGACCACTTTGATCTCGTCTCCGCTCTTCATCGGGCCGATCCCGCCCGGCGTGCCCGTCGTTATGATGTCGCCCGGATACAGTGTCATAAAGCCGCTGATATATTCCACCAGCTCCGCCGTGCTGAAAATGAAGTCTGCCGTCGTATCGTCCTGCACGACTTTTCCGTTCAGGACGGCCTGCAAATGCAGATTATCACCGTCGACCTCCGTTTCGACCCACGGACCGAACGGCGAGAACGTATCGAACCCCTTGCAGCGCGCCCATTGCTTGGTCATATCCTGAAGGTCGCGCGCCGTTACATCGTTCATACAGGTATAGCCGAGGATATAATCCCGCGCTTCCTCTTTTTTCACTTTGCAGCAGCGCCTGCCGATCACAATGGCAAGCTCCGCCTCATAATCGAGCTGTTTGCATACGTCCGGCTTTACGATCTGCTCGAACGGATTGATGACGGAGCTCACGAATTTAGAGAAAATCAGCGGCTCCGGCACAAGAGGCATTCCAATCTCCTCCGCATGCTTCCTGTAATTCAGCCCCACCGCAACAATGCTTTTGGGGACCGTAGGCGCAAGAAGCTTCACCTCGCCGAGCCCCGCATGCTCTCCGGTCGTCCGGAGCCCGTCATAAGGCTCCCCCGCAAGAAAGGAAATCTCATCCCCCTCGAGTATCCCATAAAAAATATTTCCTTCTTTTTCAAATCTGCACAGTTTCATATCGTCCTCCCGGCTATTTCAAATCCATTTTACCTTACTGCACAGTAAAAACGCAGCAATGATTCCGTCAGGAATTTTAAATCCTCCACGCTCGTCCGGCGTGCCTGCTCATAGGGAACCGCGGCCTTATTTGTCGAAAAGATCGCGGTGATGCCCTCCTCGTAGAGTTCTTCATATCCGGCGCCTACATCGCCGACAAGCGCAACAACCGGCACATTCTGCTTTTTCGCGCGCCAAGCGACGCCCACCGGCACCTTGCCCTGCTTGCTTTGGCCGTCTATCTTTCCTTCTCCCGTAATGATGAGGTCCGCCCCTTGTATTTTTTTATCGAAATCCGCCGTATCGAGGATCAGGTCGATCCCGGGCAGCATCTTGGCATGAAGAAATGCTTCCAGCGAGAGACCGATGCCCCCTGCCGCGCCCATACCGCTTTTGTCCTTCCGGTCGACGCCCGTATGCCGGGTAAGCACGCCGTTATAGTGCAGCAGGCCCGCATCAAGAGCCTCCACCATTTCGGGCGTCGCCCCCTTTTGCGGCCCGAACACATGCGCCGCCCCGTTTTTTCCCGCGAGAGGATTTTTGACATCGCAGGCGATCGTCAGCGTGACGCCGCGCAAAGCTTGGCAAAGCCCGGATTCGTCGATAGACTCGATTTGTGCGAGTCCTTTTCCATCCGGCGTGACCGCTTTTCCGTCCGCATCGAGAAAACGCACGCCGAGCGCCGACAAAGCGCCGATCCCGCCGTCATTGGTCGCACTGCCGCCGATGCCCAGTATGATTTTCGTGCATCCGCTTTCCACCGCATCTGCAATCAGCTCTCCCGTGCCGAACGTCGTTGCGTCCATAGGAGATTTTGGCCCGTCTACAAGCGGAAGCCCGCTTGCCGCAGCCATCTCGATCACCGCCGTCTTCCCATCCGGCAGTATGCCGTATTCCGCCTCCACCGGTGTTCCCATCGGTCCTGTTACAGTCTTTTTACGGCGCGTTCCGCCGATACCGGAAAGATACGCGTCTACCGTTCCCTCGCCTCCGTCGGCGATCGGCACCTTTACGACCTGCGCTTCCGGCAAAAACGCCGCGATCCTTTCCCCGATGTAATTGCAAATTTCAATAGAAGTCATTGTGCCCTTAAAAGAGTCGGGCGCTATAATGATTTTTTTCAACACTGTGTTTTCCTCACCCAAAATACATGCCGCCGTTTACGTCTACGATCGCTCCCGTCATAAACGAAGCCTCATCCGAACACAGGAATACGGCCACCCCTGCGATCTCTTTTGTTTTTCCAAACCGCCCCAACGGAATTTTAGAAACCAGCTCGTCAATTTTTTCCTGCGGAAGCGTGTCGAGAATCCCCGTATCCGTAGAACCCGGGGCGATCGCATTGACATTGATGCCATACTTTGCCAGCCGCGCGGCAAAACCGCGCGTCAGGCCGATGATGCCCGCCTTTGTTGCCGAGTAGCCAAGCCCGTTGGCAATACCGCCGTTCCGCCCTGCAAGCGAGGATAGGTTGAGCACCTTTCCATAGCGCTTTTCTTTCATATAGGGAAGCACTGCCTGTGTTGCAAAAAATACGCTCTTCAAGTTGATGGCCACGATGTTATCCCATTCCTCTTCCGTAATGTCTTCAATGGGCGTAGTATGCAGAATGCCCGCATTATTGATCAGGATATCTACCGTTCCAAACGTATCTGCAGCCGTTTCTACCATAGCGCGCACGTCCCCGACCGATTTGACGTTGACCTGTACCGCTTTTGCGGAACAGCCTTTTTCTTTCAGCGCCTTTTCCACTTCCTGTGCGCCTGCCAGGTTCATGTCTGCGATCACTACGTTCGCGCCGTGCTGCGCGAGCAATTCACAGCAGCCGCGGCCTATTCCTTTCGCGCCGCCCGTCACGATCGCCGTCCGTCCCGAAAAATTCATAAAATCATCCCCTTGATTCTCGTGATAGTTTTTCCAATCGGATCTATTTCTGACTTTATATTAAGTTTAACGTTAAACTTAATGCTTGTCAACGTATTTTTCCTTCCTCCTCTCCAAATATCGGGTGTCCGGGTCATATTTTACAAACATTCGGACCAAATTGACGGCAAATAAATTTTAATCACATCCGATAAAAAGGCTGTTCCGAAAATTTTTCGGAACAGCCTTCCCTCCGCTTTTTCAGTCATCGTAGCCAAGACGGTATTCCATCGATTCCTCAGCATAATCGAGCTCATCTTCCAGATGCTCTATCTGGCGTTCTACCTCTTTGTAGTCCGTCCGGCTCAACGCGCCCTGCCTGAAATCCCATTCCGCCTGATCCTCCGCCGCGTCCATATCGCGTTCCAGCTGATTCATTTCCTGCTTGATCGTTCCGATATCCTGAAGCGTCGCAGTTCCCATTTTCGCCGTCAGTTCCGATACCCGTGTTTCAAAACCGCTGATTCCATACTCTCCAACCGTTTTTGACCCAGATTCCGCAGTTTGAGCGGGTGCCGCCGAGGCTGTCGGAGCAGGCTCAGCAGCCGGGCTCTGACTGCTTTGCGCCGCTTCCGTATTCCCCTGCTTCAGGCTGTCGAGCTCCCCGGCAATTTCATTCAGCTGACTTTGAACAGCCGCCAGCTCGGGCGAGGATGAAGCGCACCCCACCGCAATGCTTCCTGCCAATACGATACTGCAAATCAATACAAATACTTTCTTCATGTTTTTTCTCCTTATCTTAACCTTATAATTGCGCGGATGATTTTTGTTCCGCTCCCGATACTGCCATTTTATAGTCCAAAAATGAAACGCAGATGAAAGCCTCATAATTTTTTTGATTTTCGCATTTTCATTTTTATTTCATCTTATTATAATAGAGTAAACATTATCAAAACCGATAAAAACGGGGAAAGGAGCGGCATAGATGCGGATTCTTATTGTAGAGGATGAGCCGGACCTGAACGGCCTTTTAAAGAAGCTTTTGGAGGATGAGCATTACGCGGCAGACACTTGTTTTGACGGCGAGGAAGCGCTCGATTACGTCGAGGCGGCTGAATATGACGGGATCATTCTCGATATTATGCTGCCCTCCTTATCGGGGCTCGAGGTTCTGCGCAGGATACGCGCCGCCGGCAAGACAGTCCCGGTGCTCCTGCTGACCGCAAAGGGAAGCGTTGAAGACCGGGTACGCGGGCTTGACGCAGGCGCGGACGATTATTTGGTCAAGCCTTTCGCAGCCGAAGAGCTTCTTGCGCGCATGCGTGTACTGATGCGCGGAAAAAAGGGCGGGCAGACAACGCTCTCTCTTGCCGATCTTTCCCTTGATCCAGCCGCGCACCGCGTATTCCGTGCGGGCCGGGAGCTTTTCCTCTCTGGGCGCGAATTTGCTATCTTGGAATATTTGCTGCGCAATCAGGGAACGGTCCTCTCCCGTTCCCGAATCGAAGAACATATCTGGAGCTATGAATATGAGGGGAGCTCGAACGTGGTGGACGTATATATCCGTAAGCTCCGCAAGGCCGTCGATGCGCACGGCAGGCCGCTTATCCATACGGTCCGCGGCGTAGGATATGTCATGAGGGAAACGCCATGAGAAATTTTACCGTGCGCCAAAAGGTAGGCTTTTGGTATACGGCTATGCTCATACTCATGGCGGCCGCCGTATTCTTCATCCTGCAATTTGCAAATACCCGGCAGACAGAAGCCTATACACAGGAGGCACTTGAAAAAGCCGCAGCAGACGCACAAAGCGAAATCGATTACGACGACGGTGAAATCGAGATCGACCGTGATATCGAAAAGATCGATTCTGCGACTCTTATGGTGTACGATGCGGACGGACGCGCGCTTCTCTATGGTCCTATCCCTGATTTTGACCTTTCCCTGCAGGAGGGCCCCGTACGTCAGGTCACGGGAGATTCCGGGCGTGTATGGAGCGTTTATGACGTTTCTCTCCACCTTTCGGGTGGACCATCCGTATGGGTGCGCGCCTGTCTTACGCTCGATCCCGTTACGGCGATCGAGCAGCATGCCCTCCCGCTGTTCTGGTGGATGATCCTTCCCATTGTGCTTCTCGCCGCGCTGGGTGGGTTTTATATTACCTCGCGCGCATTCCGTCCTATGCTCCAAATCAGCCACACAGCCCGCAGCATTGCAGACGGCAGCGACCTCTCGCGCCGCATTGGCCTCTCCTCCCGCAAGGATGAATTCGGCGAGCTTTCCTCCACCTTTGACGATATGTTCGCGCGCCTGCAGGATTCTTTCGAGCGGGAAAAACAGTTTACCTCTGACGTTTCCCACGAGCTGCGAACACCGCTCAGCGTGATCCTCACCCAATGCGGCTACGCGCTTACCCACGAAAAGGAAAGCAGGAACGCCCTGCTCGCCATACAGCAACAGGCGCAGCGCATGTCCGGCTTAGTAAATCAGCTTCTCTTTCTGTCCCGCGCAGACCGCGGAACGCAGGCTTTGCATACCGAACCGGTCGATCTTTCTGAGCTTATGGAGGCAACCGCACAGGAAATGTCTGCAAAAGCCGAAAGCGCGGGGATCCGCGTTCTGACAGATATCGAACCCAGCATTTTTGTGACGGCGGACGAGCTTCTTTTGATGCGCATGCTCATCAATCTCGCTGAAAATGCGATCCGCTTCGGCCGGAGCGGCGGCTTTGTAAAATTTACGCTGCACACAGAAGATGGGCAGGTGCACGGTACGGTGGAGGATGATGGTATCGGCATCGCTCCTGCCGATCTGCCTCATATCTGGGAGCGTTTTTATCAGGCCGACCAGTCACGGCACAAGCGCCATTCTGACGGAAGCAGCGGGCTTGGACTCCCCATGGTGAAGTGGATCGTCGCGGCGCATCATGGAACCATCCATGCAGAAAGCATGCCCGGCAGAGGAAGCGTCTTTTCGTTCATCCTTCCTCTCCGCAGCGCCTAAAGACGGACATCAAAAATGCCGGAACAGCCGTTCCGGCATTTTGGGCATTTCTTTTTCAGCAAATAAATCCCCCGTCCACCGGGAGCAGTATCCCGGTGACATAATCTGATGCGCGTGAACAAAGGAACAGAAGCGCCCCCCTCAGGTCCTCCATCTCTCCAAAACGTCCGAGAGGCGTATGCGAGAGCAGCTGCCCGCCCGTTTCCGGATCGTTCATGGCAGCCGCCGTCATATCGGTCAGAATATATCCGGGGGCAAGACCGTTCACATTGATGTGATATTTGCCCCATTCCTTTGCCAACGCCCGCGTCATTTGCAGAAGCGCCGCCTTGCTTGCGCTGTACGCGGAGCTGCGCTCCCCCGCTATTACAGAACGTACAGAGCAAATATTGACGATCTTGCCGCTTCCCTGTGCTATCATTTCGCGTCCTGCAAGCTGGCATACGCGGAACGCAGATACCACATTTACCTGTATGATCTCCTCCCATTCGTCTGCGGGAAAATGCTCCGCATCGTCCCGTTTATGCAGGCCCGCCGCATTGACGAGGATATCGAGCCCGCCAAGCAGACGGACTGCTTCTCTGAAAGCGCGGCGTGTATCCCCGGCATCGAGCAGGTCGCACGGAACGGGCAGCAGCCCCTCTTCCCTCACTCTTGTCGTATGGAAGAACACCGCGACCTTTGCGCCCGCATCCCGCAGCATCCGTGCGAGCGCAAGGCCAATGCCCCGGCTCCCGCCCGTTACGAGCGCGCGTTTGCCCGCTATATCAAACAACTCCATTATGAAAGCTCCTTTACAAAATAGGCCATATCCGTAACAAGCATACCCTTTTCATAAACGGGCTCCGGATATTGGGAAAAGAAGCCTTTCACGGTATGTGTATACCGGAAGCCGAGCGTCCGGTAAAAATCCATACAGCCGCATGGAACGTCCGCCGTACCGACATGCATCCTGCAGCACGTTTTACGGTATAGGCCGCACAGATATTTCACCATTTTTCTTCCGTATCCCCGTTTGCGTACTGTTTCCGCGACCGCAAGGTTTTTCAGCTCGCATTCCTGTTCCCCGAGCATGACGACCACCGCCGCCGCCAAGAGACGCCCATCCTCTTCGAGTATAAAGAGCGCTCCGTCCGCGAGATATTGATCGATCATCTCTTCAGCCGGATCGGCTTCGAGCAAAAGCTCCATATACTCTTTTTTGTTTCTTCGTATTTTCCTGAACCGTTCCATCGTTACTCCGGCAATGCAAACAGATCGTTTAGGGCCTGCAGGCCCGCTTTGGTACGGAAAATACTTTTCCGCGCTTTCAGCACAGCCTCTTTTCCGCTTTTTTCCTCATATAGATTGACCAGAAAGTCTGCCTCTACCAAAATTTGATAATCGTCATCCTCTATGCCCTGATAGGTATGGTGCCGTCCGACCAAGAAGCATATCCTCCGAACCGCTTCCTCCGGGAATCCCAGCGCTTCAAGCAGCCTGCGCGCGACCGGAGGCCCCTCCAGCTCCTGAAACTTTCCTCCGGACGACTGATATTTTTCGAGGCTCGGACGTATCCCGCAATCATGCACGATCGCCGCCGCTTCCAATATCTCCTGCTTTTCCCGTGAAAGCCCTTCCTGCTCTCCGATAAGCTTTGCATAGGAATATACCTTTAAAAAATGATTGATCCTTCCGGCCGCACCACGTTCATATTTCATCATTTCCGCTATGAGCGGGCCCATCTTAAACTCCATTTTCCCTCCTTAAAACCGCAGTCTGCGCACACGTTCATTTTTATACCGGCCATTCGCAAACATCAGCATGACCAGAAACGTAAAGACCGCATAGCCCGCAGCGGCGATCCCCGGCCATGCGATCTGCGCAAGCCCCAGCATGACGCTTACCACAGGTATCTGTCCAAACAGCGCGACCGCCGCCATATAGCCGATATAGCCGCTCCAGCTCATCTTCCGCGTGACAACGATATACGTCGCAAGAAAGATAAAGCCGGCGCATACGATCGGGATGCCGAAATTGACCGACCAAAGCCCGCGCCCTGCATTCCAGTCGAATACGCACAGCATTACCATAACAAGAAGCGCCTGCAGAGACAGCTTCAGGCTGCCCTGCGCAGATGATTTTACCGTATGGAGCACAAGTACCCATAAATAAGCAAAGACTGCCGCGATATCAAGGCACCAATAGCCTCCTGTGCTGCCCCGCGTGGCCAGATTCACCCATGCGCAGGCGCCCACCACGCTAAGCGTCACAGCTGCCTGCCAAAATGGCAGTCTTTTGTTTTTCGCTTTCGGGGAATCCGCACTGCCGTCAGGATACATTTTTTCGGACCGCTGCGCCCGCACCTTCCTGCCGCACAGCGGACAAGCAGAGCTGCCCCGCACCGTAACGCCGCAATATTCACACTTTCCCATTCAAAATCCCCCAATCGTTTGTATAGACCGATATCTCTTCCCCTGTTTCCCGTGCAAGAAAGCGAAAGAAAAAGCGTATCGGTCCTGTTTCCTGAACCGTCCGGATAAATGACACCGTCATTTTCCCGCCTGCAGAACACAGGCAGCAGTTAATAGGACTGCGTTCCGTCGGATAGACGACCGATTCTGCGTGGTCTATATAAGGCAGCATGCCTTTCGGGAGATCGAACGCGCCTACGTTCGATATCGTCATTGTTTTCACATCCTCGCTGAAAAACGCAAAGACGAACCGCAGGCCCGCGTCTCTCATAAACTGCGGGACCGCGCGGACCACCGGATGCTCCATCGCTCCGCAGCTCTCCCTAAGCGCTTCCCGCAGCTTTTCCGGCCGTGTTTTTCCCCTCAATTCGCGTCTTACCGCATCGAGCGCCGCACGAAGCGAGCCCGCCTGTTCTGCGGATACCGTTATATTGACGATACTGAAAAAATTCCGGACCGTACAGGACGGAAAGACAGCGCGCAGATTGACGGGAATAGAAAGCACGATCGGCTCATCGTCCAGACCGTTTACGCATTCCCGGTAGATCGCAAATGCCATCAGCGCACACAAATATTCGGTGACCGTTGCTCCCTGCCTTTTAGCGGCCCGCTTCAGGCCGTCCAACCGAAAAACTCCATGTATCACGTTGCGGCCGCCGTCCGGAAGCGGTTCTCCCTTTATCTTGAATGCCGGCGGCAGCTTATGAACAGCCGTTTTCGTACCATCATAGTACCGAAGAAAGCTGTTCTCATATTCTTCTTCCTGCGGCGTTTCATCCGGCAGAAGAATTTTGCCCTCCGGATCGATCGTGCAGCCCAGTGTTCTAAAATAACAGTGGAGAAGTGTTTTTAAGAACATGACGCCGCCCGTTCCATCGGCAAGCGCATGAAATATCTCGACGGATATACGCCGCTTATACCATAGAATACGCAGCAAAAACTCCTCTTTTTCAGGCTCAAACAAAGCGCATGGCGTTTTTTCCTCCTGCACAACAGCGAAAGGCCTGCCGGTTTCCTCTAATTCATTTTTTCTGAGGCGCACCGCCATATAGGGGTAGCGGCGGAGCGTCTCTTCCGCCGCTTTCTGAAGCGCCTCCGGCCGCACCTCTTCCGTCAGTACGACCGAGAGCCGAAACACCGACGTATTCGTGGGCCGTGAGACGGACGGAAATAATTTTGCCGCGGTATCGAGCGGGTATCGTTTTCTTTCCCGTATCATTTTTCAAACCATTTCCCTCTTCCGCACAGGGCGTCGGCCCGCGGAGGCGTATTTTCCCCACCTATATATTCATTATATCAGATATTCCGCTCCGGATTTCTTAAGTAATTATGAAGCGCCGCCCAGCGCCATATAGAGAGAACCGGAAACTGTATCTACTTTGATTTTGGTGTGCCCGTCCGCATAAGTATCCTGTTTCATGGCAAAATCGTTATTCTCAGTTCCGGACACCGTATCAAAGCTGAGCGTGAAGCCGCTTTCCTCCGGGAGCGTGACCTGAACGCTGCCCGAGACCGAATCCACCGTTATTTTTTCCAGCGTCTGCGCATGCATACACCGTATAGCCGTTTCTCCGCTTGTCGTAGCCGTATCGATCTCGCGGGCTTCTTCCGTTTCGATCCAAATGCTTCCCGACGTGCTGTCTATGTTGACCTCGCTGAAGCTGCCCTGCGCTTCGATATCCCCGGACATCGTATCCGCCCTCAGCTTTTCGGACCGGGTGTTTTTTACACCCACACTTCCCGAAACGCTGTCTATGCGCAGCTCTCTATGTGTTCCTCCGCTGACCGAGATATCGCCGGATGTCGTTCCGTAAAGGGCGGACGCCGCATTCGTTTCCCCAATCTCCATAGGCCCCGATACCGTTTCGATATCGACCGTTCCCGCAAATGACCGCGGGATCATGACCCGCACGTCTATTCCATAGCTGCCCGTCCATCCGAATACGCGTCCTACGCGTCCGCTCTGCACCACAAGCTCTCCATTCTTTGTTCCGTAGTGCATGACATCCTCGTTTTTGATCGTGCGGCTGCTCGTTTCCTCCACGCGAATCACATCC
This sequence comes from Christensenella massiliensis, assembly GCF_040409835.1. Taxonomy (NCBI): domain Bacteria; kingdom Bacillati; phylum Bacillota; class Clostridia; order Christensenellales; family Christensenellaceae; genus Christensenella; species Christensenella massiliensis. Next base: position 2,233,248 of record NZ_CP117826.1, on the reverse strand, counting down.
CCGTCTGTCGGAACGATCGTGATGCTCTCGTCCACGAACCGCATGGAAATGCTTTCGATCTCCTCCGCTGCTTTTTCAAAATGCTCGCCTGTCTGCGCATCGTCGGGCAGCCGATCCACGAAATCATCTACCTTGAGGTTTTTGACCGTATCTGCAAAATTTCCCCATACTGCTCCGAAGGACGCTTTTCCGGCGAGCCCCCATATCAGGATGCCTGTCAGCACTGCTGCGACGACCGCCCATATAACGATTTTTCCTGTTTTACTCATTGCTTTCACCTCTTTTGGCTTATTCCTGTTTTATCGCGAGTTTTATAATCTGGTCTACAGCAGCTCCGATAATAAAAATAATCCATGTGATCCCCCATGCCCACGTTGTGAAGCTGATGACGAAATACAGCGCCACGATGACTGGCCACACGATTCCGGCATACGTTTTTTCTTTTTCCTTTTTCCGCTTATTTTCGGCCTGCCATTCCTTAAATTCCTCCACCATGGAATCGTCCAGCTTTTCGTAGTCAGGAGCCGCCTGCAGCGAGCTGCGGTAGACCAGCAGGCCCGTTGCAACCGCGATCAGTACGAACATGAAAACGAGCCCCATGATCTCCTGATGGATGCTCCCCAACGCGATGATGAACACCGGAGACAAAATATACAGCATCACCGCGACTGCCGTGAGCCGCGCACGCTGCTTCCGCTCCTCATCGGACGGTACGCGGGCCGTATGGGCTTCATTTGCGCTGCTGATCAGCTCGTTTACGTCTCCGACGCTTCCTTTCACGATGCGATACGCTTCTTCTTCCGATGCGCCTGCGGCAATAAGGTCGTTATATTTTTCCTTCAGATTCATAAAGATCTCTTCCCGCAGCTCCACCATCTTGCTGGTCTTCGGCGCATCCGCGAAAAGCTCCTCTACATATTTCCGCAATTTTTCTTCCATCTATAGTATCCTCCGTAAAGTATTTTATATCAGGCGGTCGATGAGTTTTTTGGTATATTCCCAATCCTCTCTGTTTTTCCGGTATATCTCCCGGCCGAGAGGCGTGATGCGGTAATAGCGTCTGCGCGCACCCGTGGTCTCATCTCCCCAATAGGACTCGATCAATTCTGCATTTTCCAGCCTGCGAAACGCGGAATAGAGAGTCGCTTCCTTTAATTCATACTCCCCGTGCGTCGTCTGCTGGATCGATTTATTGATCTCATAGCCATAGCTGTCCTTTTTTAAAAGCTGCGCAAGTATGATAGTCTCCGTATGCCCGCGGATCAGATCGGAGGTCAGCGACATAAGATATCTCCCCTTTTCAATTTATCTCATTTTCTTATTTACATTTTATATTTATATACATCGCCTGTCAATGTATATTTTTTAAAATGCATGATTGCATAGTATATGCTTATTCGGTACTATGATAAAGACAGGGAAGCTTGGAGGTGCAGTATGCGCGAAAATAAATATGACGAGAAAACTTTCTTTCAAAAATACAGCCGGATGGACCGTTCCACAAAAGGCCTCGCCGGTGCAGGAGAATGGCACGTCTTCCGGCGGCTGCTGCCCGCTTTTTCCGGAAAACGTGTACTCGACTTAGGCTGCGGCTTCGGCTGGCATTGCGCCTATGCTGCAAAAAACGGCGCTGCCTGCGTTACGGGGGTAGACCTTTCGGAGCAGATGCTGGAACGCGCCCGCAGGGAAAACGCCGCCGCCAATATAAACTATCTCCATACGGCGATCGAGGATGTTTCTTTTCCGGACGGCTCTTTCGATATCGTTATCAGCTCTCTGGCACTGCATTATGTAGCTTCTTTTCAGGATATTTGTGTGAAGGTATATCGTTATTTGACGGCCGGAGGCGATTTCGTTTTTTCTGTAGAGCATCCTGTTTTTACCGCGCAGGGACCGCAGGACTGGTGCTATGACGCCTCCGGCGTTATCCGGCATTGGCCTGTTGACCATTATTTTTCGGAGGGCAGGCGGAATGCGCGGTTTCTTGGCGAACCCGTAGTGAAATATCATAGGACGCTCACCTCCTATCTGATGTCTCTTCTCGGCGTAGGTTTCAGGATCACCGGAGTGACGGAGCCGCAGCCCGACCCGTCTATGCTCGGCATTCCCGGTATGCAGGACGAGCTGCGCCGTCCGATGATGCTGATCGTATCCGCAAAGAAGGAGTGAGGGCAGGATATTGATTTTTTCCGCCGTCCGGCAGGAGGCGCTATATCCCGGACGGCATTATTTTGCTAAGATACCCTGTCTGCATCCTTCCTCCATTTTCCCGGATTCGTATCGTCCGGCAATCTTTTCTCTAATATATCCAGATAATGCTCCGCTTTTCGTTCCATATAGGCAAGACATTGCTTGGCTTCTTCAAAATTCCTGCGTGCCGTTTCCCGCTGATCTAAAATGATTTGGCAACGCTCGCCGATCGTTTTATCGCCCTCGAGGCACAGACGTACATATTCCCGTATCGTTTCAATCGACATGCCGCATTGCTTCAGGTATTTGACCCCGGTCAGCCAGTTCATAGATTCCTCATCGAACAGCCTGTTATTATTTTTATCCCGCTTTACGCTTGGCACAAGTCCCTTATCCGTATAATACCGGACCGTATGTTCCGTAAGGCCGAGGAGCGCCGCGGCCTCTTTTACCGTATACATAAAAATTTCCCCTCCATTTGAAAAAGTTTAAAAAAGCGCTTGACTTCGTGTTACTCGAAGGTAGTAACATGATTATATAACTGGTAAGAAAAACCGGCAACCCTAAAATAAAGTTTCGAAAGGAGAATTTATACATGGAGTATACAGAACTGAACAACGGAGTAAAAATTCCGCTCCTCGGTTATGGCGTTTATCAGATCCCCGACCATGCTGAATGCGAGCGGTGTGTTCTCGACGCGCTTGATCTTGGCTACCGTTTGATCGACACGGCGCAGGCATATGGAAATGAAGAAGCGGTCGGCAGGGCCATTCACAGATCCGGTATCCCGCGCGAAACGCTCTTTATCACGACAAAGGTATGGATCACGAACGCCGGTCAGGATAAGGCCGCCGCCTCTATCGACCAGTCTTTAGAGAAGCTTGAAACGGACTATATCGACCTGCTTTTGATCCACCAGCCCTTCAGCGACTATTACGGCACCTACCGCGCCATGGAGGAAGCATATCGTGCAGGAAAGGTCCGCGCAATCGGAGTGAGCAACTTTTATCCGGACCGTCTTGTCGATCTATGCCTATTTGCAGACATTGTTCCCGCCGTCAATCAAGTGGAGACTCATATTTTCAACCAACAGGTGAACGCGCGTAAAACGATGGCTCAATATGGCGTAAAGGCGGAGGCTTGGGGGCCGTTCGCGGAAGGGAAAAACGGCTTCTTTACAAACCCCGTCCTTACCGGTATCGGCGGCAAATATGGAAAGACCGCCGCACAGGCCGCCCTTCGCTTTCTGGTCCAGCAGGGAGTAATCGTGATACCTAAATCCACACACAGGAGCAGAATGAAAGAAAACTTCGATATATTTGATTTCTCGCTGTCTTCCGAGGATATGCAGGCGCTTGCTGCACTCGATACCGGGAAAAGCTTGTTTCTCGACCATTATGAGCCCTCAACCGTTGAAATGCTCTCTCAGTTTCAACTATAATGCCCATAGAAAAAGGTATGCCCGCGGGCATACCTTTTTGCATTCTATCAGTCTTACCGGATAAAGTTCGTCATGACCTGCGCTTCATATTTCGGATTCGGTACGCCGCTTCTGCGGCCCGCCTCGATACAGCGCAGGAGCCACGCCATATTTTCGCCCAGTGTACGCATCGTCTGAAGCCCTTCCCTGTCCTGCATGACCTCTTCCGGCGTATTTCCATGCACCTGATTCCAATACTGTGATGTGACGATGGGCATACTGCTGATGTTGAAATATTTGTTCAGCCGGTCAAAGGCCGCCGTCGCCCCGCCCCTGCGGCAGGAAACGACCGCAGCGCCCGGCTTGCCTGCCATTCTGCCTTTTCCGGCATAGAACAGGCGGTCAAGAAACGCGGTGACCTGCCCGCTCGGTCCGGCGTAATAAACGGGTGAGCCAACGATCAGGGCATCGATGGTATCGAGCCTATCCAGTACCTCGTTTACCTTGTCTTGAAAAACGCAGCGCCCCGTTTCCGCACAGGCGGAGCAATCGATACAGCCTGCCACCGGCTTTTTCCCCAGACAGAGCGTCTCCGTTTCGATGCCGTAAGCATTCAGGGCCTTTTCTACCTCACGGAGCGCCGTATCGGTGCAGCCATGCGCTTTTGGACTTCCGTTTATCATCAATACTTTCATCAAAACCACCTCCCATATATTTCTTAATATACTATGCTTCGCCTCCAAAGCACCGTTCCGTTTTTATATAGAAAAAGAAGACAGACCTGCTGTCCTCTTTTTGAAATAAGAAGCCGTACACCGCGCATCGAACCCAACCCCACAAGAGGAATTTACGGCATCGGCTCAGAACAGGCGAACCTGCGGCACACACTGCAATTTGCTTACTGCTGCTTCCGTCAGGACCTGACAGGGTTCACAACGCAGTATTGCACAGGACCCATCCATCAACACCGATAGGCGTACTCCATACCCTGCCGGGAAAGCCCTCCGCGCGGGATTCAACCCCGCTATAGCGGCTTGCGGGTTACAGGACACCGCTAACTCCCCGTCTAGTACGGCAAACTGGAACACTATTTTATTTACAGGCCGCGGTAAATACACTCTTCACGGCCCGCGCCTACACCGATCATCACGGCCGGCACTCCGGTGTGCTGCTCGATAAATTCGATATAGGTCTTTGCCGCATCCGGAAGGTCTTCATACTTACGGATATGCGACAAATCGGACGGCCATCCCTCAAACTCTTTATAGACCGGCTTTGCCTTTGCAAGCGTCGTGAGAGAGGCCGGATAGGTATTTATTATTTTACCATCAATATCATAGCCGGTGCAAACATAAACTTTGTCGAAACCGCCGAGCGTATCCATGCGGGATATAGCAAATCCGGTAATACCGCTCGTTTTTACCGCAAAATCGACGATTACGAGGTCCAGCCACCCGCAACGGCGGGGGCGCCCTGTTGTCGCGCCGTATTCATGTCCTTTTTCGCGGATCGCTTCGCCCGTTGCGTCGAGCAGCTCGGTAACGAACGGCCCTTCGCCCACACGCGTCGTATAAGCCTTTACCACACCGATCACATCGGTGACCGCCTGCGGTCCCACGCCCGCGCCCGCGCATACGCCGCCCGTGTTCGGGTGGGACGACGTCACATACGGATAGGTCCCGAAATCGATATCGAGAAGCATGCCCTGTGCGCCTTCAAAGAGCAGTGTTTTGCCTGCTTCCCGGTATTCCTGTATCAGTGAGACGGTATCGCAGATGAACGGCTGGAGATATTTCGCATGTCCGCGATATTCCTCGAGCACCGCTTCATAATCGAGCGGCGTGCCGCCATATACCTTTGTGATGATCTCATTTTTATCTTCTATGCACTTTTTCAGCTTTTCCGGAAAAGTGTCTTCGTCCATAAGGTCGCACAGGCGGAGGCCGATACGCCCGACCTTGTCCATATAACAGGGACCGATGCCGTTGCCTGTGGTACCGATCTTGAAATCTCCCAGCTTTTTCTCATTCAGTGCGTCGAGCTCCCTGTGATAAGGCATGATCATATGCGCACGATCGCTTATATACAGATCATCCACCGCCACGCCGCGTTCCGCGAGATAACCGATCTCCCGCCGGAGAGCCGCAGGGTCCACGACTACGCCGTTTGCGATCACGCATGCCTTGCCTTTTGACAATATCCCCGATGGGATCAAATGAAGTTTATAGGTCACGCCGTCCGCAACGACGGTATGGCCCGCATTGTTTCCTCCTTGGTAACGCACTACCATATCTGCCTTGGAAGCCAGATAGTCTACAAATCTGCCCTTTCCCTCGTCACCCCACTGGGCGCCGAATACCACGATACCGGACATTTCGTTCACTCCTAACCTATTTCAATATTTCGGGCTTCCTATGCTCAAGCTGAACATAAAAAGCCGCGGAACATTCGCACATCCCACGGCAATATCCTATCTTATTTTAACAAATCGCGCTCCCACCGTCAACTTTTTTTCAGGATCTCTGCAGCCCAGCGCGCGGCATCCCCGACAAATTCATCTCCTAAGAGCGCCTGCACTGCCGGAAGCGCGGGCACAAAGCCCACGTTTGCAGCATAGATAGCGGCCTGCCCTAAGATGATGCGCCGCCGCCCATAGTTGGGGCCGACCAGCGCGCGTATCTCCCGGATATATTTTCCCGACAGCAGACCGATGATATCAAAGGAATACGCTTCTCCTTGTTCCGCTCTGTTTTGCGGGCATGCAAGCTGGCATCTTTCACATCCAAGCAGCTGGTAAATAAATCCCCTGTATTCTTCGGGGATATTGCGTTCATTTGAATGTGCACGGACGCAGCGTGAAACGTCCAGCCCCTCCGGCAGGATGGCGCGCGCCGGACAGGCTCCTGCACATGAACCGCACGCGGCGCATACCGTTTCCCCCTGCGCAGGAGCTTCCGTGCAAAAAACGTCCGTCTGTACGACATGTATACTTGTAAAAGACCCGTACCATTCATGATAGTACAGTGAATTTTTTCCGATAAAACCGCCGGTTCTGAGGGCAAGCTGCTTGACGCCGTTCCCTCTGAACTCCCTTGCGCGGATCCCCTTTTTTTCAAGTGCGGCGAGCAGTTTTTTCATACCCAGATATCCTTTTTGAGAGGCGATATAGTAATTGGAAAGGTTGATCTTTCCCGCCTCCGCCTGCCGTGCAGGGCGGTAGGGCTGAAACAAAAAAAACAGGGAGCCGCTTCCATCGGCACAGGCGCGGACATCCGGAAAGCCCGCCTCACGGGCGAGTTCTTTTATCGATTCCACCTTTTTCCGGTCACTCACGGTTGCAATTCTCTCCTTTTCGTACTATCATAAGAATAGTACGGCATTTCTGAAACGGATTCGGAGGTCCCATGAAAAAATTTATCGTTATTTTTTGCATGCTTCTCTGCCCTCTTATTCTTCTGTGCGCCTGCGCATCCGGAACGGTATTTCAGACGCAGGGGGCTCAGTATGAAGTGGCGGCGGTCGAAACAGGGCAGCAGATGTTGGAGCATACTGCTTCGGACGGCAATACGCTTCTTTCTATCACGCTCATGGCAGCGGACAGCAGCCTCGACGATGCGCAAGCCTCTTTCCTGCCTGTCGGCGGCGAGCCTTGTTATGTAGCAAGCAACGGCCGGCAATATCCCTGCACGGCTCTTGCATTCGAGTCAAACGGTTCTGAGGTACAGGCAGTCCTGCTGTTTGAGGTCCCCGCCGGTCTCTCCGGTGAATTTACCCTTGGCGGGAGCGCATTTTCGGCTGTTTCCCTGAAAAAATAACACGTTTTTCTGTATAGCCCGATCAAAAAAGCCCGAATGGGCTTTTTATTTTTCGCTTTTTTCCTCCTCGTAATCTATACACATGCGGTTGCACACGACCGGACGTACAAACATCTGTCCTACCCTTTTATGCTCGGGATGGATGATATAATCCGCAAGCGCCTGTGCGTCCCGAAATGCGCTTTTCAGCATAATGTCCGCATTGCAGGAGGGCAGCGGGTCTGTGACGACCTCCATTTCAAGCAAGCCGTCTATTTTCCCCATAAGCGCCTCGAGCTCACGCTTTATATTCTCTTTTGCCGTACCGGGCTCGCTTACCTCTTCCCGGATATTCCATAAAATGATATGCCGTACCATAGATCTCCTCCATTACATGTGAAACTTTTTCTGTATTTCTAATTTGATCTGCCGAAGCGCGAACCGCAGGATCCCCAGCACGGTGATCCCACTCGCAAAAGTAGACAACACAAGCGGCGCGAACGCGATCTGCACTCCGAAAAGATATAGGATGAGCGGAAGAAAGCCAAGCAAAAGCAAGAAAAACGCATAGAGCAGATTCTCCCGCCAATAGGACTTATGGTAATAGGAATAAAAATCCACATAGCCGATGCCCGCCGCCAAAAGCAGAGGCATGAGGACCTGATAGGACCAGCCGAGCCCGTTTCCGCCCACATAATCGAACGCCAAAAACATTGCGGTAAGCGTCACGACCTGCAAAAACGCCTTCAGTCCCGCCGACAGGTCTGACAAAATCGTAGCGCGGACAAGCACCCACGCATACAATACGGGGGCCGCAACGGCAAGAAACCACGGATGCCCGCTCCATGTCAGCAGGTTGACCGCAATGCACACACAGATCACAACAAACGTAGCGAAAGACAAATATTCCATTGTAAGGCTTTTTCGGTCTACAAATTTTTTCTTTGCGACATGCGGATATAGTTCATTTTCCGACGGGCTGTCTGTGAGCCGCTTCCCGCACAATGGGCAATCCTTCAGACAGCCGTCCACATATACCTTGCAGTCGCCGCAGTAGTTCATCATTGTCCGCTCCATTCATTTCCGCGTATTTCAACACGCATGCCAAGCTCTTTTGAAAAGTGTTCGAAAAAACGGCGGGGTATGCCCGTTTCACGGATGCCCCGCGCAAACGTAATGACCATTTTATCCTGATAGGAAACCACAACGCAGTTCATAGGATTCATGTCGCTTACCCCAAGCGCATAATAGACCTGTCTGATATGCGCCTGCATCGTTTTGGGAAACTGTGCGGTGCGCAGATTGGAAAGCACCATCGTATAGCCTCCCTCTCCAAAATGCTTATAGCTGCTCGACACTACGAGATTCTTTACGAACAGGGGCGTCATACGGATAAACGGATTTTTTTCAAAGCCGACGTTTTTATTGATATTCGCAGAAATACTTTCCTTGGAAAGCCCTGCCTTGAGCTGCGCGGACACATCCGCGAGAATACGGTCAAACTCTATCTTCCCCTCTATGACCGTTCCCACGTTTGCGAAAGAAATAAAATTCCGCAGCGTATGCGACGGAAACATGCCTCTGAGGTCCATCGGCACCGAAATGATGATAGGATGCTTGTCTTTTCTGTATTCAAGCCCCTGATCCTTGGCGGTGCATGCGATAAGCAGAGCCGCGATGTAGGCGGAGACAGTCACCCCTTTTTCTTTCACCTTTCCGAGGAATTCCTTCAGGCCAATCATGCCGTGCGTGAGGAAAATACCGCCGTCCGTATTGGGTGTGCCCATGATGTGAAACGCTTTCGGAACGCGCAGCTTATTCGATTCTCCTTTGGCATCATAATAGGCGTTGAAGCTGTTCTCAAGCTCTTCCGCCGGTACTTTTCCATCTGCGTCCAGCACCATGCCCTCTGCGTCCATATCATAGCCGCGCAGCTTGAAGTATTCATACAGCAGCGTTTTAAAAAACTCGATCGCGCCAGCACCGTCTGCAAGGCCGTGGAAGCATTCCATGATCACGTTCTTTTTATAATACATGATATTGAACAGAAAACCGTGATTGATAAAATCCTTCAGCCGCTTGCACGGAAAGCCGGATTCTTCCCGGACGACCGGTATCGCCGGATTCGGTTCCAAATAATACCAAAACATGCCCCGCCGCAGCGTGACCGCAAAGGTAGGGAAACGCGGCATGACCTTTACGAGCGCCTCCTGCAGGTTTTCCCTGCTGACGGGCTCGTCAAGCTCCAGCTCCAGCCGAAACGTCGTATTGTTATGCGTCTGGGAAATAGACGGATATATTTTTGCCGCCGTATCGAGGCGGTACCATTCCCGTTTATCGGGCATATCTGCTCCTTTTTATCTTTGGCTTTGTGAAAGGCGGCATATCCTATGCCGCCTTTTCTTTCCTTCATTGATCTATGACCGGAACGAATGAACGTCCGTCGAAACGCCTTTCCGGGTGGGCGCTATTTGGTGCCGAACAGTCTGTCGCCCGCGTCGCCGAGGCCCGGAACGATATAGGCATGGTCGTTGAGGCCCTCATCCACCGCCGCAACGTAAACATCGACATCCGGATGCGCCTTGCGTACCGCTTCGATCCCCTCCGGGGAAGCGATGATGTTGACCAGCTTGATATTATTGCAGCCGCGTTTTTTGATCAGCGAGATCGCATCTGCCGCGCTTCCTCCCGTCGCGAGCATCGGGTCGAGCACGATGAGCTCGCGTTCCTCTGCGTCTACGGGCAGCTTGCAGTAATATTCCACCGCCTGAAAGGTCTCCGGGTCGCGGTACAGGCCGATATGCCCCACCTTTGCGCCGGGTATCAGATTCAGCACGCCCTCCACCATTCCAAGACCTGCGCGCAGGACGGGAACGATACCTACCATTTTCCCGGCGATGACCTTCGTCCGCGCTGTCGTGATCGGCGTCTCTACCTCCACTTCTTTCAGGGGCATATCGCGCGTTACCTCATATACCATAAGCATGGCGATCTCTTTTACGAGTTCCCGGAACTCTTTCGTCCCTGTGTTTTTGTCCCGAATCATCGAGACCTTGTGCTGAAGCAGCGGGTGGTCCAGTATGTGTGCTGATGCCATTTTTCTCTCCTCCGAATTATTTTGAATATTTTTTCTCGATTGCCGTTATTTTGTCAATCCGTCTCTGGTGGCGCGCGTCTCCGGAGAAGGATGTGTTCAGGAAAGTCGCCACAATGTCGACCGCAAGTCCGGGGCCTATCGTCCTGCCCCCCAGCGCCATCATATTTGCGTCGTTATGCTCGCGCGTCGCGTGGGCGGAAAACGTATCCGACAAAAGCGCGCAGCGTATCCCCGGTACTTTGTTCGCGGCAATGGATATCCCGATGCCCGTTCCGCAGGCGATGATCCCGAAATCCGCTTCTCCTGCGCTCACGCATTCCGCAACGGGAACCCCGTAATCCGGATAATCGACCGACTTATTTTCGTCGATCCCAAAATCGATTATTTCATGTCCATTCTTCTTTAGATAGTCTATGATTTCGGCTTTCAGGACAAATCCGCCGTGGTCACAGCCAAAAGCGATCTTCATATTTCCCGGCTCCTCTTTTTTGATTGATAAAAGCGCGCAATGACAAGCGCTGTCTGAACTGCTTTTTATTATACAATATTTTCTGCATTTTTTCCATAAAAAAAGACAAAGCGTCACGCTTTGTCTTCATACTCTTTTTCAAGCCGGCGAACCAGCATCTCAACCGCATGCGCAAGCTGCTGTGCGCATTCCCGGTATTCTTCCATTCCCTCGTCGAACGGATCTATAATATCGTAGGCCGCTGTAGCCGGTTCTCCCTTTATGCCCTGCGCATATCCGAGGAGCGTATGCATCTTGCCGACTGCCTCCGGCGCGAGCACCTCCATGTGCTCAAGCTGTTCCTTTCCCATGGCCAGAATGATGTCGGCCCATTCCGCAAGCTCCGGTGTGAACTGCTGCGCGCCATGGTCCTCCAGCTCAAGGCCCATTTCTTCCATCGTGCGTACCGCCTCTTCCGTCGGATCAGCGTCCTCACAGGCAAACGTTCCTGCTGATTTCGTCTTCACTTCACCGTGAAGGATCCTACTTCGGTCTACCGCATCGTCCATCAGCGTTTCCGCCATGGGGCTTCTCGATGTGTTCCCCGTACAAACAAACAATACGTTCATAATGTTATTCTTTTTCCTCTCCGGCGGCCACGACTCTATGCCCTGCCGCCCTTATGATCCTGTTCATGACCGCAAGTCCCATTTTCTCTTCCTGCGCATGGAAATATGCGGTATCAAACCCTTGTTCGTCGATCTCACGCAGGGTACGGAACAAAGCCGCTTCCGCTTCCGCAGCGCCTGCGCCGAGCGCAAAGACCCGAAGCTGCGGATAAAACGCCGCGCACTCGTCAAGACACAGCACCGCCGCTTTTTTGCCCTGCATACTATCAATATGATACCTAAAATCGATCTGTTTCGCAACCTCTTTTTTATCGCCGGTAAATACAGTGACGGCCGCGCGCGGCGCATAGTGCTTATATTTCATGCCCGGAGATGCGCACACCTCCTCAGGCGCTGCTTCGCCCATGATCCCGTGATGTATCTTTACATCTCCCACCGCTTTCCGTATCATTTCCGGTGTGATATCGCCCGGACGCAGGATGACCGGCACTTCTCCCGTAGCGTCCACAACGGTGGATTCCACCCCCACTCTGCACGGTCCGCCGTCGATAATGAGCGGGACCTTCCCGCACAGATCCTCAAATGCGTGCCTTGCAAGCGTTGGGCTCGGTCTTCCCGATGTGTTCGCACTCGGTGCCGCGACCGGAAGCTCCGCACGCGCGATGATCTCCCGCGCCAGTTCGTTTTCCGGCATGCGCACCGCGACCGTTTCAAGCCCCGCGCTGACCGCATCCGGAATGCGGGCTGATTTCTTCACGATCACCGAAAGCGGCCCCGGCCAAAAGGTATCCATCAATATCCGCGCCGTATCGCCCACTTCTCCAGCGGCATCTGCAAGCTGCTGCATATCCGCAATATGCACGATCAGGGGATTATCCTGCGGGCGTCCCTTTGCCTCAAAAATATGCCGGACTGCTTCCGCATCGAATGCGTTCGCTCCAAGGCCGTACACCGTCTCGGTCGGGAATACGACAAGGCCGCCGCGCCTCAATTCCTCCGCCGCCTCTCGAACGGCATTTTCCCGGTCTTTCCAAGCAAATATCATCTTTGTTTTCATCATAAAAATGCCACCAAGATCCCTCCGCCTACGGCTCCCGCCGCAAGCCCGGCCCAAGTGGGCCATTCTTTTGAAAGCCCTGCCGCCTGCGGCAGCAGCTCGCTGAATGTCAGGCAGAGCATCGCCCCGCCGCCAAACGCCACGCTCCCGCCAAGCACTATAGGCGAGATATTGCCGACCAGAGCACCGGCAAGCGCTCCTGCCGCCATCGGGAGGGCCGCTAAGACCGCCGTAAGAAAAATACGGCTGTATTTCACGCCGCCCAGCTTGAGCGGGACCGCGAGTCCCATTCCCTCCGGAATATTGTGTATGAACAGCAGTACGGCAAGCCCGATGCCAAAGCCGCTTGCGGAAACGAGTCCGCTTCCAAGCGCCAGCCCCTCGGGCAGATTATGCACTGCGATGCCCACGGCAAGCAGGAGGCCCGACCGTACGAGCCGTTTTTGCTTGAGCTCCTGCACGAGCCTTTCCCCCTCCGGAGCCGCCACATCATGATGCGGCAGAAAACGGTTGACCAGAAAAAGCACCGCCGCGCCGACCAAAAACCAAATGAGAGCAAGCGGCCATCCTGCGCTCTCCACCGATTCCGGCAGCATATCGAACAGTACCACCGAAAGCATGATGCCTGCCGACAGTCCCATGAGCACGGCCGAAAGCCGTTTCCCCCGAATACGGATAAAAAAGACGATGACCGCGCCAAGCCCCGTACCGAGAGCGCCTACCGCCGCTCCCACAAGCGTTGCAAATAGAATCGAATCCATACCTTTTAACACCTTCCGCAGCTTCCGCTTTCATACGCCCTTATGCCTGTTCCTGCAGCTTTTTCTGCCGTTCGTCCAATATCAAGGCGTCGATCATTTCGTCCATTTCCCCGTCGAGGAACGCTTCCAGCTTATAGAGCGTAAGCCCGATACGGTGGTCTGTTACCCGCCCCTGCGGAAAATTGTAGGTGCGTATCCGCTCGCTTCGGTCGCCCGAACCGACTTGGCTGCGGCGGTTCTCCGACAGCTCGCTCATCGCTGCATCTTTGTAGAGGTCATAGAGCCGCGAGGCAAGCACCTTCATTGCTTTCGCCTTGTTTTTGATCTGTGATTTCTCGTCCTGACACGTTACGACCAGACCGGACGGCAAATGTGTGATACGCACGGCACTGTCCGTCGTGTTGACGCTCTGCCCGCCGTGCCCTCCGCTGCGGAACACATCGATGCGCAGGTCGTTCGGATCGATGTTCACCTCTACCTCCTCCGCTTCCGGCAACACCGCTACCGTAGCCGCCGAGGTATGGATGCGTCCCGACGATTCCGTATCCGGTACGCGCTGTACACGGTGCACGCCGCTTTCATATTTCAAGCGTGCATACGCGCCTTTGCCCGCGACCGAAACAATGATCTCCTTTACCCCGCCAAGCTCCGTCATGTTGGAGGACATCGTTTCGGCCGTATAGCCGCGGCGCTCCGCATAGCGCAGATACATGCGCAGGAGATCTCCTCCAAAAAGCGCGGCTTCCTCGCCGCCCGTACCGGCCCGTATCTCAAGGATGACATTCTTTTCATCGTTTTTATCTTTAGGGATCAAAAGCACCTTCAGTTCTTCCTCAAGCGCTTCCCGCTCCTGTTCGAGCGGAAAAAGCTCTTCCTTGGCAAGCGCGACGAGCTCCGCGTCCGTTTCTGTTTCCATCAGCTCCCGGTTCTGGGCGATATGGTCCAGAACAGTTGCATATTTATCGTAAGCTTCCACGATATCCGTGAGGGAGGCCTGCTCCTGCGCGAGCCTGCGGAACTTATCCTGATCCCGTATGATCTCCGGGTCGGAAAGCTCGCGGGACAGTGCATCATATTTATCTTTTATCGTTTTCAGTTTATCCAGCATAAATAACAAACCTTTCCTGCGGCTCAAAAGCCTGCGCTGCTGCGCGGGCTCCCTATTCGCCTTTCAGGCCCGACACCCACCGCGGTCTGCCGCCGAGGTCGCAGCCCCACCTGATTTTAACAAATCCATTTTCGTTTAGCAAGGAACACACACGGTCCGCCTGCCCGTCTCCGATCTCCAGCACGAGCGCTCCGTTTCCGCTTAAAACGCGCGGCGTTTCCCTCGCCAGCCGTTCATAAAACGCATAGCCGCCGTGATCCGCAAAAAGCGCTTCTCGCGGCTCATATTCCTTTACCTGCGGCTCGAGCGCAGCGTAATCCTCCGCGCTGATATAGGGCGGATTGCATACGAGCATATCGAACGGGCCGTCGATATTCTCTAAAAGATCGCTCTGCACAAACCGTGCCGGCTGTTCAGGCAGCAGGCGTCTCACGTTTTCCCGCGCTACTGTAAGCGCGCCGCCGGAAATATCCGCAAAGCAAAGGGTCCTGAATGCGCCCTCCGCTCCAAGCGTCGCACCAATCACGCCGCTTCCGCAGCACAGGTCGAGCGCGGTTTTATATCCATTTTCCCGTGCGAGGACGAGCGCATGCTCCACGACGCTCTCCGTATCATACCGCGGGATGAGCACCCGTTCGTCCACGCAGAACCGCCGTCCATAAAAATATTTTTCCCTCAGCACATAGGCAAGCGGTTTTCCGGACAGGCGGTCTTCCGTGATGCGCTCTACCTCCTGCTTCCTGTCGCATTCATCGAAAAAGCGCAGGCACAGCGAGGAAAAATCCCCGCCGTACACATGCGCCGTGATCACTTTCGCTTCGGCCTCCGCTTCCGGGAAACCCATCCCGGCCAGCGTACGCACCGTCTGTTTAAAAACCTCTGCCCAATTACTCATTGGCGCCCAGAACCGTTCCCTGTTCCTGCGCGGCTGCGGGACCTTCCTTTTTTTCGACGGGCGAGCCGTCTATCTTATGCCCATATCTTTCTGCGAGCGCATCTATTTCTTCATCTGTCAATTGATCCTCCGCTGCAAGGAAAGAAATGAGCGCTACCTCGAGCATCCCGTCGTCCGGCTCACGAGTCGTCAAATATTGCAGGGCCATACCCGGCTTTCTGAGGGCCATCGTTAATTTGTTATCATATTTTGCGACGAGCTTCAATATCTCATAGGAGACCCCTGCCACGACCGGCAGCATCGCAAGCCGCAGACCGATACGCACGGCCCAGCTTTCGCTCCAGCCAAGCAGCGTGAACAGCAGGATGGATATGATCATAACGATGAGCAGAAAGCTCGTTCCGCAGCGCGGGTGCAGCCGGCTGTTCTTCCGTGCATGCTCCACATCCATAGGCATGTCATGTTCGAAGCAATTGATAACCTTATGCTCCGCCCCATGATAACCGAACAGCCGCTTGATATCTTTCATATTAGAGATAGCAAACAGGTAGATGAGAAACATTCCCACACGAATCAGGCCGTCGATCAGATTCTTCCCGAACGCGGAATCCACATAGGGTGTGATCCAGCCCGTGATCAGGTTCGGGAGGATAAAGAACACCCCTACGGCGATGACTACAGCGATCACGACTGCAAAAAAAATCGCCACATCCATCGGATTCTTGCCTGTTTTTTCGGCGATTGCCGTTTCCGCTTTGGACGGCTCGAGCTCCTCGTCCTCCGGGTCATACATGCGCGCCGCATCCGTGATCGTTTTAACGCCCGAAACGAGCATCTCGACAAAGTTGACTACGCCGCGGATCACCGGTATCCCAAGTATTTTATAGCGGGCGGAAAGAGACTGCGTCGGTTGCTTCTGCGTGACGATCTCCCCGCATTCCCTCCTGACCGCGATCGCCGTCGTTTCAGGCGAGCGCATCATCACGCCCTCAAGAACGCCCTGACCGCCGATGCTTGTACGTTTCATTCAGTTCCTTTCTTCGTAAAGAAAAACAGACCGTATCTCAATAAAAGAACGGTCTGCAGCCTTTTTAACACATAGACAAGACAAGGCTTCTTATTTGAGGCCATATCTTTTCTTAAATCTATCCACACGACCGCCCGTATCAACAAGCTTCTGTCTTCCCGTGAAGAACGGATGGCACTTCGAGCAGATGTCTACCTTCATCTCGGACTTTACAGAACCAGTTTTAAAGGTCTCGCCACAGGCGCACGTTACTGTGCATTCGCCATACTTCGGATGAATTCCTTCTTTCATTGCGTTTCACCTCTTTTTCCACAAAGTAGCATTATTTATTATAGCACAAGCTTTTGAAAAAGCAACACCTTTTCCAAATTATTTTATAGTTTATTCATACATTTCTTTCCTCTGCCATTATATAATGATATAGACATGAAATATTTTAGGGCAAAACAAAAAAGGGGGATGCTTTTTCCGCTCCTATTTCTATTTCTCGCAGTCAACCTCTGCGCGTTTTTGTTCGGACAGAACGAGCTGCTGAACACTGTGGAGTTTGAGGTGCGGAGCGATAAGCTTTCTTCTCCTATAACGATCGTCCAGATCTCCGATCTGCACGAAAAATCGTTCGGGCCGGAAAACTCCGGGCTGCTGGAAGCGGTGCGCAGTGCAAAGCCGGATATGATCGCCGTTACGGGCGACATGATCTTCAATTCCTATACAGCTTCTCCAAATCTTTCCTATATAGAGGAGCTTGCGAAAGGCTGCGCGGAGATCGCGCCGACTTTTTTTGTAACAGGGAATCATGACCGCTATCATTCGCAGGCGGTGAAGAAAGCTTTTTCCCAAAACGGCGTTACGGTTTTGAGCGGCGAGACCATCCCCGTCATAATAGGCGGGAACCGGCTCATTATCGGCGGGATCGACGACCCGGATATCGATGCGGACAGTCTTGAGAGAATCGACTTTCCCGCCGGGAAAGATTTTTGCCTCCTGCTTGCGCACCGTCCCGGAGCATTTGAGCAATATGCTGCGGCGGGTGCGGAGCTTGTGCTCTGTGGCCATACGCATGGCGGACAGATACGCCTGCCGTGGACAAAGGCGATCTTTTATTCGGACGGCGGGTTTTTCCCGGAATATTCAGACGGACTTTATACGCTTGACGGTTCTTCTATGGTCATCAGTATGGGGCTCGGCTCTTCTGTCATCCCGTTCCGCCTGTTCGCGCTGCCCGAGGTCACGGTCGTCCATTTGCTGCCCGAACCAGCAGGCTAAACGGCCTTCCACTTTTTACAAACGAGGTAAACAGTATGTTTCGTACAACAGAATATACGATAGAAAGCGCAAAGGTTCTTACGCCTGTGCGAATCGTTCATATCTCCGATCTGCATGAAAAATCATACGGGAAGGGAAACGCAGAGCTGTTCGGAGCGGCGGAACGCCTACAGCCCGACCTGATCGCCATCACAGGCGATATGATCTATCATTCCCACACCAAATGTCCGAACCGCGCTTATATAGAAAATGTCGCCCGGTGGGCAGGTGCGTTTCCCTCTTTTTTTGTAACAGGAAACCACGAACGCGTCTGGACGCAATATACGAAAGATATTTTTGCAGAAAACGGTGTTACCGTGCTCAGCGGAACGACCGCTCCTTTTGCCGTCGGCAGTACGTCCTTATATATCGGCGGCGTGGACGACCCCACGATCGATGCGCACGGCGCGGATCGGCTGCGCTTTCCGGAGGGGCCGCAGTTCAATCTTTTGCTTGCGCACGACCCGCTCCCCTTTCGCGGCGGCTACGACAGAACGGGGGCGGAGCTTGTGCTCTGTGGGCATACGCACGGCGGGCAGATTCGTTTGCCGGGCGGCAAGGCGCTGATCGCACCGGGGAGCCATACCCTTTTCCCTCAATATTCGGACGGCGTTTACCGGAGCGGGAGCACCACTATGATCATCAGTATGGGGCTCGGCGTTTCTGTTATCCCGTTCCGCCTATTCGCACCCAGTGAGATATTGCTCATCCGGCTCGTTCCTATGCATGGATAGCCTGCGCGCATTTTTCCTTTTTCTGATTATTCTTTCCCCGTCTGGGTATATAAGGAGTACTCCGCCTGCCAGCTGGTCAGGCCGGGGCACATGCCTAAAGCAAAGGAAAGAAAAATGACAAATGCTTCTTCAGCCGAATATTATGCAAAGCATAAATGGTCTATTCTCGCCGTTCTGATCTTTATGCCGTTTATGGCGACGCTCGATGGCACCATCGTGAATGTTGCTCTGCCTGTTATGGTGAAGGATCTTCATACAGACATGGAGTCTATTCAGCTTGTGGTCATCGTATATCTCATCGCCGTCGTCGCGACGATACTCCTGTTTGGACGACTGGGGGATATCAAGGGAAAAGGCCGGCTTTTTCTGTTCGGTACCCTCCTGTTTACTGCCGGCTCCCTGCTGGCCGGGCTGTCTCACAGTCTTCCTGCGCTGATCGTTTCCCGCGCAGTCGAAGGGGTCGGCGGCGCCGCCGCACTGGCAAACAATCAAGGCATTATTACAGAGGTGTTTCCCGCGGGGCAGCGCGGACGTGCGCTCGGAATATCGGGGGTCGCGGTCGCGCTCGGAACGATGCTTGGCCCTCCTATCGGCGGTCTGATCGTTTCAGCACTCAACTGGAATTACATTTTCCTGATCAACGTACCGGTCGGTATAATAGGCTTTTTGCTCGGTCTGAGGCTTTTACCGCGCGGCAAAAAAATAAAGGAAGCAGTAGATTACCGGGGCGCTGCGTTTCTTGCCGCCGCAGTCATTCTGTTTTTCTATGCCCTGTTGACCGGCCAGTCCTCCGGTTATTCTCATCCCCGCGTCTTTCTTTCTTTTGCGGGAAGCGCCGTCCTGTTCCTTCTTTTTATTTTCCTCGAAAAAAGGAACCGCCAGCCGGTCGTCGAGCTATCTTTGTTCAAAAATCCTCTTTTTACGATCAGTATCGTTTGCGTACTGATCCAGTTTTTCGCCATGAGCGGTATCAGTATCATACAGCCCTTTTATATCGAAGACGTCCTGAAGATCAGCCCCGGGCAAACAGGACTCATCATGATGAGCTTTCCTATCGCAATGGGCATCATGTCTCCGTTGGCCGGATATATTTCAGATAAAGCCGGTGCCGCAAAGATCACGCTGATCGGTCTTATCATCATGACGCTCGGTCTGTATTTGCTTTCTACGATGACAGCATCGGAACCCGTCGGCAAGCTGATCCTGTTCCTGTGCATCGTAGGTCTCGGCGCGGGTATTTTCTCCGCCCCCAACACCTCGCTCATCATGTCTACCGCGCCCAAGGACAAGCTGGGGATCACCGGGAGCATCAATGCGTTTACACGCAATTTCGGGAGTGTGACCGGTATATCGCTTCTTACGACGCTTCTGTATGCACTGATGAGTTCTAAAGCCGGTTTCCAAGTGAAAGGCTTTGTGGCCGGAAGACCCGACCTGTTCGTATATGGTATGCAGAACGTTTACAGGCTCGGCACAGCCGTGCTTTGCATCAGCGTGGTCCTGACCGCCATCCGTCTGTTTCAGGACCGCAGGGAACGCGTTCTGAAAATACAAAAATAGCGCCGGAAGCCTTCAGGCTCGTGCATTCCTCATTCCCCTGCTTCAGGATATCTCTATTCATAATTTTGTTACTTTTCTTTCAAATATTGTTCAAACCCGGTTCAAGAATTCGTCACTTTCTCCGCTTATGATTAATTTGTGAAAACAAACAGGCGCTTGTTTTTAGGACTATTATTTGGAATCATAGATTTTGAGGAGGTATACAGAATATGAACGATAACAGATTTTACGGCAATGAAAGCAACGGGCCGTCAGATGTGCAGGGCGGCACGTTTTATGAAAACAACGGGTATCCTCACTCCCCGGCGGGCGGGCAGAACCGGATGGACAGCGAAAGCTTTTATTCCGGCGGACAGCAGACTCCTCCCGAACAAAACGGAGGAAAGAAGCCCAAAAAAGAAAGATCTCCCTTTCTTACAAAACGGGCAGCGGCAGTCGTTCTTGCAGTTTGCGTCGGCGCTGCCGCGATCGGCGGCTTCGGCGCAGGCAGGATGACCGCTCCGGCGTCTACGGCGGCAGAGGTTTCCGTACAGAACGATACCGGTACGATCCAGACCTCAGCGGATACGGCATCCGGCGATCTCTCGATCGCGGATATCGCGGCAAAAACACAGGATTCCGTCGTTGCGATCACGACTGAAGTTGTACAGGAGAGCCTGTTCGGTCAGGAAACGGTCGGCGAGGGAGCCGGAAGCGGCGTGATCATTTCGGAAGACGGCTATATCGTGACCAACAATCATGTTGTAGAGGGCGGCTCGAGCTATCAGGTGACGCTGAATAACGGCGACGTGTATGACGCGACGCTCGTCGGCAGAGACCCCGACACCGACCTCGCTGTTTTGAAAATCGAAGCGACTGGACTTTCACCCGCCGCGTTCGGTGATTCAGACGCCCTTGCAGTCGGCGATACGACAGTCGCCATCGGGAACCCGCTGGGTAAGCTGGGCGGTACGGTAACGGACGGTATTGTCAGCGCGACGAACCGCGAGATCAATCTTGGAAACGGTACGATGAACCTGATCCAGACGAACGCAGCCGTTAACCCCGGCAATTCAGGCGGCGGGCTGTTCAACGGGCAGGGTGAGCTGATCGGCATCGTCGTCGCAAAATCCGGCGGTACGAACGTAGAGGGACTTGGATATGCCATCCCGATCAACGGTGCGCAGGAAATCATAAATGAACTGATCGACAACGGTTATGTGACAGGCCGTATTTCCATCGGTATTTCGATCATCGACGTTGCCGACCTGCAGACCGCAATGAGTTACGGCCTGTCCGGCACGGGTGTTTATGTGGCGCAGGTGACGGAGGGCTCGACTGCCGCCGAGATCGGTATTCAGGCCGGCGACAGGATCGTATCCTTTGATGGAAAAGAAATCACGAGCGCTTCTGAGCTTAAAGAGATCATAGACAGCCATTCCGTCGGCGATACGGTAGAGATCACCATCGAACGCGACGGAAAGACCGCATCTACCAATATCACGCTGCAGGAATATGTTCCTTCGAATTCCTGAAATGTTCATCGGGACTTCATATAAAGTTCACATAGGAGCATTATCATAGAATCAAGAAAAAGTTTAGACCTCAAGCGGGGTCTTGAATACCAGTGCAAAGGGGGCGTGCCTATGGTATAAAAAGAAAAGAGAGACATAACCCACCCAAACAGAACCTACAATTGATATATAAGTCTTACAAAGCGTCCGCTTCCCCGGCGGGCGCTTTTCTTTGCTTCATTTCCGCGCGTCCGCAGCTGCAGGAGGCACAGCCTTTCCGGGTGCTCAAAAAGCCTGCGTCCTGCGCAGGAAAACGCGCTGCAGCCTGCTCTTCTTTTCTCCTGCGAATAGGAGGCCATTAACCTGTAATCTATCTTCCTGTTTACCGTCCTCTGCAGGCGCTTATCTATTGAAGGAAACGAATTTTCATGAATCTTCATTTACTATTCACAATCTGTTCACACGGATACGGTATACTTGGATTCATGAAAGACGAAAGGAGGACAACGGATGCTTGCAGAGTGAATATAAGACCACGATCTAACCAGACACATCGAATAGAAATCTAAAAAATTTATATAATATCTTGGTGAATGATAATATACTGTCAGTCCGTCGAAGCTTTGCCCTAACCCGAAGGAGCTTCCGCATTGCACCATGATTACGGCGCCCCTGCGCCGCGCTGAATAACGGGAGCTTTTTTGAAAAAGGCGAATGCCTCTCGGCGGACACGACAGACAAGCAATCATATATATCGAATAGAAACAACAAAAGGAGCTTCAGCAAAGCTCCTTTTATATTGAGCAATCTATATCAGCATCAGCCGAAAAATTTTACGGTCTCTTCCATTGGCCGGAGATTTTTCGGTCCCGGCTGCTCTGCCGCTTTGCCGAACGGCATCTGCGCGATCAGCGTCCAGCTTGTTGGAATATTCCACTCCCGCGCCGTTTCTGCATCGATCAGAGGATTATAATGCTGCAGAGATGCGGCAAGCCCCTCGCCCGTCAGCGCAAGCCACACCGCATATTGCAGGATCGCATTATTATGCTGCGCCCACTGGCCGAATTTATCTGCGTAAAGCGGGAAGCTCTGCTTTAATTTCCCGATTTCCGCACCGTCTTCATAAAACAATATCGTTCCATTTCCGCCGCGAAAGCCCTCCAGCTTTTTTTGCGTCCGGGAGAATGCGTCTTCCGCCGTCACCCCGCGCAGCGTGTTTTCCACGATATCCCAAAATTTCTGATTCTCTTTTTGCAGCAGGATCACGAGTCTGCTGGTTTGGGCGTTATATGCGCTCGGCGCCTGACGCGCAAGCGCAACGGCCCGTTCGATCTGTTCCCGTGTGACTCCGTCTGCTTGTTCCAGTCTGCGGACAGACCGTCTTTCCCGCATGACGTCCTCTAATGCCTTTTTCATTTTATTTATTCCTCATAGACCGCGTCTTCCCCGATCTCTTTCCATGCGCGGCATTGGCCGATCCGCAGGCCGCCGTCGCCGTAATCCTTATCCTTGGCAAATTTCACCAATTTTCTGCACGGAAAAGCATTGCATAGGCCGCAATGCTTCAGCTTCTTTTCTTCACAGCAGCTTTTGATGGGGCAGCGCGCCGCCCATACCGGTTTTTCCCGGTTTACACAGCCGCCGCATTTTTCAAAATAACCGCAGTTTGAGCATAGCCTTCCGCACCTTGCTTCTATCATATTATTACCCCTCTCAAGACCATTTATAGCACTTTTTTATCATTTTTAAAGCCATTCTTTTTGTCCGCGCTTCCAGAGCGCCGACGCATTTCCGTATCCGTTTCGTTCGATCGAACGCAGCGCTGCCCGGATATAGCCGTTTACGTCCTTTTCCTCATAGGGCAGATGATAGGCGATGATCCGCTTTGGGTTCAGTTCTCCGATCATTTTCCTGCCCCGCATGACCGTGACAAAAGGAAAATTATAGAGCGCAAGATCCGCACCTGCAAACAGAGGCGGAATGTTCTCCGGTCCGCTGTCTCCGAGCACAGTCACATGGAAGCCTTTGATGTCAAACCGGTAGCCATAGTTGGCAACATCCCGGTATTGCTCCCCTTCGTGGACAAGCTTCGCGCATTTTATGCCGATCCCATTCAGGAAATGTTCTTCCAACGGCTCCCGAAGAACCGTGATGCGTTCTCCCGAAAAATCGCTGATTGGCGAAATCATGCGGGTGTTCAGGTGGTTTTTCAGAAATTCCTCCGTCCATTCCCTGCTGTAATGGTCCGGATGGTCGTGCGTAAAGACGAGCAGGTCTATTTCCCTGAATTCGTCTTCCCCGTGTGCGATCTTGTAAAGCAGATCGTCCGGAACGCTGGAAAACACTTCCGTATATCGGTTATGCAATGCGTCGACTAAAATTTTCTTACCGCGTATTTGAATGAGCACTCCTGCATTTGCAATGAGCTGTATAAAATCTTCCGCCATGGTTCTCCCTTACCTACCGTCTTATTATAATGCATGGGCCGCCTGTTTTCAAACCCGTTTTCGCGCTGCAAACGCCGCGAGGATGAGGCCTCCTGCCGCAGCTGCGAGCCACCAGTCTCCTATCAGGACATAACCCGTTTGTCCCTGCAGAAGCTCCGCCGTTCCATACAGCACACCGTCTGCGTTCGCCTCAAGCGAGGCCGTGACTGTTCCATCCGGCGCGACGATCGCCGTCATTCCCGTATTCCCGGCCTGCACGAGCCATCGCCCCGTTTCCTGCGCGCGCAAAACCGACTGCGCTAAATGCCGTTTCAGCGGGAGCTCGCTTTTGAACCACGAATCGTTCGTAACGACGACAAGCAGTTCAGCTCCCTGTGCTGCCGTTTCCCGGGCGATATCTGAAAACAGGCTCTCAAAACAGATCATGACGCCAAGCTTTCCGTATTCTGTTTGGAGCACGCCGCGTTCTTTTCCGTCTTCCAGACTAAACTCCCTTTCATACCCATTCTCGAACAAAGGAACGAGCCGCTGCTTGTGATAAACGTCCTCAAGCTCGTTTTCGGGTGTTGTCAGAAATACCGAATTTCTGAACTGATAACCGTGCATGCCATATACGCCTGTGAGGATACAGCTTCCCGATGTTCGCGCCAACCGGAAGATGGGGCCGCTGATCGTGCTTTCGTCCGCAAAGGAACCGCCGGCTGAATTTTCAGGCAGCACAATGACGTCCGGCTTTTCCTCCGCAGCTCTTTCCGCCATGCCGAGCGCTTTTTCAAAGCGCCCCTCCCCGCCGTTTTGCCAGAAAGGAACATTCGGCTGTATGGCAGCGACCGAAACAGTCTTACCCGTTTCCCGTTCGGAAAGTGCAAGTATGCCTCCTGCAAAATTGATCAAAAAAACGATGCCCGCAACGGCAAAACAGCGCAGCCTCCGGTAAAGCGCCCCCTGCGCGAGCAGGGCGTTTGTCAGCAGCAGCAAAAAGCTGATGAATAAAACGCCAAGCAGTGATGAAGCCTGCGTCACGGGCAAAAGCTGCCATTGTGTGAGTCCAAGCCGCACGAAAGGGAGTCCAAGCACACCTGCGCCGATCAGCCATTCCGCTCCGGTAAAAAGAAGTGCTGTAAGCGGTGCGCGAAGCGCCTCCGGGCATCTCACCAGCATGCCTGCGGAGAGCGCCGCCCCGAATACTGTACCGTGCAGCAGCGAGAGCGCAAACCATGCAAGCACAAGCAGCGCCTGCGCGTCTTCGCCTGCGCGCGCAGTGATATCCAAGGATAAGACCGGCGCATAATAAAGAAAGCAGAGCGCATACGAAAAGGCGAGCGCGTAAAGCACCGTACACTTCCGGCCATCCGCCCGGCTTTTCATCAGAATAAAAAAAGCAGGAGAAAGCGCTGCCCATAAAAAGGGCGCAAGCGCCGCCACATCAAAGCAGGCCGCACAAAAGAACCCGCAGGCCGCGCAGATAAAGCAAAGCATCCATGAAAAACGTCGTTTCATTCCCTATTACCGATGAATCAAAAACAGAATGAGCCGCCCTCCTGCGCGATACGCAATAACGGAACGGCCCATTCCCTGTATGCTCCCACCTTTTCTTTTACGGAACGATGCTCCCGACGCCGTCCAAAACATATTTGGGGCGGTAGGGATATTCTTCGATCGTCGCCCGCGTACTGACGCCGGACAATACCAATACCGTGTCGAGGCCCGATTCAAGCCCCGCAACGACATCCGTATCCATTCGGTCCCCGACCATAGCGGCTTCCTGCGCATGCAGTCCCAGCAGCTTGATGCCCGTGCGCATCATGAGCGGGTTGGGCTTGCCAATGAAATAGGCCTTTCGCCCTGTTGCGACCTCGATCGGCGAGATCATCGCTCCGCAGGCGGGGAATATCCCGTTTTCTCCCGGCCCGGTGATATCCGGATTGGTTCCGATGAGCTTGGCGCCTGCGAGCACCAGCTGCACTGCTTTCGCGATATTGTCGAAATTATAATTGTGCGTTTCTCCGACGACCACATATTCCGGGTCCACATCGTTCATCGTGATGCCCGCTTCGTACAGCGCGTTGATGAGCCCCGCTTCTCCGATCACAAAGGCGCTTCTCCGGCGCGACTGCATCTTCAAAAATTTTGCAGTCGCAAGCGCGCTGGTATAAAAGTGGCTCTCGTCGATATCCAGCCCGAGCCGTTCCAGCTTTTGCTGAAGCTCACGCGGCGAACGTTCGCTGGAGTTTGTCAGAAACAGAAACGGCTTCTTTTCCCGGTACAGCCAGTCTACAAACTCCTTTACTCCGGGCAGCAGCCTGTTTCCGTGATAGATCACGCCGTCCATATCGCATATAAAGCCTTTTTTCTCGTGCAGTTCCTTTAAATCCATGTCGGTCTCTCCTTATCTGCTCTTATCATTATTATAAAGGCAACGTCTGTTCTCTGCAAATTTTTCTTATCTCTTCATACTTTCCGTCCGCTTGGGAGTTTACTTTGCGCAAAGTTGCGGTATAATAAAACCAAAGAGAAGAGGGAGGCTACGCTTCATGGCTAACATTATAGAAGACAGCATCAATTTCGGGATGGGACTGTTCGCTTATTCCCGTGAGAAGATCGAAGAGCTCGTAGAAAAAATGGTTGCGAAAGGCGAGGTCCAGCGCAAAGACGCGCAGAGCTTCGCGGCAGACCTGATCAAAAAGGGCGAAATACAGCGCGAGGAGCTGTCGCGCATGGTGAAGGACGAGGTTCGCAGAACGCTTCAGGACATTGGCCTTACGCAGGATGCACGGCTCACAAAGGATGATATCCGCGCGGTCATCCGGGAAGAACTCGCCGCAAAAAAGGACGCGGAATAACCCTTTTTGTTTTTAAGACCGGGCGGCCCGCGCGGCTGCTATAGTTTGTTTTGCTCAAGAGGAGGTAATTTACCATCGCTTCCAGAAATCTACAACGGTACCGCGAGATCTTGTCCGCCTTTAACCGGAACGGGCTTGGTTTTCTTTTTGTCAAATCCACGCTGTCCGGGAAACCGCAAAAGATTTTCGAGCAGGAGCAAAGACGCAATATGCCCTCCGTGGGTGAACGCATTCGCACGATGTGCGAAGAGCTTGGTCCTACTTTCGTAAAGTTAGGGCAGATCCTTTCCACCCGGACGGATATCGTAACAGAAAATGTGGCGCAGCAGCTTCAGAAGCTACAGGATTCCGTACAGCCGTTTTCCTATGAAGAGGCGCGCAGCGTGATAGAAAGCGAGCTCGGCGATTCCATTGAGCGTTTGTTCGAGCGCTTTGACCCCGTTCCGGTCGCTTCTGCATCGGTATCTCAGGTGTACCGGGCCAAAATGTTTTCCGGGCCGGACATTGCCGTCAAGGTACAGCGGCCTCATATTCGCGAAAACATCGAGACCGACCTCGGCATTCTGGAGAAGCTTGCACGTCTTGTAGATAAATATTCCAAATATGGCCAGTTATATGATTTTTCGGGAATGGTCGCCGAATTCCGCCGGGTGATGGAGCAGGAGATCGATTTTACCAAAGAGGGTGAAAATACAGACCTTTTCCGCGAGAGCATCGCAAAACAGCGCAATATCCGTGTTCCGAAGATACACTGGGTATATACGACGAAAAAGATTTTGACGATGGATTATGTGGACGGCGTGAAGATCAATGATATTCCCGCGCTGACAGCGCAGGGCGCAGATACCACGCAGCTTGCCTATGACTTCACCAATTCCCTTATCACCCAGATCCTTCAAAACGGTGTTTTCCATGCGGATCCGCACCCGGGCAACGTATTTGTTGCGGACGGACGTTATGTGGAATTTATCGATCTTGGCATGGTGGGCACGATCAACAGCCGCTTTCGCCGCTGTCTGAACGATTTTGTGCTCGGGATCGCCACGCGCAATACACAGAAAATCGCCCAAAGCATCACGGAGATGGACGCCGCGGATGCGGACGTCAATATGGACTCCTTTGGGAAGTCTCTCGAGGTGTTGCTGGACGAATATTTATATGTGCCCCTCCGCGACGTAAATATTGCAAAGGTGTTTTCCAGCGTGTTTTCCCTCGCCGGAAAATATAAGATGAAGATCCCCCGCGAATTTACCCTCGTCGCTAAATGTCTCGGTACTGCACAGGGTATCATAGAGGAGCTCGATCCCTCCACGAATATTTTAGGAATCGCGGAAAAAATGGTGCGAAGCATTCTTGCAAACCGCTATAAAACGGATGAATTCAAGAACGAGATGCAGTCTTATGCGCTCGACTGGCTTGAGGTTGGAAAAAAGGCTCCCTCCGCGCTTCTTGCACTTCTGCATAAGCTGAAAAAAAACGATTATGCCGTTGAACTGAAGATACATGATCTGCATCGCGTGGAAAAGAATATCGAACGCATGTTCAACCGCATCTCATTCGCAGTCGTTCTGCTCGCGGTATGCATCGTGATGGCGGGCGTTATTATCAGCGCCGGATATTCCAACTTCGGGAGGCCGGAGGCTGAGGTCATGAACCTGAGCACGGTAGCGATCGTAGCGGGCCTCCTCATTTCCGCCGTTATCGTGATCGGCATTTTGGTATCTATGGTGCGCTCCGGGCGCGAAAAGAAAAAATAGTATTCCGTATATTCAAAGCCGTCCGGGCTTCGGACGGCTTTTTATTGTTATTTTGCATTTTCCCTATAAAAAAGTATCCGCACAGGAGGCGGATACTTTTTTTATCGTATAAACCATGGAAAGGCTTAGGCTTTTGCTTTGCTCCATTTCTTTTTGCCGAGCATGATGACGACCATCGTAAGCACAAGGGCAACCACCAGCATGACTGCCGCGAGCAGCATGACCGCATTGTAGCCGAGCGCATCGGCCATGATGCCGTTGACCGCAGAAGCAAGCGAATTTGCGATCAGGCCGATCGTCAGTATCCAGCTTAAAATCTTTGCATATTCTTTCGGCCCCATCGTCTGGTCGACCAACAGCGGGGTGCCGATAGACATCAATGCGAAGCATCCGCCGAACAGGAAAGCTCCGATATAGACCTGAACGGGCGTAGTCTGGGAAGCCGTCAGGAACAGTGCGAATGCTACAACACCTACGACGATGCCGTAGATATAAGTCGCTTTTACGCCGAATTTATCATTCAGCGCGCCAAGAACCAGTTTTCCGACAATCAGACCGATCATAATCATGGAGGACATCAGCGCTGCATCTTCAATACTGAATCCGAGGCCCTGCTTTGCATAGGTGGTAAAGATCGTCTGGAACTGCGCAGCGAAATATACGAGGAACATCGCGACAGCAGCGATCCAGAAAATCGGGGATTTGACTGCCTGCTTCAGCGTGAAGCCATACTTCTGGGATTCGTCTATCTTTACGTCCGCTTTTGCGTTCCCTTCATAGCCGTAAGGCAGAAGCCCCTTATCCGCAGGTTCCTTGCGGATCACGAACAGCGCGAAAGGCAGTGAAATGACGAGCGCGATGATCGCCATGATCCACGCCGTACTCGCAACACCCATGCTGCCGAGCAGCTGGCCCGCTACTGCGCTCCATACCGCACCGCCCACTCCTGTGAAAGCGGAAGCGATCCCCATCATGGTTCCGGTCTTTTTCCGGAACCAGTTTGCGATCACGATAGAAATCAGCAGATAGCAGATGAACGAGTAAGAAATACCATAGAGCACGGGGGTGATATAAATCAGCGGAACCGTGTTCAATACGGAAAGAAGCGCAAGCCCGACACAGGCAAGAACAACGGAAATGCTGATGCACGCGCGGTAGTTCATTTTTGCGCCGATGATCTGAGCGATCGGGGTAAATACGACCATCACAATGTTTTGGATCGAAAAGAATAATTGCGACTGTGCGGTGGTGAAGCCGTACTCCGCCACAAACTGGGCCGTAAAGATACTCGTGCTGTTTGCAATGAGACCCATAGTACCGAACATGATCGCTGCGCACGCAACGACCTGCATCCAGTGCCATTTGGTATTCGTTTTTTGCTTGATACTACTGTCCAAAATGATACCTCCCTTTTTTAGGACGCATGGGCCCCTTTCCGCGGGGCCCGCTGCTTCCAATGAAATCGTTTCGTTAGTTCGCAAGACGTGCGTAGTGGTAGCCTTCGCTGACTGCCGTGATGATCTTACGGGGTGCGACTGCATCGCCGATCATACGGACGTCTTTTACCTTGCCCCAGAGCTGATCTTCCAGAGCATTGTTCGGACGGAATCCAGAAGCGATGACGATGTGATCCGCTTCAATAAAGTTCGTCTTTCCGTCTTTTTCATATTCAAGGCCTTTATCGGTGATCTTCGTTACTTTCGCGCTGCAGGTAACCTGCGCGCCGCATTCCGCCATCATCCTGCGGAGCGCCTGATCACAGTTGAAGAGGTGGTCTGCCGTCGCAAGGATATCATCCATCATTTCAACGACATATACCTTGTCTGCACTCTCCGTCGCATAAACGGCGGCTTCGCAGCCAACGAGGCCCGCGCCTACCACAACGACCCTGCCCTTCAGCGGAGCGCCTGTGAGCGCGTCGTTCGCCGTCATGACGATCGGGCTTTCCTTAACGCCCGGGATCGGCGGGATAAACGGACGGGAACCCGTCGCGATCACAACATAGTCATAGTTGCCGTCTATGATCTCCTGTGCTTCGCCCTCTTTCCCGAGGCGTACCGTCGCACCTGATTCATACAGCGCATGCTTCAGGTATTCCATTGATTTCTTAACGTCATGCTTGAAATCGGGGCCGCCGGCAGCGCGGAGATTACCGCCCAGCTCTTCCTCTTTCTCCCACAGCTCTACCTTGATGCCCTTATTGGCAGCTTCGATCGCCGCAGCCATTCCGCCCGGGCCGCCGCCTACCACGAGCATAGTCTTTTCGCCCTCGACCGGAACTTCGGGATAGTCGATCTCGTTCCCGCTGATCGGATTCATCGCACATGGCTTAAAACGTCCTTTTACGGCGCCGTACAGACATTCATTGCAGCCGCAGCAATATTTGATTTCGTCGATGCGGCCCTCGATGACCTTATGAGGCCATTCCGGATCGGCCAGCATCTGATGTCCGAGCGCTACGATGTCGAGGCAGCCGTCTTCAATGGCTTTTTCCGCGACCGCCGGATCGTTCAGCTTGCCGTGTCCGATGACCGGGATATGCACTGCATCTTTGACCGCCTTGTCCGCATACAGCTGGAAACCCGGCTTTTCATAAACAGTGGAGACCTGCAGATTGTAGCGTTCATAGCAGCCGGTATCTACGTGGATCGCATCTACGCCGCCCATCTGATCGAGTATCTTCGCGATCTCTACGCCTTCTTCCAGTCTTCTCATACCTTCCACTTCAGGCAGGCAGTGGTCCGCTGTGATTTTGACGACGCACAGGAAGTTCGGTCCACAGACCTTTTTTACTTCTTCGATGGAATCGAGCAGGAATTTCATTCTGCCCTTAAGGTCTCCGCCGTACTCATCCGTACGCTTGTTCCAGATCGGCGTCAGGAACTGGTCGAAAATATATCCGCCGTAAGCGTGGATCTCCACGCCGTCCGCACCCGCGTTTTTGGCAAGCATTGCGCCGCGTCCCATGCACTTTACGAGGTGCTCGATCTGCGCTTTCTCAAACGGCTTGCACATGAGGTCCGGGAAATTTTTGCATGGGACCGCACTCGCCGAATACGGCGGGTTCTCCGGGTCGGAATAGCCGACGCGTCCGAGGCCCGGTCCGATCTGAACCAACACCTTTGAGCCGTACTGATGGCACTTATCTACAAGCAGGCTCAAACGGTTGACATGATGGAAGCCCTCCAGCACGTTCGCCGCACGCGTTTCATATTCCGTGCACACCATGTTGAGGCCGGTGATGATGAGGCCTGCCCCGCCCTTTGCGCGCAGTCCGAAATATTCGATGCTTCTGTCGTCAAAACCGCCGTCCGGATCGGTTTTGCAACCCATCGGCGCCATCGCGATACGGTTGTTGATCGTGACGTTGCCGATCTTTACTCTCTCAAATAACTTCGTGTAGCTCATTTTAAATACCCCTCCAAATATTGATGACCCCTATAGGAATCGTTCAAGTTAATTCAGTGCGGAAGTAAGTCCGCCGTCCACCATGATGTTCTGGCCTGTCGTAAACGTATTTTCATCCGAAAGGAAATAGATAACGGCGCCGCTGAGTTCGCCGAAATCTCCTGCGCGCTTCAGCGGGCAACGGCCTTTCTTGTGCGTATCCGGATTGGACGCCACTTTAGAGCGGGAGGTCATTCCGCCATTGAGGAACGTTCCCGGGCCAACACCATTTACCAGAACGCCATATTTCGCATATTCAACCGCCTGTCCCTTGATGAGGCCAAGCACGCCGCCCTTTGCCGCGTGATAGCTTGGGCATCCGGCATCTGTGCCGAACATGCCTGCAACAGAGGAAATATTCACGATACGTCCGCCGCCGTTTTTCATCATGGACTGCTTTACCACTTCCTTGCTGACCAGCCACGGGCCCGTGAGGTCCGTATCGATGACCTGCATCCACTGCTCTTTCGAATAGGATTCGATCGGGCCGTACGTCAGGCGGCCTGCATTATTGACCAGCTTATCGATCTTGCCGAACTCCGCCACGACCTCCGAGACCATCTGTGCGACCTGCTCTTCGTCCGTGACGTCGCAGTGCCAGTATTTGATCTTCTTTCCCGTTTTTTCCGCAAGCTCTTTTTCCGTAGCCTTGCCTTTTTCATCCTGCACATCGCAGAAAGCAACGTCTGCGCCCTGCTCTGCCAGCGTCTGTACGAATTCTTTTCCAAGGCCTTCCGCCCCGCCCGTCACCAATGCGACTTTTCCTGTGAAATCAAACTTGAACATCGTTTCTCAACCTCTTTTTCTTTGTTTTTTGATTTCCTAACATTTGGAATGTCACTTTTGATGTTATTTTCACAAAGCGACACCCTCTCAAAACCCGTGTCAAATGAACCCCCACGGGAAGATTGTGATTATTTTAGCATACTCGCCCCTTTGTTCCCATCACCCGAAAGTATCATTTTAAAAGATAAAAAGAATAGCACTTTGGGGTGATAGGAAAATGCGGCAAATGCGGTTAGTATAGAAACAAGATTGTTACAAATTTCACGTAGCAAGGTCCATACTGATAAAATAGAGAAAGAGGGGTACATACAAAATGAAACATGTTGTGGACGGTAAGCTGTATACGATGAAAGACGCGCCGGCAACGACACTCGAGGAACGCATTCAGCGCCTCGAGGATATCGAAGCGATCAAATCCATTATGTATAACTACACGCGCTGCACCGATAACCTTGATGCGGAAGGGATCGCTGCGATGTTTACGGAAACGGGAACTTTCTGCAGCCCGGCTCTTGGGAATCCTACCGGAAGAAAGGCGATCGCAGAGCTGTATTCGAAGCTCCTCCCCGGAACGAAATCCAGTACGCATCTTATTGCTAACCAGCAGATTTGGTTCAAAACCAATGATAACGCGGTCATGCACTGCTATCTGCATGCATGGCAGACCTTTGAGGATTATCCGAAAAAGCCCGACTGCTTCACCTACGGCCGGTATGAGGTAGAGGTCGTTCGGGAGGGCGACGGCGAATGGCGCGTCCAGAATTTCAAGATCGTAATGGCCGGACAGCTCGGCGGCGGCAAATGCTGCGACCACTTTGCCCGTCCGTGGCCTCCGGCACCGGATCAGGAATCTTAAATGATATCGGTAGGGTGCGGACGGACAGGGCCGTCCGTATCCTGCTGCTTTGACTGAAGCAGCGTTATATGTACTCTTCCGGACATCTTCGGATATCAGCGGGGCTAAAACCATTTGATCGGTTTTCTTCAGTCCTGAGTTCATCTGCGTTTTGCTTCTTACCCAAAACAAATATCAGGAAAAAGAGGTAAGGGTCTTGAAAAAACAATCGGCATTCCGCATCGCTTTTCCGGTCTCTGCAGTCTGGTTTGGCGCGATCGTGGGACCTTCTATGATATCGGGGGTCTATGAGAGCGTTTATTTCGCTCCTTACGGCGCGTGGGGCATCATTCTCCCTATGATCGCCATGGGCATTGCGGCGGTCGTGATCGGCATGGGCGCAAATGTCGCACGGCGTTTCCGCGTATATGATTACAACAGCTACTCCAAAAAGCTATACGGTAAATTCTCTAAAATTCTAACGCCTGTTTTGGAGATTTATATGGTCATCGCCATGATCGTGGGCGGCAGCGCCGTGATCGCTATGAGCTCCACATTTTTAAACGACCTTTTAGGCATTCCTCAACTCGGCGGCGCACTTATCATGGCTGTGATCTGTATCGTTCTTGTGCTTTGGGGCGCGGGGCTGGTGCGTTCCGCTTCTTCGCTGATGTCTGTCGTTATGATTGCGGGGCTTGTCATTTTGGCTGTCCTCATTATTTCCGAACGCAGCAAGGAGCTGGGGACCATCATTTCCACATGGTATGCGCCCGAAAAAAACAGCTTCTGGATCGGGCTTCCCGGCGCAGTGGCGCTCGGCCTTTCCAATTGCTGCAACGCGCTCACCCTAAGCGCTGTAGAACAAAAGGTCAGCCGGACAAGGGACTGTGCGGCGATCGGTATCATAAGTTTCGTTATGAACAGCACCGCATTCATCGTCACGACCCTGATGCTGCTTCCCTACTGTCCGGAAGTCCTAACGAATACGATCCCGATCCTCAGTATTATCCATCAGCATCTGCTCACGGACGTTCCGTGGCTTCCGACAGTCTATACGGTCGTTATGCTGCTCGCGCTCGTCTCAAGCGGCGTTCCTCAGCTCCACGCGGTCGCTTCGCGCCTGCGGGCCGTTTATCCTGCGCGTATCAAGAGCCCGATCGTAAAAAATACGATCTCCGGTATCATTTATTTTACCGCATGTATCCTTATTTCATTTTTGGGGCTTTCCAATATCGTCAGTACGGGCTATTCCATTCTGGGCTATGCCGCGATCCCGCTTCTTGCCATTCCGATCTGCATCGTATGGCCGGCCATTTGGCACCGCCGTAAAAAGAAAGGACTTCCGCCCGAAGCCGGAAGCGTGGAACCTTAAGCATTTGAAATACAGTTTTGCTTCCGCCTGTGCGGAGGCAATGATCCTACATCCCCATGAAAGACCAGCGGACGAGTTCCGCTGGTTTTTACATGTTCCTCCCGCATTCGCCGTGTTTTTCTCTTTTCAGTCAAATTGTATCTTTTTGTCTGATATGTTAGAATAAGTTAAATTCGCTCATTTCTATCGGGCTTTCTTTAATAAAAATGAGGGTTAAAATGAAACATGAACATGCAAGGATACTGAGCCGCAGCAGGCTGAATGAAAAATTGGAGGATATCCTGCAATATCCTCTGACAGTCGTTACCGCCCCGATGGGTTTTGGGAAGACCACTGCCGTCCGTTCTTTCATCGACGAACGGACACTTCCCCACATCTGGCTCACCATGACGGAATCCGTCAAGATCGCGGCAAGCGAATATTTCTGGTTCTTATTGGAAAAAGGAGTGCGCGCAAAGGCACCGCGGCTCGCTCAGGCGCTGAGAGAAAGCGGCTTTCCGAGCGACAGCGTCCAAATTTCAAGAATGATCGACACATTGGAACAAAATTCATCCCTGCCCGAGACTGTCGTCATTATTGACGATTATTATCTGATTGAAAACTCTGAGATCAATGCGCTGATGAAACGGCTCGTATACGCACAGATCCCATGGCTTCACATCGTTATCATCAGCCGGAAAGTTCCCGCAATCGGAGTTGACGAGCTGATTGTAAAGGGATTTTGCCATACGATCGATACAGGAGATCTTTCTTTTACGGAGGAGGAGCTCGAAAGCTATCTCGATATGGTTTCCTTTCATGGCAGCGAAGAAAGCAGGCAGAAGATACGTTCCTATGCCGGCGGTTGGATCACCGCCATCTATTTGATGACGCTTGGTCTTTCCCAAAATAAAAATCTTGAATTTTACCGTTCTATCAACGCGATGCTGAAATCCTCCTTTTTCGACCGGTATCCCCCGGAGATCAAGGATTTCCTGTTCCGTCTTTCTTTCTTCGATATGCTGACGGCGGATCAGGCAGTTTATTTATTTGACGACCCGGTCGCTGCGCAAAGACTTGAACGGCTTTACGAGGACAATGCATTCATCACTCTCGATAGGGAGGGCCGCTATAGATTCCATCAGATCTTTCTTGATTTCCTGCGTGAAGAGCGTAAGGGGTGCAGCCTCGATAGGCGCAGTCTCATGCAGCGTGCGGGAGAGTGGTATTCCATGCAGGAGGACCACGCCCTCGCCTTTAAATACTGGATGGCTGCCGGAAATTATGAGGCGATCCTCGATGAACTGGAAAAAACCGATATCCGCAACATCAATTCGATCGACCGCAAGCTCATCTTTCAGGTGTTCAGCAATGTCCGCGACGAGCAGAAATATAAATATCCGATCGCTACGCTGCGGTATATTTGGCTGGTCATCTGCTTTATCGATAAGGACCGCGGCGCACAGATGCTGAACCGCATGGAAGCATATTTTATGCAGCATGAGCACAAAACCTATTCCCGTAACCAGATCCTCGCCGAAATCGCCATGGTCTCTACCACGCTCGCGTTCAACGATGCGGAGCAATTCATCAGCTGCACAAAAAAGGCGCTTCAGCTGCTGAACGGGAAAACGACGATCATACGCAACCGGAAAAGTGTTTTGCCATACGGCGTACCTCATTTCACATACGATTACTACCGCACGCCCGGGGAATACCGCAAGACCGTAGATATTCTGGTGAATGGCTTCAAGAGCCATATCGAGGCGACCGGAGGATGCGGCATGGGATGCATCAATCTTGCACGGGCAGAGTACGGGCTTGAGACCGGCGCCTTTGAAAATGTGGAGCTTGCCGCCCAGAAAGCCATTTATAAAGCAAGGATGCGGGAGCAGTCGACCGTCGAGGCCGGTGCATATATGACGCTCGCCCGGCTGTACTTATATCAAAACCGGACCGGAGAGCTTTGGCAGGTTTTAGACCATATCGATGAAATGGCGCATGCCGAACGGGATACGATCGTGCTCAATACGCTGGATAACTGCCGCGGATATATCAACGCATGTATGGGACGGCTCGAGGCCATCCCAAAATGGCTTCGTCAAGGCGATATGACCGTGTATACCTCTCAATATCAGGGCTCTGCGTTCAATTATATCATCTACGGAAAATCCATTCTGCTTTCCGAGGATTATATCAAACTGGAGGTCATGACAGAAGCATTCGAGGAATATTTTGCCGCATTTCACAATCAGCTCGGCTACATCCACAACTATATTCACAGTGCGGTCGCAAAATACCATATTTACGGAATGTTCGAGGGAGCCAAAACACTTCAGAAAGCTTTTGACATCGCACAGCAGGACGGCGTCGTCATGCCGTTTGCAGAAAATGCCGAATTCATTCTTCCCATGCTCAAAAGCAAGCTTTTGGAAGCAGATAAAACGTTTATGAAAAAGGTCCTCCAGCTATGCGAAAAAAATACGGACACCGGCAGCACCTCTATACTCTCTCCGCGGGAGATCGAGGTCATCATTCTGATGGAGGCCGGAAAAAGCCAAAAAGAGATCGCGGATTCCCTTTGTATTTCCCCCAACACAGTAAAACGGCATGTCCAGAACATTTATCAGAAGCTGGATACCAATAATAAAACGCTGGCAATCAAGCGGTTTCGTACCGCCTGCAGTTCTCAGCCCGCTGAAAAAAATCCATCGGATTTTTGATGATTAAAAACGGCGTCCCCGAAAGAAACGCCGTTTTTTCCGTTTTTATGAAAAGGCGCCCATAAAACCTGCAAACGGCTTGATGATATCTGTAAGCGCCTGAATGCTTTCATTGAGCACATCGAACCGTATGGAGGCGAGTCCTTCTACCACTTCATTGAGCGCGGCGATGTCAAACTCGTCCAGCCGCCCGATCTCTACCGCAGCGGTATCCGCAAGCCCCGATATCGACTCCAGCGCCGCCGGAAGCCCTGCTGCCGCCTGTGAAAGCGTAGCGCCGACTACACCTATCCCGATGGCAAGGAGCACCGCGAACAAAATCAAAAGGACCGTATGGATCCGGGAAGAATGCAGCGTTTTTCGCCCTATCTCGACCTGCTGTTCCAGCAGAGCTTCTATACGTTCCAGCCTGTCCGTCTCGTTCTTTCCTCCGTCCATAATACTCTGCTCCTCCCAAGCTTTGGCGCCGCGCCGCTAAGTCCGCAGAGCCTGATCGTTCCAATTTCAAATGGAAAAGATATAAAGAATTACAGGGTTATTGTATCATAAATTTCAGGCTTTGCAATGTTTTTCCTTTCCGCAAAAAAAGCAGCGGCCCTTTCCGCTGCCTTTTCCTGTTTTGTCCGCTCACTTCTACTTCTGCCCGGGCGCATCCCCGATATTCGCCACATGCGCGCACAGCGCGGCATATTTCATATAATCCGCGTCGCGTATGATCATTTCGAGCTCGTTGTCGCCAAACGACGTCGTTCGCCCTTCTGCGTATTGGCGGTCTACTTCGTCTTTTATTTTCTGGACGAGGCCGGATTTTTTATCGATCTTCTGCGCACCCTCAAGTTTAAAATGCGCATTGACCCAGTGCGCGATGCCTGCGAGGCCGGAATGCTCCCCGATCACGACCGTGACCGGGCGCCCCAATATCTTTTCCGTATTGAATATGTTATAGATTTGCTCGTCCTTCAGAAGTCCATCCGCATGGATACCCGCGCGGGTGGAATTGAAGTTCCGGCCTACGAACGGCGTCCGCGGATTGATGTCATATTTCAGCTCCTTTTCAAAGTAATCTGCAATCTCCGTGATGGCGCGCAGGTCCATACCGTCCTGCGTTCCTTTGAGCTGCACATATTCGATCGCCATCGCTTCGATCGGGCAATTTCCCGTGCGCTCTCCGATGCCCAGCATAGAGCAGTTGACAGAAGACGCGCCATACAGCCATGCCGTTGCCGCATTGCATACGACTTTATAGAAATCGTTGTGCCCGTGCCATTCCAGCAATCTTGACGGAACGTTCGCATAGAACCGCAGCCCATAAACGATGCCCTGCACGCTCCGCGGCAGGGATGCGCCCGGATAGGTCACACCATAACCAAGCGTATCGCACATGCGTATCTTGATCGGTATCCCGCTCTCCTCACGCAGCTTCATCAATTCGCGCGCAAACGGAACGACAAAGCCGTAAAAATCGGCGCGGGTGATATCTTCAAAATGACAGCGGGGAACGATACCCATATCGAGAGCGTCCTTTACGACGCCGAGATATTTATCGAGCGCCTGCCCGCGCGTCATTCCCATCTTATTGAAAATATGGTAGTCCGAGCAGGATACGAGGATACCCGTTTCCCGAATGCCCATATCTTTCGCAAGAGCAAAATCCTTTTTATTCGCGCGGATCCACGTTGTGATCTCCGGGAACTCGTAGCCGAGCGCCATACATTCCTCAAGCGCCCTGCGGTCCTTTTCCGTATAGACAAAAAATTCACTCTGCCGGATGATGCCTTTCGGTCCTGAGAGTTTATGCAGGAGCTTATAGAGGTCTACGACCTCCTTGACCGAAAAGGGGATACGCGCCTGCTGGCCGTCTCGGAACGTGGTATCTGTGATCCATATTTCGTCCGGGAAATGCATGGGCACCGTTCTGTGGTTAAAGGTGATCTTCGGGATCTGGTCATAATCAAACATATCCTCGAACAGATTCGCCTGTTCCACATCCTGCAGCGTATAATTGTAATCGTTTTCCTGCAGCAGGTTCGTCCTGCCGTATCTTTCGTTTGCCGAAGCCATAGCTTCCTCCATCTGATCAGCCGAGCATCTTCACAAATTCCGCGATGCGTCCGATCCCTTTTTCAATGTTTTCACGCGAGATGGCGTAGGACAGCCGTACAAAGTCATCCGCGCCGAAGGCTGCCCCCGGTATCACCGCCGTCAGTTTTTTCTCCAAAAGCTTTTCCGCGAAATCGACCGAGCCTTTGATCTCTTCTCCATCCAGTCTGCGTCCTTTGAGCTTGGAGATATTCATCATGACATAGAACGCCCCCATTGGCGTGACGCAGGAGACCCCGTCTATCTCATTGACGAGCTTTACCATCAGCTTGCGGCGTTCGTTGAATTCCTCGCGCATCTTTTCGATCTCGTCCTGCGGACCGGTAAGCGCTTCCACACCAGCGAACTGTGCGACGGAACAGGGATTCGAGGTCGCATGGCTCTGATAGCTCCCCATGACCTTTGCGATCTCCGCCGTGCTTGCCGTATAGCCGATACGCCAGCCTGTCATGGCATAGGTCTTGGAAAGCCCGTTTACCAAAATCGTGCGCGTATATGCGTCATCCGAAAGATTCGCAATGGAAAGATGCTTTTTCCCGTCATATACGAGCTCGCCATAGATTTCGTCGGAAACAATGAAGAAATCATGCCTTTTTGCGATCTCTGCGATATTCTCAAGCGTTTTCTGCGAATACATGCAGCCGCACGGATTAGACGGATTGTTGACGATGATCGCCTTGGTCCGCTCTGTCACGGCCGCCTCGATGTCCTCCGCAAGCGGTTCAAAATTATTGCTTTCTTTCGCTTCTACGAAAACAGGGATGCCGCCCGCCATTTTGACCAGCTCCGGATAGGTCAGCCAATAGGGCGATATGATAAGCACCTCGTCGCCCGGGTTTACGATTGCCTGGAACGCGTTGAACAGCGAATGCTTTGCGCCGTTGGAGATGACGATCTGATCCGGCCCATAGGAAAGGTCGTGATTCTTTTTCAGGTTTGCGCACACTGCCTTTTTCAGTTCGAGCGTACCCGACGCCGGCGTGTATTTCGTCATGCCGATACGAATCGCCTCTACGGCAGCGTCTTTGATGTGCTGCGGCGTATCGAAATCCGGTTCTCCGGCGCCGAAGCCGACTACATCGAGCCCGCGCGCCTTCATATCCTTCGCCATTGCCGTGATTTTCAAGGTCAGCGACGGCGAAATTGCAAGTGCTTTTTCGGAAAGTTGCATTTTCTACCTCCAACAAATCCCTCTTAAAATTTTATACGACCATGTGTTTTCACATGCATATCCCATCGTTAGCATATCTATTCTAATACAAACAAAGTGGAAACGCAAGACTTCCGCGCCTTACAAATGCAAATTCTTAAAAATAATTTTTCGTTTTACAGTGCCTTCGCTTTTTTTGCTCCCGTCTTGCTTTTTTGAGGCGTAAACGATATACTATAAATAGTTGTGTGTGCCCGTACAATACGTATTTCAGCGGGACGCAACCCGTTTTTCAGAGCCCCGTTTCCACGGGGCGGCCGGACACCAACACAATAAAATGATTGGAGAGTAATGTGATGGCTGATTATGTGCTTACCTGTAGTTCCACCGCCGATCTTCCGACTGCATTTGTAAAGGAGCGCGGCATTCCGGTTCTGTTCTACCAGTTCTTTATGGACGGTCATGAATATTATGACGATCAGGGAATATCCATCCCCACACACGATTTTTACGAAAAGGTCCGGGCTGGTTCCATGCCCACTACGTCTATGGTAAATACGGAGCGTTATACGGAATTTTTCACGCCTATCCTTGAGGAGGGCAAGGATATCCTGCATCTGGAGTTTTCTTCCGGATTGTCCGGTTCTTACAACAATGCGCTCATGACTGCTGAACAGCTGATGCAGAAATATCCGGACCGGAAGATCGTAATTGTGGATTCCCTTTCCGCTTCGCGCGGATACGGCCTGTTCGTGCATCTCGTCGATAACAAAAAACAGGAAGGCGCATCGATCGAAGAAGCGCGCGATTACGCAGAGCAGCTGAAATGGAAGATCACGCATTGGTTCGCCGTAGAAAGTCTCGAGCACCTGCGGCGGGGCGGGCGCGTATCCCGTGCGAGCGCATTTCTCGGAACGATGCTCAACATCAAGCCAGTGCTTGCCTTTAATAATGAGGGAAAGATCATTCCTGTCG
The DNA here is from genome assembly GCF_040409835.1 of Christensenella massiliensis. Lineage (NCBI taxonomy): Bacteria > Bacillati > Bacillota > Clostridia > Christensenellales > Christensenellaceae > Christensenella > Christensenella massiliensis. The sequence goes on along the minus strand of NZ_CP117826.1, from coordinate 2,191,316 downwards.
AAAAGATCCGCGGGAGGAAAAAATCTCTGATTGCGCTCGTCGATAAAATGGAAGAGGACGTCGACAATCCGGACGGACAGATCGTATATGTCGGCCACGGCGACGCGCTCGAGGATGCGGAATATGTCGCAGGACTCATCAAGGAACGGTTCCCTGCCGTAAAGGAGACTCTGATCAATTATACAGGTCCGGTCATCGGCGCACATTCCGGCCCGGGTACTGTGAATATACATTATGTAGGAAAACAGCGCGTCGATACGAAGTTTAAATAAACGGAAGCCGTTTTCTCCCGCCGGGAAACCCGGCGGGCGGTTTTTTGCGGCTGTTTTACAGGAATTTAAGAAAGTCTTTATTTTTCCTACATGATATTTTACTTTCTTTCTGTTATACTGGAAACCGAGATCGAAATTTGGAGGAATTTGCCTTAGATGCTTTCGGAGGTATCTGCGGCCGCTGTGATACTGGCCGCGATCATATGTGTTGTTCTGGTGCTGGACCGCGTGATGACAAAGGCGGCCCCGCCGGCTGAAAAAACATGGCTGACTGATTACCAATATGCGCACAGGGGGCTGCACAACGAGCATTACCCCGAAAATTCGCTTCCTGCATTTGCAAACGCAATGAAAAATGGGTTTGGGATCGAATTGGACGTACACCGTACGTCCGACGGTGTGATCGTTGTGTTTCACGATTCCAATTTAAAGCGTATGACCGGGGTGGACGGCAAAATCAAGGACTATACGTTTGCGCAGCTGCGTAAGCTCCGCCTTGCCGGCACGGAATATACAATCCCGACTCTGCGCGAGACGCTTGCCCTGATTGGCGGGCGCGTTCCTCTTTTGATCGAGATCAAACGCAAGGGATTTGCAGGCGATCTGGAGCGCGAGCTTTATGATATGATGCAAGAATATGGCGGAAAATATGCCGTCCAATCCTTTTCACCCTTTTCGGTACGTTGGTTCAAAAAGCATGCGCCGGACGTATACCGCGGACAGCTTTCCTGTAATTTTTCTCTGTGCAAGGAAAATTTCCCCGCCGGTATGGACTGCGTTCTGCGGTTTATCCTTTCTAAACTGCTGATCGTCGTGCAGCGCTTGGGCGTCAATTTCATCTGCCGCCCGAATTTTATCAGCTACGAGTTCCGAAGGGTGGATTCGCGCCTGATACGCCGTCTGCGCCGGAGCGGTGCTCCCATTTTTGCATGGACGGTACGCAGCAGGGAGGATTACGAACGCGCAAAGCAATATACGGATTCCATTATTTTTGAAAACTTCACACCAAAAAAGCGGCCTGTTTTTTGGAATCAGCATAAAGCAAGCTAAAAGCAAAAAGAAAGAGTCTCCTTTTAAAAGGGAGGCCTTTTTTATCTTTCTGTGAGGACCGGCCAGACCACAATGAGATACATGAGCAGAAAGAAAGCCGTATGGCACAGCACGAAAACCATCAGTTCTTTTCCTTTGCCCGGCTGTCTGAAATGTTGTTTTAAGAGGCTGATAAAATGTTTTGGCTTCAGAATATCCCAGCTGTTGAAACGCAGATACCGCCCGATATAGATACCGAAGCTGATCAGCAGAAAGACCGCGGATATCATCAGCCAAAAAATCCGGTTATTGACTGCACCTAAATCAAACGCGTCGGCGGGATGAACGAATACGCCATAGATCAGCTGGAGCAGCATCACATTGAGCAGAGTATTCATGACGCCGGACATAGATAGGGCCAATACGGCAATGATGTCATACCACATAGGTACTTCCTTTTTATCCGCAGTCCTGTGATTCAAATTGAGTTCTGTGACCAGATAGCCGGCGTTCGGAAGAAGCAGCAGCCAGAGGACGACGCCGGCAAGCCCAATCGCAAGCCCTGCCGCCGGAGCGATACAGATCATAACGAGGAACATGAAAAGTATTGCTGCTGTCAATACAAAAAGCGGGAGCAGCGAAAGTCCCATATTTTTCAGCATCGGTTTATAAAGCTTCGTTCCGAAAAGCTTAGGGCGCAGTAGGATCAAAACGGCCGCGAACAGGTTCATTGCGGCAATTCCTAAAATCAATGTAAGCATCCCCGTCTTCCTTTCTCTTATACTATCATCATAAACGCATACCGTCTTTTTAAACGGTCATATCGTGCCGCGGGCCCCTGCCGCTTCGTATATCCGTTCTTTTGCAGCTTATTCAGCCGCTCCATATATAGCAAGGTATAGCAATATTCATTCATAAGATTTTTGATAGTTCTGATTTTTTATATTGACAAATCGGGAATAATCCACTAAAATTATTAGTGCTATCAATCAGATGGCCCCATGGTCAAGCGGTCAAGACGTAGCCCTCTCACGGCTGAAACTCGGGTTCGATTCCCGGTGGGGTCACCACGTCGGAGCAAAGTTCGCTTTGCTCCATTTTTCTTTTTCAAAGAAAAACATTCGCCCGCTCCCTTGCTCCTCCTCTTCCGCAAGAAAGCCCGCTCGGCTCACCTGCTCGGTTGTAAACGCCCTCGCGACGGTTCACTGTCGCTACCACTTTCCTGCGGGTATGCGCCTGCGGCGCGCTTGTTGCAAGTTGGAGTTCATATTTGGTAGGTGTACCCACATCGCGGCAAACTGTGCCGCACCTGAAAGCCCTGTTTTTTAGCGGTGCTTTTGTATATCGTTGCCACTTTGTTTTCCCATACCGCGCGGTATTGTTTTTTCGATTTTTGACCTGCCTCTATTCTATATTGTAGGCCCGCATATAAAGTCCGCGGAATATTCCGTCTTTTACATTTTCTCTTTTCTGCCCCTCTCCTGCAAAAATCACACCCGCCGCCTCACGATTCACGTTCTTTCACAGCTTGCCCTCTGCTGTCAGCTTTTAAAGTCTTAAGCGAGGTTTTGGCGACGGCTCTCTGTACTATCGCCGCACATCCCGTTCCTGTTTTTTGTACGCCCGGTTATCGTTCCATTTTTTCCTGCGCGTCTGAGCGAGCTTTCAAAAAAATATGCCGCTTTGCAAATGCAAGGCGGCATATTAGATTTTTTTAATATTTCGTCAGATAATGCTTCAGCTCCCATTCATGCACACGGGTGGAATAATCCGCCCATTCATGTTTTTTGCCCTTGAGGTATTTCTCGTAGGCGCCCTCGCCCAGCACTTCCTTCATCAAACCGTCCTCTTCAAAATCGCCGATCGCATCGAACAGATTCTGGGGAACACGCCGGATCATGTGCTTTTTCTTTTCCTCCTCAGACAGCGTATAAATATTTTTATTGACAGGCGGAGGCGGCGTCATTCCCTTCCGTATGCCCTCCAGTCCCGCCGCGAGCGCTCCCGCGTATGCGAGATACGGATTTGCCGTCGGGTCTGGATTGCGCATCTCTATCCGCGTCGCAGCGCCGCGTGCAAACGGTACGCGGATGAGCGGGCTCCTGTTTTTTGCCGACCATGCGATATAGCACGGCGCTTCAAAGCCGGGAACCAAACGTTTATAGGAATTGATAATCGGATTCGTCAGCAGGGAAAGACCGCGCGCGTGCTTCAATATCCCCGCCATAAAGCCGTAAGCTTCCTTAGACAGTCCAAGCTCGTCGGATTTATCGCAGAACGCGTTCCCCTGCTCAGTACAAAGCGACATATTGATATGCATCCCGCTTCCGGCGATCCCATAGATGGGCTTCGGCATGAACGTAGCATGGCGGTGATGATCCTGTGCGATGCGCTTTACTACGATCTTGAACGTCATGACGTCGTCGGCCATTTTCAGAGCATCCCCATACTTAAAATCGATTTCATGCTGCCCTGCCGCACATTCGTGATGAGAGGCTTCGATCTCAAAGCCCATCTCTTCGAGCGCAAGACAGATATCGCGCCGGGCAGAACCGCCCATATCGAGCGGAGCAAGGTCAAAATAACCGCCGTCATCGTTGGTCTCGATCGTCGCCTTATTATGCTCATCCTTATGGAACAGGAAAAATTCGCATTCGGGTCCGACGTTCATCGTGTAGCCCATTTCCTTTGCTTTCGCAAGCTGCCGCTTCAGAATATGGCGCGGGCAGCCGTCGTACGGCGTTCCGTCCGGCATATAGACGTCGCATATAAAACGTGCGGTGCGGCCTTTGGGGTTTGACCATGGAAATATTTCAAACGTATCCAGATCCGGTATGAGCATCATATCGGATTCTTCTATCCGTGCGAATCCGTCTATGGACGAACCGTCGAACATACATCCCTGCTCGATCACACTATCGAGCTTTGAGGTCGTTACCGTGATATTTTTCAATATCCCGAAAATATCCGTAAATTGCAGGCGCAGAAACTTAATATCATTTTCGTCGATAATTTTATGCAGTTCCGCCTTCGTATATTTGGGCATTCTTTTTTCCTCCCTATTCATACAATACTCTTATTATATATGAACCGCCGTCCTTTATGCAACAGACAAAAAAGGCTTTCCATTACAGCCGGAAAGCCTTTTTTCTTCACTTTCTTATTCCTGCTCTGCGGATAGCCTAAAGGTATCTTTCAGATCGTAATACAGCTTATCGTATATCTTCTTTACTTTTTGATATTTTTCGTGATTGCCCGGTATCGGCTCCACGACCTCGCTTACGGAATGAACCTTTTCCGCGTCCTCAAGGTTTTGATAGATGCCTTCGCCCACACCTGCGACGATCGCGCCGCCATATGCGCCACCCTCCGCCGCGCCCGCGAGGATTTTAACCGGCAGGTTGAAGATGTCCGCGACGATCTGCTTCCACAGTGCAGATTTCGCGCCGCCGCCCGAAAGGACGACTTCCTTGAACTTCAGATTGGGATTGGTATTCATGATGAGCTCATACATCTGATAGAGGCCGAACGTGACGCCTTCCATGACCGCGCGTGCCATATCCCCCTTATTCGAGAGCAGAGATAGCCCATAGAACACACCGCGTGCATCCGGATCGGGATACGGACAGCGTTCGCCCGAAAGATAAGGCAGGAACACGATCCCGTTTGCCCCTATACCGGACGCTTCCGCCCCCTCATTGATGTCCTTGAACGGCTCTGCGCTGTCCGCATAGAAAGTATTTTTATACCACTCCATCGAGCCTGCGCACGAGAGCTGGCAGCCGAACGCCATATATTTTCCGGCCGCGTTATTGCAGAAAAACTGCAGCTTGCCGCCTTCATTTTTTCCGAAGCTGTTCATCGCCGTCGCAACGACCCCGGACGTGCCCATAACGACGCCGAGCGTGCCCTCTTTTACAATGCCCATGCCCGTATTCTGGATGACCGCGTCCCCGCCGCCTCCGTAAACAGGCGTACCCTCCGGGAGGCCTGTTTCCGCTGCAGCCTGCGCCGAAATATGCCCCGTTATCTCGTCAGATTCGTATACTTTCGGGAAAATGGAGCGGTCAAAGCCAAGTTTTTCGATCAGCCCGTCTGCCCATTTGCGGTTTTTTACGTCGAAAAGCCCTGTACCCGACGCTTCCGAAGCGTCCGTCGCGATATCGCCCGTTAGGCAATAGCGGACGTAATCCTTAGGCATCACGAATTTTGCGATACGCGCATAGTTTTCCGGCTCGTTTTTCTTCACCCACAAGAGTTTCCCTCCCGTGAAGCCCGTGAGCATCGTGTTGTTCGTATAGCCGACGAGCCCGTCGATGCCGCCCGCCGCTTCGATGATCTCCTCGCATTCCTTTCCCGTGCGCTGGTCGTTCCAAAGAATCGCGTTGCGTATGACCTTATTGTCCTTATCGAGCGCTACAAGACCATGCATCTGTCCTGAAAAACCGACCGCCGCAATACAGTCCTTTTCAATGCCGTCCAGCATTTCGCGCAGCGCCGCCTTCGTTTCGTTCCACCAATCCGCCGGATCCTGCTCCGACCATGCCGGCTTCGGCGTATACAGCGGATAAGTCTTCGTAACAGACCGTACGACCTTTCCGTCCTCATCTATGATCAGGCACTTGACCCCGCTGGTTCCCGGGTCTATCCCTACTAAATACTTCATATCTGTTTCCTCCTTATTATTTGATTGCCGTATAGATATCATATACACTGTCTAAAATATAATCCGGCGCAACGTCGCCCTCTTCGATATCCTGATAGGATATTTCTCCGGAGAGCACCGCGATGCCGACGATCCCTCCGTTGACTGCGGTTTTCACGTCTGTATACAGGCGGTCGCCCACCATTGCCGTTTTCTCCCGCGGGGAGCCGGTTTTGGCCAAAATATAATCTACCGTTTCCTTGAACGGCTTCCCGACAAATTTCGGCTCTATCCCCGTCGCGTGTGTGATCATGCAGGCCATCGAGCCGCAGTCCGGGCAAAATTTTCCGTCCTCGAGCGGACAGACGCGGTCTATATTCGTCGCAAGGAAGGGAACTCCTGCCGTGATGAGGCGCGAGATCGTGTCCGCCTTTTCGAAATTGAACGTTTTATCGAACCCCAGCACCGCAAAATCAGCCGTTTGCGTATCGTGCGGCAAAAGCGTAAACCCCGCCTCCTGAAACTGCGCTTCCAGCTCCGGCGTGCCTGCAAGATAAATGCGCTGCCCCCCATGCGTCCTGAGATAATGGATCATCACATCGCCGGAAGTCATGATATTCCCACGTGTCATACCTGAAAATCCCAGCCGCTCCAGCTTTTTCACATAATCCTCCGGCGCTTTGGAGGAATTGTTTGTGAAAAAATAAAACGAAATGCCGTTTTTCTGCATATATTCGATATACTCTTTCGCGCCGGGGATCAGGTTCTCTCCCAGATTGATCGTGCCGTCCATATCGAGCACAAAGCATTCGATTTCCCGAAGCTCCGCTGCGGCGCGGTTCACCTTGCCGCGCTTTTCACTGCCTGTCATCTATGCCTCCGTAAACCGCATCGTAAATTTTTTTCAAATAAGCGTCGTCATAGGGGATCTCATCGAGGATCGTATACCTGTTTTTGCGCGTCGTGCGCGCCGTGCGCATGACCTGTGCGTAATCCTCATAGGTAAGCCCGATCTCCGCAAATGTCGTAGGAATCCCTACACTCTTCAGATAATTCCGTATGAAGCAATAATTTCCGCCATAGAGGTATTCCACAAGTATGCTCGCCATCGCAGTCTGTATCCCATGCAGCGTTCCTTTTCCTGTCGCGTCGATCGCATGGCTGATGAGGTGCTCCGCTCCGCTCGACGGCCGGGTATTGCCTGTGATGTTCATAGCAAGCCCGGACAGCACGACAGATTCCGCAAGCTGCGTCAAAAACGCGGTGTTTTTGATATCCGGCTTCGTATACTGAAGGATCGCGCGTACCGCGGTCCCCGAAATGATATAGGCAAAATCGTCCATTTTCGCCTTCCCTGCGTGCACCGCTTTTTCCCAGTCCCGCAGGGCTGTGATATTAGAGATAAGGTCTCCAAGGCCCGCAAGGATCAGGCGGTCCGGCGCCGTTTTGATGATATCAAGGTCCATGATGATATAGGATGGTATCTTGCAGTCGAGGCTGCGCACCGAATTGTGGTCGCACTTTAAGACCGCGATCGGCGATGCTACGCCGTCGTGTGAAATAGATGTCGGAATACTGATAAAAGGTCGCTTTGACATAGACGATGCATATTTGCCCACGTCAAGAACCTTGCCGCCGCCCATCGCGATCACTGCGTCAAAATCACGGTTGACGATGTAGTAGGATTTCAAAAACGCCTCGCGCAGGGAGCCTGCATGGACGAATTCGCGTTTTACCTCCCGGCAATGTCCCTCCAGAAACGTATAGACGTTCCGTCCGTAAAGCTCATCCACGATTTTATCTACGATCAGCATGACTCGGTCCGTGGGCCTGATAAATTCCCTCAGCCGCGGATACAGGATACCGCAGCCGATCTTCACGCTTTCCGGTACTGCAAACGTATTGATGGTCATCCACTCCTTCGATCAGATTCCTATTTTCCGGGCGCTTTCTCGGCTATAAAAAGCTCGAATAGTCAAAAAAGGCTTTCAACAAGCCTTTTTGATCCTTTCGCTGCATGCTTCGCTTACATATTTTCCGACATGATCTTAAATTCATCGTATAGGTCTTTCCGGAAAATCAGCTCCTTGCTGAGCGCTTCGTCGATATCCTCATCGATGATCTTATTGTCCCGGATGCCGACCACACGGTTTCCGATGCCCTTTTCAAGCAGCTGCACCGCACGCACGCCCATGCTCGTCGCGCGCATTCTGTCTGCCGCGGACGGCGTTCCGCCGCGCTGGATATAGCCAAGCACGATCGCTTTTGCGTCGAGCTTCGCCTTTGCCCTCATATAGTTTGCGACCGCTTCGCCCTTGCCCGCTCCTTCGGCAATCAGCACGATGCTTGTCATATTCCCCTTAATGCGGTTGCTGACGATCTTATCGCAGATAGAATCGATGTCGAATTCGACCTCAGGAATGATGATATGCTCCGCTCCGCCCGCGATGCCCGCGTAAAGCGCGATATCCCCGCATTTATTCCCCATGACTTCAATGACGCCCACGCGCTCATGGGAATTCATCGTATCGCGGATACGCGACATTTCCCCGATGACGCCGTTGACCGCCGTGTCGAAACCAATGGTGAAATCCGTATAGGCGAGGTCGTTGTCGATGGTTCCGGGAATGCCGATCGTCGGAACGCCGAGATGTGAAAGGACCTTCGCTCCCTGAAAAGAACCGTCCCCGCCGATGACGACGATACCGGAAATATCGAATGCCTTGATGACCTGAAGCGCCTTTTGCTGCCCTTCCGTCGTCTTGAATTCCTCGCAGCGCGCCGTTTTCAGGATCGTGCCGCCCTTTTCAACAATGCCCGCAACGTCTTCCGTTTTGATGCGGTCCACACGGCCTTCAATAAGCCCCGCATAGCCCTTTGTGATACCCATTACGGAGAAGCCTGCCGCATCGGCCGCCATGACGACCGACCGGATCCCTGCGTTCATACCCGGCGTATCTCCGCCGCTTGTAAGTATTCCGATTCTTTTTTTCATAGCACACTCACCATTTATTTAAACTTTCTTTTATAATATTTCCCGTTTTCGTGTGCGCGGGCACACGCCGATTTCCGCCCCGCCGCGGCGAAGCTTTGTCTGGGCGAAGCGCAGGAGCGTTCTTTTTTAGATACGATATCCGCGATTCATACGTATTCTAACAAAAAAATTCGGAAAAAACAATATGAAACGACCGAAAATACAAAATGTTACATTGGTTTTTTGTCCGTTTTTTTAAAAGAAAAGGTATGGGAGGCTTTTCTGCTCCCATACCCTCATACTACACAACCTCTATTCGAACATCTGCAGTTTTGAAAACACCTCTTTTTGCCCGTCATAGGCCAGTTCAAACAAAGCGCCCAGCCTCTCATAAAAATCTGTATACTTTATGTTCGGACACGTCTTCTCTGCCCGTGCATTAAACCGTTCTGCTGCTTCAAACCCCGATAGCTCACCCGTTCCAACACCCGCGATAACGGCTGCCCCGATCGATGTGGCCTCTTCGAGATGCCTCAGGCGTATAATATCCATTCCATAAATATCCGACAGAATCTTACGCTGGATCTTGCCCTGCGCAAAACCGCCGATCACTATCATTTCATCAATATCCACCGCATTTTTGAGAATGTCGAGAATCAGCTTCAGGTTCATGGCAATGCCTTCTACTACGCTGCGCATCATATCCCCAACGGTATGCTCCATCTTCAGCCCGACAAACGCCCCCCTCGCTTCACTGTTCCATCTCGGGCAGCGTTCTCCCAACAGGTAGGGCAGGAACAAAAGGGCGTTTGCACCCGGCACCGACCGTTCTATCATTCGGTTGAGTTCCTGATAGGAGATATCCGCACCGCACAGGCGTTCCTTAGCCCACGCAAAGGCTGCTCCCGCAGTCTGCATCGTTCCGGACGGGATCAACAGGCCCGGAACCACATGCGCCCATGTAACCGTCCGCATTTCTTCATCATAGCAGGCCTTTCGGGAACAAGTAGATATCCACGAAGAGGAACCGAGACAGTTATAGGTGATCCCTTCCGCAATAGACCCGGCCCCCACCGAGGCGCAGCTTCCATCTCCGCCGCCCAAAACGACTTTCGTGCCCGGCGCAAGCCCACATTCTGCACTGACCCGCTCCGTCACTGTTCCGGCGATCTCTGTAGACGGATACAATGCAGGCAAGATGCTTTTATCGATCCCCGCGGCATCCAATATCTCATCCGACCATTTCAGCGTATCCAGTTCCAGAGCATTTGTTCCCGATGCATCCGAATAATCTGTCATATATTCACCGGTCAGCTTAAATACGATATAATCTTTCGCATTCAGCATTTTATAGGTCTTTTCATAAATCTCCGGCCGGTTATCGCGGACCCACATCAATTTTTCCAGACTGTAAGAACGGCTGAGGCGATGTCCTGCCAGACGGTAAAGCCTTTTGGGATCGATATGCTCAGCCAGTTCCGCCTCCTGTTTCTCTGCGCGCATATCCGCCCATATAATAGAGTCCATCAGCGGTATTCCGTTCTTGTCTACGCACAGGCACCCCATCATTTGGCCCGAAAAGGAAACCGCTGTTACTGCTTCGGGGTCGATTCCGCTGAGCAATCTTCGTGTTGCTCCACAAACAGCCTTCCACCATTCATGCGGACTTTGTTCTGCCCAGCTGCCGTTGAAAAAATGAGCTTCATATCCTGCTACTTCGCTCTTTACGATATCGCCTTCCAGTGTAAACAGGGTCGCTTTATTTCCTGACGTTCCAAGGTCGTGCGCGATCACATATCTTTCCATCATTTTATACCGTTTCTTTATAGTATTTTCCGACCGCATTTCCCGCTTTTACAATATCGACGACCATGTCTTCCGTTACATGGAACGGCTGTGCCGACCAGAAAGAATTCAGCGATGCTTTTGCGATAACGCGGAGATTCTCTTCCGTTTCTTCAACAAACAGATCCTCCAGTGTGACCGGAAGCCCGACCCGCAGGCAGAAAGTTACGACCTCTTCTATCAGCTCTTCCGGCGCGTTTTCCGCGACCAGCTGGCAGATTACGCCGAACGCCACCTTTTCCCCGTGCAGGGTTTTCGCGCCTTCCGGCAGGGCTGTGATGCCGTCTCCTACGGAATGCGCGCCCGCGCATCCGGTGTTTTCAAACCCGAGCCCGCTCATGAGCGTGTTGGCCTCGATGACGTCTTCCAGCGCTTCCGTTACGATCCCTTTTTCCGCCGCCATTTTCGCGAGGAAGCCTTTTTCGATCACCGTTTCGTAGCACAGTTCTGACACTGCGAGCGCCGACTTACACCTGCGGAAACCGCCGTGGGTAAACCAGATATAGTTCGCCGTATCGGACGCTTGATTCGCGCGCGCCTCAAATACCGTCGAAAGAGCGTCGCCCATGCCGGACACGAGAAACCTGATCGGCGCTTTCGCGATGATCGCGCTGTCTACCAATACGAATTCCGGATTTTTATCATAAAATATCGCATGACTGTGCTCTCCGTTATCTTTATAAATAACGGACAGCGCAGAGGTCGGCGCGTCGGTAGAAGCGGAAGTCGGCACGATGGCCATGACTGCGTTCGCCCCCGCCGCCACCGCTTTTGCGGTATCCAGCGTTTTCCCGCCGCCGATCCCGATCACGACGTCCGGCGAAAGGCTGCGGCCTTTTTCCGCTATTTCCGCGATGTTCTTTTCCGTTACCTCCCCCGCAAACATAAGCGTTTCGATTTCCGCGCCGTTTTCCTCATACTGCCTTTTCAGTTTTGCGGAAAGGTCGTCAAAGAAAAACGGATCTATGACCGCCAGCGCTTTTTTCCCGTAAAGCGACGTATATTTCGCAAGGTTATCGATTTCTCCCGGCCCTTGGATATATCTGCTCGGCGATCCCCAGCCTCTTGTTGTTTTCATTACATAGCTCATTTTTCAATCCTCCTTTAATGATTCCCGTTTTCCGTGTGCCGTGTACGGACATGCTTAATATTTGATCACGATCTTTTTGACCGGTATTTTCTTTTCTACCATGTCAAATGCGTCCAGTATGTTTTCAAACGGTATGATGTGGGAGACGTAATCTTCCAGATTCAGGACTCCCATCCGCACCCACGTTATGATCTGATCGTGCGCCGCCGCTTCCTGTGCTTTTACAGGAAATTGCAGGAATTTGACGCTCCAGTTATAGGGCGCCGCAGCCCAAGCAAGGTTCATTTCAAGCTTCGGCGATATCCCGTAAACACAAATCTGCCCGTTATCTTTCACAAGATACATCGCCGTATTGATGAGGTCGTTGACGCCAACCGCATCCAGAACAAAGTCTGCGCCGTTCGGCAGAATATCCCGCACCGCTTCTACTACATCGTCTTTGCTGCTGTTTACAAAGTAGTCTGCACCCGCTTTTTCTGCCTCCGCGCGTTTTTCTTCCATAATGTCTACGGATACGACATTGGAAACGCCGAGCAGTTTGGCAAATTTTACAAACGTAAGCCCGACCGGCCCCGCCCCGAAAACGACCATGTCATGGCCTGTTCCAAATCCAAAATTTTTGCATGCTGCCAGCACTTCACGAAAGGTGTTCACCATCGCGCCATAGACCGGATCGATATCCACCGGCAGTACCTTTTGCGTATAATATCCGTCCCAGAAGCCCGGTGTGCCCGGTCCGCAGCCCATTTCAGCCATCGCCTGCCAGTCGCGGGCAACAGTATATTCCGAGTAGGCGCTCCACGCAGAATAATATTCCGTACCCGGATATTTTCCGTCTGCACCCATCTCAAGATAGGGAAGCGTGATCCTGTCGCCTACCCGCCATTGCTTTACTTTTTTTCCAACCTCTACCACTTCGCCGATCGCTTCATGTCCGAGCAGACACGGGTAGGTATCCAGCCCTTTAAATGAACCGTGCAGTATTTTTGTATCCGTTCCGTTGCACACACCGCAGCTCAGCGTTTTTGTCAATACACAGTCGTCCGCGATCTTTGGCATCGGCACCTCTACGACTTCCAGCTTATGCTTTGTTGTTACCGCTAATGTTTTCATTCCTCATATCTCCTTTTCCATCATTTACCACGTCACACTTTTTACCGCTTCCAGCATGGCCCGAATATTTTCTACCGGGATATCCGGCGTGACTGCGTGCGTCGGCGAAAACAGATAGCCTCCGCCTTCTCCAAGTATTTTGACTGTTTCCACAGATTTTTCATATACTTCTTCCGCCGTTTTATAGGGAAGAAACTGCTGCGTACTGACAGCGCCCCAGAAGACTATGTTTTTTCCATATTCCCGCTTGATCTTTCGGAGATCGTATATTTCCGGCTGAACGGTATTGTATACGTCTACCCCGATCTCGATCAGATCCGGAAAAATATCTTCGATATCGCCGCAGCTATGCAGCAGGACATACTTCCCTTTTTCCTTTACTTTGCGGAAAATTTCGGCGGCAAATGGCTTAATGAATTTCCGCCACATTTCCGGCCCCATGATGAGCCCCTTTTGCCTGCCATAGTCGTCCCCAAAATAAACGCCTTCAAATTCTTCCCCGAGAACTTCATCCAGCAGCCCCATTTGGTATTCGGCAATCCGTTCGAACAGCCGCATGACCTTCTTTTCTTCAAGCGCCATATTGACAAGCAATTCTTCCATGCCCATCAGCGCCCATGCACGCTCGTACAGGAAATAGGTCATACGAAACATGCGGAAGCGTTCCGTATCTTCGCGCATCGCATCCAGACCTTCCCTGAGGAGCGCCGTATCGACCGGCGGAAACGCGTAGTCTTCTATCCCGTCGATCCCAACCGGGGCGTTCACCGGAATCCCGATATCTCCCCCGTCGTTCCCGAGCTGCCACCGCACGCCGAAAGCATCTTCATAAAGCGTGGGTGTGAGCCACTTTATCTTTTTATATTTGCCGAACATGATATGCGAACCGAGGTCCTGTTCGACGTCCGCGCAAGGATATTTTTCCTTGTAGAGCCGTGCGAAATCCGAGGTGATTTCAAATGCCCACGGCGTATGCTCCGTCTCTTTATGTTTGATCGCTTCGATCACATTTTCCCTGTATGTCATCCTATCCTCCTGTTGTTATACCCGGCCGCGGTAGAATTCCGGCACCTTTACGCCCTCCGCACGATACCATTCCGGCGCGTCGATCGCCGGATAGAGCGTGATCGATCCGTAGGGCTGAAAAGAGCCTGTCCTTATGACCGCCTTTGCGCGTTCTGCGATTTCCCCTGCAAGTTTTTCGTGAGGAACAAACGTTTCCTGAACCTTCAGCCCCGCATATACTTCCCTATATTTCCGGAGCATGACCGGGTTGACTTCCCGTATTTCATCCGCAAGTGCATAGCGCTCGATGATCAGTTCTTCCCGCAAGAGCTCCAGAATGCGCAGTACCGTCGGGCAGTCTTTTTCAACCGCCAGTTCGATCCTTTTCGTTCCTTTTGGGATGGCGAACCCCGCGTCGCACACGACGATCACATCTCCGTGGCCAAGCTCTGCAATCAGCGCGCACAAATCTTTATGCAATATTCCCTTTTTCTTCATATCAGGCTCCTCATTCGTATCCGCCGCCGCGCGCAACGTCGAGCATGACCGCAATGACGAGTACGATGCCTTTTGCAATCGTCTGCCAAAAAGACATTACGTTCAGCAGCGTCAATCCATTTTGCAGGATCGCGAAGATCAGAACTCCCAACAGCGTGCCTACGATGCTTCCTTTGCCGCCGCTCATACTCGCGCCGCCCAAAACGACCGCGCCGATTACATCCATCTCAAGGCCTTCTCCAGCAGACGGGATCGCCGTTCCCGTCTGGGACGCCGTAACGATACCGGAAAGTCCTGCGAACAGGCCGCACAGCACATAGATGACAAACCGCACGCCTTTTACATTCATTCCCGCAAGGCGGCTTGCTTCTGGATTCCCGCCGATCGAATAGGTTTTCCTGCCGAAGGGCGTATTTTTCAAAACATAGCCGATGATGATAAACATCGCGATCATGATGATGACACAGTAGGGAACCACATCCAGCAGATAACCCCTGCCCAGCCATTTGAACGCGTCTGCCGATACGATCTGCGACTGTCCATTTGTCGTCAGCATTGCCATGCCCCTAAAAATAGACATCGTCGCCAGCGTTGCAATGATCGGTACGATCTTGAAGCGTGTTACCAGCAGTCCATTGAGCGCTCCGCAGCCCGCGCCTGTGAGCAGGGCAAGAAAGATACCAAGCGCAACGTTTCCCGTTCCCGCAATCACGAGGCCCGCCACCATGCCCGTCAGCCCTACGACCGAGCCGACTGAGATATCAAGCCCGCCCGAGATGATAACGAGCGTCATCCCCGTTGCACAAATACCCGTTACCGCCGAATACAGGAAAACGTTCATAACATTACTGAACGTAAGGAAATTCGGGGCGATCACCGAAAAAATGATGAATAGTCCGACGCATGCGACCAGCACCGTCATTTCCGTTGAAAGATCAATTCTTTTTTGCTTTTTTACCGCTTCCATTGTTTTAAACCTCCCCGATTGCGCCGTGCATCAATTTCTCCTGACTCATTTCACCGCGCGCAAATTCCGCCGTTACTTTTCCCTCACACATCACCATTACCTGATCTGCAAGCTGCAGGATCTCGGGCAGCTCCGATGAGATCATGACGACACCCAGCCCTCTTTCACAAAAATCTTCCATCAATTTATAGATCTCCGTTTTCGCGCCGACATCGATACCCCGAGTCGGTTCATTGAGGATCAGCACTTTTGGATCTGTCGCCAACCATTTCGCGAGTACGACCTTTTGCTGGTTGCCGCCGGAAAGCCCATTCACGACCGTATTGAGAGCCGGCGTTTTGATCGCAAATTTTTCCTTCCATTTCGCAGCGATCTCTTTTTCCTTTTTGTGATCGATTCTGAGCGGAGTTGAATATTTGTCCACGGATGCTGTCATGATGTTATCCCTTACGGACTGTATCAGAATCAGGCCGTCTTTTTTGCGCTCGGCCGTCACATAGGCGATGCCGCTTGCGATCGCATCCGCCGGCTTGCGCATTTTTTTCGGCGTTCCATCCACATAGATTTCTCCGCTGTGTATTTTATGCGTTCCAAAGATACATTGCGCCATTTCGGTCCGTCCTGAACCCATCAGTCCGAATATGCCGAGTATCTCCCCCGCTTTTACTTCAAAGGAAATATCTTTTAAATAATCGGTCGTAAGGCCCTTTACCTTAAGCACTGTCTGCTTTTTTTCGACTTCCCGCTTAGGGTAAAACATATTTACTTCACGTCCGACCATCATACGGATCAGTTCTTCGCGCTGTGCCTCTTTCATTTTTACAACGCCGATGCGTTCCCCGTCGCGCATGACCATGACCCGATCCGCAATTTGAAACAATTCATCAAGCCGATGGGATATGAAAATGATCCCTATTCCCTGATCTCTCAGTTTTGCCACCAGTTTCATCAGCTTTTCCGCTTCCTTTTCCGACAGTGCGGAAGTCGGCTCATCCATGACCAGTATTTTCATTTTTTGGGAAAGCGCCTTTGCAATCTCTACAAGCTGCTTTTCAGCTACTGAAAGATCGCGCATATATGCCCCCGTCGGAATATCCACTTCGAGCGTATCCAATATTTCCCGCGCGGCGTTCCTCAAGCCTTTCCAATCGACCCGCCCGCTTTTGCTCCGCGGCCACCGGTTCAAAAAAATATTTTCGGCGACCGTAAGATCGTTCAGGTAATTCAATTCCTGATAGATGATACTTACGCCCTGATCGTTCGCTTCACGCGGCGTATGATAGCTCTGCACTTCTCCATCAATCAGAATCTCTCCTTCATCTGCATTGTATGCACCGGAAAGAATCTTGATCAGCGTCGATTTTCCCGCGCCGTTTTCCCCCAACAGAGCCAGCACCTCGCCCGCATGCAGCTCGAGGTCTACACTGTTTAAGGCGAGAACGCCCGGAAAGCGTTTGGTCACACCCTTCATTTGCAACAAATATTTGTTACCTTCCATACCATTCTCCTCTGCTTGATTTGCGGCGCCCCGGACGGGCGCCGCAATGTAACCTCTATCTTATTCAGGATAGTATTCCCTGATATTTTCCTGAGTCAGGAAATAGTGCGTGACAAACGATTCTGCCGGCACTTCTTCTCCTTTGGCAAGAGAAATCGCGATCGGTACTGCAAGCGGGCCGTACTGCTCGGGTGAGAAGCTCGCGCTTCCGATCCAGAAGTTTGCTTCATCTTTATACAGATTGTCGAACGTACTGTTGAACGGTCCGTTTCCGGCCAGAATGACATGATCCTGACGGTTCGCAATCTCGACCGCCGCGAAGGCGCCTTGTGTTTCATCATCCTGCATACAGCCGATCAAAATATGCTCCGCGTCCTGATTTGCCGTAAGCGCATCTGTTACGACTTTTTGTGCCTGCGCCGTGGAGTCCTCCCCGTCGAGGATAACTACTTTATCGTCCGGCAGTTCTACTTTCGAACGGATCCCGTCCAGTATTCCGCCCATACGCTGTTCATTCGTTTCTCCCGTGGAAAGCGTTCCAACAGATAGGAACAGATCTACCTCACCGTTCCACTGGTCGATCGCGGCCTGTCCGAGGTTTTCTCCGCATATGAAGCCTGCTTCATAATTGTCGCCGCCTACATAGGGCGCGGCTCCTGCGTCGTTCGCTACCGGAATATCGATCGCCACGCTCGGGATCCCTGCTTCATCCAATATATCTTTGATTTGCGTATTGACGGTCGAATCGTTATAATATTCGATCACGCAGTCCACTCCGGCACTAATCAGGGTATCGATATTCTGCACTGCTGTCGCGCCGTCTCCCTGATTATCCACACAGATGATCTCAACTCCTGCTTCCGCTGCCGCTTCTTCCATTCCGCGTTTTACCCATGCAAAATAATCGCCGGAATCCGTTAGGTTCGCAAAGCCGATCTTGATCGCGTCATCCGAAGCCGCCTCCCCGCTTTCCTCCGCAGGCGCAGCCGTTTCCGGCGAGTCCGGCGCTTCGGAAACCGCCGGACTTTCAGCCGGCTGTGCTGAACAGCCTGCGAAAGCTGCCACCATCGATACTACTAATACCATTACTACGATCGTTCTTTTTAACATTCTTTTTCCTCCCACTTTCTTTTTTGTAACGTCTTTTCGACGTTAAAATATTTTATGTAAGCGCTTACAATTTTGTATGACAGATATATTGCAGGCAAAATATATACTCTTGCCATGTTTCAATGCCCTTTCCGATCGAAATCTGTTATGGAGAAAACAATTTCTGATAAGCCTTTTGTAAGCGCTTACACAATGTGCTGTATCAATAAAAATTGATTCTCATTTTATTTACATGAAAACGAATCCCGAAAAATATTCTAGAGAAATTTAACCACGCAAAATATACCCGCGCAGGCGCATAAGAACGATTGTATAACGGCGGTCATGAAAGTGGCTATAAAAGTCTACTTTCATCTCCACCCCTGTGTGACTGTTCATGCTATTGCAGGTATCTTCATGATTCAAATCGATTCAGGTGGAAAATCACAAGCACTTTTGTAAGCGCTTTCTTGTTTCTTTTATATTTATATATATCACAATCAATAATTTATGTCAATATATTTATTGCTATTATTTCATAAATTTGCTATAATTTGGGTAAATTATAGTAATATGAGGGAATTTATGGCAATTACAATCAACGATATCGCAAAAAAAGCGGGGGTTTCTTTGGCAACGGTTTCACGAGTGCTCAATAAATCTCCTCATGTCAGCGATACCGCGAGGCGGAAAGTCGAACAAGCCATACGGGAATTCAATTATATCCCAAGTGCATACGCCCGGGGATTATCCAGAAACCAGAGCAATATCATCGGCGTTATCGTTCCCGAAATCACAAATCCTTTTTTCAGTGAAGTGATCACCGGTATTACCGAAATCGGCGACAAGCACAATTTAAACGCCCTGTTTTTCAATACCGATGAAAGCATTGACAAGGAGCGGCGTGCGCTGCGTATTTTGCAGGAATATAGGGTCCGGGGGCTGATCATCACTCCCGTTACCGGAGAAAACCGCTATGACCGGGAATACATCCAACTGTTCGAAAACCTCAATATTCCTATTGTTCTCGTTGACCGCGATATCCGGAACAGCGATTTTACAGGCGTTTATTTTGATGATTATGCCGCCCTGTTCAAGCCGACCTCTCTACTGATCGAAAACGGGCACAAGGACATTGTCCTGTTTACCGGCAATCCAGACCATATCGTATCCAAGCGGCGGCTCGAGGGATACTGCGATGCATTTTCCGCCCACCAGATGGCTTACAATCCCAAAAATCTCATTCCCTGCGATTTTTCGATGGAAAGCTCCTATAATCTCACGCGGAAGCTGATACTCGACCACAATCTTCCTACTGCGTTTATCGGGATGACAAACATGCTTAGTCTCGGGTGCCTGAAAGCCCTGTATGAATTCGGGATCTCCATTCCCGACGAGGTCGCGTTCGTGGGTTATGACCGTCTGGACGTTCAGGACGTTTTCAACATGCACCTTACTCTTGTCGAAAAAGACGCAAAAGAGATGGGCCGCAAAGCCACTGAATTGCTGTATGACAAAATTATGGGGAAGAAAACTTCTACCCGTACGATCCTGACTCCTCAAATGTTTATACGGGGATCAGAGCGGTTCCCGTCTTCTGATCCGAATTTGCGTATTTTTTGACTGCGTATCAGAAAAGGCTGTCGGTTGACAGCCTTTTTTTATTTTACGACCACATTTTCCGGCCCGAGATACTGCTCCAGCTCGCTGATGAGCTCTGCCTGATAGGCCACGCTGCGCGCGCCGCACAGTTTATATTTCTGTCCGGTTTTTTCCACATAGACCACCGCGCTGCTTCCGCCCGGATAGCGCTTCATGATACGCATCAGTCCGTCGATATCGCAGTTTTTATCCTGCGCAAGCTTTACATACAGCTGTTTGCCCGCAAAAAACGCATCGTCGGGCACATACCGCGCAATGCGGCCTGCAAGAAGCTCAACACCGTTTTGCCCCACCGTCACCCTGCCGCTCACAGTTACGATCGCGTCCGTCTTCAGAAATGCCTCTGCGTCAGAATATACGTTTGGAAACGCGATCATGTTCATCTGCGCATACAGATCCTCCAGCACGAAATTCGCCATCATTTTTTTCTGCCGCGTCGGGCGCGTACGCACCGACGTCACGATCCCCAGCAATTCCACTTCTTTGCCGTCATATTCGTACATCGTCATCTCGTCGCCTGCCGTCTGCATGATATCTGCGATGGATACCGGCCGGTTTTTCAGCACGTCCGCAAATTCGTCGAGCGGGTGCCCGCTGATATAAAGACCGGTCATTTCCTTTTCATAGGACAGCTTTTCCGCTTCCCCATATTCCGGAATATCGGGCAGTTCCACTGCGAGCGGAGCGAAATCCCCCTCCATGTTGTCGAACAGAGACATCTGGCCCGTCGCCTGCCTTTTTTTGAGCTGCGCCGCATCGGCAAGGACCTGCTCATATACCGCCATGAGCTGAGAACGCTTCGCTCCGAAGCAATCAAAGCAGCCGGAAAGGATCATACTCTCAAGACGCTTTTTATTGAGCACATCCGTATTCTTTTCCACGAAATCGGTAAAATCCTGATAGCCCCTGCCGCGCCGCGTAATGACCTCGCCGACCGCCTCGCCCACATAGGAGATCGCAGAAAGCCCAAAACGGATGCATTCGTTTTCAGTCGTAAAATGCATGCCCGACTGATTGACATCCGGCGGCAGTATTTTGATCCCCTCGTTTTTGATCGTCTGGATATACTCGCCCAGCTTTTGTTTGTTTGCAATAAAGCTGTTGAGGAGCGCCGTCATGAACTCTACGGGATAATAGCACTTCAAATAGGCCGTCTGATAGGCGACGACCGCGTATGCGCAGGCATGAGATTTATTAAACGCATAATTGGCGAACGCCATCATCTGGTCGAACAGCTCGTTTGCCGTCTTTTCGTCCATTCCCCGGCGCACCGCGCCCTCTACCGTGATTTTACCGTCCTTTTCTTCCCCATGAATGAATATTTTCCGCTCCTTTTCCAGTACGCTCTGCTGCTTCTTGCTCATGGCGCGGCGCACGAGGTCGCTCCTTGCCATAGAATAGCCGGCCACGTCGCGCACGATACGCATGATCTGCTCCTGATAGACCATGCAGCCGTAGGTATCCCGCAGAATCGGCTCGAGCATCGGGTGCAGATAATGCACGCTTTTGGGATCGTGCTTGCTGCGCACATAGTCGGGGATGCTTTCCATCGGGCCCGGCCGAAACAACGCGTTCGCCGCCATGATATCGTCGAGGCATTCCGGCCGCAGGTCCTGCAAAAGCCGCCGCATGCCGCCGCTTTCAAACTGGAAGATACCCAGTGTGTTGCCGGAGGACATCAGCTCATAAACCTTTTTGTCGTTAAGATCGAGCCTTTCGATGTCAAGCTTCACTCCGTGGTTTTCTTCGATCATACGGACCGCGTCGCGAATGACCGTCAGCGTGCGAAGCCCGAGAAAGTCCATTTTTAAAAGCCCCATACTTTCGAGCTTCTTCATGGTATACTGCGTCATGACGCTTTCGTCCTTGGGGTTCTTTTGCAGGGGCACATAATCTGTGATCGGAGCGTCCGCAATGACGACGCCCGCCGCATGGGTGGACGCGTGCCGCGCCATGCCCTCCAGCCTGCGCGCAACGTCGATCACATTTTTTACGTCCGGATTATTTTCGTATTCCGCTTTCAGCTTAGGATTCCTGTCGAGCGCCTTATCAATGGTCATTTTCAGCTCGAACGGCACCATTTTGGCAATACGGTCCGCATCCGCGATGCTCATATTCATCACCCGCGCGACGTCCCGTATCACGAGCCGCGCGCCCATCGTACCGAACGTGATGATCTGCGCCACATGATCGCTCCCATATTTTTGCGT
Source organism: Christensenella massiliensis (assembly GCF_040409835.1). Lineage (NCBI taxonomy): Bacteria > Bacillati > Bacillota > Clostridia > Christensenellales > Christensenellaceae > Christensenella > Christensenella massiliensis. Next base: position 2,169,419 of record NZ_CP117826.1, on the reverse strand, counting down.
CACATAATCGATGACCTCCTGCCGGCGTTCGTAACAGAAATCGATATCGATATCCGGCATGCTGATGCGCTCGGGATTTAGGAACCGCTCAAAGAGCAGATTATATTGGATCGGATCGATGCTGGTGATACCGAGACTGTATGCAACGATACTCCCCGCTGCGCTTCCCCGCCCCGGGCCGACCATAATGCCGTTTTTCTTTGCAAAGCTGACAAAATCCCAAACGATGAGAAAATAGTCCGTAAAGCCCATGTTGTCGATGGTCGAAAGCTCATAGTCAAAGCGCTCCTGTATTTCGTCTGAAAGATCGGGATAGCGCTCCCGCAGGCCCGCTTCCGCAATGTGCCTCAGATATTCCCGGTTCGTGTAGCCCTCCGGCACTTTGAATTCAGGCAAATGATTGTTGCCGAACTCAAATTCCAGATTGCATTTTTCTGCGACCTCACGCGTATTGCTGACCGCCTCCGGCACATAGGAAAAAAGCCTGCTCATTTCTTTGGGGGATTTCAGATAGAATTCCTCCGTTTCGAATGCCATTTTGCTGGGCTGGTCGATGGTGGTGACGGTCTGGATGCACATCAGCACCTTTTGTGCGTATGCATCTTCCCTGTTTACATAATGTACGTCATTCGTTGCGACCGGTTTGACATCAAGCTCGTCCGCCAGCTTTAAAATGAGCGGATTGATGCGCTGCTGCTCCGGTATGCCGTGGTCTTGCAGCTCAAGGTAGAAATCCGGGCCAAACATATCCTTCAGGCGCTGCGCCATACGCTTTGCGCCTACATAATCGTTCTGCATAAGCAGCCGCTGCACATCTCCCGCAAGGCAGGCCGACAGGCATACGAGCCCCTCCGTATGCTGTTCAAGCAGTTCGTAATCAATACGCGGCTTATAGTAAAATCCCTCCAAAGAGCCTGCCGAAACGAGCTTCATCAGGTTCTTATAGCCTGTCATATCCTTACACAGCAGCACGAGATGCGCATATTCGCGCGAAAGCGAGTTTTTTTCAAACCGGCTGCCCGGAGCCACATAGACCTCGCAGCCGATGATGGGCTTGATCCCCTCTTTTTTCGCTGCCTCATAAAAATCGAGCGCGCCGTACATCACGCCGTGGTCCGTAATCGCAAGCGCGTCCATACCTTGTTTTTTTGCCCGCGCCACCAGATCGCCGATCCGCCCCGCGCCGTCGAGCAGGCTGTATTCCGTATGCACATGCAAATGCGTGAAATCCGTCATTTCCGTTTTTCCTCCGTCCTCAGGCTGCCGTTTCTTTCAGTATAGCATGCCCGCCCGCCGATTTGTGTAAATTTTTCTTGTTTCTTTTCTTTGGCGCGCAGCCGGCTCTGCATCTCTCCCCGGTATTTTACGCTTTCCAATCCTCCGCGGTTATTGTATAATGATACTGAATTATACAGCATGATTTTACTGGAGAAGGAAGGCAGAATTTTATGGCTTATAAGCTGATCGCACTGGACCTTGACGACACGCTGCTCGACTGCAGCAAAAATATTTCCCAGCGGAACAGGGATGCCATCGCAGCCGCCCGCGCGAAGGGCGTGCATGTGATACTCGCGTCCGGACGCGCTTATCCGGGCGTATGCGGATTCAATGAGCTGCTGTGCAACAGGGATTACACGATCGTATGCGGAGGCGGCCAAGTCGCCGACCCGGACGGAAAGGTGATCTATTCCGCGTATCTTTCCCCTCTTGCCACCAAGCAGGTGATGCGCTGGGCCGTGACGCATGGGGTATATTTTCAGGTCTATACGGACGACGGCTATTATTTTCTCCGCAGGACCGATTACTCCGATTATTATGAAAAGCTGTGCGGCTACGGCGGCATCGAGGCTCCGGACCTGATGGAAACGGAGATGATACTTGCGGCAAAGATACTGCTCATCGATACGCCGGAAAAGCTGGAGGAATACCGCAGCGAGCTGTCCGCAATGTTTCCGGAGCTGATCATCAAAAAATCACAGAGCGATTTTCTTGAGATCATGGACCCGGAAGCGACCAAAGGAAACGCACTTGCCTATTTAGCCAAGAAATTAGGACTCGACCGCCGGCAGGTCATCGCCATGGGCGACAGCGAGATCGACGAAAGCATGATCCGCTGGGCCGGTATGGGCATCGCTATGGAAAACGCATGCGAAGCCTGCAAAGAGGCGGCAAACGACGTGACCGGCCCGCATGATGCGGACGGCGTCGCCCAGTCGATCGAAAAATATATTCTGGGGGTGGATACGGAATGAAACGCACGATCAAGATCACGGACCTCGCGAAAGCGATCAGCTTGAATATCGTCTATATGGGAACACGCGATACGGCGGAGATCGATTCAAGCGACCTAAACCGTCCCGGGCTCCAGATGAGCGGGTTTTTTGAATATTTTGCGGTCAACCGCATCCAACTGTTCGGTATGGTGGAAATGACCTATCTCCAGACGCTCGACCCGCAGACGCGGATGGAACGGCTCGACCGGTTCTTTTCCCATCCGATCCCCTGCGTTCTCATCGGCCGCAATCTGACGCCGCCGGACGAGTTTCTCGAATGCGCGCGCAAATATGACATTCCTGTCCTGATGTCCGGCCTGACGACGACAAAGCTTTCCCATAAGACGGCGATCTATCTCGACGCGCTGCTCGCGCCCGTCATCTCGCGCCACGGCGGCCTGATGGATGTCTACGGCGTGGGAATGTATATCACCGGCGACAGCGGCGTCGGCAAAAGCGAGACTGCTCTTGAGCTCGTAAAACGGGGACACCGTTTCGTCGCTGACGACGTGGTGGAGATCCACAAGCTGTCTGACGACACGCTGATCGGTCAATCGCCGGATATCATTCGTCACATGATGGAAATACGCGGCCTCGGCATCATCGACGTTTCCGTCCTATATGGCATGGGCTCCATACGGAGGGAAAAATCGATCGAACTGGCGATCCACCTTGAGCCGGGCGATGTGCGGGATATCGACCGCCTCGGCACGGCGGACAACCATATCACGCTTCTTGGCGTGAAGATACCGCAGATCACGCTTCCGGTACGGCCGGGGCGCAACCTTGCCATCGTTATGGAGGTCGCGGCCATGAACTTCCGTCTGAAGAGCATCGGGCAGGGCGGCGGCGACTGGCTCGCCCAAAATATTATGGATGTGATCTCACAGGCATGAACCTAAAACACCTTACCGCCCGCCTTATCTCTTTACTCGGAGAAGCGGGCGTTCGTGAAAATGAATCCATGGCTGCCCATACGACGTTCAAAACGGGGGGGCCGGCCGATCTGATGCTTCTTCCGCATACGGAAGACGGTCTTATTTCCGTTCTGCGCGTCCTGCGTGAGGAAAGCGTTCCGTTTTCCGTCATCGGGCGCGGCTCTAATCTGCTCGTTTCCGACGAAGGGCTGCATGGCGCGGTCGTAAAGCTCGCGGAGCGGATGGATGGAATTTCCGTACGGGAAAACAGAGTAACCGCCCAAGCGGGCGCTTCCCTGCGCCCCATTTGTCTCGAGGCGATACGCGCCGGACTATCCGGTCTCGAATTCGCGGGCGGTATCCCCGGTTCCCTCGGCGGCGCGGTCGCGATGAACGCAGGGGCTTACGGCGGCGAGATCGGCGATTTTATCACCTCCGTACGCGTATTGGACCGCCGTTTTGAAACGCTCTGTCTTTCTGCAGCGGAGCTTGATTTTTCCTACCGGCGCAGCGCCGTGGCAGAGCAGGAATATATCGTACTCGATGCGGAATTCACGCTGCCCGAGGGGGATCCGCAGGCGTCTATGGATAAAATGAACGAGCTGAATGCACGCCGCAGGGACAAGCAGCCGCTCAATTATCCGAGCGCGGGCAGCACGTTCAAGCGTCCGGCAGGGCATTTTGCCGGTGCTTTGATCGAGCAGTGCGGTCTCAAAGGGTTTTCTATCGGCGGCGCGCAGGTTTCAGAGAAGCACGCCGGGTTTATTATTAATATGGGAGATGCTTTCTCCCGGGATATTTATGAGTTGATCCTTCATGTTCAGGATACCGTTCTGAAAGAGACGGGCGTATTCCTCGAACCGGAAGTAAAAATGCTTGGAGAATTCTGATGCTTAAAATCATTGCAGACACACACACCCACACCGTCCATAGCCATGGCACAGGTACGGTGGAGGACAATATAAAGGCAGCTGTTTCCCTCGGCCTGAAGCGTATCACGATCAGCGATCACGGCCCGCTCCACATGTGCTACAACATCAAGGATGTGGAGGCTTATCTGCGCGATATCGAGGAGATGCGGGAAAAATATGCAGGGAAAATAGAAGTGCTTGCGGGTGTGGAGATGAACCTGCTCTCTTCCGAGGGCGACGTGGATTTTCCGGAAAAATGGGCGGACCGCTTCGACGTGTTCCTCATGGGCTATCATAAGCTCGTCCGCTATAAAACGTTTGCCGACCGTCTGAATATGATGCTTGTAAAACGCGGCACGGAAAAGGCCGTCGCACGCAACACCAACGCCTACCGGAAAGCGCTTGAGCGCTATCCCATCGACATCATCGTGCATCCCGGCTATGGTCTGCCCGTCGATCTTTTAAGCCTTGCGGGATATGCCGCGGAAAAAGGAGCCGTCATGGAGATCAACGCAAAGCACCCGGAGTTCACGGCAGAAGAGCTGCGGGCCTGTGCGGAAACGGGCGTAAAATTTTCTATCGGCAGCGACGCGCATTCCCCCGGACGCGTGGGCGATTTCCTGCCCGCCTTGAAAAAGGCGGAGGAAGCAGGCATCACCGCCGGACAGATCATCAACGCGGAATAAGGAGAAATCATGAAATTTACGATCGTAACAGGACTTTCGGGCGCGGGACGTTCTTCCGCATTGAAGCGGCTTGAGGACCTCGGTTATTATTGTGTGGATAACCTGATGCCGGAGCTGATCCCCCAGTTTGCAAGATTATGCATGGAAAGCACGCACATACGCGATAAGGTCGCCGTCACGGTCGATACGCGCATGGGAGATTTTTTCGATTCTATTTATGCGACCATCGACGAGCTGAAAACGATGGACCTTGACCTCGATATCCTGTTTCTCGACGCTTCCGACGCCGTTTTGGTCAAACGCTTCAAGGAAGTACGCCGGAGCCACCCTGTTTCGGGCAGCGGCGAGATCCTTTCCGGCATCCACATGGAGCGCCGCAAGCTCCAGCAGCTGAAGGACATGGCAAACCATGTTGTGGACACCTCTTCCTACAACGTGATGAAGCTGAAAAAAATGATCGATACCATGTATTCGGGAGACCATGATACCCGTTTGCTGATCTCCATCATTTCGTTTGGATATAAGCGCGGGATCCCGCTCGATGCGGATATGGTCTTTGATATGCGCTTTATTGAGAATCCTTATTATATAGAGGGAATGCGCAGGCATTCCGGCCTTGACGAGGACGTGCGGGAGTTCGTCCTTTCATTCGACCAGACGCAATTTTTCCTCACGGAGCTGGTCAGGATCGTTGAAACGCTGTCCCCCTGCTTTGTCAGCGAGGATAAAAACCAGCTTGTGATCGGCATTGGCTGCACGGGCGGCATGCACCGGAGCGTTGCGGTCGCAGAAGAGCTGTATAAGCGGTTCTCGGAAAAAGGGATGCGCGTGACGCTTGAGCACAGGGATCTTACTTTGGAAAAAAACTGCTGACGGAGGGCATTATGTCGTTTGCAACAGCTGCCAAGGATGAAATTTGCTCACAGGCGGAGGAACGGGACTGCTGTATCATGGCGGAGCTTTGCGCCGTCACCCTGATATGCGGCAATCTTTCCATTTCCCGCGGCGGCGTACGCATCAAATATCATACGGAAAGCATGGCGGTCGCCAAACGCATTTATGATACGGTCACACGTATTTTAAAGCTCGATTCCGAGGTGGAGATCAAGGATAACCTCCTCAAAAAAAAGCACAGCTATACGATTGCGGTAGACGACGCGGCGCTGCTGCTCTCCATTCTTGGTCTTGAGGGAAATCTGCTGACGAACGCTACGCCTCCGCGCGAGCTTTTGGAAAAGGAGTGCTGCCGTTCCGCGATTCTGCGCGGCGCGTTCCTTGGCGGGGGAACGGTCTCTGATCCGAAAAAAAATTATCACGCGGAATTTGTGACGCATTCCGAGGCATTTGCAGGTATTTTGCTGGAGCTTCTCCAAAAAAATGAAATTCATGCAAAAATTATTCACCGCAGGCAGAATTTTGTGGTATACTTGAATGAAGGAGACGGGATCGCTGCTTTGCTTACGCTGATTGGCGCTTATTCTTCTATTCTGAATCTTGAAAATGTGCGCGTTTTAAAAGAAATGCGCAATAACGTCAACCGGGCTGTCAACTGCGAGACGGCCAATATCAATAAAACCGTTAATGCCGCTATGACGCAGGTTATGAATATCCATAAAATAGAACGCACCGTCGGGCTTGGCAGCCTGAGCGTTCCATTGCGTGAAGCGGCCGAATTAAGGCTCGCCAATCCGGAAGCGACTCTTACTGAATTGTGTGAGCTTGGCGGTACGACAAAATCGGGGATGAACCACCGGCTCCGTAAGATCAATGCCATTGCACAGGAGCTTCCCGGCACATCATCTCCGCGGCCAACCGACACTAAGCATTAAAAGGGAGGATTTGAAATGATCTACAAAGAACTCATCATCAAAAACAATGACGGTCTGAAAGCAAAGGCAGCCGCCAGCTTCGTGCAGGTTGCCAATCAGTTTGACTCGCAGATCCTGATCGAGTTTTCCAACAAGAAGATCAACGCGAAAAGTATTATGGGGCTTTTGTCTCTTGGTGTGAAAAAGGGTGAATCCATTTATGTATTTGCCAACGGCGGCGATGAAAAAGACGCCGTCGCCGCATTGGCGGAGCTTGTCGATCATAATTTTGGGGAGTGATCCTGCTATATAAAAAGCCGGCTTTGCCGGCTTTTTTTGTCATTTCGTTTTTTCGGGATGGAAATAGGCAAATACCGCCTCTGCAACACCTGCAGGAACGCCTTTTGCCGCTTTGAGCTCATCAAGCGGGGCCGCTTCTATATTCTTTACGCTGCCGAACGCTTTGAGAAGCGCGCGCTTGCGCACCTGCCCGACGCCTTCGATCTTATCGAGCTCTCCCGTATGATGCCGCTTTTCGCGCAGAGTCCGATGATAAGAGATCGCAAAGTGATGGGCTTCATCACGTATCCCCGTCACCAACCGAAATTCCGGACTCCCCACCGTAAGCAGAATGCTTTCATCCCGACCGGGCACGAATATCTCCTCTTGCTTTTTTGCGAGGCTCACGATCGGTATTTCCTCACACCCCAGTGAAAACAGCGCATCGCGCGCCGCGTTGAGCTGCCCCTTTCCGCCGTCGATAATAATAAGGTCCGGCATGGGCAGGAAGCTTTCGTCTCCCCTAAGGCCGCGCAGCAGCCGCCGCGTGAGCGCCTCATTCAGGGAAGCAAAATCATCCGCACCCTCAAAGGATTTGATTTTAAAATGACGATTCTTTTTGCGGTCCGGCTTTCCATCCGTGAATACTACCATGGATGCAACGTTATCCGTTCCCTGTGTGTTGGAGATATCATAGCATTCGATGCGGTGCAGGTCTGTATCGAGCCCCAATGCCCGCGCGAGATTCCCTGCCGCGGCTTCGCGCTGCGCCTGCATGCCCTCTTTGATCTTGATCGCATCTCCCGCATTTTTCTTTGCAAGCTCCGCGAGCTTTCTATTATCTCCGCGTGCCGCTTCCTTGATCTCCACCTTAGAACCGCGTTTCTTGCTGAGCCACTGCATAAGCAGTTCCGCATCATCCGGCCGCGGCAGCGTATAGATGTGTTTTGGTACACCGCTTTTTTCCGCGTAATACTGCTGCAGAAATTCGCTCATGATCTCGGACAGCGGTTCTCCCTCGTAGTCAAAATAATATTTCTGCGCGTAATTGAGCTTCCCGTCGCGGAACAGGAAAGCCTGCACCACCGCCGTCCTGACTCCTTTTTCTACGGCGAATACATCTTTATCGTCAAGATTCGGGAAACCTGCCCGCTGCTTCTCGCGAATGCGGTCTATGAGCGCGATCCGGTCACGCAAAAGAGCAGCCTGTTCATAGTTCAGAGCCTCGGCGGCTTCGTTCATCTTGCGCACGAGCTCTTTGCGCACCGCGAGGTTGCCTCCCGACACCACGCTGATCACTTCCTTCACCAGTTCGCCGTATTCCTCCCGGCTGACCTTTCCCGTACACGGCCCGATGCACCGCCCCATTTCATAATTGAGACACGGGCGTTCCCCCCGCGCGATCATACGGGAAATATCATTTTTACAGCTCCGCAGCGGATAGAGACGGTATACCTGATCGAGCACGTCTCGAATGACGTGCGCGGCGATAAACGGCCCGTAATATTTTGCGCCGTCGTCCTTTACCCGGCGCACCACCGTTACGCGCGGAAATTCTTCGTTCAGGTCCACGCGCACATAGGGAAAGTGCTTATCGTCCTTTAAAAGGATATTATAATATGGGCGGTATTTCTTGATGAGGTTGCATTCGAGTATCAGCGCCTCAAGCTCTGTATCTGTAATGATATACTCAAAATCCGCAATGTGGCTGACCATAGCCGCCACTTTCGCGTATTTCTGCGCTTCCTTGCGGAAATACTGGCTGACGCGGTTTTTCAAGACCCGCGCCTTGCCGACATATATGACCGTGCCGTCTGCCCCGCGCATGATATACACACCCGGGCTTTGAGGCAGGTTTTTGATTTTCTTTTTCAGGGTTTCCGTAAGCTCCATAGCTTTATTATACCTCAAAAATTTTTCAGGTAAAAGAAAAAGGAACCTGTGCGTTCCTTTTCTGTTTTCCGGTATCGTCCGCCGCGTCTTGACCCATAGCGGTCCGTGCGTCCCGCCGTTTGCAGGGACCGGAGCCTATAAACCGCTTTCCGTCAAAAGCATGGCAGGCCGGATGCTCTTCCTGCCCGCTCAGTATCCCATATCGATGGCATGCTCTAAGATCTTCCCTGCAAGCGGCGCGGCATACGCGGAGCCAAAGCCCTCGCCCTCGCCGATGACTGCGATGGCAAGCGGATGCGCCGCGTCCTGTACATAACCGACAAACCAAGAATGGTTCTTCGTTTCGCCGTCCTCCACATATTCCGCCGTGCCCGTCTTGCCGCATACGGTCGCGTTGCCGATATTTGCGCTCGTTGCCGTTCCGCTTTCCACCGTATTGCGCATATATCCTGCAATCTGCGCCGCCACGTCCTGCGGCATGATGCTCCGAAACGCCGTCGGCGTATAGGTATAGGAGCTTACTCCGCCGTACCGCACGTCCTTGAGGGTATTCGGCTGCATGACCGTTCCGCCGTTCGCAACGCCTGCCGCGATCAGCATATTGTGCATAGGCGTTACGAGGTCATTATACTGGCCGATGCCCGCCCATGCGAGGTCCCCCATATTGCCCGATACCTCGAACTGGCTGTTATACAGCGTGAGATTCGGAAATTGGAAATTATAATTATAGGCGAATTCATTCGCCGTTTCGAGCATGATATCATCTCCCAATTCCGCGGCCAGCCGTCCGAAATAGATATTACAGGATTTCTCAAACGCAGTTTCAAGGCCGACACGGCCGTGCACGGAGGTGCAGGTCACCCTTTGGCCCTCGATGATATCCTCGCCCGTGCATTCGAACTCCATATCCGTCACTCCGTTTTCGATCGCCGCCGCCGTGGTGAGTATCTTCATGGTGGAGCCGGGCGGATAGAGTCCCTGTGTGACGCGGTTGACGAATTTTGCGCCCGATTCTTCCGTATCGTCCTTCGCCGTGTTCGGATCAAACGTCGGCTTGGATACGCTGGCGAGTATCTCGCCCGTTTCGTAATTCATCAGCACGACCGCACCCGGGCCCACGCTCATATTGTCGTAAATATATTCGGACAGGTCCGAGTCGATGGTGAGATATACGTCCCCGCCCTTCTGCCCGCTTTGCGCGCTGTTGAACTTATCCACAACGTTCTGGTCGTAGCCGTACAGGTATTTGGCATACAGCGTTTCCGCTCCCAGCGATTTCCCATAGATATCGCCTACGATATGGCTGACCGCGCGGCGGACGTCCTCGCTTTCTGCGTATTTGCGCTCTCCGTTTTCCGTATAGGCAAGCGCGACGCCGTTCCTGTCGTAGATCGTTCCCGCGTTCTCGATATTTTTCGAGGCCGAGATGCGGGGGTTATACGGCGTCGTGAACCACTGATCGCCATATACTACCGTCGAATAGAGCAGATAGGTCCCGAGCAGGACGAACAGGCAGCAGAAAACGCCGAGCATCACGCGCATATTCTTTTTGAGGTTCGGTTTCTTCTTCATGCTACGCCGCCTCCCATCTCTTCCAGCTCCGCTTCTTCATATTCTCCGTTTTTAAGCGCCACACCCTCGATGATGCCAAGCTGCATCATCGCCGACAGCATCGAGCTCCCGCCCGAGCTGACAAAGGGCATCGTGATTCCCGTGAGCGGGATCAGCTTGATGACCCCGCCGATGATGATGAAGCTTTGCAGAGACAGCATTGCCGTTGCGCCGAACACGAGCAGCTTATCAAATTTTGTGCGGGCGTCCATTGCGATCAGGATACCCCGGATGATGAACACAAGATAAAGTGCGATAATGCCGATCGCCACGATGATACCGAATTCCTCGGCGATCGCCGCAAAGATATAATCGGATGTTCCTACCGGTATCACCTCCGGCATGCCGAGCCCGAGGCCCGTGCCAAGCAGCCCGCCGCTCGCGATCGCAAGGAGCCCCTGCACGATTTGATAGCCCTTGTCGTTATAAGTCGCCCAAGGGTCCTGCCACACCTCCACGCGCGTCCGCACATGGTCGAACATCTTATAGGAAAGAAGCGCGCCGCCCGCGAAAGCCGCCGTCGCGCCGAGCGTGATGCCCACGCTGCCCGTGCCCACATAGAACACGATAAGGAAGGTGCCCGCAAAAAGGAGCGCGGCGCCGAGGTCCCGCGAAAGCACAAGCAGGCCCACACATGCAATGGTAAACAAAAAATATGGCCACATATCCCGCTTTCTCTCCCGCGAGGACAGGAAATAGGCCGTTACGATCAGAAACAATATTTTAGCAAATTCGCTCGGCTGAAAAGAAAACGGGCCGATATTGATCCAGTTCTTCGCCCCGCCGATCCTGCTTGCAAAAAGCAGCGTCATACCGAGCATGCCGACCGCAAGGATCATAAAAAACCAGTTCGCTTTTCCGAAATCATGCGTCCTTTTGATCACCAGCATGGCGACGATCATGCATACGTTGCCGATCAGGATCCAAATCAGCTGTTTCTGCGCCGTTTCCGGATCGATCCGGTAGAGGATCACGATACTGATGACGCACAAAAAATCGGCAATCAGAAGCGCGAACCGCTCGAGATGCTTAAAAATGCTTTTCAGCACATTATACTGCACGATGAGAAACACAGCGAAAATAACGCCGAGCAATGCCGCTTCCATATTGAACGCCCCGCCCGCAAAGGAAAGCAGGAGCATTCCGGATAAAAGAAACAATATCATAAACGCAAGGACTATGCCTGCGCCAAACCGTTTAATGATCATTTTCTATCCTCGTCCTTTTAAAATACACGCGCATCTCTACGTCTCCGAAAGAAACGGCGTCTCCTGTTTTCAGCCTGTGGGCCGTCGTCGCGCGGCGGCCGTTGATCTTTGTAGGCGCTTTTTGCCCGGGCTGCAGATAGTAATCGTCTCCGTCTTGAAAAATAACTGCATGGTTCCGTTTTACCGTCCTGTCCGGCAGGACGATATCGCAGTCCGGTGCGCTGCCGATCGTATTATTTTCGCGCAATCCAAAGCGGTCGCCGACAAATTCCCTCGGCCCGCCGATGATCTTCATATAGCCCCCGAATTGGCTGATCTCCGTCATGACAAACTTTTTCTGCTGATATTCCTTATAGGAGATGTAAATCACCGCGATGAGCACAACGAGCACAGCCGCAATGAACCAGTAGCGCAGCGCATAGGCCGCGACTTCATAAGCCGATCCCATAAAAACCTCCTCTGTTTTTCGCCCGCAGCGAAAAGCAATGAAGCGCCGGGCGTAAATAAAGCCGCCTTACAGCGGTTTCCGCGAACGCATCTATGCCGCGTTCCTTTGTTTCAGAACTCGCCCGTATTCAGCAGCACATTACGCAGGCCGCCGTAATACCATTGGGTGATCTTCGTAAAGAGCCAATCATAGAATAGAAACACGAGCTCCCCTGCAATCACAAGGCCCCACCACGGAACCGCAAACGGGAGCTGCTCCGTCATGAAGCCGCCCGTCTGGAAATAAATCAATGCTGCGCCAATATTGAAATAGACCAGCTTTTTTACCAGAGCGGAGCCGCTTCCCCGCTGTGCGTCTGTAAAATATTTGAATATCCCGTAATGCCCGAAGAAAAAAAGATAGGGCAGCATGCCTGTTTTGACCGGAACGATCAAAAATCCGAGAAACAGCACGCACACAAAAGAAATGACGGCCGCCGCTGTCATACGTTCCACCATAATGCCCATAATGAACAGCGACGAAACGAAATACAGTGTGATGCGAAGTACGGGCAGTATGTTTGCAAGATAGAGCGTAAACAGCGTAAGCGCGGCAAACATGACGACCAAGCTTCCCCTGTTTGTTCTTTTCCCATAGTTTCTTACCATTCCATGCTCCTTAAATGCAGCAGAAAACCGGCCAGCGGAAGCACATTCCGCCCGCTACGCAGCCAAGGCACAGGCAGGTCGAGCAGATACTCCACATTTTACGGGAGCCGCTGTTTTCACCGCCATCCCCAAAATCCATATACATACCGGTCGCCTGTGTCATCGTGCGCATCGCCTGTTCGTATTCCGCGTTCCCCGGCTCCATCTGATAGGCGATGTTAAAATGCTCTGCGGCGCCGTCATACCAGCCCCGCCGGAACAAAATAACTCCCATCAGGTAGTGCCATTCCGCAGGGCGCTCGGACATACGGTTGAGCATCGCCTCCGCTCCGGCAAGATCGCCCCGCTGGATCGACATACGCACCGCAGCAAACTGCGGCGAGCCGCCTGCCTGCGTATAATTTCCCTGTTTCATTTTGGTGATCATATCGTAAGCCGCGTTGACCTGCTTCAGCTTTTCGCTGGCAGCCGCCTGCTTTTCCGGATCGTTTGCAAAACGGTCCGGGTGATATTTCTTGACCAGTCTACGGTAAGCCGCCTTGATCTCTTCATCTGTGGCGTTCTGCGAAACGCCGAGCACTTCGTATGGGTTCATTCCGCTCCTGTTACTATCCCTTACGGAATTTCAGATTGAAAGCATGCCCCGCGTGCAGGCATCTTTCATTCCGTATTCTTTCTTCAAATTCTTTTTTCCACGGGCACTGTGATCCGTTTACCCGTCTCTAAAACCGTCCTTGTCTGCTCCCTGCAGCCCAGATAGACGATATTTTCCAATAAATCCCTGTTTTGCTTCAGCTCCAGGCGTGAAAGCGCCTGTCCGGCCTGAGACAGCGTATAGTAGAGGCTCCGCCCGATTTTCTCGCGCGTGTTTACATCCGGCTGCCCATATTTGCAGGCGTAAACATTATAATCGCCCCGCTTCAGGTCTTCTTCCCAATCCTCCGCCGCATCAATGAGGTAGATCCACCGTCCGAGGCTATAGCCGATATCATACAGGATATGCGACTGCAATATATCCGCATCCATCATGACCGTTCCAAGCAGACGCGCGTAGGAATCCGCCGCGGCATCTGTATTCGGCGATTTTTCGCGTTCCAGCCGAATCAGCTCGGCGATCGTTTCGTCCGCCACCCGCACAACACTTTCGTGCCGTGCTTTTGCTTTGGAAAACGCCTTTTTCAGAAACGTCCGCGCAAGGCGCATGCCCGGCTTCCCATCGCGCACATGGTCTTCCGCGCTGTAGTAGGCCATCAGAATATTGATATCCGCCGCGAAACGCGCAGCCGGCGTTACCACTGCCGGACGCTTTTTCATTGGATTCACTGCGCACCGCACCGGCTCCGCCTCTCCGGCCTCTCCGCGCAGGCCGTCCGCAAGCAGGTATAAAAAAACGCTGTCGAAATTGAGCACCGCCGTTTTCCTGTACTCGCTCTTCAGCGCACGGCACAGTCCGCAGTAATACGCACGGTACACATTCAGCTCACGCACTTTCATCTCTCCGGTGAGAGGAACGACATATCCAAACATAGAGTTATTATATCATCAAAAAAATCTTGTTTCCATGATTCCGCGAAAAAATGCGCCTGAAATCCCCTTTTTTTTAGAATTTGTTCACAAATTTGCTTATGCCGCCTAATCACAGATTATTCCGCGTCTCTATACATTAACGATACATAGCATCCGGTATTTTTCTGTGTTATAATGATAAAAAGCGGAAAGGAACAGCGCATGGCACAAAATATTTTGGGTTCTTTTCACCCCATCGATAAAAGCACATGGAGCCGCGCGGCTTATTTTGATCACTACCAGAACGATACGGTGTGCACCTACAGCATTACAGCAAACCTCCAAATCACTCGTCTGCTTGATTTGCTGAAGCAAAGGGGCAAAAAGCTGTTTCCGGCGCTCATCTATATGACAGCAAAAGTATTTAATGCGCACCGCGAATTCAAAATGCACATGCTTTCGGACGGCACGGTCGGATATTTTGATGCGATCCACCCCTATTTTACGTATTTCCATAAGGACGACGAAACATTTTCCGATATTTGGCTTGCGTACTGCGAGGATTTTTCCGCCTTTCACGACGCTTATCTGCATGCTGTCTGCGAATACGGAAACAAAAAAGGCTTGTATTCCAAAGAAAACAAGCCTGTCAATTCTTTTCTGGTCTCCTGCCTGCCGTGGCTTTCCTTTACCAGCGTTGACCTCCAGATGACTTATCCGAAAAAAATCAATTTACTTCCACTCACTGTGTTTGGCAAATATTTTGCACAAGCCGGGGAAATCCTGATCCCGCTCTCCGTCCATGTGCACCACAGCGTATGCGACGGCTTCCATACAAGCCGTTTCTTCTGTGAAATGCAGCGGCTTGCGGATGAGCTTTCCTTTTAGTCCGGCTCACAGCCTCCGAGGCGCAAGGCCGATCTTGCGCTGCACCTTGGAAAGCGTTTTACGCGCAGCATAGGCCGCCTTTTCCGCATTTTCCGTCATGATCTTTTCCAAAAACGCCTTATCGCCGCGCACCTCATGGTAACGCTTTTGGAGCGGCTCAAGCTCTGCGATCACAGCGTCCGTCACGCCCTGCTTCAGCACGCCGTAGCCCTGCCCTGCAAATTCCTTTTCGCATTCGGGCATTGCTTTGCCCGTAATGGCCGAATAGATGGTGAGAAGATTGGAGACGCCCGGCTTTTCCTCCGCAAAGCGGATCTCGCCATCCGAATCCGTCACCGCCCGTTTCAGCTTCCGCGCGATCACATCCGGCGGGTCAAGAAGCGCAATAAACGCGTTTGTATTCTCGTCCGACTTCGACATCTTTTTTTCCGGCTCCTGCAGGCTCATGATTTTCGCACCTGCCCTCGGAATATACGGCTCCGGCACAGTAAACACGTCTCCATAGATATTATTAAAACGGATCGCGATATCCCGTGTGAGCTCAAGATGCTGCTTCTGGTCTACGCCCACAGGAACGAGATCCGCCTGATAAAGCAGGATATCCGCCGCCATCAGCACGGGGTAGGTGAACAGGCCCGCATTGATGTTGTCTCCCGCTTTCGCGCTCTTTTCCTTGAACTGCGTCATGCGGGAAAGCTCGCCCATATAGGTAAAGCAATTGAGGAGCCATGCCAACTCCGCGTGCGCGCTCACATGCGACTGCATATAGAGTACGTTCGCTTCCGGGTCGATACCGGAGGCAATGAGAATAGACATAACGTCCAGCGTGCGTTTCCGAAGCGCTGCCGGGTCCTGCCGCACTGTGATCGCGTGCAGGTCGACCACGCAGTAATAGCACTGATATTCATCTTGGAGCGCCGCCCAGTTTTTGACTGCGCCGAGATAGTTTCCGAGCGTCAGGTCTCCCGACGGCTGTATCCCGCTGAATATCGTCTTTTTCTGTTCTGTTTCCATCTGTCTTATTCTCCCATTCGTTCGATAAATACTTCTACCGCGCTCTTGAGCTCCGTGCGCCCTACGACGTCGGGGTGGAGCACCGGTTTTTCCTGAAGGTCCGCGATCTGCGGCGGGATCTCCGTTCCCGTCGCCTGCGCAAGCAGCTGCGCAGCGCGGAATGCATCGTCTTCATCCTGCCCGGATATGCAGCGCAGCACATCCTGCGTAAATTTATAGGGGTTCGCCGTAGACACGACGACGCATACCGCATCGTCTCCCGTTTCCCGCCTGTATTTTTCTTCTACGCACTTGGCGACAGCCGTGTGCGGATCGATCAGATAGCCGTGCGTTCCGAACGTTTCACGGATCGTCTGCGCGGTTTCCTCCTCGCTCGCAAAATCCGCCCAGAACGTTCCCTTAAGCTGCGCCTGCGTTTCCTGCGGTATCTCATATTTCCCGCTCGTCTTCAGCGCCTCCATCCACGCGCGTACCTGCGCGTCGTCTCGGCCTGTGACCTCAAACAGCAGCCGCTCAAGGTTGCTGGAGATGAGAATATCCATGGACGGCGACATCGTTTTGTGGAACGGACGGTTCGCGTCGTAAACGCTCTTGTTGAAAAAGTCCGTCAGCACGTTGTTTCCGTTCGAGGCGCATATCAGCTTTTTCACCGGGAGCCCCATGCGCTTTGCATAATAGCCGGCGAGAATGTTTCCGAAGTTCCCCGTCGGCACGACAAAATTGATCTCTTCCCCGTCCGCTATCTTTCCGTCCGCCGCAAGCTTGGCGTACGCATAGATATAATATGCCACCTGCGGAATGAGCCGCCCGAAGTTGATCGAATTCGCGGATGAGAACGTATAGCCCGCTTTTTTCAGGAATGCCTTCAACGTTTCATCTGCAAACAGCGCCTTTACGCCCGTCTGCGCATCGTCAAAATTCCCCTGTACGCCGCACACCGCGACATTGCCTCCCTCCTGCGTGACCATTTGCAGCTTTTGCATCGTTGCCACGCCGTCCGCCGGATAGAAAACCTCGATCGCCGTCCGCGGCACGTCCCGGAAGCCTTCGAGGGCCGCTTTTCCCGTATCTCCGGAGGTCGCAGTCAAAATCAGCACATTCTCCTCTTGTTTATGGATATCGAGCGCCCTGCGGATAAGCCGCGGCAGCACCTGAAGCGCCATATCTTTAAACGCAAGCGTAGGCCCGTGCGTCAGTTCCATCACGTATTCCGCCGGGGAAAGCTCCTTTATGGGAACGACCCGGGAATCGTCGAACGTTCCGTAAGCCTGCTGGGTGATTTCCGCAAGCGCGGCCTCATCCATATCAAAAAAATATTGAAGCACCCGTGCCGCAAGGATATCATACTCATGCGCCGCGTATGCCTTCATCTCCTCGAGGTCGATCTCGGGAAACGTTTCGGGAACGAAAAGCCCTCCATCTGCGGCGATGCCCTGAAGCACCGCCTGTGTGGCGGGAATGGCGTTCATTTTTCCGCGTGTGCTCAAAACCTGCATTTTTTCTTGTTCTCCTCCATAATAAAACGTGAAAAGCGGACAGCCGCAAGTCCATACGAAGCCTGTTTGCAGGCGGTGTGCCTGCAAGCCGCATTTACTCGGTACTGTCCGCCTTAAGCCTTGCGGCTTAACGCAATTCTCTCCTGTCAGCGCCGGGCGCGGCAAGCGCCCGCATCAAAAAACGCGTTTCCTCAGATGATGTACTCTTTGAGGAAGTCCGGGGCCTGCGCCGGATCCGCGCTGATGATAATGACCGCTTTGAAATCATTCTTTTCGGTCAGCGCCTGAATTTTTTCGATCAGGTCTTTCAGCTCCGTAACGTCCTTTTTTACGATCTTCAGAAATGCGTCGATGAATACCGCCTCTATGTCATAGTTTTGGGAAACCATACCGCACAGCATGCCGTAAAGGGCGTCTCCGGAATCGATCCCAAAATCCTTTACATCCACAAAACGCGCCTGATGCGCCACGTCATACATATAACGCTTGTCGTCATCGATAAAAACGACGTCTCCCTTTGTGGAATTCAGCTCCGCGTTCGCAAGATCGATCAGTCTTTTTGTTTTCCCACTGCCCTTTTTTGCATAAATCAATTGTATCATGGTAAAGACCCCCTTGTTTTTTGATAGGTTACGCTTAAACTCATTATAATATATATATCCGCTTTTATCCACAACAAAAAATTATTTTTGGCAAGAAAAACCGCGCCGAACGGATTTTTTCGTCCGGTGCGGGGGCTTCGTCTGTCATTCATATAGAAAGTGCCATTCCTGCACTTTTCGTATCACACAACCGAATCTATTTTGACAAAATCAAAAAAGCTGCCCCGGCAAATACCGGGGCAGCCTTCCGTTTACTTTTCAAGCAGGCTTTTTCCTTCCATCTCAACAGGCTGAGGAAGCCCCATCAGGTCGAGCATCGTCGGCGCAAGGTCCGCAAGAATGCCGCCCTGCCGCAGTTTAGCAAGCTGATGCTGCTTCGACACCAAAATGCAGGGAACCGGGTTCGTGCTGTGCGCCGTGAACGGGCCCCCTGTTTCCGGGTCTACCATGATCTCTGCGTTGCCATGGTCGGCCGTGATGAGCACCTCGCCGCCCACCTTAAGGACCGCATCAACGACCTTTCCGACGCATTCGTCCACTGCTTTTACTGCTTTCACTGCCGCTTCGAACACGCCCGTATGTCCCACCATATCGCAGTTCGCAAAATTGAGGATCATAACGTCGTATTTCTGCAATTCGATCAGCTCCACCGCCTTTGCGCATACCTCCGGCGCGCTCATTTCCGGCTGGAGGTCGTACGTTGCGACCTTCGGCGACGGGATGAGCACTCTGTCCTCTCCCTCGTTCGGCTGTTCTACGCCGCCGTTAAAAAAGAAGGTCACATGCGCATACTTCTCTGTTTCCGCGATGCGGAACTGCTTTTTGCCCTTTTTCGCAAGATATTCCCCCAACGTATTCCGGAGCACCTGCGGCTTATAGGCCACATGCACGTTCTCGAACGTCTTATCGTACTGTGTCATACATACGAAAAAGGTGGGGAAATAGGTGTGCGCAAAGCCGTCGAAATCCGTCTGTGTGATGCTGCGCGTCAGTTCGCGCGCACGGTCCGGGCGGAAATTAAAAAAGATGACCGAATCGTTTGCCTTAAGCTTTGCGACCGGTTCGCCGTTTTCCGTGATGACTACGGGCTTTACGAACTCGTCGTACTCCTTTTTGTCGTAGGAGGCCTGCATTGCCTCGGCTGCGTCCGCCGCGTTCACGCCCTCTCCTTTTACGATCGCGTCATAGGCAAGCTCCACACGCTCCCAGCGGTTATCCCGGTCCATTGCATAGTAACGGCCCATGACCGTCGCGATCCTGCCCACACCGATCTCTTTGATTTTTGCCTCGAGCTGTTCAATGAAACACTTTCCGCTGTCCGGCGGTACGTCGCGGCCATCCATCAGGCAATGTATGTATGTCCTGTCCCCGACGCCGTTTTCTTTCGCCAGCTTCAGGAGCGCATATAAATGCTCCTGATGGCTGTGCACGCCGCCGTCCGAGATCAGCCCGATGAGGTGAAGCGCGCTGCCGTTTTTCTTTACGTTCCCGACTGCATCCAGAAACTCCTGCTTGCTGAAGAAGTCTCCGTCTGCAATCGACTTTGTGATGCGGGTAAGCTCCTGATAGACGATGCGCCCCGCGCCGATATTGAGATGTCCGACTTCAGAATTGCCCATTTGTCCGTCGGGAAGACCCACGGACATACCGCTCGCGCCGAGCTGCGTGCTCGGATATTCCTCCGTCAGCCTTTTGATATTCGGTATTCCCTCTGCATAGATGGCGTTCCCCTCCGTTTGTGCGGTGAGGCCGAAGCCGTCCATAATAATCAGTGCTGTAAATGCCATTTTTTATCCACCTTACCATTTCCGCCGCTCTCCGCTGTCTGCGGCGCGGCCGCCACACACGGGGCTACGGCCCCGTATATCAATAATTTACTACTTTGGAAAAATCTTCCGCTTTGAGGGAAGCGCCGCCGATGAGTCCGCCGTCGATATCGCTCATGGCCATAAGCTCAGACGCATTTTTAGGGTTCATGCTTCCGCCATACTGTATTCTTACCTCGTCCGCGGCTCCTCCAAACACTTCTCTGATCGCCGCGCGGATCTCTTTGATCGTATCGTTTGCATCGTCCGCCGTCGCGGTCTTGCCCGTACCGATTGCCCAGATCGGTTCGTATGCGATGACGACCTTGGCTACTTCACTTTCCGCTAAGCCGAGGAGCGCCAGCTTCGTCTGCTTGCGTACGACCTCCGCCGTTACGCCGCTTTCGCGTTCTTCAAGCTTCTCGCCCACGCACACGATTGGGATAAGGCCCTTTTCCAGCGCCTTTTTCACTTTCAGATTCACAGTTTCGTCCGTTTCCGCATAATATTCACGGCGCTCGGAATGCCCGATGATGACATACTGTACGCCGAGGTCGAGCAGCATATCCGCCGAGACCTCACCTGTAAACGCACCGGAATCGTGATAATCAAGATTTTGCGCGCCGAGGCCGATATTCGAGCCCTTCAGTGCCTGTGCAGCAGCGGCAAGGTCCGCCGCGGGCGGGCAGACGACAACGTCCGCGTCCGCGTCCGCAACGAGCGGCTTTAGCTCGTTTATCAGGCTGACTGCCTCGCTTGCCGTTTTATTCATTTTCCAATTTCCCGCGATGATCGGTTTTCTCATAATATAAAATCGCTCCTTTTAAATTATTGATCTTTTTGAAAAGGACGGAGAGCCTCCGTCCTTTCACCATCGTTCTTCCCAGTACGCGCAGGGAATGCGGCGCAGAAATCTGCCGCGTCCGCACGCGCCTTATTTGTCGTTCAGAGCCGCTACGCCCGGCAGTTCTTTGCCCTCCAAAAATTCCAGAGACGCGCCGCCGCCCGTAGAAATGTGGGACATCTTGTCTGCAAAGCCAAGCTTTTTTACCGCCGCCGCGCTGTCGCCGCCGCCAATGATCGTGATTGCCGATGAGTCTGCCAGCGCTTCCGCGATGGCTTTCGTGCCGCCTGCGAACGCGGACATTTCCGCAACGCCCATCGGCCCGTTCCAAATGACCGTCTTGGCGCGTTTGATCTCATTTGCAAAGATGATACGCGTGGACGGCCCGATATCGAGCGCCATCGCATCCGCCGGGATATTCTCCGCCGCTACGATCTGCGTTTCCGCGTCCGCCTTGAACTCCTTTGCCACGACGAAATCGGATGGAAGCATGATTTTGATGCCTTTCTTCTTTGCCTGATCCATCAAGTCGCGCGCAAGGTCGAGCCTTTCGTCATCCACAAGGGATTTGCCCATTTCATAGCCCTGCGCCTTAACGAACGTATTCGCCATGCCGCCGCCGATAATCAGGCAGTCCACCTTTTTCAGCAGGTTCTCGATCACGCCGATCTTATCCGAAACCTTTGCGCCGCCGAGAATTGCGATAAACGGCCGCGCCGGGTCTTCAAGCGCTTTGCCCATGACGGAAAGCTCTTTTCCGATGAGGAAGCCTGCGACAGCCGGAAGATAATCCGCTACGCCCGCCGTAGAAGCGTGCGCGCGGTGAGCCGTTCCGAACGCATCCAGAACAAAAATATCGCCGAGGCTTGCAAGCTGTTTCGCAAACTCTGCGTCGTTTGCCGTTTCTTCCTTATGGAACCGGAGGTTCTCAAGCAGAACGACCTGCCCTGCCTCCATAGAGTCTACTGCTTCCTGCGCTTCTTTGCCTACGCAGTCCTTCGCAAAAATGACCTTGGTATCCAAAAGCTCGCCCAAACGCTTTGCGACGGGAGCGAGGGAAAACTCCGGCTTGACCTCGCCCTTCGGACGTCCGAGGTGAGACATCAGTATTACCTTAGCGCCGTTGTCGAGCAGGTACTGGATCGTCGGGAGAGCCGCCTGAATGCGCGTCTCGTCTGTGATCTCCCCGTTTTCATTCAGCGGCACGTTGAAATCAACGCGCACAAGCACCTTTTTTCCCTGTACGTCAATATCTTCAATCGTTTTTTTCATGACCTTTACTCCTTTTTCAATCGTTATTCACATACCCTTTTATTTTAATCAATAAAACGCCAATAATCAAGCCCGGAATCCGCCGGGCCGCATGCGCCGGCAGAGCGCTACTGAAGCTCTCCGCGCAGATAGATCTGCGCAATATTCGCCACATGGTCGGCAACGCGCTCGCACATGGTTATCACATCCGTAAAAACGGTGCTGGCCTGCGCGCTGCATTCTCCTTTCTTAAGGCGCTTGACATGGTTCTTTTTGATCTTCATTTCATAGCGGTCTACCTCGTCTTCGATCTCGATCACCCGCTGGGCGCTCTCGAGCTTTCCTTCCTTGAGCGCTTCGCGCAGGAGGCGGAACGATTCGGCGATCTTATCCGCCATGAACTGTATCTCGACGGCGCCCTTTTTGGATATCTTGATTTTCTTATCCAGACGGATCGCCGCGATATCTGCGATATTCTGTGCAATATCCGAAATACGCTCGATGTCCATAATCGCATGCAGAAGCCCTGTTACCGTGCGGGAATCCGTTTCTGAAAGTCCCGCCTGGCTGGCGTTCGCGAGCGCGTCTGTGATCTCATGGTTCAGATAATTAACGACCTTTTCGTTTTCCCCTACCTGATCGATCATCTTTTCGTCCCGCTCAAGAAAGCTTTTGACCGCCAATTCGAAGTTTTCGCCGGAAAGCCGCTCCATCCGCGCCACTTCTGCGATCGACTGCCCGACTACGACCGGTGCGCTGTCCGCATTTTTATCGATATACTTCAGTTTCTTTCCTTCCAGCTGCTTATCCTCGCCCCGCACAAAGAAGCAGGCTATTTTCGTCAATATCTGCGGGAAACCGATGAAGAGGAACGCGCATACCACATTAAAGAAGGTATGGAAGTTTGCCATCTGCTTGACCGGCTCGCCCGGCGTCCACGATTTCACCCAATCCACAAGAGGCGTGAACTGCATGACCGCCATAAAGATGAACGCGCCGATAATGTTGAAGAACAGCAGAGCGATCGCCGTACGCTTTGCCGTCTTGGTTCCGGAGATGCTTGCGAGGATCGCTGTGACGCACGTTCCGATGTTGAGGCCGAGAATGACATAGACCGCCGCATCGAGCCCCATGATCCCCTGCATGGCAAAGGCCTGAATGATCCCCATCGTGGCGGACGAGCTTTGGATGACAGCCGTCACCGCAAGCCCTGCGAGAAGCCCGAGCCACGGGTTTTGGAAAGAGGCCAGCATATCGACGAAAGGCTGGTAATCCCTCAGGGGGGCGACTGCCTCCGACATCAGCTCCATGCCGAACAGCAGTATCCCGAGCCCCCCGATGATCTCCCCGATTCTCCGGACCGAGCGTTTTTTGACAAACAGCATGATGAGGACGCCGGCAAAGAGCACAATCGGCGCAAATTCCGTGATCTTGAGCGCAACGATCTGCGCCGTTACCGTCGTTCCGATATTGGCGCCGATCCCCACATTGATCGCCTGTGTAAGCGACATAAGGCCCGCATTCACGAACCCGACGACCATGACTGTTGTCGCAGACGAGCTTTGAATGACAGCCGTCACGCCCGTTCCGAGCCCCAGCGCGGCAAAACGGTTCTTGGTCATAAGTTCAAGCCCGGTCCGCAGCTTATCGCCCGCAGCTGCTTCAAGACCGTCCGACATCAGCTTCATTCCATACAGGAACAGCCCGAGCCCCCCGACCAGCATCAAAATACTCGCTAAATCCATATAAAGTTCCCCCATTGAGAAATTTTCATTTCAAAGAAAAATAATCGTTCTGCCGGAGCGCCTCATATACGCCCACGCATACCGCGTTGGAAAGGTTCAGGCACCTCTGCCCGCCGCGCATCGGGATGCGCACGGAGCGGCTCTCATTTTGTTCGAGCAGCTCTTTTGGCAGGCCGGCCGTTTCTTTTCCAAAAACCAGAAAACAATCTCTTGAATAATCTGCTTCATGGAAGCTTCTGGGCACCTTAGAAGAAAAATACCAAAAATCCCCATTCGGGTATTTTTGGTATAGTTCTTCTATGCATTCGTATGTATATAAAGTAAGATCTTTCCAATAATCAAGCCCGGCCCGGCGGACATGCTTTTCATCGAGCGAAAAGCCCATCGGGCCAACGATATGAAGCACGCTCCCCGTGACGACACAAGTGCGCGCTATATTCCCCGTATTCTGCGGGATCTCGGGTTCCACCAAAACAACTTGAATCGCCATTTTAACCCAGCCTTCTCCATAAGCTCAAAATCAATCCATGATAATTATAAAGTAAAACGCAGGTGGGCGCAATGTAAAAATCCCGTAAAATAAAAATTTAAGTTTTTCGCTTGGCAATGCCATTTTTCGCCTCTTTTCCGCAGTTTTCCAAAGTATTTTTACTTTTCTGTTGACATTCTCTCTTATATGATTATACTTATAATCATAAGCTTGCTTTTATAGTCACAGGACTGTGTTTTGACTACTTTCATTTAAAAAAGGAGAATAAGCAGATGACGGAAACTTTGACTTACAGTGAATGGATGGTAATGAACGCACTTTGGGGCAAAGATCCGCAGCCTCTTTCCGGCGTGATCGAGGCTATGGGAGAAACGGTAGATTGGAGTTACCGTACCTATGCCTCCTATCTGAAAAAATTATGCGATAAGGGCTTCGTCGGGTTCGAGGCAAAGGGACGCGATAAATTCTATTATCCGCTCGTGCCCCGCGAAGACTGTATCCGCGCGGAAAGCCGCAGCCTTCTGAAAAAGGTCAGCGCCCGCAGCAAAAAAGACCTGCTCGTATGTATGATCGAAGAGAGCGGCCTCTCAAGCTCCGACCAGGCCGAGCTGCGGTCTCTGATCGAGCATCTGGGGGATTCAAAATGAACATCTTTTCCGCTTTGCTTGAAGTCACCGTTTATTCAGCCGTTTTATTCGCGCTGGTCCTTCTTTTGAAGCGTATATTCCAAAAACGGTTTTCCCCTTCTCTGCAATATTTCGTATGGTTCCTGCTCCTTGCGCGGCCGGCGGTTCCTTTTACCGTGGAAAGCGGGATAGGCTTTTTTACGCTTCCGCAAAGCACTTTCTCCGCGGCGGCTGCATCCGCCTCCGGCGATGAGCTTTCCGGCTCCACCGCCTCCGCGAGGCCCGAAAGGATGGAAAGTATGCAGGCGCCGCAGACTGAAACAATCTCGCACACCGCCCCGGCTTCCGCTGCAGCTGCGGCGACTGAGTCCGCAGACGCGGGCGAGCCGAGCGGCGATGCCGAAGCGCCGTCAACACAGACGGCACCCAGTTCGGCGGCGGCCCCCCCGGTTCGGCCCGGCGTCATTCTGTTTACCGTATGGCTGTCCGGCATCGCCGTACTCACTATAAAAACGGTAAAGGATCATATTTCCCTCTCCCTCCGGCTGAAGCATGCTTCCGTACTGCCGCCGCCCGAGGTGAGGCGTATGGTCGATCAGGTGCGGCGTGAGCTTGGCATCAAGCGCAGGCTTCGTGTTTTGATGCAGGACTCCTTTCCCTCTCCAGCGCTTACCACATCACTGAATCCGACGCTCCTTTTGCCGCTTTCTCTTCTAAACGCTCCTGCACAGATGTATTTTTCCATACGGCATGAGCTGGTCCATTTCAAGCGCTGCGACTATCTCGTATGCTTGCTGATGCTTGTCCTGCGCGCCGTTTATTGGTTCAATCCGGTCGTCTGGCTGATGCAGCGGCCCATAAAAACAGATATGGAGGCCGCCTGCGACAATATCGCGACCGCCGCGCTTTCACAGGAAAAAAAGAAAGCCTATGCGCATACCATACTCAAAATGTTTGCCGGGCATGACCGTCCTCAGCCCGTACTTGGAATGTCTGTTCCCGCCAACCGTAAAACCGCCGAGAGGAGGATCCGCAGCATTTTCGCCGGGCGGAGGACCGGACGGGGCAGTAAGGTCTTATGTATCGCTGCCGCCGTTCTGTTTGCCGCCGTATGCTTCACGACCGCCTGCCAGCCTGCGGCAGAGGTCTATCCCGGCATCACAGACAGAGACCGCTTTGCAGAAGGGACACTCGTCGCCGGCGTGAACGTAGGGGGTATGACGTTTGATGAGGGTAAAAATGCCGTTCATCCCGTCGCCGAAGGGCTGCTTGAGCATAACATCGAGTATACCGTAAAAGGGATCGATACCCCTTATACGCATTCTCTTGCCAGCCTCGGCGTTTCTCTCGATCTTGACAGCGCGCTTGCACACGCGATGAAAAACGGAGGGGATGGCAGAAACTTTCCTATAGAGACATCTGTAGACGACGGTATGCTGGAGGCTGCGGTCGCACGCGACAGCGCCGGCTGGAATCAGCCTGAAGCTTCTTACTCCGTCGAAACCGCGCGCAGCGAGGAGGCGCTCACAACTTCCGGAAAGATCGTCGCCAATACACCGGAAACTTTTTTCCGTGTGGATCAGGAGGCGCTCGTTGAACA
Organism: Christensenella massiliensis; assembly: GCF_040409835.1. Lineage (NCBI taxonomy): Bacteria > Bacillati > Bacillota > Clostridia > Christensenellales > Christensenellaceae > Christensenella > Christensenella massiliensis. Next base: position 2,142,871 of record NZ_CP117826.1, on the reverse strand, counting down.
GATCAGAAAACAGATAGAACGCGGAGCGTATGAACCGTTTTCTGCACCCGGGAGGACGCAGCAGGCCGCCCCCGCAGCAGGGCAGGAGCCTGTATTGATGGGAACATTCAGCACGGCTTACCGTTCATCAGATTACGGCAGGCGGTATAATATCTGGAAGATGGCGGATATCATCAACGGTGTAGAGATTTTGCCGGGTGAAACGTGGTCCATCAATGAAGAGGCAGGCCCGCGCACCTACAGCCGCGGCTGGAAAGGTGCGCCGGGCATTTCGAACGGCGAATATAAGGAGGAAGCGGGCGGCGGTATTTGTCAGGTATCCTCTACCTTATACGGTGCGGTGCTGCGCAGTGAAATAGAAGTTGTGGACCGTTCGCATCATTCATGGCCGCTCGAATATGTACCGGGCGGACTCGATGCGACGATCTCAACTGATGCACCTGATTTTATCATCCGCAACAATTATGACGTACCCGTTTATATCGTCGCGACCTGTGACGGGCAAAACGAGGCTACGATACAGGTAGATATTTATGGTCCCGGATTTGAGGACGGCCTGCGGCGGGAGTTTACCTCCGAGCTGATCGGTACGTTCGGGGGCGGCAAGGTGCAGTATATCGACGATCCGAGCCTGCCCGCCGGAACGGAGCAGATGATCATCAAGGAGCATACCGGGAAAAAGTACCAGACCTATGAGCACTATTATGATGCGGAGGGGAATCTCGTCAAAACGGAGAAATTCAGCATAGAGACGTACGACAACAAGCCCGCGAAGATCAGGCGGGGAACGGGAGCCGCAGCGCCGACGCCTGCCCCAACGCCCGAAATGCCGATGACTCCTGAGCCAACGCCCGCCCCGTCCGCTACTCACGGAACACAAGCTTCTGAAGAGCAGACCCCCGTTCCCGCACCCGTCCTGCCTCCTTCTCCGTCTGTTTCCGAATAAAAAACGGAGCCTTCTAAAATTTTTGCATACACCGGATAAAAAAGGGTATATAATGGATAGAAGAACGATTGGGAGGTGGTTTCGATGGCAACGGAAAACAAAGTGATCTGCAACTGCAAACAGGTAACGCTTGCAGATATCGAAAGCGCTCTGCGCAGCTCAAAAAGCATGACGGACGTTACTTCCGCTTTCGACGATGTCCAGCGGGTGACGCATTGTTCTACCGGCTGCGGCCAGTGTCATGATAAGATCATGGACATCATTTCGGATATGATGTATACCATTATCTAAAGCGAAGCAATCAAAAAAAGCATCCCGCAATGGATGCTTTTTTTGATTGTCTATTTTCCAAAAACGAACCTGTCTATCGCCTGTGCGACGCCGCAATCCGCAGCGCTGCCGGTCATATAGTCCGCAGCCTCTTTTGCTTCTTCCATCGCGTTTGCCATTGCCACTCCAATTCCTGCACACCGCAGCATTTCCACGTCGTTTCCGCCGTCTCCTATGGCCATCGTCTGCTCCATCGGTATATGAAGGAGCTCCGCCAGCCGCTTGAGCCCCGAGCCCTTGGAAACGCCGAGCTTATTGAATTCCACGTTGCGCGCCTCGCCGCGCACAACGTTATAGCTTCCGGAAAAGCCCTGCGCGATTTGATTCAGCTCCGGCGCAAGCTCGCCGCGCGGCGCCCATACCAGCACTTTTTCCGCATATTCCGGCATGGCCGCGTACATTTCTTCTTCCGTATCGCAGATCACGACGGGAAAATGTCCTTCCTCGCCCTGCTCCCATTTATCGAACAGCATTTGATAGTAATCGTCTTTCGTACAATAAATTTGATTATCGCTGAAAATATAACGTTTTTGTTCTGTTCCATAGTAGGCAGCCATGATTTTTTTCGCTTCTTCCTTTGGCATGCTGTCCCTGAACCACGATTTTTCGCCGTCCCGGATATCCGCGCCATTGCATAAAATGACCGGGCCGTCGATCGAGAGCGTATGGACCCACCGCCGGGCCGTCTCGAAAATACGGCCTGTCGCGATCGTGACATATACGCCCGCCTGCTGCGCGCGCTCGATGGCATCCTTATCGCGCGGAGAGACCGGAAGCCCCAAATCTGCGATCAGCGTTCCGTCGATATCAAGTGTCAATAATTTTATTTCCTGCATTCGTCTATAAACTCCGCGATCCTTTTCAATGCTTCTTTCAGATTTTCCATAGAGGAGGCATACGAGCAGCGCATGAAGCCCTCTCCCGCTTCGCCGAACGCCGTTCCCGGCACGCATGCCACATGCTTTTCGTCGATCAGTCTATAGCAAAATTCTTCGGACGTCATGCCCATTCCTGAAATATTGGGAAACACATAGAACGCGCCCCGCGGCTCGAAGCACGAGAGCCCCATCTTTTTAAAGGAATTATAGACGAATGTGCGGCGGCGGTTATAGTCCGATACCATCTTATTCACCTGTGCAAAGCCCGTATCGAGTTCGTGCCGCAGCGCTTCCTCTCCTGCATGCTGGCTGGCCGTCGGCGCACACAGCATAAAATATTGGTGTATTTTGAGCATTGCCGCAATGACGTCCTCCGGGCCGGCCGCATATCCGAGTCGGAAGCCCGTCATGGCGAATGCCTTGGAAAAGCCGTTGATAACGACTGTCCGCGGATACATCCCGGGAAAAGATGCGATCGAGCAATGGTTCCCGCCGTAGGTCAGCTCCGAATAAATTTCATCTGAAATCACAAACAGGTCATATTTTTCAATCACGGGGGCAATCGCCGCGAGCTGGCTCTGCGTCATGACCGCGCCCGTCGGGTTATTGGGATACGGCAGGATCAGCGCCTTTGTTTTGGATGTTATCGCCGCTTCAAGCGCTTCCGGCGTAACGGTGAAGTCGTCGCACTCTTTCGTTTCGATCGGCACAGCCGTACCGCCTGCAAACGCGACGCCCGGCATATAGGAAACATAGGACGGCGCAGGCACAAGGATGTCGTCCCCCGGCTCGATCACCGCGCGGAATGCAAGGTCGAGCGCCTCGCTGGCTCCGACTGTCACGAGGATCTGCGTTTTCCAGTCATACTCTGTTTGATACCGTTCCCTTAGGTAACGCGTGATTAGCCTGCGCAGAGACGGATTGCCGTGATTGGACGTATAGTGCGTATATCCGCGCTCGATAGACGCGATCGCAGCTTCCCGCACGTTCCATGGCGTTACGAAATCCGGCTCGCCCACCGAAAGGGAGATGATATCCTTCATCTCGCTCGCAATATCGAAAAACTTCCGTATTCCCGAGGGCGGCATATTTGCTACTGTTTTGGTAATAAAGCTTCTCACGGGGTGACCACCAATCTTTCATCTGTTTCTTCGCCGACCAGTACCACGCCCTGTTCTTTATATTTGCGCATGATGAATACCGTTACCGTGTTCGTGACTCCGTCGATGACTGCGAGCTTTTCAAACACAAATTTTGAGATATCCTTCATGCTGCGGCTCTTGATGCGCACACACAGGTCGTACGTTCCCGCCATAAGGTAAACCGCCCGCACCTCCTCAAAGCGGTAAATACACTTTGCAAGGTCGTCGTAGCCGTAATCGCGCTGCGGCGTGATCTGCACCTCGATCAGCGCTTCCGCGTCGCCGTCTTCGTCGATGACCTCACGGTTCACGAGCGCGCTGTATTTGATGATCGCCTTTTCATCCTCCAGCTCTTTTACCGTTTTTTCGATCGTTCCGGCATCCACATTCAGCATGAGCGACATTTCCTCCGGCGTTGTTTTGGCGTTGTCTTCCAATATATCGAGAATCTCCAGCTTTAAACTTTTTTCCATAACAGCCTCCTGTCAGCGTTCGCGCCCGTGCGCGTATTCTTCCACAATTAAATGTCATTATAGCATGTTTCTGCGGCTTTCTTCAACCTTACCGCGAAGAAATATCTCTTCTCTGCATAGAAAAACAGACGCTTTCACGCCTGTCTTTCATCAGCTTTTGGATATGCAGCCTCTTTCAGCGACACCGCTGTCATTTTCTGCCGTCTTGACCGCCCGTTTCCATGCCGACCTGTTTGATAAATTCTGCCGTCGCACGGGCAAGCTGCTCCTGCGCGTCACACGCCGCCCGAAGCGGACCGCCGATGAGCGCGTCCATATCGAGGCCGTCGAACTGGCCGCCTATTGCGCCACCCGCCGCTTTGTCAAGCTCCGCATTGGTCAGCTCTTTCCGTACCTCCTTATTTTCTTCCATGAAACGTCCCTCCTGTTTTTTCCTGTTATTCCTAAATACGAATGGCCCGGCAAAACATCTCATATTTTTCAGAACAAACAACGTTCAAATACGTTTTTGTATCCATGCGAACAAATCGTCAAAAATTTCATTTCGGCCGATTTCGTTCAGAAGCTCATGCCGCGCACCGGCGTAAAGCTTCAGTTCCACATCGAGTCCTGCCTTTTCCATCCATTCGTATACCTCTTTTACGCCCGCTCCGTAATTTCCCACCGGGTCCATATCCCCGGAAACGAGCAGATAGGGCTTTCCCTTAGGCAGACGCGCCGCCCACCGTGCGCCCGACACCTCGTCTACAAGGTTTGCAAAATCGTAGGCCGCGCGGTCGGTAAACAAAAAGGTGCATCGCGGGTCTGCATCATATTTTGCCACACGCTCCCTGTCGCGCGTGAGCCAGTCGTTTTTGGAACGCACGTCGTCATACCGGTCGTTATATTTTGAGAACGCAAGATGGGAAAGCAGCTTCGCGGGTTTTTTCGCCCGTCCAAACAGCATGCCTATATTGGCAAGAAAACGGATCATGCCCGTAAGCTTATTTGCTCCCGACGTACCCATGAAAACGGCACACACAGGCTCTTCCCCGTGCTTTGCCATATAGCTCCGCGCCGCCATGCTTCCCATGCTGTGCCCCATCAGCACGACCGGAAGCCCCGGCCAGCGCGCGCCCGCCAGCTTCGTCAGGGAATAGGCGTCTTCTACGATCAATTTCTCCCCGTCTTTCTCCGCGAAATAGCCGTAAACGCCGTCCGCATTTTGTTCCTTGGTACGCCCGTGCCCCAAATGGTCGTTGCCGCACACGACGCCCCCATGCGTGCAGATATATTCCGCAAATTCCGCATAGCGGTCGATATATTCGCACATTCCATGGCAGATCTGCAGGATAAACGCCGGCCGAACCGTATCGTCTTGCCATACGCGCGCAAACACTTCGCTTTTTCCGTCCGCAGACGGATAAGTCAGCTCCTCACTTAAAAAAGCCATACCTTCCTCCTTACCGAAGCGCCGAAAACTGCGTTCCGTCTGTCTTTTATTCCCCGACGCTTTTCGTCGCAATAAAATCTACGCCCGTGCCGAGTATGTTTTTTACGATTACTGCTCCGCTTTCCACGGGCGCCTGCACCGTCACATCATTGAGCAGCTCCGCTGCCCGCAGCATCATTTCTTTTGGGATAGGCGCGCTCGTCTTGACGGGCAGCCGCGGAAGCTGTGAGCCAGCGAGCCGCACCGTTGATGTGACCATGCGGGTCGGATTCTCCATTTCCGACCGGACATACTCGAGGCCGCGGCCGCAGCCCGCTCCTGTGAGCGTATCTCCGTCCGCAAAAATGCGGCAGCCCTTCGGGCATACGATGCACGTAAATTCTTTCATTCCCGGTCGCCTCCTTTCAGGGAAACCTCTATTTCATTCCCGGTCAGCAGCTTTTTGGGTATCCGTATTTTCTCCATTTCCCCCGGGGCCGCATAGTCGCGCCGGAAACGCGCGATCTCTCCTCCGTTCGACTTCACGACGATACTGACGTCCTCGTAAATATCATTTACACGGAAAAATACGTCCAGAAAATCCCCGATGCGGTTCATACGTGCGCGCTGAGGCAGGATATATCCCAGTCCTTTACTTGCAAACAGCTCAAAACAGGGCGACGGCTCCTCCCCATGCGCCGCGTATTCCGCGGCCGCTTTCCCGGCCCGTATGCTTTCCATCGTTACAAAATCCACAAGATCGTGCACCTGCGCTACATTGCCGCATGCGAAAATTCCCGGTACGCTCGTTTCCATGTTTTCATAGACCACCGGCCCTTTGGTGCGCATATCGAGCTCTATGCCCGCGTTTTTGGACAGCTCGTTTTCGGGTATCAGGCCGACCGACAGCAGAACCGTATCGCATTCGATCTCCTTTTCCGTGCCCGGTATGGGCTTTCTGTCCTTGTCCACCTGCGAGATCACTACGCTTTCCACGCGGCGGCGGCCCCGAATCTCCGTGATCGTGCTGGAAAGATAGAGCGGGATATCGAAATCATCGAGGCACTGCACGATATTGCGCCGCAGCCCCGCCGAATAGGGCATCAGCTCCACACAAGCCATGACCTGCGCTCCCTCGAGCACCATACGCCGCGCCATGATAAGGCCGATATCGCCGGAACCGAGGATCACGACCTTTTTTCCCACCATACAGCCCTCCATATTCACATAGCGCTGCGCCGTACCCGCCGTAAAAATACCCGCCGGGCGCGTGCCCGGAATGCCGAGCGAGCCGCGCGGACGTTCACGGCAGCCCATCGCAAGGATGACCGCACCCGCGTCGATGCCGAGCACGCCCTCCTGCGGATTGACCGCTATGATATGCCTGTTCTGCGAAACGCTGAGCACCATCGTATTGAGCTTCAGCTCGATATCCGTTTCCCGCAGCTCCCGGATAAAGCGCTCCGCATATTCAGGCCCCGTCAGCTCTTCCTTGAAATAATGCAGTCCAAAGCCGTTGTGGATACATTGGTTCAATATCCCGCCTGCTTCAAAGTCACGTTCCAGAACTGCGACCCGTTCCGCACCGTTTTTTCTTGCCTCGAGCGCCGCCGCAAGCCCTGCCGGGCCCGCACCGATCACCGCTACATCGTACTCATATTTTTTCATCGTTTCCTCCAGCCCGAAAAACGCCGGCCGCGCTTTCCGCTCAGTCCTCCTTTGTTTCTCCGGTCACAATATAGCTCCCCTCCGTATCCTGCAGGATATCTTTCATGGGAACGCCGAGCTCCCGCGCCATGATGTCGTGGATACGCGGCTCACAGAAGCCTCCCTGACACCGCCCCATTCCGGCGGCACAGCGCCGCTTGATACCGTCTATGCTGCGCGGTACGACCGGACGGTGCAGTATATCGATGATCTCTCCCTCCGTGATCGTCTGGCAGCGGCACACGACGCGCCCGTACGACGGGTTCTCCCGAATCAGCGCATCCTGTTCTTCAAAGGATATTTCGTTCATGCGCAGCACCCTGCGTTCACCCCGAAATGTTTCCTTTCGGCGCAGGGCAAGCCCGCACCTTCCGAGTATCTGCACGATATCCTCCGCGATCGCCGGCGCAGAAGAAAGCCCGGGAGATTTAATGCCCGCGGCATTGATAAAATTTTCGACCGCCGATTCCCCGACGACGAAATCCTCCCCCGCTACGGCGCGCAGCCCCGCGAAATTGCGGATATTCTGGGAAAAATCGATCGTCGGAACAGACTTCACGGCCATTTCCCGGATATATTCGAGCTCGTTCCTGTGTGTAGACGTATCGTCCCGCGCGTCCGCCGTTTTGCTGTCCGGCCCCGCGTACAGATTCCCATGCACTGTGGGAGCGACAACGACACCCTTGCCGAGCTTCGTCGGGCATTGGAACACAACGGTGGAAACAAGGCCGCCCATCGTTTTATCGAACAGAAAATACTCTCCGCGCACCGGCGTGATATGCAGGCCCTGTCCGCCCGCCATTTCATATACTTTGTCCGCATACAGGCCCGCCGCGTTTACGATATATTTCGCGCGGTATTTTTCGCCGCCCGCAGTTACCTCAAACAGGCCGTCCTGCCGGTTGATCCGTTTGACCGGGCTCATAAGCCGGCATTCCACACTGTTGCGTACCGCCGTTTCGATCAGTGCCGCTGCAAATTCCCACGGGCTGATGATGGCTCCCGTCGGCGCCCAAAGAGCGCACTTTACCTGTTTGGAAATATTCGGCTCGCGCCGCAGGACCTCTGCGCCCGGAATGATCTCCACCGGCACTCCGTTCCGTACGCCGTTTTCAAACAGCCGGCGCACCTCCCGCACCTCTTCCTCTGAAAATGCCAGCACGAGCGACCCTGTCTCCCGGAATGGGATATCCAGCTTTTTTGCCAGCCGGTGCGCGAGTTCGTTTCCGCGCGCATTATATTTTGCCATCAGCGTTCCCGGCTCCGGATCGTAGCCTGCGTGTATGATCGCGCTGTTCGCTTTGGTGCTTCCGCAGGCAATGTCGTTCTCCTTTTCCAAAAGCACCGTTTTAAAATCGTATTTGGAGCATTCGTAAGCTGCCGCGCAGCCTGTGATGCCTCCGCCAATGATGATCACGTCGTAAGCCTGTTTCATACGTTCCCTTTCCTGCCTTTATTCAGCGTCCTGCCAGCCCTTTGCCCGTCCTACGGCTTTATACCAATTCCCGATCAGATGTTCCCGCTTTTCCGGCGGCATTGCGGGAGTAAAGCGCCTGTCCAGCGTCCATTTTTCGGCGATCTCCTCCGTGCTTTCCCATACGCCGGTCGCAAGCCCTGCAAGGTAAGCCGCGCCGAGCGCTGTCGTCTCGCGCACCTGCGGCCGCATGACGGGCGTATCCGTGATATCCGCCTGAAACTGCATCAGAAAATCATTTGCCGACGCGCCGCCGTCCACCTTCAGCCGTCCGAGCCTCATTTTTGTATCCGCCTGCATCGCGTCCAGCACGTCCTTTGTTTGGTAGGCGATCGACTCGAGCGCCGCGCGGATGATGTGCTCCGCCCGGGCGCCGCGCGTCAGCCCGATGATCGTGCCGCGCGCATACATATCCCAGTAGGGCGCTCCCAGCCCGGTGAACGCAGGAACCAGATAGACGCCCCCATTGTCCGGAACCTTCTGCGCGAAATATTCGCTGTCTGCGCTGCTCGGCAAAAGGCGCATCTCGTCCCGCAGCCACTGGATGACCGCGCCGCCCATAAATACGCTTCCTTCGATCGCATAGTGCACCGTTCCTTTGGGTGCGGCGGCGATCGTCGTGAGGAGCCCGTTTTTGCTGCAGCATAGCTTTTCGCCTGTGTTCATCAGCATAAAGCAGCCTGTTCCGTAGGTATTCTTCGCCTGTCCTGCTCCAAAGCAGGCCTGCCCGAACAGGGCGGACTGCTGGTCTCCGGCGATGCCTGCAACAGGTATCCTCTTCCCGTAGACCTCCGCATAGCCGTAAAGCTCGCTCGAGCTTTTCACCTCGGGCAGCATTTGGCGCGGAATTTCGAGCGCCTTTAAAATCGTCTCGTCCCACTCCAGCGTTTTGATATTGAACATCATGGTGCGCGATGCGTTGGTATAATCCGTCACGTGGACCTTTCCTTTTGTAAGGTTCCAAAGCAGCCACGTATCCACCGTTCCGAACAGCAATTCTCCTTTTTCCGCCCGCTCACGCGCACCCTCCACATGGTCGAGGATCCATTTCACCTTTGTCGCGGAAAAATAGGCGTCTATCACCAGACCCGTCGTTTCCCTCACATAGCTCTCGAGCCCGTCCTTCTTGAGCTGCTCGCAGATCGCCGCCGTTCTCCGGCATTGCCAGACAATGGCGTTGTATATGGGTTTTCCCGTTTCCTTTTCCCAAACGACCGTTGTTTCCCGCTGATTCGTGATGCCGATCCCCGCCGCGTCATCAAGGGATATCCCCGCCGCGTCCACTGCTTCTTCAAGCACGCCCAGCTGGGAGGATACGATCTCCATCGGATCGTGCTCCACCCAGCCGTCACGCGGGAAATGCTGCGCAAACTCACGCTGTTTTACACATATAATGTTGCATTCCTGGTCAAAAATGATACACCGGGAACTGGTCGTTCCCTGGTCAAGGGCAATCACATAACGTTTCATATCCGTACACCCTCCCGATTATACACTTTATTGTATTCGCTTCCCCCCCGCCTGACAATACAAAGCCTGCAAAGCGGCAAATTTTTTTTTGGACCGCGTTATGCTCGCCACCTTCTACGGAAGAGTGCAAATACCCCTGTCTGTATTTAAAAGATGTTCTCAAATGGTTTTTGTAATATATCGTGCAATTCCAAAAAATTACAATACTTTTCCGCAAGCTGTTCCGTTTGATCCTTTCTCGGAAGATATTCCTTGCTCACCTGCATAACGAACTCTGCCGCTTCACTAAGATTTCCGAACAGACCTGCTTCTACACTTCCCAAAAGGGCTGCGCCCATAGCCTCGCATTCTTCTTCCTTCAATGTATATACCGGTCTATTGTAAATATCTGCGCGAATCTGGTTCCATATGTCGCTTTTAGCTCCGCCACAAATTGCATAGATACTCTCCACCTCATAACCCTGTCCGGTAAAAATATCAAGTATGCGCTTATTATCAAATACTTGTCCTTCCATCACCGCGCGCAGCATTTGCCCCGGGGTCGTTGTCAGAGTCATCCCAATAAAGCAGCCTTTTCCTTTGGAGCTTCCCATCGTTCGTTCTCCCAAAAGATAAGGAAGAAAGAAAAGTTTATCGTTCCCTGCTGTTTTCTGTTCCGCAAGCATATTTACTTTCTTATATTCTAATGCCCCTGTTCCGCAGGCCGTCAGAATATTTCCCAGCCAGCGCAGCGCGATTCCGGATGAATCATTTTCTCCGAAAGAAACCCATCCCGGCATAATACTGCGCAAATTCATAACACGTTGATCCAAAACCGGCTTTGCATTAAATGCACACAGAACTGATCCAGTTCCTGTAGATTCAACTGCTCTCTTTTTCTTGCTTAATCCTGATACATAGAGGGCGCATAGCATATCACCAGCGCCACACAAGACCTTTGCCTTTCTTCCGATCCCCGTTTCTGCCGCAGCTTTAGGATGAATCGTCCCGAGTACTTCTGCCGACTGCCGAATAGGTGGAAGTTTCTCCTTTTCAATTCCTAGCGCTCCTATCAATTCTTCAGACCATTCATCTTTTGTGCTATCCATTAAAAAAGATCCTGATGCATCCGAAGGGTCTATCGAGTATTCGCCGGTCAGTAAGTATGCTAAATAGCCGCTTGGTGTTAAAAAACATTCTGTTTTATCGTAAATCTCCGGTTGGTTTTCTTTGATCCACTTTATTTTTATTCCAAACCAATTGGGTACCGGAATATTTCCGGCAATTTTGTACCACCTTTCTGCATCCGGCGCACGGCGAAGTGTATCCGCGATATTCATCGTTCGCTTATCACTATATATTTGTATATCTTTCTGCAGCAAATTTCCTTCTCGTCCGATCGGCACTACTCCATGCATATGTGCAGCGCATCCTACCGAAAAAACATCTTCTCCCGAAATGCCTGCCTTATACAGTAGTTCCTTAATGCTTTTTTTGACAATCGGCCACCATGCGGATGCATTTTGTGTTGCCCACAATGGTTGGGGGGAATCTATTTTTTGGGAAACAGATATCCCCCCCACATTCTTGAATCGTTCATCATATAACTGCACCCGTATACTTTGCGATCCTATATTGACTCCTAATAAATACTTCATTATCCTTCCTGCCTTCTTAGTTGATTCCCGAAAAAAGTATTCCTGTCGCTCCTGCCGCCAGTAATCTTTCTGCGGTATTCCCGCATAAATCCTTGCATACCGCAATGATTTCAAGCGCTCCTTTACAGCATTCGGCCACTTTACGCACCGTTTCGGGGGTAGCTTCCGGAAGATCATATTTGTCAAAGCCGCTTTCCACAACAATTCCTTGCACTTGATTCTCCATAGCAAATTTATAATACTGCTCAATTTGTTCCGTTGTAAGACTGGCTGCTTCCAGCATAAGGTATAACTTTTTCCCTTGCGCTGCTTCTGAGAGCATTTTAATCTCTTTACCGCACTCTTCAACTTTTCCGCTTAAATAATACCCCATGGCCGGAACAACATAGAAAGCATCGATCCATGGAAACCGTTCTATTATCGTTTTTATCTCATATACCTTATTTTTCGGATAGCAAGCGCCTGCCGGATAGGAGATCGCAACTCCCGTCCTTCCCGGATATACTTCCAGAGGTTCTTCTGCTGTACAAAGCGATGCCGGTGATAATATGATTTCCGGTATCCCCTTAATTTTGGCCTCATAAATCAATCGTTTGCAGTCTCCGTCTGAAACTCTATAATCCATGATATTCGTATATATGATTTTTGTATAGTCTTTCATGTCAGTTTTAACCTCATATATCTCTGATATGTTTTTCTTATGTAAGCATCCAATATTTCCAGCGCCTTAATGGAATGTACAACATGACATCCAAGTTCAAAAAAGCGCTCCGCTTCAGCGAGTGTACGAATGCCTCCTGCCGGATGAACATCGAATCTGTCCGGAAAATTACGCTGTATCAGTGCAACCTCTTCATAAGAAACATGCAGATTAACGCCCGGATTTACTTTGATGGATTGTACTCCAGCATCATCCAACGCTTCACAGGTGTTTAAGATTGATTTTGTCCCCATCAATGATGCCGGAATCACCAATGCAAATTTATGAAATTTGTTTCCATAATCCTGCATCAAAACATCCGCTTCTTTGCGTATATCTTCGTAACGCTCAGAGAAGATGGCCTGCCAGTCTAAACATACACATACGTCCTGGACTCCCATTTCATACAGGGTATCGATATCATACTGCTTTTGCTGCAGTAGCATCCTTCCCATGGGATAAGATACCGCTACATGGATATCAATTCTATTTCCCAATATTTTTTTTACAAACGGGACATGCACCATCTCCACATCAAATGTCATTGAATCATAACCTGTTTCAAATAACTGATTCATCGTCTCTACTACTTGTTCTTGGGTACTGAGCGGTCCTTGGATCCCCCAGTGCAATTTCTTCATAAAACGCCGGGCTTCCCGCTGCACCTTTTCGATCAGAGCTGGTTCTGTCCCTTCCGGAAATTTGAACATAAGCTTTCTCCTCTTCTAGTTGGCTTGTTTTTTGTTGCGGAATTGATCCAGTACAACAGCAATTGTAATCAATACCCCCGAGCTTATTTCCATAATAAACGGATCAATTCCGATTTGTATTCCACCGTTATCTACCAGCATCATAAGCACAGTACCAAGTACCGTTCCCCAGACAGATCCCTTAGCTCCGGAAAGGCTCGCCCCTCCGATAACAGTTGCCGCGATTGCATTCATTTCATACCCTTCCCCTGCCGTTGGGACCGAGCTGTTTGATCTCGACGTGAGAAGCACGCCAGCAAGCCCGCATAATAGTCCGGCAACTATATAAACTGCATACGTATTTGATCTTAAGTTAATACCACTGAGGCGCGCCACTTCCTGTCCGCTTCCAATCACATAAAGATTTCTTCCGAACCTCGTAAATTTTAAAATAAAAAAGCCAAGGATAATTACTGCGACCCACACCCATGTAAGGTTTGGGATTCCCAAAAACGAAGAACTGGAAAAATCCGAAAATTCTTCCGGAAGTCCGGCAATTGTTTTGGCTTCACTGATTACTTTAATCAATCCTCTTATGATCGTCATGCTGCCAAGAGTTGCAATAAACGGCGGAACTTTAAATTCATGAATAATAAAACCATTATATAGTCCGCAAACGCCTCCAACTAAAATCGCTAGTATAGCAGCCATCGGGATGGAAAACTCAAATTGTGTCATACATAATGCAGCAGTCAGTGAGCTCATCCCTACGACAGAACCACAGCTTAAATCTATTCCACCCGTTATAATGACAAAGGTCGCGCATATTGCAATAACACCAATGATCGAGCACTGTTTTAGAAGATTCATCATGTTATATTCCGTTAGAAATGAATCTGAAAAAGCTGCAAATATAATAAACAGCGCAATGATAATCAATATTAAAGAAAACTCAGTATGCTTTGTAATACGCGTCCCTCTAAGTCCTTTCTCTTTCATCTTTCTCCTCCTTAACTGGCCGCAACGGCCATAACATCTTTTTCTGTCGCCTGCTTCAGCTCTTCGTTATCCATTTCTCCAACAATCTTGCCTTCAGACATGATTATGAGTCGGTCTGACAGGCCCATTACCTCGGGAAGATAGGAAGAAATCAATATAACGGCTTTTCCGTTCCGGGTGAGCTTTTCAATGATAGCGTAAATTTCCTGTTTTGCACCGACGTCTACTCCAACTGTTGGCTCGTCAAATATGAAAATTTCCGGGTCGCGGCACAATAGCTTACTGACGACAACTTTTTGTTGGTTGCCCCCTGATAAATTTTTTACAAGCTGCCCGACACTCGGTGTCTTGACCCCTACTCGTTTCACGAAATCGTTTGCCCTCTCCGTCTCTTTTGCAATATTGATAATTCCGGCCCGGCTGATCATGTCATATGACGACATATTGATGTTCATTTTGACCGAGAGTTCCAAGGCCAATCCTTCAACCTGTCTGTCTTCCGGTATTAATCCAATCCGATTTTTCATTGCATCCTTTGGCGACTTAATTACCGTTTCTTTCCCGTCAACATATATCTTTCCGCTATCCGGCAACTCGATTCCAAAAAGACATTTCATCACTTCGGATCGTCCCGCTCCGATCAACCCGAAAAAGCCCAATATTTCTCCTTCCCGCACATGAAAGGAAATGTCCTGAAACTCCTTTTTCCTAGTCAATCCTTCAATGCGAATCAGCTCTTTTCCCGGCTCGAAATGTTTGATATTGTATATATTTTCTACCGTTCTTCCAACCATCATCTCTACCAGAGAATTTTTATCAACTTCTTCGATTCGCTTTGTTCCTACAAATTTTCCGTCTTTTAATACAGTGACACTATCGCATATCTCAAATATCTCTTCTAGCCTATGGGAGATATAGATAATACTTACATTCTGTTTTTTCAGTTCACGTATATATTGATAAAGAATCTCTACTTTATCATTTTCAAGCAGCGCTGTTGGTTCATCAAAGATAACAACGCGAATATTATCATTCAAAGAGATTTTGCTGATTGTAACCATTTCTTGCAAAGCAGCAGGAAGACTGCGAATCGGTTGCCTTGGGTCGATCTCGTCAATCTCAAATTTTTCAAGTACTTTTTCTGAGTCGGAATATACCTTCTTCCAGTCAATCACCCCTGCCTTATTCTTGGGTAATTTTCCCATGAAATAGTTTTCCGCCACGCTTAGCTCACGCGCAATGTTGACATGCTGATAATTGGCATACAGTCCCAACTCTTTTGCATCTATTGCATTTTTGGGCTGTTTCCATTCTCCTGTGCCGCTGTTTACTAAAATTTCGCCTTCGTCTGCCTTTTCTACCCCCATCACACATTTGATCAAGGTGGATTTTCCCGCTCCGTTTTCTCCCAGCAGCGCTCTGACTTCCCCTCTTTTTAATTCTATATTGATACGATCCAGTGCCTTTACCCCCGGATATATCTTCGATACATTCTGAATTTTCAGTACTATATTATTATCCATATTCGTTTCTCCTAAAATTATCTAATCAGGGCTTTCGGCTTAATGCCGAAAGCCCCGGAGAAATTTAGCTTCGTTCATTCAGCAGCGGATTCAGCAGCGCTTTGATGGCATCTTCCTCCATGTTTTCTTTGGTGACGATTGTGCAAGGAATATTGACCACTTTCTGCATCTCTTTTCCTTCTATCAGAACATTGTAAACATCCATTGTAGCATCATATGCTGTTTTATATGGATCTTGGACAATAATTGCATCTAAATTCCCAAGTTCAAGCGCTTCAATTTCCAAATCGTCGGAATCAATTGCAGCCGACACAATCCGCTCTGATATATTTGCATTTTTAACTGCAAGTGCAATACCATCACCCGAAATATTGTTTGCGCCGTAGAATCCTATTATTTCATCGCCGTAAGTTGATATTTGATTTTCAACATTTGCCTGTGCGTTATTTGCGTCATTTTCGTTATATAAGGTATCTAAGCATTCAATTTCCGGAGCATTTTCTGCCAAATAATTTTTGAATGCTTCAATGCGCAGCTCAAGCGATGGGGTGACAACCGACATGTGTATACCGATCTTTCCTTTTGGCTCAATTCCTTTTTCTTCCATCTTTGCAAGCATGGCTTCTGCAGCACTTTCTCCAAGCGCACTCTGGTCTGACCGGAAATCTGTCCCGTAGTATTCCTGATAAGCATCATCTACCGCCATACCCAGGAAATTTACAAGTATCCCTTGATTAAAGGCTTCCTCAACTAACGGTACTGTTGCATCCGGAGTTGTCGTTGCAGTAATAATCGCATCGGGCTGCTTTGCGATAACGTTTTCAAACGCTTTTATATAAGCATCCGTTTCGGATTCCTGCGCTGGTCCTGCTGTTGAAAAATTGATCGTGATTCCGTATTCATCTTGAATATCCTGTACGGCATTTTCTACGCCGATCAATGTATATTCTCCCCAGTATTGGGACTCAGTAGAGGGCATAAGATATACAACATCCAGCGCTTCCGCCGCAGCTTCACTGCTTTGCTCACTGCTTTCCGCTTGTTCCGGCGCAGCTGATTCCGTCCCACTTGATGATCCTCCGTCCTCTGCGGGTGCACATGCTGTAAACGTAAATGCCAATAACAATACCGCTGCTAGGACGAATAAGAGCCTTGTTTTTTTCATTTCATAAAACCTCCTGATATATTTCTTCTTGACATACAGTTATGCCAAATTTTTGATCCTATTATAGATTCTATGTAGTTATGTTATTATGTTACTATATATAGTGATAAAAAAATATCTGCATATTTAGATATGCAATTCGACAGTAAAGATATTTCGATCGCCACGGAAACGAACGATCGCATACTCAATTGGAATTCCAAATTGATTATAACTGATCGATTTTGACAGTTGAATAGGTTCTCCTATCTTCATGTTCAAAAGTTTTGCATCTTCCTCATTGGCTGCTACCGCGCTGAGTGTGCGCACGGATTTTGTAATACGCGTCTTATCATCACGATCCAAAAATTCAAATAGTCCGCACTTTTCCATATCAACATCTAATATTTTTTTTGCAAAAATAGAAAGATAGTTCTCTGTGTAGAGAATCGGCTCTTCATTTGCAAAGCGCAGGCGCATCATTTTCACAATCGGTGAACCTGTCTCGATTTTCAGTTCTTCCGCAACTTCCTCATCCGCCGTATCCTCATGAAGCTCAAGAATCTTTGTCCTCGGTACCATATTTTGCTGCCGAATATGCTCATGCGAGGCTCTGACGCTCCTGATATATTCCTGCCGGATCGGCGGCCTTTGAACAAACGTTCCTTTGCTCTTTACACGGGTAAGATACCCCTCCATGACCAATTCTGTAATTGCCTGCCGTATCGTCGTTCTGCTGATATCGAATATCTGCGCCAATTCCATCTCCGTAGGGATCGAGTCACCGGGTTTTAAATTCCCCTCATTGATATATTTTAAAATGATATTTTTTAATTGAAAGTATAGTGGAATCGGAGTTCCCTTATCTATTTTTTCTTTTTCAAACATTTTTTAGACCTTTATCGTTATGTAGTAACATAGTGACTTTATTTAAAAATATCACACTGCTGCTTCTTTGTCAAGCCACCTTCTGCAATTTTTTTAGATTACGTGCAAAATTTTCCACGGCACAAAAAAAGACGGATCCCTTCCGCCTTTTTTCCTGATGTTTCAGATCCGCGCGAACGCCGCTTCCATGTCCTCTAAAATATCGTCTATGTGCTCAAGCCCAATGGAAAGCCGTACCTGATCGGGCGTCACACCCGCCGCGCGCTGCTGCTCGGGGGAAAGCTGCTGATGCGTGGAGGATGCCGGATGTACGACGAGCGATTTTGCATCCGCTACGTTGGCAAGATTGGAGAACAGCTCCAGACGGTCGATAAACTGCCTTGCCTTTTCTGCGCCGCCTTTGACGCCGAATGTAAAAATGGAACCCGCACCCTTTGGAAAATATTTCCGGGCCAGCGCGTGATACCGGTCGCCTGCGAGCGACGGATAATGGACCCACGCTACCTTTTCATGCCCGCTCAGGTATTCCGCTGCGCGTTTTGCATTTTCAACATGCCGCTCCACGCGCAGGGAAAGCGTTTCCAGCCCCTGCAGGAACAGGAAGGAATTGAACGGAGACAGGCACGCGCCGGTGTCACGCATGAGCTGCACGCGTATTTTGGTCACAAACGCCGCCGCTCCAAGGTCCGCAAACCGTATACCGTGGTAGCTTTCGTCCGGCTGTGTGAACCACGGAAATTTTCCGCCCGCCCAGTCGAAGGTTCCTCCGTCGACGATCACGCCGCCGATCGACGTTCCGTGCCCGCCGATGAACTTGGTTGCAGAGTGCACGACGACGTCTGCACCAAACTCAAAGGGGCGGATAAGATAGGGAGTCCCGAACGTATTATCTACGATAAGCGGTAACTTATTTTCGTGTGCGATCTCCGCTACCCGTTCTATATCGATCACGTTGATACCCGGGTTCCCGAGGGATTCGATATAGAGCGCCTTTGTGTTTTCACGGACTGCCGCTGCAAAATTTTCGGGATCATCCGGCTGTACGAACGTCGTTTCGATGCCAAAACGCGGCAGCGTCGTATGCAGAAGATTATAGGTCCCTCCGTAAAGTGTGGCCGCAGCGACGATGTGGTCGCCCGCGCCCGCAATATTCAGAATGGAATATGTGATCGCCGCCGACCCGGACGACGTTGCCAGAGCGGCAGAGCCTCCCTCAAGCGCCGCCATGCGCTGTTCAAAGACATCGCTCGTCGGGTTCATCAGCCGGGTATAAATATTGCCCGGTTTTCTGAGGGCAAAAAGGTCTTCCCCCTCCTGTGTGTCGTCAAACACGTACGACGTCGTCTGATAGATGGGAACTGCACGCGATTTTGTCGTAGGGTCCACAGTCTGTCCTGCGTGAAGCTGTTTTGTTTCGAACCTGAATTCCCTCGTCATCTCTGCTATCTCCTTACTTATAATTTATAATTCCTATTTGTTTAATAATCTTTATGGCGGAAGTATAGCATTAAAATATTAGTAAGTCAATAGGAAAAATAATCTTTTATTGATTTTTTGGCAAAAAAACCTTACAATAAAATTATTATAGAAAGGATTTTATTCTATGAAGCTTTCGACAAAAAGCAGGTATGCGCTTGAGGCGCTGCTTTATATGGCTCTGTATTCCGGCGGCCGGCCGATGCGTATCGCGGAGATCGCTGCGGGAACCGGAATATCGGAGGGATATTTGGAACAGATCTTTTTCCGTCTGCGCAAAGCCGGACTGCTGTCGGCCGTCCGCGGGAAAGGCGGCGGTTTCCTGTTTTCCTCTCCTGAAAAAACCAGTGTGGGAAGTCTTGTGCGTACGCTCGAGGGAACGCTTGTTCCCGTCGCCTGCGCGGAAGACCTTTCTGCCTGCAAAAGTCCGATGCGCGACCGGTGCGTGTCGCGGGCCCTGTGGGTCCGTCTTTCTCATGAGATCGGCGGTGTTCTGGATGGTATCACACTGGCCTCCCTTGCGGAGGCATTTCGGGCCAAGGAGGGAACGTCATGAAAATATCGACCCGCGGAAGATATGGCCTGCGTGCCATGATAGATCTTTGTATGCATGCGCAGGGGGAATATATTTCCCTGCGCAGCATCGCAAAGCGTCAATACCTGTCTTCCGGTTATTTGGAGGGGATTTTTGCGGCGCTCAAAAAAGCTGGTCTCGTTCACGGTTCGGCAGGCTCCTGCGGCGGTTATCTTCCTGCTCTTCCGGCCGACCAGATCACGATACGTATGATCCTCGAACCGCTCGAGAGCAGTATGTCGCTTCTCGACGGGCCGGAAAACGGCGCCTCTTCCCTGCGTTCTTTTCTGAACCGGGAGGTTTGGAGCAAGGTAGACCGGGCTGTTGCCTGCCTTTTGGATGCAACCACCGTCGCGGATCTGATGCGGGAATTTGAGAACCGCGACCATGCAGTGGATTCAAGCAGTCTTTAATGTTCTGTGATTTATGTTATAATAGTTATAATAGATTCATTTTATAAAAGAACAGGGATCAATTTATGGAAAACGAAACAGATAAAAGAATTGCTGTCCTGATCGACGCGGACAACGTATCGGACAAATATATCTCATTTATTTTCGATGAGATTTCCAACTATGGTACGCCCACCTATAAGCGTATCTACGGCGACTGGACAACGACGCACAACACCGCATGGAAAAAGGTGCTGCTCAATTATTCGATCGCTCCGATCCAGCAATACAGTTATACCAAAGGAAAAAACGCGACGGATTCCGCTCTTATCATCGACGCGATGGATATCCTCTATTCCGGAAATGTGGACGGATTCTGTATCGTATCTTCGGACAGCGACTTCACCCGGCTGGCCGCGCGTCTGCGGGAGGCCGGAATGTTTGTGATCGGCATGGGTGAGCAAAAAACGCCTGCTCCGTTTATCGCAGCCTGCGAGAAATTCAAATATCTTGAGGTGCTCGCTTCCAGTACGGAGAACGTTCAGGAGCCTTCCTCCGAGTCCGCTCCCGAAGAAAAAACGGGACGCAGGACCTCGATGGCGACCCGTTTTCAGGTGACACGCGCCATCAAGGCAATCGTGAACGATATCTCGGACGACGACGGCTGGGCCTTTCTCGGCGCCGTCGGCAATGTGCTCAACAAACGTTATCCGGATTTTGATTCCCGCAACTACGGATATTCCAAGCTGTCTCAGTTCATCGGCTCACTGAATCAGTTCGACATCGACATCAGGCCGTCCGGAAATCCGCACGTCAAGCATACCTACATTCGTCTGCGGGCCGGCCGGAAAAAATAATGGCCGGAAGCGATCGGTATTACATCGGCAGCAGAATATGCGGCGGCCCGCGTTGCCGATTTTAAACATGACACCGGTCCGCATGATTTTCTCCGATTCTCAGCAGACTTGACAATGTGAATAGGAAAGCACCGGGAAAATCATCTTCCCCGGTGCTTTTCTTTTTTCTTCTGCCGATGCAGATAAAACCTGCGTTCCTTTTCCTGCGCCGTCCGCTGCATACGTTTGGGATTCCGTGCTGCCCGCCGCGGATATCTTTCCATTTCCACCAGTGGGCTGAAAGCAAGCCCGTTCCAATGCGCAAGCCATACCGCGTATACCTCGCAGTCTTTCGGTTCCGCCCCAAACGTGAGCTTACATACGGACATTCCGTCCGCACAGCGCCGCTCAAACACGCCTACCCTACCCAAAACTGCGCCTCAAAAAACACCGTCAGGCTGAACGCCACGCCATCCATAACGGTTCCCCTCTTTCCAGTTTGCTGCGCAAAGAAAGAAGAACCAAGGAGGCAGGTTACTGACGGCCTATACCGCGCCCGGACTACCGGCCGGGACTGTGTTTTTATCTCTGCCTTTTCATTACAGGCATGCGGCGCAGACGTGTCAATCCCGTTCTTCCCGCTTTTTTCTGTCCTCTAAATAGGGCACCAGATAGCCATAGCCTTGCTTTTTCAGCTCCTGCTGTGGAATAAAACGCAAGGCAGCGCCGTTGATGCAATATCGTTTTCCGCCCGTTTCCGCCGGTCCATCCTCGAATACGTGTCCAAGATGAAAATCCCCCTCCGTGCTCCGCACTTCCGTGCGGACCATGCCGTTGGAATCGTCCCGCCGCATTATGATGTGCTCCTTGCACAGCGGCTTAGAAAAGCTGGGCCATCCTCAGGAGGATACCAGCTTATCGCGCGAGGAAAAAAGCGGTTCTCCCGTTATGGCATCTACATAGACTCCCTCGCCGCCGAAATCCCAGTATTTGTTCGAAAATGGATATTCCGTTCCGTTTTCTACCATAATATGATAACGCTCCGGTGCAAGCTCCCGCTTCAGCGTATCGTTATCCGGCCGCTTATACCGGTGTATACGTCCCTGCATATTGAAAGTCCTCCTTTTTGATGTGGCAATATCCTCCCGGGTTCTTTTCCAGATAATGCTGGTGATATGCTTCGGCGGTATAGTAATTCCTGAGGCGTTCGATCTCCGTGACGATCTTTCGGGGATAGTTCGGCTGTATCGCCGCAATATAGCTCCGTATTTTGAATTCGTCCGCAGGGTCAACATAGTAGATGCCTGTCCGGTATTGTGTTCCTACGTCGTTTCCCTGACGATCGCGCGCCGTAGGGTCGATGATGCGAAAAAACAACGTAAGTATGTCTTCAAGGCTTATCTTATTTTCATCATAACGCACCCATACCGTTTCGGCAAAATCCGAATCTCCGCGGCACACATCTTCATAGGTCGGGCCAACGGTCCTCCCATTGGCATAGCCGACCTGCGTACCGATCACGCCGGCAATCTGATCATAATACCTTTGCACGCCCCAGAAGCAGCCGCCTGCCAGAAAAATTTCTTTCATTCTTTTCCTCCTATTCCTGCGGGCGGGGCATATCCGCCCTTTACCGGGTTACTGTTCCGGTCATATATTTACCCTGTTTTTTATGCCGTATAATCACTTTTTTATATATTTCCTGCATATTATTAACTTTTTTGAAACGTTTCCGCAAACGATTGACACTTTTTTGGATTCCCGTTAGAATATTATGTATTAGTTAGGAGAGTTTTATGAAGAAATTTGTTATTTTTCTGATCGTCATAGTACTTACGCTCGCATTTGCGTCGCCTGCGTTTGCCTATACGGTCACAGTCACCGCAGAACCAGCTGACGGCGGCGACGTGACTGTCAACGATATGCCCGGAGGCGGCGATATTTCCGAGGGTACGAATGCGGTCGTGAAAGCAGTTCCAAAAGACGGCTATATCTTTGCCGGTTGGTTCCGCGAGGATGGAAGCGCCGTCGATGAATCCGGTTCTGAATTCACCTACACGCTTGAAGAAGACCGGACTTATGTGGCAAGATTCGAAAAAAAATATACGTTTGCGCTCAATGCTTCCCCGCAGGAGGGCGGCACCGTTTCACAGAGCGGTACAGAATATATGCTGAACGACAACGTTACCGTAACGGCGGCTCCGGCGGAAAACTATAATTTTATCGGCTGGTTTGCGGATCCGTCTTCGGAGGAGCCTATTAGTACGGAGCTTGAGTATACGTTCACCGTTTCTGCCGATACGCCTGCCACGCTGACGGCTAAATTCGCCGCGACCTATCAGCTTGACGTTTCAGTCAGCCCTGAGGGAACGGGAACGGTTGTGGGAACAGGTGCATATCCGGGCGGAAGCGTAGTGACAGTCGGCGCTTCTCCGGCTCAGGACTGGCGTTTCTCCGGCTGGTATGATGCAGATCTTCCGGGCAAGATCATCAGTTCCGATCCGGAATACAGTTTCAATCTTGATGAAAACCGGGCGTTAGTAGCTCTTTTCGAGCGGAGCTATACTTACATTTTGATGTGGGTTCTCATCTGGATCGGAATATGCTTCGCAGTATTTGTCGTCGTCATGCGAACGATACGTCATTTCCGAATCGTCCGCCGCAGGCGCAGGAGACGGCCGAGAAGATATTGATCGATAGAAGTTAACAGAGCAAGCCAGTATTTTCGAATGCTGGCTTTTCTTTTTGTTCCTTTCCGCCATTCCGCAGCCAGCGCGAACCCGTTCAAAAGCCAAGCGCGGATATCATTGTACCGTGTCTGTACCTGCCGCAAAAAAAGCATTCCGCAGGGGAATGCTTTTCGCTCCATGAATGCTATATCATCTGCCGGATCATATACGGCAAGGCTTTTAGTCCGTACCGACACGGTAAATGACCGCGCGGCTGTCCTCATAAACCAGCGTCAGCGTTCCTGCAAAGTGCTCCGTTGGAATATCGGTTTCCGGCGATGTGCAGATGTAGTCTACGCCCAAAGTAAACAAATCGTTGGGATTCAGCCTCAATGTAAACGTATCTACAGCCGCTCCGCTTTCAAACGCCGTCTCTTCCTCCGTGAAGGATAGGACAATGTGGGCATAGCGGTTATAGATCTCTTCGCTTTTTCCGTCGGGGTCAAGCAGCTCCCACCGCTCGAGCGCAGGGAAGATATTCGTTGAAGTAATGGTAGGCGCGCCATTTGCGATCAGAAAATTGGAGTATTGATCTGTTGCGATCCATGTTCCCGGCTCTTCCTGTTGGAGCTCCTGCACCGCTTCGGCCAGCGGTTTATCGTAGATCGCATCTGCCGTCCGCATGATCGGATTGACGAATGCACCGGACAAAAAGGCGAGAGCACAGACACAGATAATAAACAGCTTCTTCAGCAGCCCTTTTCTATGCAGGAAGAAATAGGCCATGAACGCACTCATGATCGCGGCAAATCCGATCCAATAGGCTTTTGGCACCCCGTGCTCCGGAAGCAAGATCGGGTCGATGCTGCGCGCGGCCGCCCACACGGCGAAACAGGAAAGCAATATCCCGAGCACGATGAATACCGCTCTGCTCCATTTTTTCGCTGCCAATGGCTCGTCGGTCGCCGACAATATTTTTAGATATAGGATGATCTCGATCAAACAGATGATGGGAAGGATCCGTGCAGTCGTATTCGAGAGCAGCGTAGCCTTTGCCAGCCATTCCGGTGCGCCGAATATTGCAAATGCCAGAAATGCGGCATCCAGCAGAAGCAGCAGAACGACTAACAGGTCTTTCCCCTTCTTTTTGATCAGATAGGTCAGTGCAATGATTTCCGTCAACGGGAAAAAGCCATACATCATGGCCCCTTCGCACGGATTGGGTGTGCTGAGGTATGGCGTGATAAGGTTGCTCGTATAGGCAAACAGCATTCCGCGCACATCGCCGCCCGTATAGACGCGTTTTCCCGGATATGCCGTGTTCATGGTGAGTGCAAATGCCTCTTCCGACCGCAGATACCAGAAGCCCGCGATACCGCCGATCAGAAGCAATGCGCCGATCACATAGAACCATTCCGCCTTTCTCCGTTTTCCGTTTTTGAAGTTCGAGGCTATTACCCATATTGCGAGAACGGCGAACACATAGAGAAGCGGTATCATCCAAGCCGGATACAGCGCAAAAATATAAGCCAATCCGCACAGCGCGAACACAAATGCGTAAATCGCTTTTTTCAGCAAATGATCTGTATTCATAAAATGATAGATCATCAAAATCGCAAGCTGCCCTGCCACCAGCATCTCCACAAAAAAATTGATGGCAAACCACCATTGCACGACCGGCGCGAATGCGATCAGGAAAGCCGCCATAACGGAATATCCTTTTTTCCCTTTGGTCAGCAGCATAAACAGCTCAAAGGTGACGAGGAACAGCGCGATCAGCCGGCCTGCCCAAAACCATGACAGCCCGTACGACGGGCCGAGCAAAAGATAGCCCCAGTAAAAGGGCTTTGCGATCAGCGTGATATCCCACACCGGCTGATTATAGATCGTCAGCATATCCGTCGGCCATGCGCGGGATATCGGGTTCATGATCCCATAGTCATTGAACTCCTGCGACAGAGCAAGAGGCGTAAATACATTCCATTCATCCGAACGGATCCCCCGGTATCTCCCGAAAATAGGCTCCTGAAAACGGCTCGGCTCGTCGCCGGGCTCCAGATAGACATTCCATACGCTCATAGACGAGCCATGGAACTGCATCGCCACGCAAAACACGAAAACCGCGAGTGCGAGCGCGAAACGGTATCGGTAAATAAATTGATAAATGCGTTCCGGCCTGATAACAAAATGCAGAAAGATAAAATAGGCAAACGCAAAAAAACCGGCAATGCGCTCCGGGCTCTGTGCCGGTTGTCCGGATATCAGCTTTTCCCATAATATTTTATAGCCGGCTTCTATCCCAAACGCAGCCAATGCGCAGACCCCGAGCCCAAGGAGCAGCCATAAAGCGGGCCGCGATACCCGATAGGGCTTGTTCAGCATAACATCCATAGTTTCCGTCCTTTTATGTTCTGAATGAGCGCGCCCCATGAAGCGCGGCTTTTCTACAGTGTGATCAGCAAAGCGCCGATCAAGATCCCAACCGTTCCGATTATTTTTTTTGCGGTGATCTTCTCCTTTAAAATAAGATAGGATAATATCATCGTCCAAATATAGGTAATCGAGGTAAGCGGCAATACCACAGAATAATCGAGGAACCGCAAAATATAAATATTGAGCAAGGCTGCAGCAAGATAAAGCACGCCGCCAATGTAAAGATTCCGGTTGCACAGAAGCTCTCTGAGGTTCTGAAAGGACGAAGCCTTTTTCAGAAACAGCGCGGCGACCGAGCCCAATATCGTCATAATGAGCAGAATCAGAATATACAGCGGGTTAACGGTCTCCACCTCCAATCAATACGACGCTCACCGTAATGACCAGAATCCCGGCAAGCTTAGTTGGTGTGATGACCTCGCCCAATACAAAAGCGGCAAGAAAAATCGTAAAAATATAGTTTAAGCTCAGCATGGGCTGAAGTACAGAAAGGCTTCCGTACTTATAGGCGACAAGCATAATAAGAGCGCCCAGCGCATAAAAAACAAAGCCGACTATCATGAAAGAGAGTCCTTCCGTTGCGGAAAGCTTCCAGAAAAGCTGCCCGATACAGACACATACGGAGGACAATATCATTAAAAGGATACCCTTTCTGTTTTTTGCAAAGGAGGACTCCATGCTCACTGTTCCTTTTCCTTTCCAAACCGTGCCTGCATATCATTCAGGCGCATTTCGAAATCGTGCCGGTCCTTTTGGCGCAAAACATCGAGGGTCAGCCCAACGAATACCGATTGGAGCGCCGCAAGCACAAAGAACCCGCTTGCAATGAAGGAAGGGAACTGCGGAACAAGTCCTGTTTCAATATAGGTGGCCAGAACAGGCAGGAAAAAGCATACGCCTATTACAAACAAAATGAGCCCAATAATGGAGAAAAACGCCAGCGGCTTATAATTCTTATAGAACTTGAAGATCGTTTTGAGTACCTTGAGGCCGTCTGAATAGGTATTGAGCTTTGATTCGCTTCCCTCCGGCCGGTCCCGGTAATCGATGATCACGTTTGTAACGCGCATATTTTTATCTACTGCATGTATCGTCATTTCTGTTTCTATCTCGAAACCCTTTGACAGCACGGGAAAGGTTTTCACAAACAGATAACTGAATGCGCGGTAGCCTGTCATGACATCCTTGATATCACTTTTAAAAAGTGCATTGATCGATTTGCGCACCAATGAATTCCCCATATTGTGGAACGGGCGCTTATTTTCCGTGAAATAGGTGGAGGAAAGCCTGTCGCCCACCACCATATCGGCCTGCTTTTCAAGCACCTCCGTCACCATCTGCCGCGCATATTCCGCCGGATAGGTATCGTCTCCGTCTATCATCAGGTAACATTCCGCTTCAATTTCGCGGAACATTCTTCTGATCACATTCCCCTTACCCTGCTGCCGCTCATACCGGACGACTGCGCCTGCCTCCCGCGCGATCTCGTCCGTATGGTCAACAGAATTATTGTCATAAACATAAATCGTTGCCTCCGGCAAGGCCGCTTTGTAGTCACTGACTACCTTACCGATCGTTCTGCTTTCGTTATAGCATGGGATCAATACTGCAATTTTATCCATTGGTTTTCCTTCCATATATGCTATGCTTCGGCAGCGGAAAGTCCAGTATGCCCGTCATTCTCCGGACAGGGCCCATCTGCTTCCCACAAGCTGCCTACACCTCGACTCTTAAAAGTTTAGCATATCTGCATGCCCCGGTCAATGCAGACAAAAGAAAGACAGGCTGAGCAAAAAACAGAAAAGTAAAAAGCCCTTAAGCACTTGGCAAAAGGACCCTCTACATAGGATATTGAAAATAGAATCCGGCAGCTACCTATCCTCCCGGGCCGTCTCCAGCCAAGTACTTTGGGCGTATAAGGGCTTAACTTCTGTGTTCGGAATGGGAACAGGTGGATCCCCTTAGCTATCGCCACCGGAAATTTCAAAACTATTTAATTATTGGAAGTATTCTATCTTCCGTTTTCATCAGTGAAACACACTGAAAACTGAATAGTAGTAAGGAAAGAGATAAGTCTTAAAGTTGTTAGTTAGACTGTTGAATCAACTTTCGTTGATCAAGCCCTCGACCTATTAGTACTGGTCAGCTGAATACATTGCTGTACTTACACCTCCAGCCTATCAACCTTGTAGTCTTCAAGGGGTCTTACTCCATAAAGGATGGGAAGTCTTATCTTGTGGGGGGCTTCACGCTTAGATGCCTTCAGCGTTTATCCCGTCCGTACGTAGCTACCCAGCCATGCCGTTGGCACGACAACTGGTGCACCATTGGTACGTCCATCCCGGTCCTCTCGTACTAAGGACAGCTCCACTCAAACTTCCTGCGCCCACGATGGATAGGGACCGAACTGTCTCACGACGTTCTGAACCCAGCTCGCGTGCCGCTTTAATTGGCGAACAGCCAAACCCTTGGGACCTGCTTCAGCCCCAGGATGCGACGAGCCGACATCGAGGTGCCAAACCTCCCCGTCGATGTGGACTCTTGGGGGAGATAAGCCTGTTATCCCCGAGGTAGCTTTTATCCGTTGAGCGACGGCAATTCCACTCTCATACCGCCGGATCACTAATCCCGACTTTCGTCCCTGCTCGAGATGTCTCTCTCGCAGTCAAGCTCCCTTATGCATTTGCACTCTAATGAATGATTTCCGACCATTCTGAGGAAACCTTTGGGCGCCTCCGTTACTCTTTCGGAGGCGACCGCCCCAGTCAAACTGCCCACCTGGTACTGTCCATGAGCCGGATCACGGCCTCATGTTAGAACCCTAGTATTAGAAGGGTGGTATCCCAACAGCGGCTCTGCGTCAACTGGCGTCAACGCTTCTCAGCCTCCCACCTATCCTGTACATCCAATACCAAAATCCAATGCCAAGTTGCAGTAAAGCTCTACGGGGTCTTTCCGTCCTATCGCGGGTAATGAGCATCTTCACTCATACTACAATTTCGCCGGGTACATTGTTGAGACAGTGCCCAAGTCGTTACGCCATTCGTGCGGGTCGGAACTTACCCGACAAGGAATTTCGCTACCTTAGGACCGTTATAGTTACGGCCGCCGTTCACTGGGGCTTAAGTTCCCTGCTTCGCTTGCGCTAACAGTTCCCCTTAACCTTCCAGCACTGGGCAGGCGTCAGCCCGTATACTTCATCTCTCGATTTCGCACAGACCTGTGTTTTTGCTAAACAGTCGCTTGGGCCTATTCACTGCGACCTATTGCTAGGCACTCCTTATCCCGAAGTTACGGAGTCATTTTGCCGAGTTCCTTAACAATGCTTCTCCCGATCGTCTTAGGATTCTCTCCTCGCCTACCTGTGTCGGTTTGCGGTACGGGTACCTGTCATTCTCCTTAGCAGCTTTTCTCGCCAGTGTGGATTCACAGACTTCCATACTTATTTTCTGTCCCCATCACACCTCAGGCTTTATGGAAACCGTACTTCACTAATTTCCACCCTCAGTGCTTAGACGCCCTCTACCATCAAGGCGCTTCTGCTATCCTCCTGTGTCACTGCTTCAGTCAAACGAATGACCGGTAGTACAGGAATATCAACCTGTTGTCCATCGCCTACGACTATACTGTCCTCGGCTTAGGTCCCGACTTACCCTGGGCGGACGAGCCTTCCCCAGGAAACCTTAGGCTTTCGACGGTGAGGATTCTCACCTCACTCTCGCTACTTATGCCAGCATTCTCTCTCGTATCCGGTCCACCACTCCTCTCGGTATGGCTTCGATCCAAATACGATGCTCCTCTACCGCGCAACGTTTTCAACAATACCGCCTGATTCTTCAGGTTCTATCCTGTTGGATTTGACGCAAACCTCCTTTTTCCCGGTTTGCTACGTGTCCTTTTCCCGACACCTTCTTCAGCATTGTTGAAAACGCTGCACCCATAACTTCGGTGGTAAGTTTTAGCCCCGGACATTTTCGGCGCACAATCACTCGACTAGTGAGCTGTTACGCACTCTTTAAATGAGTGGCTGCTTCTGAGCCAACATCCTAGTTGTCTCTGCAATTCCACATCCTTTTCCACTTAACTTACACTTTGGGACCTTAGTTGATGATCTGGGCTCTTTCCCTTTTGACAATGAAACTTATCTCACACTGTCTGACTCCCAAGCAGGTAATATATGGTATTCGGAGTTTGATAAGATTCGGTAAGCCGTGAAGCCCCCTAGTCCATTCAGTGCTCTACCCCCATATATCTTCACTTGAGGCTAGCCCTAAAGCTATTTCGAGGAGAACCAGCTATCTCCGAGCTCGATTGGAATTTCTCCGCTACCCACAAGTCATCCCCGCATTTTTCAACATACGTGTGGTTCGGTCCTCCACGGTGTTTTACCACCGCTTCAACCTGCTCATGGGTAGGTCGCCCGGTTTCGGGTCTACAGCATGCAACTTAACGCCCTATTCAGACTCGGTCTCCCTTCGGCTCCGTGACTCCAGTCACTTAACCTCGCTACATACCGTAACTCGCTGGCCCGTTCTACAAAAAGTACATGGTCACACTTTCTAATAGTGCCCCCACTGCTTGTAAGCACAAGGTTTCAGGTTCTCTTTCACTCCCCTCCCGGGGTGCTTTTCACCTTTCCCTCACGGTACTATTTCTCTATCGGTCATCAAGGAATATTTAGGCTTGGAAGGTGGTCCTCCCGGCTTCCCACTGGGTTTCACGTGCCCCGTGGTACTCTGGTGCCCATCTCGCTGACTCGTATTTCGCTTACGGGGCTTTTACCCTCTTTGGCTGCACTTTCCAATGCTATTCAGCTATATTCGTCAGATCGATTATATGGGTCCGCAACCCCGGATGTCCGAAGACTTCCGGTTTGGCCTCTTCCCATTTCGCTCGCCGCTACTTTGAGAATCACGGTTGTTTTCCTTTCCTCCGGCTACTTAGATGTTTCAGTTCACCGGGTTCCCCCCATATACCTATGGATTCAGTATATGGTAACACACTATTACATGTGCTGAGTTCCCTCATTCGGATATCTGCGGATCAATGTTTGCTTGCAACTCCCCGCAGCTTTTCGCAGCTTGACACGTCCTTCTTCGGTTCTTGATGCCAAGGCATTCACCCTGTGCTCTTCATAGCTTGATCTTTTCGTCTACTTCTCTCTCCCTAAGACTTTCGCAAAATTATATCTTACCCTTTTTCATCTTTGCAGATTAGTTCTTTCTAGATATCGTTTCGCTTTTCTCTTTCGGTTTACTATTCAGTTTTCAATGTGCTTCGGCACTCTGCTCTAACGCATTTGCCATGGTGGGCTTTAGTGGACTCGAACCACCGACCTCACGCTTATCAGGCGTGTGCTCTAACCTGCTGAGCTAAAAGCCCATCTTCAGTTAGCTGCTTCGGTGTCTCCCGCTTTCCCCCACTTGGTGGAGATGAGCGGAATCGAACCGCTGACCCCCTGCTTGCAAGGCAGGTGCTCTCCCAGCTGAGCTACACCCCCATTTTAAATCACATACATCCCTGTATGTGCTCTAAAAGGCTTCCTATGCAGTTTGCTGCTCTTCAATCTCTACAGTACCGAAAAGAAAATCCTCTACTCGCTTCTCCTTAGTCTTCTCTTTTCTACACCCTAGAAAGGAGGTGATCCAGCCGCACCTTCCGATACGGCTACCTTGTTACGACTTCACCCCAGTCATTGATCTCACCTTCGACAGCTCTCTCCTTGCGGTTAAGCCACTGGCTTCGGGTGCTCCCAACTTCCGTGGTGTGACGGGCGGTGTGTACAAGGCCCGGGAACGCATTCACCGCGACATGCTGATTCGCGATTACTAGCAACTCCGACTTCATGTGGGCGGGTTGCAGCCCACAATCCGAACTGGGACCGGCTTTTTGAGATTCGCTCTGCCTTACGACGTCGCTGCCCTTTGTACCGGCCATTGTAGCACGTGTGTAGCCCAAGACATAAGGGGCATGATGATTTGACGTCGTCCCCACCTTCCTCCGAGTTGTCCCCGGCAGTCTCACTAGAGTTCCCACCATGACGTGCTGGCAACTAGCAATAAGGGTTGCGCTCGTTGCGGGACTTAACCCAACATCTCACGACACGAGCTGACGACAACCATGCACCACCTGTCTCTCTGCCCCGAAGGGAAGCTGTATCTCTACAGCCGTCAGAGGATGTCAAGCCTTGGTAAGGTTCTTCGCGTTGCTTCGAATTAAACCACATGCTCCGCTGCTTGTGCGGGCCCCCGTCAATTCCTTTGAGTTTCAACCTTGCGATCGTACTCCCCAGGCGGGATACTTAATGCGTTTGCTTCGGCACGGAACCCTATCGGGCCCCACACCTAGTATCCATCGTTTACGGCGTGGACTACCAGGGTATCTAATCCTGTTTGCTCCCCACGCTTTCGTGCCTCAGTGTCAGTTGCAGTCCAGAAAGTCGCCTTCGCCACTGGTGTTCCTCCTAATATCTACGCATTTCACCGCTACACTAGGAATTCCACTTCCCTCTCCTGTACTCAAGTCAAACAGTTTCAAATGCAATCCCGGGGTTAAGCCCCGGTCTTTCACATCTGACTTACTTGACCACCTACGCACCCTTTACGCCCAGTAATTCCGGACAACGCTCGCTCCCTACGTATTACCGCGGCTGCTGGCACGTAGTTAGCCGGAGCTTCCTCCTATGGTACCGTCACTTTCTTCGTCCCATAGGACAAAGGTTTACAATCCGAAGACCTTCTTCCCTCACGCGGCGTTGCTGGGTCAGGGTTTCCCCCATTGCCCAATATTCCCCACTGCTGCCTCCCGTAGGAGTCTGGACCGTGTCTCAGTTCCAGTGTGGCCGATCACCCTCTCAGGTCGGCTACCCATCGTTGACTTGGTGGGCCGTTACCTCACCAACTATCTAATGGGACGCGAGCCCATCCTGCATCGAATAAATCCTTTTACCTCAAAACCATGCGGTTTCGTGGTCTTATGCGGTATTAGCAGTCGTTTCCAACTGTTGTCCCCCTTTGCAGGGCAGGTTGCTCACGCGTTACTCACCCGTCCGCCACTAAGTATATCCAATCTTCCACCCGAAGGCTTCTGTCTGGATAACTTCGTTCGACTTGCATGTGTTAAGCACGCCGCCAGCGTTCGTCCTGAGCCAGGATCAAACTCTTAATTAAAATCTTAACATCTTCTCAGATGTCTTTAACTAATCTCTTGACCTAGGCTCCGCTTTCAAGCATTTCCTTTTCGTTCTTGGTACTGTATTGATTTTTCAAGGTCCGCCGCTTTTTTTGCGGCTCATTTATAATACCAAACTCCATTCCCCATGTCAACTACTTTTTTTACTTTTTTTCTCTTTTTTTCGCAGACCCCTTAATTGCGCCAAAAATGCGCTGTTTATATACAAAAACGGGCGCTCTCCTGTGAAGGGAAACGCCCTTTCATTATAAAAAATCTATACCTATTCCTGATTTTCTGTCCGGAAGCTTTTTGCGAGCCGCGTTACGATCTCTTTCATTTCACCGGTATCCTTTTTATGGGAAGATACCGTAAAGGTATAATTATAATCGTCCGCCATAAAAAATGCCTGTACGGAATCTGTCATTTCCGCGGAACCCTCTTCCTGCAGACGAACCTCAAGCAGTGCATTATCATAGGAGAGCCCTTCAATGCTGCCGCTTTCCGTAACGATATTCCCCTGCTCTTCCAGCGTTTTTTCATAAACAGGAAGCGCCTCATCGAGCGTGATGTCCTGCCCGCTCAAATTGATGCGCGTTATATTCAGCACGCAGTCTCCATCCGGAAGCAGAAAGGATTTCAGTGTCTCCGTATCAGTGAGGATCTCTGTCTCCTCCGGATAGCGGAAAGAATATCCGTCCCCTTCGTACCTCTCGCTGTAAATAAGAGGTTTTGCTTCTTCCGGCTGAGCAGAGGGGGCCGCTATTTCCATTTCGCCTGTCGCAGCCGTACTGTCCGCCTCCGCATTCCCGCTCTTTTCAGTTTTTGTTTCAAGGACCGCAGATGGCTCCGCCGCACTTTCCCGCACAGTATTTTCCGCCGCCGCAGACATCACCGCAGACGTACCGTTGGTATCCGCCGCACACCCCCAAAAAGCAAATGCCGCGGCAAGGATGCATGCCAGACAGCACAATTTCCGTTTCATAGAACGCTTCTCCTTTTGCGCGCACCGGCCGTTCCGTGCGCTGTTTTTCCGGCAATCCCGTTTCTTTTCATATATGCGTTATCATACCGTTCCGGCCGCTGTGTGTCAAGCTTTCCCGCCGCGCCTTCCTGTGCTTTCGCCCACCTGTATCGTTTTTTCTATTGCCGCGGAGCGAACAAAAAAAGGCTGGCTCCAAACGGCGGCCAGCCTTTTCTGATGCTCTATGCTCTGATTATTCTTTTTCGAAAGCGGATTTATCCGCACCGCAGAGGGGGCATACCCACTCTTCCGAAACATCTTCCCATTTCGTGCCCGGTGCGATCCCGTTATCCGGATCGCCCGCTTCCGGGTCATAAACATAACCGCAAATCGTGCATACGTACTTTTCCATTCCCTTTACTCCTTTGTTTGTAATATCGAGCGGAATCGTTCCGCCGTTTTTTTATTTTGCTTCCAGATAGGCGTTCAGCTTTGCTTCCAGCGCATCTGCGTCGATCCCGTGTACTGCGCAGGCTTGCTCCAGATTCTCAAAATGCGCCGCTGCGCATCCAAGGCAGCCCATGCCTGCTTCCATAAAGATCGGTGCAAGCCCTTCATCGATCTGCAGAATGTCCATGATATTCATGTCCTTTGAAACTTTCTGTGCCATTACTTTTACCTCTTTTCCCTCAATCATTTATCCATAATAGAAGATAGCTACTGTCTATCATGATATTCTTCCTATAAATAACCACAATTTCCGGCGAATAAACTGTTTTTTATGCGCCGAATGTAACGATTAGCTCCGGCGAACCGTTTTCTTTATAATATTGTATAAAATCTCCCGCGCTTTCTATGCCGTCCGGCAACATCACGCCGCCCCGTCCGATATCCTCCTCGCCGTGCGCGTCGCTGCCGCCGATGACCCACAGGCCATGCTCCGTCGCAAATTTCGCCGCTAAAGCATTGTGCGACAAATGCCGCGGATGCGTATTGACCATCTCTATCCCATCATAACAGATGGGTTCGACCGGATGGAGGCCATAGCGGTAGGGATGCGCCTGAAACACTAAGAAGCCATTCTCGTGCATCTTCTGATAAAAATCCTGATAACCAAGCCTATACAGATAGGGCTCGCTTTTCAAAAATTCCTTGCTTGCCCCGTAAATAAGGAAGTCATCGCCCAAGCCGTTCGGCTGGATATTGAGCGCGACCTCCATTGCAGGCAGGACGAGCAGCCCGCTGCCCTCCGCCGCCTTGCGTGCCGCTTCATAGCCGCTCCAGAAAAAATCGATGCGTTCCTCCCATGTTTTGCCGTCCAGCGACGGGTGCTCCAGCACCACAGGATGATAGTGATCGGTCACAAACATATAACGGTAGCCTGCATCTAAATATCCCTCTACCAGATAGTGTGCCGGGATACGCGAACACGGGCTTACCTCGCTTGTATGACAATGCGTCTCCGCCTGATAACATTTCACGCTGTTTTCCGTCCTTTCTTTCTTATCATAATATAAAGCCGGGCCGGACGCAACGGCAAGCTTGCGCGATATTCACTTTTTTTCTATAATTATATTATAGGGAACAAAAAAAGGAGAGCTTTATGCAAAACAAGCAATATTTTTATGTATCGGACAGCAACGACCCGCACCGCACACTTGCCGTAGAGGAATATATCCTTTCGCACATCAAGCCGGAGGAGGTCGTACTTTATTTATATACGCATTCCGACTCCGTCATTATCGGGAAAAACCAAAATGCTTGGGGAGAATGCAGGCATGAAAAGCTGGAGCGGGACGGCGGGAAGCTTTCGCGGCGCATTTCGGGCGGCGGCGCTGTCTTTCACGATCTTGGGAATCTCAATTTTTCATTCATCGCTTCTAAGGAACGCTATGACCTTCACCGCCAGCTGAAGGTGATGCTGGATGCTGCGCGTATGTTCGGTATAGACGCCGCATTTTCCGGCAGGAATGATATTCTGGCGGATGGGCGGAAATTTTCGGGCAACGCATTCTGCATGCGCAAAAACGGCGCGTTCCACCATGGAACCATCCTGATCGATTCCGATATGGGAAAGCTTTCGGGATATCTTGCCGTACCTAAGGACAAAATAGAATCCAAGGGCATCGCATCTGTCCGCTCCCGGGTGGTGAATCTTGCGGAGCTGAATCCGGAGATCACACCCGCCAAAATGACGGAGGCCCTGAAAAAAGCCTTTTCCGCCGAATACGGACAAACGCAGGATTATCCGTTTACACAGGAGGCATGGAGCGAGATCGCGGCCATCGAAAAACGCAACGCAAGCTGGGAATGGATCTTTGGGGAATCCCCGAAATTTGACATCACGATCAAAACGCGTTTCCCGTGGGGGGGCGTCGAACTGCTTCTCTCTACAAAGGACGGCAGGATCACGGACGCAAAGCTCTATTCCGATGCGATGGATGCGGACTTCATCGCAGAGATCGCTCCTGCACTCCCGGGCTGTATATTCCGCAGCGCAGAGCTTGCAGAGCGGCTGCGTACACTGCCGCAAACAGAAGAGCATCAAAAAATAATCGAAGATATCGCACAATATATCGAACAGCAGGGATATTGACGGCAGACTATCATCTAAAAAAAGAGGCGGCTGCCTCTTTTTTTATTCCGTTTCGTCCGGCCCCAGCAATTCCCCGAGCATACGCTGCGGCTGGTCTAAAAAACGTTTGGTGATAAAATAGTGTTCCGTTTGCTCATAGGGCGTTTTATGGACGCCCGATCCGTCGAACACGAAAATGTCCGCATTCGGGTAGGCCATCAAAATCGGCGAATGTGTCGCGATGATGAACTGAGAATTTTGCCGTACCAGACTGTGGAGCAGGGAAAGCAGAGCCATCTGGCGCGCGGGCGAAAGCGCCGCCTCCGGCTCGTCGAGGAGGTAAAGGCCGTTTCCCCGAAACCGGTTTTGTATAAGCGCAATAAAGCTTTCCCCGTGCGACTGGGCGTGGAGGGAAGCGCCGCCATAGGAAGCATAGAGCGAAGACCGGCAGATGCGATTCTCTTCCGCCTCTTCCATTTTATCCACATTGGAGGCAACGTTATAAAAGCTCTCCGCGCGCAGGAAAAAACCATCTTTTGCAAAGGGGATCCCCCGTGCGATGCGCAGATATTCGTGCAGCTTCGAATGCGTATCGCGCGACGAAAAATTGAAGTTTTTCGAGCCGCCCTCCGCATTGAAGCCGCTCGCCACCGCCACTCCTTCCAGAAACGTTGATTTTCCGGAGCCGTTTTCTCCTACCAGGAAAGTGACCGGCTTTGACAATTCGATCGTTTTTAATCTGCGGATCGCCGGGATAGACCACAGGTAGGAGCGCTTTATTTCTTCTTTTTTATCTGCGCGCAGTGAGACCTGCCTGATGTACGCCGTCATAGTCTCATGAACGCTACAATAACAGTCAATGCCCATGAGGCGGCAGAAAGCACGATGGCAATGATCCCAAGAATAAACCCTGCCGTTGCCATGCCGCCTGCCGGAGAACACCTCCCTTTCATTCCGCTCAGAATCGCGATCACACCGCATACGATGCCGGCGATCGGAATCAATAACCCCAGCAAGCCGACGAGGCCCATAACCAGCGCCAGTACAGCGCTTCCCTGCGTACTATGCACGATGACCGGAACCGGCTGCTGCGGCTCCGGGCCTGCCGCCTGTATCTTGCCGCAGGAGGGAGCGGCCTGTTCTCCGCATGACATCTGCGGCTGCATGTGCGGAGGCTGCTGCGTACCGTTTACCATTTGCGGCTGCTGAAGCAGACCGATAAGCTGCTGTACCGTTCCGCGGAACAGCTCTTTTACCGCAAAGCCCCATGCGCCCGTAAGGTCCATCTCTTTGCCATATACGCCCGGCAGCCAAACGGTCCGCAGCCATGCTTCGAGATGGACCCTTCCGTCTTTGAATTCCAGCTTCATGAACCGCGGAGCTGCAAGCGCGCCCATTCCTTTTCTCCAGACATTTTCTCCTTTAAAGCTTACATATTGAAAGCCTTCCTTTTGAAAGAAATCCTGTGCTACAAAAGCAATAAACCGGTCCGCATCCGGACGCGTCACTATAAAATCCGCTGTAAATCTCGCCATTTGCTTTTTCCTCATTCCATTGTGCCGATCATACCTTTACGCATTCCTGCATACGCAGAAAATACAAATATCTTTCTTTGACGGGTATCCCCGTTATTTCAGCAAGAGCGCGCGCATAGAGCGCAAGCTGTACTGCATAACCCTGTGCAGTCTGTGCCAGCGTCTCCTTTGTCACACGGTCTGTTTTATAGTCCACGAGCACCCACCCGTCTTCCAAAAACGCCAGATCTAAAATCCCCTGTACCAGCATCGTTCCGCTGCCCTCATAGCCGATACTGTCCGCCTCTACCTCCAAATTGAAGGGCTGCTCGCGCAGCACCCGCTTTGCATTCCGCAGGCGGGCATACAACGGCGTTTTCAGAAAGCCGTCGATCCATTCCCTGTTTTTGAGCACAGCGCTGTGCTCCTGCTTTGTAAGAAGCTTGTTCCCAAGCATGCGTTCCGCCGCCTGCACGGCGTCTCCTCCGGTACAGACAACGTGCTCCATCACGCTGTGTATGAGCGTACCGAGGCGTGCACCTGTGATCTCCTCCCCATCGTCCGGAAGCACGGGCCGCAAAAAGCGCCGTATGTTTTGCGCCTGCTTTACCGCACTCACCGATACCTTTGCCGGAACGGCAGCCGTCTTTTCCGCGCTCAAAAGCTCCGCACGGGCGGACAGCCCGCGCAGCCGTTCAAGCTCTTTTTGCATATCGGGCAGAACCTGCTCTTCCGTCTGCTCCGTTCCTCCGCATACTTTCACCGGTATCAGCCCGTCCTGATTGGCGGCGGCGATCCAATCCAGCATCGACCGTGCCTCCTCATAATTTCCCACATCGTGTATCAGCTGCCACCGCGCACGCGCACGCTCCAGATCGCTTACACTGCCTGCAAGGACCAGCTTTTCCCGCGCGCGCGTCATTGCCACATAGAGGACACGCAGCTCCTCGGACAGATATTCACGCCGGATCTGCCGTTTTGCAAGTTCCAGCTCCGCAGTCTCTTTCCGCACGAATGCTTCTTCGTCGATATATTGCGTGACCAAGCCAAAATCTGCATGGATGAGCATCCTGTTCCGGAAATCCTGCACGGTAAGCGCGCGTTCCAGCCCCGCGATATAAACGATTGGATATTCCAGCCCCTTCGACGCGTGTATCGTCGTGATATGCACGCAGTCCGCATCGCCCGTGTGCACCGCTGCTTTCAGATATGCGCCGTTTTTCCGTTTGATCTCCCGCAGCGCCTGCAGCAACAGGTACAGGCTGTTTTCCTGTGCCGCGAGCTCCGACGCCATTGCGATAAATTGTGCGAATACGCCCTGCTTCATGCCTCCGCCCGGCACACAGGCAAGATAGGTCTCAAAATCCGTCTCCTGTACGGCCCGCGCAAGAAATTCCGGCAGAGAAAGCGCCACCGCGCAGGTGCGCAGGAATTTCATTTTCGCATAGAACGTACGCAGCCTGCGCGCCGTTTCGTCCTTTTCCTCTCTGGCGTAACGGTCCGCGCTTCGATAGAACGGTTCCCTTTCCTTGCCGCACGCGATCCGTATCCGTGCGAAATCTTCTTCGTCCATCCCTCCGATGTATGAACGCAGAACCGAAAGCAGGGGAACATCCTGACAGGGATTATCCGTCAGACGAAGCACATTCATAAAAAGCTCTATCTCCCGGATATCCCGCGCCTGTTCCACATCCACCGCGCAGGGGATCCCCCTCTGGTCGAGCTCGGATTTCAGCTGGTAAATAAGCTCGCTGCGCGAGCGGAGCAGCACCGCGATATCGCCGCAGGCCACGGCCCTTTGTTTGCCCGTTTGTTTATCTGCGACCGTTCCGGAAAGCTCGCGTGCAATTTCCGCAGCAAGTATCCCTGCCTGTTTGCTATGCCGGTTCCCGGCACGTTCTCCGTCTGTTCCCGCGCACAGCAAAAGACGCGCCTCCCCGCCTGCCGTACTGCCGCGCAGACGCTCGTTCTCATCGTAGCAGACCTCGCCAAGCTCCTCGCACATGACCCGCTCCATAATGCCGTTTACCGCGTCGATCACGCCCCTCCGGCTGCGGAAATTATCGTTCATCAGGATAAGCTCGCCGCTCGCCGCGCCCGTACGGAATTCCTGCGCCTTTTCCCGGAAGATCATAGGATCGGCCAGACGGAATTTATAGATGCTCTGCTTGATATCTCCCACCATGAACAGACTGCCGCCGCCTGAAACAGCGCGCACGATCTCTTCCTGAACGGGATTCGTGTCCTGATATTCGTCTACAAAAACATGCCGGTAGGTATCCGTATACATGCCCCGTACCGCGCCGTCGGAAAGCGCGCGGAGGGCAAAATGCTCCATATCAGCATAATCAAGCACATTCGTTTCCTCTTTATTCCGTGCATACCGTTCGTGGAACGCACGAACGAGCCTCATCATGGCGCGTACGTCCGGCTGCGTATGCGTGAGCTCCTGCTCTGCCCGCTGCAAAAACGGCTGCCGCGCTTTTTCGAGGGCCTCCTTCAGCTTTTTTCGCGCTTCCTTATACATGCCTTGAATGCGTTCTTTTCGTTCCTCCGCCATTCCCCGCACGATATTCGGCAGCTTGGCATCTCCGTAGCGCGCAAAAAAATCCTGCGCGCCGCATCGCCTTGCATATTCCCGCATTTCCCGCAGCATAGCGGCGCATGCCTCGTCCTGTGCAAACTGTTTTTCTTCCGTGCCGCGCGAGACTGCCGCTGCGGCCGCGATCCACCGTTCAGCCTGAGCGATACAGTCCGTTATGCTTTCCTTGTGTCTTTCTTCCAGCCATGCAATATAGGCCGGGCCATTCTTGTTCTCGGACCATTCCGCCCATCCGAACGGATCCGGCCTGCTCATCAGATAATCATAGATGCGGAACAGATAATCTGCAAGGGTCCGGTCGTCGCTCCTTCGCGTATACCGCGCGAGCAGCCGCAGAAAATCTGCATTTTCTTCTTCATACAGGTCGTCAAACAGTGCGCGGGCGGCCTCAGACTTCATGCGGTTCATCCCGCCCTCATCCAGAATGCGCATACCCGGCGAAAGGCCGAGAAGCGCATAATTCTGCCGCACCACCTTTCCGCAGAAGCTGTGGAATGTGGAAATATCCGCCGCCGCGACGAATTCCGCCTGCATGTAAAGCCGTCCGTTCCCTGTCCTGACGGCTTTTCCCCGCAGCTCCCGCGCGATGCGCTGGCGCATCTCCGCCGCTGCCGCATTCGTAAAAGTCATGACGAGCATCGCCCGTATGTCTTCTCCGCTTTCAACAAGGCGCGCCACGCGCTTTGCCAGAACGCTCGTTTTTCCGCTTCCCGCCGCAGCGGACACCAATACGTTCTCCGTTTGCGTCTCAACGGCCCGCGCCTGTGTTTCCGTCAGCTTCAAGAGCTCCTGCCCTCCTTTCTCTTTCTGAAACGGACCCGTCCGTTTTTTCTGTCTGCGGACACCGCGTTTCGCCATTCAACAGCTCTTCCCGCTCTACCGGCTCTATCCCGCGCGGACGGTTCCCCGGATACGCTTCATCAAACATGCATATCCCCGAAAACTCGCAGTAGTCACAGCCGGTCTTTCCGTCCAGACGGTAGGGGCTGATCTGCGTATTGCCCGCTTTCATCTCCTGCACGGCCTCCTCGGCCAGCCGTTCCGAAAACGCGAGAAGCTTTTCTATTTCCTCCTGTGAGAACATCCTGTCCTTGCCCGCTCCCTTGATGCCGCCGTCTTTTTTTCTGGCGAGTGCGATCGTAAGCACGACGTCTCCCGAGCCGCCGTACAGCTTCTGTGCGGTCTCAAAATCCACGCCGCATACGCCCTCCATTTCGAAATCCTCCTCCGGCGTTTTTTCCGCTTCTTCAAAAGCCGGAAGATGAATCCTGAAATAATTGGCTCCGGCGAACTCCGCGTCTGCGCCGAACAGCTCTGCCGCCGCCATGATATAGACCATCAGCTGCAGAGACAGGCCGCCGGCAAGCTCCCGCATGGAGAAATGAGGCGTTCCCGTTTTATAATCCACGATCTCGTAATATGTCTTGCCATCGAGCTGTGCCGTATCGATCCGGTCGATCTTCCCGGTGAGCGTAAGCCCGTCCGAAAGCTTCTTTTCGAATCTGCATTCCGTTTCGTACGGCTGCAGGGCAGACCGGCCCGCCTGCAGGCGGATCGCCCGCGCAGCGAGGCGCGTCTCCCGCTCGATCGCGCGGAGCACATTTTCGTTATGCTTGTTCAGCGTATACTTCTCCTGCTCTGCGCGCGCCTGCTTTGTGCTCTGTACGATATATTCCTCAAATCGTTCCTCCGGGAGCTCGTTCCAGCGCTTTCCGCTCTCTTTGATCCTGTTTGTCAAAAGCTCAAGCAGCCTGTGCGCGTAATTTCCTACGTCAAGCGGATCGATCGTATATTCCCGCGGCGGCGTCACTCCGAGCCCATAGCCGATAAAATGCTTATATGGGCATTCGTAATACTGCTCCAGCCTGCTGGCGCTTCCTTTGATCTCGCGGTACAGCGCAGACGCCGTTTCCGGCGAAAGCCGTTTCGCAGCGTTCGCGTTCTGGGTTCCCCAAAGGATCGCGCGCAGCCGCGCGGGGAATTCTTTGTCGTTCAATACCGTGGAAACCGTTTCTTCCGGGCAGGAAAGCCCCTGCCCGCTTCCGAGGGAGCGCAGGGCCTGCGCCGTTTTAAGATAAGCATTCTGCTTCAGCCGCAGCGCCCATCGGCCCGCTTCCGTCTCGCCTATTTCCGCAAACAGACTGTGCAGTTTATCTACGAGCGGCGATGGTTTTTCTTTTCCGTCGTCTACATAGCTTAAAAAAAGCTTCTCCTCCGGGCGGGTAAAAATTTTCAAAACTGCCAGCTTCTGTTTCTCCACATTGCCTGTAAACAGGAGCCCCGCAGTCTGCGACAGCAAAAGCTCGCGTTCATGGTCCGCAAGGATATCCGAGCTTTGCCCGTAGTCCGGCAGAATGCCGTCGTTAAGACCGAGGACAAATACGGCCTTGACGTCCCCCAGCCGGATATAGGAGACCTCCCCTGCCGCGATCTCGTCCGCACCCGGCGGGATCACGCCGATCCTCCGCGCTTTGAGCCCCGTTCTGATCAGTCCTAAAAGCTGCGTTTTTTTCATGGGGCGTTCCCCCAATATTTCTTTTGCCTGTGCAAGAATGCGCAGCGTTTTTTCCAGCACCTGCGCGCTGTATTCCGCACTTTCCGAAAGCCCCGCAGCCTCCGCGGCCCTTATCTGCTGCGTCAGCTTTTCCGCCGTGTTCCGTTCTTCCATGTAGGCAAGCAGGCAGTCGATCATGCCGCCCGCTGTTTCTTCCCTCCGCGCGGCCTCCCTCATTCTCAGAATAGGCTCCATCAGCACGGCGCGTGCGCGCTCCGCGGCCTCATCCCGGAATGGGAATGTGAACGCAAAGCCGTCCCGCACATTGGAAAATACATAATTTTCAAGAGCGTACATTTCTC
Source organism: Christensenella massiliensis (assembly GCF_040409835.1). Classification (NCBI taxonomy): domain Bacteria; kingdom Bacillati; phylum Bacillota; class Clostridia; order Christensenellales; family Christensenellaceae; genus Christensenella; species Christensenella massiliensis. The sequence goes on along the minus strand of NZ_CP117826.1, from coordinate 2,099,399 downwards.
GCTCCGCAATGCCGCACAGCCCGGTCTTGGCGTGGGCGAGCAGCGTGTCTTTTTTCAGCCTGCCCTGCATGAGCTCGATCGCCGTCAGAAGAAAGGTGCTCATCGCGCATTGGTCGAGCGTCCTCCTTTCCCCGGCAAAGCAGGGAATCCCCGCCTGACCGAACACTCGTGCCACCGCAGACCTGTAACGCTCCGCGCTTCCATATACGACCGCCATATCACGGTAATCATAACCGCATTTTTGTTTCAGCCATACCGCCTGTGCGCATACCGCGCGCACCTCCTCTTCTATGCCCGGGGCGCGCATCAGGCGCACATCTTTTGCCCGTCCTCTTTTTTCGGCCGGATAGGCGTAAAGATTCTTTTCGATGTGCAGGATATCCGGCGATGCCGCTTTGTCCTCCGTCACGATTTCTGTTTCAAGCCCCAGCTTCATCGCATCCACAAGAAATTTTTCCCGGTTTTCCGTGCAGATATCATACACCTCGCCGTCCGGGCCGCTGGGCGCATAGTAAAAAGACATGACCGTATCCTGCGCCGTGTGCATCAGCGCCTTCATGAACCGCACGGTCTGCGCATTATAGATATCAAAGCCGTGTATCACAAGATGCGCGCGCCGGATGAAATCCGCCTGCGGGATATGGCCGATCACAAGGTCTATCTTATCCTCCGTATCGAAAAGCCCGGCTGCCGCCGCATTGAAGCGTTCATACAAATGTGCGATATCCTGCATCTTTTCCCGCGTGCCCCGATATTCCGTCTCGATGCCGCGCAGCATCTCCGGCGTGATATCGAGCGTCTTTAATTCTGCAATCAGCTCCGCAAGCTGCATGGGAAAATCACTCTTGCCCGCACACCGCGAAAGCGCCGACAGATCGGCCGCCTCCTCATCCAATATCGCGCGCAGCAGCATGCTTTTGCCCGCTGAATCGATCGAAGGCACCGTTCTTCCATACACGCTTTCGAGGACGCGGTCGCAGAGCTTCGCCGGGCTTTGGACACATACGCCCATCAGCCCCTTGACCCCAAGCGCTTTCATCAGCTGCTTTTCCGCAATATAGGTAGCCTGCGGCGGCACGACGACAAGCACCTCCGCAAGCGGGTCATTCCCCGCAATATCTTTTATTCTTTCCATCACCCGTTCGTCCCGCCGCGATGCGGTCCGTCCGAGAATAAAGGTCACGCTCATAAACGGTTTCCCCTGCCGCTGTCTTTTTTCTTTATTATATCATGCGTCTGCCCCAAATTTTGTATGAATCCGAAAAATTCAGGCAACAAAAAAGGCTACCGCCTTTTGAGGCAATAGCCTTGATGTTTCGTAAGGGGGTTAACCTCTTACCAGATAGTTCAGCAAGAGATTAAGATCCTCGGGCTCAGATACGATCAGATCCAGTTCGTCGATCTGCGCATCCTTGAACATCTGCGTCAGCGCAATATACTGGCACAGCGTCGATTTCAGGTTCAGCCTGTCGCCTTCCGACGTAACGAGCTCTACCTTGCCCTTGCAGTCCTTGAGAAGCTCAAAGAATTTCTGCGGTTCACTGATGTTTTTGATTTTCACTCCGTTTGTCCTCCTGACACATTTTATTTGTGGGTAACGGGGAGTTTTGGAGCTCACCCTATGTGTTCATATTAACACACAGCCCTACACACTGTCAATATAACCACATGCGGGGCGTGCGAAACATTTTTATAAAAATTTTTTTGTTTTTTACAGAAAAAAGCGGAACAAAAGAAGCAGCGCCACCGTTACGCCGCCAAAAACAGCGGTGAGCGCAAGCGCCGCGCGCATACCTGAACGGAGCTTTTTCTGTTCCTCCGCCCGTTTCTTTTCAAACCGCTCCCAAAATGCGTTCCGCTCGCTCTGCTCTTTGCGGACGGCTTCTTCCTGTCCGCGCGCCGCAGAGTCGAGCCGCCGGACGGTCTCTTCCGAATAGAGGTCGAGCCTCTTTTTCAGTTCGCCTGTTTTTTCAAGCAGAGAATAGCGCATCTGCATCTGCTCCCGCTGCATGGATTCCAGCACAACGACCATGCCGTTTATCAGACGCGCAGCGTTTTTCACCGTATCGCGCATCCTGTTCTCCGCCTCCGCCATGTTGACTCCCTGCTGCTCAAGGTCTTTTAAGAGCGCGGGAAGCGCCTCCAGCTTTTCCGTCTGGCGCCGGAGCTCTTCCAGTTTCCATTCAAAATTTCGTTCTTCCATTGCTTTCCACCCAATCATAATTCCGTTACAGTCCCCATTTTTGTGCCAGCGCAAGCGTAGTCCCATCCGCTTCAAACTGGTCGATCACACGGTTGAATTCCGTTTCCACCGCCCCCTGCCCTGTTGGGAGCATGATGCTATAGCCTATTTCCCATGCGGGCTCTGCAAGGATCCGGTAGCCTGCGTCTTCGAACTGCCGGGAAAGCGCGCGCGGCATCGCGACTGCAGAAACACGTCCCGCATCGAGGTCAAGCGTCGCACTTTCATAATCCGAATAACGCAGCACCTCGAACGTGAGCCCCATGCTTTCCAAATGATCCGCAAAGCCGGAGGATGGAACGGCGGTCGAAAGCAGGCCGATCTCTTCACTTTCGACATCGGCGAGCCCCTGCGCACGGGAATCCGCCCGTGTCACCACGACTACGTCGTCCACATAATAGGGCTTTGTGAGCGTAAAGCCCTTTGTTTTATCCGTTCCCTCCGTGAGAAGCCCAAGCGCGATATCCACCGTTCCATATTTGATGGCGCCGCCCGCGTCCTGTGAGGTGAGCGGATAATATTCATAGATCTTTGTCTGCCCGCCAAGAAGCTCGGTGAGGATCGCGTCGATGTAATCCCGGTCAAAGCCCACGAGGTTTCCTTCCTCGTCCACGCTGCCAAAGCCTGCCACATCCGTACGCAGGCCGACCTTGACCGTATCCCGCGTCATAAGAAAACTCGATTCAAAGCCCTGCCGCGTTGCAAGGCCCATAAAAATCACAGCCGCAGCGATCACGCATGCCGCGGCGATAAAAAGCGCCGTAAGCTTCTTTTTATGCTTCCGTATGAAGCTGCGCGCCGGCGTATCCCGGCGTTTTTCTTTGCTGTATTTTCTCAAACTAACTCTCCCGTTTTGCGTACCGGACAGAATGCGTATGCATGCCTTATGGAATGATTATAATGATTTCCCGTCTTTTTTTCAACAAATGCGCGTCCGGGAAATTTTAAATTCTTTTTGAACATTCCCGTTTTACAGGGATTTTTTACAGGTTTTCCCTTGTAAAAATATTTTTAAAATGATACATTTTGATTAGCAGAAACCGATAAACGGCAGGTAAACAGTATGAATCAGAAATTTGTTCAATCAATTCTCGTGATAGGCGATTCGGTCGCTAAGGGCGTCGTATTCCAGCCTGAGAAGAAGCGGTATGTTTTTTCTAAAGACGGATTTATCCGAAAGCTGAAATCCATCATCCGCCCGAGCGTGCACGACTGCTCCAAATTCGGAACAACCTCCGCGCACGGAAGGCAGCTCCTTGCAGAAAAGCTGACCGACGTCAATCCCGATCTCGTCCTCATCGAATACGGCGGGAACGATTGCGACTATAAATGGGACGAGGTGGCGCAGAACCCGACTGCGGTCCATTTGCCCAATACGCCCGTTTCGGCGTTTGAGACCAACATGCTGCGTATGGTGGAAGCGTTAAAAAAGCTCGGTAAGATACCTGTGCTGATGAACTTGCCGCCGCTCAACGCGCCCGCCTATTTCCGTTGGTTCACAAAAAACGACCCGCAGCGCGCCCACAATATTTTAAAGTGGCTGCACGACGTATCCAAAATTTATTGGTGGCAGGAAAAATATTCCTATACCATCGAAAAGGTCGCGCAGTTCGCGGACGCACACCTTATCAACGTGCGCGGCGCATTCCTGCGCCGGCCGGAATACCGCTCTCTCATCTGCGAGGACGGCATTCACCCGAACGAAGCGGGACAGGCGCTGATAGAACGCACCTTTGTTGAATATATCGAAAAGTATGCTTCCTATATGATGGCGTAAGCGCGTGATACACACAAGCCAAAAGGGTGCGGCTGAAGAAGCCGCGCCCTTTTTGATCATTTCAGCGGCAATATGGCATACTGCCCCTGCCGTATGGGCTTTCCGAATGTATGCGGCACGGGCGTCTCATACAGCGGGCCGTCCGAAACGAACGTGTGGTATTCCCCGTTTTCCCCGCAGATGTCCGCACCCTCCGCGCGGATTGCCTCCGCTACCTCCCGTGTGAGCTTTTCTCCCAAGAAGCGCCCGCTCAGCCGTTCCCTATCGATCACTGTGATGTGTGCAGTAAAGCCGCTGTCGATAAATTCATATACGAGCGATTCCCGCGTTTCCTGCCACAGGGGAAAAACACCTTCTATCCCTGCGTTTTCGCAGCGCTCCGTGCACCATGCAAGATGCTCTGCAAGATCGATATCCCCAAAAACGCATGCTGCGGCACCCTCCGCCCTTTGCAGGCGCAGCTCTTCCTCCAGCCGCTCCGCATACCGCTCCCCCGGCGTACGCAATATCCTCACCGGAATGCCAAGCGCCTGCTGCGCCCGGCGCACAACATCCTCCGGCACGCCGTGGAACCATGTGCGCCCCGCGTCCTCATTATAGGTCATAAAAACTGCCTGCGGCTCCCCTCCCGCAAGCACCGCGCGGTAAAGCGCGAGGGTACTGTCTTTGCCGCCGCTGTACGAACAGATGAACCGTTTCCCCGCCAACGCCGCGCGCGTCCGCTCCATATTTTCTTCCCGTTTGTTCATTCCGTCTCCTCCATGGATGCCCTGTCCGTATCGGCCGCCCGCGCACAGAACGGATATCGTTCCGCAAACGCTGCGAACGCCTTTGCCTCTTTTTCCGCATCGGAGAACACGGCAAATACACAGCTTCCGCTTCCCGTCATCATGGAAAAATCCGCGCCGTATGCTTTCATTTCCCGCAGGATAGCTCCCACCTGCGGACAAAGAGCCTTTCCGGCGGGCAGCAGCGAATTCCCGGCAGCCGCAAAATAGGCCGCGCGGTCGCCGCGCGCAAGGGCCTTTGCGGCCTTGCCGACATCGGGCATGATGGCCGGGAGCTCATGATATTTCGCGTATGCCGGGCCTGTGGGGACCCCGCCCTCCGGCTTCACAAGCAGATAGGAGAATTTGCATTCATTTTGCACCGGGGCAAGGCGTTCGCCGATCCCCTGTGCGCGCATACACCCGCCGTGCAGGAAAAAGGGCACGTCCGCGCCGATTCGCACGGCAAGCGCCGTCATCGTTTCCATGGAAAGAGGCATGCCGTACAGCCTGTTGAGCGCGGAAAGCACCGCGCCTGCGTCGCTGCTCCCGCCGCCGAGCCCCGCCTGCGCGGGGATATGCTTTTTCAGCGTGATCTCTGCGCCTCCCTTGCGCCCCGCCGCTTCAAAGAACAGCCGCGCGGCGCGCAGCGCCGTATTGCTCTCGTCCGCCGCCATTCCGCCGCAGCGGAGAACCGTCCGCTCCGCCGGCCGGATGGTGAGCTCGTCCGCAAGGGAGATGCTCTGCATCAGCATATCGAGCTCGTGCATGCCGTCCGGTCTCGTTCCAGTGATCGCAAGGGACAGGTTCAGCTTTGCGTATGCTTTCAGTTTCATGGCTTCCTCCGGTCGTTATTTTCGTTCCTCCCATTATAGCATACGGGATAGTATCCGCACCTCTGTTTGTGGTAAAATGATAGAGATAAAAAGAGAAACGGAGTAGGAAGCATGTTTTTGACAGACGGCTGGCAGGACTATACCATACTCGACGCCGGGGATGGCATGAAGCTCGAAAAATGGGGAGACGTTATCCTCTCCCGCCCCGATCCGCAGGTCATCTGGGCCAAGCAGGCTCCGGCCCTGTGGAATACGGCGCACGCGGAATATCTGCGCAGCGACCGCGGCGGCGGTTCGTGGAAATTTTTCAAACAGCTTCCCGAACGCTGGACCGTCTCTTACGGCGGCCTGAAGTTTTATGTGCGGCCTACCGGCTTCAAGCACACCGGATTATTCCCCGAGCAGGCGGCGAACTGGGATTTTATGGCGGACATGATCCGCAGGGCCTCTTTCAAGCCGCGCGTTCTGAACCTGTTTGCCTACACGGGAGGCGCGACGCTTGCCTGTGCGCAGGCGGGCGCGCAGGTCACGCATATCGACGCGGCGCGCAGTATGAACGGTTGGGCGAAAGAAAACCTGACGCTCTCCGGCCTTGCGGACCGTCCGGTGCGCATCCTTGCGGACGACTGCCTGAAATTCGTCCTGCGCGAGCAGCGGCGGGGAAACCGCTACGACGGCATCGTCATGGACCCGCCGAGCTACGGCCGGGGCGCGGACGGAAAAGTGTTCCGTACGGAGGACGACCTCTTTCATCTGGTCGGCGAGACGGCGAAGCTCCTGTCGGATACGCCGCTTTTCTTCCTCGTCAACTCCTATACCACCGGCCTTTCCTCCGTCGTATGCCAAAATCTTCTTAGAATATGCCTCGCGGGGCGGGGCGGAACGATCGATGCGGGGGACCTGTGCCTGCCCGTTCAGGGGCAGGAGGTGCTCCTTCCCTGCGGCACGACGACGAGGTGGCATACATGACGCCGGATATCCTGTATGAGGATAATCATATCCTCGTTGCGGTGAAGCCGCAGAACATGCCTTCACAGGCGGATTCATCGCGCGATTTGGATTTTCTCACCCTTTTGAAGGCGTATATCAAGGAAAAATATCAAAAGCCCGGAGCCGTCTATCTGGGCCTTGTGCACCGCCTCGACCGTCCGGCGGGCGGCGTGATGGTGTTCGCACGCACCTCCAAGGCGGCTGCACGGCTGTCCGCGCAGGTACAGGACCGTTCCCTTTCCAAGCGGTATTACGCTGTGACCGCGGGCAGTCTCCCGGACAGCGGCGTGCTTGCGGACGAGCTTCTGAAGGACGGCAGGACGAATATCTCGTGCGTCGTTCCCGCGGGAACGCCCGGCGCGAAGCATGCGGAGCTTTCCTACCGCGTCGCCGGCCGCTGCGGTGGGTTTTCCCTCGCTGATATTTCCCTGAAAACGGGACGGCCGCACCAGATCCGCGTACAGCTTGCCCACGCGGGCGCTCCTCTTGCGGGCGACGTCAAATACGGCGGTGCGCAATCCCCCCGGCTGTGCCTGTGGGCATACGGCCTTTCCTTTCTTCACCCAACAAAAAAAGAGCGGCTGACGTTTACTTGTCCTCCGCCCCAATGCTTCCCGTGGAGCTTATTTGAAATTCCTGCCGAATAACGTTTTCCGCTCATTCAAAATTCACGAGCGGAAAATCGATATCCTCCGTTTCTATGGTTTTCCCGTTCAGGTATTCGAGCATATTGTTCACGCCCGTGTTGAACCGGATCCTGTTCGCCCATAGCGCCTGATATTTGATACCCAGCTTTTTATTGGCCCGTGCGTCTCCGTACAGGCGGTCGCCGAGGATCGGATAACCGGCCGCTTCCATATGCGCGCGCTCCTGATTTAGGTACTGCGTCACCGGCTCTATTTCCACGACGCTGAATATCCCGTTGCTTTCGAGTACCCGGTAGCGCGTGTAGATCGGCACGCTGCCCCGCATCTTTTTTGCGGACACCCGGTATTTGTCGTCCCCGTCCTTCACATAAAAATGCTGGAACTCGCCCCGCTCATATTCCGGACAGCCCTTGACGATGGCCCGAAACGTCCGCGCGAGCCTGCGCTGGCGCACGGCCTCCCGCAGCGCCTCGAAATATTCCGCGTTTTTGGCGAACAGCACAAGCCCGCCCGTATAAACGTCAAGCTTAAAGCAGGCGAACGGGATACAGCCCGATTCTTCGGAATATTCCCCCGCATCGCGCATATAGTTGATGACCATCGACATCAGCTCAGGCGTATTGCGGTCCACCCGTCCTACCACCACCGTTCCCGGCTGCTTGTTGAGCACAATGAGGTTTTTATCCTCATACACGATATCGAGCAACGGAAAACGCTGAAATTCTATGGGCACATAGACCTCGATGATATCCCCCGGCTCTACTTCAAAATCTTTTTTGATCAGGCAGCCGTTCAGCTTGATGTCCCCTGCCTTGATCATCTTTTTCAAATTCAGGGATTGAAGCTCCGGCAAAAACTCCGACACGCACTGTGTGATGCGAAGCCCCTGATGTTCCTGCGTGATTTCAAGCTTGATCATGATCGGTTCCCCTTATACTCCTTGTAGTGGAGCATTCTTCTTTTCTACTACATATTGTATTATAGCCTCCCGGTTTAAAATTTGCAAATCGTGCCTATATAAGATATAGTAAAATTATTCTATCAATTTTGAGCAGGAAGAGGAGGCTGATCGAATGGAACGATTGACTTGTGTTTTAGGGCGCAGGAGCGTCCGGAAATATACGGACGAGCCCGTGTCGAAAGAGCAGGAGGAGCTGCTCTTATCAGCAGGGTTCAGCGCCCCCAGCGCCCGGAATGCCCGGCCGTGGGAATTTATCGTCGTGCGTGACCGCGGGCGCCTTGCGGAGCTTTCCACCGTCCGGCAATATTGGGGCATGCTGAAAAACGCCGCTCTTTCCATTGTCGTATGCGCGAACCTCCGGGATTATCCCGGTACGCATAAGGACTTTTTTATTCAGGACTGCGCGGCGGCGACCCAGAACATTCTTGTCGCTGCCGAGGGAATAGGGCTCGGTGCGGTATGGCTCGGCTGCTATCCTACCGAGGAGGGGCCGGCGGGCGTTCGCCGTATCCTCGGTGTTCCGGAGGATATCATCCCGTTCAGCGTGATCTCGATAGGGCATCCTGCCGAGCATGCGAAGCCGCATCCCGAGATCGCAGTGGACCGCGTTCATCACGAACAATACTGATCGCCTGAAAGCGCTTGACATACCTTGGATATCTATGTATAATTCAAGCATAGATATCCAAGGTATTTTTTTGTACAAGTCACGGAAAGAAATGATATTCGATGAAATTTGATAAAAGTATGACCTCAGTGGGTACATCCCTTCTGATCCTGCATCTGCTGGAAGTCCGGGATATGTATGGATATCAGATCATCAGCGAGCTTTCGGCCCAGTCGTGCAATGTATTCGAATTTCAGGAGGGCACCCTCTATCCGGTGCTGCATTCCATGCAGAAGGACGGCTATATCGATTCCTATGCTGTCAAGGCGGAAAACGGCCGCATGCGCAAATATTATAAGATCACGGAGCGCGGCAAAAGGCAGCTGCACACGAAAAAAAAGGAATGGCGGGCCTTTTCCGCGGCAATGGAACAGATGATAGGAGGCAGGGCGTGATGAAGCTGCAAAAGACCGCCTGCGATTACATCGACTCCGTATGCCGGAATATCCGTTCCCGGCGGGAACGCGAGCTGTTCCGCGCGGAGCTTTCGGATCACATCGAACAAAAAACGGCGGAGCTTATGCGCGGCGGGCGGGCGCAGGAGGAAGCTGAACGCGCGGCCGTCGAGAGCCTCGGCCCGGCGAAAACGATCTCGAAGGGCATGAATGCAGTCTACCGGCCGGCAGCGGTAAAGTATATCTTTCTTGCGACCACTCTGTTTCTCGCCTTTCTGAACGCCGCCCCGTGGCTTGCCTTTCTGTTCAATATCCCGAATATGCCGCTCGCGGTTTTTCCCGCTGAAGGCGATACTGCGGTCATCGGCGGTGCGGACGGCCCAACGCGGATTTTCGTTTCCTCCGGAAGCTGGAGCATGATCTCTTTTATTCTTCCGCTCCTACTCGCCGTTTTCGCCTGCATCACAGTCTGGCTTTTCCTTCGTCCAAAATTCGGCGGCAAAAACAACGATATGCATCCGCGCACCTGACGGAAAGAAAAAAACGATCATATGAAAAAATTTCTTTTTCTACTTTGCTGTATCATTTGCGCCGTATTTCTTACAGCCGGCTGCGCGCCGTCTGTTTCCGCGACGCAGGCTTTGCCCGATATCACGCGGGAGACAATCGGCGCATGGCCGGAAAACGAATATACGGAAAGTATTCCCCGGCCCGAGTACGGTACGCCTGATTTTATTCTTTCCGGGGAGTCGGACGGCTGCGATTACTATTCCGTTTTTCTTTCCGGTATCACGCGGGAACAGGGAGAGCAGTATGTCAGCGCGCTCAAAGAGGCCGGGTTCCGCGAGATCGCGGCAGACAGCAATCCCGCTTCGGCCGGTATTGTCTTGCGCAGGGATAACCTCCAGCTCGGCGTATCCATATCAGACGGAACGCTTGGACTTTATTTCGCATTCACATCCTGAAGTTTTATGCATGCCGGCATCGGCAAGAATGATGACGGTTAAAAAAACCGGGCGCTTCTCTGAACCGTCCGGTTTTTCATTCTTTCTTGTCCGCTTCCGAACTATTTTATCCCTTTTCCGGGAATATTTCCTTGAAATGCATTTCTTTTCCGCAGCCGCTTTTAAAAACGAGCGTCTCCTTTGTGACGCACATGGGGATATGCGGCACGCCATGATCGTCCGTCCGTTCCCCATCCTGCCGGAAACCAAAATTTTCATAGAACGCTTTGGCCTGCTCCTGTGCGTCGATACGCACCTGTGACGGCTCGAATTCGAACGCCTTGACGAGCAGGACGCGCATCATGAGGTCGCCTATCCCCTGTTTCCGTTCTTCTTTCAGCACACAGATGCGGCCGATGCGGAACGTCTTTCCGTCGTGATACACGCGCCCCGTTCCGACGGGCTTTTCCCCGTCGTAGATGACGACGTGCATCGATTGACTGTCGAATACGTCAAATTCGTCCTCCGGCGGAAATCCCTGTTCCTCCACGAACACCTTTTCGCGTATCGTTTTTGCATCGTCCGAAAGCCCGCAAAACCATTGGTTGGTGATCAATATTCCGGCGCCTCCTCTTCGTCGTGGACATAATCCACTTCCATATATTTCGTGTATTCACCCTGCCACTGCATAGAGATCGCCCCCGTTGGACCGCTTCTCTGCTTGGCGATGATGATACGCGCTTTCCCCATATTTTCCGGTATCTTGTCCTCCGGATAATAGTCCTCCCGGTGGAGGAAGATGACCACATCGGCATCCTGTTCGATCGCACCCGATTCACGCAGGTCGGAAAGCATCGGATAGCGCGACTTTTTATCCCGCTTTTCCGAGGCACGGGAAAGCTGGGACAGCAGCAAAATCGGAACATTGAGCTCCTTTGCCATGATCTTGAGCGTCCGCGTGATCTGCGCGACCTCCTGCTGACGGCTTTCCGCGCGTCCGCCTGCCTGCATCAGCTGCAGATAGTCGATCGCAATGAGGCCGAGCCCTTTGCTCTTCTTGAGGCTCTGCGCCTTGGCGAGCATTTCCGTCGGCGTGATGGACGCGGAATCGTCGATATAGATCTCCGTTCCCGAAAGCTCCTTCATTGCCTCCGCAAATTTATTGATCTCTACAGTACCGATCTTTCCGGTGCGCGCGTCCTGACTATCCACCCGCGCCTGCGAGCAAAGCATACGCGTTGCGAGCTGATCAGCCGACATTTCGAGTGAGAACACAAGACAAACCGCCTTTTGCGTAAGGCCGATATACTCCACCATATTCATGGCAAAGCTCGTTTTTCCCATGCCCGGGCGTCCGGCGATCACGATGAGCTGCCCGCCCTGCAGACCGGACAGCATCTTATCCATCAGCGGGAAGCCCGCGGGCAGGCCCATGAGGCCGTCCTTGTTTTTCATCGCCTCGCTGATGATGACATAGCTTTGCTGCAGCGCCGCGGAAAGATGCTGCAGCGAACTGCGCTCATCCTGAAGTGCGAGCCGCAGGATCGCCGTCGCAGCCGCGTTGGCGATCTCCCGCGCGTCCTGCTCTCCCCGGTAACAATCGTCCGTGATCTTCATGCACACGTCGATCATCTCCCGGAGCGACGCCTTTTCCTTTACGATACGAATGTAATGCTTGAGGTTAGCGACCGACGGAACGGTCATCGTGAGCCCGGAAAGATATTCCATGCCGCCCATCGGCATATTGCCCTCCTGCTCAAGCTTTTGGCTGACCGTGACCATATCCACAGAAACGCCCGCGCGAACCAGTTCGTCCATTGCGCGGAAGATATTCCGGTGCTGCTGCTGGTAAAAATCCGTTTCGCGCAGGCTCTCCATTGCCTCAAACACGCACTTTTCGTTCAGGAGCATGCTGCCGAGGATCGACTGCTCTGCTTCCAGATTATTCGGCGCGATCCGCCCCTGCGGGACGCGCGCGGCTCCGTCAGCCATCTACTACCTCTACCTTGAATGCGGTGCTCACCTCCGCATAGACCTTGACGCTCACATCATATTCTCCCAGCTCCTTGATGTTCGGAACAGAGAATTTCTTTTTATCGATCATAACGCCCAGCTTTTTTTCCATTTCGGCGGCGATCTCTTTTGCGGTGATCGCCCCGAACAGCTTACCGTTTTCCCCATGCTTGGCGGGGATCACGAGCGTCATGCCCGAAATGCGGTCGGCAAGCTCCCGCGCGTCCTGCTTTTCCACATCTTTCCTGTGTTTTTCCGCCGCATGTGCGATCGTCGCAGCGTTCAGATTCTGCGCATTGGCCTGTTTCGCCAGTTTTTTCGGAAACAGGAAATTGCGCGCATATCCATCGCTCACGTTTACGATATCTCCCGCTTTTCCTTTGCCCTTTACGTCTTCCGTCAAAATTACTTTCATCTGCTTTAGCTCTCCTTCTTATATTCTTCAATGGCCCGCCGCAGCTCTTTTTCCGCGGCGTCCCCGTCTATTCCTTTCAGCTGTGCTCCCGCGATCGTCGCGTGTCCGCCGCCGCCGAGCTTTTCCAGAATACGCTGGACGTTGATGCCGCCGATCGACCGGCCGGACACGATCACCGTATCTCCCTGCCGGCACAGCACGAACGAGGCCTTTATCCCCCGTATCCCGATCAGCGAATCGGCTGCCTGCGCCGCCAAAAGCTGCGGATTCTTCGCCCCCTCCGGACACCACGAGACCGCGACGCCGTCCTGTACCTTTGCATTCTGTACGACGCTTGCACGGGTCGAAAACGTCTCAAGATCATCCTGAAACAAATGCCGGATCGTCGTTGTATCCGCACCCAGCTTACGCAGGTAGGAGGCCGCTTCAAAGGTACGCACCCCCGTTTTGAACGAGAAGCCCTTGGTGTCGATCGTGATTCCTGCAAGAAGCGCCTCGACCTCAAGCGGCTTGATATAAATCTTATCCGAAAAATATTCGATGATCTCCGTTACCATTTCGGCCGTGGAGGACGCATACGGCTCATACAGTGAGAGCGTCGGGGATTCAATGTGCGTCGTTCCCCGCACATGATGGTCGATCACCACCAGCGTGCCCGCCTGCCCCACGAGCTGCGGCGCGATGGTATAATCCTCCATCTGCGTATCCACGACCACCAGCATCGACTGGCCCTCCAGCAGATGCTCTGCCTCGGCAGGCGTCACCAGAACGTCCCTGTAGTCCGGATCCCGCTTCATCTCGTCGACGAGGCCCTGAACGGCCGCATTCGGCTTATCGAGGACGATATAGCTCCGCTTGCCCGCCTGCCGGGCGCATGCGTGGATGCCGAGCGCCGCCCCCATACAGTCGAGGTCCGGAACCGAATGCCCCATAGTCACCACCGTATCGCATTGTTCCATCAGGTTTTTCATCGCGTGCGAGAACATTCTCGCCTTAACGCGCGTGCGCTTCTCGATCGCCTGCTGGCCGCCGCCGTAAAATTTATAGCCGCCCTCGTCCTTTAAGACCGCCTGATCGCCGCCGCGGCCAAGCGCCAGCTCCAGCGCCGCGACCGCATTGCGGTTCGCCTCCTCCGGATTGTTCCCTACACCCGCGCCGATACTGAGCGTCGGAACAAACGCGGCGTTTCCCGTCTCGATCCCCTTTACATCGTTCAATATGGAAAATTTGCTCTGCATCAGCGAGGACAGATATCGCCGTTCAAAGAACATCAGGTATTTATCCCGGTCATATTTCTGATAAACGCCCCGCACATTCGCCGTTTGCCTTGCAATGATACGGTCGACCTCTGCGTCGAGCTTAGCGTGCCCCTCCTGCGCCGTTCCGCGCAGGAGATCGCCGTATGCGTCCACCTGAATATGACAGACCGCCGCTGTTACGATACGGTACAGGTCGGACGCTTCGTAGGTGTTATTGACGTCGATCAGCCGGTAAATGGTATATTCTTTGCCGCCGAACCGTGCCGGGATCACCTCCTTGACATAGGTGACGTTGCCGATACGTACCTTGCGGTCTTTCGCCGGTTTATGCAGCTCCGGAAAAATGCGGAAAATATTCCTGCCCTCACAGCGCATGCCAGCCAGCATGGAAAAAGCAGGATTATGCCAGCCGATCACGCCGTTCTTTTTCGTAATAGCGGTGGGCATCGTCACCGCGTTCACATATTTGTCGATCTCATCCGAGCAATCTGTAAGGATCTGCCCCGCGATTGCAAACCACCGCTCCTTGCGCAGCGTGGATACGATAAAATAAATCACGACGACTACAAAGATCGCGCTGATCATCACCGTGCGTATTTCATGGGGCTCCATCAGCATCGTGATCAGGACCGCCGCTGCAAGAAGCACCAGAATAAGGACCAATTCTGTCGAAATATAAATGCTGCGTTTTTTCTTGTCCATTTTCCTTACCGGGGCCGCTGCGCGGCGCTATTCTCCCATAATAAATCTTCTATTTTACCATCTTATAGCTTTTCCCCGGTTTCGTCAACTTTTCCATCTGAAAAAATAAAACGGAAACGCTGGCCGTTTTGGCGGATGCGCCCCGCATAAAAAAGGCATTCCCTCAGGAATGCCTTTTTTGCATCTTGATTCAGTTCGCGTAAACGCTGACCTGTTTTTTGTCTCTGCCCTTGCGCTCAAACTTTACGATGCCGCTTTCAAGAGCGAACAGCGTATCGTCGCCGCCGCGGCCGACATTGACGCCGGGATGGATCTTCGTACCCCTCTGGCGAACCAGAATGTTGCCTGCGAGTACATATTGTCCGTCCGAACGCTTGATGCCGAGGCGTTTGGATTCAGAATCGCGTCCGTTTCTCGAACTGCCTACACCTTTCTTATGTGCCATAGAAATAACACCTCGCTTCTACATAAATTCCGGGATCACTCTGCCGGTTTCTCAGCAGGCTTTTCAGCTGTTTTCTTTGCAGCGGGCTTCTTTTCCGCAGCAGGCTTTTCAGCTGTTTTCTTTGCAGCGGGCTTCTTCTCCGCAGCAGGCTTTTCAGCCGTCTTTTTTGCAGCGGGCTTCTTCTCCGCAGCAGGCTTTTCAGCCGTCTTTTTTGCAGCGGGCTTCTTTTCCGCAGCAGATTTTTCAGCCGTCTTTGCAGCGCTGTCTTTTTTCGCAGCGGCCGGCTTTGCTTTCGCAGTCTCTGTGCCGACCTGTACGATCTCTATTTTTGTATACGGCTGTCTGTGTCCCTGCTTCTTGCGGTAATCCTTCTTCGGCTTATACTTGAACACGATGACTTTCTTTGCCTTATCCTGTGCAAGCACTTTGCCCTTGACGACCAATTCCGCAAGAACCGGGTCTCCGATCTGGACCGTTTTTCCGTCCGACGCCATCAGCGCTTCAAACGTGACCTCAGAGCCTACCTCCGCGTCCAGCTTTTCAACCTTGACTACCGTTCCGGGCTCCACTTTATACTGCTTACCGCCGGATCTGATGATTGCATACATGACCTTTACCTCCCTTACCCAGTCTCGCCGCAGTCGGCCCGCACCGCTGTGGTGCGCGTTCATGCCTATGCGAGCGGCTCAGTTAATTATGATACCATAACGGGGGGCTGCTGTCAACAGAAAACCTGTGTGTCGGAAAGAGCATTCTTATCCGTTACCCGCGTAATGATAATCTGTTCAGGATGCGCATTCCGCGTGCTCCTGATGAAAAAATGCGCGTTTTCAAAATGCGGCAGGATCGCCTGATTTTGGTTGTTGCGTGAAATGATATAATCTGCAAGCGTATCCGATACATCCACGATGAACATACCCTGTTCGTCCGGCTCGACCGACCGGATGATCTCCCGCCGGACGCGCATCGCCATATTTTCAAGGTTATACACACGCCCCGAACCGTTGCAGCACGGGCATACCGCCTGCGTGAGGGCCGAAAGCTTGCGCCGCGTCTTTTTGCGCGTCATCTCCACAAGGCCGAGCTCGGTCATGCCCAGCACATTGGATTTGGTGCGGTCGTTTTTCAGCGCCTCTTTGAGCGCGTCTACCACCTTGTGCTTATTTTCGTCGGATTCCATATCGATGAAATCGATGACGATGATCCCGCTTATATCCCGCAGGCGAAGCTGCCGCGCGATCTCCTGCGCCGCTTCGATGTTCGCGTTCAGGATCGTATCCTGAAGATTGTCCTCGCCGATATACTTTCCGGTGTTCACATCCACGACCGTCAGCGCTTCCGTCTCATCGATCACAAGATAGCAGCCGTTTTTCATCCATACCTTGCGCTGGAGCGCCTTGCCGATCTTATCCTCGATCTCGTAGTAATCGAAAATATTACCCTCGTGCTCAAATAGCTTCAGCCGCTTTTCCATCCCCGGCGAAACGATACTCACGACAGCAAGCACTTTTTCATAATAGTCCTTATCGTTGATGATAAATTCGTCCACATCCGGCGTGAACATATCGCGCACGGTACGGAACAAAAGCGTTTCTTCCGCATGGATCAGGCGCGGCGCAGTCACAAAGTCGGCTTTCTCCTGCACCTTCTGCCACAGGCGCACAAGGAACTTCAGCTCCGCTTCGATCTCTTCGTCCGTTGCCTGCTCTGCAAGCGTACGGACGATCACACCCATATTCTTCGGCTTCAGGCGCGTCAAAAGCTCTTTCAGCTCTTCCCGCTTCTTCTCGTCCTCTATCCTGCGGGAAACGCCCACATGATCTACCGTCGGCATCAGAACGAGCAGCCTGTTCGGCAGGGTGATGTGCGTTGTGACGCGCGCCCCCTTCGTTCCGCCCGGCTGCTTTAAGACCTGCACCATGATCTCCTGATTCGGCTTCAATAGCTCTTTGATATTGGGAACTTCCAGTTTCTTTTTGATGTGCGCTTCATCTGCGCCCGCTTCAAAAACAAAATCCGACTCGTCGCACAGGATATCCCCGGCATATAAAAATGCGTTTTTATCGAGGCCTACATCAATGAAAGCGGCCTGCATCCCCGGAAGGATATTGGCTACCCTCCCTTTGTAAATGTTGCCGACAAGACGCTCTTTTCCGCGCGTTTCGACCTGTATTTCCACCAGTTCCCTGCCCTCCATAAGGGCTACGCGGGCTTCATGCGCATTGGCGTCGGCGATGATCCTTTTTAACATCGTTGGCTCCTTCAATTTTTAAAAAACATATTCATAAAACGGGATCCGCTTCCCGTTCTCCATCGTGTAGCATTCCGTGCGGCATACGCTCCAGCCGGCCTGCAAGCCCGCCTCCTGCAAAAGCGCTTCTGCCACGACCGCCGGATTGAGCGCCGCGCCGCTTGCATTTTTCAAAAGCAGACGCACCTCATCCTCCTGCACCTCCGCTTCGAGAAGCAGCGGGCGAATATCGATCTCCCTGTTTTTCCTATCCCGGGCAATATATCGCTCTGCTGCACAAAGCCGCCCCGCCGCCTCTTTTATTTTATCACAATCCTCATCGTTTTGAAAATGAAATTTCACCCTGTAGGCGGCGCTTTCGCTTTGCGCCATCAGTTTTTTGGTCCCGGACACGGCATGCACATGAAGCACCCGAAGCTCAGTTGGCAATACGGCGTTCAGCGCCCGCTTCACCTCTTCCGGCCTCATATCCTGTGCAAGAGACAGCTCGAGATAGTCTCCCTCCGTCTCGTAGCCTACCGACAGCGGCGCGGCGAACGACATCACGATGTGGGGATTGAAGCCATGAGAATATTCCGCGGGCAGGTTTGCCCTGCGCACCGCTCGTCCGAATGCGCGCTGCATATCGAGATGGGATATGTATTTGACTGCTCCGTGGCGGCTGTATTTGATAATTACTTTCATAGTTCTCTTTTCTTTCGTTTTTAGAGGATGTTCTTTTTCGGTCCCGCTCCGCTTCACCTGCAAAAGAACCGCTGAACTATCTCTCTTTGCCTGTCGCTTGCGCTCCGTCAAATCGGATATTTCATGCGTGCTCCGTGGCGGTTGTATTTGATAATTACTTTCATAGTTCTCTTTTCTTTCGTTTTTAGAGGTTGTTCTTTTTCGGTCCCGCTCCGCTTCACCTGCAAAAGAACCGCTGAACTATCTCTCTTTGCCTGTCGCTTGTGCTCCGTCAAATCGGATATTTCATGCGTGCTCCGTGGCGGCTGTATTTGATAATTACTTTCATCTCTCTCTTTTCTTTCGTGTTCCTCATGCGTCCACATGCCGCTTTTGCTTTGCGAGGGCGCAATATTTCTGTATCCCGCACGCATGGCACTGCTTCCGGCACTCCTGCGTCGTGACGCCTTCATAGGCTTTTTCGCGTTCCTGCCATAAAAACGCTTTGCTGATCCGGCAGTCAAGATGCTCGAACGGCATGACCTCATCTGCGTTCCTCTCCCGGTTCGCATAAAACGCCGGGTCGATCCCGCAGGCGCGGAATGCTTCCATATAGCGCTCCAAAGAGAAAAATTCGTACCACGCGTCCATGACCGCTCCGCTCCGGTAGGCCGCAAGCAGCGCGGGCGCAAGCCGCCGGTCGCCGCGCGCGAGCACCGCCTCCAGAAAAGAAGTCGACGCGTCGTGATAATTGAATTTTACGCCCTTCATTTTCAGCTTCCCGCACAGATACTGCTGCTTCTGCGCCAGCATTTCAACCGTATCCTGCGCCTCCCACATAAACGGCGTGCACGCCTTGGGTACAAAGCAGGACGCAGACACCGTGATATTCAGAAAACCGTTCCGTCTGTCTTTGGGCACGCTGTAAAACGCCTCGCGGATACTCTTCACCATATCCGCGATACCGTCAAGGTCCTCGGTAGTCTCGGTCGGCAGCCCAATCATAAAATATAACTTAACGGTGGAAACACCGCTTTCAAAGGCCCGTGTGACCGCGCCGATGATCTCCTCCTGCGTGATATTTTTATTGATGACATCGCGCAGACGCTGTGTACCTGCTTCCGGCGCAAAGGTAAGCCCTGTTTTCCGCACCTGCTGAAGCCCGGAGGCCAGATCCGCCTCAAAGCTGTCGATGCGCAGGGAGGGCAGAGAGACCGAAACGCGCTTTTCCCGGAATTCCTCCACCAAACCGTTTACCAGACCGTCAATTTCAGAATAGTCTCCGGAGGAAAGCGAGGAAAGGGATATTTCGTCATAGCCGGTCGCAGCTATCACACTGCGCGCTGTCTCGCGTACTGTTTCCGCCCGGCGTTCGCGCACCGGGCGCATGGCGAACCCCGCCTGACAAAAGCGGCAGCCGCGCGGACAGCCGCGCATGATCTCGAGCGTGCAGCGGTCGTGCACCGTGCCGATATAAGGCAGAACAGGCTTTCTGACCGTTTGCTCCGCATCAAAATTTTCCACAATACGTTTTTTGACGACGGCAGGCGCGCCGTTCTGCTTCACCGCGATCTCCCGTATCGTTCCGTTTTCATGATAGACCGGCTCATAAAAGGCGGGAACATAGACTCCCTCCAGCCCTGCCGCATCCCGCAGGAACGCGGCGCGCGAAAACCCCTCTTTTTTATGCCGCGCATACAGCGCGCAAAGCTCACGAGAGACCTCTTCCCCTTCGCCCAGCACAAAAAGGTCGAAAAACGCCGCGACCGGCTCCGGATTTACAGTGCACGCACCTCCGCCGACCACGACCGGATCACCGTCGCCCCTGTCTTCAGCAAGCATCGGAAGCTTCCCCATATCCAGCATGGCAAGCACATTGGAATAGCACATTTCATAGGAAAGGTTGATGCCCACAAGATCAAAATCGCAGAGCGGCATACCGCCCTCAAGTGAACGGAGCGGCTCTCCGCACATGCGCAGCGCCTCCAGCATATCCGTCCACGGGCAGAACACGCGCTGCGCCCATACGTTTGGAAGCGCATTGAGCACTTCATATAAAATATTGATGCCGAGATGGCTCATGCCTACTTCATAAACGTCTGCAAAACAAAGCGCAAAATTGACCTCTGCTTCCCCCGGCTCTTTTATGACGCTGTTCAGTTCTCCGCCGACATACCGCGCCGGCTTCTCCACGTTTTTCAGCAAGCGCTCAAAACCGGCAGCGCCGCACAACGTTCTGCTCTCTTCCATCGATTCTCCATATCCCTCACCGTGCCCGCAGGCACCGAATATCTATAACGCTGCTCATTATAACATATCTTCCCGCATGGCTCAATATGGCAGGAGCGGGCCGGGCACTATGCGAAAACAGATACGGCGCCGTTTGCAAGCGGCGCCGTATCTTCAGCTTTCTTTTGTATTTTAAGCCCTCCGGCCGTTATTGGCCCTGCCAGCGCTGGCGGCGCATATCCACGCTGATCACCATGCCCATGGCGATACAGTTCATCACCATACTCGAACCGCCGGCCGAAAAAAACGGAAGCGGTATGCCTGTTACGGGCAATATCCCGACATTCATGCCAATATTCTCTACGACATGGAACAGGATCATGGCTGCCACGCCGATGATGATGTATGCGCCGAAATCATCCCGTGCACGCAGAGAAAGCATGAACGTACGCCCGATCAGCAGGAAATAAAGAATGATCAGGATAATGCCGCCTAAAAAGCCGAATGCCTCCACTGTAACGGCAAAAATAAAGTCGTTCTGACTCTCCGGCACATAGCCGAGCTGCGAAAGGGCGCCCGGCGTAAAGAGGCCTTTCCCGAAAAACTGGCCGGAGCCGATCGCCATCTTTGCCTGATCCATCTGCATGGTCGCGTCCGCCTCCTGCACGACCTCCGCCTCGGGATTGAAAAAGGCAAGGACGCGCCGCCAGACGTAATTGTTCTCCTGCGCGCTGTAAATCAGGTAGGCCGCAATGATGACGCCTACGATCGCGAGCAGGCAGAGCACTACCTTGAGGCTCGGCTTTGCCATGAACAGTATCACGACAAAAATGACGATGTATACGGTCGCTGTTCCGAGATCCGGCTGCGCAGCGATGAGCACGACAGGAATCAGGATGCGCCACAGCAGAGGGAACAGGTCTCCGAGCGTCTGTATGCCGTCCTCATTGCCCTCTGTTTTATCCGCAAACGTTTTTGCCAATACGATAATGATCAGTATCTTGCACAGCTCTCCCGGCTGAAAGCCCCTGTTCCCGATCATGAACCAGCCCGACGTTCCGTTTTGGGTGCTTCCGAAAAACAGCACCGCCACCAAAAGAGCGATGGATATCCAGTATATCCAGTCCGTAAAGTGAGCCAAGCTGTGATAATCGATCAGCATGACGACAAACATGCAGCCAAGACCAATGAGGAAAAAAATGAATTGCATGCCTACCGTCGAAAGGTCGAGATTTGCGATAAATTCCGCAAATGTCGTTTCGTCTCCCGTAAACGGGCTCGCCGTGGCGTTCAGTATGGAAAGCAGACTGTAGCCCACCAAGATCACGATGATCACGACGAGGAACCAGTCCACATACTTCCACATATTCCGATTGATGAGTTTTCCCTTCATATACGCTCCATTCTTACTGATGAAAAAACCATGCGCGCAAGGCTGCCCGTCCCGCCGTATGGACGCGCAGCACAGCGGACACGCCGCCGTTTCCCCTGTTAGGCATGGTTTATTTCTGTTCCGGTTCCGGTCATTTACGCAGACAGAGCGGGCTTAAGCTGCAGACAGACGGCCGCCGCGGGTCACCGACCCGCATTTTTCACCATCTGCTTGATCTTCTTGATCGGAATGTTCATCGCGATCTGGGAGGAAACGCCCTCTTCCTCCTGATTCTGCACATTTTTGAAGTCGATCTCAAATTCCGATTCGTCGATCTCTACGTACTTTGAAATGACCGCCATGATATCTTTTTTGATCATATTGATCATATCATCGTTGGACGTCGTTCCCGCGCGGTCGTAGATCAGTACGAGCTTCAGCCGGTCTTTTGCCACCTGACTGCTCTTCTTCCTGTTAAAAAACCATCCCATGTCAATTCCCCCCGCTTATTTTGAAAACAGCCGCTTGATGCGCCCAAAGAAGCCCGTTTTCTGCTCAAGGTCAAGCATGGGAACGTCTTCTCCCATAATGCGCCTCGTAACGTTCCGGTAGGCCTCTCCTGCAAGGGAAGCCTTATCCGTCACGGCCGGTTCTCCCAAATTCGATGAGCGGAAGATCATCTCGTCCTCCGGAATGACGCCGATGAGGTCTATCCCAAGGATCTCCAGCGTATCGTCGATCGCAAGCATATCCCCTTTACGAACGAGGTCCGGACGCAGGCGATTGATGAGGAGCCGCACATCCTCGATGCCGCTTGCCGACAGCAGGCCGATGATGCGGTCCGCGTCGCGCACAGACGATACCTCAGGAACCGTCACGACGATTGCAGATTTCGCACCCGCCACCGCGTTTTTAAAGCCGCGTTCAATGCCGGCCGGGCAGTCTATCAGCACGTAATCAAATTCCTGCTCCAGCTCTGCGATCAGCTCTTTCATCTGCTCCGGCGCGACTGCCATTTTATTTCTCGTCTGTGCTGCGGGAAGCAGATACAGTCCCTCATAGCGTTTATCCTTGATGAGCGCCTGCTTTAATTTACAGGTGCCCTCCACTACGTCTACAAGGTCGTAAACGATGCGGTTTTCAAGCCCAAGCACTACATCCAAATTGCGCAGTCCGATATCCGTATCGACCAGCACGACCTTTTTGCCCTGCATGGCAAGGCCTGTTCCGAGGTTCGCCGTAGAAGTCGTTTTGCCGACCCCGCCTTTTCCGGATGTGATCACAATTACATTTTCCATATACTCTTCCTCTCACCTATATAAATTACTTCCGCTGCCGGCGCCGCGCAAAATATACGGACGCCGTATCTTTATTTCACGCTGACCGGCCGTATCACGACTTTTCCGTCCCGCATCTCCGCGACCTCCGGTCCGCCGGTCTCTTCCCGGTCCGGGAACGTCACTACCCGGCCCGAAAGGCGCAGCTGCTTCGGGCACATATTGACCGCCGCGACGCACACGTCCTTCCGGCCCGAGCAGCCCGCGTGTGCAAGGCCGCGCAGCCGGCCGAACACCGCGATGCTGCCTCCGGCGATGACTTCACCGCCCGGATTGACGTCGCCGAGGACGACGATATCCCCCTCGCACTCGATGCGCTGCCCGCTGCGCACCGTATGGTTTATAAAAATCGACTGCGCGTCGAAATACGCACCCGACACAAGCTCTACCTCTTCCCTGTACTCATCGGGCTCCGGCTTTTTGACCGGCGGCTTTTCGATCTTCAGCTCTGCCTCGCGCATGAGGTCCGCTTCGTCTCCATAAATAACGTCGCGGATGCCGAAATCCATAGAAAACACCCGCCGCAGCTCTTTTCGCTGGGCTTCCGAAAGCTTTTTCCCGCGAATCACCACCCGCGTATCGCTGTCGCGGAAAAAATCCTGATTCTTTTTCAGCTTTTCCATCAATTCTTCACGCAGGACGGGATAAGTAGACCGCTCATCCAAATAGATCTCCAGTCCCTTTTCTTTTCCCTTGAACGTAATGATGCCTTGCATGATAAACCCTCCTGCATGTTCCTTTTCCGTGCGCAAAACTGCATACGGCCACAAAATACATTATACAGGATTCCGTGGCCGTACGCAAATTCCAATTTACCGCTCCCCTACGGGATTAGCGTATTTGTGGACGGAAGCTCCGTTCCCGTTTCTTCCGTTTTTCCGTCGAGATAATATTCGATGATGTCCTTTGCCGCCGGGATGGCGTGCGAGCCGCCGATCCCGTTCGGGATATAAATGACCACTGCGATCTCCGGATCATCCTTCGGCGCGCAGGCTACGAACCACGCGTTGTTTTCAAGGTCGATCGCCGAGACGGTGCCCGTGCCGGTTTTCCCGATGATCTCATCCTGATATTTCCAACCGTCGAATGCCGTGCTCGCCGTGCTCGCTTCCTCCGCGACCACCTTGGTCATGCCCTCCTTGATCGCGTCGAAATATTCCTGCGGCGCGTCTATGTGGTTGAACACCACCGGTTCCTGCTGTTCGATGATGTTTCCGTCGTTATCCACGATGCTGTCCACGATGTGCGTTTCATAGACGTCTCCGCCGTTCACCAGCGCCGCGATATAGCGGGCTACCGCAATGGGGGTGACTGCCGTCGTGCCCGAGCCGATACCCGTTTCCACCGTACGGCGGGTGTTCCACCGCAGCTCGGAAAGGCGGCTGTTGATATCGATGACCCAACCGTTCCTGTCGGCTACCGCGCTTGTGATCTGAAGCTCTTCATATAGGATATCTCTTATCTCCGGGCCGATCTCATAGTCCGTCAGGTCCTTGCCCGCCGCCTCGATGAGCCGCTCCGCCGTTTTCCTCAGCTGCTCGTCCGTATATTCGATATTCATAGACTGCCCATAGCCGCGCAGGTCATTCATCAGGGTATTGCGCACGAGCAAAGGCAGAGACGTTTTCTGCGCCGTGACCTCCACGCCCTCTGAATTGGTCGTAGAAATAGGCAGGGTCGGGTCGTACAGCACACTCTGGTTCCCGACCTGACCGATCACCTCGCCCGTCAGCTCGATGCCCGTAGAGGTGGTGAGACCGAACTGCTCGCCCCACTTGGAAAGCGTATCCGTGCTGCCCGTCGTCTGCACAAGCCTGTTCGCCACTTCATAGAAGAAATAGTTGCAGCTGTTCTCGAGGCCTTCCACGATCGTCTGATCCACGTGGGTCTGCCAGCCGCCGTCCGGGTAGGCCCAGCAGGCCGGGATATGCCCGACGATCTGCTCGCCCTCCCGCTTTTTCTCGTCCAGCGGATATTCGCCCTCGTCGTCGATCGTCGTTCCAGTCGTGATCGCCCCTTCCTCAAGGCCCGCCATGCCCGTGACCATTTTGAAGATGGAGCCGGGGATCGCCTTGGAGGAGATGGCGTTGTTGAAGAGCGGCCGGGCGGGGTCATCGTTCAGCTTCTGCATATTTTCCTCCGATATGCCGCCCGTAAAAATGTTCGCGTCATAGGACGGATAGCTCGCCATCGCGAGCACCCGGCCCGTATCCACATCGAGCACCACCGCCGCGCCGGATTTCGCAAGGTTCATTTTCTCCAGCGTAGAATTCCCTTCGCGGCTCTCGAGCACAGCCTGTACGTCCTCGTTTTGGTCGTAGTCCTCCGGCTTTGCGGTATTATATTGCTCCACCTGCTCCTGATAGACCTGATCGATATTATTTTTGAGCGCTTCCTCCGCGATCTGCTGAAGCTGCAGATCGATCGTAAGGCGCACGTTGTAGCCGTCCGTCGGTTCCGTATACGACCGCTCGCTGATGACCTTGCCGCTGCTGTTGACCTCCACCACCCGCTGGCCCTGCTTTTCCGTGGAGTTGCCCGTGAGGTACTGCTCCATCGTGCTCTCGATGCCGGCTGCGCCGATCAGGTCATCCCGCGAATAGCCCTTGTCTTCATACTCTTCCAGCGTATCTTCATCGGTCATCTTGCCGAGATAACCGACGATATGCGCCGCCACGTCGTCCTTGGGATAGACGCGCACAGAGCTTTCTCCCACCTGTATACCGTCGAGCGTATCCGACTGGCCCTCGATGAGCGCGACCGTATCCATACTCACATCCTCGCTGATTGTGACCGGAACATAGGCAAGATAGGAGGAAAGCTGCACCTCCTGCCAGATGGAAAGGAGCTTGCGTGCCTGCTCGTAGGTATATTCCTCGGGAATACGGTAACGCGTGCGCAGATCGCGGTACAACACATCCGGCGGCGAAGTCGCGGACACATACATATTCTTGCGCCAGTTTTCCTCGCGCGCTTTGACTGCCTCCGGATCTGTCACGCCAAAGTCAAACGAAAACGTTCCGTCCTCGTTGCGCACGATATTAAAGGTATCGATGGTCGTGCCGCCGCTCTCCTCGATGAGCGCGATCGCCCGGGAGAGCACCTCCGTATAATGCGCTTTATCCGTCGTGCTGTTGCGCGACGGATCGCGCAGAAATTCAATATCATAGCTGCTCTCGTCGTACGCCAGCGGTATCCCCGTCACGTCGGTGATCTGTCCGCGCGTTCCCTTGAGCGTCAGCTCTCTTACCTTTCTGTCTTCAGACAGCGTGGAAAGCTCGCCGCCCTGCGTCAGCGTAAGGTTTCCAAGCCCCGCTCCAAGCGCGATAAAGGCGACGAGCACGACCGCCATCAAAACAAAAAATCTGTTTTTTAACTTTTTAAACATCCTGTCTTTTCCTCATTCAAAGCTCGTCCATAAAATGAGCCGCTGCGCGCGGACGCATCCACGCGTTCCGATATAGAAGCGAAATCAGTAAATAGACTAAAAGAAGCAGGGCGCCGCATACCGCAGCCGACGGCAGCGTATCTTTCAGGAGGATCGTCCCCATCTCAAACTGCCGCGCCCCCTGTGCGAACACGATCAGCGCCATCATGAGCTCTTTCACAATATATCCACCCATGCCCACTGCAAAGATATGCAGAAAATTGAATTTTTCAAGCCGGTGCACCGCCACGCTTGCCGCCGCCGCTGCGACCGTATAGGAAAGCGCATAGATCCCGAGCGTCGTAGAAAACAGGATATCCATCAGCAGCCCGGTGAGCGCGGCAAAAACGATAGGCGCGATATTCTTTTCTACCAGAACGAGCCCGAGCGTAAAGAGCATAACAAGGTCGATCTGTATGCCGAGCCCCGCGACGTCAAAGGACGTACTGAATGCCGTGCCGGACAAAAGCGCGCTCAATATCCCCATTACGATCAAAACGACATATCTCATGGCCTACTCCTGCGTCCCGGCGGGCTGCGAGGACGGCGACGGCTGCGCCGCCTCTCCTACCGTAGCGGAATCCCCGATCACTTCGTTTGCCGCGGATACCGTTCCCGTTTCCTCTCCGCCGACGGATTTGACTACAAACACTTCCTCCAGCCTGCGGAAATCGACCGCCGGTTCGATCTGGACATTCTTTCCCTCCGTCTCCGTATTGGAAGATTCTGCGACCTCCCCGATCAGGAAGCCTTTGGGATAGATACCGTCGTACCCGGAGGTGATGATCTTATCTCCCACCGTGATATCTGCGTTGAGCGGCAGGAAAGAGATATACAGGGAATCGTCCAGTGAATTGCTGGAAACGGCTCCCTTTACGACCGCTTCCTCCCGGGACCGCTCCATGATGGACGAAACGCTGCTGCGCGAATCAATGATCGCCATGACCTTCGAGGAATAAAGCCCTACCTCTTCGATGCGACCCACGAGGCCGTCCGCCGTAATGACGGGCATATTTTCCTTGATCCCGTCCGCACGGCCGAGATCGATGGTAAACACATCGAACCAGTTCCCCGGATTTTTTCCGGTAATACGCGCAAGGGCGAGCTCTTGATCTGTATTTTCCTGTTTATACTCCAGAAGCTCTGCAAGCCGTTCATTTTCTTTTTTCAGTTCTTCATATTCACGGGATTTGCTTTTGAACACTTCCAGCTCGTTCTGGAGCTCCTCATTCTCCTGCGCCCGCTCATCCTGATTTACGAGCCCATCGAAAAAGCCGCCGATGTTCGACGATATCTGATAGAAAAAATTCTGCACCGGCGCAAAAACAGTGCCTGCCTGTCCTGCGCTCTGCGAAAGCGTTCCGCTGCCGTTTCCCGCTACGAGCAGGAAAATAAGGACGATGATGATGACGACCGTTACGATCAGCGGTTTGTTCCTGAATATGTTCACGACCAGTCTGCCTTTCTCGCTGCCGGGCGCGGCCGCGATTCCGCCGCAGACGCGTCCGCACACAGATAATTTGTTCAATTATATCATAGATCTGGCCTGTTTGTCATATTGGCAGGTAAACTTTTTGTAACAATTCCGAAATATAAGTGCGCGCCGTTCAACGCTCCTCCCCGCTTTGCCGCGCCCATTTAAAAAAGGTGTTGTGCGTAACGCCCAGACGCCGTGCGGCTTCCCTGCCGCTGATCTTTTCTTTTCGCCACAGCATGAATACTTCTCCAAAGCCCTCCGGTATCGCCTTGCTCGGCCGTCCGAACCGTACGCCGCGCAGCTTTGCAGCCGCGATCCCCTCCGCCTGCCGCTGATGGATGTTCTCACGCTCTTTTTGCGCAACATAGGAAAGAAGCTGCAGGACGATATCCGCGATCAGCGTTCCGGTGAGGTCCCGTCCCTGCCGCGTATCGAGAAGCGGCATATCCAGCACAACGACCTGCGCCTTTTTTTCCTTGGTGATGATGCGCCATTGAGCGATGATCTCATCATAATTCCTGCCCAGCCTGTCGATCGAATGGACGACCAGCAGGTCGCCCTCTTTCAGCCTGCGCAGCATCCGTCTGTATTGCGGGCGATTGAAATCCTTGCCGCTCAGTTTGTCGAGAAAGATGTTCTTCCTTGCCACCGGGAAACCGGAAAGCGCGATCAGCTGCCTGTCTTCATTCTGCTCGCGCGTCGATACCCGCGCGTATCCATACGTTTTCATAAACAACCTCCTGTAAGAACTTTTATCTTTGCAGGATATCATTTTTCGGTAAAAAAAGTCATCAAAAGTACAGGCCGGGCCTCGTTCCTGAAAAGAAAAAAGCCGCAGAGCTGTATACACTGCGGCTTTGCCGTTCTCTTATTTTTTTGACTGCCATTCGCTTTTTCGGCGGCCCGACAAAAACAGGCTGACAGGAAACGCCTGTGCGCAGCATGCGAACAGACGTTCTATTTCCACTCTTATACTATCCTTCAAGCTCCTGCAGCATTCCATACAGGCCCGATACGGGCAGACCGACCACGTTGAAAAAGCAGCCGTCTATCCCCTCCACAAATTTTGCAGCAGGGCCTTGGATCGCATACGCGCCCGCCTTGTCCGTCACGTCTTCCTGCTTCAGGTACAAATCGATCTCCCCGTCCGCAAGCTTCCGGAACCGGACCTTTGTCGTAAACGTTTTTGCAAGGTGCTTTTCCCCGCGCACGACGCACACGCCCGTATGTACAAAATGTGTGCAGCCTGACAGCCTGCCGAGCATCCGCCGGGCGTCCGCTTCGTCCTTTGGCTTGCCGAACACTTCTCCGTCCGCTTCCACGACCGTATCCGCACCGATCACTGTTTCTCCGGGATATTTCTCTGCAACGCTGTACGCCTTCCTTTCCGCAAGAAGGCGCACCAGACTGCGCGGGTCCTTTACAGCACATGTTTCGTCCGTGCCCGATATCACGACCCGAAAATCCGCAGTGATCAGCGAAAGCAGCTCTTTCCGGCGCGGTGAAGCTGAGGCGAGTATCATGACTTCGGCACCATCGTGATGGCGCCCAGCTTGCAGGCTTCCTCGCAAAGGCCGCAGCCCCGGCAGATATCTGTGATTTTATGCGTCATCTTGAGTTCGCCCTCAATTGCCCCGAACGGACATGCCTTTGCGCACAGATGACACCCGACGCATTTCTGCGGGTTGATTTTTGCCCGCATATCGGATTTTGTCGTCAGGATACATTTCCGCGGGCATTGCTCCACGCACAGCCAACAGCTGCGGCATTTTTCAGGATCGATCACCGGGAGATTGTTTTCCATCGTGATCGCGCCAAACGGGCAGAGATTCGCACATTTTCCGCACCCGATGCAGCCCGCGCTGCAGTTTTCCATTACTTCCCGGCCGCGCCCCGTATTGGTACAGCCCACATATACATCCACGTTTTTGGGCAGCACGGCAATAGAGCTTTGCGGACATTGCTCCACACACCGCCCGCAGCCCGTGCATTTATTTTCGTCGATGAAGGCGATGCCGTCCGGCCCCATCGTGATCGCATCGAATTTACATACCTTCGCGCAGGTGCCGAGCCCGAGGCAGGCAAACTTACAGGCGCGGAAGCCGCCCGCGATCGCGTAGGCTGCGCGGCAGTCAAGCGCGCCGTCGTATTCAAATTTATTTTTACAGTGCCCCTCGCTTCCAAGGCACATGATGCGCGCTACCTTGGGAACGAGCTCTCCTACCGATATCCCAAGGATCTCGCCGATCTTTTTCGCATTTTCCTGCGATACGACCGCGCAGGCAGACACCTCCGCTTTTCCCGCCACGAGTGCGTCTGCAAGCCCGTCGCAGCCGGGATATCCACAGCCGCCGCAGTTCGCACCCGGAAGATTCTCCCGTACCGCGACCGCGCGTTCATCCTTTTTGACTGCAAATTTTTTGGCCGCTACGCCCAGCATGACGCCAAACGCCGCTCCAAGACCTCCTAATACGATAACAGACCAGATAATTGGTTCAAACATAATAGATTTTCCTCTTGATCTTTTATTAGCGCCGCCGCTGCCTCCGCGCCCGGATACGTCCATACGGCGCACGCAGAGCTCCAAGCCGTTTTACGGCATTCTATATCCTTACACCAGCCCGGAAAAGCCCATGAACGCTACGCTCATCAGCGATGCTGTTATAAGAGCGATCGGGAAGCCCTGAAAGGGCTTTGGGATGGCTGAGAGCTCAAGCCGTTCACGTATGCCCGCAAACAGCACGATGGCGAGCGTAAAGCCGAGCGCACCGCCTACACCGTTCACGAGGGATTCCACAAGGTTATATTGCTCCGTGATGTTCAGAATGGCAACGCCGAGCACCGCGCAGTTTGTGGTGATAAGGGGCAGATAAACGCCAAGGCTCTGATACAGCCCGGGGCTCGTCTTTTGCAGCATCATTTCCACAAGCTGCACGAGCGCTGCAATCACAAGGATAAAAGCGATCGTCTGCATATATTCCACGCCCAGCGGCACCAGAATAAAATACTGTACCAGCCATGTGATAAGCGATGCCATCGCCATGACAAACGTGACCGCCATGCCCATGCCGACGGCCGTTTCCACCTTTTTGGAAACACCGAGGAACGGACAGATGCCGAGTATCCGGGAAAGTACGAAGTTATTGACCAGAATCGAGCTCAGCAGAATCGTGAGGATGCGAATAAAAGTATCCATTATTCATGCACCTCCTCTGCCTGTACAGGCTCTTTTCTGGCTTTTTCCTCTTTATTCTTTTCCCGCTGCAGCACTATCTTATTGATGAGCGCAAGCAGGAGCGCAAGCACAAGAAAGCCGCCCGGCGCCAGAATGAACATAAGGGCCGGCGGATAATCCGCGCCAAACACCGGAAGTCCGAACAGTGTACCGTTCCCAAGCAGCTCGCGGACAACAGCGATCATCGTGAGCGCCGCCGTGAAACCGACGCCGATGCCTATGCCGTCCATCATGGAGGGAAGCACGCTGTTTTTCGCGGCAAACGCCTCCGCGCGCGCTAAAATGATGCAGTTCACAACGATCAACGGAAGGAACAATCCCAATGATTCATAGAGGGACGGTATGAACGCCTGAAGCACCATCTGCACCACCGTTACGAACATTGCGATCACTACGACATAGCACGGTATCCTCACCTTGTCCGGAATAAAATTCCGCAGCAGGGAAATGAGCACATTCGAGCAGGTCAGCACAAAAATGACCGCCGCGCCCATGCCGACCGCATTCGTAGCCGAAGTCGTGACCGCGATCGTCGGGCACATGCCGAGCACCAGCCGGAACGTTGGGTTTTCGTTAAAGACGCCGTTCAAAAACACGCCTTTCATCATCTTCTTATCCATTCCCGTCACGCTCCTTCCCCAAGATATTGTTCGCCGAACGAACGCGCCAGATTCACCGCGTTCGTCACAGCGCGGCTCGTAATCGTCGCGCCGGTCAGGGCCTGTATTTCATTTTCCGCCCCGGCAGACGATTTGGACACCGTCAGTTCCCCTGTCGTTCCTGCAAACTGGCTCAGCCACTCCGGATCGTCCGCATTCGCGCCGAGCCCCGGCGTTTCATCGTGCGCGGTGATCTCCACGCCCGTTACGCTGCCATCCGTCGCGATGCCGATCGTGAGCGTAAGCCCAGCCTTATATCCCTTTGTAACGACGGAATAGGTGTACCCTACCGCTTGTCCGCCGGCGGTCCCTTCATAGACCTCCTGAATATCCGCATATTTTTCACGGTCGTAATCGATGCCGTCGAGCGCTACCTGCGTAAACTCCTCCGCAGCTGCAAGAACGCCCTGCCGCGCCTCCGTCGCTTTTGCGGCTTCATTTTCTTCGATTGGCCCTTTTGTGACCGCATAGACCACACCGAGAATCAGCCCCGCACATACGGTGATGATCGCAAGGCGCAGCACAAGATTCAGTATGCTGTCCTGATTTACCTTATTCATGGGCCTGCTTCACCTCCCCAAACACTTTCGGGCGAAGCGCCTTATCCAGCAGAGGCGTCAACAGATTCATGAAAAGGATCGAGAACGATACGCCCTCCGGATAGCCGCCCCATAGGCGTACGACCATCGTGACTACGCCGCAGCCGATGCCAAACACCAGCTGCGCCTTTGGCGCGGATGGTGAAGAAACATAATCCGTCGCCATGAAAAACGCGCCGAGCATCAGCCCGCCCGCAAAAAGCTCAAACAAAATCATACCCGGCTGTCCCGTGAGGAGCGTGATAAGCGCGACCGTTCCAAGATACGCGCACGGGATACGCCACGAGATTACCCGGCGTATGAGCAGATAGGCTCCGCCGATCAAAAGTGCAAGCACGCTCGTTTCCCCTATACTGCCTCCCACATTGCCGATAAACATGTCCCACAGGCCGGGGAGCGCGTCGCCCCCCTCTTTTAAAACGCCGAGCGGTGTCGCCGACGCGACCGCGTCCACGCCCGCGAACGGCGCGACAAACGTCGTCATGGCCACCGGCCATGAAATGAGCAAAAAACACCGCCCTGCAAGCGCCGGATTCATGAAATTGTGCCCGAGGCCTCCGAAGCACTGCTTGACGATAATAATAGCGAACGCACTGCCGCACACCGGAAGATACCACGGTACGTTCGGCGGAAGGTTGAGCGCAAGCAGCAGGCCCGTCACCACGGCGGACAGATCGCTTACCGTAACTTCTTTTTTTGTGAAAAACTGCACCGCAGCTTCACAGCCGACCGCGCTTCCGATGCACAGCGCGATCGTCATGAGGCAGCCCGCGCCGAAAAAATATACAGCGGCAATACACGCGGGGATCAGTGCGATGATGACATCGAGCATGATGCGCGAGGTGCTTTGCTGTGATTTTATGTGCGGCGACCCGGACAGAATCAACTCTCGTTGCATAAGCCTTTCCTCTCTATTCTTCCTTCTTTTGTTCCGCTTCCCTTGCGGCCTGCGCCGCCCGTTCGGCCATTCTCTTTGCCGCGATCATATCCTTTGCGAATTTGATATTCTGGGCAATCGGCTTCTTGGCCGGACAGATATAACTGCAGCAGCCGCAGCTCATGCAGTCCATGGCATGATATTCCTGTGCGCGTTCAAAATCCTCATGTGCAGCCGATGCCGATATCATCATCGGCATCAGATGCATGGGACACACCTCCGCGCATTTTCCGCATTTGATGCAATTGGTCTCCTTTTGCTTCTTCGTATACTCGCCGTCCAGAACAATGAGGCCGGAAAAGCCTTTGGTTACCACGCATTCCAGCGTCGGAAGGGGCAGCCCCATCATCGGTCCGCCGGATATGATCTTAAGAGGCTCTGTCGAAAAGCCTCCCACATAATCGAGCACCTCCTGTGCGCTTACGCCAAAGCGGACGAGTAGGTTTTTGGGCTGCGCTACCGCGCCCGAAACAGTAACAACACGCCGGATCAGCGGCTCTCCCGCAAAGAATGCGTCGGCGATCGCCTTAGCGGACGCAATGTTCACCACGACCACGCCCGCATCCATCGGCAGGCCGCCTGCGGGAACGACGCGCCCTGTGATCGCGTTGATGAGCTGTTTTTCCGAACCCTGCGGATATTTCGTCTGCACCGGCACTACACGTATGGCATGCGTATCGATCGCTGCCGTCATCTTTTCGATCGCCTCCGGCTTGTTATCCTCAATGCCGATGATCGCTTTTTTTACGTCCAGCGCACGCATGAGCAGCTTGACGCCCGCAAGCACACGCTTGGGGCATTCGACCATCAGCCGATAATCGGACGTTAAAAACGGTTCGCATTCCGCGCCGTTCAGGAGCAGCAAATTGATATTTTTTCCCTCCGGCGGCGAAAGCTTCACATGCGTCGGGAATGTTGCGCCGCCCATGCCTACGTTGCCCGCGTCCCGGATGCATTCGATGATCTCCTCCCGCGAAAGCGCTTCGATATTCTGAGGCGCTTCATAGGCGCTCTCGTCTTTCCCGTCATTCTCGATCACCACCGCCTGCACCGGATGTCCGCTTATGCCCGGTATTTCAGTGATCGCCGTGACCACACCAGATACGCTCGCATGTACGGGAACGCTCACAAAACCCTGTGCTTCCGCGATCTTCTGCCCCATGAGCACACGGTCCCCCGTTTTTACGATCGGCTTCGCGGGTGCACCGATATGCTGCGAAAGCGGGATCTTCACGACATGCCCTGCCGGCATTTCCTCGATCGCACATTTTTCCGTCAGTTTTTTTCCTTCATATAAATGGCGGAGCGGGTGGATCCCGCCCGCAAATGTCAGGCTCATAGCTTACCCTCCGAATGCCCTGATACGCGGTTTTTTCCGCGTTTTACCAACAAGCTTTATTATAGCACAATGATTTTTTCTGCAAAAGCATAAATATTTTTTTCACAAAATTACACATCTGCCGGTCAAAAACGCCGCTTCTTAACATTTTATTACGTTTCATCTGCTGATTTGCATTTGTTCTGTTCCACGTCTATAATTATAATAATGAGAAAAAATCCTGTAAGGAGAGCGTTATGTCCGGAATCATTCCCATCATCATACTTCTTGTTATGCTCATATTGGGTATCCTGTATTGCTTCTGGGGCTATAAATATCTGAAAGTCATCTTATTTTTGTATGCATTCTTCATGGGCGCATATTATTCCTATACCTATCTCGGCACCTACGTTCCTGCAGTCGCGGACTGGCTGTGGCTCGTGAGCCTCATTATCGGCATCGTATTTGCGCTGCTCGCGTTCTTCTTCGTAAAGTTTGCGATCTTTATCGTGGGCGGCCTCATCGGCCTGATGATCTTCGATTTTCTCAAGGCGGCGTCCCCGGCTACCTTTGCCGGCATGGAGCCCGTTACTCTGTTTATCATCGGTCTCGGCCTGTTCGTCGTGCTCGGCGTGATCACGCTCGCGTCCCGCAGGCATTTCATCATTATTTTTTCCGCGATTTACGGCGCATACACCCTTGTGAGCACGGTCGGCATCATCATCGGGCTGCTTTCCAACAGCAGCGTACTTTCCATTGTGACGCTCGGTAATTATAAACAGACACTTGATTCAGCGAGCGTATTCCATCAGACTCCGGCATGGGTCATGATCCTGCCCGTAGTCGTCTTTGCGATCGCAGGCATGATCGCACAGTATAAATTCACCGCACCGGGAACACGGCGGGGAAAGCATACGGCATAAAAAACAGCAGCAGGCTGCTCCTGAAACCGGAGCAGCTTTTTATTTTACAGACAAAGAGGCCCCGGCAGCATGATCAAAAAAAGCCGCCCCGGGTACTCCCGGCGGCAGCTCTTTAAATTCTGCAGTTCGCGTCGCGCATGTCCGCTTCCTCTTTTGGCCGCTCTTTCCTGTGCACGAGAGGCGCTTTTTTATACAGCCGCTTGAAAGGCTTGCGCTCCTCCTGCGGCACGATGGCCTTTCCATGAAAGGAAACGTTATAAAATTCGCTCTGAAGCTGAGTGATATCCGCGCGGCCTTCGAAAAAAGCCTCCACGAGCTCGATGCGGCGCACCGCCCATTCCACCGCCGTATCGATGAGGCCGAAATAAAAATCGTAATCGTAAAGCCCCTCATAGGTTTCGATCGGCTGATACAGCATTGTTTTGAGCTTCAGCTGGGAAATCACGTTGAGCAGCCTGAGCTTCCAAAGCTCCGCCCGTCCCGGCTGCGACACAAGGCCGTTATAATATACATAATAGTTTGCCGCCTTGGTATACGGCGCGTCGTCCACCTTAAGGCCGGGGAACAGGTAAGACATCTTTTTATAGAAAACATCTATTTCCCCGCCGGGTACGACCGTATCGCGCGCAAAGCCCTGCTTATCGAACGTGTAAGCGTCGAGCCCGTTTTTCTTTGCGTAAAGGATATCGAGCGCGCACTCAAGCGTATTATGACTGGACATTGGCTTTGTTTCCGCGTTGATGTGCGGATGCAGGAACATATCGAGGCAATAGTGCGTGATATAGCCGTAAAAATAGCTTTTCAGCGTATCGCTCCCCTGTTCCTTGATATATTCCGCGCCCTCGCAGAAAAAGCGCTGCGGCCGCGTATAGTGCAAAGCCCAGCCGAGCATCTTCATTTTCGCGCCGCACAGGAAGAAATAGAATTTATAGAGCAGAAAAATATCCCCGCCCTGCGAGCCAGAATAGTACGCGGGCAGGTTTTCCGTAATGATCTTTTTTGCCTGCGGATCCGTGAGCTTTTCAAGGATATTGTCCGCGGCGATCTTGTGCGTCAGCGTTGTAGGCATATTTTAGCTATCCTTCCAGAGGCGAGGTATATAAAAAACACCCCGGCTCGTGCGCTTCCAGTATTCCGACGCTCTGCATAAAGGCCTCCGTCATCGTAGGGCCTACAAAGACGTAGCCGTAGCTTTTGAG
Organism: Christensenella massiliensis; assembly: GCF_040409835.1. Classification (NCBI taxonomy): domain Bacteria; kingdom Bacillati; phylum Bacillota; class Clostridia; order Christensenellales; family Christensenellaceae; genus Christensenella; species Christensenella massiliensis. The sequence continues at coordinate 2,062,713 of NZ_CP117826.1, read as the reverse complement.
TGACCGGAGCAATGCTTCCGGTTTTTTGAAGGAATAAATATATTTAAAGAAGCTTCCAAATTCTTCTATTACCCGCAGCGTTGCTTTCGCGTTTTCCCGCACCGCGAAAATCTTCCTGCGGTTGCGGATGATCCGCTCGTCGTTCATAAGGGTTTCGAGATACGCATCCTCAAGCGCCGCGCATTGTTCAATATCAAAGCCGGAAAACGCTTCGCGGAAAGCCTCCCGCTTCGCAAGCACCGTGCGCCACGATAAACCGGCCTGAAAGCTTTCGAGGCACAGCTTTTCAAACAGAGCGGCGTCATCTGTTTTCAGCCTGCCGTATTCATTATCATGATAATCCTGCAGCAGCCGATCCACTGCCCAGCTGCACCGTCTTTTTTCCTCTTCAACGCTTGTTCGTTTTTCCATAGAACATATATTAACACATTTTGCGGCGGTTATGGTAGAATTATATTGAATTTACATAAATTTAAGAAAAGGTCGTTTTGCAATGAAAGAATTTTGGAGTAAAAAGGCGAAGAGCCTTACGCCCTATACTGCGGGCGAGCAGCCGAAAGAGCGGCTCGTCAAGCTGAACACGAACGAGAACGCTTATCCGCCGAGCCCGGCGGTGGCTGCGGCCGTCTCGCAGGCCGCCGGACGTCTGCGCCTGTATCCGGATCCGGACGCTTCCCGCCTGTGTGAGGCGATCGCGGAGTATCACGGCGTTCGGCCGCAGCAGGTATTCTGTGCGAACGGGTCCGACGAGGCGCTTGCGCTTTGCTTCTCCGCATTTTTCCAAAACGGAGCGGAGGAGGCAGGAAGCTGGTTCCCGGGCGTTTCCGCTTCCCGCAGGGTAAAGACGCCGGATGTGGGCTACAGCTTTTATCCCGTATGGGCGGAGCTTTTCGACGTTCCGCTCGAGATGGTCCCGCTGAAAGAGGATTATTCTGTGGATGCAGAAAAAATGTGCGGCGGAAGCGGCGCCGTTTTTGCGAACCCCAATGCTCCCACCGGGATCGCGCTGCCCCTTTCCGGCGTTGAAGAAATCATCCGGGAAACAAACGGCGTCACCGTGGTCGACGAGGCATACGCCGCTTTCGGGAATGTGACCGCCATCCCTCTTGTGGACCGGTATCCTAACCTTGCGGTCGTGCGGACGTTTTCCAAATCCCACAGTCTTGCGGGTCTGCGCGTGGGCTATGTGATCGCAGACGAAAACCTGACCGCCGCGCTGCGGACGGTAAAGGACAGCTTCAACTCCTATCCGCTCGACGCGCTTGCACAGGCAGGCGCCGCTGCGGCGATCCGCGACGTGGAATATTGCCGCGAGGTGACCGGAAAAATCATAGAAACGCGCGCCTATACGGCGGACAAGCTGCAAAAGCTCGGCGTCGCCGTGCTGCCCTCCTCCGCGAATTTCCTCTTTGCGCGGTTTGATTCCCCCTCTGCTGAAGATGTCTTCGCGGCCTTGCGCAAACGCGGCGTGCTCGTCCGCTGGTTCTCCGGGAAGCGCACCCGTGATTTTCTGCGTATCACCATCGGCACACGGGAAGAAATGGATACGCTTCTTTCTGCTTTGGAGGATATTTTATGAAGATCGGCATCGCGGGCCTTGGGCTCATCGGCGGTTCTCTCGCCCGGTCCATTAAAAAATATACGGCGCACTCCGTTTGCGGCATGGACCGCAATCAGGAAGTCCTTGCGGCGGCATACGCCGCAGGCGCCATCGACAGCGACACCGACGTTTCGGACTGCGATGTCGTTTTCGTATGTCTTTATCCGCGGGATTGCGTCTCCTTCATGCTGAATACGGATTTTAAGAGCCATGCAGTGATCGCGGATATTTCGGGCGTCAAGCGTTTCATCGCACGCAAGGTCTCCGCGCCCCTTAAGGAACGCGGACTGCGCTATGTGGGAACGCACCCCATGGCCGGAAAGGAAACGAGCGGCTTTTCGAGCAGCGACGCCGATCTTTTCTGCGGCGCGAGCTTCATTATCACGGAGGACGAGACGACGGATATGGACGCCGTGCGCCTGCTGTCCGGGCTCGCAAAGGAGCTTGGGTTTGCGCGCGTCACCCGGTGCAGCGCAAAGAAGCACGACGAGGTGATCGCCTATACGTCGCAGCTTGCCCACGTAGTTTCCAACGCATACGTCAAAAGCGAAGCTTCCCAGAATTTCAGCGGATTTTCAGCCGGGAGCTTTATGGACCTTACGCGCGTGGCGAGGCTCGACGCCAACATGTGGGCGGAGCTTTTCGTCCTCAACGGCGACGAGCTCGTAAAGGAGATCGACGAGCTTCAGCGCAACATCGGCGCGCTGCGGGAGGCGATCGCAGCAAAAGACGAAGCCGCTTTGCGCAGTCTGCTGCGGGAGGGCAGCGAGAAAAAGAAACGGCTGAACCGTGAATATCATTCAGGGAGCGACAAAAATGAAAAATAAAAAATGGCTGGCCGCGGTGCTCGCGGCCGTTTTCTGCCTGTCGGGCTGCGGCGCAGCCGTCCATTTCGACGAGCAGGCCCTAATGGAAAAAAGCGAGGCTTATACGCAGGCGCTCATAGACGGCGACTATGCCTCGGCAGCGTCCGGCATTTCCCCCTCTGTGGCTTCCGTGCTGAATGCCGACGTTCTGAAGCAGGGCTGGGAAAGCACCGCGCCTTCGCTCGGCGCATTTGAAAGCATGGAAGCGTCTTCCTTTTCGGCAAGCGGCGCCGCTGCCCTCGTGGACGTTTCGTGTAGCTTTGAGAACAGGGGGCTTCTCCTGCGCTATACCTATAATGGAAAAAATGAGCTGACCGGGTTATGGATGACGTATGTTCCCAAAAAAGCACAGCCCCAGAATACGGACGCTTATGAGGAGCGCGTCGTATCGGTCGGCAGTGAGGACGCTCCTCTCGAAGGGATCCTAACGCTGCCCAAAGGTGCGGAAAAATCACCTGCCGTCCTTCTCATCGCGGGCTCCGGGCAGCAGGATATGGACGAAACGACAGGAGCAGCCGCAAACAAGCCGCTTGCGGACATCGCGCGCGGCCTTGCACAGCAGGGTGTCGCTTCCCTGCGCTATAACAAACGGACGGCGCAGTACCCGGACCAGCCCGCCGACCTTGCGCAGCTTACCATACAATACGAGGTGCTGGATGACGCTGCTGCTGCGGCAGAGCTTTTGAAGCAAACAGCGGAGATCGATACGGAGCATATCTATGTGCTTGGACACAGTCTCGGCGGTATGCTTGCTCCTAAGATCGTACAGGATTCCGGCCTTGCCGGGCTGATTTCACTCGCAGGCTCGCCGCGCAGCCTCGAAGACATCATGCTCGATCAAAACAAGGCGGCTCTCGCTTCTCTTGACGGCGTATCGGAAGAGGATAAGCAGGCTTCCCTTGAAAACGTTGAAAAGCTGATCGATCAGGCGCGCAGCGCAAAAGAGGGCGGAACGGATATCGTGCTCAATGCGACGGAAAATTATTGGTATACACTGAACCAGATCGACACGCCCGGTATCGCTCAGGCTCTTGATGTTCCTATGCTTTTCCTGCAGGGAGAAGAGGATTTTCAGGTGTTCCCGGAGAAGGACTTCACAGCATGGCGGGAGCTGCTGGGCGGACGTGAAAACGTACAGTTCAAGCTCTATCCCGGCCTGAACCATCTGTTTATGCCGGCAGGCGGAACGGGTACGGCCGGGGACTATGACGCGCCCGCTTCCGTAGACTCTCAGGTGATCGGCGATATCGCCTCTTGGATCCACGGGCAGGCGCACGCTTAACCGCTTGCGGTGGAAAACGTAATTTGGAAAAGGAGGTTTTGTGATGACGGAAAAATCAACGATGGAGAAATTCGGAGGATTTCTCGGCAAGGCCAAGGACAGCATCGTGTCTTTCGGCGAAACGGTGGCGTCGAAATCAAAGGAAATGGTGGATGTGACCAAATTGAGCGCGAAGAGGACGCAGGTCAGCAATGAGCTTGACGGATATTACCGCGAGCTGGGTATGGTCATATATCAAAAGCGCGCGATCGACGCAGATATAGAAGCGCTGTTTGCCCGTATCGCGGAAGCGCAGCAAACGGTGCGTGAGCTTGCGGAACAGATCGAAGCCGCAAAAGCGGAAAAGCCGGAGCACGAATAACGCACAGCGGCAACGGGCCGTGCCTCAGGAGGGCGCGGCCCGTTTTTTTATACGGTCTGACACAGCTTCACGAGCTTCTCGTGAATGCGGAAGGAATCCTCTTCATTGCACAGTACGATCAGGAGATCGCCCGGGCGAACCCGTACCGTCCCCTTGGGGATGATCTCCCGGTTGCCCCGGCGCACCGCTACGATCAGGCTTCTTTCCGGCCACTCGATCTGACTGATCTTCTTCATGCAGATCGGCGTACCGAAATGGACCGGTATCTCGAGCAATATTTTCGTATCCGTCTCCGCTGTTTCCTCTTGTTTCCTGCCCGCGGTCATCCGTTCCAAAAGCTGTTCATAGACCGGCTTCGATCTCATAAGGTCCGCAACGACATAGGCGGTCAGCGAAACGAGCGTAAGCGATAAAAACTGTGTGAAGGAGCCCGTCATCTCGCAGATGAGAATGATACCCGTGACCGGAGCGCGGACGATCGCCGCAAAAAAACCCGCCATTGCCAAAACGATAAAATTCTGCAAAAGCGCCTGCGGTACGCCGAGCCCCTGCACAAGCAGCGTGCCCACCGCGCCGCCGAGCAGCGCGCCCAGCACTAAGAGCGGCAGGAAGATGCCTCCCGGCGCGCCCGAACCAAAGCTCACCATGGAAAAAACAAATTTGAGCGCGAATACTGCCGCGATCATTGCGAGTGCAAATTCACCGCCCGCAAGCATGGGGATCAGCTTATGCCCGCCGCCGAGCACAGACGGGAATGTAAAACCTAAAAAACCGGCGCACAGAAACGGTATCAGCAGACGAACCTCTTTCCGCCTGACCTTTCCATACAATTCCTGTGACTTTCTGATGCAAAAATTATAAAACACGCCCGCTGCACCGAGTATGAGTCCGAGCAGGAGCACCGCCCAATACAGCTCGAGCGGGATATTCATCGAAATATCAAAGCTGAATACCGGCGCGAGCCCGAATACATTTCGTGAAATAAAGTCCGCAGTCACAGAGGCTGCCATCGTAGACAGCAGCACCTCTACGGAAAAGTTTTTATGCAGCTCCTCCAGAGAAAACAGGACGCCCGCAAACGGCGCGTTGAACGCCGCGGCAAGCCCTGCGGATGCGCCGCAGGTCATGAGCAGCTTCTCCTCCACCTTAATACGCTTCAGGATACGGGAAAAGCCTTTTCCCGCCATAGCGCCCAGCTGTACCGAGGGGCCTTCTCTTCCGAGCGAGAGGCCCGCGCCGATGGAGAGCACGCCGCCCGCGAATTTTGCAAGCAGCACCCGCCACCATTTCTGGCTGAACACTCCGTGCAGCTCTCCCTCCACCTGCGGGATACCGCTCCCGCTGATCATAGGCTCCCATTTTACTAACCGTGCCACAAGGAGCGCGAGGACTGCAAGCGCGGCAAACCACGCTGCTTTGAAAACGGCCTGCCTGTTGCCCGCGTCCAGTATGAAAACCAAAAACTCATCCGCATACTCGATCGCAAGGCGAAACAGCACAGAGACCAGCCCCGCCGCAGCACCGACGGCCACCCCCTGCAAAATCAGGCCGTATCTGAAATTTTGAAACCGTCTGAGGACGGTATGCGTGTCGTTATGCGGCTCCATGCGCTCCCCCGTCTGTGCTGCCTCCCGGAATCGATGCGTTCTTCCTTTTTATTGTAGCAAAAAATCGCCTCCTGTCCAGTTTTCGTTCGAAGCGCTGTTTTTTTCTTGACTTGGAGTATACTCTAAGTGGTACTATGAAAGAGCCGGAAGCGTACAGCGGCAGATAGGGCTGTATGCGCTGTTTTTCGGAAATAAAATATTATGGTGAAAAGGCAAAGGAGATTTTTACGATGACGATCGCGGAAGTCAGCAAAAAATATGAAATATCCGCCGATACGCTGCGCTATTATGAACGCATCGGCCTCATTCCCAGCGTGCGCCGGAAAGAAAATGGTATTCGGGATTATTCCGATACGGACTGCGGCTGGGTGGAATTTATCAAATGCATGCGCGGCGCGGGCATACAGGTCGAGGCTCTGATCGAGTATGTTTCCCTGTTCCAGCAGGGCGACGGCACGCAGGAGGCCCGCAAGCAGATCCTCCTCGAGCAGCGCGAACAGCTCGCCGCCCGCATGGAGGACATGAAACAAACGCTCGCGCGGCTGGATAAAAAAATCGCTCATTATGACGAATGCCTGCGTTTCGCGGAAAACAAGCTGCGCGGCGGCAGGGAATAAAAGATACCTTATGAATGACGCGCTGTTTCTTCCTGTCAAATGGCGCGGCGGCAGGCCTTGGATGTATTGCGGCAGGGTACGTCCGGAGCGTTCTGTTTGTTTTGCCGTCGATTCACCGTACAAGGCCGGAAAACCAAAAGAATATCCCTCACTGCTGCATCATAAAAGACCCGCCATTATAAGCAAGCCTTTTTTTGTTCTTATAAATGATATACTGCGTGCTTTGTTTTCACATACGGCTTCAAACGCTTTACCAGCTTCCTGCTGCAGGCTGCGTTCGTTTTCCTGTCTGATAACACGATATAAGCAAGCCCGGCCGCCGCGTCTATATCTTCATAGCCGATGACCGCCCCGCGCAGCACCTGCGTTTCTATGCGTTTTCTCGGCGCCGACCCGATCACCGCCCCGGCAAGCCCAAATAATGCTCCTCCTATCAGGCCGCCCGTAAGGCTTCCCTCGCTGTATACCCGGCGGTCGATATCCTTGCTCAATTCTATACTGCGCAGCTTCGAGGCATCAAGATGATACTGCGCCCCGCCCGCGGCGATCACAAGGGTGATCCCGTCAAAAGAAGCAATGCACGACGCTCCCTCCGGAACCGGCAGGCCGCCCACCACCTTGAGCCCTCTGTATGTCTTGCGCCTGCGGCGCTTTCCCGCCTGTTCCGCCTTTTTCTTTGGCGGCATTTTTATCTTTGCCATCATCCATGCGCCCAAAGCAGCAAAAAGAACCGCCGGGAGCAGCGAATACGCGATGCTGTAATGTTCAGCGTTCCTCATCGACTCAGCTGCCATACCGGCCAGCATGACCCCTGCGAGCGCAAAGAAAACGATCCCTAAAATCAAAAATTTATTCTTTTTCATGTCAAAGCCGCCCCCGTCATGATGATTTCATTCTATCAAACGGGAGCGGCTTTTTCCACCTTCTTCTATTTCCGGAGCCTTTTTATTCTGTTCTTCGCATTCGCCTCACAGCTTGTCCTGCCGGACTGCCTCAATGAGTCCGCCGGACGCAATGATGTCCTGAATGAATTCCGGAAAAGGCTGCGCCTTGAAGCTTTTTCCGGTCGTGAGATCGTGGATATCGCCCGTGGAAAAATCCACCTCGACCTCATCCCCGTTCGAGATCGCTTCCGCCGCGTCCGCGCATTCAAGGATGGGCAGGCCGATGTTGATGGCGTTGCGGTAAAAGATACGCGCAAAGCTCGACGCGATCACACAGCTGATGCCCGACGCTTTGATGGCGATGGGTGCGTGCTCGCGCGAGGAACCGCATCCAAAATTCTTCGTGCCCACCATGATGTCGCCCTTTTTCACGTTTTTGACAAACTCCGTATCGATATCCTCCATACAATGGGCCGCGAGCTCACCCGGGTCCGATGTATTGAGGTAACGCGCCGGTATGATCACATCCGTATCGATATTATCTCCGTATTTAAACACTCTGCCTTTTGCTTTCATATCCTATCCTCCTTAAATATCCATCGGCGATGCGATCTTTCCCGCGACCGCGCTTGCGGCGGCGACCTCCGGGCTTGCCAGATAGACCTCCGACTTCACATGGCCCATCCGCCCTACGAAATTCCGGTTCGTGGTTGCAACGGCGCGCTCTCCCTCCGCGAGGATCCCGCAATGTCCGCCGAGGCATGGTCCGCACGTCGGCGTGGATACCGCGCACCCCGCCTCAATGAATATTTTTAGGAGGCCCTCCTGCATGGCCTGCAGATAGACCGCCTGCGTCGCCGGGAAAATGATTGCGCGGACATTCGGCGCGACCTTGCGCCCCACAAGGATCTCCGCGGCGGCACGCAGGTCGCTGATGCGTCCGTTCGTGCACGAGCCGATCACGACCTGATCGATTTTTACATCGCCGACTTCGTCGATCGTTTTCGTATTCTCCGGGAGGTGCGGGAACGCGACCGTCGATTTGATTTCCGAAAGATCGATGTCGATGACACGTTCATAGGCCGCATCCGGGTCAGGTGCGTAAACCTGAAACTCACGCTCGGAATGGGAGCGGATATATTCTATCGTTTGGTCGTCCACCTCGAATATCCCGTTCTTTCCGCCCGCCTCGATCGCCATATTCGCAATGCACAAACGGTCGTCCATGGAAAGGGACGCGAGCCCCTCCCCGCCGAACTCCATCGACCGGTAGAGCGCGCCGTCAACACCGATCATGCCGATGATGTGCAAAATCACGTCCTTACCGCTGACATGCTTTTTCAGCTCGCCGCGCAGATTGAAGCGGATTGTTCCCGGAACCTTGAGCCATACCTTGCCCGTCGCCATAGCAGCCGCCATATCCGTCGAACCGACGCCCGTCGAGAACGCGCCGAGCGCGCCGTAGGTGCAGGTGTGGGAATCCGCGCCGATCACCGCATCGCCTGCGACAACGAGTCCTTTTTCCGGCAGCAGGGCGTGTTCGATGCCCATCTGTCCCACATCATAGAAATTCACGATGCCGTGCTTGTGTGCAAATTCGCGCACCAGCTTGCACTGCTCCGCCGCCTTGATGTCCTTATTCGGTGTAAAGTGGTCCATCACAAGGGCGATCTTGTTTTGATCGAAAACCTCTTTTCCGGTTTTGTTAAATTCCCGGATCGCGACCGGGGAGGTGATATCGTTCCCGAGCACCATGTCGAGGTTCACGGAAATGAGCTGCCCTGTCACGACGCTCGGGAGCCCCGCATGCGCCGCCAATATCTTCTGCGTCATTGTCATGCCCATAAATACTGATCTCCTTCTATAGATAAAATATTGATTTCTTTTCTATGGCCGAGAGGGTGCCTGCGCCTCATCCAGCGTGAGCTTATATTCAATGGAATCCGTAAGGGCAAGAAAGCTTGCCTCAATGATATCGGTCGATACGCCTACCGTATTCCATGTGTGCTTCCCGTCCGTGGATTCGATAAGCACGCGCACCTTTGCCGCTGTCGTCGCCGAGCTTTCAAGCACGCGCACCTTATAATCGGCGAGGCTCATGTCCTCCAGCGACGGATAGAAGCCCTTAAGGGCGTTCCGCAGCGCGAGGTCGAGCGCGTGTACCGGGCCGTCGCCCTCCGCGCCTGTGATGCGCGACTCATCACCCACCCTGACCTTAATGATGGCAGAGGACGGGTATTCCTGTGCGCGGAGCGGCTGTTCACCGATGATCTTGAAATACTCCAGCTCGAAATATTCCTTGTATTTTCCAAGCAAGCGCCGGATGACCAGCTCGAAGCTCTGCTCCGCCGCCTCGAATTGATAGCCCTCGAATTCAAGCTGCTTGAGCTTATCCACAAGCTGCCCTACCACCGGATCCTTTACCGTCACAGCAGGGTCGACCTTTTGTATTTTTTTGATCAGTGTCGCTTTCCCAGACACCTCGCTCATCAGGAACCGGCGGTCGTTCCCAACTTTATGCGGGTCCACATGCTCGAAACTCTCCCGCACCTTTTTTACGCCGTCGATATGCATGCCGCCCTTATGCGCGAACGCGCTGCCGCCGACATACGGGCTTGAGGAAGGCAGCCAAATGTTCGAAATATCGGCGATACGCCGCGCCGTTGCCGTCAGGTCTTTCAGCTTTTCCTTTCCCAGCACCTCATAGCCGCGCTTCAGCTCCAGATCAGGAATGACTGTGGAAAGATTCGCGTTCCCGCACCGCTCCCCATAGCCGATGAATGTTCCCTGCACCTGCCGCGCACCAGCATCTACCGCGAACAGCGTTTGCGCCACCGCCATGCCCGTATCATTGTGGCAATGGACGCCCACTTTTTTCCCGGGAAACTGCTGCACGGCACGCTGTGTCATTTTATGGATGTCCGTCGGATATGTTCCGCCATTCGTATCGCACAGGCAAAGCACGTCCGCACCGCCGCGTTCCGCTGCGCCAAGCGCTTCCATCGCATAATCTTCATTCGCCCGGCAGCCGTCGAAAAAGTGCTCCGCGTCGAACACGACATATTTTCCGCGCTCCTTCAGGTATGCGACCGTGCTTTCGATCATTTCCAGATTTTCCCGCAAGGTCGTTCCCAATACTTTCAGCACATGCAGGTCCCAGCATTTCCCGAAAATGGAAACGGCCGGAGTCTCTGCTTCGAGCAGGCTCTCCACATTGGCGTCCTCGTCCGGACGGATGTTTTTCCGCCGCGTGCTCCCGAATGCGCACAGCTTTGCGTGCTTTGGCTGCTCGTCGCGTATTCTTCGGAAAAATTCCAGATCCTTTGGATTCGAGGCCGGATTCCCCGCCTCAATGAAATCGATCCCAATATCATCGAGTGCACGCACGATATTCAGCTTGTCTTCCACCGAGAACGCGATACCCTCTCCCTGCATACCGTCGCGCAGGGTGGAATCGAAAATACTTATTTTCTGCTTCATAATCCTCCATTCCCGCGGCCTGCCGGGCGCGCTTCCATCAGGCTCCCAGCAGCTTATTGACTGCGTTGATATAAGCCAGCATCGAGGCCTCTATGATGTCTGTAGAAAGCCCGCGGCCCGTGACCGTCCTGTTCTCGGACGACACCTTGACCACGACCTCGCCCAGAGCGTCCTCGCCGTGCGACACTGCATTGATCTTATAGTTGTTGAGGTGCAGCGGCATCTGCACGATCTTCTCGATCGCCTGATAGGCTGCGTCGATCGGGCCGTCGCCCAGCGCGACCTGCTCCTGTGTGGCCCCGCTCATATCCTCGAGCGTAACGTTTGCCGTCGCCTGAATGGTATTGCCGCTGTTCACGACAAACTGCTTCAGCCGGAAATGCTCCACGACCTTTGCCGCTTTCTGAGCGACCAGCGCTTCCACGTCATATTCGGTCACTTCCTTCTTTTTATCGCACAATTCCTTGAACTGTGCGAATGCCGCATCAAGCTCCTCCGGCATCAGTTGATAGCCGAGCTCCTTCAGAAAATCATCGAATGCATGGCGGCCGGAATGTTTTCCGAGCACCATTTTATTCGTCGTGAGCCCAATCGATTCCGGCGTCATGATCTCGTAGGTCTCGCGCTTTGCCAGTACGCCGTGCTGATGGATGCCGCTTTCGTGCGCGAATGCATTCGCGCCGACGACCGCCTTATTCGGCGGGATCGATACGCCGATAATCTTGGACAGCAGCCTCGACGTACGGTACAGCTGCTTTGTGTTGATATTCGTATCCGCGTCCATCAGTGCCCGGCGCGTGTGGATCGCCATGACGATCTCCTCCAGCGACGCGTTGCCCGCGCGCTCGCCGATACCGTTCACCGTACATTCCACCTGCGTCGCTCCCGCGCCCACGGACGCCAGAGAATTCGCAACCGCCATACCGAGGTCGTTATGGCAATGGACGGAGATATCTACATTTTCGATCCCGTCCACATGCTGCCGGACGTATTCGATCATAGCCTGCATCTCCTGCGGCAGTACATAGCCGACCGTATCGGGCAGGTTGATGGTCCCGGCCCCTGCATCCACCGCTGTCTGCACCGCCCGTGCGAGGAATGCGTAGTCGCTTCTCGACGCATCCTCCGCGGAAAATTCCACATCGGGTACCAAGCTCCGCGCGTATGCTACCGATTCCCTGATGTGCTCCAGAACCTGCTCTTCCGTCATTTTCAGTTTATACTGCATGTGCAGCGGCGAGGTCGCCAAAAACACATGGATACGCGGCGCGGCTGCCTGCCGGAGCGCCTCGTAGGAAGCGTCGATGTCTTTTTTCACCGACCGGGAAAGGGAAGCGACACTGCAGTCCTTGATTGCCTTTGCAATCGTCTCCACGCTCTTGAAATCTCCGGGGGAGGAAACGGCAAAGCCCGCCTCGATCACGTCCACCTTCAGCAGTTCCAGCTGCTTTGCGACCTCGATTTTTTCCGATAAATTCATACTGCACCCGGGAGACTGCTCTCCGTCGCGCAGCGTCGTATCAAATATTTTGATGGTTTTCATAGCAAATGCTCCTTTTCGTCTCAACATTCTTTTCACAGGGCTCCGCCGGGGCGGGGCCTGCGGGGCATGCCGCCCGCTTACTTCAGCACAGCGCCCGTATCTGCGCTCTGCACCATTCTTGCATATCTCGCAAGCCATCCCGTCTGTACCTTCGGCGGCATAAGCTGCGAGCCCGTAAGTCGTCTGTTAAGTTCATTCTCATCTACTTTGAGATGGATGGAGTATTTGTCGATGTCTATCTCGATGATATCGCCGTCCTGAACATAGGCGATCGGTCCGCCCGCCGCCGCTTCAGGGGAGACATGCCCTACCGCTGCCCCGCGTGACGCGCCCGAAAAACGTCCGTCTGTAATCAGCGCGACTTCCTTATCCAGCCCCATTCCGGCCAGATTGGAGGTCGGCGCCAGCATCTCGCGCATGCCCGGACCGCCCTTCGGGCCCTCGTAGCGAATGACGACGACGTCCCCTTTTTTAATCTTTCCGCCGAGGATCGCGTCGTTCGCCTCTTCCTCGCTGTTGAATACCCGGGCAGTACATGTGCTCTTCATCATTTCCGGCGCGACTGCCGCACGTTTTACCACGCAGCCATCCGGCGCAAGGTTCCCATACAGGACTGCAATACCGCCGGTTTTGGAATATGGATCGTCTATCGGCCGTATCACATCGCCTGTGCGTTTGGCGTTCCGTATTCTGTCCATGACCGTTCCGTCTATAGTCCTGTTGTCTTCGAGCAGTCCTTTTTTGCTGAGCTCCGCCATGACCGCCGGAATCCCGCCGCATTCGTTCAGTTCTTCAATATAGTGCCGTCCCGCCGGAGCCAAATGGCAGAGATTCGGCGTTCTTTCGCTGATTCGATTGACCTCGTGCAGATCGATCCTGATGCCGCGCTCGTGTGCGATTGCCGGAAGATGCAGCATGCTGTTTGTGCTGCAGCCGAGCGCCATATCCATCGTGATCGCATTGCGGAACGCCTTTTCGTTCATGATATCACGCGGGCGGATGTTTTCCTCCACCAGCTTCATGACCTGCATGCCCGCATGCTTCGCAAGCGCCGTCCGTGCCGAATAGACCGCCGGGATCGTTCCGTTCCCGGGAAGCGCCATGCCCAGCACCTCCGCAAGACAATTCATGGAATTCGCCGTATACATACCGGAGCAGCTTCCGCAGCCCGGACATGCCTTTTGCTCGAAAGTCTCCAGCTCCTCATCCGTCATCGTTCCTTTTGCATGCTGTCCGACCGCCTCAAACAGGCTCGACAGGCTCGTCCGTTTCTCATGGAACCGCCCTGCCAGCATGGGGCCGCCCGAGCATACGACCGCCGGGATATCCACCCGCGCCGCTGCCATCAGCATGCCGGGAACGATCTTATCGCAGTTCGGCACCAGTACCGCTCCGTCGAACGCATGCGCGATCAGCAGCGTTTCCACGCTGTCTGCGATCAGCTCGCGCGAGGGCAAGGAATAATGCATGCCCGTGTGGTTCATTGCGATGCCGTCGCAAACGCCGATAGCCGGTACCTTGATGGGCGTTCCGCCCGCCATGCGCACGCCGTCGCATACAGCCTGCGCCACCTTGTCGAGATGCAGATGGCCCGGTATCACTTCGCTTTGCGCGCTTACCACCGCGATCAGCGGGCGTTCCAATTCTTCCTTCGTCAGCCCCAGCGCGTAAAGCAGGGAACGGTGCGGCGCGCGCTGCGCGCCCTTTTTGATATTATCACTGTTCACTTCTGTGCCCTTTCCTGTTCCAATGTCTTATCCTACCTGCGCGGACAGACGCCGGAGCCTGTTCCGCTCCGGCGCCGATGCCGTTTCGCGCACCCATCTTATTTTTCCTTGTGCCAGCTCATTTTTCCTCTGAGCTCCGCACCCGTCTTTTCCAGCTGAGATTCTTTTCCGATATTCCGCATAGCGATAAAGTGCGGCCGCTTTACCTGATTTTCAAGCATCCAGTCGCGCGCGAACGTTCCGTCCTGTATTTCAGACAGGACCTGCTTCATCTCCTTGCGGGTATCCTCCGTGATGATGCGCTTGCCCGTTACATAATCGCCATATTCCGCCGTATCGGAAATGGAGTAGCGCATTCTGGAAAGTCCGCCCTCGTTGATCAGGTCGACGATCAGCTTCATTTCATGGCAGCATTCGAAATAGGCCATCTCCGGCGCGTACCCTGCTTCTACCAGCGTGTCGAACCCAGCCTTGATCAGCTCGGAGACGCCGCCGCACAATACTGCCTGCTCGCCGAACAAATCCGTTTCCGTTTCTTCGCGAAAGCTCGTTTCAAAGATGCCCGCACGGCCGCCGCCGATCCCGCTCGCATACGCAAGCGCAAGGTCGCGCGCTTTTCCGGTCGCGTCCTGATGGATCGCAATCAGGCAGGGAACGCCTTTGCCCTCCAAAAACTGGCTTCTTACCGTGTGGCCCGGCCCTTTCGGAGCGACCATCCAAACGTCGACGTCCTTCGGCGGAACGATCTGTCCAAAGTGGATATTGAAGCCATGTGCGAACACGAGGGATTTCCCCTCCGTCATATAGGGCGCGATACCCTCATAGATCTTGCCCTGCTTTTCGTCCGGTACCAGAATCATGACGATATCCGCGGCCTTTGCAGCCTCCTCCGCCGTCATGACGCGAAGGCCTGCTTCCTCGGCGGACTTCCACGACCGGCTTCCCTCATACAGCCCAACAACTACGTCTACGCCGCTGTCTTTGAGGTTCTGGGCATGTGCGTGTCCCTGACTTCCATAGCCGATGACCGCAACAGTCTTGCCCTTTAAAAGAGAGAGGTTGCAATCCCTGTCGTAATACATCTTCATTTTCATTTGATTTGCCTCCAAATTCATATAGAATATTTTCAGGCGCCAAAGGCGTCACTTTTCACACGTATCTTCGTGGATCGATACCGCGCCCCGCTGCAGGGCTGTGATACCCGTGCGGGACAGCTCGATGATCCCATACTCGTCGAGCAGCTTTAAAAGCGCGTCGTTTTTTTCAGGCGTGCCTGCCATTTCTATGATCATCGATTCCGCGCAGATATCTACGATCTTCGTGCGGAAGATATCACACAGCTCTATGATACTGGCGCGTTTTTTTGCGTTCGATTTCACTTTCACGAGCACAAGCTCTTTATAGACCGAGCTTTTGGAGCGCAGGCCCGTGATCTTGATTACTTCGATCAGCTTGCCGAGCTGCTTTTGGATCTGCTCTAAAACCGCCTCGTCGCCCACCAGCTCGATCGTGATGCGGGAAATCTTCGGGTCGTGCGTTTCCCCCACGGACAGGGAACGGATATTATATCCTCTCCGGGAAAACAGTCCTGTTACTTTGGAAAGGACGCCGGATGTATTTTTGACCAGTATGGACAGTACATATCTTCTAATCATCGCTTTTTCTCCTTCGCTCCTGTTTCCCGCCTGCATGATAAAGCGGCGTTGTTTTCAGGATCATTTTTCGAGGTCCAGTATAATATCGTCAAGCGGTTTCCCGCCCGGCACCATCGGGAGCACCGTCTCGTCCTCGTGGATATCGCATTTCACGATCACCGGCCCTTTGTGGGCGAATGCTTTTTTAAAGGCTGCGCGCAGATCCCGTTCGTTTGAGATATCCATCCCATACGCACCGAACGCCTCCGCGAGCTTCACATAATCCGTCGGATTGTTGAGCGTCGTTTGGGAATACCGCTTATCATAAAACAGCTTCTGCCATTGACGTACCATGCCGAGCACATTATTGTTCAGAACCAGTATCATGACGGGCAGCTTATGCTTGACCGCCGTTACGATCTCCTGCAGGTTCATGTGGAAGCTGCCGTCGCCCGCGATATTGACGACCTGCTTTCCGGTACCGACCGCCGCGCCGATCGCCGCGCCCATGCCGAACCCCATCGTGCCGAGACCGCCCGAAGAAATGAACTGGCGGGGATGCTCGATACGCAGGAACTGCGCGGACCACATCTGGTGCTGCCCTACCTCCGTCGTAAACACAGTTCCCTCCGGCGCTTCCTCCTGCATCGCCTGAAGCACCTTCTTCGGGAAGCGCGCGTTCCGCGTTGCCCGGTCGAGCGGATAGCTGCGCTTCCAATGCCTGATCTGTTCCATCCATTCGCCGCTTTCTTTCCGCTTGATGCCGGGCAGCATCGCTTTCAGGACATCCTTTGCATTTCCCATCACCTCGTGGTCCGCACGGATGTTTTTATTGATCTCCGCAGGATCGACGTCGATATGCAGCACCTTTGCCTGCTTCGCGAACTGGGTCCTGTCTGACGTCACGCGTTCTGAAAAGCGTGCGCCTACCGCGATCAGCAAATCACAGTGGCTTGTGCACAGGGCGGAAGTCTTCGTTCCGTGCATACCGATCATACCCGTATAGCGCTCCTCGCTTGCCGGAAACGCCCCGAGCCCCATCAGCGTCATGGTGACGGGCGCGTTCAGCTTGCCCGCCAGCTCGCGCAGTTCCTTTTCCGCTCCTGCCGCGATCACGCCGCCGCCCGCAACAATAAAGGGCTTTTTACTTTCGTTGACCGCGCGGACCGCTGCGGCGATCTCGTCTTTCCCGAACGCATTTTTATGCGCGATCTCCCGCGGTTTCTGAGGCTCGTAATCCCACTCCATCATGGTGATATCTTTCGGCACGTCCACCAGCACCGGGCCCGGGCGGCCGCTCTGTGCGATATAGAATGCGTCGCGCACCGCATCTGCCAGCTCGGATATTTCTTTTACGATCACATTGTGCTTCGTGATCGGGATCGTTACGCCGGTGATGTCGATTTCCTGAAAGCTGTCTTTCCCGAGATTTTTCTTTTCCACGTTTCCGGTGATCGCTACCATCGGTATCGAGTCCATATACGCCGTCGCAATCCCCGTCACAAGATTCGTCGCGCCCGGGCCGCTCGTCGCAAATACGACGCCCGGTTTTCCCGTCGCCCGTGCGTAGCCGTCCGCCGCATGTGCGGCGTGCTGCTCGTGGCAGGTCAGGACATGGTTGATTTCGGGGTAATCATAAAGCGCGTTGTAAAGAGCGATGACCGTTCCGCCCGGAAATCCGAATACGGTGTCGACATCCTGCTCCTTGAGGCACTCCATGATGATCTGCGCTCCTGTTAATTTCACTGTTTTTTCCCTCTTTCTTCCAGCTTTTCCCCGTTCCCTAACAAAAAAGGCCTGCGCTTATCGCGCAGGCCCTCAAATCACTTCCTGATCTCAAGTCCTTATCATGCCCTTTCGGCACAACCGCAATAAGCCTTATTCGCTTCGCCAATAATGACTAGGCTAATAAGGTTAATAAGGACTACGATAAAGTTGTGGGAATACTGCTTGCTCATCTTTTCCGTTTCCTTCACTTTACTGGTATTTATCATAATGCCATTTTTCTGCGATGTCAATCTTTTTTTAAAAAATTTTCGCGGCATTTTATCCTCGGCGGAGCTCTCCCGGTCTGTAAGAACGTCTTATTTCATTCCTGCTGCACAGCGCTGTGCGGGATTTTCCATGCGAACAGGCTGTTGGCCGTGAGCATAAAACGGCCCAAAGCCTTTTGGTAAATGTGCATTGGTACCATTTGGAATTTGAGCGAATGTTTTTGTCTTTCCAATACGCCGCGCAGCGGCATAAACCCGCAAAAAGCCAGCGACCGAATCAGCGTTGAGAGGATACTGCAAGCCTTTAACCGATGGAAGCGTGTTTTTTTGCAGAAGAGGAACGAATTTCAAAGCCTTCGGCAAAATGCCGGGGGCTTTGCTTTGTGCTCAGACGTGTTTACCATTGACGATATAGATATATTCGCTTGCTGCGGCGTGGTGAAGTCTGCCAAAATGAATATTTATTTGCGGGCAATAAAAATATCGCAACCCGCCAAGGTGAATTGCGATATCGAGTGCGGCAACTTGCCGCTGGCGTTCCCGGCGCGATTCGAACGCGCGGCCTTTCGCTTAGGAGGCGAACGCTCTATCCTGCTGAGCTACGGGAACATGCACAATATTGACCGAGCGCCTATTCAAGATAGAGTGGGCGCCGTACGGCTGCGCCGCCCTCCTGTACGATAGGCGCATCATGCATTTTATTCTAATATAAACGCCCCTGTTTTGCAATTACTTTTATGAGAAAACCAAAAATTTCCGGAACGGATATCCTCACTCTTTCTGCCGTTTTGCGCCTTACCGCGCTTATTCAGGGCAGATACCGCGCCATCACAGCCCGTATTTCATTGAGATCGACCGGCTTTGCGATGTGTTCGTTCATTCCTGCGTCTTTCGCACGCCCGACATCCTCAGCGAATGCGTTCGCCGTCATCGCGACGATCGGCATATCCCTGACGTCTTTCCGTTCGAGCTTTCTTATTTCTCTTGCAGCGTCATAACCATTCAGAACCGGCATCTGGATATCCATAAAGACCATATCGTAGTATCCCTCCGGCGAATCTTCCACCATACGGACAGCCTCTTTTCCGTTCCCGGCCCATTCCGTCCGTACGCCCTCCATGCGCAGAAGCTCACACGCTATTTCCGCATTCAAATCATTGTCTTCCACCAGCAAAACACGTTTGTCGGAATAATCCGGCGGGTCTGCCGGTCCGGCTGCTTCTTTTTCCCGTTCCGTTCTGCGCATAATCTCCCGGAGGCACTGGACGAGCCTGCTTTTTGGCAGCGGCTTTGCAATAAAATATTCTATGTCGAGAGCGCGCGCTTCCTCTTCGATCTTAGACCAATCATAAGCCGATACGATGATGACAGGAAGGTCCTTTCCAAGCTGTCTGCACATTTCCTTTGCTGCAGCAGGCCCGCTGATCCCCGGCATTTTCCAGTTCAAAACAGCGGCAAAATAGCTGTCCCCTGCCCTGCTGCATGCTTTCACGCGCTCCACCGCCTGCTCTCCGGATACACAGAATTCCGTTGACAGTCCGATCTCTTCCAGCATAGCGCAGGTCTTTTTTCCTGCGGCAATATCATCGTCCGCCACCAATACACGCTTCCCTTTCAGCTCATCGATCTTTTCTCCCTGCCCGCCGGGCAGCTTCAGATGGATCGTTACCGTAAACCGTGAGCCCTTATTGATACTGGAATCCACTCTGATCTCTCCGTCCATCATCCGAATCAAATTGCGGGTGATCGTCATTCCAAGGCCTGTGCCGTTGATTTTTGCGACCCTGCTGTCCTCTGCCCGCGCGAACGGCTCGAACAATTCCTTTTGGAACTCTTTCGTCATGCCGATCCCATTATCTTCAAATATAAATTCGTATTCTCCATATCCCGGGTTCTTCAGTGCTCTCTCCCTGATGCGGATACTGATCTTCCCGCCATCCGGCGTATATTTTGCCGCGTTACTGACCAAATTGACAAAAGCCTGCTGAATGCGGAGTCTGTCTCCTATGGCCCGTTCATGCTGTAATTCTCCGATTTGGACTTCAAAACAGTGCCGCCGCTGGCTCATTTGCGGCTGCACCATTGCTACCATATCGTCGATCAGGCCTGAAAGGTTGAACTCTTCCTCCTGCAGTTCCATTTTTCCCGATTCGATCTTGCTCATATCCAGTACCTCGTTGATGAGAGAAAGCAGATGTTCTGAGGCCGTCGTTATCTTCGCGAGACATTTTTTTACTTGCTCATGGTCTTCTATATTTGCTTCAGCAATTGCGGTAAATCCAACGATCGCATTCATCGGCGTACGGATGTCGTGGCTCATGCGGGATAAAAACTCTGATTTTGCTGTGTTTGCCGCTTCCGCATAATTATAAGCCTCCTGCATGGCCTGCTGCTGCATCAGCTTTTCCACTTTGATCTTATCGATATCGAGCTGATACATGATCGCCTTCGACGGTCTTTCGCCGATGCGCTCAGCTACCTGATAGACCGTTCGCCGCCATCTGTTGTTCAGACTGTTTGTACGATATTCCAGCTCGATCCGCCGCTCCTCCGCGAGTACCCGGCGCAGACGCTCTATATCCGTAAACTCCCGGAACATCCCGATATATTCCGGCGCTGTCAGCTGCTTTGCCACCATCTCCATCACTTCACTATAGCATCCGCTTTCCGGAATATCCGGGACGAACGCCTTTTTGTCATAGGAAAGTACGGAATAGGCATCTTTTTCCAGATCTATCTCGAAAATACCGATATATTCATCTTTCAGGCTCTGCAAAATATGCTCCAGCTTGCGGTGGGACAGCTCCTGCTGCTTGATATCCGTGATATCCGCTACCGTTCCCGCCACGCTCTTTTGCCCATCCCCGCAGCATACGACGGCCCCTGTAACGGCATACCACCGCTTTTTCCCCGTTTTCACACCATATAGCTGCACCTGAACAGGTTTTTTCGCACCATTCTGCAGCAGGTCCTGCAAAATGGGGATATCGCTTTCCGGGCAGATCTTCCCCGACTGCAGTTTTTGAGTATACTCCTCAATAAGATACCCTTTTTCTCCGCCCTTAGCGGCATTATAATGGGCGGGGAAAACCGTCAGGCTGTCTTTTCCTCCATCGTATTGGAACGTATACCGTTCTGATGAATAAATGATCTGCCGGTAACGTTCATGCTCCATATCCTTTAGATAGCGTTCTGTAATATCACGGTACACCCCGACGGCAGTTCCTGTAGAATCTCCCTCTTCGTTCAGGATGGCACGGAATTTCAAATCATAAACGATCTCTTTTCCCACGGCAGGAATGAGCTTCACGATCCCGCCTGCGTCCTTCGCGCCGTTTATCATGGCTTCGTGTATCCGGATATATTCCTCCTGCGTATCTTCCGATATGATACCGCGCCGTGCCATTTCATACGGAACGCCGGTCTGGACCGTTTCAACTCCAAAGGCCTCCGCGGTTTTTTCATCCACAAGGATCATCTGTTTTTTGGTATCGTAGGAAAAAACAAGACTTCCGCATTCTTCCGCGGCGATCTGGAACGCTTTCATGCTGTTGTACAGTTTTTCATTCGATTCACGCAGAAGCGCATAGGCTTTGCGCAGCTCTCCGATGTCTTTTCCATCCATGCTCATTTTTCCTTTCCCTTATCCGTTTCGGACTGCTCCAATATGTCTGCGAGCCTTTCAATGCTGATCGGCTTGGCAATATGATCATCCATACCGGAATCGAGCGCCGCCTTGATATCTTCTGCAAATGCGTTCGCCGTCATCGCGACGATGATCACAGCCTTCGCATCCGCACGTTCCAAAGCCCGAAGCGCCTTCGTTGCCTCATATCCGTTCATCACCGGCATCATGACGTCCATAAAGACAGCGTCGAAATATCCTTCCCGGTGCGCCGCAAACAACTCTACCGCCTTTTGTCCATTATTTACCCGCACGGCTTCCGCGCCCCGCATTTTCAGCAGCTCCATCATGATCTCTGCATTGATATCATTATCTTCTGCCAAAAGATATCGTTTCCCTCCGAAATTGTAGCCCGAACTGTCTTTGCTCTTTTCGCTTTTTTCTTCTCTGCTGTGATCGATACGAAACTCCAGTATAACGGTGAAGGTGCTTCCTTCTCCCTGACGGCTGTCTGTTGAGATCGTTCCTCCCATCGCGTCGACTAGTGCCTTGACGATCGACATACCGAGGCCTGTTCCCTGTATTTTGGACAGCTCCGCTTTCTCGCTGCGTGAAAACGGCTCAAACAGCCTCCCCATAAATTCAGGGGGTATGCCCATTCCGTTGTCTTCCACCTTGAACTGCATCTTGGCATAGTTTGCATTGCTCTGCTCAAGCTCTTCCACAGAGAAACGAACCTTCCCGCCCTCCTGCGTATATTTCACGGCATTGGAAAGCAGATTGATGAGTATTTTATTGATGCGCAATTCGTCGCATGTAAACAAACGGTGTGAAATATTCAAAAGCTCTACCTGAAGCTCCTGCGCTTTGGCGCTGGCCTGCGGCTGGATGACTGTTACGACCTCGTCGACGATCTGGCCGATCTCGCAGTTGCTCTCCTGCAGGGAAACGACACCGCTCTCGATCTTGGACATATCCAATACATCATTGACCAATCCCAGCAATTGCTTAGACGAGACCAGCACTTTGTCGAGGCAATCTTCCACCTTTTCCGGCTCTGATGTATGCCGCTTCGCGATCTCTGTCATGCCGATGACCGCGCTGATTGGGGTACGTATGTCGTGAGACATATGAGCCAGAAAACTGCTTTTCGCTTCGTTGGACGATTCCGCAATGCTCATGGCATGCTGAAGCACACGGTGTGCGTGTCTTTCCTCCGTGCGGTCTGCCATTACTAAAATAAATTTATCGGTATTTTCTATCGATACGTGATATAAGGTCTCCTGATACCACCGCCGTTCGCCCGTTTTCTGATGAAGGCGTTCCCTTTCCTGCCGTCTGAATTCGCCCAGCCTGATCCCGCGCAGATCCGCCGCAGTTATTTCATGCTCCGGATCGAGTGCCGTCGTTCCCAGAGCACGGATATTATTTTTCATATTTGCCTGCGTGATCCCTAACAGCCGCTCGATATTGGGACTTACATACTCTACAGTGTAATCCTGCGGTGCAAACATAATAAAAATATCGTCTACATTGCTCGCAAGCACTCCGAACAGCTGTTCCCGGTATTTGATCTCAATATCCTTGCTGCGTATATTGGCTTTGTGCCATTTCCGGAAAAATAAAAGCCCTGCTATGCCGATCACGGTGCATGCGGCTAAAAATATCGTAACTATGGGGATCCGCCTTCCTGCAATGGACGCGTAAGAGGCCTCCGTACGTTTCGGAGCGGCCGTTAACAGCCGTTCCCGGCTGCCGGCCGGGCGCGAGAACAGCAGATCGTCTATTTTTCCGATCTGATATCGTTTCTCTTCATTCAAAAAAGCATTTATGGTTTCCGCACAAAAAGAATGAGCCTTTCCGCTGCCTGCATTTCCGGCACCATTATGCTCCGCAGAGATTTCGGTCGATCCTATCCTGCCGCTTTGCAGAGCAGCGTCTTTCTGCGTAGCCAAAATTGTTCCGCAGCCGCTCCCCACCAAAACTAAGAAAAGGACGCCGGCAAGCATTGCGCAAATCTTTCTCATATCCTATTCTCCGCTGTTTCCTGTATCCCCACGTGCCGCATGGTGTATGCCGCGTTTTGTGCAGACATCGCATAGTATATCTATTTTATTATTGTAAACATTTTATATTATTTATACACTATTTTTTGAAAAAATGAAATAGACATTGTGTATATTCTTTATTCCGATTTTAGTCACCCGGTATTTTTGTGCCTCTCTTGTGCGTAAATAGGTCTTCCGGCTTTCCCGATCTAAAGGACTTCCATTGCCGCGCGGCACTTTTCAGAACCTCTCATGCGAGCCTTGACCTTGCACCATTTAATAGTCTGCAACGGAATACCGGAAAACATCGCATGCTCCGGCTATCAGACGATCCGGAGCTGCTTTTCGCCTCAAATGCATCTTTAGATATAAAAAAACCCGCCAACCATACGGTTTGCGGGTTTTTAAGTGCTTTTCTTTTAACGCTTGGAGAACTGCGGCGCTCTTCTTGCTGCCTTGAGGCCGTATTTCTTTCTTTCCTTCATTCTCGGGTCGCGCGTCAGGAACCCTGCGGATTTCAGCGCCGGACGAAGCTCCGGTTCTGCCTTGATGAGCGCGCGGGCGATGCCGTGGCGAATCGCGCCTGCCTGACCGGTATAGCCGCCGCCCTTTACAGATACGAACACATCATATTTCCCTGTGGTCTCTGTTACGACAAAGGGAGAACGCACGAGCATCTTCAGCGTTTCATAGCCAAAAAATTCTTCTACGTCTCTCTTATTGACTGTGATATTGCCGGTGCCCGCCATAATGCGCACCCGTGCAATGGATTTTTTTCTTCTGCCTGTTCCAAGGAACTGTTCTTTCTTTGCCATTTAAACCTTCCCTCCCTTTTACAGCTCTATTGCTTCGGGCTTCTGGGCCGCGTGGTCGTGCTCCGCGCCTCTGTATATGCGCAGCTTCTTGAGCATCTTGCGCCCCAGCTTGTTTTTAGGAAGCATTCTTCTGACTGCTTCATACAGGGCAAATTCCGGCTTGTTTTCCATCAGGTCCCTGTATTTCGTCATCTTCAGGCCGCCCGGATATCCCGAGTGTCTGTAATGGATCTTCTGATCCAATTTTTTCCCCGTAAAAACGAGCTTTTCCGCATTGATCACAATGACATAATCTCCGGTATCTACATGCGGCGTATATTCCGGCTTATTTTTTCCGTGAAGAATGTTGGCTACCTTGCTTGCCAGACGTCCGAACACCTGTCCGTCCGCATCGACAACATACCATTTCTTCTCCACTTCGCCGGGTTTCGCCATATATGTTTTCATTAGGCTTTCCTCCCTATGCTATCTTCGATTTTTATGTTCCGTGCGCAGCGTTTTTCTTTCCCGGGAGGTCCCAATTCCCAGTGCGGAAGCCCGCCGCTTTCGCGCGTGCACAGGGCTAATTGTGCATACAGGCGCATGGAATAGTTTACTGAAAATCCGCACGGTTGTCAAGCTTTTTCATGAAAAAAGCAGCGGCCGCCCGGTGTTTGCGTTTCTTACAGGTCTTGTATATTCATTTTATCTATTTCGTCCTGCTTTCTCTTCTTCCGGTAAATGACGATGGAAGTGATGAACTGGATCGCCGCGCCAATGAGAAATACAATATTGAGAAATGCCAGAGCACAGGATACAATGGGTATCACAAGCCCCCACAGTCCGAATTTACGCGTGATAAAGCCCTCCGCCACACACATGGCGGCAATGACAGCCACAAATATAGTCAGAAAAAGCACCATCGAACCTACCATTGTCATTTCTTTTCACCTCTTTTGCTTTTTTTATATTCCGAGATCAGAATTTTTGCCGTATCGAAGTCAAGCCTGTCGTTTACCGCCATCCGTTTTATGAGTGCCACATAAGGCTCCTCCGCATAGTCATCGCTGATATTGATCTTCTGTATCAGCTTATCCAACCGCAGGCGTACCGTCGGATAGGTAACGCCGTAGTGCTTTGCCATTTCCTTTAAGGAGCCGGATGCAAGAACAAAATTTTTGATAAAGGATATGTCTTCTTCCTCGAGTGCCGCCATCCATTCCGGGATAATTTCGATTGCCATGATTTTTCCTCCTTTAATAATATTAAATATATCATTTAATATTATTAAAGTCAATATGCAAATTATTCTTTTATATTATTTGAAATAAGTATAGAAAAAGCCGCAGGACCATTCCATTTTAAACAATTGATATATGGCGCCGCACGGCAAATGGAAAACAAGAAATAAAGATCATATTTCAGGGATGAACAGCTACAGCTTGGGCGTTTGCAAAAATACAGCGGCAAGATGTAAAGCCTGCCTCTCGGACACTTCGGTATGAATTGATAAAAAACAAAAGTTGCGAGGCGCTTGTCTGAAAACTGCCGTTTGGGTACGCAAATTGCGAAAGATGAAAAAGCATTTTAGCCCGTCAAAATAAAAAGCCTCCCCCGTAGGAAGCTTTTTTTCTTTACAGATCGCTGTAATACAGCAGAATATCTTTATATTCACCATTTTTGGCCTGAAAGCCCTCGCACACCCGTCCGATCTGATGGAAGCCTATCTTTTCATACAGATGGATGGCGCCGATATTATCTTCCACGACCGCATTGAACTGCAGGATGCGGAATCCAAGCTCCCGCGCCTGCTCCATGCAGTCTCGCACAAGCTTTTCGCCGATCCCCTGCCCGCGGCAATCTGCCCGTACCGCAAACGATGCGTTCGCGATATGCCCGCAGCGTCCGACATTGTTTGGATGCAGGATATAGAGCCCTACCTCTTTTCCGTTCTCATCCTCCGCTACGCCGCAGTAGGATTGCGCATCAAAGAAACCTTGCGCTTCTGCCTCGCTCAGCATATCCGCCTGCGGGAATGCCTCTCCCTCGTCTACCACTGCGTTCCATATCTCCGTCATGACCGGGATATCTTCCTGTGTATACTTTCTGACCGTAACGCCCATTTTCCGTTTCCTCGCTCTTCGGCTCATTTTTTAACGGGATTGTTTTTTCCCGTACCGTATCATCATACAATACTTTGCACTCTGTTTTCAACATAAATTGATAAAAATTTATCAATAATATACTTCCATCAGAAAAAGCCCCTGCGCCTGTGCCGTCGCTCCGGCAAGGGTGCGGTCTTTCGCCTCGATCGCGGCGCGTACAGCCTCCGGCGCGAGCTTTCCTTTTCCCACGGCGATAAGCGTGCCCGCAATGATACGGACCATATTATACAAAAAACCGTTTCCTTTTACGTCTATCGTGATATAGCCGCCCTCTTTTACGGCATCCACAGAGTATACCGTGCGCACCGTCGTTCCCTTGAGGTCCGAGCCTGCCGCGCAGAATGCCGCAAAATCGTGTTCCCCCTCGATATATGCCGCTGCTTCCCGTATTTTTCCGATATCGAGCGGCACCGGCACGAACATGGTGTACAGCCGGTCTACCGCGCCCTTTTCCCGCGTATTTCGTATCCGGTACTGATAGTGCTTTCCCTTTGCGGAAAACCGTGCGTGGAAGCCCTCAGGCGCCGCAAAAGACCTTTTGATGCGAATATCATCCGGCAGCAGCGTATTCAGCACATAAAAGAATTTATCCGGCGGGATATCGGTATCCGCATCGAAATGCGCAACTTGCCCGAGCGCATGCACACGCGCATCCGTACGTCCTGCGCCCACGACCGGTGTTTTCACCTTAAGCGCTTTTTCAAGCGCTTCCTCCAGCCTTTGCTGTACACTGATACCGTTTTTTTGTATCTGCCATCCGCAGTAATTCGTTCCGTCATATTCCACAATGAGCGCGATCCTATCCATATCCCTTTTCCTCCCGCTCACAGGAACACCATGAACAAAACGCTGGCCGCGATCATAAGGACCAGCGCCCAAACATCCATTCTTTTCAGCCGCAGCACTTTCATGCGCGTCCTGCCCTCGTCTCCGTGATAGCAGCGGCTTTCCATCGCGAGGGCAAGCTCGTCCGCCCGCTTGAATGCGCCTACGAAAAGCGGCACGAGGAGCGGGATCATATTTTTCGCTTTCTTGAGCAGGTTCCCGCTGTCAAACTCTGCACCGCGGGCGGTCTGCGCTTTCATGATGCGATCCGTTTCTTCGATCAGCGTCGGGATGAACCGCATGGCGATGCTCATCATCATGGACATCTCGTGCACCGGAAATTTGATTTTCTTCAGCGGCGAGAGAAGGCTTTCCAGCCCGTCTGTAAGCTGCATGGGCGAGGTCGTGAGCGTAAGCAGGCTCGTCGCCACGATGAGGAGCACAAGGCGGATCGCGATAAAGACCGCTTTTTCGATCCCTTCTTTGGAAATCGTTAAAAAGCCCCACTGCCAATAAACCGTCTGACCGCTGTAAAACAGGATATTGAGGATAAATGTAAATATGATAATAAACAGAAGCGGCCGGATACTCCGCAGGATCGTGACCGGCCCGAGCTTTGCAAGCGCGATAATAACGGCAAACAGCACGGTAAGGGCAAGGAAGCCCCACATCGTGCGGACGACAAAAACAGCGACCAAAAAAAGAAGCGCCACTAATATTTTGATGCGCGGGTCCAGTCTGTGGATGACCGTATCACCCGGAAAGTACTGGCCCAATGTGATGTTTTTCAGCATGTACCGTCCTCATTCCTTTTCAGGATCGCCGCAACGAGCTCATCCTTTTTGATGATATCGTCCGGGATGTTCCAGCCGCGTTCCCGGAGCATCGCGGCAGCCTCCCGCGATTCGCTTGCCCCCAGCCCGGCCCGTTTCAGCTTGGGAAGGTCTGCGAATACTTCCTTCGGTGTTCCGTCCATATAGACCGTACCGTGGTCCATCGCGACGATCCGTGAAGCATGATCTGCAAGACCGTCCATATTATGTGAGATCATGATGATCGTGACGCCGCAGTCGTTGAGCTTTTTCACAAGCTGCATAAACTGCTCCCGCCCCAGCGGATCAAGCCCCGCGATCGGCTCGTCGAGGATCAATATCTGCGGGTCCATGGCAAGTACGCCTGCAATCGCGACCTTACGCTTCTGTCCGCCGGACAGGTCGAACGGTGAAAGCTGCTTGATCTTCGCAGGCTCGAAACCTACGAGCTCAAGCGCAGTATCCACGTTTTTTTCCGCCTCCTGCTCTGTCATGCCCGCTTTGACCGGGCCGAACGCGACGTCTTTTCCTACTGTTTCCTCAAAAAGCTGATATTCCGGATATTGGAATACCACGCCTACCGTCCGGCGCAGGCGCCTGCGGTCATAGCCGGAGGCATTGATGTCCTCCCCGTTCACAAGGACCGTGCCGGAGGCAGGCTTCAGCAGTCCTGCCATCAGTTGGATCAGCGTCGATTTCCCACAGCCCGTATGTCCGATAATACCCACGAATTCTCCATCCTCAATCGTAAGGCAGACATCCTTTAGGGCCTGCACCTCAAAGGGCGTTCCCGTCATATAGAAATAATTCAGGTCATTTACGCTCAGCGGCATAGTTCGTCCACCAGCTCCTTCAGTGTTACGGGGCATTTGCCGAGAACAAGCCCTTTTTCCTTGAGGTCATAATAGACCTGTGTTGCGAGCGGGGGCATCAGGCCTGCCTCTTCCAGCTTTTCCTTATGGGAAAACACTTCCCGCGGCGTTCCCTCGTCCGTCACAACACCGTCCGACATCACAAACACGCGGTCCGCTTCCGCGGCTTCCTCCATATAATGCGTAATGAGCACGATGGTTTTACCCGCCTCCTTGTTTAGATAGCGGATCGTCTCCATGACCTCCGCGCGGCCCTTTGGGTCGAGCATGGCGGTCGGCTCGTCAAATACGATGATATCCGGGTGCATGGCAAGAACCCCCGCAATAGCAATACGCTGCTTCTGCCCGCCGGAGAGCATGTGCGGCGCCCGTTTCTCAAAGCCCTCCATACCGACGGCCCGAAGCGCTTCCGTAACGCGGCCCCGCAGCTGCTCCTGCGGTACGCCGAGATTCTCCGGGCCGAATGCCACGTCTTCCTCTACTACTGTGGAAACGAGCTGATTATCCGGATTCTGGAACACCATTCCCGCGTGGCTGCGGATCGTCCACAAATTGGCCTCATCCGCCGTATCAAGCCCTACCACCGTAAGCGTTCCCTCCTGTGCGCGCAAAAGCACATTGATGTGCTTGGCAAAGGTCGACTTCCCGCTTCCGTTATGTCCCAACACGGCGACAAATTCGCCTTTTTCCACCTGAAGCGTCACGCCGCGCAGCGCAAGCTCCGGTTCCGCGTCCTCAAGTGTCGGATAAGCATATTTTATTTTTTGTGCGTCGATCACATATTCCATAAGACTCCCCTTCTTTTTTCTTTAGAAAAAAGAAGCAAAAAAGAAGCCGGTCTTTATTACCGTATCTCCACAGTGTGCAGCCGCCCTTCCAGCTTATAACCGATTCCCGCTTCTTCCTGCAAAAAGAAAGAAGAAAATTTCTATTGCCGCACGTATAGCCGGCAGCTTGCAGACAGTTCATGCCGCCGCGCTCAAAAGCTTTCCAATGCCCCCGGTCGGAAAAACAGATCAAACGAAGCCGTCTTGCTCTGCTCCGCCGTTAGAGCAGCCCGCTCTCCTCCGAGAACCGAAACGTACTGCATTTCGCGGTCACGCAGCGTCTTTCCTATGAGCAAAAGGAGGAAACTTAAACCGATATTAAGTTTCCTCCCCAGATTCAATATAATGTTTCTCTCCTGTCTTATACCAGTTCGAGAATTACGACCTCTGCTGCATCGCCGCGGCGCGGTCCTTTCTTGATGATGCGGGAATATCCGCCGCCCTGTCCTTTGTCTTTCGCGCGCTGCGCATATTTCGGCGCGATATCGCGGAACAGTTTTTCCACAACGGGCATGTTGACGTCGCCCGTGCGCTTTTTATAGTCGTATTTGCTTTCCTTTTCCAGCTTTGCTTCCGGAACGTTATACAAATAGGAAATGATCATGCGGCGCGCAGCAAGCTTTGCTGGCGAATCATTCGTGACTTTCGTCTTGGTCCCGTCGATCGTTTTTTCGACCTCGACCGTATTATCATACTGCTTGATTGCCTTTGTGATGAGCTTTTCCGCAATTTTCTGCGTCTCTTTCGCGCGCATCATCGTCGTTTCTATTTTGCCGTTCCAGAGCAGCGACGTCACGAGGCCGCGAAGCATCGCTTTTCTCTGGTCGGAAGGCCTGCCTAATTTTCTCATAGCGTTTCTCCTCCGTACTTTCCGTTACTGCAATCAGTCGTCCTTACGCAGCGAAAGCCCCAGCGCTTCCAGTTTCTGCTGGACTTCTTCGAGCGACTTTTTGCCCAAGTTGCGCACCTTCATCATTTCTTCTTCGTCGCGCATGATGAGCTCTTCTACTGTGTTGATCCCCGCGCGCTTCAGGCAGTTGTACGAACGCACCGAAAGATCCAGCTCCTCGATCGTGATTTCCAGTATCTTCTCTTTTTTATCCTCTTCTTTTTCGACCATGATCTCAACGTCGCTTACGTGGTCCGTCAGGTTGATGAACTGCGCAAGGTATTCGCTCATGATCTTGGCGGCAAGCGAGGTCGCCTCGTCGGCGTTTACGCTGCCGTTTGTCCACACTTCAAGCGTCAGCTTATCAAAGTCCGTAATCTGGCCGACACGGGTGTTTTCCACCGCAAAGTTGACTTTTGTTACGGGAGTGAACAGCGAATCCATCGGGATCACGCCGATCGGCATGTTCGGATCCTTGTTTTTATCCGCAAGCACATAGCCTCTGCCCTTTTCGAGCATGATCTCCATATAGAGATTCGCGTCTTTATTGAGCGTTGCGATGTGCAGGTCCGGATTGATGATCTCAACTTCCGAATCCGTCTCGATATCCGCCGCCGTTACATCCTTAGGCCCTTTGGCGCTTATGATAAGCTTCTTCGGCTCGTCCGTATGCATCTTTGCGCACAAGCCTTTCAGATTCAGCACGATGTTGGTCACGTCCTCATGAACGCCTTCGATGGTTGAAAATTCGTGCAGAACGCCGTCGATCTTTACGCTTGTTACTGCCACGCCGGGCAGGGAAGACATCAGTATCCGCCTGAGCGAATTGCCGAGCGTCGTGCCAAAGCCGCGCTCAAGCGGCTCCATGACGAACTTGGCATATTTCTTATCTTCGCTCATGCTGACACATTCTATATTCGGTCTTTCGATTTCAAGCATATTTAACCTCCCTTATGGTAATGTTTACGCACATGCCGTATGCATACGCGCAACTGAAGGAGTCCTTATTATTTGGAATACAACTCGACGATGAGGTGCTCCTCGATCGTAAGGTCGATATCGTCCCTCTCAGGAAGCGCGGCGACCTTGCCCGTAAGCTCGGCAACATCGAATTCCAGCCATTTCGGAATGCCTTTCCCGCCTTCTTCCTTAAGCGTTTTGAAGTATTCCTGAGAAGCGGAGCGCTGCGCGACCGTGATCACGTCGCCTGCATTCACAATATAGGAAGGAATATCGACCTTGTGGCCGTTCACCAGAACGTGACCGTGCATCACGAGCTGGCGCGCCTGCGCGCGGCTGTCGCCGATGCCGAGGCGGAAGCACACGTTGTCAAGACGCCGTTCCAAAAGCTGGAGCAGGTTCTCACCCGCTTTACCCTTCATTTTTTCAGCAATATCAAAGTATTTTCTGAACTGGCTTTCCAGAATACCATATGCGCGTTTTACTTTCTGTTTCTCACGGAGCTGCGTGCCGTATTCAGACATCTTTCCGTGACGGCCTGCTCCATGCTGCCCCGGAGCGTTGGGGCGCAGCGTGAAAGCACACTTCTGAGAATAGCAGCGGTCGCCCTTCAAAAAGAGCTTCGCGCCTTCCCGGCGGCACAAGCGGCAAACCGGTCCTGTATATCTTGCCATAATTTACGTACCTCCTTATACCCTTCTGCGTTTCGGCGGACGGCATCCGTTGTGCGGGATGGGCGTCACATCCTTGATGAGCGTTACTTCAAGACCTGCGGTCTGCAGCGCGCGGATCGCGGCTTCCCGTCCGGAGCCGGGGCCTTTTACAAATACTTCCACATATTTGAGGCCATGTTCCATTGCTGCCCGCGCAGCCGTTTCAGAAGCAACCTGCGCAGCAAAGGGCGTGCTCTTCCGCGAGCCGCGGAAGCCCATTGCTCCGGAGCTCGATTGGGAAAGAGCGTTTCCCTGCATATCGGTCATCGTTACGATCGTATTGTTGAAGGAAGAACGAATATGCGCTTGGCCTTTTTCAATGTTCTTCTTTTCTCTGCGTCTTCTGGACACTTTTTTCTTAGGTGCAGCCATTATTTATTCCTCCTTATTTCTTTTTACCCGCAACAGTCCGCTTCGGGCCTTTGCGCGTACGCGCATTCTGTTTTGTGCTCTGCCCGCGGACAGGCAGTCCTTTTCTATGACGGATGCCGCGATAGCAGCCGATCTCCATCAGGCGCTTGATATTGAGGGATACTTCCCGTCTTTTATCACCCTCTACCTGAAGATTTTTGTCGATATAATCCCTGATCTTGGAAAGGTCGTTTTCGTCGAGGTCTTTCACTCTGATGTCAGGGTTCACATTTGTCGCGGACAAAATTTGCTGAGACGTCTTAAGGCCAATACCGTAAATGTAGGTG
Source organism: Christensenella massiliensis (assembly GCF_040409835.1). Classification (NCBI taxonomy): domain Bacteria; kingdom Bacillati; phylum Bacillota; class Clostridia; order Christensenellales; family Christensenellaceae; genus Christensenella; species Christensenella massiliensis. The sequence goes on along the minus strand of NZ_CP117826.1, from coordinate 2,029,890 downwards.
AGCCCGATCTCAACGCGTTTGTCTCTTGGCAAGTCTACGCCAGCAATACGTGCCATACTTCTCTTTCCACCTCCGTGAATTTTAAGCGGTGTCTCCGCCGGTATCTTTGTTCCCAAAAGGATGACATTCTGTTTATTATACCATATCATCCGCATTATATAAAGCTTATACGTAATATTTGCGCTCCCCGCAGGGCAGGCGCAAACCAGCCGCCCGTATAAACGTTATTTTCTCAGCCCTGTTTCTGCTTATGCTTTACATTGGGGCAGATTACCATTACTTTCCCTTTTCTTTTAATGATCTTGCATTTTTCGCAAATGGGTTTTACCGATGGTCTTACTTTCATCTTAAAAGCCTCCTCTTATTCGTTCGTATCTATCGCCGCACGTCACGCTTTGCCGCGCCACGTGATCCTGCCTCTGGTGAGGTCGTAGGGTGAGAGTTCCACCGTCACCTTATCACCGGGCAGTATGCGGATATAGTGCATGCGCAGCTTGCCGGAGATATGGGCCAGTACCTTGTGTCCGTTTTCAAGCTCTACCTCAAATGAAGCGTTCGGGTACGTTTCCGTGACCGTTCCTTCCACTTCGATTACGTCGCTCTTAGACAAATCTACTCCTCCTTTGCCTGCATCGTGTTCTTAAGCGCGCTCCGCAGCTCCGCATCGAACACCTTTGTTCCCTCTGTGAGCTTATCCCGAATGCCATATAAAACAGTCTCCTGAAGCTCCAGATGTTTCACCTTTTTCCTTTTCGGCTTTGAAAGCCGGCGGAGCGCCCCGTCCGCGATCAGCACATAGGGCTCTTCCAGCACTTCTACGATCAGGAACGTACGTCCCTTATCTCGTCCGGATCTGCTGACGCAGACCCTGCCTTTTTCTATGGGGTAATTCTTCAATGTCTTTTCCCCTTTATGGCGCCGTCAGTATCTCCGGCCCGTTTTCCGTGATCGCCACGGTATTCTCGTAGTGGGCCGCTGCGCTTCCATCCGCCGTTTTGACGAGCCAGCCGTCTTCCATCCAGCGTACCGCATCTCCTCCGAGCGTCACCATTGGCTCGATGGCAAGGACCATCCCAACATCGAGCCGCGGATTCGGACCGCGGAATGTAAAGTTCGGTATCTCCGGAGACTCGTGCATCTCCCGTCCGATCCCATGGCCGACAAGCTCGCGCACAATGCCCATATCATTACGAAGGATCACTTCCTCGATCGCCCGGCTGATATCCTTTAAGCGGTTGCCCTCGCGCGCCTCACGCATTCCTGCGAAAAAGCTTTCGCGGGTCACGTCTATGAGAAGCTGCTCTGTCGGCGTGATATCCCCTACCGGAACAGTACGCGCCATATCGGACTGCCATCCGTTCAGGATCGCGCCCATATCGATACTGAGGATATCTCCGTCCCGCAGGACCTTGCGCTCGGAGGGTATCCCGTGCACCACACCGTCGTTTACAGAGGTGCAGATACTGCCCGGGAAGCCATTATAGCCCTTGAACGACGGGACCGCACCCGCGTCTCCCAAATATTGCTCGACGATACGGTCGAGCTGCATCGTCGTCACACCCGGTTTTACGTGAGTGAGGACCTCCTGCATGCAATTGTATAGCAGCCGTCCCGATTCGCGCATCAGCCCGATCTCATGCGGCGTTTTGATATTGATCATACCTTTTTCAGCACTTCCACAATGTAAGCGGCTTCTTCCTCGATCGGCATCGTACCATCTACATTTTCGACAAGGCCGCGCTTCGAATAGAATTCGATCAGCGGAGCTGTCTGTTCCTCATAGACGCGGAAGCGTTCGCGCACGGTCTCCTCGTTGTCGTCTGCCCGCGTAATGAGGCTGCCTCCGCACTTTCCGCACTGATCCCCCGAATGTGTCTTTGTGCTGTGCACCTCGCCGCACTCTTCGCACACACGGCGTGCGAGCACACGGTCAACGATAACCTGCACATCCACTTCGAGATTGATGACTGCGTCGATCGAAGCGATCGCATCGAGCGCTTCCGCCTGCGCGACCGTCCGCGGAAAACCGTCGAGCAGTACGCCGCCCTTTGCGTCATCCGCTTTCATCCGTTCCCCCATCATGTCGATGATGACCTGATCCGGAACGAGTGCTCCTTTATCGATATAGGATTTGGCCAGTTTCCCCAGTTCGCTGCCCGCTTTCATTTCCGCACGCAGCATATCGCCTGTGGAGATATGTGCCAGATTCATTTCTTTTCCCACCCTGACTGCCATCGTGCCTTTGCCTGAGCCGGGAGGGCCTAAAAAAATCACGTTCATTTCATTCCTCCATCTATGGAATGTCGTGGAAGAGCGGCCGTGAAAGATTTACAAGCGCCCCGCTGCCGGGAAGCGCCGGTCCTCACAGCCGGCTCTCATATCTTAATTCAAGAATCCCTTATAGTGCCTCATCATCATCTGCGCTTCCAGCTGCTTCGTCGTTTCGAGCGCTACGCTGACCATAATGAGCAGGCTCGTCGCGCCGAACACGCTCGTGACGCCCGTCACATATGTGAAGAACGTCGGCACCGCCGCAACGATCGCGAGGAACAATGCTCCGAACAGCGTGATCCGCGAGAGGATCTTCGCGAGATAATCGGAAGTGGGCTTGCCCGGCCGAATACCCGGGATAAATCCGCCGTTCTGCTGCAGGTTCTTCGATACGTCGATCGGATTGAATGCAATCTGCGAATAGAAGTATGAGAAGAACAGGATGAGCAGCGCATAGATAATAACATAGAGCGCCGTACCCGGTCCGGCATACTGCTGGTACCAGATATAGAAACCGCTCTCCGGCCAGAATTGTCCGATCATGCCCGGAAGCATGAGGATCGTGATCGCAAAAATCAGAGGCATAACGCCGCTCTGATTGACCTTCATCGGGATATGCGTGGACTGGCCACCGTACATCTTGCGGCCGACAACGCGCTTTGCGTACTGCACCGGGATCCTCCGCTCACCGAGGTCTACGAAAGTGATGCCGAGGATAATGATGAACGCGAGGCCTGCCACGATGACGACAGACCAGAAGCTCGTCGTTCCGGCCTCTACTGCCTGACCGATGCTCCGCAGCATTCCCGGAACACCGGAAATGATCGAGATGAAGATCAGCAGGGAGATGCCGTTGCCGATGCCCTTTTCCGTGATGCGTTCGCCGATCCACATGATGAGCGCCGTACCTGCCGTGAGACATACGATGATCGTAACATAGTCGAACGGATTATCCGGATTCTGCACCGCCTGCGAACCGAGGCCGAACAGGATGCCGATCGCCTGCACAAGACCGAGGATGACACCGAGATATCTTGTGATGGAAGCGATCTTTTTCCGGCCATCATCTCCCTCCTTTGCCATGCGCTCCAGCTTCGGGATCGCAACGGTAAGCAGGTTCATGATGATGGAAGCGTTGATATACGGTACGATACCAAGCGCAAAAATCGTCATATTGCCGAGTGCGCCGCCGGAAAACAGGTTCATAAACTCGAGAACATCATAGTTTGCGACCTGCTGCTGGATAAAATCGATATTTGTGCCTGGAACCGGAATGAACGCACCGATGCGGTAAATGAGGAGCATCAGCAGCGTGAACAGGATCTTTTGCCTGATATCCGGTATCTTCCACGCGTTCGCAATGGTCTTAAACATTATACCACCTCAATGCTGCCGCCGGCGGCTGTGATCTTCTCCTCCGCCGTTTTGGTGAATTTCGCAGCTTTTACAGTCACTTTCTTCTTGAGTTCGCCGTTTCCGAGGACTTTCAGGCCGTCCATCGCTTTTTTGATGACGCCCGCGTCGATCAACGACTGAATGTCGATGCTTGCGCCGTCTTCAAACTGCTCGAGCGCGGAAACATTGACCGTTGCATACTGTTTTGCAAATATATTGGTAAATCCCCTTTTCGGCAGACGCCGTGCAAGCGGCATCTGACCGCCTTCGAAGCCGGGGCGGACGCCGCCGCCGCTGCGGGACTTCTGACCTTTCTGGCCTCTTGCGGAAGTTTTACCTACGCCGGAGCCGCACCCTCTGCCTACGCGTTTCGACGTTTGCTTCGCGCCCTCCGCAGGACCAAGTTCATGAAGTTTCATAAGCTCTCTCCTTTATTTCGTCTCTTCAACCGATACCAGATGTTTTACTTTGAAAACCATCCCACGGATCGCCGGATTGTCCGGCCGTTTCACTACCTGACCGATCTTGCGCAGGCCGAGTGCCTTTACGGTGTCTTTCTGATCCTGCGCGTAACCAATGGGGCTTTTGACAAGTTTGATATTCAGTTCCATGAGCCTCAAGCCTCCCTTTATTGTAATTGGTCTACGCTGATCCCGCGCAGGCGTGCCACCTGCTCCGCGCTCCGCAGCTCGCGGAGGCCTTCGAGCGTAGCCTTTACGCAGTTGATCGGGTTGTTGGACCCCTGCGATTTTGTCCTGATATCTTTGATGCCCGCGAGCTCAAGGACCGCACGCGCCGGGCCGCCGGCAATCACGCCGGTACCTTCTGCTGCAGGAAGCAGCAGCACTCTGCCGCGTCCGAATTTACCAATGACCTCATGCGGAATGGACGTTCCCTTCAGCGCTACCGTTACGATATCGTGCTTGGCAGCCTGCACCGCCTTGCGGATCGCCTCCGGAATTTCGGCAGCCTTGCCCATGCCGACGCCCACATGGCCGTTTTCATCTCCTACTACGACAAGCGCCGAAAAACGCATATTGCGGCCGCCCTTTACGGTTTTCGCAACACGGTTGATCGAAACGAGTTTTTCCTTGTATTCAACTCCGCCTGCATCATTTGCTCTATCTCTCTGCACTGTCTCCGTACCTCCTTATCAAATCTTGAGGCCGGCAGCTCTGGCGCCTTCCGCAACCTGTGCTACTCTGCCCGTATAGAGATAACCACCGCGGTCAAAAACGGCTTCGCTGATACCGGCCTTTGCCGCGCGCTGCGCAGCAAGCTCGCCGACCATTTTGGCAGCCTCCGTTTTTGTTGCCTCCTCGCATTTCGCTTTGATCTCAGCATCCATAGAGGAAGCGCAGCAAAGCGTATTTCCCGCAACGTCATCGATAAACTGAACGTAGATGTTGTTGAGGCTCCGATAGACATTCATCCGCGGACGGCTCGCCGTTCCGGAGATCTTATTGCGGATCCTCTGATGACGCTTTTTTCTGATCTCATTTCTGTCTTTTCTGTTAATCATAAATAACGTCCTCCATTACATGCCGGTCTTGCCGACTTTACGGCGGATATATTCGCCCTCATACTTGATGCCCTTGCCCTTATAGGGTTCCGGCGGACGGAGGGAACGAATGTTGGCCGCACACTGGCCGACTGCCTGCTTGTCGATGCCCTTGATGATCACGCTGTTCGGGTTCGGAGACTCAAACGTGATGCCTTCCGGCGGCTCGACCTCGACCGGATGGGAATATCCGAGGCTGAATACCAGCTTCTTGCCCTGAAGCTGTACCCTGTAACCGACGCCGACGATCTCCAGATTCTTCTGGAAGCCTTCCGAAACGCCCTGCACCATGTTGGCGAGGAGCGCGCGCGTAAGGCCGTGCAGCGCCCTTGATTCCTTTTGTTCGCTGTCACGCGTAAGGATGAGCTGCTCGCCTTCCTGCGTGATCGTGATCTTATCGCTGAACTTTGATTTCAGTTCACCGTTCTTGCCCTTTACCGTTACGATGCCGCCATCCTGCGTAACTGTCACGCCGGAGGGTAAATCGATGGGCAGTTTTCCAATTCTCGACATAATATTTAACCTCCAACTACCAGATATAGGCGAGCACTTCTCCACCCACGCCGTCGCGGCGCGCCTGTGCATCGGTCACGATGCCCTTGGACGTGGAGATGATCGCGATGCCAAGGCCATTGAGAACGCGGGGCAGCTTATCGTGCCGTGCGTATACCCGCAGGCCGGGCTTCGAGATCTTCTTGAGACCCGAAATAACTTTTTCGCCGTTCGGACCATATTTCAGCTTGATCCTCAGCGTGCCCTGCACGCCGTCATCTATAAATTCGCAGCCTTTGATATAGCCCTCTTGGAGCAATATCTGACCAATTGCCTTTTTCATGTTGGACGCAGGTACTTCCACAACTTCATGCTTTGCAGTAAGACCGTTGCGGATGCGTGTCAGCATATCTGCGACAGAATCTGTAACCGGCATATTGTTTCCTCCTTGTTTTATCCTTATGGTGAGACGCCGCGGTTCGGAATGCTCCGCCTTCCGGCGCCCGCCCCTGTCCGTTCCGTCCGCGCGGGCGGTGGTCACAAGGGCTTGCTTCTGTATTACCAGCTTGCTTTTCTGACACCCGGTATCTGCCCGCGATACGCGAGTTCCCGGAAGCAAACGCGGCAGATCCCATATTTTCTAAGGACGGCGTGCGGCCTTCCGCAAATACGGCAGCGCGTATAATTGCGGGTAGAAAATTTGGAGCCTCTCTGCTGCTTTATGATCATGCTTTTCTTTGCCATTGTTCTCCTCCTTAGTGTGCGAACGGCATACCCATCTGGGTCAGGAGCTCTCTTGCCTCTTCATCGGTCTGCGCCGTAGTGACGACGATGATGTCCATCCCGCGTATCGCGTCGACCTTATCATACTCGATCTCCGGGAACACGAGCTGCTCCTTAAAGCCCATAGCAAAGTTGCCTCTGCCGTCAAACGACTTCGGGGAAAGTCCGCGGAAGTCGCGCACACGCGGGATCGCGATGCTGATCATCTTATCGATGAATTCATACATCCTGTCTCCGCGAAGCGTTACCTTCGCGCCTATTTTCATTCCCTCACGCACTTTGAAGTTCGCAACGGATTTTTTCGCTGTCGTTACGACCGGCTTTTGTCCTGCGATGACCGTGAGGTCCTCCACTGCGGAGTCAAGGGCCTTCGGGTTATCTTTCGCTTCTCCAAGACCCATATTGATCACGATCTTTTCGAGCCTCGGAACCTGATTAATGTTCTTATAGGAGAACTTCTGCATCATCGCCGGAACGATTTCCGTCTTGTATGTATCTTTTAATCTCGGCATATCAGATAATTACCTCCCTTCACTCACAGCGCCGCGCCGCATTTTTTGCAGATGCGGGACTTTTCGCCGTTTTCGATTTTATGTCCGACCCTCGTGGCCTTATTGCATTTGGGACAAACCACCATGACATTGGAGGCATCGAGCGCGCCTTCCTGCTTGATGATCCCGCCCGGGGTCGTCTGGTTCTTCGGTTTTTTATGCTTTGTGAGCATGTTCGTGCCCTCGAGCACTACTTTGTTCTTCGCAGGCTCTACGCGGAGCACCTTTGCCTGTTTTCCTTTTTCTTTACCGGAGATCACTACTGCAGTATCGCCTTTTTTGATATTGAGTGTATTCATATCCGTGCCTCCTCCTTAAAGAACTTCAGGGGCGAGCGACACGATCTTCATATAATCACGGTCGCGGAGCTCCCTTGCAACAGGCCCGAAAATACGGGTGCCTCTCGGCTGTTTATTGTTATCAATAATCACTGCTGCGTTTTCATCAAATTTAATGTGCGAGCCGTCGGGCCGCCGCACTCCGGAAACGGAGCGTACGACAACGGCTTTCACCACGTCTTTTTTCTTCACTACGCCGCCGGGCGTCGCCGTCTTCACGGACGCAATAATCACATCGCCGATGTTCGCCGTCTTTTTGACGCTGCCGCCCATCACGCGGATACACTGGATCACTTTAGCGCCTGAATTGTCTGCAACCTTGAGGCGTGTTTCTGGCTGTATCATCCTGACTCCTCCTTTACGCATAGGCCCTTATGCAAGGCCTGTGCATCATCTTATCGTCCTTATTTCGCCTTTTCGACGATCTCGACCAGTCTCCATCTTTTATCCTTGGAGAGGGGCCGCGTTTCCATCAACCGTACCGTATCTCCCACGCCTGCTTCGTTGTTCTCGTCATGCGCTTTCAGCTTGTTGGTATAGTTGATCGTCTTTCCGTACAAGGGATGCGTCTTTCTGCTTTTGATCGCAACGACGATCGTCTTGTCCATTTTATCGCTTACTACCGTTCCGACTCTCTCTTTCCGGTAACCTCTTGCCTGTTCACTCATTCGAAGACGTCCTCCTTATCCTTACTCGGCAACCTTCTGGCCTAGTTCCATTTCCCTTAAAATCGTCTTCACCCGTGCAATATCCTTTTTCACGTTTTTGATGCTGGAAGGATTATTGAGCTGGCCTGTTGCGAGCTGAAAACGCAGGTTGAAAAACTCGGTCTTGAGATCGCCCAGCTTGGCGACCAATTCGTCTTTGGAAAGTTCACGTATTTCTTTAGCCTTCATCCTGCTCACCACCTGCTTCGTTATTTTGCTCTTTGATCGCAAATTTGCATTTGATCGGCAATTTATGCGCTGCACGCGTGAGGGCCGCCCTCGCGACTTCCTCAGATACGCCCGCAAGCTCGAACATCACTCTGCCCGGCTTGACGACCGCTACCCAGTATTCCGGCGAGCCCTTACCGGAACCCATGCGGGTCTCGGCCGGCTTCTCCGTTACCGGCTTGTGGGGGAAGATCTTGATCCAAACCTTACCGCCCCTTTTGATATATCTCGTCATGGCAACACGGGCCGCCTCGATCTGGTTCGATTTGATCCAGCCGGGCTCCGTTGCCACAAGACCGTAATCGCCGTAGCTGATCGTGTTTCCGCGAAGCGCTTTGCCCTTCATACGGCCCCTGAATTGTCTTCTGCGCTTAACCCTTTTTGGCATTAACATTTTTTCTGCCTCCTTCCACAGCTGAAGGTTTTGCTCTTTCCGCTAAAGGATTTCCGAGGATCTCGCCTTTATAGATCCAAACCTTGACCCCGATCTTTCCATATGTCGTGTTCGCTTCCGCAAAACCATAGTCGATATCCGCACGAATCGTCTGCAGCGGGATCGAGCCTTCATGATACTGCTCGACCCGCGCGATCTCCGCGCCGCCGAGACGCCCGGAACACATGATCTTGATTCCCTTGGCGCCCGCTTTCATCGTCCTGCCGATAGACTGCTTCATCGCCCGGCGGAACGAGATACGCTTTTCAAGCTGCTGCGCGACGTTTTCCGCAACGAGCTGTGCGTCTACGTCCACGCGCTTCACTTCGATGATGTTGACGGCTACCGCGGCGCCCGTAAGCTTCGCAAGGTCTTTTTTCAGGAGCTCTACGCCCGTGCCGCCCTTGCCAATAACGATACCCGGCTTGCCGGTAAAGATATTGACGGAAATCTTCTGCGCCGCACGCTCGATCTCGATTTTCGAAATGCCCGCGGCAAAGAGTTTCTTCTTCAAAAATTTTCTGATCTTATCGTCTTCAACGATGTAATCGGCAAATTTGGACTTTTTAGCTGTCCACCTGGCATCCCAGTCTTTGATGACTCCAACCCGAAAACCATGCGGATGTACTTTCTGACCCATCGTATTCCTCCTTACTTAACCTGATCCAAGATAATTGTAATGTGGCTCGTACGCTTACGGATGCGGGACGCCCTGCCCTGCGCGCGCGGCCGGAACCGCTTGAGCGTGGGGCCCTGATCCGCAAATACTTCAGCGACGAACAGCGTATCCGCCGAAAGGTTCATGTTGTTCTCCGCATTCGCGATCGCAGAATCGAGAACCTTGGAAACAGGCTCTGTCGCGCCGTTCGGCGTATTCATCAGGACCGCCTTGGCGTCCTGTACCCGAAGACCCCTGATGAGGTCGATGACAGCCTTTACCTTGCGGGAGGAAATGCGAACATATTTCGCGATGGCTTTCGGTCTTTTATCTCTTTCTTCCTGACGCTTCGCAGCTTTTTCTCTTTCTCTTGTAGCCATTTAACTTGCCCTCCTTTCAGGTTATTTGGACGACTTTTCGCCCGCGTGGCCGCGGAACGTTCTCGTCGGGGCGAATTCGCCCAGCTTGTGCCCGACCATATCTTCTGTGATATAGACCGGAACGAATTTTCTGCCGTCGTGCACGCCGATCGTGTGACCAACCATATCCGGGAAGATCGTCGACGGACGCGACCATGTCTTCAGCACTTTCTTTTCGTTCTTCTCATTCATCTCCTGAACGCGTGCCAGAAGCTTTTCATTTATAAATGGTCCCTTTTTTACTGACCTACTCATATCTGCAAATTCACTCCTTCGATTATTTAGCGTTTCTGCGTTTTACGATAAATTTATCCGTCGGGTTCTTCTTCTTGCGCGTCTTATAGCCAAGAGCAGGCTTGCCCCACGGGGTGACAGGACCCGGGCGTCCAACAGGAGACTTGCCCTCGCCGCCGCCGTGCGGATGGTCGTTCGGGTTCATGACCGAACCGCGCACCGTCGGGCGGATCCCCATGTGGCGCTTGCGGCCCGCTTTGCCGATGTTGATGTTTTCCTGATCGACATTGCCCACCTGCCCGATCGTCGCTTTCGCGCCGATGAGGATCATTCTCACTTCACCGGAGGGGAGACGCACCTGCGCGTACCGGCCCTCTTTTGCCATCAGCTGCGCCGCATTGCCTGCGCTTCTGACGAGCTGAGCGCCCTTGCCCGGCTTCACTTCCACGTTGTGGATCATCGTACCAACCGGAATAGAGGCCAGCGGAAGCGCGTTTCCGGGCTTGATGTCTGCTTCCGGCCCGGAGACGACCTCGTCTCCTACCTTAAGCCCCAAAGGAGCGATGATATATCTCTTTTCGCCGTCTGCATAATGGAGCAGAGCGATATTCGCACTGCGGTTCGGATCATATTCGACCGTCGCCACCTTAGCCGGCACACCGTCTTTGTCGCGCTTGAAATCGATGATCCTGTATTTTCTCTTTGCGCCGCCGCCGATGTGACGCACCGTGATGCGGCCGTGCACATTGCGCCCGCCGGATTTCTTCAGCGAGACGAGCAGCGATTTTTCGGGCGATTTTGTCGTGACCTCTTCAAAAGCCGAAACCGACATGAACCTTCTGCCCGGAGAAGTCGGGTTATATTTTTTGATTGCCATAGCTTAAAGAACCTCCCTTACGCGCTTACTGTGCCATGCTCTCGAAGAATTCGATCGCCTTAGATTCTTCGGTGAGCGTCACATAAGCCTTTTTCGTTTCGGACCGTCTGCCCTCCGTGCGTCCCTGTCTTTTCAGCTTGCCCTCCCTGCGGGAAGTGGTGACCTGCTTTACTTTCACCTCAAAGATCTCTTCCACCGCAGCCTTGATCTGCGTTTTGTTGGCGCCTTTGTCCACTAAAAACGTGTAGGTCTTTTTGGGGATCAGGTCGTAGCTTTTTTCTGAAAGAATGGGCTTTATGATGATATCATGTATATCTTTCATTATGCGTAAACCTCCTCGATTGCTTTTACGGCGTCCTTCGTTACGATGAACTTATCGTATTTCAGGATGTCATATACGGAGAGCGTTGCAGCCGGCGTCGTCTTGACTCCCTGAATGTTCGCGGCGGCACGGACAACATCCTCGTCTTTGCCGTTCGTAACGATCAGCGCTTTTTCCGCTTTCAGGTTTTTCAGGATCGCAGCCATCTCTTTCGTTTTAGGAGCCGTCATTTTGAGGTCCTCCATTACGATGAGGCTTTCATCCTGTACTTTCTGGGAAAGCGCGGAGCACATCGCGAGGGCGCGCACTTTCTTATTGAGCTTCATGGAATAATCCCGCGGCTTAGGCGCGAACACGATGCCGCCGTGCGTCATCTGAGGAGCACGGATCGTGCCCTGACGTGCCCGGCCCGTTCCTTTCTGCCGGAAAGGCTTGATGCCGCCGCCGCGCACTTCGCTGCGCGTGAGCGCGGACTGCGTTCCCTGACGTTTTGCCGCCAGATGTGCGACGATTGCGTCGTGCATTGCCGATTTGTTTATCTCTACACCGAAGACTTCATCTTTCAGCTCGATCGTGCCTGCCGTTTTGCCGTCGGTCTTATATACTGATACGTTTGGCATAATTACTTCCTCCTTTTCAAGCGGTCTTACAGCGACTTAACGCTTTTTTTGATGGTCACAAGGCCGCCCTTGGCACCGGGAACCGCGCCTTTGATGAGAAGCAGGTTCTTGTCGGTGTCAACCTTGACAACTTCGAGATTCTGTACGGTCACTTTATCGAAACCGCCGCGTCCCGGGAGGCGTTTGCCTTTCATGACTTTCGCCGGCGATGCGCAAGCGCCCATCGAGCCGGGGCGTCTGTGGTAACGCGAGCCGTGGCTCATCGGCCCTCTGTGCTGGCCCCAGCGCGCGATCACGCCGAGGAAGCCTTTTCCCTTGGAGATGCCTGAAACATCGACTTTTTCACCCGCTTCAAACACATCCACCTTGACTTCCGCTCCCGCCTCGAGCTCTGCCGCTTCATCCGTACGGAACTCGCGCAGGTAACGCGCCGGTGCTGCCTTCACTTTTGCAAAGTGGCCCTTTTTCGGCTTGTTCACGTTCTTTTCCTTGATCGTTCCGAAGCCCAGCTGCACCGCGTTATATCCGTCGGTCTCCACCGTTTTCTTCTGAACGATAACGCAAGGCCCGGCTTTTACTACTGTTACGGGAACGACTCTGCCGTCTTCTGCGAAGATCTGAGTCATACCGATCTTTTCACCCAGTATAGCTTTCATGTTCTCTCCTCCGTCTTATCGTTATGTTTACAGTTTGATCTCAATATCCACGCCGGCGGGCAGATCGAGGCGCATAAGAGCGTCCGTCGTCTTTGCGTTCGCTTCGAGGATATCGATCAAGCGTTTGTGCGTTTTGATCTCAAATTGTTCTCTGGAATCCTTATACTTATGTGTCGCGCGCAGGATAGTCACGACCTCCTTGCTCGTCGGGAGCGGAACCGGGCCGGAAATCTTCGCGCCCGTGCGCTTTGCCGTGTCCACAATCCTCTGAGCGCTCTGGTCGATCAGATTGTGGTCATAAGCTTTCAATTTGATCCTGATTCTTTGGCTTGCCATTTGTTTTTCCTCCTTCAAGTCTCGCTTTCGCCGACACACATAGCCGGGTGTGTCGCTTTGCTTTTTTTGGACAGAACACTTTCGTCCTGCCCTTTTGGAGCCGTCCGGATCGCTGTCCGGACCTTTGTCGGCGGGAACTATCCGCTGGCCAACGGTAACCTCTCGCCTCATCCCAAAATACGCATATAGCGCAACGTATTAAATTATACATGACGAAACCCGCAATTTCAAGGTCTTTTTTTGAACTTTTTCGTGCTTTTTCCAAAAAAACAAAAATAGTAGCTCCGCAAAAAAATGCCACAATATATTGTGCTTCATTTTTTTATAAATGGTATGTCGTTTTGGGATGTCGCAAGAATTATTGACATATTCCCAAAATATTATTGACATATTCCAATAATGTGATATATTTGGAGATAGAGGAACCGTGCAATGCGTTCCCAAACCATGATCAAAGGAGAGTTGCGATATGAAAATTGCAGTTGCAAGCGAAGGGGCATACGTATCCGGCCATTTCGGCCATTGCTCAGATTTCAACATTTTTACGGCGGAGGACGGGAAGATCACAGAGGAAGAGAGGCTGGTAAGCCCCGGGCACGATCATAACCTCATCGAATTTTTGAATGACCGCGGCGTGAACGTCATCATTTCCGGCGGTATGGGCGCGGGTGCGCGGGAAAAATTTGATGCGAAGGGCATCCGCATCATAACGGGCGCGGAGGGGCTTGCAAAGGACGCTGCTCTCGGCTGCCTCGACGGTTCCCTCGTTTCCGACGATACTGTGTGCTGCAGACACGAACATGCCGGAGAATGCCATTGATCTATCATCAGCGAAAAAGCCGCCTCGTACTTTTCGTACCGCGGCTTTTTTTGTTTCTTATTGTATAGATGGCAGGGGAATGTTAAAATATTTGCAAGACAAAGTTCCGCGGGCCCGCTCCAAGCAGGCGGCTCTGCACTATTTTTCCGCGTGCCGTGTTTCCCGCGGTGCAGAATGGCTTATTAACAGAATAAAATTATTTTTAGAGGAGCACCCGTTATGAATCCGATTTTGCTTGCCCTTGCAGGCTCCGGCATGATGTTTGCCGCAACCTCACTGGGCTCCGCATCCGTTTTCTTTTTCCGCGGCGCGGTCAATCCTAAGATACAGCGCATTTTTCTCGGCTTTGCGGCCGGGATCATGATCGCGGCTTCCGTGTGGTCCCTGCTGATCCCGGCCATCGAGATGGCGGAAGAGCAGGGTGTGACCGGTTGGATCCCCGCTGCCGGCGGCTTTGCACTCGGCGGCCTGTTTCTATTTCTGCTCGACCATCTTCTTCCTCATCAGCATGTCGGCAGCGACAAGCCTGAGGGCATCCGCGCGCATCTTGGAAAAAGCACGATGCTGGTGTTCGCGGTGACGCTCCACAATATCCCGGAGGGGCTTGCGGTCGGGCTTTCGTTCGCCGTTGCGGCAAATTCCGGCGGCGACACGGTAACGCTCGCTTCCGCATTTGCGCTCGCCCTCGGTATGGCGCTGCAGAATGTTCCGGAGGGCGCTGCGATCTCCCTGCCCTTAAAGCAGGAGGGACTGCGCAACGGAAAGGCATTTCTGTGGGGCGCGATGTCCGGCGCGGTAGAGCCCGTCGCGGCCGTGGCCGGCGTATTGCTCATCGGTTCGATCACCGGCCTGATGCCGTGGCTGCTTGCCTTTGCCGCAGGCGCGATGATCTACGTCGTCGTGGAGGAGCTGATCCCGGAAGCGCACCTCGGCGAGCATTCTCATTCCGGCACGGCGGGCGTGATGGCCGGGTTTATTCTTATGATGATCCTCGACGTTGCGCTCGGATAAACAAGGAGGAGGAATCTATGCCCGAAAACACGCCTACACTCAAAACGGAGCGTCTCATTTTAAGGAAGTTCTCCGAAGCGGATCTGCCCGCCCTTTTCGATTTGCTCTGCGATGCGGAAGTCAATACCTTTCTTCCTTGGTTTCCCATGCGCTCCTTAAAAGAAACAGAGGCGTTTTTCAGAGAGCGTTATCTTTCCGTTTACACGCGGCCGCGTGGTTATCAATACGCGGTCTGTCTGAAAAAGGATGATATTCCCATCGGTTATATCCATGCGGCCACGGGAGAAAGCCACGATTTCGGGTATGCCCTCGCCAAAAGCCATTGGCATCAGGACATCACGACAGAAGCGGGGCATGCACTGATCGGACAGCTCCGCCATGACGGGGTTCCTTATATCACAGCTACACATGACAAAAGCAATCCCCGCAGCGGTATGGTCATGCAGCGTCTTGGCATGCGGTATGAATATACCTACGAAGAGCTGTGGCAGCCCAAAAATAAGCGTGTATTTTTCCGTATGTATCAGCTCAATCTTGACAGACAGAAAAAACGTGTCTACCGGGGCTATTGGAACGCGTCAGCCGTTCGTTTTGTGGAGACGGAGCTTTCATATCAGCCGCTGGCCGTTCGTTCATGATCCGAACGTAAAAAAGGGAGCGCGGTGCGCTCCCTTTTTTCTGTTCAGCTCTTTTCTGCCGGTCCTCTTAGTCCTCAATGATCCCCGTTACGACGCCGGATCCTACCGTGCGGCCGCCTTCACGAATCGCGAACCGAAGTCCTTCCTCGATCGCGATCGGCGTGATCAGCTTGATCTCCATCTCTACGTTATCTCCCGGCATTACCATTTCCGTTCCCGTCGGAAGCTCGATCACTCCCGTTACGTCCGTCGTACGGAAATAGAACTGCGGACGGTATCCGTTGAAGAACGGCGTGTGTCTCCCGCCCTCTTCCTTCTTCAGCACGTATACGCTGCTGTTGAAGTGCGTGTGCGGATGGATCGAGCCCGGCTTCGCCAGTACCTGGCCTCTTTCGATCTCGTCTCTCTGTACCCCTCTCAGAAGCACTCCGATGTTATCTCCCGTGATCGCCTCGTCAAGCAGCTTCCGGAACATCTCCACGCCCGTTACCACGACGCTTCTCTTCTCCTCCGTCAGCCCTACGATCTCTACCGTATCCTGTACTTTGACCGTTCCTCTCTCCACTCGGCCCGTCGCTACCGTCCCGCGCCCTGTGATCGAGAATACGTCCTCTACCGGCATCAGGAACGGCTTGTCTACGTCTCTCTGCGGCTCCGGAATATAGCTGTCTACTGCATCCATCAGTTCGAAGATGCTCTGGCAGTCCGGATTGTCCGCGATGTCGTCCGACGCCTGCGCCGCTTCCAGCGCCTTCAGCGCGCTTCCCTTGATGATCGGCGTGTCGTCGCCCGGGAAGTCGTATTCCGAAAGCAGCTCCCGGATCTCCATCTCGACCAGCTCCAGAAGCTCCGGGTCGTCTACCTGGTCCGTCTTGTTCATATATACGATGATGTACGGTACTCCTACCTGTCTCGCCAGCAGGATGTGCTCTCTCGTCTGCGGCATCGGGCCGTCTGCCGCCGATACCACAAGGATCGCTCCGTCCATCTGCGCCGCCCCCGTGATCATGTTCTTTACATAGTCCGCGTGCCCCGGGCAGTCTACGTGCGCGTAGTGTCTCTTTTCCGTCTCATACTCTACGTGCGCCGTGTTGATCGTGATCCCGCGCTCTTTTTCCTCCGGCGCCTTATCGATCTCGTCATATTTCGTCGCTTCCGCCTGGCCCTTCTTTGCCAGCACCATCGTGATCGCCGCTGTCAGCGTCGTTTTCCCGTGGTCTACGTGCCCGATCGTTCCGATGTTTACATGCGGCTTCGTTCTTTCAAACTTACCCTTTGCCATTGCTCTTTTCTCCTCCCGAAAAATCTTTTTGTTGAATGAAGTTTCCACTTCAAATTAGATTTCTGCTTATCTAATACGCTATATTACACTATTTTAAGGGCTTACGGGGCGTTTGTCAAGCAGTTTGGCCCGTTCTGTACGGGGTTTACCCTGCCTGCACATCGCCGCCCGCATTTTCGGCCGGGGCAGTCGTCTCCGCCGGCGGGGATGGAGATGAACTGGGCTGCGCGTTGGGGTCCTGCGATGGCTGCGGGTCCTGCGACGGCTGCGGATTGTTTGCCGCTTCCTCCGCTGCCTTGAGCTCCGCCGCCTGCGCCTGCACCTCTTCAAGCGGCGTCCCATCCGCCGGAATGGGTATCCCGCTCCCAAGCTCTACGACCGGAGCGATCGCGCGGTAGGTCGAGGTCGTTACCTCATACCAGTCGCCGACCGGCTCGTCCGTCTCTTTATCAACCTTACGTGCATAAATCGTATATTGCGTACCCTCTTGTCCTACTTTCGTTTTTTCAATCCCGTATTTATCGAGCTCCGGGTTCGTCTTATATTCGATCGCCGGCAGCGGCTCCTCGCTTGTGAGCTTCTGGTCGAACTCCAGATAATAATCCCGGTCCTCCGGTCCCCAAATCTCCACCGTTATTTTGGAATCCGGGATATTGCATTTGATGATCATGACCATATCGGATTCATACGGATTTCTTACCTTGAAATCCGGCCCGCCCGTGGAGATCGTCGCGTCCATTCCGTCCGGCACATAGTGCGCCATGATGGTATGCGGGATACGCGCCACGATATCCATTTCCGCTTTGAGCGCCGCGTTATACATGGTGGACGATACCTGACAGATCCCGCCGCCCGCCTGATCGGTATAGGTTCCGTTTTCGATGCCCGGTGCGAGCGCCCAGCCGTTTTCGACCGTCCGGTCACCGGCTGTATCATTGATCGAGAATACCTCTCCCGGCTTGAACACCGCACCGTTCAGGATATCGCTCATTTTCCATACATTATATTTTCTTGCTTCGCTGCCGCCTACAGTCGTGGTCGCCGAGCCCATCAGCACCAATTCACCGTTCGGCGCTTCCGTGCTGCCCTTCACGACCTCCACCGCAACGTCGAACGGTTCGAAGGACTTCGTCTCGATCTGGTTCCTCACCGTAGTCTTGACCGCCTCTACATCGACGCTCCAACCATCCTGCGGCTCCTGCTTTACGATCGTTCCGCCCGTCGTCAGATCATCCTCGTCTTTTGTTTTTTCCACCGCGTAGGAGGCATCCACCGCCTCTTTGCTCCAGCCCGCTCCGTCCGTATCCATGCGCGAATCGAAAGCTGTTTCGTCCAGTGCATACGTCAGCGGGAAATCCTTGGGTTCAGGTGTTCCAAACACAAGGTCCCACCGCTTGCCTTCCCGGCCATAGAGCATGGCCGCTGTAAGCTGGCCCTCATAGTCCACAGAGGCTCCGAGGTCCGTCAGGGCATAGGTATACTGCTGCCCCTGTATGGTAAACTGTACCTGCTGTCCCTGCATTTCTTCCACAACGGGCCTCAGCTTTTCCTCCCCCTGCGCATAGGTAAGGCCGCCGACATCCACCCCCTCGACGGAAACTCCTTCCATAAACGTTCCCGTTTCGAGGAGCTCCTGCTGCTGTTCGGGCGTCAGCGTTACGTCCGAAAACATAGAAACACAAAAAATGACCGCGAAGACCGCTGCGGCAACCGCCGCGCCGAAGATCACGATCCGCTTCTTATTCACTACCCTGCGTCCCCGCACAGGCCTATAATTCCTCATGTATGCTTCTCCTGCTAAAACTCCGATTCTGCAATAATACTATTAATATAACGCATCACCCGGGTATTGTAAACGTCTCTTGTCATTATTCAAATAATTTTCATATTTCCGCTTTTCCGTCTTGTTTTATGCCGCCGCTCTTCAGGATGCCTGCAGAACCGAATAAGCCCGCTTTTTAAAAGCGGGCTTATTTTCTCCATACTGTTTTTATTTTATGTTTATGCGACTTCTCCCTCCGCTGCCGGAGGCACCTCCGGTGCGGGTACGTCCGGTGTGGGCGTCGGCGCCGGCTCCGGCGTTGGGGCGGGCGTCGGTGTGGCCGGCGTTTCGGGCGTTGGGGCAGGCGTCGGCGCTGCGGCTCCCGTTCCCCTCCTGATCTTCGCGGGCTTGTTGTCGTACGTCTCTATGCTGAATTTCTCCGTTTTGACGAGATTCCCCTCCGCATCATAATAGTGCTTATAGGTCTGGTACTTTTTCCCGATATGCTCCTTGATGATCGTCTGCTCTGTTCCGGCGGGCAGGCTCGGATCGTCGATATACTGCACCTTGCCGCCCCCGAACGTATCGATCAGCTCGGAGGTAAACTCCCGCCGCAGGCCGTCCTCAAACTTCGGCCCATAGATTTGTATGCGGATCGTCCGCGCATCCTGTCCGTCGCATTTCGAAATGATATAGATGGGCACATCATAATTGTTCTGTATCACGAAATCCGGCGCGCCTGTCGAGATCGTCGCATCGAGTCCGCCCGGTACATATTCGAGCGGCCATGAATGATGCGAACGGTCCACGACCTTTACCTCGGCGCGCAGCACCGCGCCGTACAGGGTCGAGCTCGTCTGGCAGATGCCGCCGCCCGCTTCCTCCTTATATTCGCCGTTCGAAATACCCGGCGCGCCTTTCCAGCCGCGGCTGTAGGTGCGCGGGCCTGCCTCTTCATTGATGGACCACGTTTCACCCGGCAAAATCTCTACACCGTTGATGATATCCGCCATCTTCCAGATATTATACCGCCTGCCGTAATCCGAGCTGGCATATTTCGTTTCAAAATCCCCGATGACTGCATAAGTCTCTTTGATCTGGTCAATCGTGAGCTCCGGCTGTGTGACCTGCGTATTTGCGGTAACGGGTTCAAAGTTGTCCTGCTCAAGCTGCGCATAAATCGCTTCCGCAAGCTCTTCGTCGTTTACCTCAAGGCCCGTCACTTCCTCCTGATAGCCGATCTCCGCATCCGAATACAGTTTATCCTCGTCGCGCAGCTTATTGACGACTACCGCCGCATTTTGAGCGGGAATATTGATGTTTGCATCGTTGGCCTGAATGGATGCAAGGATGGCCGCCTTATCGTATGTGACGGGCAGCTCGATCTCCACGCCCTGCGTCTTTGCCGCATCCACCGCCGCGAGCCGTTCGGCAAACGTTCCCTCGCGTCCGTACAGCATTGCCGCCCGGAGCGCCTCGTCTACGTCTACGGCGGCGCCGAGCTCTGTACCCGTCAGGGTGTAGACGGAATCGTTCACTTTATAATCGATGGAGATATCCTTCAGCGCTTCTTCTATCTTCGCTTCAAGCTCCGGGCGCGCCTCTTCCATCGTTTTTCCCGACAGGTCTATCCCTTCCATCGATACGCCCTCATAAAAGGTCCCGTTATCGACGATTTGACGGACATCGTCTCCGGAAAGAGTTTTGCTCGGTCCGAAAAACAGCCACACAAGCACAGCGGCAGCCGCAGCGGCCGCAATGATCACGGCAAAGAGTACTTTCTTTTTCGTGCTCCACGGCTTCCTGCCGCTGCCGGGTCCCTTTCCCATCTTATTATTCCCAAACGTTTCTTTTCTCTCCATACGGAGAGTCTCATGCGTTTCCTCATCGGGTTCCGGCTTCTCATCCGCAGACGGCATGGCCGTTTCGCCGTCCTCCCGCGTCGGGTCTATTTCCGGCACCGCATTCTCCTGTCCTACCTTGCGCGCAGTATGCACCCGTTCTTCCCCGTGATTTCCTAATTCTCTGGACATAAGCTTATCCTTTCGTGCGCTTTATTTCGAACTCATTGTAATAAAGAACCGGCGATCCCGCGGCCCGTCAAATTCACAGAAATAGATACCCTGCCAGATACCGAGGCAAAGCTCGCCGTCTTTTACCGGCACGCTGACATTATTTCCCACGAGTATCGTTTTCAGGTGTGCGGGCGAATTGCCCTCCGCATGGCGGTAAGGGAGCTTGGGCACCAGCTCCTTAAGCGCCCAGATCATATCCGCACAGACATCAGGGTCTGCATTTTCCGTGATCGTGATGCCTGCTGTCGTATGCGGCGAATGCACGAGCACAACGCCCTCCTGCAGCCCGCTTTTTGCGACCTCCTCGCGGACAGTACGCGTGATGTTGACAAACGCTTCCTTTTTATAGGTTTGAAGCTCGACTGTTTTCATATCCCCGTTCCTTTTATCTTCTCCTTTAATTTATAGGACAACACGTACAGGCTGTCCGAAAGATGTACGTTCTCTACCGCGACGCCCCGGCGCACTGCAACGTCTGTCGGCGCAAAATTCCAAATAGCCTTGATCCCAAAGCTTACCAGAAGGTCTGCCGATTGCTGTGCATATTCCTTAGGCGTACAGATAATGGCAATATCTATGTTCTTTTCCTCTAAATACGACGAGAGGCGGGCAACATCCATTACCTCCCGTCCCAGCACCTCCGTTCCCACCTTTGCCGGGTCGTTGTCAAAGATATCTACCACATTGAAGCCCTCGAGCATAAAATTTTTGTATCCCATCAGCGCCTGTCCGATACGGCCCGCGCCGATGACGATGACGTTATAACGCTGGTCAAGACCCAAGATACGTGCGATCTCTTTCTTGAGCTTTTCCACACTGTATCCGTAGCCCTGCTGGCCGAAGCCGCCGAAGCAGTTCAGATCCCGCCGGATCTGCGACGCATTGAGCCCCATTTCGATGCTCATCTGTGACGACGAGATCTTATCGATCTTTTTGCTTTCCAGTTCTTCCAGATATCTGTAATATTTTGGCAAACGGCGAATGACCGCCGGTGAAATCTTTTCACTCACAGACGTAACCTCCTATTATATTTGTTATAGATATAGTCAATTTTATTATACTACATTCATGATTTTCTGTGTGAAAAAATTTTGCAATTTTTTCACAGCTTACCATATTTTTCTGCGAAAAAGCAAAAGCCGGTCCCATTTTTGAAATGAGACCGGCTCTGTACTTAGGCCGCATATCTTAAAATCATGCTTTTTCTCGCCATACATACCGAAATGCATTATTTTACGGCACATTCGTATTGTTCAGCTGCCCCGGGGTCCCCCGCCGCATTTATACCTGCCTGATGGCCTTCGCCGGCACGCCGCCCACCACCGTGTTTGGCGGTACGTCCTTCGTTACGACGGCGCCGGCGGCAACGATAGCGCCGTCTCCAACGGAAACGCCCGGCAGGATGGTTGCATGGGAACCGACCCATACTCTTTTCCCGATATAGATCGGTGCCGGTATATTGTCCGTCCTTTCCTCCGGCTTTCTGCCATGGTTGATCGTCGCCAGCACGACCTGAGACCCGATCAGCGCGCCGTCCCCGATATAGATCCCGCCCTGATCCTGAAAATGGCATCCGCAGTTGATAAAAACATTTTTGCCGATGTGGATATTTTTCCCACAGTCCGTATAAAACGGCGGGAACATCCGAAACGATTCGTCTATGGGGCCCCCTGTGAGCTTTTCCATCAGGGTTCGGATCTCTTCCGGCTCATGATATCCCTGATTGAGCACAGTCGTGATCTTCATCGCCTCAAACGCCAGCTGTGACATGTACCGATGCTCCTCCGATCCTCCGACGACTCTTTTCCCGCTGTTCATCCACGCCAAAAATTCATTTAATTCCATGCTCCTGCTCCTTACCGGTAAGCCCTCTCGAATACCGACGCGCAGTCCTCATCCGTCATTTCGCAGGGATTGGCAAGGAACAGGCCGCCCATCGTTTCACGGGCGTTGACAGCCAGCGTCATGCATTCGCTTTCATTTATTCCGTAATCGCTCATTTTCAGGTCTGCTACACCGCAGTCCTTCTGGAGACGCGCCAATGCGGTGACAAAATCCTCCGGTTTATCCGCATCCGGCATTCCCATGACCCGAGCCATCTTAATAAACTGCCTGTCACAGGCGTGACGTTCGATAAAAAATTCCGCAAAAGCTTTCGATATCATAATAAGTCCCGCTCCATGCGGAAGCTTCGGATGGTAGGCACTCATCGCGTGCTCCATCGAATGCTGTGCCGTCGTGCTGGTGAGCTGCATGGTGATACCTGCCATCGTGCTTCCGTAGGCCACATGCTCCCGCGCTTCAAGGTCGTTCCCGTCCGCCACAGCCCGCGGAAGATAGCGTGCGATATGCTCGATCGCCGATAGTGCGATCGTCTCGCTGAGGATGTTGACACCCTTTGACATCATCACCTCCGTATTGTGGAACAATGCATCGAAGCCCTGATAGGCAGTATATTTCGCCGGAACGGTCCTCATCAGTTCCGGGTCTACGACCGCAAGCACCGGGTTCAGCTCCGGGGCGCCGCCAAAGCCTATTTTCTCATGCGTATCCGTTTTGCTGATCACGCCCCAATTGTTGATCTCCGATGCCGTGCCGGCAGTCAAAGTGATGGTCACGATCGGCAGCGGCTGCTGCGTGAGAGGCTGCCCTTTTCCCGTTCCGCCGCACACATAGTCCCATAGGTCGCCGGGGTTCGTCGCCATCGCCGCGACGGCAACAGCAGAATCGAGGACCGCTCCGCCGCCGAGCGCCACAATAAAATCACAGCGTTTCTCTTTGGCAAACGCCGCCGCCTCCATAACGAGCTCTTTCGTGGGATTTTCATGGATATTGGCGCAAACGGCATATTCTGCGCCCGCTTTCTCAAGCTGCGCTTTTGTTTTTTCGAGCGCACCGGAGGCCTCCGCCGATTTTCCGTTCGAAATCAGCAGCAGTGCTTTTTTTCCGGGCAGCTTTTCCTCCCCGAGCCCATTCAGCTTTCCCGCCCCAAAGAGCAGCTTTGTTGGTGTAAAAAGATCAAAATCCATATTCATAATTGTTTCCTCCTAATCTATTTGAGCCAAAACGCTTTTCTATTTCCCATTTAGAGTAACACTTGGAGTATACTCTAAGTCAATAGGATATTTTAAAATAATTTGGAAGCACAAAAAAACGCCGCATCAGCGGCGTTTTTTCGTTCATTTTTAAATCGCTCCGGCTCTTATCACCACCACCATGGGCTTGTTACGGCGCTCCATGCCATTCCGATCAGTATCGTCACGATCAAAGCGACTATGATACCAATGATCCCGCATACAAGGCCTGCCGTTGCCATCCCGTTCGGCGTTTCTTTTCTCGAAAGAATATAGAAAATGATCGCCAGTGCATTGACCACAAGACCGAAAAACGGTACCCAACAAAGAACCAGTCCCACGATACCGCACACCATAGAGGCGACAGACATGCCCCGCGCCACCCCCTGCTGCTGGTATTGCGGCTGATACTGCGGCGGCTGATACTGCTGTTGCTGCTGATATTGCTGTTGCTGCTGATATTGCTGCTCATACTGCGGTTGTTGAGGCTGTTGAGGCTGTTCATACTGAGGCTGGCCTCCCTGTCCCTGTTGTTCATATTGCGGCTGCTGGGGCTGCTGAGGCTGCGGTGTTGCATTCCCGCAATAAGGACAGGCCGCCATGCCGCCGTCATACTCCTGATGACATTTTCCACAAATCATGATCGATCGGCTCCCTTCGTTTATTCCCTTTATTTATAACACATTTACCATTCTTTATCAAAGAAATATTCTTAATATTTTGTGACAAACAGAAAACGAAATCCTTAAATCGCAAAACAGTTGTTTTTTGCTACGAAAAAACGCAGGTATACCGTCCAAGGGCTGTCGTTCCCGGAGAAAGGACGCTTCGTGCAAAACCATGCGGAATACCGGTTGATTCCGTCATAAAAATATAGCTTCCTGTCTTTTCCAGCAAAGGAAGCCGCCCTGTTATAAGAAGCTATCCCGCGATATGCATGGTCATCAAAAGCAGGGTGATGAGCGCCGTACTGATGGCAATCGAGCAGGAATTGATCATACTGGCAAGCGCCACATTGCCTTTGCAGCGCTCCGTAAAAACGGGAGCCATAGACGCGATCGGTCCAAACAGCAGAATGACCAGCACCTGTCTTACTTCAAGCGGAAACGGCGTGCAGAAATAGACGATACTTGCAAAAACCGCCGCCATACCATACCGCCACAGCAGCGTCGTTGCCGCATCTTTGATATACTGCTTGTCGAGCGTCAATTCAAACATCATACCAATCATCAGCATCGCAACGAATGCATTCGCTGCACCGACAGCCGACGATACCGTCAAAACAAATTCAGGCAGCTGAATGTTTGCTATGGCCAAGACCAGCATAATGATATATACGTCAAATGGAACGGACGCGAACAGGGTCTTCAGAAAACCGCCGGCTCCGCGCTTTTCCGCTTCTCCGGAAACAGATCTTGCAAGCGCATAGGTTCCTCCCGTACACATGACTGAATTGCCCGCATCAAACATACAGGTCGCCACTACGCCGTAGGCCCCGAGAAAGCTTTGAACGAAAGGAAGCGTAAAGCAGCCGATATTATAGCCCGCAAAATTGATCATATAGAATATTTTTACATCCCTGCTTCGCCTGCGGGCGGCAAACATCCCGGCTGCCGACATGATCAGATTACCGCCAAGTCCGATAAAAATCAGCCACAGCAGGGAAATGTCGAAGCCAAAAGATGAAAAACTGGTGATGACTGCACCCGGCAGTGTGATATTGAGGGCGATCTTTGAAATGAGTACATAGTCCTTAGGCTTGAAAAAGCCGACCTTTTTCAGAATATAACCTAAAACAATGATACAAATAAGCCCTAACGCTTTTAGCAGTACTTCCGACATCCGGCGTCCTCCTGATTATACCCGTTCATTATATACTTTCCCAAAGCGCAGCGCAATAAATATAAGACTATTGTGTTTTTAAAAGCTTCCCGGCATTATTCGCGGCTGTCTCCTCTTTTTCGTTTTCCGCACAGCCGGGAAGCCCCCGCTCATGTTCTCAGCCCTTCGGCTCGGTATATTCCTGCGCCTGTTCGCTGTCCGTGATCCCCTTTGTCGTCGGATCGGTCAGCACTCCAATAAACGACAGGACCGCCATGACCGCTGTGCCGATCAGATACGGATTCGTGAAGAACTGTACGAATACGTTCGCCACACTATCCCATGTCGTCAGGTCCTCAAACCCAAGCCCAAGATACGCAAGGACGGGCGACAGGACCACGCCAATAAGCCCGATCCAAAACTGCGGGCTTTTCGCCCGTACTTTCCAGTTGATCTTACTCATTTCATCTCCTCCTTTATTCCCACAAAATCTTCCACGTTTTCGGCCCAATCACGCCGTCCACTTCTCCAATATCCCGGCCCTCGTTTTTCCTCGCCTGCTGGAACCGTATGACTGCTTCTTTCGTACTGTTCCCGAATACGCCGTCTATCCTGCCCGGCTGTGCAAGGTGCTTTTCCAGACGCTCCTGCGCCTGCCGCACATCGTCTCCACGCATCATGGGAGAGGTCAGCTTTAAATTGCGTGTCAGCGTTGGGATAGACGCCGCGGGCGCGCTCTTTTCCGCCCACGTCCCGCCGAGCAGCGGCGCTGTGTTTTTGCCGACCTGTCCGTCCACCGTCACGCCGCCGTTCTTCTGAACGTCTCTTACGGCAGCGTCCGTCTTTGTTCCGAAGTTGTTGTCGATCCCGGTGCTTCCCAGATCATAGCCCATCGCAAGCAGATTGTTCTGGATAGAACCAACAACCGCTTCCTTGCTCCCTTTCTTCACAACATGGTCAAGTGTAAATGGCTTTTTGGTGCAGGCCGGCTGTGCGGGCGGCGTGGCCGGGCTTTGTTCCGCTCCCCCGGCAATGGAAAGGACCGCGTCCGTGATACCCTGTACGATCTCCCCCTGCTTGCTGTCAAACAGCGCGTTGTCTCCCGCGTTGTCGATGAAGCCGCATTCAATCGTAGTCGCGGGCATCGTCGTATGGGAAAGCACGTATGTGTTTTTATCCTGCACCTTTACGCCGCGGTTTTTGAAGCCAACCGCTGCAAGCGCGTTTTGAATTGCCTGCGCCATCTCGCGCGACTTTGCGGAAGCGCTCGATACGATCAGGCATTCAGCGCCCGTACCGCCGCCGGAGTTTCTATGGAACGCGATAAAATAGTCTGCGCCCCAAGCGTTTGCCCTTTCCGCAATGTCTTTCACATTGATCAGCACATCGCTGTCCCGCTCGAGCTTCACGTCATGCCCCGCCGCCCGCAGCTTTTCCGCGACCGCCGATGCGTACCGCAGGTTGTCCGCTTTTTCCTGTCTCCCGCCGATGCCTACGGCCCCGCTGTCCGTGCCGCCATGCCCCGGATTGATATAGATCTTACTCATATTCTTTTCCTCCTTCTTTGAAATAAAAAAGACGCTGCTGCGTCTCATTTGACCTCTAACCTCTTCACGTCCTCTACAAGCTTCCGTACCGCTCCATTCCCGCCGAGCGCCGTATACTGCTTCAAAAGGTCGTCGAGCGATTCCAAACTGTGGATGCGTACACTGCCCCGCTCGAGGCACCTGTCGCAAATGCGGATCAGCTCTTCCCGCAAAAGGCAGCGCACACCGCCCCGGATGGCCTCCTCTTCCCTCCTGTCCCGGTTCACCTTTGCACGCAGCCGCCCGCCCAGAAACCCGATCACAAGCCCCGCGGCCGTCAGCAGCAGCGACAACAGGAAATCCAATATCTGCGGATTCATCGTTTTCTCCTGTCGTTATATACTTGGAAACCAGAAGTCAGACTTGATCCACCGGCACTTATAGGTCCCGTCAGGAAACATGACCGTAACTTTTCCATCCGTTCCAATGGATAGGTCGATCAGATAGAGCGTTGACCGGTCCGCTTTCATTGCAATGGCAGGAACTACCACGGTACTGCCCGGCCTGAATCCCTCAGGGAATGTGCCGATCACAGAGGTATTTAAGACGGCGTCCGTGTCGGCCGCATATTTTACCCTGTAATTCACGAATACGAGTCCGTTCATTTTCCGGATCACTGTATTTGTAAATTCAATATTTTCCTGACCGGGAAACGATGCCGATATTACATCGATATCTTCCTGCGCCGCATAAGCTTCCGATGATTTTCCTCCCAGCCGTTCTGCGTCTGATATCGGCCTTGTCGCTTTGATGCTCATACTTTTCCCTCCGTTTCATCTGTTTTCGCCATGAGCCCATCCATTTCTTCCTGCGTCAATATCCCTTTTTCCACAAGAAGCGCGGAAAGCGCATCGAATTTTTCCGCCTTTTCCTCTGCTGTTTCCGGTAATGTATCGTCCGCCTTTTCCGAATCGGTACGCAGCATAAGCCTGCCGTCCGAAATCTTGTAATTATAGTGTCCGTCATTATCCTGCAATACCCGGCCGCAATGAAGTGAAAAATCATATTCCCCCTCAAAGCTTTCTGCCGCGATATCTCCCTCTTTCGGTTCTTCAAACAGGTCAAGATACATAGCCGTAACGATATTGTTTTCGTCCGTGCTTACATAAAGGTTATACATGTCTTTTCCTCCTCAAAGCGTTTTCCATGCCGTCCACACGCTCCCGTTATATGCGCGGACAGAAGTTTTTGCATCCGTGACGCTGATAAACGTTTGTGTGATATATTGATTGGACTGGTATACCTGCAGCGTTCCGTACGCCCCCGCATAGGGCGCATGTTTATCTGTTCCGGAACCGAATATCCCGTAGCTTCCGTTTTTCGCAATGTTATTGAAGTCGGATTCGGTCGCGTTGCTTCCTGCGGTAAAAAGCGCGAGCCACGGTGTGATCGCCTGTCCATCCTCCCTCGTCCTAAAATATGCCCTGTTTTGCACACGGGAAAAATACAGCTGGACCGCGTATGTATTCGCGATAAAGACGATCAATACTCCGTACGCGTCAGACGACGGCATATTCTTCGCCGCAGCAGCCTGATAGACGCCCGGTTCGGCAAAATAGTCGTTCAAGTCGTCCGATGAGGTCAACTGCTTTCTGTAATTCAGAGAATCGGCTGCCGCCGCGAAATATTCTGGCAGCTCTCCTCCCAGCTTCTGCGCGTTTTCGACCTCCGCGACCGTCACGTCGCCGTCCGCGTCCGGCCCCTGCCCGTTCACAGTGAGCACACGGCCCGCCGGAACCATATATACCCGGTCGATATACGCCGTTCCCGGAAACGCGGCGTCCGAATAGACGGTGATATTTCCGTCTCCGTCCTTTTCCATCTCGAACAGGACGGCTTTCATCTTCCCCTCCTCCGACGTGTCATACAGCGCCGTCAGCACGCAGTATTCCCCGCGCCGGTGTTCGTTTTCCGGGATAGAAAGTGTATAAACGCTGTCCTCCCCCAAAATCCAGTCTGAAGCGGAAAACTCCCAGATGCACGGCGGAGCCGTCACGCCGATCTCTCCATAGGTCTTATCGTATTTGATGATATAATGACACACCAAATACGGCTGCAGGTTGTTGTGCGCTCCGCCGCCGCCCTCTATTACCCACGAGGTCGTTCCCCCGCCGTTTGCACCTCCGCTATAGGGCAGGCAAAGAGAGCCCGAGCCGGAACCGGCATCCGGCGACGCCCTGAATCCACTCGATGATATAACGTTCGCGCGAGGTATTTCCAAGTTTGTCAGCGTATGCGTCTCTTCTCCGCCCGTTTTGCCGAGCGCACCGAACGTTCCTGTATTTTTCCCGACTGCTACGCGCCCCCGCAGGTCGGGTACGCGGAACGTTCCCTCCGCGTCGTCTTCCCCGTTATATGCGGTGCCAATCACCTCAAACAGCTTTAAGTAATCCCCATTCGCCGGATAGCTCGCGCCGTCGCACCACAGATATCCGTCCGGCAGCGTTTCCCCGCCAAACTGCTTGATCGTACCCACAGGCTCCGCGTCGCCCGCGCCTCCCCCTCCGCCTCCGGCCGCATCGATCGCATCCGATACCGCTCTTTGGCTCATGACCTTTGTTTCACTCCGGCCCTGCACCTGCACGATATCTTCTTTCGGGATACAGCTTTCGATCTCTGATTTCAGCTTATCCCGAAGATAGTTCAGATTGCTTTGCACCGTATCGCCCGCGCCGCTCTCGACTGCCTCCGCGCCAATGTTCCCCGCGCCGCCGGTTCCCATCGAGGCGTCCACCAGCGAATTGTGCTTCGGCACGACCACTTCTTTTGTCAAGCGGTCAAAGGCCGCTTTCAGCTCCGCCGCGCTCACGCCCGCCTCGCTCGGCTCGTCCGGCAGGCTCGCCACGTCTTTTCCCGTATAGTCCTGCTCCGTTATTTTGTAATCTTGTAGTGCCATATTTTTCCTCCTAACTCGCCTTATTAAAAAACTCCGCACATTTGGATCAGCTTCCTATCTTTTCTCCAAATTGTATCCGGCACCTCTCCCTAAGATTCATGTTTATTTTTTCTGTTTTCCGTAGGGGGATTTTCCTGCTTTCTTCAATGCTTCACGCGCTTCGGCCTGCGTTCTGTACCATTTCCCCGTAGCATTTAGGTAATACCTTTTCTGCCATGCATAAGGGTCCCGTCCGGCGGCCTTATCTGCGGCTTCCATTGCGCTTCGTTTCTGATACTCTGTCATCGTTCCGCTATTCCCGGTAGAGCCTCCGCCTCCTCCAGAGCTTCTTCCCGTCTTCTTCTGTTTTTCCATATCCCACTGCTCCTGCGCGCGTTTCTCCGCCTGCTCCTGCAAATAAGCCGCCCAGCTGTCGTTCGCCCGTGCCCATGCGTCCGCATTCTGGGCCGCTTTGATATCGCTGATGTTTTTACGGTATGCATTTTCAAGCTCCGTCATATTATTCTGATAGTTTTGCGTCAGGTCTCCATATTGCTGGTTATAGCTCGTCGTTGCCGCGTTCCGCGAATTTTGATAGGTTTTCAGCAGATTTCCATACGTACTTTCCGTCATGCCTCCGCGGATCCCCTGCGCCGCGAGCGTCACAGGCATATCCCTCATCGCTTTCTGCTGGCTGACATACGCGTCCCGCATTGCCTGTTCCCGCACCGTGCCAAGCTGTCCGGCGCTTCGGTTATAGCTGCTGTCCAAATTCTTTTTGCTCGCATTGTAATTTTGTGTCTCCGTATCCATCTGTGCCTTATACTGAGACCCCAAATCGTTCAAATACTGTGTATAATATTCATTCAGTGATGGCATTTTGTTCCCTCCGTTTTATTTGATCCTGTTCTTTGTATTAAAGTGCGCGATGATGCCCTGCAGCCCGAATCCCTCTTTTTTCTCGCCATTCTCGAACCGAAGCTGCGTCGTGATGAGCTTTTTTGCTTTCACCGTCATGGCCGCCGTCAGATCGTCCGCGTTCGTGTTGAATGAAAAACGGCGAAAATCCATGTCCGCAAAGGATATGATGTCCACCGTCCGCTCGTCGATCAGCTGCCATGCTCCGTCTATGCGGATATACGTCTTGAAAGAAGACCTCGCATACGGCTGAAGCCGTGTAAACAGATAGCGCAGCGTCTTAAAAAGATCTCCATAGGAAAAGTCGATGGTCGGCGTCGTCCAGTAGGCCCTGATCGCCCGGTCCTCATCCATATAGCTCGCAGATATCTTTTCGCGCGCCATACGCATCACCGCGCCGTCATCCGTACCGAACAAAAGCTCCTTGCCGCCGTCTCCCGTTCCCCATACACGGACGGGCATATCATCCCAGTAATACCATTCATATTGATATTGCTCCGCTCCTTTCCCGTCATAATGCTTCTGGGCCGCATCGGCTACAAAGCAAACGCCGTCTACCGCAAGATATAGATATCCGCCATGCACGATGCCTACGGCATTTTTCAGATCATGTCCTTTCAGCCGCCGGTCGATGAGCGCGCTCCTCGTCTGTGCATATTTTTCCGCAGTCACCGCATTCGTCGTGACCGCGAACACGCCTTCTTCCGAGAGGAAAAGGTGGTCGTCCCTTAGGTCGCAGAAGCAGTATTTCGATACGGCGCCCACACCGGCGATACCCTGCTGCATCGAATATACGATCTTTTTGTCCTCGCCGTCCTCCCACAGCGTTCCGCTCATCAAAAAGGCGGTCGCATCCTGATAGTTGTTTTCCTTGATAACGACAAGATATTCTCCGGATTTTCGATATCCCATGATCGCTGTGTTTTCCTGTCCGACTACCGCATAATTCGTATCCGGAAAATAGGTCGGCTCCGATGGGTGAGAATAATAATGATAGTTGATATACTGCGGATTGCCTGTCAAAAACGCTTGATCGTAACTCGATAATCCAAACAGCGTCTGTACCGTGCAGTTCCCGATCGTATCCGCGTATCCGTCCACTGCTTTTGCCGCCGTGATGCGCACGTTGTCCGCGCCCTCCTCCGGCGATTTTCCCGGTGCCGTTTTAAACGTTATCGCCCCCGTCTTCCGATCCACCGTGAAATCTGTATTTTCCGTCTTTTTCACCCACGCGCCGCTTGCGGAAAGGATCTCCGCCGTCACTGTATCCGCATCCAGCGGACAAAAATCCAGCATAAATACCTTTTCCGCCGTTTTCTCTGCCGTCACTAAGAAAGAGTTTTTCCGCCATTTATTCAAACGGTTCACCGCTTCATACGCTTCACCGCCCGGATCTGCCGTTCCCGGATTCCGCGAGATGACCGTCGTCGGGATATATACGTTCGCGCTTTCCGCCGTCTTTTCTATCGTTTCGCCATCACAGCAATAATAATTTTCTCCGTCAAGCAGCCATAACGTGGGCTTAAGCGCTCCTGTTCCGTCTGCTTTCTGTGCCGCGCTCATCTGAAACGCGGTGGAACGCGCGTCGTTCATCTGCTCTGAGAGCACCGTGTCCTCTTCCGGCGTATCGCCGCATAAAATAAATTTTGTTCCCGCGTGTACGAAACGGTAACGCTTTTCCGGCGTCGCCAGTTCAAATATCCCGTTGATCCGGCCATCATATTCCGCGATCTTTTCATATCCGAAGCGCTTTACGGGCTGTCCGTTCCGGTCGGATATCATGTTCAGCATATCCGGCGACCGTTTCAGGTCCACATTTCCGCTGTATGTTGAAAAATCCGCGCCCCTGAATTGTTCGATCACGATGCGCCCCGGCTCCCTGCGCTGCGGTACGCTTACCGTTTTCATCCTGTTCCCTCCTTTTCCTTCCTACGCCGCCGCGGCGTAGCCGCTTCATATCCATCCTGTCGTGCATACGTACTCCGTTTCTCCTGCACGCACTGCATCGCTCCACAATCCCTCCAAACGCTGTGCATATTCGTTCCAAAGCATAGACGCAATGGAAGCATCGTCGTCCTTAAACAGGGAAGACGCCATACAAAAGGGTATCAGGTTTGCTGCACCCGGAGGCAGCTCCGGTACATAATCGTCCGGCGTGCTGTCCGTAAATTCCTCCGGGGCGGCGTGATAATAGATGTGGAACCGCCCTTCGAACGCCCCGTCTACCCATAAGGTGTGCCCATCCGGCAATATCGCGCACGGCACGCCTCCATCTGCATATTTGTCTGCAAACCTCATAAACACGATCCGGCCGTTCTGCTTCGTCAGCTCCCGCATATCATATTCCTGCGCCGCTTCGCTCTCTTCCTGTTCTACGGTATACTTTCGGATATCCGGAAGCGCCCGCGCAATGTCATACAGCGCAATGTTCGCCGCCCCCGGCATCGCAAGTATATAATCCTTTAGGTTTCCGTCCGACGCCGGGACCACACTTCCTTTTTTGGAATAGGAATACATCAGCTTCAGGCATTCGTCTCTGATCTCTTTCCAAGTCATTGCTTCCTTCCTTTCTTTTGCGGCGCGGGAATGGGCCTCCGCCCATTCCCTGCCGCCGGCTTTCCGGGGCATGCTGCCCGCTCGCCGTTTTTCTTATGCCGCCGCCTTGATCAGCTCCACAGCATTTGTGTCGGAGGCGACTCCGCCCACCGCAAACGCGCGCCAGTCGTTAAAGCCGGCAATAAACCGCGAACGGCCTTTCCAAATGTTGTTGTCCGTGTTTTCATCCACATAAGACTTCACCGCAAGCTTGATGCGGTCTAACCATACGGCCCCGCCGCATTCCGTGTTGTAATTGCTGTCCATCATGATCCACGGCTTGTCTTTTGCGTCTATGAACTGGTTCAAATACTGCCAGATCACCACATGGAACCGCCCGAACGTGTAGTTGAATCCATTGTTTGCCGTGTTCGGGTCCTTGTCCGCGCCAAGCGCTGCAAAAACGTCTTTTTTCAGCTGCCAGTCATTCGGTATGATAATCGTATCCGGCGCAATCGCCAGCACCTGTCCGTTATCGTCGCGGAAATCCTGCATCCGGCATTCCATCGCTGCCAGCGTATCCGCCGAGAATGCGTCCTTGAACAAATTAGACTGCGCGTCTCCCTTTACCTTAGCGGGGTGGTTGTGCGCAAACAGCTTTTTGCCGTCCGCGCCTGCCGTGGAAAATTTCATTCCCCGGAACTTCATGCTTGTTCCGCTGATGCCCCCCGCGAGCAGCGCGGCGCCAAACTGTTCCCGTGTGCGTTGATATCCGCTCACGAATGCATAGGGCTTGCTGCGCAGATCAAGCGCTTTGCTGTCCTCCACCATTTCCTGCGTCACCGCAAACGAATCTTTCCAAGTCACATGCTCAAGGACCTTTGCATACCCCTCCTGCATCTCGTCCTGCGGATAAGCTCCGCCCTCTCCCGTCGGCATAAAGCCGTTCATCGACGTCATACCTGTCAGCTTCTCAGAGAAATTTTTGGAATCGGCTGTCATAAACACATTGGGAAGCGCCGACTTTTCCTCAAACGCTTCCACCTGCTTCTCTACAAACATTCTGATCGGCTGTTGGCTTTTCCCATAAACACTATCGTTGATACCTGAACTTTCTGAAAATACAATACCTGCCATTTCGTCCTCCTTTACACTTTTGGCTCATTTCCGGCTTGTGCCGAAAAATTCACTTTTCGGGCAAGTCGTCCTCTTCCCAGCACAATTCACTTCGTTCGAGTTGTGCTGGATTCCCTACTTTTCCTCTCTCGCCCTGCCCACAGGGCATGTCCTTTTGTTCGTTCCTCCATAGGGAATAGAAATTGCGTCGGTTTTGCCGACGCAATTGATTTGCGCGCCACGGCGCCGGAACACAGGTCATTCGGGAATCCCCCTTGTTCAGACCGCGCTCCTTCTCTTCAACTATTACTTATTCTCAATTCCCTATCGTCCGCTTGCTTGTTCCATCACCCCGCCGCCGCGGTATCGGCGTCGAGTATCCTGCCATATACAGTGTCGCCCACAGCGTTTCCATCCTCAAATCCCGTGATGGTAAATACGCCTTTTGTCGTGGTCGCCGTCACGCGGACCCCGTCCGCAGCGAGTGTTACTGCGTCGCCCGCTTTCAGTGACGTTCCTGCGGCCGAGAGCTCTGCTGCAAGCTCCATATGCGGATTCACACGCACTACCGGCAGCGGCTCCAAATCATCCGCCGCACTGTTTTTCATACAGATGAATATCGGCTTATCCGTCGCCGCGCATGCTGCTGCGGTTCCATTCGCCAGCTTGATTGCCTGTCCGATCAAAAATGCACTGGCCGCATTTGGGATCAGTTCGAGCGGCGTTGCGCTCGTAATGTCATACTTGTGTAATTTCATCTTACTTTCCTCCTTTCGTTCCGCTTCTCAGGTCATTTCCTTTTTTCACAACGGACTTTGCCTTTTTCTTCGTTGTGAAAAGTGCCTCCACCCTTTGTGTGCCGTTGTTGTTGATCCTCCCGGCATACGTGTCTTTTTTCATGCTGTTTCTCCTTTCTGTGCCGGTTTTCCCGGCTTTTTTGTGTGTTCAGTCCCGCCGCCGCCAATGTGCAAGGATCTCCGCGTCCGTCGCTTTTGGATTAATCAGGCGATATTGCTCTAAAACGTCTTGCGGGATACTTTCTCCCGTTGCGCTCCCTATGCCGCCCAATTTTCTAAGATGTTCTTTCCCCTGCGCACTCAGCGCCGCACGTCTCGCCGCGGCGGCACGGCTCTGTGCAATAGAATCCGTGGCATAAGCCGCATAGGCGCGGTAAAGCGGTACGCCGGCGCCCGCCAGCTTGATTATCTCCTGTGAATTCTCCAGCTTAAAAAAATCATCCGGCGTCCATGCGTTCGCTTCGGGAAAATGCTCGTTTAATTCCCGCAGCTCTTCTGCAAATCTCTGTTCGTTTACGCGCTGTATGAACTCATTGTCTGCCCGGCTATCGTTCACAGCTGCTTTGCGCACAGGCATCTCTTGGTTCATCTCCCGCATCTGATGGAAATCCTCATAGCCCATCTGCCGTGCAAACTCATCATTTTCCCGCTGCAGCTGTTCGATGCGTCTGCGTGCGCTCGCGGCTATCCTGTCCGCCTCATAATTGCGCGGCGGTTTCTCCTTTGCTTTATGCACGGCTTCCTTTTTTCCGCGTATCTCCGCACGTTCCCGCGCAGCCTCGTCGGCCCGTTCCTGCTTTTCCTCCATTTCCTTATGCGTCTCTTCCAGCGCTGCTGAGATCGCCTCCCCGAATTCTTCGTCAATGCTCGCTTCGCGCTGTTCTTCCTCGTTTTCCGTGCCGTTTAAATCCTTGATTTCTTCATTTTCCATAGTAGGTCTCCTTTTTTCGCTTGGCAGCGTCCTTTCTTTGCTTTTAGTCCGTTTCCCCGCATCTCACATACGGGCGTCGTTGTGGATTCGCTTCGGGTCCCCCTATCTCATCTCACACTCCGCTGACTCGTGCGTCGCTTCCCCCGCCCATCAGGGCGGCGCTCCTCCTCGTCCCTTTTTTCGCTTGGCAGCGTCCTTTCTTTGCTTTTAGTCCGCTTCCCCGCATCTCACATACGGGCGTCGTTGTGGATTCGCTTCGGGTCCCCCTATCTCATCTCACACTCCGCTGACTCGTGCGTCGCTTCCCCCGCCCATCAGGGCGGCGCTCCTCCTCGTCCCTTTTTTCGCTTGGCAGCGTCCTTTCTGTATCCCTTGCAGGCTTGTTCCCGTTTGCGCTGGGTCCGCGTCATTATCTGCCCGCAGGCCTATGTCAGCTTATGCCGCAGCTCTGCTACCGTCCTGCTGTCCTCCGTTACTCGCTTTCCCGCATAATTTTCACATTGTGGATTCACGCAATATTGCCTCTGCAATAAAAAAGCGTCGCTGCCTTCCACAACGACGCCCCCGCTTTCAAGCCGCAGGTCGGTTCCGCATTTGGGACATTTTTCCATTTTTCCTCACCTCCCTTCCGTGGTTCAGCACAACAAAAAAGAGCCCGGTATTCCCGAACTCTTTTCACTTCTTCCACAATAGCATTATACCACAAAAGTGCGACCATTTACATGACATCCGTCCGCCAAAGCCCGACATCTTCGTAAAACAACTTTATTATCCTATCATATCCTCCGTCCTGATCGGGACCGGCCTCCCGTTTTCCGCCCAGATCCGCACCTGTGCCGCCGCAATGCCGTCGTTTGCAGACAACGGCAGCGCCTCCTCCCGCGCCCTGCGCCATCTCCATCACTGGCTCCCGCAGGAAAAATTCCATGTTCGCTTCCCGCGTCGCCTCCTCCCCGCTCATGCCCTTTGCCGTCAGGCCCCGGCGGTATTGCTCGTAACGGCTGTCCTCTCCCATCACATACAGGTCCGCCAGCGTCCGCATATAACTGCTCACTCCTGCTTCCGTTGCTGAAAGCCCCGCTTGCTTCAGCACTCCCCGAAAATATCCGTTTACAAATCCCACTTTCATGATATAATTTTACTAGACATTACCGAGGATTTCGGCGTACGGGTTAATCCCCGTAGAGACTGGATATGTCGTCGGTAATGTCTTTTATCTGTGTAATATCATAAAACAGTTGTTTCCATCATAGAAAAAAAGAAGCGCTTCTGCGCTCCCTCTTTTTAAAAAAATAAAAAACTTTACTGCACCCCGTTTGACTCTTTTTTGCGTTGTGCCATTCGACCAAAATAATATTGATCAATGTCAAAATCAAGGCCATAGGCCGCCCTTTCATCTTCCCGCAAATAGTCATGGATAATCGTCAACACTTCCATATAAGCAAGAATTTCTCCATTTACAAATTCGCTTTCCTCCTCTTTTAGAAGCTCCTCTATCCATTCTTTCACTTCACCAATTAAATCCAAGGCTAATCCATTCATTTTATAACCCCTCTCTCTCGTAAAATTCCCTGCATAATAGACGCTTCCTGCACATTTCGCATCGCATCTTTTTTCCACTTTTTTAAATAGCCTAACTGTTCTTCCAGAAATTTTTGATTCCAATCTTCTATATATTTTTCCGGGTGCGCTATCTTATCATGGTGCAGTTCCACTTGGTAAACATAGCTGTTATAGGCTTTATTTACCTGATTATCTTTCCATTTCAGAGCGTCTGCATATTTCCCATGGTGCTTTCTGCCCTCTTTTGCCGTGATATACGCGCTGTCGCTTATCATTATATCACCGTTATCGCTTACTTCATACCACTCGGAATTATCTTGTATGAGTTCCGGCAAAGAATATCCTTGTGGAATTTGACTGTCTCCGTTCCCACCTTTGCTGAAAACAATATTGTCCTGCGGTATCTCTACTTCTCCCCCGGAAAACCGCACGCCCTCCGGCGTCACATATTCATATTCCATCCCCGGTGCGTAAGCGTATTCCGGACGCTGCTGCAAATCTTCTCCGCCGAACAGCCCCCCGCTCCCGCGCCGTCAGCCCGTTCGTCTCCTGTGCGAAACTGTCCTACATCCTTTCCCGCGCCATAAACCACACACAAAAAAGGGAGCATAGCGTTATGCTCCCTTTTCCTCTTATATCCCCTATTTAATTGTTGTAATAGATACTGTCATAAACCCGCTGCGCTTCCCGTCCAAGATCGTTCAGATTATAAAATTCGTCAAATCCCTCTCGATCTATAAAAAGATGTAATTCCAATAAGATTCGATCAACATCTTCTTCTCTAAATAATTCTTCCCAATTATCAAAATTATTCTTAATAAACTCACGATCTTTTTCCCTAAAATATAACATTTTAACGCCTTCCTCTCCTGTAATTACACTGTATTAACATCCCTGTATATGGGTTTACTGTTACCATACATACCTCATTTACGTATACAACACTCCAACTTCCATCTGCTCTCATGGTAGGCATCCCAATACTGTCAGGATTCCTTAACGCCTCCAGCGCGTCTTCTATCGCAACGCCCCGGCGCATGCCGGGCATTGGAATATCATTTGCCGCCTGCTGCCCTATGATCCTGTCCACAAAGTGCGGTACAAAGCCTTTGATCTCTGTTCCATCCTGCGTCCGCTGCCCCACAAGCTGCCCGTCTATTTGCTCTCCTACGGCTTGGTATTGCTCATAGCCTACCAACACAGAGATATCTCCCTTGTCTACCGCCCGCATATATCCGTCCAGCAGATACGCTTCTTTTGGGTCAGTATACCGCAATTCGTTGTATTCAGCAAGGCTTTCCGGCGCGCCCTCCATATTATACTCTCGTATAACGGCCTCATACTCCGCCTCATCTCCAAACTGTTTATAGGGCTGGTAGGTTTCCGACAGCACGATTTCCCCATAAATATCGTTCCCACCTTTGCTGAAAACAATATTGTCCTGCGGTATCTCCGCTTCTCCCCCGGAAAACCGCACGCCCTCCGGCGTCACATATTCATATTCCATCCCCGGTGCGTAAGCGTATTCCGGACGCTGCTGCAAATCTTCTCCGCCGAACAGCCCCCGCTCCCGCGCCGTCAGTTCGTTCGCCTCCTGCACGAATTTCTCCCAGATCCTTTCCTGCGCTACCTTGAGCCGCCAGTTGCTGAACCGGTGCGTCATGATCTCAAGCGCCTGCGCCGCGCCCGCCGTGAGCGCCCCGCCTCCCGCGCCCTGCACCATTTCCATCACTGGCTCCCGCAGGAAAAATTCCATGTTCGCTTCCCGCGTCGCCTCCTCCCCGCTCATGCCCTTTGCCGTCAGGCCCCGGCGGTATTGCTCGTAACGGCTGTCCTCTCCCATCACATACAGGTCCGCCAGCGTCCGCATATAACTGCTCACTCCCGCTTCCGTTGCTGAAAGCCCCGCCTGCTTCAGCACTCCCCGCGCAAAGCCCGTTATGCTCTTTGGCGTGCTTCCCGCCAGCTTATACAGCTCCCGCGCCGGAAGCGCCGACAGCGCCGCGTCCACCGCTCCGCTGACCGCGCCCGCCTGAAGCATCTGTTCTACGCTCCCACCCCGTTTTCCCGCGTCATACGACGCCGCGCCCGCGCTCTGCATACCCGCAACAATGGGAGCCGCCGGGCCTGCCGCAAGTGCCGGCAGAAACTTGCCCACGCCAAGCCCCATATCCACAAGCGCCGTCATCTCCGGGGAAAGCCCCTCCACAAGCGCGTCCCGCGTAATCTCCTCGTTGCGCTTCAGCGTTCCCGCCACATCGTACAGGTTCACATCCCGGTATTCCCCTGTTGCCGCATTCTGCAGTTTCTGTCCAAGCGTTTCCCCCAGCATGCCGAAATTGCCCGCGATGCCGCTCGCGATATTGTTGCCCGCCTCATACGCACGCATCAGGCCGCTGTCGTGCTCCGCCATGTAGGCCGCGCGGTTCTCTGTCAGAAAATCACTTTTTCGCTTATCCAGCTCCCTCTCGATCAGCTGGTAGAACGCTTCCGCTTCCTCCGGTGCGCCGATCCCGCAATAATAATTGAGGACGTCCCGCTCGTCCCCTGTTAAAAACGCTTCCTTGCGCAGGAACGCCCCCGCCAGAAGGTCGTTCCCGCCGATCATCGCCACGGCCTGCTTCTGCTCCGGCGTGCCGTTCTGCGCGAACCGGTTCAGAAAATTACCGTCGCTGTATGCCTGCTCATACCAGTTGTTTCCCGACTGCTTCCCCGCTTCCACCGCCGCCGCAAAATAGTCCGGCGACTCCTGTGCTGCCGATATCTCCCGCGCCACGTCCTGAAGCTTGAACCAATCGTTTACCGCCGTCTTTTCCCGCCGCACCTCATTTACCGCTTCCTGCCGCGCCTGATTTCCCGCCGTACGCGCGTTGTACTCGTCCGCTGCGGCGATCGCCTGCTTTGTCAGCTCCTCTCCCGCCTCTCCGGGAACAGGGTGGTACAGCATCGATACATCCTGCCCCAATGCGTACAGGTCCCCGCTCTCCTCGTTGAATTTCTGATCCGCCGCCTCCTGCATTCCGCCGATCATCTGGCCGTATCCCTCATTGACCGCGTTCCGCGCCGACTGCTCCTCCGCGCTTACCCCCGGCTTGCCCAGCCGGTTCGTGTAATCCACCCATTCCCGCGCGCGGATGTCATCGTCTATTTCTTTTCCGGCATCTGCAAAATCTGTCCATACGTCCCGTGCCGCTCCCGGAAGATAGCTCCCCGGCGCGGCCGGAAGCTGTGCGGCCGCGCTCCATGATTTTTGGCTGGGCTGTTCCGCATCCTTTGTTGTCTTTTCTTTTTCCCGCCACGAAGTCATGACCTCTAACGGGCTATATACAAAAATGCCCGCGCTTCGCGGTTCGTTTTTCCCGCTCTCCTGCTCTGTCCTTGCCGCTCCGGCTTGCCTGCCTCCGTTTTCCGTGCGCCATGTGCTTCCCGCGTTGTGTATGCTCCCCGCCGTTACCCATGCTCCGCCGCTCTCCGGTTCCTTTTTCGGTCTGCTTCCCGCCTGTCTTTGGCTGCTTCCCCCGTTCCGGATGTTCCCCGCCGTTACCCGTACCTTTCCTTTCTCCTTTTCTTCCGTATCCCGCCATGTGCTCCCCGCGTTCCGGATATTCCCTGCCGTCACCCGTATCTTCTTCTTTTTTCCTCTCCTGCTTTTTACCGCCATGTTTCTCTCCCTCCTTATTTTTCCATGCCTTGCTGTACGATCTCCATCAACAATTCTTTTTCCGTCTCTTCAATGGGCATATTGGCAATGATCTGCATTGCCGCCTCCGGTTCGAACGTTCCCAGTTGCTCGAGGATTTCCCGTATCTCTTCTTCTTTTCCCGCTTCCGGCAGCACCGAAGCTTCCATTCCCATTCTTTCAGGGCCCGGGAGCCCACCGGGAATACCCATAGCGCCAACCTGCTGTGCCTGCGCCGTAAGCACGCCCTGTTCCATCGCCGGCATGGCCTGCATTTGTTCCTCCGTCATCATGTCCGGCGCCGGTTCTCCGTTCTGTATGGCGGCGGTAGGCTGCTGCCCTCCGTTCGGCAGTCCTCCATTCGGCGGGGCAGTAAGCTGTGTCCCCGCGCCCAATTCCGGTGAGACAGTCATTTCCGCTTGTGCCGCAAGCGCCTGCTGCTGCGCTTCCTCCTGCCGTTCTATCTCCTGCTGCCATTCCTTGACCATCTGCTTGGCATTCGGATAGTTGAGGCCCTCTTTCACACGCCAATACCGCAGC
Source organism: Christensenella massiliensis (assembly GCF_040409835.1). NCBI lineage: Bacteria > Bacillati > Bacillota > Clostridia > Christensenellales > Christensenellaceae > Christensenella > Christensenella massiliensis. The sequence goes on along the minus strand of NZ_CP117826.1, from coordinate 1,987,986 downwards.
ATCGTCCGCGGGTCCTGCGGGTTTCCATACGCGCCCAGCCCGAAATCCGTCCGCAGGTCCTCCAAAATGAACTGCCGGTTCCTTTGAGCCGTGCCGTTTTCATCCACCGAGAACAGGAATCCGTCCTCGTAATACCAGTTCCCCGCTTCGTCCTGACGCAGAAAATCATAACGGCTGAAAACGCTTTCCTCCGGTTCTCCATCTTCCCCTTTCGTCGTATACACCCGCGGTTCGTCCGCGTATGCCAGCATAAATTTGAACATGATCTCAAAAAGCTCCGCGTACGCCGCATTTTTCATCACCTGCTTGGAATTCTGCCTCCCGGCCGCCTGCGCGATCTGCGCCTCCTTCGCCCGGCCCGACGTTGCGGTTGGGTCGGCCTTGCCTTGAAAGGTGTCCGTTATCCCTAGCGTGCTTTTCGCCATCTGATAATATTGCTGTACGGAATTCAGGTCCTGCGCCACATCGAAATTCATTGTGATCGATTTCAGCATGCTCACTTGCTCCGCGCTCGTAATGTTGATCGGCTTTATATCCTCATCGGAAAGCGTGATATCCATGTCTTTTGGCTTCGTAAGGTAAGACCCGGCTCCCAGCAGCTTTTTGTTCACTTTGGTGAGCAGCTTGTTTGCCGCAAGCTGAAAATCCCGTATCGCGTCGCAGTCCGAATCTCCCAAAACCTGCCCCCGTGCCGATACGTTCCTGCGCACCGCCAGCGGGAACCGGTTCGGGTAGTAATACGGTATCTTCGTTGCTTCCTGCCGTACCCGCCGCTTTTTCTGTGTGACCGGCGCGTCCCCGGCGGGCAGCCCCATTTCGTCAAATTGCAGTTCATACAACGGCAGTCCGGTCTCCGGGTCTCTGGCCTGCTGCTCATATTCCTCATACGCCCATTCTCCGTTTTCCATCACGGGCGATACCGCGGGTATCACCGTTCCGTCCGTGCGCACGACGTCCTCCGTCAGCTCTTCATATTCCTGCGGCCGGTCCTTCCATTCCCGGCAGCCGCACTCGCATTCGCTTCCGAAAAGCGGCTTTTCACGTCCGCATTCCGCGCATATCTTACCCTTGCGCTGCTCATAATGCCCGTCGTCTATGAGGACCGTGTTCCCCGCCCACGAGAAGCATCCAAGGCCGCCCTCGCCGTTTTTGTAATAACAGACCACCTGCGTGCATGTGTCGTCCGAGATCGTCGGCTCTCCCGTCTGCGGGTCTATCCCTTCGTTTGAAACATCCACGCCGTACCGTTCTGAAAGGCGCTGCTTCGTATCCTCAAACGTCAGGAAGATATAGTCCATATACGGCAGAAAAAAGACGCCCTCCTGCGGAATGAACTCCGTCGGGTCGATGAGCCGCACATTAAGGCCGCCGACCGCGTCGCGTGTCCGCAGGGCGTTGTCCCACTCTACTAAATATGCGCTTCCTCCGAGCGTTTTCACCGTCCGTTCGTCCTCATCGTTCAAATATTCGAACGGCATCCTTGAAAGCTCGTTTTTCAGCATGTCCTCGATCACCGCCGCGAGCCGCTTGTTTTCCTCCGTCGGGCGCTTCGGCGTTACCTTCGGCTGCGGGATATAGCTGTCGATCTGGCTCTCCACAAGCTCCATTGTAAAATTCCATACCACCTCCGCGTCTTTTCCGCCGTCGATATGGTGGTCGCCCATATACTGTGCCCGCCGTCTCTCGAACGCCGTCCGCTGTTCCCCATACGCCGTATAGGCCGTTTCATATTTCTGCCTGAATTCCCTCAATTTTGTACCGTTGCTTTTTTTCATCCCTTTTTTCCTTTCTTTTTTGTATAAAAAAAGAGCCTGAAAGGCCCTTTTCTCTCATGGTCGGTATACTTCGTTTGCGCGGCTGCGCCGCGCTTTTTCCTTATTCTTTGTTCCTGCTTGGGGCCCACCGCCCCGTTTCGCCCTGCAAGGCCCGCTTGATTCCGTTAGTGCGGTTCCGTTTCTTTGTTTCCTCTGCTTCTTGCGTGGGCTCAGCCTGTGGCCCTAAGCCGCAGAAAGCTTTTTGATAATGCCCATCAGGTTGTCACCGCCACTTCTTCGGTTCTCCCCACACCCCTGAACACTCCCTGTGGTCGCTTCGCGGGCGGAAATTGCATTTCCCCGCGTGCCCCCATTGCTTAAAGTTGTTTTACCTCGGCGAAACCGCCGCCTCGTCGTCAGGGCATGTCCTTTTACTCGTTTTCGTCCCGCCGTCCGAAAGCCTCGCTCACGGGCCGCCCTTCCTCTACCCCACGCAACCCGCGTTGCTGGGCTTGCGCGGGGGCCCCTGTCCAAAGTTATTTTTGACAACGCCCATCAGGTTGTCATCTCCACTTCTTTGGCTCTCCCCACAGCTTCAGCAGCCTCTTTTTGCCGTCCTCGTCCGCGCCTCTGTAATCCTCAAACATGTCCTCCGTCCATTCCGCCCGCCGCCCTTGTTCATCCACATTCCGTGTTGTGCGCTGCTGGCTTCGTATCTCGTTTGCGATCATATCTGAAAATAAAAGATCATCATGCTTTCCGGCTATCGCATCCGGTCTCCCTCCATCGTCATATACAAACGTCAGCGCCTCCCTCAGCGTCGGGATATCATGAAATAGCTCCACATGATTATTGACCGCGTCCACCTCCCTGTCGATAATAAGCGGCCGGGTGTTCCCATCCGTTTTCCAGCCGTATTTTTCTTCGATCGTCTTCTTATAATCGTCATACCGCCGCCGCACATATTGCCTCGGGTAACGGAGCCGCTGTAATTCTTCTATGGGGGCCGTGTTGAAATTCATTTCCACACCAATCAACGCATCATTATAATATTTCCCCAAGCAGTAAAGCTGCTCGGTGAACGGCTTCGATTCATTCAGCTGCATGTGCAGCGTCGCCACACGCTCACCCGTCGAGTTGTCGAGCACTGTTGCCGCATAAAAATCCTTTCCCTCTCCCTTGGTATCTGCGCCGATCACATAAGGCACCCCCTCCTTCGGCATGGAATAGAAACGAATGTCTCTCCCCCTGCCAAGCGTAAAGCTGTCGATCCTGTCCTTGCTCTGTGCGTCGTGCCACCGTATCCGGAAGCTTCCCTCCCGGAACGGCTTTTTTTCCTGCTTTCGTTCCAGTCCGGCGATCCGCTCCATAACGCGCCGGTTGTCGAATACAGGCCGTCCGCTCATCAAAAACGCCTCGTCCGGGCAGGATGGATATTCCTGCCGGAAAATGTCCTCGCTGCCCCGGCAGTTGTTTTTCAGGCACCACCGCCGCCATGCAAGCTGCCCCTCCGAAAGACCATACGTCTCTTTCATTTTGCGTTCTTCCTTCGTCAGCTTCAGCCCTTCGGCAGGCATCGTGTATTCCGCGTGCTCCCACCATGCGCAGAACACCGGGATAAAGTCATTTTCCCCTGCCACAGCCGCATCCCATATATCCTTAAAATCTTCATATCCGTTGGCCGTCGATTCAATAACCACCATCGTATTCGGCTCGTTGGGCACAGCCTGCAAAAGACCCGTCAGGATATCCGCCTTGTCCTTGGGCCAAAAGGCATATTCTGAAATGTGCAGGTTCTGAAACGTATCCGACCGCCCGATGCTCCCGTTTCCCGCCGTCATACATTTGATCGAGCTGTTTCCATCCGCAAAGCCGAATACAAGCTCCTTTGCATTGCTTGCAAGCAGCGGAGGCTTCAGCGAAGCGTCGAGATGCTCGTAATACCGTTTGCTCATGCGGAACAGATTGTTCGTTGCCGCGATCTCATGCGTCACGATGCCGCTCGAAATATTCGCCTGCGTTGCCGTATCCTTGAAGATCATTCCCTCCGTTAAAGTGGAAAATCCCATTTGCCGCGCTTTCAGAATAATAGCGCGGATGGGTTTCCCGTTCCTGTATTGCTCGGCAATCGCGTCATAGAGCTTCATCTGGGCTGCATTCATCTTGAAATCGATAAGCTGCGCCCGTTTATCTCGTATTTTTAAATATCGTTCAATAAATACTTTTGTGTTGATCACGCCATTGTTCATCCTCCTTTTTCTGCCGTTCCATCATGCCCTTTTTTAAAATCTTTCTCCGTCAAGCTCTCTTAATTTCTGCTCGAGCGATACGTTCCCGTTTATCTCGATCTCCCGTTCTGCTTTATCTCTCCATCCAAAATTTTTGAGCGCAAAAACGTCTCCTCCGTTTCCCCGTGCGATCAGCCGTTTCTCGTATGCGTTTTCTATCCTCATCTTTGCACGGCGGACGATATCCCCATATCCGTCCCGCTTCTGATAATTCAGCAGCGTTTCCCGCGACGTATCCAGTGCAAGCGCAAGTCCTGTGACCGTCAGCGGTTCTCCTGTTTTCTCGCATTCCGCAAAGTATGCGTCTATCCGCTTCTGTAATTCCCTTGCGCTTTTGAATTTTAGGCTCCTCCCTATTTTCTTTTCCATTTCTTCTCCTCCTTTTGAATATAAAAACTTCACTTGGGCCTGCTTTTTTCCCCTACATTTCAGAATTCTTCTGATATATCGTCCGATATTCGGGTATCTATATAGCAACACCGAAAGGAAACAAAGGAGGAACTACTATGGAATATAAAGTAATCATAAGAGACCGCGAAGAAGGCACCGAAAAGTACATTACCGGGCTCAATAAGGCTCAGTCCGAAAAAGAGGCTCTTTCTCAGGCGCGTGATGCTGGCAAATTAGTCTATATCAGCTGGACCGATGCAAACGGCAGGAACGGCTATCTGAACCGCGACGGTGCAACAGATGTCTGCCCCGGCGAGCCATGGTGACCGATTCACCCTCTTTCCGCAGGATGGCTGAGCCATCCTGTTTTCTTATAACAAAAGAGACCGGAAAAAACCGGTCTCTTTCAGCAGTATTCCCCCACTGCTCCCACATTAGCATTGTACCACAAAAATGGTACCTTTTCCATGCCGTCTGTGCGACATATTGCCGACATCTTTATTTTTCTGTGCTAAATCGCGGAAATTCCCCGCCGGGCCGTAGCGGCTCCAGAACGCCCCTTTGTTTTCTCCGTGCGGCTCCCGGGAAGCCCTGCTCTTTCACATAACGCGTTCCATGCTCTTGTCTGGATTTTGAAAAGCAAAGCACAATATCCCGTATCTGTCCTCGCCAATCACGCGCCGGGCACGTCCTTTCCGCTCTCAAATCGTTATCCAAACAGCCAAAATTCCTGCCGCAGCCAGCAAGCTGATCAATAATTTTTTTATCTTTATTATTCTTTCTTTTTTCATATATCCGATTAAAGTCTTAACCCCACTCTGCCTCAAGCCATATTTTTCTTGCCGCCTGCACCCGTTTATCCTCCATATTACCCGCAAACCGCAGCTCTCCGTCTGCCGTTACTCCCATCACCAGATTACTGTCGTCTTTGAGCACTACGATATCCTGCCAGTCCTCTATTGCGCTGATATCTATAAAGTCGCTGTCTAATTCTTCAATCGCCTTCATCCAATCCGTCACCAGTACGGTCCCATCGCTTCGTATTCCAAAATTCCTGTAATCTCCTCCTACGACTTGTACGACATCTGTCCAGCCATCAACAGTACATTCTCCATATCTGTTGTCTCCTGCCGCGACTACCGTTCCGTCTTTTTTTAAGCCTAATACACTGTGCGTACCGCAGGCCACCTGTGTAATGTCTTTCCAATCTTTTATCTCTTCTCTTATCTTTTCATGCGCCTCTTGTTCATCGTCCTCTTTGCAGTCGCATCCATAAACGACTGTACCGTCCTTCTTCAACCCCGCAGCCACGTTCATTAGCCCACATGAAATTTCTGTAATATCCTCCCACTCCTCGAAAGAGGGCCATATACATTCTCCTGTATTCCCTACCGTTCCATCTTCAAATAAAGCAACGACAGTCTTGTAGCAGGAATCGATCTGCTTCACATCGCGCCAGCTTTCCATACCGTTTAAAAGGTTCTCATTCAATCCCGCTCCGATTGCGGTACCGTCTTTTCTCAGTCCTGCCACAAACCATCGTCCAAAGGTGATACCACATATATTTTCCCATTCATTGATTTCTTCTGTCCGTTCCGCTGCCTGCGCAAAGATTTCCCAAAGTTCCGCTTCGTCAGCCGTTCCATGAAGAACATACGTTCCCCGCACAGTTCCGTCTTTCCGGACGACAGCCACACTATCTCCCGTTAAAGCGACCCGCTCCCGAAAAGATGTATCCTCCGGTATCGGTCTTGTTTCTCCGGCCGCGGGCGCGCAGCCTGCCAAAGTCCATAGCATCATCCCGCATAAGACCATGCAGGCCATACGCTTAATCTTCTTCATAACTGTCCCTCCCCTTATATTCGTCAGGTGTAGCCAAATCATGTATTGCTTTTGAAGCTAATCCAATCAGCGCAAAAGGATCCTTTATCGCATCGATAATATCTATCCCATCGGACATTCCGCTTGCAAGCTTATCTTCCTCCATTGGCGCCCCCAGCTTGTCATACATGCGTTTATTATAATTGATGAGCGCATCCAGATGCTCCTGTGTAAACGAATCCTTAAATGAATTGAAAGTAATCCCCTCCGAAAGCAAGGCTGTCTCAAGATTTGCAGTATAAATACTATTTGAAAGACCGCCACCTGCATCCGAATTTCGTACTAACTCGTTAATTGCTCTCATATACGGCGTTCCTTCCAATTCTGAAAGTTGGATTTCCCCCTCCTCCTCCAAAAGCTTTCTTAACTCGTCCACTTCTTTTCTCGTATAGGCCGGAGGAATATCCCCTTTCGATTCATCCGGGGAATCGGACGGTATCTCTTTGGAATTAGAATCAGGTGCTTGGGTATTGGACATCTGCACGATTTCATCCGCCTCCGCGACCATTCTTCCGCTCATGCCGTTCGGCAGCGTTGCGTCCGGGTGCTCGCGCAGATATTCCATCATCTCTTCCGCCCCGCCCGGGAAAAACAGCGGCGCTTCTTCCGTTTCGCCCTCTTTTTTCCGTGCTGGCTGCGGCTTTACATCTGCCATCAGAAGCTCCGCGCCTGCTCCGCCGATTGTCGGCTGGTTTGCCGCCTCCCGCTCTCCGGCGATCCATGCCTCCTGCTGTTTCGGCCCTTCTATCCTGCTAATTGCGTTAAGCCGCCCGCGCCAGTCGAGCCCATCCCATGCGTCCTCTGGGATTTCCTCCGGCCTTTTGACGATTGCCGGGCCGCTCCATACTGCTCCCGGCGTTTCTCTTCCGGCTCTTCTCTGCGGCTCCGCCTCCGCCGCCCTATGCTCCATCGTCCGCGGCGGCCACTGCCCGTTCCATACATCCCGCTGTTTATTTCTCCCGTTGATCGTATTATACCCTATTTCTTCTTCCTTTTCCCGTTCTTTTTTCCGCCTCTCCAATTCCTCCTGTATATACACCATTCTATCATACTGCTCGCTCCCGTTCAGCTTATCCCATCCGCGCGTTCCCTCCACGCGGCTCCGGAAGTCTCCTCCCTCCGGCAGCCCGAACAGGTCCTCATAGTTCCGGTTGTACCGCTTCTTCCTCCCGAAGCCCTCTGCCACGCCCAGCCGCTGCTCCCGCAGCTCCTTTTGCGTCTCCTCCAGCGCACGGCTGAATGCCGCGTCTGTCTTCTGCCTGTCCGCTTCCCGCTGCTTTCGTTTCTTTTCATAGTAATCCGCCGCCGTCTCCCCCGGCTCCAGCTTCACCTGCTTCCACAGCTCTGCGCCTCCTCCCGGCCCTGCCGTGTTCACCCACGTCGGAGCAACTTCCGCTTGGTTTTTCGCCGTTCCGGCCGTGCTTTTCCACGGTTCGGCCGTCTTTTTTTCCACCCCCGCATATCCGTTCCCCGTTCCGGTCTGCTCCCTTCTTCTCCTTTGCGCCGCTTTCCTCCGCTGCTCCCGCGCCTCTTTTTCCCGCTGTTCTTTTTCCCTCCTCTCCTTCTGCTCCTCATACCAATTCCTTTTCTTCTCCTTTTTCATCCTGTTTGCTCCTTTCCTTTTTTTCCACCGCGCATGCCTATGCTTCCGGCCCTTTCATATTCTCTCCCGCCTGCAAGCACCCGCAGGATACGATTTCGCAGCCTTTGTGTCTGCCGCTCGGAATATCCGATTTCCTCCGCGATATCCGCTACATTTTTTCCCTGCGCATACCGAAGCTCTACATACTTTTTTTCTGCCTCATTCAAACCCGCACGTTCAAGCTTATCCCGTACTTTGTCGAATTCTGTATACAGCCCTTCCAGCTTTTCTACCGCCCTTGCAATCCGTCCGTCATAAATATCCGCCATCTTCTGCACGATCCGGCAGACCGGATCATCGTTTTCTCCGCGTTTTCCCCCAATTCCGTCCAGCCGCGGTCCTTTCAGAAATATGTCGATACACGCATATTTTTCAGCAGTCAGTTCGCGGACCGCCTCCCGGCATTCCTCCGATTTCCGCTTCAGCGCTCCATACTGGAACAACAGCAATTCCGTTTCTTCCATATTATGTCTCCCCTACCGTCTCCTCATGTTCTCAAAATATGCAATCGTCCGTTCACATTCCCGGATCTCCGTATCATAGTGATCCAACACATCCTCCTTCAGTTCTATGCTGAGGCCCATAAATTCCTCCACATCCCGTCTTTCATCCTCCAGCATATACAGGCGCTCCTCCGCTTCCTCCTGCCGGGCGCATAGCTCGCGTGGATATTCCTCGCCTGTTGCCATATAATTTCTGATATACGGCGCGTCTCCAATCTTCATTTCGTACCCTCCTTTCTCTCTCTTTTCACTTCCTGCCGTTTTCCTTTGTTTGCGATCTTCACGAGCGTCAGATCGAGTTCCCGCTTTTTTCTTTTCATATTCCCTCCAAATATTAATTTTACTAATATTAGTTAAGCTAATATTATCACCTGCCCCCTCGTCTGTCAACGAGAAATATTAATTTACCTAATATTTGTTGCGTTGAAAAAATATTCCTCTTTCAGTAAAATAGAAACATAAGTAAAATTGATATAAGTATTTCTAATATTCGAGGTATTCCCCCATGAATCGAATCAAAGAATTGCGCACCGCAAAAGGTCTGAAGCAGACCGATCTGGCAAAGCGGCTCGGCGTGACGCAGGGCGCCCTTTCCGGCTGGGAAAATGAAAATTATGAGCCCGACATCAAGGCTCTGAAAAAAATGTCTGAAATCTTCGGCGTTTCGGTAGACTATATCCTCTGTCTGACAGATACCGCCGCACCCGCAGATACGCCGTCTGAAACGCTGGTCGCCCTCTCCGCGCCTAAGGGCTACGACCGTCTTACAGAAGACGAACGCCGGGAGATCGAAGAGATCATCGCGATCTATAATAAGCGTAAAGATTCCTGAAAAAATTTTTTAGAATCGACACGAATCGACATAAAAAGACATTCCCCCCTGCTATAATAATCTCACAGACACAGCGGGCCAGAGTGCCTAAAAGGGGTGGAAATTATGTTGCGCGAAATTTTAGAGGAAGAACTTCGGAAAAACGGGATAACCCTTGAGACCTACACGTTCCGCAGCGATTTTAACGCGCTCACGGTAGGCAAAACGATCCTAATCAGCAGCAGCCTCGAAAGCACGGCGCAGAAAAATGCCGTTACGGCGCACGAGCTTGGTCATCAGCACACCTGCGCCATCAATCTGCTGGACGCTGAAACGCATATCCAGAATAAATATGAATATATGGCGGACCGTTGGGCCGCCCAGAAGGTCATGCCTCTCGAAAAGCTGTTCGAGGGCTTCAAGCGCGGCCTGCGTACCATGCAGGAATTCTGTGAATTTCTCGAAATAGACGAAGATTTTTTTCGCCGCAGTCTCGCCGTTTATTCTAAAATATACGGCGCGTCGCACGTCTATAAAGGCCATCTGTTCCAGTTCGACCCGCTCAATATCCACGACCTGTAGGTCTTTTGATGCACGGCGCGCTTCATTTGTCAGCCAAAAAGGCGAAGGAGCTATCCTTCGCCTTTTCATTTCAGCACCGTGCAGTCACATTGGGCTGGACTCCCTTCAGCGCTTCCGCTATCCGCCCAATATCCTGCGGCGTATAAACGCGCAGCTTTTCGATCCGCACCGGGCGGTAGAGCTGCAAAGCATAAAGGGGCAAAGGCGGCACGTCCTCCGCCATCTCCCGCAGCTCCTCTTCACGGAGTTCGGGAAGCACCGTGGTCCGCAGCTCCCATTCGATCTCCGAGGCCTGCAGCAAACCAAGCGTCTCCAAAAAGCCGTCCGCTCCGGCCCCGCAGATTTCCGGATAGCGGGAAAGCGGCGCTTTATAGTCCATCGCAACATAATCCACAAGCCCGCCGTCAAGCAGCCTGCCCACCGCCTCTGGATCGCTCCCATTGGTGTCGAGTTTCACATCGTAGCCAAGCCCTTTCAGCGTGCCCGCAAACTCCGCGAGGTCCTTTTGCAGGGTGGGCTCCCCGCCCGATAGCACGACCCCGTCGAGCAGGCCCGCACGTTTTTCAAGGAAACGCAGCACCTCGCCGTCTTCCATAAGCTCGGCGGCGCCGAGCAGGGCCCTGTTATGGCAAAAACTGCAATCATAGTTGCAGCCCGCCGTAAATACCACCGCCGCAAGCCGGTGCGGGAAATCGATGGTAGCCGTTTTCAGCAGTCCCGCGATGTTCAAAGGCTCTGCTCCCTGATGCGGTATTTCACGCGCTCGTCATATTCTTTCTTTTTGCCCTTGTGGAAATTCTGTACCGGGCGCAGATAACCGACGACGCGGCTCCACACCTCCGTATCCTTTCCGCACTCCGGGCAGGTGAACTGCTCGCCGTCAAGATAGCCGTGCTCCTGACAGATCGAGAATGTAGGCGTAAGCGAGAGATACGGCAGCTTGTAATGAGTGAACACCTTGCGGATGAGGCTTTTCGCCACCTCGATGTCGGGAATGCGCTCGCCGAGATAGAGGTGCAGCACGGTTCCTCCCGTATACAGGCTTTGCAGCTCGTCCTGCAGGTCCATCGTTTCAAAAATGTCGTCCGTGAAGCCGACCGGAAGCTGTGTGGAATTGGTATAATAGGCCACGTCCCCGCCGCCCGCGCAGATGATGTCAGGATATTTCTTTTTGTCCAGCTCCGCAAGGCGGTAGCTCGTGCCCTCCGCAGGCGTTGCCTCAAGATTGTAAAAATGTCCCGTTTCTTCTTGTATCTCTGTCATCAGGCCGCGCATATAGTTCATCACGGATATTGCGAATTCCTGCCCTTTTTCGGTCGTCAGGTCCGTGCCGTCCCCATAGAAATTGAGCAGCGCTTCGTTCATGCCGAGAATGCCGATCGTATTGAAATGGTTGTACCAATATTGCCCGGTACGCATCTTCACGTTGCGCAGATAGTGCGCCGAAAACGGATACAGCCCCCGCTCCGTCTGATGCTCGATCATCTTGCGCTTGATCTCAAGGCTGTTTTTCGCCAGCATCACCATCTGCCACAGGCGCGCCTTGAATTCTCCCTCGGATTTTGAAAGATAGCCGATGCGCGGCAGGTTGATGGTCACGACGCCGATCGAGCCCGTCATGGGGTTCGAGCCGAAAAGCCCGCCCCCGCGCTTGCGGAGCTGTTTGGTATCGAGCCGCAGGCGGCAGCACATGGAAAGCGCGTCCTCCGGCGAAAGATCGGAATTGATATAGTTTGAAAAATACGGGATGCCGTATTTGCAGGTGATCTCCATAAACCTGTTCACCACCGGGCTGTCCCAGTCAAAATCGTTCGTCACGTTAATGGTCGGGATCGGAAAGGTGAATACCCGTCCGTGCGCGTCTCCCTCGAGCATCACCTCGCAGAAGCACTCGTTGAACAGATCCATTTCCTTCTGGAACTCCCCGTACGTCTCACGCTGGATCTTTCCCCCCACGATCACAGCCTCGTCCTTTAACGTACGCGGAACGACGATATCAAAGGTAAGGTTCGAAAACGGGCACTGGAAGCCCACGCGCGTGGGAACGTTGATATTGAAAATAAACTCCTGCAACGCCTGCTTGACCTCTTTTTTGGTCATGCCGTCATAGCGGATAAAAGGCGCGCAATAGGTGTCGATAGACGACCACGCCTGCGCGCCCGCAGTCTCTCCCTGCGTAGTGAATGTGGAATTCACCACCTGTCCCAAAAAAGAACGCAGATGTTTGGCCGGAGAGGACTCCACCTTGCCGGGTACGCCGCCGAATCCGTCCGCGAGCAGCTGCTTTAGATCCCAGCCCGCGCAGTATGGACCGAAAAATCCAAGGTCATGGATGTGAAACGCGCCGCTCGTGTGCGCCTCGCGTATCTCCTGCGGATAGACCTCGTGCAGCCAATACTGCTTTGTGAATGTTTCGCGTACATAGTTGTTCATACCGTTGATGGATTTCTGCGTGTTCGCGTTCTCCTTGATCTGCCAGTCCTTATCGTCAAGATAGTCGGAAAACATATCGATCGTCGCGCCGATGAGGGCGTTGCTTTCCCTTGCCGCGCGGCGTTTTTCACGGTAAAGGATATAGGCCTTCGCTGTCTTTGCGTGTCCGCGCTCGATCAGCACCTTTTCCACAAGATCCTGTATCTCCTCCACGTCCGCGGTCTCCGTTTTCAGGCGCAGGTTCGCAAGGTCCACCACCTCGCCCGAAAGCTTCTGCGCCGTGTCGAAGTCGTCTCCGCCCACGGCAGTCACAGCGTTGAAGATAGCCCAAGTGATCTTTTCCTTCTGGAAATTTTCCGTGCTTCCGTTTCTTTTTCTGATTTTTGTGATCATCGCGTTTCCTCCTCCGGGATATTCCGGATGCGCGCATACAAAAATAAGCGCGTATCCTTTACGCGCCGAGGTGCAGACTCCTCTCGTTTTGCTCAAAAAACGTTCTTCGTTGCCATACCTCGCGGCGCTTTCATTTCGAACGGGATATTCTGGCTCAAGCCTCAAACGCGCCGCACGCCTTCCCAGTTCCTTTTCCCAGTGGCTTCCGTGCATTGCTCGGCTCATACAGCGGCGGGACCGCGCGGGATTTTCACCCGTCTTCCCCCATCCGAAATACAATATGATGTGGTAAATATTTTAAAAATACGTATATATTGTATTGCTTCTTCTCCATAAAGTCAACCCCGGGGCCCATTTTCCTCAAAAGCAGTTTTCTTTGTCCAGCAAAAAAACGCCTTGAAAAGGCGCTTCAGTCTGTCGATAAGCCCTTGGTCGGCTTTTTTCTAAGCTTCTTGCAGCGGAGCGCCCTTAAGCCCTCTCTCGCAGCGGTTTTGAGGCCGTGTGTTCTGCGCGCAGTAAAAGCGCTGCAAACTCAAAAAAGCGCCTGTCCGCGCAGCAGCATGGCTTTTCCGATAAGCCCGCTTTCGGCTCTTACACGCTTCCTCCCGGGAACGGTCTCCATTAAGGCAGAAATAGCCTCGCCTCTTTTTCCGTTTTCGTAAGCTCCTTTTCCAGCTTATGCTTTACCATACTATAGACCGGGCCGCCTACCCTGCGCGCTCCCGCAGGGCAGGCGCGTACGCACACAAGACAGCGGATACATTTCTTCGCATCCGTCTCCCGCGGAGCCTCCGCCGTGATCGCCCCTGACGGGCATATCCGCACGCATGTTCCGCAGCCGGTGCAGCTTTTGTCTCCCTTCGGCGTGAACGGCGCCACAGTAAACGACCGGTACGGCCGGTCTCCGGGCAAAGAAAGCGGCTTTGCATCCTTTGCTTCCATAAATTCCCGTATCTCCCTGCCAAATGCTTCCGCGATCGTGAGGTCCTCTTCATTCGGTCGTCCTGCCGCGATTTTCGGGGAAAAGGTATGCTGCGCAACGAACGCGCAGGCCGCCGCGCCATAAAAGCCCTGTTTTTCACACAGATCGGAAAGTTCCAAAAGCGCGTCGTCGAATTCCCGGTTGCCGTAAACGACGACAAACACCGCAGGCGTATGGCTCGCCGTAAGGCCGCGCAGCAGCTCGTCCGGCAGCTGCGGGATCCGTCCGTAATAAACGGGAACGCCGATCACCGCAATCTCATCCGGTGAAAACAGATGCTCCTTTGCCCGTGTTTCCCGGTTCGTCAGGTCAATCTCGCGGAAATCATCCGCTATTCCCCGTGCAACTGCGCGGACATAGCTTTTTGTTCCGCCTGTCGGGCTGAAATAAATTGCCGTAACATTTTTCATACCGTCTTCTCCTTATTCGTTCCCTTTCTCATACGCCGTATTGCGGCCTCAGCATGCCGCTTCAGACGCTCTCCGTCCCGCTCGATCTCCTTTTCATCACGCTTCCAGATGTCCGCAAGGCTCATTTTTGGCTCCGCGCGCAGCTCCGGCTTCACATCGAGCAGCGCTTCTATGCTGCTGCGCACATACAAGGGCAGGTCGAACGCGCCGTTATGCATGCACCACATAAAGAGGGCGCTTACAAAAATTTGGTGGATCATAATACATAAGGTGGTCGGATCGGAAGAATTGCGTATCTCCCCTACCGCCTGCGCTTTCCCGATGATGCCTGTCTGCAGCTCCATGTGCTCCTTCCGGCGTTGGTCGCAGCGGAATGTTCCTACGTCATGGTTGATGTTTTTGATGAACAGCTGCCGCGGTATCTCCGGTCCCGATTTGCCCAGATGGTCAAAGAAAGGCTGATAGGAGAGCCAAAGCTGTTCTATATAATTCTTTGCGTTCAGCATGCGTACAAAATATTCCGTCCTGATATCATACGGAAATTCATAATAGTCCTTTAAAAGCTCGTCCTTCGATTTAAAATAATAATAAAACGTATGCTTGTTGACACCGCTTTTCTCGCATATCTCATTGATCGTCACGTTTTCAAAGCCATGCTTTCGAAACAGCGATAGGCCGATCTCCTTGATTTTTTCTTTCGTATCTTTTCCTGCCATGTTGCGCTCTTCTTTCCCCGAATTACAGGTTTAGATTAGCACATTTTTGTAATACAGTCAATATTTTTGTCAACCTTATTGACATTTTTATGCAACCGCGGTATCATAAGCAAGCGGAAGTATCAATGCAGGCTGCCGGGTCCGTTCCGCAGCCTGTAAAAGATTCTGTATGTAAGAAAGGAAAGGCAACTTTTTATGAAGCGCATCATCAAATACATGAAACCATACGCTGCGCTCGTCCTCGCGGCTGTCCTGCTCCTGTTCGGGCAGGCCTTCTGCGATCTTTCGCTGCCGAATTATATGTCCAAAATCGTGGATACAGGCATCCAGCAGGGCGGGATCGAAAACGCGGTCCCCTCGGCTGTGAGCGAAAGCACGATGGATACGCTCCTCGGCTTTATGGACGGCGGCGGGCAGCAAACGGCGTTGGAAAACTACACGCTGATTACAAAAGACAGTGTGTCCTACGCGGCCTATCTCGAGGACTATCCGGCGCTCGCAGATGAAAACATCTATGTCAAAAACACCGCAGGCGGGGAAAACGACGAGCTCCTGAATCCCGCATTCGCAAAAGCATTCGCATCAGTCTCTGCCATAGAGCAGATCGCAGAGGCGTCGGCGGACGGTTCAGCTTCCCTTGCGATCGATGGGCGTACACAGGCGGACGGGCAGGAAGAAACAGCGCAGATACCTGAACCGCTTCTGCAATTTATGGCATATTACGCACAGGAGCCCGCGGGAACGGGGCTGTTTGCCGCGCTGAATGCCTATCCGGATTCCGCCGGGGTATACGGCGCGCTTTCTTCCCTTTTGGAAGAAAAGCTCGGCAGCATGGACGAAAGCCTGCTCACACAGACGGCAGTTCCTGTGCTCAGGCAGGAATATCAAAGCCTCGGCCTTGATCTCACGGCGATCCAGCAGGATTATATCTGGCAGAACGGCGGGCTCATGCTCCTCCTTGCGTTTGGCTCCGCCGCATGCACCATCGTGGTAGGCCTGCTCGCCTCGCGCGTAGGTGCGGGCCTTGCGCGCGACCTGCGCGAAAAGACCTTTACGAAGGTGGAGAACTTTTCCAACGTGGAATTCGACAAATTTTCCACCGCCTCTCTCATCACCCGCTGCACGAACGACGTCACACAAATACAAATGGTCGTTATCCTGATGATCCGTATGGTCATCTATGCGCCGATCATGGGTGTGGGCGGCGTCGTCATGGCGCTCGACAAAAGCGTGTCCATGTCGTGGATCATCGCGCTCGCAGTCATCGTACTGCTCGGGTTCATCGGCTCTGTCTTTGCGGTCGTCATGCCGAAGTTCAAAAAGATGCAATCCCTTGTCGATAAGGTCAACCTCGTCATGCGCGAAAATCTTTCGGGCATGATGGTCATCCGCGCGTTCAACACACAGCAATTCGAGCTTGACCGCTTCGATGCGGCAAACCGGAACCTTACCAAAACTCAGCTCTTCACCGGCAGGGCAATGGCCCTCATGATGCCGGTGATGACGATCATCATGAACGGTGTCTCTCTCCTCATTATATGGATAGGTGCGAACCAGATCGTCGCTTCCTCTATGCAGGTGGGCGATATGATGGCTTTCATGCAGTATGCCATGCAGATCGTCATGGCGTTCCTCATGATGTCCATGATGTTCATTATGCTGCCCCGTGCGTCCGTTTCCGCTCACCGCATCGCCGACGTACTGGAGACCGAACCCGAAATACGCGATCCGGAGGCTCCAAAGCATTTCAGCGATCCGAAGGGCGTTCTTACCTTCGATCATGTGTGCTTTGCCTATCCGGGTGCGGAGGATAACGTGCTGACAGATATTTCCTTTACTGCAAGGCCGGGCGAGACGACTGCATTCATCGGCTCCACGGGCTCCGGAAAATCCACCGTGGCAAACCTCATCCCCCGTTTTTACGACGTAACGGAGGGAAGTATCACAATAGACGGCGTCGATGTGCGCGCCGTCACCCGCCGCGAGCTGCGCGATCAGATCGGTTATGTTCCGCAGAAGTCCGTCCTGTTCTCGGGAACCGTTGCCTCCAACCTGCGTCTCGGAAATGAAAACGCCCCTAAGGAAACGCTCGAGCGCGCCGCGCAGGACGCACAGGCTACGGAATTTATCCGCAGGCTCAAGGGGGGCTTTGACGGAAGTATTTCGCAGGGCGGTGCCAACGTATCCGGCGGACAGAAGCAGCGCCTCTCCATCGCACGCGCCCTTGTGAAAGACCCGAACATCTATGTGTTCGACGACAGCTTCTCCGCGCTCGATTTCAAAACAGACGCCGTTTTGCGCGCCGCCATCAAAGAGCAAACAAAGGATAAGACGGTCCTCATCATTGCCCAGCGCGTGGGTACCATCATGGACGCAGATCAGATCATCGTGCTCGACGAAGGCAGGATCGTCGGAAAGGGTACGCACAAAGAGCTGATGAAAACGTGCGCCGCCTACCGTGAGATCGCGCTGTCCCAGCTTTCAGAGGAGGAATTAGCATGAGTAAGGCAACAGAGAAACGGCCTCCCATGGGAGGCGGGCACGGTCCCGGACGCGGGGTGCCGGTGACCGGTGCAAAGGCAAAGGACTTCAAAGGCTCTATGGGACGTTTGCTGAAATATATCGGGAAATATAAGATCGCGGTCATCGTCGTGTTCGTCTTTGCGATCGCATCCGCCGTCTTTTCCATCATCGGCCCGAAGCTGATGGGCAACGCGACGACAGTGCTCTTCAACGGGGTCATGGGCCAGATCAGCGGCTCCGGGGAGGGCTTCGACTTTGCAGAAATCGCACGCATCCTCATCATGCTCGTCATCCTGTACGGCCTGTCCGCACTGTTCAGCTATGTGCAGGGCTTCATCATGACGGGCGTGTCGAACAAGGTCACCTACCGGCTGCGGCAGGATATCAGCAGGAAGATCAATACGCTCCCGCTTTCCTATTTCGACCGCAACAGCCACGGCGATGTGCTTTCCCGGGTGACGAACGACGTAGACACCATCAGCCAGACGCTGAACCAAAGCCTGTCGCAGATCGTCACCTCCATCACGATGGTCGTCGGCGTCGCCGTCATGATGTTCACCATCAACTGGATCATGACGCTCGTCGTGCTGTGCATCATCCCCATCGCACTGGTTCTCATCTTTCAGGTCGTGAAGCGTTCGCAGAAGTTCTTCCAGCAGCAGCAGGAATACCTCGGCACGGTGAACGGGCATGTAGAGGAAATGTTCGGCGGGCATAACGTGATATCCGCCTACAACGGCGAGGACAAAAGCATCGAAACCTTCCGCGCAGAAAACGGAAAGCTTTATTCCGCCGCATGGAAAGCCAATTTCATGTCCGGCATGATGCAGCCCATCATGGCGTTCATCGGGAACCTCGGCTATGTCGCCGTGTGTGTGCTCGGCGGCTGGTTCGCCGCACAGGGGACCATCACCGTCGGCAATATCCAGTCGTTCGTCCAATATGTGCGCAACTTCACCATGCCGCTGTCACAGCTCGCAAATATCTCCAATATCCTCCAGCAGACAGCGGCCGCATCCGAGCGTGTATTTGAATTTTTGAACGAGCCTGAAGAAACGCCGGATACGGAGCACCCCATAAAGCTCGGCCATGTAGAGGGCAATGTGGAATTCAAAGACGTCCATTTCGGTTATAACCCGGATAAGATCATCATCAACGATTTTTCCGCACAGGTAAAGCCGGGCCAGAAGATCGCGATCGTCGGGCCGACGGGCGCGGGCAAAACGACGATGATCAAGCTGCTCATGCGTTTTTACGATCTGAACAGCGGCGAGATCCTGATCGATGGGCATAAATCGACAGATTTCACACGCGCAGACCTGCGCCGTCATTTCGGCATGGTGCTTCAGGATACATGGCTGTATAACGGAACGATCATGGAAAATATACGCTACGGACGCATGGATGCTACGGACGAAGAGGTCGTCGCCGCGGCAAAGGCCGCCTACGCAGACCGTTTCATCCGCGCTCTCCCGCACGGATATGAAATGGTGCTCAACGAAGATGCCTCCAATATTTCGCAGGGGCAGAAGCAGCTTCTCACCATCGCGCGCGCCATTCTTGCCGACCCGGATATGCTCATCCTCGATGAAGCCACAAGCTCGGTCGATACACGCACTGAGGCGCTGATCCAGAAAGCGATGGATAACCTCTCGCAGGGGCGCACCAGCTTTGTCATCGCTCACCGGCTCTCCACTATCCGTGACGCAGACCTTATTTTAGTCATGAAAGACGGCGACATCATCGAGCAGGGCACGCATGAGGAACTGCTGAAAAAAGGCGGCTTCTATGCAGACCTCTACAACAGTCAATTCGCCGCGCCCCGTACCGCATGACCGCTGCAGGCGTCCGCAGGGCTTCCGGCCGTTTATCCGGCCCGAAGCCCTGTTTTTTTCCGCGTACGGCAAACTGCTGCCATATCCTCCCGTTTATGCTATAATAAATGCGGCGGTCGGAAAGGAGCATACATGAAACAGGACGGTTCCCGCATCATTACCTGTCAGCTCATCGCAGTAGTCATCGTTCTTGCTGCGGTGGCCTGTATGTTCGTTTACGGCGAACAGCCTCTTTCCGCAGACATAGGGCCTGAGGAGCTGACGATCCGCGGTATGCACGGTATTTCTGTTCCGCTTTCGGAGATCAAAACCATTTCCCTCATGGAGGAAACGGTTTCAGACAGATTCCCCCATGCGTCGCGCATGAACGGCTGCAGGGGCTTCAGCGGCATACTCAGGGGCTATTTCAGCTCCGGGAGCAGCGGAGGCTTCATGCTGTTCGGGGTCGCAGATGCCGCCCCTACGCTTTGCATCACGAGAAAAAACGCGATAGATATTTACATCAGCGATCCGGACGCGGAAAAGACGCGCGCACTGTATGGCGCGCTGCGGGCAGCCCTTTCCTGATGCGGTCATTTTGGAACAGGAGTTTTTATCAGTATGGCGATCGATAAAGTAAAAGAATATTTCAAAGCATTCGGACGGGACGGCGACGTCCTTGAATTTCCCACCTCCAGCGCAACGGTGGAGCTTGCCGCTCAGGCGCTTGGCACGGAGCCCGCACGTATTGCGAAAACGCTTTCTTTCCGCGTCGGCGAAGACTGTGTGCTCGTCGTATGCGCAGGAGACGCAAAAATCGATAATCCCAAATACCGCGCGCAGTTCGCGTGCAAGGCGCGCATGCTTTCCGCAGGCGAGGTGGAAAGCATGACGGGGCACGCCGTCGGCGGCGTATGCCCGTTTGCCAATCCCGAGGGTGTCCGCGCCTATCTCGACGTTTCCCTGAAACGGTTCGGCACTGTGTTTCCGGCCTGCGGGAGCGGAAATTCCGCCATCGAGCTCACGCCGGACGAGCTGTTCCGGTATGCGGGCGCCGCGGAATGGGTGGACGTATGCAAGGGATGGCAGGAATGATCCTCGAAACAAAGCGTCTTGTTTTGCGCGAAATGACGCAGGACGATTTCCCCGCCCTGTGCAGGACCCTGCAGGACGAAAAAGCGATGTATGCCTACGGGCACGCGTTCAGCGATGCGGAAGCGCAGGCTTGGCTCGACCGCCAGCTCGGCCGCTGCCGCCGCGACGGGTTCGGCCTGTGGGCCGTCATTTTAAAGAAAACAGGACGGTTCATCGGCCAGTGCGGCATCACATGGCAGGACGCGGGCGGCATACAGGTGCCGGAGATCGGTTATCTGCTCGAGCGCGCCTATTGGCATCACGGCTATGCCACGGAGGCGGCCGTTGCCTGCCGGGACTACGCGTTCCATACCCTCGGCATGGAGCGCGTCTATTCCATCATTCGGGATACGAATATCCCGTCGCAGAACGTCGCCAAAAGAAACGGCATGTCGGTCTGCGGCTCACTCGTAAAGCACTACCACGGCATAGACATGCCGCATCTGATTTTCTGTGTTTCTAAAAAGGAGGCCTAAATATGCTGCTTATTTGTTATCCGAAATGTACCACCTGCAAAAAGGCGGAGGCGTGGCTCCGTGAACACGGTATCTCCTACGATTACCGCGACGTCAAAGTGCAGAACCCCTCCGAGGCGGAGCTGCGCGAATGGCACGCAAAAAGCGGATTGCCCTTAAAACGCTTTTTCAACACCAGCGGCCTGCTCTATAAAAGCATGGGCCTAAAGGAAAAGCTGCCGTCCATGCCGGAAGACGAGCAATTCGCGCTGCTCGCCACAGACGGCATGCTCGTAAAGCGCCCCATTCTCATCGGGCCGCACGGCGTGCTTGTCGGCTTCCGCGAAAAAGAGTGGGAGGCGGCGCTTTCACGCTTCGCTTCGTAAGCTTCCGGTCTTTTATGCCATATACTACCGTACTATAAGCTGCGGTATTCTTTTTCGACCGTTTTTATCCGGCTCTCCAGATACCGAATGACCTCTTCCGCTTTTTCGGTCAGTTTCACTTCCCGTTCGGAAAGTCCAATAATACTTCTCGTGCATGCTTCTTCCATAGAAGCGTTTGTTTTCTCCAAATTTCCAAGAAACAGAATGGTTTCCTGTCTTACTTTCCTATCGCAAACCGCTCTTATTCCAAATATTTTTTGTCTGTTCGCTCATCCCTGCGCTGTTTTACCAAGAAAGCAATACTCAGCCCCATCGCAGCCGCCTGCGAGATAGGAACGGCGGCCCATGTGCCATAAATTCCAAGCAGGCCCGGCAGGAACAGTAAAAGCAGGAACAAGCATACCGGTTCTCCATAAATCAGCAGATATGCCCATGCGTTTTTGCACGTTGCGTAGCAATAAGCCGTCGTTATCCTCGATACGGCGGCAAACACGTAGCCCGCCAGAAAAACCGGTAAGATCTGCGCCACATTTTGTACGACCTGTTCGGATGCGCCGAACAGCGCCGCCATCTGTTCCCGCACGAAAAACAGCACCGTCATGCTGCACACCGCAACGAGCAGCGCGAACCGGTAAGCCGTTCCCAAGACCGCTTTCGTCTTTTTCAGCTTTCCCTGCCCATAGGACAGGCTCAAAAGCGGCTGGCTGCCGTCGCTCACGCCCTGAAGAAGCAGAAGAACAACACAGGAGATATAGCTCACTGTCGCATAGCAGGTGACTGCCGGGTCGCCCCCCACCGCCGCCGCGCTTCTGTTCACGAGGATCAGCGTAAGGTTTGGTGAAAAGGTCAGCCCAAACGGGGAAAGCCCTACCGCAAGGATCGTCTTTAATTTCGATAGGCCTGCCCGTCCGAATTGGAACAGCGGCTTCTGCCGCTTCACAAGGAAGAATACCATGCAGGCCAAAAAAGTCATAGCCTGCCCGATCGCTGTCGCGACGGCGGCGCCCATCATTCCCCACGGAAATACCCATACGAACAGATAGTCCAGCAGGATATTCGTAAGGAACCCGACGATCATCGCAGCCATGGCAAAGGTCGCGCTTCCCATATTCCGAATAAACGGCACGAGCCCCGTTCCAAGGATCTGGAACACAGCGCCGTAAGAGATATATAAAATATATTCCCTTGCCAAAGACAAAATCTCGCCGGAAGCGCCTAAAAAATGCAGCGCAGAGGGCGCCGCCAGTAAAAACACCGCCGTAAGCAGCGCGCCGGAAAGGAGCAAGGCAAAAAACGCCGTTCCGAAATAACGCCGTGCGCGCAGTTCATTCCCTTCTCCCTTGCTGATCGCATACTGGATCGCGCCGCCCATGCCGATCCCCGTTCCGACTGCCTGCAAGAATGCCGTCAGCGGAAACGCGATATTGATCGCAGCAAGCGCGCTGTCGCCCAGCGCATTTCCCACAAAAAATCCGTCTGCGATTGCGTATACGCCTGAAAGCGCAAATGCAAGCATCGACGGGATCACATACCGGAAAAACTCCCTGCGTGCGTTCATTTTATTCCACCTCCCGAAGCAGTCTGTTGTAAAACGCCATGTTTTCCATGAGCGCCTCCGCACGCTCTCTTCCCATTCGCTCTAAAACGGAATATTCATGCGCATACAGCTCATTTACGATTTGCCCTACGTATGCGCGCCCCTCCGCAGTAAGCAGGACCGCCTTGTTCCTCCTGTCCTCCTGCAGCGTCTCTAAAACTACCGTGCCACGCTCCATCAAGCCCTTCACGATCGTGTTTACCGTCTGCTTTGGCAGCTGCCACTGCTCACATATTTTCTTTTGAGTACATTCGCCCCTTTCGGAAAGCGACAGGAAAACAAACAGTTCACAGTAAGACAGGCCGCGCCGCTTTGCCCATGCCTCATAAATCGCATTCGTCTCCCGCCAAAGCACATCATACAGTCGGTGCTGTTTTTTGACCCACTCCATACGCTCCTCCAATTAGTCCGTTTTCAGACCAATTTTAGCATAGCGCCTTTTTTTCTGTCAAGACCGAGGCATAAAAAAAACGGCCCTCCTACGGAGTCCGCTCTTCCTCTTTTTTCCTCTTTATTCGATGAACGCCAGCATCTCACTTAAGCGTATCACATCCTCCGGACGCAGCTTCACCGTATAGCGCGGATCGCCTGTGCTTCCATAGATATAGTCGTGGATAGTAAGCCCTTTGTCGAACAGGATCGGAAGACCGTGTCCAATGAGGGGCATAAAGCCCGCGTCATAGCCCGTCGCCTGCCGGACGAGCTTCGGGTCCGCCATCCCTTTCACCTTATATCCGAGCACATAGTTGATGGATTCCGTATCCATTTTGTCCCGCTCCGCATTTACAATCATTGCGGCAAGCCCCCGCTCCGTATGGATCACATAAACGGCGGCTACAAGCTCCGCATCAAAATAATTTACCGCGTCCTTTGCATTTTTCAGCGGTTCGTCATGCTCCTTCAGCTCAAAAACAGCCTTGCTCTTGTTCAAATATTCCTGCAATTGCCTTACATTCATCATGTCTGCATTCCTTTTGTCAAACGGTCATTCCCGTACCAGCTCAGCCGTCTGTGCCTGCGCCGCAGCGATCAGGTCCTTTGGCGCGAGCTCGATCTGCCAGCCAATCCTGCCCGCGCTCACAAGCATCTCCGCAAGCGCCTCGCAGGAACAGTCAACGACTGTGCCATACGCTTTTTTCATTCCAATGGGCGAACACCCCCCGCGGATATATCCCGTAACCTTATTGATGTCTTTCACCGGGATCATTTCCACATTCTTCTCTCCAACGGCGCGCGCCGCTTTTTTCAAATCAAGCTCCCGTTCCACCGGGATCACAAACACAAAATACTGCCGGTCCGCGCCCTGCGTCACCAGCGTTTTATAGACCCGCTCCGGCGCGATCCCCAGTTTTTTCGCAACGGTCACGCCGTCTACAGGCCCGTCTCCCGCTTCATAGGAATGCGTTTTATACGGAATTCCCGCGCGGTCCAATATCCGCATTGCGTTTGTCTTTCCATTGCCCATAAAAGCCTCCTTTCTTATTATAGCGGGCCGTTCCGTTTTTGCAATAGAAATACGGCGCGCCCAGCAATCAAAAACCGCCTGCCCGTAATTTTGCGTGCAGACGGTTTTTGATTGCCGGCAGTTTATCTTGATGCTTTATGCTGTACGGCATGATCCGCCCTTCCCGCAGCCCGATGTACGTTAGGCGGTGCCTTGTCTATCTTCTTTCTGCCTTTTTCCATCGCTTTCCTATAAAGCGTCTCTCACATGATATCGAAAAACCGGTAAGCTGCAGCGATACGCGGTTCGTGACGTTCGATTATCCGTGGCCCGCCGGTTCTTCTTACTGTAAAGATACACTTCTTTTCCGGCCGGAAACATGAAAAAGCCGCCTCAGGACATATCAAGCCGCATCCATGAGCGGACTCCCCGCCCCGTCTTCCGATAAATAGGTCCGAAACAGCTCTGCCATACGCTGTATCTCTCCTTCGTCGAACGGGCTTGCAAGTCCTGCCGCTTTCACATTTTCTATAAAATCTGTACTTTCTTCCCGCCGGACGAGCGCTTCATAGATGTCTACCGCTTTCTGCTCGTCTGTCACGGATATCTCCCACAGCTGCACGGCGATATCCGCCGACGTCGCGTAGGCAAACGTATAATAAGGAGATTCATAGATATGCGGTACGGATACCCAGTCATACCGGTACAGGTCCTCATAAAAAATATCGGTAAGTCCGAACCGCTCTGCCTGCCGCGCTGCGATATCCTCGACCGCCGCAGGCGTGACCTCCTCCTCCGCGAGGGAATAGACCTCCTGTTCTACCGCCGTATAATAGGTCTGCTGGACAAATGCGTTCAGCTTGTCTGCCAGCGCGTTGTAACGCAGCTCATATCCCGTCTCTTCTCCAAAATATTCGTCATAGTGGTTCGACACGAAAAGCTCCAGTCCTTGGGAATAGATCTCCGAGACGTCCGTCGCCTCTGCAATCGTTCCCATCTCCAGATAATTGTTGAAATGTCCGAATTCATGGATCAGTGTTCCCCGGCTGTATTCATCTCCGGTATACGACATCAGCACGAACGGCGAACGGTAGCTTTCCAAATAGGTCGTATATGCCCCCGCGGTCTTTCCCCTCCGCGGCTCCCAGTCGATAAGGCCATATTCCCGCATAAGCCGGAAATTCTCCCCAAGGGCTTCGTCTATGCCGTAAAGCGTCTCCTGCACAAAATCAGCCCACGGCTCATACTCCGCCTCCGCATCGGTCAGGTAGCCGAATGTTTCCTCATAGACCGGAACCAAATGCTCCACGATCTCGTCCGTCATATCCGCCATCATTTCAGGCGTATAGTCGGCATGGTTCTGCGCGAACACCATCTCCGTATAGCTTTCAAACCCAAGCGCCCCTGCAAGCTGCATCCGCGTTCGGACGAGCTCCGTATAGATCTCCTCCAAACCGGGCGCGCACGCCTCGTGCCACGCGGCGAGCGCCGCGTAATATTCATCCAGATCCTCTATCATGCCGATATCGTCATAGGAAAGCTCCTGCCCGTTCCACAGCACCGCAGCGGCCGCGCGTTCCTGCGCATATTCGGAAAGCAGCGCCGCTTCCCGTTCATAAAGCGCCTGCGCTCCCCCCGCATACCAGTCCTCGTCCCATGCGATATCATCAAAATATCCCGGCTGCCAGCTCTGCTCGATCTCTTCCCGGAACGGGGAATGATACAGCGCCACATAATAATCCTCATACGCCATATCGACCGCAGCAAAGCCCTGCGCAGTATACGCCTCTTCCTCCGTCCATTTTTCACTGGTAAGGTCCATCGTGCTCATGACCGAGGCAAGCGTCATCATCGTAGTATAATTCCGGTAGAGCGCTTCGCCTTCCTCGAATAAGGACTTCAGCTCCTGCGCATCCCCGCACGCATACACCGCGTCTGCCAGCTCATACAGCCGCGCAGCGTCCGCATCTGCATCCGGCCGTACATACTCGATTTCGGAAAAAGGCACGGCCTCCGTCTCCTGCGGATCAAGCGATGGGAACGGCTGCGGAGAAAAAGACGCCGTTTCCTGTGCGCTCCGCATTTCATCCCGCAGCTCCAGAATGGCTGTACGCGCAAGACTGCAGCCGCTTACAAGCGCCGCCAAAAGCAGGACTGCAGCCGCAAGGGCCGTGATACGCAACCGTTTTTTCATAGGAATATCCTCCGTGCCTTTATTCTAACATAAATATCCACACGGTAAAACAAAAAAGGCCCTCTCCCGGCCTTTTTGTCATTCCCTTACGTTTACCTGCAAAACGGTTTGATTCGCCTCATACCGCAGAGCGATCCTTTCTTCGCCGGCGTGTCCCGCTGTGAATAAGATGTTCTCGCCCTCCGGCGTGTCCTCCGCTTTCTGGAAAAGCCCATCCTCCGGTATGATATCGGCTGTCTTTTCCGGCTGCGCGCCGATCAGCACAAGCCTGTCGCCCACCTTCATATCCAAATGCTGCACAGGCAAAACGATCGTTCCGTTTCCCTCCATGGCATAGGGTACAAGATATAGGCTCGCTCCGCCGGCCTGTTCCCGGTCCTGCCGCACAACGACCATTCCATTCCAAAGTCCCACTTCCCCGCCGGGCACAAAATCCTGTACCCATGCGTCTGAGGCCTGCCCCGCGCTCAGCCGCACCAGTCTGTAATGCAGATAATCCTCGCCCTCGGCGCCGGAGGATATCAGGATCATCTTTTCTTCGGCCGTTCCCGGGAGATCCAATATCATAACGGGGTATGGCGTGTCGCTCTCTTCAAAAATACTGCTGTATACGATATGCTTTTTCTCCGCCTCGTCCTGCCAGAAAATGGCGGCAAGCGCCGGCGCGCCGTCTGTTCCCGTCGTTACGGGGTAATACCCCACCTGATAGACTCCGTCCGAGCCGCTCTCGAATATCACCGGCTGGCTGATCTGCCCGGTTTCCGCCGCACCCCTGTCCGAAAAACCATGCGCAAACCATCCTGCGCCGAGTACGCATACCAGTACGGCGGCGGCACAGGCCGCGCCCAGCTTCCATAAACGCCCACGCCCTTTCCGGGGCGGCGCGTCCTTTTCCGCTCCTCCCTCAAGCCGCTTATGCACCATTTTGCGCAGGACCTCCGGGTCTGCATGCGAAAAAAACTCCTGCGCCTCGCCTTTGGCCTGTTTCAGATATTTATCCAGCTTTCCGTCATTCATTCGCAAGGCCCTCCAATAGCCCGCGCAGCTTTTCCCTTGCCCTGCTGAGTCTCGTCCTTACGGCGTTTTCCCTGAGCCCGAGCACCTGCGCGATCCTGCCCGTGGTCATATCCTCAAAATAGAACAGCGCCACGACCGTCCGGTATTTTTCGGGAAGGTCCATCACCCGTGCAAATACCTCTCCGCCTTCCACCTCTTCAAAAAGGCGCGCGTCGTCATATCCGCTCCGTTCCCCCATATCCTTTAAGCACACCCTGCGCCGGTAAGCCGATTTCCGGTGGTCGCGGCACAGGTTCACCGCGATTTGGAATATCCACGTATAATAAGAGCTGTCTTTCCGGAAGCCGTCCATTTTTTGGTAAACGCGGCAAAAGGTATCCTGCATGATATCCTCAGCAAGATACCTGTCGCGCACATGGTAATATGCCAGCTTCATTACCTCCTGCCCATATCTCCGCATCAGGTAATCAAGCGCTTCCTCCCGGCTGCTCCATTCCTGCTCCGGAACAGCCCTTGCCTCAGCCGTGTCCATTCGTTACCCCGCTCTTACCTCCTGCCGCATAAAGCATACATAGGATGCTACAAAACTAAGCATAGTCAATGCAATAAGTCCTGTCAAGTTCTGCCAGACGAGCAGCAGGCTCTGGTCAAGGTCCAGCGGCCCGACCACCGCGCCCGAAAGCTGGGACTGCATCACCAGCCCCATCGCCCGCACGCTCGGGTCCATCACGGCCGATACCGCCTCGCTGTAAAGATAAGCTGGCGATATATGGTTGATTGCTTGGCTGCACGTATAGTTGTCGATCAGCGCCGAGGCGCGCGACGTTTCCGTAACGGGGAACAGCGCGTTCGCGATGATATCCGCAAGCATGCTCAGGAAAATGGCAAAAAGCAGCCACAGGGCGATCACCGCCATTGCCGACGTTGCGGTGTGTCGGCACAATGCTGAAAACAATATAGACAGTCCCAGCCAAAACGCGATATAAACGATCGTCACCAGCAGGAACACGGCGAGCCGCAGAAGCTCCTCCCCCGTCGGCGGCACGCCCGTCGCGATCAGTCCGATCCCGCTGATCAGCAGTCCCAGAGCGCACACCATCCCCGCGATCACGGTCAGCCCCGCGAGAAATTTCCCGTTTATCACTGCATCCCGGTGGATCGGCTGTGCAATCAGCAGATTCAGCGTTCCGCGCGAACGCTCGCCGTTTATTGCGTCAAAGCCCAGCGTAAGGCCGACGAGCGGACCCAGCAGGGAAATAAAGGAAACAAAGGACGGTATCCCGTCGCCGCTTGTTGTGAACAGCCTCAGGAACACAAATTCTATTTCCGTCTCCGAGGAAGACACCGCCTCCTGCATGCCCGACAGCGCTCCGTAAAGGCTGCCCACCGCCGTTACGGCGATCAGCGCCAGAATGATCAGAAACCGCTTGCTGCGGATGTGGTCTGTCAGCTCCTTTTTATATAAGGCGGCCAGCTCCGGCCCCGGACCTATTTTTTTCTTCCGTACGGCCTCCCGTCCGCTTTTCATTGCCGCTTCCATCATACCGCCTCCTCCTGTGCAAAATACCGGCGGTATATCTCGTCAAGGTCGCCTCCGCACGGGCGCAGGTACATCAGATCATAGCCCCCGTGTGCCAGCGCATCCAAAAGCGCCCTGCGGATATCCCGCTCCGAGCAGACCGTCCAGCCGTCTCCTTTCCGCTCAAGGCGTTTTACGCCGTCAAGCTCCCCAAGCAGCTTTTTCAGCCCGGCGCCGTCCGGCTGTGCGCCGAGCTCCAGCGTCCATTCCCGCGCCTCCAGCCGCTTCCCAAGCTCCTCCACCGTGCCCGCCGCAACCAGCCTGCCTTTCACGAAAATGCCTACCCGGTCGCAGATCTGCTGCACCTGATAAAGCTGGTGCGACGAGACCAGCACAGTCCTCCCGTCCTGCTCGGCAAGCTCGCGTATCAGCCCGATCAGCTCATGCACGCCCTCCGGGTCGATGCCCAGCGTCGGTTCGTCTAAAATGACGACCTGCGGGTCTTTCATCAATACCGCCGCGATCCCAAGCCTCTGCCGCATGCCGCGCGAATAGGTCCCCGCTCTCTGGTCTGCTGCGTCCGTCATGCCGACGCGCGCAAGCAGAGCTTCTATCCGCTTGTCGGTCTCCTCTTTCGTCAGGGCGTTCAGTTCGCCTACAAAGCGCAGGTTTTCCCGGCCCGTCATCTCGCCGTAAAAGCCGACGTTGTCCGGCAGATAACCTACGATACGCTTCACGGCTATCGCTTCCCTCGTGCAGTCGTATCCGCCGATCTCCGCCTTGCCCGCTGATGGCTCGGAAAGCCCCATCAGCATCAGGATCGTCGTCGTCTTTCCTGCTCCGTTCGGGCCCAAAAGTCCGAATACCTCTCCTTTTTCTATCTCCAGCTCAAGCCCGTCTACGGCCTTGTTTTCTCCATACCGCTTGGTGAGCCCGGCCGTCCTTATGATCGTTTCCCGCATGGTCATCTTCTCCCATATTTACGGAATATCCGGTATACCGCATACGCCAATATCACGATGATGACCGCGCCGACGATCCCCCACACCGTCTGCGTTTTGACCGCTACGCGGAATTCGGCGCTCGCCGTCGTTTCGTTTGCCGTCGCGGTGATCTGCGTAACATAATCGCCGGAAAGCGCGTCCGTGCTGCTCGTGATATAGGCCGTCACTTCCCGCGTCTCTCCTGCTGGGATGGAATCGATCGCCGCGCTGTCAAACCGTACCGACCAACCATCCGGCGCAGTTGAGGTCAGGGCCACATTCTGCAGCTCTGCGCTGCCCGTGTTCGTGATGCTGAGCGTTACAGCCGTTTCGCTGCCCGCATAGCTGTCTACCGAAAGATTCCCGCTCGGCGTGGATACCTGCAGGCCGTAAGTTCCGGTAATAATCACCTTCAATTCAGCGGTAAGCGTTTCTCCGCCCGATGCCGCGATACACGGTATCGTATATTCTCCCGCTGTTACGTTTGCCGCCGGCGTTACGGAAATATCCAGCCCTTGGCTTTCGCCCGCTCCCAGCGTAAGGCTCGCGATCTGGCTGCTTTCACCCGACGGCGCGAACGTCACCTGCCAGCCCTCAGGGGCCTGCGCCGCAAGGCTGTAGGCCTGCTCGCTTCCGCTGTTGTTGGAAAGGGTCGCGCTAAAATTAAACGTTGCGCTTGCCGGCCCCTGCAGCTCCGAATACTGGGAGACGAATTGCCCCTGCGCCACCTCCTCAGCGCTGACGTTTATTTGAAGCTGAAGCGTATCGGCCGCTCCGCTGCCTGCGTCTCCTGTCAGCAGCACATCATAGGTTCCCTCCGGCGTGTCCTCCGGTATCGTCAGATGAAAGGTAGCAGCCGCCGATTCTCCGCCTGCATCGTTCCCCTTAACAAACACCCTGCTTATCTGGCTGCCGTTCCCCTCAAAATATCCCGTCCAGCCCTCCGGGAGCGACGCAACGGACAGCGCCGTGTTAAGCGACGCGCCTGTCGTACTGTCCAGCTCGAGCGGGAAAGCTACCTCCTCGCCCGCCTTTGCCGTCACACCCGGGTAGTCCGTGCTCATCACAAGCCCGCCTGCCGCCTGCGCAGGCGCGCTCCCAAGCAGCAGTGCCGCTGCGATCACGAGCACCATACCCACGGCGGCAATGCGCCGGATATTTCTTTTTTCCGCTTTTTGTTCCATGTCCATAACTCCTCATGTCATAAATAATTTACACTTCCCGCAGACGCGCGGCCTGTCCGGACGGGCCGGTAAAGCCGCTTTGTTCCGCTTTCTGTTATATTAGACGAATCCGCGCCCCCAAATGTTACAGGCCTCCTGAATTTTTCTGCAATAAAAAACAGGAGACTGCTCCCAGCCTCCCGCTTTCCGCGCGCGTCCTTGCCGCGCCGCACATATTTTTCCCAAATCCCGCGGTTGCCGTTCTTTCAGGTTACCGCTCCGCTTTGCCTCTGAACGGCGGCGGATCAACGTCTTTCTCTATCAGTACGGCCGCGTTCATGAGCTTTTCGCGGCCGTCTCCCCCAGCCCTTTTCTACAGTGGAAAATCATCCGGGTCGTAGGTCGGCCCGTCCGGGTCCGTCATCTTATTTATCGCGGCCATATCCTCCGCAGATATCTCAAAATCGAACACATCCGCATTCTCCGCAATACGCGCGGGCGTTACCGATTTCGGCAGCGGCAGTACGCCGTTTTGCAGCGCCCAGCGGATGCACAGCTGCGCGGCGGATTTTCCATACCGCTCCGCTGTCTTGTTCAGCATTTCATTACCGAGCATTTTCCCTGTTCCGAGCGGGCTGTATGCCTCGACGAGCATTCCCTCCTGCTGCGAATATTCCACGATCTCCGTCTGCATCAGTCCGGGATGATATTCGATCTGGTTTACCATCGGCATGATCTCCGCCGTTTTCTTCAGCTCCTCCACATGATGCGGCAAAAAGTTGCTGATCCCGATCGCGCGGACGCGCCCCTCCCGGTACAGCCTTTCAAACGCGCGCCACGTCTGCGCATTCTTTTCCTGCCATTCGTCCTTGAATCTGGCCGGAACAGGCCAATGGATCAAATATAGGTCAAGATGATCGAGACCAAGGTCCGCCGCCGTTTTGTCGAACGCGCGCAGCGTGCTGTCGTAGCCATGCTCGTCATTCCACAGCTTGCTTGTCACAAACAGCTCCTCCCGGGGCACGCCCGCCTGTGCGATCGCCCTGCCTACGCTCTTTTCGTTCCCATAGACCGCCGCAGTGTCGATATGCCGGTACCCGTCCGCGAGCGCCGCCAAAACAGCCTGCACTGCCGTTTCCCCGTCGGGCGTCTGCCATGTGCCGAACCCTACGCACGGAATGCGCACGCCATTTTTCAAAATGAATGCATCCGTCAGATTTTTCATACTGTTCCCCTCCTTTTGCTCCGGCTCCCGCCGTTTGTTTTGTCATTATCATAAACGATTCCTTGGAAGAAATCAATGACAAAGACGTTCCCCGGAAGTATAATAGAAGCAGGACGTTTTCATAGGATCGGTCTATTTTTGGAATGATACGGAGATTATTTTCATGAAACAGCAAAGATCAACGCAGTTTTTTACCGTTATCCTGCTCATAGCCTTTGTTTGCTATGCCCTGTATGTCGTACTGTTCGGTACGCTTTCCACCACCATGATGGATTTTTATGCGATCGGAACGAGTGCGCAGGGTGTGTTCACCCTCGTATGCAGTATCGGCGGTATCGCTGCCGCGCTCTTCTGTGCGCTGTTCGGGGAACGCTTTTTTAAGCCGTGGGTGATCGCCGGCGGCATTCTGATGCTCGGTGCCGCAACGACGCTCGTCGGATTTGCCCCGCCCTATCTGCTCGTCTGCGTGGGCGCACTTGTCGCGGGCGCCGGATATACGGTCATCGACGTCATGGGGCAGTCCACCGTCACGGAATATTTCCCGGAAAAGAGCAAAACGCTGCTCCCTCTGATTCAGATTTTTTTTGGCGCAGGCACGATGGTCGGTCCGGTCATGATGGCTGCGATGCTCACGCCCGGAGATCCGCATAGCTTTGTGGTCCCATTTCTGTTCGTAGGTATCCTCTCCCTTGGCTCGGCGCTCGTTTATCTCATCGCCGTCAAGCGGGTGAAGCCGGCGCTCGCTGCTGTAGACCTTTCTGTGATCGCGCAAAAGGCCAAAGAAAATCCGGCGGAGATCTTCAAATCCCCTAAATCATGGATCATTCTCATAAGCTGCAGCCTGTTCTCCTGCTTTTCCACCGCCATGGCGGCGTGGTATCCCGCTTTCTTTACAACTGTGCGCGGTTTTTCCGTAGACAATGCCGCTCTCATGCTCACGCTCTATTATGCAGGCACGCTCATCATGCGTCTGTTCGGCCCGCTCGTGTTCCGTAAGCTCCAGCCGCAGCGCGTCTATGTGCTGTTCAGCATCGTCAGCGTGGCCTGCATGTTCGGCGCGACCAACATCCCTGTCGCGCCCGTATCGATGGTGCTTACCGTGCTGGGCGGTATGTTCTGCGCGCTCAACGTTGTATCCGTCATCATGATCTCGACTGCCCTGTTCCCGACGCGCAAAGCGTCGGCTGCTTCCCTTGCCGTCTTCTCATTCAATATCGGCGGCATGATCGCGCCTGCATTCGTCGGCGCGCTGGCCGAGTCCACCGGGCTTCTGCTCCCGATGAACCTTTTGTATGTCCTCTTTGCCGCGGGCATCGCCGTCATGGCGTTCCTCTGCATCAAATACAAAAAAGAGCTTGCAAACGCATAGCAGAGAGCAGGTCTCCCGTCTGTCACTTGTGAAAGAATCTCGCCGCCGCCCAGCCTGACGCCTTTTCGGACCCACGGCGGTTTTGCTGTGCGCAAAGCGATCGGTCATAAAACCGTCATATAAACAAATCTGCGGACGCGCATATCGTCCTTGTCCGCAAATCAACAGCTTAGAAAAAATTGGGCGCCCGTAATAAGATAAGAGGCTATCGGCAGTCTGAAGATGCGCTTTGCGCAGCTTTCTTTGTCGTTCAAAGCCATACGCCGCGGCGCTGTCTCTTTCACGGCGCCGCAAGATAGGCGACGACCGAAAACAGGATGACGCTGAACACCGTATAAAGCGCCAAGCTCGTAGCAATATACGCCTTGTCCTCCTCGTCCCGGGTAAACAACGGCAGCAGATAAGTAGCGGGAAGCGAATACATCAGAATAAAGGACCAGAACAGATATTCATTGTATGGAATAAATAAAAATACCAGATTGATCACCGCAAAACACAGCAGCGCCATAATGCCTGCGCGCAATCCGAGCGCCGCAAGGCCGCTTTTGATATACCGCCTGTTAAGCTGCATCTCATAGCCGACGACAAACAGCATCAAAATCCCGGTCGGCGCGCCGATATAGGAGAGGCTCTCGTCGATTGCCGGCCCGGCGGGAGACGCATCGAGCAGGCGGCCAAGTCCGGTCGCCCCCAAAACGAGGCCCACGACGGTCGCCCAGATCATCGGCGTCTTGACCATCGCCTTCAGAGAGCTTTTTACGCCGGTTCCGACCCGCATATTCAGCAGGATACTGTACAGCGTGAAAACAAAGACCGCTTCTCCAATGTCCGCCATCGCAAACCATGAAAAATTCTCCTGTGAGAACAGCAGGATATAGAGGCCATATCCGATCATGCCCGTTTCAACAGTCGTCATCAAAAAGGGCATAGCGTCCTGCCGGACGCGCAGGAGCTTTTTCAGCAGCTTGCCGGTCAGAAATCCTGTCACAGCCGCACAGAAAACAATGACTGCGATCACAAGGATGTCGGTGGAAACGTCGAGCCGGTAAAACGCGCCGATAATGACGGCAGGCAGGGAAAAATTCATGACCAGCGCTTTTAAGCCGCTGATCCCGCCCGGCGACACGATGCCTTTACGTTTCGAAAAATAGCCCAGCAAAATCGTGATAAAAACAGGGGCAATGATCGGTAAAACGGAAAAAAAACGGTCCATAAGCTGCTCCTCGCTGATATTTGCCGCAGCCTGCGCACAGGCTGCGCCTTGCCCGGAACCGGTATAGGCCTCCGTTCCGAAGCATTGGCGCTCTGCAAAGTCCGCCGCGGCTCATTTTTATTTGCCTGCCGGTAAAAAAATACTGGTTTGTCATTCCGGCTCAGGGAGACCGGATAACGGTATTATAGCACGATTTTCCCCGCTTTTTCCTCAAACGGCAACATCAAAAAACAATCCCCCAAGATTCTTGTATCATATGTATTTCTCCCCTGCCGCCCGTTTTCTTTGCCGTGCTTCTCTCTTTGCCGCCTGCCTCCGGCCCCTGTTGAGTTTTTGGCATAAAAAATGCTGCATGGCATTTTGCCATGCAGCACCGTTTCTGCAGCGTACCGTTATTTTTTTGAGGAGGCAATAATGCCCCATTCCACAATACTGATAATGCCATAGATCGTCAGGCATACGCCGAGCAGAATGCCAAGCGCGTTGCCTCCTGCAATGATGCCCGCTATCATGATGATACCAAGCGCCAATTCCGCAAGTCCGCTGATGAGCGCCACCTTCCATGCGCCCGTGCTGTAGTCTTTCACATGAGACGCCTCTATCATGCTCATGATGCCCGTAACGAGCGCCCATACGCCGATGATAAACGGCAATACTACATTTGCGACGCCGCCGCGGAAAATGATGAGCAGCACGCCGATAATGATCGCGATCACCGGAACGGCGACTCCTGCGTTTGCGTCTCCCTTATTCCTCTTTGAGAGATTGATGAGCAGCTGTATCACTCCGTACGCCAGCACCACGACTCCAATGATCACAACGATCACTTCCATGGCAAACGTCGGCGCACCAAGCAGGATAAGACCGATGATCAGTAAAACGATGCTCAGGATCAGGCGTATCATTTCCCTTGACTTCCAAGAATCACGATTCATAAAATTCCCCTCCCGTTTTATATGGATTCTGTTTTAATAATACCCTGCGCCGGGTATTCCAAACCATATTTTGTCCTACATCCGGTCATATTCCCGCGGGATCAGGAACAGGCTGAGCACAGCGGCAACCGCGGTCAGCCCGAGGATCACCCAATAGGCTGCGTCGATCGAGGCCGCCTCGATCACGTTTCCCACAATGACCGGTCCAAGAAAAATGCCGATCGCAAAAATAGACTGCAATATCCCCGTCGCCGTCGAACGGTACCGCGGCTCCACCGCTTTTATAACAAATCCCGCCAGCGCGCCGCAGGTGATACCATAACAAACCCCGGAAAGCGCCTGCATCACATAGATCACCGCAAGATCAATATGATAAAACATGGGAATACAGGAAAACGCGCCGATCGCAAACGAAATCGCCACACATTTGCTGCCGCCTATCTTTTTATACAGCTTCGTTCCCACAAAAAGCGAGGCAACGCTCGTCGCGAGGAAATAGACCACCATCAGCATGCCGAGCTCCGCCGAATCAGCGCCAAGATTCTGCGCCGCTACCGACGTGAAATAGCTTGGCATCGCAAAGCACAGCAGCTGTGAAAAGGCTGCAAGAACCGAAAATCCAAGCAGATGCTTGTTTTTCATCAGCGACGCAAGCTCCCGCCCGCTGGGCGGTACGATCTTCTGCGTCTCTTTCGGCGTTTTGAACAGCAAAATGCATCCAATGCCGACGAGCGCCACGAGAAACGCGAAATAAAAAGGAGCATGCAGGCCGAACGCCTGCGCTAAAAGCCCTCCTGCAAGCGCGGCGACCACCTTGCCCATGTTGGACGACGCATTAAGGATGCCCTGCGCTTTCACCTGTTTTTCCTCGTCGTTATATTTCGCATAGGATGCGCTGATCACAACCCACCATGCGGCGGCGGCGCCGCCCACGCCGCGCGCCATCATGACCCAAAACGTATCTTTTACCACAATAAACATCAGGCCGGAGACCGCAAGGATCACAAAGCCTGTCAGCAGCAGAAGCTTGTCTCTGCCGATCTTATCCGATAGAATACCGAGCGGTACGCGCAGCACGATCTGCATCACGCCATACGCCCCGCCGATCGCTCCTATCATCGCGGCTGTCGCGCCGAGCGATTCCGCGTATGCGGGCAGCGTCGGCACATAGGAATACATAGACATCCATAGAAACGCCGCCGCAAGATTGATAATAATAAGATTCCTTTTCATAATCCTTCACAAACCGCCGCACCGTGCACCGCATTTGCGGGTACGCCCCTTTATGCGCGCGTTTCCTCCGTTTCAAAGCTGCTCCATGGAATGGCTACCTGCGCGCCGCGGCTTATAATATCGTCCACATGCAGCAGCAGCGGGAAGTCCTCCGCCTTTGCCCTGCCAAGCTCGATCAGCCTGCGTACCGCGCGCGCGGTGCGCGTGGCGATCACGATGGATTCCAGCGTTACGCCCTCAAGCTCCTCCATCGCGCGCTCAAAGCTCAGACCGCGTCCAAGCAATGTGCCGATCAGCCGCGTACGTCCGCCAAATACCGTCACATACAGGTCGCCCGCTCCATATACGATGTTTTCCTCTCCGCCGCCCACAAGCGCGAGCAGCCTGCGCATTTCCCGCACACTCTGCCCGAACAGCCCCGCCTGCGAATTATAATGCAGTGTGCCGCCAACGCCCTCCGTGCGCTCGGAAAGGCCGACCGCCAGCGTCACTGCCAGCGCGTAGGCATTTTTCATGGCGACAGCGCATTCTACGCCCACCACATCCGTCGAAAGGCTTACATGATAATAGTTCGTTTCAAAAAGTGCTTTTATCCTCCGCAGGACCTCCATATCCTCCCCGCAGAAGCATACCTCCGTCGGGTCGTGATCCGCCAGCTCATAGCTCGTGCACGGGCCGCCCACCGCGTTCAGAGAAAGCCTTCTGTCCAGCTTTTTCGCATAAAGATGCGGATAGGGGATCAGCTCTCCGTCCTCCGTATCCTGCATGCCCTTCGTCACTGCAAGCACAGGCAGCGTTTCCTGGATCACCGGCAATATTTCCTCAAGGAACCAATCCACCCCAAAGCTCGATACGCCGCTCACCAAAAGCTCCGCGCCTGCAAGCGCCTCATCAAGCTCTTCGATCTGATAATACCGGAACCGCTCCGGCAGCCTGCGGCGGAGCGTCAGATGCTCGCCTGTCCTGCGCGCATGTTCGATGATCTCCCTGTCGAGCGGAGTTCCTACAAGGCGTATCTCATGTCCGTTGTCGCTCGCCGGGAACCCAATAGCGGAGCCCATCATCCCGGCTCCTACGATCGTAATGATACTCATCCAAGCTTCTCCTCTTTTTCAATTTTTCTTTACCTGATTATTGTACTATCATTCG
Organism: Christensenella massiliensis; assembly: GCF_040409835.1. Taxonomy (NCBI): domain Bacteria; kingdom Bacillati; phylum Bacillota; class Clostridia; order Christensenellales; family Christensenellaceae; genus Christensenella; species Christensenella massiliensis. The sequence continues at coordinate 1,949,848 of NZ_CP117826.1, read as the reverse complement.
CATCCAATGGAAAGTCTTTCATAAAAAAAGACCGCGGTATGCGGCCTTTTTCTTCTGCGTATGATTTCTGATAAATACTCAAAATACTCCGGCGGGCACATGTCCCGTTCCTGTTTTCTCCTCCAGATACACCAGCACGTCCTGTACCGTATCGAGCAGTCTCAGATCCCGGTCCGGGATCTCGATGCCAAATTCGTCCTCAAACGCCATCACGGCCTCCATCAGCCCAAACGAATCGAGCTCCAAATCGCTGATCAGGTGCTTTTCAGGCGTGATCTCATCAAGATCTTTCGGGCATGCCATTGCCAGAAGGTGCTGTACCTTTTCCAGTTCTACCATTCCACTCCGCCTCCTTCCTTTGCGCGTCCTGCGCGCCTTTATTTTAACCGCCGTTTCGGCGGAAGCAAAAACATGTTCCCCGGCAGGCGCCGTTTTCCGGTCAAAAGGCCTTACCGCCGTACTGCGAACCGCTTGATCGACTTTTTCGTCGTTTTTTCAAATTCCCGGTCGCGTACATGGAAATGCCGCACCTGCTTATAAACGGGCAGCGTCTTATTAACAGCCGAAATATCCTTTTCAAGAGCCTCCGATATCTCCTGCGGACTGTGCGCTGCGGTATATTCCTCCGCTAAAAACATCTCTGCGTGCAGCTCCGTTTCATTCATCCCGTCTGAAAGCGGCGCATAGACTACTACCTCTTTAATATACGGGATACGCATCAAATATTCCTCTATTTCTTCCGGATAAATATTTTTTCCGTTCGTGAGGACGATCAGGTTCTTTTTCCGCCCCGTGATGTGCAGGAAGCCCCTGCCGTCGAGGCGTCCTATGTCTCCGGTGTTGAACCACCCGTCCTGCATGACCTCCCGTGTTCCCGCCTCGTTTTTGTAATATCCGAGCATCACATTCGGGCCCTTCACCCATATCTCGCCGTCTCCGTCCGCGTCTGCGTTTCTGATCTCAACGTCGCAGCAGGCGATGGGTACGCCCACAGAGCCGTCGCAGTAAAAGCGGTTCTTGTTCACAGATACGAGAGGCGCGCATTCCGTGATCCCATAGCCGTTCAGCAGCAGGATACCAAACTCCCGGAACTCGCGCATGAGCCGCCCCGAAAGAGGCGCGCCGCCGCAAATAATGAGCTTCAGCTTCCCGCCGAACGCATCGTGGATATTCTTGAAATATTCCGCGCGCCGGTCAGCTCCCTGCGCAAGCTCCGCGTTGCTTTTTTCGAGCAGCGCCCGCAGCGCTTCCGCCTGTCCCGCAGCCTGCGCGTTCTGCCAGATCTTCCGGTGCATCATCTCCACAAAAAGCGGTACGAGGAAAATCATATCCGGCTGAAAGAGCTGAAGATTCTCCATAAAATGGCGCAGGCTGTCACTGATGCAGATGGTAATCCCGCTTTGTATCATCATCGTGATGCCGTGCGTACACTCAAACGAGTGATGCACAGGCAGGACCGACATACACACCGTTCCGAGGTCGAGCAGGCTGATCCCGCCCTCCGACGCGGAAAGGATATTCTTTTGGCTCAGCATCACGCCCTTGCTCTTTCCCGTCGTGCCCGACGTATAAAGCAGAACAGACATCGCCTCCTCGTCGATCTCCCGCCGCGTATAACCGCAGTCCTGCGCGCCGCTGATAAGCTGCCGCAGGCTCAGCGCTTTTTCCGTATCCTCCGGCGCATGCATATCCACATAATATTCCACGTTTGGCAGGCCGCCGCGTATCTTCTCTGCCGTATCGGCATATTCCCCGGAGAACACCAGCATCCGCGCACCGCTGTCCGCCAAAATATTGGCGATCTCATCGTCCGGCAGCTCCTTATCGATGGGTACGATCACGCCCACGCCGCATACGACGGCATAATAGGTCAGCAGCCATTCACAGCTTGTCGGTCCGATCACCGCAATGTGCGCGTCCGCAAGGCCAAGCCCCAGAAGCGCATTCCCGAGCGCGTTCATTTTTTCCAAAAATTCCTCTATTCCAATGCCCCGCACCGTCTTTTCCCGCGTGCGAACCCGCAGCATGTCCCTTCCGCCATATGCTTTCCGCGCCGCTTCGAGCATCGTCCGCATATTTTTCTCATGTTTCAAAGGATGATTCGGATAATTTTCCATAAAACCTCCCGGTCCGTCTTTTCATTTGAAAAGTATTATAGCATATCAGCGGCCGTCTTGTCATCTCTGTTATGGGGCTTGCCCATCCTGTAAAATGACCTTTGAAGCCTTTACATGCATTTATGTATTTATGCATCTACGGTATAGCTAAAACATTCCCTGCAAAATATATTTTCTATCTAACTAAATGCAGGAATTTTTAAAACATACCAAACGGCCTTGCCAATATCTTATTCAAAAATAAAACTATTAGAGAGCGAGAAACGCGGCACATAATTTAAAATCCAAAAAACGCGCCAAGCAAAACGCCGGAGCTTGATATGTACCCTCTTTACTGGACAACCGGTAAGGAGGGTACATATCAGCTTTTGCTTAACGCGTTCATTTTATTTTTATAGGATGCGGCGAAATCAAAGCCGCCGCAGTTATCGGTTAAATTTCTTTGCAAAAAAGCGTGTGATTCGTTTCACATCATCCGCAGCATTCGTCGTTCTGGTATAATCACCGAATGTTCCTTCTTCTATCATTCGTTCCCGGTTTTCTTTGATCAGTTCGCCTTTTACGTCTGTCATAACGTAGCCTGCAGCATCCGACAAAGCATCTTTTATAAATTCCTTTTTATTCCCCGCTATCATTTCTCCAGCGATTTTTCTCGATTCCCTTTTCTGCTCTTTCGTCATTTTTGCAGGGCGCGGCGTGCATTTTGGCAGGATTGCATTGAACCGGTCTGATAAGCCCGCAGATGCAAACCGTCCTTCAAATTCCGCCGCATTGAAACAGCTTTCTCCAAGGACAACGAGTTCTTCCATAAAAGAATCGACTTCGCTCTGCATTTCTTGCGGTACAACATAATATTGAGACAAAAAATCGATCCTTATATCGATGCATTTTTTTACATCGCCAACCATAATAAATTCTCCTTTTCCCTGCTTATCCTTAGATATTTAAATTTAGGAAGCCTATATTCCGTTCATACAGGCTCCCTAAATTTTTTTATTTCTATTGTTATTGTTCCGCTTTATACGGAAACGCTGCGGTCAAATAAGGAACGTTACGCCTGCCGCGCTGGACAATATACCGAAACCATATTGTTCCTCTCCTGGTCTTAAATAATGTCCGCGCAAATTATTCCCGCGTATACTCGTAACTGATGCCTTCTTCGCCTGTCGACATATCCGTCAAGGTTAAAATGTCGCCGTTGATTGAGTACGAAAACACCATTGCCTCGTCGCTTTCCATTCCAAATAGTTCAGCATAAATGTTGAGCTGGTCTCCATCCGTATCATATTTGAAATCATAAGATATCAGCGCGTTTTCATTATACCCTGTGCCGTCCGCTTTGAATTCATAAGTTTCTTCCATAAGATCCGCGCCTTTCCATTTTCCCACCAAAGGCGAAGCCTCTTTCGGTTGTCCTCCTGCGCCGCAGCCCGCAAACAAGCACAAGACAAATAAAACCAAAATAACAACGTTAACTTTTTTCATTTCTTCTCTCCCGTATCATTTTTTAAATTTTAGTTGTGATTTCACCAACATAGAACTGATCTGCAAAAGGCCTTTTTCTATTCAAGATAATATCAAAGTCTATATGGAATAGTATAGTACCCAACGGGTACTCTTTGGTTTGCTTCCCTTTTTATCCCATAATAAAAACGGTACCACACGGGTACCATTCTTGAAAAATTCGGTTTGTCAGGCTTTACAACTGTTTTGGTCGGTCAATTTCTCAACTTCAGCCAATCGGCCGCTGCGGCGAAGCAAGTCAACATAGAGCATCAATTCCTCTTTTGTGCTGACCGCAAGCTTTCGATAAATATTTTTATTATGCTTTCGTACCGTATGAATACTGATAAACGCCAATTTCGGTATTTCGGCAATTTCATGTCCGTTTATATAATGCTGCAAAATATTTCGTTCAGCCGGAGTCAATGCCGCAGTCCGCTCCACAAAAGAATCCAGCATACTTAAAACGTCAGAAGCAAATCGGCTCTTCCCGGCTCTTTCAGCCTCCCGTTCCTCGGCTTTTGCTTCTTCTGCCGTAACGATCATAGGCTGCATATCGTGCCCGACATACGATACGTCCACAAGACGCATCAGGCCTTCCGTCGTCCAGTCCGTTCCCGTCAGATCTGCTGAACAAATTTGTACGGGAAGCCGCATCGTCTGATTTTGACACTGCCATTCGCTGGAAAATTTCCGGGCTATTTTCTCTGTTAATCGTTGCATATTGTAACTATCGCGGAATACCGTCAGAGCAAAATGTCCCCTTTCACAGTCATACACGTCTATTTTTTTAGATAGATTATTGAGCCATTCTGCCGCGCCGGCCATAAATCCATTGATATATCCTGCGCCGAGCGCGGCAATATCAAAATAATTGGAACGCGCGAGCTTAACTATCGTCACATAAAGACTGGCTTGATTCTGGACTGCCAAATCAATACTTCGCAAAAAAGCCGCGCGGTTGTATACTTTCGTAATCGGATTGTGGATCGCGTCCAGATTTTCCACCGTAGTCAAAAATCCGAAAATACCGATAGACTGGAAGAAAAGCTCCAGAAGCTGATGCGGCATGAAAACCTGCTGAACAAAAATAGGAATAATGCTGAAAATAAGCAGCGCGATCGCCGCATACCGCTGCGATTTAAGCAAGAGGCTCCGAAACCGGATCGCTAAATATACCGTCAACAGCATATAGAGATATCCCGCGCCATATAAAGCGTAGATCATAACGCCGTGGGAATAAATGCCATTTGCGTCATAATAAAACACCCAGCCTAAAACCGGATTCAGCGCCAGCGGCAGAAAAATGGCGAAGACTTCCGGCAGCAAAAACAGCACGAAATGCGATCTTTTAACGCGGTGCTTCAATCCAAGCAATACGATCATATACCACGCGAACAAGCAGGCCGTGCTGGTATGGACAAATAAGAAAATATAGTTGAGGATATCCCGTGAAAAATACGTATATTGATCTATATAAGAATTACCAACAGAACTCCAGATATCAAAAACAGCAGAAATCAGTGCTGCAATGATAACCAACAACAGTAATTGATTGGATTCTTTTTGCACCCCTTTTTTGGAAATAATCACATATAAGGAAAGAACAGAAATCACTCCGGCGCAGATATCAAAAGTTACGTTATAAATCATAGGATATATCTCCAATCGTCTATTGAGCAGAAAAATCATGGTGTGTATTATATTAAATCTTAGCACAAATTTTTGTTTTTGACCAATAATAAGGCTCACTATCAGCACAAGCCCGATCCCAAACGGCTTGAACGCAGTGAGCCGTTTGGGGTTAAGGAGGAACAAAGCTTGTTTTGTTCCTCCGTGTGTCGTTCATACAAAATAGATGCAGCTAAAAAGGGCCCCGCGCGAGCCCAGCGAAGCGGGTCGCGTGGGGAAAAGGAGCGGCAGCAGAGCATGAAAAAGCCCTCGCTTTTGCGAGGGCTTTGGAATCGCGGAACTTGCCGCGACGCGGCGGACAGAGGGAGAGTTATTTCTACTATTTTTTCGCTTCTCGATACATTTTTCAATGTTATAAAAAGTGCATTATATAGGCATTTTCGCAGGAAAGCATTTTTAAATGTTCACAACGAAAATATTGATATTCGGAAAAAACGTGTAAGAATCGTGTACAGGAATAATAAAATAGGCCGCCCACGCATCAGCGCAAGCGGCCCTTTCTCCATATTATGTATCAAGCATCCGAATGCCAGTGCATCATCTCCTGCACCGCTTTTTCAAAACTCCCGCACGGGCAGAATCTCTGCTCATACTGTTTACTTTCGGGAAAATCCTCTTTGCAAAAATCCCTCTTATCAAAGATATCTGCTTCGTATTCCCCGTTACAATAGCGCCGCTGAACAACCATGAATTTCCACTCCATAAAGCCTCTCTCCTTTCGCGCTTCTACGCATAGGCGGCATGAATGGCAGCCGTCAATCTCAAACACTATTCCCTTTTATCTGATGTATGTAAAAACTGTTTTGTGCTTTCATTTTAATCCTCATTTTTAATGAAAGCAATATAGTTTTAAAATTATCTGCATAGGTTTGTAAAATCAAAAAACCGCCCACATCAACCCGATGCAGGCGTTCTTTAGTTGTCTAATCCGGTTGTAAAACCGTGGGAGGTGAGCCAGTCGATGGAGCGCTGCTTGTCACACAATATAATATTATCATTGTTAAGTTGACGCATTTAGTATTCATAGTATAAAATATTAGCATAATATTTTAGGGTGGAGAGCAATGTCAAAGTTTAATATTTATTGTGATGAAAGCTGTCATCTTGAACACGATAAAGAAAAATTTATGGTAATAGGTGGTATACGGTGTAACAGTAGTATTAGGAAGCAAACAATCAATGATATTTATGCTATAAAAAGGCGTTACTCTATTCCGTTGTATTCTGAGATAAAATGGAATCAGGTTTCACCTTGTAATTTAGAATATTTTAAATCTCTGGTTGATTTATTCTTCACTTCATCTCACTTGAGTTTTAGAGCCATAGTTATAGATAAGTTGCAAATAAATAATCGTTTATATAATCAAACACAGGACGACTTTTACTATAAAATGTATTATCAAATGCTAATTGGATTAATAGATCGTGTGAATCAAAATTATATATATATCGACAAAAAGGACACAAAAGGTTACCTTAAAATTCAAAAGTTACAGCATTTACTACGACTCAAGCTTTATGATTTTGATAATAGGAATATTTCCCGTATTCAATGCGTAGATTCTAGTGAATTGCCAATTTTGCAACTCGCCGATCTCCTGATTGGCGCCGTTGGCTATAAAAACCGAAATATTTCTTCACAGGGGAAAGCAAAACCAGCTCTTGTTAAACATATTTCTCAAAAGAGTGGATTTTCTTTAACTCGTTCTACGCTTCCTTCCGAAGATAAATTTAATTTGTTTTTTATAAATCTTCAAGTTTAGGAGGAGAAGTATTAAAATTGATTAATTGTGCCTATAATCCATTTGATGAATGCCTACCCGACATATTGGAATGCGCTAATCTTACAGCTTGGAATTCCTATCTTATGAATCTTTATGATGTATTTGTTAGAGATTTTATTACTACCCAGCCAATTTTTAGGGGTATGCCCGTAGATATACGCAGGGAGCCAATGGATGGTATCTTTGAGCATACTTTTACTCATTTGACACACAAAAAACATGCCGATTGTAATAGATATGACCCAAATGACCGGATTCCTGATTTGAGAAGGAGTGAACGTCTTGTTTGGATTCGTAAAATTATAGAAAACTATGATTGTATCTTACAGGAAAAATGTGACAATATTTTATTTTGGGAGGAGATGTACCGTGGTAGGGTCCGTATTAACTTATGGTATAAATCTGAAAATTTTATTGTCATTTTGGAACAATGCAGATCATTTTATTATATAATTACTAGTTTTTTCCTAACAAATGAATGGGAGATTAAAAAACGGCTGCGAAAATATCAAGCCTATCAGAAGCAGAAAACGCCACTGGCCTAGCGACCAATGACGTCTCAGAACATCCTTCTACAACATGGTAGATGATTATCTATACTATACCACAAAAATGTCTCGCCGCAACATTTTTTTGCGTTTTTTGCAACTTTTTTTACAATTATATCATAAAAATATAAATTTTTGAACGACATCTATCCGCCAAACAGCGACAACAAAAAAGCGGGAGCTTTCGCCCCCGCCAATTTGTTACTCCGTTTTCTTTTCCTGCTTCAAAAGCTGATTCGCGTATACAGCCGCAGCCGCTACAAGAACGCCCTGCACGATTGCCGTGAATACGGCTTCCAGTATCGCGTTCGTCGTCTCAAATGGTATGCTCCCAACGAGCACCCACAAGAGCGACAGTACAATACCAATAACACCGAGGCAGACCGGAATGTGCTTATCTTGTAACCACTCCGCTTTCTTTAGTCCATAGCCAATCGCTACTAACACTGGAATCAATATGAGAAGTTCCGGCTTGATATACTCTTGAAAATCCATTGTTTCATCTCCTCCTTTATTCCCACAAAATCTTCCACGTTTTCGGCCCAATCACGCCGTCCACTTCTCCAATATCCCGGCCCTCGTTTTTCCTCGCCTGCTGGAACCGTATGACTGCTTCTTTCGTACTGTTCCCGAATACGCCGTCTATCCTGCCCGGCTGTGCAAGGTGCTTTTCCAGACGCTCCTGCGCCTGCCGCACATCGTCTCCACGCATCATGGGAGAGGTCAGCTTTAAATTGCGTGTCAGCGTTGGGATAGACGCCGCGGGCGCGCTCTTTTCCGCCCACGTCCCGCCGAGCAGCGGCGCTGTGTTTTTGCCGACCTGTCCGTCCACCGTCACGCCGCCGTTCTTCTGAACGTCTCTTACGGCAGCGTCCGTCTTTGTTCCGAAGTTGTTGTCGATCCCGGTGCTTCCCAGATCATAGCCCATCGCAAGCAGATTGTTCTGGATAGAACCAACAACCGCTTCCTTGCTCCCTTTCTTCACAACATGGTCAAGTGTAAATGACTTTTTGGTATATGTCGGCTGTGCGGGCGGCGTGGCCGGGCTTTGTTCCGCTCCCCCGGCAATGGAAAGGACCGCGTCCGTGATACCCTGCACGATCTCCCCCTGCTTGCTGTCAAACAGCGCGTTGTCTCCCGCGTTGTCGATGAAGCCGCATTCAATCGTAGTCGCGGGCATCGTCGTATGGGAAAGCACATACGTGTTTTTATCCTGCACCTTTACGCCGCGGTTTTTGAAGCCAACCGCCACGAGCGCGTTTTGAATTGCCTGCGCCATCTCGCGCGACTTTGCGGAAGCGCTCGATACGATCAGGCATTCAGCGCCCGTACCGCCGCCGGAGTTTCTATGGAACGCGATAAAATAGTCTGCGCCCCAAGCGTTTGCTTTTGCCGCAATGTCTTTCACATTGATCAGCACATCGCTGTCCCGCTCGAGCTTCACGTCATGCCCCGCCGCCCGCAGCTTTTCCGCGACCGCCGATGCGTACCGCAGGTTGTCCGCTTTTTCCTGTCTCCCGCCGATGCCTACAGCACCACTGTCCGTGCCGCCATGCCCCGGATTGATATAGATCTTACTCATGTTCTTTTCCTCCTTCTTTGAAATAAAAAAGACACCCGGTTTTGGGTGCCTTTTATGTACTTTGTTTTATGCAGCCTGTTCAATTACAGGGAGCACATCATTCTCTTTGAGCAGTTCATATAAGAATAACCGCCCTTTTTGCGTCCATTTCGTTTCCATCACCACGTCCGGGCTTCCGTCTGAACGTGTAATTTCTATCGTCTTGCTGTGCGTATAACCTTTATTGTGATACTTTCGGTATAAAAGCCACTGTCCGCTTTGCTTATACTGCACACCTAAATCAGAAAGAAGATTGTTCATAGCACGCCCGCTCATTCCGTAATCCTTGGCTATCTGTGTAATGGTTACAAGTCCCGGATTCTGCAATATTCTATCCATATAATCTGCAAGGGGCTTTAACTCACCAATCAACTGGTCTTTACGTGCGATTTCAGCCGCCAGAAGCCCGTTTTTAGCCCGTTCTTCCTTTAATGCAGTAAATGCCCTGATCGCAAGATCGGGATTGCTCAAAAGCTCGTCTACGGCATATACGCCATGCTTACGGATTGCCGGAAGTACTTCGTCAAATACCCACCGTTCAAACCGTTCCGCAGACGGTAATTTGCTGTGCGTGATAAGGCGGTAAAGGTCGCCCTCGGTGATGAATGTCATTTCCTGAATACCACCATTTGTAAGGACGCCCTGTTTTAGGGCCCCCTTGCAATGCGCCGCTATTGCATTACGCGGTTTGCCATATCCCAGCATTTTAGCCGCGTCATTCCCGCAAAACAATATCTTCCCATTTTCCTCCAGCGTACGGATTTCCCCGAACTGCTTATTTTTGAATATTTGTAATTCGTTCATTTTATTTTCCCTTTCTTCAACTTTCTCGCTATCAAAAATAAAATCAAATCCATTTTTGTGATACAGAATATCAAGCGGCTCTGTTTTGTCCGCTAGTATAGCTGCAAATGCCAGTAACCTGTCTTCTGGTTTCGCTATGTACGCGATATATCCGCCAGAATAACGTGCTACGGCACTAATCGGGATAAGAGTATTTCCATATTTCGTTTCAGCAACCACTATCTTTTTTCCGTCTTTCTCCCTTTCCCAACAATTACATTCTTCACTTAAAAATTTTTCGTAATTTTCCATAATAAAAAACTCCTTTCTGGTTGCCCGAAAGAAGCCTGCATGGTATAATATTTGCAAGCAATCTTCGGGTTGTTGTGTGAAAACGGTGATTTGATTGGTAGTCGGACACCGTTTTCTACTTTTTTATATCGACCTCTAACTTTTTTATCCCTCTTCTTACAGCTTCGCCTTTTTCCACTTGATTACTGCCACAATAATCATCCAATATTTTCAACGATTCTTCATCAAGTCTAACGGTAATTCTTGCTGCTTTTTTAGGATTGTCAGTCGGTCTACCTGTTCTTGGACTCACTTTCTCACCTCTCTTTCGTCTGACATAATTATATTATATATGTCAGACGAAAGTCAAGGGTTTTTTCCAAGATAAAACCGCCCATTTCTGAGCGGCTTATTTTACAACACCCACGAAAGATATAAATAACTCCCAATCATCACCGCAAATATGATCCAGAAATTACGCTTTACATGCTCTTTCTTGCTCATATTCTGCAATGTAAAAAAAATTGCAAAACCTATCCACATCACAAAAACACTGACAATCAACCGAGTTATATCTTCTTTTAACGAAAAATACTGTTTCTCGCCAAAAACAATCAATGTAAAAATAGTCGCAAATAGCGATCCAAGCAAGCCCCCATAATAGTATTTTTTTATTTCTGCCCTGTGTTCTTCCTCATCATATTTCTGGCTTCTCTCTAACCGTTCGATCTCTTTTCCCCGTTCCTCTGCAACTTGCTTCCATTTTTCACATTCTTCTTTCCAATCCATATCGTCTTCCCCCTTATATCTTGATTCTATCATAGAATATAGGGGAGGGGAAAGGCGGGAAATTCCGCGTCTCATTTGACCTCTAACCTCTTCACGTCCTCTACAAGCTTCCGTACCGCTCCATTCCCGCCGAGCGCCGTATACTGCTCCAAAAGGTCGTCAAGCGATTCAAGGCTATGAATATGCACACTCCCGCGCTCAAGGCATCTATCACATATCCGAATCAATTCCTCGCGCAGGAGGCATCTCACAGCCCCGTGTATCGCCTCGTCTTTCTGCCTGCCCTGTTTTAACTTTGTCCGCAGCCGACCGCCTAAAAAACCAATCACAAGCCCCGCAACGGTCAGAATAAGCGAGAGCAGGAAATCCAAAATCTGTGGGTTCACGATACCGCCCCCTTCCCGTACCGCTCACGAATCTTTTTCTTCTGCGCCGCCTTTGCCTCATTGCTGATAAACGGGTTCGCCTCCACCGCCGCAATGTCGCGTTCCATTGCCGCCCGCATAATGGAGTCATGTTCCTCCGCCATCGAAAGAAGCGCCGCAAATACAGGATTATCCGGCACGCCCGGCGCTTTCACGTTTGAACGAAGCGTGTTCCATACGGAATCCGGTATCGCCTGCGAAGCTGCTTTAGAGCTGCCGCCGCTCCTGCGCCGCCCACCGGATGATCCGCCGGAGCCCCCGCCAAGCTTTAGTTTGGAATAGATAAGCTCGCGCTCCGCGTCGGACACATCAAGGCCGTCCACATATTCACGAACCGCCTGCGCCTCTGATCCGTATATCTTGTACTCCTGCGCGAACAGAAAAGACTTCTGTACATCGGGAATATCCAGAGAATAGATGTATTCCCGAATATCCTCCTTTTTCGACCCGCTGACCGTCTTGCCGTTCTCGTCCTTTTCCCCCGTAAGGTCCATCGCCGCCGCTTTCCGTGACAGATATGCGTCTATTGGTATTCCGGCAAGCATCGAAGCCACATAATAATCGTCCCCGCCATATTCTTTTTGGTAGAAATATTCTTTTTCCTCCTCAGTGTAGCCGGATTTTAGCAGGTTGTCGCACGCCTGTGCCTTTTTGGAGCCGGAAACAATACTGCCGTGTTCATCCGTTACCATCTTTCCATCTTCCCAAATCGCGTCCTCCTCCGGCGCGCCCGGCAATCCGTGCTCTCCGGCCTTCTGTATCTCGCGCTTCACGAATGCGGACGGCCTCACGCCCTGCTCCTGCGCGTAGGCGATCGTGCTGCGCTCGTCCATGTCATTACTCTCGAGCTTCATTTCATAGAGCGGAACGATCTCTTCCTCCGCCGCATTGTCAAGCAGCCATTGTTTCGCCTGCAAATTTTCGCCGCCTGCGGAATCATCGCGCGTCTCATCATTCCAGAAAGGCTGCGCCATAAATGCAATATACGTCTCTGTACCAACGCCTTGCCCGCGTGCCCGCATAATGCCGTTCTGCTCCGTATTTTGATTCTCAAAAACCGCACGATACACTTCTGCCTTTCTTTCTTCCGAAATGTCTAATCGAAGCAGCGCATTTCTTTCATCCTGTGCCGTTTTCCCTTCTGCACCATAGTCCATGACCACCGCCTTGTAAAGCGCTATATCCTCCGGTTTAAGAATCGCCGTCCGGCTCCGCTCCATAGTAATGCCTTTTGTGTCGAGCGCTTCCGCCTTTGCGTCGTCCTTTGCCATGCCGGCAATCACGGAAACCGCATACCCCTTTTGTTCGTTGTCCAGCTTAGCATAATCCTTCGATGAGATAAGCGCATTGACTGCATCTGCAAAAACCTTGTTCTGTGTTTCCGCATATTGCTTTTGTTCCTCGGCAGTCAGCTCATATTCCGCCTTTTCTCCCCCCTCGGGCGTGTATTCGACCTTGTCCGGTACTGCGGGCAGGAACATGCTGTTTCTGTCCGTTCCTTCTCCCATAGCCCGATACAGATCTTTGATCTCCTCGTATGCGTCCGTACCCTTTATCCCGTTCATTCGGTTTGTAATAACCGTGTCATAGATCGCATCATATTCCCGTCCTTCCGCTTCCGCAAGATCGCCGAGATCATTAGGGTAGAAAATATTGTCATAGCTTTCCTTTACGGCGGGCGCGACCTGCCCGGCAATTCCCAAGACATATTTTTCAATGTTCTCTGCCGGTATGCCAAAAAATTTAGCTGCGTCCATTGCAAGCGCCTTCGCATTCCTGCGTATCGCGGCGTCGCCTCCGTCCGATATGGACTTTGCCATATTGATCACGTCTTCTGCAAGGTCGTTGATCATGCCGATGTTCGGTGCCTCCACACCATACCATGTTTCATCGGATACAGCGGAAGCGATCAGACTGTATATCTGATCGCCAAACGGAAGCGTTCCGGCCATATTGCGCAGAAATTCGCTCCCGAAGCTCTCCGCAAGTGCAAGATCGCCCTCCTCGTCTTCATACCAATCCTGCCGCCCGAGCAATAGGTTGATACCGATCGTGACCGCTGCCACCCACGCGTTCGACGCCGTAACAGCCGCTACGGAACGCGCCAACTGCTGCGCGTATTTTTTCACCGCCGCTCTGTTTTCCGCATTCGGATCAGCCTTGTAATCTTCCTTAGCCGTTCTCAGTCTTCCGCCTGCTTCATAAAGAATGTTATACATTTGGAATCTGTCTGTCGTGAACATCGTAAGCGCTTTTATCATCTGGTTTTCCGAGCGCAGAATGTCCGGCCTCTGCATCGTGGCATAGTTGCTCTGCGTATCTTCTATCGCCTTGTTATACCACCGGGCGACCTCTGCGTCATATTCTGCGGAACCCCGCTCAAGCGATTTATAGTGGCCGTTCACATAGATTTCAGCGGCGCGCCACAGCCTCTTGGCAATCGCCACGTCCATAGATTGGTTCCATTTCATCAGGAACGGAACTTTATCCTCCCAATTCCGGTTTCTCGCCACATCTCCGATCTCAAGCGTACTCCCGCCCTGCCTGCGTTCCCACAAGAGCGGCGTGTTTGCATCAATACGTGCGCTGTCCACGCGCCCTCTCATAGAACCCAGCACCGCCTTAAATCCAAGCGTAGAGGCCGCAGTCGGCAGGGAGGCCGTCTGCTTCAGAGCGGAGCCTGCGTTGAATCCGAGTATCGCTTGTGCAAATTTCCCGCGCATTTTGTCAAATGCCGTGTCCGTGTTCCGTCCGCCGCCCTGAAGGTCGGTCATCAGCTTTTCAATATATTCAGTTCCCTTTTTCCCGAATTTATTTCCGATCGCGTTTTGAACGCTGTCTCCAAATCCGTCTGTTGTCCTGCGGTAAACCTCATTGAAATTGCGGATGGGAACCGCCAGTCCATAATATCTCGCGGCGTTTCCCATGTGTCGTGGAATAATGCTTGTGATATCTTCCAGCATGATAGGATTGGCGGCGTTTTCGCGCTCCTTCAGCATACCCATTCCCTCGAGCGTTCCGTCTTTCACAAGGTTCTCAAATTCTCCTTTTGTGAACGCCCGGTTCGCCGTGATCGGCATATAGTTCTCAACATTCGCGATCTCATATCCAAGTACATCAAGAGACGCGCTGTTGATCGCCTTTTTGCTGTCCGCATTAAAAAACTCATACGCCAGATCTGCGAACTCCTTTTCCTGCGGAGTCATGCGGTCCGTAATTGCTTTCACTTTCTGCGGTGTGAGCCTTGCGACTGTTCCGCGCGAGTATGCCTCTGCAATCTTTCCCTGCTTATACAGTTTCTGATCCGGCACGGTTATGCCTCCCCCTGCAATATGCCGCATATTGTCCGCATTCAAAGAGTGCAGATAGAGCGATATACGCATGGCGGGGGTGATTTGAAGCATTTTCCCGTTTTTCGAAAGCCCCGTGTCGATCCATTTCGCCTTTTTCCCGCTCCAGTCGTCAAACACCTTACCGTTTTGGCCGATGAAATCCTGAAACTTCCCGCTCGCGTCACGACGGAACTCCATCGCTTTCCTCTGGCCCTCGGCGAGCTGCTCGCCGAGATACTCCATTACGCTGCCCTCGCGCCAGCCGCCCATTTGCGCAAACCTGCGTGTTGGGGAAAGGGACGAAGAATTGAACAGCGATAAAAATGCGTTTCCGCTTGCGCCTCGTGAATTTCTGATCTCGCTGATTCCCTTTTCGGATAATTCCGAGATTACCTTTGCTTTCCTGATGCCGACCTCGCGGTTCGCGCTGCGGATATCATGCTCAACGCCGCGTAAAATGTCTGTCAGCTCGCGCACATCCGAGATATCCATATCTGCAATATGCTTCTGATCCAGACGCGCGATCTTTTTCTCGATGGCCGGATTTTTAATAAAATTCAAGTCCTGCGCTGCTTCTTCATATCCAGCTTTTATCGCCTTCAAAGTAAGCGTGCCTTTCCGCGTGATCCCTTTCGCTGTTTTGTCTATGTCCTTTATAAGGTTCTGGATCGCGTTTTTCTGCTCCGGCGCGGACTTCTTGCTGAGCTTATCCAGCCGCCGCACGATATTCAAAAGCTGCGACCTCTCCCCGCTCTCTTTACGCCGCATCCTGTCTCGCGCGGTTCGTTCTTCATACGCCGCCTTTTGTTGGCGCAGCCTTTCGTCCGCAACGGCGCGTTCCGCTCCGATAACGGATGAAATGTCCGTTTGGTCGGCGATTCCCCGATCGGCCGCTTCTCTTGCCTGCCGTATCATTTCGCTCCGTTGTTTTTTCAAGTCATCAAGAGATGCGCCGTTCTCCCTCAAACTGTACTGCCTGTTTACATCTTCCTCCGTTTGGGGTATAATATCAGTAACAAAGACATCATCGCGGCTCGCCTCGGGCAATTGGCGCCCATGTGAAAGAAGCGATTGGATGTCTTCGTTATTTTTTGTGTAAATCACATTTTCATTGTCTTTCCCTAAATATTGAGACATATCCTCCCTTCCGAAGGCAGACGTTATCTGATTCTGCACCGTTATTGCACCTTGCCGATTAAATTGAATAGGAACGATCACGCGATTTCCGTCTACATCATTCCATTCAGAAATCACTACCACGCTATTATTAGGGTGGGATTTATTGATCAAAATAGCTATTGGATCAACTAACTGATCCGGCAAGTCTTTTACCGCTTGTATTCCCAGGTTATGTTTTCCTCCATGATACCCCTCTGGATAAGCGATTTTTCGCACCGTTGCCTGTGTCATGTGTAAAGGAAGATCCGGCGCGCCGTATAACGTCAAAATCTCCGGGGTTCTTCCCATAATAATTTCAGAACCCGTTGGCAAACTCCCGTCAAATACACCGTCTATCTCACGCTCATAACGAATGCGATTTCCTGCGTCGGTTATGTCGATCATTCCGGCTTCGCGTCTTGTTGGGATTTCGACATCGCTCACGGCATACGCCGGCGCAGCCTCCGCCTGTACCTCCGGTATGGTAGAAAGCGCGCGTTCAAATAACCTCTGCGCCCGGCGGAGGTCCTGATACTCCCGTATGTTTCGGAGAGCCGCTTCGTCGCCCTTGAAGAAAGCGCGGATTTTCTGGATCGCCGTCCTGATCGCGTCGTAGATGCTCTGCGCCATGCCGCGGTTTCCCGTCACAAGCGCGTCAATGTCCGCAGGGCTTTTGTAAAGGTTTCTCGTGTAATCCGCCACGATCTCCGCCATCGCGTCCGCGTCTGAAAGATATACCCCGTGCCGGACATATTGCTCCTGCTTCGCTTCTATTGCCTGCTGCAAGGCTTCCGCGTCGTTTCCGAACAGCCTTTGGAGCGCATAGTCGCTGTACGCCTTGTAGTGCTCGCTTGCCTCCGCGGCATGGGAAAGCTCATGCGCCGCCACCCCGCCGATCACGTCCGCGCGCGTGGAATCCGGCGCGAAATGAATAGTGTTCGTGGAGCGGTCATAGAACGCCTCCGCTCCTGGCTGCATGTCCTCGATCACCGCCTTGATGCCGCGCCCCTGTTCAAGCTTATCCAAAAACGCTTGGTCGGCTAATTTCTCCACATGCCTGTGGTCGTATTTCTCATTGAGTGCCGCTCTTGCTTCGGGCGCAATGCTCCTGTCTGCCTGCGGGCTTGCGCTCTGCACCTTGCCCGTGATGCTGTCCGCCGAAACGCGGGAATATCCCTGTTTGCCCGGCTCCTGCACAACATAGCTGTTCCCGTCCCTTGCGACGACCACAGCTTCCGTGCCACTTGCAAGCTTCACCGTCTCGCTCGGGTCATACGCTCTCTGCACCCCTGTCTTGTCAAGGATCGCGTTTGCGCGCGCCTCCGCCGCCGTCTGCTCCACAATCGCATCGTTCAGCGCCTCATGTACGCCCTGCCGCACATACGCCGCGTCCTGCGCCCGCTGTGCGCTCCTCCGTGCCGGAATGTTTGCAGCATCTCCCACAGCATCGATCGCGCCGCCCATGACTGCGCCCAAAAGCGCCGCGTAGGCTTTATCTTCGCTTACCGGGTCAATTTCGTTGTTTTCCCCTAAAGCAAGGTTGCGCAGAACAGGATCGAGGTTCGCCTGCAAATATTCCTCCAGTGCCTCGCCGCCTGCCTGCGCTGCTTTCCCGAGAACATTCCGCGCGGCCGGGTTTTTTATAACGTCATCCATCGCCTTTTGCACAGTATTCGTAAGGCTTTTTGAACCTCCCATCTTTGCAACGCCGCCGATCGCGTACTGCATCAGCGCCTCGGAGGCCGCCGACGGAAGCGCATACGCCGCCGCCTGCCCCGGCTCATAGCCCGAAAGGATAGCGTCCGTATAGGCATTGGAATAAGACGTCGCGGCCGTCATGCCTGCCGCTGCCGCGGGGCCAACGCCCGGTATAAAGCCCATAGCGATAGACGGAAGCATATTGACTGTACTGTCGGTGACGTCATGTACGGCCTTTTCGATCCCCTCAAGGTTCTCGCCGATCATTCCCTGCGCCTGCTGGAATACGCCGGGCGCCGCCACTTCATCGCTTCCCGTTATAGCTGCGGGCAAATTTTTCAGGTTCCGTCCCACATTTCCTGCCGCGCCGCCTACCGTAACGCCCCACCGGGCGATCTTCTTAAGCGCCTCATTGTCGATGCCCTCCACATTCTCATAGAGCATCCCCGCAGCGCGCGCCTCGAGCTCTGGCATAAGGGAATCAAGATAACGGTTCGCCACTTCTTCCCCATATTTTCCGTTCAGGGCAAAATAGACGTCCGCTTCCTCCTTGCTTATCATGAAATACGCAAGCCTCCGGTCATCCGCGTCCATCATTTGCGCAAGCGCCTGTCCCGTAGTTCCCTTGTCAAGCTCCTTTTTCAGCTTGCTGTCCGCTTCGCGGCCTTTCTGCGTGTATTCTTCCCGTTTCGCGTCGTTTTGGATGTCGATCGTGTAGATTTCTTTATCGACCTGCTTTTCGGCCTGATCGCGCAGCGCCTTTGCCGCGGCGGTCGCCGCACCCTTTCCTTTCGCGTCCGCCGCCTTTTGTTCCGCTTCCTGCGTTTTTCCCGACTGCCCCGCAAGCGCAGAGGTAAGCCGCGCGGCGTTTTCCGCCTTTTCCCCTTCCGAAGCAAAAACATTGTTTTGGGCGGCGGCATAACCCTGCCCCGCACCCGTTCCATAGCCCTTTGCCTTGGTGAAAATGAGGTTCTCGAGCGTGTCCGCTTCTTTTCGTGCCGCTTCCTCTTCCTGCTCCGCGCTGCTCACCTTTTCTTCGAACGGCTTCATGATTTCCTGCTTTGCCTGCGTATACTGTCCGCTTTTCGTTGGATCGGCCTTATCTGCCTTTTCTTCCTCACGCTTCTTTTTCTCCGCGAGCATACCAAAAAGGCCGGTCAACCCGAAATCCCACCGGAAACCGTCGTCGTCTTCCTGCGTTCCGTAGTCCCGGTTCTGCCACGCGTACGGGTCTATATTGCGCTCTCTGTCCTGTGCGTTGCGTTTTGTGTTTTTTAAGTAAGTGAAATTCTTTTGCTTTTTCGGACGGCTCGGCTGCGCAAAGTTGCGTTCTGTCCGTGCGATCTCCGCCGTCCGTTCCCGCCATCCGTCCGGGTCATATCCGGTTTCTCTGTATATCCGCTCGTTGTTTTTGCGGAGCCGTTCTTCCGCTTCCCGCTGTGCCTTTGTTTTTGCCATAACGTCCTCCTGCGCCTCTGTCGTTCCGCTTCCTGCAAATGCAGAAAGCTCCACTTTTCAGGCGCGTCGTTCCTTTTCCCCAACGCACTCACTGCGTTCGAGTGCGCCGGGGGCCCCTGTTAGGAACAATAAAAAACGCTCCCAAAGGAGCGCTCAAATTCCTGTTTACTTTTGTCTTTTCCATGATATAATAAAAGCAGGGATACAACCAAACGGTTAGCCCGATGTCAGCTTAAATAACCGTACACCTTGCCGGGGGAACGGTTATTTTTTTGCGTCTGAGAAGATTTTCCAGAGCACGACCAATGAAATCACCAAAAAGACTAATTCCATAAGCCCCACCCCCTTTCATAAGGGAGTGGCTAACCGTCCTCGCATATCCCTGCATCATTATTCTATCATATACCCGCTGCCTTGCATATATCTTCCGACTTATCTCACGCGCCAGCTTTTTCCGTTGTTTCCTCTTATCATATAGGAGCCGCCCCGATAGATGCCGCCCGAACCATAGCTTCGGTTTTGCCATGCGTAAGGGTCTAACCCGGCATTTGTGTCCACCGCGTTATTATCCCGCCGCCGCTGATATTCTGTTCTCGACCCGCCGGTGCTGCCCGAACCGCCGCCACCGCCGTAGCTCCCAGCGGCCGCTGCTGCTGCCTGCCGCTGCCGTTCTTCCTCCTCCACGGCCTGCTGATATCTGATCTGCGCAAGCGTCAGCGCCTGATTGCGTTTCTCGCTGTCAAGGTCTGCAATCATCTGCGCATACTTGCTGCCCAAAGAAGCGTTATTTGTATTGTAATTGGAAGAAAGCGCCCCGGTGGATTCGTCGTAAGATGCTTTTGCCGCGTTCCTGGCATTCAGATAATTGTTGTAAATATTGTTCAGCGTCGTTTCCGTCGCGCCGCCGCGTATGCCCTGTGCGGCAAGCTGCTGCGGCATATCCCGCTGCGCCTGCATCCGCGTGATATATGCCTGCTGATTGGCATTGAACAGGTTGCGGTCCAAAATGCCCTGCTGCCGGTCGCGTTCCGCATCGAGCGCCTTTTGCTCCGCCGCCCTCTGCTCTTCTATCTTCGTATAATCCGGCTTGTATGTTTCTGTAAGCTCCGTCGTTACTTCCTTTAAAATTTGGTTCAGGTCTGCCACTGCCTATCCCTCCAATCCATTTATTTCTTCCTGCGTCAATATCCCTTTTTCCACAAGAAGCGCGGAAAGCGCGTCGAATTTTTCCGCCTTTTCCTCTGCTGTTTCCGGTAATGTATCGTTCGCCTTTTCCGAATTGGTACGCAGCATAAGCCTGCCGTCCGAAACCTTATAATTATAGTGTCCGTCATTGTCCTGCAATACCCGGTCGCAATGAAGTGAAAAATCATATTCCCCCTCGAAGCTCTCTACCGGGATATCTCCCTCTTTCGGTTCTTCAAACAGGTCAAGATACATATATGTAACGATATTGCTTTCGTTCGTTCTAACATAAAGGTTATACATGTCTTTTCCTCCTCAAAGCGTTTTCCATGCCGTCCACACGCTCCCGTTATATGCGCGGACAGAAGTCTTTGCATCCGTGACGCTGATAAACGTTTGTGTGATATATTGATTGGACTGATATACCTGCAAGGTTCCGTACGCCCCCGCATAGGGCGCATGTTTATCTGTTCCGGAACCGAATATCCCGTAGCTCCCGCTTTTCGCAATGTTGTTGAAGTCGGAACCGGTTCCGTTACTCCCAGCGGTAAAAAGCGTGAACCACGGTGTAATCGCCTGTCCATTCTCCTGCGTTCTGAAATACGCCCTGTTCTGCACACGGGAAAAATATAGCTGCATCGAATAACCACTCGCCTTGCATACGAGCAATATTCCGTAAGCATCCGCGCTTGGCGTTCCCTGCGCTGCCGCCACCTGATAGATACCCGGTTCGCCAAAATAATTGTCCAGATTGCTTGCCGATGTCAGTTGCCCTTTATAATTCAGAGAATCCTCAAGCGCCACCATTATTGCATCCAGCGCTCCGTTATACTTCGGCATGATTACGTCCTTTGACGGCCCGTCGATCATTCCTTTTACATATTCCGCCTGCCCGACGACCTTGTCCGGCAATGCCTCCGCGCCCGTAGACGCGAAATCTGATTCTGTCAATTTATAGTCTGTAATAGACATACGTTACTCCTCTCTCGCCCTATGCGTTTCGCACCGCCTCACGGCGTTGCTCCACTTGCCGGGCGGTTCGTCGTTTACCCCACGCAACCCGCGTTGCTGGGCTCGCGCGGGGGCCCCTGTTACGGCTCGCTCCACTCGCCGTATTCCCCGGCAAAATTAATGCTTCCGAAATCCAGCGCGCCAAAGTCAAAATATTGGTCGCCCGCTTTTCCGTAAAGGCTCACACGATAAACGCCGTCCCCCTGCGTCAGCATAGAAGAAGAGAGCGAGAAAGAAATATCTTCCCCGCCCGCCACATTCTCCATGCTGCACAAAAGGTCTCCGACCCCTACGCCATAAGGCGCACCGTCCTTTGTCGCCCGCGCCTCAAATTTTTGTAGATCCATATCGCAGATAAAAACAATATTGGAATTTTCAAACCCTGAAATTCCTGAAATCTTGGCTCTCGAATAACTTTTTAATGTAAGAGTTGGAATCATCAAACGCTCCACGTCCCGACAGCCGTCTTTGCGAACACCTTGACGATCTTCACGCCGTCGCCGGAGGAAGCCGCATCAAGGTCTGCCGCTTTCACCGTGCAGGAAACCTCGCTATTAGCCGTCACCGGCCCGCCGCTCATGTTCTCGCTGCCGCCGTCTGTTCCTATCTGCGTTCCCTGCGTGTGCGTCGCGTTCGCTTCCGTCACCACACACACCTTATACTCCGCAACATCAACATCCGTCGTGAATGTAAATACACTTGTGTCCATGCCGGATACTTTGGATATCTTCGCCTTGTCCGGCCCCAGTACCGTCACGACCGGCACCGCCGTATTCAGCGTAATAGAAGCAGAGACCTGCGCGCTCTCGTTCCATACATCATCGCGGAATTTCGCATAAACCGTTTTCTGTCCGTCGCCGGACGGAAGCGTCACCTGCTTGCTTGCCGCAAAGGTCTCCCACTGCGCCGCACTCTCGCTTTCTGCGCCCGTGATCCCCCAAATCTTCATTTGGTAGCCGTTCGTTTCGCCATCCGAAACGGAAAGCGCTAAGGTCACGAGCGGGTCGTTCGTCGCCGTCGCGCCGCCGTTGATCGTGATGCCGGCGCCCACAGGCGCAGTCGTGTCTAACGTCAGATTAAAATAACTTGCCATGTCGTCCTCCCTACCGTTTGATCGGATTCTTCATCTTATATTCCACCCGTATCTCATAAAGCCCCATCGCGTCGTTCAGCCTGCTGTTACGTACGATCACCTGAAACATGCGCACCTTGCGTTCCTTTTTCCGAGCAGGCACAAACGTCGGATAGGGAAGCGTTCCGAAATCCATATCATTGAAATCCACGTCGTTCCAGTCAAAAGTCGTGTTCATGGAAAACGCCTTGACCATCTCTTCCCCGCCATCCGTCACATAGCAGATATCCCCCGACGCAGATGCAAACGGCATCACGAGCGCCCCCGTGTTCGCTTTCTCGATCCGCTTAAAGGAGGAGCAGTCCCCTAATGTGTCCATCTTTGTCGCCCACGCGCATGCAATGGCTGCGCCGTTGTCCGAATATGCCTCCATACCGTAGTCCGTTTCCGTTTTGAACTTATGCAGCTCGCCCTCATTCGTACCGAAATAGATATCGCCCTCATATTCGATCACGCACCGCGCGGGAACGTCCGTCCAGTAGAACCACTCATATCCGTGTGACTTCGACGGATTCTGGTTTTCCTGCTTGGAATCCGCGATATACACATGCCCGTTCACAAACAAATAATAATATCCGCCCGATACGCAGCACACCGCGTCCTCAAGCCCGGGCTCGCGCGTCAGCTCCCCATTCACATAGTAGCTCCGGAGCTGCGTCGTCCGCTGCAAGGTCTCGGAAGATGTGTCGAGGCCAAACACGCCCTCTTTGGATAAAAACAGGTTGTCGTCCGCCAGTACGCCGAACGCATAACGCGAGATAGCCCCCACGCCCGCAAGCCCCTGCTCCGTCAAAAATACGGTCGTGTCCTCCTGCCACGTAGCAGTCCTCCGAAAAATGCTCGCGTCCTGATCGTTCGCCTGCTTTACGATCATAAGGCTGTCGTACTGCTTTAAGTAGCCCATGATGGCATTGTTCTCTGCGCCGACCACCGTGTAATTGATATCCGGGAAATAATCCGCGCGTCCGCTCCACGAATGCCAGTCATAATTGCGGTAATTGTTGTTGCCGGAAATGAAAATGCGGGAATCGCTCCCGATCCCGTAAAACGTATTGATCGTACATCCCTTTACGCGCGCCGCATAGCCCGCCACCTGCTTGGAAAATGTGATGCGCACATTGTCGTCGCCTGTCGATGCCGCCGGCGGATCTGCCGCAAACGTCACCCTTCCCGCCGCAAGGTCGGTGGTATAGCCCGTCACATTCTGCCAATTCCCATTCGCGTCAAGCTGCTCGCATTTCACGACGGAATCAATGTTTTTGGTGTCGAGCTGGAATACCCGCGAGCCCTCCTTCCACGCAAACTGATTGATACGCTTCGGCTGCAAAAGGTTCACAGGCTCGTGCTCTGTTCCGCCCCCTGCCGGGTCCATCGCGATCCGCGTAGTGGGAACGTATGCGTCCTGCTCCACGCTCACCGCGTCATGTTCGCCGTCATATACAAGGTAATTCTGCCCGTCCAGAAGATACAGCTTTCCGCCATATACGAAGCTCGTGCTGCGCGCATTGTTCATGCCGTCATAGATAAGCTGCGGCTGCGCGTCCTCTGGTACGATTGCAATGTAGATATACGATGTGGGCGGCGACGGTTGCACGATCGGCGCGGTCGGATCAAAAGAATACAGCTTGTTTCCTGCGTGCACCACCATTTTTTTGATATTCGTCGCGGTAATGAACGAATGGATGCCGTTGATCCTGCCGCCGAGCGAGTCGCACACCTTTGCATAACCCGTGCGCTTGCACGGGAACCCGGCCATATCCGCGATCATGTTCGGCGCATACGGGCTGCGCGAATCATCTACTTCTGTAATGGCAGAGGTCAGGTCTACGCCCTTAAATTGCCTGTATGACTTTGAATAGGTTTTCTCCTCCGCCGGAGGATTACTCTTAAATATCGCCACTCTCTATGTCCTCATAATCCGCCATAAGGATCTGGTTTCTTTCAAACTCGTATTTGTCCTTATAGTTCGCGCCAACGCCCTTGTCGTCGTCCGTATAGATATATCCCGCGCATCCCATCGGAAAAATATACCGGGTAAATTCATCCTCAAATTCCACATCTGCGTCCATGTCCGAAATGAGCGGCACTTCCGCAAGCGGCTCTTTTCCGCGCAGCATCCGCAGGGCGTTGTTCGTCTTGAAATTTTCAGCTAATATCCAATTCAGCGTGTTCAGCCAAAACGGCTCATAGTCCTGCTCGTCCGCCTTTTCACCAAACATCAGCGTTACCGCCGTTTCAAATATCTGTCGGGCTGTCATTTTTTTGCCCTCTCGTTCTGCCTTTTCACATGCTCCCTCGCCTGCTCTTCGGTGATCTCAACACCCTTGCCGATAAAATAGCGTGTCTCTGGTTTCTTTGAAGCTTTCGGCTTCGGCTGTGTTTTATTTTCAGTTTCTTTCTTTGTTTCCATATCTTACTCCTCGTCAGAACGCGGCCTCGCCGCTCACGGCGCGCCTGTTCCCGCTTTGCCCTATTCTGCCTCGTGTGTATATTCCATATAGCGGCAGTAGGCCGTTGCCGTTCAAACTTCGCCATGCTCGTTTTCACGGACGTCCCTTGCCCGGGTGCTGTTCGCCGAACCATAGGTTCAGACAGCACTCCGTCCGCCCCCTATGGGGCCCCCACGCGAGCCCAATGAAATGGGTCGCGTGGGGTAAAGCGAAAGCCGCACGTCAACCGAAATCCCGCACGCAAGAGCGGGATAAGGCAAAGCGCGTGTCTTTCGCGCTACGCTGTATACGTTTTCTCCGATACGCCGGACGGGAACTCTCCGGCCTTTTTGCCGTATGCCTTCATCGTCTGCCCGCTCGTGAGCGTCACCGCAGACGAATATACCTGCGCGCTCTTGGAATAACGCGGGTCGGTTCCGTCTACTGTGTAGTAGAACGTCACGCCCGAAACCGCCGTGATCGTCGCGCTCGCTTCGGAAAGCCCGATCACCGGAAGCGCCGTCTGTTTTCCGTCTGCAACTGCCGAATAAACGCCGTCCGCCTTTGCGCCGACGACAAACGCGTCAAAGTACGTCCGTCCCTCGAGCACGTTTCCGTCGATGCCCTGCACGTCCGAAAGAATACGCATCGTCTTGATCTTGTTCGGATTCAGGACAGACCGTTTGTGCGTGATCATGAAATACAGGCCGTCCGGGAAATACGAATCCGGTACCTTGATCACCTTCATGTCCGCCACCATGCCGACAAGCCCTTTTGTAAGAGACTTCTCCGCAAGGTTGTCTACCGCAAGAAATTCCTTGGAAAGACGCAGCATGTTGTAATAGGCGCTCGGCAGATACATATACCGGTCCGCATCCGGCACAAGCGCGTTGTCAAGCGCCGTCGCCCCGTCAAAAATGCTGCCCACGATCGTGTCTGCCGTTGGCACAGCAGAAAGCTCCGCAATCTGTCCCGCGTCCTTTGACCATTTTTCGATCGTGTACCTGTCCATGAACGGCACGACCTTTTCCCGAATCTGGAGATTCAGCATCCGGCCCGCGCCCTTGATGTTCATCTGGTCGACGTTGTTGCCGCGGTCAATGGAGATCGAGAAGCCCTTGTCCTGCGTGAGTTCCATCTCCTGTACGGTGTCCTCCATCTCGATCGTCTCGCCGAATCGGTCTTTCCCGGAACGCTTATAGTCGTTCAGATCAACGGTAACAGGCGTATAGACCGAAATAGACCGTACTCCAGCAAAGTCATATTCCTTTGAAGCGTTTCCCGCCACAAAGCTTTCTTTCGTAAATTTTTCAGCGATCTTACCGCTGTATTTGCTTGCAAGATTAATTGCCATAATGTCCTCCTTTGCCCTTTTGGCTCATTTTGTTTTCTGTGTGTTCTCCTTTATAGTGGCAGTAGGCCGCTGCCAATCGCGCTTTGCTCCGCTCGCGCTCTTGGGCGTCCCTTGCCCGGGCGCTGTTCGCCGAACCATAGGTTCGGACAGCGCTCCGCTATTCACCGAACAATCCAACGAGGAACGAATCTTCCGTGCCCTTCGGCGTTCCTTTCACGCTCCCCGTGGTACTCCGTTTATTTTTTTCCGCCTGCCGCAGTGCGGCAAGCTCTTTTTCCTTCTGTCCAAGCAGATAATTCTGATACGCAACAACGGGCGTTTCTCCCGTCCGCTCAATTTCCGCGATCACTTCCTCCGGTATCTCCCTTACGTCCGGGAACATACGCGCAAATTCCTTAACATTGGCCCGCATCTGCGCTTCCGACTGCGTCCGTTCGGCCTGCATAACAGCTTCCGCTCTTCCGCGTACCGTTTCCGCGTTCTTTGCAGCCTCCCGTTCCGCTTCGAGCTGGGCGACGTGCCGCGCCATTTCCTCCGGCAGTCCCTGCTCCATCAGCTGCGCCGTCCGCGCCTGTGCCTGATGGCCCAACAGCATTTTTTCCCCGTCCTTCATGAACGCATCCACATCCATGCCCGAGAGCGCCGCGATCCGTTCCAGAAACGCCCGTTCGGGCGGCACTGTATTCACCTGCGCCTGCAGCTCCGTCAGCCGCGAAAGAAGCCTTTCCACGTCGGCAGCGGCATATTCGCGCCCGCCGACTGTGATCTTGCCCTCGGGGCTTACTTCAGCTTCTCCTGCATCTGCAGCTTCCGCCTCTGCTTCGCCCGTTTCCTCCGGCTCCGTACCGTCAAAAGCATCCTCAAAATCCTTGTCATTCCATTCCTGCGCCGTTTCCTCCAACGCAGCACCCTCTCCACTATCCGTGAAGCTGTCCATTGCGGAAGTTTCCTCCATCCGCGCCATGTTTTCTTCCATTTTTCCCTCCAATAAAAAAGGCATGTACCGCCCGGCACATACCCGTTTTTATGTTAAGCGCTACTTTGCGCTCAACTTTTGCTCAACAAAAATTTCTTTCTTTTTCCCTTTCTCCGAGCATTGGGGATTTGTGCACTCCATCTCAAGCACCGTAAATACCCGCGTTTTCGTGTCCGGCGAATCATCTCCCTCGCAAATCACCCTGCTCCCTGTCACCTTTAGCTCGTTTCCGCAGATTTCACAAATATCATCCTGTGACAAATTCAACACCCCCCTGCATCAATTCGGCAATTCTCTCTTTATCTATATCAGAAATCTCCATTGCGGCAAGCGTGTCCGCTGCCTCGTCAGCCTCCATCGCGGCAAGCTCCGCAGCAACCGCCTGCACCTCCTGCTCACTCATTCCCTGCTCCGGGATTTCCTGCTGCATCATTTGCGGGGATTCCTGCATCATTTCCACGCCCGTTTCCTCCATCGGAACCCCGCCCGCGGCCTGTACCTGCATCATTTCTGCGATCTGCTGCTGTTCTTTAATGCGCTCAATAATGCGATTCTTGTTCTTGATATATCCCTCCGGTATCGCCTCAAGGTACGTCACCGCGTCCGGTATGATCTGATTCGACATCAGATTATCAAGCGTCTGCACCTGCATCAGCTCCGACCAATAAGAGCCCGCTCCGATGTCGATCTTGAGCGAGAGCGCGTAATCCCCAAGCAGGGAAAAGTCAAACTCGCCGCGCAGGTCGTTCCCGTCCGGGTCTTTCAGCGTCACATAGCGCACCCCATAGTTCACGCGCATGATCTCGAGGAAAATACGCACGCACGCCTCCACGAAGTTATAAAAATCCATCTTCTGGATATCCAGCGGCATTCCAGCCGCTTTCTGCACCGCAATAATGGCCGATGTGTTGTCCGGCTTCACATTCCCCAGAGCCGCGTCACTCGCGCCCATCATGTCCTTTGTCTGCTGCACGGTCACTTCCGCCATGTTGACCGGGTCTGCGCTCATCTCCGGCGGACGAAACCCAGCAAAAAGCGCCGTCGTCGGATCGCCGATCACTCCGACTGCCTTTCCGGGCGACGGGTCCCACCGCGCGATCTTGCTCTTGTCGTAAATGACCTTCGGAAACGCGCTGTCCTGTACCTGTCGCTGCGCCATCGCGTAGATCTTGTTGACGAATATCTGGTTGGGTATCTTCCCGGTGATCGGGCTCACCCCGTGATAACTGTTCTTCACGCTCTCCCAGCTCATCCACGCTAAAGGGTACAGCTTATATTCTGTGTCCGTCTCTTCCTTTACAGGCGCGTCCCGCGTGCATTTCAGCATACGCACGGAGCCTTTTTCCTTCCACAGCTTTAAAATAACGGTCGTGTAATCGTTGTCCGTGTCATATTCCGTATTCGCGTAATACTCCTCATTGTCCGGCGTGATGCTGTCGCGCGGAAATCCGTTCGCCTCCGCCTCGTCCCGCACGTCCTCCGTCAGCCGCCTGTAAGCCAAGAGCACATACGGCTGTTCCTGTACGTCCTCCTCCGTCGGGTTGCCGAATAAAACATTCGTATTGTCGAGGACGTCCGCCCGAATGGTTCCGGTGTACTCGAATCCCGTTTCGGCATCCGGGTCGAACCAGAGATACATACACGCATCCCCGTCCACCGCGCAGTTTTTGATCGCCCGGCGGTTTTTATACTTGAGGTTCGTCTGCTCGATGATGTTGTCTACTTCCTGTGCGATCACTTTGGGAACATTGTCATCCGTGTTCAGATCGACCGGCATTTCCATGCCCGGCATTGCTTCTGCCGGCGGGCGCACACTGTTCCCCAGCTCCACGTTCACCGCCACATCGTCGGAGATCAGCATCGCCACGTAGTACGACACAACAGGCTTTAAGAAGTTGAACACCGGCTTGTCAAGGTCTGGCGCGTTCACGCCCTCCCATTGCTTGTCGTTATAAAAGTTGTTGTTCTGCTTCACAGTGTCATAAAGTCCGATGGACTGATTGTAGTTAATGCCGCGCTGATACTCCGCCCATACCTCGCTTGGCTCTTTTCTAATTTTCATCTCGTCCTCCTGCGCCTCTGTCGTTCCGCTTCCTGCAAATGCAGAAAGCTCCACTTTTCAGGCGCGTCGTCCTCTCCCCCAAACGAACCGCGCTCGCTGGGTTCGTCCGGGGGCCCCTGTTTGCACGGCTGCGCCGCACTCATTCCCCGTCCTGCGGCCGTCCGTCATACGAAAGCATATTTGCAAGCTGCTCCGAAATTGGCAGCTTCCCCGTCTCTTTCTCCGGCTCCGCTTCCATCGGCTCCCGCTGTTCTTTCCTTACAACCGCAAACGGCTTGCGTACATACGCGCCCGCCAAAAACGCCGCGATCATACCAATAACAAGTATTATCAGCTCCATTATCTTCCCCTCTTTCATCGTCCAAATCCAAGCAGATCGTCCGCTTGCTCCTCATACGGCACAATATCCTCGTCCGCAGCCTCCGGTTCTTCTGCATACCGCCTCTGCTGTCCGCGTATCTCGTTTGCGATCATGTCCGAGAAAAGCAGGTCGTCGTGCTTCCCCTCGATCGCGTCCGGCCTTCCGTTGTCGTCATACACAAAGGTAATCATCTCCCGCAGCGTGGGTATGTCGTGAAACAGCCGGATATTCTCGTCCACCTGTCCAACCTCCCGGTCAATAATGAGTGGCCTCGTGTTCCCGTCCGTTTTCCAGCCGTATTTCTTCTGCTCCTTTTTCGTCGCGCTGTCATACGTCAGCCGTATATACTGCCGCGGATACTGAAGCCGCTGCAACTCCTCGATGGGCGCAGTGTTAAAATTCATCTCCACGCCGATCAGCGCGTCGTTGTACCATTTTCCCAAACAATAGAGCTGCCATGTGAATGGACGCGATTCATTCACCTGCATGTGCAGCGCCGCCACACGCTCGCCCGTTCGGTTGTCGATCACCGTCGCCGCAAAGAAATCCTTTCCCTCGCCCTTCGTGTCCGCGCCGATCACATACGGAACATACGCCTCCGGCTCCCGGTAAATACGAAGAAAGCCCTGCTTTTCCCCGTGGAAAGAATACTCTGAAATCCTGTCCTTGCTCTCCGCATCGTTCCATGTAAATAAAAAACGCCCTGTTTTGAGCGCTTCCTCTTTCCCAATCTCCGCAATGCGGGCCATCACCTTTTCATTATTGAACACCGGACGCCCACTCATGAGGAACGCTTCCTCCGGACAGGACGGATATTCCTGCCGGAACAGCTCCGCGTCTCCCCGGCAGTTGTTTTTGATACACCACCGCCGCCATGCAAGCTGTTCGTCCGTCAGGCCGTACAGCCGTTTCAGTTCCCGTTCCTTTGCTGTGAGAGCAAACCCGTTGTACGGCATCGCATACTCCGCGTGTTCCCACCACGCGCAAAACACCGGAGCGAAGTCGTTTTCCCCCGCGACCGCCTTGTCCCAAATGTCCTTGAAATCGTCGTACCCGTTCGCCGTCGATTCAATAATGACCATCGTGTTCGGCTCGTTCGGCACAGCCTGTAAAAGCCCCGTCAATATCTCGCCCTTATTCTTGGGCCAGAATGCATATTCTGAAATGTGCAGGTTCTGAAACGTATCCGACCGCCCGATGCTCCCGTTTCCCGCCGTCATACATTTGATCGAGCTGTTTCCATCCGCAAAATCAAAAATCAGTTCCTTCGCGTTGCTCGCCTTGAGCTCCGGCCTTAAGTCCTCGTCTAAATTCTCATAATACCGCTTGCTCATGCGGAATAGGTTGTCCGTCGCCGCCGCCTCATGCGCCACAATGCCGCTCGAGATGTTCGGCTGTGTCGCCGTATCCTTAAAGATCATTCCCTCCGTCAGGGTAGAAAAACCCATCTGCCGCGCTTTCAGGATAATGGCCCGTATCGGCCGCCCCTCCCGGTATTGTCCGGCAATCACGCGGTATAGCTTCTCCTGCGCCGCGTTCAGCTTAAAATCCACGAGCTGCGCACGCTTGTCCCGTATTTTCAGGTACCGTTCCATGAACGACCTTGTATTAATTGCCATCAGAATTTATCTCCATCGAGCGCCCGCAGCTTACTCTCCAGCGACATATTCCCGGATAGCTCTACAGCCTGCTCCGTGCGGTCTTTCCATCCAAACTGTTTCAACGCAAAAATATCCCCGCCGTTCCCGCGCGCGATCAAACGTTTTTCGTATGCGTTTTCAATGCGAAGCTTCGCCTTTTTTATCGTGTTGGAAAACCCATCTTTTCCCTCGTAATCCATCAGGACGTCCCGTGTTGTATCCAGCGCAAGCGCAAGTCCTGTTACCGTCAGCGGTTCCCCCGTCTTCTCACATTCCGAAAAATACTGCTCTATCTTTTCGCCCAGCTCCGCCGCGTTCTTAAACTTCAACGGCCTTCCGCCTTTATTGCCTTCCATACCTCAAGCGCTCCGTTCTTCCACTCAAATCTATATACTTCCCCGATCCGGTAACTCCCGCCTCGTACTACAAACGCGACCGTCTTTCTCCGGTCTGCCCTTGAGATCGCAACGGCGGCAGTCAAATCCAAATAATGCTCAGGATTGTATTTGTCCATATCTCCATCCCTTTTTTCAAAACAAAAACGCCACTCCGCAGGGAATGGCGCTTTATCATAAGCCGCAGCCTTCCTCCCGGGTGTTCCTTGTGGATTTTTGCACCTTGAAAGTGGTTCCACCTCGCTGCGGCTTTTTATAATTCTACACTATTATTATAAACCATATTTTGGACGCCCAGTGCCAACTTTACAATCCAAGCAAATATTTTATATCGTTCATAAACTGATTCTTATATCTGTAGAATTGCCTCCTCGATACAAATATAAGTCCGTCAAACGCCTCAAATGGATATTCCCTTGCATTGAGGCAGGAAAGCCAAATACACCGCCGAAGTGTCTCTTCCTGCTCCAACGTTTGGTCTATGTCCGTCCCTATCATGTGCCGCGCCTGATCGATCGCCCTTATTACCCTTGACTTATGTTCCTTTTCAAGAAATTCTAACCTCTCCGCTGATGAAAGCGTAGGATCGCTTAACTTTCCGCTCCCCGGCATACCGTCCGCCTGTTTCGGACTTGGATAGAGAATCCTGTCGCGCTCACATTCGTACCATTTCCGGTATTCATCATATTTACGGATATATTTCAAGATAAGTGTCCGCGTGTCCCGGTCTATTTTATATTTTGTCTGCACAAACCGCCCCTCCTGTGGTATACTATATTCAGCGAATATCAGAACACGGATTGGGCGGCTCTATGCCGCTCTTTCTGTTTAAGGAGCAGGCCATGAAAATATATATCGGCGTTACAGCATATATCAATCCCGAAGGCGTCCAAACCCCTAAATCCGTCACATGGGAGGACGGCTCCGTCTATGAGATCGACCGCATTCTCTCCGCGAAAGAGCGCGGCTTTGAAATCTGTTACCGCGTCCTTATGTACGGCCGGGAGAAGGTCCTATTCCTCGATAAAGATAAGCGCTGGTTCATTGAGGCTCCGCAGGACGCATAAGCCACTGCCGCGCGCATCATCACCTGTACCTCGTCCACTTCTTTTTCTTCCCATTGACCCTGTCCATGCCGCCGTCTCCGCCGCCTTCAACGTAATGCGTATAGCAGCAATACCACTTTCCCGGCTTCCGGTACGCCCACCCGGGCGTTGCATGAAAAACCTTTCCGCAGACCGGGCACGTCCTAAGATATAGATTGGTCGCGTAATATTTGGACTTGTTATCTTCCTCGACCGGAATTGTTTCCATTTCGGAAACGCTCGCTATCATCTCATTTTCCGTCATTTTTCCAAATCTCCATAAAATACCCGAGCCGCAGCGTGACCTTCCACTCCTCCCGGTTCGCCCGGTGCATCACGACGGGTATCCTGCCTTCCTGTGAATCCTGTTCCGCTTGCCGCAGGGCATTTTCCACATTCAGCCGTTCCACACGCTTGCACTCTATATGCAGCCCCGGCACGCCGAGCACGTCCGCGTCTCCATTGCCTCCGCAGTATTGCTGCCCCCTCCGAGTCTCGAAACCATATTTCTGCAATTCCTTCGCGAGCTCGAGCTCGCCCCTTTTACCCTTGCTCCGACTGTTCATACAGCATCCCATTCAGGTACCGCGCGATGAACATGCGACGCACCGATCCTTTCAGCTCCGCATATTTCGCGACAAACAAGCGGCAGTCCTCGCGCTGCATGCGCTCCTCCGCATACCGCTCCGCCTCCTCCATCAGGCTAACGTCAATCAAACGGCGTCCCATCGTTCCATTCCTCCTTTTCCGGCTCCCAGCCGTAATGCTTCGCCTCTCCCGCAGCGTTCAAAAAACGCTTGCTGCATTCCTCAAAATATGTTCCGGCAAACGCGTCCTGCACCCCCAAGTCTCTGTTTTTGCAGACCTCTATCGCATTGGAATAGCGGTACATCTCCGCGTCGTCGCCCCACTTGAAAAACTCCTTTGTCCGGCTCTTGAAATCATTGTTTACCCGGTGCACGATCAGCACATTGTCCGCCGCGTTCGTTATGTCCGCCGTACCGGATATGTCGTCCTTGCGTAAAAATCCCATCGCCTTCCTCGGGTGGCAGACAAAGAAAATATGCACGTTCCGCTTTTTCGCAAATTCGGACAGCCGCAGGATAAGCTCCGCCTGCCGTTCATACTTGTCCCCGCCCATGCTTTTTAAGTTCATGCTCATCAGGTTATCCAGCACGATCACGTCCACGCCGAGCACCAACGCGAAGTATTCAAGCGCTTTCAGCACGCGGCCGATTTCCGTGCCGTTTTCATTGTTGTAAATAAATATCTTCTTCCGCATCCACTCCGTGATCCGCTTCGCCGCACCGCTCTCTACATGGAACGCCCATCCGTCTTTCACGATATGGTCCGGCCCGGCAGCCTGAAGCATCAGCCACTCCTTGACTCTCGGAGCTGGAAGCTCCCCGGAAAAGATCACAGACGTGAAGCCCTGTGCAGCCGCTTCAACCGCTACCTGCGAAAGCCATGTGGATTTCCCGCTCCCGTTCGTTCCGCTCACGATGGTAAGCTCCCCCTTAATGAACCCGTGCAGCCTGCCGTCAATGGCGGTTATCCCGCTTTTGACCGTAACGAGCTTCGAGCGGTCCACCGCCTCGATCTCGTCTATCCGGTAAAACATGCGGTTTACCTGCCGGAACTGATCTCCGCCAAACAGCACCGAAGCCCCCGGAACGCGGGACAGCATCTCGCTGTACTGGATGAACTCTTTCATCTCCGCGTCCGTGATGTCGTTTGGGTTCATGTTCGCGTATATTTCCCGAAGCCGGAAATATTCGTCTCTCGTGATGCTCATTTCAAGTCAAAGCCTCCCGCCGGATTTTTGACGAGCTGCGTGCCGCCTGCCCGCGGCTCTCCCCTTGCCAGCTTATCCCAGATGATGCCGCGCCAGTTATTCGCCATACACTCGTTCACAAGGCCGCAGACCGCGTTCTCGCCGTACTGATCCACTTTGTTCGCAAACTCTGTAACAAACGACCGCAATCCTCTTTCCGTATACCCCTGCCGTTTTTCTCTCTTGTAACAAAGCCACTCTCTTGCAACGTTCTGCGCTCTGTCCGGTAAGGAACGAAAGGTCTCATTTTCTTCAAGGGCGGCATCCCACCGCTTGCGGGGGGTATGGGGGGTGTTTTCTTTTTCTACTTCTCTTTCTACTTCTATTTCTATTTCTTCTTCGCTTCGAACCCCGCTTGACGTTTTTTCACAAGGGGGGTTTTTAAGGGTGCTTTTATTTTTTGATTCGCCCCCCTTTTTTCCCGATTCCGCCGCTTTCACGCTGTTGTCCAGAATTGGTCTAAAGGCGATAAATAAATTGTCCGCCATCACCATGTCCTCCCCAAATTCCGGTTCCGTTCCGTAAAAAACATAGTCAAGCACCGTGTCGTAGAGCGCAAGCCTCATGTCGTCCGGCAGCCTCTTTGTAGCTGCCCGCAGCGATTCAAAAAACGTGCATCTGTCTATTCTCATTTCTCACCTCAAAATGGAAGCTCGGAATCATCCAGCGGTTCATATCCTTCCGGCCCGTCCGGTATTTCGTTTACTTTTGCTTCCCTACTCCCGCAGAACTCGATCCTACTTGTCAGCACATACGTCTTGTACCGCGTTCCAGACTCCGTCTCGTACTTGCTTACCTTAACAGAGCCAGTTAGTAATATCTCCTTGCCCTTAGAAAACCATTTCCCGATCAGCTCCGCTGTCTTGTCCCATGCCGTGCAACTGATAAAGTCTGCCGTGCGGTCTTTCCCCGTATCGCACGCAACCGTAAAGTCCACTACTGCTTTTCCCGTTCCCGTTATTCTCACTTCCGGGTCTCTTACTATCCTGCCTTTTAAAACCACTAAATTCACGCCGTCTCTTCCTCCATTAGACTATATTTGAAATAATGTACCTTCTCGCCGTATCTGTTGCGCCCGGAAACCCGTTCTGTCAGAATGCGGTACCCGCGTGCTTTCAAGTCGTAGATCCGTCCGGAAAGCCGCGTGACGCCTAAATCCTGAAACGCCTGCATCGTCGTGATGCTTCCAAAATCTTTTATATACCGAATGATCTTGTCGCATTGCGTCATACCCTCAGCTCCTTCGGTAACTTGTGGTATACTCTGTCCTCGTCCGGGAATCCCGGATAAAACCTATCCAAATGCTCTTTCATCCTCCGCCGCACAAGCTCGCCGCAGCCCCGCGCGTGCTGCCTGTCGTGGCACTCACGGCAGATACATACAATATTCTGCTCGATCCCAAGCCCCATCTTTGAGCGCGGAATGTAATGCCCCTCAGGCAGCCCTATGTTCTTTTTGCAGGCAACGCATATCCCGCCGTCCCGCTCCCATACCGCTCTTTTTACTTTGGGCGATATGTCACATGCCTTTGTACTTGCTTTTTTCATGCCGCCTCCGCCTCCCAGTAAGAGAGCATCGCGTCAAGCTCCGCCTGCGGCCTTGTCTGGAGGTCAAGCGCCTCACAGTCCTGTATCAGCGTGTCAATCAGCCGCGACATCTGCTTTGTGTTGTATGTGCTGCTCCCATAATAAGCGCGAAGCGTTACAAACCCCTCCTGCGGTGCGTAGTCCTCAGTCTCGCAAAGCCACCCAACGCCGTGCATCGCCCATGATGTTTTGAATGTTTCTGCCGCGTCGGCGTTGATCTCGATCCGTTTAAATATGTTTTGCAAAAGAATGTGCTCCCGATAGACTTCAACGTCGCCCTTGTTCATGCGGTTTCCAATCTTTCGGCACAGCTCCCACATATACCGATTGGCCGCCCCGCTCCTGCGCTGCCGGAATACGGACAGCGCGGCGGTAAACACCTTTCCGGCTATTTCCTTTGCTTTTTCCGCAAACTCCCGCGCCGCCCTCCTGTAGTCCTTGCACACGCGCAGCATCAGCCATAATTCTCCGGTTTCGTAATCATCCCACAGCCGCACGTCGTCAAAATTCACCTTTCTCATACCGCATCCGCCTGCCTGTTCGCTTTGTTGGAAAGCCGCTTAAGTACTTCTTTTGCTTGCTCCTGCGTCAAATTTTCAAGTGTTTCAACGCCGTAATGCTTTGCAATGGAGGCCACGATCGTGCCTGTAATATCGCAGCCTTTTATAATGCTTTCTATCTGCTCTTTGGTTGCCATAGGCTCAACGCTTGCGAGATTAAAATTTTCATTGATCTCGTCCGCCTTTGCCGCGTCTGCTTCCATCTCCGGTTTTGTCGGTGCATTTATCCGCGGCTTCATGTCCTCCGGCATCTCTGTTTCCGGTAAATCCTCTCCCGCATAGATGTACAGTCCAAGCCCATGCCGCGCGCACGCCTTTGTAAGCGAGCGCTGTATCGCCTTGTTTACGTCCGTGCTCGTAACGCTCTCAAGTGGGATAGAACGGCTCGTATTGTTCATAACCGGGAGATATTCGATATGCTCAAGTCCGTTTATCTCCACGCCCGTCTTTACCCAGCACGTTTTCCCGTCCGTGTGGTAGAAAAGTCCGTCCGCGTTCTCGTAAATGGTATACCGCGCGTCCGGGTAAGCCTTTTTCACTTCCGCCCATGCCCATGCCCACGACAGATATGTGAGTCTGCCTTTCAGCTCTGTATGTCCGTTCACATTGATACTGTTTAATGTCTCAAATACGCTGCTCATTACGCCGCCTCCCTGTGCTCTATATAATCCGCGAATAAATCCGTATTGCACGCCGTATATTCCCGGAAGAGCTTTTCCCAAAGCTCCTTTGCGCTGATCATATCGTCGTCGAGCGTCTCCCGGATAAACGCACAGTCGTCCGACTCGATGTATCTGGTAAAGCCGCCCCAGTCGTCCAAAACAAACGCCCTTATGTCATCGTCTCCCGCCTCAGCGAGAATCGCCTTTTCCTTGCACGTTTCAGAGCAGTAAAGCTCCCCGTCATACTCCACCGCGTCCTCCTCGTAGGCCTCATGCCCGCATGCGCATTTGATTCTTACGTCCTCCGCAGGCTCTGTCGCGTCATATACCATCATGTCCGGCCGCTTGTCTACAAACATTCCCATTGACTTTCCGTCCTTTCTGCCTCATAATAGAGGCGAAGATAATTGTCTTGTCTGCCTCATAATATAGGCGAAGATAATTGTCTTGGTTATTTTCACTGGCCGCCACCACCCACCCGGCGGCCTTTTACTTTCTCCCAGACCAGAATCCCGATGCACGGCCCGGTCAGAACCGCCAGTAAGAATATCTCTCCCATGTTATGCCTCCTTCACGTTCGGCTCAAAGTGATCGCAGATCATAGACCCTTTGCCGTGTCTGCCTGAATTTCTGTGCACGCAATGCCCTGTGTAAAGAGGGTCAAATATCATTGGATTTTTCGGATTTTTCATATAGTGCTGTATGAAATGTTTGCACTCTCCGCATTCAAACACCCGCCTCGCCGTTTCTTTATCTCCTATCATCTTCTTTAATACCGCTATTTCTTCTGCCGTTAATTTTGCCTGCATCTTTCAAACCTCCATTTTTTGTGGTATATTATTTAGTGTAGGTTTCATCTACTTGTTTAAAGAGCTTGCGATGAGACATTTTGAATAAATCTTCCAGACTGACGAGGACTTTATAAGATGGTTTTTGTTTTCCTGTTTCGATGTCATGGACGGCTGTGCGCGTTAAACCAATCTTTTGCGCCACATATTCTTGTGTCCACTTTTTTCTTTTGCGCATTACTCGCATATTCAATATCATGTCTCCTCCTTTCTCTCAACTTTCGTAGATTTAATCTACATTTTATAATTTGATTATAGTAGATTTAATCTACGCTTGTCAAGGAGTATTTTTATGTTTTCTAAAACTATATTTGGTGAGCGCATCAAGGAATTACGGAAATCACATTCCCTTACCCAACAAGATGTTGCTGCACATCTACACCTCACTCGAACACAGGTCAGCGATATGGAGAACGGAAAAAGCACTACCTCAATCGAAAGACTCTATATGCTGACGCTTTATTTTGATGTTAGTGCCGATTATCTTCTCGGGCTGTCGGACGAGCCGAAGCGCAGATAATTAAGTTTCGGCGGGCAATTATCTCTATTTCCTCACTCATTCTTTCATAGGCGGCGAAAGGAGGTGAAACGTTATGGACAGACAGCAGCGTGCGCATGAATTGACAATGTTGTATCTAAAAGCAGAAATGGAAGAAAAACGGATTCCATTGCCAAAGTCAGATTCGCGCGACGACTTTTACGGCCACTATAATGCTGTTTATCAGGATTTCCTGCAAAAGATCAGCGATACCGAAACAAAGTATTTTCCTTGATTTTTGTCATGGCCTGCGGAATTAGTCTGCTGAGCCAATCCTGAACAGCATATACTTCCGACATGGTGAGGCCTTCCTTTTCGCATTCCCTTAAAATGCGTTCCGCGAAGGCTTTTCCTTTTGATTCATTTTGTTCTGTCATATTGCCCTCCTCTTTCAACGATTCGCTTTGGCGAGTGTTTCGCGCTCCACGCCCACAGGATCATGAGCCGCAGCCTCCACAATCCATATCCCGCAAGCGTCAGTATCAGCATGAGGATCAGCGCTTCCGCGATCAGCTTCATGCCTGTGCCTCCAATCCCAGCTTCTTCATCTTCAAATAGCTCCTCTCGACCGTTGCAATGTCGATTCCCGCATATTCATACGTCGTTTTGGTGTCAACGTTCCTTGGATTCCAAACCTTGATTTCCTTTTCTGCCATCAGCTTGCGGACTTCTTTTTTGATAGATGCTATTTTAGAGCCTGATTCCACTTGAAATAACTCTTTCAGCTCCGCGTTCCCTATTTCGTTCGGATAAGCGTAGTAAATCCGAAGTGCCGTTTTTGCGTTAAATGGTTGTCGTTTGTTCATTGTCTTGCTCCTTTCTTGTTAAAATTGCCTTGGTGGCCTCTATTTGATATAATCGCTTTGAAAGGCGGTGATACGATGTTTAATTACTCAAAACTCGAACAAGTTGTCCAATTTCTTTTGTCCTTAAAGCAAATCGACGATGATTTAGATATACCCAATAACATCTGCTCCGCTCTGGAAAACGACGGCGTGTCGCATTCCGATTTTGCCGACTGCCTTGAATATCTCGCCCATAACGGTTTCATAGACTTAACGCTCGATGAAAACTACCCGGAAACAGACAATATTCGGGAAATCGTTCCGCTTCCTCCGCTCAAAACATATTTTGCGGATAAAGCAAGAGACGAAGCGATTCGCAAGAAACTCGATAGACGTTGGTGGATCACGACTGCCATTGCATTTATAGGTGCTATAACAGGAATAGCTTCACTAATATGGTTGATATGGAGCAACCTAAACCTATGATGCTGACCACAAATGGAATCCTGTAATCGTGTCCACATTCGTCGATCCACCAGTTCCCCTTTTTCTTTTGTTTCATAGCGTTCCTTTCTTACATAATGCTGTTTATCTCCAGTATTGCCAGTTATGCCGTGATTGCCGTATACTTTAAGTGTCTCCATAACGGAGACGGAAAGGGGGCGATTCTCTTGATAACGCTGAATTTCAGCTTAACACCAGAATTTTTGTCCTTGCCCTGTTCCCCTTGTTGATGCTGGTACCACCCGCGCGGAGCTAAATAAATTCGGCGTGGACGGCTCTTGGTTCGAGACTCGAGTCGTCCATTGTAATTCACGGCATAACTCGCAATGCTCCTTTCTTGTCCTCCATACCTCCCTATGGTAATATTGGGGTAGGAGGGAGGTGATTCGCGTGGATAAAGAACAAGTAGCCCATGACCTTGCTGTCATTATCCTGAAATCTCGTTTGGACAGCATGATTCAGGATAAAATAGCTTCCTCCGGCAATGAGCCGGGACTTTATGATATGGCGGACTATGTTCTAAATGATTATAAGGATTTAATCGGCCGCATCTCCGAGAACCTCTAATGTCTTCTGCGTGTCGGCGGTAGCGCGTATGATTTCGATTGCTCCGTTCAATATGCGCTCCGCCGAACGCACGCTTACCCCCATCTTTGAAACAAACCTCGCTGTTTCAATTACGCATTCATGCTCCTTTTGGGTTACCGCTTCCCGTTCTTCACTTTGCGGCATAATAATTTCTTTCCATTTTTGTATATCTGTCATGTGCTTGTTCCTTTCTTGCCCTCCCTACTGCCCTGTGATATTATTTGGGTAGAAGGGAGGTGACTTCAAATGAGCAAATCTGAAATCGCTTTAGAATTAACACTTGCGATGCTTGAGAAAGGAATGTACATCGCCCAAGCCCACGATAATAACGCCGCTTTTGGAAAAGCTGTTGCGGAACTGTACAATTCCATTCTCAAATCGCTCGATGTCACAGAGTAGAAGCCGCTTTCATAAGCTCCGCTATGGCTGCCACCATTTCGGGGCTTATGTCTTTATTCTGTAACTGTTCCTTGATAAAGTTTTCAACCGCTTCTTTTGTATTAATTCCTAAAATCATATTTCGTCTTCTCCTTCTATTACTCACATTTTGTCTTCCCTCTCCATTAATAGCATCCGCTATCTTGCCCAGCGCCAGATTCCGTTCATGCTCTAACTGTAGTTTGGGGTCGGAATAGAATTTCATGTGCTTGCTCCTTCCTTATGCAATTTGATTTTCATTCTTCTCCCAATCCCTAAGAATCACTTCCGTTTCTTTTAATACCGCTTCCATCTGTGCACCCTTTCGCTTCCCGTTGACGTAATCATTCAGCAACGCATAGACCAAATTCGGAAATCCTCTCCTGTGAAGCTCATGCAGTAAGTCTGTCTGCGCCTTTCCAAGTTTTAGCAGCCTTATCTTTAAATCGGTTCCCATTTCGTCGTCCCCCTATTGCTTTTATGCCTTTGTTATGCTATTCTTTGGCTATGAGGTTGAGTAGGTTCAACCTTGTGTTGTCTTTATTATATTCCTAATTATTAGGAGTGTCAATGCTTAATTTCTAATTTTTAGGAATTATTTTTATAGGAGGTGTTCATGCCTTTAACGGGTGGAATCTACAGCGATCAAATAGCGTTTCATATAATCGCTTTCTTAAAAGAGAAATCTGCTCTCCCTGTGAAAGGTCGCGTTGTGATCCGTTCGTTTGTCGCGTTGGGATATTTGGAGAACGATGTAGAGCGTACTCTGTTAGAAATGTATGCACGTGGCTATTTCACCAAAACAAACCCGGATTCGCAGAAAAGCCCTGCCACAGAACAGCGGGCACGTGTTTTTAAAATAACAGGCGTAACAAAAAACGGCATGGAGTTTTTTGCAAACTTCATGCCTCCGAAGAAAAAGAGCCGTTTTATGAATATGTCAACGACAGAAATGGTTTCTTTCTTTGTGGAGATCGCTTCCATGACAATGCAGGCGCTTGAACTTTGGTTGAGATAACCACCCGAAATGCATTCGCAGCACTTCGGCAGTGATCTTTGCGCTTTGTCCATGACGTAGTTTATTCCATAAAACCCACATAGGGAATAGCGGAACCTCGCAGATCCAGTCTCTCAGCGTTAGGAAAAGCTCAGTTCTATATTCTGTTAAGCTCTTCTGCATCTCGTTTTCTGGAATTGGCGCATGAATAAAATCCGTATATGCATTTTTCTTGATCCAATTGGAAGCCCACTTCCAGATCAGGAACGCAATGGATGCGAATAGAGAAATCAATAGAATAATCATGTTCTGCCTCCTTTGTAACTTATAGAAATTATTATAATTCCTAAATATTAGGAATTCAATAGAAAGGATTACACAATGACTTTTATAGAAAGATTGGATAAACTGTTAAAAGAAAAAGGCGTTAATAAAACGACATTTTTACAAGATTTAAACTATAGTAAGAATGCTTATAGCGAGTGGAAATCTGGGGTTACCAAGTCTTATATGAATAAGATTGATTCTATTGCAGACTATTTCGGCGTGTCCGTGGATTATTTGCTTTGCCGAACGGAAAATCCTGCCGTAGTCGACGATGAATGGCTCGCAACACCTATAGCCCTGTCCGCTCCTGAAGGGTACGACGCTCTTACAGAAGAAGGAAA
Source organism: Christensenella massiliensis (assembly GCF_040409835.1). Classification (NCBI taxonomy): domain Bacteria; kingdom Bacillati; phylum Bacillota; class Clostridia; order Christensenellales; family Christensenellaceae; genus Christensenella; species Christensenella massiliensis. The sequence goes on along the minus strand of NZ_CP117826.1, from coordinate 1,907,032 downwards.
AAAGCAAATCCAAGAGCTGATCAAAATACTTCCAAAAAATACGCAGGATTGACCTTCATTTGTAAATATATCATGATATAGTATCTGCACGGAGGACAAGCGGGGATGATGAGCGACGTGTTAGATCAAGTTCTTTACGACAACGGCATCAATAAATATTACTGCGATTTCATCGACCGGATCGACGCGGTGATGATTGGCCGAAATATTGTTGCGGATCTGAAAATAAAAGGGACTTACAAAGAGAACAGTGCGACATGGCATGAATATTTCCATATCCAGACATGCCCAATCAATCTCATTGAAGCACCGGAACTTCTTCAGAAAAAATATGAAACGATTGCTGAACGTAAAACTGCGGAACAATGTCTGCCGCTTGATACACTCATAGAGCTATATGAATACGATGCACGCTCCCTTGAGGATTATTCAGAGGCGCTTGAGCTTGATACGGAATATATCGGGAAAACGCTGATGCAATATCAGTCTATATATGGTTATAATCATCGGCATGGAGAGTACATGATACATTCATTTGTACCCTTTAGCATAGAAAAAATGGAGTAAATAAAGCCCCTCGGTGTTGGCGCACCAAAGGGGCAAGCAGACATCACCACCACTACAGGGAGGAAAAATACAACATGTAAGTATGTAAACAGATTTTGAAAACTATATCTGGGGTGTTAACATTACCGCAAGTTGTGGTATAATAAATTTGCAGTAGAAATACTGTATACGATGAATTTGAACTCCGTGTTCTGTGTCATCGCCTAAATGCCGCCTGTTGCAAGGCGACATACAAATATGCAACTTGCTTGTGATTGCCGCTTGCCTACAGCGACATATAAATAGTAGGCTTGAAAGAATTTTACACCCCTGTCCTTGATTGGCAGGGGTGTTTATATTCGGAGGACAACCTTGAATATAATCGATTGCGGCCTATATAAGTTAAAAGATTCTTATTTTGAAAAATTTTCAAGTAAGTTTCTTATTCAAAACAAAAGCGAAAAGCGTCCTTTTTATTGCGCTATACGCAGTGCAGATGGAATAATATGGTTCATACCGTTAAGTACACAAGTTAAATCATATAAATTAAAAATAGAAAAGGATAAAGAAAAATATGGTAATTGCCTATATTATCATATCGGAAGAATCGCAGGACGGGAGCGTGTATTTTTGATTGGAAATATGATTCCGGTAAAAATAGAATATATAAGGTCTGCATTTACCATAAAAGGCGTACCGTACATTGTAAAGGACAAAGCGCTCATTAAGGCCATTATGACAAAAGCAAAACGTTATTTATCGCTTGTAAAGGCAGGAAAATTAAGACCTAATCTGGATATACTGAAAATCCAATCAAAATTACAATAAAAAACGCCCCTCCGTGCTACCAACATGAGTCGATGGGGTCAAGCGGCTGATAGGGGTTGTAAGATAAAACTGTTTACAAAGCTGAATATCGTGTTATAATTACAGTAAGATGATACTTGCCTGAGAGCAGGGCAAGGGTAAAAATAAGACGGCTCAATTGATGATTCTCCTTGTAGGGCGCAAGGAGCTTAAACAAAAGAAAGCCCAATTGATGATAACCCTTACTGTAACAGGTAAGGGTTTTGTTTTTCGGAGGGCGTAAATTCTGCAATATTTTGATATTTAAAACGCCCCTCCGTGCTACCAACACAAGAGGGACGAATGGAAGCGCCGTAGGAGAAAGTAATGCCAATCTATAAAAATATTAAATTTTTGTAAAAACAATAATCAAATTGACAACTTGATGACAGGTGGTTTATAATATAATTGCAGGTAGAGATACGCTGTATACCTATGTATCCGAATTAACGTTTAAGCGATATGTAATATCGTCGGACATAGGGGGCCGCCTTTGGCGGCTTTTTTTAATTCTTGTAATTGGGGAATACAGATATGAATTTATTCGTATATTCAGACGAGTCGGGAGTTTTCGATAGAGTGCATAATGATATTTTTGTTTTCGGCGGTCTAATATTTTTAGATAAAAATTCAAAAAATATAGCTTCCAGAAAATATATTCATGCAGAACATGTGCTGCGCTCATCTGAATGTATAAACGATGCAGAGGAACTAAAAGCATGTCGTATCTCAAATAAAGCAAAGTCTAAGCTATTCCGTTCTTTAAACCAGCATATTAAATTTGGCGTTGTTATACATCAAAAGAAACTTATGAATCGCATATTTCAAAGCAAAAAAGATAAGCAAAGGTATTTAGATTATGCTTACAAAATATGTTTGAAGCGGGCATTAGAACATTTAATAGCAGCAAAGGTTATAAATCCACTCATAGTCGAAAACATGTACGTATTTGTAGACGAGCATACCACGGCAACAAACGGTATCTATGAGCTGCGCGAGGGATTAGAACAAGAATTTAAATCGGGCACATATAACATGAGTTACGATAAATTTTTTCCGCCGCTTTTTAGAAAACTTAAGAGTCTTGATTTAAAATACTGTAATTCCGCTACTACTCCGTTGATACGAGCTGCGGATATCGTTGCAAACAAATTATATTATTTAGCAACCAAGGAGGTTGATTTGAGCACTGCGAAAGCATTAATCACGCATCTTCCTAAATAAATGTTATCTCCTACCAGAAAGGAGAAAATCATGCCAATCTATAAAATGAACGGACGGCGCGACGGAAAGCAAAAATACCGTGTGCGCATCAACTACATAGACGCTCTCGGAAAGGCCCGGCAAGTGGATCGGGTTACTTATGGTTCCGACGAAGCGAAAATACTTGAGCTGAAACTGCAGCAGGACATCCGGCAGGAAGCACCGGCAAAACGTATGACGCTGCGCGAGCTGTTCCGTGAGTATTGTAATATCCGTAAAAATGAAATGCGAGAATCCACGCTGGATAAATTTAAGCATATCACAAAGAATCATATCCTGCCGGAGCTGGGCAATCTGAAATTAAGCAAGATCACGCCCTCAATATTGGCGCAATGGAAAATGAGTATAGAGGATAAGGGGCTTGCTCTTACAACAAAGCAATCCGCCTATTCCCCGCTTCGCGCCATGCTGAATTACGCGGTAAAAATGGAATATATCCCAAAGAATCCGCTTGATAAGGTCGGGAATTTCAAAAGTTCGGGCGATATCAAAAAGGAAATGGACTTCTACACGCCGCAGGAATTTAAAAGGTTCCTTTCAGCGGCCCGTCAGAATGCGCAGGAGGCCGAAGAACGCGGCTTCCTGTCTGAATGGGATTACTATGTGTTCTTTGCCATTGCGTTTTATACGGGTCTCAGGAAAGGCGAAATACACGCCTTGCAATGGAGCGACATATCCGGCAGCTTCCTGTCCGTAAAACGCAGCATCGCGCAGAAGCTGAAAGGCGGAGACCGGGAAACCGCTCCTAAGAACAAAGCGTCTGTTCGGACGCTCCAAATCCCCGTTCCATTGCTCACTATACTGGAGGAACATAAAAAGCGTTGGAAAAAACACGAGGGTTTCAGCGCATCCTATCGGGTGTGCGGCGGAGAAAAGTGCCTGCGCGACACATCGGTCGAGAACCGCAATAAAAGATTTGCGGAGGCAGCAGGTGTAAAGAAGATACGCATCCACGATTTCAGACATTCCCATGTGTCACTTCTGGCCAATAAAGGAATCAATATCCAAGAGATCGCCCGCCGGCTCGGCCATTCCAATATTGAAATGACATGGAATACCTATTCCCATCTTTATCCAAAAGAAGAAGAGCGCGCAATCAAAATCCTAAACAAAATCGTGTAAAAAACGTGTACACACAAAACAAAACCCGCTATTCAAGCGGGTTTCTTTGATATTTGGCGGACAGAGGGAGATTCGAACTCCCGGTACGCTATTAACGTACACACGATTTCCAATCGTGCGCCTTAAGCCAACTCAGCCATCTGTCCACTGCTTCCAATATACTTTTCAAGCTACTGTCCTACTATTACAGCGTTAATAATTTTACCACAAAAAACTTCGCAGGACAAGGCATTTTTTTCGATTCTTTTCTCACGCCCCGCCGGATCAGTCAAACAGATAAAATAAGAGCATCTTTCAAAATATGCAATAATTTTACAAGAAGCGCCGAAGCCCCCGGAGTATGCTAAAATCAGAAAGAAAGCAGAATGTTTGGAGGAAGCCCTATGAAACTCGGGATTGGGATCGATACGGGCGGTACCTATACGGATGCCGTCGTTTTTGACTTTGATTCCAAAAAAATTCTGGCGTCCGCAAAGGCGCTTACAACAAAAGAAGACCTTTCCATCGGCATTGGCAACGCGATGGACGGCCTCGACAGCCGGTATTTTGATCAGGTCAGCCTCGTTTCCCTTTCCACGACGCTTGCGACCAACGCGTGTATCGAGGGCAAGGGAGGGCGCGCAAAGCTATTTTTTCTGGGTGTGGAAAAACGCGTGCTCGATTGGGTCGGAAAGGATTACGGCCTGCACCCGGACAGCGGCGAGATCTATTGCTGCGAATATAAAAGCCGTTACGACGGAGAGATCACAGACCAGCCCGACTGGAGCGTCCTGCTCGCTGATACAAAAAATTGGCTGCACGATGCGGACGGTCTCGGCATCGTCGAGCTCTATGCCATGAAAAACGGCGCGGCGCTTGAGCGTAAAGCAAAAGAGGTCTTTTCCGAACACTATTCTTTCCCGATCGTCTGCGGGCACGAGCTGTTTTCCGAGCTCAATTCCCTGCAGCGCGGCGCAAGCACGCTGCTCAACGCAAAGCTCGTACCGGTGATCCATGAATTTCTTACGGCAATCAAATCCGTGCTCTCGCAAAAGGGCATCGGTGCCCCCATCGTCATCGTACGCAGCGACGGTACGCTGATGTCTGAAACATTCTCCCGCATGCGTCCTGTGGAGACCATTCTCTGCGGACCCGCGGCAAGCGTCCTCGGCGGCGCGCATCTTACGGACGAACGCGACAGTATGATCGTCGACATGGGCGGCACGACCACAGACGTTTCCCTCGTGAAGGACGGGCAGCCCGTCCGCGCGATGGACGGTGTTTCGATCGGCCAATGGCGTACATTCGTAAAAGGCGTATTCATCGATACCTTCGGCCTCGGGGGCGACAGCGCGCTCCGTCAGAACGGCGCTTCCCTTTTGCTCGGAGAACGCCGTGTCATGCCGGTCTGCGTCGCTGCATCGCGGTGGCCCTCCGTCAGACAGGACCTGAAAGCGCTGCTCGCCTCGTCCCGCATTCATGCCACACTTCCCCTGCACGAATTTTTCTACCTCGTGCGGGATATTCCGAACAGCGAAAACTATTCGGAAAATGAACTTGCTTTCTGCCGTGCCCTGCGAGGACGTCCCCTTCTTATGACAGAGGCAACGGAGGCGACCGGGCTCGACGTCTATACCTTAAATACGGAACGTCTGGAGCGCGAGGGCATCGTCATGCGCTGCGGTCTCACTCCCACGGATATCATGCACATCAAAGGCGATTTTTCCGTATACGACACAGAGGCTTCCCGGCTGGCGGCGCAATTCGTGCTCAAATGCCTGTATGCAGACGCGGACGCTCCGTGCAGCATGGAGGAATTTTGCGATATGGCCTACGACCTTGTCAGGAAAAAGCTGTACCGGAATCTTGTACGTATCTTGCTTCAGGACCGGTTCCCGCAGATGAAAAAGAACGGCCTTTCGCAGCAGATGGAGGACCTTATCTCCGAAAGCTGGGAGCAGAATAAACGTGCGCATCAAACCGGCTATACGGAATTTGGCTTCACCACCAAGGCCGCTCTCGTCGGTATCGGTGCCCCCACGCATATTTTTCTGCCCGACGTAGCGCGGGCCCTTGGAACACGCTGCGTGATCCCGGAAAATGCGGGTGTTGCAAACGCCGTTGGAGCGGTCATGGGCAGCGTTTCCGTCGACATATCCATTGAAGTGCGGCCCGACCATACTCCGGCCGGCGTCGAAAGCTATACTGTGCTCGGCACGGAAAAAAACACGACGGTAGAAACGCTTGAAGAAGCGGTGCGCATCGCCTCGGCAGAGGCGGAGGAAGCGGCAAAGGCGGAGGCACGAAGGCGCGGCGTCGTGGGCAAAATTGATATCCGTACCGCGGTCGGTCACAATACCGGGCGGCTGAAGGGCAATTTTGAATTCGATCTCGGCGCCACTGTCACCGCGACTGCAAGCGGCAGGGTCGTTTCCTGAAGCAGGAAATACAAAAAGCGGAGCGCTTACGTTCCGTTTTTTATTTGCCGGAACGGCATCGTCCAAAGCCTGTCCGCAGGTGCGCTTTTTGTACAAAAAATATTTTGATATTACAATATTCCCCGCCTCCCCCTATGCTACGATAAAGTCATCAAAACAATAAAAGGGGCGATTTAGAATTATGAATATGAGACAATGGATCAATGATGTAAGAGATGCGAAAGTCAAAAAGGCGATGCCCGTTCTTTCCTTTCCTTCCATTCAGCTCATGAATATCGGTGTAAAAGAGCTCATTGCGGACAGCGATACGCAGGCAAAGGGAATGAAAATGATTGCAGACCGTGTCGATTCCGCGGCTTCCGTCAGCATGATGGATCTGTCGCTTGAAGCGGAGGCATTCGGCTCTGAAATTCGCGTCGCGGACGACGAGGTTCCGACTGTGATCGGCAGCATCGTCAACTCTCCCGAAGATGCGGAAGCTCTCAAGGTCCCGACGATCGAGGGCCGGCCGCAGACATATATCGACGCGATCGAAAAAGCCTGTAAGCTCATTACCGACCGTCCTGTTTTCGCAGGCGTGATCGGACCATTCTCTCTTGCCGGACGTCTGATGGGCGTGAGCGAGGCAATGATCTATTGCTATACCGAGCCGGAGATGGCAAAAACCACTCTCGAAAAGGCAACCGAATTTCTCATCAAGTATATCAATGCCTATAAGGCCATCGGCGCGCATGGCGTTGTGATGGCGGAGCCGCTCGCGGGCATCCTTTCCCCGCCGCTCATCGCTGAATTTTCCACGCCGTATGTAAAACAGATCGTAGAAGCGACGCAGACAGACGAATTCCTTGTGATCTATCACAACTGCGGTAACAGCACCATCCAGCTTATCGATTCTATCCTCGAGAGCGGCGCGGCGGCCTATCATTTCGGCAACGCGATCGATATGGAGGAAATGATGGCGCATATTCCGGCGGATACCGTCGCTATGGGCAACATCGATCCGGCGAGCCAGTTCAAAGACGGCACGCCCGAATCGATCCGCGAGGCGACGCTCGACCTGATGAACCGCTGCTGCGAAAAATATCCGAATTTCGTGATCTCCTCCGGCTGCGATATCCCGCCGATGTCCAAATGGGAAAATATCGACGCATTCTTCGCGGCGGTAAAGGAATATTATGGGGAATAAGCTCTGCCGGGAATCATGGCTCTTATTTCCTGCGGTAAAATAGCATAGTGAAAGACAGCACAGCATATACCGCTGTGCTGTCTTTTTTGCGCTTCACATCGTTTTGCTTTTCCGGACAGAATCGACACTCCTATCTTTTTATGCTATACTTTCCTTATCAAGCAAAAGGAGCCGTTGTGTCTGTCAAACATTCTGTAAAAATTCTTACTGCTTTATGTTGGTTTACTCTCGCTTGTTGCTTGGTCGAGCTTCTTTGGTATTCCAAAAAAACCTCTTTCTCCTATAGTTTAGTTTTCACCCCTGAGCTCGGCTATAGTCTACCCTTTACCGCAAGCTTCCTTTTTGTTTTCGCACTATTTTTCTTTTTCTATGTATATGCCTTAACGCCCGGTAAAAAAAACGGGCACGGTATTTTTACATTATCATTTTTTCCTACGCTTGCATTGACCTTATTATATGTTATCTTCGCTCTTCCTTACTATCAGCAAAACACACTTGACTTTTGGTATATCGTCGTTTATCTCCTCATTCTGATTTCTGTTCTTTGTTTTTCTATCTGCTTATTTTACAAATTCAGAAACAAAGCGGCTGTTTTTCCTTTTTTAAAGCTTCTTTTTATTACATTTGTCATTGCATGCGCTATGTTCCTCATCAAAGATATTTCCTTTATTATACTGGATTATATAGAAGCCGGAACTATCATATATACGGACTATCTCGTAGTTTCTTTTTTACAATTCTGGATCATTATGTTCTCCGGGTTCTTCCTGTATAAGCTTCTGACCGACCGCTCCGCTTACAGCCGCTTTGTTTCTGCTCAAGCTCAAAGCATTTAATGTTCCATATACCGGTAGTAATCAGCGCTTTCTTCTCCATCTACCGTTACGGACAAAATTTTTGCTTTTCCGTCTACAATATGGCTGTCTCTTTCACGCTTGATTTTAGACTTTCTTTAGGCCCGGCTTTCCCCATGTTTCTTCGGCTCCGTACGCACCCATAATAACAAAAACAATGCAATAACCGCCGCTAAACCAAGATCATATGTAAAGTTCATCAAAACCGTTTCTTTAAAGGACACAGCGGCATTTTTAAAAACATATTCTATATACTCCCATTCATTATTGATCATTTGGATATCTTTTACCGGCGTATTTATAAGCAGGTTGACCGTCATAAGTCCTATACATATTAAGCATATAATTAGGCTTATCCTACCTATCCATTTTAAAGGATTCCCTAATACTCCTTTTTTCCATTTCCTATTATCCACTGCAAAAAACCAAAGCAGGACCGTAACCAGAAGAGATATACTGATCGCAAAGCCATGCGCTACTCCATACATACGAAGCAGATTAATATCTCCTCCTGTTTGGTACATACATAAATTTACGGCTATTCTTATACCAACTCCGCATAGAAGAAAATATGTCGTTTGTTTATCCCATATTTTGAACCGTTCCTGTGTCACCCACCTGTATACCCATGTCAAGCCATAGAAAAAAAGTATCGTTCCAATCAGATTACTGATAAACGGTCCTATCAATAATCCCCCAAGACTCGGCGCTATCGTAATGATATCCCACCGCGAAAAAGACATCGTTCCCAAAAAATATCCAATTATGATCGCTGTTTTGAGCCAAAGCAGCCATTTTTTACCGTTTTCTTTTTCTGCTATCTCTATTTCTCTTTCCTATTCTCCTACATTCTGTAAAAAGTTATTTGTAATATCGATTCGCCTTGGTTTGCTAAAGCCGCCGCTCTCTGTTAATACAATTTGTATCCCCTGCGTATGTGGTACAAAAGTCGTATTACCAGTATCGTCTTCAATGTAAGGCCCCATTTTCGGTTCCCTTATTTTTTACCTGTATTTCCTTTTTGAAATCATCTGTATCATAGGGATCCGCAAAAAATCCATGAGTCGGGCGCGTACCATCAGCACATACAAATGGGAAAGCCCTTTCGGGCTTTCCCTCTCGCCGTCAATCGGTATCTACGCGCTTTAAATATATTCCGAATTGTATAGGAGCGCCATTCTCTTTTTTGTAAAAAGATGAATTGGCATAAATGTATTCTGTCGGGTCTTCCGTGCCCTTAAGCCAGTCTAATCCATATATAACGCCTTCTTTAATTCTTTAATGCGGATAATACCAAAGATAGCCGAAGCGTTCTCCTATCACATATTTTTCCGGAAACTCCTCTACGCTTTCGTACAAAACCCCATCTATCGATACAGTATCATCTTCCGCATTATACTGATAGACTGGCAGCCCCTTGTAAGTATCTCGTCCCTCCAAACTCTGTGCCGGAACACAAGCGCGCGCATAAATCACCAATATTAGGAACATAACAACGATGAATGTTATGATCCTCTTCATTCCAGTCATTCTTCCCTCTCCTTTTTGGATAATCCGTAGGCCGAAAACAAAAATCCGCCTCTCTTTTGCATATAATCGTGTACGCTGTCATAATACTGCGGCTCCGTATTCCTTTTTCCTTTGCTGTCCACATAATCATATACGACAATCCCGCCGCTTTCCGGATCCTTTTCTACCGCCACATAATGCGCTCCCACGCTCTTATCCGGATTTCGGAAAGCAAAGCATAATATCCCGTATCCGTCCTTGCCAATCACGCGCCGAGCATGTCCTTTCCGCTCTCAAATTGTTATCCAAACAGCCAAAATTCCTGCTGCAATCAGCAAAAGACAAATAACAATAGGATATTTTGCCGTTCCTTTTCCCCGGGAATATACTAAATAAACGATAGACAGGATAAGTACCCCAAACCCTACTGCCAATGTGAATACAAACTCTCCTATCATTCTCGCTACAAAATGCTCTGGCATAGGTAAAAATATGGTCCACATCGGCGATGTGATCCATACAGTCAGCAGGGCAATACAAATCGGCTTGATTTTTCAATGCCTGTCACTTCCTTGTATGGTCCAATTCCCGATGTCCGTCCATTTTTCCGCGGCGGCCATTCCAAATTCCGGATAACCGGATAAAACGACCGTTCCGTCCGCTCGCAGCCCCACCACCAACTGTGAATCGGCCTCCAGCGCCACAATATCCGTCCACTCCTTCGTCTCTGCAAAATCCGGCATCTTCCCAAGGCTTTGATCCGGGTCGTAAAATTCCGTCGAGATCACGGTCCCGTCCGTTTTGATCCCCCATGTCTGGTAATCTCCCGCCGCGACATAGGCAATGTCCGTCCAGTCCTTCACCTCTCCCCTGCCTGTTCCATCTGCACTTTCTATCACTCCGCCCGCAAACAGCACCGTTCCGTCTTCCTTCAACCCGGTAAAATATCCGAGACCCGCGCTGACCTGCGTAATATCTTTCCACTTCTCTACTTCCCGCGCCAAGCTTTGAAAGGGTGGATAAGTGATAAACGCCTCCGCCGTCCCGTTCTCTTTCAGGGCGATAACGTTCCCGTAAAGTTTGTCACAGGCGATCGCCGTTATATCCCTTGCCGCACTAAACTCCTCCGCGTGTTCCGGGTTTGTCGTGCCCAGCGTTCCGTCCTCAAACAGCGCGATCGTTTCCGATGAAATCGCGGCAGCCTGCTTTACGTTCGTCCAGTCCATGACATCACACTGGCCTTCGCTGTTATACCCACAGGCAACGGCGGTCCCGTCCTTTTTTACTCCCACGATATGCAACCCACTCGAATCGATCTGGCGGATATCTTTCCATTTGTGCGCCGCATACTGGCCGCGTCCCGCACCCATGGATAGTCCTGCAATCACCACACGTCCATCGTTTTGTATAGCCGCAATAATATTCGTATTGTATGTAATTTTCGATGCTGCGTCCGTATCCGGCACTTTGGGCGGCTGCTCCGCGCAGCCTGCCAAAGTCCATAGCATCAGCCCGCATAAGATCATGCAGGCCATACGCTTAATCTTCTTCATAACTGTCCCTCCCTTTATATTCGTCAGGCTGCTTTACACACTCCTTTCCCCGGCTCTGTTTTGGTCCACAGCAAAAGGAATAACGCCGCTGCCGCCGTTGATCCCAAACTATTATTAAGGTCAGATAAAACAACTTCTTTTTGCGGAGCTGTAAAATAGGTGATAAACTCCAGCATATTTATATTCGTTATATCCGGAATCGGCATAATACCTTCTACCGGCGTGTTGAGGCACAGGTTGACAATCATGACCCCTATGCTTACCATACATACGCCCGCGCCGATCCGGCCTATCCACTTTTGCGGCTTGCCGGGCGCTTCTTCTTTGCTCCATTTCCGGCCGTCTATCGCGAAAAACAAAAGAGGGATGGAAACGATCAGCGATATAGCGATAAAAAAGCTGTTTGTTACCGCATACATAAAAAGCATAGTCAAAAGATCACCCTGCTGCGTATATAAAATAATCCAGTTGATAAAAAGCCTCAATCCGGCTCCACACAGAATCATAGCCGTCGTCTTTTTATCCCAGAATTTGATTTGGTCATACACGACCCATCTATACAGCCACGTCACTCCATAAAAGAAAACCCCTGTCAGCACCGCTTCCTCAAAAAACAGCGCTCCGCTTCCCAGCGCTAATTGATGAAGCGGCATTTGCAGGGAAAAAGACATCGTTCCCAAAAAATATCCAATAACCGCAGCAGCCTTGAGCCACGGAAGCCATTTATATACCTCATAGTTATATGTGGATTTTATCTCTCTGCCTCTTTTCATTTCCCTTCTCCTTTTACTATTCGACAGTATGTGATAATACATTCGTTATATCAATTTTTCTTGGTTTCGTAAAACCACCGCTTTCTGTTAAAAATATTTGTATTCCCTGCGTATTGGAAATACATGTTGTGTTTCCGTTACTATCTTCAATATAGGAAAGCATATAAGGATCATTCAGATAATCTTCATTGAAAATAACTTTAATGTCATAAAATTTCCCGACTTCTGGTTCTTCTCCGGTAATTTGTTGGAACCAATTTTCCGCAAGAGCTTCGCTTTTTATCTTTCCTATTTCCGATGTTCCATATTGCTCTCTTAAGCTATATTCGACTCCTGGTTCATATTTCGCTTTTTCTCTTCTGTTTGATAAAGAGCCAACTTGTGTCACGATTCGTTTCTCTTCATTTTCGGTTCCCTTATTTTTTACCTGTATTTCCTTTTTGAAATCATCTGTATCATAGGAATCCGCAAAAAATCCAAAGGCATTTAAAACCGCTTCCATTATCGCCCCTTCCTTGCTCATTGCTGCCGGTGTTTTCAAAGCGTCCGTTCCCTCAAGATTTAGGTTTTCCAATCCCTTTGTAATATCAAAAGAAGATTCCGAGCCTGTTTCTGTGCTTATTGTTTCCCATATCTCCGCTGGATTCAACTCCTGTTCTTCTTTCTGTCCCACGATTTTATCCGCCTCCGCGACCATTCTTCCGCTCATGCCGTTCGGCAGCGTTGCGTCCGGGTGCTCGCGCAGATATTCCATCATCTCTTCCGCCCCGCCCGGGAAAAACAGCGGCGCTTCTTCCGTTTCGCCCTCTTTTTTCCGTGTCGCCTGCGCCTCATTCACATCTGCCATCAGAAATTCCGCGCCTGCTCTGCCGGTTGTCGGCTGATCCGCCGCCTCCCGCTCTCCGGCGATCCATGCCTCCTGCTGTTTCGGCCCTTCTATCCTGCTAATTGCGTTAAGCCGCCCGCGCCAGTCGAGCCCATCCCATGCGTCCTCTGGGATTTCCTCCGGCCTTTTGACGATTGCCGGGCCGCTCCATACTGCTCCCGGCGTTTCTCTTCCGGCTCTTCTCTGCGGCTCCGCCTCCGCCGCCCTATGCTCCATCGTCCGCGGCGGCCACTGCCCGTTCCATACATCCCGCTGTTTATTTCTCCCGTTGATCGTATTATACCCTATTTCTTCTTCCTTTTCCCGTTCTTTTTTCCGCCTCTCCAATTCCTCCTGTATATACACCATTCTATCATACTGCTCGCTCCCGTTCAGCTTATCCCATCCGCGCGTTCCCTCCACGCGGCTTCGGAAGTCTCCTCCCTCCGGCAGCCCGAACAGGTCCTCATAGTTCCGGTTGTACCGCTTCTTCCTCCCAAAGCCCTCTGCTACGCCCAGCCGCTGCTCCCGCAGCTCCTTTTGCGTCTCCTCCAGCGCACGGCTGAATGCTGCGTCTGTCTTCTGCCTGTCCGCTTCCCGCTGCTTGCGTTTCTTTTCATAGTAATCCGCCGCCGTCTCCCCCGGTTCCAGCTTCACCTGCTTCCACAGCTCTGCGCCTCCTCCCGGCCCTGCCGTGTTCACCCACGTCGGAGCAGCTTCCGCTCTAATCCGTTTTCCCTGCGGCAAAACTCCTTCCGCAGCAACGTCCGTTTGATTTTTCCCCGTTCCGGCCGTGCTTTTCCACGGTTCGGCCGTCTTTTTTTCCACCCCCGCATATCCGTTCCCCGTTCCGGCCTGCTCCGCTCTTCTCCTTTGCGCCGCTTTCCTCCGCTGCTCCCGCGCCTCTTTTTCCCGCTGTTCTCTTTCCCTCCTCTCCTTCTGCTCCTCATACCAATTCCTTTTCTTCTCCTTTTTCATCCTGTTTGCTCCTTTCCTTTTTTCTGCATAACAAAAGAGACCGAATGCTTCCGGTCTCTTTTGGCAGTATTCCCCCACTGCTTCCACATTACTATTCTATCACAAAAACGCTACCATTCCCATGACGCCTATACGACAGTTCCCCGTCAACCTTTTTTCCCCTTACAAAAAAGACCCTGCATTGCAGGGCCTTTCCAATCTATCCTTACGTTCTATTTCACCACGATATTCACGATGCGCCCGGGAACGACGATAAGCTTGACGATCTCTTTCCCTTCCCACAGCCCCGCGAATTCGCCGCGGACATATTGCTCGATCTCTTCCTTGCCTGCGTCCGCGGAAATATCGAACTTTGCGCGCACCTTACCGTTCAGCTGCACCGCCATATTGACGGTAGAGCGTACAAGCGCGCTTTCGTCGCACACCGGGAAAGGCTGGTTAAATACCGAATATTCTCCGCCGAGGCGCGCCCACATCTCCTCCGCAAAATGCGGGGCGAACGGCGCGAGGATCAGGCACAGCTTTTTCGCGGTCTCTTTCAGGAACGCCGCGTCCGGCTGCCCGTCCATATATTTATACATCGCGTTCACAAGCTCCATGATGCGTGCGACCGCCGTATTGAACGAGAACTGCGGAATATCACGCGCCACATACTTGACCGCATAATTCAGCTGGTAATTGACGTCGAAATCCACCTTACCACTGCCGCCCTGCATAGCGGCTGCCGCGTCTACAAGGCGCTCCACGCGTTCGAGGAACCGGTGCACCGCCTTGATTCCGTCGTCGTTCCACGGGCCGCCCTCCACATAATTGAAGCCGAACGCCAGATACATACGCAGGGTGTCCGAACCATATTTCTTGATGAGCTCGTCCGGTGAAATGACGTTCCCGCGGCTTTTGCTCATCTTTTCCCCGTCCGGCCCTAAGATCACGCCCTGATGGACGAGCGACGCAAACGGCTCGTCGAAATCCACATAGCCCATATCATGGAACGCTTTGGTGAAGAACCGCGCGTATAAAAGGTGCATGCACGCGTGCTCTGCCCCGCCGATATATTTATCCACCGGAAGCATGCGGTCGATCACTTCCTTGCTCCACGCTTCCTTTTCATTTTTGTTGTCGGGATAGCGCAGGTAATACCATGAGGAACATACGAAGGTGTCCATCGTGTCCACGTCGCGCCGGGCCGGGCCGCCGCAAACCGGGCAGGTCGTATGCACAAAGCCCTCGTGCTTGGCGAGCGGCGAAGTACCGTCCGGCGTGAAATCCACGTCGTACGGCAGCTGTATGGGAAGCTCCGATTCCGGCACAGGAACCTCTCCGCACTTTTCACAATATACCATCGGAATGGGCGCGCCCCAATACCGCTGGCGGGAAACCAGCCAGTCGCGCAGGCGGTAATTTGTCTTAAAGCCGCCGCGCCCCTCTTTTTCGAGGTCGCCCAAAATCGCCTTTTTCCCCTCTTCGGTCGTGAGTCCGTCATATTTCCCGCTGTTTACGAGAATACCATGCTCGGTAAAGGGCAGCGCGTCGTCCGAGCCATCCTTGGACTTTATCACCCGCTCGATGGGCAGATGATATTTCTCCGCAAACGCATAGTCGCGGTCGTCGTGCGCGGGAACTGCCATCACGCAGCCCGTTCCATAGCTTGCAAGCACATAATCCGCCGTCCAG
This sequence comes from Christensenella massiliensis, assembly GCF_040409835.1. Taxonomy (NCBI): domain Bacteria; kingdom Bacillati; phylum Bacillota; class Clostridia; order Christensenellales; family Christensenellaceae; genus Christensenella; species Christensenella massiliensis. Next base: position 1,891,446 of record NZ_CP117826.1, on the reverse strand, counting down.
ATCGGCACCTTGCGCCCGTTGATCGGGTTCACCGCATACGCGCCCGTAAACACGCCCGTCTTTTCGCGTGTGGTAGACAGGCGGTCGATCTCGCTTGCGCGCGCCGCGTATTCCTGATATTCCTTCACCGCAGCCCTCTGCTCCGGCGTAGTGATCTGCTCCACCAGCGGATGCTCGGGCGAGACGACCACATAGGTGCAGCCGCAGAGCGTATCTGCGCGCGTTGTAAACACGGTAAAGTCGCCGCCGCCTGCGATGTCGAATTTCACCTCGCCGCCCTGCGATTTTCCGATCCAGTTCTTCTGCATCAGCTTGGTCTTTTCCGGCCAGTCGATGCGGTCAAGGCCCTCCAAAAGCTGCTCCGCGTAATCCGTGATCTTAAAAAACCACTGCGTCAGATGCTTCCGCGTGACCTGCGTTCCGCAGCGCTCGCAGCAGCCCTCCACCACCTGCTCGTTTGCGAGCACGGTGTTGCACGACGGGCACCAGTTGACGGGCGCCGCCTTACGGTAGGCAAGGCCATGCTTATACAGCTGCAAAAAGCACCACTGCGTCCACTTATAATAATCCGGCAGGCAGGTCTTGACCTCATAGTTCCAGTCCCATGTGCCGCCGATCGCTTTGAGCTGCTCCTCCATCGTCGCGATGTTCTGAAGCGTGGAATCCTGCGGGTGGATACCCGTTTTAATGGCATAATTCTCCGCCGGGAGGCCGAACGCATCAAAGCCCATCGGGTGAAACACATTATATCCGTTCATGCGCATAAAGCGCGCATAGGTATCGGAAAGACTGTAATTATACCAATGCCCTACATGCAGCTTTGCGCCCGAGGGGTAGGAAAACATTTCCAAAACATAATGCTTGGGCTTTTCGCTGTTTTTATCATATTTGTAGATGCCCGTTTCCGCCCATTTCTTCTGCCACTTCTTTTCATTCTCCGTAAAATTCAACTTGCTTTCGCCTCCGACGATCCATAAATTCGATATACCTTATTATTATGGGATATTTGGCACCTAAAGTCAATCAAAAACAGGCATAAAAAGGGCGTTCGGCAGGCTGCCCTCCTTTCTTTTCCCCCACCGCGCTTTATGGTACAATAAGGCTATATCCGGCGGCAGCGCCATCTGACGGAGCTTTGCCGGACACCTTTTGCTCCGGGAGGCTATTGCGCATGGAAGATGGGCTGAAAATCAAACTGTATACCGTCACTCTGGATTGTCCGGAGCCGCTGAAGTTAGCAAAATTCTATGCGGCTCTGCTCGGGTGGGAAATCGTATTTTCCGATGAGGAATACGCATGCGTCGGCGCGCCGGGAGCGCGGCAGGGAAGCTACCCCGGCGTCATGTTTCAACGGAACGCCGCTTACCGGCCGCCCGTATGGCCGGATGCGCCCGAAGCACAACAGCAAATGGCGCATCTGGATTTTGCCGTAAACGATCTGGAAAAAGCAGTCGAATATGCGGTCCGGTGCGGCGCAGCGGTCGCAGACGAACAGTTTTCTAACGATTGGACGGTCATGCTCGATCCTGCCGGGCACCCTTTCTGTTTATGCCAAATGAAGTCCGTGATCGAAAGCGGGGACTTTGCCTTGTTATAGTGAAAATAAGGATAACAGAAACGGCGCCTTTCGGCGCCGTTTTTCCCTTCGATAAACAATATCCGCTTTTTCGCCGCCTCTGTCACAGCTCCGGCGCGTCCTCCGCTTCCATTAGATACGGGTACGGGTCGATATAAAATCCCTCCGGCATAACCACCGCAAGGTGCAGATGGTCGGTCGTGCTGTTTCCCGTGTTGCCTGCAAGGCCAACGGCCTGCCCGCGCACAACGCGGTCTCCCACAGAAACGAATTGCGACACTTCCACCATGTGGTAATAATGATACTGCGTGCCGTCCGCTCCTTCGATCACCACATAGTTCCCGGTTCCGTCCCCGCTCCCCACGGCAAGGACCGTTCCGTCCACACACGCGAGCTCCGGCGTCCCCTCCGGGCATAAAATATCCGTCCCTGTGTGCCGCCGGGCGCCGCCGTCGCGGTCTAAATACCAGCCGTCCCAAAACTCATACCGCTCCGCAAAAGGAAATGTCAGCCTTTCCGAAAGCTCCGCCAGCTCCCCGCTGTTTTCCCTCGGCTGTCCCTCTTCGTCATAAACGGTGAGCAGATAGGTGGCGGTAAAAAATTCCATTGGCATGGGCGCGCCCTTTTCCTCCGGCAGCGGGAACGCTTCCTGCGGCGTTTTTGCCCGCAGCACCACAGAAACGGTCTTTTGCCCGCTTCCTTGCTTCGTTTCTGTTTCCGGTCTTACAAGGTTTGCGAAAGCGGCAGGCAGATCCTCCGGCGCTTCGCACGCAAGCGCGGCGGCGGCAAGCATCTGCCATTCCGGTCGCTCCGCCTTGCAGCCGTTCCACGCTTCCCCATAATAGCCGGAGCATTCGTCCGAAAGATAGCGCCCCGCTTCTTCCGCCCATGCCGTGAACGCTTCTTCTATCTCTTCCGTAATCTCCGGGTGAGCCAGAACCGTCTCATAGCCGCGCTCTTCCTCCGCCGGATAAAGCGCCTCCGGCAGCGGGCCGCCGTAAGAAAATTCCGCAAGCAGTGCTTCCGCGTTCGGCGGCTTTGGCGGCGGAGCGGGTTTCGGTGTCGGAGCAGATTCCTGCGTATGCGCTGGCTCCGGTGCTTCAGCCTCGGCAGACTGAACCGCGTCCGGTGCGGGCGCGGCGCACGCGCTGAAAAGCATGGCTGCCGTCAAAACCGCAAGACATACGCTCCCTATTTTTTTCATAGGCCGCCTCCCCCTGTTTTGTAGCTTACCGCTCCTCCAGCGAGCGCAGATACTCCTGCAAAAAGATCTCATCCTCCACCTCGAGTCCGTTTTCTCCGCACAGCGATTCCACATGATGCCTGAATTCATGGCGCAGCGTTTTGCGGAGTTCTTCCCTCAGCTCGCTGCGCGTGGCATTCGGAAACACCCGCCGGAACGAACCATAATAAACAGCGATATACCTCCCCAGCTCTCCGCCGGAAAAATAACACCCGAGCGTATACAGCCCGCCCTTTCCGCGCGGATGCCGTTCCGCGCGCGGGAGCAGGACGATGCCGCCGTTCAGCTCTTCAAAAAAGGCCTCGGGAATTTCCTCCGCAAGCTCCTCCAACATCTCCTGCATCTCGTCTATGGTCACAGCCGTTCGCTCCTCTTTTCGTTCCGTCATACAAGCGTTGCCTCCAGCAAAACGGGATTATGGTCCGTATACTCAAAATCAAGATCCAGCGTCTTTACGCTTTTCAGGGCCACATTCGGGGAAAGGATAAAACCGTCTATCACATAAAGCTGCGTATTTTCCCGGTCCCCGGTATAAGGGCCGGAAAGCAGCCTGCATGTGGGCGCAGAGCCGTCCACAGCAAAATTCCAGCCGTCCGGAAGCGCGTCCAGTGTTCCGGGCATCCAGCTTTCCGCATCGAGGACTAACGTTTCTATGCCGGGGAACGTCTGGTTGAAATCCCCTCCTGCGATCACATAATTTCCTTTCTCATATTCCGACTGGAGGAAGTCCATCAAAACCTTTGTCTGCGCAGCCTTTCCCTCCCCGTCGTCATACGCCTCAAGATGCAGGTTGACCAAAACAAGCTCGTGTCCGTTATAAGGCATGCGGCACACGAGCAGACAGCGCTTGAGGTTGCATGTGCTTACGGGCCACTGGAACGGAACGGGCAGCGCCACGCGCGAAGCGTCCTCCACCGCAAGCTCCGTAAGCGTCAGAAGCCCGCCCTCTACTTTTCCGATCATCGGAACCGGATAGGGTACGAACGCCGCGTTGTAATTATAGGCAAACGCCGCGTTCCCGCCCGCAGCCGCATGCAGATACGCCGCTTCATCCACATAATAGGAACGGTGTGAATCCACGTCTACCTCCTGCAAAAATACCGCGTCCGCGGGATAGCGTTTCAGCACGTCCGCTGCTCCTGCCAGATTTTCGCTGATGATATCAGCGCTGTCCGGGCGCACCATGCTGCCGCCGTCCATAAAGAAGTCCTGTTCCTTTCCAAGCGCGCCGTAGCCAATGTTATAGGTCATCAGGCGCACCGTCCCTTCCGGTCGCGCGTCCGCCGTGCCGGCGACATCTATGCGTTCTACGTCCGCCGGCCTGTATTCCGTCACTGTCAGAAAAACGAGAAACGCGGCCAACAGAACGGCGGCCGCCGCAAGAACGGTCAAAATAACGCGAAAGACTTTTCTGGTTCCGGTCATAGCCCCGTCCTCCCCTGTCTTTGTTGTGTCCAGTATATCATGCTGTATACAGATTTCAATAAAAATCTCCGTGTTAAGTTTATATTAAGGTTTGCCGCAGCCTCTTGCATTCTTTTTTTAGCATGATATGATGATTGCAGTGTCCGGTTTCCGGCTGTGCAAGCGGCGGGAAACGGTTTTGTCCGAGACAGCGGGAAAAATGGAAACCAAAAATTTCATATAGACTACTTCCCTTCGCTTTACACTCTCGGAAGGGGAACCAACATTCATACAGGGTCTTTCCAATGTCCCTTTCCCGTATTCGGACGAGCGGCGGACGCCCGACGTTGCTGAAAAACTTCCATTATGATATGATGCAAGACGCCTCCGGTTTTGATGTTCCGGGGGCGTTTTGCATGGTCCGGTTTCGGCATTGCAGCCGAACGGCTGCGCGTTTTTTATTCGATACAAACAGGAATTGTGATATACTGAAAATATGAGAAACCGAATTCAAACAGATTCAGGAGGATGTGATATGAAAAATTTTGTAGCGGAGATCCCGGGAAAAATCGTGTTTGGCACAGGCTGCGTGGATACGGTCGGCGAATATGCGGCGCATTTTGGAAAGCGCGCCGCTATTATCGCCGGAAAAAGCGTGCGTCCCGAAAAGACGGCACTGCTCGCACATATTCAGGCGCTGCTCGCAGAGCGGGGCGTGGAATCCTTTGTTTATGCTAAAATCAACGAGAATCCTTCCATTCCGGTCGTAGATGAGGGTGTGGATTTTGCCCGCGCACATGCGTGCGATCTTGTGATCGGCGTAGGAGGCGGCAGCCCGCTCGATTCTGCAAAGCTGATCGCCCTGCTGTGCGCCTCGGGCGGAGCCGTGCGCGACTATATCCCGGGTGGGAAATGCGCCGGAAAAAAAGCGGAAGAGCTCCGTACACTGCCTGTGATCGCCATCACCACGACCGCGGGTACGGGCAGCGAAGCCACCCCTTGGGCGGTTGTGACAGACCCTGAAACGGGTAAAAAGCCGGGCCTTGGCTGGCCGCCTCTCACCTATCCGGCTGTTGCCATCGTAGACCCGGCGCTTACCCTTTCCATGCCGCGGAGCGTAACGGTCAATACCGGGATCGACGTATTCTTCCATGCGTACGAATCCTATGTTTCGCTCAGCGCGAACGATTTTACGGATATTTTAGCCGTCCGTGCGATGGAGCTCACAGCGGAAAATCTTGACAAATGTCTCGAGGCTCCGCAGGATATAGAGGCCCGCAGCGCTATGTCGCTCGCCAATCTGATCGCCGGACCGGCAATCAGCATTTCCGGCACGCATGCCATTCACGGGCTCGGACATAGCATCAGCGGGCATTACGGTGTGCCGCACGGTCTCGCGCTTTCGGCTATCGCCGTTGCAGTAACGGAATTCACATGGAAAAGCGATATTAAAAAATTCGCAAAGGTCGCTGTCATCATGGGCGCCGATCCCTCGCAGGATGAGGAAGCGCTCGCACGCGGCTGCGGAAAGACGATGAAACGGTTCCTCGGACGGTTCGGGCTCGATGTTCCGCTTTCTTCTCTCGGCGTAGAGGATGATATGATCTCCACTATGGCGCAGGACGCGTTCGAGGCCATGAAAGGTAATATGAACGCGTGCCCCGTTCCCGTCTCACCGGAAGACGCGGAACGTATTTACCGGGAGTCCATGTAATGGTAAACGGCGGGAAATTCCCGCCGTTTTCTTTTCCGGTAAAGCATTGCAAAGGCCGTGCCTCCATATTATAATAAATCTACTTGGGTTTAGGAGAAAGACGATTGGATTTTTTATCATTTATCCTGCTCGGCGTGAGCCTTTCGATGGACGCGCTGGCTGTTTCCGTGTCTACCGGCATCTGCGTACCCGATCTCAAAAAACGGGATGCCCTTAAGATCGGCCTTTATTTCGGCGGTTTTCAGGCACTCATGCCTACGCTTGGCTGGCTGCTCGGAACGTCTGTCATCGATTACATCAGCGCGTTCGACCATTGGATCGCATTCGGGCTTCTGGCGCTGATCGGCATCAAAATGATCGCAGATGCGCTGCGCGGCAAAGAGGAGCAGAAGGCGTGCGGCGTGCGCGAAAGTATGCTTTCGCATAAAACGCTTTTCTTTATGGCGGTCGCCACCAGTATCGACGCGCTTGCCGTAGGCGTGAGCCTCGCGCTGGTCAAGGCGGACATCTCTGCCGGCGCAGCCATCATCGGCGTTACGACGTTCCTTTTGAGCTTTATGGGCGCGACCCTCGGCAAGCGGCTCGGAAGCGCGTTCGAAAAAAAAGCGATGGTCATCGGCGGTATCGTGCTCATCGGGATCGGCCTGAAAATATTGCTCGAGCACCTGCTTGGCGCATAAATTTCCAAAAAAAGATTTCTGTATCAAAAAGAAGAAAATATTCCGTTGCTTTTTTGGCAGAAACAGGTATAATAATAACATACAATTGAATCATGTCTTTATGGTTGCTTCGGCGATCGAGAGGAAGCCGGTGAAAGTCCGGCGCTGCAAACCACAACTGTAATTGCGGACCAGAAAGGCAACGAGCCACTGCTCTGTGCGGGAAGGCGCTTTTCAAGGGGATGATGCATAAGTCAGGATATTCTCCCTAAAGACAGCAGTATAGCGATTCTTGGGTTGATGAAGAATGCGGTACGGTTTTTATGCATCGTATGCTCAAACGGCCCAAGACGGGCCGTTTTTTTATCGGGCGGAGCAGCCTGCTCCCCTTTTTGAAAAATATTTCATTTTTCTCCCCACTCAATACGGCGGCGCGCCCTCCCCGGCCTGCCGCATAAAAACAGCCCGGTCATATACCTGCAAAAAGGCGGTTCCCTCCCCGGAACCGCCTTTTTGCTCCCACCGCTTATTCGGTCTACCGCAAGCCGCTTTTCAGAAGGTCCTCCAAAACGGCGACGATGAATGCCGCCTGACTCTCGCTGCACCTGCGCATCAGTTCCATGCCTCTTCTGCATATATGCGGTTCCTCCGGGCGCTGCGGGAAAAGCAGGCTGTCCAGAGAAATATCCAGCTTCCTTGCGAGCGCAAAAAGCAGCTCCACCGATGGCTTCCTGTGCCCGCTCTCTATATGCTTGATATGAGTCGGAGTAACGCCCATCTCCTCCGCTAGCCTCTCCTGCGTCATGCCCGCAGAGATCCGGGCTTCACGGACCGTCGTTCCAAGGATATCTCCACTTTTCATCTTTTAGCTCCTTTTTTATTAGCATAGAGCTAACATCCTGCCTTGAAAATAAACTTTAAGTGATTTATAATGGAGCTTAAAGAACCTATCGGCAAATACCGCACAAAAAGGATGGCTTTTGCACAGCAGGCAAGGCCGCAGGGCAGCGCACATTTCCCAGCATTTTGAAAAGAGGCGCGCCGCCCATTGCCCGCTCCATTTCTGTGTGATATGATAGGTGCATAGTTTGGCATTCGGAGGTATTCTCATGCTTGAGATCAAACATTTTACCAAAAGCTATAAAGGCGGAACGAAAGCCGTTGACGACCTTTCTCTTACGGTCGAGGACGGCGATATCTATGGCTTCATCGGGCACAACGGTGCAGGTAAGACCACGACGATCAAGGCCGTGGTAGGCATTCTGGAATTTGACAGCGGCGAGATCGAGATCGACGGCATGTCTATTCGGGAAAAGCCCCTCGAATGTAAGCGCCTCACCGCATATATCCCGGATAATCCCGACCTCTACGACAATATGACGGGGATCCAGTTCCTGAATTTTATCGGCGATATCTTTGCTATCCCAAAGCCGGAGCGCGAGGCCTCCGTCAAAAAGTACGCGGACCTTTTCGAGATCACGGCAAGCCTCGGCGACCTGATCTCCTCCTATTCGCACGGTATGAAGCAAAAGCTTGCGATCATCTCCGCGCTGATCCATAAGCCGAAGCTTCTGGTGCTCGACGAACCGTTCGTGGGGCTCGACCCGAAAGCGGCGCACACCGTAAAGCAGCTCATGCACGAGATGTGCGAAAACGGCAGCGCGATCTTCTTTTCCACGCACGTTCTCGAGGTGGCGGAAAAGCTGTGCAACAAGATCGCCATCATCAAGGGCGGCAGGCTGCTGCGCGCGGGAAGCATTGAAGAGGTAAAGGGCGACGAGAGTCTTGAAGATGTATTTCTGGAGCTGATCGATGAATAATCTTGGTTTATTGCTGAAAGCATATATGCGCACCTCCTTTGGCTTCAACAAAGCGAGGTATACACATGAAAAACGCACGAAATCAACGGGGATGACGGTCCTCATGGTCTTTTGCTATGCCGTCGTCATATTTGCGGTATTCGGTATCTGTGTGGGTCTTATGAGCAGTCTTGCTCCCCTGCACACGGAATATATGGTCCTCAACCTCATGATGGTCGCCGCATCCGTTATGGTCCTTTTCACGACCATCTATAAGGTGAACGGCACGCTTTTCGGGTTCCGGGACTATGACCTTCAGATGTCGCTTCCGATTCGTACGGGCACGCTGATCGCAAGCCGCATTTTGGTCCTGTATATTTTAAACGCGCTGTTCGTGCTCGCCGTCATGGTTCCTGCGGGTGTGGCCTACGCCATCATCGCGCAGCCTGCAGCCTTGTTCTACCCGTTTTTTATCCTGACGTTCCTCGCCATTCCTCTGCTGCCCATCATCATTGCGACGGTCATCGGTACGCTCATCGCGGTAGCAGCCTCCCGCGTGAAGCGGAAGAGCGGCCTGAGCGTCGTCCTTACGGTTGCGGCGTTCATGGTTTTTATGATCGTCTGGATGACATTCTGGACAAATTCCGGCGATATTATGCTGGATTTCGCGGACGTCGGGGATATGGTAAACGGCGTGGTCACAAGCGTCTATCCGCTCGCGGCGCTGTACGGAAATGCGGTCGGCAGCTATGACGTGCTTTCCCTGCTCCTGTTCCTGCTGGTCTCTTTCGGCGCTTTCGCCGTTTTTACGGCGGTCGTTGCCAAGCTGTTCAAACGGCTCAATACGTCCATCACCACGACGCGCGCAGCCGGAGACTATAAAATGACGGAGCTTCGGACGCAGTCTCCGAAAAAGGCGCTGTATCAAAGGGAACTCAAGCGGTATTTCTCTTCTTCGCAATATGTGCTCAATACGGCGGTCGGCCCGCTGCTTTTGGTCGTCGTTGCAATCATTCTGCTCGTCTCGGGCGTGGACGGCCTCGGAACATACGCGGACATTCCGGGGTTCGATTATTTTCTCACGGTCAACGCACCGCTTGCCATCGCGTTTTTCCTTGCCCTCGGCTCCACAACGGCAGTCTCCGTTTCGCTTGAGGGGAAAAACCTGTGGATCGTGCGTTCCCTCCCGGTCGATACGCGCCTTGTTCTGAAAGCAAAGCTCAACGTATCGCTGGTGCTGTATATCCCCACGATCGCCGTCTGCGGAACACTGTTCAACCTTGCGCTTTCGCCGCAGCCTCTCTATGCGGTCATGACCTATGCGCTGCCGCTCGTGTACGGCTTGTTCATCGCCCTGTTCGGGCTGAAAGCCAACTTAGACAGCCCTAATTTCGACTGGACGAACGAGGTGACGGTCATCAAGCAAAGCAAGCCTACGCTTCTCACCCTGCTGGTCGGCGTGGTTCTGGTCGCTGTTCCGGCGATCTTCGCCGCGATGGCCGGTTCCTTTGTGATCGTCATCGCTTTCGCGGCCGTAACGGCGCTCGATATCCTCCTGTACCGTAGTCTGATGACCAAAGGGGCGGCCCAATTCGAGCGTTTTTGATTCGTTTTTTGCCGCTTTCCCGTGTTTTGGGAAAGCGGTTTTTCTATTGACGCGCCTGCCTGCGGAAAGTAAACTAAAAGGAAACGGTACAGCATATACGGAGGATTCTTATGAAAAAAGCCGGCATCATCAGCGGCACGCCCGCCGCTGCGCTTTCCTATTACAGCGGAATCGTCGAAGGATACCGCGCCGCAAAGGGGGATGGCAGTTATCCTGCTTTCACACTCGAAAACATAGACATGGCGGAAGCGTTCGCATTTGTGGCGCAGGAAAAATGGACGCCTCTCGTTTCCATGCTGCTCGCCGCCGTCCGCAGCCTGAAAAACGCAGGCGCTGACTTCGCGGCTATCGCCTCCAATACGCCGCATATCGTGTTCCGCGAGCTTGAGGAAAAATCTCCTCTGCCCCTTGTGAGCATCGTGGAATCGGTATGCCGCTTCGCTGCCGATGCAGGCTGTGCGCGGGTCATCATATTGGGCACGGGCTTCACGATGACAAACGGGCTTTACACGGAAGCATTCCCGCGCTATGGCATCGAAGCGCTGATCCCGGACCGGGAGGGCCGGGAGTTTGTACACAATACGATTTTTTCCAAATTGGAGGCTGGGACTGTCTGCCCTGCGGATAAAGAGGATATGCTCGAGTTCACGGAAGAATTGATCCGCAATTCTCATGCCGATGCGGTCGTGCTCGGCGGCACAGAGCTTCCCCTGATGATCCGGCCGGGCGACCTGTCCGTTCCCGCGCTCGATACGGCGCAGGTCCACATTTCAGCCATCGTCCGAGAGATGCTCAAATAACACGCTTGCCGTCTGTTCCATTCCAAACATATTTCCGGTTCCAAGAAAGGCAACGCTATGTATTTTGGAGACATGGGCAGCAATGTCCGTACCATGCTGATGACAGGGGCATTCGGCCTGATGATCGCCGTGCCCGCTTATGCTTTGCTTTGGCTTTTTACGCGCAGGCGGTTTCCTGCAAAACCGGGAACGCATGTGCTGCGCTGTCTTTTTTTGGCCTATGTCATCTGTGTAGGCATGCTGACGCTCGCGCCGGACGGCGGCTCGGGCACGCAGGGCAGCGCGAATCTGCTCCCCCTTTCCAGCGTCCTGTTCGCTTTCAGGAGCGGTTCGTCTGTTGCGCTTCAGCTTCTTTTCCTCAACGTCCTGCTGTTCATGCCGCTGGGCATATTCCTGCCGTGGATATTCCCGAAAACCGGAAAGCTGCACAGGATCGCGCTCATTTCCTTTTGTTCGACGCTCCTCATCGAAACGCTTCAGGTCATTTTGCCCGGCGGACGGGCGTTCGATGTGGATGACATTCTTCTGAATACTTGGGGCGGGATCGTCGGCTATTCCCTGTTTTCCCTTCTTTCCCTGTGCGGAAAAAAACGAACGGCCCGTCCTTCCCGGATCGTTGCGTGGGCTGCGGCGCTTGCCCTGCTGCCCGCCGTGTTCCTCGGCTTTTCCGCGGCGGAAAACGCCCGTGAATTCAAATATAATTTTTCCTATACTTTAGGCGTGCCGGAGCAAGCTGAATATACGGGCCGGGATGCGCTCCCCGCCGCAGCCATGACCTACGTGCGCACCGGGCCGTCTCAGGAAGAGCTGCTCTCCGTGCTTATGGAAGCTTTCTCCATTTCCGGCCCGCCCGAAGCTGAATACGGCTATCTTATCCTGCGCAGCGGCGGCGCTTCTCTTTCCGTTGCGCCGCATGGCGACAGCTGGAACTGCCTGCTGCGCGAGCCTACGGGGCTCCCCGGTAAAAAAACGGACGAACAGGCCGCTTCGGAAGCAGAAGCATTCCTGCGGGAACGCGGCCTTTGGACAGACGGCCTGCAAAGGACCGTGCAGGATACGCTGGGCGTCAACGCGGACGGCACGGAACGCCCCGACGGAAAAGAGGTCCTTTATGAGGCGCAGGAGGACGATCCTACGCGCATCGGCGGGCTTTCCGTCCTCTCCGACAGCGGGGGGATCTATTCCGTTTCAAGCTCTCTTGCGCAGTTCGTTCCCTACCGGGAGGCAGAGCTGATGCCCCCGGACGAGGCGCTCATGGAGGTTCTGAATACGCATCAATGCTATGCTGTTTCTGATTTGAAAGCGCCCGCTTCTGTTCACCCGCAGACCGCTGTCTTTGACAAGGCCGAACTTTTATACATGTATGGATATGGGATGCAGCAAAATCTCCCCGTCTGGAAGCTGTCCGGAACTTTTTTCAGCGATGGCGAACAGGCGGCCGGATATCTTCTGGCTCCCGCCGCCCGCCAATAAGCGCCGGGCGCGCTTGCAGGGCCTGCGAAACGGCTGACTGCAGAATCCTATCGGCAGACGCCCATGCGGATATGCCCCGCTGCCCTTTTTCCTGCGCACTGCCGGCCCGTTCGGGAGCCGTTTCGTTTATTTTCCAATGACTGCGGAAAATGCCGCTCCCCGCGGATACCAAAACGGCGGTGATGCCTTGCGTATGCCGCCTGCTTTTATCAAAAAAAGCCTCTCCGCCGCGGGGCCGGATATTTTCCGGGCTTACGGCGCTTGGCTCGTGCTGCCGTAAAACCGCTATAGAAGCGTGCCTGCGGGTGCGCGTTCCTTGTCCGGTAAATAACGGCTTGAAAAGCTTCCTATCCGGAATATAAATTGATCGGCGGTATAAAAACGGCGGTGATGCATAGGGCATCACCGCCGTTTTTCTTGTTTTCTATCTCTTACTTTTCATACTGCCGTCTCTTCCGCATCGTTACAATGACCGCAGCAGCGACCGCCGCTCCCCCTGCTATCACCAGCAGGATATACGGCGTCATGTCCGCCCTGTCGCCCGTCTTCGGCGTATCGGAGGAGTCGGCGCCCTCATCTTTCGCCGTGTCATCCGTTCCCGCTCCGCTCATGCTCCCCTTTTCGATCAGCGCATATTTGCTGAAGTGGTCCGTCTGGAAATAGGAAACGCCGTCCTGCACCGTCACCCCGTGCTCCACCGTCGTCTTGTCCTCATTGATGCGGTGCACCGCCAGCTTCGACGTGTCGTACCCATCCGGCGTCGGGATCCCGATCAGCACGTCCCCCGCGGGCTGGATCGGCTCGCCCGCCGCATTCACCAGCGTGATGTCATACAGCACGAACCGCCCCGCCTTATCTTTCAGCGCTTCCTTCGCGTCCGCGTGCGCCTGCTCCGTCTCCGCTACCGGCTTCACGAGCAGATAGGAGCCCTCCGGCGCCTTGGTCGTATCCGTATTCAGTATCACGCCCGTCGCCGCGTCTTTGTAATATACCGTTTTCACCGTCGGCGGGATCGTTTCCGTCCTGAGTACCCTGCCGCATACCGTGCACGAATAGGTCTTGACTCCTTCTGCGACGGTCGTCGGCTCGGTCGTAACTACGCCGCCGTCGCTCATGTGTTCTTCCGCTTCCGTTTTTTCGCCGCATGCACATTCCTGCCAATGCCCCGTCTCGTCCGACTTCCAGTCGGGTCCGAACACATGTCCTTCCACCGTCAGCACAATAGGCTCGCTTTCCGCCTCGTCGGACGTCTTTGTACCATCCGAAGCCGCTGCCTTCACCAGATAGCTGCCGCTCTCGCTGACTGTCAGCGTATCGCCCGTTTCTCCGGCAAGCGCCTCGCCATCCTTATACCACTGATACGTATACGCCGCTCCGGTCAAATCATGGGATGCCTCCGCCGTCAGCGTGATCGTTCCCGCATGCACCGTCTCAGCATCCGCTTTTACGGAAACCGCAGGCGCATTCAGCGTCCAGACCGCATACAGCTTTGTTCTGGCGCTTACCACATCCGTATCAAAATCCCATAACGCTTCACTGTCCTTAAGCTTCCACCCGGCAAGCGTATACCCTGCCCGTTCGGGTGCCGGTACGTTATCAGGCTCGATCTTTTCTCCCTGCACTACGCCGTGACGGTATTCACTGAATTCCGTTCCGTCTTCGTCATAGAAATACACGATTTCTGCTTCCGCCCATTTCAATGTCTGCCCGTCGGCCACAAGTCCGTCAAACAGCGCGCCGGAAACAAAATCTTTCGGATCGGGCGTAAGCCCCGCTGCATATTCCACGGCTGTAATTCCATATTCGCTGTTGCTCCGGTTGATCTCAACAGGCGCAGCCGGGGTAAATTCACCCGTTACGTCGATTACAAATCCGTCCGGATAATCATCTCGGAAAAATACGTCTCCTGAGATATTCGGGCTGCCGCTCAGCTCCAGCTTTGCATAATTGCTGTCCGTACCCGCAAGAGTGATCCCGTGCCCGATGTCTTCGTCTATCGACTGGTTGCCCACGACCGTGCCGCCCGATATTCTGACGATGGTTTCTCCGTCGTTATAATATCCGAAGATCCCGGCTCCCGTTCCGCTTTGCGAAATATTTTCCGTAACGGATCCGCTTTTCATTTCAAAAACAGCTGGGGTTCCATCATAGTTTGTGAAGCCCTCCAGATAAATGCCGCCGCCGTTTCCCTCAGCTTCGTTTCCGCTGACCACGCCGCCGTCAAGCACTGTCTTTGCTCCGGACAGCACCGCGATGCCCGCGCCCCATGACGCGCTGTTGTTTTTCACTTCCGCGCTGCCGCTTATGGTCACGGTCCCGCGTTCATTCAGAATGCCGCCGCCGCAATAACCCGGCACTTCATTTCCGGAAATTTCTCCGCCGGTGATATTGGTCGTTCCGCAGTTGTCGATGCCGGCCCCGCCGTAGTAGGCTCCAGAGGAAATGGTATTATTTTTGACCGCACCGCCGCTCATGTTCAGAAAGCTGCCAACATTGACATAAACAGCCGTCGCATGGTTGTTGATCAGCTCTGTTCCGTCCTTGATATTGAGTGTGGCTCCGTTCGTAACAGCAACGAGACGTCCAGTTCCTGCGCAGTCTATGTTCTTCCCGTCAATAGCAACGTCCGAAAGCGTCAATTCCACCCCTGCTCCGCTTACGGAAAATAACTGTCCTGTATAACCGTCGGCTCTTGCGAATTTGATCCCGCTCACTGCGGCGGAGGCATCGACCGTCACCTCACCACAGATATAGACCGTGCCGCCGTCCGCCACAAGCTCGAGCGCCTTATCGAGCGTCTTTACCGCGTTTGCCGCGTCCTTGCCGGAATTTGCGTCTTTTCCGTTCTTGCCGTTCAGATAAACAACGTCCAAACGGGTAACTATCCAGTTCCCCTCTTCGTCCTGCGTTATCGTAATGCCATCCGGCACATACGCTTCCACATCGCTGCTGAACGTTCCGCCTGTGACAGTGATCTTATCTGTTCCGCCTGTCAATGCGGCTTTTCCGTCAGCTCCGGTCAGCGTTCCTCCTGAAATCGCCGCCGTCGCTTCCTCCGAAACCTCCATCGCTGCGGCACGGTTTGTCGTGATCTCCCCGCCTGTCATGGTGATCTTGGATGTTCCTTCCGCATCTACGGCAATATAATCCCCTTTGATGGTTCCGCCTGTGATCTTGAGGGCAGACGGGCGAGAATCAGAACCGTCGAGCCGAACCGCCCCTTTGAAACCAGTCGTTTCCAGCACAGCACTGCCGCTTACTGTCACATCTACGCCGCCGTCCACATATACTGTCCAGTCCTCACTGGTCAGCGTTCCTCCGGAGATGTTCAGCTTCAAAGCACTTTCAGTATTTCCTGTTGCAAAAATAGCTTCCCCGCTTGCTGCAGTAACCAAGCCGCCCGCGATGTCTACTGTCATGCCCGAAGCGCCTGCCAAGCTGAGCGCACTGTCATATCCCGTGCACGCCACCGAGCCGCCGTTGATCTTCAGCGTCACACCGGAGGCGCCGTAACGGTTGCATATCACTTCCTGCGTTGCCTCCAATGCTCCGCCGTTGATTACAAGCGTACTATTGCTGCAAAGTTCGATTCCATAGCCGTAAGAGCTGTTCGTCGCAGCCAGCTTCCCGCCGCCAGCCGAGTCGTTCAGCGTCAGCGAACCGCCGTCTTGGATCACCATAAAGTAATGGTTTATTTCGCCATACGTCTTTGTGACCGTATTACCTTTTAAATCGAGCGTGACGGGCTGCGTAATAACGATATCCATTTTTTCCGGAATTTCAAAGCTGCCCGTCAATTCGACCGTACCGCCCGCTTCCAGTGCTGCCTTGAATTCCTCTGCCGTATTTACGCCGTCATCCGCCAGCGGCGCCATAGCCATCCTCGGCGCGGGCTGTACAGATGCACCCGCTTCTTCCGGCTCTGCGCTTACGCTTGGCTCCGGTTCCTGTGAAGATTCTTCCGTTGGTTCCACACTCTCTGCCGGTGCCGGCTCCGCACTTCCAATCGGATCCGTGCTTTCTTCCGGCAGCGGTTCTGCGCTTGCGCTTTCCGTCGGCTCCGGTTCCATGGATGGTTCCGGCTCCTGCGCCATTGCTACGCCGCCAAAGAACGTCAGCACCATCACGATGCTCACTATGGCTGCGATCCATTTTTTACTCTTTTTCATCCCGATTCCTCCCCTCCGCCTCCCGGCGGATTTTTTATTTTTACCTTGCTGTCGCTATGCCTTGCTGTCAAATATAAAAAAGCCCAGTTTATCCCGTGCGGCATAAACTGAGCCTATATGGTATACCAAATACAGGCAGGGTTACCTCTGTCTGTCTGTCTGTCTGTCTGTCTGTCTGTCTGTCTGTCTGTCTGTCTGTCTGTCTGTCTGTCTGTCTGTCTGTCTGTCTGTCTGTCTGTCTGTCTGTCTGTCTGTCTGTCTGTCTGTCAAGATTATTGCCTCTCCCGACATATCTGTCAATCCCTTATATACAATACCTATTCGACTTGGTAAACAATATTATATTTAAATTATACCAAATAAATATACTATGTCAATTTTTTATGCAATTATTTTTGCTTCCCGGCGGCATCTCATCTATAAAAAGCGGCTGCATTTTAAAAATGCAGCCGCTTTTATGGGATTGATACGTTGTTTATTATTTCTTTACCGCTTTTCTGCGTACTGTCACAACAGCTCCGGCAGCGACCGCTGCTCCCGCTGCTATCACCAGCAGGATATACGGCGTCATGTCCGCCGTGTCACCCGTCTTCGGCGTATCGGAGGAGTCGGCGCCCTCATCTTTCGCCGTGTCATCCGTTCCCGCTCCGCTCATGCTCCCCTTTTCGATCAGCGCATATTTGCTGAAGTGGTCCGTCTGGAAATAGGAGACGCCGTCCTGCACCGTCACCCCGTGCTCCACCGTCGTCTTGTCCTCATTGATGCGGTGCACCGCCAGCTTCGACGTGTCGTACCCATCCGGTGTCGGGATCCCGATCAGCACGTCGCCCGCGGGCTGGATCGGCTCGCCCGCCGCATTCACCAGCGTGATGTCATACAGCACGAACCGCCCCGCCTTATCTTTCAGCGCTTCCTTCGCGTCCGCGTGCGCCTGCTCCGTCTCCGCCACCGGCTTCACGAGCAGATAGGAGCCCTCCGGCACCTTGGTCGTATCCGTATTCAGTATCACGCCCGTCGCTGCGTCTTTATAATATACGTCTTTTACTTCCGGCTGCGGCTCTTCTTCCGTCACAACCGTTTCGCCCGGCTCTACCGCCTCGCCGTTTACAACGATTTCGCCTTCGCCTTTATTTTCCACCGTCACGCCTACCGGAAGAGCCAGCTCCACATCGCCCTGCTGTACCGTTACGGTATCGCCTTCCTTTGCACGGGCTTCAATGGCCTCTGCCACCTCCTCGTTCGTTCCGATGAAGTAGGCCGTCTCTCCCTCTGTTTCCAGCGACGCCGACGCTTTGCCCTCTTCTATATATTCCGCGGGTACTTCGGAATTGAATTCCCCTTTTTCCACACCGATCTCATAAGGTGCTTTTTCCGCCGGGTCATCCGGGTCTGGGAACACACCTGCAAAGGTGCCGCCCTGAATAGTCAGCTTTCCGCCCTCTTTGCCGCCAAGACCCCAGCCCAGCAGCTTGTCTGTGCCGCCGTTTCCGGATGTGAACGTACCGCCCGTGATGGTCATGCTGCCCTTGTCGGCTTCGTTGGCAAAGGAACCGTTTGCGAGTACAAAGCCGTTCGGCACGCTGAAATTTCCGCCGCTGATGGTCGTCTCGTTCCAGTTCAGGATCGTCGGCCCCGTCGTATTTTCAAAGGTTCCGCCTGTAATGTTCAGTATACCGTAGTCGTCATTCTTTACGGTATTCATACCGCCTGTCAGAGTGCCGCCCGTAATAGTCAGCGTCGCAGTAGAAGCACCGTATGCCGTATTCCGATCCGTGTTGTTATCGCCATACCAGCCGTTCGCAACGAGGCTTGCGCTCGGTGCGGTCGTCTCTACGGAAACGCCCTCGCTGATCGTCATCTTTCCCATATTTTTGATGCTATACCAACCGCTGGACGCATAGGTACCGCCTGTCAGGACTGCCGTCGCACCGGGATAATTCACGATTGCTCCCACAGCGCTTTCGATTTTTCCGGAACCCTTGATGGTAAGCGTTCCTTTATTCGATATCGTATCCTTATAGTTATTATAGATCCCGGGAGCCGCAGTATCTCCGTTCGACAGGATAAAGGTTCCCAAATCAAGCGTCACCGTTTTTCCCTCTGCGATCACAACGCACTCATCTACATCCGCAAGCAGCGTAACCGTGCCGCCGTTCGCAGCGTCGATCGCAGCCTGCAGGGATTCATATTTCGTCTCTCCAACCTGCGCCACAGGCTCTTTTGTCGTAACCGTTTCGCCTGTGCCGATCTCGGTTCCGTTCGAGGTCACTGTGCCTTCGCCCTCATTTTTAACGGTCACACCCTCGGGAAGCGCAAGCGCTGCATCGCCCTGCTGTACCGTTACAGTGTCGCCCTGTGCTGCGCGCGACGCAACTGTTTCCGCTACCGCTTCACCCGTGCCGACAAAGTAAGCCGTATCGCTTCCGGAGGCAACGGATGCCGCAGTCATACCAGAAACGATATATTCTTTCGGCACCTCGGATGAGAATTCGCCGCTCGTCACCCCGATCTCTTTTGTGCCGGAAGCGCTGTCCTCGAACAGCATTTGCACGGCCTTGCCATTTACACTTTCAAATGTTCCGTTTTGGATATCCACTTTGATATCCCGGCCGTAATTCCCCTCTACATAGAAAGCGTCTCCCGTATTGCTGACACCGCTCGTACCGCCCTCAGACGGCGTGTTCGCCGCACCGGAACCCGTGACCGCCGCATCTCCCTTGACGGTGACCGTGCCGCCCTTTACTGCAACGCCCGTCTGCCCGGAAACAGCCGTTCCGTCAATAGTCAGCGTGCTGTCCGCAGGCGGGAAATAAATACCGATCCCGTTTTCAGCCGTAACAGAGCCGCCTTTCAGGTTGATATCGATGTTCGTGCTCGTTCCGTTGCATACGATACCGTAATCTCCACTTGCGGTAAGGTCTACATTTTCCATATTAAGCACGATGTTTTTATACTGGCCGGTCTCAACAGATCCGATCCCGACCCATGCGCCGTCCTGTTCGCCTATAATCTTCCCATTTTTGACCGTCAGCGTCACATCGTCGCTCGCGATCGATATCGCTCTGCTGTAATTCGATATGTCGATCATATGTCCGCCAAGGTCGAGCGTCCATTCGCACGGCGAGCCTACCGCTATCATATCGTTGCCCGTTACATAATTATTGAGCAGAACTGCCGTATTGTTCACGTCATTCTCCGCTGCAGAGGCAAACGTTCCGTGGATATATTCCTTTCCGTCCGCATGCTCCGCCTTGAAGCCGCCGTTCGCGACATATCCGGCCGTAGCCGCAGTATACTCGGCGCAGGAACTCGTACCGAGAACTACGCCTGGCTTTCCCGCGGGAGCTTCAACCGAAATGTCTCCTTCAAATGCGATCATCAGCAGCTTTGAACTGCTCCCGGACTTTGCTTCTACCGGAACATCTGCCGCAATAGCAGATGCTTTTCCTCCGCTGTTCACGATCGTCACGAGCGAGCCATTGGCCGGCATAGCCGTTCCATATTTCGGATAGACAGAAATTCCCTTTCCGCCTTCTTCCGTGTTTGTGATGCTGTAGCCGTTGAGCTCGATCGTAGCCCGGTAGGCCCCCACCGTAATATCTTTGTCGCCCGTATAGTTCCTCAGTAATGTCAGTGTTCCGCCATTCTGCACCGCTGCAGCCGCTTCCGGAAGCGTAGCGTATAATGTACCGTCTACATCGGCAGCGGCAGTTTCCTGCGAAATATCCGTTACCTGCCAATATCCGGTCCCCTCAACGGGAACGCATACCTTGCCTCCCGGAAGCGAAGCAGAAACATCGCTGCCAAAGCTGCCGTTCAAAACAGAGCCTGCACCGAAGGTGCCCTTCACCGTTCCGATCACACCGCTTTGGAACGTAACTGCCTTGCCGTTCGGATTGATGCCCGCAAGATAAACTCCCGCGCCGTCTATCGTAATGGCCGCGGAAGAATTTTCAACCGCCGCATAGCTTGCTTTCGAGCTTTCAAGCCGTCCTCCGGTGATCTCGACCGTGCCGTTCAATGCCTGTACTGCCGGCGCTCCGGACAGCGTGCCGCCCGACATACGGAATACAGCGCCTGAATCTGTACGTACGGCGCCATATCCTGTCGTGCTCACGCCTCCGCTCTCCAGCGTTACCGCTCCGCCGTTCTTTACCCAGAACATCTGGCCTGACGTACCCGATATCGTGCCGCCTGAAGCGCTGTCCTGAATGGTAAGGCTTCCTGTCACTGTAATCTTCTTCGCCGTAGAAATTGCATTTCCCGCCAAATCGAGCGTTACGTCTCCGGTCACCGTCACGGCATTCTCAAGTGTGACCGGTCCTCCGAGAACGATCTCGCCGCCGTCGGCTGCCTCAAGCGCTTCCTCAAGCGCTTCCGATGTCGTAACCGCCCCGCCGTTTGCGGCCGGCGCCTGTGCCGGAGCCGCGGGAACGGATAAAACGTTCTGTCTTTTCTCTTTCTGCCCGGCGCTTTCCTCCGGCTGTTTCGTCTGCTCCGGTTCCTGTTCCTTCACTATTTCATCGTCTTGCTCGGGTCTCACTACGCAGTCGCCCTCGTGTTCCGCCTCCAGCGTACACCCCTCGGTGCATGCCGGTTCCATAGCTGTATCGCTGTCCTCTGCCAGTGCCACGCTCCCAAAAAGCGTCAGCACCATCGCGATGCATAACACAACGGCTATCAAATTCTTTTTCCGTTTCATCTTGCCCATTTTCCTTTCTCTGTTTTTTCTACCTCTTCTTTTAATTTTTACCACGAACACCATATGGGCTCCGGGCTGTATCTTTTATATAATTTGCCTTTATTATATAATACTATTTCTAAACGGTATAATATCATATATATCCTGCTCATTCAAGCATCTACATCAGACCTTCCGTTTTTTATACTGTTTTTTCAGATTTTTCCATTTTCTTAAGTCGTTTCCCCGCCGCTGTTTTTTGTCTTGACATTTCTGCAAAAAGCCTTATCTTGTTAAACAGATATATCTTTCATGAAAACAGCCTTTCCGCCCTCTGCTCTATTCCCGTTTTCTTTTGGTTCCTGCTCTTTGTTGTGATAATTATGATTAACGAAATAAAAACAGCATTAAAAATGCAGCGTCATATTATTTCTAAAATGTTTTTTCCTATTTTCCAAAATATATCGTTCAGCCTTTCCTGTTTTCCGGGATCTTATTGACAAAAAATATTTGAAAATGTTATAGTGAGTACGGAAACCATAATAATGATTGTGTGTTGCGTTATCCGTTAATCATAATTATCGCAATAAAACACCCGGGCTGTTTACCAGTCCGGGTGTTTCTTGCATTATGATATTATTGTAGCACGTTGTGTCGCCCGCCGCAATAGCATACCTATCGCACAGCGTAGCGTTTATGGGGCATTTTGCTCGATTCCCCATAAAACGGCGGTGATGCCCTATGCATCACCGCCGTTTTTCTTGTTTTCTATCTCTTACTTTTCATACTGCCGTCTCTTCCGCATCGTTACAATGACCGCAGCAGCGACCGCCGCTCCCGCTGCTATCACCAGCAGGATATACGGCGTCATGTCCGCCCTGTCGCCCGTCTTCGGCGTATCGGAGGAGTCGGCGCCCTCATCTTTCGCCGTGTCATCCGTTCCCGCTCCGCTCATGCTCCCCTTTTCAATCAGCGCATATTTGCTGAAGTGGTCCGTCTGGAAATAGGAGACGCCGTCCTGCACCGTCACCCCGTGCTCCACCGTCGTCTTGTCCTCATTGATGCGGTGCACCGCCAGCTTCGACGTGTCGTACCCATCCGGCGTCGGGATCCCGATCAGCACGTCCCCCGCGGGCTGGATCGGCTCACCCGCCGCATTCACCAGCGTGATGTCATACAGCACGAACCGCCCCGCCTTATCTTTCAGCGCTTCCCTCGCGTCCGCGTGCGCCTGCTCCGTCTCCGCTACCGGCTTCACGAGCAGATAGGAGCCCTCCGGCACCTTGGTCGTATCCGTATTCAGTATCACGCCCGTCGCCGCGCCGGTATAAGTAACTGCTTTCACTTGCTGTTCCGTCACCGTCACGATACATTCGGCCGTATCACCAGCCGAATTTTCTGCAGTGATGAGCGCCTGTCCGGCCGTCTTGGCCATAACGAGGCCATTTTGATCAACGCCTGTGACTGTGTCATTGGAGGAGCTCCATTTTACAGTCTTGTCCGTAGCATTCTCCGGCGTTACTGCTGCAGTAAGCTGTATTGTTTTTCCGATCTCCGCCGTTGCCGTCGTCTGGCTCAGTACAATGCCGTCCGCCTCAACGATCAGCTTCGTCAAGTCTTTATCCGCATAATATGTGTTATAGGATACGTTCGGGCAGACTGCGCTTCCGTCCTTATAGACCGCAATGATCGTGTCGAAATCCGGTTTCTCCGAATTCCAGTAGTTCCCGCACAGGTCTACTTCATTTTCACCAACGCCTGTGATCTTCGCGAAATCGGGGTCTGTCGCTGTTGCCGGGTCATAATCCGGCTTTTGCATACTGTTGCCTGTGATGACAAACTCTTTTCCCGTATCGTCTCCGGAGCCGTTCCCCTGCGTGTCGATGCGAATGGCGCGGCCGCCGGAAGCGTCGTTATCCGCATCCCAGTTGACGATCGTATTCCCGGTAATTTCTACTTTTCCTGCATGCCTGTCATATCCGCTGTTTTTCTGGAACAGGATCGCGTTGTGATTCGTGTTTTCGATATAGTTTCCCGTCACAAGAGCGTCATAAGGGTTACGCAGATTGATCCCCATTCCCGATGCGTGCGTCACACCCACGATGCGGTTGTTTTTCACAATAACAGAACCTTTCATGCCATCGCATTCCTGATCGAGCACTGCGATCGCATTCGCATCGGTAATATCGGTAAATTTATTGTTCTCGATCACAACGTCCTTTTCGTCCGCTATGGTGAGGCCTTTTCCTTGGAACGTAATGCCCTTTACCGTAATGCTGTAATTACGGGTATGACTGTCGTCATAGCCAAGATACATGCCGCCCGTCAGGACTGTTTCCTCGCTTAACCATGCGCTGCTGTTCGGGTCATTTTCCGCATTTGCGCCCAGCAGGGTAATGGATTTCTCTTTTACATGCTGCGAGTCTCCTGCCTGCGGCTTTACCGGCTCCGTATATGTTCCGGCCTGAATGCGCAGCGTTGCGCCATCCTCCGCTGCAGCGATCGCCTCGCTGATACTTCCTCCCGCGACTACGTCATAGGTCGTGCCGCCGATCGTCGCCGTGTCTTGTCCGCGCTTGATGATCGGATAGGTACCGCCCTCGCTCATCGGTTTGCATTCCACGCTTGTCGCTGCATCGAGGATCACAGCCGTTTCAGGGGCGTCGGCCGCCGTCGTATATACTTTTTCATACGTTGCATTGTGGCTCAGGGTAACAGGCCCATAATAACCCGGCTGTCCCGTCTCGCCGTCCGGCGTGCCATATATCAGGCTGTCGGCGCGCAGCGTCGAATTCTCCACCATGATGGTGCTGCCGTATGCGCGGATGTCGAGCGCCGCCGTATGCAGTCCTTCTCCTATCACTTCTGAATCCCGTATCGTCAGTTCCACTCCGTGATAACTCTCCTGCAGGACGATCGCCCCGTAATATCCGCCGGACGCGCCCTCCGTTGCAACAATCTTCGCGCCGGATATCTCGATCTTCGTACCGCTGTCCTCAGTTCCATCCGGCAGGCTTCCCGCCGACGTCATGACCGCACCCCAGCCGGTGATGCTTCCGCCGTTTACGGTCAATGTCTGGTTTTCATTCCGCAGGCCAACGCCGTAATGTGCCGCGCCTGTCACATCTGTATGATCCAGCGTCAGCGACGAGCCCTCGCTTTCCAAACGGAACGCCGTATCATTGTCATAAACCGTGCAATTCGTAAATGTTACGTCTGCTGCCGCCTGTGCCGCAGGGAAAGTGATGAGTGCCGTTCCATAGGCGGTAGCCGTGTTGTTCTCCACCCTCAGGTCTTTCAACTCGGCCGTACAGCCATAGACCGTGATCTTTCCTTTTAGAACCGTAGTATCTTTTCCCTGCCCTGCGATCGTCAGGTTTTTGCTGATCGTCAGATCCTCCGTCACCGCTTCCTGCGCAATGATCTCGACCGTACTGTTTGGCTGCGCGTCGTTGATCGCTTCCTGCACGGTCGTATACTTTTGATTTCCGACCTGCGCCGCATATTCGCCGACTGTAAATGTGCCGTCAGGATTGATGACCACGCACATACCCTCCGGGATATAATCAGACGGGTCCGCTTCATGCTTTCCTCCGGTAACTGTCAGGACCGCCTTTTTATCGTCCACCGTGCCCATCGTTCCCAATAGGCTGCTTCCCGTCGTGGTCCCGCCGGCCACCGTAATGCTTCCGGCTTTTCCGTTGCTGCCATGCGCTACAAAAGGCGCCGTCTCTGCATTTACAACAGCAGACGAGCCCTCCGGGAGCGTTATGCTGCCCGCCTCGTTACCGGACGAATTCACTTTCGCTATCACGCCGTATTTTCCGTTCAGTGTGCCGCCGTTGATCACGGTGTCTCCATACGAGATGACCGCCCCCGCGCTGCCGCCGTTGAACGTACCGCCGTTGATGACCGTCGTCACGCCTGCCGCCGTGCTGACCGCTGCATTATAGGACGCGCTGCCCGCGCCGTTGCAGGTGAACGTTCCGCCCTCGATCGTCAGATTGTATCCGACATTGTTGACCGCCGTAAAATATTGTCCGCCATCATAAATGACCGAACCATTTCCTATGATCGTCAGGTTGCCCAAGTTTGCAATGACGATGCTCGTTCCCGTAATCGTTTTTCCGTTCAGGTCAAGTATCATGCGCGCCTGCCCGGCACCAAGGGAAAATTCGCCAAAATTGATATTCTGGCTTTTTCCCATTTCAATATTCTTGAGCAGAGTGACCGTATAGGTTCCATCGCCATTGTCCGCAATACTTGCTGCCCCCTCGCCCCATGCCGCCGCGAGTTCTTCATTTGTGGTTCCGGGCTTAAAGGTAAATGTTTTGGCATCCGTAACCGTATCTCCGCCCGCCGCCGGCGCCATAGCCATCCTCGGCGCGGGCTGTACAGATGCGCCCGCTTCTTCCGGCTCCGCACCTGCGCTGGGTTCCGGCTTCGGTTCTTCGCTTGCCGCCGGTCCTGCACTTTCCTCCGGCTCCATGCTTTCAGCAGACTCCTACGCTTCCTCCGTGTTTTTCGCCGGCTCTGTGCTCACGGCCGCAGACGGCTCCGCCGCGTCCGTTCCCTCTGCCAGTGCAGTACCGCAGAGTGTCAGCCCTAATGCGATACACAACACCACAGAAAGCAATCTCTTAAGATCCATCTTTATTTTCATATCCTTTCCCCTTCCCCCGATTCCGGAGCGCCGTCCTGAAATCTGTTTTTATATCTTTCCCTTATATATCTCTCTGATCGGCATGGCCTTCAGGGCCTCCGCCTCTTTTTGACGCCTGTCCTCCATAAACCGGCTGAACGGATCGTCCATCGGTCTTTCCTTGTCCCGCTCACCGGAACGATACTCAAAAAGCGCTACTACGTCGTACGCGCTCACATCCTCTTTTTCATTTCCCAGCCGGTAACCGCCGCGGCAGCCCTGCTCCGATTGCAAAAGCCCCGCGCGCTTCATCTCATTCATGATCTTCAGGGCATACTGGTAGGATATCCCGACGTGCTCGACGATCTCTCCCGCCGTTACCAGTCTGTCACGCTGTGTGATATACCCCAATATCTTTGCTGCATAAATCGTAGTGATCTTCATCTTCTCCGCTCCTTCATCCTATTCTGTCCAAATCACCTTGTCCTGCCATGCCCGCTCATGACGCCTGTCAATACCCTGTTTTTCCAACCCCTGCACAAATATTATACTATCTTTTATCTGTATTATTTATAGCAAAAGAAATGCATCGACACCATGCCCGGTCGTTTCCCGTCCGCATGGGATATACTCATGCAAATATAATAAATGATACCTTTTAAGGATAATATAGCACCGCAGTTTTAAAATGTCAACATTGTCCACAGGGCCGCGGTTTTAAAACACAGCATCCACGACTGCTTTTTCCGTTCATCCAGCTGCACCATTTTCTTCTGTTCCATACGCATCGTCTTTTTTCTGCGAACGGCACAGCAAAAGGGAACGCAGCGCACAGCGTTCCCTTTTCGTGACAGCCGTTTTATATATTATATAATGTAGGAAATCTATTTTTCGTTCTTTTCCTCCGCACCGTCTGTCAGAATGGAGGTGCAGTGCGGGCAGCGCGTCGCGTCGTCTGCGATCTCGCTTTTGCAGTACGGGCACAGGCGGGGCGCCTTTTCCGGCGCAGGCTCCGGCTTTCTGTGCAGGCTGTTCAGTGCTTTCACGATCAGGAAGATGACAAATGCTGTAATCAAAAACGTAATAACTGCATTGATAAAAGCGCCAATATCGATCGCCGAGTCCGCCCCCAGCGGTATTTTCCATTCGGAAAACTGAATGCCGCCTACAAGCAGTCCGATGATCGGGTTCAGGATATTGTTCACCAGTGCGTTCACGATGGCCGTAAATGCAGCGCCGATGATCATACCGACGGCAAGGTCCATCACACTTCCCCGGGAGATAAATTCCTTGAACTCGTTTAAGAATCCCTTTGCTTTTTTGTTCATTCTTCTTTTTGCGCCGTTTCCTGCGGCGCTTCCCCTTTCTTGAATCTTCTGACCTCTTCTGTTTTTCCGTCCCATTGATACCGTTTCATATCCACATACCCGTCCTCGCTCACGGCTATGCCCTCTGCTTCGAGCAGCTGCCTCTGCGCATCTGTTCCGCCGAACGCAAACGCCGGCGCGAGCCGCCCCTCCCGGTTCACCACCCGGTGACAGGGCACGGCGCCCGGCATCGGATTCACATGCAGCGCATAGCCAACAGCGCGCGACGCACGCGGATTGCCGACCATACGCGCGATCTGCCCATAGGTCGCAACTCTCCCGCTCGGTATCTTACTTACCATTGTATACACAATTTCAAAAAATTTCAATTCTTTTCTCCTCCCGTTCGGCACGGCGTTCTCATTTGGTATTATACCGTAAAAAAAGCGTTTCAGAAAGGAGCCCTGCGGTTATCTTTATGTTGATTTGATACAGATTGCTGAAAGGAGGATAGGATCCGTGGCAAAGCAAGTAAAAATGATGGTGCTGGACGGCTGCCCGCACTGCAGGCATGCGTTTGAGCTGATGGACGAGCTGCGGCTCGAGCATCCTGAATACCGCGATATCAGCGTTGAAGTGATCGAAGAGGAACGGGAAGCGGAAAAGACGCAGGGCTACGATTACTGGTATGTTCCTACATTTTTCGTAGACGGTGTAAAGCTCCATGAGGGCGTTCCCACCAAAAGCAAAATAGAACGCGTCTTTCGTCAGGCTCTGGAACGGTAGGCGATTCCCAAAGCTCTTTTCTGCGGAAAAGGGCTTTTTTATTTGCTTTCCTTTTTTTCGTCCTGTATAGTGGATAATAGAAATAAAGACCGGGGGGAAGCTATGGAACTGCGGCTTGCTCAAACGGCTGATAGTCCTCTTCTGCGGGACTTGTATGCCCAATATACCGATACGGCCGTCACATTTGAATATTTGCCTGCTGCGGAGGAATTTACGCGCCGCATTGCAGATACGCTCATATCCTATCCCTTTTTGGTATGCGAGGACGCCGGGCGGGCAGTCGGCTATGCGTATGCGCACAGGCAAATGGAACGCGCTGCCTACGGCTGGAACGCCGTGCTTTCCGTCTATGTAGACCAGCGTTTCACTTCCCGCGGGATCGGCACGAGGCTTTATTCCGCGCTGCTCGCCCTTCTCCAGCTTCAAGGCGTTGTGAACGTGTACGGCGGCGTAACGCTTCCGAACGAAAAGAGCGAGCGGCTGCACGAAAAAATGGGTTTCCGGCTTCTGGGCGTCTATCATAAAACAGGTTATAAATGCGGGAGCTGGCACGATGTGGCATGGTTTGAAAAAAAACTTTGCACGCTGCCGGAAAGCCCCGCACCGTTCATTCCGTTCAGCTGCCTTCCCAAAGAGAATGTGCTCCGCGTCCTGCGGACGCAGGACCAGCTGTGAAAGGAGGTCTCCGTTGTATTATATCGTAGACCGTTTTGAAGAGGATACCGCCGTTATCGAGCTTCCGGATAAAAGTACCGTTCCGGTCCCGGCGCGCATCCTTCCTCCCGGTACAAAAGAGGGCGACGTTATTTCCGTAGCTCTCGACCCGGACGCGACATCCCGCCGCCGCGGCGCCGCACGCCGCAGGGCGAATCGGCTTTTGGGCCGCTGACCTTATTTTCCGCTGCTTTTCGGACCCGTTTTTTCCTCTTGCCGGATGCCGTTCATCCGGTATGTTTTTTTTGTGCGAATTTTATTGATTTTTCGCACGCGGGATGTATAATATTACCGGGTATACCATACTGTTTTCCGTATGGCCCGTTTGATAAGGTCTTGAATCAGCCGCAGGCTGTTCGATAAAAATTTGGAATTTGGAAGTGTGAGCTATGGAGTATAAATATTTACTTGACCTTGCAATTATTTTATTGAGCACCAAGCTGTTGGGCCTCGTGACCCGCAAATTTAAAATGCCTCAGGTCGTAGGCGCCCTGCTCGCAGGCGTTATCCTCGGACCCGCCTGCTTTGGCGTCATCGACAACACGGATTTCATCAAAACGCTTTCTGAGGTCGGCGTTATCGTGCTGATGTTCTCCGCAGGTATGGAGTCGGATATCCACCAGTTGAAAAAAGCAGGTAAGGCGTCGCTCATTGTCGCCGGCTTGGGCGTCGTCGTGCCGCTTGTGGTAGGCTTTGCAGTCGCCAGCGTGTTCAATAATCCGTCCGTTATCCAGACAGACCTTGAAACCAGTCATTTCCTCCAAAACGTGTTTATCGGCGTGATCCTGACCGCTACGTCCGTCAGCATCACGGTAGAGACTCTGAAAGAAATGGGCAAGCTGAACAGCAAGGTCGGAACGACGATCCTCGGCGCCGCCGTGATCGACGATATCCTCGGCATTATCGCCCTTACGGTCATCACGAGCCTTGCCGACCCGTCCGTTTCGGTAGGTATCGTCCTGCTCAAGATCGTCGGCTTCTTCGCTTTTGCGATCGGCGTAGGCGTCGTGACCTATATCCTCTTTAAGAAATGGTCCGACCGTCACATCGACGACCATCGCCGTTTCGTGGTCATGGCCTTTGTCATCTGCCTGCTGATGTCTTTCTGTGCGGAGGAATGGTTCGGCGTCGCCGACATCACAGGCGCATTCATCGCAGGCATCATCCTTTCGAACACCAGCCACGCGAAATATATGGCGTCCCGCTTTGAGACGCTGTCCTATACGCTGCTCTCACCCATCTTCTTCGCGAGCGTCGGTCTTTCCGTCGTGCTCGACAACATGAGCGTGATGCTCATCGTATTCGCACTCGCGCTGCTCGGCGTTGCGATCATCACCAAGATCGTCGGCTGCGGGTTGGGTGCCCGGCTGTCCGGCTTCAACAACAAGGAGTCCCTGCAGATCGGCTGCGGTATGGTCTCGCGCGGCGAGGTCGCGCTGATCGTTGCCAACAAGGGCGCCGCCGTCGGCCTGATGTCGCCTCTTTTGTTCGGCCCGGTGGTCATCGTCGTTGTCGTAACGACGATCATTTCTCCGATCCTCCTCAAGCTTTCCTTTGGCGGCGGGAAGAAGAAAAAGGGCTCAGGGCAAAAGGGAACGGAACAGCTGCCCGAGCATGAGCCGGATGTATCCACCGCTCCGGGGGCGGATACGGTCGTGCAGGAGGCTGCGCTTCCACAAAAAGAATAATACAAAAACGCCCCGCTTTTGCGGGGCATTTTTATTCTCTTTTGTTCTGCGTCAGCGTGCGGTATAGATGCGCTTCCACTTTCCCGTGCGATACTGCGCGAATGAAATGCTCCAGTTTGCGAACCAGCCGATGGGCACCGCATACCATACCATCTCGATGCCGAGCGTCGGCGCGAACATGACGGAAACGAACACGCGGATAAAAAGATTCACGATATTCGCAATCGTAAACATCTTCATATCTCCCGCCCCGCGCAGCAGACCATCCACCGCCATTTTGAACCCGATCAGACAGAAGAACCAGCCCATGAACGATAAATAGCCCCGTCCCGTCGCCTCCGCAACAGCCGTGCCGCCGTCTCCAAGGAAAAAGGCCACGATAGGACCGTTGAAAAGCTCAAGCGCCACGCAGAGGACCGCCGCACAAAAGACCACCATCAGGTTGGAAACACGATACCCCTGAACGACACGCTCCGGTTTTCCCGCGCCAATGTTCTGCGCAGTATAGGAAGAAAGAGCGTTGCCGATCGCGATCATCGGTACGATGCAGAGGGATTCCACGCGCATCGCCGCCGAAAATCCGGCAAGCGCCTGCGAACCGAAGCTGTTGACGACCGACTGCACCAGCATCATTCCAATGGAGACCGTCGACTGCTGCAAAATAGAGGGCAGGGCGATTTTCGTCATGGCGGCCAGCCCGCCCCTATCAAACGCTTTTGTGTGCCCGCATTCCAGCTTTTTCAGTTCGCGCAGGAACACCAAAAAGGAAAGTACCGCAGATATCCCCTGCGCGATCAGAGTCGCCCATGCGACGCCCGCCACTCCCATCCCAAGCTGCGTCACCATGAAAACATCCAATACGATATTCAGCAAAGACGAAAAAATCAGAAAAACGAGCGGTATTTTAGACTTGCCCAGCGCGTTGAACATGGAGGACAGCACATTATACATAAACAAAAAGGGCAGGCCGATAAAATAGATGTTCAAATATTCCACTGCCATGTCGAGCACGTCGGCAGGCGTATTGAGCAGCACCATGATGTTCCGGCTGAACAGCAACCCAAAGCCGCCGAGGAGGACGCTGACGATGAGGAACGAAAGGAACGCCGTAAACACGGCCAGCTTCATGCGGTTATAATTTTTCGCCCCAAAATAGCGGCTGACGATGACCGACGCGCCGATCCCGCCGCCGAGCGCGACACAGATAAAAATATTCGTCAGGGAATAAGACGCGCCGACAGCGGCAAGCGCCTGTTCGCTGACGAAGCGCCCCACGACCGCCGAGTCCACCATCGTATACATCTGCTGGAACAGGTTCCCGATGATGATGGGCAAGGCAAAAATCAAAAGCGCATGAAACGGTTTTTTGCGCACTAAATAATCATTTTCCACTGCTCTTTCCTCCCTCCGCCGGATGCTCTCGCCGCAGACAGCCCGAAACGAATTCGCACGAGCATATCCGTTCGGGCGCACAGCCCGTTTCTTCCTCCGCCAACACTCCGCGGAAGCTGTTTGCCAGACGGGCCAAGCTTTCCCTGTCTACGCAGTAATGTGTTTGATAGCCGATTTTTTTCCCGTGAACGATCCCCAATTTTTTCAGAATGCTCATGTGCTGCGATACCGCCGCTTCGCTGATCCCCAGCTTCTTTGAGACCGCGCGCACGCAGTAGCGCCTGCGAAGCAGCTCCCGCAGGATACGGAACCGCGTCGGCTCCGTAACGGCGTGGAGCGCCTGTATCTCATCCATATTTCCGCCTCGCTTTTTGATTTAGTGTTACCTTAAATAAAATAAAGGAATCGTATTTTTTTGTCAATCCGTTTTACGCACAAACAAAAAAGACCGGCACATATCAGCACCGGTCTCTTTTCCGAATGCTTTACAAATCGAATGCTTCGAACGACTTCGCAGACCTGCGGTAGGCGATCAGCGTAAAAAGCGCCCACAGCGCCGCGCCCGCAGCAAGCGCGGCAAGCTGATACGGCAGGTTTTGCGTTCCCTGCGCATTCAGATAGGCGTCTATTGCGGGCAGCGCGAATCTGCCCGCCTCGACTGCGGTCATCCCTGCCGCGAATGCAAGGCAGCCGAATAAAAACGGCATGCCCACTTTGTTCGGATTCCGATAATATTTGGGGAAAAATACAAGGTTGAACAGGCCTATCAGCAGAAACGCGAATCCAAAAAATGCGGTATTTACATTCATTCCCGCCGCGTTTGGCGCACTGTACAGAACATTGTGCAGGAGCGCGAACGGAATAGCGGCAGCGAATTGCAGCAGCTCGATCAGTATGGCGAGCAAGAACCGCGCGGTTACGATACCGCGCTTTGAAGCCGGAAGCAGCATCGTATAATAGATGTCCTTGTTTTCCCGCCCCGACAGGCAGATAAAGAACAGGCCGAGGCAGGTATAAAAGAAAATGACGAAATACGGATAGCTCGGTATCAGCAGCATGGACGACAGGCACAGAAAGAGGAGCGCCGCCGGATGCAGCGCAAGCCTCCATTCTTTTATCAATAGATTTTTCATATCCGCTCACTCCTTCTCCAGATGGACCATGATCTCCTCAAGGGTCGCGTCTGAAACTTCCGCCCCCTCTGCCGGCAGGTCCTCAGCGCGCATGAGCGCCGAGCAGCCTCTACGTTCCCGCTTCACACCAAGCAGCCGCCCGTCGTTCGGAACTCCCCCGGCAAAGCGCGCCACCCGGTATTCCGCAATAAAATCGTCGAGAGGCATATCCGCTGATATCTCTCCGTTTTTGATATAGAGGATATCGTCCGCACATTTTTCGAGGTCCGCAGTGATATGCGTGGAAAACAGCAGCGTGACCCCTTCCCTCTCCACAAGCTTAAGAAAGATATCCAGCAGCTCATCGCGCGAGACCGGGTCAAGGCCGCTCGTAGGCTCGTCAAAGATCAGCAGCTCCGCATGATGGGAAAGTGCGAGCGTAAGAGAATATTTCACCTTCATCCCCTCGGAAAGCTGTTTGGGCGTTTTGGTTTCGTCGAGACCGAACAGCTTCATATAGCGGCGGTAAACACCGTCGTCCCATTCGCCGTAAAAGCGTTTCGTTACGTCTGTGATGGCTTTCAGCTTCTTCATGGGATAGTAATCTGCTCCGCCCGAGACGAATCCGAGCTTTTGCTTGACCGCAAGCTCATGCTCCGCAATATCCTGCCCGAAAAAGCGGATCTCTCCGCTGTCCGGGTGGATAAAATGCAGAAGAGCTTTCAGCGTCGTCGTCTTTCCCGCGCCGTTTCGGCCGATAAAACCCGTGATCGTACCCCGCCTCAGTTCAAACGATACGTTTTTCAGTTCGAATGCTTTGTATTTTTTGCATAGACCCTTAACAGACAATACAGCCATTCATTTATCCTTTCGGTTCCTCGGGGTTCTCCTGCGCCTTGAAAACCTGTTTCGCAAAATCGAGATAGGCGTCGTTTTTTACGATAGCGATCCCTTGGTTGATATCGGCAAGGATCAAAAGCGTTTCGCCCGGCTCGATGCGGAACATATCCCGCACCTCCTTTGGTATCACGACCTGCCCTTTTGAACCTACCTTAGCGGTCCCCATATATTTATCCTTCATTTCCTCTGCTCCTTTCAAAAAACCGACCAGTTATATTAATCATACTTTTCATACCAATCATACTATTTGCGGGAAAATTTGTCAACAACGCGCCTGCGCAAACAAAAAACAGTCGGAATATCCGGCTGTCTTTTGCTTACGTATCTATTATTTTATGCAGCCTTTGACGAAGCGTTCGGGCATCTGCGTGCGCTTTGCCACCTGCTGCGGCGTCATGCCCTCGTCAAGGAAACGCCTGCACACCACGCGCATGCTTTCGCCCACCTCGATGATATGGCGGTCCGGATCATAAAACCGTACGACACGCTGCCCCCAGTCATGCTCCTGCGGCGGATGTACATATTCAACTCCCCCGAGGAACTCGAGCCGTCCGAGAAACGCGTCAAAGTCATCTTCCTCGAAATACAGCTCCGCGTCGTTGCCGCCGAACGCGATCCCGCCCGCCGGCTTGTGGATAAAATCTTCCCACGATTCCTTTGTTTGCAGGGAAACGCCTCCCGTAAATGTAATATTCGCGCCAAAATCTGAGATCACGCGCAGGCCGAGCACTTCCCGGTAAAACGCGCGGGAACGTTCCATGTCGCAAACGACGAGCAAGGGGCTGGCAAATTTCATACAAATCCTCCTGTGAGCGTCACACCATTTTCTAAAAACGCATTGATCATACTATATCAGACGCTTCTGTGTTTCGGCACATAAAGCTCCGCTTTTGCATAAAGCACTGCATTTCCCGCCAATATCACTCGGTCATTTTCCATGCGGCAATGAAGTACGCCGCTTCTTTCAGAAGCTTGAAATGCCAACAACTCGTTTTTTCCAAGTCTTTCAGCCCACAATGGAGCCACATGGCAATGTCCAGAACCGCAGACCGGATCCTCCGGTACATTCAGTTTAGGAGCAAAGCTTCGAGTAACACAATCGTAATCAGTACCTTTTGCCGTTATCTGGACAAGAAGCCCGTCCAGCCTTTTCAACTTTTTTTCATCGGGAACTGCCTGAAAAACCTGATTCTCGTTCTCCATAACGCATATCAAATCCCGTCCTAACCAAGCTTCCGCCGGCCTAAAGCCAATCGCCTGTTCCATTTCGTCCGAAACGGGAATCGGCTTAAGCCGATATGCCGGCATATTCATTTCATACAGACCATTTTCTTTCTTTACAACGAGTCGTCCGCTTTTTGTCCGAAACGAGATGCTCCTGCATTCCGGCTCCAAAAAATGCAGCAACACATATGCCGTACCTAAGGTAGCATGCCCGCATAAATCTATCTCGCCGCCGGGCGTAAACCACCGCAAGCCATATTCATTTTCCTCTTTCACCGTAAATGCAGTTTCCGACAGATTATTTTCCCGGGCAATGTCCTGCATAAGAGGCTCCGCAAGCCATTCCTTCAGTACACAAACGGCTGCCGGATTTCCGCTGAAAACTTTATCTGTGAACACGTCGATAATATATTGCGGTATTGTCATATTCTTCACCTACATTCACCTTCCTTTGTGTCCTCCATCGGAATACTGCTCTCTCTGTTTTTAACCTCTGCCGAATACAGTATAGCAGAAGCCTCTGCCTGCGAACAAGAGCTTCTGCCTGCCGTTACGCCTTTCGCGGACGGCGCGGCGGCCCGCCTTATGAGCACGTCCTTTTCCACGGCAAATTCCGTCATATTCTCCCAATAGCGCTTGGGCATCTGTGCCATGCGGCAGCGCGGGTTTTCGCGCCCGGGAACGGCGATCGTCTCATAAAACATACGCCACAGCGCGCGGAACCGAAGCTCTTCTTCGCCCTGCTGCGGCATGGTAAACCGTTCTGCTGAACATATCTCTATCTTTCCATGCATATACACGAGAATGTCTCCGTGCGTTTTGTCGTAGATCAGAAAATTCTCATTCGGATACCGTCCCCGGAAGTGTATTGCGAGAATCGGCAGCACATAATTTTTCGGCGTGATCTGCGCGGCAAGAGCCTCCCCATAATCGGAAAAACGGATGAAGCCCGTCAGAAGATGCGCCTCATTCGTAAGCTGCTTCACCGCCTTATGCAGCGTGCTCACCACATCGTCAGCCAGCATATACAGGACTTTCGGCCCATATTCATAGCCCATACGTAAAAATGAGACGATATGCTTCTCTCTTTCCGACAGGCAGGTCAAAAACGCCTTGCGCACAAAATCAAGCGCGTCTGCGCCCATTTTTTTCGGGATCGATACAAGTACCCGCCGTGCGTGCGCGGGATCCGTTTCGACCGTACGCGTTCCAAACATCGATATCTGCACAGTATCCGGGCCGTATATCCCCTCCGGGATCTCCCGGCGGGCAATGCTTTCAAATACACAGCACAGCAGTCCGTCAAAGCTGCCGTCGTATTGATAAACCATCGTTTCTTACCTACTCTCGTCGGAGCAAAGTCGGCTCTGTTCCGTTTCCGCAAAAGCGGAAACTCCTCACGCCTCCTTGCTCCTCCTCTTCCCCACGCAACCCGCGTTGCTGGGCTTGCGCGGGGGCCCCATATTTTTGCACGCCCTTTTGCTTCGCTTCCGCCTCACGGCGAAAGCTCGCTCCTTGGGCGGCTCCTCCTTTACCCCAAACGACTCGCTTCGCTCGAGTCGTTCGGGGGCCCAATTTATCATGATCAAAGTCGGCTCTGTTCCGTTTTTGTCCTATTCTGCCTCGTGCATTTCTTCCGCACGGCAGTAGGCCGCTGCCAATCGCGCTTCGCTCCGCTTGCGCTTTTGGGCGTCCCTTGCCCGGGCACCGTTCTCCAAATCAAAGATTTGGACGGTGCTCCGTCTTCCCCACGAAACTCATTTCGCTTCACTCCATTCGGGATTTTGTGGGGACCCCAGTCTTCCGCTTACACTTGCGGCAAAACTACCGCTTATCAATCATAAAGAATGTTTCGTAATGAACAGGATTTGTGCTGACACAGCCGCACTTCTTTCCGTCCTTCTCTGCTCTCTTGGCACACTTCGTTCCCTTGCCCGCTTCCCCGCTGGCGGTGGCCGCCAGCGGAACTAGTCTGCGGCGTCAAGCCGCAGGAGCTTTTTTGGTTCTTTTTTGGCGATACCAAAAAAGAACATTGCGCCATTGCCCACACGCCGGGTTCGCGCACGGCAGCGCACCCTTTCCCTATTCCCTGCTCTTTTTTCATAACTGCCCGGTCAGGCACTTTTGTACGTCCCCCGCAAGCACGGCGGGCGGTTCAAAAAACGAGACCTGCCTGCTGCCGTCCGCGGAATACCCGCTCTGCCGATACATAGAAAGCATTTTCGCGGACATCATGGAGCACAGCACCTCTTCCTGCGTGAAGCGCGTACCTGCTTCCATCTTTCCGCGGCAGGTAATAAAATATTTCGCCCGCTTCCATACCACGCCGAGCTTTTTTAGCCCCTCAAAGGTCAGCGCCCCCGTTCGCCGTGCGGAAAGGATACGCCGCGCGCTTGTGACGCCAATGCCCGGCACGCGCAGCAGCGCTTCATACGGCGCGCGGTTGACCTCCACCGGAAAATATTCGGGATGGCAAAGCGCCCAATTGCACTTGGGATCGATAAACGGGTGGAACGTCTGGTGCTTTTCGTCGAGCAGCTCTCCCGCCGTAAAATGATAATACCGCAGCAGCCAGTCAGCCTGATACAGCCGGTGCTCCCGCAAAAGCGGCGGCTTTGTGTGCAGGGAGGGCAAAAGCGAATGCTCCGCAACGGGGATATACGCCGAGAAAAACACACGCTTCAGCTGGTATTTCCGGTACAGTCCCTCCGCGAGGCTAAGGATCTGAAAATCCGTTTCGGGCGTCGCGCCGACGATCATCTGGGTACTCTGCCCCGCCGGCGCGAACCGCGGCGCGTGCCGGTAAAGCGCAAGCTCCTGTGTGTTTTCCCGTTTCCGGTCGCGGATAAAGCCCATAGGCCCAAGCACCGCTTCCCTGCTCTTATCCGGGCACAGAAGCTTCAGACTGCCGCTCGACGGCATCTCAATGTTGACGCTCATCCTGTCCGCAAGCATACCGAGCCGGGCGAGCATCTCTTCCGATGCACCCGGTATCGCCTTTACATGTATATACCCGGAAAATCCGTATTCTTTCCGTAGAATGTGCAGGGTTTTCTCCATCAGCGCGCAGGTATCGTCCGAGCTGCGCACCACGCCGGAGCTTAAGAAAAGCCCCTCGATGTAGTTTCTGCGGTAGAACTGCATGGTAAGGTCCGCAAGCTCGCGCGGGGAAAACATTGTGCGGCGCACGTCGTTTGACCGGCGGTTCACACAGTATTTGCAGTCGAAGATGCAATGATTGGTCAGCAGCACCTTCAAAAGGGAGATGCACCGCCCATCCGCCGCAAAGCTGTGGCAGCAGCCGCCGGACGACGCGCTCCCCGTCTGCCCGTGCCCTGCCGTGCGGGATACCCCGCTCGAGGTGCACGCAACGTCATACTTTGCCGAATCGGTGAGTATTTTCAGTTTTTCAAATACGTCCATACCGCGCCTCCCGCCGTTCCTGTTTTCTTATCATACCACGGCGGGTGTACAATTACGGTCCTTTCTCAAATTAAATTTTATTTTCCGCGCCGCTTTCTCTTCCGCCCCTCATGGCAGTTTTTGTGCCGCCGTGGTACAATCAGGAGGGCGCCGCAGGCGCGGCGGCCGATGATTCCTGAAGCTGGCTGGGAGGTGAGTTTATGAAATTCTGCATTGCCGTATTTCCATGCAAGGCCTAATCGGATAGACTTGTATGGAACGATGTTTCTATCCCAACGCCCTTGCATTTCTGATAACGTTCCATCAAATTTGCAAAGGAGAATTGAGATGAATTATAAAACAGTGGAGCTCAGCCGTTGGAGCAGAGGAGACCTCTTTCAATATTATATAAACAGTATGCGTATCGTTATGAGCCTGACGGCCGACGTCGATGTGACCGGCTTGCTTTCATTTTCAAAAGACAGGCGTTTGAAGTTTTACCCCGTTATGATCTGGGCCGTCTCAAAGATCGTCAATGCGCACGATGAATTCAAATATGGCTGGGACGCCGCCGGGAACCTGATCAAATGGGATCTCGTTTCCCCCTCCTACACCGACTTCCACGCGCAGGACGAGCGCTTCACAAAATTGCTTACACCCTATTCCGATGATCTGCCGGAATTTCATGCGCGGTTTATGGCCGACCGGGAGAAATATCAAGACTGCCGCGCGTTCGTAAAAAACCAGCCCTCGAATTTTTTTGACGTATCCTGCCTGCCGTGGGTGCGCTACCGGCATTTTGACGTTCACGTTTTCGACGAGGGCAAATTTCTCGCTCCGGTCGTGACGTGGGGAAAATATGAACGGGAAAACGGAAAATATATCATGCCCGTTATGATGAACATTCATCATGCCGTAGCGGACGGGTTCCACCTGTCCCGCTTCTTTGCGGAGCTGCAGGAGCTGATCGCTTCCTCCGCATAGGCCTGCCGGACGCGCCGCAGCGCCTGATGGCTTTAGCTGTCTTGATTTGTGTCGGAGCAGTATAAATTTGACCTCTTTTTTACATTCTTTTTACTGTTTCCGGGCAGACGCGGATGCCTTCCTCCGTTATCCTATAAGAAGAAAGCGGGCCGGACCCTGCCGGCACCGGACAAAGCAACCATACCCACCTTGGCAAAACAAAGCCGCCGGAGCATCAGCTCCGGCGGCTTTGTTTTATCCGTTTTTTATTTACTTTACCCCGCGTATCACTTCGCGTCCGAGATAGGGGCGCAGAGCGTCCGGCACGCGAATGCTGCCGTCAGCCTGCTGGTAGTTTTCCATGATCGCCGCGACCGTCCGTCCTACGGCAAGCCCGCTCCCATTGAGGGTGTGGACGAACTTCAGCGAGCCATCGCTGTCGCGGAAGCGGATATTCGCGCGCCGCGCCTGAAAATCCTCGAAATTCGAGCAGGAGGAGATCTCCACATACCGGCCATAGCTCGGCATCCATACCTCGATGTCATACGTCTTTGCAGAGGAAAATCCAAGGTCGCCGCCGCACAAAAGCACCACGCGGTATGGGATCTGCAAAATCTGCAAAATGCTTTCCGCATTTGCCACCAGCTTTTCCAGCTCAAGGTACGATTCATCCGGACGGGTGAATTTCACAAGCTCCACCTTGTTGAATTGGTGCTGGCGGATCAGCCCTTTCGTGTCCCGGCCCGCGCTGCCCGCCTCCGCACGGAAGCACGGTGTGTAGGCGCAGCGGTAAATCGGGAGCTCCGCGCCGTCGAGCACTGTCTCGCGGTACATATTCGTCACCGGAACCTCTGCCGTCGGGATAAGATACAGGTCCGTATTTTCGATATGATACATATCCTCCGCAAATTTCGGGAGCTGCCCCGTTCCCTCCATAGACTTCTGATTCGCCACGAACGGCGGGATGACCTCCGTATAGCCGTTCTGCTCGGTATGCGTGTTCAGCA
Source organism: Christensenella massiliensis (assembly GCF_040409835.1). Taxonomy (NCBI): domain Bacteria; kingdom Bacillati; phylum Bacillota; class Clostridia; order Christensenellales; family Christensenellaceae; genus Christensenella; species Christensenella massiliensis. Next base: position 1,851,185 of record NZ_CP117826.1, on the reverse strand, counting down.
TAAAATTCATCACCGCGCGTTCAAGGCGCGCGCCGAGGCCTTTATAGAACACAAAACGGCTGCCCGCTACCTTTGCGCCCGTTTCGGGGTCGAGTATCCCAAGGTCGTGCCCGATGTCCCAATGCGCTTTCGGCTCAAAATCGAATTTGGTCGGCGTAAGGAATTTACGTATCTCCTTGTTGTCGCTGTCGTCCTTTCCCGCCGGAACGCTCGCGTCCGGCCGGTTCGGGATCGACATCATAAGCTGCCCCAGCCGTGCGGACATCACCTGAAGCTCCGCGTCATAGTCTTTGATCTGCGAGGCGAGGACCTTCATCTCCATCATAGTGTCGGAGACGTCTTCCCCCTTTTTCTTCATCGCCGGGATCTCTTTGGATATCCTGTTGCGCTTGGCTTTCAGCTCCTCCACCTTCGTCATCATGGCGCGGCGCTCCGCGTCGAGCTTCATGACCGTGTCCAGCTTGATCTCTTTTCCGCGCTTTTTGAGCGCTTCGGCAATCGTTTCAAAATTTTCACGCAATACCTTCAAATCCAGCATAATCAAAACCTCTTTCTATCAGAAATGGAATGGACTGTTAAAGCCTTGCCGCATGGCCGGGCCGTTTTTCCTCCGCGGGCGCTTCGTCCGTCCGCACAGCCGTATCCCATCCTTATTCTTTCTCACATTTTGTCCGGCGCCTTGATACCAAGCAGGGCAAGCCCCGTTTTCAGCGTATTCTTCACGCCCCGCACCAGCGCTGCGCGCGCAATGGTCTGCTCCGCGCTGCCGTCGATGATCCTGTGCTCATAATAATACTTGTTGAACGCCTGAGCAAGGTCTAAAAGATAGCGCGTGACATAAAAGGGCTCGTTCTTCTCGCTTGCCGCCGCAAGCGCCTGCGGGAAAGACGCAAGAAGCTTTAGGACGGCAAAGGCGTCGTCGTCCGTCAGCGCATCCATATCCGGCTCTCCCGTGAGCTCCGCGCACCGCGCGAGCACGGACGCGCACCGCGTGTGCGTATACTGCACATACGGGCCCGTTTCCCCATCGTAATTCAACACCCTGTCGAACGAGAACGTGATATCCTTGATGCGGCTCTGCGACAGCGTCGAAAAGATGACCGCGCCCACTCCGATCTCCTCGGCGACCTGCTCCTTGTTTGCAAGGCCGGGGTTCTTTTCCTCGATGACCGCCCGCGTTTTTTCCACAGCTTTTGTGAGCACGTCCTCCAAAAGCACGATCTTTCCCTTGCGCGTAGAGAGCGTTCCGTCCTCGAGCGACACCATGCCGAACGCAACATGCTCGCACTGCTCCGCCCATTCGTGCCCCATTTTTTTCAGCACCGCGAACAACTGCTTAAAGTGCAGGTTCTGCTGATAGGCCACCACATAAAGGTTTTTATAAAAATCGTATGTCTTTTTACGGTATTCCGCCGCCGCAAGGTCGCGCGTCGCATACAGCGTCGTCCCGTCCGATTTCAGTATGATCGCCGGCGGCAGGCCCTCCTCGTCGAGGCGCACCACCCACGCCCCCTCGCTCTGCACGAGCAGATTTTTTTCGCGCAGCTCATCTAAGACCGCGGGGATCTTGTCGTTGTAAAAGCTCTCGCCCGCGTAGCTGTCGAACTGTACGTCGAGCCGTTCATATACGCGCTTCGCCTCGCGCAGGGTAAGCTCTTTGAACCATTCAAAAATGCGCAGGGCCTCTTCGTCGCCTTCCTCGATCTTTTTGAACCATGCGCGCCCCTGCTCGTTGAGGCTTTCATCCTTTTCCGCCTCCTCATGGAAACGCACATACAGCTTGAGCATGGCGGAAACGGAATCGCGGTCGATCTCCTCGTCGTTCCCCCACAGCTTATAGGCCGCGATCAGCTTGCCGAACTGCGTTCCCCAGTCGCCGAGATGATTGACGCCCACCACGTCGTAGCCGAGGTATTTGTAAATTTTATACAGCGCGCTGCCGATCGCCGTGCTCGAAAGATGCCCGATGTGGAACGGCTTTGCGATATTGACGGACGAGTAGTCGATCACGACCGTTTTGCCCGCGCCGGCATCCGACCGCCCCCAGTCTTCTCCTGCCTCTTCCAGCGCCGAAAGCACGCTTTCCGCATAAAAATTCCTGTCATAAAAAAAATTGAGATATCCGCCCGCAGCCTCCGTACGCGTCACGAACGCCGGCGCTTCAAGCTTTCCGGCGAGCTCCTGCGCGATGACGGGCGGCGCCTTCCGCAGCTCCTTTGCCAGCTTGAAGCAGGGCAGGGCCGCATCTCCCATTTTCGGGTCGGGGGGCGTTTCCAACAGCCCTGCGACCTGCGGCGCTTCCATACCCGCCGCTTTTGCTATCGTTTCCGCAAGCGCGGTTTTAAGATCCATTTCCATTCCTCCGAATGCCGTTTTTACAATTCCTTTGACCGTAGCCTTTAATATACCATAAAAATGGTTCCTTGTAAATAAAGCAGACCGCATAGCGGGCGCGTTTTGCGCAGTTCTGCGCTTCATTTGAAACGGCGGACGTGCGCAGGTTTTTTCTCTTCGGCCGCAGCTTTGCCGGTCTAAAGACGGGTTTTACCGCCGGAGCCAATGTGATATAATAGGAAACGACCGAAACGAAACAGGGGGCGCTTATGAAACTCGGACTGAAACGTCTGTTATTCTTACTTCCATTTCTTGCGGCGGCGGCCGTATTTTTGATCCTGTCCGCAAGATGAAGCGTATCCTTTGCGTCCTTAGCGTTGCCCTCTGCTTATTTGCACTCGTATCCTGCGCGCCCGTGCAGCAAACAAGCGAAATTTTTGCGATGGATACCTTTATCACCCAGACTGCCTATGCGAACAACGGCGATGCGCTTACCCAGAACAACGAGATGATACGCAGGCTGGAGGGGGAAATGTCACGCACCATCGAAACGAGCGATGTATGCAGGGCAAACGCTGCGCCCGGGCAGGACACAGAGGTCTCGGAGGAAACGGCGGAGGTGCTTGCCGCTGCGCTCGATGCGGCGGAGGACACCGGCGGCGCGTTTTCCCCCGCGCTCGGCAGCGTCATCGCTGCATGGGGCTTTGGTACGGAGGATGCGCATGTTCCCAGCGAAACAGAGCTTGCGTCCGCGCTCGATCAAGCGGATTACCGCACGGTGACGCTCAGCGGGAACACCGTGAACACCGGGGGCGCGATGCTCGACCTCGGGGGCGTGGTCAAGGGCTATGCGCTCGATAGGGCTGCTGAAAATCTGAAAGCGAACGGCGTTCAGTCCGCCATCATCTCGTTCGGCGGCAGCATCTATGCCGTCGGGGAAAAGCCGGACGGAAGCAGCTACAAGGTCGGTATCCGCGATCCGGAGGGCGGGGAAAACGATTATATGGCGACGATCGAGCTCAACGGGCGCTTCGTTTCGACCTCCGGCACATACGAGCGCGGCTTTTCGGAAGACGGCGTTTACTATCACCATGTGCTCGACCCGGCCACAGGCTTTCCTGTCGATAACGGCCTCGTTGCGGTAACTGTCCTTTCGGACAGCGGTATCCGGTCGGATATCTATTCCACCGCGCTGCTCGTAATGGGCGCGGAAAAGGGCGCGGTATTCGCGGAGGAGCACGGGATAGATGCGCTCTTCCTCACCGAGGACAAGCATATCATCACGACGGACGGCTTTGCGGAAACGTATGGGCTTACCGTCAGAAACGGAGCATACAGCCTCGGCTGAAGCGCCTGCGCCTCCTCATCAACACGGATAAGAAGCTATGCGGAATAAACTCATCACCAAAAGCGATATCATTTTCACGGCGGCCATTGCCGCGGCTGTTCTTTTGATATGGTTTTTCACTTTGCCCCGCACGGCGGGAGAATATGTCGTTATCAGGCGGGGCGGCGAGGTCGTTGCGTCTCTGCCCCTTTCGGAGGACGCCGCCCTTGCGGTGGACGGGGTTTACCGTAACGTGTTCGAGATCAGAAACGGCTCTGTGCGCATGGCAGAGACCGACTGCCCCAACCGTCAGTGCGAACGGACGGGAAGCATTTCCCGCGCGGGGCAGTCTATCGTGTGTGCGCCGAACGGCGTAACTGCGACCATCACGGGAGGGGAGGCTGATGTCGATGGCATTACGGGATAATAAGACCTCCCGCTTCGTGCTCGCCGCCGTATTCTGCGGGCTCGCGCTCGCGCTTTCCCTGCTCGACGGCGCGGTCTCTTCCCTGCTTCCCCTGCCCGGCTTCAAGCTTGGCCTTGCGAACGTCGTTTCCCTGCTTGCGCTTCTCACGCTCGGGCTTCCGTGGACGCTGCTCATCTGCCTTGTGCGCAGCCTGCTTGCCGCGGCGCTTTCGGGCAACCTGACGATGCTGTTTTTTTCGCTCGCAGGCGGCGTCGTTTCCATTCTCATCATGCGGCTCGCCCAAAAGCGCCTGTCCGTTATCAAAACGAGTGTGCTCGGCGGCGTCTCCCACAACCTGATGCAGCTCGTGTGCGCGGCGCTGCTGACCGCCACGCCGCAGGTCTCCTATTATGTTCCTGTGCTCGTCCTTACGGGCACGGTGTGCGGCTTCTTTGTGGGCGTGCTGTGCACGCTCGTATCCCGGCGGCTCCGTCTTCCATTCGCGGCCGCTTCGCCTGAATAAACCTTTTTTCAAAATAATACTCAAAAAGCTCTCTTTTCATTGTATAATAGAGTTACCGAATAAAATTCTTTTATGGGTGGGTGTATCATGAAAAAATTTTTTTGCGTGCTTCTCGTCATCGTTTTGCTTCTGACTTCTTCCGCCGCGCTTGCAGCGTCGGTTCCGCAGCCCGTGTTGGACGCGCGGGAGTCCACAGTACATATCAAAGTAGATGTTGAAAATGGTTACTCCACCGGCTCCGGCTTCGCAATCGGCACAGATACACCCGTCGAATATATCATAACAAACTATCATGTAATCGATGAAATGACCGGAGCATGCATGATATCTTTTGGAAATTATACCGTAGTGAATGCGACGGTCGCCGTTTCCCTTCCGGATCGGGACCTCGCCATTTTAAAGCTGGACGAGCCGATTTCCTCTATGAAGCCTCTGCCGCTCTATTCCGGCGAGCCGTCCGCCTTGGCGGGAGAGCAGGTCTATGCCCTCGGATTCCCGGGCGTTGCGGACGATCTTTTTGAACGCAGCAATTCCGTGCGGGACGACGTGACCATGACGGATGGTATCATCAGCGCGGTCAAACCCTCCTATTCGTTCGGCACCGGAGAACGTACCGTAACGGGATTACAGATAAACGTTGCCCTCAACCACGGAAATTCCGGCGGACCGCTTGTAAATGGAGAAGGTATCGTCGTAGGCGTGAACACGATCGGTTCTGCCGTAGATTCGAACCTCAACGGTGCGGTCTGCATTTCCGAGCTGCTTTCCACGCTGGACGCAAAGGGAATCTCCTATCTTTCTTCCGCTTCTCCCGTAGCTTCCGCAACCGCTAAAAATCCATGGTTGATACCCGCGGTCATCGCTGCCGCCGTATGCGCGGCTGTTGTTATCCTTCTGGCTGTACGCAGACGGAAAAAAACGCGGGGAAATTTTGTCGCCCTGAATACTTATCTCGCGGAAAGCAACGGTAAAATGGGATACGATATGACCGTCTATACGCTTTCCCCTCTGTTTACGCAGCTTAAAAAAGCACACGAAAACGGGCAATGCCTGCTCGGTATTTATCCGGAAAATATCCGTTTTTACCCGGAAGCAGGCAGGGCCATGCTCATTCCGCCTAAAAAACAGGCGCTTTGCATGGGCTATTCCGCTCCCGAACAATATAAGGAGATACCGCAGACCGGACCGTGGACGGACGTTTACCAGCTTGGCGCGCTTTTCTACCGCATGCTGACAGGCGTTCGCCTCGCAGACGTCATGACACGTGCGGAGGGCGATGCCGAAACAACGCGTAATATTGAAGCGCTTGCGCTCGTGCCCGCCAAAAAAGAGGCGCTTCTGCAGGCAGTTTCCCTGAATCGAAGCGAACGGTTTGTGGATATCGGAGCATTTCTGGAAGCACTCGAAATAAAAGCAACGGAGGCTGTTCCCGATTTAAAATCATTTTCTGTTCAGAAAAAAACGCGGAAGAAGATGTCTTCTAAAAAGAAAAGGCGGATTTTTATATTTAGTATAACAGGATGTGCTATTGCCATTATCTGTATTTTTACAGGTCTCTTTATTACGACGAATAATCAGGCATATCAATATTTAGAAAATAAAAATTATGCGCAGGCATATCAGACCATTTCCAAATTACCCGAACTTACGGAAGATATTACCAATATTAAAAGAATTTCCGAAGCAGGTATGTTATTGGAAGGCGGTCAATATGAAGAAGTACATAATTTGCTTGAAGGTCTTGAGCATTACGATATGGCGCAGGTAATTATGAATGCCCTTTATACACAAGAAAAGGCTTCTGAATTCCAGCAGGTGTACGATCTAATACTCAATGGGAATTTCAATGAATCAAAAGCTCTATATAAGGAATTTTTAGAAAAATATAATATCGAAAGTAATTCCGAAGAATGGAAAGAGCTTGAATATCAGCGTGGTACAGCTTATTTCACAGCAAAAAATTATTTATCTGCAGAAATAATTTTTTCAGGCATCGAGGATTATTCAGATGCCCGTGATAAAGCAAAGGAATGTATCGTTACGGCAGCAGTAGCGTATGCTAACAACGGCGATTTTCTATTAGCTCTTTCTGCTTTGGAAGAATATAAAAATGAATCTGATCTACAGTCTCTGGTTGCAGAAATTACAGAAGCAATTTATCAAACTGGATACAAAACTATTCGACAAAGCAATTATACTGAGGCCAACCGTTATTTTTCTGCCATCCCAGACTATAAAGATTCTCGTGATTATTTAAATCTTTTAGATAAAGTTCTTCTCAGATTGCCCACTGAATATAATGAGTATTATGAAGCATTAACGCAAATCGAGGAATTAGGTTTTCTGCCAAACGCAGATAAATTTAGATAATAGGCGCACTGCTTTTCATCGCCACTCTCTATATGGCATACTGCGCCTCCCGCCTCACACCAGCTTCCCTCTCAGCCGGCCGATTGCACCGGCGGAAAGCCCGGCCGCTTTCAGATAGCCCTCTGCCGTACCGTATTCCGCGGCGATATGCTCCATCAGCTTCCGCATATACTCCGGCTTCGAGCAAAATACGTGATCCGGTACTTTCACGCCCGCCTTTTCGAGCATCCCGCGCTGTTTTTCAAACGTCTCTTTCATATATTGTTCGGAAACGGCATAGTCTGCAAGCACGATCCCGTCCGGCACGCCCGCAAGCTTCAAAAGCAGCATAGTGATCACGCCCGTGCGGTCCTTGCCTGCCGTGCAGTGATAGAGCGCCGCTCCCTCCGTCTCTGCAAGGCAGGCGAATATCTCTTTCAGGCCGTCCTTGCTGTTTTCCACAAGGCCGATATACATGTTTCCCATATCGTCCGGCACTTTCCCCAGCATCGCCTCCGACTGGATATGGTCGAGAAGCGGGACGTGCAGCTTTTTCATCTGCTTTTTATCGAGGCGGTCCGGGTGCAGGAACGCTTCGTTGTTTCCGCGCACGTCGATCACCAGCCGCACGCCGTAGCTGTCCAAATAGTCTTCGTCCTCCTTTGTCAGCCCGTGCAGGCTGTCTCCGCGCAGAAACGCCTTAAATTTTGTCGTTCCGCCGTTTGCCGGATATCCTCCGAGGTCCCGTACATTATGCGCGCCCGCGAGGGGGAGCGGCTTTGATATATTCATATTCAAACCTTTCTTTCCATGCTATAATCTGTTCATGGAGCTATCTGTCTGTTTTATTCTCTATCTTCTTGTCATCAACCTTGCAGCGCTTGCCGTCTGCTGCCACGATAAACGCGCGGCGCGCCGCCGGGCGCGCCGTGTTCCGGAAAAAACGCTGCTTTTGCTGTCCGCCGCAGGCGGGGCGTTCGGCATGCTCGCCGGCATGCTCGGCTGCCGCCACAAGACGCGGCATCCCTCTTTTATGATCCTTGTTCCGCTGATGTGCGCAGTCTGGGGCGTTCTTGCGGCTTGGCTCGCCATACGCGCCGTTTTCTGACCGTCCTTCCGCTTTAATTGTTCCTCCTCGACAGCACGAGCAGCCGCAGGAAGGAAAGGAACGAGGCGAGCATCGCCGCCACATACGTCATGGCTGCCGCGTTCAGCATACGCTTTGCCTCTGTCTGCTCCTGCGCGGTCAGCACGCCGGACGCGGAGATATTCGCCATTGCCCGCTTACTGGCATTGAACTCCACAGGCAGGGTGATAAGCTGAAAGATCACGACCGCAAAATACACCCATGCCCCGATATCCACCAGCACTCCCATGCCGGGCGTGCGCGCGGAAAACAGGATGCCGATCAGAATCAGCGGAAACGCAAGCTTCGTCGCAAAATTCACTACGGGAACGATCGCATTCCGCACCCGCATGGGGCCGTACTTCTTTTCCTTTTGCAGCACATGCCCGCATTCGTGCGCGGCAATGGAGACCGCGGCGATCGAATGCTTTGCATACACGCCCTCCGAGAGGTTCACCGTCTGGCTGCGCGGGTCGAAATGATCCGTCATGTTTCCGGGAACGCTGCGTACCGTCACACCCGTAACGCCGTTCTGCCGCAGCATCGTCTGCGCAAATTCCCGTCCGGATACGCCGCTTTGCGCGGGAATCGCCGAATATTTCTTATATGCGCTGCTCACCCTCGCCTGCGCCCAGATCGTTATGATGAACGCCGGGATCAGGATCAGCCACGTCCAATCGAGCCACAATGGAAAAAACATGTTATCTCCCCTTCATTCTTTTGATATCGTTTTTATCTTATCATAGATTTATGAATTATTCATAAACTCAAACGGATTTTATCAAACGGTGCGCCGGGCGCTTCCGGCCAAATAAAAAAAGGGGGAACAGACCCCCTCTCTGCGTTTTTGCGCAGGTCTACAGAATGGAGAGCGGCACTACCGATGCAACGCTCGTTCCGCCCACCTCCAGACGGTCGATATATACCTCCACCTCAAACGACCTCTCCATGTTTTCACAGCTGATGACTTCCGCGCTCTCTCCAAAAATATAGCTTCCGGACTTATCCAGCAAAAGCGCCTGATCGGAAATTTTGAGCGCATGGTCTGGATAGTGCGTGTTGAACACGCAGGATATCCCCTGCTCCGCCGCCAGTCTTTGCATGATGTCCAGTATGATCAGCTGGTTTTTAAAATCGAGGTTCGATTCCGGCTCGTCCAGCACAAGCATGGACGGCTGCGTCGTAAGCGCCCGCGCAATGAGGATCATCTGCAGCTCGCCGCCGCTCATCTGCGAACAGAGCTTGCCGCAAAGGTGCGGCACCCCCACGAGCGCGATCGCCTCCCGCGCGAGCTCAAGGTCCTTTTTTTTCGGCTGCTGCATCATGCCAAGGTGTGCGCAGCGCCCAAGCACCACCATTTCCTCAGCAGTATACATCAGCGCGTTTCCCTTTGCCTGCGGCACATACGCGATTTTTTTCCATAGCTCCCGCACCGGGATATGATGGATATTTTTCCCGTCGATACGGCTCTCCCCTTTTTTCCAGTGAAGCAGCCCCATCATGCACCGCAGAAGCGTCGTTTTGCCCACACCGTTCGGACCGAGCACAGAAAGTATTTTCCCCTCCGGCACACGGAAGCTGAGGTCGCGCAGCACCTCGTGCCCGTCTCCGTAGCCAAAACATCCGTGTACCACTTCAAATATCATAAATTAGACCCTCCCGTCTTTTTGAGCAGGATAATAAAGAACGGCGCGCCGATCACCGACGTCAAAATAGAGATCGGTATCTCCGCGGCAGTCGCGCTGCGCGCCACCGTATCCATAATCAGCAAAAATACCGCGCCGAGGCTGATGCTTGCCGGAACGATATTCTGGTTGTTGCTGCCAAAGAGCATCCGGCAGATATGGGGGATCAAAAGCCCTACCCAGCCGACCTGCCCGCACATAGACACGCAGGACGCCGTGATCATTGTTGCCGCAAGCGCCACGATCACCCGCATCATGCGGATATTCACACCCATGGTCTTTGCTTCATCCTCGCTGAGCATCAGAACATTGAGCTTCCAGCGCAGAGCGAAAATGACTGCGATCCCTGCAATAATAAACGGCGCGCCCAGCGCAAGGCTGCTGAAGCTGGTGTTTGCAAGGCTGCCCATCAGCCAATAGGTGATGGCCGGAAGCTGCGATTCCGTATCCGCAATGAACTTGATGATGGATATCCCCGCTTCAAACAGCGACGCGATGACCATACCCGAAAGAATGACCATCACCGTGCTCGCCCCGCTCTTCTGACGGCTGATGATATAGGTCATCAGAACGGCGACAAAGCCGACCGCAAGCGCGGAGACCTGCACCGTGATGAGCCCCATACCCAGCAAAAGGGCGAGGGCGGCTCCAAAGCTGGAGCCTGCCGCTACGCCCAAAGTATCCGGCGTTGCCAGCGCATTGGAAAAGATGCTCTGGAACGCCGCGCCGGATACTGCCAGTCCCGCCCCGCACAGCACCGCGAGAATGATCCGCGGGAGCCGTACGCTGATCAACACGCTGTATATCTGCGGATCGACGCTTTCCGGCCCGTGCACCGCGATCTCAAACAGGTTCGTCACGATCTCGCCGGGGCTCATAGACATGCGCCCGATCCCCATGCAGACGATCGCCGTCACAATGGGCAGAAGGACCAATATGATATTTCTGAAAACATGATTCTGTTTCAGACTGGCCATGGTTTAGAATGCCGCCGCAGATTCCGGCGTCGGGGCGAGGATCAGGGCCACCTGTTCGTCCGTGAGCTCAAGGCCATAGAATTCGCTGTAATAATCCTTGATCTCCTGTTCGATGTCAAGGTCTTCGAATAATTCAGGATACATCTGCTTTGCCATCCACTGAAGCATCAGCGGGGAATCGGAGGACGGCGGGAACCAGTAATACATCCCCAGCGGGATCTTATAGACCCGTTTGTTCTGTACGGCCTTGATGCCGCTCCAGTCATGTCCGTCCGCAGCCGTGTTATTATAGAGGTCCTCAGGCGTATAGGCCGAGAAGCTGTTGAGGAACAATACATCCGGGTTCCACTCATAGATCTGTTCCATATTGACTTCACCTGTGAACGCGCCTACATCATAGCCGAGGTTCTTGCCGCCGGTGGAGGTGATCCAGTAATTTGCAAAGCTGGTGCCGCCCGCCGTGATCGCGGATTCATTATAGTTGGAGAGGATCAGCGTATTCGGATAATCCTCCTCCGGCACTTCCGCGAGCCTGTCGGCAACGGTCTGCTGCACCTCCTCGCCGTATGCGATGATGCCGTCCGCCCTGTCGGACGGTCCCATGACCTCCTTCAGGAGCTCGATCCATGCGTTGAAAGTATCGATGGTGTTGTAATCATCAAAAAGCGTGGTCGAGAAGCCGACCGCCGGAATGCCCGCGGCGGAAAGCGCATCGTAGTTCGCCGTTACGTCCGCATTGTAGAACACGACGTCCGGGTCGAGCTTAATGAGCTCTTCCATATTGATCTCGTCTCCGCTCGCCCAGCCGTCCGGCAGGTCTTTCAGGCCCGGGTACGCTTCCCCGAGAATGGAATTCACCGCAGCGTTTTTGGAATCCGGATGGATGCCGACAAGCCCGTCCGACGAGCCCATGAACATGCAGTATACGGACGTAAGCGGCGTAAGCCCGCCGATCGCCACGCGCTCTACCTTTTCGGGCAGCACGACCTCATGGCCCGCGTGGTCGGTAATAGTCCTCGTTCCCTCCGCTTCCTCTGAGGCTGAGGCTTCCGCGCTTTCAGAGGGCTCTGCGGACGCGCTCTCCGAAGGCTCCTCGGAGACCGCAGGCTCCTGCGCCGCGCATGCCGTGAGCATGAGAGACAAACACATCAGGACAGCAAGCAAGATCGCTATACTTTTCTTCATTTCTTTACCTCTTTTCTTTAAAATATTGTAAGGATAGGTTCATCCTTAAATGCGTTTTACAAATTCTTCTATATGCTCCCCGATAAACGGGATACATTCATTCCAATGCAGCTTGCTCGACACCGCCGGGCTTGGAAAATCCACGAATTTCGCCCGGCTGTCCGGCGCCAGCAGCCTCCGGAACATTGGGTCGCCGATCACAAGCTCATATCCACCGTTCATAACGGCTGCGATCTCCGCCTCTCCCGAAGCATGCAGCCCGCCCGGGTGCGTAAGCTCCGCATTGGGCGTAAAGATGCTTACAGCCGCAGCGTTTTCCAATCCATGGTCCTGCACGAGGCAGCGCCCGATGGCTTCTGAGATCACCCTCTCTCCTAAGATCAGCGCCTGTTTTCCCGGGCGCGGCGGAGCGGCCATGCGGTTTTTACCGTCCCGGCAAGTCTGCTCAAGCAGGCGGAGAAGCTCCTCCGTCGGCTTTTTTCCGACGGGCAGGCCGACCACGTAAGGGATCCCTAGCCGCTCATACATATCGTTTGCCGCGGCAAGCCCGCTCTGCGAAACGACTATGTTCGCCTGTGCCCGGCCGCATGTCATGATCTCTTCCAGCGACGCGCCCATCGCAAGGGATGTGCCCACCGTATAGCCCGCCTGTTCAAAGCACGAGCAGACCGCTTCCGCGTTCCCGTTCGTATAAAAATCAAGCGGGGTCAATCCAAGCAAATTGATTCGCTTCTCTTCCGTCTCTTCCTTTTTCCCAAAGCGCCTTACGAGCGCGAGAAAGGCGTCTGAAGCGCCGCTGTCGTAAAGGCGCAGCCCTGTCGTCGAGAATCCGAAGGCGGGCAGTCCGGTACGCTGCTCAAGCTCGTCTGCGATCCCCTGAAAATCGGTGCCGATCACCATGGGCACAGGGCTTCCGGTCACGCAGATGAATTTCGGCAGCATCTCCGCCGCCGCTTCCATAATACGCCCGATCAGCTTTTCATCGTCGCCCAATATCGCGTCGATCTGCCGGAGCACCGAGCAGTATACCCCGCTTGAGGAGCCGTACCAGCGCGGCTCGTCGAAGCCCGTATAGTTTCCCGTGCAGCCGCACGCATCGTGTATCACGATCATTCCGCCCAGCTCGAACAGGGCCGAGCATACGCCTGAATAGTCCGGCGCAAAGGGAGGAAGGTTCAAAGATATCTTTTCCATGTCACACCACCAATCCGCTGTCTTTCACAAGCTGTTCCAAATCATATTCGTGTCCGCACTCCGCACGCATCTTTTCCATCATGGAAACGACGCCCGCATAGCCGTAATGCTCGCCGTCCGCCGCAATTGGGACCACATGAGGCGAACCTGTGAAATAGGCCGCTTCAAATCCGATGCACAGGTGCTCTCTGCTGCCCGCGATCTGCCCCGGCATGGAAAAATGCTCGGGCTGGACGATTTTGACCTCGCGGTGGTTTTTTAAAATCCATTCCATGTCACCGCGCTCCACGGGCAGGCATTCCGACGTATAAACAGTATCTACCCGAAAGCCGTATTCCAGCAGCAGGCGCGCCAGTCCAAAGGGGCGGTAGGTCGCCGCGTAATCGATGGAAACGGGCCGCCCGGCAAGGGCTTTGAGCGTCTCGAATATTTTTTCCTCCGCCCGCTGCCGCTCCCGCGAAAAATCCGGCGCCGGAATGCCAAGACTGCCGCACAGCTCCGCCGCGCCGCGCTCGATCTCATCAAAGGAATAGCTGACCGGAAAATATCCATAGCCGATCCCTTTGCGCAGCTTCATCTGCTTGGCCGCATAAAGCGCGAGCGGGGAGGTGATGATGTTGAACCGGCTTTTTCCCATCTCTTGGAACGCGTCGAACGTTTGGTATTGGCTGATGTGCCGTGTCTCGATCCCGTTCTGCTTCAGCCAGCCGATCAGCTCGTTGTCCAGCTCGATGGCAAGATTGCTGCCGATGAAATTGACCGCGTCGTCTTTTTTCTCCGCCTCCCCGGTGAGGGAGTAGATCGTATCCTGTATGGTAACGGCCGGCGGCGCGGGACCATCCCCCGTGATCGGGTTCATAAAGCATACGATGGTCTTCGTTTCGGGGTATTTTTCGTTCAGCGGCGCGAGGAACGCGTCGTGGTCCGTTCCAAGCAGGTTATCGATACACGTCACGAAAATCATGAACACGCGCGGACGGGGCTCCATTTTTCCGAGCAGCCCGTCTACGCTCTCAAGGATCAGCGCTTCATAGCTTCCCGAAACGATGTCCGCCTCGCGGATCGGGAGCCACGAGATACGGTCGTCGATCTTAAGCTCCATGGAAGAGAGCATGATATGCCGCATGCATGCCGACGGTCCCACAAAAAGCTGATAGCTCTCCGGCACCTGCATCGCCATGCGTACGATGCTCCATCCGCCGCGCGCGGGCGAGGAATATTGAAGCGTTCTTACAAAGCTGCATTCAGACATCGGCTCTCCCTCCTTCGCATATCTTCAGCACACGGTCCGCAAGCTCCAGATATTCGCGGGCCATACTGCTGTCCGGGAATGCCTCCACCACCGTTTTTCCCTGCTCCTCCGCGCGCTGGACGTCGCCGCTGCGCGGTATCGTCTTTACGACCTGCGTGCCCGCCTCCCGCGCGAAGTCTTCCACCAGCTCTTCCTCGCGTTCCACGTTGCGCGCGTTGAGTATCACGCCGCCGAACGATGCGTAACCCCGGTTTTTGAAATTCCCGATGGCAAGGGCGATGTTCGCCGCCGCATAAAGCGCCATCTTTTCGCCCGACGTCACGACGAAAACCTCATCCGCGTAACCGCCGCGTATCGGCATGGCAAAGCCGCCGCATACCACGTCGCCGAGAACGTCATACAAAACGATGTCCGGCTTGAATCTTTCATACGCTTTGAGCTCCTCCAATTTTTCGAACGCCGTGATGATCCCCCGGCCGGCACAGCCGATCCCCGGGGTAGGGCCGCCCGCTTCCACGCACAGAATGCCGCGATAGCCCTCTTCTACGATGTCCTCCAATATGACGCCGTCCCCTTTTTCGCGCAGCGCATCCAGCACCGTGCGCGGCTTTCTGCCGCCCAATAGGTTCTGCGTGGAATCCGCCTTCGGGTCGCACCCGATCTGCATCACCCGCAGCCCCTTTTGCGCGAACGCGGCCGACAGGTTGGAGGCGGTCGTCGATTTCCCGATCCCGCCTTTTCCATATAAGGCAATTTTTATCATACTTTTCTTCCCCTTTTGGCACGGATAATGTTAGCTATAGCTAACTTTAAAGCAAAGAATAAGGGCTCTCTATGAGCGCCCCTTTCCCTTTTTTGTTAGCCGTTGCTAACCGTTGATAACTTTACCATCTTTTTTCAGGCCTGTCAACAGGATTTTTCTTTTTTCGGTCTTTTCCGCGGCTTTTTGCGCGCGTCATTTCTCTGCATCCATGAAAAAAAGGCGCTCCGCCCTGCGGCAGAACGCCCATAGATGCCGTTCAAAATTTTTCCAGCGGCACGAACTCCGGCTTCCGCGCGGCAAACCGGCACACATACCGTACGCCGCATGCGCGCATATATTCCACTGCGTCCGCGAACCGCCAGCCGACCCGCTCCGCCACATGCGCGTCGCTCCCGAGCGTCACGACCTCGCCGCCCAGCTCCACATAGCGCCGCAAAACGCTTGCCGCAGGCGTCGGCCAGCCGTATACGGCATAGTTGCTCGTATTTACCTCGATCCCTTTTCCGCGCCCGATCACAGAGCGGAAAACGGCGTCCAGAAGCTCTGGAAAATCCTCATATCCAAACGGCGTCCTGTCATCCAGCGTCTCGATATCCGGCAGATATTTATCGAGATAGCCAATGTGCCCGACTACGTCGAAGTCGTCGAAATGCTCGAGGTCATACAGCATCTCCTCCAAATATTCCCGCTGCGCCTGCCGCAGGGTCTTGCCCTCAAAACTCTCCCCGAAATACGGGTCTTTTTCCTTGATGGTGTGCTGGGAGGCGATGATAAAATCAAATTCATGCCCGCGCACGTCCGCCGCGATCTTCTTAAGCGAGCCGGGCATCAGCGAAAGCTCCGCCCCCCGCCGTATCACGATGCCGGGAACACGCTCCCGCGCCTTGCCGAGCTCTCTTTCATAAAGCCCGTAATGGAGCCCGGGCATGGGCTCCGGATAGGGATAATCGATCTCCTGATGCTCGGTGAAGCAGATCTCCGTAAGCCCCTTTTTCCTTGCCGTCATGGCAATGCGCACAGGGCTGTCGTATGCGTCGTGGGATACGTTGGAATGAATGTGGTAATCGAACATCATGGCTTCCTCTCTTTCACTGTCCGGCGCGCGGCCCCCGCGCCCGCCTATCCTCATTATACCGGGCGGGGCGTTGTTGTCAATCGCCGCCCGGTTGTGCTATACTGTATCGTGTTTTAATTTTTGGAACAGATTGGAAGATTTGTTATGGAAAGACCATCGAAAACGCGGTTCATCTGCGAGACCGCCGTGATCGCCGCTATCTACGCGGTCGTCACCCTGCTGCTCGCCCCGTTCGGGTTCCTGCAGTTTCAGGTGCGCGTGTCCGAGGCAATGTGCGTGCTTCCCTTTTTTACGCCCGCGGCGGTGCCCGGCCTGTTTATCGGCTGCCTGATCGCCAATCTTTTCGGCTCGGGAACGCTGGGGCTGATGGATATCATCGTGGGGAGCCTTGCGACGCTGCTCGCCGCATTCGTCACATGGAAGCTGCGCGGCAGAAGCAAGTGGCTGCTTCCCCTGCCGAGTGTTCTTGCAAACGCATTTCTCGTGTCGTGGACGCTCAGCGTGATGCTCGGCCTCCCCTACTGGATGAACGTCCTGACCGTAGGGATCGGACAGGCGATTGCCTGCTATGCGATCGGTATGCCGCTGTGGTTCCTTTTGAAGCGGTATCAGAAAAATATATTCCAGAGGATATGAAACGATGAAAAAGATCTGTGTATTCGGCTCTTCCTCCTCCGTAATTGAAAAGACCTATCTCGACGCCGCCTACCGCCTCGGCGAGCTGCTGGCGGAAAACGGCTGGGAGCTCGTGTTCGGCGCGGGCACGATGGGCATGATGGGCGCCGCCGCACGCGGCGCGCACAGCCGCGGAGGCCGTGTGACGGGCGTGATTCCCGAATTTATGAACGTTCCGGGCATTCCCTATGAAAAATGCGACGAGCTGTTCGTTACGCCCGATATGCGCACGCGCAAACAGAAAATGGAGGACCTTTCCGACGGCTTCATTGCCACGGCGGGGGGGTTCGGCACATTTGAGGAGCTGTGCGAGGTCGTCACCCTGAAACAGCTCAAGCGTCATAAAAAGCCTATTGTGATCCTCAATACAAACGGATTTTTTGACGAGCTGCTCGCCATGTTCGAAAAAACGGCTGCGCTCCGCTTTGCAAAAAGCGAGGCGCTCGGCGTATATGCAGCCGTGGATACGCCCGAGCAGGCGATCGAATCGATCCTGAATTACCACTATACGGAGACCGGCGACAAATGGTTCACACCGGAAAGCCCGTAAGCCGGCGCTTTGCCTGTACGGGGATGCGGAAAACGGAACGGCCGGACTGATTCCGGCGAAAGGCGGACCTTATGGAAAATCTACCTATGAGCTTCAAGACCATGTTCCGAAGATCGGGAATCGTCTATAAACGGAATTTCAGCAGGCTGTTCCTGCCTCTGCTGCTTTTCCAGCTCGTGCTGCTCGTCCCGCTGATGTTTTTTACCATGCCGGGAACGGTCTCGGTCGCGCGCTCCCTGCTGCTCACGCTGTCCCGCGCGGGCAGGAGCGGCCTTTCGAGCATCGGCGCGATGCTCTCTGTCGTCGCGGG
The DNA here is from genome assembly GCF_040409835.1 of Christensenella massiliensis. NCBI lineage: Bacteria > Bacillati > Bacillota > Clostridia > Christensenellales > Christensenellaceae > Christensenella > Christensenella massiliensis. Next base: position 1,833,454 of record NZ_CP117826.1, on the reverse strand, counting down.
CGTCGCCGTTTTCGTATCTCCTCTGATGGTCTCGAATGTCGTCTATGTGATACATAGCGACTATATAGGCAGGACCGTGACCTTTCGGGAAGCCGCCGCACATGCGCGGCGCCGGTATGGCGGCATGCTGCGTTCCTACTTTGCCGCGATCGCGCTGCTCGCCCTGCCTGTGGCGGGGATCGTTCTTGCAATCATAGCGATCGTTCTGCCCGGCGGAGTTCCCGTATCTGTTTTGTCTGCGGGGCAGCTCGCGGGGATCGTCGTCCTCGCCCTCGCGGCCCTGCTGCTGTTTTTCGGCATCGTTTTTCTTCCCTATACGGTCGCGGTGGAGGGAAAACACGGGTTCGCCGCCGTCCTCAGCTCCTACCGCTATGCGTTTCTCGGCAACTTTTGGAGCAATTTTACGCGCGTCCTTTCCGCGGCGGTCATCGTGGGGCTTGCCGGTATGCTGGTGAATTGGCTGTCCCGGCTGCCGTTCCGGGAGCTTTACGACCTGTATCTCGCGGACCCGATGCTGGCGCTTCAGGACCCTCTGATGATCTTTGTGATCCTGCTGGCGCTCGCGGCGATCGTCGTCGGCACGTTCGTATTCCCGTTCTGGTATGCGTTTACCTATCATACCTACCGGAATGCGAAATGGGAATATGAGAGAAAAAAAGGAGCATGAACCAAGGATCGGTCCGGCGCACGCCGCCATACCGTCTTTGGCTTCCTTATTTTTATGACTGAGTGAAAAGGAGTAATGATATGAGAGCAATCGTAAGCGTACTCGGGCAGGACAGGCCCGGCATCATCGCCCACATCTCGCACGCGCTTTATGAAGCGAACGCGAATATCCTCGACATCACGCAGACCGTCCTGCGGGACGAGGTGTTCGCTATGACGATGCTTGTGGACCTCAGCGCGGTCAGCACATCCTTCGGAGAACTGAAAGAGCAGCTCACCGCGGCGGGCGCGAAAATCGGCGTCGAGGTGCGCCTCATGCGTGAAGAGATCTTCAAAAGCATGCACAGGGTCTGAGCGGCAAATGCCCGGCGGGCGCCGTGCGGGGCGTGTTTTTGTACCGCGCGTTCCCGGCGCCGGGCCGTTCTATCCGCAGGGCATTCCAGCATTTTTATTGTGATAAAGGGGTTTTTTATGATAGATCAAAAGGATATTTTAAAAACCATAGACATGATCGCGCGGCAGAATCTCGATATCCGCACGGTCACGATGGGCATCTCGCTTTTCGACTGTGTTTCAGACGACGCGGACGTGTGTGCCGGACGGGTGTATGACAAAATCACGCGCCGGGCGGCGCATCTTGTGGAAACGGGGGAGGCCATCGAAAACGAATTCGGCATCCCGATTGTTAACAAGCGCATTTCCGTCACCCCCATCTCCCTCATTTCTCAGGGCTGCGGAGACTATGTGAAGTTTGCCCGCGCCATGGACAGGGCCGCGCATGAAACGGGCGTGGATTTTATCGGCGGCTATTCCGCATTTGTGCAGAAGGCTGCGACGGAGGCGGAGGCACGGTTCATCGATTCCATCCCGCAGGCGCTCAGCGAAACGAAGATCGTCTGTTCCTCCGTCAATGTGGCGACGACGCGGGCGGGCATCAATATGGACGCGGTCCGGCGCATGGGCGAGGTCATTAAAGAAAGCGCCGAGCGTACCGCCGCGGAGGGCGGCATGGGCGCGGCAAAGCTCGTGGTGTTCGCTAACGCGGTGGAGGATAATCCGTTCATGGCGGGCGCGTTCCACGGCACGGGCGAGGGAGACTGCGTCGTCAATGTGGGCGTTTCCGGCCCGGGCGTGGTCAAGGTCGCGCTTGAAAGCAAAAAGGGGCAGCCGTTCGATGAGGTCGCCGAGACGATCAAGACGACGGCGTTCCACATCACGCGCATGGGCCAGCTCGTGGCGCGGGAAGCAAGCAGGAGGCTCGGCGTGCCCTTCGGCATCGTGGACCTTTCGCTCGCCCCCACCCCGGCCATTGGCGACAGCGTCGCCTATATCCTCGAGGAAATGGGCCTCGAAATGTGCGGCGCGCACGGTACGACCGCTGCGCTCGCACTCCTCAACGACGCGGTGAAAAAAGGCGGCATCATGGCGACCTCCCATGTGGGTGGGCTTTCAGGCGCGTTCATCCCGGTCAGCGAGGACGCGGGCATGATCCACGCCGCCGAAACGGGCGCGCTTACTCTGGAAAAGCTCGAGGCCATGACGTGCGTATGCTCGGTCGGTCTCGACATGATCGCCCTTCCCGGCGATACGCCCGCGGAGGTGCTTTCGGCAATCATGGCGGACGAGGCGGCGATCGGTATGGTCAATACCAAAACGACGGCGGTGCGCCTCATTCCCGTACCCGGCAGGCAGGTGGGCGACTATGTGGATTTCGGCGGGCTTTTAGGCCGTGCGCCCATCATGCCCTATAATCAGAATTCTCCTAAGGAGTTCATTGCCCGCGGCGGGCGTATTCCCGCGCCTCTGCACGCGCAGCGGAATTAAAGCGGCACGGCAGGCGCGGCGTCCGCCTCCTTTTTTGCGGGAAGCGGACGCTTTTTGCAAGGCGCCGTGTGCGCGTTTGATGCGCTTGCGTCTCAGGACTGGGGGAAACGTTATGGAATATAAAAGATTTGAAAATACTATCATCGTACGGCTCGACAGGGGCGAGGAAATATTGGAGCAGATGGAAAAGCTCGCCCTCCGGGAGCACATTCAATTGGCGGGCGTTCAGGCGCTCGGCGCGGTCTGTGAATTTACGGCCGGCGTATTTGACACAAGGGAAAAGAAATTTCTTGCGAACGATTTTCGCGGCACCTTTGAGATCGTATCGCTCACCGGAACGATCGATACGATGAACGGCGCGTTCTACTGCCATCTGCACATGAGCGCGGCGAACGAAAGAGGAGAGGTGTTCGGCGGCCATCTCTCCCGCGCCGTCATAAGCGCCACCTGCGAAATGGTCGTCACGGTCATAAACGGCAGCGCCGACAGGCTGTACGATGAGCAGACCGGCCTGAATCTGCTTCAATTTCCGCGCGTTTAAGCGGTAAAATATTTTTAACTTCACAAAAACGGCGTTATAATAGAAGTATAAATCTGTCCGGCAGGCAAAAGGAGCGAGCATTATGGAAGAAAAAACAAGAGAGCAGATAGACAAGCGTTATAAATGGACATTGGAAGACATCTACGCTACAGACGAGGCATGGGAGCAGGATTATAAACGGCTGGAAAAGCTGATGGAGGATATCCCCTCCCTCCAGAAAACGCTGACTAAGGATGAAAAAAGCCTTGCCGCCGCGCTCGCGGCCATCGAGAAAATGGAGCATATCGCGGGCGACCTGTTTGTGTACGCGCGCATGCGGCGGGACGAGGACAACGCGAACGCCGCTTATCAGGCGCGGGCCGCGCGCGCGATGGACCTGAATGTACGCCTCGGAAGCGCGCTTTCGTTCGTGAGTCCTGCGCTGCTCGCGCTTAAGCCGGGTGTGCTGGAGGGCTATATCGGCGCGGCTGTTCCCCACTGCAAGAAAGGGCGCGACCCCAAGACGTGCAAAAAGGGCGGCCATTGCTCGAAATGCAGCAACCATACGCACGGCAATAGGCAGCTTGCGCCGTATGATTTCATGCTGAAAGAGCTCGTACGCAGCAAAAAGCATGTGCTGTCCAAAAAGGAAGAAAGGCTGCTGTCCATGGCTGCGGATATTTCCGGCGCGCCGAAAGACATCTTCACCATGATCGACAATGCGGATCTGAAATTCGGTTCCGTAAAGGACGCGGACGGAAAGGACGTGCAGCTTTCCCACGGGAAGTATATCGTGATGATGCAAAGCCCGGACCGTGCGGTGCGCAAAAACACCTACGAAACGTATTACCAGTCCTATAAGGATATGATCAACACCATCAGCGCCGCCTATGCCGCGAGCGTCAAAAAGGACGTGTTCTACGCGCGGGCGCGCAAATTCGGGAGCGCCCTCGAAAAATCGCTTTTTTCGGATAACGTGCCCGTTTCGCTGTATGATAACCTCATCGAAACGATCCACAAAAACCTGCCCACGATGTACCGCTATGTGGACGTGCGCAAAAAGGCATTGGGGCTTTCCGACCTCGCCATGTATGACATCTATACTCCCCTTGCCAAGGAAACGCACGGGGAATACTCCTATGAGCAGTCCATGGAACTCGTGAAGAAAGGCCTTGCCGTTCTGGGCGGGGAATACGGCGCGCTTTTGCAGGAGGCGCAGGACGGCGGCTGGATCGACGTATACGAGACGCCGGGCAAGACGAGCGGCGCTTACTCGTGGGGCGTGTTCGGCGTACATCCCTATGTGCTTCTGAACCACCGTGGCGACCTCGACAGCGTGTTCACCATCGCGCACGAGCTCGGCCACGCGATGCACACCTATTATTCCAACCAAAACCAGCCCGAGGCAAAGGCAGGCTATGAAATTTTCGTGGCGGAGGTCGCGAGCACGGTCAACGAGGTCCTGCTCACGCATTACCTGCTGGAAACAGAGCAGGATGCGGACGCACGGCGGTATATCCTCAACCACTATCTCGACCAGTTCCGCACCACGGTCGTCCGCCAGACCATGTTCGCGGAATTTGAAAAAATGACGCATGCGGCCGCGGAGGCAGGTGAAGCCCTCACACATGAGAGCATGTGCAAAATGTACGGCGACCTCAACGCGCTCTATTACGGGCCGCAGATCGCGCGGGACGATACCATTTCCTATGAATGGGCGCGTATCCCGCATTTCTACAATGCTTTTTACGTTTATAAATACGCGACGGGCTTCTCTTGCGCGGTCAAGATCGCCTCGGATATCCTCTCCGGCAAAAAGGACGCAGTGCGCGATTATATCCGCTTCCTCTCGTCCGGCGGGAGCGACTATCCGCTCGAGCTTCTGAAGCTCGCCCATGTGGACCTTGCGGGCGGCGAGCCCGTGGAGGTATGCATGCAGGAATTCGCGAAAGCGCTCGGAGAATTCGAGGAAATGCTTTAAGGCGGGTTCGGGCCGATGCGCAGGAGATGAAAAACAGACGGCGCCCCGTGAAAACGGGTGCGCCTTTTATCGCTCACAGACCGGAGGATGACATTGGAACAAACAAAGCTTTTATTCAGGCCCCTTGAAGAAAAAGACCACCCGCAGGCCGCCGCCCTCGCGGCGGGCGTCTGGCGGTTTGACCAGCTGATCGCGGACCCGCAGGCCGCCGCCCTCGCGCGCGAGGCCTTTTTCCGCTATTACCTCTCCCGCCAGAACTATACGGAGGCCGCCCTGCGCGGCGGGGAGCTCCTCGGTATTTTGTTCGGGCACTGCGCCGCCCTGCCTCTGCCGCCGGAGCACAGCGCGCAGGAAAAGGCGGCGGAGAATGCGGCGGAGCGCCTGCTTTCTATGCCGGAGGGCCGCAGATTCCGCACGGCGATGGAGCGTAACAGCGCATGCGAAAAGCGCTTGCTCGCCTCCTTTGAGGGAGAATTCGACGCAGAACTGGTGCTGTTCGTGACCGCCCCGGCCGCACGCGGCCTCGGCATCGGCAAGGAGCTGCTCGCGCGGTTCAATCAGTTTCTTGTGCAAAACGGCGCGCGCCGTCCGTTCCTCCTGACAGACACGCTCTGCAACTATGGCTTCTACGACCATCTCGGCTTTCGCCGCCTCGCGGAAACCGAGGGGCTGCTCGGCATCGAGCCGGACGGAAAGCCTATGCACTTTTTCCTGTACGGCTATGAGCTGTAGCGGAACGCATCGCGCATTGCAAACCGAAATGCCGTATGTTACAATAAAGAAAAGTATCAACAGTATCGATCAACGGAGGTCTTCGTTATGAAACTTTGTTTTTCCACATTAGGCTGCCCTGAATGGAGCTTTTCGGATATCATCTCCACAGCATGCGACATGGGCTATGACGGCATTGAGATCCGCGGCGTTGGAAATGTGATCGACGGAACGCGCATCCCGCAGTTTTCCCCCGAAAACGCGGAAAAGACAAAGGCGCTCCTCGCGGGAAAAGGGCTCGCCGTCGCGTGCCTTACCTCCGCATGCTATATGAACGATTCCAATCATCCGGAGGATATGCTGTACCTCGCTAAGGCGTATGTGGATACGGCGCACGATATGGGCATCAAAAATATCCGCGTGCTCGGCGACTTCGGTCCCGAGCAGAGCGGCGAGCTGAATATAGGCGAGATCGCCGCGCGCGTAAAAGAGGTGGCGCGGTATGCAAAGCCGCTCGGCGTAGACGTCCTCGTGGAGACCAACGGCTTTTTCGCCGATTCGCACAACATGGAGGAGCTGATGAACAAGGCGGACGAGGAGAATCTCGGCGTTTTGTGGGATATCCACCATCCATACCGCTATTTCGGCGAGACGCCGGGGGATACGGTGGGCAGGCTCGGCGACCTCATTCGCCACGTACACATCAAGGATTCCGTCTATACGGACGGCAAGCTGAGATATACAATGGTCGGCTATGGAGACCTGCCGGTGCGCGCGTGTGTGGAGGCGCTCCGGAGCGTCGGCTATGACGGCTTCTATTCTCTTGAGTGGCTCAAGCGGTGGGACCTTTCTCTTGAAGAGCCGGGCATCGCGTTCGCTGGCTATGCAGACTATATGCGTTCGCTGGTGAAGTAAGCAAATAAAGACCGAAGTAACATAAGTTACTTCGGTCTTTTGATTGAACCATTCTTACGTTATTGCTCCGCACTGTTTCGCCGCAGCCAAAGCAAATTCTTCCCCGCTTCCCTTATAACGTTTTACAGTATTCCTCAAATTCTTTCATAAAGGAAATATAGGCGTTCTGATATTCTTCGCTTGCATGAAATTCCAGCCATGCGTTCATATCTTCCGATGTCTGTGTCTCTTCCCACTTATCATATAGCTCTTTTTCTGTTCGGTTCATCTCTTTAAACTTCCCGAAATAGATTTTTTTGAAGTAATAGCTTTGCAAAGCCTCTTTTGCATACCAAACTTTTATATAGGGTATCATAACCTCATCGACATATTCGTCAAAGGATAATCCGGCAGCTTTCGCGGCCGCTTCGATATTTTGTTTATACGCAAGATTTGCCTCTCCGTCCCTCCCCTCAAAGGCGTCAACGGTCTCTAAATTGGCCAGTAAAAGGTTTCGATAGCTTTCTTTCGTATACCGCTCTGGTTCATAACCATTTTTACAGGCAAGATCGTAAACCTTCAGCAGCGTATCATACTCTTGCATGAGTTCTTCTTCCGTATAATCTTCGATTGGCCTTTCGAACCTTGACATCTGATATTCGGTCACCAGCTTTTGCACGTTGCTTGAGCCAAGAGCCGCATATATATCCCTGCTATAAGTCTCCTCAATATCTTTTACCGCAACAAAATCTTCGTAGGACAATTTAATATCCTTTTTCGCGCAGGAAGCCGCAAAAACAACAACGATACATAAGAGGAACGAAACGAGCCTTTTCCTATATTCCCCCGCATGCCGCCTCACCCGTTGAACCTCTGGAAAAACCGTTCGAACACTCCGTCCTGCTCGGGAAAATGCGTCACGAATCCGACGGCGACCTCTCCGCCCGTCAGCCCGATGATCTTCCGTGCCATTTCTTCCCCGAACGCGCCGCACAGCTCGATCGCACCCACGCCCGCGTCTTTCAGCGCGGCTGCCTTGGCATAGGCTTCCTCCGCATTTTTTACGGTGCAGATGTATGTGATCTGCTTCTCCGTCTCAAATTCCGCACAGTGGCGCGCAGGGTCATAGTGCTCTCCCATCAGTAAAAACGCAAACTTCTTTTTCATATCCTTTTCCTTTCCACGGGCAGGCGCAGCACGGTCCTGAGGCGCTCCGGCGCAGTGCGCCGCGGGTCTCCCAAATAAATCTCGTGATGCTTTCTTTCGCTTCCCGTCATATCCTCCAAACCGTTTTCTTCCATGAACCGGCGCAGCAGGCCGAGCGTCTCCCCTTCCTTCGCATAGGGGCCTATGTGCATCGCCTGCACGCACAGCCCTTCCCGGAACGTCTCGAGGCGCACCCTTGAGACGTCTGCGTCCGGCTTTTTGCGGCGGCATTCCTCCGCCGCCCACTCGAACACCTCCTGCGTTACAAACTCCGGCTGGCGGATCATAGAGGTCCACAGCCACTTTTCCCGGTCTCCCCGCTCAAACCAGCCCGGCTCGCCGTGCCACAGCCCCTCGAGCGGCGGCACCACATATTCAAAATAACCCTCCGGCTGCCTGCCGCTCATCCTGCTCATCTTGATGGTAAACGTGAGCGCGTACAGCGCATGGAGCGCGCTTTGGTATTCCTCCCCGCCGGGCGCGCCTTTTCCGTCCGCCATGATAAAGCATATCGGCGGCACGTCGATCAGCGCAGGCTTTGTCTTGGGCAGGTATAGATCCTTATATTCCTTTTTATAATCGAATTTTTCCGGCATAAAAACCTCCGTGTTATCAGCCAAGGGAAGTCCTGATAACGGCTCCGGGCGCAACGAGTCCAACGCGAGTATGGGCACAGTAAGCGGGAGCTTCTCCACATACGCCCGCTTCGGCCTTTTCGGGTCATACAGTACATCAAGAAAAGAACCCAGCGGACACCGCTTTTCTGCAAGCTCCCGCAAATTGAGGATCGCGCCTGTACGGATATGCGCCGCATCGTTTCCATCAATAAAAAGCCCGCTGCTGTGCTGCCCGAAGCCGGACGGCGCGCTGCGTTTTCACAACGGCTCTGAAGCGTCTTTGGGCCCAAAGCCTCCCGTCCGCTTCATATTCCACGGCCGGCGAGGGTGTATCGTTCAAAAAAGAATACCGCGCTGCCCTCCCCTGCGTTTCCGCAATACACACGCGCCGCTTCCTTTTTCCAGCGCAGGCCCGGCCAATACACAGCGGGCATCGGCAGCGATGCCGTTTCCCTTTTTTCTATTGTAACCGAAAAGCGTTGAAAATGCACGGCCGTCCGCCGCGTTTTCTTCAAAATAATCCTTTGGATTTTCGCTTCCTTTGTTGCACCTTTCGTCCGTTTGCTGTAAGATAAAAAGTGTATTTGTGACGAAATAGACAAAGGCGGGAAAAGACGCGGCCGAACGCGCACGGCATTTCTCTTCCCGTTAAAAATAAAAACAAATGAACGGAGGACCGCTATGTATTGCACAAAGAAGATATCAGACGACCTTACATGGGTGGGCGCGGACGACCGCAGGCTCGCTATGTTCGAGGGTGTTTATTCCGTACCGGACGGCGTTTCCTATAACTCCTATCTGCTGACGGACGAAAAGACCGTCCTGTTCGATACGGTCGATAAGGCCGTGGCGAAAACGTTCTTTGAGAACGTGGAGCACGCCCTCGGCGGAAGGAAGCTCGATTACCTCGTCGTACAGCACATGGAGCCCGATCATTCCGCTACCATAGAGGGGCTTTTGCTGCGCCATCCGGAAACGACGGTCGTCTGCAACGATAAGATCAAAAAGATGATCGGCCAGTTCTTCAGCGCGGAGCTGGAAAGCAAGGTGCAGACCGTAAAGGAGGGCGATACCCTTGAAACGGGCCGTCACACGCTGACGTTCGTCATGGCACCGATGGTCCACTGGCCGGAGGTCATGGTCACCTACGATACGGCCGATAAAATTTTATTCTCGGCCGACGCATTCGGCACGTTCGGCGCATTAAACGGCGCGATCTTTGCGGACGAGGTGGATTTTGAGCGTGATTTTCTGGATGAGGCGCGCCGCTATTATACCAACATCGTGGGCAAATACGGCACGCAGGTGCAGGCGCTCCTAAAAAAGGCGTCCGCGATCGACATCGAAATGATCTGCCCGCTCCACGGCTTCGTATGGCGCTCGAATCTCGGTGATTATATCGGCAAATACGCAAAGTGGAGCGCATATCAGCCGGAGGAAACGGGCGTGATGATCGCCTATGCATCCGTTTACGGGAATACGGAAAACACCGCGAATATCCTCGCGTGCCGCCTGCGCGACCGGGGCATCAAAACGGTGATGTACGACGTATCGGTCACCCCCGCGTCGGAGATCGTCGCCGCCTCCTTTAAATGGAGCCACCTTGTGTTCGCCTCCACCACCTATAATGCAGGCATCTTCGTCACAATGGACGAGCTTCTGCGCGACCTCGCTTCCCACAACCTGCAAAACAGAACGGTCGCGTTCATCCAGAACGGCTCATGGGCGCCGACCAGCGGAAAACTGATGAAAGAGATCATCGGGCCGCTGAAGGGTATGACCGTGCTCGAGGAAACGGTGAACATCACGTCCTCCCTCAAGGAAGACCAGCTCGCCGACATAGACCGCCTCGTGGACGCGATCGCCGCAACGGTGCCGCGTTTTGAAGCGGAGGACGATCCGAAAGTCCCTGCGATCGATCCAAATGCCCTCTTTAAGCTGAGCTACGGCCTGTATGTCGTGACCGCGCAGGACGAAAACGGACGGGACAACGGCTGCATCACCAATGCGGTCATGCAGGTGACCGATTCCCCGAACCGCATCGCCATCGGCGTCAACAAGGCCAACTGCACGCACGACATGATCGCAAAGAGCGGAAAATTCAGCGTGTCCGTCCTGACGGAGGACGCGCCGTTCAAGCTGTTCCAGCACTTTGGCTTCAGGAGCGGCCGCGACGTGGATAAATTTCAGGAATTTAAGCATGCGGACCGCTGCGCGAACGGGCTTTACTATCTTTCCAAATATTCCAACGCGCTCATCTCCGGTACCGTGATCGCCTCGGAGGACTGCGGCACGCACACGCTGTTCATCGCAGATGTGACGGAGGCCTGCATCCTTTCGGACGCTCCGTCGGTGACGTATGAATATTATTTCGAGCATATCAAGCCAAAGCCGCCTGTTTCGGCAGGTCCGCAAAAGGGCTTTGTCTGCAAGGTGTGCGGCTATGTCTATGAGGGCGACGTTCTTCCCGCGGATTTCATCTGCCCGCTGTGCAAGCACGGCGCGGACGCCTTTGAGCCGCTGAAATAAATGGGTACGGCAAAGAAGGGAGTTCTGTTGTGATGAAAAAGGCTGCCATTTTGGCTGCTGCCGTTCTCCTGTGCGCGGCGCTGTTTTGCGGATGTTCTTTCTTTTCCAGCGCAGTCACGGATTTTATAGATTCGCGGACTCCCGTGCAGGTTCCTGCCGCCGCAGACACTTCCGGCAGCGCGGCGGCCCGGTATACAGGCAGCGTAGTATCGCTCGTCCTTCCGGACGGCGTAACGGTCGATGAGCAGAAAAGCAACCATGAGGACGGAATAGATTTTATTTACATGGATACGCCGTTCGACGGCACATACATTACTTTAACGGCTTCCGCCGCGCCCTATGAGGGGATGACGTGGGAGGAAGGAAAGACGATGTATGAAAATTTCCTGACCTCTATCGACGCGGAAATTTTAGCGCGGGATGAAGTGGAAAGCGCAGACTATCCGAATGAATTATTGTACGTCTTGCAGACAGCCGAAGCCACTGCGTCCGCAGGTGAGGATCTGGAAGTGGAAACACTGCATATCGTGTTTCTCGCGGAAGATAATTTGTGCGCGCTGGTCGGCATGAGCGCCGACTATGACGCGTTCGAGAGTATTATGGATATGTGTTTTGACCTGTTCGATTCCTTTGCGCTGAAATAATATCAGAAAGATATACAGGATATCAGAAAGCGGGCGGCCGATACCGTCCGTTTTTTGCGTCCGCAGACTGTTTCGGAGCATACGGGCAGCGGGAATATTATGATAATCATGATCGAGCCATAGTATTCGCCCATTTTTCGTGATAAAATCATACTGTCTGGAAAAAAGCAGAAAAGAGGAAACCTATGATGCAGTATACTGCCCGTTATCATTCTCCCATCGGCGATATTCTTTTGGCCGCAGATGATATTGGCCTAACCGGTTTATGGTTCGAGGGCCAGAAGTATTTTGCTCTTTCTCTTGATACAGAGCGCGAGGAGAGGGAAATCCCTCTTTTTGAAAGGATAAAGAGCTGGCTCGATATTTACTTTTCCGGAAAAGAGCCGGAGTTTGCCGTTCCGCTTCATTTCATTGGAACAGAATTTCAAAAAGATGTATGGAAAATTCTTTGCTCCATTCCCTACGGCCAAACCATGACCTACGGTGGTATCGCAAAGCAGATCGCCGCAGAAAGGGGCCTGCCCCGTATGTCTGCACAAGCGGTGGGCGGCGCGGTCGGGCATAACGGGATCTCGATCATCGTTCCCTGCCACCGGGTCGTCGGAACAAACGGCAGCCTGACCGGATATGCGGGTGGGATCGAGAAGAAGGTGAAGCTATTGACCTTGGAAAAAACGGATATGCAGCGTTTTTTTATCCCCAAAAAAGGAACGGCGCTATGAAGCCGGAGCTTCGGGCAGCCCGCCCGTTCTCTCTTAAAACACAGTTTCCCAAACAGGAGCGTACGCCGCTCCTATTTTTTTTCCTGCAATGCCCAAAGCGCAAGAGCCGCCAGCCCAATGCCCAGCATTGCCGTTCCGGACCTTATATCCAGCGCATCCAATACCGATAAAACGGCGGCTGCGATCCCCATTGCGGCCGCGACCGCCTTGAAGGCCAAGCTAAGCATCCCACTGCGCGCCGTTTCCTTTGGCGCGGCGCCCCGCATCAGCTCGTCTGTGGAAACGCCGAGGAGCTCTGCCAAACGGGGCAGAGAGCTCACGTCGGGGCAGGATAAGTCGGTTTCACATAGTTAAAGATATTGGTGTCATTCAATCAATTTTGCCGATGAAGCGGTAGAAGATTTCTACCTCCTGTTCCCGGCTCCCGTCCTCGTTCTTGACCGCTTCATGGACAAGGATTTTTTCAATCAGCGTGTTCAAGAGTTCGGCAGTGAGTTCCGTGGGATTGACGCACTCTTTCATCAAGGCAATCCATTTTTCTGCGTCTGCGGCACTCTGGCTTTCAGCGGCAATAGCAGATTGAAGCTGTTCAATCTTTTCTGCCAGTTCCGCCTGTTCGCTTTGGTACTTCCCGGACAGCATATTGAAGTTGTATTCCGTGATACGACCCGCCGCCCAGTCCTCATACATCCGGGTAAACAGGGTATCAACCTCGGCTTTCCGCTTCTCCGCTTTTTTCAGTTCAGCGGCCTGCTTTTTTCTTGCGGCGGCCTGTCCTTTGTCATTGGCATTCAGCAGACGTTTCAAAAGCTGTTCTTCATCATGCTGTACCAGCCCTGACCAGTATTGCAGACGGGAGAGAACATAGGCGTAAAGCACATCATAGCGGATGTAGTGCATAGAGCATTGGCGTGTGCCTTGCCCGTTCTTGCTGCAATGGTAGTAGCCATAGGGCTTGCTGTTCTGCCTGTTCTCCCCGTAGGCCAGCGACCAGCCGCAGTCCGCACACTTTATCAGTCCTGCAAAAATCTGTGTCGTGCCGTTCTTGCGTTCCCGCCGGCGGCTTGCGATCTGCTCCTGTACCTGCCGGAAAACCTGTTCGCTGATAATCGGCTCCTGCGTGTTCTCCACCCGCACCCATTCACTTTGGGGCTTGCGTATCCTCCGCTTATTCTTAAAGGAAATATTAGTCTCCCGGTAGTGGATGGTATGGCCGATGTAGGTTTCATCTTTCATAATGCTTTTGACCTGCGCTATCGTCCATGCGTAGCCTTTTTCCTCTGGTGCGCCAGCATAGATATTGGCGAAAGTCCCGTCACGCTGGAAGTTGATAAATCCCGGCGTCGGTACTTTTTCCGCAATCAATATCCTTGTAATGCTGGCCGCCCCTTTGCCGTGAATAGCAAGGTCAAAAATCTTCTCCACGATCCAGCGGGTTTCCTCGTCGATTATCAGCTTGTTCTTGATTTCCGGGTGCTTCTTGTACCCGAGGGGAGCATAGGCGCTGATACGCTGTCCGGCGGCAAACTTTGCCTTGAAAGCAGTTTTTACCTTGCGGCTGGTGTCCTTTGCGAACCATTCGTTGAACAGGTTTTTGAATGGCACAAAATCGGACAGTCCCTTTTCTGTGTCCTCATTCTCCGCAACGGCGATGTACCGCACCCGTTTTTCCGGGAACAGAAATTCCAGATAGTAGTCCATCATCACATGCTCTCGCCCGAAACGGGACAGGTCTTTGGTGACAATGCAGTTTACTTTTCCGGCTTCCACATCGTCCATCATGCGCTGGAAACTCGGACGCTCGAAGTTTGTCCCACTCCACCCATCGTCCACATATTCCCCGACCACATGAAGCCCCTGCTCCCTTGCGTACTGTTGCAGGATTGTCCGTTGCGTTTCAATGCTTACGCTGTCACCATAGCTTTCATCGTCACGGCTTAACCGCATATAAAGAGCCGTGTTGTAAATGGTAGTATTGTAAGGTTGTTTCACCGTAAAAATCCTCCTTCTAAAGAAACAACCCACGCTTACAATACTTTTGCTCTATGGCAATTATATCATAAGCGTGGGCGTGTATCAACGATGGGTCACGAAGAAGCTGCCCTTGCCGCCGTGTGCCGGACGACATCCACAATCAGATCGCCAATCGGACGACCGCCAGCGGCAAAATGTTCGGAGATTTTGATACGGTTTTTCCCACATACAAAATACTGTGTGCCGTTCTCGTCAGTAATGACCTGTCCGGTGTGTATTGTATCAATAATGTCGCTTTCGCTTTTTACCATCCAGTGTCCTCCGTATGATTATTTTTCATCATGCAGCTTGAATTTCTGTTCATAGCGTTTACCTCCCTCTTGTTCGCTGCTGCCGTTTCAGCTCCGCCAGCACTTCCGGCGGGATACGGTCAACCAGCCTTTGCATATTTTCCAGTTCGCTTTCCAGCTTTGCCCGTTCCATGCGGTCTTTCATCTTGCCGCTTTCACTGGCCTTTGCCCTTGATTCCAGCTTTTGATTTTCTTCCAAAAGGTCTTTGATCGTGACCTTGTATTTTTTCAGCTGCCCGGAGAAGTTCTCCATCTGCGGAAACCATTTTTTCAGCATGGAGAGGGCTTCTTCCTTTTTCTTTCCGGCGTTCAGCGGGTTTATGCCGTCAAGGGCGGCTTCAATGGCTCTGGCCTGTTTGGAGAGGGAAACCGCCTGTTTGAACAGCCGGGTGGGAATGTGCTTCCGACCTGTTTTGCTGGCGCTCTCCCCACGCTCCAAATCCGGGTATTTTTCCACCATGTAAGCGTGAAAATCGTCCTGCCACTTCGTCAGGTTTGCCCGGTTGCCGATGATTTCTTTGGCGCACAGACGGTTGTCCTTTGTCAGCGGCACAAAGGTCAAATGCAGGTGGGGCGTTTTCTCGTCCATGTGTACCACCGCCGACACGATATTTTCCCGGCCTACCCGGTCAATGAGGAAATCCGCCGCCCGCTGGAAAAATGCCTGTATTTCCTTTGGGGATTTCCCCTTGAAAAACTCCGGGCTGGCAGTTATCAGGGTATCGACAAACCGGGTGCTGTCTTTTCTCGTCCGGCACCCGGCCTGCTCGATACGGCTCTGAATGAAGTGGTAATAGCGTCCCTCCGGCTTGACGATATGGAAGTTGTACTTGCTTTTAGCTGTGTCAATGTCGGGGTTGCTGGCGTACTGTTCTTTCTGGCGTTCGTGATGGGCTTCCAGCGGCCTTGCCGGGTTGCCCTTGTGCTTCTCAAAACGCAAGATTGCGTGTTGTGCCATGAAACTCCTTTCCCCATTCCTTTCCCATCCGGGGTTTTCCACAGGGAAAATCCCGCCGGAAATAGCTCGGATAAGATTGGAACGGATAGAATCTAAATCAATCTTTTAATCTTTGTATTTCTATATACCGTCCGGTTTCCGTACTTCTCACGGGTGATTTCCGTACTTCATGGGCACGGTTTTCAGCCCTCCGGCGTACCATAACCGAATTTCTTGAAGTCGGTGTTTGGAACCGCTTCATAGTATTTTGGGTAAATGCGATTGGGTTTTCCACAGCCCTGCTTCTGGATCTCTATCAGCTCGGCGTATTGCAGTTCCCGCAGGGTATTCACCGCCTTTTGCCGCCCACAGCGGAGCAGGTCAACCACCTCGCAAATGGGATAATACAGATAAATCCGCCCATACTCGTCCGCCCACCCATTTTTCCGGGATAACTCCGTCCGGCGCAGGATAAAGGCATACAGCAGCTTTGCCTCATTGGACAGGGGCTTGAATGTAGGTGCTTCAAAGAGAAAATTGGGGAGCCGGGTGAAGCTGAACGCCTGTTCCGGCTGATGAATGTAAATCGTGTTTGTCATAGCGTGTTTTGTGGACGGTTAGAAGCCTGTTTTCCGGGGTGGGCGATAATTTATACCACCCGCCCCGGTTTGGGGCTTGCGAAGCCTGATAAATCAAGGCTTTTTTCGCTCCTAACTGTCCACACAAGACCTCCTTTTCCGTTCACTTTCTGTTTTCTGCCGCCTGTGAACTCTGGCGGCACAGCCGGGGCAGTATTTAGCCCGGTTGGATTTGGGGACGAACACGCCGCCGCAGACTGCACAGCGTTTCAAGTCCTTATCCCGGAAAATCTCTGCTTCCAACGCCCCGTCCAGCGGCAAGACTGCCCAGCGGAACCACTTGCAGCAGACCGAGAAAGAAACCGTCTGCGGGCAGGTGCAGGTGTCCCCATCGTCAAGGGCAATGCAGTTGCCGTCCTCACAGCAACAGCACTCCCGGCGTATTAGGGCGCTTGCCCGTTTCCGCTGCGCCGGGGTCATGTGGTAAAGGGAACCGTCCGGCCTGCATTCCAGCGACGGCAAGTCTTTGTAGGGATTATTTTTCATGCGTTCCCTCCGTTTTGCTTTCCGCTGCCGTTTTCCCCGAAAAGGCTTCCTGCCCCATTCCTGCGGCGTGTTCCGGCGTTGGCACGCTCCCCATAACTTCGGGACAACTTGTCCCGAAGTTACCTCTGGACAAAGTGTCCAGAAGTACGGCTCCTTGCGGTACTTCCCCAGCCGGGGTATTCCTTTTCGGACGGTCATTTGGTTTTCAAGGTGCTGTCCATCGATGAACTACCCTAAGTCTACACGAAAAAAATGCAATCCCCGGAATTTTGCGAGAATTGCATTTTGATGAAGTTTACACTTTGAAAATTGCATTTTTGCAATCATTCTGTATAATGGAAGTATGCGGAGGAGGTGCGTATCTATGGCTTTACCCGGAACCCCCGGACAGCGGATTTCCGATTTATGCAACGGGAACCACATCACGCAAAAGGAACTTGCGGAGAAGATAGGCGTTTCCGCTTCCCAGTTGAGCCGCATTGTCAGCGGCGAAACGAGAACAGTCAGCAGTGATATTCTCATAGGTGTGGCAAAGGAATTTCAGGTATCGACAGACTACATACTGGGCTTGTCCACCGTGAGCGTCCGTAAAAGCTACGATATTTCTGAATTAGGCTTGTCCGAGGGCGCCGTGAGGGGGCTTGTGACGGGTGCTGTTGATGTACAAATACTCAATCGTTTGTTGGAACACAGGAATTTCCCCAAACTGATAGATTTGATACGGATTTATTTTCACGACACGGCGGCAAACGGGATAATGGCACGAAACCAGATTATCGAGATGGCAACGGCTTCCCTGTCTGACTTGATGAAAGAACACCCGGAACATCGGGCGAAAGCAAGGCAGGATTTACAGCTTTTGAACTCCCAGAAGTTGGGGGAACATGAAGCGGAGATTGAGAAAATCAAGAGTATGTTCCTTGCCATCCTGCGGGATATTAAGAAAGATATGGAAAACGGAGCACAGCCGGGGGAAGCTGTGACCGCCGCTATATTCCAAGCCATGAGGGACGCACTGGCGGAGCAGAAACGAAAACCGATTTCTGTTGATGATGTAACGGCAATGATTATCGGACAGATCGGAAAGCTTGCTCCAATGGACAAAGAAACCGCCGCCCTGTTCCAGCAGTTAGCCAAAAAGATGATTGAGCAGGCGGAAAAATAGAAACATCGGTTGTAGCGGTTAGTTTTGTGTGGTACAATGAAGATGGGTTATTTTGATTACTTTTTCAAACTTTAGAAAGCGAGGTGTACTGATGAACCCGGTTTTGAAATATCGTGGAGGAAAATCGAGGGAAATTCCCCGCTTTCTTCAATATATACCAGACGATTTTAACCGCTATATCGAGCCTTTTTTTGGTGGCGGAGCTGTTTTCTTTTATCTTGAACCCGATAATGCGATTATCAATGACGCAAATACGAGGTTAATGACTTTTTATCAGCAGTTGAGAGATGACTATTCAACCATGCGCACACAGCTTGATACACTTCAACAATTATACGAAGCTAACCAAGCAGAATTTAAGAGATTAAAAGCATTGACCCCTGATGAGAGAGTTCCCAACGGAAATGAAGATCTATATTATCGTATGAGGGAGTTGTTTAACCACCCTGACGATACCTATTTAGATGGAGTTTTATACTTCTTCATCAATAAAACGGCATATTCTGGAATGATTCGCTATAATAACAACGGAGAATATAATGTTCCGTTTGGCCGTTATCCAAATCTCAATACCAAATTAGTAACACAACAACATAGCGAATTGTTACAAAGAGCGGAATTGTTTAATCTTGATTACAATGATATATTCAATATGGCCGAGGCTGATGATTTTATCTTCCTTGACCCGCCGTATGACTGCGTTTTCAATGATTATGGCAATATTGATATGATGAACGGTTTCGATGAGGCAGAACATAGACGTTTAGCTGCCGATTTTAGAAATTTGCCGTGTCGTGCTCTAATGGTAATAGGGAAAACGCCCTTAACCGAAGAATTGTATGGAGAGTATATATTTGATGAGTATTATAAGAACTACTCAGTCAATATAAAAAATCGATTTAACAACGATAAAATGCACATCATCGTTAAAAATTATTAACAGGAGGTGTCGTTGTGGCAAGAATTGATAATAAACTGCTGTTCTTTACTACTTCACCGAGGACACCTGCTAAGATGATTCCTGAAATAAAACTTTTGTCTGAAAGGTTTTCAGGAAAGCCATGGAATAAACTAACCCAAGAGGAATTTATAGACGAATTGGCTCAAAGTGATTTTTTTGAAGGAAAAGGATCGCCGTCTGATAAGGCTTTTAGTGCTCGAGATCGTATCAATCGAGCACCAAAGGCTTTAGGTTTTATCGATCTAAATCCCTGCGTAGCTTTAACTGACGCAGGGGATTCTTTCATTAACGGGAAACGCCCACAGGAGATATTTTTACGGCAGTTACTAAAGTTTCAGTTACCTTCTCCATATCATTCGGAGAACAGAAATATCGTAGGGACTTTTTATATTCGACCTTATCTTGAAATTTTACGATTGGTTCGAGAATTAGAATATATTACTTTTGATGAATTCAAAATATTTGCCGTTCAAATGACAGATTATCACAAATTTGAAGCGATAAGAGATTCTATTTTGCGATTCAGAGAAGAAAAATCTCAAAACAGAGGGCAATACAAGCGTTTTGTTAACGATATATGGGAAAACGCAATATTAGAAATACATAAAGATAGGATTGCGGCTGGTAAAACGAGAACAAGAGAGACTAACGATGCCAGCCTCAAAAAATTTATTGCTACGCAAAAAAGCAATATGAGAGATTATGCAGATGCTTGCTTCAGATATTTGAGATATACTGGACTAATCGCCATTTCACACAAAAGTCGGTCTATATCGATTTTTGAGGATAAGATTGTCGAAGTGGATTTTATCCTTTCGACAGTATCACGTGACCCTGTTTATATTGATGATGTAAATGCTTACAAGGCATATTTGTTTTCTGCTAACTCTCCCGTTCTCTATACAGATAATGAAGCCAATATTGTTGATGTCCTTATGCGTATTGGTTCTTTTACAAGACGAGAATTAGCTGGTAAAACTATTGAAGAACTAAAAGATTTACGCGACGATATAGTTAAACAGCACAAAGATGCTGTTATTCATGAGCAAGTTGCTGAGATAAAGTCCTATGCCCTGTACTCGGAAATCATAGACACATTCAACGAAATTATTGCCGATGAATATTATGACGCTCCTTTGATGTTTGAGTATAACACATGGCGAGCTATGACAATGCTTGACGGTGGAAATATAAAAGGCAACTTCAATTTTGATGATGCCGGACAACCATTGTCTACTGCGGCTGGAAATATGCCGGATATTGAATGTGACTATGATGATTTTGCCCTATCCGTAGAAGTGACATTACAGTCCGGTCAACGCCAGTATGAATCAGAAGGAGAGCCCGTCGCACGACATTACGGACAATTAAAAAAGAAAAGCGGAAAAGAAACCTACTGTCTTTTTATTGCCCCAACAATCAACGCAGCGACTTTAGCCCATTTTTATGGATTAAACCATCTTCCTATTGCGCTTTATGGCGGGAAGTCTAAAATTATCCCGTTAGAATTAGACCAGTTCATGCGTCTTATTGAGAATTCGTACAATTACGAAACTCAGCCAGAGCCAAAAGACATTCGACGTTTCCTTGATTACGCCATTATGCTATGTGAAAAAGCAACTGATGAAAACAACTGGCGTTCTGGAATCCAAACTTGTGTTGATATGTGGCTGGCATCATAAAATAGCAAAGCCAGCCGGGACAGTCAACGGTCAAGATGAACGGCGCATTTCATGCGCCGCCGTTGACAGCACCGCCCGCCTTTGCTAAAAGGTAATCAAGGCGGGAAAGCCCTAAAATGGCTTCCCGCCCATTTCTATTTTGAGAGAAGAAACACTCAAAATCAGAAAAAGAGCGGCCAAGCACTTTGAGGGATTGGCCGCCTTGTCCAACCATTCAGCGGGGCGGCGGGAGACAGTCAAGGCCGGGTGTTAACCCGTTCATTTCAGCCTTGACGGTTGCCCGCTGTCCTGCTACTTTTCCGGGAGTGTGGCCACAACTTCGGGACATTTTGTCTACAAGTCGGAGAGTAGGACGGAGGACGGGGGCTTCATATACCTGCCGCCGTTCTCTGAAACCAGCTCGTTTTTTGTTCATTCCCATTCACAAAAAGTCAGCCTGTTTTCCTGACGGAGAAAGCGGGGCGCAAACAGCACCGCACCCCGTTTTCCCCGTCAGCCACGCCAGCAGGTATAACACACTACACTTTGCAAGCAAAGTCGTGTGCCAAAGGGGACTGCGGCCCCCTTTGGAAACCCCTACAAGAAAAGGCAGTATGCTACCCCTCCACGGGGCGCATACCGCCTTTTCTTGTTATCCAGCCCTCCGGCTGTATCGGTTGAGCAAAAGTCAGCGTGGGATTAGTGTGGTATCTTTAACTATGGGAAACTCCCCGCTCCCATTTGGAGACCGCCTTATCCGTCACGCACATCTTCTCCGCCAGCTCAAGCTGTGTCATCCCCTGTTTTTTTCGCAATTCAGCGATCGTCGCCCCAAGCGTCTTTCGTTTCATGCTCATACCTCCTGCTTTTTCTGCTTTCAGTATACCCCCGCGCCCTGTTTTCCTCAACCGACCATCAGTCGAGCCGCGGTTTCGCTGCGGTAGAGCGGCTGGAAAACACAAAAAAGCGGCATAGCGCGTGTGCGCCATACCGCCGTCTGTCCTCTTTTTCGTCCGCCCCGGCAAACCCTCACCGGCCCGTGGAGCCGAAGCCTCCGCCGCCCCGCTCCGTTTCCTCCAGCTCTTCCACCTCATGGAACGAGACCGCAAGAACGGGCGTCACGACCATTTGTGCGATCCGCTCGCCCGGCTGTACCGTCTGCGGCTCGCCCGAATGGTTGTGCAGCGCCACCATGAATTCCCCGCGGTAGTCGCTGTCCACCACGCCCACCTTGTTGGCGGGCGCGAGCCCGCGCTTTGACGCAAGACCGCTGCGCGCGTAAATCAGCCCCGCATATCCGACCGGTATCTCCATCGCGATCCCGGTGTGTATCATCTTCGTCTCGCCCGGAGCGATCACGACCTCCTCCCCGAGGCATGCATAAAGGTCCGCACCCGCGGAATATTCCGAGCCATACGTCGGAATAACCGCTTTTTTGTCCAGCTTTTTGATATTGATTTTCTGCTTTGGCATTTGTATGTTTCTCCTTATTCCTGATTCTCGTTCCACAATACCGTTCTCCCCGCCGCGAGGGATTCGGGCACCAAAATGGTTCTCTGGTTCTCCGAGCCCTTGAACCGGAGGCTGACGTTTTTCAGCGCCGCTACAAATTCTCCGTCCACGAGCACATGAAGATAGGAAAGCAGCTCTTTCATGTCCGCGTCGCCTCCCCACGCGCCCAGAATGTCGCGCTCGAAATCATAACCGGTGAAGCACCATACGTCCTTTTCGGGATATTCCGTCCGCACCCGGCGCATCAGCGGCAGCAGCGCCTTTCTGTTTTCCGGCTCCAGCGGGTCGCCGCCGAGCAGCGTCAGCCCTCTGACATAGGAGGGCGCGAGATAGGAAAGGACGGTCTCCTCCGTTTCCCTTGTGAATTCCTTTCCGTAATGGAAATCCCACGTTTCCGGGTTAAAGCAGTCCTTGCAGCGGTGCCTGCACCCGCTCACAAAAAGCGACACCCGCACGCCCGGGCCGTTTGCAACGTCATATTGCTTGATATCCGCGTAATACATGGCTTACAGGTGCAGCACGCGGGCTTTGATCTCTTTGGTTTTGCCCACATTCCAGAAATTCTCGCCAAGATACCCGCAGGTGCGCCGCGTAACGTTCATTTTGGTATGGTCCTTGTTTCCGCAGTTCGGGCATTCCCATTCATTGTCGTCGTTGATGATGATCTCCCCGTCGAAGCCGCAGACGTGGCAGTAATCGGATTTCGTATTAAACTCCGCATACTGGATGTTGTCATAAATATATTTGATGACCTCCTCCAGCGCCTCCAGATTATGGCGCATGTTGGGGATCTCGACATAGGAGATCGCCCCGCCCGACGAGATGGTCTGGAACCTGCTCTCGAAATCGAACTTGCTGAACGCGTCGATCCGCTCCCGCACGTCCACATGATAGGAATTGGTGTAATAACCCTTATCCGTCACATCCTCGATGGTGCCGAAGCGCTCCTTATCGATGCGCGCGAAGCGGTAGCAGAGGGATTCCGCCGGACTTCCATACAGCCCGAAGCCGATCCCCGTCTCCGCTTTCCAGCGGTCGCAGGCCGCGCGCATGCGGTTCATCACCTGCATAGCGAATTCCTGCCCGCGCGGCGTAGTGTGGCTCTCGCCCTTCATCAGCTTGGTGACCTCATAAAGCCCGATATAGCCGAGGGAAATCGTGGAATAGCCGTCCTTGAGGAACGGATCGATCTTTTCGCCCGGCGCGAGCCGTGCGATCGCGCCGTACTGCCAATGTACGGGACTCACGTCCGACGTTGTTCCGAGCAGCGCGCGGTGACGGCACATCAGCGCCTCGCGGCACAGCTCCAGCCGTTCGTCCATCAGCTCCCAGAATTTTTTCTCGTCGCCCTTGGCAAGGATGCCGATCTGCGGCAGATTGAGGCTCACAACGCCTTGATTGAAGCGCCCTTCAAATTTATAGCGGCCGTTTTCGTCCTTCCACGGCGTGAGGAAGCTGCGGCAGCCCATTGGGCTGAATACGTTGCCCTCATAGTGCTCGCGCATCTTTTTCGCGGAGATATAATCCGGGTAAAGACGTTTGGCGGAGCATTTTACTGCCAGCTTGGTGATATAGTCGTATTTCCCGCCCTTGAGGCAGTTGTGCTCGTCCAGAACATAAACGAGCTTAGGGAACGCGGGCGTCACATAGACCCCCTTCACGTTCTTGATTCCTTCGAGGCGCTGGCGCAGGATCTCCTCCACGATCATCGCGTTTTCCGCAAGGTATTCGTCGTCCTTGTTAAGATTCAGAAACAGCGTGACGAACGGGGACTGCCCGTTGGTCGTCATCAGTGTATTGATCTGATACTGAATGGTCTGCACGCCGCCCCGCAGCTCCGAGCGCAGACGCTCGTCCGTCAGCTTTTCAATGATCTCCTCCGGTGCGTCCGGCCCCATGATGCTGCGGAAGCGCGCGCGGAATTTATCCCTGCTGCGGCGCAGGTATTTGCCGAGATGCCGCACGTCCACAGACTGCCCGCCATACTGGCTGCTGGCCACGGAAGCGATGATCTGCGTCATCACCGTACACGCGACCTGAAAGCTCTTTGGGCTTTCAATCAGCTTGCCGTTCATCACCGTGCCATTATCCAGCATGTTCCCGATGTCGATCAGGCAGCAGTTGAAAATGGGCTGCAAAAAATAGTCCGCGTCGTGGAAATGCAAAACGCCCTCGTCGTGCGCCTTGGAGATCTTTTCGGGCAGCAGTACCCGCCGCGTGAGGTCCTTTGATACCTCTCCGGCGATGAGGTCGCGCTGCGTCGCCGCGACGACCGCGTTTTTGTTGGAGTTTTCCTCCATCACGTCCTTGTTGCTGTTTTTGATAAGGCTCAGGATAGAATCGTCCGTCGTGTTGGCCTTCCGCACCAGCGCGCGCGTATACCGGTAAATGATATAGGTCTTGGCAAGGACGAATTTTTTTTCGTCCATCAGCTTCTGCTCGATGATATCCTGAATATCCTCTACCAGCATGCGCGGACGGTTTTTCTTCTCGATGCTCTCGATGATCGCGTCTATTTTGTCTTCCGATATTTTTTCGCTCTCTTCTACCTCGGCGTTCGCCTTGCGGATCGCGACCGCGATCTTGCTCCTGTCGTAATCCACAGAGCTGCCGTCTCTTTTGATGACCTGCATACCGCTTTCTCCTCCAATTTGTTCGTGCCGGGGCTTATTATACCATAAACAAATCGCTTCGTCCACTATATATCGTGTTTGTTTTGATACATATATACTACATTTAGTTTATTCCATAGGGCCGCGAATGTTTTTACAGAGGCTTTTCCTATGCGTCCTCCCCCTTATTTTCTTCCCCGAAAAATTTTTCTGCGGCTGTATTTCTTTGCGGCCGCAGCAGACGGATGATGCGGGAACGGAATATTGCGGGGAAGAAGTCCTGTCGGTAAAAATACGGCCTAAAAGGCCGTATTCGTCTCCCGCCTCTCTGCTTTCCGCCGCCGTTCCCGCACCTCGCTTTCCTGCTCTTTCTCATGCCGGTCCCGTTTTTCAAATTCCCATTCCGTCTTTCTTCCTGCCTGTTTTTTCCCATAACAAAAGGGACCGGCGCTCGGTCCCCTTCAGCAGCGCTTTCCTGCTGCTCCCGCATGAACGGCATACCGCAAAAAGCGCCCCTTTTCCATGACGTATGCGGCATCCGCCGTTGCGCTTTTGCGCCGGGAGAGCCGCTACTTTAAATGCGTTCCCTCCACCTCGTTGAGCAGCGAATAAAAATCATGCGTGAAATTTTCCTCCGCGGTGAACGTCGCGTCGTGATAGGTCAGCGCGCGCAGAACGTCCGGCGCAGCCGTGACCGAGCCGATGCCGTGCTTGCACAGGTTCAAGATCTGCTGGGAATTTTTGAAGCTTGCGGCAAGCACGTCCGCCTCCATATTGTGTACGCGGAACATATCGTGGATATCCTTCGCCACCTGCACGCCGTCCGCGCCCATGTTGTCGAGCCGGTTGACATACGGCGCAGTATACCGCGCGCCCGCTTTGGCAGCCATGAACGCCTGCATCGCCGTATAAATTGCGGTTGCCGTGACGTTGACGCCCTCCTGCTTTAAAATGTGGATCGCCCGCAGGCCGTCCGTCGTTACGGGCACCTTGATAAAAAGGTCATCCCGTATCTCGTGCAGCATAAAATGCGCTTCCTCCACCATTTTTTCCGTCGTTTCAGACACCACCTGCGCATGCAGCATGGAATCGTCCGGCAAAAATGACCGGATATCCTTTAACACCTTGAACGGATTCTTGTGCTCTTTCATCAGGATAGACGGATTCGTCGTGACTCCGTCGTACGGATAATCGTTGTAGAGCGCTTCTATTTCTTTTAAATTTGCATTGTCGATCAGGACCAGCATTTTGATCTCCCTCTTTTCTTAAATACTTTCGACCGGTACATTTACTTCCACATCCGCGGCATAGTCCACGCCGTCCATACGGAAGCCGAACATCTGGTAAAAATCCTCCCAATAGCCGTCCACGTCCGCCAGCTCGCCGAGATTCTCATCTGTGATCTCGTTCCACGCGCGAAGAACGGCCTCCTGCACGTCCGGCTCCATCTCCCAGTCGTCAAGGCGCAGCATGCCGCGCTCGTCCGTCTGAAGCGCGGGCAGCTTTTCCGCAAACAGGCGGTGCATCTGCTCGATACAGCCCTCGTGCGTTCCCTTTTCCTTCATCACCCTGTAAAGGATCGAGATATACAGCGGAACGATCGGGATCGCCGCAGACGACTGCGTGACCAGCGCCTTGTTGACGGAGATATAGGCCGCAACGCCCGGAAATTCCTGCGTAATTTCCCGCGAGGTCTGAAACAAATGCTCCTTTGCCCGGCCGATCGAGCCGTCCATATACATCGGGTGCGTAAGCTCCGGCCCAAGGTAGGAATACGCGAGCGTCACCGCGTCCGGGGCGAGCAGGCCCTTTTCGGACAGCAGGGAGATCCAGTCCTTCCAGTCCTCTCCGCCCATCACCTTCACCGTGTCCGCGATTTCCTGCTCTGTCGCGGGTGTGACCGTCACTTCCGTAATTTTGCGCGCCGCGAGGTCTATGTTCTTGTTCGTATAATCCTCTCCGGTCGTTTTGAGCACAGAAGACACCTTCGTGCCGTCCGCGAGGGTGCGCCGGGGCGCCGCGAGGCTGTATACCACCATGTCCACCTGCCCCATATCCTCCGCGATCACCGCCGCGGCCTGTTCCTTTACTTCGCGTGAAAAAGCGTCGCCGTTGATGGTCTTTGCGTACAGCCCGTCCGCATGCGCGAATTCCTCGAATGCGGCTGTGTTATACCACCCTGCCGAAGCCGTGCGCTTGCCGCTTGCCGGACGCTCGAACATCACGCCGAGCGTCGCCGCGCCGGACGAAAACGCAAGCTCGATGCGCGATGCAAGGCCATAGCCCGTAGAACTGCCCACCACGAGCACACGCTTCGGGCCGCCTGTCCGGGCTTTTTTCCTGACATATTCTATTTGCCGCCGCACGTTTTCCCGGCACCCCACAGGGTGCGCCGTCGTGCAGATAAAACCTCTTACCTTCGGTTCAACGATCATGGAAACATACTCCTTATCTTATGATTTCCCATCTATTTTACCACAGCGCGCTCTTTTTTTCAGCAAATTATCGTTTGCGGTTGAATCTCCTCCGCCATTTGTGTTATCTTTGCCTATAGAAAGGAAAAAGGCATGATCCGAAAAATGAAAGAAGCTGACGGTGCGGAGCTTTGCGGCATCTGGCTTTCCGCAAATCTGGAGGCACACAGCTTCATTCCCGCGGAATATTGGCTGGGCAGCCTTGAAGCGGTGCGGCGCGCGCTGCCGCAGGCCGAGGTTTTCATTTATGAGAACAGCGGCCATATCGAGGGCTTCATCGGCATGAACGGCTGCTGCATCGAGGGGCTTTTTGTCCGCTCCGGCGCGCGGTCCCGCGGGGTCGGTGCCGCTCTTTTGGAGCATGTCAGGCAGAGAAAGCCGTATCTTACCCTGTATGTATACCAAAAAAACAGGAGGGCGGTGCGGTTCTATGAACGCAGCGGCTTTGAGAAGCGGTCTTTCGGCAAAGAGGAGGCCACCGGCGAGGAAGAATACCGTATGGAATGGCGCGGGCCGGCCTGTAAGGAGGGAATCATGGGCTATACAATCATTTCAGGAGATATCACGACACAGCATGCGGACGCGATCGTCAACGCGGCGAACACCTCTCTTCTCGGCGGAGGAGGCGTAGACGGCGCCATCCACCGCGCTGCCGGGCCGGAGCTGCTCCGCGAATGCCGCACGCTTCACGGCTGCCGGACCGGAGAAGCAAAAATAACCAAGGGCTACCGCCTGCCCGCGCGGTATGTCATCCATACGCCCGGCCCGGTCTGGCGGGGCGGGAATGCGGGCGAGGACGAGCTGCTCGCGTCCAGCTACTGGAGCAGCCTGCGGCTTGCGGCGGAAAACGGTGCGAAAACCGTCGCTTTCCCCTCCATCAGCACGGGCGTCTACCGCTTCCCGCTGGAGCGGGCGGCGCGCATTGCTACGGAAACGGTCTGCGGCTTCCTGCGGGAGCACCCGGATATGAGCGTCACGATGGTCTGCTTTGACGAACGTACAAAAGCGGCCTACGAAAAGGCGCTTGCAGAATATGGATCCCCGCCGAAAAAATAGAGCAGGTATAAAAAGGATACCGTTGCATCGTAAACTGGCATTCCAAAATGGGCATCGAAAAAAATCCAGCGTATAGAGCAGGCAAAATGAGAGGCGAAACAGACGCAGTTCGGAAAACAGCGTCTGTTTCAGTAGGTTAAGCTATCCTACGATTTCCCTTTATTTTTTCCTGCTTGGGAGTTCAGTGCACTAATGGACGGCCTTGATCTTGTCTATTATCCGTACATATACGATTTTGGAATCGCTGTTTTTTGCTTTTTAGCGAACTTGTTTAAATGGAATATTCAGTGTCTTTGCGAGCTTCTTCAAAACGGAAGCATTGTGTCCTATGCTTAGAGAGAAATGATGGTTGATGCCCGAGCTGGACCAGTCCTCTACGAACGCGCCAATATCTCCTTCGCCGAAATATCCGCGTGTCATAGTGTTGCCATTTGCTGGTTTCGGTCCTTTCTGGCTTTCGCCTTCGGCAACTGAGAAAGAGTAATTCCCGTCAATGTCGCTGGAAAGGCCAAGCATTGTTATGGGGCCTTCTTTCAGGCTGAAATCTACCGAAAGGCCTTCGCCTTTTTTGCCGTGAAAAGTTGTAAGCGCGCGCATCTGCGGTTTGCCGTCGCTGATGCGGATATCGTGCGGGCCATCATGGCCGACCATCTGTATTTTTTCTTCAAATATGGTGGGGCAAAATTCCGCAAACGAACCGCCGCAGCCCAGACAGCTTGTAATATACATAGCGACACATGTTTTCATATCGGATTCGCCCGCAAAAGGAATTCCTGCGGAAACAAGGAGCGAATTGCCTATTATCATACTGCACGCAACTTTTTCGTATTCGTTGTTAAGCCCTTCGTAATAGTAAGCAACTCCGGAAAGGTTGTTGTTGGATACTAGCTTATCCATGCCGACAGAAACACGAGCCGTCCAGTCGAGGTCTTCGTCCAGAATCTTTCTTGTCGTGGGATCATAGCTTGGATCCATAAATTCAAATGTATCCCTTATCATTTTTATTTTATCTTTTACTTCTTTATCCGTCGCCGAATGTACATAATCCACAAACTCGCACATTTCTACCATTTTGACATGGATGCCGAATGTGCGTTCTATCGTTGTGGGGTCAAAATTCATGTCAAGCATTCCTTCGTATGTGTGGCCAAGGTGTCCGAAGATTGATCCTTTCATGCATCTGAGAGCGGTTGCGACGCGGCACCATTCAGAAATATTTTTGGTAAAGCGGGCATCAAAGTCGGGAATAAGATAATGTCCGTATTCAAGACCGACCGGTTCGATCCCACTGCGTGTCAGGGCATTGTAGGCTTCCGGAAGCGGGCAGGCGCCGCCGCCTGCGTGCGTCCAATATGTAGTCGCCTTGGAAACATCAAGAGACATTTGATATCCTACGATAACAACCGGGCATCCTGCCGCTTTTATGCCCTGTACATATCTGCCGGAAGCAACGTATGCGCAGTTAAATTGAAAGAGAAGGTCTATGTCTTCCGCCTTAAACATAAGTCCCGCTTGATAGCCGTCTTCCGTAGTATCTACAATAAAGTCTCCTGCCGCATTTGTATAGGCAACAACCTCTACGCCCTGGGATTCAAGCAGCTTTTTAAAATCCGCAGCATTTTTTATGAACTGCTCTTTCATGCCCGGAAACTGCGGCCAATACTCTTTATGCCCACATACCATGAGCCCAACTTTGCCTTTTTTCTTTACTTCTTTGATATCCATTTTTTCTCCTCCTTCATTTTTGGGTATCAGAAATATTACACTTTATTGCTATTTCTAAAGCGTTGCTTTTTCGTTGTGCAAAATTGACAGTTTTTTATGAAAACCCCTTGAACTAATCAATATTTTACTTTATAATGTTATTATATCAAGTATAAATCTCTTATCAATTATTTAAATTGTGAGCTTATTACAATATTTTGCGGTAATAAAAATGGATCATGATAAAATACACACCTTAACCAAAAATTATACAAAAGATTGGTCTGAGGATTCTATCTGGATTATTAATACCCCCAGCGAGTTGGCACGAGAAGCGTTTTTCTATGTGCAGGAGATTGGAATGTTCCAATGTTTCTCTAATTATTATACAGAGCATGAGGGCATTGCATCTTTTCTTGTGATGCTTACGTTAGCCGGCGAGAGCAGCTATCGGTATCAAAATAATATCTACCGTTTGCGACCCGGAGATTTATTTTTCGTAGATTGTATGGAGTATCATTCTCTGCGTCCCCATGGTTCGGCGCGTTGGGACATGATATGGATTCAATTCAACGGCATTGTCGCACAAAGTTATTACCAACAATTCCTAAGGCAAAAGACACCTGTTATCCATGTCGGTACCATGGAGCGGGTCTATCATTATTTAGCCGAGCTGATTCAAATCAACCAAGAAAGAAGCATTTATTCGGAATTAATCAGTTCCAAACTTATTACAGAGCTTCTGACTGAAATCCTGATCCAATCCGGGGTTGCTTATCCCGTGAAAAATAGTATTCCCGAATACATTCAAGAAGCGATTAAAGAGATCGACACCCATTTTAAGGACAATTTGAGTCTGGATTATTTTGCCGAAACTTTAACGATCAGTAAATTTCATTTTCTTAAAGAATTCAAAAAATATACCGGCTTTACACCAAATAATTATCTCCGTATGACGCGCATCAACCATGCGAAAAAGCTACTTAGATGCACCAATATGAACGTTTATGAAATCGCGGAAAGCGCAGGGTTCCAGACTGTTGGTTATTTCATTAATACATTCAAAAAAATCGTCGGGATGACGCCTCTCCAGTTCCGGCAGAAACATTCGTTATGATTCGGAGTACAGGAAAGCGCCGATAAGGTTGCTTCACGTTTTTCAATTCATTTTTTCGTGTATTCCCGATTTTGCTTATGCTTAAAAGGCAGCCTGCAGATCTTCCGCAGACTGCCTTCCATTTATTTTTGGGCCATCTGTAATATACTGAATTTAGTATACATCTTTCCATTCAGCAATATTACTTGAATCAAACCGGAAAGGAGGCCCAAGGATAATTTCCGTGCCGCCGTCGCTCGCATCCACAACCGTATATTCGCCAAGTGTTCCTGCTTCAAATTTGTCGCCGGTTGCTCCCGTGATCGTGCCGTCGGTCAGCGCCATCGCCGTATATCCCGCAAGATATCCGAGATCCAACGGATTCCACAGGAACATATATTCGCAGACTCCATTGTCGATATACTCAGCCATTTCGGACGGAAGTCCAAGACCCGTCAGAGCAACTTTGCCGCCCAAATTTTTATCCGTCAGAACCTTGCCCGCCGCAGCGATTCCAACTGTCGTAGGCGCCACGATACATTTCAAGTCAGGATAGGACTGAAGCAACGCTTCCGTCTCAGATACGGATTTGTCACGCAGATCGTCACCGTAAGCAACCTTTACAAGCTCCATATCTTTATATTTCTCATCGCTTTCCATGATTTTCTGAAGCGCCTCAATCCATGCATTCTGATTTGTTGCCTGGCTCGTCGCTGAAAGGATCGCAAATTCGCCGGAGCCGCTGCACATATCGTATGCCGCGTCCATCAGGGCCTGTCCGATAAGTTCCGAACCGGCCTGGTTTACGAACAACTCTCTCGACTGCGCGTTTACACCGGAATCGACTGCAATCACTTTAATCCCCGCCTGCATCGCTTTTGTCAAAGCCGGCTGCAGGGCATCAGGATCATTCGCAACTACGGTAATAGAATCAACCCCCTGCGCGATCAGTTCTTCGATGATCTGAATCTGGCCTTCCGCCGTCGGCTGATCCGGCGCCCTTAAAATTGCTTCCTGTCCGGCTTCCTTAACCGCATTTTCAAAGCCTTCCATTTCTTTCTCGCCATACGGGTTTCCCGTATTTTTGAACACTATCGCATGTTTACCGCTGCCCGTCGTTTCCGTGCCTGCGGAAGCCTCCGTACTGCTCTCAGCGCTTGCTTCTCCTGACTCCGTGCTGCTTTCCGGCACCTGCGAAGCTGTTTCCGCCGCCGGAGCGCAAGCTGCAAAGACAAACGCCGCGACGATTAACAAACATACTACCGTCATCCATTTTTTCATTTTTTCCTCCTCGTTAATCATATTATTCTCATTTTTCCATTTGTATGGAAAAATTATTTTATTTTTTCGGCAGGGCTTTCGGTTTGTTAAGTAAAAAATTGGAGGCCAATACTGATCCAATCAGCAGAAGGCCGATGATAATCATCATAACCTGTGCCGAAATATTGATAAGCCCAAGACCATATCTCAGATATCCTACGATAAATACCGCAAGAATCGCTCCAAGCATATTTCCTTTTCCCCCTGCTGTCGATACGCCGCCTAGCACAACCATGGCAATAACGTCCAGTTCATAGCCCTGCGCTACATTTGGCCTCGTAGATGCCATGCGGGATGTAAGAAACAGTGCACATGCGCCCGCCATAAGACCCATAAGCGTAAAAATAATAATTTTATTACGATTTACCTTGATTCCGGAATATCTGCTTGTTGTCTCATTGTTTCCCATTGCATAAACCTGCCGCCCAAATACGCTTTTATGCAGCAGCAACCCAAAAACTGCGGCAAGGATAATAAACATTAGCAGTGAAAATGGAATCGGCCCAACATATCCCCAGCTTAAATACTGGAACCATTCCGGAAAGCCTCCTGAGGCTTGATCTTCCAGTATGATATAAGCGATTCCGCGATAAATCGTCATCGTTGCCAATGTGATAATCATGGAGGGAAGTTCCTTGCATTTTGCAATCAGAATCCCGTTTATATAACCGCACCCAAGGCCTACTGCAAGACAGAGTACCATTGAAAGCTCCATCGGCATTCCTGCATTATAAGCTATTGCCATAATGACGGAGCACAAAGCTGCGGTTGATCCAACCGAGATATCTATCTCTCCCAGCAGGATAACAAAGACCATTGCCAGAACCATGAAGCCTTTGTCCATAAAATTCATCGTCGCGTCCAATACTTGTGTTCCGCGGAAATAATCCGATATCGAGCCATTGATGATTAGTATGACGACCAATATGATAACGAGCAGCCATTCCCACTGTAGAAAGAATTTTTTTGGATCCAACTTATGTTCCAAAACCGAACGATCCAATTCTACGTTTGTGCGTTTGTTTAAAGTAGCCATCTTGCTCATATCTCCCTTC
The DNA here is from genome assembly GCF_040409835.1 of Christensenella massiliensis. NCBI lineage: Bacteria > Bacillati > Bacillota > Clostridia > Christensenellales > Christensenellaceae > Christensenella > Christensenella massiliensis. The sequence continues at coordinate 1,800,139 of NZ_CP117826.1, read as the reverse complement.
TCTTTAAAGCATTCTTATCCGCCCTGCGTTTTACCGAGATATTCAGCAGGATTGCCACCAATATGATAATTCCCTGTATAAAGTCCTCCCAGAAAGTAGATACATTAATCAATGGCAGTGCATTTTGCAACACCCCAAGCAGTAACACTCCGAGAAGCAAACCGCCTACCTTTCCGGTTCCGCCGGATACGCTGACACCGCCAAGCACGCAGGCAGCAATCACATTCATCTCGTAGCCAGTCGCCGTATCGCCCTGTGCAGAGGCGAATTTGGCAACCCACAGTACTCCTGCCAGTCCGGTAAGCAGCCCCAGCAGCGTATAGGACATGATTAAAATCCGGTCTTTTTTAATACCGGTGATAACTGCGCTTTCCGGATTGGAGCCCACGGCATAAATATACCGGCCCGTCCGGTTATAATTCAGAAAATAGTAGAAAATCAATACCACGACAACCGCAATGATGATAAGAGTATTGAGTGGGCCGATGCCACTTGTTGCGATAGACTTGAACCCATCCGACATCTGATGCGCCGAGACCCATTTACTACCGCTGATTAAATAGGTTAGGCCGCGGAATACATTCATCATGCCCAATGTAGCTATAATCGGTATGATCCTTCCTTTTGCCACCAATACACCGTTTACTGCCCCGCATCCGATTCCTACTCCCATGCCGATCAGTATTGCAACGACCGCAGGTAACTGTGGGACATACTGCACCGTGAGCGCGGATACCATTCCTGCCAGTGCTACGATCGCACCAACCGATAGATCAATTCCGCCTGTAATCATTACCATCATCATCCCAACAGCAAGAATTGCCAGGATTGACGTGTTTCTAAGCATATCGGCGAGATTTTCCCATGTAAAAAATGTCGGATTAATCGCTTGAAAAACTACGCACAATACGATCAGGAAAATCAACAGTCCTAATTCGCGGAATGTCTTTTTTGTTTTATTTTTTTCTAAAATATTTACAGATGATTTCACTTCCCCATTCCCCTTGCTTTTTATTCTCCCAGCATAGCCGCTTCCAATATTTTTGCCTGATTTGCCTCTTCGCTTTTGAATTCGGCTGTAATTCTTCCTGATTTCATTACGATGATGCGGTCAGCCATACCCAAAACCTCCGGCATTTCCGAAGAGATCAGAAGGATTCCATATCCCTGTTCAGCAAGTTCTCCCATAATCTCATAAATAGCCGCCTTTGCGCCGACGTCAACGCCTTTTGTCGGTTCGTCCATAATAATCAGTTTCAAATTCGAGGTAAGCGCTTTTGCTACCACAACCTTTTGTTGATTCCCGCCAGACAACGAGGATGCCTTATCATAAATGGAAGACGCCTTGACCGCCATTTTCTCCGCAAGTTCCTGCGCCGTCTTGCTCTCTTTTGTTTTGTTATACCATGGTCCGTCCCGAAACCGATCCATATTTCCAAGCCCAATATTTTTAGAAATTTCCCAATCGAGTATCAACGCCTGTTTTTGCCGATCCTCCGGCAATAATCCCAACCCTGCGCACGTCGCGTCAGTCGGGCTTTTGACCTTCACTTCTTTTCCATCTACATAAATCGTTCCTTCACTCGGTTGCGCTATGCCGAAAATCGTTTCGGCAACCTCGCTTCGTCCTGCGCCGACAAGGCCGGTTAATGCAACGATTTCCCCTTTCTTCACATCAAAAGAAATATCTTTGAAATATCCGGTACGGCCAAGTTTTTCCACTCTTAGGATTTCCTCGCCAATTTCAATTTTGCGTTTGGGAAACAATTGTTTGATTTCCCTTCCCACCATTGCAATAATCATATCTTCATTCGATATCGCATCGACATCCCATGTGCCTATATATTGTGCGTCGCGCAATACAGTTACGCGGTCCGCAAGTCTATACATGTCCTCGAACCGATGTGAAATGAAAATAATCGATGCGCCGCCCTCGCGTAATTTTTCCGTATATTCGTATAATTCTTCGCTCTCCCGTTTCGTTAGGGCCGCAGTAGGTTCATCCATAATAATAATCCGCGCCTGGCTTGAAAGCGCTTTGGCAATTTCCACAAGCTGCTGCTGTGCAACCGAAAGCGTGCCCATGCTGGCCCGCGAATCAATGTCGGCCCCGAGCCTATCCAAGAGCTCCTGCGCCTTTGCGTGCATCTCTTTCCACTGCAGCGCTTTCATTTTTCCTTTGGTAATTTCATGCCCCAAAAAAATATTCTCCGTTACACTCAAGTCCGGATAAGCTGTGGAATGCTGGTAAATACAAACGATTCCCGCTTCCTGCGAATCGCGTGTGGATTTAAACTGCACCGGCTGTCCATCCAGTTTCATAGTGCCTTCTTCAGGTTGGTGCACTCCGGTAATCACTTTGATAAATGTCGATTTCCCGGCGCCATTTTCCCCCATAAGGGCATGTATTTCTCCGCGTTTCAGTTGGAAATTTACATCCTGCAGGGCTTTTACACCGGGAAATATTTTTGTGATGTGATTTAATTCCAAAATGTATTCATCCATTTTATCTTCTCCTCCAGCCAGTCCGTTACATTTCCATGCCGCAAATATTTTATATTACATCAAAAGTTTTACAAAATCTCAGCCTATTATTTTCTAAGTTTATTTTTGAATGGCGATTATTATACTGTAGAAATTTAGCCATAAAAAAATGCGCTCTGTTGAGCGCATAATAGCAGCAATATGGTATTGGTCATAAACGTACACCTTTAAAACCGACGCTCGTTTAAATCGAAGAACCTCGGAGCAAACTGCTCTTCAAGTACTGTCTACAGAGATTTTACCTGTTTGTAAAATTTAAATCAATGTTCAATATTATGATAAAATTACACTATATTGCGTTAATAAAATCGTTTAACTCCCGATATCATTTTCAAATGCTTTCATTCCATCAAAAAAGCCGTCCGGCGGGCAGCCGTGGTAGCTTGCAGGCTCCTGCCTCATTCGTCCGCGAAACGGTAGCCCACGCCGACCTCCGTCATGATATAGCGCGGCTTTGCGGTGTTCTTCTCGATCTTGCGGCGGATATTCGCCATGAACACACGCAGCGACTGGGAATCCTCCGTATATTCATAGCCCCACACCTGCTTATTGATAAAGCTGTGCGTCAGCACCTTGCCCCTGTTTTCCACCAACAGGGTGAGCAGCTTGTATTCGATAGGCGTAAGGTGCACGTCCTTTCCGTCCACCACGACCCTGCGCTTTTCAAAGTCGATCGCAAGCCCGTCCAGTTCAAAGCTCTCCTTAGCCGCCGGATGCGGCGCACGTTTCCGGAGCGCCACCCGTACCCGGGCAAGGAGCTCGCCGATGCTGAACGGCTTCGTGATATAATCGTCCGCACCCGCGTCGAGCGCCTCCACCTTTTCACGCTCCTGTCCGCGCGCCGACACCACGATAATAGGTACGTCTGACGCCTGGCGTACCTGCCTCAAAACCTCCAGTCCATCAATATCCGGCAAACCGAGATCGAGCAGAATAACATCCAGATTGTTGGCAAGCGAAAGCGAGATACCGTCAAGGCCGGTCTGAGCCGTCTCGAAGCGGTAGCCGTTCGTTTTCAGAGAGATGCTCAAAAAATTGAGTATCGTCTGGTCGTCTTCAATGATCAAAATACGCGTATCTTCCATTTTTATCACTCCAAGGGCAGGGCGAACTTGAACGTCGCTCCGCCGCGGTCATTATTCATGGCGACGATCACGCCCCCATGCGCTTCCACAATAGACCTGCAGATGCTCAGGCCGATGCCCATATTGCTGTATACTGTGTTCGCATTGAAGCCTGCGAACGCACTGCCGTTGTTGCCCGCGCCGGATGTATAGGCGTAAAGCAATTCAGAATATGCATGCGCGCCTGTGTTCGTAAAGTCGTCCGTGATCGTCGGCACGAAAGTCGAAAGCGCCGTACCGAAGAGCAGGCAGAGCGGAGGCGTCAGAATGACGAGGCACACCATTTTCATGTCGTACGCCTGTATCTTCTTGCCGAGATATTCCGGCGTACGCCCTACCATCAGGCCCGCGATGAACACGGTGAGGATGGCGAACGCCAGCATTCCGTAAAGGCCGCAACCTACGCCGCCGAATACGACCTCGCCGAGCATCATCAGGAACATCTGGATGCCGCCGGCAAGCGGTGTGTAGCTGTCGTGCATCGAGTTGACCGACCCGTTCGAGGCTGATGTCGTTGCCGTCGCCCACAGGGCCGATGTATCGACGCCGAGGCGCGCTTCCTTGCCCTCCATACTGCCGGACTGCGCAACGCCGTCAAACTGCGGCGCAGCCACATTTTCGCTCATCGTCATTCCAATGAGGGCCAGCAGGAAGATGACCAGCATAACGATGAAGATCGCGCGTCCCTGCTTGGAATCCTTGACCGCCCGTCCGAACGAGAAGCACAGCGCCGCAGGAATGAGCAGCAGCGACAGGCATTCCACAAAGTTCGCAAAAGGCGTCGGGTTCTCGAGCGGCATCGCCGAGTTGACTCCGAAGAAGCCGCCGCCGTTCGTACCGAGCTGCTTGATGGCGACCTGACTTGCCGCCGGGCCCATCGGGATGATCTGCTCCGCACCCGATTCGAGCGTCGTCGCATGTACATAGGCGCTCAGGTTCTGGATCACGCCCTGCGAAACGAGCAGCAGCGTCACGATGATGGAAAGCGGGATCATCACATAGTAGGTCGCCTTTACGAGGTCGACCCAGAAATTTCCGATCGTCCTGCTCTCCTTGCGCTGGAAGCCGCGGATGAGCGCAAACAGCACTGCGCATCCGACCGCCGGGGACACGATGTTCTGCACCGTGAGGCCCGCCATCTGCGTGAGGTACGAAAGCGCCGATTCCCCGGAATATGCCTGCCAGTTCGTATTGGATACGAAGCTTGCCGTCGTATTATACGCAAGGTGCGCGCTCGTGCCCGGGATACCCTCCGGATTGAAGGGCAGATAGCCCTGCAGCATGTTCAGCGCGAACAGGATCGCAAACCCAAAAATGGAGAATGTGATCGCCGAGAGCGCGTACCGTCCGGCGGTCTGCTCTTCCTCCGGATTGATACGCATGACCTTATAGGTGAAACGTTCGAGGGCCGCGATGGGCTTCCACGTAAGCTTCCCTGTCATTACCTTGTATATGTAGAGCCCGAGCGGTATTCCAATACCGATCAGGGCGATTACATATACGATGTCCTGAATCACTCCACTGCTCATAGCTTCTCACCTTTGAATAAAACATAGAAAAGATAGCCGAGCATGGCGAGCATCATGATGCCCGCAACAACCATAACTGTTCCCATAGTTTTATCTCCTTTTCCCTAAATTTTGTCACAGCATGATTATAAGTTGTTTGCCGTAAATGCAGTGTTAAGATGGGGAAACGGATGTTAAGATTGTGTTAAGGCCGCATGCCCGTGCGCCCCGCGCCTGTCCATCCCAAAAGCGGTTGACAGCCCGTGAGCGTTCATGTATACTCAAATAGTCCGATTTCATACATTATGATTTCGGACTGTTTGGAGGAAGCACTATGTCGATCGAACTGCCGAAGGACGGCACCATAGAAGCATACCGGGCCGGTTTCAACGATCTCGACCGCATCTGGGCAAAGCTGCCCCGGGCCTGCGGCCTTTCCGCCGCGGAATATTGGTCCCTGCTCATGCTCCGCGAGGGGGCGCATACTCAGCATGAGATCAGCGAACGCCTCTTCATGAGCAAGCAGACGGTCAATTCCGCGTTCCGCCTGCTCGTAAAAAAGGGGCTTGTACGTCTTAAGCCGCAGGAGGGCAACCTGCGCGTAAAGCAGATCGTTTTTACCGATGCGGGCGAGCGGTTCGCAATGCGGTATATCGACGATATGCTCGCGCTCGAGGAACGCGTCTGGATGGAGCTTCCCGAGGAGGAGCGCGCCGCACTCACGCGGCTCACCTATAAATTCAACGGCATGCTGGATGCGGAACTGAAAAAACGCTTTGAATAAAAAACATGTTCCCCGCACGCCCGGGCAGACTGTCCGGACGCTCTTTTTGCGGGACCGGAAAGGAATGCCCCAATGAGGATCAAGCTATCCGACCATTTCACCTATAAACGGCTGCTCCGCTTTGTGCTCGCGCCTGTCCTGATGATGATCTTCACTTCTCTATACAGCGTTGTGGACGGCTTTTTTGTCTCCAATTTCGCAGGCAAAACGCCCTTTGCCGCTGTGAACCTCATCATGCCCGTCATGATGGGGATCGGGACCATCGGCTTTATGATCGGCACGGGCGGCAGCGCGCTCGTCTCCAAAACGCTGGGCGAGGGAAAGCACGGGCAGGCGAACCGCTATTTCTCCATGCTCGTCTATACGGCCCTCATTGTCGGCGCGCTCTTTTCCGCGGCAGGTTTTATTTTTATCCGCCCCATTTCGGAGGCGCTCGGCGCAACGGGAGAGCTTCTGGAAAACTGCGTGGCGTACGGAAGCATCCTGTTCCTCTCCATGCCCGCCTTTATCCTGCAATACGTGTTCCACAGCTTTTTTATCACCGCGGAAAAGCCGGGGCTCAGCCTTCGGGTGTCTCTTGCCGCCGGACTGACGAACATGGCGCTCGATTACCTGTTCGTCGCGGTGCTTGGCTGGGGCATCGAGGGTGCGGCCATCGCCACCGCCATCGGCGAGGTGATCGGCGGTGTGGTCCCCATCCTCTATTTCTCCCGGAAAAACAACAGCCTGCTGCGCCTCACCCGCGCCCGCTTCGAGGCTCGTCCTTTGCTGCGCGCCTGCGCCAACGGCGCTTCCGAGATGGTCACGAACCTTTCCATGTCTGTCGTGAACATTCTCTATAACTTCCAGCTGATGCGGCTCGCGGGGGAAAACGGCGTCGCCGCCTACGGAGTCGTGATGTACGTCAACTTCATATTCATGGCGATCTTTCTCGGCTATTCCATCGGCAGCGCGCCCATCGTCGGCTATCATTACGGCGCGCAGAATCATGCCGAGCTGAAAAACCTGTTCAAAAAGAGCCTAACGCTCGTCGTGGGGGCGGGGCTCGTCCTCACGGCCGTAGCAGAGCTTTTTTCCGGGGTTCTCGTGGGTATCTTCGTCCGGTATGACCCTGAGCTGTACGCGATGACCACCCACGGATTCCGGCTGTATGCCCTCGCCTTTCTCATGATGGGCGTCAACGTATGGGGCTCGGCGTTCTTTACGGCGCTCAATAACGGCGCGGTCTCCGCCGCGATCTCCTTTCTGCGCACGCTCGTATTTCAGATCGCCGCCGTACTGCTCCTGCCGCTCTTGCTTGGGATAAACGGGATATGGCTTGCGGTCGTCGTTGCGGAGGGGCTCGCCCTGCTCGTTACCATCGCGTTCTTTGCAGCGCAAAGAAAGCGGTATCATTACGCATAAAGTTCCCGGCTGTGCCGGGGCGTGATAGAAAAGGGATAGCGTACCAGTACGCTATCCCTCTATTTTCATCGTCTGCATTTCTTCTTTGGTGACATGGTTTTTTGCGCCGTATGCCTCCCAGAATTTTGAGGAAGCTCTGACGAACATTCTCTTGGTGAGCGGCATACGCGCTTTAAACAATCCGTTCCCGCCCCTCTCCACCGCTTTTGCGAATTTTTTGAGCCCGCGCTTTACTACCGGTACGAACGGCGTATCGAGGATCGCTTCCCCTGATCCGATACACAGCGCCGCGCCGAACGGGAATCCGTTTTTCCTGCAAAAAAAGCGTATCATCTCCACCGCAGTATCATTTTGCTCCGGTTCAAGGAACCCGCAGTTTATCAGCACATGAACCGCCGGCTTTTTCTCCGCCTCATACGTCTCGAGTTCCTTTAAAAAATACATCAGCGTTACCGGCAGACCGTCTGCATACAGCGGAAAAACGAACAAAATACCGTCATACTGCCCCAGCCTTTTGCAAATCTCCCGGTGCCGTTTCTCCGTCACGTTATATTCGTCCGTTCCGCTGCTCAGATATTCCTTGAGCAATGCGGCATACCGCTTTGAATTTGACCGCGGCGCGCGCGGGCTACCGTTTACGATCAGCAGCTTTCCCATTTTTGTACCTCCCCGCAGACCGCACCGTCCACCTCTTCCTCCGTCACAAAGCGCACGTTCCATTTTCGGAAAGACATATTATGCGCATTCCTGCCGACCAGCCTGCGGAACAGCTCCTTTTCATCCTCACAGATATCCCCATAGGCAATGATGACCGCCTCCTTTTCCACCACGTCTCTCTGGACGTGATGCGTCTCTCCGCCGTGTATACGGATAAACGCCTGCTGAACGGGTATCGCGCGTTCGAGCATCGTTTTCATGGGAATATCATACGAACCGCAGTAAAGCCGGCTGACATAAAGCACCCGTCTGCTCTGTGCAATCAGCGGATATACCCTGACCGCATCGTCGCGTATCACGCACCTGCCCGGCGTCTTTACCCAGCAGCCGAAGCAGCCCGTACAATTTGCGGGCTTCAGCTCCGAAAGGTCGATATACCGGTCCTCTCCATTTTCGGGGAGACGCACGGAAAGCGCCCTGTCGCTCAGTAAAAGATTCATACCGTTCTCCTTTTCCTTTTTCTATTAATATAGAATATCCGGTTTTATGCATATTCTATCATAATTTTAAAAGGCTGCCAAAAAAGGCGTCCGCCGCTTGGCAAACGCCTTTTCTCCCGCTCTCTTTACCGGAAATATTTTACGCCGCTCTCGAAAATTTTCTGGTCGTAATCGCCGGGAACGTTTTTGGCGATATGCAGCCCGGCGCGTTCCGAGTGGCCCATTTTCCCGAGCACCCTGCCGTCCGGGCTCATAATGCCCTCCACCGCCGCCATCGACCCGTTGGGGTTGAAGGGCATATCCATCGTGGGATTTCCGTCCATATCCACATACTGCGTGGCGACCTGACCGTTCCTGAAAAGCTCCCCAAGCTCCTTTTCCGACGCCACGAACCGCCCCTCGCCGTGCGATACCGCGACCGAATGCAGCTCGCCCGGCTCGGAAAGCATGAGCCACGGGGAATTGGCGCTGGTGACGCGCGTGCGCACGATGCACGAAACGTGCCGTCCGATGTTGTTATAGGTCAGCGTGGGCGAATCCTCCCGCATTTCGCGTATCTCGCCGTATGGTACGAGGCCGAGCTTGACAAGCGCCTGAAATCCGTTGCAGATACCGAGCATCAGTCCGTCGCGGTTCTTAAGAAGATCGTGCGTCGCGTCCTTGATACGGCCGGAACGGAATGTCGTCGCAATGAATTTTCCGCTTCCGTCCGGCTCGTCGCCGCCCGAAAAGCCGCCGGGCAGCATGATCATCTGCGCGTTCGCGATCTCGCTGGCGAGCAGCTTCGCGCTTTCTTCGATCATCAGCGGCGAAAGGTTGCGCATAACGACCACGCTTGCGATCGCGCCTGCCTTTTCAAAGGCCTTTGCCGTATCATATTCACAGTTCGTGCCCGGGAACACCGGGATCACGACGCGCGGGACCGCCGTTTTATATTTGCTGATAAAGATATTCTTTTTCTGACAGACGGGCGTATCCACCCGGCCGCTGTCCGCCGTTTTGGTGGGGAACACCGACTCGAGCGTGCCGGTATAGGCCTCGAGCGCACGGGAGAGCGGAATACTTTCGCCCAGCGCTTCGATGAACGGCTCCTCACGTATCTCGCCCACAAGGGTGAAATCCGCGTCGGCGATATCCGCCGCCTCTACGAGCACTGCGCCGTACGCCTTGCATGTGAGCCCCGAAAGCTCCTGCGGGAACAGCTTCACGCCAAGCCCGTTCCCGAACGCGCATTTTGCCGCGCCCGCGAGCATGCCCCCCCGTTCTACCGCATACGCGGAAAGCACCGCCCTATCCTCTATCATCTTATGCAGCTTACCGTATTTCCGCTTCGCGTCCTCGAAATCCGGCAGGCCGTCCTGATCGCGCACGATATCCAGCAAATACAGCTTGCTGCCCGCTTTCTTGAATTCGGGCGTAATGACGTTCGCCGCGAGGACGGGCGCCACGCAGAACGAGCACAGCGTGGGCGGAACGTCGATATCCCTGAATGTGCCGCTCATGGAATCCTTGCCGCCGATGGCCGCGACGCCAAGCTCCTTTTGCGCATGATAAGCGCCGAGCAGCGCCGCGAGCGGCTTGCCCCAGCGTTCGGGCTCGCCCGTCATGCGCTCGAAATATTCCTGCAGGGTCAGCCACGAATCGCCGACCGCGCCGCCCGCCGCCACGAGCTTCGCCTCCGACAGCAGAATGGCGTATACCGCGCCGAGGAACGGGCTTTTTTCCATCAAATAGGGGTCCATGCCATAGCTCATCAGCGTAGCCGTTTTACTGTCCGTATCCTGTACGGGGATCTTCGCGCACATCGCCTGCACGGGCGTCATCTGGTTTTTCCCGCCGAGCGGCATCGTCACGCTGCCCGCGCCGATGCTGCCGTCGAACATTTCCACAAGTCCCTTTTGAGAGCAAATATTGAGGTCGGCAAGCAGGGACAGCAGCGTTTTTTCCGCCGTATCCTCCGTTTTTTCCGCAAACAGGTTTTCCGCGCCTGCCTGTTCGACCCGCGCCGCCGCATGCTGCGTCGCGCCGTTGGAATTCAAAAAGTCGCGGGTGATATCCACGATGGTCTTGCCGTTCCACATAAGGCGCATACGGCCCTCGTCCGTCACCCGCGCGACGATCGTCGCCTCGAGGTTCTCATCCTCCGCCATTTTGAGCACCGCGTCCGCATCCTGCGGGCGTATCACCACCGCCATGCGCTCCTGCGACTCGGAGATCGCGAGCTCCGTCCCGTCCAGCCCCTCATATTTCTTCGGGACCGCGTCGAGGTCGATATCCAGCCCGTCCGCAAGCTCGCCGATGGCAACGCACACGCCGCCCGCGCCGAAATCGTTGCAGCGCTTGACGAGCTTTGAAAAGGCTCCGTTGCGGAACAATCTTTGCAGCTTGCGCTCGGTGAGCGGGTTGCCCTTCTGTACCTCCGCACCGCACTGCTCGATGGAGGTCTCGTCGTGCGCCTTGGAGGAGCCCGTCGCCCCGCCGCAGCCGTCGCGCCCCGTGCGTCCGCCGATGAGCACCACAAGGTCTCCCTCCGACGGCTCGTAGCGCTTCACCTGCTCTGCCGGAGCCGCCGCGATGACCGCCCCGATCTCGAGGCGCTTCGCCTTATAGCCCTCATGATAGACCTCCTCCACAAGGCCTGTCGCAAGGCCGATCTGGTTGCCGTAGGAGGAATAGCCGTGCGCCGCTTCGCGCGTGATCTTGCGCTGCGGCAGCTTATATTCCATCGTGTCCGCAAGGCTCTCGCGCGGGTCCGCGCTGCCCGTCACGCGCATCGCCTGATAGACGTACGACCGCCCCGAAAGCGGGTCGCGGATCGCCCCGCCGAGGCAGGTCGCCGCGCCGCCGAACGGCTCGATCTCCGTCGGGTGGTTATGCGTTTCATTCTTGAACATGATGAGGTAATCGCGTTCCCCATCGTAGGTCTGTATCTTATGTCGGATCGAGCAGGCGTTGATCTCCTCGGATTCGTCCATATTCGCAAGCTTTCCCGCGCGCTTCGCTTCCTTTACATAGATTGTCGCAAGGTCCATCAGGCACACGTCCTTTTTGCTGCCTAATTTCCTGCGCGTATCGATGTAATCCTCATAGACCCGCTGCGCCGCCTTGGAAAGCGGATCGCCCGCAAACTCCACCTCGTCGAGCTTCGTTAAGAACGTGGTGTGGCGGCAATGATCCGACCAATAGGTGTCGAGCACCTTGAGCTCCGTTACCGTGGGGTCGCGCTTTTCGCTTTTGAAATACTCCTGCGCGCACAGCATGTCCTCCGCCGTCATGGCGTAGCCGTTTTGCGCGGCGTAATCCGCAATCTGCTTTTCCGTCATCTTGAGGAACCCGTCCACGACCGCGACCTCCGTCGGAATATCGAGTTCCATTTTGAGCGTATCGTACGGCTTCAGAGAGGCCTCGCGCGAATCGACCGGATTGATGACATATTTTTTGATGGCTTCCGTCTGCGCCTTGGTCGCGCCCTTCAGCAAATAGACCTTTGCCGTGCGCACGTCCGGGCGTTCCCCCTGCGACTGCAGCTGCACGCACTGTGCCGCGCTGTCTGCACGCTGGTCGTACTGGCCGGGCAAATATTCCACTGCGAACACCGCATAGCCTTTTGTGTCCGGCAGCTCGTCCAAATAGACCTTATCAACAGCCGGCTCCGAAAAAACGGTAGGGACCGCCGCCGCGAACGTTTCATCGTCAAGCCCCTCCACATCATAGCGGTTCAATATCCGCACCTCTTTTACCGGTACGCCGAGGTTCTGCGTGAAGTCCGCCAGCTTTTCCTGCGCCTCCACGTCAAAGCCCTTTTTCTTTTCCACAAACAGTCTTTTTACGCTCATAGCTTATAACGCTCCTCCGTCGTCGCATTCGTCTTGCCCGCGCAGAGCCCCCCTTAGGCGGGGCCGCCGGCCATTCGCTTTTTTATTATATCATAACTTGTTCCCGCAGCGGAACGCAAAATCATAAATACGTAAACAGCAGGATATAAATAGGGATCGTAAGGAAGGACAGCAGCGTCGTGACGGCGACGCCGCGCGCTGCAAATTCCGTATCCGCACCCGATATTTCGGCAAAGATAGTCGTCGTGACCATGGCGGGCAGGCTCATTTGGATGGTGAGCACCTCGGACGGAAAAGCCGCGAGCCCCATACACGCCGTGACGCCAAGCATCACGAGCGGCGATACGGCATACCGCCCCACAAGCGCCCACGAGATGCCCCGGTCGAATTTTTTGATACAGGAGAGCCCCGTCCGCTGCAGGATCATGCCCACGAACATCAGCGCAAGGGGAGAGGTAACATTCCCCACATAGGTGAGCGCGGAAGAAAGAAACGCGGGCAGCCGCACGTTCAGCATCACGAGAACAAAGCCCGCGATGACTGCGAGCATGGGCGGCTTGAATATCTTTTTTAAAATCTCCTTCGCGCTGAAGCGCACGCCTTTTCCTCCGCACGAGAGCTCCATGCCGTCCCGCGCGATCTCTATGAAGCCAAGGCTGTTCATAAAGGTGGTATTCGCAACATAGTAAAAAAGCGCGAACACGAGGGCTTCCTCCCCGAAGATCGCCGTCGCCACGGGGAGCCCTATGAATACCGAATTGGAAAATGAAAACAGCGCCGTAAACACGCCGCGCCGTTCTTTTTCGATCTTTGCGATTTGAATGACGAGCTTTGCGGCCAGCCATGTGATGCCGATCGCCGCAAAGGACGCGAGAATATAGACCCACGAATCCGCAAGCGTCTCCGCTGTGAAGCTCGTGAGGAACGCCATGACCGCCGTACACGGCAGGGTCACGTTTACGATCAGATTGCTGATAAAATCCGTGACGGTCTTGCCCGCCCAGCCCTTTCGCGCAACGAAATAGCCGATGGCAATGATGACCACCACCATAAGTACCGCCTGCACCGCTTCAAAAATCAATGAAATCCTACCTTATCCGCCCTGTCGTCGGAACGCGGCCTCGTCACTCCGTTTCCCGCTTCGTCCTATTTTGCCCCCTGCGTAAATTCCGCATAGCAGCAGTAGGCCGTTTCCGTTCAAACTTCGCTATGCTCGTTTTCACGGACGTCCCTTGCCCGGGTGCTGTTCGCCGAACCATAGGTTCGGACAGCACTCCGTCTGCCCCAAACGACTCGCATACGCTCAAGTCGTTCGGGGACCCCGGTTTATCATGAGCAAAGTCGGCTCTGTTCCGTTTCCTGCGTCGTCCTATTCTGCCTCTTGCGTATTTTCCGCACGGCAGTAGGCCGCGTCGTCGCACGCCCTTTTGCTTCGCGCTTACGCCTCGCGTCAGGGCATGTCCTTTTACTCGTTTTCGTCCTGCGTCCGAAAGCCTCGCTCACGGACCGCCCTTTCTCTACCCCACGCAACCCGCGCTGCTGGGCTTGCGCGGGGACCCCTTTTGTCTCACGCTTCGCTTGCGCTCTTGGGCATCCCTTGCCCGGGCGCTCCCGTCACTCCCCGCCCTTTTGTTCGTTTCCTGATTCCTTATTCTCTATTCTTTATCCCCTGTCATTTCAAAGCGCCGCAGCCGGAGCATCGGCAGCCTGTTACCACGGTTTCGTCCCATGCGTCCTTGACCAGTACCTTTTCATCGTATGCCTCTTGAACAGTAATATCTTTAACTGTATATCCAGCATTTCTGCAAGTTTCATTATTATTCAGCATAGCTTCTTTTTTATGAGCACTAAAGTCTGCAACTGCCTGATGACATCCGGTGCAAATAGTTTGCTCCTTTGTCACCGCGTCATGATGCACCGTCTCATATTCCGCCTCATGGTGCACGGTCTTGGTCTGCTCCACCCAGTTGTGGGTATGAACCTCCGGCTCTCCGCTGCTTCCGCTATTGCCTGTTCCGCCGTTCTCAGGCGTTTTCGGATTCGAAGCCGTCTTTTCGGTTCCGCTGGCCGGGCTTCTGGAGCCGGAACCGCCCGCTCCCGTTCTGCCCGCTTTCTCCCCTGCTTCTGCCGCCGCTCCGCTCCGTTACACCAGCGCGTTATAGATGGCTTTTACCGCCTTTTCAAAATCGTCGTTTTCCACACCCACGATGATGTTGATCTCGCTCGAGCCTTGATCGATCATGCGCACGTTGACATGGCTGTCCGCAAGCGCGGCGAACAGCTTCGCCGAAACGCCCACCTGACGGATCATGCCGCGGCCCACCGTCGCGATGATCGCCATGTTGGAGGAGACCTCCACGCTGTCCGGCTGGCACACCGCGTGTATTTCGTCGATGAGTTCCTCGATGCAGTGGCGGATACGCACGTCGGCCACCACAATGGAGATCGTATCGATCGATGTGGGCATGTGCTCAAACGAAAGCCCGAATTTTTCAAGGCAGGTGAGCACCTTGCGTCCAAAGCCGATCTCCGTATTCATACCATCCTTTTCGATCGTGATGACGGTAAAATTCTTTTTCCCTGCGATGCCCGTGATGCCGTCCGCCTCGCCCCGGCCCTCCACCGCCGGAATGATCATGGTGCCGCTGTTCTCCGGGTCGTTGGTGTTTTTCACATTGATGGGTATCGCCGCCTCGAGCACGGGGAAAATGCTGTCCTCGTGCAGAACGGTCGCGCCCATATACGCAAGCTCGCGCAGCTCGCGGTAGGTGACGACGTCTATCTTCTTCGGGTCTTCCACGATGCGCGGGTCCGCCATCATGAAGCCGGAAACGTCCGTCCAGTTCTCATACAGGTCCGCATTCGCCGCGCGTGCCACAATAGAGCCCGTGATGTCGCTGCCCCCGCGCGAAAACGTCCTGATCTTCCCGTTCGGCAAGCTTCCGTAAAAGCCGGGCACCACGGCCCGCTCGTGCAGCTTTAAAGCCCCCGGCAGAATGGAAAGCGTTTTCTTCGCGTCGTAGCCCCCGTTTTCGTCAAAAAAGATCACGTCCGCCGCGTCGATGAAATCATAGCCCAAAAGGTCCGCGATGAGCAGGCCGTTCAGATATTCGCCCCGTGACGCCGCATAGTCCTCGTTCGCGCCCGTTTTGATATCCTCATATACCTTTTCCAGATAGTCCTCAATTTTGATGGAGAGCCCCAGCTCGTCGCGGATATCCGTATAGCGGCGCACGATCTGGCGGTAGATCTCCTCCGTCTCCTCAAAATGGGAGGCCGCGTCATGCAGGGAATACAGCAGGTCCGTGACCTTGACATCGTCCTTGAAGCGCTTGCCGGGCGCGGAGGGCACTACAAATTTCCTTGCCTCGTCCGCCTCCACGATCTTCTTCATTTTTAAGATCTGCTCCGCGGACGCAAGCGAGCTTCCGCCGAATTTCGTAACTTTGACTGCCATGTTCATTCCCCCACCGTTTTATTCTTCCGGCTCCGCCGGTCCTTCTTCCTTTGCGTAGGGCGCGAGCAGGCGCCCCTCGAGATAATAGCGCTTTTCCTCCGCTTCCCCAAGCGAGAACGTCTTTTTGGGGAGCACGCCGCATTTTACGATCAGATCGAAAAACTCCGCCTTATCGAGCGCTTCAAAATAGAAGCCGATGTTGTCGTATTCCCGGGAAAGCTCCAAAAACGCTTCGTCCCCGTGGATATAGTCGAGACGCGCGGACGGGTTCTCGCCGATATATTCCTCGAATGCCTCCTGCACCTCGCCGACCGCGAGCGGATGCTTCGGGTCCTCGATGATGATACGCCCCGCGCCGTCGTGGTATAGGAACGGGATCTGATACGTTCCGTCGTGCTCGATCTCGCTACGCCAGCGCCCGAACACCAGCTTTGCGTTCTTGCCCTTTTCGCGCAGGCGTTCGACCAGAAACTGTACGCATCCTGCCGGGTTTACGCCGAACAGTACCCGGTGGATGGGCATGAATTCCACTGCGCGGTCGCGCAGGTTGATGACCTCGCACAGCGCGTAGCGGAGCGGATGCCCCTCCCGTTCCTCCGCGGAAAGCTTTTCCTTGGCTTCGTCCCAGATCGCCTTCGCCGTTGCGAGCGAGTGGTTCCCGTCGCCCACGCAGAACATCATATTATCCCGGCGCGGCAGAGCCGTGAGCGCCTCTGTAAGGCCGCCGAGCAGCTTCGGATTATCCACGAGCCAGCCCTCGATGCGCCCGCCGTCCATCATCAGGTCAAAATCATAGAGCTTCGGGAGCGCGCTGCGCTGCGCGTGCAGCGGGCCGATGACGCTGTCCTTTTCATCGTCCATGAGCAGCATAACGTGCGGCAGCTCCACCGCCGCGCCCCGGCGTATCTGCACACGGGGTGGGATACGCGAAAGGACCGTTTGCTCCGTTGCCCGCAGCATCGGCTTGTTTTCTATTCTATAGTCGTATTGCTCAAGGTCCATCGCAAGCAGGATGCCCTTGCGCACCTTTCCGCCGATGTGCCGCTCCGTCAGGACCACCCCCTCGGGCAGCTCGCGCAGCACGCCGGTCTCCAGATATTCGCGCATGGTCTCCTTCATATCCGCGATATGTTCCTCTACCCGTTCATCCTCCAGATAGATCTCCGGGAGCGTGATGTGCAGGGTAGACGGGACGTTCCCTACGAACCGTTCCACAGCCCTCCAGTAATCCGGCTGAGACGTGAACTGGTCGCAGGCGATGCACGCCCATTTTGCAAGGTTCACGTTTTCCGCGGGCAAAAGCACGCGGGGAATGCGGAACCCCTGCTCGTTGTTTTCTTTCATGGTTACCTCCGTTTTTCTTTTCCCCACCGGAAACGAATAAAAGATACCGATATAATAGTATAATATTTCAGGACCGTTTTTTCAAGCGCAACGCACGAAAAAAGCGTTCGGGAAGGCTTCCCGAACGCTTTTTTGCGTACTGCTTTTTCCGTCAGTCGGCAAGCGGCTTTCCCTCCGCGTCCGCAGGGATGCCGCCCGTGAGAGCCAATATGCCCTCCACAAAGCCCCAGATGCCGGATATCCACGTCGTGACGCCGAACGTCACGATGCCGAGAATGCCGAGTATAAGCTGCGTGACGGCCTTGCTGGTAAAGCCGAGATAAAAATTATGGATGCCCAGCCACCCGAGAAAGATACCAAGCAGCCCCGCCGCCACTTTGGACTTTGCGCCCGGCTGCGCCGCCGCCCTTTCCGGCGGCCGTCCGCTCTTCGGCACGAGCCCCACGCCGCACGCGACGCACACGACGGCCTCCTCGTCCGTTCCGCTGCCGCAGTTCCAGCAATAACGGTGCCCCGTTCCTACCGGAACGCCGCAGCCCATGCACACCCTTGCGCCCGGCTCGAGCTGCTTCCCGCAATTCCTGCAATATTTGAATTCCGCCATTTTAAAACCTCCAAAGCGCGGCCTGTCCGCGTTTTCTTGGCTTTAGTATAGGAGCATGCGGCGGGCAAGTCAACGAACTTCATGGTATCTTCATAAACTGTTAAGGGGTTTTGCTGTTTTCGTCCTGCAATATCCGAAAAAAAACTATAATCTTTGGAATTGCGGCGTTTTCCTGTGCGCCCTATAATCGGTTTTAGGATAGAGTCCTATTTTTCATTCCCGGAGGAATATCATGATCAAGCCCGGATATTTTGGAAAGACGGTCTGTGCGGACAACCGCCGCATGGATTTTGACTTCGGCAACGAACAGCTTTTATACCTCGGCACAAAGATCGACCTGCTGTTCATCGGAGACAGCATCACCCAGCTCTGGGATATCCCCGCCTATATCGGCCGTGAAAAATGCATCGTCAACCGCGCCATCGGCGGAGACGATTCCACCTATCTGCTGCGGCGCTTCGACGCGGACTGCATTCAGCTTGTGCCCGCCCGCTGCGTGCTGATGATCGGCACGAACGACATCTCCCGCACCCATTACGACCATTGGTGGCGTACGGAGGGCGAACCGCAGCAGCTCGTGCTGGAGGAATATAAGGCCAACCTGCGGGAGCTCGTACGGAAATGCAAAACCGCGGGCGTTGCCCTTTCGCTTTGCTCGGTGATCCCGTCGGATATCGCCCCGCCTTTCAATAAAGAGCTCCGCTTTTCCATGACCGCGGAGATGAACGGATTTTTGCGCGGCCTGTGTGCGGAAAACTGCCTCCAATACATCGATTACTTTCCCGCCCTGTGCCTCCCTGACGGAAAAACCATTCGCCCGGACTATACGCCGGACGGTATCCATCCGAATGCAAAGGGCTATGCAGCCATGGCCCGCATCCTGACAAATCGCCTGCGAAACGCAGGCTGCCTTTGAGCCGAATGTCTGTATATAAAGAACAAATATCCCGTCTTTTTTCTTTTTTAATCCGCCTCTGTAAGCAGCACACATGTTCCAAACGCAGGAACCGATGGCAGTGAAAACCGTCCGTAGCCCCCTGAATCCACTGCACACAGGGACAGTTGCGCGCCGCCCGGCAAGAGAAGCATGCCTTTCCGCGCGCCGCGCACGCCGAGTTCAAGAACATCTACCTCATCGAGAGACAAATTGATGAACGCCACCAGCGTCCGGCGGCCATCCATACTCGACCGAACAAACTGTGCTCCTTTCCCGTCATTGAAAATGACCGCAGGCATCGTCTCTCTTGTCAGATAGTCGCACACCCGTAGCATCTGTGTACGGCGTGCACGCGATACGATCCTGTCGAACGGCGAATAGCCAAGCGCGCAGACGCGGCCGCCAAGCTCGTTTTCAAACAGCGTTCCTGCCGCGCCGAGGTGCTCTCCCCTGTAGTCCTCCAAAAAGCTGATTTCTCGCACACCTGTTACCTCCGGGAAAAGCGGAGCTGCCGCACCGTGGAAAAAGGCTGTACGCACGTCTCTGTATACATCCCGCAGCCCGTCGTTCACCGCATCGTCCAAATTGTAGCGTTCCCGTACCGAATCAGTCGTATCTTCACCCGCACGTACGCCTGTAAGGTTTCCCATGCCCCGCCGTTCCAGCGTCCGCACTGCTTCCGCGTCGAGAATCACTGCGCCCGCAAGAAATTTTTTCAGTTCGCTGTCAGTAAAGCCCTCTGCTAGCCTGCCCGTGAGTATCGTACCGTCCGCATGCTCCGGCTGCATGGAAAGCGGTATACCGATCTGCGCAAGCGAATAGGTTTTCATCACATTGTGGCGCGGATTGTTCTCATACGTTGTAAAAAAACTCTCGTCCCCGTGTACCGGCCGCCGTTGATCGTATTTCCGGGATATGGCCGGATAAAATCCCCGGCACTCAAAGCCTTCTGCAAACGCCTGCATCGCGTTCCACACCGGACGCATTGTTCGAATATCCTCATACAGCAGGTCGCACCCGTCATACCGTGTGCCCGGATCTATCTTCATCGTGTTAAGCAACACCCCGTTCATGCCCGCTGCCAGCGCGAGCGTGCATTCGTCAAGCGTGATGCGCCGGGATTTCTGGAAATCATGATAGGGAAAATTCTCTACCTCATACTGCACATCTGTGACCATGGCCGGATATTCCGCCGCCTGCCGCGCGGTGGAAAGCACCTTGACATATACGCCCTGCGGCTCCGTATCGTCGTAAAAACCCTCGCCCGGCCGCCCTTTTTCCGCATCGAGCGCTGTAAACCAGTCATCAAACGACATCCCGTTGAAGGTGCTCCAACCCTGATGCTGTGTCATAAAGCCGAGTGGAAGGCCCGGGCACACCGTACGCACCGCGTTCTTGATATGTGCGAGCAACTCCGTTATTTTATTACTGTTGTCCTGCACAAACGCCGCCCGCAGCGCATTCCCGTCTGGCTGCTCCATTGCCTGCACGAGCGTCTCGCGGGTATAGCTGCTCCTCATTTTTTTGTTGAACCGTTCTATACATGCCGGGCAGAAGCAGCCAAATTTTACGCCGTTCCAGAACAATTTGATGTCGTCGTCCACCCAGATATAATCCGGCCTCGTCTCAGCGACCAGCCTGTATTTTTCTTCAATATATTGCAGAAAGCCCATGTTGACCGGACAAAAGCAGCCTGCCGATTCCTCTCCATCATAGCCCATTACGGGTACATACGGGCTTTTCTCGCTGGCGCTTCCCTCATCGATATGCCCGATGGTACATAAAACATTCACGCCCACGCTGAAACCAAGGCTGCGCAGCGTTTCGATGCGCTCCCGCAGGACCGCCATATCTTTCTTGATCTCAGGGAGCGGACGATAGCCGTAATGCGAATATTCTGTAAAAAGGGTAAGCTCATCGAGTAAATCTCCGTACCGCTTCAGAAAAGCAAGCAAAGATGCAAATTCCGTTTCGTCCTTCCATGCATTATAGTGGACCCGTTGCGCAAGCTTCATAATGGTATCTCCTTTAAAAATATGATTTGAATACGGGGATGTCTCCCCCTTTTCCTTTATATTGGATTATCTGCGTGCGTCCGCACAATTCAAAAGATTATAGGTTTTGTTTGAATATTACAGGCTTTTTCCTCCCATCCACATCAAAAATTTTGTTTTGTATAATTATTGAAATTGCAATCCTCCTTCCAGACTGCTATGATAAATCAATCATGATGGAAGCGCCGAACGGCACGGCGCAGGTGACGAATATGGATAAAGGTCTTTCCATACATCCGGATTTTTTTCCGGTTTTCCGCTTTACGCTCCCCACCATTATTATGATGGTCTTTATGGCACTCTATACGGTCGTAGACGGTATTTTCCTTTCTCAGTGGGTGAATACCGATGCGCTGGCCGCGGTAAATATCGTCGGCCCGTTTCTTTATACGGTCATCGCATTCGGAAATATGTTCGGTGCGGGCGGCAGCGCTGTCGTCGCGCACAAGCTTGGCGCCGGAGCGCCGGAGACCGCCCGGCGCTATTTTACGGCCCTGCTGATCCTCTCAGGAAGCACCGGGGCCATTCTGTCTGTCCTTGCCTTCGTTTTTCAGGGCGGCCTGCTACAGCTTCTCGGCGCTTCTCCTCTGCTACTGCCCTACTGCAGGGCCTACTTTACCGCCCTGCTGCCTTTTATTCCCTTCGGCCTCATTCAGACCTTTTTCCACTATTTTTTCGTCACGGCGGGAAAACCGCAGATCGGTATGGCTGTGGCTCTTGCCGCCGGCTTTACAAAGATCGCGCTGGAATACCTTTTTATCGCCATACTCGGCTGGGGCGTTTTCGGCGCGGCTCTTGCAACGGGGATAGGCTATACCGTTCCGTCTGTCTTTGCCATTTCCTATTTTACGCTGCAGAAAAAAACGGATCTGCGTATCGCCCCGCCTCTTTTTCGGGCTCGGATCATCGGCAGGAGCATGGCGAACGGAGCTTCAGAAATGATCAGCGTGATGGCGGGAAGCCTTGCCGTATTCGTCTTTAATCTAACGATGATAGAGCGAGTTGGCGAGGACGGTGTGGCTGCCATTTCCATTCTGCTCTATTCGCAAAATTTGTGGACAGCGCTTTATATCGGTTTTTCGAACGGCGTGGCCCCGCTTTTGAGCTATACTCTCGGCACGCAGGATGGAAAACGCCTACGACGCCTTTTCGTGCAGTGTATCCGCTCTATCACCCTGTTCTCAGTAGCGACCTATGTGATCTCTCTGCTTTCGGCAAACAACTTTTTCACGATTTTCGCTCCGCCTGGCTCACCTGTGTTCAGGCTCGCGTCGGAGGGCTTTCCCTTTTTTGCAATATCTTATATCTTTATTGGATTCAATATATTTTCCTCCGCCTTTTTCACCTCCCTTGGAAATGCGCGGGTATCCGCAACGATTTCTTTTCTGCGTACCTTTGTATTCCTACTTGGCGCGCTTCTTCTGCTCCCATCCTTTCTCGGTATGAACGGGATATGGTTCGCCGTTTCCGCAGCAGAGCTCCTCACCTTTCCCTTTTCACTTTTCTTTTTTTTCAAATATAGAAGTATTTATCACTATTCTTTGTACAGCAAAGCAACACAGCGGCAACATACGAAAGTATAATTTTTGAAACCGTTTATAATATTTGGAAAGACTCCTGCAATCTTTGAAATTGCATCGATAGTAGCGGCATCTTATCATTGAATCAAACGAATGGTCCACTCTTTTCACGCAGCTAAACAACATCAAAATAAAAACGAGGAAAGAAAAATGAAAAAAATTATTTCGTTAGTCCTGACTATACTGTTTACGACCGCGCTGTTTGTCGGCTGCGCAGCCGCTCCCGCCGCAGACAGTATTTCTGAAAGTGCCGGCGCAAAGACCACGTCCGGGGAACCGGTGACCATAACATGGGCAGTCTATGAGACAGCCAATTTTTCGGCTGATTTTTATCAGCACATTATCGACTCTTTTGAAGCCGATAACCCGGATATCAGAATTGAAAAAATATTGATGACAGGCGACGACCGCGGCCAATTCCTGAAAACGCAGCTCGCCGCTGGAACATTTCCGGATGTCGTAATGGAAGCGAATTCTGTTGCCGACATCGAGGGCCTTTTTGCGGAGGTCCCGGATGAGCTTCTGTCCCGTTATGAGGATGCGACCATCATCGAAACGTTCGGCAAAAAAACGCTGATCCCCGCAAGCATGCAGTATCGGATGCAGATGTATTATCACAAAGACCAATTCGAGGAGGCAGGCATCACAGAGCTTCCCGAAACGTGGGATGAATTCGTGCAGGTATGCGAAAAACTGAAAGTGGCAGGCAAGATTCCGCTTATGGGCAGCGGCGCAAAAGATATCTGGGCCTGCGGCTCTGGCTACCTCATCACCGGCTTCAACAGCGATTTGCTAGCAGCTTATCCGAATCTGAACCGCGATCTGCTGGACGGAAAAGTCAAATGGTCAAATGAAACAGCCTCCGAAAGCATGGAAAGCACTGATCGATGCCGGCTATTACCACGAAGGCTCTATGTCATTCAGCTATACCCAGTCCGCGGAGGAATTCAAAAAGGGCGCAACCGCTATGATGTGGGACGGTTCTTGGACAGCCGCTACACTGGACGCGGAGGGCGATACCAGTATTGGCACGTTTCTGACGCCTAACATCTCTGGCTCCAAAACCTATTGCGCGACCCCCGTTTACTGGGGTGTGAGCAACGAATCCCAAAATAAAGAAGCGGCATTCCGCTTTGTAGACTATGTGCTCGGCGGAAATGAAGATATTTACCGCTACTATCTCGAGGCGGACGGCCTCGTCTCTGTGACCAAGGTGCCTGTGACCTATGAACAGGGTCCGGTCATGGAAGAGTTTATCAGCAACTATGAGGGCTGCACTCTCATCCCTGAATTCTTCAAGGTAGTAGGCGACGATGGTCTGCCGGTCGGCATGGAAAACTTCGCGCTGAAATCGATGCAGAGCATCTTCACCGGCGCTGATGTAGATACCGAACTCGCCAAGTGGGACGAGGAACTCGCACGCCTGCTGGCAAACGCAGAAACCAACGGCTGATATAAAACAGAGATTGCGTGAACAGAATGGTTTCCTCCCACAGCTCCGCAGACTGCAGTCTGCGGAGCTGCCCGATTGGATCATCCATACAAAAAAAGCAGGTAATGCCTGCTTTTTTTGATTGCTCTTTACGGCTTTATATAGGCATAGCCCTCTTTTTGCCGGCGGATCAGCTCCACCGCTCCCGACGGAACGACTTCAATAAAGGGGATCAGGCTTCCCTCCCGTATCCCTGCGGCGGCAAGGGCGTTTCTGCACGCCGCAAATTTGACGGTATCGAGCGCAAGGTCGCGAATCGCGTCATACCGTCCGTCGGCGCGGGCGCGGTCCTCTCTGAGGTTCTCGACCGCCGCTCCGTTCGCAACGATCTCGATGCGAAAATCCGTTCCCGTCTGTTCGCCATACTTTATGATGTTTCCGGCGTTTGTGAGCGCCAGCTCCCATTTTTCCGGTTCGTCTACATGGATCACTGTCTTCATATTTTTCCCTCCTTCAGTCGTTCTGCCTATTGCTTCAGTACCACGGTGTGAACGTGTGCAGGGTCTCCCGCCGCATAAACAAAGGTAACATTGCCATGGAAAAAAACACATCCTCACCAACGCTGTGAACGGGCCTCCCGCCGGATTCCCCCGTAGTTCCGCAAGGTACCGTTCTCTAAATTCATCAAAGCGCCGGCGCCCAAGCCATTCCCGCGGGGGCGCAGCCTCTTTTCCCACGAATCCACGCCTCTTTTCCGTACGGCCACGACTCGCCCGCTGATGAAATATGGCAGCCGTCTTTTTCTGCACACCGTCGTAAATACGTTTTGATCTGACTATTCCGTTACCTCCTTGGTATTGATAATCCATTTTGACGATTTCTAACAGATTCTTCTGAAATTTAATCGGGCAGGGCATATTTTAAGCTGCCGGGCCATCCTCCTGACAGCTTTGAACTGTGCGGCAGGACGCCGCAGACACAAAAAGCCCTGCCGCACAGCGGCAGGGTATTGAAGCGGGCGGCGCCCGCACAGGAATGCGGAATATTTGTTTTGAGCGGTATGGACGCTCTTTCCGTCAAAACAAGCTCAGTTGTCCGGCGCGGTCCGATTTCGCTTCCCTTTCAGTCACCTTGTCTTCCGGAAGCAGGCGGCTGCACAGCAGAGGCGCGCGCGGGTCGTAGGCCGCACGGTTCCTCCGCACGGCTTCATCCGACACATTCGCATAGCAATACCGGCATCCGTTGCCGCATGTATCGTAAGCGCCGATATCCACACTTTTCACGCACGCGCACGACGCGCGCTGTCCGGCGTCCTTTTTCAGATTGTAGCGCAGGCCGGTGATGCGCGTGATGAGCGCGCCGTCTACGCATTTTGCCTGTGGAAGCCCTGCCGCGGCAAGAGACGGACTCCCACAGGCCGAGACCTCGATACCGTTCCGCCGCCCCTCCTCCGCGAGCCGGAGGGCGAGCGCCTCTCCCCCGCTTTGCCCTGCCGCGGTCACGTCGCACGCCGCCATGCGCTTCCTGATTTTAGGATAGAGATCGAGCAGGCTCATTTTACATTGCTTCGTATATCCCCGCAGAGCCCGCGCGGTCTCGCCGAAAAATTCGAGATGCCGCTCCGCCATATAGTCTGCGCTGATCAGAATGGGGCTGTACCGCCATACCATACGTTCCGGCCCGATACGCTCCGCAAGCCTCCGAAACGTATCGAGAAGCGTCTTTTTCGGCGGCAGCGCACGTTCTGTTTCCCCGCCGTAGGGGTTGACCGTAAATTGTATATAATAGGGATACGGCTCCAGTCTGTATAGCTGTGCGAGCATGGGGGCGGGGTCTTTCGTCCAGAATACGATGCAGTCTACCGTCTCCGGCGAGAGGGGCACGCGGCTCACCTGATGAAAATTCATCGGATTGCGCACCAAAACGAAGCCGTCTGCAAGACGGTTTAAAAACCATTCAAAATAAAAGCGCGGAATATCCGTCCGCCTGCTCGCGCTGACGATCATATCGTGCCTCCTTTGTTCTATTATACACTATGCATCTTTAATCTTTACACAATTTATAATTCGGTTTCATTTGTTTTTTTATCAACAAACAAACAAATTTTGTTTGTTTACTTTTTATACTTTCTATGTTATACTTGTTTCAAAATCGTTTATATGAGGTGTCCAATGAACCTATCAAGCATCGAAATTAAAAATCAGATTCGAAAAATCACTTCTGATTTTCGTAATCATTCCGTTTCAGAAATCAAAAACTCTATTGTTGGATCTTTTACCTCTGGTCAATTGTCGGGTGCTCTTGCATATTTAGTAAAATCCGGGGATTTGCTCAATACAGGTCGCGGAATCTATAAAGCAGCGAAATCAGAAAATGTGCATCCTGCTTCAAACAATAATAAAAGTTCCGTCATTGAAGAGACCAAACAGAAAACACAATCTGAGATCGATCGATTCTGCCGCACTATAACAAAACTTGCCTATGACCTTCCATTTTTTGAGATGGAAAAAGAAGATGTCTTATCATTTATGGAATTAAAAGAACTATGTAGGAATTTAAAAATAATAAGAAACAAATTAAAATAAATTTTATAACAAAAGCAGACCACCCATGAGAGTGATCTGCCCCTTGTAACCAACGCGGCAACGTTGGCCAATAGATAATCCGTATTGCCGGGATATCCTTTATTACTATATCATACGGATCGTCTATCTTCAAGGGGAAAGGAAGGGAGGATCGCTTATGGTAAAACAATACAAAACCATTTTCAGTCCGTATATTACTAAAAACGGTAAGAAGATATGGGCAAAAAATTATGGTCTCAAAGCATTTTGTTTTAAAGTTCCTAAAAACAGGGAGCTTTAGAAATTTGTAGAAAAAAGGAAGCCCTTTCCGGCACGGGCTTCCTTTTTTATGGCCACAGCATGACGGAAGCGCCCTTGTTTTTTTCACGCCGGGTCCGCAAGGCCCAGCCGGAGCAGGGCGTGCCATATCCCGTCGTGGTCGTTGTCCAGTGTGACGCGGGCCGCCTGCCGCTTCACTTCCTCCGGTGCGTTTTCCATCGCAACGCCGCATCCTGCATGCCGCAGCATTTCCACATCGTTGTAGTTATCCCCGAACGCAACGGCATGCGCCGCATCTGTTCCGAGCATCCCGCACAGCACGTCCATCGCCGCCGCCTTGTTGACGCCCGGTGCCATGATCTCAAGCAGGGTGTCCGCCGACCGCACGACGGACAGGGCGGAAAACCGTTCTTTGATCCGCTCTTCTGCCTCTTTTATTTTTTCTTCGGCGCACATGCAGAGTATTTTGCTGACCTCCGCTCCATTCGGCAGGTCCGCAAGGCTCCCCTCCCGCGACTGCGCGCCCACAAAGCGTTCTTCGCGGCGCGCACGGGGATCCCGTTTATCCTTTACAAGCCATTCCTCCGGTGTGAACAGGTTCCAGCAAAGGCCGCACCGCAGCCCCTCCAGATATTGCAGCACTTCTTCCGCACACTGCCTGCTCATACCGCGGGAATACAGCGTTTTTCCGCATTCGTCTAAAATAAGCCCGCCGCTGTACGCGACAAGGGGGCATTTCAGGCCGTACTCCGTGAGCACCGTGCGTATTCCCGCCGGGCTGCGCGCGGAAATGACCACAAAGGAGACCCCGCGCGCAGGAAGCGCGCGCACCGCAGCCAGCGTCCGCCGTGTGATGTGGTTGTCCGTATCCAGCAGCGTTCCGTCTATATCGCTGAATACCATCTGATAATTCCGCATGACGCCTCCCCGCGGCATTGCCGCGGACAAAAAGCGGCCCCCCGCATGAAGAGGCCGCTTCCCTGTATCCCGTTCCGTTCTTATACGAACGGATTCACAAAATAATGCCCTGCGGTCATGGATTCGACCAGCACGACCGTGCCGATGACCGCCGTATAGATCGCAAAGCCGTAAAGCTTATATTTGCTGATGAGCCTGAGCATGAATTTGATGGCGATAAAGCCGCACACCGCCGCAACGATCGCGCCCACGATGACCGCCGGAACGGAAACATCGCCCATGCCGTTCTCCGCGACGTCCTTTGCGCCGAACACCACCCCGCCGAGGATGGCCGGGATAGACATCAAAAACGCGAACTTCGCGGCTTTTTCGCGTCCCACGCCCGAAAACAGGCCGCCCGCAATGGTAGAGCCGGAGCGGGAAAGCCCGGGCAGGATGGCCGCCGCCTGCATGAGGCCCATTGCCATCGCCTGCGGAAGCTCGATGCCGCGCTTGCGCTCGATGCGCTGTGCGACCAGCTCGCACGCCACGAGCACACCCGTCGTGGCGTAAAACCCGAACGCAAGATATTTTCCGTCGAGCACGCTGGCAAACGTTTCCGGCGCGGCCTTTTCCGCGACCAGCGTGACCACGACCGCCGGTATGGTCGCAAGAATGAGCATTCCCAGCTTATTTTTGATCGGGTGCGACAGGATCGCCACGATCTCCGGCCAAAGCACGATAAACACCGCCACGAGCGTGCCTACGTGCAGCATCACGTCGTAAAAGATCGGCACCTCGCCCACCCCGAGCAGCGCCTGCAGCAGGTTCAGGTGTCCCGAGCTTGAAACGGGCAGGAATTCCGTAAATCCCTGAACCGCCCCTAAAATGATCGTATCCAGAAAGTCCATAATAAAAATACTCCTTACGCTCAGCCCGTCCGGGCAGGAATGAGCTCCTCCAGTCATTCTATTATAACAGGACGGCGCGTTTTCCACAACCACAGCTTGCGAAAGATCGGCCTACCGCTTATAATAAAGGAGTTATCAAAACGGCCGCGGCGCGCGGCTGCAAAGCTTACTTCGAGGTGTTTTATGAAATTAGGAGTCGAGGGAACTTGGCCTGTTTTCATAACTCCATATAAATCCATAAATTGCCCATAAAGCTTGATACCAAGCCACTTTTAGGAAAACCTAAAACTATATAACTTCATATTCTTCTATGTATCTCAATGCGGAAATGGCGTAAAAATAGCGTAGAGGAAAATTTGCAAACACAAACTTAAGGGCATACTACTACATAAAAATTAACCACCATCAACTGGCCAAAATTCAGCTATGTTGATGGTGGTTGTTTCGTTTTTGGATGCTATAAATTTTTACGCCAAAATTTACGCCATATGCTCACCAAGCCAGTTTTCTACTGCTGTGTTTCGGGGTGATTTTAGGTATAAAATGTCATTGGGAACGCTTTTGAGGGACGAACGACAAGAGGAGTCTATATTACAAGTTGCAAAGCCCGTGTGCACTTCAGGTTTCTCATTGAATAGGCAAGGGTATGTCTTAAATGACATCCATATAGCATTACAACCATATCTATCACATGTCAGTCTACCTCAAACCCAATTTCCATTTACAGTCTCATTAGTTCTGTCTACCGTAAAATGCAGAATCCTATGATCTGTCAGTTCACTATGTAGTGCATCAAATGTATCCCCGCCAACAATGATTGCCTGAAAATTCGGGATGCTGGAACAATCTATGCCTAATCGAGAAATATTTGATAATATCATCTCTCGCAATTGTTTCTGTGCACTTTCATTATTAAGAAAATACTGCAAAGATTGATAGTCTGATTTCCGCTCATTATTCCCTTTAAAAAGCTCTCGGCTTTTCACTTTCGCTTCACCTACAAGAATGGTGTCGTGGCGAAAGGCAATAATATCTGGAGCTTTGCGGTAATCTCCTATTTGAAACCAATAGCGGCCTTGTTGATTTCCGCTTAAAGCAAGAATCAGAAAGTCGTGCTTTGATAAATACTTACCGAAAGATGACAGCAAATCGTCTTCTCTGTAAGGTTCCGTTGTCATGAAAAATAAACCAATCCTTCCTTAAAGACAATTAGGTCTGCTGTAAAGGCATAAACTCTGAGAAAGTTTTTCATTACTTGCGCACACCCTTCTGTTAAGAACATAGTGTACTCGGGGATATTTCTGATTTCAGATAAATCATTATGCTGTAGTGGGCATCCATTCCACACCTTACTATGGTAACAAGAAAAATCTTCAAAGCTTAACATAGATAAATCAATAATTAGATTTGAATCTCGTTCATAAGGTGTTTTTCCCAATCTACAAAAGATGTAGTCAAATGCAAGCGGTTGTCCGAGGTAAGGATCCGCACCTTTGTCTTTAATGCGTTTATTGAGACTATCTCGAAGTTGATCTGGTGTTTTCCCCCGCTCTTCAGCAATTGGTGTAAAAATAAGATTTCTAGTTCGTTTGACAATTCTGTCGGGAATGTTTCCGGGTAATGTGATTCCTTTCCCGCCCAACCATGTTTGAATTTCTGTCCAAGACAAAAAATCTCCCGATGTCATATTTTTGGTTAACCTGGCAAAATCATTAATTTGCGGAATGGGAGAATATGCTCTTCTGCGCATGTCATCTCGTAATTCAACAATCATTCGTTCTTGGAATAGTAGACTGATGGGTGTTCCATTAATTGCCGAAATTAACACTTTATTTAAAAAGAACATCGTTTTCTTCATGGGTTCGGAATCATGAACAGGCAGGTCTGCATATGTTGTGTCAATATTCAATGTGCTTTGGTCTGAAGATTCCCATTCAGCAATATAGAACGGTGTTCTGTGGATTTCCATTACCCTATCATATGCGTAGAAAAATGCAGAATCTAATTTACTTGGAAAACTGGGATGTTGTGACAAATCAAACGGCAAGACATAAGCGCCGGGGACACCAATCTGTGCGCATCCCACAAGATTGTTGAAGCGTTGCAACCAATGATCCCTTGCAGGAACATGGTTAGTTAACTCGAAAGCAAAAACAGGGTGGATAGGCAGGATGCCATTATCATAACAGATAACTACATCTGGTTTAGCAAAGAACAGCAGCCTCCGGAGCTCATCTGGCAATTCTGCAAAACTAACGGTGTGATTGTCAGGAAGGTTCCGTATTTCGCTGGTTGCTCTTCCATCATTAACCATATCTTCGATGTTAGAATAATGGTTAATATATTCGGCAAAGCGCTTTGTCTTGTGGTGGTAAATAATAAAATGGTTCATTTGGCAGCCTCCTTTCTAAGTACAGCAACGCCATCGTATTTAATGATATCAGATGTTTTGTGGCGAGTAATCTTTAGAACATTTTTTACAATTTCGTAGTGGAATGTCCTTTCGTAAATAAGGCCGATATCTTCGAGAAGTTCTACAAGAATACCAAAGGTATCAATCGGTACACCTGTAATGGTATTTGTTCCTGCAACTAAAACAAACTTGCCGCCATCTTTTAAGGTATTTGCTGCCTGAGAAAAAACATCCCTCATCTCGGAAAAATATTTAAACACAATATAACTCCGCTTTGGCTCGTTGTTGAAGATTTCCTTCAGTGCAGAATTTAGTGCTTTTCCTAGTACAGATTCACCATCAAATTGATGCAGCGAAGAATAATCTTTTGCATATACACGCTCTGTTCCAATAAATTTCGTTTGGAACTCGATGCTCTCTTTCGGATCAACAAGCGATAGTAGGAATGTTTCATAGCGGTTATTCATTGCATAATTCATTGCGTTGATATACGGGGGTGAGGTAACAATTAAATCTACTTCTTCTTGCAGAAGGTGAGTAGTTAAGTTCAACGCGCTATCATTAATAATGATCGCTTCGGGAGTTGATGTGCCAATAGTTTTCCCTGAGGACATGATCTCCTTGTATTTCACCAATGCTTTTTTCATTTCTGTATAAGGCAAAGAAACTCCTTTTAAAACCTTTCTCTGATCGCGTTTAACCTTAATCTGGCTTTCATCTAAAAAGCTACAGGGCTTAATGATTGTAGATAATACAGCCATGTAATAGTCTCGGAGTGCGTCATTGAAGTTTTGCAATATATAGTCTCGTATGGTTTCAATTTCTAACAGAGCTTCTTCGCTAAACCAAAACTGATCATTTTCAAAGAACAAGTCTCTCTTGGCTTTTATTGAATCGTCACTGGATAAAAAACGCAAAAATTCTTTTGTTGTATCAGAAATCTGCACTACATCCAGGTATGAGGACTTTGCTCTGGCAAGGAGGCATGCGTAGGGAGAGATATCAAAACCGATACTACGCCTACCATTTAATCGAGCTTCAGTCGTTGTTGTTCCGCAACCATTAAAAGGGTCTAAAATGATGTCATTGGGAGCACTGTATTGTTGAATAGCCCATGCAGGCAAGTCTGGAATATACTTAGCTGGATATTTTCCCAAACCATGAAGCTTACTATATTCGTTTCCGCTTTTCAGAGAAACAATGGATTTGTCTTTGGGTGTTGAACAAGATAAATCGACCTCATGGCAAGTAGAGGTTGGCTTCGCAATTACTGCAGCCTCACAGGAAATCATGGTTTTGGGTTTTACAGGCTCAAAAACAAGAATATGTTGCATCTTCTTTTCGTCTGCACTGTACTTTTTCTCACGGAAACTTCTAGAAATGCTTTCCATTGTGTACTTTGAACTATCGACAAAAGCAAAACCAGATTTTTCAGCCATTTCTCTAAAACATGTTTCCATATCGAAAAACTCACCGGAAATAATAGAATCACCAACAAAAAAGTACGCGAGTTTATTAGGCTTTAGCATGCGGGAAACGTTCTGCATTACAGGGATCATTCTTTGTTCAAAAATAGAAATCGGAGCCTTCTTGCTAGAATGTTCATGCCGAGAGCCAATTTCATCATCCTGAACCTTTTTTATATCATATCCTAGCCATGCCATGCGCCACTTATGATAAAGATAATAATCATAAGAGTTTGCGTAAGGGGGGGAGGTAATCACAATATCCACACTGCTATCCGGAACAAGAGCGCTTGAAATCTTGTCTGTACTGCCATGATATACGATGGGGGTATTTTTAATAACAGTTCGCAT
The DNA here is from genome assembly GCF_040409835.1 of Christensenella massiliensis. Classification (NCBI taxonomy): domain Bacteria; kingdom Bacillati; phylum Bacillota; class Clostridia; order Christensenellales; family Christensenellaceae; genus Christensenella; species Christensenella massiliensis. The sequence goes on along the minus strand of NZ_CP117826.1, from coordinate 1,767,493 downwards.
TTCTGATAGTTGCACAATTCGCTTGGCTTCTTGGCGAAGCTTCCTGAGAAAAGTGGTAATTACCGATCCAGCTTCAAAGTTTTTTTCAATTGCTGCATACCTGGTATTACTTTCTTGGTTGCTTACATTAACAATGATGCTGCTAAAGATACAAAGCAAGAAATTCTGCAAATTCCCTTGAGAATTATCAAGCAGAAATTGTTTGAGCCACGATAGTTCATTGATTACACTTGCTTGGAACCAATGATTGAGATTTTGAATTTTAGGAATCCATGTTGCTTGGAAACGGAATGTAGCACAATCTATTATTTCTAATTGATCAATAACAATTATCAGCTGCTGTATTTCCTCTGTTGTTAAGGCAGTAGTTTTTGCTCTAGATATCAATGTTGCAATTGGATTAGAATCGATGCCAATACTTTTCCTGCCAGCAACACATGCTTCGAGCAAAGTGGTGCCACTTCCGCAGAATGGATCTAGAACAATGTTGCGTTCTTTTGTGCACTCACGAATAATTTCTCTAGGAAGTTTAGGAATAAATTTTGCAGGGTATGGATGGATTCCATGAGTATAAGCCGTAGAATCTGTACTGTCTATACTAGTAAACTGAGTGAGTTTTTCAATTAATTTCATTTTATCACCTATGTGTTTTATATATGTTAATGATTGTTGCATGAATCAGCTGTAATTCTCAGCGGTTTTCGGCTATTATCCACTCATAAAGCCTATGCCTCTGAAATAACTATCCAACCAAAGTCCTCACTGCATTCATAATTTGCTCGTAGGTAATATCCTGCGCGTAAGCAAATTGCTTGCGGTACTTATCCCACATAGTGCGCAGCTCCGGGCTTACCTCTATGTTGTGCAATATCCCCGGTACATCGGCGATCTGCTCGACAGTGCCACGGTGCTCGGCAGTTGCTTTCAGCGCATCGGCAAATACCGCTTTGTCAAATTTCTGCGTAGTCGCCAGTATGTAGGCATCGTAGAAATCTCTAGGGCGGGTATTGAACACGCCGCGGCGCAGGATGGTTTCCACCTTTTCGGCCATGACGGTTTCGATATTATAAGCCCAAAGTTCGTAGGATTCATCGTCGAAAATCTCGGTGAAGTTGTACTGCACTGCATGAGGGGTAATTGCATCACCGGTAGATACATCAATGCTCAAGGGCGTAACCATTGTATCGAATTTAGCAGTCAGTGCAACACGGTAGCCGCCGTAAATGTCATCCTCCCGAATGGGAGAAATATTGCCGATTGCAAAGGTCACATCATCCTCAAAAGGAATGGCACACACCTGCTCCAAGGCACCGCGAATTGCTTTCGGTGTGAGGGGAAGATTTTTTAGTGTGGTGTCCAAATCCATGGTAGCGCGGTTGTCGAGGCCTACAATAGCGGCTACTAGCATACCGCCTTTCAGCACGAATTTGTCCTTGTATTCCGATGCGGCAAGCCGCACCAGCAATCTTTCAAACATATAGTTCTGCAAAATCACCTGGGCAGGGATGTTTTTCTGCTTGGCGATATTTCGGATTTTTGCCTTCAGGCTCATTGCCTTGCTCATAAAAGCACCTCCAAATACTGCCGCAATACATTGGCCACACGCAGTTGTTTTGCGTAAGAGTTTAGCTTGTTTAAGTCCTTTTTGGGACTTGCGGCATACAATTTTAGAGCCATCAGGAAGGTCTCTGTGCCCAGCTTGTTGCGGCTGCGGATACAATCGCATACAGTGCGCTCCAGGTCGTAACAGGGCACAAGATTGCCTGCAGGGGTTTTCAACTTGGTTTTACCAAGCTCGAATAGTTCGGGTTTAATGTAATAAATTTTACATTCCTCTTGTATGGCTTTTGACGGTACTTTTCCAGATGGTGCAGTAATGGTATGCTCAAACGGCGTGCGGTCTGAAATTCCATGCAAAAAAAGTGCTGTTTCATGGGAAAAAACAAACAATTTTGAGCGCATACTTATGGATAACAATTCGTCTTGCATATCATCGCTCAAAATGTATTGACCTCGAGTAATCCGCTGAAGCTTATCGTCTATGCATAGTTTTGATAATATTGCTCTGGAAATACCATATTTTTCTGCTTCTTTATTATTTATAATTCCGCCATTTTTTTTGGCAATCAATTTAAGTGTATCTAAGCAATTCATTCAAACACCACCCAAGACTTTTGTGAAAACATTATATCCCAAATTACGATTTTTGTCAACGTACAGAGTACAAATCTTCTAACTACAAATTTGATATTATGACCTTTGTATTGAATGCACTTTGTTGTTTATTTGGGTCTTCGTTGGCCATATTGGCGGAGCACATTTGAAACGCAATAAGTTTTACTTAAGTTGCGGCACATTTTAAAAGGTACATTTTAGTAGTTGGGAGGCAATTTTGGTGTTAATGTTGGAGTACAAATTGGGGTCGATAACGGTGTCAATATTGGTGTCACTCGTCTATGTGGAATAAAGACAAAAGAAAAACAATTTGTACTTCTTAAAGACTGAAAACCGTGTCTTTTTAAGGTAACCCCAATTTTGCAACTTCATTTCTAAAAACACGCTTCCCCTTTAGGATTTATGATAGGAAAATTATAATAAAATACCTGTTCGCAAGGGGTTAAAGAGGGGTTCGCTCCATATAAAACCAAAATAAACGCCGAAAAAACGTAGTTCACCTATGATTTACCCTTTTTTATGGCTTTCTATCATCAAATCATAAAAGATGAACCTCTAATCGAAATGATAAGATTTCGGGAGGTTTTTTGATATGTTCTTCGCTTTCGGAAATGCCCTTCTTTCAAAAAATCAAGCTATGATTTTCCATTATCAATGACCCCAATTTTTAGTCTGAAATCTTCGCTTTAAAATGACAAAGAAAATGATATTCTTTTTCGTTATGATAAGAGGCAAATCCCCCCTGCTTTCGAAATGAGAAAGCAGGGCTTGTCATACCGAAAATGTTTTTTCGCATCATTCCGAAAAGAGGGTTCGGCAGTATTTGAGAATGAACACCATAAATCTTTGATAAATCTAAAATAAATCTATATGACTTTTTCAAATGACAGTCATAATCATCATTTCAAAATGATGGGCATATTGTTCCCATTAGCAAATGATACCCGTCACAAGCCGTAGGCGTGCCCACGGCCGAATATCTCCGCACGCAAGCGTAACAATTGTCCTTCAAAGTAAATCGTCACACAATGCAATCTGCACCGCAAATCTAACCTGAACCGAAACGGTGAGGGACTGGACAGCGGTGCGGATTTGCTTTTTTCTTGCCAAAATATTCTCCCGTACACATATTCCCTTCATCATAAGCAAAGGAGGGCGAATATGTCTGAAAAATATGAATCTGTACCAATCCACGAAAAAGTTACTTTGACAATCAAAGAGGCGGCAGAGTACAGCAATATTGGCATTAACAAAATTGATTCTATGCTGCGATCGCCGAATTGTTCGTTTGTACTTTTCGTCGGCACAAAGAAATTGGTTAAGCGAAAAGAGTTTGAGCAGTTCATCAGTCAAGCTCTGATTATCTAACCGAAACTTCAAGAAATTTATAAAATTAACAATTATCACTTGAGAAAGAGCGTACTATGTGATATAATTATAGTGTAGTAGTATACTCTTTTCTTAAGCAGGAAAAGAGCATATCATTGGGAAAAAATCTCAAAGGCAAAGAAATAGGTAAAGGCATTTACCAAAGAAAGGACGGTTTATACCACGCCCGGTTTGTTGACAAAGCGGGCAAACGACATGAAAAGTATTTCAATACGATTCCCGAAGCACGCAACTGGATTGAAGAATCCAAATACGCTGATAAGCACGATGGCGTTTTTGTTCCAACCGAAACGACGGTTGATGAATGGTTTGAATTTTGGATTGAAAATATTGTTGGGGACTTAGCTCCCAACACGCTTCGCAACTACCGTGAGCGATATAAGTTCAATATCCAGCCAATCATCGGTAAAATGGCGATTGCGAATGTGAAACCTATGCACTGCAAAAAGGTGTTACTGAAAATGGATGAAGAATACGCAGGCTCTACCATCCGTCAGACCTACATCACAATGGGTACAATGCTCAAAGCGGCTTTAATGAATTATTTGATACCCAAGCACCCAATGAACGGTGTGCGGTACACCAAGCCCGTTAGAGCAAAGGATGACATTCACTTCCTTACCCGTGAGGAACAACGGATTTTTCTTCAGGTAGCCGAACGCTCTCATAATTACAATCAATACGCCCTCATCCTTGAAGCAGGCTTACGAACAGGCGAATTGATAGGACTTACTTGGGGTGCGATTGATTTTGAAAAGCGAACGCTGACGGTAAACAAAACATTAGAATACAGACACAGGCAAGTATATTGGCGAGCAGGGCCGCCGAAAACAGAACACAGCTATCGCACCATACCTCTTATAGACCGTGCATACGAAATCTTGAAAGAGCTTTGGGATAACCGTGGTAATAGGAAAGAGTCCCCTCTTCTGTCGCAAACTCTGGAATACATCGACAGGTGAACAGGTGCAACCTCACAGCTTGTTATGAAAGACCTTGTGTTCATAAATTGGCGTACAGGGCTACCTGCGAAAAACAGTTCCTATGACACACACCTTTACAAGCTGTGTGATGAGGCAGGCATTAAGCATTTTTGTATGCATGCTTTACGCCATACCTACGCCACAAGAGCAATCGAGGCAGATATGCAACCAAAGGTATTGCAAAAGCTGTTAGGCCATGCCAGTATCAAAACCACAATGGATCGGTATGTCCATGTAACAACCGATTCGATGGATCAAGCAATAAAGCAATTTGAAAACAATCGGGTTTTGGATGTATCTTAATAAAAATCAATGCGAAAATGGCGTAAAAATGGCGTAAAGCCAAAAGCGCCAAGTCTGAAAAAGCCTGTAAAATAAGGATTTTTAAAGGAGATTTGAAATATATGAAATTAGGAGTCGTCGGATTGCCGAATGTCGGCAAAAGCACATTGTTCAATGCTCTCACGCAGGCGGGCGCGCAGAGCGCAAATTATCCGTTTTGTACCATAGAGCCGAATTTCGGCATCGTATCCGTGCCGGACGCACGTATGGATTATCTCGCGGAAATCTACCACCCGCAGAAATTCACGCCCGCGACCATCGAGTTCGTGGATATCGCCGGGCTCGTGAAGGGTGCGAGCAAGGGCGAGGGCCTCGGCAATAAATTTTTATCCCACATCCGTGAGGTGGACGCCATCATCGAGGTGGTGCGCTGCTTCGAGGACGACAACATCACCCATGTGGACGGCAGCATTGACCCTCTGCGCGACGTGACGACCATCAACTATGAGCTGATCTTTGCGGATATGGACGCCGTGCAGAAGCGTCTCGACAAGGCGGTCAAAATGCAGAAAACGGGCGATAAAAAATGGAAGCTCGAGGCCGGCGTCTGCGAAACGGTCCTTGCGGAGCTCGAAAAGGGCAATTTTGCGCGCAACATCGAATTTGACGAGGAACAGGCGGAGATCATGCGCTCCATGTTCCTGCTGACGGACAAGCCTATTATTTATGTAGGCAACATCGCGGAAGATCAGGTGGGCAGGAACGATCTGCCTCTTTTGCAGCCGCTGCTCCGGTATGCGGACGAGCACAAAAGCGAGGTCGTGACCATTTCCGCAAAGATAGAAGAAGACCTCTCCGAAATGGACGAGGAGGAAAAGGCCCTGTTCATCGAGGAGCTTGGCATCGGGGAATCCGGTCTTTCCAAGCTGATCAAAAAATCCTATTCGCTTCTCGGCCTCATCAGCTACCTGACAGCCGGGGAAAAGGAAGTACGCGCGTGGACGATCACCAAGGGAACCAAGGCGCCGCAGGCCGCTGGCAAGATCCACAGCGATTTTGAGCGCGGCTTCATCAAAGCGGAGGTCATCGCCTTCGATACGCTGAAAGACGAATGCGGCGGAGATATGCAGGCCGCCAAGGAAAAGGGCCTCATCCGGCAGGAGGGCAAGGAATACGTCATACAGGACGGCGACGTGGTGCTGTTCCGGTTCAATGTCTGAGGAATGAGCGAAACGCCGGAACACGTCTTTTGGCTTCGTTTCCTTTCCAAAATCCCAAGCGTTTCGGGAATCTTTTTTCGTGTCCGCAGGACTTCGGCGGGGACTGTTTTAAATTGCCCTCGCCCGCCCATTTCCCGCTTCGCGGAAAACTCCTCCCTGCGGCCGGTTCCTCTTTTTCCGTACGCCTTGTTGTTCCCCGCCCTTTTATCGATATGCTAAAATAGAACTGCCAATCAGTCCTTAGGACAGGATAGAATGGGAGAGCGTTTATGACAGACTCTGTTTTCCGGCCCGAACGGGAGATCATTTTAAATAAGCCGCTGCGCATACGCGGACAGGAGGCTGTGCTTGCGGCGCTGGCCTCATACGGCGGAAAAAGCTGCCTTTGGCTCTTTTATCACCGCCCGCTCCCCGAATGGCTCCTGCGGGGCGAGCCCGAGGCGTCCACACACCGCGAGGAACGGGAACACGCCATGCTGGATGCACGGCTCAACCGCTTCTGGCCGCAGTCTCTTTGCATTCAGGGCCATCTTCTTTCGTTTACATCCGCTGGCGCTCTTCCCCTGTCCGGCAACCCGGAGGCCCGCGCACCGTTCGAATATTTTACGGGCAAGGGTGTTTCACCCGGGGCGCTCGCGCATATCCCGAAGCGGGATATCTCCGTCATGCACTGTTCGTTTGAGGACGAAAGCATCTTTTCCGTGTTCGAGCCGTCCCTGCCGCCCGGCCTCGCCCTTACCGTCGGCTCGGAGCATGAAGAGCTTCCCGTCCATGCCCGCCATAGCCTGACGCCCGGTGCGCCGCCTGAGGAAAAACGCTTCACATTTACCCGTCCGGACGGAACGGAATGCGGCTATTACCTGAACGGCCTTTCCCTGCACGATTTTCCCGCGCCCACGCCGGAGCAGCGGCGCGAAGCTGCAAAACAGATGCGCGCGCAGGGCCTTTCGGACGCGCAGATCGCCAGAATACAAAAAAGCGAGCGGAACGCCTGCCCCGAGGGGCATAAGCTTCTTGCGCTCGCGTATGAATCGGAAGGGGATATCCAGCTCTCCTTTTATACAGAAGCGTATCTCGACGCCGCGCCCGAATATACGGGCGGCGCGGCGTCCATCGGATTTTTGGTTTCAGAAAACGAAAAAGGCCCGCATGGGCACAGGGAACAATGCTGCTGCCTCGGACCTGTACCCGAAACGCTCACGGGGCAGGTGGAGCTGGAGCTGTTCTCTTTTTACCGCCGTCTGCCCGAAGAAACGATACGCATAGACGGCTGACGCGCGCTATTCTCCGCGCAGGAATGCCGCAAGCCGTTCGCCGTCGGCATAACCCTTTTCGTACAGCCGCAGAAACGCGCCGCGGTCTTTGGTGAGCGTGTTCACACCGCAGTCGTCCTCCGGCGCGACGAGCAGCGCTTTTCCCTGCTTCTCAAGCTCCTTTACCTCGGCGATCGCCGCATTATAGGCCTCGTGCCGCTTTTCGAGAAGCCGGACGATATTGGGATATTTGCGCAGCATCCAGCCTAAAAAGCGCATATTTTTCTGTTTCTCTTTCACATAGTCCGCCGACCGCGTGATAAGCACGGCTACCTTTTCGCAGCCGTCTTCAAACGCTTTGCGGTAGGGAACGGGCGCTGATACGCCGCCGTCAAAATAATAGCGCCCCTCCACGGTCTGCGGCCTGCACGCCGCCGGAAGCGCACACGACGCTTTTAAGATATCATAGCTGTCCTGTGCCACGCTCTCCCGCCCGAAATACCGCGGCTCGCCCGTCTGCGCGTCCGTCGCCACCGCGAAATACGGGCATTTCGTTTTGGAAAACGCTTCGTAATCCAAGGGATTTTCGCCGCCCCGGTTGGTGAGCGTCGAATAAATATATTCAAGGTTCAGGTAATTCCGGTCGCGGAGCCAGTTCGAAAGCCCCATATATTCCTTCCGGAACGTATATTCGGCAAAAAAGGTGAGCGTCCGTCCGCGCTGGCCCGCCAGATAGGAGATCATGTTCGCCGCTCCTGCGGATACGCCGATGCCATAATCTATCACGAGACCCTTATCGATGAGATGGTCGTATACCCCCGCGGTATATACGCCGCGCATTCCTCCGCCGCAGTCTATTACGCCGATCATTTTTTCGCCTCCTGCTGAATACCGGGCCGTTTTTCATTTTTGCCCGCAAATCGTATTATACCACAAAATATGTGTTTCCGGTTCGCTTTTTATAGGTCCTTATGTGCGGCGGCCAAAAAATATCACAATCTTCTTGTTCCTTTTTTCTTCCTGTGTTATATTGTAAAAAAGGGGTGGTTTATATGCCGTTTTGTCCGAATTGCCGGGACGAATACGATGCGGGTTACGCCGTCTGTGCGGATTGCGGCGCTTCTCTTGTGCCGGCATTGCCGGAGGAGCCGGAAGATGAGGCTCCCCCGTGGGATTCTGTGATGCAGCCCGTCTTTCTCACTTCTGCGTCCACTTCGGCGGAAAGCGCCATGCTTTCCGATCTGCTGAAGCAAAACGGCATCTCTGTGCTCGTCCGTGAAAAAGAGGCGGGCAATTACCTCAAGCTTTATGCCGGATATTCGGTATACGGCGAAGACATCTATGTAGACCGCGCGGACTATGCGGCTGCTTCCGAAATCGCGGACAGCTTTTTGGCGTGTCCTTTCGTTCCGCAAAAAGGCGGAACGTATTCCGGCAAGCGAATGCGCACGCTGTTGGCTGCGGGAATGGCCGCGTTTCTTATCTTTCTTTTTATTGTAATGGGTATGCAGCTTTCCCATTGACCACACTTAGAAAATACGGCGGACCGGCAATTGTTCCGTGCGCGGAACGTGCCTGTGCCTTTGTTTTCAATTCAGTTGAAAGGATGACAGCTCATGGAAAAAAATGTTTTGCTCGTTTCGACGGCAAGCGCCGTTGAGACTTCGATGATCGTGGACGTGCTCTCTCAAAACAAGATCCGTTCCTTCACCCGGCCCCGCCGTCCGGAAGAGGTGATCAGCACCTACACCGGAACGTCCGTTTACGGCGACGATATTTTTGTCGCTGAGGAAGAGCTTTCCGCCGCGCGGGACGCAGTGGAGGGCATGATCCCGGACAGGGACAACAGGGACTGACCGCCTCTCTTTTTCCTTGAATAAGCAGAGCCTTTTCCGGAACGCACAGGGCCTGTTTCAGCCCTTGACGCCGCCTCGGCAGGCGCGCGGCGGTTTTGTATGCAAAAAAAGACGGCGCATGCGCGCCGTTTTCCGGTCATTCCTTCGGCGGCAGCTCCCGCTTTCCGCGGTAGGCCCGCCATTCCTTTTGAAATGCGAACGTTCCGAGCATCCCGCATACGAGCGCATAGCCGAACACCACGATCATGATCCATTCCACGACGCCGAGCGGAACAAAATATGCGCTTACGCCGTTTGAAACGACGAACAGGCCAAGCAGGACAAGCGCGCATACGCGGCTCTGCTTGAAATACATACCCAGTGTAAGGCCGCCCACGAGCGCTACGTCGATCAGCGCCAGCGCGCCGTAGACCGTCATGGAAATCAGTGCGTTCAAGCATAAAAACGCCCCGCCGATCACGCCCCACATCACATATGATCTTGTTTTCTGCGGGGTCTGCACCCGCCAAAAGGTTTTCTGGTCCATATTTTTATTCTATCACATATCCTGCCTTATCTCAAAGATTTTTGCCTGAAAAGTCAGGCGCAGAGCCTATCCGTCCGGCGCACCATGCCATAGTCCCGCCGTTCCGCCCCTCGGCTGAGAGCCGGACAACCGCGTCCTGCTTCCCGGTATCCGTTTTATCGTATGTCCTTATTCTCCCCTATAGAGACCGCATTCCCGCGTATGTGCGTTCAGTATCCCCACCGCCTGCAAATAAGCGTATATGACGGTGGAGCCCACAAACTTCATGCCCCGTTTTTTCAGGTCCTTTGAGATTTGGTCGGACAGCGGCGACGTCGTCCGCATATCACAGCTTTCAAAAATGACGTTTCCCTCCGTAAATCCCCAAAGATAGGCGTCAAAGGAGCCGTATTCCTTCTGTATCTGCAGGAATACCCTGCTGTTGGTCACGCAGGCCTGTATTTTCAGCTTATTGCGGACGATATTCGGGTCAGACAGCAGCCGCGTACACCTTTCTTCGTCATACCGGCTTATTTTTTCCGCATCAAAGCCATCGAAGGCCTGCCGGAAGCCATCCCGCTTATTTAAAATACACTCCCACGATAAGCCTGCCTGAAAGCACTCCAAGATCAGCATTTCAAACAGTTTTTTGTCCGTATGCTCGGGCACCCCCCATTCGGTATCATGATACCGGATAGAAAGCGGATTTTTCATGTTTACCCAAGCGCAGCGTTCAACCCGTTCCTGCATATCCCTTTTCTCCTGCCTTCCCGCCTGTTTTCTTATTTTATCATAACATACTTCGCCCCGGTGTGCCCGTCCGCAACGGCCCGCCGCCGCTATATCCGAACACAAAAGCAAGGCGCCCGCTAAGCGCCTTGCTTTTCCCGCACTGTTATACGTGCTTGATATTCGTATAGCCCGCTATCTCCGCGCTTACCGTCTCAAGATCGTCCACAGAAAGCGCGTGGATATCCCCGTGCCCTGTGCACCGCGCAAACACCCGCAGCTCCTCTGCCGATGCCTCGAGGAAATTCGCCACCCGCCGCGCGCCCTTATCGACAGCAAGCCGCGCCCGCAGCTCCGGGTCCTGCGTGGCGATGCCCATCGGGCAGTTGCCCTTGTGGCACACGCGGTAGCGCTGGCACCCGAGCGCGATCAGCGCCGCGGAAGCAATGGCGACCGCATCCGCGCCCATTGCGAGCGCTTTCACGAAATCCCGGCTGGTGCGCAGGCCCCCGGTGATCACAAGGCTCACGCCGTCCATACCATTTTCCCGCAGGAACTTTTTCGCGCGGTATAACGCATAAACGGTGGGCACGCTGCTCGCATCCTTTAAAAACCGGGGCGAGGAGCCCGTCGCCCCGCCGCGTCCGTCCACCGTGACAAAATCCGGCATAGCGGGCGCAAGAAACGCAAGGTCCTGCTCAATATGCCCCGCCGCGAGCTTCACGCCGATAGGGCGGCCGCCGCTGCGCTCCCGCAGTTCGTCCACCAGCTTTTTCAAGTCGTCCGGACACGCGATACAGTCGAACCGGGAGGGGCTTATGACATCCTGCCCCTCCGGCTTGCCGCGCAGCGCCGCGATCTCCGGCGTCACCTTGTCGCCGGGCAAATGGCCCCCCATTCCCGGCTTGGTCCCCTGACCGATCTTGATCTCGATCGCGTCTGCGGCGCGCAGGTTTTCGTCCGTCACGCAATAGCGGTTCGGCACATACTCAAAAATATACTTGTAGGCTTCCGCCTTTTCCTCCGGCAGGATGCCGCCCTCTCCGCTGCACACGGCAGTCTTTGCCATCGCGCTCCCCTTTGCAAGGGCGATCTTCGTCTCCCGAGAGAGAGCGCCGAAGCTCATGTGCGACACATAGACCGGACTTTCCAGCACCATCGGCTGCTTCGCGTTTTTCCCGATCACGGTGCGCAGGCTGACCGGTGCGCCGTCCTCGAGGGGCAGGCGGGCGAGCTGGGCGCCCAACACCACGATGTCGTCAAAGCCCGGAACGGGCATTTGCGTTTCCATCGGCTCCGTGACCGACTTTCCCGTCTCTGCCAGCGCATGTATCTCGTCCATCAGGCCGCCGTCGTGATGCACGAATTCCTCCGGCCACGCGAGCGTATCCTCTGCCTGCTCTGCCGCTGGGGCAGGCGCAGGCGCAGCCGCTTCACCGTCCGCTCCCTTATACATCGCTTTCGGCCCCATACACACGGGGCATATCCAGTCCGCGGGCAGCGCGGAGAACGCTGTGCTCTCGGCGTCCTCGTCGTAGGTGTTGCCGCAAAGCGCGCATACAAATTTTGCCATTTCAGTTCCCCTTCCCTTTTGCACCCGATCAGTAATTTTCCGCTTTGATCTGGAAATAGGCCTGCGGGTGCGCGCACACCGGGCATACCTGCGGCGCTTTCGGGCCGATCACGATGTGGCCGCAGTTCGCGCACTGCCAGATCATGTCTCCGTCGCGCGAGAACACAAGCCCGTTCTCCACATTTTCGAGCAGCCTGCGGTAGCGCTCCTCGTGCTCTTTTTCGATCTTGCCTACCATTTCAAACAGATAGGCGATGCGGTCGAACCCCTCTTCCTTTGCTTCCTTGGCAAATGTTGCATACATATCCGTCCATTCGTAATTCTCGCCGTCCGCCGCGTCTTTCAGGTTGGCGGCCGTTTCCGGGATATCGCCCTCGTGCAGGAGCTTGAACCAGATCTTCGCGTGTTCCTTTTCATTGCCCGCCGTTTCCTCGAAAATGGCGGCTATCTGATTATAGCCCTCCTTGCGCGCCTTGGACGCGTAATAGGTATATTTGTTCCGCGCCTGAGATTCCCCCGCGAACGCAGCCTGCAGATTCGCTTCCGTCTTTGTTCCCTTTAAATTTTCCATTCTTTATTGCCCTCTTTTCTTTTTTATTTTACAGTCGGGGCACAGCCCGACGAATGTGATATCGTGCCCGTTCACGTCGAAGCCGTGCTTATCCGCGATCTTGTCCTCAAGCCCGGAAAAATACGGCATATCCACATCGAACACCCTGCCGCACTCCGTGCAGCGGATGTGATAGTGCTTTTGCGTCATGGAATCGAAGCGGTCCGCGCCGTCCGGCAGGCGTACGTGGGAAATGGCCCCCTCCTCCGACAATCTTTTCAGATTCCGGTAGACCGTCGCCCGGCTGATGGACGGGTGGACCTGAAAGACCGCCTCATATACCTCCTCCGCCGTAGGGTGATGCAGCCTCCTCGCCTGCTCCAATATGATATTTTTCTGCAGCGTGTTGCGTGTTTTCATCCCGCCATCCTTATTGATATTAATTCTTATTTAAGAATATATATCATTATTTGGGCTTTGTCAACAGAAAGTGCGTATTTTATGTGTAAAAAACAGATTTTTCCATCATATATGTTATAATATAGGTGATTTTCACCAAAAGGAGGTCGTATTTTATGGTGATCGACGGAAACGAAAAAGAGACGCAGGCAATGCTCGCGTTTAATGCGGGCGACAAGAAGCTGGCCCGTGAGCTCGAACAGGAATTTTTGGACGAACTGAAAGAGATGAAAGCCGCAGGCGGGGACCATTGCTCCTGCAAAGAGCCGTGCAGGCACCACGGCGACTGTGTATCCTGCGTTGCGATGCACCGGGCGCACCGGGACCATCTGCCGAACTGTTTTCATGATATGGTCAACGAAAGGCTGCTTTCCCTCTCTTCCCTGACCGAGCATTCGATCGCCGGCAAGCTGAAATAAGCGGCTTTATCCGGTTTTCCTGAAGGAGAGGCTTGCGCGCCTCTTCTTTTTTTGCGGCGGCCGTTCCGTGCGGATGCTTTTCTGTTTTCTGCACGGAACGGCGCGTTTTATTCCCCGTCCTCCATGTGCATGGCATCGCAGAACGGCTTATTGGAGGAATGCCCGCACCGGCACAGGGTCACGCGGTTTCTGACCTCATATACGCTCCCGTCCTCTCCCTCGATCTCGATGCCGCCGCGCACCCAAAGCGGGCCGCGCTTCCCTTCCGGCTCGTCCTCCACCACCGCGATCTCTTTTGGCAGCTCTTGTTCGAGCTTTTTTCCGTCCTTTACCACCGTGAGCCGTCCGGAAGGGCAGTTGCACGCCTGCCGAACGGCAAGCTCTTCGTTGTCCGCGCTGCCGATGAGCCTCCATGTGCTTCCCGCCGCGTCGCAGAAGCGCGCCACTGCACAAAGGCTCTCGCTGTCCATCAGTTCCATGCCGTCCCCATGATAAATGATCGCCGCATCGTCGTAGCTCAAGCCGTCCGCCGTTTCCGTTCCGTCAAAGCCGCATGTGTGGCTTCCGTCGCAAAAAGGCTTATTTTTCGATTTTCCGCAGCGGCACAAATGATAGGTCTCCCCCGTTTCAAACGTCCTGCCCTCTTCCCAGCAGACGGATTCACCCGCCCGGTTCGCGCCGATCTTCATTTCTTTCAGCGGCACATTTCCCGTGACCTCATACGGTCCGTTTTTTCTGATCTTGATACGCATCGTTTTCCTCCCCATTGCTTTCCTTTACAATACCCGCCGAACGCATACCGGAAACAAACGGCAGTATTTTTTCCAGCGCCTTTCCCTCCTTTGCCGAACGCCATGCCCTGCGTGTTCTGCTCCGCGTTTTTCCACACAAAAAAGGGAGCATAGCGCTATGCTCCCTTTTTATGGTTTTTACCTATCCTATCTTTTCCCCATTAGAATTTATTATTTCTACCGGATAATTCTGAAAAGTGATTTCTATCATTTCACCTTTCTTATATTTAGCAAATATACTATTATGTATTATATCTGTAATTTGCATTAAACAAGCAAACATTTCCTCATAGTCTTCCTCACCTTCTTCTCTTTCATTGTCTGTCTCATAGCATGTATTTACTCTCGCTTTTACTATCGCCCCATCTTTTAGCTTTAAACGATATATTTCATAAGGGTTTTTTTCAATTTCAGTAAACAACGGAGCCATCATTTTTGCTTCATTTTCTGAAAAAAACATACATAACACCTCTCTTTATTTTGTATCAGGTTTTGCCGGTACAATATGTGCCCCTGTTTTTGAATAGTGAATTATTCCAATTGTAGTTTCTATAATTTCACCTGTTATAGGGTTAACATATTGTCCGATAGGATATCCAAAATCTACCCTTTCTTTATTACTCCCTATCTTTTCTCCAGTTCCTTTAAATCGAATAATTAATTTCTCTGCATCTCTATTATTTCCATAAAAAATACTGCGACCTTTCTGATAATTATTATGCTCCGCAATATGTTTTCCTTGTTTTCCTTCATGGACCTTTATTGGATAATCATCAAATGTCTCCAGTTCGTTTTTATCTTCGCTTATTATATCATTATCAAAATCATTGTCAAAAGTTATTCCTCCCCCCCTTTCCATCTCTCCTCTCACCTGCCCGGCCTGTACGTCTTCTATCAGCCGCGCGATCGTTCCGTCCTGCGCCCATGTCCGCAATAGCCCTGCTGCCACGCGCTCGTTCCCCGGAAGCCCCAACTTCTCCCGCAGCTCCGCCGTCACCCGGCCGCTCTCCACCGCCTCCTGCACCTCCCGGCACAGCGCCTGCTCCTGCGGTGCGTTTTTTCCACACAAAAAAGGGAGCATAGCGCTATGCTCCCTTTTTCTCTTTTATCCCTATTTAATTGTTGTAATAGATGCTGTCATAAACCCGCTGCGCTTCCCGTCCGAAATCATTCAAATCATAGTTCGCATCGAAGCCTTTGTATATCATAATCCTTTGAACTGCTTCTAATATATCGTTTATATCAGCACTATTTAGTAATTCTTCCCAATTTTCAAAATTTTCTTTAATAAAGCTAATCTGCTCTTGATTTAATCTTATCATTTGTTCCTCCTCTTAGATGGATTACATTGAATCAACATTCCCGTATCCGGATTCATCGTTACATCGCAAACTTCTCCATGATATATCATACTTTTTAATCCGCTTGTGCTCTCAACAAGTTCAATCTTAACAGGATTCCTTAACGCCTCCAGCGCGTCTTCTATCGCGACGCCACGGCGCATGCCGGGCATTGGAATATCATTTGCCGCCTGCTGACCTATGATCCTGTCCACAAAGTGCGGTACAAAGCCTTTGATCTCTGTTCCGTCCTGCGTCCGCTGCCCCACAAGCTGCTCGTCTATTTGCTCCCCTACAGCTTGGTATTGCTCATAGCCTACCAGAACCGATATATCTCCCTTGTCCACTGCCCGTATATATTTGTCCAGCAGATACGCTTCTTTTGGGTCAGTATACCGCAATTCGTTGTATTCAGCAAGGCTTTCCGGCGCGCCCTCCATATTATACTCTCGTATAACGGCCTCATACTCCGCTTCATCTCCAAACTGTTTATAGGGCTGGTAGGTTTCCGACAGCACGATTTCCCTGTAAACAGTATCGTCCGAAGCTTTCCTTTCGATGTCAATCGGCTCCAATCTATCTGTATGCGCCTCTCCGTTGCTCCACTCTCCCCTCCTTTCCAGCTCTCCTCTCGCCTGCCCGGCCTGTACGTCTTCTATCAGCCGCGCGATCGTTCCATCCTGCGCCCATGTCCGCAATAGCCCTGCTGCCACGCGCTCGTTCCCCGGAAGCCCCAGCTTCTCCCGCAGCTCCGCCGTCACCCGGCCGCTTTCCACTGCCTCCTGCACCTCCCGGCACAGCGCCTGCTCCTCCGCCGCAAGCGTTCCAATGTCCTGTTCCAGACCGATCGTCTCGTTCAGCCTCCCGTTTTCCGCCCAGATCCGCACCTGTGCCGCCGCAATGCTGTCGTTTTCCGAAACAGGCAGCGCCTCCCGTACCTCCGGCCTTATTTTGCCTGTCTCCACTGCCTCCAGAAGCCCGCTGCGCAGCGTCTGCTCCTGCGGCGTAAGCGTCCCCTGTTCGCTCCCCATGATCCGCTGCGCATCGGCTATCGCAAGCGCCGCCTCTCCGTCTCCGGCGCCCCGCCGCCCCGCCACATACGGCACGTTCATCACCATAGAGGTCAGATACCCCACCATACCGTCATACAGCGCGTCCTCGCTCACGGCCTGTATATCGTTGTGCTCTCCAAATGCCACATTGCGCAGAAAAGGCGTCATCACGCTTTGCAGGTATTCCTCTGCAAACTCCCCGCCGTTCTGCCCGATGTTTTTCAGCGCCATTCCTGCAAACCGCTGCCCCAGATTTCCCGACGCCAGCTTCCCCAGCGCTCCATTGAGCTTCTTTCCGAGCGTGCGCGAAAGCGCGCTCCCGCCTATCGCTTTCACACCCGAAAGCCCATATTGCAGCGCCGCTTCGCTTGCCGCCGTCAGAAGAGCGTAAGAGGCCGCTTCCCCCGCCTCCTTCCCCTCCCGCCGGGCCTGTGAATAGGTCGAGCCGAAGGAGGTGCCCGCCGTCATAAGCGACGAGACCGCGCTGCTCACCGCTGCCGGAGCTCCCGCTCCTCCCGTTGCAACGCCTACCGCAACGGCAGGCAGCATTTCGCCGATCCCATAAAGAATATCGTTCACCACGGCCTCCGCGCCCTCCATATCCTCGCGGAATAATTGCTGCGCTTTCTGAAGATAGCTCTGCGGAAGCGGCGCTTCTTCCCCCAGGAATGCCATCCGCGCGGTTTGTCCAAGCCCCTGCACAGCCTCCGTTCCCCCCGCGAGGAACGACGTCGCCCCTTTTGCTGTCTGTACGATACTTTGCTGGACCGGCTTCATAAATTCCGGCAGCCCCGTTTTCTCAAACGCTTCGTCCGAGCCGATCTTCTCCAGCATATCCTCTCCGAACGCAGCGGTGCGGCCGCTCAGCCGCTCCCGGATCGACTCAAAATATGCGTTCGCCTCCTGCTCCCCTCCGCGCGCGAGATGCGCATGATAAATATCCTGCTCCTCCTGCGTCATCGCTCCGTAAAGCGCGGCGTCCGCCGAAAGAAGCGCGCTCCCCACCGGGTTTTCTCTGACCGCCTCCAGCTTCCCGCCCTTTGCCGCGCCCGCCGCGGCAAGCTCCGCAAAATCCGCGTCCTGGGCGATCTGCTCATATTCTCCGGCGACCCGTTCCTGCGCATACTGCGTCAGCTGCGCACGGCGCATATCCAGCTGTCCGCTCACCTCGTCCTTCTCTTCCTCGAGCCGCTCCTTTGTGCCGGCGGGCGCTTCCCTGATCTGCGCTTCGAGCGCCTCAAGCTCCGCTTCAAGGTCTTTCACCCTCTGATCCTGCCTGATATAGCTCTGCGCACGCGTATATGCATCCTCCGGCTGCCCGTTTTTCCAGTATTTGTATGCCGTCCTCGTGGGCAGCGCAAAATATTCCCACCACTCCGGCTCTTCATTTTTTCGCTCCTCTCGTTCCTGTGCGGCGACTCTGTCATATTCGTCGAGCTTTGCCCAGTCTTCTTTCAGGCTGTTTGCCTGTGCCGCATAGTCGAGGTATCCCTCATCGGAATAATCCGGCATTCCCGCGGCCAGATAATCCTCCAGCCCCGCTTCTTCCATTGCCTCCCGGAACCATTGCTCCCGTTCCTCCTCCGTCGGCCTGTAAACCGTATAGCCCGGCTTAAGTTCTTTCTCCTGCGCGGCGATCTGTTCGTCAAGCTGCTCGTTGAACGCCCGATAATTCTGTTCCGCAACATACCATTTTTCATAAAGCCCCGGCTCCTGCGCTTGCCCGCCGGACTGTTTCCCCCTCTTTTCCGCATTGCCCGGCATCCGCCGGCTTTTCTCCGCGTTCCCGATGTTCCCCGCGGTCACCCATACGCTCCCCGCGGGCTGCTTTCCACTATTCTGTGGTTTATTTCCGCTTTGCCCCGCCGGGATTCCCTCCGTCATATTTTTCATCGCTGCCGTCTGGTCCCGCGCCGCTCCCGGAAGATAGCTCCCCGGCGCGGCCGGAAGCTGTGCGGCCGCGCTCCATGATTTTTGGCTGGGCTGTTCCGCATCCTTTGTTGTCTTTTCTTTTTCCCGCCACGAAGTCATGACCTCTAACGGGCTATATACAAAAATGCCCGCGCTTCGCGGTTCGTTTTTCCCGCTCTCCTGCTCTGTCCTTGCCGCTTCGGCTTGCCTGCCTCCGTTTTCCGTGCGCCATGTGCTCCCCGCCGTTACCCATGCTCCGCCGCTCTCCGGTTCCTTTTTCGGTCTGCTTCCCGCCTGTCTTTGGCTGCTTCCCCCGTTCCGGATATTCCCTGCCGTCACCCGTATCTTCTTCTTTTTCCCGCTCCTGCTTTTTACCGCCATGTTTCTCTCCCTCCGTTCTTTTTTCATCAGTGCTGTTTCCGCGCCTGTTTCTCCCTCCTTTTTCGGCGCAACAAAAAAGAGCCCTGAAAAGGCTCTTCGTTCTTATTTTTTCTATTTTTCCGACGATACTATTTTACCACAAAACACAGACCATATACAGGACAACTGTGCGACATTACCCGACATGTTACCGCTGCAGGCGCAGGTCCTCCCCGTCGAGCAGAAGCACCGCGCATTCGCGCGATTCAAGCCGCGATGAAATGCGCTCGCCGTACCGCCCCTGCAGGTCTTCCAAATTCGTGGCGACCGCCGTGTGCAGGCCCGCTTCCATTCTGCGGTTCAAAAGGTCGAAGAGGTATTCCGTCGTCACGTTCTGCGTCATGGGCTCCGTTCCGAGGTCGTCGATCAGCAAAAGCTGCGCATTCTGCAAAAACGAAAGAGGCATCTCCTCGCCCATGCGGTGCCTGAAAAACGCGCCGAACAATTCGCCCGCGCGGATGAGGCATACGTCGAAGCCGCGCGCGCGCACCGCCGCCGCCACGCACCGCAGAAGATAGGTCTTGCCAAGCCCCGCCTTGCCGCGCAAAAGCAGGTTCAGGCGGGCCGTATCCGGAAACGCGTCCGCATATTTTTGACAGATGCCATACGCGAGCTCCGCAAGCTCCCGCTGGGTTTTGCCCATGGCGAGCTTCTTTTCCCCGTCGAACAGGGACATATCTGCATATTCAAACCGTTCGCGGAGCGTGGAAACGTCCGCCGCGCCGTAAATTTTGGCATATACCTCCGACAGGAAGCAGCCGCAGTAATGACCGCCCGCGAGCCCCGTATCCTGACAGGCCGCGCACCGGTAGGAAAGCAGAAGCTTTTTTTCTTCCGCGATCTCCCGCTGCTTTGCCTCGATGGAGGCGATCTCTTCATCAAAAACCGAAACGTCCTCCGCCAAAAAAGCGCGCTTCAGCTTTTCCGCAAGCAGCGCGCGCCTTTTCTCCTCCAGTTTTTCAATATCCGCGTCGTTTCTTCTCCGGCGGTCGTTTTCCTGCTCGATCTTCGCATGCCGCAGGGAAAAATCCTCCAGCAGGTCAAGTACCGTTTTATTCGCCATACAGCCGCTCCATATCCGCATAGGCGTCCTGCCTGCGCTTTTTCTTTTCTTCCTCGGAATATTCGCGCTCCATTGCGGACGGCGCCTTGGCAAACAGGTTGCTGAGATTCTGCTTCTGCGCCTTTTCGAGCGTATCCACGCCCTCCTCCGCCCAGCGGTTCAAAACCTTCATCATATATTCGAACGGACGGTCCTTCAGAGAGCTGTACTCCGCCGCATACAGCAACACGTCGTGCGCGAGCCCCTTTTCCTGCGTCAGCCGCAGATAGGTGCGGCGGTCGTTTTCGCCAATCGTCCGCGTGACGCCCGCGCTTTCATAAACCTGCGCGATCTTGCGGTCGATGGTGTTCTGCTTGCGCAGATATTTTTTGATCTCCTCCTCCGTTCCGAGGCCCTGCTGCTTCCATTCCTTCAAAAAGCCGTCCACCGACTCGAACCGGCGGCTGCCGAGCTTCACAGACTGCGCGCACGCAAGCAGGATGATCTCCTGCGAAAAACCTGCGGCCCGCCATTCGTCGTAGAACTGCTCGTGCTTGGGCGCGACCACGATGCGGGAATATTTCAGCGCGGTGAGGATCGCCTTGATGTTCGCCCTGCGCTCCTTCTGCGCGGTATAGAATTCGTTTATCTTGCGCGAGGACGTGATGCCCCTGTCGTAAAGGGAGCGCAGGATGGCGTCGAGATATTTGAACGGCTGGTCTTTGGAGAATTCCTTGCCCTTCATCACAAACTCGATAGCCTCATGCGTGAAGCCCCATTTTTCCGTCCACTTGTTGTAAAGGTCCATTTCGGTCTTGCCCGGATATTTTCCGTGCAGACCCATCAGCCGCATCAGCCGGTTCGCCCCGCCCGACACCGCCTTATAGCTTTCGATCTTCTGCTCGGCCTTTTCAAGGGTGTTGATCCCCTCCTCTGCCCAGCCCTCGGCCACCTTGTCGAGATACGCCACGCTGATGCGGTTGCCGCGCTCTGCCACGCAGTATTCCACCAGCGCAAGCACAACGTCCTGCGGCAGGCCGAACACGTCGGTATAGTCGTAGATCTTATTCAGCTCCGCGGGCGAAAGGTCGCGCGCGAGCACTGTGCGCAGCATATTGTTGAAGTTCTGCATTTCATAAAGGGGAGCGCGCCGCCGCTTCGGTTCTTCCTCCTTTACGCCGCCGTCCGGCATGATGAACGCATATTTCGTGCCGCTCCGCTTCATCTGGCCCTTGAGGCACCAGTAATTGAGCGCCGCTTCGATCTGCGAAGCCGTCATGTGCAGCTCCGCCTCCAGCTCTACATCCGAAAGCTGCGTGCCCGCGTTTGCGAGGCACAGGCCATACAAATAGACCTTCACATAATCCGCCGGTGCGTCACACATATATTTTTTTAAAAATACAGTCGGAACAGGCGTTGTGGCCTGTTCATCCAACGCAAATTTGATCATTTCCCCTGTTTCCCCGGCTTACAGAATTCCACGACCGCCTCGTTCACCTTATCCGGCTTTTCCTCGTTCACAAAGAAGCCGCAGTTGCGCACCGTGAGCGAGCTTGCCGCTGCGAACGGATATTGTAGGAACTCGCTCTTCTGCCCGCCTGTGATCTTATCCTCCGCGCCGACGATGATAAGCATCGGATTTTTCACGGAATGGATATTCTGCTTGATCTCGTCGTCGATGAAATTCCCCACGCACATTTTCGCGATCACCTTGAAATCGCGCTCCATAAGGCCCATCGCATATTCCTTGGCTACCTCGTCCGTGACCAGCGTACGGTCGAAATAGCAGTCCTCGAGCACCCCGCGCACCGTATTTTCAGACAGCATCATCTTTCCGGCGGTCATGCCGAGTATGGACGGAAGCCCTTTCGCCTTGATCGCGCCGTTTCCGCTGCCCGTGAGCATCGGCGAGATAAAGACGAGCCGTCCCGCGCGGTTCACGTTGTGCATCACAAAATCCAGCACATAGGCCGCCGCTTCGCCGAACGCGCAGAAGTGCGCCGCCGGGAGCTCCTTTACATTCATAAAGGATTCAAGCGCCAGCGCAAATTCCTCGATGCTGTAGCTCATCTGCGGCTTACCGGAAAAGCCGTGCCCCGGAAGGTCCACCGCATAAACATGAAAGGACTTCGCAAGCTCCTCAAAATTATTGCGCCACGCATACAGGGACTGCCCGATGCCGTGCACGAGGATGAGCGGCTCGCCCTCCCCCGCTTCAAAATAGTGCATGGGCAGGCGGATATCCTCCACATCCTCTTTCCCGTGGTTGTCCACATAGGTATCAAATTCCACGTCGGCATATTCGCCCACATGCTCCCTGTTCAAAAATTTCGTGATGCTGATCGGTTCAAACACTGCCGCTTCCTCCCAATATCGGTACGGGCCTTGCCGCCCGCTTATCTGTTTTCATAAGTATTTATTATTTTAGCATATCTGATCAGATTTTTGTAGCTATTTTGCGCGGGTTTTTTCAGCGCATACGCATGCAGCGCGGAAAGAAGCTCTCCCACCTGCCTGCCCGGTTCAAGGCCAAGCTCGCGCATGATGTCGTTCCCGTCCACCGCGAGCTGCGCGCGCGTGATGGGCGCCCCCTTTTCTTTCAGCTCCCGCAGCGTTTTCCGCCATTTTTCCGCTGAAAGCGCAGGGTTTCCCTTGCCCGAGCCGCGGAAATCCGCCTCGCGCAAATCCGCAAGGCGCAGGAACTGCCTCTCCCCCAGCCGCATGAGCTGCCGTACTACCGCCTTTTTCTTCGCGCCGTTATCGAGGTCGAACATGTGCGCCCCGACGAGCGCGCACACCGCGTCCGTCGTGTCCGCATCGAAGCGCAGCTCCCGCAGGGCTGCGCGCGCGATTTCCGCACCCGCTTTATCGTGCCCATACATCTTCCCGTATTCCCGGAATACGCCCGGCTTCCCCACATCGTGCAGGAGCGCCGCCAGCCGCGTTATGAGGTCGGGCGGCGCGCACGCGCACGTCCGCAGAGAATGCTCCAGTACGTCGTACGCGTGATACTGCGCATTCTGCTCCATGCCGTCTCCCTCGGCGAGCGCCGGAACGATATCGGAAAGCGCGCCCAGCTCTTTCAGCATGTGCAGGCCGCGGAGCACGCCGTCCTTTTTTCCGTATTTCACATCCGCCATGAGGATCTTGACAAGCTCGTCGCGGATACGCTCCCGCGAGATATCCGCAAGGCCATCCACATGCGCCCGCGCGCATTCCCATGTCGCCTGCTCTACCGTGAAGCCAAGCTCGGCCGCGAAGCGCGCCATACGCAGGATACGCAGCGCGTCCTCGGAAAGCGTGCCGTCCGTCACCTGCCCGATCACGCCCTCTCCCGCCGCGCGAAGCCCCCGGCCCGTAGGGTCGAGCACGCTTCCGTCCGCGCCCATGTAAAGTGCGTTCACCGTGAAATCCCGGCGCTGTGCGTCCTCCTCCATGCTGTCCGTGAAGCGCACGCTCCGCGGCGCGTGCGCGCCGCCCCGTCCATAGCTGTCGCAGCGGAACGCAGTATATTCATACGTGTAGAGCCGCCCCTCAAAACGCTGCTTCACGACCACCGTTCCAAGGCCAAAGGCACGTTCCTCCACCAAGAATTCTGGGGCCGGAAGCGCGCAGAGCGCCTGCGGCGGGGCAGAGGAGGCAATATCAAGGTCCGTTCCCGCAAGCTTCAAAACGCAGTTGCGAACATAGCCGCCCACAAGATAACAGGGGGGCAGGCCCGCTTCGCTCCATATTTTAAAAAAACGTTCGATGTGTGCTTCCATCTCTTTTTCTCTTCTTCCTCTTGTGGGCGGAACAGAAAGACGTTCTGTTTTGCTCTGCAAAAGCAGCCGCCGGAGTATCTCGAGGTTCCATGCGCCCCCAGCCCGGTAAAATCGGATATCCCATGCGCCGCAGGATAACAGGGGCGGCAGGCCCGCTTCGCTCCGCCGCCCGATATATGGCTCCTGCCCCTTGCCTGTATGCCGAAGAAGCGTCCGGATCCCGGGAAGCCCTGCGCACGGCTCCGCAGAAGCGGCTCGTTTTCCGCGTGTCCGGCGCTTAAAGCGTCTCTCCCTCGAACACATACGCCGCCGCGCCCGTCATGAACGCGCGGCCGTCCTCCGCAAGCTCGATGTGCAGGACTCCGGCCTGCACGTGCATATCGACCGCGCTGTCCGCAAGCCCCTTTTTGTGCAGCAGCGCCGCGCAGCCCGTCGCGCCCGTTCCGCAGGCAAGTGTCCTTCCCGCGCCGCGCTCCCAAGTGCGCATATACGCGGTGCTTCTGTCCGCAAGCTCCACAAAATTCACGTTCGTCCCGCGCGGGAACAGCGGGTCTTTTTCAATGCGCGGGCCGAGGCCGTCCACGTCCGTATCCGCGAGGCTGTCCACCAAAACCATCGTGTGCGGCACGCCGCACAGCACGCTTGCCGCGCGCACCCCGCATACCTCGAAGCCGAGCGCGTTTTCCGCAAGCACGGGAACGTCCTCCGCCGCAAAGGAGGGCACGCCCATATCCACGCGCACCGCCGCCACGCCGCCGTTTTCCACAATGAGCCGCGGGCGCACGACGCCCGAAAGCGTTTCGATCTCCATTTCCTCTTTTTTCACGATGCCCCTGTCGTACACATAGCGCGCAAAGCAGCGCACGCCGTTGCCGCACATCTCCGCTTCAGAGCCGTCCGCGTTGATGATGCGCATCCGAACGTCCGCACGCTTGCTCGGCTCGACGAGCAGCAGGCCGTCCGCGCCGACCGCGAGCCGCCGCGGGCACAGCGCCCGCGCGAGTGCGGACGCATCGTCCACACGCCCCTCGATCACAATGAAATCATTCCCCAGTCCATGCATTTTTGTGATATGCATCGTATCCTCGCTTTCGTTCCCGCACGCAGGGTTCCCCCTGCGCGGGGTGTTTTCCAGATCTGTTCATTGTATTTTAACATATTATATCACATTCCTTTCCCATTTTATGGTACAATAGATTAAAATCGGTTTATCGCCGATCGTTTGGTTGGAGTAACGGCTATGTATCTGAAACCCTCGCGCCGGAAAAAACGGCGCAGACTCATCACGCTGATCGTCTGGATCGCCGCCGCCTTGGGTATTGCGGCAGGCGTCTTGTTCCTGCTTTCCGTTTTTACGGATTTTTCTCCGTTCAGCCCCCTTCTGCGGGAAACGGAGACCGTCCTGCCCGAAAATGTGCAGATGACGGAGCAGGGTATTTTATATGAAGAAAACGGCACGCTGCACCTGAGGGATGAAAAGGGCGCGGCAGTGTGGGAGATGAATCTCGATCCCGAAAATTCGAAGTATGCCCTGTCGGATTCCCTCATCTGCACATGGTTTCAGGCAGACATCAAGGCGTATTCCTACGAACGGGAGCAGCTGTTTACCACGGCTGTAGCCTCGAGCGTGATGGACGTGCGCTGCGGCAACAGCACCATCGCTGTCCTTACGGGCGCAGCGGACGAATCCGGCCGGACGCTTTATTACCTCACCTTGCTCAACACGAAAGGCGAGCAGATCGGGCAGGTCGAGGCGGGCACGCGGCAGGTGCTCGATTTTGGGTTCACCGGGGACAGCGACATGCTTTGGTCTCTTTCGCTCGATACGTCGGGCGTCGTTCCCATTTCCTATATCTCCACCTATAAAAACGACGGCTCGCCCACCAGCAGCATCGAAAACAATACGCAGGTGCTCGAGCGCGTGTTTATCACGTCCGATACCATCTTTGCTTCGGGCACGAACGACCTCTTCTCCTACAACTACTTCGGTGAAAAACAGGGGGAGACGCTCATTTATGGCTGGAAACCGGAGTACGCGAGCATCGACGGCGCTTCCATCGCGCTCGCCTATGCGCCGCGCGGCGCGCAGGGCTCCATAGAATCTGTCAAGCTGTTTTCGGGCGGCCTTTCCGAAACGATCTTCTATCTGCCGCAGGGAACGCTCGCCATCGCCGTCACACAGGATACGCTCTTTGCCTATACGGAAAGTGCGGTCGTGGAATACCGTCTTTCGGGCGAGCTTGTGAAGCAGACAAAATTGGATTATACTTTAACGGGGGCAAAGCAGCTTTCCGATACGCTTGCCGTTTGCTGGGACAAGGACGGGAAAAGCTATCTGATGCAGCTGAAATGACCCGGCAAACGAACATAGAGAGGTTTTATGGATACGATAAGCGATACGCTCAGCATCATCAATCTCAACTGGATCGTGTTGTTCCTGATTGCGATCTATATTTTGCAAGGGTTCCACAAGGGCTTTTTGATCTCCGTCACCAACACGGTGGGAATGGCCGTTTCGTGGCTGGTAGGGTTTCTGTTTTCGCCTCTTTTGTCGCAGGCGATCGCCAAGGGGTCTTTCTATAATTTCCTGTTCTATTTTACCAACGGGGTCGATCAGCTGAAGGAATCCGGCAATCTTGCCGTATCCACGCTGTCGCAGGCGCAGATCAGCGACATCGTGACGCAGGCGAATATGCCCTTCCCCTTTGATAAGCTCATTACGGAGAATATGACGAATCAGGTGTTCGAGCCGCAGGGCTTCCATACCGTCTCGGAATATTTCGGGTATACGACCACCAATATCGTCGTCAATATTTTTTCGTTT
Source organism: Christensenella massiliensis (assembly GCF_040409835.1). Lineage (NCBI taxonomy): Bacteria > Bacillati > Bacillota > Clostridia > Christensenellales > Christensenellaceae > Christensenella > Christensenella massiliensis. Next base: position 1,740,956 of record NZ_CP117826.1, on the reverse strand, counting down.
CTCGTGATCTACCTTGTCGCGCGCATCGTGATCGCGCTCCTTGTGAACGCGGTCAACTATGCGTCTCCGCTTCCCGTTCTCCGGCGCTTCGATTCTGCGCTGGGCGGCGCGGTCGGCGTACTGCGCGGGTTCCTCGGCATGTTTGCCGTATTCATGCTCGTGCCCGTCGTCATGATCTCCCTGCCCGCAGATTTTGTCACGCCCATCTTGGAGGCATCCCCCATGGCGACGTTCTTCTATGAATCGAATTTCCTGCTCGGCGGGATATCCGGGCTGATATAGCGCCGCGGCGAAAAACAGTGTAAACAAACAGCGCAATGATTTTTACGACAGGTTTGACGAGACGCTTCGCGCCGCACAGTGCCGAGACCTAACTCTCTATGCCTGCCGCCATACAACGGCAACGGCCCTTGCCCTCGGAAATAAGGTCGCGCCAGCCGTCATAAAAAAGGTAATGCGGCACGCAAATATTTCTACAGCACAACGCTATATCCACCCTGACATTAAATGCCGTAAACACTTTTAAATGTTCCTAAAACGTGTGTAATAGGACGATTTTTTACGCCACGTACTGCCATTTTCAAACGGAGGTATTCCCAAGAGGACAACAAAAAACCCGCTTATACAGCGGGTTTGGCGGAGAAGGAGGGATTTGAACCCTCGCGCCGGTTACCCCAGCCTACTCCCTTAGCAGGGGAGCCCCTTCAGCCGTACTTGGGTACTTCTCCAACTGAATTTGATTCCCTATTCACTTGTGTTTCAGTCCGCATTCCGCTTTCTGCCGCTAATATGGCGGAGAGAGTGGGATAGCGCAAACTTCGCCTCCGGCTCGTTTTTGCATGAACCCACGTGGGTTCGAATCCAAAAAACAAATATGCCGGTTTTTTGCTTAGGCCCGCATTCCACTTCTGCCGCTAATATGGCGGAGAGAGTGGGATTCGAACCCACGGATGGGGTAAACCATCGCCGGTTTTCAAGACCGGTGCCTTAAACCAACTCGACCATCTCTCCATCCAAATATGCTTTAATAGTATAGCAAACTGAGACCCGCATTGTCAAGCAAAAAACGTCGGTTCGGCCATATCAATAACCCGAATATCCAATATATTCTTCAACATTTTCTTTTGTGATCACCGGGCACTCCAGCTCAATATAAGTTGGAACAGCCTCTCCTACCATTACTTTTGCGCCCGCAAAAATTCCAGCCGGCATCGGGATCGGATAAGCTATCACTGCATCGATGTCTCCCGCCCTCACCGCGTCAAGCGCCGATTCCTGCCCATCGATACTCACGATAGGGATATCTCTCCCTGCGGCTTTCAGCGCCTGTATGATCCCCATTGTCATTACATCCGATTGGCTGAAGATCGCATCGATATCATTATCGTCCGGAAAGCGCTGCAGAAGGTCCTCCATCTCTCCAAGGCCGCGCGTCTGCAAAAAATCCGCGTATGGCTCGGCAATCACCTCGATCTCCGAATTTTCGATCCCTTGTATAAAGCCAATATGTCTGTCGTTCGTATTAGATGCTGCCGGAGCGCCTTGTATTTCTACCACTTTTCCTTTTCCGCCCAAAAGTTTTACCATTGCTTCTCCTGCTTTTTGGCCGATTTTTACATCGTCCGCTTTTACTACGGTTTCATAATCTGCCGGCACATAACGGTCTATACATACTACGGGTATTCCCGCTTCCTTCAGCCGTTCGAAAGCCGGTACCATCGCCTCTTTTTCTACCGGATCGATCACGAGAACGTCAATGCCTGCTGCAATATAATCATCGATCAGGGCGCTTTGCGCAACAGGGTCTCCGTCTCCGTTTCCGATCACATAGTCCATGTTTGGAAAATATTTCTTCAATGTTTCTTCCGCCATAACTTTCGTTCCACCGCCGTATGGAAAACGCATAGAAGAAACGATCACGCCCATCGTTCCCTTATATTCATCAAGCGGTCTTTCCGGCATGAGTGCCTCTGCCGCATCCGTACTGCAATAGATACCAAAATCGACTGCTTTCCCATCCGCAGTATAGAGCACAGTCTCCCCTCCTTCCGCAGAGCGGCTAACAGGCGATTGTACCGTATGTACACATGATAGAAAAAACAATGCCGCCAATACTGCTGCGGCTATGATCACAGCTCTCTTCACAGACCCCTCCACGCTTCCTTCATGCGTTGTTTCAATCCCTTAGTGGAAAGCAGGATCGCAAGGATAATAATGATGCCTTTGACGATTTGTTGGATATAGGTCGGCACACCCGTCAGGTTCAGCAGATTTGCGACCGCTGTCATCAGCAGTACTCCCACTACAGTTCCGATCACACTTCCTTTGCCGCCTGAAAGACTGGTGCCTCCGATCACAATAGCGGCAATGCTGTCAAGCGCGGCGGTACTTCCCGCTACCGGATGTCCGACATACAGCCGGCACGCTGTCACGATACCGGCCAAGGCCGCGCATATGCCGCATATAATATAGGCGATCATAATAATTCGTGTCGTACGTACCCCCGCAAGCCGCGCTCCCTCAAAGCTGCTGCCTACGCTGTAAACATATCTTCCGAAAGGAACATATCTTAACACCAGCGCCGAAAGCACAGCCAGCACGGCAAAAAGTACAAATGGTCCGGGAACAGGACCTACGTTTCCGTTCCCGAAGAAATCGATCACCGGACTTTCCACAGTAGTAAATTCCACAGGGATCCCATCGCACAAAAGCAGCGCGAGCCCTCCGGTCACCGAAGATGTGGCGAGCGTCATAATAAAAGGCTGTATCCCCCAAAATATGGATCCGAAACCATTGATGATCCCTACGGCTGCTCCAAGGAGCACTGCGCACAGTACTGCAGCCCATAATCCATAGCCGGATTTTGTAAGAACAGAAAAAACGATTCCCGCTACCGCAAGTACGCCGCCGACAGACAGGTCGATCCCTCCGGTGATGATAACAAACGTCATGCCGATCGCAATGATCCCTGTTGTGGATGCCTGCCGGGCAACATTTGTAATATTCTGTATCCTGAAAAACTGTGGTGCGAAAAAAACGATCAGCAGCAGCACGGCAGCAAGAAGCGCGATCATTGCGGCATTGTCTTTCAAAAAAGCAGTTTTATTCTTTTGTCCTCCTGTTCCCCTTGCACTTAATATGTCACGCCCGTTCATAGCATGGTTACCTCTTTATTTACGCTCCTTTTTTGTCATTGTAGCAAATAAGGCTTTTCAAAAAAACTAACATTCTTGCGGATTTGTCTTTTCTAAAAAAAAACAGCCGCCTCTTTTGAGACGGCTGTTTTTAGCAAGGAACTGTTTACGGTTTATAGCTGAACCGCGGGAAATTCGTCAGAGGTTCCATACCGTCTTTATGTACGACGATCGGGTCTTCCGTGCGTACGCCCGTCAGGTTTTCGTCAATCGCAGACAATTCATATGCGAACGTCTGTCCTTCTACAAGCACATCGTCCGAATCCGGTCCGATGATCGGCATCGCTTCTTCAGGATCCATGCCTGTTCCATGCGGTCCCAGACGTCCTTCGCTCGGTGATACGATAAATTGTGTAATTCCTTCTTTATCTGCCGCTGCACGAATAACTGCATCTGCTTCGCGCCCCGTCATTCCTGCGCAAATCTGTTCAAGTCCCGTTTCAAATACGCGGTTCAGTTTCTCGAGCAGCTCTATCTTTTCTTTCGCTGCATCGCCGAATACATAGGTTCTGGCAGAATCGGAGCAATAGTCGTTGATCCTGCACCCATGATCCATCATAACGAGATCGCCGCGCATGATCGGCTTATCTGTTGGCCGTTTGAAAAGGGACAGCAGGTTATCGCCTGTCTGCACCATAATATCAAATGCGATGCTATGAGCGCCTGACGCAAACATCGCGGCATAAACCAAGCTTTGCGCTTCTTTTTCCGTAATACCGTCTTCCATGACATCATAGAGCATCTGTGCGCCGATATCCGCCACACGGCCCGCCCGGCGCATCGTGCGCAGTTCCTTTTCCGTCTTGATAGATTTGTAATATTCGATCATCTGGCTCTGCTTGATTTCCGCGTCCGGAATGCCTTTTCTGATCTCGTCCCATATTTCAAGGTCGCAATAGGTGTAACCGCACAGCGCAACCTTCTTGAGCGGCTTCTTCGTATTGTAATCCGCGAGGAATTTGCTCAGCTCGCCGCGGATCTCCCGGATGTCGTCGCCCATATATTTCATGGCGGATTCCTCATGCGCCGAACGGATCTGGCTGTCAGGCAGGAAGAATACCGGGTCCGCTCCCGGGGCGAGGAATACGATCTCCGGCTGCGGATATACGCCGTCTATGGTACGGTAGTTGACCAGCCAGCGAATATTGCTCATGCGGTAGCAGTCGCCGAACACGAGCATTGCATCCCATCCTTCCTCCTCGATCTTTCCCTTTACCATTTCGACGCGCGCTTTATATTCTGCGCCCGTGATCGTTTCCGCAAATCCGTCCCAAATGCTCTCATTGATCAGCTGCTCGAATTTCCCCGGCAGCATATCTCTTGTCTTTTTTGAAATCATGTTGTATCTCCTTTGACTTTTTATTGTTTTTGCCGTTTCCGGCAAATCGTCTTCTTTCAGGCCCGGAGCAGCGTCCGGCGCTTCCGTTCTGCCGGACGCGCTCCCCGCCTATCCCTGTGAGCCTTTAGTTATATGCTTCTTGCGCTGAAAGCGCCCAATCTACATACGCTTCGGGAACCGCAACATTTTCGCTGTCCACGAGGATCGTCGGAACATTGATGACCTTATCGATGCTGTAACCCAGCAGCTCATGCATAAAGATCGCTTTGATCGCCTCGCGGCCCTGATCTACACTGCCTACATCCACCGTTGCGGTAAGCCCGCCGTTCCTGATCTGTTCAAATCCTGATTTCAGGCCGTCCGCACCTACGACGATAATGCCTTCGTTGCCGTCCCACAGCTTGAGGCCCATCGCCTCTACCGCCTGTACCGCGCCCTGTGCCATCTCTTCATTTTCCCCATAGATAAAATCTACATCCGGATTTGCCTGAAGCAGATTCTCGGCCGCAGCCATTCCTTCGTCGCGTACATATTCTCCTCTCTGCTCTCCTACGATCTCCAGACCCGGATATTCCGCCACCGCTTCCATGAAGCCTTCACGGCGCGAGGTCGTCCAGTGCCCGTCGTTTCCGGAAATAAAGAGTACCTTTCCTTCTCCGTTCAGTTTCTCCGCCGCATACTGTCCTACCAGATAACCGGACTGCCGTGCGTTGTCATAGCTGATAACAGACGTTGCCTTGATGGTATCCGTATCCCACAGCTCCGCCGGCATATTGAACAGGTACACCGCCGTTCCCGCCGCCGTTGCTTTTTCATAAACGGCGTTCATCGAATCAAAATCGCCCGCCGTACATACAAGGACCGCATCAAATTCCTTTGTCGCCCAGTTTTCTATCGTAGCGACCTGAGATTCCACGGCGTCATGCTCGCTCGGCGCTACAAATTCAAACTCAAAGTTTACACCGAAACGGTCATGAAGCTCATTCATCATCGTATATGCGCCGTGCATGATAATGTCATAAAACTCGGATGCCGCCGGAGGGGTAAAGCCGATTTTAAATGTCTTTCCCTCTACCTGCTCACGCACTGCCGCCTCCCATGCCGGGTCGCCCCACTGCCATGTTCCCGCTGCCGAAGATACGGCTGCCGTCCCGTCGCCGCCATCAGATGTGCCGCCGCCATCAGACACGGGCTGATCTACGTTTCCGCATCCGGCGAGGACTGCCGTCATGGCGAGAAGCACCGCGAGGGTGAGCCCCAATACCTTGAAATACCTTTTTTTCATTGTTTCTTCCTCCTGTTGTTTTCTAAATGCATAATGGATATGCAAACCCTACTCTTTCTTCCCTCTGTGACTTAGGAATTCCACTCCGACCACGATCAAAATAATGATGCCTTTTACGATCGTTTCCCAATCCGGGTCAATATTAAGAAGGTTTAATGCGTTACTGATCAGATAGATGATAAACGCTCCCAAAACCGTTCCGACAAGACTGCCTTTTCCTCCCGAAAGGCTCGTGCCTCCTATGATCGCCGCGGCGATCGCATCAAGCTCATAGCCTTTTCCCATTTCCGGATGAACCGTTTCCAGCCGGGATGCAAGCGTTATGCCCGCTATCGCCGCCATAAGGCCGGATAAGGCATATACTTTGATCAAAAGCTTATCCGTATGGATCCCGGAAACCTTCGCCGCTTCCTCATTGCTTCCGTAGGCGGTCACATGCCGTCCAAACGGTGTGCACCGATATACGAACTGCAAAATAATGAAAGCCACGATTGCAATGATAATGGGAAACTGGAGGCCCAAGATATCCCCCTGCCCAATGAACCGGAATCCGCCCACCATATAATTCCGGAATGGAATGGAGTTTGTCCACACATACATCACGCCCCGGCCGATACTCATCGTGGCAAGTGTCGCGATGAACGGCGTGATGTGCAATTTTGTGATCATCAGGCCGTTTCCTGCGCCTACCAGTACCCCGATCAGAAGACCGGCGGCGATGGCGGGAACTATATTAACGTTCATCGAAAGAAGCCAGCCCGTCATGCCGCCCGAAAGCGCGAGCATAACGCCTACGGAAAGGTCGATACCTCCGGTGGTGAGAACGAAGGTCATTCCGAAGCCGAGCAGCATGATGAACACGGACTGCCGAAATACATTCGTAAGGTTTGATACGGTGAGAAAGCTTTCAGACAGGCATGTCATGACCACCATCATAGCGGCGACAAAGATCAGAAGCCCGATAAGCTGACGGTCTATTTTCTTTTTTATCTTACCTGTCCCGAGTTCCGTTGCGGCATTGAGTTTCATGTTTATTCCCCCTTCAAACCCGTTCTTTTTTGAGCGATGTGAACCGTTCAAGCGCTACGGCGATAATGATGATCGCGCCTACGATGATCTGACGGTAAAACTGGTTGACCGACAGGAGGTCAAGGCCGTTGGAGATCATCCCCAGTATGACCGCACCGATGATCGCGCCAATGATGCTGCCTTTTCCGCCTGCCATGCTGGTGCCTCCGATCACGGCGGCAGCGATCGCGTCCATCTCATATCCGCTTCCCATTTCCGATTGGACCGCAGTAAGCCGTGCCGCGAGCAGAATTCCGGAAAGTGCCGCGAGCAGGCCGGACAGCATATATACGCCGATCGTAATTTTGTCGCACGATACGCCTGACAGGAACGATGCTTCCCGGTTCGACCCAATGGCTGTCACATTACGTCCGAAGCTCGTAAATTTGAATAAAAACAGTAATATCACAAATACTATGACCGTAATAACGACCGGAATAGGCAGGCCAAGAAAATAACCTTGCGCGAGATATGTAAATTCCTCCGCAGCAAATCCGCTGACAGCGCCGTTTGTCGTAGACAGAAGCAGTATGCCCCGCACGACGCTTTGCATTGCGAACGTTACTAAAAAGGGCGCTATTTTTAGTTTCGTGATCAGCAGGCCGTTCGCGAGTCCAAACGCAGCGCCGGTCCCAAGCCCGGCCAGTATCCCCAGAAAAATATTGCCTCCCGACGCGATGATCATTCCCGTGACTGCTCCTGAATATCCGAGGATCGAGCCAACGGAAAGGTCTATTCCTCCTATCGTGAGGACAAACATCATCCCAAAGCCTACCAGCATAACGAATACCGACTGCAGCAGCAGGTTTTGGATATTTTCGATCTTAAGGAAGAACGGAGAGGCAATGGACAGAAAGATGAATAACGCGATCATAACGATCAGGATGCCAAGTTCGTCAAACTTTTTCACCGTATTTTTTTCTATGATATGTTTCTTTATCATGATTCATGTCCTCCCGATGCATACAGTGTAATATTTTCTTCCGTAGCTTCCGCACGGGCGAACTCGTGCACGATTTTTCCCTGGTGCATCACATAGATACGGTCCGCAAGGCCCATGAGTTCCGGCAGCTCGGAAGACACGAGCAATATTCCGCCTCCCTCTTTTACAAAATCCGCGATCAAATTATATATTTCATGTTTAGCGCCTATATCGATGCCTTGCGTCGGTTCATCGAAGATGAGCACCTGCGGCTTGGTGAAGAGCCATTTTGCAAGGATGACCTTCTGCTGGTTCCCGCCGGATAACGATTTTACTTTTTGATAGATCGTCGGAGTTTTCACCCCAAGGCGCTGAACATAGTCTTCCGCCGTTTTGATCTCTTTATTTTTTTCAAGAATAAAGTTTCCCGCCAATACTTCGCGAAGATTGGCCATAGTGATATTATCCTTTACATCCATTTCGATATGGGCGCCCTGCAGCTTCCTGTTCTCAGGCAGCATACCGATCCCATTGAGGATCGCTTCTTTCGGCGAGGCAATACGGCATTCCTTTCCATCCACCAAAACCGTGCCCGAAGCGCGGTCGGCTCCTACGATCGCGCGCACCGTTTCCGTGCGTCCCGCGCCTGCAAGTCCGGCCAGCCCTACGATCTCCCCCCTGTTAACATGCAGACAAACGTCTTCGATCACGCCTTTACGCGTAAGATGCTCTACCCGGAGTATTTCGTCTCCAACAGGAACTGTTTCCTTTACGATGTAATTCGTAATCGTCCGGCCGACCATCCTTGCCACAAGGTCGTCCACATCCGTATCCTGCGGTTCGACTTCGGATACCTTTTTTCCGTCGCGCATGACCACAATACGGTCCACAAGCCCAAACAGCTCCCTCAGATGGTGCGTAATATAGATAACGGCAATGCCCTGCGCTTTCAGCATATGCACAAAGTCGAACAGGACCTGCCGTTCATGCTCTGCAAGAGCTGCCGTCGGTTCGTCCATAATGACGAGAGAGCATTGGATCGAAAGGGCTTTCACGATTTCTATTACGCGGTTCTTCAGCGCTCCCAGCTGACTGACTGGTATTTGTACATCCTCTACAGTCGGAAAGAATTTTCCATATAGCTTTTGCGTCTCTTCCAGCATCTTCTTTTCATTCAGCCGCTTGATCCCTTTTCCTTTTGTTTCTTCCCGCCCAAGATAGATATTTTGCACCGCAGTCAGGTGTGGGGCTAAAGACGGCTCCTGAAAGATCGTACTGATCCCCAGTTCCTGCGCGCGTTTTGGGTCCGTAATGCTGACCGGTTCGCCGTTTACCCGGATCTCCCCATCGTCAGGATGATAAAGACCCGACAGCATTTTCATCAGCGTCGATTTCCCCGCGCCGTTTTCCCCTACAAGTGCAACAGCCTCTCCCCTTTTTACGGTGAGTGAAACATCATCGAGTGCGACGACACCGGGAAAACGTTTTGTAATTCCTGTCATTTCAATAAAGGCACGATTTTCGTTTTCCATGTCTTTTCCTCCCTTTTTATCCTCCGCTCCATCTGTCGATTTCCGGTTTCGGTAGATGTTTCTATCTTATCCGTCCTCTTTTCCTGAAACAAGAAACAGACTTGCTTGCCTTTCTTCTGATTCTTGCGGTGAAAATATTCCCGTCTTATATAAAAAAACAGCGGTCCGAAAAGCATTTCCGCTGTTTTTGCAAAGTCTTTTTCCCGCTGCTTTTTATTCGTATTCTTGCGCATGGCCGCAAAAATATGTATTTTTCAGAAACAAAGCTGTTCCCTTTCCGCCGGACGGCGCAAAGGCATTATGCCAGCATATCCGCCAGACAGGAAAACTCTTTTTCCTGCAATTCCGCCGTGATCCGTCCGTTTTTTAAAACAAGGACGCGGTCGCACAGGCCTGCCAGCTCATCCATATCCGCCGAAACGAGAATGATCCCTTTTCCGGCTGCGGCAAGCTCGTTCATCACGATATAGATCTCGCTGCGCGAGACAATGTCGATCCCCTTTGTCGGCTCGTCGAGCAGCAGGATGCTTGCGTTCGAAATAAGAGAACGTCCCACCATCACCTTTTGCTGGTTCCCGCCGCTCAGAAAACGGATCTCCTGATGCAGGCTGTCCATTTTAAGATTGAGCTCAATAGACTGGTCCACAACCTCTTCCATCTCCTGCCGAAGATCAAGGAATATTCCCCTGCGGATATCCTCAAGTGCGGAGATCGTAAGATTGGCGGCTACTCCCATATCGAGGAACAGGCCCGCGTCCATACGGTTCTCATTCACATACCCAAATCCATGATTTACCGCGTCCGTCGCATTTTTCAGCTCGAGTTCTTCGCCGCGCAGCTTAAGGCACCCTGAATCCTTTTCAAATTCACCAAATATCGTTTTGATGAGCGCTGTCCGTCCCGAGCCTGTCAGCCCTGTGATGCCAAGGATCTCTCCGGCGTATAGACGAAAACTGATATCATGCAGCACTGGTTCAAGGCTGAGATGGCTGATCTCCAGCAATATCTTGTCCTCCCGCGCCGTCTTGGGCGGATACAGGCGAAGGGATTCATTTCCGGAAATAAGATAACTGAGCCTGTTTTCAGAAAGGCTTTCCGTACTGCATACCGCCACATTTTTTCCGTCGCGCAGCACTGTCACCCGGTCGCACAGCGAAAGCACCTCGCCTATATTATGTGTGATATAGATGATAGACCTCCCCTGCGCGCGCATTTCTTTCATAAAGCGTACGAATATTTCCTTTTCCGCCGCCGCAAGATTGATCATGGGCTCGTCTAAAATAAAAATCCGGGCATTGGAAAGATAGGCCCGGGCAGTAGAAACCATATAGCGCTCACTGATGCTAAGCTCCTTGATTTTCTTAGCTGCCTCAAGCTTATAGCCCATCCTTTCAAATTGAGCGCGCGCATCTTCCTCCATTTTTTTATGGTCGATCAGTCCGTGCTTTTTTTGCATGCCGTTTAAAAAAATATTCTCTGCAACTGTAAGATCGGGAAGCAGGTTCGTGGCTTGATATACCGTAAAGATCCCTGCCGCAAGAGCCTCCCGCGGGCTTTCAAACGCTATCCGGCGCCCATCGAGGATAATGATTCCGCTATCCGCCGGAAATACGCCCGAAAGGATGTTGACCAATGTGGATTTCCCTGCGCCGTTAAGACCCACAAGCGCGTGTATTTCGGCATTCTCCAGCTCAAACACTACATTTTTCAGTACCGGATTTCCGGAAAATGATTTGTTGATATGATTCATGGCGAGCAGCATCTTTGATCTCCCCCTTGTATACCGTAATTTTGATCCATTCTCTCATCTCATTTATATATACCGCAGCATATCCTCCCACGCTCAAGTCTAACGGGGCGCCGGGCTTTCATATATGAATAAACTTGTGGAATCTATGCAAGATTATTGCGCAAATACCCCCAATTACTGTTTTTCATTATTTTTGCATGCTAAATTAAGTGTGGTGCAACAAACAAGAGGTGCAAGTAATGAATTTAAACCACCCAGTTTTGGTAAAACCGCCTCAGGTCCTTTCAAACCAGGTCACCCTGAAAAACAATTTCGATATAGAACGCAGAGATCTCTCTGAAACAGAGATTGTTTTAGTGCAGCAAGGGAATGTCAATGCATGGTTTGACGGTATTTCCTATTCTCTTGAGAGCGGCGATATTGTTTTGATACCCGGACTTTCGTACCGTCTGTCTTTCTCAGGCGAAAATTCGTGTACGCTGATCACACTTTATTTGTCCTCTTTTCAATACGCCGGGTGGGAGGAAGGCCGCCTGCCTTATATTTCCAATGAAACACTTTTGCCTCGCAGCAATTCCACCGTCACCATGACCGGGATCATTACTCAGGTCCATGGAGAATTATCGGAAAAACGTCCTGACTATAAGACTGCCGCCGGAAAACTGATCGAATATTTGCTGATCCTTTTACAGCGCAAGCTGATGGATAATGACGCGGACGCGGAGCCTGCCTCTCTCCTTTCCGGAATCAAAGAATATATTGAAAATAATTACGAAAAAAATATAACGCTTTCCAGTCTCTCCGATATTTTCTTTGTCAGCCCTTTTCATATTGCTCACCTTTTCAAAGAAAAATACGACATTTCGCCCATCCAATATCTGATCAAAACGCGAATCAAGATCGCCGCTGAATTGCTTCTGCAGACGAGCTATACTGTGGTCGAGGTCTCGAACCTTGTCGGTTATCCGAACGCAAATTATTTTAATATTATTTTCAAACGCTTTACCGGTATGAGTCCCGGAAAATACCGCAAAAAGATGCAGAAAAAAATATAACGCATTTCCGTGGCTGCGCCGCTCATTATTCTGTATATGCGCCGTTGCTTCTGACCGATAACCGTGAGCCGGGTTTCCAATCTGATATCTTTGGCAAGCGTCTGCGGCCTACTCCATATCCCGCAGGAGCTTTTCGAGCAGGCTGTCCAGCGTTTCTTTCTCCGCGGAGGAAAGGTTGCGCGTCATGTAGGCCTCCCATTCAGCCTCCGCCATGCGGACGGCATGATGGGCCCGCCGCGTCTTTTCGGTAGGGTAAAGGCCGTATTGCCGCCTGTCTTTCGGTGATACGACGCGCGTGATATAGCCCTCCTTTTCAAACCTGCGCACAGCCCGCGCCACCGCGCCCTTGTTGATGCGCAGCTCTTCCGAAAGCTGTTCCTGCGACATCCCCTCGTGATCGCAGATACACATCAGATAAATAAACTGCCCGCGGGTAAGCCCGGTATCTTTGAGCTGCCTGTCGAGGTGCAGTCCCGATCTGCGGGACAGGATAGACAATTTCTTGGCCAGTTCACGCATCTTCCGTTCCCTCTTTTGCAATGGTCATAGACCGCCTGCTTCCGGCGGTATTTTTTATTGTAAGCGCGTTTTTCTTTCCTGTCAAACAGCTTTTCCCTTGACTCCTCCGTGATCCCGTTTTATAATAGTTGCATGGGCAACTAATAGGCGCCTTTTATTTTGTTTTAAATGTTGCCGCGGCAACCATAAAGGAGTTTGACTATATGGAAAACGGAATGGAAACAAACCTGCTGGGAACCGCGCCCATCGGGAAGCTGATGATGAAATATGCAGTGCCAAGCGTGATCTCGCTTCTGGTGAACGCGCTCTATAATATCGTCGACCAGATCTTTATCGGGCAGGGGGTCGGCTATCTCGGCAACGCTGCGACGAATGTCATTTTCCCGCTGACCGTCATCGTGCTCGCTTTTTCGCTTCTCGTTGGCGACGGCGCCGCCGCCTATCTCTCCCTGAAGCTGGGCGAGGGGCGCAGAGACGAGGCGCAGCGCGGCGTAGGCAATGCCGTTGTTTTACTGGTGTTCTTCGGCATACTCTTCCTTGTGCTCGGCCTCCTGTTTTTAAAGCCGCTCGCGGACCTGTTCGGTGCAACGGAGAACTCCCTCCCCTATGCGCTCGATTACGGCGGCATCATCGTGCTCGGCTTTCCCTTTGTCGTGATCGGCACAGGCCTCAATTCCTGCATCCGCGCGGAGGGCAGCCCAAAAGTGGCCATGCTTTCCATGATCGCAGGCGCTGCAGTAAACACCGTTCTTGACCCTGTTTTTATCTTTGTCTGCGGCTGGGGCGTGGAGGGCGCGGCCCTTGCGACCATTCTCGGCCAGATCCTCACGTTTTTCGTCAGTACGCTTTATCTGCGCAGGCCAAAGCTCCTGCGCATCTCGCGCAGAGACCTGAAGCTTTCTGCCCGGACGGCGCGCACCGTCATGGGCTACGGCGTATCGAGCTTCATCACACAGCTCGCCATCCGATATCGGTCCTCGCCTCCAACAACATGATCGTGCAATACGGTACGGCCTCCGTATACGGGCCGGACATCCCGCTTGCCGCGTTCGGTATCGTCATGAAGGTCTATCAGATCCTTTTGTCCTTTATGATCGGCTTTGGGATCGGCGCACAGCCAATCGTGGGCTATAACTACGGCGCGCGCAATTTCCTGCGGGTGAAAAAAGCATATCTGCTCGCAGCCGGGTGCGCGACCATAGTGGCTGCCGTTGGCTTCGTGCTGTTTCAATTCTTCCCGCAGTCGATCATCGACCTGTTCGGCTCGGAGGACGCCCTCTACAACGAATTCGCACAGAAAAGCTTCCGCATCTTCCTGCTGCTGTGCATCCTGACCGGCTTCCAGACCGTAACAGGCATCTTTTTCCAGTCCATCGGCAAGCCGGTCAAGGCGGCGGTCGTCACCCTCTCCCGCCAGATACTCGTGCTCGTTCCCGCGACGCTGCTCCTGCCCCTTGCTTTGGGCCTTGACGGCGTTCTGTGGGCGGGGCCGGTCGCGGACGGCGTTTCTTTCCTCATCGCGCTTTTCCTCGCGCTGTTTGAAATGAGACGCCTCACCCGCCGGTACGCAGGAGAACAGGAGGCGGCCCTCTGTACGGAGCAGGGGTGAACGCGCCGTTTTAAGAGAACGCTTCCAAGGCTTTTGACAGGAACGCGGCAAGGCGGTCCAAAAAGAACGCCGGACGAGCAGGCGGCGGACACACGTTCCGCGGAAACACCCGGCGGGCGGAAACCGCGCTCCGCCTGCCGCAAAGCGGGGGGAGCGCCGCGAAGATCCGGTATGCGCGCTTCCGTTCGGTATCTGCCGAACGTTTGCCGCTCATTTTAAATCCTCCGTTTGATTTTTCCTTGGCTGGCAGACCTTGCTTATTTTGTCAGACGGAGGGGTTCTTTCCCCGTTAATCTTCTTTTTCTACCGCCGGCATTGCCGGGAGCTTCTATACAAAAAAACCTCTGGTCCGTATAGATCAGAGGTTTTGAGTCTGTTCTTACAGCTTCCGTATCACCCGGCACGGATTCCCCACCGCAACACAGTTCGCCGGGATGTCCTTTGTGACGACGCTGCCCGCGCCGATCGTCGTATTTTCCCCAATGGTCACGCCCGGGCAAACAGTCACGCCCGCGCCCAGCCACACGTTGTCCCCAATGGTCACCGGCTTTCCGCATTCAAGCCCTTCCAGCCTAACCTGCGGGTCGGTCGGGTGCGTCGCGGCGATGAGCTGCACGTTCGGCCCCATCAGCACATTGTTTCCGACACGCACATCGCATACGTCGAGGATATTCACGCCATAATTGATGAACACGTTTTCCCCGAAGTAGGTATGGCAGCCATAGTCGAAGCGAATGGGCTGCTTGACCGTGACCTGCTTTCCCTCCACGTTTACCAGCTCGCGGATCACACGATCCATCTCCGCGTCGTCCATCGGGTCGATGTCGTTATATTCCCGGCACAGGCGAAGCGCCCTCCTGTGCTCCGCCACCAGCTCCGGATCGGACGTCCGGTACAGCTCGCCCCGGAGCATTTTTTCTTTTTCCGTCATATCTGTTTCCTTTCCGCCTGAAAGCCCGCTCCGCACATAGCCGGTTTCTTTCCGCCGTTTCATTATATCATACGGCCGGTTGGCTTTGAAAGCGGTTTTCCTCTTTTTCCCGTTCCGCGCACGCCTCCCGTTTTCCTGTCCGCATTTGCACGCCGCCGGATATAAAAAAGACCCGGAGCTCTGCTTCCGGGTCTTTGTGTAGACTGCTGTTTACTTATTTTCCAAGTCATAGACCGTACCGCATTTTTTGCACCGGACATAGACCGTGTCTTTATTCTGTGAAACAGCATCAACAGTAAACTCGATACTGCCGCAGTGTGAGCACTTCTTCTGCATCATCAGCTTGAAAAAGCTCGAGCCTTCCGTAAACGTAAGGCCCCCGACCGCCTGCTCCAGCTCCTCGTCCGTCAGCTGCTTTCCGTCTTTTCCGAAAAAATTTGCCATTTGGGTATCCTCCTTTTGCGGGATTGCCGCATCTCTTATCTTTCTATACGTGCAGCTTGCGAAACTGTCTCATTTTAAAATCATATTTTTCAGGCCGCCGCTTATTCCCCGTCCGGCTCCGCGCTTTCGTCCTCCTCGGATTCCACGATCTTCGCCACGCACACGACTTTCGTATCCTCTCCGAGGCGCATCACGCGCACGCCCTGCGTGGAACGCCCGATGAGCGAGATCTCCTCCACGCTCATGCGGATCACCACGCCCGCGTCGCTGATGAGCATGATATCCTCCGTGCCGTCCACGATGAGCAGACCGCACATCTTGCCCGTCTTTTCCGTGATGTTCATAGACTTGAGGCCGATGCCGCCGCGCGACTGCAAACGGTATTCAACCGCTTCCGTGCGCTTCCCATAGCCGTTTTCCGTAATGACGAGCACCTGCTTGTCCTTTTCACAGATGCACGCGGACACCACCTCGTCGCCCGGACGGAGCCTCATCGCCCGTACACCCGTGGACACCCTGCCCATCGGCCGCACATCGTCCTCGCTGAAGATGATAGACATGCCGTCCCGTGTGCCCACGATGATATCCTTCGTGCCGTCCGTCTCCATGACGGAAATGAGCTCGTCGCCCTCCCGCAGGTTCACGGCCTTGAGGCCGTTCTGCCGGATATTGGAATATTCGCCGAACGGCGTCTTTTTGATGATGCCGCCCTTTGTGACGATCACAAGGTTGGAATCCCGCTCGATCTCAGCCTCGACCGGGAACACAGCCGATACCTTTTCGTCCGGGTCGAGGTTCAGCATGTTCACGATCGCCGTGCCCTTTGCCGTCCTGCCCGCCTCCGGGATCTGATAGCATTTTTTCATGTATACCTTGCCCTTGTTCGTGAAGAACAAAAGCTGATTGTGCGTGCAGGTGACGAACACCTGCTCCGCAAAGTCCTCCTCGCGGGTAGACATTGCCGTCACGCCCTTGCCGCCCCGCTTCTGCGCACGGTAGGTCTCGAGGCTGATGCGCTTGATATAGCCGTAGTGCGTGAGCGTCACCACCATATCCTCCCGCGCGATGAGCTCGTCGAGGTCAATGTCGTCCTCGTCAAAGGTGATCTCTGTGCGGCGCGCGTCTGCGAATTTGCCGCGTATCTCCGTGAGGTCCGCCTTGATGATGTCGATGACCATCTGCGGGGTGGACAGCACCGCATTGTAATATTCGATGCGCTCCTGCACTTCCTTGTATTCCGCTTCGATCTTGTCCCGCTCCAGTCCGGTCAGGCGCTGCAAGCGCATATCGAGAATGGCCTGCGCCTGTACCTCCGTCAGCCCGAACCGCTCGATGAGGGACGCCCGCGCCGTGGGCGCGTCCGGCGAGCTCCTGATGAGGTTCACGATCTCGTCGATATTGTCGAGCGCGATGATGAGCCCCTCCAAAATGTGGGCGCGCTTTTTCGCCTTTTCCAGCTCGAATTTCGTGCGGCGGACGATGACGTCCTTTTGGTGCTCCACATAATATTCGAGTACCTGCTTCAAATTGAGCACGCGCGGCTCGCCGTCCACAAGAGCCAGCATGATGACGCCGAACGTGTCCTGCATCTGCGTGTGCTTATAGAGGTGGTTCAAAACCACGTTCGCGTTCGCGTTCTTTTTCAGCTCGATCACGATGCGCATGCCGGATTTGTCCGATTCATCGCGCAGGTCGGAAATGCCCTCGATGCGCTTGTCGTGCACCATTTCGGCGATCTTCTCCACCAAGGCCGCCTTGTTGACCTGATAGGGGATCTCCGTCACGATGATGCGCTCGCGGTCCTCTTTATATTTTTCGATCTCTGTTTTCGCGCGCACCCGGATGCGCCCGCGCCCCGTTTTATACGCTTCACGGATGCCCGATACGCCCATGATGATGCCGCCCGTCGGGAAATCCGGCCCCGGAATGATGTCGATCAGCTCCTCGATGGAGATATCCGGGTTATCCATGAGGGCGATGGTCGCGTCGATGGCTTCGCCCATGTTGTGCGGCGGGATATTCGTCGCCATGCCGACCGCAATGCCGCCCGTTCCGTTCACCAGCAGGTTCGGGAACCGCGCGGGAAGCACGGCGGGCTGCTCCAGCGTTTCGTCGAAGTTCGGATAGAAATCAACGGTGTCCTTATCAATGTCGCGCAGAAGCTCGAGCGTCAGCTTCGACATTCTTGCTTCCGTATAACGCATGGCCGCGGCGCCGTCGCCGTCCACAGAACCGAAGTTTCCGTGGCCGTCCACCAGCGGATAGCGGATGGAAAAGTCCTGCGCGAGGCGGACCATTGCGTCGTAGACCGCGTAATCGCCGTGCGGGTGGTATTTACCGAGCACGTCGCCCACAAGGCGCGCGCTTTTGCGGTACGGCTTATCCGGATACATATTGAGCTCGCTCATCGAATACAGAATGCGCCGGTGCACGGGCTTGAGGCCGTCGCGCACGTCCGGCAGCGCGCGGTTGATGATGACCGCCATCGCATACGCGATGAACGATTTCTGCATTTCCTTGTTGAGGTCAACGGGTACAATGCTGCTGATTGGTGTTTCCAAAATTTTTACCTCTGTCCTTTTGTCCTAATTCTTTTTTCTTTGGGAAAAGAAAAAAGAATCAAAAAAGAAACCAAACGATATTACTTCCTGCTGCCCGCACACGCCTTATGCGGCGCTTTTCGCCACGCTTCCGCGCTCTCCGGGCAGTCTGTTCTTTTTCCTTTGAGAAAAGAAAAAGAATCAAAAAAGAAACCAAACGATATTACTTCCTGCTGCCCGCACACGCCTTATGCGGCGCTTTTCGCCACGCTTCCGCGCTCTCCGGGCAGTCTGTTCTTTTTCCTTTGAGAAAAGAAAAAGAATCAAAAAAGAAACCAAACGATATTACTTCCTGCTGCCCGCACACGCCTTATGCGGCGCTTTTCGCCACGCTTCCGCGCTCTCCGGGCAGTCTGTTCTTTTTCCTTTAAAAAAGAAAAAAGAATCAAAAGAACCCAAACGATTATTTACTGCCGGCTGTCCGGCCGCGCTTAAATGTCGAGGTTCGCGACGAGCTTCGCGTTCTCCTCGATGAACTCCTTGCGCGGCTCCACGCTGTCGCCCATCAGAACGGAGAACGTTTCCTCCACCTCAATGGCGTTGTCCATATCCACCTGCAGAAGCGTGCGCGTTTCGGGGTTCATGGTCGTCTCCCACAGCTGCTCGGGGTTCATTTCCCCAAGGCCCTTATAGCGCTGGATCGCCGCGCCGTCGCCCACTTCCTTCAGATATTCCTGAAGCGCTTCGTCGCTATACAGGTATTTATCCTCCATGCCTTTCTTGCTCACCTTATAGAGCGGCGGCTGCGCGATATACACATAGCCGTTCTCGATGAGCGGCCGCATATAGCGGTAGAAGAACGTCAGGAGCAGGATACGGATGTGGCTCCCGTCCACGTCCGCGTCCGTCATGCAGATGATCTTATGATAGCGGAGCTTTTCCACGTCAAAGTCCTCGTTCATGCCTGCGCCGAACGCCGTGATCATCGCTTTGATCTCCGCGTTCGCGAGCGCACGGTCGTGCCGGGCCTTTTCCACGTTCAGTATTTTCCCGCGCAGCGGCAGAATGGCCTGAAACCGCCTGTCGCGCCCCTGCTTGGCGCTTCCGCCCGCGCTGTCTCCCTCGACGATAAATATCTCGCATTTGCTCGCGTCCTTCTCCGAGCAGTCTGCGAGCTTGCCGGGCAGGGAAGCGGATTCGAGCGCCGTTTTGCGGCGGGTAAGCTCTCTCGCCTTTTTCGCCGCCTCGCGCGCGCGCTTGGCGGTGAGGCATTTATCCACGATGACCTTTGCGGTCGCCGGGTTCTCCTCAAGAAACGTATTCAGCCCGTCCGCGACGGTGCTGTCCGTCAGCGCACGCATTTCGCTGTTGCCGAGCTTGGTCTTGGTCTGGCCCTCAAACTGCGGTTCCACGAGCTTTACGCTGATGATCGCCGTCAGCCCCTCGCGGATATCCTCGCCGGACAGGGACGGCTCGTTCTCCTTCACCAGCTTCATGCGTTTTGCATAATCATTCACTACGCGGGTAAGCGCGTTTTTGAAGCCCGAAAGGTGCGTGCCGCCCTCGTGCGTGGAAATATTGTTCGCGAACGAGAAGATGTTTTCCGCGTAGCCCTCGTTGTACTGCATGGCCACCTCCACCATAGACGTGCCCTTTTCCGCGCAGAAATAGACGGGCTCCTCAAACAGCGGGTTTTTGTTTTTGTTGAGATACTGCACGAACGACTTGATGCCGCCCTCATAGCAGTACACATGCCGCGCCGGTTTTTCGCCGCGCCGGTCCTCGAGCGTGATGGATATCCCCTTGTTGAGGAACGCCATCTCGCGCATGCGTACGCGCAGCGTATCGTACACAAAATTCACGTCCTCAAAAATTTCAGGGTCCGGCCAGAAGCGGATCTCCGTTCCGGTCTCCTCCTCCGGGCACTCGCCCACGACCTCGAGCGTTGTGGTGGGTACGCCGCGCGAAAATTCCTGACGGTGCACCTTTCCCTCGCGCTTTACCGTAGCTACGAGCTTTTTCGACAGCGCGTTCACAACGGAAACGCCCACGCCGTGCAGCCCGCCCGAGACCTTATAGCCGTCTCCGCCGAACTTTCCGCCCGCATGCAGCATGGTGAGCGCAACCTCGAGGGTGGAAACGCCCGCCTGCGGGTGGATCCCCGTAGGGATGCCCCGCCCGTTATCGCGCACGTAAACGCTGCCGTCCTCCTCGATGACCACAAAAATATCCGTACAGAAGCCCGCCATCGCCTCGTCGATGGAATTGTCCACGATCTCGTAAACAAGGTGGTGCAGGCCCCTCAGGTCCGTGGAGCCGATATACATGCCCGGCCGCTTGCGCACCGGCTCCAGCCCCTCTAAAATCTGTATTTGGCTTTCGTCGTAATGTTCGTTCTGATTGCTCAACTTGATCCCTCTTTTTCCTGTCGTTTCAGGCCCGTTCCGGCAAACGGCGCGTCGCCCCCCGCGTCCGCGCGCCGAAGAAGCGTGCGCGGTGAGATGGGGGAAAGATACGCTTTCTTTCCATCCGTGACCACGATGGCTTTCGGCTGGTCTGTCAGCGCTTCCATTTCAAGGCCCTGTAAAAAGAGGCTCGTATCTTTGTTTGCTACTGCCTCTTCATAGTCCAATATCATCAGGATTTTTTTTGTTCTCACAAAAAAATCGCCGCCCAGATGCAAAATCATAAAACACCTCTTGTCTGCTTCTCTATTATATCACAAACCGGCTTATTTTTAAAGGTTTTTTTCGTTTTCGGGCACTTTTGCATGTATGGCATGGGGGGATATTGCCCCGGTCATAAAACGCCCGAAATCGGTTTTATTTCATCTTAAAACGGCGTCTCTTCACGAAACTCCCGTTTCGTTCCGCTTTTGGGCAGAAAAAAAACCGAAGCGCTTTTTCACTCCGGCTCTCACGTTCTGCCGTGCGCGGGAACCGCGGGCTCCCGTTCCGCTTCCCGGCTTTATGGTCTGTACGGGGTTTTTGCAGGAAAGCCAAACTATCGTCCCGCTTGTTCACCGCGAATTTATGCGCAGCGCCGTCCTTTGTAAGTATAGAGATGCCGTTCGGCACAAAGCCCGGCGTATTCCGCTTGTTCATACCTCGGATGTCCGCATATCCGATGCGCAGCGTTCCCTTTTGTATATGAAGCGCATAGGCCGTAAAAACAAGGCCGTTTTCATCAAAAGAGGCGCTTCCCACCGCTTCCCGCGAAAATGATTCGCAGCGGCTTGTTCCGCAGGACCGTTTGCCATCGCGTCTCCTCCCGCGCGTTTTCCCGCTTTTCTTCCGGTGCGGTTCCCGCGCGCTTTATTACGCGCCCTCTCCTTGGCTCAGAAGCGGAATGCGCCGCAGGAACGGGAGCTTCCGGCTGCACAGCTTCACGAATTGCCCCACGAGCAGCGCGGAGATCACCGTGCCCTCGCGTATGCCGTTCAGCCCGTGGAAGAAGATGAGGGAAAGCACAAGGGAGGTCGCCATCAGGGTCACGTCAAAGCACACCTTGACCGTTCCGAATTCCCTGCGCGTGACGGTGGAGATCGCTTTCACCACGCCCTCTCCCGGCACCAGCAGTACATTCGCACCCACCTCGATGTTGATCCCCACCGCGAGGATCAGGCACCCGGCGATCAGACTCACGAGCTGCATCCCATAATTTGCGGGCGTCAGTCCCTCGAGCAGCGACATGCTGAAATCAATAAATATGCTGAATAAAAAGCTTACCGGAAGCTGCAAAAGCTGAAAGAGCGGAAAACGCCTGCGCAGCAGCAGAACCTGCAGCAGGATAAAAAACAGGTTCAGAAAAAGCGAGAATTCCCCCAGCGTCATAGGGAATTGCAGGCTCAGCACATAGGGCACGCTCGATATAGGCGACGTTCCCAAGGCCGCCTGTGTGATAAAGGCGATCCCAAAGGCATTGATGAGAATGCCGATCAGAAATAGACCCCAACGCAATACTGTCTTTTTTTGGACCATGATGGTTTTCTACACTTCCTCTCCCGGTTCGTCCGTTTCCGCAAGGTTCCGGCCGATCTGAACGAGCACCCGCAGGAAAGCCTCCCGCTCTCCGGCAGGAACGCCCGTCCACGCTTTTTCGTCTACAGAATGGCAGATCGCTTTCACCTCGTGCGCAAGCTCTTTTCCGCGCGCGGTCAGCCGGATGCGGCTCTCCCTTCTGTCCGCTTCTCCCTCTTCCCGTACCAAAAGGCCTGTTTCCGCCATGCGGAATAGCAGCCCCGTAACGGTGGATTTGTCCAGCACACAGCCCCTGCCGATCTCTTTTTGCGTACATCCGTCGTTTTCCAGCAGGAATTCGAGCACCTTAGGCTGTCCGGGCTTAAGGCCCTTTTTCCGCGTTTTGTGGGTGATCGCCCGGTAAAACCGGCTTTGCGTGACCATCATACGGTGATGCAGGTCGTTTTTCATCGGACCGTTCCTTTTTTATTTATTAGTTTGTATGCAAACTAATAATAGGATACCGCTCGCTTTCCTTTTTGTCAAGCATGCAAAACGGCGGGCACGGTATGTATGCCCGCCGTTTTTGTGTAAAGCCAATAGGCAGTTACGCCGTTTTTCTTTTTGCCGCGATCCCAAGATAAGGCAAAGCGACAAATACGATGCCTCCGATCATATTTCCGACCGTAACAAACACAAGATTATATACCTCCCCGCCCAGTGACACCGCTGCGTCCGCCGCAGGGGAAAGTAGACTCACCGTAAGCAGCGTCATGTTGGCAATGCTGTGCTCAAAGCCCGTCGTGATGAACGCCAGCAGGCACCAGAACACCATGATGAGCTTCGCGGATTCCGACTTGCAGCGGAAGCCGCACCACACCGCAAGGCAGACCAGCATATTGCACAGCGCTCCCCGGCAGACGAGCGCCAATGGGGAAAGCGTCATCTTCGTTTCCGCCGCAGAAGAAATAAATTCCCCGGTGCTTCCCGACGCCAGCCCGCAGGCCACGAAAATGACCGCGAGAAGAACAGAACCGGCTAAATTTCCAAGATAGCTCATCCCCCAAACCTTGAAGCACGCCCCGGCAGAGACCGTTTTCCGCGCCGCGCCCGCCGTCATAACAAGATTATTCCCCGTAAATAGTTCCGCTCCGGCTATCACGACCAAGCTGAGGGCAATACCAAACGTACAGCCCATTACAATTTTGGAAAACGGGTTTCCCGTAAGCAGTCCGCCTGCCGTGAAGGCCAGAAGCACCCCAAAGCCAATGAATACCCCTGCAAGCATGGATGCGAGAAAGTACCCGCCCGGGTTCGTCTTGAGCAGACCGTATTTTCCCTTTGCGGCGTTCGCCGCCGCCATGATCTCTTCTCCAAACATAATTTCCTCTTTCCGCCGGGGGAGCCTTTCTCTCCCCCGGCCCGCCGTCTTTTTACCACGGATATTCGCCCATCTTGCTGTATTTCAGCAGCTTTCCGTTCCATGTGATGACCACACGGTCTCCGTGTTCGTCCGGTACGATATCCACATCGATCGCAAAATCGATCGCGCTCATGATCCCATTCCCGCCCTTTTCATGGATCAACTCCTTGATTGCCGGTCCATAGGTGTCGAGCACCTCGTGCAGCCGGTAAAGAATCGGGTCCGTATTTCCTTTATACGGATGATTGTTCAGGAACATCGTTTGCTCCTCAGGGACCCCAAGCAGCCCTGCCAGCTTTTTGCAGTACTCCTCAGGGACCCATTGCTGCCCCTGAAGCGCGCTTGTCAGCCAGACCTTGTTCGTGCCCATTTCCTTCGCAAGCCCCTCATAGGTATATCCGGCTGCCTTTACGGCCTTTTGCAGGCCTGCCAGCTCATCCGCAAACTGTACCCTTGTCAAATATTCCGCATTGCTCATTGGTGTCATAAGAAACGACCCTCCTGAAAAAATTTTTTGAAAAGCAAAAGCGCCGCTGGATCTCTCCAGCAGCGCCTTTGCTTTTCTATCTTTACCATACAGGATGTTCGTTCATTTGTCAAGCGTTTTTGCAATATTTATTTTTAAAAATTTCATTTTATGCTTATTTTTATATATTATTCTTTATTTTATGCAATTTATATATTTCTTATTTCATTTTGTTTTCTTCTTCATCTCTCTTACCTTTCCATTTTCCACATAGAAAAGGCGCGCGCGGGAGAGGAGCCGCGCGTCCGCGTCGTCCGCGGTCGTGATGAACGTCTGGATCCCCTCCAGCGTTTTCAAAAGATTCTGTTTGCGCGTCCGGTCAAGCTCGGAAAACACGTCGTCCAGCAGCAGCACGGGCGTATGCCCGGTGCTTTCCCGCAGGATATCGAGGCACGCCGTTTTGACGGCGAGCATCAGCGTGCGCAGCTGCCCCTGCGACGCGAACACCCGAATGTCCTTTCCATTGAGGCGTATCTCAAGGTCGTCCCTGTGCGGTCCGGCGGTGCAGCCGCCCTCGGCAAGCTCCCTTTGCCGGCAGCGGGCCAGCGCTTCCGGGATCGCGTCCTCCGGAATGGTCGCTTTATATTCGATGGATATCTCTTCTTCCCCGCCCGAGATCGCGCGGTGCGTTTCCCGCACGAGCCTGTTCAGCTTTTCCGTATAGGAATGCCGGTTTTTCAGAATAATGCGGATATAGCCCGCGAGCTGCGCATCGAACGCGTCGAGCACACCGCCTATATCGCGTCCGCTCTGCTTTTTCAGCACGGCGTTTTTCTGCGCGATGATCTTTGCGTAGTTTTTGAGCGCATCCACATAGGACGGCCTTATCTTGGAGATCTCCCCGTCGAGGAAGCCCCGCCGCAAAGCCGGCGCTTCCTTTGCCATCTTCATATCCTCCGGGGAAAAGATGACGACAAACAGGTTTCCCAAAAGCTCCCGCATATTTTTCGCGGGGATACCGTCTATTTTCAGGCTTTTTTTGCGGTCCCGCCGCAGCAGGACCTCGATGGAGCGCTCCTCCTCTTCCTCTAGATATTCCGCGAACAGGTAGGCGCCCTCCTTTCCGTCCATCACAGTTTTGCTGTCCGAGCTCACGCGGAACGATTTCCCGCTGCCGCAGATATGGATGGCCTCGAGGATATTCGTCTTTCCCTGCGCGTTCCTGCCGTAAAGCACGTTCACACCCGGATAAAACGGGATATCGAGCTGCTCATAATTTCTGAACTGTATCAGCTTCAGCCTTGTGATGTGCATCGGTACCCTTTCCCGAAATCAGCTTCTCTTTCTTCCTGTTCCCATAACCGTTTGATCTCCTCATGCTTTTTGGGACGAATAAGATATAATCCAACTATCGTAAATCCGACGGCGATCGCAATTCCGCTAATCAGGTCCTGAATGTGGAAGCCGTCCGGCCAAATCACCATAAAAGACGCAATATCGATCAGGGCATGCATCACTACCGTTCCCCATAGGTTGCGAGTACGCACATATACCGCACCGAAATAAATCCCCATTCCGGCAGCATAGCATACTTGCATGAGAGTTGCCCTGAAAACGTCGCTTCCGATATTCATAAAATGGATCAGCCCGAAAATGATTCCCGAAGCGAGGACCGATTTCAAAACAGCATTCTTTTTTCCCTTCCACTTATCCATCATATTAGAGAGCACTAACCCCCGACACACGACTTCCTCGAAGAATCCGGGCGCAAAGCCTCCGATCACAGCTGCAAATATTCCAATCGGCGCCGTCTTAAAGCCTTCGCCGAAAACAATTCCTTCTATGATATTGTCTGCGATCATAAAGAGGCAAAACAGGGAAAGAAGAAACGAAAGCCCGATATTTTTCCTGCGAAATCCAAACCAGAATGTCCGTCCACTGCTTATTTTCATCGCCCCGATGATGAGAAATGCAATCAGAATCCTCATGACCGCGGAAAAGATGCTATATAGTTCGCTTCCCGCGTTTTCCCACTCCGGTGCGCATTCCAAAATTCCTGCCATAAAAAGGTTTGCGAACGTTGATGTCACTAAAATCGCTGCAAACGGAACAACGATTGCGGGAATGATCGGAAATTTTAAAAACCAATGTTTCCTTTCTTTTATTTGCTCCATAGCGGTTCCTCCTCTGTTGCTTGCTTTGTTTCACGGCCTGATACATTCCTGCTCTTCCTGTTATCAAATGCTCCGGCTGCAGGAACCCCCTCATTCAGGCCATAAATTCACCGCTTTTCCTATTTTTCTTTTTCTCATTATATCATAGAGCTTCCTCTTTTTGCAGAAATCGGTCTCCTATTTCTTATTTCTGCATAAAAAAAGCGCGGGATCCCGCGCTTTTTTTACCGTTTTCCATAGGTGAGCGTCGTCTCGAACATCGCTTCGATGTTCTCCGGCTTCGCGTCGTCCACCATCGTTCCCGTGTCCATGATATAGCCGCCTCCCGGCGCGCATGTATCGATGAGCCATTTACAGTAATCCCTGACCTCATCCGGCGAGCCGTAGGTCAGCATGACGGCAGGCACGTTTCCCATGATGCACGAGTGTCCGCCCAGCGCCTTTTTTGCCGCTTCCATATCGGTATACTCAAAATTATAAATGACCTTGCCCGGCGGCACCTCTTTCAGATATTCAAGGCGCGTATTGTAGGCCCCCTCCACATATACCATCGGCGTGAGCCCGGCCTCCGCCACCTCCGTCAAATACCGCCGCAGGGACGGCCAATAGAACGTTCTGAACTGCTCGTCAGACATGAACTCGTCCACGCCCTTATGCAGCCAGTACCACACATAGGGCACTTCCTTGCCCGAGCAGCCTGCGATCGTATCCTTGATTGCAAAATCTGTCATCACATCGATGAGGCGCAGCAGCTCCTCCTCATGGTCATACATATCCATCATGATGTCTACTGTGCCGCGCATGCTGTCTCCGATCATATCAAAGGGCGCGTAGGCAAAGCCCGCGTAGATCGGCGGAATCCCGTATTTTTCTTTCATGTGGGCCTGATACTCCGCCAGATAACCAAACCAATCCGCCAGCATTTTGCCCGATTCCACGAGCGCCTCCAGCGAGGAAATGACCTCCGGGTCTGAAAACGCGGCGAACGCGCCCATGTGTCCGAACCACATCGTGTTGCGGAAATCGATCTTGGAAAGACCGGAAAGCTTGGAAAAGCTGCGCGGTATCCACTTATTCATCATGAATTTCGTGATATCGAAGATCGCCTCTCCATATTCGTCGCCCTTCATATATTCCCCTTCGATGAACTGATACATCGTATTCGGGTCATCGATATGGTTGCCCGGCCAGCGGAACCAGTTGATCCCCGAGCGTTCCATATAGTTGACGGGATAAAAAAGGATCGGATCCCAGCCGAGATCCGGCTGAAAATGGTCGTAGAGATAGTCGTATACGTCGGTCGCTTTTGTATAGTCTTCCATGATGTCCTGTATCGTCCATTTGTTCGCATAATAAACAGGGAACGCCTGAAATACGGGAACCAGAGGGATACGGTCCGGCTCAATGAGCTTCACCGCGTCCGCGACTCTTTTTTTTCGCGCTTCATACTGCTCTTTGATCGCTGTCATAAAATCTCCCCCTTTTATGACTATTCTTTTGTTTTTCTGGAAAATAAAAGGACTCCTTTTTTCTTTAATATACGCCTTTTGCAGGGCGATTACAATCCCAACAAAATACCCCCTAAATACCAGTAAAAATCTGGTATTTAAGGGGCTCGTTCCGTTCAAAAACGATTGCGGCCGCTTCGCCGCTCAATAGCCATATTTTGCGTTCAGCGCGGCGGTCTGCTCCTCTTTTTATCTGCCCGAACGATCTTCTGCACCTATCCCGAAAATCATTTTCGATATGAAAAGCATCGCCCGGCAAAAGTGTATGGCCGCGTTCGCAGCCATGACCATGACTATTCCTCCCGCAGCTGCACGGGCAGGATCAGATATTCGTAGGCGTCGGAATTTTCCTGCTTCACCACGCACGGGCTGACGCCGGTATTATACTGCATGAGGACCTCGGATTCCTCCACATTTTTCAGCACATCCAGCACATATTTCGCGTTGAACGCGATCACAAGGTCTTTTCCCTCCGTAATGACGGGGATCTGCTCGTCTATGTTCCCCATTTCGGAATTGGACGTGATCTCGAGGTTTTTCTCGCTGATCTCGAACTTCACCACGTTGTTGTTGCCCTCCCGCGCGAGGATAGAAGCGCGCTCAAGGCTGTCCTTCAGCATATTCGTCTCCACCTTGACGCTCGTCGCGCAGTCTGCCGGAAGCAGATTTTTATAGTTGATATACTCTCCCTCCAGAAGGCGGGTATAAATTTCCGTATTGCCCGCCTCAAACAGCGCCATATTGCCGCTGATGGAAATTTTTACGTTTTCCTCCGTATCGCTTATGATACGCGAGACCTCGCGCAGCGTGCGGGAGGGGATCACGCATTTGCGCGCGATATCCGAAATTGCCGCCTGCCGGCGCACCGCCATGCGGTATCCGTCGAGCGCCACCACCGTAAGGCTCCCCGGCTCGATATCGAACAAAAGGCCTGTGAGGATCGGCTTGTCCTCATTCACCGCCGCCGCAAAAAGCGTCTGGTTGATCATCGTGCGCAGGACGCACTGCGGCAGCTTGATCTGTTCCTTATCCTCCAGCGCTGGAAAGATGGGAAATTCGTCCGCATCCATCTGCTGCAGCACGACCTTGGAATTCAGACAGCTGATTTCCATCGAATTTTCGCCTACGCTTTTGAAGGTCACGTCGCTTTCCGGAAAACGGCCGATGATCTCATACAGGAGCTTCGCAGGGATCGCCGCGTCTCCCGTCTGCTCTACCTGCGCGTTCATTTCCGTCTTGATGGAAAGCGCGATATCTGTCGCGCGCAGGGTGATGCCCGTTTCTCCGCAGGAGAACAGGATACATTCGAGTATCGTCTTTTGCATTTTTGAAGCCGCGCGGTTCACTGTACCGATGGCTGTGAGCAGGTCTTCCTTTGCACATGTAAATTGCATGCCTTTTTCCTCCATGTTTTTATTCTAATAGATAGGCAGTAATGGCTGTATTAGGGGAGGTGGATTTTGTGGAAAACCATCTCCGGCAGTAATACAAAGCCATTTTTTTGTTTTTCCGTAAGCGGATAACCGGTGTGGGAAACAGAAAAAACAGTCGATTTCCTGTGCCCTTTTTGTGTATGGGGAGCGGGAGAAAAAAACAACCGTTTTTTTTATCCACACGTTATCCCTTGATTTTCGCTTCGATATCCTCCACGACCTTTTTCAGCTCGGGGTCGTCTTTCATCTGCTTTTTGATCTTTTCCTCCGCATGCATGATGGTGGAATGGTCCCGGCCGAAAAATTCAGCGATACGCGAATAGGAATGGTCTGTCAGGTCGCGCAGGATGAACATGGCGATCTGGCGGGGAAATACGTATTCGCGGTTGCGTTTCTGGCCGCGTATGTCCTCTTCCCGTACATCGAAATATTCGCATACGACGTCCACCACGCTTTTCGGCGTGATAGAGCGCACGGAGGGGGAAGAAAAGAAATCCTCCAGCGCTTTCTGTGCGACGAGCGCGTCGATCTCGCCCGAGGGAAAGGAATCCTTGTGCAGCTCCGCATACATGATGACCTTTTGCAGAGCGCCCTCGAGCGTCCGGATATTGGAATTTTTCTGCTGTGCTATATAATGTAGGGCATCGTCCCGTATGGGAAGCACGGCGGGGTTCATGGCCCGCAGAGCCTGCACCTTTTTTAAGAGGATCGCAACGCGCGTTTCATAATCCGGCATTTTGATGTCGGCGATGAGCCCCCATTCAAAACGGCAGCGCATCCGTTCCTCCAGCTTCTCCATTTCCTTTGGAGGACGGTCGGAGGAAATGACGATCTGCTTGTTCATATCCCGCAGGGCGTTGAAAGTGTGGAAAAACTCGTCCTGCGCCACATCCTTTCCCGCAATGAACTGGATATCGTCTATGAGAAGCACGTCTATGTTGCGGTATTTCCGGCGGAACTGCTCCCGCAGGTCAATATTTGCGCGGTTGTTCGTGAGCTGGATCATGCGGATCAGCTCGTTCATGAACGTTTCGCTCGTCACATAGACGATCTCCGCCTCAGGGTTATCCTGCAGTATCTGGTTGCCCACGGCATGCATCAGATGCGTTTTGCCAAGGCCTACGCCGCCGTATAGGAAGAGGGGATTATAGGCCTGCCCGGGCGCCTGCGCGACCGCGAGCGCCGCCGCATTGGCAAATTTATTGGCTTCGCCCACCACAAAGGTGTCGAACGTATAGTGCGGGTTGAGGTTCGTTTTGTTCGCATGCTCCCGCTTTTCGGGCTGCGTCTTTTTTTCATCGATGTTCAGCTTTATGGAATCCTGCGGCGTGATGAATTCCGGCCGGATATCCGCGCCGGGAACGCCGTACAGCTCTTCGTAGGCAAGCTGCATGGTAAGGCGTATCTTTTCCGCATATTTTTCTTCCATCAGATTTTTGTGCATGGGGCTCGAAACCTCAAAATAATAGGTTCCGTTTTCCTCGTGCACAGGCTTCAGCTCCTTGATCCAGACGTTGAACTGAAACATTGGAAGGTCCTCTTCCAGATAATTCAGAGTTTTTTCCCATAAAACATTAAAGACGCTCATCTAACACCATGACCCCAGCTTTTGTATTTTCCAAGTTGTGGATAACTTTATACACAGTATAAAAGCCTGCATAGAACCGATCCCGAAGAAAAGAGATAAAATTATCCACAAAGTTATCCACAATCGATGCGAAAATGTGCATAAAATAAGGCTTTCCGCGTCGTTTATTATATCACAGCAGCAGGAAAAATGATAGATGGAAAAAAGGATTTTTGGAAGAGGGATGCCTCAAAAAAAGGGAATACCACCAGATATTGTTGCAGGGCTGTGAAAAAAGCGGGCGTTTTTATGAGGAGACCCCAATATCTATGAAACGGAAAAAGAAGAGCCGCGCAAAAAGACCGCAGGAAAGCGGGTCTTACCTTGACACTTGACAGGAAAGCTTATATAATAATAATCGTCTTTTTATCGGAAAAAACATGCTGGCGGCGGGCGTTCCGTCCGGACGCGGGCAAAGAATATATTATAGTAGAAAATGGAGAGATGTAATTATGAAGATGACGTATCAGCCAAAAAAATTGAAGCGCAGCCGCGTGCACGGCTTTATGAAGAGAATGAAGACGAAAGCTGGCCGCAATGTTCTGAAGAGAAGACGTGCAAAAGGCAGGAAGGTCCTGTCTGCGTAAACGAAGGTGAACGTTCGCACGCTGAAAAAAAACAAGGAGTTCAGCTTTGTTTACAGGCGGGGAAAGCCTGCGGGCTCGCGCGATATGACGCTCGTTTCCGTAAAGAGCCGGTATGGAGGCATACGGGCCGGTTTTTCCGTCAGTAAAAAGGTGGGGAACAGCGTGGTGAGGAACCGCGCCCGCAGACGCATGAAGGAAGCGTTCCGCACCGTTCTGCCCGAGCTGAAGGGAAACTATAGCCTTGTTTTTGTGGCAAGGGAAAGCATTTCGCGGGCTGGATTTCAGGATATCTGCGCGCAGATGCGCAGGCTGGCCGTGCGTGCGGGCATACGTTCCGATCGACCCTGAGGCGCTTCCCAGACCAAAAGGGCCGTCTGTGGGAGGAATGGGTATGAAAAAGGTCATACTTGCGATGATCCGGTTTTATCAAAGGGCGATATCGCCGTATACGCGGCCGTGCTGCCGGTATACGCCGACGTGTTCGCAGTATGCGGTCGAGGCGGTGACAAAATACGGAGCGCTGAAAGGCTCCTT
The DNA here is from genome assembly GCF_040409835.1 of Christensenella massiliensis. NCBI lineage: Bacteria > Bacillati > Bacillota > Clostridia > Christensenellales > Christensenellaceae > Christensenella > Christensenella massiliensis. The sequence continues at coordinate 1,709,057 of NZ_CP117826.1, read as the reverse complement.
TTTGGCGCTGAAAAGGCTCCTGCGGTGCAATCCCCTGTTTCCGGGCGGATATGACCCCGTTCCGTAAAAAAGCAAGGACCCGGAATAGCGGTATGCAGAAAAAAGAGGCGGCCGCTGTTTTTTCGAACGGGAAGCGTTCGAATCAGACCGCCGTATTCAAAAACAGGTTTCCGGCGGAACTGCCATGGAACTTCCCTGCCTGCGGAAGCCGGACGCTGTTTTCACTGAAAAAGCAAGCTATTTAGCGGAATAAACTGCCGTATTTAAAAATAGGGTTCCCTATATGAGCCCGGCGAACGCTGCGGGGGAAATACAAAAAAGGGGTCCCCGGGCGGCTCGAAGAGCGAAGCGATACCGAAGCAAAGCGGAGGGGAGCGGAGCAATGAGCCGTTTGGGGTAAAGTGAGGAAACGGCGGAAAGCGCTGTTTTCACTGAAAAAGTAAGCTATTTAGCGGAATAGACTGCCGTATTTAAAAATAGGGTTCCCTATATGAGCCCAGCGAACGCGAAGCGGAGCGGGTCATATAGGGCAGAGGAGCGGCTGCCTGAAAATGACGTCGTATTCGTAAGAATACGGCGGAAGTATAAGGCATGACGCGACGAAGGAGGATACCTTTGGATTTTCTATACAATAACTTTTTATCGGATTTCTTTGTTATCTGCATGAAAGGCGTACACAGTATCTTTGCCGATTATGCGCTTAGCATCGTGGTCCTCACGATCCTGATCCGGCTGTGCCTGCTGCCGCTCGATCTGAAGCAGAGGAACAATCAGGCGAAGATGTCGGCGCTCGGCCCGGAGATACAGTCTCTGCAAAAGCGCTATGCGAATAACCCGGGGCAGCTGCAAAAGAAACAGCAGGAGCTTTACCGCAAAATGAACATCCACCCGATGCTCGGGTGCCTGCCCATGCTGATCCAGCTCCCGATCTTGTTTGCTTTCTTCGGCGCGATGCGCGTCATCGCCAGCGAGCAGACGATCGCCCTGATGCTGAACGCGGCGCAGAACGGCGCGGAAACGGTCCAGCTTACCCCGTTCTTCTGGGTGCACAACCTTTGGCAGCCGGATAACTTCATCGGCGCGAATGCAAGCATTCTCCCGTCTGCGGAAAGCTTTCTTTCCTATGTGCAGTCGAACCAGACGTTCATCCAGCCGCAGACGATGGCGCTCCTTGAAAGCCAAGGCCTGCTCGATTTCTCGTCGGGCGTGATGCAGGTGCCTGCGGACACCTATAATACACTGTGCGCGCAGATCCTGCAGGCAAACGGTTATTGGAGCGGAAGCATTGCGGACGGCTATGCAACGAACATGAACGGGTTCCTCATTCTTCCGGCGCTTGCGGGTGTGGCGCTGTTTTTGCAGCAAAAGTTCAATCCTGCCGCGGCAAACAACGCGATGACGGCCGCAACGACTGCCGCGCAAACGAAAGAGCAGCAGGAGGCGCAGGGCTGCACGAACAAGATGATGCTGTGGATGATGCCCATTTTCTCGGTATTCATCTGCGCAACATCCAATACGGCGTTCGCCCTCTATTGGTTCACGTCGAGCCTGTATGCGTTCAGCCAGATGCAGATCGTGAATCTCTTTAAAAAGGCAAAGGCGAAAAAGCAGGATATAACTGTTTCTTAAAACAGGAGGAATAGAAAAGTGGATTTTGTGGAAGCAAAGGGAAAGACCGTCGACGAGGCGATCTTCAAAGGCCTTGAGGAAATGGGGCTTTCTCTCGACGAGGTTGAGATCGATATCGTTCAGGAGGGAGGCAAGGGCTTTTTAGGGCTTGGAAAGGCAACGGTGCGTCTGACGAAAAAAGAGCCTGAAAGCAGCGGAAAAAGCGAGCCCGAACAGTTTCTGGACGGCCTCTTTGAACGGATGGGAGTAGAGGCGGAATGCTCCGTCACGGGCGAGGACGAAAAGAGCATCCGAATCGAAATGACCGGAAAGGATACCGCAGTCCTGATCGGCAGACGGGGAGATACGCTCGACGCCATACAGTATTTGACGGGGCTTGCGGTCAACAAAGGACGCGAGGACTATAAAAAGATCATGCTGGATGCGGAAAATTACCGCGCGAAGCGGGAACGGACGCTCGAAAAGCTGGCAAAGCGGCTTGCGAATACAGTGGCAAAGACGGGCAAGCCGATCACGCTCGAACCGATGAATCCGTATGAACGCAGGATTTTGCACGCGACGCTGCAAAGCCATCCGCGGGTGGAAACGATTTCCGAGGGCGAAGAACCCTACCGCCGCGTGGTGATCCGCAGAAAGCGGCGGGAAGCTTAAAAAAGGACCCGGTGGGCGAGAACCCCGTCGGGTTTTTTTGAATCCAGCGGATAAAAGCTGCGCCGGAAAAGCACGGCGCGGCTTTTGTGAAAAGAGAGAGGAGTCGGAATGGAGAACGATACGATAGCCGCGGTTGCGACGCCGCCGGGAACGGGAGGCGTCGCCGTTATCCGCATCAGCGGGCCGGAGGCAAGGGCGGTGCTTGAAAAAGTATTCCCCAGCGCATCCGCTGCGCATGGGCAGATGACATACGGCGGCATTCGGCGCGGAGGCGAGCTGCTCGATACGGCGATGGCCGTTTTCTTTTACGGACCAAGGTCCTATACAGGCGAAGATACGGCGGAGCTGCATTGCCACGGAAGCGCGGTCGGCGTGCAGCGTGTTCTGGAATTCGTATACGAATGCGGCGCGCGTCCGGCACAGCCGGGCGAATTCACGCGGCGGGCCTTTGTGAACGGAAAGATGGACCTTTCCCAAGCGGAGGCGGTATGCGATTTTATTTCCGCGTCCTCCCGGGAGGGGGCAAGGGCGTCGCTCGGCCAGCTTGCCGGGAACCTGAAGGAACGGGTGCTCTCCTATCAGGAGCTGCTCACAGATGCGCTGGCACGGGTGGAAGCCGCTGTGGAATATCCGGAGGAGGACCTTGAAGACGAGGTCGCGGAGGATATCCTTCCCCTTTTGGCAGAATGGAAGGCAGGGCTTCTTGCACTCGCGCAGACCTACCGCGCAGGGCAGATCGCAAAGGACGGCCTTAGGGTCGCGATTGCAGGAAAACCGAACGTGGGAAAATCCTCTCTTTTGAACGCGCTGTGCGGTATGGAGCGCGCGATCGTCGCAAATGTGCCCGGCACGACGCGGGATACCATCGAGCAGTCCATAGAATTGGATGGTATCCGCATTTATTTGACGGATACGGCAGGAATACGGAGCACAAACGATGAAATAGAAAAGCAAGGTGTAAAACGGTCTGAAAACGCGATAAATGAAAGCAAATTGTCCGTTTTTGTGCTGGACGGAAGCGGAGAAATCACAGACGAGGACAGATTCGTCATGAGAGCGCTCAAAAAAAGTGAAGCCGACCTCTTCATCGTTTTGAATAAATTAGATGCGTGTGAGAGGCTCTCAGAAAAAGACGTAGAACGGGAATTCGGTGCAGCGCCGCTGCGCGTTTCGGCTAAGACCGGAGCGGGCGTCGGTGAACTGAAACGGCGGCTGACGGACTATGCGCGGCAGGACCGGACAGCAGGAGAGATATTGGTCACAAACGAGCGGCATGTGTTCGCCCTGAAAAGTGCAGCGCACGCGATCGGCGAAGCGGAGGATGCTCTTCGCGGCGGAATGGATATGGACTGCGTAACCATTGATTTGAACGCAGCATGGAGGAGCCTTGGAGAGATCACCGGAAAAACGGTGAGCGAGGAGATCATAGACAGGATATTCACGAAGTTTTGCTTGGGAAAATGATGCGCTCCTGTGGCACAGCTCCCCTCCCCTCCTGTTTGTTTCACCGGCATTCATCTGACCGGCGGGCCGCGTTCGGGCTGTGTGGAGAACCCTGCTTATGGCGGAGCCGGGCATGGCTGTTTATGCGCCGCGGCGCAGGCGTATTTTCGTGATTCGCCGTTCATTGGAACTGTATGGGAGAGAAAGAAAAGAAGTATGACGGACTATTCAGGCGGAACGTATGACATCATCGTTGTAGGCGCGGGCCATGCGGGCGTCGAGGCGGCGCTCGCATGTGCTCGCATGGGGAAAAAGACCCTGCTTATGACCATCAATATGGACGGCATCGCGCTGATGGCGTGCAATCCTGCGATCGGAGGAACGGCAAAGGGCCATCTTGTACGCGAGATCGACGCGCTGGGCGGACAAATGGGGCTTGCGGCGGATGCAACGTTCATCCAGATCAAGATGCTGAATACAAAAAAAGGCCCGGCGGTGCACTCTCTGCGGGCGCAGCAGGATAAGAAGTTCTATCAGCGGTATATGAAAGAGACGCTGGAAAATACGGAAAACCTGCTGCTTGTGCAGGACGAAGCGACGGACATCCTGACGAACGGGAGCGGCGTATGCGGCGTGCGCGGCGCGATGGGCGCGCGCTATTATTCCCGCGCGGTGATCCTTGCGACGGGCGTTTACCTGAAGGGAAAGGTGATCGTCGGAGAATATACGAAAAGCGCGGGACCGAGCGGCCTCTTCCCTGCTGATTATTTGAGCGCGAGCCTTTCTTCCCTTGGCTTTTCCCTGCAGCGGTTCAAAACGGGAACGCCCGCGCGGGTGGACGCGCGCAGCATTGATTTTTCCAAAACAGAGCCGCAGTACGGCGACGAAACAATCATTCCGTTCTCCTTTTTGAGCGGGAAAATCAAGCGGGAGCAGGTTCCCTGCTACCTTACCTATACGAATGAAAAGACGCACGAAATTATCCGGGAAAATATCCACCGCAGCCCTCTTTACAGCGGGATGATCGAGGGCATCGGGCCGCGCTACTGTCCGTCTATCGAGGACAAGGTGGTGAAATTCCCCGATAAGGAGCGGCACCAGCTCTTTTTGGAGCCGGAGGGGCTGCACACGAACGAGGTGTATGTGCAGGGCATGTCGTCGAGCCTGCCCGTCGACGTGCAGATCGCGCTGTACCGCACGGTCCCGGGCATGGAAAACGTCCATTTTGTGCGTCCGGCCTATGCCATCGAATATGACTGCATCGACCCGACGCGCCTCCGTCCCTCGCTTGAAACAAAGGACGTGAGCGGGCTGTTCACCGCCGGGCAGATCAACGGAACGTCCGGCTACGAAGAAGCGGGTGCGCAGGGGCTTATTGCGGGAATCAACGCCTGCCGTTTCCTCGACGGCGAGCCGCCGGTGGTGCTGGGGCGCGACGAGGCCTATGCGGGCGTGCTGATCGACGACCTCGTGACCAAAGGAACGAAGGAGCCCTACCGCATGATGACCTCGCGTGCGGAATACCGTCTGCTGCTGCGGCAGGACAACGCCGACACGCGCTTAACGCAGCTTGGGCGGGACGTGGGGCTCGTTTCGGACGAACGGTACGACCGGTATTTGTATAAGACGGAGCATGTTTCACGTGAAACAAAACGGCTGGCGTCTGTGACGGTGAAAAAAGCGGCCGCCGACGCGTTTTTCAAAAAACGCGGCATGGACGCGCCGGGGCGCGGTATGAGGCTCGCGGAAATGCTGGCCCGCCCGGGCGTTTCCTATCGTGACCTGATGGAAGCGGAGGGGGAAAACGTGGAGCTGGACGATGATATCGTCTCCCAGATCGAGACGAATATCAAATACGCGGGCTATATTGAAAAGCAGCAGAGACAGGTGGAGGCCGCCGCGGGCCTTGAAAAAAAGAAAATACCGGAGGATATCGATTATCAGAAGATCAGCGGCCTGCGCCTTGAAGCGCGGGCGAAGCTAAACGATATCCGCCCCCAAACCGTCGGCCAAGCGACGCGGATATCGGGCGTATCTCCGGCGGACATCTCGGTGCTGCTGGTATATCTGGCCGGACAGGGAAAATAGCGCGGCCGACGGTTTGAAACAGGGGTCCCCGAACGACTCGAGCGAAGCGAGTCGGTTGGGGTAAAGGAGGAGCAAGGAGGCGGGTGAAGTTTCCGCTTTTGCGGGAAACGGAACAGAGCGGACTATGCGACGACGTGGGCCAAGCGACGCGGATATCGGGCGTGTCTCCGGCGGACATCTCGGTGCTGCTGGTATATCTGACCGGACAGGGAAAATAGCGCGGCCGACGGTTTGAAATAGGGGCCCCCGGCGCACTCGAGCGAAGCGAAGTGGAGAGAGTGCGTTAGGGAAAAGGACGGAGCGCTGTCCGAACCTATGGTTCGGCTAACAGCGCCCGGGCAAGGGCTGTCCATGAGTGCGAGCGACGGAGGAGCGATGCAGAAATGGGAACAGCCTACTGCCGTGCGGAAAATACATAAGAACAGAATAGGACGAGGCGGGAAACGGAACAGAGCCGACTTTGCTCATGATAAACTGGGGCCCCCGCGAAACTCGAACGCAGTGAGTTTCGTGGGGAAGAGGAGGAGCCGCCCAAGGAGCAAGCTTTCCGAAGCGTAAGACGGGGTCCCCGCCGAAACCCAATGAAATGGTTTCGGTGGGGAAAAGGAGGAGCAAGGAGGCGGGTGAAATTTCCGCGAAAGCGGAAACGGAACAGAGCCGACTTTGCTCCGACGTGTTTCACGTGAAACACTCCCCTTTTTAATTTGATTTTGCAGCCCGATATGGATATACTGATTTTGAAAGATGTTTTGGCGTGCCGCGGAGGGCTCCGCGGTATGGACGAAGCGGGAGCCAAGGCTCCTGCCCGGCGCAAACGGCGCGGAAAGGAAGAACAAATGAACGAAGCGATCCTTTTTGAAACAGAGCGGATGACGTTCCGCCGTTTTACAGAGCAGGACCGCGCGGCGGCGGAGGTGTTCCTCAAGGACCCGGAGGTCATGTATGCATGGGAGCACGGCTTTTCCGACGCAGAGGTAACGGATTGGTTCGCACGCAATGCGGAGCGTTATGCGCGGTATGGCTGCAGCTGGCTGTGCGCGGAGGAAAAAGAGACGGGAGAGACCGTCGGCGCGATCGGGCTCATTTTCAACGGGGACATCGGCGGCATGGCCATGTGGGAGATCGGCTATATCCTGAACAAACGCTTTTGGGGCAAGGGCTATGCCGCCGAAGGAGCGCTTGGCTGTGCAGACTATGCGTTCCGTGTGATCGGAACGGATAAGGTGGCGGCGCAGATGCGCACGGATAACGCTGCTTCCCGCGCAGTCGCCCAAAGGCTGGGCATGCGCTATGCAGGAACCTACGACCGCTTTTACTGCGGAAAAAATACGCCGTACGATATTTATATTTTGGAAAAGGAAGGAACAGAACAGCCGTAACAGGCAAAACGGGGCTGCGGCCCCTAAAAATAGGCATACGGAAAATAGGAGGGACAAGTAAAATGCATCTGGCAGGAAGAACATCAAAGTGGCTTAACATGCCCCATCAGGCGACGGTAACGGATAAACGCATCGTGATCCATGCGGAACCGGGGACAGACCTCTGGCAGAATACCTATTACAACTTCACAAAAAATACGGGACACGCGCTTGTCGCGGAAGCGGACGAGGAGTGTTCGTTTTCGGTAAGGGCCGCGCGGGAGGGCAGCAGCCTTTACGACCAGTGCGGAGTGCTCGTCTATCTGGACGGGAAAAACTGGGCGAAGGTATGCATGGAATACGGCGACGAAAGCACGCAAAGGCTGGGGAGCGTCGTCACCTCGGGCGGATATTCGGATTGGGCATGGACGGAACTGCCGGGAGATATCGACGTCATGTATTACCGTGTCAGCAGGCTCGGAGACAGCTTTCTGTTCGAGGTCTCCCGGGATGGAAAGGAATACCGGGAAATGCGCATTTTCCACCTGCGCTGCAAGAATGCGGCGGTGCGCATCGGCGTGTTCGCGTGCTGCCCCACGGGGGACGGCATGAAGGCGGTGTTTGAGGAAGCGGCGTTCACTCCGCCCGCATGGAAGCCCTATAAAGGAGTATAAGCAATGTCTGAGTTTGAACGCGGCCTGATGACGCTGCTTGCGCAGGCTGGTCAAGCGGTCACAAAGCGCCAGTTTTCGGCCATGGAAATTTACTACAACGAGCTTGTGGAAGTAAACCGCACGCACAACCTGACGGCGGTCACGAGCCCGGAAGATGCGGCGCTGCGCCATTTTTTCGACAGCATCGTGCCGCAGGCGCTCATCCCGCGGGGGGCAAGTGTTGTAGATGTGGGGAGCGGAGCGGGCTTCCCTCTTGTGCCGCTGAAGATCATGCGGGAGGATATCTCGGCGACGGCAGTGGAATCCGCCGGAAAAAAATGTGCGTTCATAGAGCGCGCAACCGCCGCGGCAGGCGTTGCCGTCACGGTGCGCTGTTCCCGCGCGGAAGAGCTTGCGCGGACAGAGCTGCGGGAGAGCTTTGACGTATGCGTTTCGCGGGCGGTCGCGCAGCTGCGCGTCCTTGCCGAGCTTTGCGCTCCCCTTGTGAAGCCGGGCGGACTGTTCCTCGCCTATAAAGGAGATTACGCTCAGGAGCTTGCAGAGGCGGAGCACGCGCTTTCAGCGCTCTGGCTCAGGCTCGAGGAGACGGTAAAAATGCCGTGCGAGGGCTATGCGCACCATGTGCTCGCGTTCCGGAAAACGGGAGCATGCGCCGCGAAATATCCGCGCAGATATGCGCAGATCGTAAAATCGCCGCTGTAAGGCGGCCGGCCCGGAGGGAAGAAAAGACAAAATGCAGGAAACGGTATTTTTTGACCGTAAAAAGCCAAGCGCCGCGAAGCTGAGGGAATTCGGGTTCCGTGAAGCGAACGGGCTCTATCGATACGATACCCATATTGCGGGTGGGCAGTTTCAAATGACGGTGGAGGTTTTACAATGCGGAGCCGTACGCACGCAGGTCGTCGATGTGCAGACGGGCGAGGAATATGTGCTGCACCGCATGGCGAAAGCCGCGGGAGAGTTCGTGGGCATGGTGCGGAGCGGCTATGAAGCGGTCCTTACGGCGGTCGCGGAAAGCTGCTTCCTGCCGGACGTGTTCAAAAGCGCGGGCGTAAAAGCCGCGGTCACTCATGTGCGGGAGGCCTACGGGTGCGAGCCGGAGTTTTTATGGAAGCGTTTTCCGGGAAACGCGGTGTGGCGCAGACCGGACAACCGGAAGTGGTTCGGGGCCCTGCTTACCGTATCTGCGCGTGTATTGGGCCTTGATTCGGACGAACAGGTAGAGGTGATCGACCTGCGTGCCGAGCCGGACGAGGCCGCGAGGCTTGTGGATGGGGTACGGTATTTTCCCGGCTATCACATGAATAAAAAGCACTGGATCACGCTCCTGCCGGGCGGCGCGGTTTCCGGGGAAGAGCTGTTCCGCAGGATCGGCGAAAGCTACAGGCTGGCCGCGAAGCGGTGAAGCCGCATAAAATTTTGGCGAAAGCATGGCTCCGTCATAATTCGTTCATATTCCCATGCTAAAATGGAAGCAAATACAGGAAGAGAAGGCTTGTTTTTATGTTCAGAAATTTTATGGCAGGACGGTACGGCGGGGATCACTTTGGAATGTTCCTCGTCATTCTGTCCATTATTTTGTGCGTGGTGTTTCTGTTCGTTCCGGTACCGTTTATCAGCTGGGTCAGCTGGATCCCGCTGGTCTTTTCGATCTACCGCATGTTTTCCCGGCAGATCGAAAAGCGGCAGGCGGAAAATTATGCGTTCCTGCGCAAATGGGGCGCGGTGCGCACATGGTGGTGGAATCTCAAAAACCGCGTGAAGGACGGCAGGACGCACCGCTATTACAAATGCCCGGAATGCGGGAAAAAGCTGCGCGTTCCGAAGGGCAAGGGAAAGATCAGCATCACCTGCCCGCAGTGCGGAAATAAATTTATCAAAAAGACATAACCAGATTTAGCGGAAAAACAGAAGAAAAAGGCGCCGACACGCAAGATGTTGTAGTAAGGCGCCCTTTTTGCACGCCCGGAAAGGAAAGAAAACTTTTCAACCGCGCCTTTTTCCGATATAATAGGAGAAAGGCGGCGTTCCCTTTCTGCGGGAACTGCCCGGACCGGCCCGCCCGGACGGGGCAAACGGGCCGCGCATCGAAACGGAGAGTGAAATCATTTTGGGCAAGATCATTGCGATCGCAAATCAAAAGGGCGGCGTCGGGAAAACGACGACAGCCATTAATTTAAGCGCGTGTATCGCGAACAAGGGAAAGCGCGTGCTTCTTATTGATATCGACCCGCAGGGGAACAGCACGAGCGGCCTCGGCGTGGAGCGCGTGGGCCTGAAAAAATCGTCCTATAACGTGCTCGTGGGCGGCGTTTCGGCGGTCGAGGCGATCCGCCCGACGATGATGCAGACGCTCGACCTCATGCCCGCGAATATCGATCTTGTGGGCGCGGAGGTGGAGCTCGTATCCATGATGGCGCGCGAAACGATCCTGCGCCGTGCGCTCGAGGATGTAGCCGGCCTATATGATTATATTTTTATGGATTGCCCGCCCTCGCTCGGGCTCATTACCTTAAACGCGCTGACCGCGGCGGATAAGGTGCTCGTGCCCATTCAGTGCGAATATTACGCGCTCGAAGGGCTGACGCAGCTGATGAGTACGATCCGGCTCGTGCGCCAGAGCCTCAACCCGTCGCTCGAGGTGGAGGGCGTCGTGCTCACGATGTTCGACGGCCGCACGAATCTTTCGCTTCAGGTGGTGGAGGAAGTGCGGAAATTTTTCAAAAACAAGGTCTATGAAACGGTGATCCCGCGCAACGTGCGCCTTGGGGAAGCGCCGAGCTATGGCCTGCCCATTATTTTATACGACAACAAGTGCCTCGGAACGGAGGCGTATAACGAGCTTGCGGTGGAATTTCTGACGAACGACATGAAATGACCAAACGGCCCGCAGCGATCGGAAAAGAGGAGAGACCATGAAAAGAGGACTCGGCAAAGGCCTCGGCGCGCTGATGGCGGACGCGCAGGCCGGAGCGGAAAAGCAAGAGGGCGTCAGCGAGATAGACATCTTTCTGTTGGATAACGACACGAACCAGCCCCGGAAAAAATTCGATGAGGAGAAGCTGAAGGAGCTCGCACAGTCGATCAAGGTGCACGGCATCATGCAGCCCATCATCGTTTACCGCAGCGAGGGGCGCTACACCATCATCGCGGGAGAGCGGCGGTTTCGCGCGGCAAAGCTGGCGGGGCTGTCCAAGGTTCCCGTCATCGTGAAAGAGCTGGAAAAACGCGAGATACTCGAGCTTTCGCTGATCGAGAACATTCAGCGCGAGGACCTCAACCCCATCGAACAGGCCACAGCGCTCGGGCAGCTGATGGAAAACTACGGACTCACGCAGGAGGAAGTGTCGAAACGGGTGGGCAAGAGCCGCAGCGCGATCGCCAACCTGCTCCGCCTGCTGTCTCTGCCCGAGGCGGTGAAAAAACAGGTCGTGGGCGGGAAGCTATCGGCCGGGCACGCGCGTTGCCTGCTGTCGCTCGGCGACAATAAAAAAATCGGCGAGGGCGCGAAATATATCATCGAAAACGACCTTTCCGTGCGCGAGGCGGAAGCGCTCGTAAAGGACTGGATGAATCCGGCCGTGCCCGGAAAAAAAGCGGGAAAGGCCAAAAAAGCCGTGCCCGCGGAGCTTGCCGACGCGCAGGAGCAGCTTTCCCGCGCGCTTGCCACAAAGGTGCAGATCAAAGGCTCGCTTGCCAAAGGAAAGATCACCATCGATTACTATACGGCCGGGCAGCTCGAGGAGCTGTACGAATTCCTGAAAAAAGCGGAATAACGAAAGAACCGCCCCCGCGGAAGCGGGGGCGGTCTGCATAGCGGGAACAGGCGCACCGGACTCTCCTTCCTTTTTTAGGGCAGGATCGATTGCCGGGATAAGCCTTGCGTTTCCGAAAAACGGGCGGCCGATCCGCACCGCGGCCGCAGCCTGCGGCGGTGCTTCTGCGGAACGTATCGTTCAGACCGCCCGGAAAAAAGCAAATGCGGCTGCGCGGATGAGCCGCACTGATACGCGGAGGACTGCCGTGAAAACACAAACGACCGGGACCGTATACCATTATTGCAGTGTAGAGAGCTTTTACAGCATTCTGCACAATAAGATGCTGCGCCTTTCGGATATCGGAAAGAGCAACGATTATATGGAACGCCGGTGGCTCCAGCTTTTCATTCTGGAGACGGCAATGGAGGAATACGAAAAGGAGCCGTTTCCCATCGCATTCGAAAAGGACGGAACGGCCTACAGCGGGCGGGGAGCGGTGGAGGAGCTTATCCGCTACGAGCTGAAAACCATGGGCCAGCATTGGTATGATGATTATATTACCTACGCCATCTGTTTTTCCGAGAAAGGAGACGTCCTGAGCCAATGGCGGGGCTATGCGGACGACGGGCAGGGCGTGTGCATCGGCTTCCGCGCGGACCGCATCAGCGGCATGCTGAAAAAGAACCGCGAAACGGGCCGGGTGGACCGCATGTTTGAATTTGCGCGCATCCGCTATACCAAGGCGGCGCAAAAGGCGCTGATACGTCCGTATATCCGCAGGCTTTTCCGCTATCTGCATACGCTGACCGGGCAGGACGGAGAGCCGTCCGGCGAGCTTATCAGGCTGCTGCGCGCCGTGAACGGCGAGAGCGCGTTCTGCAAGAACCCGGCGTTCAGCGAGGAACGCGAATGGCGGCTGGCCGTCAACTTTCCCATCCCCACGACGGACGCCTATCAAAAATTCATGGAGCGGCAGGGGCATGTTTCGCAGAACGAGCTGTTCAGCAAGCTCAAAACCGTAGTCGTGGGCAAGACCATCAAATCCTACGTGGAGCTGAACCTCAAAACGCTGGGGCTGGACGCCGTCACGAGCGTGCGGCTCGGCCCGAAGTGCCGGCTCACCAAAAACGATGTGAAGCTGTTTTTGTTCAGCGAGGGCGTGGCGCTCGAGGGCGAAAATATCCTCACGTCCTCCGCAACATACCGGTAGGACACGTGCTGCAACCGGACCCGGCCTGCGCCCTTGGGGCGCTTTTTTTATGTGTGAAATTCCGGCGGAAAAGGCAGCGCGCCGTATCTGCTTTTGGAAAACGGCGGGGAACAGACGCGCATAAAATAACCGTCAGGACAGAAGATACCGTAAAAATTATTCCGAAAATATTGCACCAAATTGAAAGATTGTCACATTGTCCTTGTAATTTTACTCGGCTATACTAAATACAACAAACAGAGATACCATTCATTCTCGCATAATCTTATGGAAAAGGAAAAAGGAATTTCGCCGCAGCACTGATACGGATCCGTGCTGCACCAAAAACACAGGCGAAAAGGAAGTCATTTTCTTACAAGTGAAAAAAACAGGCTGGAAGAATGGACGACGGCCCTTCAAACTGCACAGGAACAGGAGCTGCGATCGTTTGTCTTATCGTTGTATTTCGTTTGCTTTTACAGGCAAAAAACATAAAAGGAAGAAAAGGAGAAAGAAAATGAAAAAATTGGTAGTAGTGCTTTTAGCTGTCATTATGGCTGTATCGGTCTTTGCGGGATGCGCGGCGGATACACAGCCGCAGGCATCGGAAACGGCTGAAAGCGGAACGAATGCGCAGGGAAGCGAAAGCGCGGACGCGGGCGCGGCGGACGGCAAGACCTTTAAAGTGGCGTATGTCAATAAAACGCTGAACAATCCGTTTTATGTAGCGCTCGATGCGGCGATCAAGGAAGAGGTTGAAAACCGGGGCTGGCAGTATATCAGTCTGGATGCGAGCGATGATATCACAAAGGAACAGGAAAACCTCGAAACGGTAGTTTCACAGAAGGTGGACGCGATCATCATGAACGCGGTCGATCCGGAAGCGTGCGTGCCGTCGATCAATGCGGCAGTAGGAGCGGGGATCCCGGTCATCTGTGTCGATACGCAGGTATCCGATCAGGCAAAGCCCGTAACGACAGTCCTTTCCAACAACTATGAAAACGGATATCAGGTTGGGCAGTATGTCGGCAGCGAAGAGATATTCCCGGCCGATGAGGAGATCATCTCGGTCCTGCTGAGCGGAGCAAAAGGAAATCTGGTCGGTCAGGAACGCCGCACCGGATTAATGGCGGGGATCATTGCCGCGCGCACCGGAATGTCGGCGGAAGAAGCGAAAGCGGCGGCGGAGAAAATGGAGCAGGAGCTGACAGACAGCGGGAAAGCGGTCAACGAGGAAGCAAAATTCAGGATCAACAGTCAGGGCTGGGGCAACTGGACGGCAGACGAGGGCCTGCCGGCAATGGAAGATATGCTGGTGGCAAATAAAGACATCAATCTCGTACTTTCCGAAAATGACAATATGCTTCTCGGCGCAAAAACGGCGCTCGACAATGCCGGCATGACGGAGCAGATATGGCTGGCGGCAGGAGCGGACGGACAAAAAGAAGCCTATGAGGAAATTATGAAGGAAGGCTCCAGATATCTTGGAACGGGTGAAAACAACCCGTATAAGATAGGAACAAAAGCAGTTGAAATCGCGGAAGCTCTCCTGTCGGGAGAGACGGATGCATCCTCCTACGATGCAATTACGCCAACAGAGGCGCTGGCTGTTACAAAGGAAAACGTGGCGGAGATCTATAATCCGGATTCCCTGTTTTAAGTAGCGGCCGGGGGGAGCGGCCCCGGGCCGCTCCCGCAAATTGCAATTGGTTGTCAGAAGCGGAGGAGAAAGCATAGATGGAAACATATCGGGTAGAAATGCTTCAGATCGATAAGCATTTCGGAGGCGTGCATGCGCTGAAAAATATTGATTTCCGGGTGGAAAAGGGAACGATCCATGCGCTTGTGGGGGAAAACGGCGCGGGGAAATCCACTTTAATGAAAATACTGTCCGGAGCGGTTCAAAAAGACAGCGGAATCATAAAAATAGACGGAAAAGAGGAAGCGATCCATTCGCCGCATGACGGGAAACGGTGCGGGATATCGACGATCTATCAGGAATTTATGTTGGCGCCCCACCTGACCGTCGCGGAAAATATTTTTATCGATAAACTGACGCAGGGCGGAAAGTGGATCAATTGGAAAAATCTGCGGAAAAAAGCGCAGGAGATATTGAACCGCCTTGGCTTTGATAATATAGACCCCAATATGCGGGTCGCCGAGCTTCCGGTCGCCTATCAGCAGATCGTCGAGATCAGCAAAAATCTGATGAACGATAATACGAAGGTCTTGGTTTTGGATGAACCGACCGCCGTATTGACATTCAGTGAGATCGAAAAGCTGTTCGGGCTTGTGCGGCGGCTGAAAGAGCAGGGCGTCAGCATCATTTATATTTCGCATAGGCTGGACGAAGTGTTCGAGCTGTGCGATAAGATCACGGTCATGAAGGATGGGGCGGTCGTGCAGACGGTAGACGCCGGCCGGATAGATAAAAAAGCCCTGATCAGCTCGATGGTGGGGCGGGAGCTCTCCACCCTGTTCCCCAAGCGGGAAGCGCAGATCGGAGAGGTCGTGCTGAAGGCGTCGCACCTGACCTGCGGAACGATGGTGAAAGACGTATCCTTTGAAGTGCGGAAGGGAGAGGTGCTGGGCTTCAGCGGCCTCGTAGGAGCAGGACGGACGGAGACCATGCGTGCCGTTTTCGGAGCCGATAAGCCGGAAGCGGGCACGGTCACGCTGAACGGAAAGCAAAGGCTGTTCAAAGATCCGAAGCAGGCCGTGCGCAGCAGGCTGGGGCTGCTGCCCGAGGACCGCAAGCAGCAGGGCGTAGTTCTCGACCAATCGATCCGTATCAATACGACTTTGTCCTGTCTGAAAAAAGTCGAACGGTTTCCCGGATGGATCAGCGACGGCAAAGATAAGAAAACGGCATCTGAAATACTCGAGCAGCTGCAGACAAAATACGGCTCGCTGGAAGACCCCGTTTCATCCCTTTCCGGCGGGAACCAGCAAAAGGTCTCTCTTGCAAAATGGATGGCGGCGGACTGCGAATGCATCATTCTCGATGAACCGACGCGCGGCGTGGACGTCGGGGCAAAGGTAGAGATCTACAAAAATATCAACGATCTCGCCGCACAGGGGATCGCAGTCATCATCATTTCCTCGGAGATGGAGGAGATCATTGGGATGTGCGACAGGGTGCTTGTGATGCGGCAGGGAAAAATCGTAGGCGAGCTGGAAAAAGCAGAAATCACAGAAAACAATTTGATTCATTTTGCAATGGGGGGCTAACGAATGAAAGAGACTTCAATTTCAAACAAGGGGAGATCAGGACTGGGAAAATTCCTGATCAAATACAACACATATATCATGCTGCTCGTGCTGATCATTATCTGCACAAGCATCTCGACAGATTTTTTTACGGCAGATAACTGGATCAATATCGGCCGGCAGTATTCGGGAACGATCATCGTATGTATGGGAATGCTGTTCGTTATCCTGACGGGCGGCATCGATCTTTCCGTAGGCTCCATACAGGCGCTCGGCAGCGTCATGGTGGCGTGGGTGCTGACAACGCAGGGCTGGAGCATGCCCCTCGCCATACTCATCCCTCTGGCATTCGGCTTTGGGCTGGGGATGGTCACGGGGCTCCTGACGGCGTATGCGAAAATGGCTCCGTTCATCGCTTCGCTGGCGATGATGACGATCGCGCGCGGTCTTGCGTTTATGATATCGAACGGGCAGCCCGTGGCAACGCCGGAAAATTCCATCGGACAGCTGGGCGTGGGCGCCGTTGGAGGCGTATTGCCGTATCTGGTCCTGCTCGCGGCCGTCGTGGTGGTGATTTTTGCCCTTCTGCAAAGATATACGTCGTTCGGGCGCATCGTGATCGCGATCGGCAGCAATGAAACGGCGGTCCGCCTTGCGGGGATCTCTGTGAAAAAGCAAAAGATGGCAGTTTATGCGATCTCCGGGCTGTGCGCGGCGCTGAGCGGTATCATTGCCGCGTCACGGACGGCGATCGGAACGCCGATCATCGGGGAAGGACTTGAGCTCGACGCGATCGCGGCCTGCGTCATCGGCGGCGCGAGCCTCGCCGGAGGGGAGGGCTCCTGCATCAAGACGGTCGTAGGCGTGCTCGTGCTCGCTTTGATCAGCAATATCATGAACCTGCTCTCGGTTCCGTCCTATCCGCAGGATGTGATCAAAGGCCTGATCATCATTGGCTCCGTGCTGCTGCAATCGTTTACGGCGGGCCGGAAAGAACAGAGCGTCTGAGGAAAACCGAAAGAGAAGGAACAAGAGGGAAAGGAGCGAAAAAATGAAGCAAGTTGAACTGACGGGGATCAAGCAATTTGAGGAAAAAGAGGTAGAGAGGCCGAAGCCGGCCGCGGATCAGGCGCTGATCAAAGTGGAAGCGGTCGGGATCTGCGGTTCGGACATTCATGCCGTACACGGAAAACATCCGTTCATGTCCTTTCCGATCGTGCTGGGACATGAAGCGACGGGAGAAGTCGTGGAAACAGGAAAAGACGTTACCTCCGTCGCGGTAGGCGACCGGGTGATCTACAGGCCGCAGAAGATATGCGGGGAGTGTCTGCAGTGCAGGACCGGGCACTATAATATATGCGACAGGCTCGAGGTGCTTGGGTGTCAGGATACGGGCGCGAGCTCGGAGTATTACGCGGTAGACGCAGATCTTTTATACCGCCTGCCGGACGGTCTTGGCTATGCGGAGGGAACGCTGATCGAGCCGCTGGCGGTCGGCGTTCATGCCGTAAGGCGCGGCTGCGCGGAGATATCGGGGAAAAAAGTCCTCGTGATCGGCGCGGGTACGATCGGAAATCTGGTGGCGCAGAGCGCCAAAGGAATGGGAGCCGGCGCCGTCATGATCACGGACGTTTCCGAATATAAGCTCGATATGGCAAAGGCATGCGGCATCGATTATCCGGTCAATGTCAGCAAAAAAGATCTGAAAGACGAAATGACGAAAGCATTCGGCCCGGACGGCGCAGACGTCGTATTTGAATGCAGCGCGAACGAGCATGCGCTGAACGAAGTCTTGAATATCGCGCGCAAGGGTATTACTATTGTTATCGTAGCGGTTTATGGCGGAAAAGCCAGCGTCGAGATGGCCAACGTTCAGGATCGGGAATATTCGTTGGTGGGAACGCTTATGTATCTGCATGAGGATTATGTGGAAGCGATCAGGCTCGCGGAAGAAAAAAAGGTAAATTTGGAAAAGCTGATTTCAAAACGGTTTGATCTGACGGAAACGGCGCAGGCCTATCAATACATTGACGATCACAAAAACGATGTGCAAAAGGTAGTCCTGAATGTGTCCCATCCTTCGTGATCCGAAACGACAGGAGAAATAAAATGAAATATTTGCTGGGGATCGATGTTGGAACGCAGTCGATACGGGTTTGTCTGTTCGACGAAAAAGAGAACAATATCTGTTCAAAAACGACGGAGCAGTATGTGCGGATCGACCATCCCTCATGGGCCAGTCAGGATGCCGGGGCATGGTGGGAGGCCGTCGTGCAGAGCATCCGGTATATTCTGGGAAAAAGCGGCGTGCCGCCCGCCGATATCCTGTCGGTCGGCTGCTGCGCGCACATGCACGGCCCTGTCGCCGTAGGCAGGGACGGTAGCCTCCTGTCACGCGATACGCAGCTATACTGCGACAAGCGTGTCGCCCCGGCCGTAGAAGCGATGGGAGAAGAAACGGCGGAGCGGTGCTACCGGATCACCGGGAACCTCCCCTCTACAACGTGGATGGGCTTCAAGATCAGATGGATCCGTGAAAACGCTCCGAGGCTTTATGAAAGGACCTATCGGTTTCTTTCCCCGAAAGACTATATAAACTGCTGTCTGACGGGAGAGTTTTTTACGGACCAGACGGAAGCGTCGGGCACCTATGCAATGGATTGGAAGACGGGAAGCTGGTCGGACGAAGCGCTGGCGGCGGTCGGGATCGACAGAAGCAAGCTTCCGGATATTGCCGGCTCGTTCGAGGTGATCGGGAACGTGTCTGCCAAGGCCGCACGGGAGACGGGGCTCTCCCCGAAAACCAAGGTCGTATGCGGCAGCGGCGATTTCCCGGCCTCCATGTTCACGTCCGGGCTTCGGGAAGACGGCCTCGCAGTCGATTCCACCGCAACGGCGGCTACGGTATGCTGCATCGGCAGACGGCCGCTGTTCCATAAAAAATTACTGGAGCTGAAAGACGTTTCCGGAAACTGGATGCATTACGGTGTGCTGGATGCCGCCGGGGCGGGCTTTCGGTGGCTGCGCGATACGGTCGCAAAAAGCGAAGCGGAAACGGCGCGGCGCAGGGGGGCGGACCCATACGACTATTTGTCCGGGCTGGCGGAAACCGTGCCCGCGGGGGCGGACGGACTGGTCTACCTCCCGTATCTTCTGGGCGAGCGTTCCGCGGGAAGCCCCGATTCCCGCGGAGCGTTTCTGGGGCTGCATCTGGGCTCCGACACGGCGCAGATGGTACGCGCGTTTTTGGAGGGCGTCGCGTTCGACCTGAAGCGCACGCTTGCCGTTTTTGAGGAGAGCGGGCTCGGGATCAAAAAGATATACCATGTGTCCGGCGGCGCAAAGGGAGAGCTGTGGAGCCAGATCAAGGCGGATATTTATGAAAGACCGGTCTATACGCTGAAAGAGAGCGAAGGAAGCGTTTTGGGCGCGGCGCTGATGGGGGGAGTGGGCGCAGGCCTGTATGAAAGCCCGGAGGCCGCGCTTGAAAAAGTATTTGCCATCCGCAGGGAATATACGCCGAACCGGAAAAACAGGGGAATTTATGAGGATATGTTTGGTGTTTTCTGCAGTCTGCACGACAGAACGCAGCCCGCTTTTTCGCAGCTGCAGAAAATTCGGAGCCGTGCGATGCATGGGGATGCCTCGCGGGCATGAGATAGAGTCCGCTGTGTGCTTCCCCTGCTATCATAGAACAGCCGGCAGAAAGTGAGGCGGCCAAGATGAACGGAAAACTGAAGGTTCTGATCGCGGACGATGAACAGCTGGTCTGCGTATTGCTCCAAGACATGATCGACTGGGAGGGGATCGGGCTGACACCGCTCGGAGCCGTTTATGATGGGAATTCGGCATATCAGGCAATATGCGAGCAGGAGCCGGATATCGTTCTGACAGATATCAGGATGCCGGGCAAGGATGGACTTGAGCTGGTACGGCTCTGCCAAAAGGAAAACAGAACGTGCGAATTTGTTGCGATCAGTGGCCATAAGGAATTTGAATACGCACATTCGGCGATTCAATATGGAGTGAATTATTTTTTGGTCAAGCCGATCAATGCGGAAGAGCTGAACGGGATATTAAGAGATATCCGCGGCAAATATGACGAAAAGCGCGGACAAATCGAGCGGCAGAAGCAGATCCAGCTAGAGCTGGAAAAGAGCAGACAGAAGATACAGGATGATTTCCTGAACCTATTCCGCACCGACCCGAAGCAGGTCTGCACGGCGCCTGTTTCAGAGCTCAACCAGAAATATATGCTGCGGCTGCTGCCCGAAGGCAGCTATCTGTTTTTCATCGTCAGATTGGATGGCAAACTGATGAACACAGACGAATATATGGATACTCTGCTCTGTCAGGCCGCAGAAAAAATAAAAAAACGGCTCAAGGGCAGCGGATGGGAATGCATCGTTCAGCAAGAGGCTGGCACCCTCTTCTGCATGGTGAATGGAATGGATATGGACGCCGCCGTGAAAGAGATCGAAGCGGCATTGCCGGAGCTGATACAGGACCTTTATATGTATGCGCATGTGACGGCGGGCCTGTCGCGCGTTCATTCCTCTCTGGAGGGGGAAATGGCGGACGAAGCTGAGCTGGCTGCCGTCCAAAGGCTCGACGATGGAGTGGACCGGGTGATCCGCTTCCGGAGGCAGATGCGGCATCCTATGCCGCTGAGCAACGAACAGATGCTGGAATTTTTAAATTTAGTCGGACTTGCAAAGACGCATGCGGTGGAGGAATACTTTGATGCAATGAGGGACGGGCTGCTCTCAAAACCTGCGACGGCGCTTTATCTTGCAATGAAAGCGCTGCTGAACCGGTTTTATGCGGGTATGGGCAGCCTTTACGGAACGGAGGAGATTCCGTGGAGGAAGGAAGTCCTTTTCCGGATGCTGAGAAACGGAAAGACAAAGCAGGAGCTGTACGATATGACACGAAAAACGGTGATATCCTGTCTGACAGAATATAACGAGGCAACGCGGACGGAGGAGCACTGGTGCATCCGGGAGGCGAAGCGGTATGTGCAGGAGCACTATTCCGAAAGCATTTCCCTTGATGATGTGGCGGGATGCCTGCATATCAGCCCCGCCTATTTCAGCACTCTGTTCAAGCGGCAGGAGGGGATCGGGTTTATCGATTATCTGCTTGGATTCCGCATCGATATCGCCAAAAAAATGCTGTGCGACAGGCAATGCAATATTACGGAGCTGGCGGAAAAAATCGGCTACCGCGACCAGAAGTATTTCAGCAAGCTCTTTAAAAAGACCGTAGGGATCACTCCCACGGAATATAAAAAGCTTCACGGAAGATAAAAGCGGGTGCAGATACGTGAAAAAAAGACCTGACTGTGGGAAAAAGAGAAAATCGATCAGCAAATATCTCGGCATCGCGGGCGCGGCAGTCGCGTGTGCGCTGGTATTTTGGGGGATCTCGTTCGGTATGGAAAGGACGCCTCTTCTGGCATGGGGAACTGCCGCGATGATCGCGGGTGCGGCGGTTGCCCTTTATTTTGTATTCCGGTATCTGTACCTGCCGCTCCGCGAGATCGAAAGAAAAGGGATCGTAGCGGAGAAAACGCAAAGGCCGAACTATATGGCGTATGCCTATGAGGCGCTGCGGCTGGATACTTTGAAGGAATTGTCGGAGCGCGAATACGCGGCGCTGGTCTATAAAAAACAAGCGGAGCTCGACAGCCTGCAAAGCCAGATCAATCCCCACTTTTTATACAATACGCTGGAATCGATCCGCGGGCAGGCGGTTTTGGACAAGACTGAAAAAATCGCGAAAATGACGGAAGCGCTGTCCGCTTTTTTCCGTTACAGCATCGGCCGCAAAGGAAGCATCGTACAGCTGACGGACGAACTGAAAAATACGGATAATTACATGCTCATACAGCAATTCCGGTTCGGGGAAAAGGTCTCGCTGCAGAAGATCATTTCTGATGAAGAGGCCCTGCAGGGCTATTTGCCGAAAATGACGATACAGCCCATTATTGAAAACGCGATCTATCATGGCCTTGAAATGAAGGAGGGAAAGGGCAGGATCATTCTCCGGATCACGCTGACGGAGAGCCGGATGATCATCAATGTGATGGATAATGGGGTAGGGATCGACGACGAGCAGGTGGAAAAAATCAACGCCTCGATGCAGGAACCGATCCATCTTTCCACCGAGCAGCTCCAAAACAGAAAGGGAAAAGGGATCGCGCTGAAAAATGTAAACGACCGCATCCGGCTTTTATATGGGGAGGGATACGGGCTGCATGTGTTCAGCACCTTAGGCGAAGGAACGGATGTGGAGATACAGCTTCCCTTTAAACAAGATAAGCCCCGAGAGCAGCAGTTTTTTCAGAATGCTGCAGACAAATGAAATCGAGCAGCTCCTGATAGGATACGGCAGCAGGGTCGATCTCCACATACCCCATCCGGCGCGTAGGGCACAGGATGCGGCTGCACAGGCTGTAGCAGTGTGAGATCTCCGGCGAGATGAAAAGGATGCCGATCCCCTCGGAAGCAATTCTGCGGACGATGGAAAGGAGCTCCTCGGACTGAAGCGGGTCGAGCAGCGCGGTGATGTGGTTGATGATCATTGCGGAGGGACGTGAGTACAGGCAGCGGAAAAGCAGCGTCTTCAGGTCGAAAGACTGCCCGCGCGACTTAAGCTCTGCGTCGGAAAAGGAACCGATGCAGGAATGATAGATATGCTCCGAAACACGTTTTTTGACATTGAACGGCGATTTGCCGAGCAGCTGAAAGGAAAGATTTTCCGGAAGCGTAAAGCTGTTGATGTAGCTGTGGGAGGCAGACGCACCGTTTACAAAGGAAAGGCCGAGGGAGACGGCTTTTTTCAGAGAGCCTGCGCCGCGCCCGTCCACCCATAAAATATCCTCCGCCGAACGGCGCGGAGGGAACAGCATCTGCTCTAATTTGGAAAGAGAGCCGGTATAGTCCGCGATCCCAAGGATCTCGCCGCCATGCACGCAGCAGGAAAGCCTGCTTTTGCCGACCGGAAGCGCGTTTATCCGCAGGACGGTATCTCTGCCCGGATGCAGGCGGGCGGAAAAAGCCATCTTTTTTGGCTGCCTTTTTGTCATCATGGAAAACAAAAGATTTCCATTATACAGGTCATGATGGATCACACCGGCGGCATATCCGCCCCGAAGGACCAGAATACGGTCGGAAAGCTCGGCCATCAGATCGGGCTGCGTACCGATATAGATGAAAGAGACCTGCTTCAGTCTGCGGATCAGATGCAGCAGCGCCGAAAAATCCTGTGCGCTGTATAGTGTTGCGATCCGGTCCAAAATAATGATCTTAGCCCCCTGAGAGACGAATTTCATAATTTGGACGAGATGCGCCTGCGCTTCAGTGATGCGGCCCGCCGGCATGGAAGCGTCGAGCGGCAGTCCGGCGAAATCGAGATAATACTGCGTATGCGAGTATGCTTTTTTCCGGTTGAGAAAAAAGGAAGCCGGAGAGATTTTCCGGATCGCGGTAAAATTTTCCGCGATCGAAAATTCGGGGAACAACGCGCAGGAAGCGTTCAGGCAATAGATATGATGTTCCTGCTGGAAACGGCTTACGGAAGCGGAAGAAACGGGAGTTCCGTTCAAATAGAGCTTGCCCTCGCCGATCATGACCTCCCCGGAAAGAATTTTAGGCAAAATATCGATACCGGAGCTGCTCAGCCCCATAATACTCAGCAATTCCCCTTCGTAAAGGCTCATAGATATTTTTTTCAGGGATGCGTTGGCCTTACACCGCCATGAAGCATTTTCCAACCGTAAAATTTCTTTTTTCATTTTGCAGATCCCCCGCCTCCAAAATGTCTTTTAAAATATCTGCTGACTGAAAGCGGAACAGAAGTATTTGAATTTGAAACACGCAGACCATTCCATAAGGCTTTTCTTTATTATAATGAGGATCTCATTTTGTTTCAACGGGCAATTTCCGTCCGCGGCCGTTCGGCCGTCTTTGTCGCGCTCCGGCCGAAAGGAAAAAGAAGCTAAGTGACCCGCACCCGCCGTTCTGCGCGCCGTACGCTTACCTATGGCCGTTCGGCCGTCTTTGTCGCGCTCCGGCCGAAAGGAAAAAGAAGCTAAGTGACCCGCGCCCGCCGTTCTGCGCGCCGTACGCTTACCTATGGCCGTTTGGCCGTCTTTGTCGCGCTCCGGCCGAAAGGAAAAAGAAGCTAAGTGACCCGCGCCCGCCGTTCTGTGCGCCGTACGCTTACCTATGGCCGTTCGGCCGTCTTTGTCGCGCTCCGGCCGAAAGGAAAAAGAAGCTAAGCGGCCCGCGCCCGCCGTTCTGCGCGCCGTACGCTTACCTATGGCCGTTCGGCCGTCTTTGTCGCGCTCCGGCCGAAAGGAAAAAGAAGCTAAGCGGCCCGCGCCCGCCGTTCTGCGCGCCGTACGCTTACCGCGTCCTGTTTTTTTGACTTCCCCGGTTGACAGAGGCGGGGCAGGGTGTTATATTGTATATGTTGTATATATACAATTTTAAACCGGGAGGGTTGATGAGTGGATATCATCATCAGCAATTCCAGCGGAAAGCCGATCTATGAGCAGATCACCTCGCAGATCAAGAGCATGATCATCAGCGGGGAGCTCAAGGAGGGGGACGCCCTTCCGTCCATGCGGCTGCTGGCAAAGGAACTGAGGATCAGCGTCATCACAACAAAGCGCGCGTACGATGATCTTGAGCGCGACGGCTTTATCGAGAGCTTCACCGGCAAGGGGAGCTTCGTGGCGCAGAAAAATGTGGAGTTTATCCGCGAGGAGCAATTAAAGGCTGCCGAGGAACATCTGAAAAACGCCGTCTGCGCGGCGAAAAGCAGCGGTATTTCCCGCGCGGAGCTGGAAGAGATGCTGCGCATTCTCTATGAAGAATAGCGCCCGCGGGCTTCACATGAAAGGATAGGACATGAACAGCATCAGCTTGAAAAACGTAAGCAAGGAATACCGGGATTTTGCCCTCCGGGACGTAAGCTTTACTGTGCCGCAGGGCAGCATCATGGGCCTCATCGGCGAAAACGGCGCGGGCAAGACCACTGTCTTAAAGCTCGTTTTGAATATGATACGCGCGGACGCGGGCCGCATCGAGGTGTTCGGCCTCGACCATATCAAAAACGAACGGGAGATCAAGGAACAGATCGGCGTGGTGATGGAGGAAAGCTGCTTCTATGAAGCGCTGCGGTGCAAAGAAGCGGCGGCCATCCTGCGCAATCTCTTCAAAACGTGGGACGACGCGCTGTTCCGCACGTATGCGGAGCGCTTCGGCCTGCCGTGGGAAAAACAGCTGAAGGAATTTTCGCGGGGCATGAAGATGAAGCTGTCTATTGCGGCGGCGCTTTCCCACCGTCCGAGGCTTCTGATACTCGACGAGGCGACGAGCGGGCTCGATCCCGTTGTGCGCAGCGAGATATTGGACGTATTCCTCGATTTCATTCAGGATGAGGAGCATTCCATCCTCATTTCCTCGCATATCACGAGCGATCTGGAAAAGGTGGCGGACTATATTACCTTTCTTCACGAGGGCCGGGTGGTGCTCTCGGAGAACAAGGACAAAATGCTGTACGGCTATGGCATTCTGAAGTGTGGGGAAAAGGAATTCGCCCGGATCGCGCCGGAGGACGTCCTCCGCTGCCGCAGGTCCGCCTTCGGCTATGAGGTGCTGACTGCGGACAAAAACGCCGCGGCGCGCAAATATCCGGACCTCACGCTGGACAGCGCCGCCCTTGAGGACGTCATGCTGCTTATGATAAAGGGGGAGACGGTATGAAAGGCCTTTTGCTGAAAGAGATTCTGGGGATCAAAAGCTTTTTGAAAATGTATCTCTTCATCATCGCGGTCTGCATCATTCCTGTTGCGGTCTCGCAGAACGGAAGCTTTTCATCGGGCTTTGCCATCGGCGTCTGTACGTTCGTGGGCATCATGATGTGCTTTGTTTCGTTCAACTACGATGCCGTCAGCAAGTGGGATAAATTCGTCCTTACGCTCCCGTTCACGCGGGAGCAGATCGTCCGCTCGAAATACCTGTTTTCCCTCATCATGATAGGCGTCGGAATGGGCATGGGGCTCGCGGTCTCCGCCGTGCTTGCGGCGGTGAGCGGCACGGGCCTCGGGCCGGAGGTCTTTTTTACGATGGTGTTTCTTGTGGCCTGCGGCCTGCTTTCCATCAGTGTCATCATTCCGCTGATCTTCAAATTCGGGGTGGAAAAAAGCCGCATCATCGTGATCGTTATTTTTCTTGTGCCGTTTATGACGTTCATCGGGCTGTTTGGGAACGGAACGGTAGATGACGCGGCAGTGGAGGCGGCCTTTTCCGTCCTTTTGTGGCTGCTGCCCCTCTGCGGCGCAGCAGCGCTTGCGGTGTCCTATCCCGCATCCGTGCACATTTACCGGAAAAAAGAGGTATAAGAAAAACAAGAAAAGAAGCAAAAGGCCGCGGGCACAGGCAGAGGCGCCGCGGCCTTTTTACGGCATTTTCCTAATTTGCTTCAGAAAAGCCCGGTCCGCCGCTCCCGTTTTCCTTGCGGCAACAACGCTTTTTGATCCCGTTTTCCCATTAAAAAACCGCCCTTTCGAGCGGTTTATCTCATTACTAACAGTCCTATGCTTCATCATCAGCATATTTTCGATTTTCGCAATGCTCACATATCTCGCGCCAGTTTTCTTTTTCCTTAAAACGGTCTTGCAGTACACGTTCCTTAATAAATCCATCTGTTATATCTGTTACTGCTACGCAATCGCCCGCGCTCAACATTTCGTCAATCAACGGACACATAACGCGGCTTGGATATTCGACATCACCCGCCATATTTTTTTAGCACCTCCCTCATAGCCTTTACGCTGTCCGTAAATTCGTTCTCTTTGTATGCAGTCCTGATATTTCCCGTCTTTTTGTTAACGGACGCGCACCCCTCTGCGCTGTAATAGTTCTCAAACTCACCTTTCCGTTTGTTAACAGAAGCTTTCGTATTTGCTATAAATTGTTTTGCCGCATCTTCCGTTACGCCATATTCCCGCTCTTTACCGATAGGATTATCGTCAAAATGCAAAAGCTCAATATGTATCGATTCCGGGGGCAAATGCACTTCGCCTTTAATCCCTACCGCTTTTATCTTTGATACTATTCTACCATTTTACCGCTTTGTTTCAATGCTTTTCGCCCCTTGCTTCTCCGCACAAACCGCCTTTCCGCTCATGCTCCGGCCAACCAAAACCCGCCCTTTTGGGGCGGTTCAGTCTATTTCCTCGATCATCGTAGCTTCTTCTCCCAAGCACGCTTTGACAAATTTATCAAAGGCCGCCTGTTCTTCCGGCGTTGGATCATCTATCGTCAATACCCAACGACTATACCCATATTGATCTCTCTCGTCTCCGGGTTTGATCTTCCCCCACAAAATCTTAGGTGGACACATCAGCATACTACAATCCTCCCAGCATAAGCTTTAAAATATCTGCTGTTTTTCGCTTATTGCTCTACGCTTTTGGGCCTCAACCAAAGCAGAGTATCGATCTGGTCTTGATCTATTTCTATATCAAAGGCTCCATCTCCGTCTCCCCAAAAATGCAACCCTCTTCGTTCGACTTCTGCGTGCGAGATTTCATCATCACTATATTCATTGAATCGCTCCTGTGCGTATTTAAGCTGCTCCGGCGTATACTGTGCAAGCGCTTCCTTGTGGAACCAATTTCTTATATCCCTATCTGATTTCTGTGTATTTCCATCCATACTTTTCAGCCATCTCCTTTATCGCAGCACGTCTACTACCGCACTTTTTCATTAGGTCAGCCAACTCTGCTTCGATACGCACCTCATTTTCAATGCGCACACCATTTCCAATCCTATCTATTTTTCCGTTTGCAGCCTGTACGCCGCAGACAACAAGCATTTTGTTTTTGTTCACTGCCAATAAATATATTCCCGCCTGAAAAGAAAAAGTTTTTCATACAGGCCGCCATTGAAGCGGTTCCTTCAATGCTTTTTGTATTTGAAAAGACCTCCGTTTTTATAGCATCAGCTTTCCGCCGCAAGCGCGGCCGCCTCTTCGTCGAGCTGCTTCATAGAGCGGCGGAACTGGACGGTGAACACGATGGCAGTCGTTGCGACGGCAATAGCGTCCGCCACGGGCTCCGCGAGATAGACTGCGAACACCTTGTCGGGAATCAGCGCGGGCAGGAGGTAGATGAGCGGGATGAGCAGCAAAATTTTACGGAAAACGGCGAGGAACAGGGACGTTTTTGCGTTGCCGAGCGCAATGAACGTCTGCTGGCAGGCGATCTGTACGCCGAACACCACCGTTGAGGCCATATAAATGCGCAGTGCGTAGACGGTCATATCCATCAGGGCGGGGTCTTTGGTAAAAATGGAAGCCAAGACCTGCGGCGCGAACATGGCGAGCGCCCACAGGGCCGCCGAATAGAGGACGCTTGCGATGAGCAAAAGGCGGAACGCCTGCTTCACCCGTCCGGAATTGCGCGCGCCGTAGTTGAAGCTCACGATGGGCTGCGCGCCCTGCGAAAGCCCCATGAGGGGCAGGAGGGAGAACTGCATCACCGTGGTAAGGATGGTCATCGCGCCCACGGCGATATCGCCGCCGTATTGCTGGAGAGAGGCGTTGAAGCATACCGCGATCACGCTTTCGGTGAACTGCATGATGAACGGCGAAAGCCCGAGCAGCACGCACGGCAGCAGCACGGAGGCCTCGGGCCGGAGGTTTTTCGGGCGCAGGCGCACGATGGCGCGCTTCCCGGCGAGAAAACAAAACACCCAAATGCAGGATACGGCCTGCGAGAGGATGGTCGCAAGCGCCGCGCCCGCAACGCCAAGATCAAAGGTGAAGATGAAGATGGGGTCCAAAACGATGTTGAGGGCCGCGCCGATGAGCACGGTCAGCATGCCTGTTTTGGCAAAGCCCTGCGCCGTGATGAACGGGTTGAGGCCGAGGGCGATCTGCACGAACACCGTCCCTGCGGCATAGATGGGCATATACTGCATGGCATAGGCGATGGTGTCCGCGCTCGCGCCGAACAGCATCAGCATGGGCCGCCCGAACACGAGAAAAACGGCGGTGAGCGCGCCCGCGAGAATCAGGAGCAGGGTGGTGCAGTTGCCGAGTATCTTTTCCGCGGCGGGATAATCGCCCCGCCCCATCATGATGGACGCGCGGGGCGCGCCGCCCATGCCCGCGAGCGCCGCGAACGCGGAGATGATCATGATGAGCGGCATACACACGCCCACCCCCGTCAGGGCCTGCGCGCCGATCACGTCGATATGGCCGATATACATACGGTCCACCATATTATACAGCACGTTGACGACCTGTGCGGCCACGGTGGGTATGGCAAGACGGAACAAAAGCCTGCCTACCTTTCCCGTGCCGAGGTCTGTTTTTTCGTTTTGTACTGCCGTATCCATTGCTTTCCTCCTATACCGTTTCCAGTTTTTCGCACAGCCGCTCGAACACAGCAGAGATCACGGCGCGTTCCCCGGGCGTGGTCATGCCTCCGAGCAGCGCAAGGAACGCCTCCTGCGCGCCGTGCAGGGCGTGCAGGGCGGGGGCTGCCGCCTCCGTCAAAACAAGGTGCGTATACCGGCGGTCCCTCCGGTCGGTGTGCAGCGTAAGATAGCCGCGCGCGGAAAGAGACTCCACCGCCTTGGAAACGAGCGCCTTGGAGACGGAGCGGTATTTCACGACGTCCATCGCCGTATCGAACCCCGGATTGTTGGAAAGGAACAAAAGCACGTCCGCCTCCCCCTGCGACAGGCCGAACGGCTCCGCAGCCCTTGCGCATTCCCTTTCATACAGCTTTTTCAGCTTCCGGCTCAAATAGAGCAGCGGACGCAGATAGCGTTCCTCATGCTGCATATATGCAGGCCCTCCTATCGTTCCTGAGTAAACGGTTCAATTATAAACTATTTTAACGGGCCGCGGATACCCTGTCAAGGGAATGGCTTTGGAAAAGGCGGGCGGGGCAGGGAACGGGCACGCCAAAGAAAGATACGCAAATAAAAACGATAAGCGTGCGCGCGGCATTTAGAAAAGGAGGCCCGCCGTATGGAAAGCGCTGCGGCCGGGCATATCCCCCTCCGCATGACAAACGCCTCCCGATTTTATATAATAAGAAAGAAAGTAAGGAGGCGGAAGATGAAAGCTGTCGTATTTGAGGAAAAAGGAAGATTTACGCTTACGGAACGCCCCGTTCCGAAGCTGGAAAAAGAAACGGACGCGGTCGTGCGGGTGACGCTCGCGTCCATCTGCTCGAGCGACCTGCACATAAAACACGAAAGCGTTCCGCGGGCAAAGGCGGGCGTTATTGTGGGCCATGAAATGGTGGGCGTGGTGGAAGAGGTTGGCAAAGACGTAAAAACAGTGCGGCCGGGCGACCGGGTGACGGTCAACGTGGAAACGTTCTGCGGACACTGTTTTTTTTGCCGGCGCGGTTTTGTCAACAACTGCACGGACGAAAACGGCGGCTGGGCGCTCGGCTGCCGCATCGACGGCGGGCAGGCGGAATATGTGCGCGTTCCCTTTGCAGACAGCGGCCTTGACCGGATCCCGGACGGAGTGACGGACGAACAGGCGCTTTTCGTGGGCGATATCCTCGCAACGGGCTATTGGGCCGCGCAGATCGGGGAGCTTCAAAAAAACGACACGGCACTCGTGCTCGGCGCAGGGCCGACGGGCCTGTGCACGGCGGCATGCGCGCGCCTGTATGAGCCGGCGCACATCGTGATCGCAGACGTCGCGGAAGAGCGTCTCGCCCTCGCACGGAAAATGGGGATCGCGGATTTTGCGGTAAACCCGGAAAAAGAGGACGCCATGGCGCTGCTGCGCGGCCTGACGGATGGGCGCGGCGCGGACGTTGTGTTTGAAGTCGCCGGGGGGGAAAATACCTTCGGGCTCGCGTGGCGCGCGGCGCGCCCGAACGCGAACGTGTGCGTGGTCGCCATGTACGACAGGCCGCAAATTCTCCCGCTCCCCGATATGTACGGGAAAAACCTCACGTTCAAAACGGGCGGGGTGGACGCGAACGCCTGCGGCAAAATTCTGGAGCTGATCGCGCAGGGCAGGCTCGATACGACGCCCCTCATCACGCACCGTTTCCCGCTCAGCCGGGCGATGGAGGCATACCGCCTGTTTGAGCGCAAGGAGGACGGCGTCGTCAAGATCGCACTCGATCCGCAGCGGTGACCGGGAAAAACAAGACGCGCAGCCCGGCGGACAGCTGCATGGCCCAAGGGCTCCCGGCGGTCCGCCTTGACAAATGAAGCGGCAGGGAGTATACTCCAATTGAGTTAGCATAAGCTAACTAATGAAGCGAAACGAGAATAGGAGAGATGTCATGAATTGGGAATTTATTTTTCCCGGAAAGCTGCGGCGGGAGGGCACAGATGAGGAACGCACGCTCTACCGCATCGATTTTCCGGACGGCTTCGGCCGCCTGACGGCCTCGGAGGTCCTGCCCGGCGTCCTGCTCGTATTCAATGATTTCCATACCTCCTGCGGCTTCCGCAACGAAGCGCCCCGGCCCGGCTTTATCGAGATCAACCACTGCCTGCGCGGGCGGTATGAATGCGTGCTGCGGGATGGGCGGCATCTTGGCCTCGGCCCGCAGGACCTTGCATTCAGCGATATGGGCAGCCCGGCGGACTACTCCACGTTCGTATCCGGCGAATATTATGGACTTAGCATCCTCCTGCACATAGAGGAAGCGGAACGTGCGCTGAACTCCTTTTTAGGCGAACGGGTCCATATTGGCGAGCTGTTTGAGCACATTCTTTGCGAGGGGCTGTTCGTGCTGCGCGCAGACCCGGAGATCCAGCATATCGTATCCGAGATCTACCGTGCGCCTGCACGGGCACGGCACGGTTATTACAGGCTGAAAGCGGCGGAGCTCCTGCTGTTCGTCATGTTCCGGCGCGCGGGCAGCGGAGCGCTGCTGTTCTCCGGCTATTGCCGGGGAAGCGTACCGCGTGCGGAAGAGGCGGCCCGCCGTCTGACGGAGGACCTGAAGCGGCATTATACACTCGCGGAGCTTGCCGTTCTTTGCCGGGTGAGCGAAACGACGCTCAAAAAAGAATTCAAAAAGGTATACGGGGAAACGCCGGGGCAATATCTGAAGCGCAGGCGTATGGAGCAGGCGGCCCTGCTGCTTGGAACGACGAGGCTTTCCGTGGGTGAGGTCGCGGAGACGGTCGGCTACCGGAACGCAGGCAAATTTTCCGCCGCATTTACGGAGCGCTTCGGTGTTTCTCCCCGGCTGTACAAAAAAGATGCCGTTTTGGAGCAAAACGCATGCTTTGGAGCTGGAACGATTCCTTGAAGCGGTTTATAATCGTCTAATGTTAGCGAATGCTAACCAATGAAAGGCAAGGAGGAGTTACAGTGAAACCAAGGAAGAAAGGAAATATTGCGCGGCTGATGGAATACGCCGGAAGCTACCGGAAGCTGACGGTGCTCGGCTGCGTGCTGTCGGGGATATCCGCCGTGCTGTCTATGGCGCCGTATATCCTGATCTGGTTCGTGGCGCGCGGCATTTTTGAAGCGGCCGCGGGCGGGAGCGTGGAAGAGCTGGCGCAGTACGGCTGGTATGCCGTATGGTTCGCGCTGATCGGCGCAGGCGTCTATTTCGCCGCGCTGATGTGCACGCATCTCGCTGCGTTCCGAACGGCGCGGAACATGCGTTCCGCCGCGGCAAAGCGGCTCGTAGACCTGCCGCTCGGCTTTTTCACAGGCAGCCAGTCGGGCAGGCTGCGCAAGACGATCGACGATAACGCCGGGCTTACGGAGACGCTGCTCGCGCACGAGCTGCCCGACGCGGTAGGCGCGGTGGTGACGCCCATCGCGGCGGTAGCTCTGCTGTTCGTATTCGAATGGAGACTCGGGCTTTTGTGCCTCATACCCATTGTGACCGGCGTCATTACGCTGTTCCGCATGATGGGCGGCAAGCAGGCAGGCTTTTTCAGCCGCTATCAGCGCGCCATCGAGGACCTGAGCGCGGAAGCGACGGAATATGTGCGCGGCATTCCGGTCGTCAAGGTGTTCCAGCAGACGGTATATTCCTTTAAGACCTTTTATGCGTCGATCATGAGCTATGGAAAGATGGCTTCGGATTACGCCATGGTGAACCGCGTTCCCATGTCGCTGTTTACCACCGTTCTGAACGCGGCGTTCCTCCTGCTGATCCCGGCGGGAATGATACTTTGCAGCGTCTCGTCGGACGGCTGGGGCGCGCTTGCAGACCTTATTTTCTATGTTCTCTTTACGCCGCTGTGCGCGATGATGATATCCCGCCTGATGTATGCGGGCGAAGCGTCTATGCAGGCTGCGGAGGCCGTACACAAGCTGGATGAGATCATGGAACAGCAGCCGCTGCCTAAAGCGGCCGCGTCCGTTTCCCCGCGGGGAACGGAGATCGAGCTGAAAAACGTGACCTTTACCTATCCCGGAGCGGAGCATCCCGCGCTTGCAGGCGTGAGCTTTACAGTGCCCGCGGGAAAAACAGTGGCGCTCGTCGGGCCGTCGGGCGGCGGAAAAACGACGGCGGCGAGCCTTATTCCGCGCTTTTGGGACGTACAGGAGGGGGCGGTGCTCGTGGGCGGCGCGGACGTGCGCCAAATCGCGCCGGAGGAGCTGATGGATTCCATCGCGTTCGTGTTTCAGGATACCCGCCTCTTTAAAACGAGCCTGCTCGAGAACATACGCGCCGCGCGCCCGGAGGCGTCACGCGGGGAAGTACTGCGGGCTGCGGAGGCCGCGCAGTGCGGAGATATCCTCGGGAAGCTGCCGGACGGCCTCGATACGGTGGTCGGCGCAAAGGGCGTATACCTTTCGGGCGGAGAGCAGCAGCGCATCGCGCTTGCCCGCGCCGTTCTGAAGGACGCGCCCATCATCGTGCTCGACGAGGCCACGGCATTTGCGGACCCGGAAAACGAAGCGCTTATCCAAAAGGCGTTCGAGGCGCTGACAAAAGGGAAAACGGTGCTGATGATCGCACACCGGCTGTCTACCGTACAGGATGCGGACGGCATCGTGGTCCTGCGGGACGGCATCGTGGCGGAGCAGGGAACGCATGCAGAGCTGCTTGCCCGGAAAGGCGTCTATGCCGCGATGTGGAAAGACTATCAAACGGCGGCACAGTGGAAAGTCGGCGGAGCGGCCGGAAAGGAGGCAATGGCATGATCAAACGGTTACAGCAGCGCTATGCGCTGACGGAAAAGGGCGCGAAAGACCTTGTGCGCGCCGCATTGCTCACAATGCTTGCGAATATCAGCCTGATGATCCCGGCGGGGCTTTTGCTCCTCGTTTTGATGAACATTATAACGGCGCTTTCCGCCGGCGGAGACCCGGCGGCCGGGGTGTGGGGCTATACCGCCCTTGCAGCGGCGCTCGTGGCAGTGATCTATCTCGTACACTATTTCCAATATAAGGCTCTGTTCATATCGGTCTATGATGAAAGCGCAAACAGGCGCGTGCGTCTCGCGGAAAAGCTGCGCGCACTGCCGCTGTCGTTTTTCGGGAAGCGGGACCTTTCCGACCTCACGTCGACGATCATGTCGGACTGCAGCCTGCTCGAGCAGGGCTTTTCCCACTGGGTCCCCCAGCTCTACGGAACAGCTGTTTCGACAGTCATCATTTCCGCGTGCCTGCTGATATTCGACTGGCGGCTCGGCCTTGCAGTCGTCTGGGTGATACCCGTTGCGGCGGTCATCGTAGCCGCCTCCAAAAAGGTGCAGGACCGCTACGGCACGCGCGCCCTTCTTGCGCGCCGTGCGGCGACGGATGGCCTGCAGGAACTGCTCGAAACGGTGAAGGACATCAAGGCGTGCAACCAGAAAGGGAGCTATCTTGCGGGGCTCGACGAAACGCTCGCGCAGGAGGAAAAAGCGACGGTCCGGGGCGAGCTCGTGACGGGCGTGTGCGTCACGTCGGCGCAGGCGCTCCTGAAGCTCGGGATCGCGACCACGGTGCTCGTGGGCGTTCTGCTGTTCGCTTCCGGGCAGGTGGCGCTTCCGGTATTCCTGATCTATCTGATCGCCGCCTCGCGCGTTTATGACCCGCTTAACAATGTTCTCATCAATATGGCGGCGGTGTTCGGCATGCAGATCAGAGTCGAACGTATGCGCGCCATTGAGGAGCAGCCGGTGCAGACGGGAACAGACAGCTATTCCCCGGACGGCTATGATATCGCGTTCGATCATGTGCGGTTCGCCTATAATGAAAACGAGGGCGTGCTCGAGGACGTGTCGTTCACGGCAAAGCAGGGCGAGGTAACAGCGCTCGTCGGGCCGTCGGGCGGCGGGAAGAGCACCGCAGCGAAGCTTGCGGCGCGCTTCTGGGACGTGGACGGCGGGACCGTCACGATCGGCGGAGTGGACGTATCCTCCGTGGAACCGGAAACGCTGCTCGAGAACTATGCGATCGTATTTCAGGACGTAGTCCTCTTTCGTGATACGGTCATGGAAAACATACGGCTCGGACGGCGGGGCGCGACGGATGAAGAAGTGATCGCGGCGGCGCGCGCGGCACAGTGCGAGGAGTTCGTATCCCGCCTGCCGCAGGGCTATCAGACGGTGATCGGTGAAAACGGCTCTACCCTTTCGGGAGGCGAGCGGCAGCGCATCTCGATCGCGCGTGCGCTCCTCAAGGACGCACCCATTGTTCTGCTCGACGAAGCCACGGCAAGCCTCGATGTGGAGAACGAAACGGCGGTGCAGGAGGCGCTCTCCGGGCTGGTACAGGAAAAAACGGTGCTCGTGATCGCCCACCGGATGCGCACGGTGATGGGGGCGGACAAGGTGGTCGTGCTCTCGGAGGGCAGGGTCGCCGAAATGGGGCGGCCGGAGGAGCTTGTGCAAAGCGGCGGCGTGTTTGCGCGCATGGTAAAGCTGCAGCAGGAAAGCGCAGACTGGAAGCTCAAAGGCGAGGCAGGAAAGACGGCGGCCCATAAAGCATGAATCGAGGGATAAAAAGAGGCCCGGCAGGACCGCCGCAGAAAAAAAGCAAAGGATAGATACTGAATGAGAAAAAGACCGAGCGAAGACCATTTATATGAATCCGGCGAGGATTATTTGGAAGCGATCCTGATCCTGAAGCAGAAAAGCGGCACGGTACGGCCGATAGACATCGCGCGCCGTTTCGGCTATTCGCGGCCCAGCGTAAGCAGGGCCGTCGCCGCGCTCCGTGCGGACGGGCTGCTGCGGCCGGATACGGGAAACGACCTTGAATTGACCGAAAAGGGGCTTCGCCTTGCGCAGAAGGTCTATGAACGCCATTGCTTTTTCACGCAGCGGCTGACCGAAGCGGGGGTGGACCCCAAGACCGCCGAACAGGACGCCTGCCGCATCGAGCATGCGATCAGCGACGAGAGCTTTGAGAAGCTGAAAAGCTCTTTCTCGGAATAGAAGCCTGTTTTTCGGCCGGAGGGCAGGCGCAGCCGCAGAAAGCAGAGATAAGCGGCGGTGTTTTTCCGCGCGCTAAACCGAGCGGCCTAAGCGGAACGGATGATGACAGGCCGCAAAATGCGAGGAGCAAAAACGATGAAAAGTATCTTTCAGAACACACGAAAGCCGGAGGGCTTTTGGGGGCGGATGATCCTGCGGGGCATGAACCGCGGGCACGCGCCGCTTTCCGCATGGGGCATGACCTATCTTCGGGCGGCGGAGAACGCGTGCATTCTCGACATCGGGTGCGGGGGCGGCGCGAACATTGCGCGTATGCTCCGGCTGTGGCCGCAGAGCTTTGTGGAGGGCGTCGACTATTCCCCGGAAAGCGTAAAGATGAGCCGCAGGAAAAACAAGGCGCTTCTCGGAACGCGGTGTGCGGTGCGGGAGGGAGACGTAAGCGCGCTTCCCTACGAAAACGGCGCGTTCGACGCGGCGACCGCATTCGAGACCGTCTATTTCTGGCCGGAGCCCGCGCGCGCCTTTGCCGAGGTGCGCCGGGTCCTGCGGCCGGGCGGGATGTTCCTCATCGTATGCGAGGGAAGCGACCCGGCCGACGCCACATGGACGAGCCGCATCGGGGGAATGACGGTCTATTCCGGAGAAGAGCTCCGCAGCCTGCTGCAAAGGGCAGGATTTTCGGAGCCTGTCCTCCGGCAGGGCAGAAAGGAATGGATCTGCCTCACCGCCCGCGCATGAACGGCAGAGCGGAACAGCTGATGTCGATAAAAAAATACAAAGCAAAATAGAATAGTTCAATATACGGTTTCACAGAATATGCTAATATAAATACAGCGTTCCGCAGGATGGGGCGCCCGTTCAGGAAGGCTGTTTCCTGAACACAGAGACGTTTGCGCGCAGATCATACGAATAACGTCTGGTATTCTATTTGTGCGCAAAAGCATAAACAGATCGTAAATCACCGGCGGCTTTACGGCCGTGCGCTCTGCGCACAGTAAAACCGCCGCAAGCACGGAAAGCGTCCGGCCGCGCAGCGGCGAGACCTTTTCGAAATATTCATAAAGTAGCTTTGTGGCCCCGCGGTGTGCGTTTGCGCGCGGGGATGGACAAGGGAATTGGGTGAAAGTCCCAAACGGAATCCGCCGCTGTAAGCGCTGAGGCAAGCATCCGTTGGCGAAAGCCAGTCACTGGGAGACCGGGAAGGCAGGGTGCCTGACGCGAAAACAACAGAAGCTGTTTTCACAGGCGTAAGTCAGAAGACCTACAAAGAGACGAAAAAAAGACGGGCGGGCGCCGGAACGTTTGCGCAGGGGTCTTTTTATTGTTCGCGGGAATACGGCCGCGGCGGATCGCATTCGCCGCGGTTTTTTATTTGTCTGCGTATACCGGAAGGAAAGACGGAAAAATGGATCAAATAGAAGCGTGCAGGCAGGAAGCCGAAAAATGGAAAAAATGGGAAAAAGCGGGCGCATTTCGCAATATGGACCGGGAACGTGCGGAAAAATATAACCTCTACCGGCAGGCATGCATCCGGCGGTTTGCTTCTCTTTACCGGGAAATGGACGACGAGGCGCTTCTCGGCATTCTGCGCAGCCGGGCGGCGGAGCTCGGCAGAAATCCCAACCGCCGGGAGGTGTTTCCGGTCTATCATATTTTTTTGCGTATGAGATTCAAAAACTGGCCGTCTGCTCTGCGGGCGGCGGGGCTGAAGCCCCCGAAGGAGAAGAAGAGATATGAAAACAGGAACAAAAACCGCTAAAAAAACCGCTTTCAACGTCATTATGGCGGTTGCGGCAGCCGTCATCGTGATTGGCGCGGTCATGATCGCGGGCAGCCTGCAGGGATGGTTCGACGGCGGCGGACAGACGGCACAGGGCGGAACTGCGGCTGTGGCTGCGGAAGCGGTGACCGCGGAAAATAAGACCGGCAGCGCCAACATCGAGCGGGAGGGGATCGCCTATTCCCTTGAGGACGGCACGAAGCTGCGGGACGGCGACATCATCGAGACGCTCAACGGCTCTTCTGTAGAGCTTGCGCTGCCCGCAGGCGCGGTCAGCCTGAACCAGAACACCGAGGCCGTGGTACGCATCGGGGAGGACGGCTTTTCGATAGAGCTTACAAACGGAGAAGCCTTTGTAAATACGGACGGCGCGTTCACCCTGCGGCTCGCGGAGCTTGAAACGGACGTGACCGCCGCCTCCGGCGTATTCTCCGCCAGCGCCCCTGCGGGCAGCGCGAACGTGTATGTCTACGAAAACAGCGTAAGCGCGGGCGGCATAGAGGTCTCGGCCGGGCAGGCTGTGTCGCTCTATGCGGATGGTCAGGCGCCGTCGGTCGCGGCGCTTTCTCTCGCGGCGCTGAACGATTTTGACATCGGGCAGGTGCGCGCGGCGAACGAAACGAAAACGCTGTGCTTTACGAACGGTGAGCTTGATGCGCTTGCGGCGGAGCGGGAGGAACAGCTGCGCTCCGCGCTTAAGCAGCAGCAGGCCGAACAGGAAAAAGCACAGCAGATCGAAGAGCAGCGGCAGAACAATCAGAATGGAACGGGAGGCTCCGCCAGCGGTACGGGAAGCAGCGCTGCGGGCGGCGCTTCCGGGAGCACAGGCGGCTCCGGGTCCTCCGGCGGCGCATCGGGAGGAACGGGCGGCAGCGGCTCATCCGGAAATGCAGGAAATGCGGATGCGGGGCTTCCCGCGAATCCCACCTGCACCATCGCCATCCGCTGCAATACGATATTAGACCACATGGAGGACCTCGCGGAGGGCAAAAACAAATATGTGCCCGCGAACGGTACGATCCTCGCCGCGTCCACCCTCGAATTCAGCGAGGGAGAAACGGTGTTCGACGTTTTGAAGCGCGCGTGCTCGCTTGCGGGCATCCAGCTCGAGTATTCGTGGACGCCGATGTATAACAGCTATTATGTAGAGGGCATAGGCAACCTGTATGAGTTCGACTGCGGGAACCAGTCGGGCTGGATGTATCAGGTGAACGGGTGGTATCCGAATTACGGCTGCTCGGAATATAAAGTGCAAAACGGGGATTCCATCGTATGGAACTATACGTGCGAGGGCTATGGGGCGGATCTTGGCGCAGGCATGTCCTGATGGGAGAAACGGCTCGCGCCCGCGCGCGAAAGATGAGATAAAAAGAACGGGAGAAAGAAGAGGTAGGAAGGATGAAACAGGGAAGTAAGAAGCGGCTTATGAAGCTCGTCGCGGTGCTGCTCACGGTTGCTCTCGTGATCGGCGCGCTGCCGCTCACGGCAATGGCACAGCAGGCACAGGACCCTGCCGCAGCCATAACGGAGGGCGCGCCGCAGGAAGCGGACGCGCAGCCGTCCGAAAGTGCGGAGCCAAGTGTGCAGCCAAGCGCACAGGCCTCGGAAGAACAGCCTGCGCCGGAGGCGTCCGAAACGGCAGACCCAAGCGGGGAGCCGTCTGAAGAGCCCGCAGCGGAGGAGACAGCAGGCCCGGCCGCACAGGGCACGGAACCGGCAGAGCCGGAGCCGTCTGCGGAAATAAGCGCGGAACCGTCCGCACAGCCGCAGGCAAATGTGCTGGCGGCCCCGGCGCCGGCGGCACGGAGCATCGGCGATGTACCTGCCGGAGAAGAGAAAATAGGGCAGGTGTATGTCAGCATCGAGGATACGGTGCCGAAATCGGGGGCGGACGACCCCGGCCCGCGCGGCGTTATGGCCGAGGGCTGGGTGGACCTCTACCCGTCCGATACCATGATGTCCGTCGTCGTCAGGCTTGCGGACAGCAAGGGCCTTGAGGTTGAGGGGGCGGAATCAAATTATATCACGTCCATCGGCGGCCTCGCGGCGTTCGACCGCGGAAGCATGAGCGGATGGATGGGCACGCTGAACGACTGGTTCACAAACGAGGGCTTCGGCGCTTTCACCGTGGCGAACGGAAACCTGAAGGACGGCGATACCGTCACGATCCTGTATACGCTGAATTACGGGGAAGACGTCGGAGGCTCGTGGGGCAATACCGATAAGACCGTCAGCGCGATCGGCGTGAGCGCGGGAACGCTCGAGCCCGCATTTGATAAGGATACGCACGAATATACGCTGACCCTCCCGGCGGGAACGGATTCCGTCAAAATCACGCCTGCTGCGTCGAACAAGAACTATCAGGTGCGCGCGAGCGTGGATGGTGTGGAATATAAGCGCACACAGAGCATTCCTGTTTCGGACGGGACCGTCATCACGGTAAAATGCGGCGACCCGTCGTGGCCGTCCATGAATGATAATAGCGGTCCTGCCGAGCTATATACGCTCACGGTGAAGCTCGGCGGGGAAGAGGTCAACACGCCTCCGGCGCGCAAAGCGGGCGTTCCGGCGGAGGCTTCCGCAAAAACGGAGCCGGGGACCGCATGGACGCTCGACCTTTCCACGATCTTTGAGGACGCGGATGGGGACGCGCTCTCCTACAAGGTGAGCGTAGACGGCGGCGGGGCTGTTCCGGCGGACGAAAGCTACGCCTATACGCCGCAGGCGGCGGGAGAAACGAAGCTCGTCTTTACGGCAAACGACGGAAAAGAGGATTCCAAAGACGCCTACACCGTAACGCTCAAGGCGGAGACTGCGGAAAGCCGCCTGCAGGAAGCGGTAGACGCGCTGGAAGACGCATGGTATAAAATGCGGCCGGTATGCGGAACGGACACGAACGTTACCGATGTGATGAAAGCGGAGCTCGCAGAGCTCGGCTACGGCGACATCGAGGTCGCAGTCAAGAGCTCGGACGACGAAGAGCACGTCGCGGCGGACGGCGCGATCACCTATTTTTACGATTTGAATTCCTATGTGGGCGTTGCCAATGTGGACGTCGTGTTCACCTTTACGCTCGGCGGAGCGTCCAAAGAGTATACCCAGCGGGTCATCGTCGGCTGGGATACGGTCCGCGCGGCAAAGGACATTGAAGAACAAGAAGCGTCCGCGGTCACATGGGATACGATCAAAGGCGAAAACGCGGCGGCGGACAGCGTGACGTCCGACCTCACGCTGCCCCAGTATGCAGGTACGGCGTATGGAGATTCGCTCGCCAAAATTTCATGGGAGTCGTCGAACCCGGACGTCGTTTCCCTCAAGGAAAACGGAGATTCGTGGGATTATGAGCCGTATACGGGCGTGGTTACAAAGCCGGAAGCGGATACGGACGTGACGCTCACGGCGACCTTTACCTTTAAAAAGGACGAGTCGTGCACGGTCAAAAAGCAATTCAGTATTACGGTAAAAGGCTACAGCGAGGAAGAGATCGAGCAGAAAAAGGCGGAGATGCTCGCAGAGCTGAACGAAAAATATACGGACGGCCTGCTCAAGGATTTTACGACGCAGGAGGCGCTCGACCGTGAAAACGTAACGGGAGATATCCAGCTTCCCATTCCCTCGCGGCTCGGCCTTGTCAATAAGGAAGTGACGGTATCGAGCAGCAACGCGGACGTTGTGACGATCAACGGCTACCGCGCCGCCGTGGTATGCCCGTTTGGGGAGGACGCGCAGGTAGACCTCATCGTCACGCTGACGCGCGGAAGCATCAGTGTGGAAAAGCGCATCCCGCTTACCGTAAAGGCGATCGACGAGGCGGAGATCGACAGGGAGATCAAGCTGATGGAGGCGGCCAAGGCGGCCTATTTCGATGGCATCAACAATGGGGCGAACCCGGATAAAGATCATGTGACGGAGAACCTTACCGCGTTCCGCGAGGTGAATTTCGGCGAAGGGGATTCCCTCGTATGGACGTATACCTATCTGGACGACAAGGGAACGGGCATCAGGCCGGTCTCGATCGAGCCGGACGACGAAATGGGGGAACTGGGCTACAACCTGTTCCAGTCCTCGAATACTTCGGTCATCAAGCATGAGAATCTTCTGGTCACGCAGCCCGCGCAGGATACGCAGGTCACGATCAGCTCCGTGCTGTCCAGCACGAAATTTGAAAAATATGCGGAGCAGTATCCGGAGAACGAGAAGCTGCAAAAGCTGTACCGCCAGCCCGTCAGCGTGACGGTGACGGTAAAAGCGCCGGTAGACGAGGACGCCGTCCTTGCGGACATCAAGGCGGCTGTGGACGGCGTATCGCTCTCGGAAGTGACAGGCCTTTACGTGCGCGAGACGGACTGGGATGAAAACTATGACGACGTCGCCGTGACGAACGTCGAACAGACGTGGCAGCTTAGAATGAAGCGCGACGACATTGCCGTAACGGTGGTAAAGAGCGAAAACGCCAACATCGCACTGGACGGCGGCGTTGCCTTTACGGACGAAAAGGTGCAGGGGAACGTGACCTTCCGCTTCACAAAGGACGGCGTTTCCTATGAAAAGGAGGTGCTCGTCACCGTTCCCGTCCACATAAAGACAGTGCAGGAGCAGATCGACGGGCTCACGGCGCTGTTCGGAACAGACGAAGGCTTTGACCTCATCAAAGGAGACAATCCATCGAAAGAGGCGGTGACGCAGCCGCTCAAATTGAGAACAACAGCGTCGTATTACGGGCTGACCGGCTATTCGGACGTCAAGCTGGAATGGACGAGCTCGGATACGGACGTGATCGACCCGCCGTCGTACGGCAGCGATTCCGTCAAGGTGAACCGCCCGGCACAGGGAGAGCCGGACGCGGAGGTGCGGCTCACGCTCACCGTGAAAAAACAGTATAGCTCGGATACGGGAACGCCGGGCTCGGTCGATATCGTGCTGAAGGTTCCCGCCATAACAGAGGAGGAGGTCCGGGAGGCGAAGGAGGCTGTAGACGCGGCGCTCGCAAACGTGACGCTCGACGGCTTTACGGAATCGGGCAGCCTCGGAAAGACGGAGATCGACCCGCAGGCCCTCGATTTCGACGTGCAGCTCAAAAGCCTTACGGATCTTATTGCCGCCGGAATGATAGAGGACACGGCGACCAACCGGCAAATGGAATGGGAATGGTCGACGGACGGAACGGAGGCGGACGGGAACTATCTGAAAATCAATTATTTAAAGTGCAGCGTGATGCGTACCACAGGAACGGCGGATACGGAAACGAACCTCATCCTCACGCTGACCTATAACGGCTACAGCGGAAGCAAGACGTTCCCGGTGACCATCAAGGGGCTGACGGAAGCGGAAGTGGAAGCGGCAAACGCGGAGATGAA
Organism: Christensenella massiliensis; assembly: GCF_040409835.1. Lineage (NCBI taxonomy): Bacteria > Bacillati > Bacillota > Clostridia > Christensenellales > Christensenellaceae > Christensenella > Christensenella massiliensis. The sequence goes on along the minus strand of NZ_CP117826.1, from coordinate 1,665,512 downwards.
AGAATATGAGGCGGCCATCTGGAACGGACTGAAAGGGGAAAACACCTCTGCGGATTTCGTGACCTGCGACCTCGGCTGGGACCGTGAAAACGGCAGCGTCGCATTCTACAGGATGCATAAAGAGGACGGACAGGTCGTCTATACGCTGAAGAACGGAAGCTGCCCCGCCAACGTGGGCGTAGAGCTCGGTTCGTGGAAGTCGTCCGACCCGACGGTCATCGGGCACACCACGGGCGGCTACGGAACGGTGGATATCCTCGAGCTTTTGAAGCGCCCGAACCTCGGGGAAGAGGACTTCAGCGTGACGCTCAGCACGAATATGAAGAATCTGCGCTACGGCAACGCGAAGAACGCGGACGGAACGGCGGCCGTTCCGGATATCACGGCGGAGCTGAAGCTCACGGTTCCGGCCTATACGAACGAGCTTGCGGAGCTATCGGCGGAGGGCTTCCCCTTTGACTTTGATCCCGCGCTGGACGCGTTTTCCATCGAAGTGCCGAAGGGTACGGAGCAGGTCAAAATAACGGCAAAGGCCAAGGACCCGGCGGCAAGTGTGACGGTAAACGGGCAGGAGCCTGACGAGAGCGGCAGCGTAACGGTCGCCCTTTCGGGCACGGGCGTACAGATCCCCGTCGTAGCTGCCGTGCAGGAACAGCCGAGGACAGTGACGCTTGCCGTAAACTATGCGGCGGACTATCGGGAGGTCTATGAAAAGACGGGCGGATATCTTCATTCCACCGTAAAAGACCCCATCGTCAGCACGTCCGGCGGCGAATGGGCGGTCATCGGCCTTGCCCGCGCGGGCTATCCGGTGGAGGACGGCTATTACGACAAATATATTGCGAACGTCATCCGTACCCTCGAAGAGACGGACGGCGTGCTGGATAGCAGGAAATATACGGAATACTCGCGCGTCGTCCTTGCGCTTACGTCGATCGGCTACGATGTGACGAACGTAGGCGGATATAATCTGCTCGAGCCTCTTGCCGATTTTGACCAGACGGTATGGCAGGGGATCAACGGAGCCATTTACGCGCTGATCGCCTTTGACTCGCACGGCTACGAGATCCCGACGGCGCCGGAGGGCAAGACGCAGACCACGCGCGAAAACCTGATCGGTGAAATTCTCGGAAAAGAGCTTTCCGGCGGAGGCTGGGCGCTCTTCGGAAGCAAGGCCGACCCGGATATCACGGCAATGGCGCTGCAGGCGCTCGCACCGTATTACGATAAGGACGCAGAGGTAAAGGCGGCGGCAGACCGGGCGCTCGCGGCGCTGTCCGGCATACAGGCGGCGGACGGCGGCTTTGGAAGCTGGGGCTCGGTAAACAGTGAATCGTGCGCGCAGGTCGTGGTGGCGCTGACGGCGCTCGGAATCGATCCGGACAGCGATCCGCGCTTTGTAAAGAACGGAAAATCGGCGCTGGACGCGCTCCTTTCCTTCACGACGGAGGAGGGCGGCTTCAGCCACGTTGCGGGCGGCGGAACGAACGGCATGGCGACGGAGCAGGGGTATTACGCGCTCGCGGCCTACGACCGCTATTTAAGCGGTAAGACTTCGCTTTACGATATGAGCGATGTAAGCGTAAACGCGCCGTATGAAACGGCGGGCCGCCTGATCGACGCCATCGGTACGGTGAACCTCGGCAGCGAAAACGCGATAAAAGCGGCGCGGGCAGCGTATGATGCGCTGACGGACTCCCAGAAAAAGATGGTGGATAATTACAGCGTGCTCGAGGCCGCGGAAAAGAAGCTGGCCGAGCTGCAAAAGCCGGTTCGGGACGTGATGGCGAAAATCGACGCCATCGGCACGGTGGGCCCCGGCAGTGAAAATGCGGTAAAAGCGGCGCGGGCAGCGTATGATGCGCTCGATGCAGAGCAAAAGGCGTATGTCACGAACTACGCCGTGCTCACGCAGGCGGAAACCAAATTGGCGCAGCTTGAAAAAGCGGCTGAAGTGGAAAAACTCATCGGCGCCATCGGAGAGGTAAACGCAAGCAGCAAAGACGCGATCGCGGCGGCGCGGGCGGCATATGACGCGCTCTCGGCGGAGGAAAAGGCGCTGGTCGGAAACTATGCTGTGCTGACGGCGGCGGAGCGTGCGTTCGACGCGCTTTCCGCGCAGGACGGCGGCACGCAGACCGAAACCGGTACGGAGGCTGCGGCACAGCCCGGCGGGTCCACCAAGTCTCTCGGGAATGCAGGAACCGGAACGGCGGTGACGATCGACGGCATAAAATACACGATGTCCGCACAGGCGGCGGAGGTCGCAGAGAAGATCGCGGCGATGCCTAAGGGAGAGGCGTATGACCTTGAGGCAGTGCTCGAAACCTATAAGCTGTACGATGCGCTTTCGGACGCGCAGAAAGCGGAGGTCGTGAACTATGCAGACCTCGAGGCGCAGATGAACCGCGTGGGTGTGGATAACCATAAAGACGACGCGGCAGGACTGAAAGCGGAGGGGATCGGCTGGCATGTGAAGATCAGCATCCGCGAAGTAGGACAGTCGGAGGACGTATTCCAAAAGCTTTCGGGAAGCGTGGGAAGCAACACGCTTCTGAAGATGTTTGAGATCACGCTGACCGACTTGCTGACGGGCGAAGAATATACGCCTGTGTCCGGCGTGACCCTGCGCCTGCCCTCGCCCGATCTTACAGGCTTTGACGGCGCGGTCATCGCGCACTATGCGGACGGCGGTCAGGCGGAGTATCTTGAATGCAGGGTAGAGAACGGCGAGCTCGTTTGGACGGCGGAAAGCTTCTCCTACTTCGGCGTTCTCGGCGCTGCGGCTGCAGCGGAAGCCGTGCTGGAGGACGGCGGCGCGGACGAAACGGCGGTTTATCGCGCTATGGCGGCGGACGGCGCGCAGGCAGCTCCGGCCGTTTGGCCGTGGATCCTCGTGATCTGCATCGGCGCTGCGGCCGTTGTGCTCGCGGTGCTGGCGAAAAAGGGCGTTTTGCACGGCAAGCGGTAAAAAGCAGGGAAGAAAGAACAGGAAACCGCAACAGATAACAGGGAACGGGAAAGGAGCGCGGCGGCGCGCAAAGCCAAAACGGGCCTCCTTCCCGTTTCCGGCTTCGGTTCGGCAATACACAGCGAACAGCGCGGCGGAGCCCTCCCGGCTCCGTCCGGCTGTTTGTATGGAGAAGGAAATGGAGCAGGGCTTCGGGGGATATCATCCGGCGGTCAATTTCATATTTTTTGCGGGCGCGGTCCTGTTCGGGATGTTTTTTGTGCATCCCGCTTTTTTGCTTCTGTCCGTCGGGCTGTCCTGTACGAGCTATTTTCTCTTCAAGGGGCGGCGCGGCGTGCGCCTTTTGCTGGGCATGCTGGTCCTGTTCGCGGCGGTATCGCTTCTGAACCCGGTGTTCAACCCGTATGGGGAGACGGTGCTGTTCACGTGGCTGTGGGGGAGGCCGTTCACGCTGGAGGCGCTTTTGTACGGGCTTGCGACGGGTGGGATGTTCCTGACGGTCATTCTGTGGTTCGCGTGTTATAATGAGATCATGACGAGCGATAAGTTTACCTACCTGTTCGGGAAATTTGTTCCTGCGCTTTCGCTGGTCCTGTGTATGGTGCTGCGCTTTGTGCCGCACTTCAGGGAAAAGGCGCAGACCATCGGCGGCGCGCGGCGGTGCATCGGGAAATCGGCGGAAAACGGAACGAAGCGGGAGCGGCTTGAAAGCGGCATGGCGGTTCTGTCCGTGCTCACGTCGTGGTCGCTCGAGGGCGCGGCGGTCACGGCGGACTCCATGAAGAGCCGGGGATACGGCAGCGGGCCGCGGACGAATTTTTCCATCTATCGGCTTTCCCGCCGGGACGGAGTGGTCCTGACGCTGCTCGCGGTGTGTGCGGCGGGGCTCGCCGCATGTATGCTGCGGGGCGGAACGGAGGCAGTGTTCCTGCCCGGTATTTTCTGGGCGCAGGGCCCGGCAACGGCGCTCGGGTCGGTTTTCTATGGGATATTTTTGGCGGTTCCCGCCGCGATTCAAATAGGGGAGGGTATCACATGGCGCATTTTGCGGTCGAGGATTTGACGTTTACTTACCCGGAGGCGAAAAAAGAGGCGCTTTCCGGCGTGAGCATCAGCATTGAAAAGGGGGAATACGTCACCCTGTGCGGAAAGAGCGGAAGCGGCAAAACGACGCTGATGCGGCACCTGAAAACCGCGCTTGCGCCGCACGGGAAGCGGACGGGGCGGATCCTACTGGACGGACGGCCGCTTGAGGAGATAGGCCTGCGCGAGCAGAGCGCGCGCATCGGGTATGTCATGCAGGACCCGGACAGTCAGATCGTGACAGATAAGGTGTGGCACGAGCTGGCGTTCGGGCTGGAGAGCCTCGGGTGCGACCAGAAGACCATGCGCCTGCGCGTGGCGGAAATGGCGAACTATTTCGGCATCGGAACGTGGTTCCACCGGAATGTGGCAGAGCTTTCGGGCGGGCAGAAGCAGCTTTTGAACCTCGCGTCCATCATGGCGATGCAGCCGGACGCGCTCATCCTCGACGAGCCGACGAGCCAGCTCGACCCCATTGCCGCAGCGGATTTCCTCAATACGGTGCGCAAAATAAACCTTGAGCTCGGAACGACGGTCATTCTGTCCGAGCACCGGCTGGAGGAGGTGTTCCCCAGCGCGGACCGGGTGATCGTGATGGAAAAAGGGAAAGTTTTGGCGGAGGACACGCCCCGCCGCATCGGGCAGCGGCTGCATGCGGAACAAAGCGACATGGCGGCCGCGCTCCCGTCGCCCATGCGCATTTTTTACGGTGTGGGGAGTAGCCTTGATTGCCCGCTCACGGTACGCGAGGGGCGCAGGTGGCTCTCGGAGGAACTGAAAGACACGGAGATCAGGCAGGACAGCCTGCCCGATCCCGGGGAGACAGAGGAGCCGGAGGCAAAGGATGCCGCCGTCGCGCTCAAAGAGGTGTGGTTCCGCTATGAAAAGGACGCACCGGACGTGCTGCGCGGCACAAGCCTTTCCGTGCCGAAGGGAACTCTGTTCGCCGTGGTAGGCGGGAACGGCACGGGAAAATCCACCATGCTGAAAACGGTGTGCGGGATATGCAGGCCCTACCGGGGCAAGGTAATGATCGATGGGAAGCGGATCGAAAAATATAAGGCGGAAGAGCTGTTCCGCGGCAACCTCGCCATGCTGCCGCAGGACCCGCAGAGCCTGTTCGTCAAAAAAACGGTGGAGGAGGACCTTGTAGAGATGCTCGTGGACGTTCCGGGGAGCATCGGAGAAAAAGAGGAGCTCATCAACGGGGTGGCGCGGGACTGTGAGGTAATGGGGCTGCTTTCCTCCCACCCCTACGATCTTTCGGGCGGAGAGCAGCAGCGGGCGGCGCTTGCGAAGGTGCTGCTGTGCAGGCCGCGTATCCTGCTTCTCGACGAGCCCACAAAGGGCATCGATAACTTTTACAAGCAAAAGCTGGCGGAAATTTTAGACAGGCTGAAAGCAAAGGGAGCGACGGTCCTCATGGTGTCGCACGACGTGGAATTCTGCGCGCAGTATGCGGACAGCGTTTCCATGTTTTTCGACGGCGGCGTGGTGACGACGAACACGCCCGCGCGCTTTTTTTCGCAGAACAGCTTTTATACAACGGCGGCGAACCGCATGAGCCGCCATATTTTCAGAAATGCGGTGACGAACGGGGACGTGATCGAGCTATGCCGGATCAACAAACAAAACTGAAGCGGTGCGGAACGTATACGTGGTTCGGGTTCACTCTGCCGTTTGAGCGAAAGCTCGCGCTCATCGCGGAGGCGGGCTTTCAGACCATCTGCACATGGTGGGACGATACGTTTGCCGGAACGGACGGGCGCAAGGAGGAGCATTTCCGGCTCGCGGAGCGGGCGGGGCTTTTCCTCGAGCACACGCATCTTCCCTATTTCGGGTGCGACGCGCTGTGGTTTCCCGGAGAAGAGGGAGACGCGCTGTGCGCGCGCTATGCACAGAGCGCGGCGCAGGCGGCGGACGCGGGAATCAAAACGGCGGTGCTGCACCCGTTCGGGAAATACGTGCCCGAAAACGGAAACTGGAGCATATACCTCTCGCGCATGCGGCGCATTGCGGAGCGGTGTGAACAAAGCGGCATACGCCTTGCCGTAGAAAACCTTGCGGACAACGAAGCGCTCGCGCGCATCGTGGACGCGCTTGCAGACAGCCCCGCCGTGGGCGTCTGCTTCGATACGGGGCACAACCATGTGACGGCGGGGAACGACTTCAGCCTGCTTTCGCGGTTTCCGGACAGGATCTTTGCCCTGCACGTGCACGACAACAGCGGTTTGCGGGACGAACACCTGCTCCCCTACGAGGGCACGGTGGACTGGGCCGCGTTCCTTGCGGCGGCGGAGCGGACGGAGTTCGGCGGCTCGCTGATGCTCGAGGCGTGCTGGCCCGTGGACTGGGATAAGCTCAATGAGCCGGATTATGAATATGAAGAGCCGCCCATACCGCCGGAGGAATACCTTGCGCGGGCAAGGAAAAGCTGCGGGCGGATATTGGGGGAAAGGACGGAGGATTAACATGGAAGAACGCATCACGCTCGGAAAAAAGAAACGGGAGGAGCTGCCGGAAAAGCGGAAGTTTTCGCGGCGCACGGTGCTTTCCTTTTTCATTGTCCTGATCGCCATCCCGTTCACCATCTGGTTCGGCTGGCGCTACGGAGACCGGAATTTTTATATCGTGAGCCTGCTCATCATTATCTATACGATGATCCCCTTTTTTCTCGTGTTTGAAAAGCGCAGGCCGCAGGCGCGGGAGCTCGTCATCCTTGCCGTGATGTGCGGCATCGCCGTCGCCTCGCGCGCCGTTTTCATCTGGCTGCCCCATTTCAAGCCCATGACCGCGGTCATCATCATTACGGGCATCGCATTCGGGGCGGAGGCGGGCTTCCTCACGGGCGCGGTATCCGGCTTTGTTTCCAATTTTATTTTCGGGCAGGGCGCGTGGACGTCGTGGCAGATGTTCGCGTTCGGCATGGCGGGCTTCCTTGCCGGGCTGTTTTACCAGAAAGGCCTGCTGCGCAGGGAAAAGCTTCCGCTGTGCGTGTTCGGGGGCGTAGTCACGATGTGTGTGGTGGGGCCGCTGCTCGACACCTGCGCGCTGTTTACCATGAGCTCGGTCATCACGCCGGAAAGCGCGGCGGCCATCTATCTTTCGGGCCTGCCCGTGAACGCGGTGCACACCTCGGCCACGGTGCTCACCCTGCTTCTGGTCTCAAAACCGATGTTTGAAAAGCTGGACCGCGTGAAGCGGAAATACGGCATGCTGGAGGCGTAAACATGCGCTTCGACTCATGGAACCCGGCGGTCAACTTCATCTTTTTCGGCATCGTCGTCGCTTCGGCGGTCGCGTTCAACCAGCCGGTGTTCCTTGCCATCGGCTATGCCTGCTCCTTTGCCTATTCGGTCAAGCTGAACGGGAAAAGGGCGGTCTGCTTCAACCTTGCGCTCATTCCGTTTATCGTGCTGTTCGCCCTTTTTTATTCGGGCTACAACCACTTCGGGGTCACGAACCTCGCCGTCAATTTCATCGGCAACCAGCTCACCCTCGAGGCCCTTGTCTCCGGCTTTGTCATCGGAACGCGGGCGGCGTCGGTGCTGATGTGGTTTTCCTGCATGAACGCCGTCGTTTCGAGCGACAAGGTGGTGTATCTTTTCGGGCGCGTTTCGCCCCGTTTGTCTCTGTTTTTATCCATCCTGCTGCGCATGGTGCCGCGCGTGAAGGAACGTGCGCGGAAGATCGGCGCCGCCCAGCGGGCAATCGGACGCGGCGCGGGGCAGGGGGGCCTCCTGCGCCGCATGCGAAACGGTATGCGCATCGCGTCTATCGTGATCACATGGACGATGGAGAGCATGATCGGCACGTCGGACTCCATGAAAAGCCGGGGCTATACCCTGCGGGGGCGCACCGCCTTTTCCATTTACCGCTTCGACTACCGGGACAGGAGCTTCGTGCTCGTGCTGTTCGGCTGCGCCGCCATTCTCCTGATGGGCATACTGCTCGACCAGACGTGCATTCTGTATGACCCGGAGATCATCCTGAACCGTATCACGCCCCTTTCCGGCGTATTCTACGCGGCCTATGCGCTTTTGTGCCTGCTGCCCATGCTGGTGCAGATAATGGGGGAGAGACGCTTTGCACGGCAGAGAAAAGCGGGCTGTGAAAACGGCGCTTAAAACGGCCGGAAGAGGCTCGCCGGCGGCCCCCCGCGGACAAAGAGGGGATGCATGCCGGCCCGCTCCGAAAGGGCCCTGCAGCCGAACGGCCTGCCGGGCCCTATTCCCGAAAATGCATAGAAACGGAACTTTTTCGGCAAACGAAAGGCCGGACGCAATATCCGGCCTTTTTTCGTCTGTTTTACGCTTCCTCGCATTTCACGAGCGTATAGCCCGCGTCTGCGATGGCGTCCCGGAACACCTGTTCGGGCACGTCCTTTGAAAGGGTGACGGCGGCCTGCTTTTTGTCGAGGTCCACGACCGCCTCCGTCACGCCGTCGAGCGCCGAGAGCAGCTTCTGCACGTTCATCTGGCAGTGCGCGCACATCATTCCGTCAATGGTCAGCAGTTTTTTCATTTCCTTTTGTCCTTTCCCGTTTTCCGGCGCAGGAGCGCCTGTATTTTTGATTTGCTCCGCCGCCGCTTCCGGCACGGGGCTATCGGTTCTGCTTTTATCCTTGAACAGCCTCAGCCGCAGCGCGTTCAGAACGACGCACACCGAGCTTAAGCTCATGGCGGCCGAGCCGATCATCGGGCTCAGGCGGATTCCGAACGCGGGGAAGAGCGCGCCCGCTGCGAGCGGAATGCCGAGGGTGTTGTAGAAGAACGCCCAGAATAGGTTTTGGTGGATATTGCGCACCACCGCCTTGCTGAGGCTGATTGCCGTCGCTACGTCTGCAAGGGAATCCTTCATCAGCACTACGTCCGCCGATTCGATGGCGATGTCCGTACCCGCGCCGATGGCAATACCAATGTCCGCACGGGTGAGCGCGGGCGCATCGTTCACACCGTCGCCTACCATGGCGACCTTATGCCCCTTTTCCTGAAGCGCGCGTACGCTCGCCTCCTTATCGGCGGGCAGTACGTCTGAGATGGCTTCCTCTACCCCCACCTCTTTGCGGATGGCCTCCGCCGTCACGCGGTTATCGCCCGTGAGCATCACGACGTGCAGGCCCATCTCGCGGAAGCGGGCAATTGCCGCGCGGCTGTCCTCACGGATGGTGTCCGCCACCGCGATCACACCTGTGATCCTGCCGTCCGCCGCGAACAGGAGAGGCGTTTTGCCCTCGCCCGCAAAGCGTTCGGCGAGCTCCCTTGCCTGCGCGTTTTCCGCAAGTCCGGATTCTTCCATGAACGCGAGATTTCCGGCGACGCACCGCCGCCCGCTTACGACCGCGCGAATGCCGCGGCCTGCCTGCGCTTCAAATTCCTCTGCGCGGGGGATGGAAAGTCCTTTTTCCCGCGCTTTTTCCACAACGGCCTGCGCAAGCGGATGCTCGCTCCCAGCCTCCGCAGCGGCGGCCTGCGCGAGAAATTCATCCTCCGTAAGGGAAGCGTCCAGCACCGAGATATCCGTGACCGACGGGTGGCCGGAGGTGATGGTTCCGGTCTTATCGAGCACGACGGTGTCTATGGAATGCAGATTCTCAAGGCTTTCCGCCGATTTGATGAGAATACCCTGCTCGGCAGCCTTTCCGGTGCCCACCATGATGGCGACGGGCGTTGCCAGCCCAAGCGCGCACGGGCAGGAGATGACGAGCACGGAAATAGCGTTCGAAAAGGCGAATTCAAAGCCCTGCCCGGCGATGAGCCATACGGCGATCGTCACGATGGCAATGCCGATGACGACGGGCACAAAGATGCCGCTCACGCGGTCCGCAAGCCGGGCGATGGGCGCTTTGGAGTTTCCGGCCTCGTCCACCAAGCGGATGATCTGCGCGAGGGTCGTATCCTCGCCCACCTTGGTCGCCTGCATGCGGAAGGAACCGTTTTTGTTGATGGTCGCCGAGATCACGGTATCGCCCGGCTTTTTCTCTACGGGAATGCTTTCGCCTGTGATGGCCGCTTGATCGACATAGCCGTAGCCCTCCGTGAGCACGCCGTCCACGGGAATGCTCTCGCCCGGGCGGATCACGACGGTGTCGCCGCTCTGTACCTGCTCGGCGGGGATCACGCTCTCTTTCCCGCCGCGCAGGACGGTCGCCGTTTTGGGGGCGAGGTCGACGAGCTTGCCGAGCGCGTCCGATGTTTTGGATTTGGAGCGTGCCTCAAGATATTTGCCCACCGTAACGAGGGTGAGTATCATGGCCGCCGACTCAAAATACAGCGCGTGGGAATATTCGTGCACGAGCGCCATATCGCCGTGGCCGAAGCCGTACGCCATGCGGTACATGGCAAACAGCCCGTACACGAGAGACGCCGCCGAGCCGACAGCCACCAGCGAATCCATATTGGGGGAGCGCTTTGCGAGCGCGCGGAACCCGTTCGTATAAAAGTGCAGGTTGATGACGATGATGGGGATCGTGATGATAAGCTGTGTCAGCGCGGAGATCAGCGCATTTTCCATGCCCACGAAAATACCGGGGGTGGGAATACCCATCATCGGCCCCATGGCGATATACATGAGGGGGATCAAAAGGATCACGGAGGAAACGAGCCGCCGGCGCATCGCGCCCTGCCCATCCGCTGTGAGCTTCTGCCGTTCCTCCCATTCGCTGCGGAACCCGCCTTTCTGCGCGCCGTCCGTACTGCCGGGCAGGGAAGCGCCGTAGCCAATGCTTTCCACCGCGCCGATGATCGCGTCCGGCGCCGTTCTGTTTTCATCATAGGTCACGGTCATGCGGTTTCCGAGCAGGCTGACGTCTACGTCCGAAACGCCGTCCAGCTTGCGCACGCAGCGGTCCACATTGGCCTGACACGCCGCGCAGGTCATGCCCGTAACATTATATTTTTCTGTTTTCAACAGAGCTTCCTCCTCTCCTTATTTCAGCTTTTTGATGAGCTGCACCGCTTCGTCTACAACGGCGGTGTTGCCCTTTTTGATCTCTTCCACCACGCATGTTTCCATGTGGTCCTGCAAAATCAGGTAACCGAATGCCGCAAGCGCGCTTTCCACCGCCGCGACCTGCGTTAAAATATCCCCGCAGTAGCGGTTCTCGTCCAGCATTTTACCGATGCCGGAAAGCTGCCCGGCCATGCGGCTCAGACGGTTTTTTAAAAGCCGCAGCTCCTGCTCGCTGCGCGGAGTCGCCTTCTGATGGCATGCGCACGGCGCGGCCGCCTTGCTTTTGATTTCCATGCTTCCGTCCTCCTTTTGTCTTTAAATACCCCGGTGGGGTATTTGTGCTGTAACAATAATATACCCCAAAGGGGTATTTGTCAAACAGAAATGACGCGCGGTGAAAAATTTTTATGGGCTGCCTGTACCTGCGGTTGACAAACCGGGATGAGAATGATATATTAAAAACGCTGTTATTGATAACGCTGTTTTTGATTTTGCGGAAAGGAGCGGGGGCATGGCAAAACGGGAAGAGGGAATCACCGAAAGCCTTCTTTTATGCGCAAAAAAAGAATTTTTGGAAAAGGGCTATAAGGATGCCTCCCTGCGGGAAATCGCGGAAAAGGCAGGCACAAGCACCGGGGCGATCTATATCCGCTATCCGGATAAAGGCGCTCTTTTCAGCGCGCTGGTGGAGCCCGTGGCGGAGGGCCTTATGGGCCGTTTCCGCGCCGCGCAGGACGAGCATTTCGACCTGATCCCCGCGGGCAGGACCGAAACGAGCCAAGCGCTTTCCACGGCCTACCTCTACCGCTTTCTCGACTATATCTATGAAAATTTCGACTCGTTCAAGCTTTTGATCTGCCGTTCCGGCGGAACGAGCTATCAGGATTTCCTGCACGAGCTGGTACGCCTCGAGGTGGAACAGAGCGAGCGGTATTACAGACAGCTCCGGGCAGCGGGAAAAATCGAAGGAACGCTCGACAGGGAGGTCCACCACATGCTGACGAGCGCGTATTTCACCGCGGTGTTCGAAGTAGTGGCGCACGATATGCCAAAGGAAAAAGCGCGCGCTTACGTAGAGCAGCTCGCATGCTTTTTCAATGCCGGATGGAACAGTCTGATCCGGTGGAAATAAATTTTTTTGCACAAAGGTTAGCGATTGCTAACTATAAAAATGTTGGAGGAGGACAACAAGATGAATACAAATACCAAATGGTCCGCGAAGGATGTGATCACGACCGTGCTTTTAAGCGTACTGCTGATCGTGATCCAGCTGCTGATCAACATGGTCTGCATGGCCAGCCACTTTGTCAGCATGGTGCTTTCCTTGGGGATCACCTGCTTTGTATGCGCCCCCGTTTATTTCCTGATGGTGCGCCGCGTGCACAAGCGGTTCGTTTCCCTGCTTTATATGACGCTGCTCGGCGTCGTTTTCCTGATCATGGGCGACTGGTTCCTGCTGCCCTATTTTATCGTGGTGGGGCTCGTATGCGAAGCGATACTGTGGAGGAAAGGCTCGTATGACGCGCCGTGGCGTATCACAGCCGCTTGGACGGTCTACAGCGGGCTTTATCAGGGCGTGAACCTGCTGCCGATCCTCGCGTTTTGGGAAACCTTCGCCTCCAATGCGCTCGCCTCCGGCATGACGCAGGAGTATATCGATTCCTATCTGTCCTACTATACACAGCCGGGCTGGCTGGCGGTCATCCTCATCATCACGGTTGCATGCGGCTTTGCGGGCAGTCTGGTCGGCAGCCGCATGATGGCAAAGCATTTCAGTAAGGCAGGCGTCCTGTAAATGGAAAAAAAGAAGGCAGGCTTTGCCGTCGCTGCCAGACTGTGCGTGTTTGCCGCGACGCTGGCCGGCGTTTTTCTGACAGACGGCACAGACCGGACGTGGATCATTGCGGCGATGCTGTTTTGTGTCCTCGCGGCGCAGAAAGCATGGAAGCAATGCGCGGGCTTCGCCGTTTTTTACGGAATATTATCTCTGCTGCTGTACCTGATTCGTTTTCATGGGCTGCGCATGGCGGCATTCTCGGAATTTCACGTGTTCCTGTTTTGGTGGCTGACGCCGGTCTTTATGGCGGCGTGGAACCTCGTATCCGCCCCGCCGGGAATGCTGAGCGCCTTTTTTGCGCGCGTCCATGCGCCTACGGGGGCGATCCTCGGGCTGCTCGTCATTTTCCGTTTTTTTCCTACCATGCGCGCAGAGCTGCACGGGCTGCGGGAGTCTATGCACAACCGGGGACTTACCGGACCGGCGCAGGTGCTCCGCCGCCCGGGGAACACATTTGAGTATATTCTGGTTCCCATGCTGCTGCGCTGCCTGCAAATCTCCGACCAGCTCGCGGTCTCCGCGGCGGCGCGGGGGATCGATACGCCCGGCCCGCGGCACAGCTATTACGAGCAGAAGCTCCGGGTGCGGGATATCCTCGCGGCGGCGCTCTACGCGGGCGCGATACTGGTATTTCTGCTGATAGGAGGGGTCAAATGATCGAGCTTGAAAACGTATCCTTTGCCTATGCGGGGGAGGAACCGTGTATCCACGGCGTGGACCTTAGGGTGGCGGCCGGGGAATGCGTTGTATTCATAGGGCGCTCAGGCAATGGAAAAACCACGCTGACGCGCCTGATAAACGGCCTTGCCCCCTATTATTATGAGGGAACGCTCAGCGGAAAGCTTCGGATCGGCGGAACAGACCTTGCAGAGATACCGCAATGGGAACGCGCAAAGCAGATCGGCTGCGTGTTTCAGGATCCACGGTCTCAGTTTTTTTCGGCGGAGCTTGCCGGGGAAGTGGCGTTCGGCTGCGAGAATCTCGGCTTTTCCGTGCAGGAGATCAGGGACCGCACAGATGGAGTGATACGCACGATGGGCCTCGACGCCCTGCGGAACACTCCGCTTGACCGGCTTTCCAGCGGGGAAAAGCAAAAGGTCGCGATCGCTTCGGCCCGTGCGGCGGGGCCGCGGATATTCACCTTTGACGAACCCACCGCAAATCTTGACGAAGAAAGCGCCGGGCAGCTTTCAGAGACGCTGGCGGAATTGAAGAGGCAGGGGCACACGCTCGTCGTTGCCGAGCACCGGCTGTCGTGGCTGATGGAGCTTGCGGACCGCTTTTTATATGTGGACGGGGGCAGGCTCGTGCGGGAATTTTCCCCGCGTGAGCTCGCCTTGCTCTCCGCAGGCGAAGCCGCGCGGATAGGTCTGCGCCGTCCATGTAAAACGGAGCCGCCTCTCCTGCCCGCCGCGGACTGCCGGACAGGCGCGGCCGCGGAAGCGCGGCGGGTCTGCTGCACGGTGGGAAGAAAGACCATTTTCCGGGATATCGATTTCAGCGCTTCTCCGGGCGAGGTCGTGGCGGTAACCGGGCGGAACGGAACGGGCAAGACGACATTTGCAAAAATACTGTGCGGACTGCGCCGTGAAAGCGGGGGGAGCGTGCTCTTCAGCGGAAAAAGACTGCCGCCCGGCCGCCGCAGGGAACGCGTCTTTTACAGTGCCAACGACACCAACACCCAGTTTTTCACACCCAGCGTGGAGGAAGAGGTGCTTTTGCTGCTGCCCCGGCGGGAAAAAGAGCTGGAACGGGCGCGGGAGACGCTCAGGCGGCTCGGCCTGTATGAATACCGCACCCGTCACCCCGCCACTCTTTCCGGCGGCCAGAAGCAGCGGCTCTCTTTGGCGTGCGGCGTCTTGAGCGGGCGGGAGCTCCTGATTTTTGACGAACCCACCAGCGGCCTTGACGGCGGCAACATGAAGATCATTTCAGATATGCTGAAGCAGGAGGCTGAAAACGGGAAAACGGTGCTGGTGATTACGCATGACGCCGAACTGATGGAGGCGTGCTGTACGCATATATTCCAGATGGGAGGCTACCGGCCGGGCAGATAATAAAGCCCGCAGAGCACGGCAAGACCGGCCGCGTTCACCAGTGTGAATACGCCGAGATAGCGCCCGGCCCGCGCGTTTTCAGTCCGCATATAAAGCCGGAAGGAAATGACGCTCGCAAGGGAAGCGATGATCGTTCCAAGCCCGCCGACATTCGTGCCGGCAAGCAGGGCGGGGGCGTTATCTGTAAAACCGGAGAGCAGCACCGCCGCCGGAACGTTGCTGATGACTTGGCTTGCAAGCACAGAGGTCCCGAACGGGTCCGCGTTCAGCCATTCCCCGATGAGGCTTTGGACAGCGGGGATGCGGCCCATGTTCCCGGAGAAGATAAAAAAGCAGACAAACGTGCAGAGGAGCCCATAATCTACGGCGCGGAACGACGGGCGGGATACAAAAAGGAAGAAGCCCGCAACGATCGGCGTCAGTACCCAATAGGGAAACACATGCAACACACATAAAATGCACAGCAAAAACAGGAAAAGGAACAGAAAAAGGCGCTTTCGGCACCGGACCGGCGCAGCTGCGGCGGAAGCGGACAAAGGCTCTAAAGGCTCTTTGCGCACGAAGAGGCAGGCAGCACAGAGCATGACGAGGCTGACGGCCGCAAAGGGCAGCAGAACGGTGATAAAATCCGCAAAGGACAGTTCAAAATCGGAATATAAAAACAGGTTCTGCGGATTGCCGAACGGCGTCAGCATGCTTCCGAGGTTGGCGGCGGCCGTTTGCAGCACGATGGTGAAGATCAGGCTGCGCTTTTTGCCCGCACGCCCAAGAATCAGAATGGTAAAGGGAACGAGAGCAATGAGCGCCACGTCGTTGGTGATGAACATGGATAAAAAGAACGTGAGCAAAACAAGCAGAAGCGTCAGCGTACGCAGGTTTTTCGGCCCGCGCAGCAGCTTTCCGGCGAGAAAATCCAGAAGGCCGCAGGACTGCATGCCCGCTTGGACGAGCATAAAGCAAAAGAGCAGGCACAGTACCTCCGTGTTGATATAACCGGAATATGCGGCGTCCGGCGGAACAAGCAGCATCGAAACGCCGGCGCATATGAGCGAGGCCAGAAATACAGGCTCGCGCTTTATGAATTTGAATACTCTGCTTCCCATCTCAAACATTCCCATTTCTATAAGCAAACTGTATTTTAGCACATCTCTCCGGGAATGGGAACCGTTTCTGAAAAAGGAAAGGACCTTATTTCGAAAATTGGCGGGACTGCGTTTTTTCGGCGCAAACCGATTGACTTTTTTAATGGGGGAGAGTAAACTGATGTATGGGGTGAGCAGACGCTAACCCCATATATTTTACATGCGGATTAGCGATAGCTTACTATATCCGGTCGGGAGGCGTTATGAGCGGTGGTTTATTGGCGGCGGCCCTGCTGCCCATTCTTGGAAGCATGATCTTAAACGGCGGGAAGAAGAAGCGGAGGCCGAACCAGCTTGGGCTCCCCTCCTTTCGCGGCGTTCTGGAAGTAAAGAGCGCAGTGGAGGGCAGGATACGGTTCCGCGTACCCTTTCTGAAGGGGAATGAAGCGATGGCGGCGCAGGCCAAGCGGCAGATCGAGCGCCTTACCGCTGTCGGCGAGGCGGTGGTCAATCCGGAGACGGGCTCCTTGCTCGTACGGTATGAACCGCAGGCCGTACAGCCGCAGCTGCTCGAAGCGGCGGTGATCAAGCTGCTGGGGCTGGAGGAAGCGGCGCAGGCGAGCGGCGGAAGCGTGCTCGGCAAGGAATGCCGCACCTTTGCGGACGCTATGAACCATGCGGTCGCGGATAAAACGGGCGGCCTTTTTGACCTGAATTTCCTTGTTTCCGCTCTTATGATTGGCGCGGGCGTGTTTCAGGTGATGCGGAACCCGTCTATGATGCCGAACGGCTATACGCTTCTTCGGTGGGGCACGAACCAGCTGCTCGGGCGCGGGGGGCGGTGTGAATGAGCGACTGGAAAGCGGGCGCGATCCGTTCCTTTTTCCGGGTGCGCGTCCATTCAGATATTCCGGGCCGCCTGCGGCTCAAGATCAGTAATTTCCGGCTGATCCCGCAGGCAGGGGTGAGCGCTTCCCTGCCGTATATCCCGAAGGCTTTCGGCCTGCTTCCGGGCGTAAAGACGGCGGAGCTGAACGCTAAGGTAGGCAGCCTCCTCATCTTGTATGACCCTGCTGTGACCGGAACGAAAGCTATTTTGGATTGGATCGATACGATGATCGAAACGGGCGTCAAATACGCGCCCGCTATTGCGCGTTCGGGCATGAAAGACCCGGCGCGCATCGAACGTTTTTTCATAGAGAAGCTGCAAACGCGGCTCCCATCGGGCGAACGGAGGTAATATGACAGAAAAGATCGCCTTCAAGGGCATAGTGGTAAGACAGGCGGCGGGGCGCCTGCGCCTGCATTATACGGGCCTGCGTTACCTGAAAGCGCTCTACCGGGAGATCGGAGAGCGCGTGTGCACAGTCTCCTGCGTGGAGAGCGTTACCCTGAACGGCATAACGGAAAACATATTGATCTGCTACGACAGCGGGAAGCGAATGGCGGACCGTCTGCCGGAGGCCGCGGACGCTGTAATGGAGCAGTACGCGATGCAGGCCTACCGGACAATGAAGGAAGAAAGCGCAAAGCAGGCGGCCGTACAGGACGAACAGCCTGCGGGGGATTCCAAACAGATCCTCACGCGGCTCGCCGTTTCGGGCGCGGCGCTTGCTTTGGGAAACACGGTGCTCAAAAATTACGCCAAAACGGAGCTGCTCCCCATTCCCTATCTTGGAAAATTTACGACCTTTCCCGCACTTGTGAGCATGGGCTTAACGGCGCCGCTCCTAAAATCGGCGTGGCAGGGCATTGTGCGCGATAAACAGCTGAATGCGGACTTTCTGACTGTTACGTCTATCGTAGCGAGCATCCTTTTGGGCCAGAGCTTTTCGGCGCTGACGATCATCATGCTTTCAGATGTGGCGGAGTTCATGACCACCTATACCATCGAGCGGACGCGCAGGTCCATCAAAAAGCTTCTGTCTGTGGAGGACGCGTATGCGTGGAAGCTTCTGGAAAGCGGAGAGCTCGCGCACTGCCCGATCGAGGACATCATGATCGGGGATACGGTCGTGATCCACACCGGCGAAAAGGTCACGGTGGACGGCGAGGTCCTCGCCGGACAGGCACTGGTAGATCAAAGCTCGACCACCGGGGAATTCCTGCCTGCCGTATGCAAGGAGGGCGATAAGCTGCTCGCGGGCTCTATCATCAAAAGCGGCGTAGTAACGGTACGCGCGCTGAAGGTGGGAGACGATACGGTCGTTTCCCGCATCATCAATATGGTGGAGAACGTCGCCTCGCAGAAAGCGCCCATCCAGCATTATGCGGACCAATTCTCAAACTATCTCGTGCCGCTGAATTTTCTTGCGGCCATCGCGGTCTGGGCGGTCACCCGCAGGGCGGATCAGGCGCTGAAAATGCTGGTGATCGATTATTCCTGCGGCATCAAGCTGTCTACGGCGGCAGCTTTTTCGGCAGCCATCAACGCGGCGGTAAAGCGCGGCATCCTCATCAAGGGCGGCGCGTATCTCGAACGGATGAGCAGCGCAAATACCGTGATTTTCGATAAAACAGGCACGATCACGGAGGGAAAGCCGGAGGTCGTCGCCGTCAGGATATTTGCAAAAAATTATACGGAACGCGAGGTCGTGGCGCTCGCCTGCGCGGCAGAGGAGACCTCCAGCCACCCGCTTGCCGGAGCGATCATGGATTACGGCGCCCAGCTTGGCGTAGAGACGCCTGTGCACAGCGATACGGTGACCGTGATCTCAAAGGGCAGCAGTACGATGGTGGATGGGAAGTGCATCCGCGCGGGCAGCCTTGCCTATATGCGGGAAAATAAAATACGTGTGCCGCGTTCGGCCCAAATGCCCGCTGACGTAGGCATCGCAACTTATATCGCGGAGGACAGGACGCTGCTCGGCGTGCTGTGCGCGGTCGATAAGCCGCGCACCAATATCCGCAGGGCGGTCAACAACCTGCGGGGAAAGGGGATCGACGAGATCTCCCTCCTGACGGGCGACAGCAAAGAGCAGGCAGCCGCCATTGCCGCACAGATCGGCGCGGATTCCTATCAGGCGGAGCTTTTGCCCGAGCAGAAAGCGGAGGCAGTCCTGAAGCTTCAGGCGGGGGGAAACGGCGTCGTCATGGTCGGGGACGGCATCAACGACGCGCCCGCGCTTTCCTATGCGGACGTAGGCATCTCGCTCGGAAGCAAATCGACGGATGTGGCGATGGAGACCTCAGATATCGTCATAGGGCGCAACGACCCGATGCTGATCCCGCAGGTGAGAGACATCTCCAACCGGACGATGGAGGTAGTAAAGCAGAATTTCGCGATGGTGATCGGCATCAACACCCTCGGCCTGATCTTAGGTGCGGCAAGCAATATCTCCGTATTCTGGAGCGCGATGCTGCATAATATGAGCACGATCGCGGTGGTGGGGAATTCCTGCCGGCTGCTTTTCTATAACAGAAAACAGGAGAAAGAATAAGATGCTGCATTCAGACCTCGAAATACTGCATGAAACGCGGGGACGCATCCGCGTCCGCCTGCCTGAAGGGCTTTCCGATCCGGGTACGGCAGGGCTGTTTTTATGCGGACATCGGGAGGTGCGGGGTTTCCGGTATAATCCTGTGCTCCGCACAGCGGTCATCTGGTATGAAACGATCGGACGGGAAGAGCTTCTCGCCCGGATAGCGGCCGTTTATGCCCGGCAGAACGGCATGCGGTATATCCATCTGAAAGACCGCGGCAAACGGCAGGCCGCACGCATCACGCCCAGCGGACAGGCCGCGCTTGCGGCGATTCTTGTCAATACGGCCGCGCAGGTATTCCTGCCTGCTTCGCCGGTCGCGGCCGTTACGAAATGGTGCGCCGTCGGTACGACTGCCGGCGCGGTCATCGAGCACGGCTACCACGAGCTTGCCCAGCGGGGCGCGTTCGACCCGGAGGTGATGTCGATCATGTACCTCATCAATGCGATGGGAAAGGGTCAGACAGCCTATGCGACGCCGCTCGTATGGCTGATCACGTTCGGACGGCACCTGTTCCGCCCGCGGGATAAGGGGGTCATGCTGAAGGTGGAGGACGCGGGAGCGGACCGGGATGGAAATGAGACGACTCTCGTCCGCGTGCTCCGTGATACGGACAGGAAGGGCAGGGCGGCCTTTCTCGGCGAATTTTTAGGGAGATATCTGCAGGCATATCCGCAGATGCCGTTCCCGGCCGGCCGGCAGTTCGTCGTACAGGGATAGAAAAACGGCCCTTTGGCCGAAGCAAATAAAGGAGGACGATGTTATTATGATGAGCGGATTTGCAAAGGGGCTGCTGGTTGGCCTCGGAGTCAGCGCGGTAGGGTTTTATCTCTATAAAAAGAATGAACAGAAGGTCGATTCCTTCCTGCGCGGGCATGGCTTTCCCGTGCCGGAATCGGGCAGGATGGAGCTTGCGGACCTGTCGCTCGAGGAGCTGATGGAGACGAAAGAGGATATCGAGGATATCATTGCAGAGCGCGAGATGAGCGGCGAAAGCAGCGTAATCACCTGCACTGCGGCTCCGGCAGCAGAGGAAGCCGCGCTTCCTGAAGCGAAGAAAGCAAAAAAATAAAAACAGACTAAACGACATAAGCGCCATACCTCCGAACGGGGTATGGCTTTTTGGCGTAAAGGAAAACGCACGTCCTTTCATTCGCGGGGAAACGAGGCGTGGCGGCAGCGGACGGCCCGGCCCGAACGGAAAAGAGGGCTTCGGCTTTGCCTTTTCCGGCGCCGCGGTGCAAAGAGCTGCGGAGAGCCGAAAGCCGCGGGAAGCAGGCGCGCGGGCGGCCGTTTTTATGCCGAAGCTCCGTTTTTCGTCCACGCGGATAAAAAAGCCGGAGAGCTCATTCAACGCGCTGTATGCCCGATTCATGCAATTTAATAGACGAATATTTTTGTGCCCGGTATAATGGATTCTGTCAACAGACAGAAAACTATGATATGCTTGGATGATGCTTATGGAGATCAAAAAAGAGACCGTATGTGAAGACACCCTGTATATCATCAGGGAATATTACCGCCTGAACACGGGCCCGCTGTTCGATGTGCTGGCCGGGGACTGCGTTTGGCTGAGCATAGGAAATCTTCTCGTCTCGGGCGCGGAGGCGATCAAGGCACAGTTCCAAGACGGCTTTCTTATGCCGCGCTTTGAATTGGAGGAACCAAGCTTCCGGCAGATCGAAACGGGGAGCGCAGGTCAGCTCATGGTGCTCGGCGAATATACGCTCTATGCCTCCGGACAGGCGGATATCGTGTGCACGGCGCGGCAGCGGCTGACGTTTTGCTACCGCGAGGAAGCAGACGGGTACCGTCTGTATCACATGCACGTATCCAATGAATACAGCGAGCTTGTAGACGAGGAGGTTTTCCCCGTCCAGATCACGAAGCAGACCTACCGGTATGTGCAGCGCCTGCTGAAGGAAAGCGGGGAAAACAACAACCGGAGATTAGCGGTAAAGGAAAACGGCTCGCTTTGCTTTATCGATACGGGGATGATCCAGTATATACAGGCATTGGAACGGGAAAGCATCCTATATCTGGTGAATGAGCACAGGCAGGTGCAGGCCTCCATCAAAGCATTGGAGGAGGAGCTGCCTCCCCATTTTTACCGGCTGCACAGGAGCTATTTCATCAACTGTGATTATGTGGCGAAGATAGAGCGGTATAAGCTGACGCTGATCACGGGGGAGGAGCTCCCGATACCCAAAATGCGGTATACGCAGATACGGGACGACGTCACAGCGATCATAGAGAAAAAGGCGGGCAGGAACTGAGCCGCGTATCAGCGGACGGCGACCTGCTTTTGAGCGAACAGGCAGAAGGAGGACAAAATATGAAAATCATCAAACGGGTCTTAGCGGTCTTGTTTGCGGCGGCTCTGCTGTTCGCCGCAGCGTGCAGCGCACAGCCGCAGGCGGAGGAAAGCGCGCCGCCGTCCGCTTCGGCGGCGGAGAGCGCACAGGACGGGGCGCAGGGAGGCGCGCCGGGCGCGGCGTGGGTCAATTCGGATATTTCCGGGAGCGTGACGGCGGAGACGCAGACCGACCCTAAGGACGACTTCAACGCGGCGGTCAATCAGGAATGGATGGCGGGAACGGAGCTCGGCACGCAGATGCAGGCAAGCACCTTTACCGAGCGCAGCAATGAAGTGATGGCACAGGTCATGGCGCTCATTACGGACGAGTCGCAGGCGAGCCATGAGGCGCAGCTCGTGCGGGAATTTTATAACGACTATGTGGATATGGAAAGCCGCAACGCCCTCGGCATGGAGCCGGTTTTGCCGCTGCTCGGGGAAATCGAAGCGATTGAAACGCTGGACGAGTTGACAGCATACCTTGCGGACTGGGGAACCTCGCGGACGCGCCTGCGAAAGCGGATATCGCGGCGGATTGGAAGGACAGCACGAAGAATGCCGTTTACATCGGTCCGCCGAGCTTCTCGCTCTCGGATGCGGACGAATATAAAAGCATAACGGACGTAGGGCAGAGAAAAAAAGACGCGGAGGAAGTGATGTTCAAAAAGCTGCTTGCCCGCGCAGGATATTCGGAAGAAGAAGCGGCAGGCCTTTGGGAAGCGTTCTTTGCCCTTGAAACGGAGATCGCGCAGGCGTCGATCGGGAACGCGGAGGGAGCTTCCGCGGACATACGCGACAAGGCCTATAACCCGAAGAGCGCGGCGGAGCTTGCGGAGCTGTCGCCCGATTTCCCGCTCATGGAAATCCTGAAGCCCTATACGGACGGCGGCGTCGACCGTTTCATCCTCACCGAGCCTGAATGGCTCGCAAAGATGAACGAGCTGTATACGGAGGAAAACGTGGAGGGATTCAAGGCGTGGCTTATTTACCAGACGTTGACGGGCACGGCGGGAATGCTCGATCAGGAATGCCTCGATATCATGACGGAATACAGCGGCGCGGCAGTGGGGAACGCGCAGATGGAGCTGCCGACGGAGCAGCTCGCCTACGAGATGTGTTCCGCGCTGTTCGATATGGCGATCGGCAAGCTGTATGTGGAAAGCTATGTGACGGAAGAAACCAAGCGGGATGTGACGGAGCTGGTAAACGACGCCGTGGCGGTGTACCGGCAAAGGCTTGAAGAAAACGAATGGCTGGGCGATGAAACCAAAGAAAGGGCGCTCGAAAAGCTCGATACGCTTAAGGTGCGCGTGGCCTATCCGGACGACTGGTCGCTGTACGATTATTCAGATTACGCGCTGCCGGAGGACGGCGGGATCATAGACGATATCCTTGCGGTGCGGGAAAAGGCCCAGTCCAAAAAGGTGGACAGGGCAAAGGCGGAGATCGATAAGGACCTGTGGATGACTGCGCCGCAGACGGTGAACGCTTTTTACCAGCCGACGGATAATTCCATCAATATCCCGGCGGGCATTTTGGGCGGGGATTTTTATGACCCGAACGGAACGGTCGAGCAGCAGATGGGTTCGCTCGGCATCATCATCGGGCACGAGATCACGCACGGGTTCGACTCCAACATGGGCAGCCTTTACGACAAGGATGGAAACCTCTCCAACTGGTGGACGGAAGAGGACCGCGCGGCGTTCAAGGAACGCACGGACAAGGTGGGCGCGTATTACGCGGGCATCGAAGTGCTGCCCGGGAAATATGTGAACGGAGAATACACCATCGGCGAGACGGTGGCCGACCTCGGCGGGATGTCCTGCATGCTCGAGCTTGCAAAGGGCATAGACGGCTTCGATTACCAAACGTTTTTTGAAAGCTGGGCAAAGGTGTGGAAGTTACAGGAATCGGAGGAGACCGCGGAATATATGCTGCAGATTGACACGCACGCGCCGGGCTATCTGCGCGCAAATGTGAACGTGCAGCAGTTTCAGGAGTTTTACGATGCGTTCGGCGTAGAGGAGGGCGACGGGATGTACCTCGCGCCGGAGGAAAGGCTCTCCGTTTGGTAAAAAAGCGCGGGCCGGAATTTCGGATGGACGGCGGCGGGCGCAACGTATATACTATAATCAAAGAATCGTTTGAACGGGAGGACGCATGAAACAGAGGCTGAAAAGGTTTTTCCTATTGACGGCGGCAGCGCTTGCGGCGCTTCTGCCGCTGACCGCTTTTGCGCAGGCGGCGCCGGATTATGTCATCAAAAGCGAAGAGATCGTCATACGGGTCAATGAGGACAATACATACGATATCTCCAAGAAAATCACGGCGGATTTTTCGCAGAGCGTGGGAGAAACGCACGGTATTACGGAAACGGTCCCGGTGGATATGAAGCTGCGGCGCATGACGGACGGGCAGTATGAGGAATCGGGCGCGCACGCTGTTGTGACGAACCTCGAGGCCAATGTTCCGAGCGAAGCCTCACGGGATGGAAACAATATGGTAATCCGCCTCGGCGACCCGGACGAGACGGTGACGGGCGCAGTGGAATATGAATACAGCTACCGTTACGACATGGGGCCGGACACGCTTTCCAGCGCGGACGAATTTTACTACAACCTTGTGAGCCCGGAAAACACGGTTCCCATCGAAAAACTCAGCTTTGTCATCGAAATGCCCAAAGCGTTCGACGCGGAAAAGCTCGGCTTTACCACCGGAGCGGCGGGAAGCGGGACGTATGACGAGACGGCCCTTACCTACACGGTGGAGGGGAACGTCATCCGGGGAGAGCTGACAAAGGCCGTGGAAAGCGGATATGGCGTAGGCGTGCGTATCGAGCTGCCGGAGGGATACTACGCGGGCGCGCGTTCAGCGTTCTCCTATTTCATTCCGGCGTTGTGCGCGGGCGGCGCGGCCTTTGTGCTCGTGGTCATTCTGCTCGCGGCCTCCGGGAGGCGGCGCGTCGAGGCGGAGACGGTGGAATTCGGCCCACCGGAGGGCATGAACAGCGCGGACGTCGGGTATATCATCGACGGCGAAACGGACAACCGGGACGTGGTCTCTCTGCTCATCTTCTGGGCGGACAGGGGCTTCATCGAGATCCACCAGCCGGATGAAAAGAATATGACGTTCAAAAAGCTGAAAGACCTGCCGCAGGACGCGAACGATTACGAAAAAATATTGTTCGGAAAGATGTTCGTGCTTTCGGACAGCATCGACATCAGGGATATGCGGTATGAATTTGCCGATACGGTAAACAGCGCGAAAAAGAGGATCAGGGAAAAATATAATACCGCGCAAAACCGCGTTTATACAAAAAAGTCAGTCGCGTTCAGATACCTTGCGACAGTGCTCGCGGCCGTTCCGGTCGCGGCAGCTGCGGTA
Organism: Christensenella massiliensis; assembly: GCF_040409835.1. NCBI lineage: Bacteria > Bacillati > Bacillota > Clostridia > Christensenellales > Christensenellaceae > Christensenella > Christensenella massiliensis. Next base: position 1,640,308 of record NZ_CP117826.1, on the reverse strand, counting down.
ACTGCGGTCTATCTGGAAAGCATGGAAATATTTACCGCCGTCATGATGGGCGTTGTGTTCGTCGGCTTGGTCGGCTGGCTGGGCGCGCTGCTCATCAGCGATTCCGTTTGTCGGCGGAAATCGGATAAAAAATCCGCGCGCATAGGAAAGCTGGTCGGCGGGATTTTGATCCTTGCGGGCGTTACGGCGTTTTCCTGCCTGCTGTTTTCTGCCTATCTGGGCTGGTGGGTTGTGCTGCCCGCCGCTGCGGCGCTCGTTATGGCCCTCCTGTCCGGGCTGATGCCCCGGCGGACAGAGCAGGGCGCGCAGTGGGCCGGACGTATCCTTGGGCTGAAGCGCTTTATTGAAACGGCGGAGGCGGACCGCATCAAAATGATGGTGCGGGACGATCCGGCCAGCTTTTATCATATCCTGCCCTATGCGTATGTGCTGGGGGTGACGGACGAATGGGCGAAGCGGTTTGAAAGCATCGCGCTCGAGCCGCCGCGGTGGTATTACGGCTACTATGGCGGCACATGGTCCACGCTGTATTTCACGCGGTCGCTTTACCGGGGCATGAATCAGGCGCTTGCGAGCATGACCGCGGCGAAAAGTTCGGGCGGAGGCAGCGGCTATGGCGGCGGAGGCTTCTCGGGCGGCGGCGCGGGAGGCAGCAGCTTCGGCAGATGGTAGTATAAAAAGGAGAATTCGGTTTGATACAGAAAATCGTGGATTTTGTGGAAGGGATCAAGGCGGAGAAACTGCTTAAAGCCGCAGGCGTGTTGCTCCTGATCATCGGGGCGTTAGATGCGCTGGCCGTCGTTTCCCTCTATCCGATGAGGACGAACCCGGGCTACGCCTACGATCCGGATTGGAAATTTATGCTTCTTGACTGGATCATGCCGGCGGTAGAGATCACCGCCGGAATTTTGGCTTTTTATTTCATTCGGCATCGGGAGAAGCATATGGCAGCTTCCGCGCTGGCGATGGTTATGGTGCTCCTTTCCACCTTTATGGCAAACCTGTTTATGGATTTTGCAGAAAAGGCATTCGTTTATGTGTCTTTGATACCCGCATATCTATATCTGTTTGGAGCGGCTAAGCTGCGGGAAGGGGAAAAATATAAAAACTACGAAATATATCAAACGTTTTACGAGAATCATAAAAAAAGCGGCTGAAAAAGCAGGAGGCGAACGGGCCTCCTGTTTTTTGACTGTTCGGCGGAGAATGCCGCGGAAAAATTTTGTACATTTCGTTTTTCAGACTCCTGAAAAGTGGGTATCAATAGTAAACCGCCGGAGCGGACCGAAAGAGCGCGGACAGCGCAGGCGGCAGCGTTCCGGGTTTCAGACCCACAGTTAAGGAGAACAAGATAAATGAGACGTTTTGGAAGCAGATTTTTGCATGCAGCAGGATTTTCAGACAGGCAGGACGAAAGATACGGGGAAGAGGAACGGGCGGGGAGCGCGCAGATTTTGATCTTCCGGCCCGGTTCTTATGAGGATGCGAGGGAGATCGCCCTAAGCCTCGAGCAGGATAAGCAGGTCGTCGTAGATTTCGGCGGTTTGGAGCAGGAGCTTGTGCGGAAAATATCGGATTTTATGGACGGAGCGGTCTATGCGCTGCGCGGGCAGGTACACGAGATATCGCCCACGCTTCTGATCGCCGTGCCGGAATATGTGGACGTGGAAAAAGAAGCGGGGCAGCCCGCAGGGTTTGGCCTGTAGGGAGGCCGCTTTTATACTGGGATAGATGGAATTCGGCTATACGATCCCCTTGCAGAAGCATGTGGGAAAACGGATATTAGAATATGGAACGGAGCGGGAACGGCTTTTTTGCTGGGACGTTCACGCAATTCGCCTGCGCGGTCAGGATGCGACGCTTGCGGTCAACTGCAAAAACCGGTATACGGTTGTGCTCTTGGGTATGGAACGGGAGTGGAACGCGCTGCATGGCGTTTTGCTGCGCGGCCTGCGGTCTGCGTTTTCGGCGGACGGTTTTTCGGACGAATGGGCCGCGCGTTATTTCGCGCGGGCAGGCGAAGCCTCCGTAACGCGTACGCACGGGCGGCGGGAGGTCGCCTTTCTGAACCGCGCGTGGGAGGACGTTTTGGCCTGCGATATGGCGGCCATTCCAGACAGCAGAGATCAATTTCCGCTGAACAGGGCGGTCAATTCCATTCCCTGCCGCTGCGCCGGACATGAGGGAACGGGCGCCGCGCTTGAAAGAATGCGGGAAGACCTCGCGGCGCTCTGAATACGCGCCAAGTCAAATAGTCTCATCCGAGATAAATGGATTCTGAAGCTGCATCGCCCCGCCATCCGGCAAGCGGCGAAAGCCGTATTTTTCATAAAAAGATATATTTTTGCTTTCTTCCGGCATCAGATTGATATAAAAATAATCCTGATATTTTTCTTTCATCAGTTCGATCAATTTTCCGGCGATCCCTTTGCCCTGATAAGTTGGATGAACCAAAGCATAGTGCAGAAAAGCCAACATTCCGCCATCGTCGAGCGCCCGCATAAGACCGACGAGCCGGTTTCCGTCCCATGCAGTCAATACGGTGGACGAATGCATTAGAGCGCTGTAAAGACGTGTTGGATAACGGCCGGAGGCCCAACCGACTGATAAAAACAGCTCCTGTACATCTTGAGGGCTAAACTTTTTCTCTTCCGTAAAAATAAGATTCATTCTGTTTTCTCACCATAATCGCACTTTTTGCACTGCGGCAGGGTGGCTGTTCCCGTATTTTTATGATAAGCGCCTGCCCAACGGCAGATGCCCCGAAGAATTGGTACGACGGAAAGGCCTTTCTGTGTTAAGCTGTATTCTACGCGCAGAGGGATCTCATTATATTGCCGCCGCTGAATGATGCCGTCTGCAATCAATTCCTTGAGAGCGGATGCAAGCACAGCGTCCGTAATATTTGTCATTTCACGACGCAGAATACTATACCGAAGCACCTTTTGTTCCGCAAGAACGCAAATAATGCGGGATTTCCATTTTCCTCCGAATAGATCCAAACCGTATTCCAACGGGCAGCGGATATCCTTTTCCAGCTTTGGCTGATACAAGAAAATCATCTCCTTATTCTGTAAATTATGATTTTATTATAGGGATAAAAATCGGCGCATGGAAAGCTACTATGAATTTTATGAGTATCTTATAAATTTGCGGGTATATTCCTTCCGAACTATGCATACGGTATACTCATAGACAGATTCGGAAAACAGGAGGATATTTGAAATGAAAGTAAATGCATATCTTGAAATTACGATGAAGATAGCAGAAGCGAACCGTCCGGCTGCGGTAAAGGTCTACACAGATTACAGAGCGCCCTTTCTGGAGACGATTACAGGGGCGCTTACAAAAGAATTGTTGGCGCGCGCGGAGGACGTACAGGTTTTACACGGATTTGACAGTATCGAGCATGCGCAGGCGTATTTGGAGAGCGGGTTATTTCAAAAAGATGTTTTTACAGGGCTAAAGCCACTGTGGGATGTAGAACCGAATATAAGGATCTATAGTGTGGTGTAAAGAATTTCGGAAAAACGGCGTTTTCTTCAAAAAGGAGCCGTTTTTTCTGTATAACAGGAATTCGCGCCGCTTTCGAGCAGCGCCAGCTTTTCCCTGCGGCTGAGCCGCTTGACTGCACATTCGCGCCGCATGGCCTCGTGTTTCGTTTCCAAGCGCTCGAGGTAGACCAGACGAACGGGCAGGCGGGACCGCGTATATTTCGCGCCCTTTCCCGCCCGGTGTGCGGCGAGACGTTTTTTCATATCGTTCGTCCACCCCGTATAAAGCGTCCCGTCGGCACACAGGAGCATATAAACAAACGCCCCGCCCTCCATCAGAAGGCCGCGCAAGCGAGTATGAGCAGTTCGTTTATGCACAGGAGAAATCCGGCGAGATCCCCGGTGAGGCCGCCGAATTTGCCGTAGCACAGCCGGCGGAAGAGGAGGAACCACAGAAAAGAGGCAAGGGCCGCGGCAGCGCCGGCCGCGGGCCGCGCGAAGATCATGCCCGCCGACGCGGTGATGATCCATAAAACGCTTACCGCGCGCACCGTCTTTTTGTCGGCGCCGTCCGCAAACGCGTGGGCAAGGCCGGTGTCGCGTGCGAGGCGCAGGGATACGATCGCAAAGGAAGAATATCCGCGGGAAAGGACATAGCCAAGGCAGAGCATGAGAGGGGCGCGGGCATTTGTAAAGAATTGTGCGGCAAAGCCGAATGTGAGCAGCAGATACAGCGCGCAGAAAATCACGCCGAACGCGCCGGTATGAGAATCCTTCAGAATTTCAAGCCGCCTCGCCGGGCTTTGGTGCGAGCCGAGCGCATCGCCTGTATCGATGAGGCCGTCAAGGTGTATGCCGCCCGAAAGCACGGGAGGCAGCGCCGTGAGAACGGCGGCGAACAGCACGGCGCCAAAGGAAGCAGAGCCGCAGGCCCATATCCACAGCCATGCGGCGGCGCCGATCAGCACGCCGACCAGCGGAAAAAAACACATGGCGTATTTCATGGTGTCCTGCGTCCAGCCGAGCTGAGGCATGGGCAGTATGGAATACATGGAAAACGCGGCCGCAAGGCCGCCGAAGATCGGTTTCATGAAAGGGATATCCTTCCTTTTTTTTCTATCATACCATATTGGGATAAAAAAAGAAAAGAACGTGAGGCTGCTGTTTTTATGCCGGCCGGGAAGGGCGGAGCCTCAATGCGTCAAAGACAAACAGGTCCACAAGCTCGGTGATGTCTTTGCCGTCATAACCGAGCGTATGGCTGAGCAAAATCGCAATCAGGCCGTTGAGCAAAACGTCGATCAGACGTATCAATGCCGGCCGTTCCGCTTCCGGTATTCCGCAGCGGCATAAAAAATCCTGCATGATTTCATACTGTGCGGCGTAGGTTTTCCGAAAATCGGTTTTCACGGCACCGCTCTCCGCTGTTCCCACGGAGGAATGAAACAGGGAATAAAACTGCGGATGCTGCGTCATATAGTGTAAATATGCCTTGCACATACCCACGCAAGGCTCCTGTGCCCTGCGTGCGGAACGCAGAGTATAGGCCTGCACACGTTTTGAGATGCGTTTTTTGCAGGTCGCGATCAGGTCCTGTTTATTTTCGAAATGCTTATATGCGGTGGCGTGCGTCACACCGCAGGCCGCCGCGATCCTGCGCAGGGAGATCTGACCCGGGCCGTTTTTACCGATTTCCCGTATCGTTTCGTCTATGAGGCGGTCCCGGATGTTTTTTTTACTGACAGTCACGGCCATGAACCTCCTCCTTTTCCAAAATACGCGAAAACAACAGGCGCAGCATGGAAAGGACCGTTTCGTCCTGCGTATCCTTAGGGATCAGTCCGCTTTGCACGCCGTAGGGAAGCCCGTTGACAAAGCAATGCAGGAGGATCTGCCCGTTTGCAACGGAAGGCTCTTCCTGATGCAAAGGCGCGTCCAAAGGCGTTTTTTTGATACGCTCGATCGCCTGCCCGGCTTTCAAAAGCACCTTGAGGAACGGTGCGGGCAGGGTGCTGATCCGGGAAAGCGTTTTCAGGTTCGGCATTTTCGAATCATATTTTGAAAAATAACGGACGTCCTCTCCGGCGGATTCGATTTGATAGTAGGGCTCCTTGTTTTGATTGAGCAGGACCTGCCAATGATAGGGATATTTCTCAAACAAAATCATATACGCACGGGCAAAACAGGCGATCTTGGAGGCAAAATCCGAGGAATCGCGCGTCAGGACGTCGATGCAGTATTCGGCAATCTGTTTTTCGATACGGTCCCCGATCGCACGCAGCAGCGCGTCCTTATCCTCAAAATGATTATAGATCGCATGCGGCGTCACATGGCAGAGCTCTGCCATTTTGCGCATCGTAAGCTCGTCCATGCTATGGTTGGTGAGGAATATAAGCCCGGTCTCGATCAGATCCTCACGCAAAGAACTTTTTTTGTTTCCCGCCACGGCGCAGCTCCTGTTCATGATTTCTGATTCATTATACAATAATCCCTCAAAACTTACAATCTGTTTTCGGACAGGAAATGGCTGTAGGGCTTGTTTTATGCACTGTAAACAGAACAGTGGGAGACGGAAAAAATAAAGAGCTCCAATCTATCAAAATAAATACCGTCTCATTGGCCGTCAAGACGGTAAAAGGGTCTTTATATCGAAAGTCAGGCAGCACGTCCGCTTTTTCCGATGGTTAAAAATGCAGAAAATTTTAGCCACGCCAAAATAGGTTGAAAAAAGTGTCCGGAAACACTCTGACAGGGATGGACAGGAAGGTCTATAAAAAATACCACTGTATATTGACTTTGATAGGTAATGGTTTTAAAATATAGACTATAAATAGTAACCAATGTATATATATGAAAGCGCTTGCGCCCGTATAAAGGCTTTCGTTTTTAATGGAAAGGGGAAATATGAAATGAACAGAAAAGAACTGGTGACAAGGGTGTCGGAAAAAACAGGCCTGATGAAAAAAGACGTGGAAGCGGTAACGGATGCGGTCTTGGACGAGATCAGGGAAACGCTCGCCGCGGGCGGCAAGGTCCAGCTGATGGGCTTTGGTTCCTTTGAAGTGCGCAGCCGCGCCGCACGCAACGGCAAAAACCCGCGCACGGGCGAGACTATTTTGATGCCGGAAGTAAAGCTGCCCGCGTTCAAGGCAGGGAAGCTGCTCAAAGACGCGGTCAGATAAGGTTTTTTTCGAAAATATCATACTATGGAGAAATACGCCGCTGAATTCATTTTTTGCCGGCGCCGTCCGGCTGCGGAACGGCCCTGACGCTCGCGTTCGTGCACATTATGGGCGGTACCGCTCACGGGCACATCAGTCAACCCGGCAAGAAGTCTTGCGCCAGCCATTTTTATGGGCGGACGGGCAATCGAGCAGGTATGGCTGTTTATTGCAGCGCCGCTCGTTGGCGCCGCGCTGCTGCGCTTGTATGGATATTTCTCATAAAGGACAAAAAGCAGCAGGCCGCATAAATAAGCGAAAAACCGACGCAAACTCAAAAGCCGCCGAAAGGCGGCTTTTTTGCACCGTTTTTTCTATCGGCCATCTCCTGCTTTCCGTACGGCGGCATTCAAAAAACCGGAAAGGGGCGGGGATAAATATTTATCCCTGCGGTATACCGCATAGTTGGTATTTTTCAGCCGGAGCCCGCGCACAGGAATGCGGACGAGCTCTCCCGCGGCAAGCTCGCGTTCGATGAGCACCTCGGGCAGGATACTGATGCCGAGGCCGCTCTTTGCCGCGGCGGCAAGGGCCTGCGAATCCACGCTCGTCCACACGGGGCGCGCGGCAAGCCCGTGCAGCATGAGCGCGCTGTCCAGCACCTCGCGCACAGAGCTGCCCTTTTCCCGCAGCAGCAGGGATTCGCGCACAAGCGCCTGCGGCGTTAGGGAACGCGGCGCGGGATAGGAGGGGGCGCATACCGCCACGCTCGTAAAAGAAGAGAACGGATGTGCGGCGAGGCGGCTGTCCGCCACCGCGCCCTCGATCAGAGCTGCGTCGATCTGATTGGACAGCAGCTTTTCCGTGTTATGCCGGGCGGTGTCGACCTCGATAGAGACGGGAACGTGGAACGCCTCGGAAAACCGGTGCAGGATGCCGGGCAGGAGCACGTTCGCAATGGTGATGCTCGAGCCGATGCGCAGAGGGGAAAGAAAATCAAGCTCTCCCTTGCTGCGCTCAAGGTCCTCCGTAAGCTCCACGATGCGCGCCGCCTTTTCATAAAACGCCTTTCCCGCGCCGGTGAGGAAGATCCTGCGGGCGATACGGTCAAACAGGACGCAGCCTGTTTCCTGCTCGAGCTCGGCGACCACATGGGAAACGGCGGGCTGCGTCATATACAGGCGCTTTGCGGCGCGGGTAAAGCTCATCTCTTCGCATACGCGGCAGAAAACGGTAAGCTGGCGCAGATTCATATCGTCTCCTTTCCGATCCATTACTGTTTACTTATGGATTTTATAAAATAATAGCATTTTATGAATTGAACCGCAATCCTTATAATAGGAAAGGGACAGGAGGAGAGCATGGGAAAAAGAGTATCGCTTGCGTGGCTGTTTGGAATCAATCTTTTCATCAGCGCGTTTACGTTTGGGGGCGGCTATGTCGTCGTTCCCATGATTCGCAAATACTATGTGGAAAAAAAGGGGCTGTTTGACGAACGGGAGCTGATGGACCTCGCGGCGTGCGCGCAGTCGTCGCCCGGCGCGGTGGCAGTCAATCTCGCGGCGGTAACGGGCTACCGCGTAGCGGGCAGAAAAGGAATGCTCATCGGCTGCGTCGGCGCGGTGATCCCACCCCTTGTCATTTTGACGGTCATCTCGTTTTTCTATGCCGCATTCAGTGAAAACCAGATCGTCCGCGCGGTCCTCCGCGGAATGGAGGCGGGTGTGTGCGCGCTCGTCGTGGATGTGGTGATCGACATGGGGCGCGCAGTGTTTCAGGAGAAAAACCGGCTGCTCGATATCCTGCTGCCCGCCGCTTTCGTGCTCGTATTTTTTTTGCAGGTGAACGTGGTGCTTGTGATCGCGGGCAGTGCGGCGGCGTCCTTTGCCGCAGGCTGGCTCGCAAGGAGGAAGCGCAATGGAACTGCTGTTTAGCTTGCTTGGGAATTTTTTGCAGGTGGGTCTTTTCAGCTTCGGCGGCGGCTATGCGACGATCCCGCTCATACAGGAGTATATCGTCGAGGGGCAGGGATGGCTGACCTATCAGGAGCTGACGGATATCCTCACCATTTCCCAGATGACGCCCGGCCCTATTGCGGTCAATACCTCGACCTTTGTGGGTACGCGCATCGCGGGCTTTCCCGGCGCGGTCTTTGCCACGGTGGGCTGCGTTTTGCCGGGGGTCCTGATGTCGGTGGCGCTGTATTATTTTTTTCGTAAATATAACGGAATACAGGGCGTATCGGACGTGCTCGCGGGTCTGCGCGCAACGTCTGTCGGCCTCATTGCCGCGGCGGCGGGCAGTATTTTGCTCATCGCGCTCACCGGCTCGTCGGAGCTCGGGCAGGGGAGCGGGATCGGCGCCGCTACGGCGGGCGTCTTTGCGGGCATGCTGTTTATGCTGCGCAAATGGAAGTGGAGCCCGATGCTCGTGATGGCCGTTTCAGGCGGCCTCGGCGCGCTGCTGTTCGGCGTGCTTGGACTATGAAGCGGGCAGATACAGCAATATAAGGCTGGGGTTTTGCGGCCCTGCCTTTGATGTGATCTGCTGAATTAAAAAACGCCGCCCTCTTGGTGTGAAAGGCGGTATTTTTCGCTCACAGATTCTCCAGAATGCGGATATCGTTTTTTACGATAAACTGCTGTTTTTTGGGCGGCGCGCCGCTCATGAGGGAATTGAACGCGAGCTTCACCGCCTCATAGCCCTGCGCAAACGGCTGCTGGCAGATGGTCGCGTGGATGAGCCCCGCGCGCATCAGCTCCTCCGTCTGCGGGATATGGTCGAATGAAACGATGTGCAGCCTGCGCCCCGGCAGGAAAGACTGCACCGCGCGGCAAACGCCATAAATGCCTGCCGCCACGAGGAAGATCGTATCGATCTCCGGATGGTCGGTCAGCATTTTGCGCGTGCTTTCAAAGCCGATCATATCGTCGTCCTGCGTTTCCATAATGGAAAGGAACCGGAATTTGGGATATTTTTTATACATCACGTCCAAAAAGCCGTCGATACGCTGCTTGTGGCCGAGGATATGCACAGAGCCGGTGAGGATACCGACATTTGCGACCCCGCCCGTCATCAGGCCCAGCATGCCGCAGGCGATGCGTCCGCCCTCGAAATAGTCGCTGCCTACATAGCATAGGCGGCGGCAGTTTTCGATGTCCGTATTGAGCGTATAGACCTGAACGCCCCGCGCGGCCAGCTCGTTTATCTTTCCGGCGACCTCCGGGGTATTGATGGGGTTGAAGATCAGCGCGCTCGAATCGGCTCCCATTTCGGTCAGCGCAGCGATCTGCGCGTCCACATCGTAGCCCTTTAAGGTGCGCAGGACGACCTTTACGCCGTAATCGTGGAGCTCGCGCTCCGCCGCGTGCACCCCGCTGATGACCTCGGCAAAAAATGGGTTGCCCTCGCTTGCGAGAAGCACGCTGATGATATAGGATTTTTTCCGCGCGGCGAGCGCCTTGCCCGCCCGGTTCGGCTTATAGCCTACCTGCTCGGCAATGCTGCGCACGAGCCGCTCCTTTTCGGGGGAAACATGCCCGCGCCCGTTAAGTACGCGGTCTACTGTTCCGCGCGAAACGCCGCTCAGTTCGGATATTTGTTTGATCGTTGCCATGATTGCCTCACATTCGGTTTGAATACAAGTTCTGTGTGCTCGTGCACATGTTGTATGGTTTTATGATAAAGCCTCGCGGGGATACTGTCAACTGTCTTTCACGGCAAAGAAAAAAACGTTGACTGCGGCGCGATACGGTGGTATTCTTAAAGCAAAAGCGTGTGCACGAGCACACATCTGTATTTATGATCCAATAGAAAAATAGATCCAAGGGGGAATTGTGATGGAGATTCAAGCGGTCACCTCGCCGGCGTTCCGGAAGTACGGAAGGATCGTCGGGGGGATTGATTTTACGGAGCTTTTGGAAGCGATGAAAGCTACTCCCACACCGGACGGCGTAGTCTATGAGCCGAGCGTTCCGCAGCTCGAAGCGGCGGAGGGAGTATTTCAGGCGCTGCGCGACCGGGTATACGGCGGCCTGCCCATTCAGATCGGCTACTGCAACGGGGACAACCATACGCTGAACGCAGTGGAATATCACCGGTCGAGCGAGATCAACGTCGCATGCACGGATATGATACTGCTCATTGGAATGCAGCAGGATATCGACCCGGATACGTTTGAATACGATACGTCCAAAATGGAGGCGTTCCTCGTGCCCGCGGGCACAGCCGTCGAGGTATACGCGACGACGCTGCACTATGCGCCGATCAGCTCGGACGGAAAATTCCGCGTGGTAGTCGTGCTGCCGAAGGAAACGAACGAGCCGCTGACGTTCACGCCCGGAAAAGAGGGAGAGGACGCGCTGCTGTTCGCGCGGAACAAGTGGCTGATCGCACACCCGGAAAGCGGGCTGGAAAAAGACGGCGCGTTCATCGGGCTCAAAGGGGAAAACATTACGATATAATCAATTTTAAATGGAGGTCAAAGTTATGAACAACATTCCTGAAGTAAAATTAGGCGTGATCGCGGTGAGCCGCGACTGCTTCGTGATCTCGCTGTCCGAACGCCGCCGCGCCGCGGTAAAAGAGGCGTGCGGAAAGAAAGGTATCGACCTTTTTGAAGCGAAGACAACGGTGGAAAACGAAACCGACATGCTGAAGGCCGTAGAGGAAGTGAAGGCGGCAGGCTGCAACGCGCTGCTCGTGTTCCTCGGAAACTTCGGCCCGGAAACGCCGGAAACGCTGATCGCAAAATATTTCGACGGCCCGGTGATGTATGCGGCGGCAGCTGAGGAAACAGGCAAAGACCTGATCAACGGACGCGGCGACGCATATTGCGGCATGCTCAACTGCTCGTATAACCTCGGCCTGCGCAACTTAAAGGCATATATCCCGGAATATCCGGTCGGCACGGCGGAGGAGGTCGCGGATATGATCGCGGACTTCATTCCGGTGGCGCGTGTGCTGATCGGTCTTTCCAACCTTAAGATCATCACGTTCGGGCCGCGCCCGCAGGACTTCTTCGCCTGCAACGCGCCCATCAAGCCGCTGTATGACCTCGGCGTAGAGGTGCAGGAAAATTCCGAGCTCGACCTGCTGGTGGCCTACCGCGCGCATAAAGACGACCCGCGCATCGCGGACGTTGTGGCGGATATGGCGAACGAGCTTGGCATGGAGGGGAACCAATATCCAGACCTGCTGCCCCGCATGGCGCAGTTTGAGCTTACGCTGCTCGACTGGGCGGAGCAGAACAAGGGCGCGCGCAAATATGTCGCGTTTGCAGACAAATGCTGGCCGGCATTCCCGTCGGAATTCGGCTTCGAGCCTTGCTATGTAAACAGCCGTCTTGCTTCAAGGGGCATCCCGGTGGCGTGCGAGGTGGACATCTACGGCGCGCTTTCCGAATATATCGGCGCGTGCATCACGGGCGACGCGGTGACGCTGCTCGACATCAACAACTCCGTTCCGCGCGACCTTTATGAAGAGGACATCAAGGGCAAGTATGATTACACGCTCAAGGATACGTTTATGGGCTTCCACTGCGGCAACACGCCGTTCTGCAAGCTTGCAAAGGGCGCGGCTGTAAAATATCAGCTGATCCAGAACCGCCTGCTTGAAAACGGCGGCGAGCCGGACTTCACGCGCGGCACGCTCGAGGGCGACATCGCCGCAGGGCAGATCACGTTCTTCCGTTTGCAGAGTGCGGCGGACGGTACGCTGCACAGCTATATCGCGCAGGGCGAGGTGCTTCCGGTGGCGACGCGTTCGTTTGGCGGCATTGGCATTTTCGCCATTCCGGAGATGGGACGCTTCTACCGCCATGTGTTGATCGAAAAGAACTATCCGCATCATGGCGCGGTCGCGTTCGGCCACGTCGGCAAGGCGCTCCACAGCATTTTCCGCTATCTCGGCGTGAAAGACATCATGTTCAATCAGCCGAAAGGCATGCTGTATCCGACGGAAAACCCGTTTGCGGAATAAGAAAAAGCTTGCAAAAGGCCCTGCATTGCAGGGCCTTTTTTGTAAGGGGAAAAAAGGTTGTCGGGGAACTGTCGTATAGACGTCATGGGAATGGTAGCGTTTTTGTGATAGAATAGTAATGTGGAAGCAGTGGGGGAACACTGCCAAAAGAGACCGGAAGCATTCGGTCTCTTTTGTTATGCAGAAAAAAGGAAAGGAGCAAACAGGATGAAAAAGGCGAAGAAAAGGAATTGGTATGAGGAGCAGAAGGAGAGGAGGGAAAGAGAACAGCGGGAAAAAGAGGCGCGGGAGCAGCGGAGGAAAGCGGCGCAAAGGAGAAGAGCGGAGCAGGCCGGAACGGGGAACGGATATGCGGGGGTGGAAAAAAAGACGGCCGAACCGTGGAAAAGCACGGCCGGAACGGCGAAAAATCAAACGGACGTTGCTGCGGAAGGAGTTTTGCCGCAGGGAAAACGGATTAGAGCGGACGTTGCTCCGACGTGGGTGAACACGGCAGGGCCGGGAGGAGGCGCAGAGCTGTGGAAGCAGGTGAAGCTGGAGCCGGGGGAGACGGCGGCGGATTACTATGAAAAGAAACGAAAGCAGCGGGAAGCGGACAGAAAGGAAACGGACGCAGCATTCAGCCGTGCGCTGGAGGAGACGCAAAAGGAGCTGCGGGAACAGCGGCTGGGCGTAGCAGAGGGCTTTGGGAGGAAGAAGCGGTACAACCGGAACTATGAGGACCTGTTCGGGCTGCCGGAGGGAGGAGACTTCCGAAGCCGCGTGGAGGGAACGCGCGGATGGGATAAGCTGAACGGGAGCGAGCAGTATGATAGAATGGTGTATATACAGGAGGAATTGGAGAGGCGGAAAAAAGAACGGGAAAAGGAAGAAGAAATAGGGTATAATACGATCAACGGGAGAAATAAACAGCGGGATGTATGGAACGGGCAGCGGCCGTCGCGGACGATGGAGCTTATAACGGAGAAGCCGCAGGGAGGAGCCGGAAGAGAAACGGCGGATGCGGTATGGAGCGGCCCGGCGATCGTCAGGCGGCCGGAGGAAATCCCGGAGGACGTATGGAACGGGCTCGACTGGCGCGGGCGGTTAAGCGCGGCCGGCAGGATAGAGGGGGCAAAGCAACGGGAGGCATGGATCGCAGGAGAGCGGGAGGCGGCAAACCAGCCGACAACCGGCAGGGCAGGCGCGGAGCTTCTGATGGCAGATGTGAATGAGGAGCAGGCGAACGGTCTGAACAAGACGAATTTCCAGACGTCCGGCTTGCGGCAGGCAAATCCGGCTGTTCAGACGGTTTCCGCTTCCGGTGTATGGACAGAATTGCCGGAGGTATTCGATTCGTATGACGATCTTAAGAAGCTGGCGCCGGACGGCGTTTTGGCAGGACTGATGAGCGCGGGCCTCACCGAGGACGCATGGAACAGCATGGCGCCGGAAGAACAGGAGGCGGTTCTCGCGCCGTGGGTGGAGGGCGGCCCGGGCCGGGAAGATTTGTCGCCGGGGGCGCAGGAGGTAGTAACCAAAATTGAAAACACAATGACGGAAATCATGAATGATGAGGAGAAGCGCGGGCAAGTGCTCGGCGGGCTGGGAACAGCCGCGAATGTCGCGAGCGTAATGGGAGCGCTCGGCGGGCCATTGACGGACGCGGCCAGCCAGAAAGCAGCGGAAAGGATCGTGCAGGAGGCGCTGAAAGACACGGAGTTTGACGGCGAGCTTTCACCGGAGCAGCTGCGGGATATTTCACAGGGCATAAACGCATTTTTTGACATCCGCGTGGACGAGGACGGCGTCTGGCATTCGACAGGCAATGGAATTGCCCACCGAGAGGGCGGATATGCGCCGGTGATGGACGACGTGGCGGAGAACATATTGGGCTTTGACCTGAATTCGGGCACGGTGGATTATGAGGTGCCAGCTGAAAATGGAAAATCATCTGCCGAACACCAACTGCGCGGCTGGGGAGGCAGCTACGGCGGCCTGCTGGGCGGTGAGTTCGGCATCTATGAAAAAAATGACCGAGACGAATGGGTAGAGTCGAGCAGCGACCGCTTCAACGTGGAGCTGACGCTGGAGGACAAGGACGGGCACAAGCTGTTCAGCTATGGGCAGGAGGACGCGAAGTTCTGGCAATATGCGGCGATGCACCCGGAGGACATGCCCAAATTGATGGTGCAGGAGGGCTACGCGAAAAATGAAGAGGAGGCGCGCGCGATTGTGGACAAGCTGAACGCGGGCGACGTCGTGGTGCGGGGGCGCATCATTGGGAATGGAGACACGGACGAGTCTTATCTCCGGGCAATGGAAGATGGGATCCGTGCGCAGAACGCGGAGAAAGCCAAGGGAGCGTTCTGGAGCCCGCTTGGTTATATGATGACGGAGGCGGAGCAGATCAAAACATCCGGGCGGGGGCGTACGGATGACGGCAGGCCGTACATTGACGTCAGCCTGAATTCACCGTGGTACAGAGGAGGAAACTGAAGATGAAAAGAATTTTAGCGGCAGTGACAGTAGTGGCGCTGTGCATGGCGCTCGTGGGATGCGGGGCACTCTCCGGCATTGCATCAGTATTTACCGGCAACGGAGACCGAGACTACTATGTTACGGATCCAAGCCTGCATGTATTGGAGGATATGGACGAGTTTGGGGTATATGAGGATGGCAAAGCCATCCTCATGCCGGAAGAGATGGGAGGAGGTGGATTTTTATTCGACGAACCTCACTCTGGTCGCTATAGTGAAGATTATAATTATTTAGGAAAAGAATATGACTTCCGGGGGCGGGATATTACGACAAAGCGGGGGATCGGCATCGGGAGTACGATGGAGGAAGTGATAGAAGCCTACCCGGATATCGCGTTCAGCCTCAGGCCAGATGGAGGAGGAACGCCATATATTTTTGATCTTTCTCCCGCGCAGGTGGAGTATAGGATTCGTGACTATGAAGATGAAGAGCAATATTTTATAATACAACGACATGAACTAAAAGATGGCGAATTATTGAGCAGCGCTGGATATTGCGATTATATCCATGAAAATGGACTGCATGGCGGATATGTGTTCGCCAACCAAGAAGAGTATTTTGAATCTATTTGGGAGATTAGCTTTACTGTGAAAGACGGCGTGATAACGCACATAGGAATATGGGATGAGCTGAATAATTAATAGAATGAATTTAAGGAAAAAGATTTTAGCGGCAGTGACAGTAGGGGTGCTTTGCATGGCGCTCGTGGGGTGCGGGGCACTCTCCGGCATTGCATCAGTATTTACCGGCAACGGAGACCGGGACTACTATGTTACGGATCCAAGCCTGCATGTATTGGAGGATATGGACGAGTTTGGGGTATATGAGGATGGCAAAGCCATCCTCATGCCGGAAGAGATGGGAGACGGAATGGATATAGGGATTACTTTTAACAAGCCTTATTCAGAGTATTTTGGAGAATATTACACGGGAAAAGAATACGATTTCCGTGGGCGGGATATTACGACAAAGCGGGGGATCGGCATCGGGAGTACGATGGAGGAAGTGATAGAGGCCTATCCGGATATCGCGTTTCTTCTGTTTTCGGAAGATACAGGCGATCAAAATATTTTTGATCTTTCTCCCGCGCAGGTGGAGTATAGGATTCGTGACCATGAAGATAAAGAGCAATATTTTAAAACAGTACGGTTTAAAACAAAAGATGGCGAATTATTGAGCAGCGCGGGATATTGCGATTATATCCATGAAAATGGACTGCATGGCGGATATGTGTTCGCCAACCAAGAAGAGTATTTTAAATCTATTTGGACGATTAGCTTTACTGTGGAAGACGGCGTGATAACGCACATAGAGATTGGCAGCGAAACGCTTTAAATCGATGTGGGGAACTGAAGATGAAAAAGATTTTAGCGGCAGTAACAGTAGTGGCGCTGTGCATGGCGCTCGTGGGGTGCGGGGCACTCTCCGGCATCGGAGCGATGCTTGTAGGAAATGGTGAAAGAAGTAATTTTATCGTAGATCCGAGCCTGCATGTCTTAGAGGATATAGACGAGTTTGGGGTATATGAGGATGGCAAAGCCATCCTCATGCCGGAAGAAATGGGAGACGGAATGGACAGGGGGATTACTTTTAACAAGCCTTATTCAGAGTATTTTGGAGAATATTACACAGGAAAAGAATATGACTTCCGGGGGCGGGATATTACGACGAAGCGGGGGATCGGCATTGGGAGCACGATGGAAGAAGTGATAGAAGCCTACCCGGATATTGCAATCGGACTCCAACGAGAAAACGGGGAGCTTCCCTATATCTGCGATATTTCCGCAGCGCAGGCGGAATACAGGATACGGGAATATGAAACGGAAGAACAATATTTTAGAATAGAGCGGCATGAGACAAGAGATGGAGAGCTATTGAGTACGGCTGGCTTTCTTGCCTATGTCTATGACAATGGATTAAGCGGAAACTATGTGGTGAATCACATGGAGGAATATTTCGATTCTGCTTTGCGGATTAGCTTTATGGTGGAAGATGGAATAATAACGAATATAGGAATATGGGATGATTTGGATGATTAATAGAATGAATTTAAGGAAAAGGATTTTAGCGGCAGTGACAGTAGTGGCGCTGTGCATGGCGTTCGTGGGGTGCGGAGGAATCTTTCTTTCAAAAAACGATAAGGAAAAATTCTATGTTACGGATCCAAGCCTGCATGTATTGGAGGATATGGACGAGTTTGGGGTATATGAGGATGGCAAAGCCATCCTCATGCCGGAAGAGATGGGAGACGGAATGGATATAGGGATTACTTTTAACAAGCCTTATTCAGAGTATTTTGGAGAATATTACACGGGAAAAGAATACGATTTCCGGGGGCGGGATATTACGACGAAGCGGGGGATCGGCATCGGGAGTACGATGGAAGAAGTGATAGAGGCCTATCCGGACATCGCGTTTCTTCTGTTTTCGGAAGATGCAGGCGATCAAAATATTTTTGATCTTTCTCCCGCGCAGGTGGAGTATAGGATTCGTGACTATGAAGATGAAGAGCAATATTTTATAATACAACGATATGAACTAAAAGATGGCGAATTATTAAGCGGCGCTGGATATTGCGATTATATCCATGAAAATGGACTGCATGGCGGATATGTGTTCGCCAACCAAGAAGAGTATTTTGAATCTATTTGGGAGATTAGCTTTACTGTGAAAGACGGCGTGATAACGCACATAGGGATTGGCAGCGAAACGCTTTAAATCGATGTGGGAAACTGAAGATGAAAAAGATTTTAGCGGCAGTGACAGTAGTGGCGCTGTGCATGGCGCTCGTGGGGTGCGGGGACGCATCATTGGGAATGAAGGACACGGACGAGTCTTATTTCCGGTATAAACCGGCAAAAAAAGAACAAGGCGGCATACTTTCATGCCGCCTTTCCGTTTGCTCCCGTCAGCCCACCGCCTCATTGATGCAATAGGACGCTTTTGTGAACGTAACGCCTTTTTCCGTCAGCTTTTCGGGCAGTGTGAACGTCAGCTGTGTGCTTTTTCCGGAAAGAACAGTCTCGTCTGACGAAGCGGTCTGCGCACAGATGATTCCCGAATCGTCGGAAAACAGCGCGGTCACACTAATATTCTGACAGGCAAAGCTGGAATGATTCGTGATGGTAAGCGTATAGGACGTATCCGTCACACTTTCCTCAACAGCAAGACTGTCCGAGATATCGGTACGCGAATTTGCGTTCATAGTGACGGAAACGCTTGCCGTTACGGCAGGCGGCAAATCGCCGTCATCCTTTTCCACAGGAACGATGATAGTTCCACCCGGAGCAAACTGGTAAAAGTCGTATGTCTTTTCGCCGTCCGGATAATTGACGTGGACCGTCACCATCGGGATCGTCACATCATTTCCGTTCCGGACTTCTATGATCATGTTATTGCCGCTGATCATGGTAGGGCTGCAAGAGATCCGGTCTGCATATTCCTGTAGGGCGCGGCCTACTTCCTGTTCGTCGTAAACCGCATCGCCGTCCTCCTGCTTTACTGCGGCCTCGGGAACGATGCCCTCCTCCACGAGCTCCTGCATCTGCTGCTGGTCAAGCGAGGGAGAGGCGGCTTCCTCTGCGGCGGGCTCCTCTGCCGGGGAAGCTGCTTCCATACCCTCCTCCACAGCCGTTCCCGCAGCCGTTTCAGCCGGCTCAGGCGTGCTCACGATCTCTATTTTTCCCATATCAGATATTGATACTGCACAGGCAGTCATGCAGGCCGCTGCGGCGAACAAAACGGCGGCCAGTGCAACCAATTTCTTCATAGCTACTCCTAATCTATTCAATAAAACGCGGAAAACCGCACATTCTCTTCGTATGCATTATAACAGATACGAAAATTTTGTGTTACAATAGGGAATGGATTTTACAAATTATTCACGAATTCTGCATGGAAACGCCCTTCCCGGGCGGTGTTTAGGACGGAAAGGAAACGGTTATATATGATGGTGTATGCTACGGTGATCTTTGATATGGACGGCACATTGCTCGATACGCTTGCGGACCTTACGGACAGCCTGAACGCTGTGCTTGAAAAGAATGGCTTTCCCACGCGCAGTGCGCGGGAGGTCAGAAGCTTTCTCGGAAACGGCGTCCGGTTCCTCATCTCTTCCGCTTTGCCGGAAAATACGGAAAAGCAGGCAGAGGAGCGTGTTTTAAACGAATTTAAGGCATATTATGCACAGCATCTGCAGGATAAGACCTGCCCCTATGAAGGCATATTGCCGCTGCTCCGCTCTCTGAAAGAAATGGGAGTGCGGACGGCGATCGTGTCGAACAAATTCGACCAAGCGGTCAAGCTCCTGAGTGCGGATCATTTTGAAGGGCTTGTGGAAAGCGCGGTAGGCGAGAGCGGGACAGTGCGCCGGAAGCCATCGCCCGACGGTGTCCTCGCGGCAATGCGGGAACTTTCCGGAGCACCTGAAAAAACGCTCTATGTAGGGGATTCTGAGGTGGACGTTCTGACCGCAAAAAACGCAAGAACAAAGTGTGTGGGCGTAACGTGGGGTTTTCGGGACAGAGACGTCCTCGAATCCGCGGGGGCCGACTATATCATAGACAGACCGGAGGAATTGCTTGACATCGTCAAAAACGGCTGAGTGGATTCCGGGCATTTGGGGAAAACTAAAGTGCAGGGAGAATGAAACATGGAAAGAAAAATATGGATCGCGATCGTGTGCATAGCGATCATCGCGCTTGCAGCGGCAGGCTGCGTGCAGCCCGCAGAGGGCGGTACACCGGCGGATGCACAAGTTCCGCAGGATACGCAGCTTTATGCGGAACGCCTGATGGATTATGAAATGGAACATAAAAACAACGTTCCGGACGCCATCAGGGTGGGAGAAGTGGAAGTGGTCGGGCAGCGCACCTATACCGTGGCGGAGGCGCTGGCAAAGAGCGAAGACGGGCAGGAGGTCATCATGGGAACGTTCGCGTTCGATCTTGAAACGGGCGATGTGTTCGAATATCATGCGGAAAGCGGAGAGCTCACTCAGTTGTTTCGCGTCACAGATGGTTAAAGCGGGGGCCGCGGCCCCTTTTTTAATATCTAAAAGTGAAAATATATTTTCAAATTATTGACATTTTATTTTTAAAACGATATGATGAAAACGGAACGATATACAGGCGCAGGAAAGAGTGGGATGTATGAACGGAGAATTAAGAGAGCTTCGGCAAAGCGAGATCTATGAATATATCAAGGGGCGCAGCCTGACTACGATACAGAATATCAGCGAGGCGCTCCGCATCTCGCAGTCCACCGTACGGCGGGACCTCAAAAAGCTGGAGGAGGAACGGAAGATCGTGTCTTTCCACGGCGGCGTTTCCGCACAGGTCGGAGACGACCCGTTCCCGGAACGGAAAGTGCGCCATCCCAAGGAAAAAGAGGCGGTGGGCGTACGGGCCGCGCAGCTGGTGGGTCCGGGAGAGCTGCTCTATATCGGCGGAGGCTCCTCTGCCTATGCGTTCGCGTCCGCGCTTGCCCGGCGTACGGACCTGAAAGATGTCACGGTCATTACTGCCGCCATGAATATCGGGAACTGCTTTCTGGAAAATCCGGGCTTTCAGGTCATCGTGCCCGGCGGAGTGCTGAGAACATTTGATGAAAGCATGACCTCACAGATGACGATAGACGGCCTGTCCGCATTCAACTTCAGGAGAGCGTTTCTGGGTGTGCAGGGCCTTACGGTGGAGCGCGGCTATACGCTTCCCACCATACAGCTTGCGGAGTTGAAAAAGGCAGTCATCGCCCATACGGAGCAGGTCGTCCTGCTCTGCGACCATACGAAGATCGGTCTGGTAGGCTCCTACAACATCTGTCCGGCGGCGCGTATCGATACGGTCGTGACGGATAAAAAGAGTGCGGAGGCGGATGAACGGAAAAAAATCGCCCGCGCAGGTGTGGAATTTATTGATGCATGAAAAGGAATCGCTTCCTTTCCAAATAAGATTAAAATACCGGAGGAGAACAGGAACATGAATGCAAAAGAAGCGGCGCATTTGATCGATATCAGCGCGGTAAGGACGCATCACACGATGTCGGACATCGAGGAGATCGTGGGGTATGCAAAGGAATATCAATTCATCAACGTGCACGTGCTGCCGAACTGGATGAAGCAGCTTGCAGAGATGCTGAAAGATGTGGACGGGGTATATGCGGGCGGCCCGGTAGGCTTTCCGTCGGGGGCGCACAAGACGCAGACCAAGATTCTGGAAGCGGTTGGGCTCATACAGGACGGCATCGAGGAAATGGATATCGTAATGAACGTAGGGCGCTTCAAAAATAAGGAATATGATTACGTGCTGAACGAGCTGAAGCAGATCATCGGGCTTGCGAAGAATGCGGGGCGGCCGATCCTGACGAAGGTGCTGATCGAGCTGAACTGCCTGACGGAGGCGGAAGCGGACAAGGCGTGCGAGCTTGTTGTGGAGAGCGGAGCAGACTTTCTCAAGACGGGCACGGGCTGGGTGCCGGGGGATGCGAACATCGAGCGGATCCGGAGGATCAAGAAGAACCTTGCGGGAACAGGAGTGAAGGTAAAGGCAGCGGGGGGGATCCGCACGCGTGCGGAATTCGACGAGCTGCTCGCGATGGGAGTGGAGCGCTTCGGCATCAACACGCAGTCTGCCATCGAGATCGTAAAATCGTTCGAGTAAAAAGCGGATAAAGGATGAACAGGAGAAGCGATGCTGAAGTATGAACACATCATGTTCGATATGGACGGTACCTTTATCGATTCGCGGAATTTTCACGGACTCGCGTTCCAGCGCTATTTCAAATCACTGGGAAAAGCGGTGGATATGGAGGCGGTCAAAGACGCGCTCGGCGTAACGGTCGCCGATATCTTCCACCGTATCGGCATTACGGGTGCGGAGGAAGAACGGGCGTTCGACCATCTGGCGGAGTTCTACAAAACGGGCGCGGCAGACGACCTGATCGCGCAGATTCCGTTTGGACCGCACGCAAAAGAAACCTTTCGCGTGCTGCATCAAGCGGGATACCGGATGAGCATCGTAACGAATTCCTTTACGGAGCTGGCGGAAAAGATATTGGAGCTTCATGAGCTGCAAGAGTATTTTGCAGAAGTCGCGGGCGCGGATAGGCATTCGCTGGATAAGGAGGGCCGCTGCCGCGCCATACTCGGCAAATACGGCGTAGCCGCAGACCGCGCGCTCTATGTGGGAGACGCGGAGCGAGACATCGAGATCGCGAACACGATCGGCTGCGACGCATGCTTCGCCGATGTGCCCATCGGCTGGGCAAAGGATCCGGAAGCGCTTGTGCACCGGCTGGCCCCTGCGTATGTGATACGCGGCCTTGGCGAATTGCAGGCGCTTCTCACATAACGGGCGCAAGAAAAAAAGAGCTTCCGCATGGTTTTTGCGGAAGCTCTTTTTTATGTTACATACAGCTTAGAATTCGGGGATGACGATCTTCTCCCCGCCTTTCAGGCAGGATTCGTGCCCGCAAATGCCTGCCGCCGTGATGTTGGCGGACATTCTTGCGTTCAGCAGAGGTTCGCGCTCTTCAATGATGGAAGCGACGAACTCCTGCACAAGGTGCGGATGGGAACCGCCGTGACCGGAGCCCTGAATAAAGGAAACGTTTTCCTTGTTGAGGATCACCTCTCGCTTCGTAAAGGGCTTCAGCTCGTCGATCAGCAGGTCGTCCGTGTCCGGCGCGTGGAAACGGCGCGCGTTTTCGCCGCCCTCAAAGAGGACGGAACCCTCCTCGGCGATCTGGTCCCATTCATAAGACATCTTTGTGCCATATACGTCGAAGCTCTCGCGGTACTGGCGAACCGTCTCATACAGGGAACGGGTCGCCTCCGCAACGACGTCCGTATCCTTCAGACGGAACGTGAGCGTTTCGCAGGCGAACGGCGAACCGTAGCGCTTCGCAAGGTCTTCGGAAATATGCCCGGAGCCGTGGCCGATGACGGAGAGCGCCTCCGTTTTGTTGATCATGAGCAGCGGGGAAATGGCGTGCGTGCCATACCAGAAAGGCGGGAAGCCCAGCCAATATTCCGGCCAGCCCTCAAGCCCCATATCCTGCATGTGGCTGCCGCGTACGAGCTGGATGCGGCCCATCTGCCCGCTCTCCACCAAATGCTTGACATACAGGTATTCGCGCGTATAGACGGCGGTCTCCATCATCATATAGACCTTGCCGCTCTTTTTCTGCGCGTCGCACAGATTTTTTAATTCCTCGATGGTAGTAGCCATAGGAACGGTGCAGGCGGTGTGCTTGCCTGCCTCAAGGGAAGCAAGCGATTGCTTGTAGTGGTCGAGGATGGGCGTGATGATGTGGATCGCGTCGATCTCTTTCGAGGCGCACACATCGTCAAAGCTCGTAAACTGCATAGACTCGTCGATGCCGAGCTCTTTACCCGTCTGCGCGAGCGCTTCCGGATTGCGCTGGCAGATCGCGACCTTCCCGACATTCGGGTGTTTCTGATAAAGCTTGACAAATTCCTTGCCGAAATTCATACCGATCACAGCAACATTGATTTTTTTCATGGGATATCACTCCTGTTTTTTAAGATTAACTTTATCATAGCACGCGGTTTTCCCAAAAGGCAATAGACGGGGAAAATAAAAATGCCGGAAGAAAAAATATTGACAACCCGGGAAGTGTGTGCTATTCTTTACTTAAACGATTAAGAAGCACGCCAGAACGAAATAAAAATTGAGGGTAGACAAATAAACGTTTTTTGATTACAATAGATTCACACGGCGGTCAGTTCAATAACCGTTGATAGGAAGAAAGTCCGTTGCAGGAGAATGCTTTTCTGCAAGCTGTCATGCAAAAGTGCAGAGGGAAAGATATGGTCTCGGTTTTCTGGGGTATCAACTGCCGTTTTATTGGAAAGAATAGGAGCAACCACCGTGTGCACGGGCACAAATTGAAGACATGAGAGATTTGCAGAGCCCGGAAAGAGGGGGAACGAAACAGATCCGCAGCCTTTGAAACCGCTGCGGAAAAGCGGAGAGGTCGGCCGTTTGGAACAAATCAGTCTTGAAAAAAAGACAAAGGTGTCCTATTTTGCTTTTTGGTAATAAACTATACTGAAATGAAGCAAAAGACTGCAAAAAGGTGTAGAAATTTAGCCATAAAAAAATGCGCTCTGTTGAGCGCATAATAGTAGCAATATGGTATTGGTCATAAACGTACAGGATTTTGACCATACGGAAATATACCGTTGCAGGCGGATCGGAAAGGCCGTATGGCAATGGGTATGCGGATCATTTTCTCTGCCGTGAAGCAAAATGCAGGCGGAGGACGGCTGCGGCACGGCTCGCTCTTCGTTTTATCCCTATGTAAAACAGCGCTTCGCAAATGGGTTTCCCATTTTGTGCGCGGCGGCTTTCAGCCGGAAAGGGCATGAAGATGAATTGCCCGGCATCCGGGAATCCCGGAAGAGCAAGGATGCCGGTTCTATTCTGAAATTGAAATTTATATGGAGGTGGTGAGAAAATGGCAGAAGAGATTTTGAAGCTGACGAATATTTCGAAAACCTTCCCGGGCGTAAAGGCTTTAAATGGTATTAACTTCAGCCTGAACGCCGGAGAGGTGCATTGTATTTGCGGCGAAAACGGCGCGGGAAAATCCACGCTGATCAAAATTATCTCCGGCGCGTACCAACCGGACGCGGACGGCGAGATCTGCTTCTGCGGAAAACCCGTCAAGCTGGATCCTTTTTCGGCCATGAAACTTGGTATCCAGACGATTTATCAGGAGCACAACGTATTCGAGACGCTGAGCATTACGGAAAACATCTTTGCGGGCATGGAGATCACAAAAGGCGGCATCATGCAAAAGCAGGAGATGGAACAAAAGACACGGGAGGTCTTGGAATACCTGAATAGTGACCTGCAGCCCGATCAGATCGTAGGAGACCTTTCCTCGGGTGAACAGAAGATCGTAGAGATCGCGAAAGCGCTGGTGTTCGACCGGAAGGTCATCATCCTCGATGAGCCGACGGCGTCTTTCTCGGCGTCGGAGATCGATAATCTGCTCGATATCGTCCACAAGGTAAAAGCACGCGGAATGGGCATCATTTATATTTCTCATCATTTGGACGAAGTATTCCGCATCGCAGACAAGATCACGGTCATCCGCGATGGGCAGTATATCAAGACGGTGGGCGTGAACGAGACGGATGAGCCTCACCTCGTGCGCGATATGGTCGGCCGCGACGCTTCCGCCTTCTATACCCGCGAATTCTATCCTGCGGGCGAGACGGTCATGGAAGTGAAGAACCTGACGGGCAACGGCGTGCGCAATGTATCGTTCAAGCTGCGCCGGGGCGAGATCGTCGGCTTTGCGGGCATGGTCGGCTCCGGCCGGAGCGAGCTCATGACGCTGCTGTTCGGCGGCGCGGAGCGCCTGACCGGTGAAGTAGAGGTGCTTGGCAAAAAGGTCAACTACAAAAACCCGAGCGACGCGATCAAAAACAAGATGTGCTATATCACGGAAGACAGGCAGCATACAGGTCTCTTCCTGATCCACACCATCGCACGCAATACGCTCATTGCCAATATGGTCAACACAAAGGGTTCCTATATCAATCCGAAGACGGAGATGAAGGTCGGAAACGAATTTGTGGAAAAGCTGGGGACAAAAGCAAAGGACGCTGCAGTGCTGGCAGGAAACCTGTCGGGCGGGAACCAGCAGAAAGTCGTTTTGGCGAAGTGGTTCAATACAGACGGAGAGATCTTCATCTTTGACGAGCCGACGCGCGGTATCGACGTCGGTGCAAAGCAGGAGATCTACCAGATCATGATGGACCTTTTAAAACAGGGCAAGGCGATCATCATGGTATCCTCGGATATGCCCGAGGTCGTCTCCATGAGCGACCGCGTTATGGTCATGAAAGCCGGAGAGCTGGTTGGCGAATTGGGCCGTGACGAAATATCCGAAGAAAATATTCTCGAGTATTCAATAGGGGGTAAAAAAATATGAAGCAGCAGCCATCTTCTATTTCCGGCAAGAAGCCGTCTATTTTCAGGAGAAGCGACCTTGCAATGGTACTTACCATTTTGGTGGGCTTTGTAGCCGTAATGTTTGTGATAGAGCTTGCAGGCGGTACATTTAAGTTCTTTACACCAACAAACTGGCTCAACATTCTGATGCAGAATACGGTAATCGGCATCATGGCAATGGGCATGACGATCGTTATGATCGCGGGCGGCATCGACCTTTCGGTCGGTTATCTCGCGTCTCTCGGCGGCATTTTCGTTGCGAAAGGCATCGTAGACTGGGGCATTCCGGTCGTTCCGGCGGTGATTCTTGGCATCTTGATCTGTATCGGCCTTGAAGCGATGCTTGGCGCGATCATCGCGCGCCTCGAGGTGGAACCGTTCATCATCACGCTGGGCGGAAGTATCGCGTTCCGCGGCATCGCACTTCTCATGTGCCAGTCCCGTGAGGTCGTTATGCAGGGGCAGCTTGAGGGTTTCAAGACAAACCTGATCGAGGGTGCGAAATCTCCGGATGGCCTCAATATGACCTTGCCAATATATGTCGTGATTTTTATCATCATTGCTATCATAGTTTGGTGGGTGTTGAAATATACAAAATATGGCCGCAGGATCTTTGCGGTCGGCGCGAATCCGAGCGCTGCCTATCTTGCCGGCATCAATGTAAAGAACATCAAGCTTTCGTCCTATATTATTAATGGATTGCTTGTAGGTATTGCGTCTATTTTGCTGTTGGCCCGCGTTGGCACCGGTATCATCACGAACGGTGAGGGTATGGAGATCGACGTCATCGCGGCAGTCGTTATCGGCGGCGTTGCGATGTCGGGCGGCAAAGGAAACGCGATGGGAACGCTCCTTGGCGTGATTTTGCTCGGCGCGATCACAAACGGCATGACGGTCCTGAAGCTGCAGTCCGAATGGCAGTTTGTCGCAAAAGGTGCGATCATCATTGCAGCAGTTGCGGCGGGCGCTATCTCAACGAGGATCGCCGCACGTGCGGAGCTTCGCCAGCAGAAGCAGGAAGCGTTGGCAGAGCAGGCTGCGGCGGAACAAAAATAATGATATTGACCGGAAACCGGTTGATATAAAATCCCTGTAATTTGTGTAAGTGAGCACACATGAAAAAAAATCAGGAGGAAAACATGAAAAAGATTATTGCTATTCTCGTATGTGTAGTAATGGCAGCAGCTCTGTTCACGGCATGTGCGGCAGAGACTCCGGCTGAAACTTCGGCTCCGGCTGAAGAATCCGCTTCCGCTGAAGCTTCGGCTCCGGCAGAAGAGTCCGCTGAGGCTTCCGAACCGGCTGCTTCCGGCGAAGCAAAGACGATCGGCTACTACAAAGACGCGGCTGACGACTATTACAAGGCTGGCTATGAAGTGTTCCTTGAATGCCTGAAGGCAGACCCGGAAACGGCTAACTGGGAAGTGATCGACAAGGTTGGTCAGGGCACGGCTCAGGAACAGCTTGCTGCGGTTGAAGACTTTATCACCACGGGCGTTGACGCGATCGTAGTGGTTCAGAACTCTCCCGAGATCACGGCTGAGTGCATCACGAAAGCAAACGAAGCGGGCATCCCGTACTTTGCTCTCACGCACGCTCCGACGGTTCCGGCAGGCGGCGAGCTCGCTGGCTTCATCGGATATGACTTCGTTGAGACCGGCGTTATGGCTGGTGAAGACGCGCTCCAGTACAATAACGGCGAAGGCGTTAAGAAGCTGGTCATGGTAGAAGGCAAGCTCGGTCAGGGCACGGCTTCCGCGCAGTCCCTCGGTTTCCTGCAGGCTTATGAAGAGGCTGGCAAGGACATCGGCGGCACGGCGAACGACGTTGCTGTAAACAAGACGGCAGGCGGCGCAGACCTCGAGATCGTTCAGTGGTCTTCCGGCGACTGGATGGCTGACCCGGCTAAGAAAGTGGTAGCTGACGTTATCACGGCTCTGGGCGCAGATGGTTTTGACGGAATGTACGTTCAGAACGACGAAATGATGGACGGCGCGATCCAGGCGATCGAAGAAGCTGGTCTCAATCCGGCTGACTACTGGCTCGGTTCTTCCAACGGTAAGGAAAAATCCTGGACGTGGGCTGAAGAGGGCCGCGTAACGATGGACGTTAACCAGACGCCCGCGCTTGAAGGCGACGCGCTCTATCAGATGCTGAAGGCATACTTCAACGGCGAAGAATACAGACAGTATATCGCTCCGTACCTCACGCCTTACAACTCCTCCAACGTTACCGAGCTGACGCTGGTACCGTATGTTGCTGCTGATTACATGGCAGGCCGTGAAGCGGGCGACTATGTAACGGATATCAACGATCCGAAATTCACGGACGCGACGGAACTGATCACGTTCAACTAAGAAAGAATCTATTAGTTAAGCATTAAGCAAGATAACGAATCGATTCACTTACAAAAGGGATAACAGTCAAGGGTTCAAGGCTTTGCTTTGGACCCTTTGCTTTCCGGGCGCGCAAAGCAAACCCATCTCAAAGAAAGCGCAAATATGTCATAGCGTTTTCGGACGCCGGTGATAAACTGTATTTATAGTATAAGAAGTTTTGCTCTCCGCAGGCGTATCTGCTGCAAAACAGACGGAAAAAATCACAAAAAAAGCGGCGCGATCCCGAAAAAACTGTTATAATGAAAAGAGGCCGGAAAAAGGCCTGCATGTCAAACGGCAATTCGGCCTGAGACCCGTATCTTCAGGCTTCGGGCCAAAACAAATCGATAAAACGAAGGGAGTAATTGATTATGGCAAGACCGGTAACACTGATGACGGCACAATGGGGCGATATGGATTTTGAGACCCTGTGCAGGACCGCAAAGGAAATGGGCTACGACGGACTTGAGATCATGTGCTGCTCGCACATCGACCCCAAACGCGCAGCGGAGGATATGGACTACTGCAACGAGCTGAAGAGCACGATGGAAAAATACGGCCTCAAAACGTGGGCGCTCGCGGCGCACATGGTAGGCCAGTGCGTGGGCGACAAATGGGATCCGCGGCTCGATAATTTTGCTCCGGCAGAGCTTGCAGGCAAGCCGGAAGAGATCCGCAAATGGGCGATCGAGACCATGATGTATGTGCCGAAAGCGGCAAGAAATATGGGCGTAGACGTTGTAACGGGCTTCATGGGCTCGCCGATCTGGGCATACTGGTATTCCTTCCCGCAGACGACGGAGGAAATGATCGACGCAGGATTTCAGGAGATCGTGGACCTGTGGACGCCTATCTTCGACGAATTTGACAAATACAACGTTCTTTTTGCTCTGGAAGTACATCCGACGGAGATCGCGTTCGACTACTATACGGCGGAACGCCTCCTCGAGGAATTCGATTACAGGGAAACGCTGGGCTTCAACTTCGACCCGTCCCACCTGCTGTGGCAGGGCGTGAACCCGACCATCTTCCTGCGTGACTTCATCGACAGGGTATATCATGTGCACATGAAAGACGCGGCGGTCACGCTCGACGGACGTGCGGGCATCCTCGGTTCTTTCATCACGTTCGGCGATACGGCGCGCGGCTGGAACTTCCGTTCCCTCGGCCACGGCGACGTCAATTTCGAAGAGATCATCCGCGAGCTGAACCAGTACGGCTATGACGGCCCGCTTTCCGTTGAGTGGGAAGACAGCGGCATGGAGCGCATCTATGGTGCGACGGAAGCGTGCGAATTTGTACGCGGAGTGGACTTCAAGCCGTCCGACGTAGCGTTCGACAAAGCGATTGCGAACGACTAATATCTGGATTTTACCGCAGTACGCGGGAACGGAGAGCCGTTCCCGCATACATGCGCAAAAAGGAGGATACAAGCATGGAACGTAAATTGAGATACGGTATGATAGGCGGCGGCCCGGGCGCATTCATCGGCGGCGTGCACCGTGCAGCGGTACGGCTGAACGACGAAGCGGAGCTCGTAGCGGGATGCTTCTCCTATATCGAAGAAGAACGCCAGCAGGCGGGACGTGAACTGAATATCGATCCCGAGCGCAATTATACGACGTTCGAAGAAATGGCAGAGGCTGAGGGAAAGCGTGAAGACAAGATCGATTGGGTCGATATCGTGACCCCGAACCGCTTCCACTATCCGGCGGCAAAGCTGTTCCTCGAGCAGGGCATCAGCGTTGTCTGCGAAAAACCGCTGTGCTTCACGGTGGAAGAAGGCGAAGACCTCAAAAAGACCGCAAAAGAGCATGGCTGTCTGTTCTGCGTGACCTATACCTACACGGGCCACGTCATGGCGCGTCAGGCGCGTGCGATGGTGCAGAAGGGCCAGATCGGCGATATCCGCATGGTCATGGCGGAATATCCGCAGGATTGGCTTCTTGATTCGCTCGAGACGATCACGGAAGACAATAAGCCGTGGCGCGCGGACCCGAAGCTTTCCGGCCGCGGTGCATGCGTGGCGGACCTTGGAACGCATATCGAAAACTGGGTCAACTATGTAACGGGCCTCAAGATCGACAAACTGTGCTGCAACCTTGACGTGTTCGGCAAGGGCGGCGTGCTGGACAACAACGTAGAGGTCATGGTGAAATATAAAGGCGGCGCAACGGGTATGTACTGGACGTCGCAGGTCGCGATCGGCTTTGACAATGCCCTCAAGATCCGTATTTTCGGTGAAAAGGGGACCATCGAATTCGTACAGGAGGAAAACAACTACCTGCGCGTTTCCATGCGTCACGAGCCGCCGAAGATCTACAGCCGCGGCTGCGGCTACCTCGAAGAGGAAGCGAAAAAATATGTGCGCGTTCCCTGCGGCCATCCGGAAGGCCTTACGGAAGCATTTGCGAACATCTATAAGGACTTCTGCGCCGCCCTGCGCGATAAGCTCGACGGCAAGGAAGTCGACGAAGCAAGCTACGGCTATCCGACGATCGATATGGGCATCGAAGGCGTGGAATTCTCCAATAAATGCGTAGACAGCTCTGAAGCAGGCTGCACGTGGGTAACAATGGAGAAATAAATCAGGACATCAAAGGAGAAAAACGATATGAAATTTGGTATGGTATCACTTGCTTGGCAGTCGCCGTTCAGCGATCCGCTCGGGCAGTTCAAACTGGCAAAGAAATATGGCTGTGACATCTATGAGATCGTTCCCGAGGATTGGGCGACCATCGATGTGGACGCGATCAACGCCGCAAAAGCGGAAACGGGCATCGAAACGCCCACCATCACGGGCGCGTTTGGAGATACGCGCGATATGTCTTCGGATAATCCGGAATACCGCAAGGGCGGCGTCCAGTATGTGAAAGATATGGTGGATTTTGCCGTCAAGATCGGCGCGAAGGTCGTTGCCGGCCCGATGTATTCGGCGGTAGGCAAGGCGCGCCAGATCACGGAGGACGAAAAGAAGCAGGCTTGGGATTGGGCGACCGAGAACATCAAAGAGTGCGCGCAGTATGCGCAGGACAAAGGCATCAAGCTCGGTATCGAACCGCTCAACCGTTTTGAAACGGACTTTATCAACACGGTGGAGCAGGGCCTTGACCTCATCGGACGCATTGGTTACGACAATGTGGGTTTCCTGCTCGATACGTTCCACATGAACGTAGAGGAATCCAATATCCCGGCTGCGATCCGCGCTGCGAAGGGCAAAATTTTTGACTTCCACACCTGCGCGAACAACCGTGGAACACCGGGCGAGGATAACTTCAACTGGGAAGCGATCGCGGAAGCGATCAAGGACGCGGGCTATGACGAATACTGCCTGATCGAGTCCTTTACACCCGATTGCAAGGAGATCGCGAAAGCGGCGTCCGTATGGCGGCCGTTTGCAAAATCTCCGGAAGCGATCGCAGAGAACGGCATTCCGTTCCTGAAGAAAGTATTCGGATAACAAAAACGCGCCGCGCGCGGCGCGTATGGCTTTGGCGGCTCCCGCTTTTTGCGGGGGCCGTTTTTTATGCGGCTCACGGGGCAGGGCTGCGGCCTTGCTGCGCCGCTCTCTTTCATCGCAAAGCATGGCCGTCTCTATCGCCCCTGCGCATGTGTTCGTGCCGCTGATATGCTTGCTTCCGAAGCCTTGAAGCCTGTATCCCATTGGCCTGCATGGGTCAGGCTGCGCGCCGGAAAAGTACCGTCCGGAGCATATTTGCGCAGCTTTTCCGAACGCTCAAAAAATGGCCGCGCTTATGAGCGGGCGGCGGTCAAAGGGTATGGCCGCTTCACCTATTTTTCATCATCCGCAGCAGGCAAAAGGATTGACAAAAAAGGGGAGATATAGTATAGTCTAATTAAACGATTAAGAAGAGCGGAAACCACGATTTTCCGTTGCAATACAGCAACAAAAAGAGCGAAAAGGCCGCAGCAAAAGCTGTGCGCATGAGGAAGCCGGATATGGTAAGAATGAAAGACGTTGCCGAACACGCAGGTGTTTCCGTCGCAACGGTATCTAACGTCATTACGGGGAAAAACTTCGTAAGCCCCGCAGTAAAAAAAAAGTAGAAAAATCGATTGAGGAGCTGGGCTACAAGGTCAATCTGCTTGCCCGGGGCCTGAAGATCAAGCATACCTATACCATCGGGGTAGTACTTCCCGATATCACGAAGATCTTTTTCCCAAATGTGCTCAAGGGAATCGAGACGGCGGCGAAAAAGGCGGGATATAAAGTAAATTTCCTCTCCAGCGATTTTGATTTCGCAACGGAGCGGGAGAGCGTGGAATATCTGAAAGCAAGCTATGTGGACGGTATCATCATAGACTCCTGCTGCAGGGCGGAGGGCCTTGCAAAATGGGCGGGAGAGCTTGCAGAAAGCGGCGGGGAAGCGCCCTTTCATGTCGTTTCGATGGAGCAGGTGATGGATTCGTCCAAGATATCGTCGGTGCTCGTGGATTATGAAAAGCTGAGCGGGATGGCGACGGCCCATTTGATCGGGCAGGGAAAGCGGGATATCCTTTACATAAAGGTGGGGAAAGAACTCCGGCATGGACAGGAGCGTTATCAGGGGTATTTGAGCGCTCTTGCAGAGCAAGGGCTCCCTTTTCGTGAAGAGCTCGTTCTGGAAGCGGATTTTTCAGCGCTTTCCGCCTATCATGCCACCAAGCTGGCCCTCGAAAAGGGGCTCCGGTTCGACGCAGTCCAGACGACGAACGACCAGATGGCGATCGGGTCGCTCAAGGCGCTCAAGGAGGCGGGGATATCTGTTCCCGGGCAGGTGGCGATTGCAGGATGCGACAATATCTTTCCCAGCACGCTCGTAAGCCCGCAGATCACGACCATAGACCTGCCGAAGTATGAAATGGGCTATACGGCGTTCGAGGAATTGAAGCGTTTGATGGACGGCGAGGGAAAGGCGTCTCCCCGTTCCGTCATATTGGAAGCAAAGCTGGTGGTCCGGCAGTCGACCGCCGCAGACAGAGCTGGCGACTGGAACCTTTCGATGTGGTAAAAATTTTTTTGGATAAAGCACAGACGGCAAAAATATAAGGGAAAAGCAGCAATTTTTCTTGAACGGAATGCTTAATCGATTAAGCGAATAATCAATTTCTATCCGCCTGCGCAGCGGATGAATCAAAATAACGAAGACCAAAAAGAAGCGGTAGCTTTTGAACGGGCAAAAAGGAGAGGTGAAAACTATGAAAAAAGTATCGATCGGTAGTTGGGCGTATGTATTCGGAGCATTCGAAGAAAACCCGGTGCTGCTTCCGCAGCTGTGCGAAAAGCTGCATGAGCTGGGATTCGACGGCATCAGCATGGGCGGCTTCAAGCCGCACGCGAATCCGGAGCTTTATGACACGCCGGAAAAACGGGAAGAGCTGAAGCAGCTCCTGAAAAAATATGATCTGGAAGTCGCGGATTTCGCCTGCGACCTGTGGAGTCTCGACTCCTTGAAGCAGCCGGAGGAATGGATCGCCCTGTTTGAGAAGAACGCGGAATTTGCGTCGCAGATGGGCTTCAAGATGATCCGGGTCGATTCTGGTACGGAGCCGGTCCTGCCGGAGGGCATGACCTACGAGCAGGCGCGCGCGAAAATTGTGGATAACTTCAAGCGCATCGCAAAGATCGCGCAGAAATACGGCCTCGAGGTCGTTTGGGAATTCGAGCCCGGCTTCATGATCAACGAGCCGAAATACATCGTTGAAACGTACGAAGCAGTAAACGAGCCGAACTTCAGCATTCTGTTCGATACCTGCCACGGCTATATGTCGGCAGTCGTCGGCGCGCGCCACATCGAGCCGAACAAGCTCGAGGGCGGCCTCGTAGAATTTATAGAAATGCTGAAAGGCAAGATCGGCCTTGTGCACGTCATCGATTCGGACGGTACGCTCAACGTGGCGAATACGAGCACACACGCGCCGTTCGGCCTCGGCAAGGTGGATTTTGACGAGGCGATCCCGGCTCTGCTCGAAAAAGCGGACTATAAGGGCGACTGGTGGGCGATCGACCTGTGCGAGTGGCCGGACGCTTGGAACGTAACGGCGGACTGCAAGGCGTTCGTAGATCAGTTCAACAAAAAATACTGCGGCTGAGGAAAGGCAGAAAAATGGAAACAAAAGAAATCAGAAATATATTGGAACGCGGAGAGGGCATCCTCTCTATGGCGCCCACATGGGTGCCCCGTCCGTTCAATAGGCCGGGCAAGCGCATCCGCCTGCATCCGGACGACTATTACGCGATGGGTCTGAAGCGCGGCGCGATCGTAGAACGCTGGTTCTCGTCCATCACAAAGGTGGAAACGGAGGGCGCGGAAGAATTTGAAGGCATGAGCTTTGTCAATGTGGACGGAAACGCCGACCACAAGGTCCTGTTCAAGGACTTTGTAGACGCGCTCGGCGCGGAGCTGATCGGCGAAAAGCTGATGGAGGATTACGGCACATGGCCGATGTATTCCAAATTTTACGACTACAACGAGCCACTGTTCCATCATGTGCACCACCGCGAGGAAGCGTGTGCGAAGGTCGGCGTGATGCCGAAGCACGAGCACTACTTCTTCCCGAAGCAGTATAACAACCATCTTGGCATCCGTCCTGTGACGTATTTCGGGTTCGACCCGTCTGTCACGAAGGAACAGGTCAAAGAGCGCCTGTCCAAATTCGAAACAGCGGACGGACGTATCCTCGAGCTTTCCCGCGCGTTCCGCGTAGAGCTCGGAACGGGCTGGTTCACGCCCGCAGGCGTCGTTCATGCGCCCGGCTCGCTGTGCACCTATGAGCCGCAGTGGAACAGCGACGTTATGGCAATGTGGGAAAACGTCGTGGAGGGAGAAGTGTTCGACTATTCGAGCCTGTGCGGTTATGTTCCGGCAGGAAGCGAACGCGACCTCGACGTCATCATGGACGCGGCGGACTGGGAGCTCAACACGATCCCGAATTACCGCGAGAAGTTCTTCCGCCCGCCGGTCACGGACGAAGTGGGCGAGGGCTATAAGCAGGACTGGATCTGCTACGGAAACGACTACGTCGCGGCAAAAGAACTGACGGTAGAGCCGGGCGCGGAGGTCCTCATCAAGGATGCGGCGGCATACGGCTGCCTTGCGGTGCAGGGCCACGGGCAGTTTGGTAAATTCGTGGTCGAATCCCCGACGCTCATTCGCTATGGGCAGCTGACGGCGGACGAGTTTTTCGTATCGAACGCGCGCGCAAAGGAAGGCGTGCTCATCAAAAACACGTCGCCTGTGGAGCCGCTCGTTATCTTAAAGCACTTTGGGCCGGACTGCGGAATGCCCCAGATGGACTGAACGCAGGCGTGGCATAAAGCGTGTCGCAAGACAGAAAGGGAAAATAGATGAAAGGAAAAATGAAAGTCCAGAATTTTTATGAACCGATGGTCATGAAGCTGGAGGAGCACGATATCCCCCAGATCGCAGACAACGAGGTTCTCATCAAAGTAAAGGCCGTGGGTATCTGCGGCTCCGATATATCCTATTATTATGGGCACAGCCCGCTCGATACGCCGAACGGCAAGGGACCGATGTATCTCGGGCACGAAGCGTCCGGTGTGGTCGCAGAGGTGGGAAGCATCCCGCGGAGCCTCGGGCTCTTCAAGGAGGGAGACCGCGTGGCCCTGAACCCGGTGCAGCAGTGCAACGCCTGCCCGGCATGCATGCGCGGAGAATTCAATACATGCAGCCATGTGGAAACGATCGGCGTTTCGGTAAACGGCTGCTTTGCGGAATATGTTAAGGTAAAATATACGCACGTCTATAAGATACCGGATGAGGTCAGCTTTGAGGATGCGGCGCTCGCAGAGCCGCTTGCCTGCGCGACGCACGCCATCGAGCGCCTTGACGTACGGCTCGGCCAGACGGTCGTGGTCTATGGAACAGGCGGGATCGGCCTCATGCAGGCACAGCTCGCGAAGGCGGCGGGCGCAGGCAAGGTCATCGTCGTCGCACGGAAAGACTATGGCCTCAAAAAAGCATTGGAATGCGGCGCGACGCACGTCATCAACAACACGGATACGAGCTCTGAATATTATGCTGCGGACGTTGCCGCCCGCGTTGCGGAAATCAACGGCGGAGTACCCGCTCCCCGCGCGATCGTCGCGACGAGCAACATGGATGCGCTTCAGGATGCCATCAAGGTAACGGGCCCGTGCTCGACCATCGTTTACTTCGGCCTGCCCGGTCCGGAGGATAAGCTTCAGGTTCCGGTGCTCGACGCCATCCAGTCTGAGCGTACGCTGAAATTCGCATGGCTCGCTCCGCTCGTATGGGACGAAGTGTTTGCGGTCATCGCCTCCGGGCAGGTGGATCTTTCCCCCATCATCACGCACCGTTTCTCGCTCGAGGATGCGGAAAAAGGCATCGTGTTCATGAAGGAAGCAAAAGAGCCGAAGATCAAAGGCGTTATTGTAATGGATTAAAATACGGGAAACAGCGGCGCGCGCATTCTTCCCGGATGCGCGCATCCGTCTGCCCGGAAAACAGGACAGGAGAAATAAGATAAATGGCACTTGATACAAAAGAAACCGTACTGAGAGCACGCAAAAACGGGGTCGTGATCCCGGCGTTCAACATTCCTCACCTCCCGATGCTCAAGGCTGTCGTAGAGGCGATCCGGGACGAGGATTCCGTCGCTATGATCGAAGTGGCGCGCGTGGAATGGGAAAAATTCAGCGCGCAGAGCCTTGAAGCGGTTGCGGAGGAATATCGGAAATACGCGGACGAAAAGCGCACCATGCTGCATCTCGACCATGTTCCGGTCATAGATGAGGATTATAAAAAGGTAGACTATATGCCGATCATCGAGCGTGCGGTGAAGGCGGGCTTTGGCTCCGTTATGGTAGACGCTTCCCGGCTGTCCTTTGAGGAAAATGCCGCGGCGACGAAGCAGGTCGCAGACAGGGCACACGCGGCAGGAATACCCTGCGAGGCGGAGCTCGGCGCGGTCATGGGGCACGAGAGCGGCGAAATGATGCCCTATGAGGAGATTTTTGCCACCAAAACGGGCTTCACGAAGCTCGACGAAGCGAAGCGGTTCGTACAGGAAAGCGGCTGCGACTGGCTCTCCGTCGCGGTCGGAAATATTCACGGGGCGATCGCAGACGCGACGCGCGACCAAAAGAAGCCGACGGCGCGCCTTGACGTAGAGCATATCGCGGCGCTGCATGAAGCGACGGGCATACCGCTCGTGCTGCACGGCGGCTCGGGCATCGATCCGGAATATATCCGCGCGGGCATCAAGGCGGGTATCGCGAAGATCAATGTGGGCACGGAAGTGCGGCAGGTGTATGAAGCGGCGCTGAAAGAAAGCGGAAACGATATCGAAGCGGGCCGTAAGGCAGTTTATGACGCGGTACGCGCACTGCTGCACGATACGCTCCGCATCAGCGGGACCCGGAGCCTTTTATACGGAGAATGATTGCTTATGATAAGCGGCCGGCAGGGAACAGACAGCATAGGAAGGCATATTATTTTTCCTGCGCGGCAGCTTATTGTAATAACCTGTCCGCCGCAGAAAAGAGCGGACATGAAAAGGAAACGGCGGCGCAAAAGAAACCCTTTTGCGCCGTTTTGCCAAAAAATTTCAAAACAAGGGGCTGTGCCCCGCAAAGCAGGAGGATAAGCCATGAATTTCTGCGGACTCGACGTAGGAACGAGCGGCGTGAAAGCAGTCGTTTTTGACGAAACGGGCAGACAGGCCGCAGCCGCATACCGCGCCTATGGAACGCAATACGACCCGGACGGCCTGCGCGGCCTTGACCCGCGCGCCATGTGGGAAAAAACAAAGGAAGTGCTCGCGGAAGCATGCGCGAAAGCCGGAGGGATCGACGCGCTTGCGGCGGCTTCGTTCGGCGAGGCGTTCGTTGTGCTGGACGACAGGGACGAACCGCTGCACGACATCATGATCTTTACGGACCCGCGCGGCGAGACGGAATTCCTGCGCGCGTCGCAGGGGCTGCCGCAGGAAGAGATCGCGGCTGTCTGCGGCCTCCCGTTTTCTCCGACCTACAGCATTTCCAAGCTGCTTTATCTGAAAGAGAAGAAGCCGGAGCTGTACGGACGGGCAAAGCGCGTTTTATTCATCGAGGACTATGTGGGCTATATGCTCAGCGGGAACGCGGCAGTCGATTATTCGGTGGCCGCGCGTTCCATGCTGTTCGATGTGAAGAACTATAT
This sequence comes from Christensenella massiliensis, assembly GCF_040409835.1. Classification (NCBI taxonomy): domain Bacteria; kingdom Bacillati; phylum Bacillota; class Clostridia; order Christensenellales; family Christensenellaceae; genus Christensenella; species Christensenella massiliensis. The sequence goes on along the minus strand of NZ_CP117826.1, from coordinate 1,601,604 downwards.
ATGGAGCGAACGGATGACCGGCCATTTTGGGATCGATGCGGGCCTGTTCTCCGCGCCTGTTCCGGCGGGCACGGAGATCGGCACGGTGCGTCCGTCTCTCGCGCGGGAGCTGGGACTGCCTGAGGGAATGAAGGTGGTCGCGGGCGCGCACGACCAGCCGGCCTCGGCGATCGGCGCGGGTCTTGCGCCGGGCAGCGTCGTCTGCTCGATGGGCACTTCCGAATGTATGACGCCCGTTTATAAAGGCATGTTCAAGCCGGACGCGATTTTGCAGAACGGGCTCCCCTGCGAGCCAATCTGGAATGATGGAACGTATTGTACGCTGGCCTATAATCCGTCGTGCGGCGTACTCATTGAATGGTTCTTCCGCACGTTCGCTGCGGAGGAAACAGAGAGGAGCGGGCCGCCCTTTGCGTTGTTTGAGGAGAATTTCCCGAGCAGGCCGACGAAGCTGATGGTGCAGCCCTACCTTACAGGCAGCGGCACGCCGTATCTCGACGCGCATGCGCGGTTCGCCGTTTTGGGCGCAGGCCTTGAAACGACGCGCTATGACCTATACCGTGCGGTACTCGAGGGCCTTGTGCTCGACCAATATCTGAACAAGGAAACACTGCACGCGCAGGGCGTTGAGGTAGAAAGCCTTGTGTGTGTGGGCGGCGGAAGCAAAAGCAGGCCGTGGCTCAGGCTCAAGGCGGATATGATGCAGATACCGGTCTCTACCCTTACATGCAGCGAAGCGGGTGCGCTTGGCTGCGCGGCCCTGTGCGCGGCCTCCACGGGTGCATATAGCTCCGTAGCGGAAGCGGCGGGGCGCATGGCGCAAAAAAAGGATACGATCGAACCGGATCCGGAATATCGGGAGCTTTACCGGGAAAAATTCGAGGAATACCGCACGCTCCACGCGCGGCTCGTGAAGCAGTAAAAACGGTCAAAAAAGAGCGCGCCCTGCGGCGCGCTCTTTTTTCGTTTTCCTGTTATTTTCCGTTCAGACTCCGGTAAAGCTCCATCGCGTCTGCCGCGGTGCGCATCCCGTCCGAAGCGCCGTCCGCAGAAAGCGAGCATGCCGCGGAGGCGATGCCAAGGCGTATCGCGTCCTCCAAGGACTGACCCTTATATGCGGCGTAGAGCACGCCCGAGCAGAACGCATCGCCTGCGCCCACCGTGCCCTTGATATATCCTTCCGGGAGCCGGAGGCTCGGAAGCTCGACAAAATTTCCGTCCGCGTCCATTCCATAGCCGACCTCAGGACAGTGAATGACCACCCATGTGGAAACGCCCATTTCAAACAGGCTGCGGAGCGCTTTCGGAAGATTTTCCGTGATCAGCTTTTCATCCGCGTCGCGCAGCGGGATGCCCGTCGCGTTCTGTGCCTCAAGCTCATTGATGATGCAGTAGTCCGTGAATTTAAGCGCCGGAGGCACGAGCCGCGCAAAGCGGTCACCCGTTTCGCTCACGACGTCGATAGAGGTCTTGATACCCGCCTGCTTCGCACTGTGCAGCAGCCGCGCCATTTTCGTGCCGTATTCCGCATCCTCCTCATCGAGCGTATCGAGCAGGAGGATATAGCCGATGTGCAGCAGGGAAGCGTCGATCTTACTCCAATCAAAATCCGCCTCGCACAGCTGCGCGTTCGCGCCGCGGTATTGGAAGAATGTACGCTGCTTGGTCGTGCTTTCGGCCATGACGGCAGTAAAGGAGGTCTTGCCCTCGCGGATCATGCCGTCTGTCCTGATGTTCGGGAACCGCTCCATCTCGCTCAAAATAAGGTCTCCCTCTGCATCGTTCCCGATGCGGCCGACCGCTGAAAGAGGGAGCGCAGGGTCAAGGTGCGCAAGATCGAGGATCACATTGCAAAGGGCGCCGCCCGTCGCGCGCGAGATGCCCTCGGTAATGGTGGTAAGCTCGCCCTTGCCCGGATAGCATTCGATGGGATACAGGATATCGATGATCGCGTTTCCTGCAACGCAAATACCTTTTTCCATAAAAATCTCCTTTGAAAGACCGGAAAAGCAGAAGAAAAGCTGCATACCGGTATATTCTGATGTTTTTGTGATGATTCTATTTTACAAAAAAAGGCCGCGCCGGATATGACAGGTTTGCCATTTTTGCAAGACCGATTTGTCTCAAATCAAAAAATATGACAAAAAAGCAAAAAAGTAATAGATAAGATCGGGAAAACCTGTAAATATCAAGGGGAAAGCAACAGATAGAAAACAAAACTGTCCCGGAAAAAAAGCAAAGATGTGCGGGAAGAGGGAAAAAAGAGGGGATATAATAAAGGCAGCATGGAAAGAAAGGCCGTTCGGCCGGAAAAAAAGGGAACCAAAGGAGGAAAAAAGGATGGCAAAATTCAGGTTTACGGTAGGACCGTGGAACGTGCACGAGGGAAACGAGACGTTCGGGCCGGGGATCAGGCCGACGGTGCCGTTTGAGGAGAAGATCAAAACATTCGCGGAGATCGGGATGGACGGAGTGCAGTTCCATGACGATGACGCGGTGCCGGATATGAACAATATGACGGAAAAGGCGATCGTGGATTACGCGAAGGACGTCAAAGCGATGCTGGACAAATACGGTCTGTTCGCGGAATTCGTGGCGCCGCGGCTGTGGTTCGACGCGCACACGAACGACGGGGGCTTCACGGCGAGCCGGAAGGAGGACTATGATTTTGCGATCTGGCGGGCGCTGCGGTCGGTAGATATCGCAAAGGCGCTGGGGACGAACAAGGTGCAGCTGTGGCTGGCGCGCGAGGGAACGCTGTGCGCGGAGGGGAAAAACCCGGTCGAGAAGATCAGGCAGCTGAGGGACGCGTTCGATACGATCCTGAAATACGACCCGGACGTGCAGATACTGGTAGAGCCGAAGCCGAACGAGCCGATCGACCGGAGCTACTGCGGGACGGCAGGGCATGCGCTTGCGGTAGGAGCGCAGACGGTGGATCCGTCGCGGGTAGGACTGTGCATCGAGAGCGCGCATTCGATCTTAGCGGGTCTTGACCCGGCGGCGGACATGGCGTTCGCGATCGCGTGGGGGAAGCTGTGGGGAGTACACCTGAATGACCAGAACGGGATCAAATACGATCAGGACAAGACGTTCGGAGCGGAGAACCTGAGGGCATGCTTCAATCAGGTGAAGGTGCTGTATGAAAACAACTTCGGCGATAACGGGGAATGCGTAGGACTCGACGTAAAGGCGATGCGGACGCAGCCGGCGGAGGACTGCTACCGCCACATCATCAACAGCAAGCGCGTATTCGAGCTGCTGCTTGAGAAGGTGAAGAAGTTCGACTATAAGTTCCAGGAGGAGTGCGTGAAGACGCAGAACTTCGAGAAGCTTGAGATGTATGTGATCGAGCTGCTGCTGAACGGCTGAGAGGAAGACAAAGGAACGGCGGACATCCCTGCCGATACCGTGCCGCAGACGAACAGGCAGGCTCTGAAAAAGTGTCCGGCCGCGCAGCGGGCGGCAAGACTTTTTTGAAAAACGCAGCATTGGCGGAGCATTCCGCCAATGCTTTTGCCGTTTTGCGGCTTTAAAATAAACACGACACAGCGGAGGATAAACATGAAACAGGCGGTAATGTATGGAGCGGGAAACATCGGAAGAGGTTTCATCGGAAAAACGCTTTCAGAAAGCGGGTATGAGGTGTGCTTTCTCGATATCGTGCCCGAGGTGATCGACGCATTCAACAAAGACCACGAATACCGGGTACGCATCGTTTCAAACGAAGGACAGAAGGTAGATACGGTCAAAAATGTGCGCGCGGTGAACGCGAATACGGAAGAGGCCATCGAGACCATCGCGGCGTGCGATATCATGGCGAGTGCCGTCGGCGTCAACGTGCTGCCGCATATCGCGGAAAATATTGCAAAGGGAATGCGGCTGCGCATGCAGAGAAGCGGCCGGCCGCTCGATATCATCCTCGCGGAAAACCAGCTTGATGCGGATAAGATCATGCGCGGGTATATCTATCAGTATCTGACGGAGGAGGAAAAGAAGTGGGCGGATGAAAATCTGGGACTGGTGGAAGCATCCATTGGGCGTATGGTTCCGCCGCTCACGCCAGAGGAGCGCGCGGGCGACCCGCTGCTCATCGCGGTGGAGCCCTATTGCCAGCTTCCGGTGGATAAGGAAGCGTTCCGGGGCGGTATTCCGGATATCGTGGGGCTGATCCCCTATGCGCCGTTTTCGTTCTATATCCGGCGCAAGCTCTTTATCCACAACATGGGGCACGCGATATGCGCCTATCTCGGCTGGCTGAAAGGCTATGAATATATCTGGCAGGCAGTCGCGGACGAAGAGATCAAAGCGGCCGCGCAGGCTGCGATGGACGGCAGCGCGGCGGCGCTCAGCAAGGAATACGGCGTGCCGGAAAGCGAGCTGAAAGAGCATGTGCGCGACCTTCTTTCCCGCTTCGGCAATCAGGCGCTCCGCGATACGACGGTGCGCGTGGGCGCAGACCCGGTGCGCAAGCTGCGCCGGGACGACCGTCTCGTGGGCGCGGCGCTCTATTGCATGGAGCAGGGCGTCGCTCCGGACATGATCGTACGCGGCATTGCGGCGGCGCTGAAATTCGCGCCCGAGGGCGACAAAGCGGCAGAAAAGCTGCAGGCGGCGCTGAAGCAGGACGGGCTCGACGCCGTGATCGAAACCTATATGGGCATTCCAGCCTCAGGAGAGCTCGCGCAGCTCATCAAAAAAGAAATGGCGTAAACGGAAAGGAAAAAGGCTGCTTTCCCGCGACCCGGAAAACAGCCTTTTTTTGTTGCGGACAGGCGCCGGTTTCCTTTGAAGATAAAACCATTGAACGAAAGAAAAAACGGGGGTAAAATAATATCCGGAAACGAAAGGAACGGTATTTATGGGGCTAATCGGCAGAAAACCAAAGGGAAAATGCCCGCCCGGAACGGCGAAAAAGGCGCTGCGGGCGGCGTTTCCCCATACGCTTCCCATCTTTGCAGGCTTCTGGTTTCTGGGCCTCACATATGGGATCTATATGAACGCGTGCGGGTTCAGCTTTTGGTATCCGATGCTGATGAGCCTGACTATTTTTGCGGGCTCGATGGAATTTGTGGCGGTGAACCTGCTGATGGGAGCGTTCGATCCGCTTCAGGCCTTTGCCATGACGCTGATGATCAACGCACGCCACCTGTTCTACGGACTTTCCATGCTGGACAAATATAAGGGAACGGGCTTAAAAAAGCCCTATCTTATCTTCGGCATGTGTGACGAAAGCTTTTCCATCAATTACACCGCAAAAATACCGGCGGGGGTGGATAAAGGTTGGTTCATGTTTTTCGTGACGCTGCTCAATCATATCTATTGGTTCTCCGGCTCGACGCTTGGCGGCATTTTCGGATCCCTGCTCCAGTTCAATACGGAGGGCCTTGAATTTGTGATGACAGCCATGTTCGTCGTCATTTTCCTCGAGCAATGGCTGAAAGAAAAAAACCATACCGCCGCACTGCTCGGCCTCGGGCTGTCCCTCCTGTTCCTCATCGCGTTCGGGGCGGACGGTTTTATCCTGCCCGCCATGCTGGCGATCCTCGGCGTATTGACGCTGCTCCGCAGGCCTATCGAGCGGGGAGGTGATGCCGCATGACGGAAATGACGCTCACCCAGCAAATTGTTACGGTCGCCGTCATCGTGGGAGGTACGATGCTCACGCGCTTTCTGCTTTTCCCGGCAGGGAAGAGTACGCCGAAATTTGTGCAGTACCTTGGGAAGGTGCTTCCCGCCGCGGTGTTTGGCCTGCTCATCATCTATTGCCTGAGGAACGTCTCCGTTTTTACGGGAAGCCACGGCATTCCCGAATTGATCGCGATCGGCGTCGTCGTGGGTCTGCACCTGTGGAAGCGGCAGATGCTCCTTTCTATCGCTGGCGGAACGATATGCTATATGCTGCTCGTGCAGCTCGCGTTTTGAGAACGGGAGGAAGATGGTCTATGAAAAGAGGAGAAGGCGCCTGCCTCGTGTGCGGACAGCCGCTGCAATACTTCAGGGAAGCGCGGGAAATGGAATGCAGCGTGTGCCATGGGAAATTCAAGAGCTATGCAAGCTGCAAGCAGGGGCACTATGTGTGCGACGCGTGCCATGAGAAAAAAGGGCTTGAGGCAGTCATGCGGGAATGCGGGGAAAGCGGGTCGAAAGACCCGATCCATATCATACAGACGGTCATGCAGGACCCTTACCTCTATATGCACGGGCCGGAGCATCATGTGCTCGTGGGCACGGCGCTGCTTACCGCCTACCATAACGCGGGCGGGGAGCTTGACCTTGCGGCCGCCCTGCGGGAAATGGAAGCGAGGGGAAGCGGATATCCCGGCGGGGCATGCGGGCTGTGGGGCTGCTGCGGCGCGGCGGTCAGCACGGGCATATTCGTCAGCATCGTGACGGGGGCGACGCCCCTGAGCGGAAAGCCGTGGAGCCTCGCCAATCAAATGACGGCGCGTGCGCTCGATGCGGTCGCACAGCTTGGCGGACCGAGGTGCTGCAAGCGAAATTCATTCACAGCCGCACAGGAGGCCGTCCTATTCACACAGGAAAACTTAGGTGTTTCAATGAAGCTGCCCGAAAAGATCGTCTGTAGGTTTTCGGATGAAAACAAGGAATGCATCGGGAAAAAGTGTCCATATTATCAGAAAAAATGGGAACGGTAGATTCAAGCGACGTAAGGAAAAGACTTCTGAAGGGAAACCGCATTCTGTTTACGAGAGATAGCCCGTGCCTAAAGGAGCTGCTTTGTATGCTCCGCGGACAGACGCGCAGAGCAGTGGTGCTGTGGGCGCTTGCCTGTGCGGAGGAAACGGGGCTTTGGCTGTCCAAACGTTTGCTGGACGACACAAGGCCTCAAACGGCGCTGCGGCCGTACGGGAATATGGGATAGATACCTGTGAAAATGCCGTGCGCGATAGGCTGACTTTCTACAAAGAGCGCATGGAATGGTGCAAAAGGATGGAATGCGGAAGAAAATGGGCCTCCTTTCTCCAAACCGGAGGTCCCAACCGGGAGTGGCTGTTGTGGAAAAAGAAGGTAAAAAAATAAGCCGGAGTGTATATCCGGCTTATTTTCAGTTGAGCGCCTTTAAAAGCAGCGTATAGGCATTGCCCATCGCGGTCCTGAGCGCGCCGTCCGTCGGCAGGTCCATACGGCAGCGCGCATGCACGAACCCCATCAGGGCGGAAGCGAATGCGCTGTAAGTATATTCTTCGTCGGTATACGGCGGAAAAAGCCCTTCGTCCGCGCCCGTTTGCGCGAGCTGCAATACCTTTTCGCGTATGGCCGAAAGATAGCGCCATATAAGAGAAATTTCACCGCCGAGAAGCTGTTTTGCCTCTCTGCTCCCCAAATTAAACAAAATCAGGTTTAGGTCGGAATGCTCGTTCGCCATCATTTCATGTATGGAAAACAGAACGGCATAACACTTTCCGCGGAAGGAGCTTTCCCGGTCCATACGCTCCCAAATACCGTGCAGCAGAGTATCGATGCTGTAAATGACTGTCCGCGCGAAAATATCTTCCTTTGCCGCAAAATAATTGTAAAGCGTTCCCTTGCCGACGCCCGCCTCCTGCGCGATGTCGGAGGTCTTGATCTCCGCGAGGGTTTGCCCGCGTGCAAGCAGGCGCATCAGCGCCCGCATGATCACGAGCTCCTTTTCTTTATAGGACGGGGATATCATCATCAAGTCCCTCCTCGATCACAACAGGCTTCAGAGCCTTTTTGTTGAAGATATCGTACAGCACGGGTACGAAGAACAGCGTCATAAAGGTCGCGTAAACGAGGCCCCCGATGGTCACCACCGCCATGGGCTGCAGCATTTCCGCGCCCTGCCCCATGCCGAGCGCGAGCGGCACGAGGCCAAGGATAGTGGTAAGCGCCGTCATCAGGATAGGCCGGATACGCGCCGCGCCCGTTTTGATGAGCGCCTCCCGCTTCTCCATACCGGAGAGCCGAAGCTGGTTCACATAATCCACGAATACGATGCCGTTGTTCACGACGATGCCCGCGAGGATGAGGAAGCCGAGCAGCGCGATCATGCTGAGGTCCGCACCCGAGAAAAGCAGGGCCAAAAGCCCGCCCGTGAACGCAAGCGGGATCGTGAACAAAATGATGAACGGCGCCTTTAAGGACTGGAACTGCGCCACCATGATGAGGTAGATCAGTACCACTGCAAGCAGGAACATGTAGATCAGGTTCGAGAAAGCATCCATGATCGTCTGGTTCTCACCCTCGATCTCCACGGAATAACCGGCCGGGACCGAATAGCCGGCCAGCTTCTGGGAAAAATCCCTGCTGACAAGGCCAATATTATGCTCCGTGTCTACGCCTGCCGTCACAGACATTGTGCGCGTCTGGTCTTCATGGCTGATGGAGGCGAGGCTTTGCTGCTGCGATATCCCGGCGATGTCCGCAAGACGCACCTCCGCTTCCTCTCCGTCTTTCGTTCCGATGAGCGTAAAGTCTTCCAGCGTATCGAGGGAGGCCATACCCTCCGGGCTGTTTTTTACGATGACAGGATACTCCTCTGTTTCAAAGGTCACGGTGGTGGCCGTCGTACCGGAGGAGACCTCGGCGGCTACCTGCTGGTAGACCTGCGCCGTTGTGAGGCCATATTCCGCGGCCTTGTTTTTGTCGACAACGATGCGCGTTTCCATCGAAGCGTCCGAAAGGCCGTCGTCGACTGCCGTAAGTCCCTCCGTCTCCTGCATCATGGCGGCGACGTCCTGCGCGATCTGCTTTAATGTGTCGAGGTCGTCGCCCTTGATGACGACCTCAAGGCCGGAGCCGGAAAGCGCGGACAGGTCCATCGTGGAATCGCTCACGTCGATCTCGGCGGGTAGGTCCGCTACGGCGTTTCTCATATCCGCTGCGATTTCGGAACTGGTGCGCGTCCGGTCTTCCTTCAAAAGAGCATACATCATCATGCTCGTGTTGTTCCCGCCGCCGGACGACGTTCCCATGGAAGACATCACGCTTCCCTCCATTGCGCCGATCGTTTCCACGTCGGGAACGGCGGTGAGGCGGGCAAGCACCTCGTCGCTCATATCCCGCGTCTCCTGCGTGGTGCTGTCCTCCGGCATCTCCATCGTGATCATGATCTCCGAGCTGTCCATCTTGGGCATGAGAGACGTTCCCATCGTAAAGACATTTGCCGCGCTGAATACGAACAGCACGACCACAAGGACGATCACGATCCATTTGCGCCTGAGCGCGCCGGAGAGCAGCTTCTGATAGCCCGCGGTAAAGCGGTCAAAGAGGGGGTGCTTTTTCTCTTTTGCCTTTTTCAGCATGGTGGAGCCCATGGCCGGTACGAGCGTGAGCGCGATGATGAGGCTCGCGAGCAGCGAAAATGCGATCGTAAGCCCCATATCCGCAAACAGCTGGCGCGTGAGGCCCTCTGTAAATACGATGGGCAGGAAGACGCACACCGTGGTCAGGGTGGAGGCGAAGATCGCGCCCGCTACCTGCTGCGCTCCTTTCACAGCCGCCCTTGCGGGCGGGATGCCGAGCGAACGCAAACGGTAGATATTTTCGATGACGACGATACTGTTGTCCACCAGCATGCCTACGCCGAGCGCAAGGCCCGCGAGGGAGATAACGTTCAGCGTGACGCCGCAGAAATACATCAGAGTGAGCGCGGCGAGCAGGCTGAACGGAATACTGATGGCGACGATCAGCGTGGGGCGTATATCCTTCAAAAAGAGGAACAGGATAATGATCGCGAGCACCGCCCCGAGAAGCAGGTTATCCAGCACCGAATCGAGCACGATGCCGATGTATACCCCTTGGTCGGACAGCGCGGTAAGATGCAGGGAAGAGTCCTCGGCCTGCAGCTGCTCCATCATGTCGTTGATGCGGTCCGAAACGTCGGTCGTAGAAGCCGTGCTCTGCTTTTGGAACGTGAGGAGAATACCGTCGTTGCCGTTGATCTTGGCATACATCTCGTCCCGGTTGTCCGTCATCTCGATATCGGCGACGTCCGAAAGGGTAACGGCGCCGATGCCGCCCGCCTCGATGTCAAATAAAACAAGGTCTTTGAGCTGGCCGATATCCCCGAACTGATCGCCCACCTTGACGAGATAGCGCTGGTCGCCCTCGCTGACATATCCGGCGGGCATAGAAAAGTTCTGCGCGGAGAGGATCTGGCTTATCGTTTCCTGCGTGATCTGCCCGTCAAGACCGGCCTGCTCGTAGGCGGCCTCTTTCTGCGCTTCAAATTCGGCCTCCTGCTGCGTGAGCGCCGCTTCCCCTCCGGCAAGCTGGCCGGAGGCCTGCGCAAGCTCTGTGGTAAGCGTCATTTTTCCGGCTTCAAGCTGGCGCTCACCGTCTGCGAGCTCGGCAAGCTTCGCCTCCAGCTGTTCTTTTTGAGCGGGAAGTGCGTCGAGCCCTGCTTCGATCTGGGAAATGCCGTCTGTAAGCTGCGGGATACCCTCCTCGATTTGAGAAAGCCCGCTTTCAAGCTGCGGTATGCTTTCCTTCAGCGCCGCAAGCTGTGCGGTCAGCTCGTCCGGAACAGGCTGCCCCGCGGCGACGAGCGCGGCGATCTGCTGCTCAAGCGCCGTTTCGGCTGTCCTTGCGTCTGCAAGCTGCGCGGTCAGCGTGCTTTTCTGCGTTTCAAGGTCCGTAAGCTGTGTTTTGAGGTCCGTAAGCTGCGTCTCGAGGTCTGTCTGCGCCTGCGGCAGGCTTTCGAGCGCGGCCTCGACCTGCTCCTTTCCGGCGGAGAGCGCGAGACCCATGTCCACCAGCTGCTGCGACTGCGTTTGGCTCATGGAGCGCAGCTGCGATTTTCCGCTTTCGATCTGCCCCTTTGCCTCGTCGATCTTCTCCTGCGCCTCCGCGAGCTTTTCATCTACCGACGCAAGCACACGCCGGTTCAGTGCGTCGATCTTGTCCTGATCGAGCGTGACCTCGATGGAATCCTCCACAAGGCCGGTCGCGGTGACGGACGCCACGCCGTCTATCCGCTCGAACGCGGGCAGGATATCTTCGGAGACGATTTTCGAGGTCTCGATGATGTCTTTGCCGTCGATGTCAACGCTTGAGATCATGACGGGCATCATGTCGGGATTGATCTTGATGAGCGTAGGCGTGCCCGCCGCGTCGTCGAGACTCGCCTCCACAAGATCGATGCTGCCGCTCATTTCGATCATCACGCTGTCCATGTTGGTTCCCTGCTCAAATTCCAGCAGGACCATACTGGAGTTTTCGTTGGACGAGCTGGTGATGCTTTTCACGCCGCTCGTAGTGGCGAGCGTCTGCTCAAGGGGCTTCGTTACCGTTTGTTCGATCTTCTCCGGGCTTGCGCCGGGATAGGTAGTGAGCACCATAACGTAGGGAAGATCCATTTTGGGCAGCAGGTCGGTGGTCATACTCGTGAATGAGATGAAGCCGAGGATGCACACCAAAACGACCGCCACAAAAATGGTCATTGGTTTTTTCACGCTGAATTTTGGCATTGCCGTTCCTCCGTTGCAGTAAAGTATATCCGCCGGTAAAGGCGGCTGGATCCTGATATCGTTTACGGTCCGCATAAATGACTGACCGGTCAGTCCGAATCCATTATACTGCGTGCCCGGGAAAAGCGTCAATAAAAAACGGCGCCGCTGTTCATAGTATTTTCATAAAAAGTTTACAGCCCTGATGCATGGTTATTGCTATAATGAGTAGTGCTATGCAGTACTATAATGAAACAGATCTTGAAGTCAGGAGAAGCTTATGAAACGCATTTTATCTGTGGTAATCGGTATGATGGTAGCGGCGGGAACGCTGTGCGCGTGCGCGCCTGCGGCGGAAACGCCCGCCGTGTTGCCGGTGGAAGCTGTTTCGTCCGCGGACGAGATGTCGGAAAAGCTGGGCTTTACGATGGAGACGCTCAGCATGGACGGCTACGAAGCGGCCCGTTTTGAAATATTGGACGGCGAGCTGGGGCAGATCACCTATGAAAATCAGGATGGCAGGATACTGCGCCTGCGCGTGCAGGATGTGAGTGACGATATCTGCGGGATAGAAGGCGCGAAAGACGCGGGTATGCACAAGATAGGAAAGCATGATATCTGGCTCGGATATCTTGACGGTACGCAGATCGCACAGTGGGGCGATAATGGCTTCACCTACTGCCTGATCGGTGAAAATTTTGGAGGAATGGGAAGAAAACCGTTCAAGGAAGCTGTAGCCGCACTCGAAAAACAAATCGAAGCGCGCAGGGAATGACCGGGCGCTTATTGCTTATCGCAAAAAAAGACAGGCTCCATGCCTGTCTTTTTATATGGAGCGATTCAGCCCTTCGGCTCCCATTGATCCAGATGGACGATGCCCATCACATCTTCCACAGGCAGGGAGAAAGAGATCCCATGCCCCTCGGTGGAAAGGCCGGCGCCTTTGCAGATCGCTTTCATGATAGCGTTCCGCGTCTTGAGCGGCGTGAGTATGAGGACGACTTCCTTTTCCGGCTGTATCGTGATGCCGAAAAATTTTTCCGCCTCATGGATGCCGGTGCCGCGACCATACAGCACGGTGCCGCCCGTCGCTCCTGCGGCCTTTGCCGCATCCATGACCTCGTCGGCAAAGCCGCGGTTTACGATCGTGATCACGAGTTCAAATTCTTTTTGGGATAGTTCCATGGTTCGTACCCTCTTTCAGCGTTTCAAACAGTTGGGAGAGAAAGGAAAGTGTCGTAGGACCGCCTACGCTGCCGATCGGTATGGTAAAGGCAATGCCGTTTCCCGCTTCCCGCAGCTCGTGGTCGTTTTCCAGCATGCGCATGACCTGCCGAACCTTATCTTCCGCCACAAAGCTCAGTATAACATATTTTTCCGTTTCGCCAAGCCCCAAAATATCGAGAAGCTCGGAAGAAGCGGTGCCCCGCCCCATCAGCATCATATTATAATACAGCCCCTCGCCGCGCAGGGTATGCAAAGCGTCTTTGCCTTTCTCCCGGTCGACGATCGTGACCAGCATCTTCATTTTTTTGCGCACGGCTTCCGCCATAAAAAAACCTCCTTTTTTAGAGATCGATGATCTCTTCCTCGTCCTCTGCGGCGGCCTGACCAAGCCCTCCGGCGAGCCGGGCCGCGTCGTTTTTGGTCTTGAGCTTATAATAAAGCCCCATGACCTGTATGGTAACAAGCGGCGTCATCGCGACCATCGCGACGATGCCAAAGGCGTCCGTGAGGATATTCCCCCCCATCGCACTGCATGCGCCCATCGCAAAGGGGAGCAGGAACGTAGCGGTCATCGGGCCGGAAGCGACGCCGCCCGAATCGAAGGCAATCGCCGTAAAGATTTTCGGTACGAAGAAGGAAAGGCCAAGGGCGACCGCATAGCCGGGAACAAGGAAATACCAAATGGAAAGTCCGGTCACGACACGCACCATAGCGAGGCCGACCGAGACTGCCACGCCGATGGAAAGGCTCAGGAGCATGGAGCGCTTCGAGATGGCTCCTACGGTGATCTCCTCCACCTGCTTGTTCAGAACATGTACGGCAGGCTCCGCCATGACGACGAAGAAGCCCATGATCATGCCGAGCGGAATGAGTATCCAGTTATAGTCCACAGAGCCGATCTGCGTGCCGAGATAGTTGCCCACCGGCATAAAGCCTACGTTCACGCCCGTCAGGAACAATACGAGGCCAAAATAAGTGTAGGCCATGCCGACAGCCATTTTCAAGAGCTGCGTTTTCGGCAGCCTGAGGAATACGATTTGAAAGATGACAAAAAATGCGATGATCGGAGAGATCGCGATCCCCACATCGCGGAAATATTCGGGGAAGCCCTCGCCAAACGCGTGCAGCAGGTCTGAAAATCCGCCGATCTCCGGAACAGAAAGGTCCGCCGCATAGTCGCTGGACGCGGGAAAAAGCATCCCCATAATGAGCACCACGAGAATCGGGCCGACCGAGCAAATGGCAACGAGGCCAAAGCTGTCCTCCTGCGCGCTGCGCCCGCCGCGCACCGCCGCGACGCCCACGCCGAGCGCAAGGATAAAGGGAACGGTGATAGGCCCCGTCGTTACGCCGCCCGAGTCAAATGCCACAGAAAGAAAATCGCCGGACGTAAACACCGCAAGGGCAAATACAGCAGCATAAAGCACGATCAGAATAACGGCAAGCTTCTTCTGAAAAATAATACGCAGGAGCGCGAGGACGAGGAACAGGCCCACGCCGAGCGCCACTGTGATGATAAGCGTCATATTGGGAACGGAGGGGACCTGATCGGCAAGCACCTGCAGGTCGGGCTCGGCAATGGTGATGGCGATCCCCATAATAAGGGCTACCACGATGAGCAGGCCGAGCTTACGCGTTTTGGTCAGCTGCGAGCCGATCCGTTCACCCATCGGCATCATGGCGATATCCGCGCCAAGAGAAAAGAGCGCCATGCCCACGATGAGGAGCACAGCGCCCATAAGAAACAATGCGACCGTTCCGCCTGTCATGGGGGCGACGGTGAAATTGAGCAGCAAAACAATGGCCGTGATCGGCAATACCGATATGAGGGCTTCCTTAAATTTTGCTGACAAGTTTTTATTCAAGCTTCCGGCCTTTCTTTTTTATTGTAGTATTGATAGACAAAAAATATTCTGCTAAAACGTCTTACTTTCAGTAAGCTTATTTTAATTATAGCAAAAAAAGCCGAAAGCATCAAGCGCAGGAAAAGGAAACGGGCAGATCATGCCATTTCATGACAGCAAAAAAAGACCGCTTCCGCGGCCCTTTCGCAATCATTCCGGGAAAACGATGCCCGCCTGCGCGCGCATCTGCGTGATCGTCTCCAGCACATCGAGGGAAAGCCGCTGTGCGCGCCGAAGCTCCTCCGCACAGCCCGCAGGGTCCCTGACATAGCGGACAAAATCCCGCGCCTCGTTCGCCATCAGCGTTTCGCGCGTAACGTCGCCCACAATGGTTTCCCTGCTCCCGTCCAGATATTCGATGCCGATGCCGGAAAGCTCGAACAGCGTGCGGATCGTCATCGTTCCCTTGTCGCCTAAGATTTCAGAGCCGATCCGGTCCTCCGATGCTTTGGAGGCGGTGAGTACGACGTGCTTGTCGTCATACACGAACAGGCTGGTAAATGAAATATCGGCGCCGGAGGAAAGCAGCCTTGCGCGCGTCACGATCTCGCGCGGCCGTCCGAAGAAATACAGCGCGGGATAAACGACATAAACGCCGAGGTCCATCATGCAGCCGGCTGCGAACCGCGGGTTGAAGATGTTCGGAAGCTCGCCGTCCATAAGCGCCTGATAACGCGAGGAATACTGGCTGAAATCGAAGCGTGCCGTATCGATCCTCCCAAGCCTTGAAAGGGCGTCTTTTACTGTTTTCAGACAGGGCTGGTGGAGCATCATGATGGCCTCCATGAATACGAGGCCGTTTTCATGCGCAAGGTCGTGCAGCTCAAGCAGCTGCTCGGGCCGGACGACGGCAGGCTTTTCGCAGATCACATGCTTGCCGTGGGATAAAAACAGCTTTGCCTGCTCGTAATGCAGGGAATTCGGACTCGCGATATAGACCGCGTCTACGCCGCTCCTCGCGATGGTGTCAAGGTCGTCGTAAGCATAATCGCAGCCGTTTTTGGAAGCGAATTCCACCGCGCGGGAGAGGCTGCGGGAATAGACCGCCCCAAGCGTGAGCTCTCCCAGTGTATTCGCACTGTCGATAAACGCCTGCGTGATCCATGAAGTGCCGATGATCGCATATTTCATAAGGAATACCTCATTTTATTTTATTGATCAAGATAAACATACAACATGCGCGCTTTTTATTCAAGGGATTTTTAGGAAAGAGGAGCGCGGAAAGAGAAAAAGCCGGAAAAGGATGGCGGGAGAAGGGCTTTTTGAGGGAATACGCGCATTTATTTCATGAAATCTATTGAGTTTCCGGCGCAAGATAGGGTACAATAACACTGTATTGGATGAATACAGGGTGTGCGCACCCGTGGAAGGAGAAATTATGTTTAAGGTAAACGACTATTTCGGACGGCTGCAGGGAAGCTATCTCTTCACAGAGATCGCGCACCGCGTGAACGCGTATACAAAAGAGAATCCGGATAAGGAGATCATCCGGCTCGGCATCGGCGACGTAACGCGCCCGCTTGCGCCCGCAGTCCTGCAGGCGATCGATGCGGCGACGCGCGAAATGTCGGACGCGAAAACGTTCATGGGCTACGGGCCGGAGCAGGGGTATGAATTTCTGCGCGCTGCGATCCGCGAGAACGACTATCTCGCGCGCGGGGTGGAGATCGGCCTCGACGAGATATTCGTCTCGGACGGAAGCAAGTGCGATACGGGCAACATTCAGGAGCTGCTTTCAGCGGACTGCAAAATCGGCGTGACCGATCCAGTCTATCCGGTCTATGTGGATACGAACGTCATGGCGGGCCGTTCGGGCGAATTTGACGCAGCGAAGGGCGAATTTACAGAGATCACCTATATCCCGACGACGGCGGAGAACGGCTTTGTTCCCGCGCTGCCGGAGCGGCGGGTGGACGTGATGTATTTGTGCTCCCCCAACAACCCGACGGGCACGGCGATGACCAAAGAACAGCTCAAGGTATGGGTGGACTGGGCCAACGAAACGGGTGCGCTCATTCTGTTCGACGGCGCGTACGAGCATTTCATCACGGACGAAAACGTTCCGCACAGCATTTATGAGATCGACGGAGCCAAGACGTGCGCGGTCGAATTCCGCAGCTTTTCCAAAACGGCGGGCTTCACGGGCACGCGCTGCGCGTATACGGTCATTCCCAAAGAGCTCGCGGGGGAAAACAGCAGGGGCGAAAAGGTCAGCCTGAATGCGATGTGGCTGCGGCGGCATTCGACGAAATTCAACGGCGTTTCCTATATCGTACAGCGCGGCGCTGCGGCGGTTTATACGGAAGAGGGCAAAAAGCAGATCGACGAAACCATCGCGTTCTATCTGGAAAACGCGAAAATCATCCGCGAGGGCCTCGGGCGGATCGGCATCACGGCATACGGCGGGGTAAACTCGCCCTATGTATGGCTGAAAACGCCGAACGGCATGAAAAGCTGGGATTTCTTCGATAAACTGCTTACGGAAGCGAACGTCGTAGGAACGCCGGGCAGCGGCTTTGGAAGCGCAGGCGAGGGCTATTTCCGCCTGACGGCGTTCAATACGAGGGAAAATACGGAAAAGGCGATCAGTCGCCTTGCCAATTTAAAGTAAGGAAAGGGAAGTATCATGAAAATCGCATTTTTAGCGGCGGCAAGCTCGCCGCATACGGTCAAATGGGCAAACGCTTTCGTGCAGGAGCACGACGTTACGGTCTTTTCCCTGCCCGACCAAAAGGATGAGCAGGGAGAGCTCGACGGAAAGGTGACGGTGGAATATCTGCCGTTTAGCACGGCGCAGGGCGGTTATAAGAAAAATGCGGCGGAGCTCAAAGGAAAGCTTGCTGCCGGCGGCTTCGGCGTGGTCAACGCATTCGGCGCGACGACCTACGGCTTCCTCGCGGCAAAGGCGAAAGCGCCGAACGTGCTTCTCACGGTGCTTGGCCCGGACGTTTACGCGGAGGCAGACCGCGGCCTGAAAGGACTGGTGAAAAAAAGCGTGAAGCACGCAGCGGGCGTGCTCGCGGCGGCTCCGAACGTCATTACGCGCGTCAAGACGCTCTATAAAAAAGAAAAAGCGTATTTTGTAGCGCCGTTCGGTGTGGATACCGAGGTGTTCAAAAAGCTGGGCGCAGAAAAACCGGAGGATTCCATGTGTTTCGGCTCCTTAAAGGCGCTTGAATACGGGAACGGCGTGGACCACGTTCTGGACGCGTTTGCGAAATATCTCGAAAAGACGACGGGCGCGGCGACGCTGAAAATAGCGGGGACCGGCTCGATGGAAAGCAGCCTCAGGCAGAAAGCGCAGAGCATGGGGATCGCGGACAAGGTGGAATTCCTCGGACATGTGAAAAATGCGGATATGCCAGCTCTCCTTGCCACGATAGACGTAACGGTGCAGATGGGCGACGCGGAGGCGTTCGGCGTGCCGGGCATCGAATCCATGGCGTGCGAAGTGCCGGTCGTGGCGTCAGACACGGTAGGCGCGAGCGAATATATCCTCAACGGGGTGACGGGCTATCTTGTGAAGATCGGCAATGTGGACCGCTGCTGCGAATGCATGATGGAGCTGCGCGACAAGGCGGCGCGCGAGCACATGGGCGAGCTTGCGCGGGGCGATATCAAGGAATCCTACGAGCTTGCGGCCTGCAGGGAAAAATATGAAGAAGCGCTACGGGCAGTCGGTTCGCGCGTGATGTAAGCAGAAAAATAAAAAAACGGCATGACATAGAGGTCATGCCATTTTTTTATGCGCACGGAAATCTTTGCCGGAATATCTAAAATTTTATGAAAGGCTGCTGCGCGGGGCGGGGGGCTTATCCAAAAAATGTATACCGCGATCCAAAGGATTTGGGATAGGAAACGTTTTTTATCTCCGTATAATGAGAAGCATGGAGCATTATCATTCTTTCGGAAAAGGAGACGGAAAAAATGGCATATATGAAAAAAATCTATCTCAGCAGCTATGAAGAAGTGCTTGAGCTCGGAAAAGAGCAGATGGAAGAGCTTAAAACGCGGGTAAAACAGGAAAAAAAAGAGGCGCCGCGGCACATCGGAAGCGAATGGGGAAGATTCGAGGGGCTCCATGATCTCTCGGAAGAACAGATAGATGAGTTGGCAAAAACAGTTCTGGCGGAAATGACACTCGAGCAAAAAGTGAATCAAATGAGCGGAGACGAATCACTGGATTCCATCGCGCTCAGCATCACGCGGGAATACAATAAAACGCCTTATTACGGAGGAGAGGATGCACAGCTCGACCTGCCCGCAGTTAAATTTTCAGATGGATCGACAGGCGTAGTGATGTACCATTCCACGGCATTCCCGGTTCCGGTCGGCCGGGCGGCGTCGTTTGATAAAGAGCTTGAATATAAGATCGGTGATGCGATTGGAACGGAGATCAGAGCACAGGGCGGCAATTATTATGGAGGCGTGTGCATCAATTTAGTACGGCACCCGGCATGGGGACGCGCGCAGGAATCCTTCGGGGAGGATCCCTATCTGCTGGGCGTTATGGGGGAAGCGCTGACAAAGGGTGTACAGAACCATGTAATGGCCTGTATCAAGCATTTTGCGGCAAACAGCATTGAAAATACGCGGTTTGAGGTAGATGTAGATATGGACGAGCGTTCCCTGCGCGAGGTCTATCTGCCGCATTTTGAACGCTGCGTCAAGGCGGGTGCAGCATCTGTGATGAGTGCCTATAATTATTTTCGGGGAGAGTCCTGCGGGCATAGCGCTTACCTGCAGAGAAAAATATTAAAGGACGAGTGGGATTTCCGTGGATTTATCCTATCAGACTTCGTGTTTTGCATCCGGGATACAGAGGATTCTGTAAACAGCGGTATGGACATCGAAATGCCGTCGACGATCCATTGGGGCACAAAGCTGGTGGAGGCGGTCAAAAAAGGGAACGTAAGAGAGGACGTGATAGACGATGCCGTCCTGCGCCTGCTGCGGCAGAAGATCCGTTTTGCGCAGATCAATGCAGATAAAAAGCCCGAACCGGAAAAGGTTGTGTGCAAAGAACATATCGCGCTTGCACGCCGGGCAGCGCAGGAATCCTTTGTTCTGCTGAAAAACGAAGGGGTCTTGCCGCTTGACGATAAAAAGGGGCAGAAAATACTTATTGCCGGAAAGCTCGCTGCGGAAGTCAATATCGGGGATGGAAAAGGTTCGAGTGCGGTCCGCCCGCCTTATGCCGTGACGCCGCTTGAAGGAATTTACCGCAGGGTAAAAAATGCGGCGGTCCTCTATGATGACGGCGATGATCTGAAAATGACCGCTCAAAAGGCACGGGATGCGGATTCCGTTATTGTCATCGCAGGGCTTACATGCGCAGACGAGGGGGAATATATGGCGACCTTCAGCGGCGGCGCAGACGGTATCATAGGCGGCGACCGGAGCGACCTGCGCCTGCACGGCAGCGACATACGCCTGATTGAGGCCTGTGCAAGGAATAACCGGTCCGTTACGGTCTGTGTGATGGGCGGAAGTTCGATCATTATGGACCCGTGGTGCGAAACAGTACAGGGGATCGCGATGATCTGGTATCCGGGAATGGAGGGTGGCAATGCGCTTGCGGATATCCTTTTTGGGGATGTATCACCCAGCGGAAAGCTGCCTGTCTCGATCCCGAAGACGGAGAGCCAGCTCCCATTCTTCAGAATAAACGCAGTAAAGGCAAAGTACGATTACTACCACGGTTATTTTCTTGCGGATAAAAATGGTTATGATATGCGGTATCCATTCGGATATGGACTTTCATATACGGATTTTGAATTGAGAAATCTACGTGTGAGCGCAAAGACAGCAAGCAAGGAAGACGTCGTAAAGGTGTTGGTCGATGTGTCGAATACAGGCAGCCGGGCAGGCACAGAGATCGTGCAGCTGTATACAGGCTACTGCGGACCGTCGGTAGAACGCCACCTGAAAGACCTGCGGGGCTTTGAGCGCGTCACGTTGGAACCGGGGCAGACAAAAACGGTGAGCATTCCTCTTGCTGTAAGTGATCTTTCCTATTATGACGATGCAAAAGGTGAATGGAGGGTAGACCCGATCGGCTATCGTATTATTGTGGGAAATTCTTCCATGGATCCGGACGCACTTGAAGCCGTATTGGAGGTGCGGTAAAAAATGGTCTTAAAAATACCGCTTTGTCCTATAAAATGATTGAACGGGCTGAAAAGGGGGTATGAATGAGACATAGCCTCCCGTCCGCCTCTGTACGGAAAAGGAAGGCGAAAGGCGGTATGATAATGAAAAAAAGACCAGAAATAGGAAAAAAGACGGCACAGCTGCTGCTTGCCGCGCTGTTTTGCCTCCTGCCGTTTACTTCGGCCTATGCTGCGGAAACGGGCGAAGAGGACTATGTGCCTCAGACTGCTGCTGTGGAAGAGACTGAGAAGGAGACGCAGGAAACGGATGTCTCCCCGGCTTCTGTTCCGTCTGCCCCACAGAAAGAGGTTGCGGACCTGCAGCCCGAAACAGAAAGCAAAGAGGCCCCGACGGCGCTTGCCGCCGGGGATGTGGCGATCGATGAAGCAAATTTTCCGGATGCCGTGTTCCGGGCGTATATCAGCAAACATTTCGATACGGACCACAATTCTATTTTGACACCGGAGGAATGCGGCGCGGTAAGCAGCATCAACGTTTCATTCTCTCAGGTGACAGGCACGATTTTTTCGCTTGAAGGGATTGGTTTCTTTCCAAATTTGACTTTTCTTAAATGCAACGGCAATGCCATAACCTCGCTTGACATGAGCGGGAATCCCAAGCTGGAACAGCTGATTTGCGAAAACAATCAGATATCCAGTCTGAATGTGACGGAAAATCCACAGCTGAAAACGCTGGAATGCTATAACGACCCGCTGACAGAGCTCGACTTAAGCGGAAATCCGCTTTTGTCTAGCCTGTCGTGCGGAAGCGGCCGGCTGACAGAGCTTGACTTGTCGCACAACCCGAATCTTATTTCGTTCACCTATCTGGGTGGGAATATCGGGGAACTGGACGTCACCCATGCGGCCGGGCTTCAAAGCCTGATCTGCGTCGGTTCAAAAATCAGCAGCTTGGACCTGTCGGGTAATCCGCAGCTCAGCTACCTGTCTCTCAAAGGAGACCGGCTCACCCGGCTCGACCTGTCGCATAATCCGCAGCTTTCTGTGCTGGAAGTGAATGGAAACGAACTGCTTACGCTCGACCTGTCCAACAATCCGAATTTGAGCAGGATAGAAGCGGGAAACAACGCTCTGATCTCTTTACACATGGGAACGAATACGGCAGCGAATGTGGATGGGCAAAAGGCTTATACCATCAAACTGGCGCAGGGAGAGACATCCTTCGATCTGACACAGCTCGATCCGGCGTTTGACGGTACGGCAGTCAGCAATCTTAAAAATGCTGTTCTGAACGGAACGGTGCTGAAAAATCTCACCGTCGGCATGCCGGTCTCCTACGATTATACGAGCAACGGCGTGACGCTGCATGCGAAGCTCGACGTCGTAGAGGGAAACGCATGGATAACGCCGCTCAGTATCCAAAACTGGACCTTTGGGGAAACGCCGTCTAAGCCGCATGCACAGGCACGGCTTGGAACCGTCCGCTTTCTCTATGGCAGGAACGGAGTATTCACAGAAAATATACCGCAGAGCGCCGGAACGTGGACGGTCCGGGCAGTAGTGGATGGAACGGACGATTATCCCGGGCTTGAGGCGGAAACGGAATTTGAGATCTATAAGGCGGTGCCGGCTTACACGGTTCCGCAGACGCTTTCGGGGACCTATGGGGATATCCTGCGCGATATTTCACTGGGAACAGGATTTTCGTGGACAGACGGGAGCCTGAGTGTGGGAAACGCCGGAGAGCATACGTTTGAGGTGACCTATACGCCTGCGGATACCGCCGATTACGTCACGGTAGAGCATATCCCCGTACACGTCATGATCCGGCCCAAGGACGGAACCGGCTTTGCAATATCCCCCTTGCCGCTGCAAAATGCGGAGGACGCAGACAGCATTGTCATCAAGGACGGCAGTACCGTGCTTGAGCGCGGCAAAGACTATACGGTAACGGAGGAGCGGCAGGGAACCGGCGTTCTTGTCACAATACAATATATCGGAAACTATACGGGAACCGTGACGCTCAGATATCCCGTTCCCGGGGCGGGAGCAGATGAAAGCGGGATTGCGCCCCGTACAGACGATGCTTCCGGCGGGCCGGGAGCCTATATTCTGGCTGCGGCCGCACTGCTGGCCATGTTGGGAACGACATTCGCACGGCGCGCAGGGAAAACAAAATAGCACGATATAAGAAATATCCGCCCGGAATGGCGGATATTTTTTTGCCGCGTGACGCGGCAGCCGTTTTCTGCTATAATCTGAAAGAGATATATTGGGATGGGCGGCGTAAAAAGCAGGAGCAGGGCGAATGAAAAAAAATTCCCGGTTTCCGGAACGGAAAAAAGAAGCGGAGATCATGGACTTTTCACAGGAGAGTAATTTGGAAGAGAAACTGCTCGGGCAGCTGAGGTCGGCGTTTTGGGGCAAGTTCGAAGACGACGACCTTGCTTCCGTCCATGCCGCCGGAAAGCCGCCGGTCTATCGGGATGACCGTTTGCCAAAACAAACGGAGGAGACGGACAAGCGATAGCCCGCGCACGCCCGCCTTGGCAGGCTGCCGTAAAGCAAGACGAAAAGCCAAAGCGGAGAATACGTTTGAACTACGATATCACGAGCCAAAGCGGCTTTGAACGAATGTACCGGGAATATTTCCCGAAGATCTACAACTATATTTTTTACCGGCTCCTGTCCCGGGAGGATACGGAGGACGTCGTGAGCGTGATCTTTATGAAAGCGGCCCGCAGCGCAGAAACATTTGACGAGAGTCGGGCGTCCCTCAGGACGTGGCTCTGCCGGATCGCTCAAAATGCGCTGATCGATTTTTTCCGTGCGAAGAAGCGGACGGTCTCTCTCGACGACGAAACTGCCGGAGTCGTCCTGCCGGTCGATTTTGAGGAGCAGGCGGAGCAGATCTCCTCGGAAAAGCGCCGGGTGATCTATCTCGAGCTCATGAAGCTTAGGGAACGCGAACGGCTCATTGTTTACTATAAATTTTTGAGGGCTATCACAACAGGGAGACCGCCTCTTTGCTCGG
The DNA here is from genome assembly GCF_040409835.1 of Christensenella massiliensis. Taxonomy (NCBI): domain Bacteria; kingdom Bacillati; phylum Bacillota; class Clostridia; order Christensenellales; family Christensenellaceae; genus Christensenella; species Christensenella massiliensis. Next base: position 1,577,891 of record NZ_CP117826.1, on the reverse strand, counting down.
TATGAACGAGAGCACGGTGGGCACGGCGCTCTCCCGTACACTGAAGAAATTACGGACGGCTGGTTTGCGGGAACTCTGAAGCAGGGTTTCCGTTTTGCGGTCTCTTAAGAGAAACGCGGTATGGCGCACGGAAGACAGGAAAGAGAGGAAGCTATGGGAGACCTTTTCCGTAAAAAACCATTAGAGCATGCGGCAGGGCCGGAAAAATTAGACGATTACATCAAGGTGACGAATCCGGGTGTGTGGAGCCTGCTTATCGCCTGCATTGCGATCGTGGTGGCAGCCGTCGTGTGGCTTGCCATAGGAACGATACCGACGACGCTCGACATCAGGGGGGTCGTATTCCCGGGGAGCGGCGCGCTTTCCGTGACTGTACCCGTTTCCGGAGAGATACAGGATATGCGGGTGTCCCCGGGGGATACCGTATATCCGCACGATATCCTTGCGGTCGTTTCCCAGCCGGAGCTGCGCGCCGAGCTCGAAGCGCTTATGGCGGCGGAAACGCCCGATGAAGCCGCGGCCGCGCAGAAAAGGCAGGAATATATTGCCGCCTCCGTTATCCGTTCTGACACCTACGGCGTTGTGCTTGACGCGAAGCACAGAGGAGATATCGTTTCGGAAAACGATGAGATCGCAAGCCTCGCGCTGATGGAAGAGGGGACGAACAATTATCAGATCATCTGTTACGTTCCCGCGGATACGGCCCGCCGCCTGTCCGCCGGGATGGAGGCACAGGTCTGCCCGTCCTTTCTTTCCCGGGAAGAATACGGCTATATGTACGGGTATATCGAAAGCGTCGGAGACCATCCTGTGACAGACAGCGATATCGAAGCGGCAGTAGGCAGCCGGCAGTATGTGGAAGAGGTCCTTTCGGAGGGCAGTCTGATCGAAGTGCGCATCACGATCACGCTTGATCCGGAGGCGGAAGGCACGGCCAACTCTGCGCTTTGGTCCAATCCGATTGGGAACACAGTTCCGCTCTCGACGGGTATGGCGTGCGACATTCTTGTTGTGTTGGACGAACAGAAGCCATACGAGCTTCTCTTAAGGTCATAAGGAGGGCGCAATGGCGAAAACAGCCGTTAAGGTACCCGTTGTTATGCAGATGGAAGCGCTGGAATGCGGCGCGGCGAGCCTTGCGATGATTCTGGCCTATTATGGGAAATGGCTCCCGCTCGAGCAGGTGCGCGCCGACTGCGGCGTATCGCGCGACGGAAGCAGCGCGCGCGATCTGGTGCGCGCAGCCCGCGCCTATGGGCTTTCAGCCGCGGGTTACCGCATGGAGATAGAGGACGTCATGGCCTGCAGCTTTCCTGTGGTCCTGCATTGGGGATTTGATCATTTTGTCGTATTATGCGGCTTCAAAAGGGGGAAAGCCCTCATAAACGACCCTGCGCGCGGACGGGTAGCGGTGCCGATGGAGGAATTCGACCGCACGTTCACGGGCGTTGTGCTGTGCTTTGAACCAACTGGGGATTTTGAGCCCAGCGGAAAACCGGCAAGTGTGCTCGGATTCGCAAAAAAGAGGCTGCGGGGCAGCCGGGCGCTGATTCTGTTCGTCATGCTGTGGTCGCTGATCGGTGCGGCGATCGGCGTGGTGATTCCCCTCTTCTCTAAAATATTTATGGATCATATCCTGTCCGGCAAAAATCCGGAATGGCTTACGCCTCTTTTAAGCGTCATGCTCGGCGTGCTTGTTTTTCAATTTGTGGTATCCGCGCTGCAAAACGTCTATTGGCTGCGGATACAGGGGAAGATGGCCGTACAATCCAGCGCCTCGTTCATGTGGCATGTACTGCGCCTGCCTGTCGGCTTTTTTGCACAGCGCTATGCGGGCGATATCGCCGCGCGCCAGCAGAGCAATGAGGGTATTGCATTTTCTCTCATCGGGCGTATCGCGCCTGTGGCAGTCAATATATGCCTGCTCGTGCTCTATTTGTTCGTGATGCTGCGCTACAGCGTCCTGCTGTCGGCAGTCGGCCTTTCGGCAGTGGCGGCGAATGTTATCGCCATGCGCGTCATCTCGAATAAGCGCGTCGATTTCAGCCGCGTGATAGAGCGGGATATGGGCGCGCTGGCGGGGCTCACAGCCGCCGGCTTCGACATGATAGAAAGCATCAAGGCCGCAGGCGCGGAGGAGGGCTTTTTCGAGCGGTGGAGCGGCGCGTACGCAAAGGCGAATAACGGACGTATCCGCATGGAAAAGGCAAATCAATATTACGGCGTCATTCCGCAGTTTATCCAGCAGATCGCCAATATCGCCGTGCTCGTCCTCGGCGTCAGCCTCATATTGGACGGACAGTTCACGATCGGTACGCTGCTCGCGTTCCAAGGCTTCCTGTCCTCCTTTCTTGCGCCGGTAAACGAGATCGCGCAGATCGGCTCCGCGTTCATCGAGATGCGCACGCAGATGGAGCGTGTGGAGGATGTGCTGCACTACCGGACGGACGTTCCCGCAGCGGACGGAGGAGGCGGGGAAAAGCTGAACGGAGAGATCCGCATGGAGGGCGTTACATTTGGCTATGCCCGTCTTTCCCAGCCGCTCATCACAGATTTTTCTCTTCATGTAGGTCCCGGAAAAAGCGTCGCGCTCGTCGGCGCGTCCGGGAGCGGGAAATCCACGCTGGCCAAGCTGATCGCAGGGCTCTATCCGCCGTGGTCGGGCAGGATATCGCTGGACGGCCGGGAGCTCAGCGCGATCCCGCACAGCGTGCTTACGGATTCTCTCAGCGTCGTCGATCAGGATATCGTTCTGTTCGAGGATACTGTGGAGAACAATATCACGATGTGGGACGCTTCCATCTCCCGTGCGGACGTGATAGAGGCGTGCAGGGCGGCGGAGATACACGCGGATATCATGCAGCGGCCGGAGGGGTACGATTATATCATCCGGGAGGGCGGCATGAATTTTTCGGGCGGGCAGCGCCAGCGGATAGAGATCGCACGCGCCCTTGCCGTAAAACCGCGCATTCTGGTGCTTGATGAAGCCACGTCGGCTCTGGACGCGAAAACAGAGCAGCAGGTCATGGAAAACATCAAGCGCATGGGGCTCACCCTTGTAGTCGTCGCGCACCGCCTTTCCACGATCCGCGGCTGCGACGAGATCATCGTCCTCGAAGGCGGGCGGGTCTGCGAGCGCGGAACGCACGAGGAACTGATTGCCGCGCACGGCAAATATGAGGAATTGATCAGAAGCTAAACGAAAGGAGGCGCACAGTGGAAAGAAACAAAAAAGAACGGGAGCAGGAAGCGATGGATACGGCACTGGAAGCGCTCCTCTCCGTTTTTGGCAAAGAGGCGCCCGGAACAGACGGCGCGCAGCCCGCAGCGGACGGTATGCCCGCGCTGCGGCAGATACTCCGCTATCTGAAAGCGGATGCGCCGGAACCGCCGGAGGAAGTAACGGAGCTCCGGGAAAAAATGGAATATATGCTGCGCCCGGCAGGCGTCATGTGCAGACGGGTGCGGCTCACCGGAGCGTGGTGGAAAGAGGCGGCGGGGCCTTTTCTCGGTTCGCTCGCAGATGGAACGGCAGTCGCTCTTCTGCCTGCGGCGGGAGGATACTGCTATACCGACGGGGCGGGAAAGCGCGTCAGGATCACCAAAAAAAATGCGGGAAGCATCGAGAAAGAAGCCTGTTCTTTCTACCGGGGCTATCCTCTCCGGCCGCTGAAGCTGATGGATTTCCTGAAATTTCGGTTGGAGAGCATTTCCGTGTGGGACGTCGTATGGGTGTTGATCGCGTCGCTCGGCGTGAGCCTGCTTGGGCTGGTGCTGCCCATGATCAACAAGCTGATCTTTGACAATATCATTCCCGGAAATCTTCGGGAGGATATTCTGCCTGTTGCCGCCCTGCTCGTCGGAGCGACGGTAGGCAGCCTGCTGTTCGGGATATCGCGCACCCTCGTCATGTCGCGTTTGAGCAACAAGATGTCGTTTGCCTCCCAAAACGCCGTCATGGCACGTATTTTCTCGCTGCCTGTGTCGTTTTTCAAAGACTATTCGGCGGGAGACCTTGCCCAGCGCTTCAATGGGATCAACACGGTGTCGCAGGTCGTTTCAGACGGCGTGCTGACCGCAGGACTTTCGGTGCTGTTCTCGTTCGTATACCTGTTTCAGATGAATTCTCTGGCGCCTGTCCTCGTCGGACCGGGCATGCTTGCCATCGCCGTGATGCTGGCGGTGATCGTCGCAACGGTCCTGCTGCGTATGAGATTTATGAAGCTGCAGACAGAGGCGGCGGCAAAATGCAGCGGCCTTACGTTCAGCCTGCTCGGCGGGATCCAAAAAATCAAGCTGGCGGGCGCAGAACGGCGCGCATTCGCAAAATGGGCGGAGCTTTTTGCGCGGGAGGGGCGGTATGAATACAATCCGCCTTTCGGCATCAAGATCGGCTCCGCGCTGACCGGTGCGGTCTCGCTCGGCGGCACGATCCTGCTCTATCTGATCGCCGGTACGAACGACGTCTCCCAATCGGACTACATCGCGTTTTCGACCGCATACGGGGCAATATCCGCCGCGCTCATCGGGCTTTCGGGCGTGGTCGTGCAGATTGCGATCATCAAGCCGCTCCTCGACCTCGTTCAGCCTATTTATGACGCACAGCCGGAAAAAGCGGAGGAAAAAAAGCAGGCCGTTTCTCTCAGCGGAGAGGTGGAGGTGTCGCACCTGTCTTTCCGGTATGGGGAAAAGCTGCCCTATGTCCTCAAGGACCTCAGCTTGCATGTCGCCCCGGGCGAATATGTCGGCATCGTTGGAAAGAGCGGCTGCGGAAAATCCACCCTGATGCGCCTTTTGATCGGTTTTGAAACGCCCGGCTCAGGCGCGGTCTATTACGACGGGGAGGACCTGCGGGAGTTCGATCTGCGCAGTATCCGGCAGAAGATCGGCGTCGCCCTGCAAAATGGGAAGCTGTTTGCGGGGGATATTTTCTCCAATATCGTCGTCACTGCGCCGTGGAGCACGCAGGAGGATGCATGGGAGGCCGCCCGGCTCGCAGGGATAGCGGACGACATCGCCGCTATGCCGATGGGCATGCATACGGTGATCAGCGAAGGCAGCGGCGGGATATCCGGCGGACAAAAGCAGCGGCTCCTCATTGCACGGGCCCTCGTGGGAAAGCCGAAGATATTGCTGTTCGATGAAGCGACGAGAGCGCTCGATAATGCTGTGCAAAACGAGGTGGCGAAAAATATCGCCCGGCTCGGCTGCACGCGCATCGCGATCGCGCACCGTCTTTCCACCGTAAGGGAATGCGACCGCATCATCATGATAGACGGCGGACAGATCGCGGAGGAAGGAACTTACGACGAGTTGATGGAAAGGAAAGGGCTGTTCTATGAGTTTGCCGTCCGGCAGATTTGAGAACGGGCAATACGAATGAAAAAAGGTATGAAAAAAATAGTATCGGTATTACTATGCGCAGCAGTGTTCCTTTCGCTCACGGGCTGCGCACCCGCGCCGGAGCAGCAGGATGCGGACGCAGTCCGGATCGCGCTTCTTTGCAGGGAGGATATGGACTATAATGTGTCCCGCTATCAGAAGGGCATGGAAATGGCGATCGAGGAATACGCCGGACCGTATGAGGCGTCCGTTGAAGTGTACGGCCTTGACGCCCCCGATTTTGAAAGCTCGGTAGAGGAGGCTGCGCGCCTTGCGGAGGACCCGGATATTACGGCAGTCGTCACGATGCAGGACTATGAGGTCATCAATGCGGCGGCGAAAACGATGGACGATGCGGGCAAGGCGTTTTTCGCCGTGCAGGGCTATTATGACGAAACGGCGGAAGCAGGCTACGATACGTTTTTTCCGTTTTCCCTCAATGCGGAGCATCTTGGCTGCGCGATGGGCCTTTATGCTGCCCGGCAGGGTCTGAGACGGATAGGCTGCATCTACAGCGGCGCTGAATTTGAACGTGTACAGGTCAACGAGTTTGAGCGCGCGGGTATCATGAATGGGATTCAAACGGGAAGCTCGCTTTCCGAGCCGTTTGATACCGCTGCGTTTTATGAAGAGCTTGCAGTATGGGAGGCGCTCGGCATAGAAGCGGCCTATGTTCCCTATTACCGCTCGGCGTGGGGAGCGGAGATTTTAGCCGAAATCAAGGCGGAAATGCCGGAGATCCGACTGCTCTCCTGCTTTACGCTCGGCTCGCAGACCGCGGTGGATTATCTTGCGGAGCTTGACGGAACCGTCATGCCTGCGTTCTATCCGGTCGAAAGAAGCGATGAATACCGGGAGTGGGCGGCGCGGTATGAAGAAAGATATGGAGAAACACCGGATAACGAGGCGGTACAGGGCTACGACCTTGCGAATCTGATTCTCAGCAATTACAGCGGGGATAACAAAACGCTTGCGGAGGCGATACGTGCGAACGCGGAAAATGCCGCAGGGATCGCAGGAAACACCGTGCGCGACTTGCTGACCGGCCTGCCGGAGGTCTCCTATGACGAGGCGGATGCATACGGTTACGAATATTTGACCGTTCAGGACGGCCGGCTGGTGCATACGGAGCCGTAAAGCAAAAAACGGGCCGCGCGTAAGGTGGTCCGCTTTCCGTGAAACGCTTCAAAAGGGCGCAGCTGCAGGGCTGCCCCTTTTTTTATCCGTTTTTCTGCTTATATTCCGTACCCCACGCAACCATAGCGTCCAGAATGGGCTTTAAGCTATAGCCGGTTTCCGTAAGCGTATATTCTACGCGGGGCGGGACCTCGGCATAAACCTTTCTTGTCAGCAGGCCGCTTTCCTCCATAGAGCGCAGGTTTGCGGTCAGGACCTTCTGAGAAACATCCCCAACGGAGCGCTTCAGCTCTCCAAAGCGCTTCGTGCCCTCCATCAGGTCCCGCAGAATGAGCACCTTCCAACGGTCGCTGATGAGCATCAAAGTGGTCTCCACCGGGCAGGCCGGCAAATTTTTTTTCATAAAATCCCCCTGTTTTACACAATAGTTTCTATTTGGTAACTATAGCACAATAAAGTGCTTACTTTACGATTCGGGACTACAGATATATTATAATATCAGAAGCGGAACAGAGCAAGCCGCAAAAATAAAAAACGGAGGAAAGCAAAATGAAGATCGCAGTTGTTTGTGCAAATGGAAAAGCAGGAAAGCTGATCGTGCAGGAGGCTATGGAAAGAGGGCTCGACGTCACCGCTGTCGTGCGCGGGGAAAACCGCACGGTAGCGAAGCAGGTGATAAAAAAGGACCTGTTCGATCTGACGGCGGACGACCTCAAGGATTTCGACGTTGTGATAGACGCATTCGGCGCGTGGACGCCGGAGACTCTGCCGCAGCACAGCACGTCGCTTAAGCATCTTTGCGATATTTTGAGCGGCAGCAGCATCAGGCTGCTCGTTGTCGGCGGCGCCGGGAGCCTGTATGTAGACCCGGCGCATACGGCGCAGGTCATGGACGGAGTGGATTTCCCGGATATGTTCAAGCCCTTGGCAACGAATATGGGAAAGGCACTGGACGAGCTCCGCGCGCGCAGCGATGTAAAATGGACCTATATAAGCCCGGCGGCGGATTTTCAGGCGGACGGTGCAAAAACGGGGAAATATATTCTGGGCGGCGAAGAGCTGACGCTGAACGGCAAGGGAGAAAGCGTGATCAGCTATGCCGATTACGCCATTGCCATGGTGGACGAAGCCATAAGCGGGGAACATATCCAAGAGAGGATCTCCGCAGTGGCGGAATGAGCGGAAGCAGCCCCCTGCCGAAGGAACAGGGGGCTGCTTGCTTTGGAGGAACGATGAAAGCAGAACGGTATTTACAGATGCTGCAAAAGGATATCCATTCGGTGGTGCTTGCCTCGACGGATGAAAACGGCCTGCCCGTCACCTGCGTGATCGACGTCATGCTGGCAGGACAGGATGGGCTTTCCTTTCTCACGGCAAAGGGAAAAGCGCTTTACAGGCGTCTCAAAGAGCGGCCGTTCGTCTCTATCACAGGGTTTACGGGAAAAAGCACAATGAAGAGCAGGGCCGTCACCCTGCGCGGCGAAACGCGGGAAACGGGCCGGGAAGAGCTGGCGGAAATATTCCGGGAAAACCCTTACATGGCTGAAATATACCCAAGCACGGAAAGCAGGACGGTGCTGACCGTATTCCGGCTCTATCGGGGCAGCGGAGAATTTTTCGATCTGAGCCAAAAGCCTGTTTTTCGGGAAGCGTTTTCGTTCGGCGGGCTGGAAACGCATGCAGAAGCATTCTTTATCACAGCAGACTGCAATGGGTGCGGACGCTGCGCCGCTGCCTGCCCGCAGGATTGTATCGACCTGTCCGTTCGTCCTGCGTGCATACGGCAGGAGCATTGTCTGCACTGCGGGAAATGTGAGGAGCTCTGCCCGCGGCAGGCGGTGGAAAGGAGAGCATTATGACACAAGAGGAAAGGCGCATCTTTCTGATCGACTATTTAAAGCATGAGGACAGCAGGCTGGAGCAGCTGGAGCTTCCCGCTGGGGAAGAGGAGCAAAAGCGCCTCCTGCGCTCTCTTATGAATGTGCGTCCGGCAAGGCCGGCCCCGCCGGAGTTTATGGCGGTGCAGGACGCGTATTTGCTGGAAGAGCGGGAAAAAAGGGGGATCGTCTTTCCGGAAGCGCTTTCTCCGGTCAGGCCGGGAATTTATCTGTGGCAGGGCGACATTACCCGCCTTGCCGCGGACCGTCGGCTGAAAAGCATTGCCTTTTGCTGCATTTCCACCGGCGAATTTCATTTTCCGCCCCAAAAGGCGGCGGAAACGGCGGTACGGACGGTGCTGGAATATTTGGAGAAAAACGGGAACGGTATGGAGGTGGTCTTTAATGTCTTTCAGGACAGCGACTATGAGCTCTACCGGCGGCTGCTGGCATAGTGTCCGGCGGCTGAAAGCGGAACTCGAAGAGGCCGACGCCGTATTGGTCGGCGCGGGGGCCGGATTATCTGCCTCTGCGGGCTTTACCTATTCCGGCAAACGCTTTGAAGAGAATTTCCCGGATTTTATCCGGAAATATGGATTTTCGGACATGTATTCCGCGGGCTTTTATCCCTATGAGACCTTAGAGGAGCACTGGGCGTATTGGAGCCGCTATATTTTCATCAACCGCTATGAGGACGCGCCAAAGGACGTCTATGGGGCCCTGCTGGCGCTGCTGCGGGATAAGGATCATTTCGTGCTTACGACGAATGTGGACCATTGCTTTCAAAAGGCGGGCTTCGACAAGCACCGGTTATTTTATACGCAGGGCGACTACGGCCTGTGGCAGTGCTCGAAGCCCTGCCATGCGAAAACGTATGATAACGGGCGGAGCGTCCGGAAAATGCTTGCGGAGCAGAAGGATATGCGCATCCCGCCGGAGCTTGTTCCGCACTGCCCGCGCTGCGGCGCTCCGATGACGATGAACCTGCGGGCGGACAGCACCTTTGTGGAGGATGAGGGATGGCATAGAGCGGCGGCAAGATATCAGGATTTCGTGCGCCGCCACAAAGACCTGCGCGTCCTGTATCTGGAGCTTGGCGTGGGCGGCAACACCCCGGGGATCATCAAATATCCGTTCTGGCAGATGACCTATCAGAACCCAAATGCGGTCTATGCCTGCGTCAATCTGCTGGAGACCGGCGTCCCGTCCGGGCTTGCGGGACGTTCCATCCGCATCAAGGGAGATATAGGGAGCATTCTTGCGCAGCTATAGAGCGGGCCTCCATTTTCGGCGGCAAACGGGCTTTTCATTTTGGCGGGATATGGTATAATAAAAAAGATGCCGGGGAGAAGCGTATGCTTTTTGCCCGGCATGCCTATTACAACGACCGATTGGAGTTTTGTATGTCGAGCACGACGAAAAGCCTTATCAAAAGCACGATGATCCTCGGTGCGGCGGGCGTGATCGTAAAGATCATAGGCGCGCTTTTCAGGATCGTCCTTACGAACCTCATCACCTTTGAGGGGATGAGCTATTACCAGCAGGCGTTTCCGGTCTATTCCGCCCTGCTCATCATTTCTACGGTGGGCCTGCCCATTGCCATCTCCCGCCTCGTTTCCGAGCGTGTGACGGTAAACGACTATAAGGGCGCGTACGCCGTGTTCCGAACGGCGCGGGCCTTTCTGCTTATCGTCGGGCTGATAACCTCTATCCTGATGTTTGCGTTCGCGGGGCAGATCGCGGCGCTCCAGCAGCTCCCCGACGCGAAATATTCCCTGATGGCGCTTGCACCCGCCCTGTTCTTTGTATCGGTCATGTGCGCATACCGCGGTTATTTCCAAGGCCTGCAAAACATGAAGCCCACGGCGCTTTCGCAGATCGTCGAACAGCTCGTTAAGGTGGGCATGGGCCTTGCGCTCGCCTATTTGCTCCTGAAATGGACGGGCAGACTCGAATTCGGCGCGATGGGCGCGCTGCTCGGCATCACGATTTCCGAGATCACGGCGCTTTTCTATGTCATGGGGGCATTCGGGAAAGAAAAACGCCGCATGACCGCGGGCATGGTCGCGGCCTATAAAGGAAAGCTTTCCTTTGAAGACGCAAAGCCGCTTTTGAAAAAAATACTGGTGATCGCGCTCCCCGTTACAGTGGCGGGGCTCGTCATGCCGATCATCACGTTTGTAGATTCGGTCATCATACCGCGCAGCCTGTTCAACCTCGGTTATGACACGCAGACCGTACGCAGCATGTATGGCGCCCTCACAGGAGGCGTGCTCACGCTCATCAACCTCGCGGCCATCGTTTCGCAGGCGCTGCAGATGAGCGTCGTGCCCGCGATCTCCGAAGCGCTCAAGCTGGGGGACAAGGACCGCGTCCGGGCGAACGTCCTGCACGGGATAAAATTCGCGTTCCTTGAGGGGATACCGGTCACAGCGGCGTTCTTCGTCTTTGCGTATCCGCTGCTGCACTTCCTCTATCCAACGGCGTCGCAGGAAGAGATGGCGCTTTCCACCGGGCTCTTGATGACGATGTGCTCCGTTGCAGTATTCCTCCCGTTTATGCAGACCATGACGGGCATCCTGCAGGGGATCGGCAAGCAGAACCTTCCCCCGATCTCGCTCGCGGTCGGCGCGGGGACCAAGGTCGCGCTCAGCCTGTATCTGATGACGTTCCCGCAGATCAATATCTATGGCGCGGTCATCGGTACAGTCGTGTGCTATATCATTGCGGCATGCATGAACTATTACTTTGTACGGAAATATACGGGCGTACGCATGAATTTCGGCGAACACCTCCTGAAGCCAATTATTGCAACGGCGGTCATGGCGGCGGCTGCTTATCTGGTCTATAGCCTAATCGCGCCGTATTCCAATACGGTGGGCGTGATCGCCTGCGTGCTGGTAGGGCTCGTGGTCTATTTCATCATGCTTATCCTTGTAAAAGCGGTCACGGAGCGGGAGATGGAGCAGATACGCGGCGGAAAGAAGCTTGCCCGGATTTTGAAGCGGATGCATGTCTGGAAATAAAAAAGAAAAAACGGCGTAAGAGCCGTTTTTTTTTTGACGTTATTTTTCCCCGTATTGCTCGAGTCGGCTGATGCTGTCCTCCTCGCCGATCACGACAAGTACATCGTCCTCGGCGATCACGTCGCCGGGCAGCGGGCTGACATTGACGGAATGGCCGTTTTTGATGGCAATGATGTTCACGCCGTATTTTTTACGGAAATCGAGGTCGACGAGCGTTTTGCCGACCCATGGAGCATGCACCTCTATTTCCGCGATGCCGTAATCGTCTGAAAGCTCGATGAAGTCGAGAATGTTGGAGGAGATCAGGTTGTGTGCCACACGGATGCCCATATCGCGCTCCGGGAAGACGACCTTGTCCACACCCATCTTATAGAGCACCTTTGCGTGTACCTCGCTCTGCGCTTTCACGAGCACGAGATCGATCCCCTGCTCCTTGCAGATGAGCGCCGCCATGATGCTCGACTGGATCTCGCCGAGACATACGCACGCCACGTCGAAATTGCGGATGCCGAGGGACCTTAGGGCCTGCTCGTCTGTGGCGTCCGCCTGAACGGCATGCGTCGCATAGCTGATGGCCTGATCCACCTTTTCCTCATTTGCGTCGATTACCAGAACGTCTGCTCCCTGCTCTGCCAATGTTTTTGCGACACTCGTACCGAACCGTCCGAGGCCGATCACTACATACTGTTTTTTCATATCGTTTCTCCTGCTGTTATCCAATCATTACCCGGTCCTCGGGATAGCGTATATTGCTTGTATCTTGCTTACGCATGCGTTTTGCCACCGCTAAAGACATCGTAAACACGCCCACCCTGCCTGCAAACATGGTGAGCATGATAAGGATTTGGCTCAAAGGGGATAAAGTATAGGTGATGCCGGTGGAAAGCCCTACCGTGCCGAATGCGGAGACCGTTTCAAAAAGCAGGTCGGACGCGGCGATGTGGTGCTGCTCGATAATGCACAGCAGCATGGTAATAAACCCAACGAATACGAAAGCGAGGGTTGCTATCGTAATGGCACGCATCATCACGTCCTTGTTCATCCGGCGCTCCATCACGACAGTGTCCTTTTTACCCGTCACGACGGTCACAACAAAGAAGAGAAGCATGAGGGCGGTCGTCGTCTTGATACCGCCGCCCGTACCGGAGGGGGAAGCGCCGATAAACATCAGGGCCGTCGTAGCGATCTTGGAAGCCGGCATCAGATCGCCCTGCGGGATAGTCGCATATCCGGCGGTACGCGGCGTAACAGACTGGAACATGGCGCCCAGGACCTTATCGCCCACGGAAAGCCCCTCCGCTCCCAGTGTTTTGGGATTGTTCCACTCCGCGACCAGAAAGAAAAGAAAGCCGGCAACGATCAGAATACCGGAAGTAATCAGTACGATCTTCGTATGCAGCTTCAAATGATATTTGCGGCCCAGAAGCGCTTTGCGGTAGAGCTCCACCACAACAAAAAAGCCAAGGCCGCCAACAGTGATAAGAGCCATGACGGTGATCGTCACAAGAGGGTCGTACGCATAGGGAATGAGGCTCGTTCCAAGCCCGAATACGTCGAATCCGGCGTTGCAGAAAGAGGAGATCGAATGGAACACGCTGTAATAAAGGCCGCGGAGGACGCCGTATTCCGGAACAAAGCGAATAGATAAAAGCAGGATACCTGCCGCCTCCGCAACGGCGGTCACGATCAAAACATTGCGCGTCATGCGCACCACGCCCTGAAGATTCGTTTCATTCAGCGAATCCTTGATCACGATACGGTCCTTGAGCGTAATGCGGCGGCCGATCAGCATATATACCATAGAGGTCGCCGTCATGAAGCCGATACCGCCGAGCTGGATCAGGACAAGCATCACGAGCTGGCCGAACAAAGACAGGCTTGCGCCTAATTCCACCACGGAAAGCCCGGTCACGCAGACCGCGGACGTAGAGGAAAACAGCGCGGATAAAAAACCGATCGATTCGCCCGTAGCGGAAGCAGCGGGCAGGGTCAGCAGGACCGCGCCGATCAGGATCATTCCGCCGAAGCCAAAAACCAGTATTTCGGCGGGATTCAAAGCTCGTTTACGTTTCAAGATCCTCAATTGCAAATACCTCTGCGGGCTGCCCGGCGTTTCCACCGGCCGGATGGCGCGGGCGGGAGAGCAGACTGCCGCAAAACAAGACCCCGGAAGATCTTATGGAACCAAATTCTCTGTACCATTATACACTCTTTCGCGTAAAAGTACATACGATTCCATGCAGGACGTAAAAAATTATGAAAAAATTTAGAAAAACCGGAATATTTTTTTGTTTTCATGAATATAAGCTTATAGATATCAGCCGATAAACGATATGAAACAAGGCGCGGAAAGGACGATGAAAGAAATGAAGTGGGAGAAGATAGCGATATTACTGATAGATGACGATGCCCGGCAGGCAGAGGAAATGAAGCGGTTCCTTGTCCGGCAGGAGGAAGTGAGGCGGGTGGACTGCGCCTGCTGTGTGCGGGAAGCGGCGGAATACTGCGCGCTCGAAGCGTACGATATCGCCGTGCTGGACCTTATTATGCCCGGTGAGGACGGCTTCAGCTTTCTCGAGCATACAGCGGGGCAGAAAGCTCCCGGAAGTATCGTCGTATCTGCGGTCAGCAGTGAAGATGTGATACGGAAAGCGTTTTCCAAGGGGGCGAAATATTATATGGTAAAGCCCTTTCAAAAAGAGATCCTATATCGCAGGATATGGGATGTTCTGCGCCTGTGCAGCGGGGAAGAAGCACAGGCGGAGGCGGCTGGCGGGGCGGGTATGGAGCAGCGCATCACAGAATTGTTTTTGCGTATGGGGGTGCCGCCGCACCTGAAAGGCTATCAATATCTCAAGGAAGCGGTAAAGCTTACGCTGGCAGACCGGATGATCATCTACAGCATCACAAAGGAGCTTTATCCGAAGATCGCGGCGGCGTTCGGCGTTACGACAACAAAGGTAGAGCTTGCCATTCGCCACACGGTGGAAGTGATGTATGACAGGGATGGAATGCGCCGCATGAAAGAGGCGTTGGGCCTCCCGGCGGACGCGCACAGCCAGAAGCCCACCAACGGTGAGCTGATCGCGCTCATAGCGGACTGGATACTTAGCGGAACAAACGAATAATTATGCAGGAATCTGTTTCACGGAAATGTTTCACAAAATGTATAATTGTGGATAACGTGGATAAAATTGTGGATAACTTATGCCCAAAAGAGGCTTTTCCGGGCTGATTTGTGGATAGACTTGTGGATAACGTGGATGACTGCGTATGAATAATAAAAAAGCTTATGAATAAATCTGCCGTACAGGAACGGGTGTTATCTATGCGAAAGTGGATATTCCATGCATATTTTTCTGATAAATATACGGCTCGCAGCCGCTGTGCGCAGAAGCAGAGCAGAACAAAATCATCTGAAAGCCGCGCTTATGCCCGGCTTTCAGACTGTTGGCAGAATAATACCGCCTGCGGACAAGAGAACCGTATCCACCCGTTTATATGGCAGTTTTACAGCTATGCGGTTCCCGCCGCAGCACGGAAAATCTTCGGAGGCGCAGCGCTTTTCAATAAGCCCGAACCAGAGACAGCTTATTGCAGAAGCTCCCTGAAGCTGCGGATATAATAGTCCGCAGCTTCGGCAAGCCCCTCCTGCTCTTCAAAAGACCACGGCTCATAGACGCCGCAGGTGAAAAAACCGCCCGCTTTCGCGCCGAGCACGCCGGTACGGATATCCTCAAATACCATGCATTCCGCCGGACTTACGCCGATGCGCTGCGCCGCCAGCAGATAAACATCCGGAAACGCTTTGCTGCGCGGCACCTCGCAGGAGGAGGCGAACGCGTCGAATAAGCCGTATATGCCGTTATGCTCAAGGACGGGGCGGTATAGGCGGCTGGTAAGCGCGGTCGCTACACCGAGCTTCACGCCCGAATCCTTCAGCTTTCGCAGATATTCGCCCGCACCGTTTTTCAGTGTTACCTTGCCTGCGTAAACGCAGAGCGCCATTTCATCCCATTCGCGGAGCAAGTCCTCCGGCTCGTCGGAAAGGCCAAGCGTACGGATCGCGTAATCTGCCGCCTCGTCGGAAAACATCGGGGCGATTTTTTCAATATACCCGTCCGGCGCAGTAAGACCGCGTTTTTTTAAAAAATCCCGGTTGACGTCCGACCAGACGTACATCGAATCAAGAAGCGTTCCGTCGAGGTCAAAGACCGCGCCGTTCAATACTGGAAGCTGCATACTGTTCTCCTAACGACAAAAAATGCAGCGGAAGAAATTCCGCTGCATTTTTATATGCGTTTTCAGCCTCTCGGGCCTGCGTCCACAATGTGCTTGGGCATGTTCGGATATTTCTTTGCAAAATTATCGGCGAACATCTTCGCGAGCTTCTTCGCGGATTCATCGTAAGCAGCCTTGTCTTCCCATGTATCGCGCGGATTCATGATCTCGTCCGGCACATCCGGGCAGCTCTGCGGCACGTCTACGTTGAATACCTCGTCATGCTTGAACTCGGCGTTCTCAAGCGTTCCGTTCAGTGCGGCGGTGATCATCGCACGCGTGAATTTCAGCTTCATGCGGCTGCCCACGCCATACGGGCCGCCCGACCAGCCGGTGTTCACAAGGTAAACCTTCGTGTTGTATTTTTCGATCTTCTCACCCAGCATTTCCGCATAAACGGAGGGGTCCATCGGCATGAACGGCGCACCGAAGCAGGTGGAGAAAGTCGGCTGCGGCTCGGTCACGCCGCGCTCCGTACCCGCCAGCTTGGACGTGAAGCCGGTTACGAAGTGATACATCGCCGCATTCTCGTCAAGACGGCTGATGGGCGGAAGTACGCCGAATGCATCCGCCGTCAGGAAGATGATGACCTTCGGAACGTCGCCGACGCCCGGGATCGCCGCATTGGAGATAAAATCGACCGGATAGCCCACGCGGGTGTTTTCCGTGAGGCTGCCGTCATTGAAGTCGGGCGTGCGCGTTTCAGGGTCGAGGACCACGTTTTCCATCAGCGCGCCAAAACGAATCGCGCCGTAGATTTCCGGCTCGCCCTCCGGATCGAGATTGATGGTCTTTGCATAACAGCCGCCCTCAAAGTTGAAGATGCCGTGTTCAGACCAGCCGTGCTCGTCGTCGCCGATGAGTTTGCGGTTCGGGTCAGCGGAAAGCGTCGTTTTGCCCGTTCCGGACAGGCCGAAGAATACCGCCGTGTCGCCCGTTTCAGGATCCATGTTTGCCGAGCAGTGCATAGGCAGAACATCCTCTTTCGGCATCAGGTAGTTCATGACGGAGAATACGCTCTTTTTGATTTCGCCCGCATACTGGGAGCCTGCGATCACAACGAGCTTCGCTTCATAGTCTATCATGATGGCGGCCTCGCTGTTCACGCCGTCCTCCTCCGGAATGCATTTAAAGCCCGGAGCGGCGATGATCGTGAAATCCTCCTCGCCGTAGGAAGCGAGCTGCTCCGCTGTCGGACGAATGAGGAGCTGGTGAATGAACAGGTTTTCGCTTGCCAGCTCGTTCACAATACGGAATTTTTTCGTGCAGGCCGGGTCTGCGCCTGCGAATCCGTCAAAAATAAAAATTTCGCGGTTCTGCAGGTAAGCGGCCATTTTGTTTTTGATCGCGTTGAACTTTTCGCGGCTGATCGGCACGTTCACGCTGCCCCATGCGATCTCGTCATGCACGCCGGGCGTGTCGACGACAAATTTATCCTTAGGGGAACGCCCCGTATATTTACCGGTCGTGACGGTAAGAGCGCCCTTATCGCTCAAAACGCCTTCGCCCCTTCTCAGCGCGGCTTCCACAAGCGCGGCGGGGGACAGGTTGCGGTAAACTGCCGTGGGATTCAGGATCCCCAATTTTTCCAAACCGTAAGTCTCCATCATATACCTCCTAAAATGTTTTTATAATAATATTTTGATAGCATGCTCACTCCATCAGAGATGGAAAAGGATACAATTTGAACGTACCCCATATTTTAAATATTCTACATATACCCCTCTATTCCTGCTTGAAATCAAAAAAATTGTGAAAAAATTTACAAATTTTGAAAAATGGATTTTGCGATATCGCAGAATTGTGCGGGAGAAAGCTCCTGTGCCCGTGCATTCGGGTCTATTTTGCAGGATTCCAAAATGGATTTTGCGCGACCCTTTGCGAGCGGCTTCAAATTGTTGAAAATGGTCTTGCGGCGCATGGAAAACGCCGCGCGGACGACTGCCGTATAGTCTTCCCGCGGTACGCCGCTTATGGGATGAAGCTCCATGCGGATGATGGCTGAGTCTACGTCGGGCGCGGGATAAAAGCAATTGCGGGATACGGTAAACAGCGTCTCCGGCTTTCCGAAATACAGGCAGGACGCAGTGAGCGCGCCGTAATCCGTATCGCCCGGCCGTGCGGACAGGCGCTGCGCGACCTCTTTTTGTACCATTGCAGTGATGGAGCGGACAGGCGCACCGCTTTCCAAGATGTGAAGCAATATTTTGCTCGTGATATAGTAGGGCAGGTTCCCGCAGACATGAAAGGGCGCGCCGCCGAATTGCGCGCCGCACAGGGCTTTCAGGTCGAATTTGAGGATATCCCCTTCGAGCACGGTAACATTGGAAAGCCCATGAAGCGTCCTTTCGTGCAGGGCAAGAAGCCCCCGGTCGATCTCTATGGAGACGACCTTTTTCGCCCGCGCGCTAAGAGCGCGCGTGAGCGCGCCGAGCCCCGTGCCGATCTCGAGGACGAAATCCTGCGGAAAAAGCGTCGCGCCGTCCGCGATCTTTTGCACGACGTTTTCGTCGCACAGGAAATTCTGGCCGAATTTTTTCAGCGGGGAAAGCCCGCTCTCCGCGAGCAGGCATGTGATCTCACGTGGGGATGTTACGTTCATAGAACCTCCTCATTGCAGGCGGCGGAAATGCTCCGCCTCCGGTCAGGGTCATAAAAAACGGCGGGCAATCTGCCCGCCGCCCGGTATTTTCTATCCGATGACATAAACGGTAACGTTTCGTTTTCGTCCAAAAGCGTTGCATACATCGTCGTTCGGCTGCTCACCCATATAGATATCGATCACATTTCCGCCCATACCGCCGCGGTCCTCCACGACGTATTCTCCGTAGCCCTCGATATAGATGCGCGTTCCAAGCGGGAGGAAATTGCACGCGACTGTCCGGCCCGCCGTGGGATAGATCCCCATAGATGTTGTGCTGCCGCTGTTGCAGTACGAGCAGTAGGCGGTAAGCTGTACCTTCATGCCCTTGCTCCCGTTGAGATCGGAGTCAGACGAACCGCCCGACGAAGAACTGCCGGAGCTGCCCGAAGAGCTGCTTCCCTTGTTGGAACTGCCGGAGCTGCCCTTGCCCTTAGAACTGGAATTCTTTTTGGGAGTTTCCTCCGGCTCCGGTTCTACATACGTGCCGATCGCCATGACCTGATCGACAGGCGCCTGGATCACTTCCTCCGACACCGCCTCCTGCGAGATGAGCACGCCGTTCTTATAAAGCTGCTTATAGGTGATACGCTTTATGCCCTCCTGACCCTCCTGTACGATCTGGTGCTTGCCCTTTTCAAGCTCAGGGTCCTCTTTCGTCGTATTATCGAACGGAATAGACTGATCCTCTGTCGTTTCCTGCGTCGTTACCACGATATGGTCGATCACCATGCCGGAACGGACGATGGTGTCTGAGGACGGATATACCTCGTCGTCCGGCGCAGGGGAGATGCCCGCCATGTCGAGCGCATCCTGCACGGTATGCCCGGCCACGATGCTTATCTGTGTCTCCGCTCCATTGCTTTTTACGGTGACGGGCACAGCGCGGTAGATGGTAATGGTCTGCCCCTCATAAATTGGAGCGGAAAGGTCTGTGGAAACGACGTCCTCCTCTCCGAGCTCGACCGCATTGTCGGTCAAAAATTCACCGACCGTCTGGGCAGTGGTCTCGCATTCAAGCTCCCGGCCGTTGTCGATCAGCGTGATCGGTACCCCCGGCTTTGCAAATGTCGTCTGTACGGTAATGAGCGATACCGCGACGACGGCGATGCACACGAGTGATGTGGTCCGCAGGAGCTTATCGTGGAAAAAGCTGTTTTTACTCTGCCGCGGCTGCTGTGTGCGCAGCACTCTTCCGCTTCCTGCGGCCGGCGCGCCGCTCTGCTGTTTTGCCGGAGCCGTATTGAATGGCTTCCGGCGGAGTCTGCTGAAAAACGTTCCTGCCGGTTTTCCGGCCGGAGGGCGGCGGCGTTCCTTCCGCGGGAGCGGCGGCAGATCGTCCGGCGCAGAGCGCCGGCTTCCCGTATACAAGATCCCTTTATATTTTGTTTCCGGATGGACCGAAAGGTCGATATCCTTTTTCCGTCTTCCAAAAGGCATGTATTTCCTCCGTCTTTTTGCGGGCCTGCCCGCAAAATGTATGGGTATTATACTCCAAAACGGGCGGGAAGTCAAACCGGGCGAAAGGCCGTCCGTCCGCATTTTCAGGAGAAACGGCGGATTTGCAGGGCATAGATATGAACAAAACGTAACGTTTTTGCAATCAAAGCGAAAGAATAGTATAATGATACAAGCGCGGCGGCTGCGCAAACACTTAAGCAGGAATAAAGGAAACCTATGAAGAAAAGAATTCTGATCTGTATCGTGGCGGTCCTCTTTCTGGCGGCGTCCACGGCCGGCTTCTTTACCGGATGCTCGTCTTTTACGGAAAGCGCGGACAGCGTGGGAAACACATTTGTGAACAAGCTCGTGTCGCGGGACTATTCCGGCGCGTTCGATTACGTCTATGTGCTGACCTCCGATGTAAACACGCGGGACGAATTCGTAGCGCGGTTCACGAACATCTACGACGCGCTTGAGATATCCGACATCAAGCTCGTGTCGCGCAGCGTAGAGCCGGTGTCGGAAGACGAGTATAAGCTCAGCTATACGCTTGCGCTGACCAGCAAGCTCCTCGGCGTACTTACCTACGATTATTCGGCAGACATCGTTTCCGGCCCGCAGGGCTATACGGTCCTGTATACGCCCAGTCTGATCCTGCCGCAGCTCGAGGAGGGAGACCGTGTGCGCACCACCACGCAGGAGGGGCAGCGCGGCGAAATCTTCTCCGCGGACGGCGCAGTGCTCGCCAAAAACGATTACGCGGAAAGCATTTATATCGACCTTGAAAAGGGGCCGGACATTGAAGAGGTCAAGGCGTTCCTCGCGCAGAATTTCGGCGCGGACGCAGAGACGGTGCAGAAAAAATACGACAATGCAGTGGAAAAGGGCTATCCGCTCGAGGTGCTGCTCACCTATCCGAGGGGCACGCTCACAGAGGAGCAAAAAGAGTCCGTACAAACTGTGAACGGGCTCGGCTTCGACGATTCGCGGCTCACACCCACGCGGTATTATCCGCTGAAAGACGATGCGGCACATATCATCGGTTATCTTGGCTCGCCGTCGGAAGAGCAGCTTGCGGAAAATGAGGAGCTGACGGAATATTCCACGGTGGGCAAGTCCGGCCTTGAACTGCAATATGAGGATATCCTGCGCGGCAGCGACGGGCGCATCATCTATATCGAGGATGAAAAGGGCAATCTGAAGGAGGTGCTGTTCGAGGACGCGAAGACCGACGGGCAGAACATCGAGCTTTCCATCAATTCGCGGACGCAGGAGCGCGCCTATACGCTCATGGCGTCCAACCTTGTGGACGGGCAGAGCGGCGCGGTGATCGTTATGGACTATACGACGGGCGCGGTGGAGGCGATGGTCTCCTATCCGTCCTTTGACAATAACCTGTTCAATTTCCCGCTGGACGAAGCGACGTGGAACTATTATAACGACGACGAGGACCACCCGCTCATCAACCGCGCGACGCAGTCGGCCTATATGCCCGGCTCGTCCTTTAAGCCGTTTTCTTCCGTTCCGGCAATCGAAGCGGGACTGCTGGACGAAAGCTCCGTGCCGCCTATCCAGAAAAAATCGCCCCATTCGGCGGGCAACGACAGCGGCTCCTACAGCTGGACGCCGGATATCGAGGGCTGGCATTCTGGCTCGATCTATTCCAAAACGGTCGCGGATACGCCATATACCTATGAGATGGCGATGAAATCGTCGGATAACATCTTTTTTGCCTACTATGCGCTCCAAACGGGAGTAGAGCCCTTCAAATCCTATCTGGAGCAGATCGGCATCGGCGAAGCGCCCTCCTTTGAGCTTCCGGTCGCTTCGTCCAGCATGCTCAGCCAGTCCGAAGACGAGGTGGACTGGCTCGACTGGCTGGCGCGCACGGGCTACGGAACGGGCGAGCTCGTCATCACACCGCTCCAGCTCGCCTGCCTGTATACGGCGATCGAGAACAATGGAACGATGATGAATCCCACGATCGTAAACCGGATATTCACCATAGACGAAGAGGAAAATGAAACGGCAGTCAGCCAAACGGAGCCGTCCGCCTACCGGGAAAACACGATGAGCGAAAAAGCGATCAGCATCATAAAGCCCGCCCTGAAGCGCGTTATGGTGGACGGAACCGGCTATGAGGCGCGTTTAGGGGATATGCAGGTCCTTGGCAAGACGGGAACGGCGCAGGTCGGCGCGAACAATTCCCGCGAGGTCAACTGGATCATCGCCTTAAACGAGGAGGACGGCAAGCTGTACCTTGTGGTCGTAGAAACGGATACGGACGAGGGAACGGAACCGAAAACGGCGATATTGCGAGGGCTCGTGAAGCAGGAGGACTATTCTGTGGCGCTCAATGCAAGCAGCGGAGCCGCGGATGGGGACGGCGCGGGAAGCGGAGAATAAAGCGAAGACTGTTTTTATAGCATTGGATGTAAAAAAGGGCGGACCGGCAATAGGCCGGTCCGCTTTTTTGCATTGCAAAAAATTTAAAAAAATAAAACCTTTCGCCCTGAACGCCTGTCTTATAGACAGAAACCAAAATGGAAGCCGAAGAGCCGTTCAAAAGCCCGGTGGAAAAGCCGGAGACAAGAGCGCGCCGACGGCTTCGGAAAAAGAAAGGAAAAAAGAAATGAAACCTATCAGAAACTTTATCGCCCGTCATAAAAAAGCCGTGCTCTTCACCACTGTCCTCGTAGCCGCCATAGCAGTTGGACTCTGTTTCACGGCACAGCCGATACCGTCCCCAACGGCGCGGGCCGCCGGGGACGCGCAGCAGGCCGGGGAACAAACGGAAAAGCTGCACACGGCTGCACAGGAATCGGCAGCCGGAGGAAAGGAGCCTGCCTCTGCCGCTTCCACGGCCCCGGCCGGATCCCAAGCGGTCTCCGCAGGGGAGGACAGGGCAGTATCAACGGAGCCGGAAGAGGCATCTGCGGAGCCGACGGAGGAAAACGGAGAAAATACGCCTTCTTCCGCCTCCGGAAAGGGAGATGAAACAGCACGATCTCCGGAAGAGTCTGCCCATACGCACAACTGGCAGCCCCATACTACACAAAGATGGGTGCCCGAGCTCGTGACCGTTGTAGACACTCCCGAGCAGACGATATACGGTGCACAGCTCTATACGGAAAATGCAGACGGCATATGGACGAGCAACGGAGAGACCTATTGGTTTGAAAACGGCTTTACAATGGAGGATTTCAAGGCCCTGCTTGTGGATAAGATGAAAAACGAAGGGTATATCGGGAATTATGTGAACCGCACCAAAACGGTTCCGGCCGTAACACACGAGGAAGACAGAGGGCATTACGAGAGCTATACTGATTTCTACTTCTGCTCCTGCGGCGCAGTAAAATAAAAAGGCATTTCCCATGGAAATACCTTTTGCAGGGCCGTTGCTGCACGCTTTATTCGTGCAGCGTGAACAGCCACGCACATGCGCACGAATCGTCCGTCACGTCGGGGTAACAGCTCACACATTCACAGGTGAAACGTTCGTCGATGACGCGCGCAAAGCCGGAATATTCAATTTCGCCGACGGGCTTGCAGGGGTGCAGCTCCATGCCCTTGCGGCTGCGGGCGTTCTGCACGCGGCAGGCCGTCATACGGAATAAAAGCGTGTTCCCCTCCGTAATGCACTCATATTCGTTGATATTCGCATAAAACCGGAACGACAGAGCCTTTTTCAGTCCCTCGATCCCGGCATGCTCGGGCAGGCCGAGAAATTCCTTCAGCCTGCGCGCCTCGATAACGGTGAACCGTTCCCATGCGCGCGCGTCGTGCAGCATAGCCTCGTCCATCCCAAATTTCTGCTCGACGGATTGGAACCATACGCCGTCCAGCGCCAGCCAGTTTTTGGAATACAGGCCGATGAGCCGGATCAGCTCTTCCTTGGAAAGCGCCTCGAGCGCTTCATTTTGCTTCATAAGGCTTCCTTTCTTTCGCAATAAAAAGACGGCGGGCACGGAAATCCCCGGCGATGTGGTGCCGGGAAAGACCTAAGCCGCGCCGCCCTTGTTTCGGTGGTCAGTATTTCCTGCTCCGCTTGAATGCCTTGGCAAACAGGATGAATACAGTAAACTGCGCTGCGCACGCCGCGACGGCAAAAATGCGGATGCCCCACTGCGCCTCCATGCCCATGTCCGGCGCCTTCAGACTGTAAAACAGGAGAGAGATCGCTGTGACGAGCACAACGCTCGTGATGATGAGCGCAACGCCCCACTTCTTTTCATTCATATCAGATCACGCGCACCTTGACGATGCCGTCGATTGCGCGGATCTCAGAGAGCGCCTCGTCTGTGATATCGTGGTCGAGGTTCAGCACCGTATAGGCGATATCCCCGCGGGATTTGTTCGCCATATCTGCGATATTGAGGCCATATTTGGCGACGGTATTCGTGATTTGGCCCACCATGTTCGGCAGGTTCCTGTGAATGATCGTCACGCGCACCGCGTCAGACGGCGGAACGATGCATTCCGGCATATTGACGGAATTGACGATCGTGCCCGTCTCAAAGAAATCACGCAGCTGCTTTGCCGCCATCACCGCACAGTTTTCCTCGCTCTCCGGCGTGGAAGCGCCGAGGTGCGGGATCGCAAGGATATTCGGATGGCACAGCATGTCGTCGTCCGGGAAATCCGTCACATATTTTTTCACCTTTCCGCTCTCCATCGCGTCGAACAGGGAGGTGGTCTTCACAAGCCCTCCGCGCGCGAAGTTGAGGACGATCACGCCGTCTTTCATTTTGGAAAACTCCGGCGTGCTCAAAAAGCCCTTCGTTTTTTCATTCTGCGGAATGTGCAGCGTGATGAAGTCCGATTTTTCCAGAAGCTCGTCCAGCTTTTCCGCCTTGTGCGTATACATGGAGATAGACCACGCGCGGTCAACGGACAGGAACGGGTCGTAGCCGATGACGTTCATACCGATGGCCGACGCCGCGTTTGCAACCATGATACCGATCGCGCCGAGACCGATCACGCCGAGCGTCTTTCCCTTGACCTCGCCGCCCACAAACTGGCCCTTGCCCTTTTCCACAAGCGCGGGAACGCCCTCCTGTCCTTTCAGCGTTTTTGCCCAGTCGTATGCCTCGGGCAGATTGCGCGAGGCGGAGATCATCGCGCCGATCACGAGCTCTTTCACGCCGTTTGCGTTCGCGCCCGGCGTATTGAACACGACGATGCCCTTTTCGGTGCATTTATCGATCGGGATATTGTTGGTGCCCGCGCCGGCCCGCGCAATGGCGACCGTGTTTTCCGCAAAATCCATTTCATGGCAGCTTGCGCTGCGCACGATGAACGCGTCGCTGTCGTCCTCCAAATGGGAAGACACGTTATAGTTTTCCTTCGGCAGGTAATCGTAGATCACCGGGGATATTTTATTCAGCTTTTTGATCGTATGCATTCCAAAACTCCTTACGCTTTTCCATAATGATGGATCGAGAAACGGAGCGCCGTGCGGCATTCCGCAGTCCGGTCCCTTATTTGTGCTTCGCCTCAAATTCAGCCATGAAAGCGATCAGGCTGCGCACGCCGTCCATGGGCATCGCGTTATAGATGCTCGCGCGCATGCCGCCCACGCTGCGGTGGCCTTTCAGGTTCACAAGACCCGCTTTTTTCGCTTCGGCAACGAATTCTTTGTCGAGATCCGCGTCGCCCGTTACGAACGGAACGTTCATCATAGAACGGTCCGCGCCGGAAACCGTCGCGCGGAACAGGCTTGAATTGTCGAGAAATTCATACAGCATAGCGGCCTTTTCCTTATTGATCTTTTCCATTTCGGCTACGCCGCCCAGCTTTTTCAGATTCTTGAATACAAGGCCCGCGATATAGATGGCGTAGGTCGGAGGCGTGTTGAACATCGAACCGTTATCCGCATGCGTCTTATAGCGCAGCATGGTCGGGATATCCTCCGGCGCGTTTTCCACAAGGTCCTTGCGCACGATGACGATGGTCACGCCCGCCGGGCCGATGTTTTTCTGCGCGCCCGCATAAATGAGGGCATAGTCCGAAACGTTGAACACCTCGGACAGGATACAGGAGGACATATCCGAAACGAGGGGAAGCCCGCCCACGGGGGGAAGCTTCGTATATTTTGTTCCGTAGATCGTGTTGTTGGAAGTGATGTGTACATAATCCGCGTCCGGCGTGAACATATCTGCGGACAGCTCCGGAATATAGGAGAACGTCTTGTCCTCCGACGACGCGACGACGTTCACCTCGCCGAACTTTTTCGCCTCGGCGATCGCCTTTTTCGACCATTGCCCCGTGTTGACCGCATGGATCTTTTTATATTTTGTCATCAGGTTCATAGGGACCATGCAGAACTGCATAGACGCGCCGCCCTGCAGGAATAATACATCGTAGCTGTCCGGGATATTGAGCAGCTCGCGCAGGTCGGCCTCCGCTGTGTCGATGATATCCTGATATTCCGCGCTGCGGTGGCTCATTTCCATCACGTTCATGCCGCTTGCGCCATAGGAAATGAAATCCTTCTGCGCTTGCTTCAGAACCTCGATGGGCAGGCAAGCCGGACCGGCCGAAAAGTTATACACTCTTTCTTCCATTGTTGTAAGACCTCCTAAAAATTGAAGGACAGGATACGGCGTCCTCACCGGCCGCTCTGCCCAAAATATCGTGGTATAAACCTATTATAATATGGGAAAGTTGCATTTTCAATAAAATTTGCCGCAGACGCGCGCCCTATAGTTAAAATTTTCGCAAACGGACAGCAAATGGTATATAATAGGTAAAAGAGAATCAAGGGAGGAGATGCGGCGCTGCCGGGCGGCTCTTCCGCATGCCGGCCCTGAATATTTCCAAAGGAGTTTGCCAGTGGATTTGTTTTCCGGAAATATGGAAAAAAGCGCTCCGCTCGCGGACCGTATGCGTCCGCGCAGCCTCGACGAATTTCTGGGGCAGGAGCATATTGTTGGGAAAAACACCCTGCTTCGCCGGGCGATCGAAGCGGATAAGCTTGGCTCGTGCATTTTCTGGGGCCCGCCCGGGTGCGGGAAGAGCACCCTCGCGGCGATCGTCGCGCATACGACGGGCAGCGATTTTTATAAACTGAACGCGGTCACGAGCGGCGTAAAGGACGTGCGCGAGGTGATAGATAAAGCGGAAAACAGCCTGAAGCTATATGGCAGGGAAAGCTTCCTGCTGCTCGACGAGTGCCACCGATGGTCAAAATCCCAGTCGGACAGCGTGCTCCCCGCCATGGAAAGCGGGGTCATCAAGCTGATCGGCTCCACAACGGAAAATCCGATGGCCGCGATGACGAGCGCTATCGTTTCGCGCTGCCGCCTGTTCGAGTTTTACGCCCTTGGAAAAGAGGATATCAAAAAAGCCATATTCCGTGCCGTGCAGGATAAGGAGCGCGGATTCGGAAATATGGACCTTATGGTCGACGAGGCCGCGGCGGAGCACTGGGCGTCCGTCTCAAACGGAGACGTGCGGAGCGCGCTCAATGCGCTCGAGCTTGCGGTGCTCACCACAAAGCCGGACGCAAAGGGCAGGGTGCATATCACCCTTGAGATCGCAGAGCAGTCCATCCAGCGGCGCGCCGTGCGCATGGACGACAACGAATATTACGATATGCTGTCCGCGTTCTGCAAATCCCTGCGCGGAAGCGACAGCGACGCGGCTCTTTTCTGGTTCGCGCGCCTCATTTACGCGGGGGTGGACCCGCGCGTGCCCGTGCGGCGTATGATCGCGCACGCCTCGGAGGACGTGGGGCTGGCGAACCCGAGCGTGCTCAACCAGTGCGTGGCAGCCATGCAGGCGCTCGAGTTCAACGGCATGCCGGAGGCGCGGCTCAATATCGCGCAGGCCATCATCTATCTGTGCGAATCCCCCAAAAGCAACAGCGTGCTCCTCGCGGTGGACGCCGCGGCAAAGGCCGCGCGGGAGGCTTCGCGGCAGGACGTGCCCGCCTATCTTCAGGACGCGAATTTCGAGAAAGCCAAGCACGAAAAGAAAAGCAGGGAGTATAAATATGCGCACGATTACCCGCGCCACTATGTCGAGCAGCAATATCTGCCGGACGAAATGAAGGGCCGGGTGTTCTACCGCCCCTCCATGCAGGGCTACGAACAGAAGGTGCACGAATACCGCCGGTTCATCGGCAAGGAAAAGAAACGGGAAGAATAAAAAGAGGCCGCGGCCATGGCGGGAATGAAAAATACGCCGCCCGGCCGAATGCTGTGAGATGCCCGTTTTCCCCCTTTACAAAGCCCGGATCGTACCATATAATGATAATAATCGAAATATGTTTCGGCGCAGGACCGACAAACGTCCTTTCAAGTGGCCCACTAAGCGAGCGGGAGAGGGTGGAAGCCCCGCGGCAACGCTTTTCAGGATTATCACGCGTCCGCACTTTGCGCCGCGCGTTCCGCGCGTTACAGCGGAAACGAGCGCTTTTCTTTCCGCAGAAAGAAAAGAATTCAGGTGGTACCGCGAGCTTTCGTCCTGATGTGGACGGAAGCTTTTATTTTTGAATCTGATTTGTGAGGTTTGACTATGTACAAAAAAGTTCCTACAGACCTAAAGTTTGGAGAGCGCGAGCTCGAGGTGCTCGATTTCTGGCACAAAAACAAAATATTCGAGCAGAGCATGAAGGAAAATGAGGGCGGCCCCAAGTTCACCTTTTACGACGGCCCGCCGACGGCGAACGGAAAGCCGCATATCGGCCATATCCTGACGCGCTGCATCAAAGACCTGATCCCGCGCTATAAGACCATGCAGGGCTATCATGTACTGCGCAAGGCAGGCTGGGATACCCACGGGCTTCCGGTGGAGCTTGAGGTGGAGAAGCTGCTTGGCCTCGACGGAAAAGAGCAGATCGAGGAATACGGCGTGGAGCCGTTTATCCAGAAATGCAAGGAATCCGTGTGGAAATATAAGGGCGAATGGGAGAAGATGTCCGACCGCGTCGGCTATTGGGCGGATATGGACGACCCATACGTCACCTATGAAAACGACTATATCGAGTCCGTGTGGTGGTCTTTAAAGGAGATACACAAAAAGGGACTGCTCTATAAGGGCCATAAGATCGTGCCCTATTGCCCGCGCTGCGGGACGGCGCTTTCCTCGCATGAGGTGGCGCAGGGCTATAAGGACGTGAAGGAAACGTCCATCTTCGTGCGCTTCAAAGTGAAGGGCGAGGACGCGCATTTCCTCGCGTGGACGACGACGCCGTGGACGCTGCCCTCAAACGTCGCGCTGTGCGTGAATCCAAACGAAGAATATGTGCTCGCGCAGGACAAAAACGGCGACCAATATTATCTTGCGAAAGCGCTGTGCGAAAAGCTTTTGGGCGAGGACGCGCATATCGTCCGCAAATTCACGGGCAAGGAGCTCGAGTTCAAGGAATACGAGCCGCTGTTCGATTTCGCGCAGCCGGAAGAGAAAGCGTGGTACGTGGTGTGCGACACCTACGTCACGCTGACGGACGGCAGCGGCATCGTGCACATCGCGCCCGCATTCGGTGAAGACGACGCGAATGTCGGCCGCAAATACGGCCTCCCGTTCGTCCAGCTCGTAAAGCCGGACGGTACGCTTTCGGAGGAAACAAAGTGGGCGGGCGTGTTCGTGAAAAAGGCAGATAAGCTTATCATCGAGGACCTCAGGGAGCGCGGCCTGCTGTTTGCGGAGGTGCCGTACGAGCACAGCTATCCGTTCTGCTGGCGGTGCGATACGCCCCTCATTTACTATGCCCGCTCGACATGGTTCATCAGGATGACGGCCCTGCGGGATAATCTTCTGAAGAATAACGCCGGTGTGAACTGGCTGCCCGAAAATATCAAAAACGGGCGCATGGGCAACTTCCTTGAAAATGTCATCGACTGGGGCATCTCGCGCGAGCGCTATTGGGGAACGCCGCTTCCGGTGTGGACGTGCGGCTGCGGACATGTGCATGTGGTCGGCTCGCGGGCAGAGCTGCGCGAAATGGCGGAGACAGACGTTCCGGAGGATATCGAGCTGCATAAGCCGTTCCTCGACCCCATCACCCTCAAATGTCCGGAGTGCGGAGGCAGCATGCACCGTGTGCCGGAGGTCATCGACTGCTGGTACGACAGCGGCTCCATGCCCTTTGCACAGTGGCACTATCCCTTTGAGCACAAAGAGGAATTCGAGAGCCATTTCCCGGCGAATTTTATCAGTGAAGCGGTAGACCAGACGCGCGGCTGGTTCTATACGCTGCTTGCCATCGGCACGCTGATCTTTGATAAAGCGCCCTTTGAAAACTGCATCGTGCTCGGCCATGTGCAGGATAAGGACGGCCAGAAAATGAGCAAGCATAAAGGCAACGTTGTCGATCCGTGGAGCGTGCTCGATAAGCAGGGCGCGGACGCGGTTCGGTGGTATTTCTATTCGGCAAGCGCGCCGTGGCTGCCCTCGCGCTTCTATGACGAAGCGGTGAGCGAGATGCAGCGTAAATTCATGGGCACGCTGTGGAACACCTATGCTTTCTATATCCTGTATGCGGATATCGACGGGTTCGACCCGACGCAATATGAGCTGAAACCCACGAACATCATGGATAAGTGGGTGCTGTCCCGCCTCCATTCTCTGGTAAAAGCCGTGACGGACGACCTCGACCATTACCGCATCGTAGAGCCGTCGCGCAGCCTGAGCCAGTTTGTGGACGAGCTTTCCAACTGGTATGTGCGCCGCTGCCGTGACCGCTTCTGGGGAAGCGGGATGGAGCAGGATAAGGTCGACGCCTATATGACGCTGTATACGGTGCTCGAGACGCTTACGCGCCTGCTCGCGCCGTTCACACCGTTCATGACGGAGAGCATTTATCAGAACCTCGTGCGCACGAACGACAAAAACGCGCCGGTGTCCGTACACCTGTGCAAGTGGCCGCAGGCAGACGAGGCACTCATCGATACCAAGCTGGAGCGCGATATGGACGCGGTGCTGAACGTGGTCAACCTCGGACGCGCGTGCCGCAACACGGCAAACATCAAAAACCGCCAGCCCATTGCAAAGATATTCGTTTCGGGCATCGACCATCTTGACGAGACGTTCCTTTCCGTCATCCGCGGAGAGCTGAACGCAAAAGAGGTCGAGCTCGGCGCGGCCGCTGCGGAATATATCACCTATAACGTCAAGCCGCAGATGCGCACGCTGGGGCCGAAATACGGCAAGCTTCTGGGCGGCATCCGGGCGCATCTCGCGCAGGCGGACGGCATGCTCGTGGTCAGCACCGTGCGGAGCGGCGCGGCCTACGAATTTGAAGTGGACGGAAACAGAATATCGCTGCTGGAAGAGGACGTATTGGTCGAACCCGCGCAGCGCGAGGGCTTTGTAGCGGAAACGGGCGGCGATTTCGCAGTTATCATCGATACGACCCTGACGCCCGAGCTCATCGAGGAGGGCAACGTGCGCGAAATCATTTCCAAGGTCCAGACGATGCGCAAGGAAGCGGGCTTTGAAGTGACGGACAAGATCAGCCTTTCTGTAACGGATAACGATACGATCGCGGCGGTCATCCGCGCCAATGAAGCGCAGATCAAAAAGGAAGTCCTCGCACAGGCCGTGGAATACGGCGCTGCGGACGGCTATGCAAAGGAATGGAGCATCAACGGGGAAAAGGTGACGCTTGCGGTGAAAAAAGCGTAAACGCAAAATATATGCGCCATACTCCGAAAAAGCGCAGGAAAGACGGCACTCGGTGCCGTCTTTTTTACCGCTGGATGATAAATACGTTATAGGGCCTATTCTCCTGTGTGCAGGCCTCCCGCGCCCGCTGCACGAGCGGATTGCCGCGCGTGCAGATCGTCACCGCACGGTCGACGGTCTTGAGTGCATCCTCGGGCGTCAGCAATGATTTGAGCTTGTTGTAATCGACCAGCTCGATATCTTCCTCCGTAAAAATCAGAATTCTCATAAAATGCCTCCTTAATGAAATCATAATAAATGATATTTGCATTCATTTTTGCCAAATGGCTGTAAAATACAGCTATAATGAAAACAGAATAGATGCAATCATCATTCAAATTGGAGGGAAAAGCAAAGTATGAGCGCAAAACAGCTTATGCAGACTGCTGCAAAACCCATCAAGGCAAGCATAGCCACCTATACGCTGCGCCTGCCCAGAAACCTGTTGGAACAGCTCCACTATATTGCAGATTACGAGGGACGTTCTGCCAATATGGAGATCATCCAGCTCATCAAAAAACACATCGCCGCGTTTGAAGAAAAATACGGCGAAATCAAAATGAAGTGATTGAAACAGCCCCGCATGAACATGCGGGGCTGTTTTGAACAAATAAGTACAAAAGATGTTAATTTATAACATTCAAAGAAAGAATCGGTTGCCTTTTCCGGTTGAAATGGATGCGGGAATCCGTTATAATAAAAGTGTTTTTCAAGACCCATCATCACTGTAAAGATTTCACAGGAGGTTTCAACCAATATGAGTAAAGTGGATAAACTTGCGGTCAATACCATCCGTGTGCTTTCGGCGGAAGCGATCCAGAAAGCAAACAGCGGCCATCCGGGCCTGCCGCTCGGCAGCGCGCCTATGGCATATACGCTGTGGTCAAAGTATTTGAAGCATAATCCGAAAGACCCGAAATGGGAAAACAGGGATAGGTTCATTTTAAGCGCGGGCCACGCGTCCATGCTGCTGTATTCTCTGCTCCACATGTTCGGCTATCAGGTGTCTATGGAGGATATCAAGAATTTCCGCCAGTGGGGATCCGTAACGCCCGGACATCCGGAATACGGCCTTACGGACGGCGTGGAAGCAACGTCCGGCCCGCTTGGGCAGGGCATCGCGATGGCGGTCGGCTTTGCGATGGCGGAGGCGCACCTCGCGGCGCAGTTCAACAAGCCGGGCTATAATGTGGTAGACCACTACACCTATGCGCTCACGGGCGACGGGTGTCTGCAGGAGGGCGTTTCCGGCGAGGCAAGCTCCTTTGCGGGCACGCAGAAGCTTGGAAAGCTCATCGTGTTGTATGATAAGAACGATATTACCATCGAGGGAAATATCGGTACGGCGTTCGACGAAGATGTGAAAAAGCGCTATAAAGCTTACGGCTGGCAGGTGCTCGAGGTGGAAGACGGCAATGAGGACATGAAAGCCATCGCCGCAGCCATCGAAGAAGCAAAAGCAGAAAAGGAAAAGCCGTCCCTCATTATCGTCAAGACGGCGATCGCATACGGCTGCCCGGCAAAGCAGGGCAGCGAATCCAGCCACGGCTCCCCGCTTGGGCAGGAGAATATCGACGCAATGAAAAAGAACCTCGGCTGGGAATACGAAGAAGCGTTCGTAGTGCCGGAAGAGGTGAAGAAGCATATCGCAGAGCTGCAGGAAGTCTATTCCGCGGAGGAAGCGCAGTGGAAAGACCTCTTTGCGAAATATGAAAAGGAATATCCGGAGCTTGCAAAGGAATATAAGGCCTATATGGCTCCGGTGCCGGAGGATGTGTTCGACGACGCATATTGGAATTTTGAGGATAAGCCGATGGCAACGAGAGACACCTCCAACGTCATCCTGAACAGGCTCGCCGCAAAGGTGCCGAACCTCATGGGCGGCAGCGCGGACCTCGGCCCGGCGAACAAATCCATCATGAAAGAGCGCGCTTGGTTCTCGCCGGAGGACCGCAAAGGAACGAACGTGCACTTCGGCATCCGTGAATTCGCGATGGCGGCGATGTGCAACGGTATGATGCTGCACGGCGGCATCCGTCCGTACTGCGCAACGTTCCTTGTGTTCAGCGATTATATGAAGAGCGCGATCCGTATGTCTGCGCTGATGAAGCTCCCTGTTACGTATGTTCTGTCGCACGACTCCATCGGCGTCGGCGAAGACGGCGCAACACACGAGCCGATCGAGCATCTGGCGGCGCTGCGCGCAACGCCGGGCGTATATATGTGGCGTCCTGCAGACGGACACGAGACGGCGGCGGCTTATAAGGCTGCGATGACGGCGAAAGCGCCGAATGCCATCGCTCTTTCCCGTCAGAACCTGCCCCTGCTGAAGGAAACGGGCGAGGGCGCGCTGCGCGGCGGCTATATCTTAAAGGACGGCGGCGGGAAACCGGACGTGATCCTGATTGGAACGGGCAGCGAGGTAGAGCTGTGCATGAACGCGGCAGAGGAGCTCGGCAAGGAAGGAATTTCCGCCCGCGTAGTCTCCATGCCGTGCATGGACCTGTTCGAAGAGCAGGACGCAGCCTATCAGGAAAGCGTGCTTCCGAACGCGGTGCGCGCAAGAGTAGCGGTAGAAGCGGGTACATCGTTCGGCTGGGCGAAATATGTGGGGCTCGACGGCGGCTATGTGACGGTCGACCACTTCGGCGCTTCCGCTCCGGCGGGCGTGCTGTTCGAGAAATTCGGCTTTACGACGGAAGCGGTCGTCAAAAAAGCAAAAGAAGTGCTCGGAAAATAAAAAGAATAAAAAAGACGCGTCCGGCTTACCGGACGCGTCTTTTTTACATCTGAAAACCAATCGTTAGGCAAGCTGTTAAATTTTGAACGATGGAGAAAAGAAACTTCCTTTCTATCCCCCTTGCAGTGCTATACCTAAGAATCATCGAAATACAAGACATTCATAAGACTTAACTATCCAATATATGCTTCGTTGCCGAATAAAAAAGGCTATGCTATAATCAATTTAGTGATAAATCCTGATAAAATAGGTGGTAAAATGGAATTCTATGAAGCTGTCAATAAAAGAAGAACGGTACGGGAGTTTTTGGATAAAGCGGTCGATTTTGAAATTATCAAAAGAATTCTGAGGGCCGGTAATCAGGCTCCAACATGGAATCATAATCGCAATTGGAGTTATATCATATTAAGAACTGACGAAGAAAAAGAATATGCATTTGAACACGCAAAAAAGATAGCCGGGCGGTTTGATGCTGAAAAGTATCTGAATGCGCCGAGGCCGTATCCGACTACGCTTGCTCAAAAAATGTATGCCTACGCAATGCCAAGACAATATACGATGTTAAAGGATGCACCCTATGTGGTCATCCCCGTATTCAAATCAAAGGAACTGAATGGCGAATATGTGTCTAAGCTGAATTCATTTTCCACAATTTGGTGTGTCATAGAAAACATATTCCTTGCGGCAACCGCCGAGGGATTAGCTTGTTCTATGAGGATCCCGTTGAATGAAGAGCATGATATTGTGAAAGCAAAATTAAAAGTACCTCCCACATATATGATCCCTGTATTTATCGGAATTGGTTACGCAGACCCAGCGGAAAGGGAATTGGAACAGAATATTGCCGATCTTGATAAGCAGCTGCATTTTGGAAGATGGAAATGACCTGACTAACGATGAAAAGGGGCATAAGATGAAAGCTGCCGTAAAAGAAAGAACTGTAAAATCGATCGTCACTCGGTCAAATCTTCCGGTATGCGATTATTCCGTGAATCCTTATGTGGGCTGTACGCATGCCTGCAAGTACTGTTATGCCAGCTTTATGAAGCGCTTTACAGGACATACAGAGCCATGGGGCGATTTCCTTGATGTTAAGCATTGGCCTGAAATCAAAGATCCGCAAAAATATTGTGGAAAAGAATTCTTCGTTGGCTCGGTGACAGACCCCTATAATCCGTTTGAAGAACACTTTGGCAAAACAAGAGAATTTCTTGAGCAAATGCAGGGCAGCGGTGCAAAACTAAGTATACAGACAAAATCTGATTTGATCCTGCGCGATTTAGATTTGATCAAGACTTTTCCCGATGCAAGGGTAGGTTTCAGCATTAACACACTCGATGAAAAATTCAGAGAGGATATGGATCATGCTGTCAGTATTGAACGCAGATTTGCGGCGATGAAAGCGTTTCACGATGCCGGCGTCCGCACGACTTGCTTTATTTCTCCTATTTTCCCCGGTATAACGGATGCAGGCTCGATCATCGACCGTGCCAAGGCTCACTGTAATTTGATTTGGCTGGAAAATCTGAATCTGCGTGGAAGCTATAAAGCTGTGATCATGGACTATATTCGTGACAAATATCCGAAGCTGTTTCCGTTATATCAGGAAATCTATTCTGACGGAAGCAGGCTGTACTGGAAAATGCTTGATGCCTCTTTACATGGATATGCTAAGAAAAATGCACTTGATTATGTCCGAAACGATGATACAATGAAACGCCCATTCAGTGCACCGCCCGTGATGGTAAATTTCTTTTATCATGAAGAAATAAAAAAATCTGCAGGAAAACCGAACCAATAATGAAAAGATTTATCTCCGGAGAGCCGAATAAGAGAGCCAACGAAAAGGATCGGTGCACAAGTCTGTTTATTCCTTTTGGTCCTGCGCCTCCCGCACCAGCATGGGGATCATGTAGCTTAAATTCAGATCAAAGGCCTTTTCCGGCTGCAGGCTTGCCGTTACGTCGTTGTAAAACAGAGCCTTGAATTCACGGGCGAGCATTTCCGCCGTTTTGCCCGCGCGCAGG
Source organism: Christensenella massiliensis (assembly GCF_040409835.1). Lineage (NCBI taxonomy): Bacteria > Bacillati > Bacillota > Clostridia > Christensenellales > Christensenellaceae > Christensenella > Christensenella massiliensis. The sequence goes on along the minus strand of NZ_CP117826.1, from coordinate 1,541,667 downwards.
CCGTCGCGCACCCGCCGCATCGCTTCTTGGTTCCAATAAACGGCCCGTTCGATGAAATTCCGGCACGCTTTTCCCGTAAATAGGCCGCGGTGCGGAACCAAAACAGCCTCCGCGCCGAGCGCCGCAAGCTTCTTGATGGATCGCATCGCAAGCCCGTAGCCCACCAGATAGCAGGGAACGACAAGTCCGCCTCCGGCGTCCACCCCCAGCGTCTCGCACGAGATGAGAAGCTTCTCCTTTTCACACCAAAAGGCGATACAGCATTTCGTATGTCCGGGCGCCTCGACTGTTTCGAGCTTCATGGGGCCGAGCGAGAGCACATCGCCCTCCGAAACGGTTCTGTCAAGCCGCAGTCTATCTATGCGGTCGTCATACGGATAGGCGCCCGCAAGCCGGGCGGCGTTGTCGTTCATCTCCCGCATCACAGCCCGCGCGGAGGGTTTTGCAAAAATTTTTTCCGCGTATGCGCTGCCCACGATCTGCACATCCGGCCATTCGTCCCGCACGAAAACGCTGCCCGAAGCATGGTCGTAGTGCGAATGGGTCAGCAGCACATACCGCAGGGGACGGCCGCAAAGCCGCTCCCTGATTTTGGCGGCCATACGTTCCGCGCAGAACGCAAAGCCGGAATCGATAAGCGCGCAGCCCTCCTCCGTTTCGAGCAAAAACGCTTCGCCGCCGGGCGCGCCGCTCACATCTGTTATCGTATACATTTCAATGCTCCCTCAAAGCTCCCGCAGTCCCGCCGCCGGAGCATATTCCGGGCACTATTATAATCCATGCGCGCGGGGGCGCGCAAGGCGCTATTGTACTTCCTGCAAAAATGATGTATATTTAAACTGTTGAAATTTTGTGTAAATTTGTGTAAAGGACAGGACAAAAATGGCAGAACAAAAGCTGCGGGGGAGCTTTTCCAATTTTCCGGTGAACCCGGAGGATGCGGAAATGATCAACTTTGACGTGGTCGTCAAAATCGGCTCTATGGCTCTCATCCGCAAGGAAGACAATGACATCGACTACAATATCTTTTCGAGGCTCGCCGCCAGCCTGAAGCCGGGCTATATCCTCGTTTCGTCCGGCGCGGCGGAGATCGGGCGCATCGACTATATGAAGCGCAACGGCGGACGCGAGCTCAAGGGCAATCTTGCGGCGATCAAAACGGCGTACTCCGCGCAGGGGCAGCCGATTCTGATGGAGATGTACCGCCAGTTCGTGAACCCCAAATATTCAGTGCGGCAGGTGCTTGTGGAGCACAGCCATTTCAACGACGCGCGCAAGGTGAACCATATCCGCAATCTGCTTTTCTCGGCGGCGAACCAGAACGCCATCCCCATCGTCAACTATAACGACGCGGTGTCCGATACCGAAAATATGAAGCTTGAGCTGCGCGACCTCAAGCGCAAAACGGACCACGTTGTGGAATGCGTGGACAACGACGAGACCGCCGCGGTCATCGCACGGCTCGTGAATGCGCGCATCCTCGTGCTCCTCACAAGCGTGGAGGGCATCTATGCAGACCCAAAGGATCCGTCCACCCTCATCGAGGAAGTGACGGGCGGCACCTATGAAGAGGTGGAGCAGAAAATAGACGCCATGATGGAAAACTGCAGCGGCGCGTCCCGGCAGGGGGCGAACGGCGCAAAGGCCAAGCTCCAGTTCGCAAAGGGGCCGCTGCGGAACGGCACGACGGTCATCATCGCGCACGCGCGGCATAAGCTGTCCGACATTATCAAGGGGAATGTAAAACGCACGCTCCTGCATGTGGAATAAGGAGGAAGCTATGGATCACGAAACCCTGTATCAGGCGATTTTTCATCGGTGCTCAGTTCGCAAATACGACGCAGCTCCGCTCCCGAAACAAACGCTTGAAGAGCTGCGTTCGTTTATGAGCGGGCTCCTGCCGCTGCTCCCGGAAATCAAAACAGAGCTTAAGCTGCTGGGGCCGGACAGCATCAAAATAAATGCGCCGCACGCCGTATGCCTGTATTCTGAAAAAAAGGACGGCTGGCGCATGAACGCCGGTTTTCTGATGGAGCAGATCGACCTCTACCTCTCGGCGGGCAATATCGGCGCGTGCTGGCTCGGCATGATCAAGCCGGACAAAGGAAAGACTGCTCCGCCGGAAGGGATGGAATGGCTGGCGACGCTATGCTTTGGTACGCCCGCACAGCCCATGCACCGCACGGGCGCAGAGCAGTTCAAGCGAAAGAGCCTGAACGAGATATCCGGGCTGACGGACCTCTATCATGTGCTTGAGGCGGCGCGCCTCGCGCCCTCCGCTATGAACAGCCAGCCCTGCTTTTACAGCGGCGACACACACAGCATCGTGGTGAGCCGGAAAAAGAACCTGATGCTCGGCAAGCTGAACCAGATCGATACAGGCATCGCACTGTGCTGCCTGTGGCTCTCTCTGCTGCATCAGGGCATGACGGCGGAATTCTCCTTTGAACCGCAGCCCGTGCCCGAAAAGCACATTTTTATGGCTTCGGTCAAAACCGGAAAATAAACGGCGCGCAGCGTTGTGCTGTCTGCGCGAAGCATAAAAAAGAGCCTTTCGGCTCTTTTTTCCGTTTGTTTCTTATTTCCTGCATGCCAGCTTGCCGGAGCAGGCTTCCGCAAACAACGCGACGCCCCCGACAATGAGATAAAACGCGAAGATCCATTCCAACGTAAAGAACCCTGTGATCGGCGCGCAGATGATCAAAATACCTAAGATCAGATTGATGATACCGCTTGCGAGTATCCATCCCGTTCCCGGTTCACCTGCACGCTTGAACGCTCCGTAGGAAGATATCTGCGCGATACCGCCGAACAGAGCGAAAAAGCCGATGATAAACGAGAACGTGGACAGCATATTCAGCTTGCCGATGTGGCTTCCCAGCGCCTCGATCAAAATCAAAAGGCCGATCAGCGTGAAAATAATACCGTTGGCCAGCGTCCAGCCGTTTCTGAGGTCAGGATGGGTCCGCACATAAGCGATGATCTCAAAAATGCCGTACACAATAAAGCCAGCCGTTACGAAATACCCAATGCCGATTCCCATCGTATAGGGAGCCAAAAGAATCAGGACGCCGATCACGACCATGCAGATCGCAATCACGATCCCCGCCGTTTTATTGCCGCCGCTCATCTTCCGCGCTATGCCGTTCATATCCATTCTGGACTTAGGCGGCTCCTCATTGGAGCTCGGGTCATTTGGACCACGGCTGCCCCATGTTTCATCAGACATCATATCGATTTTCCTCCTTCATGCCCGTATGGGCGTATCGGTCTTGCCGGATACTCCGGCTTTCTTTTTTATTAAACGGATTTCCGCCCGTTTAAACAACGGGAAAACAAAAAGGCTCTCCGCTTTCGCGAAAGGGCCGTTTGCCGCCGCTTCAAACACGGCGCTTTTATTGTTCCAATATGCTTCCGTCCGTATCTACGATGGTCACGTTCCACGGGATCATTTTTCCGCAGTTTTTCAGCGCCTCTGTTGCCGCGAGGGCAAGACCACCGCAGCAGGGTACGGACATCCGCACGATCGTCACGCTCCTGATGTCGTTTTGCTTCAGGATATCCGTCAGCTTTTCGGTGTATTCCGCATCGTCGAGCTTAGGGCAGCCGATCAGCGTCACTTTCCCGCGGATAAAATCATTGTGGAAATTACCGTACGCGAACGCGGTGCAGTCCGCGGCAATGAGTAAATGAGCGCCGTTGAAATAGGGGGCGTTCACCGGAACGAGCTGAAGCTGTACCGGCCATTGGGAAAGCTGAGACTCCATTGCCGCGCTTTGTGACGGGGCCGCGGGCGCAGAACTCAGCCTGCGGTCGATGACTTTGGTGCGCATGCCGGGGCACCCTCCCGGAATAGGGGGCGTTTGTTTGGCCTCCATGTTCTTCCTGACTGCCTCCGCGTCATACGCCGCGGCCTCGCGTTCTTCAAAAGAGATCGCGTCCGTCGGGCATACGGGCAGGCAGTCGCCGAGCCCATCGCAGTAATCGTCGCGCAGGAGCTTCGCTTTCCCGCCGACGATACCGATCGCCCCCTCGTGACAGGCCTGCGCGCACAGTCCGCAGCCGTTGCATTTTTCTGCATCTATCCGAATGATTTTCCGTTTCATTTCGATCACCTCGTTGCTTTGATATTCTTATCATACCAGATGCCCGGGGAAAAGATGTTGCAAATGCAACAAAATTATCGGCGGGATTTTTTTCTGTGCGACGGTATGCTTATTTCCCGAAAGCCCTCGCCGGTGATCTCGCCTGCGTCTCCTACAATAATAAAGGCGTCCGGGTCAAGCTCGTGAATGAGATGATAGACTTTGTATACCTCCGGGCGGCGGACGGCGCACAGCAGTACCTCGCCCTCCGCGCCGCTGTAGCTGCCGCGCGACTTGAGTTCGGTCACGCCCCGCTCCATTTTTGTCAGGATCTCCTGTGCGATCTCTTTGTTTTTAGGAGAGATGATAAACATCATTTTTCCCGTGCCGAGGCTCGTGCCGTAAAGCACTGCGTCGATGACGCGGGAGGTGATGAAAATAACGAGAACGGCATAAAGCGGGCCTTCAAATTCGCGGTATACCACCGCGGAGATCAAAACGACGATCACGTCCAGCACCATGATGAGCTTGCCGAGAGACAGATGCGGGAAGCGTATGGCAAGGAGGTTCGCCGCAAGCTCCGTGCCGCCCGTCGTTCCGCCGCGCATCAGGATGAGCGCGAGGCCAAGCCCGGCGAACAAACCGCCGAATACGACGGTAATGAGGGGCTGGCCCGTATAGGCGGGCATGATCCCGGCCGTCGCGTCGATCACAACGGAAGACAAAATGGTGGCGACCACCGTTTTGATTACGAAGTGGTATCCGAAGAACAGAAAACCAAAAATGAACAAGGGAATGTTCATCACAAGGATCATGGTACCGATCGGCAGATCGAACGCGTAATTCAGCATCGTCGCAATACCGGTCAGACCGCCGGGGGCAATGTTGTTCGGCGCGGTAAAGATATTGACTGAGGCAGCATACAGCAGGCTGCCGAGCAAAAACAACACGCCGTCGAAAATATGCTCTTTTATTTTTGAGGAACGCAGCTTCATTCCTGTTTCTCTCCCTTCTGCTTCAAGCAAGACTGCATTTATCATACTCTTTTCCTATAAACAGGAAAAGCGCCGCCGTATTAAAATTCCGTTAAGATTTAGAAAAGATCCGCGGAAAGAAAATGCGCCGTTCCATGACAGAAAATCAGAAAGGCCCGCAAAAAGCGGGCCTTTCGATGCAAGTACGCCGGTCTGCCGGAAAAGCGGGGCTTATCCAAACGGCGCGGGAGCATCAGCCGACGCATTTCCCGCAGGGGTCAAGCCCCCGTGCAAGTGCTTCCTCCAAGCTGCACGGATAATAGGTTCCATTGCCGCAGGGATTGGCATAGTGGTATTTTGAGCCCGTCCGCGTATAGTAAACAGTCCTGCCGCCGCTTGGTTCGGACGGCTCGGCCGCAGCCTGAACGGCAGCAGCGGAGCTCTCCTCCATGTTTTTGGCTGCAAGCTCTTCGCTCGCCCTGCTTTCCTGTTCGGTCCGAAGAGCTTCATAAGCCTGCTCAAGCTCCGCATGCTTACGCGTCAACACATCGTGCTCGGCGGTCAGGGAAGCTTTTTCTGCTGTTACCGTTTCTAACTCTGCCTGCGCCTGTGCTAAATCGTCAGTCAGGCTCTCGTTTTGTTCCTCAAGCATACCGACGGTCTCCTGAAGCGTCTCGGCGGACGCCGCTTTTTCAGATAAGACCTTGTTCTGTACGCCTGCGGCATAATTGGATATACCGAGAGAAATACATACTACGGCAAAAGCGATCGCCACGATCAAGAGAAACACACGGAGAAATTTTACGTTGCTCAAAAGATCTTTCATAAAAAATACCCCCTTTATAATTCGTGGATTTTCGTAACAAAAAAGCACGGGCTCCCGTGCTTGCGTTCTGTCTGAAAAATAGCGGCGCGCTGCCAAGCGCACGATTTGTAAAACAGGCCCATCCTTTTCCGTTCCCACCTTTATCTGTTTACACGATATCACAAAAAAGGCGCGGAATCAACCGCGGCTCTGTGCGGACACAGAAAAACAGGCATACGCCGCCGGAAAGGGCGCATAATCTTCCTGCCGCCGCAGCCTAAAACAAAAAGCGGCATGCACAGCATGCCGCAGTCGAATCAATTATTTTTGCCTTCCGGCCTTATCCTGTATTGCCCTGTCAGCTTTTTCCACAGCCTCGCGGGTCTTCTCCGAAGCCTTGCTGATCCCCTCTTTCGTCTTTTCCGAGGCGATACTCACACCCTCGCGCGTTTTGTCCGCGACTTTTTTGAAAGCATCGTCGATCTTTCTGCCGGCGTCCTCTAATTTTCCCATGCATAACACCTCCCTTTGTGTTCTGATTTTAATATAACCATAAAATCCGGAACGGAAACAAAAAAGCCGTTCCCTGCGGACGTAAAAACGGCTGTGACCGAAAAGGCTCCCTTACGGGAGCCGGAATAAGGTGGGGAATCTATATAAAACGCCGGAGGCGGTGTTTTTGGACTCCCCCGGGCGCAGGGCCCTTCGCCCGAAGGAGAATTTTGATGTTTTTAAGATAACCGGTTTTCATGAACCCGATGTGAAACAGGTTTGAATAAATTGTAAAGAAGATGTCGATTTTCACACATAATTTATCCGTGGAAAAATCGGCACTGTTTTTATGTAAGAGATCCGTTCCGAAATAGAACGATCCTCCGTGTTATTTTTTACGATAGGGAGAGAAACGGGAAAAATTCATAAAAATTTTGCAGGGTTTCGTTATTTTTCCGGCAGCTTCTTTTGTTTTCCGCTGATTTCCCGCAGTATGATCTTCACGATACCGGTGCGCGAGAGTGATCTGCGGATGGCTTCGTCAAAGCCCGCCATATTGTCCGCCGCATATTTCCCGCAGATCAGGCGCAGGGCATAAATCTTTTCTTCGTCATCTGTTACGGTTTCCGCCCGCCCGAATGCGACCGTGCTTTGGTATGCCGTGGAAAATTGCTCGGGGATCGGCACGACACCGTCCGCACAGACGAGGCACACCTCCGGCTCGTGCTCCAAGCATTCGAGCTTATAGCCAGCGGGAGCGCAATGGAAATAGACTGTATCTCCGGAAACGGCGGGAGATATGGGAACAGCATAAGGCTTCCCGTCCGGCCCTGTCATGGAAAGCACCGCATATTCGCATCCGGCAAGCAGCCTGCGCGCTTCTTCTTCTGTCGTCGCACGTTCTTTTCGTCTCATTTCCCGCATTGTTTTTCTCCGCCTTTTGTTTTTTAACAGTATATCATAAAAACGGGTTTGCCGTTGCGGAAATAAAAAGGGGAAAGCGCGGAGCCGCTTTCCCCCGCCCCTTAGGAGCCGAGAATTTTTTCCAAATCCTCACTGGGCGTCGAGATCGGGCTGATACTGAACTTTTCCACGAGGAGCTTAAGCACGTTTGGCGATACGAATGCGGGCAGCGTGGGGCCGAGATAAATATTTTTGATACCAAGAGAAAACAATGTCAGCAGAATACATACCGCTTTTTGCTCGTACCACGAAAGCACCATGGAAAGCGGCAGGTCGTTCACGCCGCATCCGAATACGTCCGCAAGTGCTGTGGCCACCTGAATGGCGGAATATGCGTCGTTGCACTGGCCCATGTCCATGATGCGCGGCAGCCCTGCCACCGTGCCGAGGTCGAGGTCGTTGAAGCGGTATTTCCCGCAGGCCAGTGTCAGGATCACAGAGTCGTCCGGCGTTTGTTTGACAAATTCAGTATAATAGTTCCGGCCGGGCTTCGCGCCGTCGCAGCCGCCTACGAGAAAAAAGTGTTTGATCGTTCCGGACTTTACTGCGTCCACCACCTTGTCTGCAACGGAAAGCACGGTATCCACGCCAAAACCGGGCGTCAGCACATGCCCGCCGTTCAGCCCGCTCATCTCGCGTTTTTCCGCATAGCCGCCGAGCGCGAGAGCCTTTTCGATCACGGGCGTGAAATCTTTCCGCTCATCGATATGCGTCATGCCGGGATAGCCCACCACAGAGGTAGTGAATATGCGGTCCGAATAGGAGGGCGCCGGCGGCATCAGACAGTTCGTTGTAAAAAGGATAGGCGCGGGGACGTCCGCAAATTCTTTTTTCTGATTTTGCCATGCCGTGCCGAAATTGCCCCTGAGATGCGCATATTTTTTTAACTCCGGATATGCGTGAGCGGGCAGCATTTCACCGTGCGTATAGACGTTTATGCCCTTGCCCTCCGTCTGCTCAAGCAGCAGCTTTAAATCGTGCAGATCGTGTCCGGTCACGATGATAAACGGCCCCGCTTCGATGTCTGTGGAAACGGGCGTAGGCTCGGGCTTCCCGTATGCGCCTACGTTCGCATCATTTAAAAGCGCCATACACTTGAGATTCACCCGCCCGCATTCCATCACGAGGGCGAGCCGTTCGTCCGCCGTCAGGTCTTTCGCAAGAGACGCGAGCCCCTTGTAAAAGAATGCGTTCACCTCCGGGTCCTCTTTACCGAGCACGCGTGCATGATGGGCGTATGCCGCCATGCCGCGCATACCGAACAGCAGAAGCGATTCAAGGCTTCGCACGTCCTCGTCCGCATGCCACACATCCGCCGCCGCGAACGGGCAGCTGCCGCCGTAGCTGCGGATCAGCGCGTCGCCCCGGCTGCACAGCGCCTCGATATCCGCGTCGTCAAAATTTACGTTCGTGATGGTCGTAAACAGGCCGTCTATCATAAAATCATCCGTTTCGGCGTCGTGCGGTTTTCCCTCCGCAGCGCAGGCAAGCTCTACTAATTTCGAGGTAAGCTCATCCTGTAAAAGCGCTGTATCTATTTTTTTACCGCATACTCCGCCGCGGGTACACCCTGTACCGTTCGCGGTCTGTTCACATTGAAAACAAAACATTTCCATTTCAAATATCCTCCTGATAAATTTCTACATTCATACCCTGCCGTTGCGTTCTGTAAACAAGAATAGTACAATAAGAACAAATAATATGTTGCATTTGCAACAAAAAGGAACGGGAATGGAACGATATTATGAAGTCCTGCGGAAAAATGAACTGTTTAAGGACGCGGGAGCGGAGGAGCTGCGCTCTATGCTTGCCTGTCTTGGATATACGGTCAGGCAGTACCCCAAAAACGATATGATCTGGAACGTTGGCGCAGACGCGCGCAGCTTCGGCATCGTCCTTGCAGGGCAGGCGCAGGTGATACGCGAGGATTGGGACGGCGCGCGCAGCATCATAGCCGCGGTCCCGCCGGGCGGCGTGTTCGGAGAGGCATTTGCGTGTGCGGGAATAGAAAAAAGTCCGGTCGCCGTCCGCGCGGGAGTGGACAGTACGGTGCTCTTTTTGCGCGCAGAAAAGCTCCTGACCGTATGCAGCAGCGCCTGCGGGTTCCACAGCAGGCTGATCCGCCGCCTTACGCGTATGCTGGCGCGGAAAAATATTGAGCTTAACCGCAAAATAGAATTTATGGGCCGGCACACTACAAAAGAAAAGCTCATGGCCTATCTGCTTTGGGAATATGGACGGCAGGGCAGGAACCCATTTTCAATCGCCTTCAGCCGCGCCGAGCTCGCAGATTATCTCGGGGTGGACCGCAGCGCTATGTCGCGCGAGCTATCGCGCATGAAGCGGAAGGGAATCATCGACTACTGGAAAAACAGCTTTAAGCTGCTCGTGCCTGAAAAAGAGGAAAAGTGATTGAAAGCAGCTGCTTGCCTGTTATTGCATCTGCAGCGGCCCACTGCCCTTTTCAGCAGAAAAATGCTGAGCGGATAATCGAAATCTCCGGTTGATGCATTTTCGTCCCGATAATACCTGTGATGACAGAGCACATAAAGGTATGATTTCATTAATTGCGATGATGAAAAAGAGAAACAATTATGATGAAAAAGCAAAATAAAACGGCTGCCTGCGCAGCCGTTTTATGATAAATTCAGTTTATCCACTCGGCAATTCTCTGCGCGGCGGCCTCCTGCTGCGCGGCGGGAGAGAGCGTGGCCTCACCGTCGCCCTCCTGCGCGCCATAGCTGCCGAAGCCCGCGTGATTGCCACCCTCTATTTCAGAAAAAATGGTGTCTGCGGGAAAGGAGGGAAGCGCCGCATCATATTTTTCCCGGTTCAGCACGCCGTCGTTTGAGGCAGTGAGGGAAAGGGCCCTAAGGCCGCTCCGCGAAAGGTCGGAATTGGGATAAGCCGCAAGGAACACGACCCCCGAAATACGCTCGTCCTTTGCGGCGTAATCCGCCGCCATCACACCGCCGAGCGAATGCCCGCCGATCGTCCAGCTTTCTATCTCCGGATAAGCGTCAAGCACCTTTGACGCTCCGCCGCTGCCGAAGACCGCGAGGTCAAACGGCATTCTTACGATCACGGAAAAAATTCCCTCATCCGCAAGCGCATGCGCGAAATAGGCGTAGGCCTCAGCGTCCACCTTGCCGCCCGGATAAAAGATGAATCCGCGGCCGGCCAGCTGCTCCGACGGCGAAAAAACGATCCTGTCGCCCATATCCTCAACTGTTACGGTTTCGGTGGACATGAGCGCGCCAAGCGCCTCCTCGTTGGGCGGATGGCTGCCGGTCAGCAAATAGACCAGCAGGACAGCACATACGGCCGCCGCTGCACACACGGCGATCAGAAGCTTTCTTTTTTTCTTTTTCATCAAACGACACCTCCGTTTTTGTCAGACGGGCGCTCAACGTACCGCCGGAACCCCGAGCGGTCTGGTGAACCAGTCGACGCATTGCCAATTTTCATGCTTCGTCACCCTGTTGAACGCGCTGCGGAAAAACGTGTCGATCGCGGCGTCGGGCTCCGGGTAGGAAAGCGCGTCCTCAAGCGAAAGAAAATATTCCATTTTCTGCGGACTCCAAACAGCCCTATCCGGCGCTGCCGCCATATCGTCCTTGATGAATGGGTAAGGCATGATAAAGAATGACGGAGCCGCAAGGTTCTCGTCTCCGGCCCAAAAACCAAATTCAATAAACTGTTCGTCAAATCCGTTCGTTCCGATCACTCCGCCGCCCGGATAAGGGCTGGGCTTGCCGGAAAAAAGTATCGCCGAAACGTCGAACGTACCCCAGAAAAATGCGGGAAGCAGCTTTTTTCCGCGAAACGGCGATGTGAATCTGAGAAGCGCATTGCGCGCATATACGTACATGCGGAAAAAATCCCGTGCCGCACAGCCGTCGTAATCCCGTTTGGTGCGGTCGTCATAAAACGGGATCCTTGTGCTCATTTCCTGCGGCAGCGCATTGATCGGCGTATCGCATGCCAGCGTATGGAGCATCTTTTGGAAATCATTGTAATACTCGCTGACAGATGTGTTGCCGCGCAGCGAAAGCCCTGCTGTCTCGCCGGAGACTGTCTGTGCAAATGCGGTCGATGTGTCAAGATTCAGAGAAACGGAAAAGCTGTTTTCCCCGTTCGGGATCAGCCCGGTCGTCAGCCCCTGTGCGGTAAAATACAGCACGACGTGCCCCCATTCGGGCTGCGCGGGCATGCGCGCAAGCTTGACCTTACCCATCATCTGCGTGATCATGTGCAGGGTATACGCTGTTTCTGCCCACTCGTTGTAATCGATTTTTTTTATCATAATAAAAAGCCTCCTTAAAGAATGATAACGATACCGGAGGCCTATCATGATATACCGCGCGTCAGCGCTTTTTTTCCTCTGCCTGCGGGCAGCCTGCACAGCCGTTTTCACTTCTGCTGCACGCGCTGCAGCCGACGCATTCGCCCTTTTTCCGCTTCCGTACGATATATGCGACGGCCGCAAAGACTGCAGCCATGACTGCAATGATCAAAATAATATCAGCCATATTTCCTCATCCGCCTAAAATAAGCGAGCCGACTTGGAAAATGATGAACGCGACCACCCATGCAGCAAGGGTTTGATAGAGGATCGTGAGCAACGCGTTTTTTCCGCCGATCTCGCGCTTTGTCGTGGCGACCGCAGCCACGCACGGCATATAGAGCAGCACGAATGCGAGAAAAGAATATGCGGTGAGCGGCGTGAAGAGCGTCCCTAACATCTGTTCGCCTCCGGTCAGTACCGACAGAGTACTGATAACCGTTTCTTTAGCGGTCAAACCGGTAATGAGGGCGGTGGAGGCCTGCCAGCTTCCGAAGCCGAGCGGCGCGAACACAGGAGCAATGGCTTTGCCGATACCGGCAAGGATGCTCTGACTGTTGTCCGTAACAAAATTGAACTGGAAGTCAAACGACTGCAGGAACCAAATGACGATGCTCGCAAGGAAGATGATCGTAAATGCCCGTACCAGAAAATCCTTCGCCTTTTCCCACATATGGAGCAGTACGCTTTTGAGGGAGGGCAGGCGGTAGGCGGGCAGCTCCAGCACAAACGGAACGGGATTGCCCTTGAAAAGCGTCTTTTTAAAGAGAAGTCCGGTCAAAACAGCGATCACGATCCCCAGCAAATACAGGGAGATCATGACCAAAGCCTGATTCTGCGCGAAAAAGGCCGCCGTAAACAGAGCATAGATGGGAACCTTCGCCCCGCACGACATAAACGGCGTGATGAGGATGGTCAGCTTCCTGTCACGTTCGCTTGCCAGCGTCCGCGCAGACATGATCGCAGGCACGCTGCATCCGAACCCAATCAGCATGGGAACGAACGACCGCCCGGAAAGGCCGATCTTGCGGAGAGAGCTGTCCATCACGAACGCCACACGCGCCATATAACCGGAATCCTCCAAAATGGAAAGAAAAAAGAACAGGATCACGATGACGGGCAGGAAAGACAGCACCGTTCCAACGCCTGTAAACACGCCGTCGATCAGAAAAGAGTGCATCCAAAGCGATACGCCCGCATCCGAGAGCGCATTGCTTGCCGCGTCCGTCGCGAACGAGATCGCGTCCTCGAACGCCCCCGAAAGAGAACCGCCAAGCGGCCCGAATGTTAAATAGAAAATAAGCGCCATGATGCCGATGAAGATCGGGATCGCCCAAATCTTATGGGTCAGGATACGGTCCGCTTTCACAGAACGCTGCATTTCCCGCGTCATGCTTTTTTGACTTACACATGCGTCGTATAGCTGTTCGATGAACTGATAACGCATATCGGCCAGCGCAGCCTCGCGGTCTGTGCCCGTTCCCTCCTCCATCTGGTCGATGATGTGCTGCAGGATATCCTTATCCGATTCGTCGAGTTCAAGAACCGCCTCGAGAGGCTCGTCGCCCTCGATCAGCTTGGAAGCAGCGAACCGCGCGGGATAGCCTGCCGCCGCCGCATGGTCTTCGATCAGATGCTTCGCCGCATGCAGGGCCTTGTGTACCTCTCCCTCACAAAAATCTGTGCGCGCAGGCAGCTGCCGTGCACGCACCACGCGCCGCAGCTCCTCAACAAGCTCTTCCACGCCTTGGTTTTTGGCAGCAGAAATAGGAACGACGGGAACGCCGATCTCTTCGCTCAGTTTTTTGATATCAATAGAAATACCGCTGGAACGCACCTCATCCATCATGTTGAGGGCGATCACCATCGGTTTGCCAAGCTCGATGAGCTGCAGCGTCAAATACAGGTTGCGCTGCAGGTTGGTCGCGTCTACGATATTTAAAATGGCGTCGGGGTTCTGCTGAATGATGAAATCGCGCGAAACGATCTCCTCCGGCGTATAGGGCGAAAGGGAATAGATGCCGGGCAGGTCCACGACGGACATATCCTTTTCTCCTCGAATCTTTCCTTCCTTGTGCTCCACGGTCACACCGGGAAAATTGCCGACGTGCTGATTTGCACCCGTCAGTTGATTGAACAGCGTTGTCTTGCCGCAGTTTTGGTTCCCTGCGAGCGCGATCAGAATACTCATGCCTGTCCGCCTCCTTTGCGGAAGCGGTGACGGGATCGCCGCCGGGCGGCCTGCTCTGCCGCATCGCCGGACAGTATCTCGATTTCCGCCGCGTCCTCTTTTCTTAAAGTAAGCTGATACCCGCGGATATGGATCTCGATCGGGTCGCCGGACGGCGCCATTTTCTGTACCATCACGCTGGTTCCGGGCGTGAGCCCCATTTCAAGCAGGCGGCGGCGAAGCGCACCCTGCCCGCCCACCGTACCGATCACGCCGGATTCGCCGGGCTTCAAAGTGTCAAGCGTATGCATTTTTTGGACCGACCTCCCTGTATTAGCTTTTGCTAATACCAATCCGTAAAAGAGGAGTTTAGGAAACGGTTTCCAAAACTCCTTTCAAATTCTCCTAACTCTAATGGTAATGGAAAACGGCTGTGTTGTCAATCGCACACAGCCTGCCGGAAAATATTTTCGTAGGAAATGGTACTGTTTTTCTGTATGGTCTTACGTAATGCCCGCCCCGAACACATACGTTGCGAGCAGCGCGAGCGACTCGCGCATATAAGAGGGCGGCGCGGTATACGGCAGCGTATGGTACGAAAGCCCGTGAACGTCCGTCATGCCGGCCTCCTCCGCGTTCAGGTATCCGCGCAGAATATGGTAATCGTTGGTCACGAATACCGTCGTATAGCTTCCCTCGCCGAACCGTTCGTCAAGCAGCCTCTTTGAATTGACAAAGTTTTCATGCGTGCTGCGCGACTGGTCCTCCACTAAAATGCGGTCCTCGCTGATGCCGCGGCCGATGAGGTAATCCCGCATGGCGTGGGCCTCGGGAATGTCCTCCTGCGGACCCTGCCCGCCGCTTACGACGATGACCGCCTCCGGATTTTCCTGCGCGTAGGCGATCGCCGTATCCAGTCTGCGCGCAAGCGTATCCGACGGCTCCGTTCCCTTCAGCGCCGCACCAAGCACGAGAACAGCATCCGCATTCTGCGGCGGAGCAGTGTTCGCCGCTGTTCCCATCATGATGCCGAACACAGTAAAAACACCGATCAAAAACAGGTAACCGGCGATAAATATCCACTTGACGGCTTTTCCGAGCCCATGCGAGAACCAGCGGTTCAAAACGGGCGCGAAAATTCCATATATGAGAAGAGGAAGCCCAAGAAGCCCGGGCAGCACGTTGCCAAGATTAAAATTGTTGACCGCGAGCAATACGCCGGAATAGGCCGCGAGCAGCAGACCAAGCACGAGCAATACAGCGCGCAGTATTTTCAGCCCTTTTTTTCTTTTCATACGCCGTCTCCGTTTTTTTCGGCGGCACGAAACGAATGCCGCGCAGCCTATCAGTATTATGCAGGGGAAAGGGAAGCGGTGTCAACCGTCCGCGGCGTATCTTCAGGAAATCTTCATAATGCCGGGCCGCTCACTTCTGCTGCTTTTCCTTCACGACGCCCCTGCGGTATGCGTCGAGGAGCGCAGTCAGATCGTCGATATCACGCTGGAGGGCGCGCCCGATGTCCGTTTCTCCCACCGTGATACGGGATTGGGCCGTATCGAACACCACATGCGTGGAAAGGATGTCCTTGTTGTTCTTCACCGCGTCCGAAAGGCCGGGAAACGGCTCGTGCGATACGAGACGGATGCCATAGGAACTGTAAAACATCGTATAGCCTGCGATCCCCGTCTGTTCCTGATACGCCCGGCAGAACCCGCCGTCGATGACGATCGCTTTCCCGCCGCCGCGTACGGGAAGCTCCCCCTCGCGCGCGCGTACCGGAACATGCCCGTTCACGATGTGCGAATACTGCCCGGTCAGCCCGAATTCAGCCAATATTTTCGCGCACATCTCCGGCTCGTCGATAAAACGGTAGTATGGGTCCTTTTCCTCCCGCCATGCGGCTTTATCGTCGATAAACATGCGCTCGAACGTGGCGATCTTGGAGCGCCCGAACAGCGGGGAACGCCGCCCGCACCATAAATACCACAGAAAATCCTGCCCGTATTTCCGTTCATCCGTGCCCTCTTTCGCATAATACCCCTGCCGGGCAAGTGAGTCGGCATAGTCCATCAGCGCCCGCCCGGAAAGCTTTTTCCCATCCGCGTCGAATTCATAAAAGCCGCCGTCCTCCGTCATGGGAATACAGCCGTGAAACAGGAGGTTCCCGTTGAAAACCAAATAAATGCTGCCCTGCGAATAGAGAAACTTCACATGCCTCTGCAGCTTTTCGCTCTGCGTGAACGAATAGATGAGCTGCGCAACGACGTCAGCCTCGCCGGGCGTCAGGTCGTATGGATGCTCAGGGTCGATGGTGGGAAAGTCGTGGTCGTTGAGAGCATATTTTACACCGTCTACCATAACGGTCCTGTCTGAAAAGTCGATCTTGTCAAGCAGGAGGCGGTCTTTCATGTCGAATTCCGGCCGCCGCATCATGATCTGTCCCTCCAGCTTGAACTGAATGATGGCGATGGCCTTGTGCATGTGGTCAAGAAGGTCCGTATCGTCCGTATAGGTCTCCTGCGCAAACAGGGCGAGCGGACGCAGGTTGATGCCGTATGCCGTTTCCACAAAATCAATGTTGGAATAACGGGTGCTGATGTTGAGTACGCAGGCGATGCACGCGCCGCTTCCCGCCGCCGCGCCCATCCACAGCACATCGTGGTTTCCCCATTGGATATCCACGGCATGGTGGGCGGTCAGCTTGTCGAGGATCACGTCCGCATGCGGGCCGCGGTCGAATACGTCGCCCACTACGTGCAGACGGTCCACGACCAGCCGCTTGATGACGGATGCAAGCGCGATGATAAATGCGTCTGCACGGCCGATGTCTGTGATCGTGGAGATGATATGCTCGTAATAGGCCCGCTTGTCCTTATCGTCCGAGGGAGTGTGCAGCAGTTCGTCGATGATATATTCAAAGTCCTTTGGAAGCGCCTTCCTCACTTTGGAGCGCGTATATTTGGAAGCGCACAGGCGGCACACCTCGATCATACGGTAAAGCGTGATACGGTACCACTCGTCGTCCGTCTCGCCGCGCAGCTCCTCCAGCTTGCGGTCGGGATAGTAGATGAGCGTACACAGCTCGGTGCGCTGCCGTGCGGTCAGCGTTTTCTCGAATAAGAGGTCCACCTTTTCGCGGATCACGCCGGAAGCATTGTTCAAAATATGGCAGAAAGCCTCGTCCTCTCCGTGGATATCGCTTACGAAATGCTCCGTGCCCTTCGGCAGGCTCATGATGGCGTTCAGGTTGATGATCTCCGTACACGCCGCCTGTACGGTCGGGTATTTCTGCGACAGCAGCTCCAGATATCTCAAATTCTGTTTTGGCATTTTTCAGTTTCCTTTAGAGTTGATCGTTCCTTTTTGCGACAGCAGATAAAACATCCATTTTTTATTTTACCTCAAAAATAATAGAATAGGAATAAATTTCATCAAATTCTTGCGGTGAAAATATGATATAATGGCTTCAACACAAAAAGGAGTAAATGATGGACCTGCTTCAAAGTAAAAATTATATCCTGTTCGACGGCGCGATGGGGACCTATCTTGCGGAACGCTATGCAGGCGGCGTCGGACGGTGTGAAGAAAACAACCTCAAGCATCCGGAACGCGTGGTGCAGGCGCACCGGGATTATATCGCGGCGGGTGCGGACGCGGTCAAGACGAATACGTTCGGCGCGAACACGCTCGCGTTGGGCGCGGATATGGAAACGGTGCTGCGTGTGGTGGACGCAGGCTGCGCCTGCGCGCGGGAAGCGGCGGGAAAAGATACGCTCATTTTTGCGAGCATGGGGCCTATTCTGTATGATGAGCAGGAGCGGTGCGATGCGGAGCGTGAAAAGATCATAGACCGTTTTCTCGAAAACGGGGTCACAGGCTTCCTGCTCGAAACCTTTGCGGAAGCGGACGTGCTGGTGCGCGCCGCGCGGTATATCCGGAAGCATTGCCGGGAAGCGTATGTCATCGCGGAATGCACGGTCGCGCCGGATGGATATACGCAGAGCGGTATCTCTGCGCAGAGCATTATAGACGCCATGAAAGACGCGGAGGAGATCAACGCGTATGGCTTCAACTGTACGTGCGGGCCGATGCACATGGCGCATATCGCGGAAACGACGGAATTTTATGGGAAAACAGTCTCTATTATGCCGAATGCGGGCTATCCGACGATAGAGGCGGGACGCACCGTGTTCAAGAGCGCGCCGGATTATTTTGCGGAACAGCTGAAACGGAGCTTCCTTGCCGGGGCGCGTATCCTCGGCGGCTGCTGCGGCACTACGCCGGAGCACATCAGAGCGGCGAAAGAGGCGCTGAACGCAAACGAAGCCCCTGCCAAGCCAAAAGGGCCGGAAGCGCCGCGCATGGCGCGCAGAAAGGAGGCGGCGCCCGCGCTCTGCGGAAAGCCGGTCGCAGTAGAGCTCGATTCCCCGCTGGACGCGGACGGAAGCTTTTTTGTGCATGCGGCACAGGAGCTCCGCGCAGCAGGCGCGGATTATATCACGATAGCGGACTGCCCCATCGGCCGCGCGCGCGCGGACAGCAGCATGCTTGCCGCTATGCTCAAAAACCAGTATGGAATAGAAGCCATTCCGCACCTTACCTGCCGCGACAGGAACCTCAACGCGTCGAAAGCCCTGCTGCTCGGATTATCTATGCAGGACATACGGAACGTGCTCGTCGTGACGGGCGACCCGATCCCAAACAACCGCCGGGGCGAGATCAAAAGCGTGTTCCAGTTCAATTCCGTGCTGTATGCGGACTTCATCCGCGACCTCAACCGCACAACGTTTGCGGAAAGGCCGTTCCGCATCATGGGGGCGCTGAACGTGAATGCCAAGAATTTTGAAGCGGAGCTGAAAAAAGCGCAGAAAAAAGAAGCGGCGGGCGTTACCTGCTTTCTTACCCAGCCGATTTATGACCGCCGGGCTGCGGAGAATCTTGCACAGGCGAAGAAAACGCTTTCTTCCGCCCTGTGGGCGGGGGTCATGCCGGTGGTGAGTTATAAAAACGCCTGTTTTATCAATAACGAGCTTGCCGGGATCGAGATCCCGGCAGACGTGTGCGAGCGGTTCCGGAATGCAGATCGGGAGCAGGCGGCAGATATTGCCGTGGAAACGACGCTCGGCGCCGCAGAACTGATAAAGGATATCGCAGACGGTTACTATATCGTCACACCGCTCCGGCGCGCGGATATCGTGTGCCGCATCATAAAGGAGTTGAAAGTATGATCATTATTGGAGAAAAGCTCAACAGCTCTATCCCGTCCACCCTCAAGGGGCTGAATGAAAAAAACGAAGCGTTCGTAACGGAGCTTGCAGGGCGGCAGGCCGCCGCCGGGGCGCACTATCTCGATCTCAATACAGGCATGTGCGAAAATGAGAGCGAAATGCTCGTATGGGCGGCGGAGCTTGTACGGAAGGCTGCTCCGGGCTGTGCCATCATGGCGGATTCCACTGATCCGCGGGCGCTCCGGCGCCTGTTTGAAAGCATGGAGCTTCCGGGCGCGGTCATCAATTCGGTCACGCTCGAGGAAGAACGGCTCGCCGGCGTGCTCCCTCTCGTGCAGGAATTCAAAACAGGCGTCGTGGGTATGCCGGTGGGCGAGGGCGGGATCCCTAAAACAGCGGAGCAGCGTGTGGAAAATGCCCGCAGGCTGATCGGTATCCTGCGGGAAAACGGCAGTACGGATGCGGATATCTATATCGATATCGTGGTAGAGGCCGCTGCGACCGGGTGGGATGCGCCCGCTGCGGCGCTTGAGGCCGCCCGCTTGCTGCGTGAGGAATTTCCGGACGTGCATCTCCTTGCGGGGCTGTCCAACATTTCTTTCGGACTTCCCAAAAGAAGCGTGATCAATCAGGCTTTTCTTGCCTGCGCCCTTGTCTGCGGCGTGGACGCCGCCATCATGGATATCACGAGCCCGGCCATGAAGCTGCACCTGCGCGCGGCGGAGATGCTGCTCGGGCAGGACGAATACTGCGCGGGCTATCTCGAAGCGTTCCGGGAAACGGAAAACGGGTGAGCGTTTTTTCAAAAACAGGGGGGGAAATAAAATGAAAAAGTGTAGGATCACGGTGCTCAAAAAGACTCTTGACGAGGAATTGGCGCGCGAATACGGCGCGGAGGGGCTCACGGCCTGCCCGATGCTGCGGACAGGACAGGTGTTTTATGCCGATTACGCAAAGCCGGAGGGCTTTTGCGACGAAGCGTGGAAAGCGGTCTATCAGTATGTGTTCGCGCTCTCTCACGGCGCGGGCGGCGGGCTTTTTTATTACGGAGACTGGATCAGGAAGCCGGGCGTCGCCATTTGCAGCTGCAACGACGGCCTGCGGCCCGTGATCTTCAAGATCGAGGCGACGGACGAGGAATCGGAGATCGGTTACGAGCCGGTTGAATAAGCTGTGCTCATCTCATATTGCCAATGTGCCGCTGGTAGCGCTTGGGGATATTGATGCCCACGAGGAAGCCGAGGGATTCCAGCGTATGGGCAATGACGCTGAAGCCGTCCTTATAAAATGCCGCGATGCGTCTTTGCTGATCTGCGATCCCCTTGTAGTCGGGCGGGCAGGCGAACGTCCAATCCGCGCCGGAATCGTCTAATACGATGCGGAAATATTGATCGATATCCCGGCTGTCCCTGCCAATGTTCATAAGCAATATATGATGCTCGACACTGTCGTCGACCGGGCTGATGATCGTTTCGCTCCCGTCAAATGAGATGAGGACCAAGAGAGGCTCCTTATTTTTGATCGCGTCGGCGGCTTTCTGCTCCGACGGATAATAGACGATAGACATAGCATTCTCCTGCTTTCCTGCGTTTTTCTCATTATACCATTGCCGCGCAGGATAGAAAAGCTTTTCATGGAGCGTCCCGCGAACGGAGACAAATGAAGTTTACAAAATATTAACGCTGTGGGTGGCCCGATTCAGCGGCATTCTGTTGAATCCGGGCTTTTTTTATACTATAATTGAACTCTAAAGATAAAGGAGCTGCGGATGTTCAATAACAATACGGTAGAGATCACGTCATACGGGATCCTGAGCGACAAAGTAAAAAACGGGATCGTAGTGGCCCACCTTTCCGATCTCCATGAAAAGGAATTCGGGCCGGAGAACGCTCAGCTATTCGAAAAGGTAGAGGCGCTTGCGCCCGATCTTATCGCCGTTACGGGCGATATGGTAGCGCATGAAAATCAAAAAGAGGTAGACGAAGGATATACGCGGCGGTTCGCGCATAGCTTAAGGCGGATCGCGCCCGTCTATTTCGTAACGGGAAACCATGAGCGCAATTTTGACGGGCGTGTCGAAGCGATCATGGAGGAAGAGGGCGTGCGCGTCCTGCACAGCGGAGATATGGTCTGCGCAGCGGTAGGAGAGAGCAGGCTCAATATTTCGGGCATGGACGACGTTTCGTTTGAGGACACGAACGTTTCGCAGGCAGTGGGCGTGTTCCGGGAGAGGCGCAGGGGCTTCAATCTGTTTCTCGCCCACCGGCCGGAATATTATCCGCTCTATCTGCACAAAAACATCGACCTCGTGCTTACCGGCCATACCCACGCCGGGCAGATACGCTTTCCGAAGATCGGAACATTCGCCATGAACGGACAGGGCTTCCTGCCGAAATATGTGCAGGGTGAGTTTACGGACGGAGCGACGACGATGATCATCAGCCGCGGCCTCGGGGCGAGCGGCTATCCGAAAATCAGGATCAATAATCCGCCGGAGCTGGTCGCGGTCTATATAGAGCCGGAGCCGGAGGATATGCAATAAGTTTTCAGGAAGAGGGATACAGTATGGAAAAGAAACCGTTTGTCACAAAGGAAAAACTGGAGGAGATCGCGGCGAAATACCCCACGCCCTTCCACCTGTATGATGAAAAGGGGATACGGGAAAACGCGCGCCGGATGAACAAGGCGTTTTCATGGAATAAGGGCTTCCGCGAATATTTTGCGGTCAAGGCGACGCCCAATCCCGTGCTCATGAAGCTTCTGAAAGAGGAAGGCTGCGGCGTCGACTGCTCATCCTATACCGAGCTCATGCTTTCGGACGCGTGCGGCTTCCATGGGCACGACATCATGTTTTCATCCAACGATACCCCGCCGGAGGATTTCAGGCTGGCCAAGCAGCTCGGCGTCATCATCAATCTCGACGACCTGACGCATGTGGATTTTTTAAATGAAGTCGCGGGCATACCGGAAACGATCTGCTGCCGTTATAATCCCGGCGGCGTGTTCAAGACCGCGAACGGCATCATGGATAATCCGGGCGACGCCAAGTATGGCATGACCTACGACCAAATGGAGGAGGCATACCGGAAGCTGATGAAGCTCGGAGCAAAGCGCTTCGGTATCCATGCGTTCCTCGCAAGCAATACGCAGACAGACGAATATTATCCGGAGCTTGCACGCATTTTGTTTCAGCTCGCGGTCAGGCTGCGGGACGAAACGGGCGCGGATATCCGCTTTGTCAATCTTTCGGGCGGCGTGGGTATTCCTTATACGCCGGAGGGCGAGCCAGTCGATATCCTCAAGGTAGGAGAGGGCGTGCGAAAAGCGTTCGAGGAGGTGCTCGTTCCCGCGGGAATGGAAAACGTGGCGATCTTCACAGAGCTCGGCCGTTTCATGCTCGGGCCGTACGGCTGCCTCGTGACACGCGCGGTGCACGAAAAGCATACCTATAAGGATTATATCGGTGTGGATGCGTGCGCGGCGAACCTCATGCGCCCGGCCATGTATGGGGCCTACCATCATATCACGGTCATGGGAAAGGAAAATGCGCCCTGCGACCATAAATACGACGTGACGGGAGGCCTGTGCGAAAACAACGACAAATTTGCCATCGACCGTATGCTTCCCAAAATAGATATCGGAGACCTGCTTGTGCTCCACGATACGGGGGCGCACGGTTTTTCGATGGGCTATAACTATAATGGAAAGCTGAGAAGCGCAGAAATTCTGCTGAAAGAAGACGGAAGCTTCGAGCTGATCCGCCGGGCGGAAACGCCTGCGGACTATTTTGCGACGCTCGATTTTCTGCATCTGTTCGGCTAAAGCGGAACAAAAAACAAAGGGAGAAACGGAATGGACCGGAACCGGCTTGGAGGAAATGAAAACGGCAGAGCGGAACGCGCAGAGGCTGGAGAAAAGCCGCAAGCGGCACAGGCCGCGCCGCGGAAAAAAGGCGCTGTCCTGTCATGGGTCATTATTGCGGCGGCGGCCGTGGTGCTCGTTTTTGCGCTCGTCAACATCATTGGCATCAAAAGCGAGGATATGGCAAACGAACAGACCTATGAGCATCTGAAGATCGTGGCGCAGGGAACGGCCGAAGAGACCGCCCCGGCGGACCCGCGCGACAGAAAGATCGATTTCGCCGCGCTTGCAGAGGTCAACGAGGATATCATAGCTTGGCTCTATATTCCAAATACGAAGATCGATTATCCGGTCGTGCAGGGGGAAGACAACGACTATTACCTCACACGGGGCGCGAGTAAGGAGGAAAACCGTGCGGGCGCGGTCTTTCTCGATTACCGCAGCAGCGCAGACCTCTCGGACCCCAACACGCTCATCTACGGGCACCGTATGAACGACGGCTCCATGTTTGCGGATCTGCACCAATATGAGGATGAAAACTTCTTCCGTGAGAACCGCAATATCTATTTATATCTTCCGGACGGAACGGTAAATGTATATGACATTTTCGGGGCAGGCGTCGTCGGCGACAGCGACGAGGCTTATACCATTTCCTTTGCGGACGACGAGGCCTTTCAGGACTATTTGACCAAGATGAAAAACCGGTCGGCTGCATCCTTCGATATGGAGCTTTCGCCGCAGGACAGGATCATCACGCTGTCTACCTGTGTGCGCGGAGAGGATACGAGCCGCTATATCGTGCAGGCAAAATTGGAGCAATAGAAAGCAGGAGAATTTCTGATGATTTATACGGTAACCTTTAATCCGGCGCTCGACTACATCATGTATATGGACGGCCTGCGGGAGGGCGAGGTCAACCGTGTGCGCGCGTCTAAAATTTTGTGCGGCGGCAAGGGCGTCAATGTGTCGTGGGTGCTGCATAATCTGGGTGTGGAAAGCGTCGCGCTCGGTTTTATCGCCGGATTTACGGGAGAAGAGATCGACCGCCTGCTGCGGGCGCATGGATGCAAGACGGATTTTGTCCGTCTCCCGGAGGGGCTTTCGCGCATCAACGTGAAGCTCGTTGCGGATAGGGAAAGCGACCTCAACGCGCCCGGACCGCAGGTGCAGAACATAGAGCCCTTTTTGGAAAAGCTCGACGGACTGACGGGGAAAGACACGCTGGTGCTCGCAGGCAGCCTGCCCGCCGAACTGCCGCGGGATACGTACGAACGGGTGCTCGCGTGTGCGGGAAAGGCAAGGTGTGTGGTCGATACGACGGGAGAGGCCCTGCGCGCCGTGCTGAAATACCGCCCGTTCCTCATCAAGCCCAATCATCATGAGCTGGGGGAATTGTTTGGAAAGGCGCTTGAGAGAACAGAAGAGATCGCGGCCTGTGCCCGAAAGCTACAGGAGGAGGGCGCGCGCAATGTCCTCGTCTCTATGGCGGGCGCGGGTGCGCTCATGGCGGGAGAGGACGGAAAAATTTACCGCTGCGCCGCGCCGAAAGGAACGGTGCGCGGCTCTACAGGAGCGGGCGACTCTATGGTCGCGGGCTTCCTCGCGGGCTATCAGGAAAGCGGAAGCCTTTCTCATGCGTTCCGCATGGGCGTTGCTGCGGGAAGCGCGAGCGCGTTTTCAGAGGAGCTTGCAACGCGGGGCGAGGTGGATGCGCTTCTGGGAACGCTCAGAGATATCACGGCCGAATCATAAGCTTTGTACTCAGGCAGCTTCTGTAAATAAAGCGGCGGGGCTTTACGATAGCTCCACCGTTTCTTTTTTGACTTTATAAAAATTTTTTCAGGATAGATAAAACTTTTTTCGTTCTCCGCTTGTCTTAGGTATGAAAGCGAGGTGAGCGGGCTGAAAAAAGGAGGCTTCATCCAATGGCTGGTCCGCCTGATCAGGCGGGATATGGAGGGCTTCCGGGAGGATACGGAAGCAAAACGGAGCATTTACGATTTAGTCAGAAAGAGATCGAAGAGGTGAAGAAGATGGATTATCGAAAAGCGGTCGCGCTTGCAAAAGAGGGAAAAGAAGAGGGATTTCATTTTCTATACGAAGCGACCTACCGGAGCAAATACTATTTAGCGCTCCAATATATGAAGAACGGGGAAGCGGCAAAGGATGTGCTTCAGGACGCATACATCAAAGCGTTTTCCAAGCTGGATCAGCTGAAAGAGCCGGATGCGTTTCCGGGATGGCTGGGGAGGATTGTTGCCAATACGGCAAAAAATAAACTGGCAAGAAACGAACCGCTTCTGTTTTCGGACGTGGGCACAGACGAAGATGCGGAAGGGTTTGAATACCGGATTGAAGATGAGACGATTGAAAACCAGCCGGAGCTTTCCTATACGAAGCAAGAGGTGCGGGATTTGGTGCACGAGCTCATCGGTTCGCTCTCCGAGGAGCAGCGGATGTGTATTTTGCTGTTCTATATAGAAGGGGCGTCCATAAAGGAGATCGCCGCCACACTGGACTGCTCGGAAAATACGGTAAAATCCCGCCTGAATTACGGCAGGAAAAACCTGAAAGCGAAGGCCGAGCAGCTGCAGAAGAAAGGCTACAGGCTGTATGGCGTGGCGCCGCTGCCGCTGCTGCTCTTCCTGCTCCGGACGCAGGAAGCAGGGCTGTCCGAAAGCGGCGCGTTTGCGGAAGCGGGCAGGGAGGTCGCAAAGGAAATATTCCGCCATTCTGCGGCGCCGAAAAGCATGGCGTCCTCCGGCATACGGCATACTGCGGAGGGCGGCGCAAAAACAGCCGCAAAGACTGCGGCAAAAAGTGGATTTTTGCATACGGCGGCAGGAAAGGCAGTCGCGGTCATTGCCTGCGCGTGTATTGCGGGCGGCGTGATCTACGGCGCGTCAACGATGGCACCGCAGCCGGCCGAGACAGAAATAGCAGTACAGGAAACGGAAGAAGCGGCGCCGGAGAGAACGCCGGAAGCTACCCCGGAACCTACCGCAAGGGAACTGTCGGAAGCGGAATATCCGGAGCTGCTCGCCGGACAGCTTACCAAAGAGGAGCTGGAATTTGTTCTTGCCTATGGGCCGGATGAGATCCCGGAGGGGGGCTTCACGTCTTCCGACTATACGGATCTCATCAATTCGTTATGCCAAGGCTCCGATTCAGAGAATGGCGCCATAAAAAACTATGGGACCAACGAGCAATGGGAATCGCAGTATTCCATCGGGGATATCAACCGTCTGTTTTCCATGTTCACCGGTTACCGCCTTGCGGAAGGAAATGAACCCTCGGAAATGTTCCGTATCAGTGGGGACACGCTCGTGTTTTTCCCTGCCACACTCAGCTATACGGCGGCGGCCGACATCACAAAAACGGAATATACGGACAGCGAGCTCGATATTTATTATACTCATGTGCACAACAGCTATGAGAACGGCGAGAGTACATCTTTCAAAAAAGCGGTGCTCATGCCAAACGAGGACGGTGTGTATCAGATCGTAAGAATCGAGGAGGCCGGGCAGCCGACCGGAACGCCTGCTGCGGAGGCAACGCCCGAAGCGGGCGGCGCAGCAATAGGAGAGCTTTATGCGGGTGCATTGGACGAATCGGAAAGCGGGAGCGACTATTATTTTGTATACGACATGAACGGAGACGGAATACAGGAATTGATCGTAGGAACGGAATTTGCGGAAACGGCGTTTATCTATAGCGATATTCGTGTGTATACCTGTGAGAAACAAGCGGCAGGTTATGTGCTGAAGCCGATAAGCGGGGAAGTCACGACGCTGGGGCTTTGCATAGCAGAGGATGGAAACGGATTGTTTACACAGGATATCTCGCGCGGCACCGGCGCGATCGATATCTACCGGATCACGATACAGGACGGGGCGCTCGTAAGGGGAGATTCGGAACAGGAATACACACTGGGAGATGCCGGATATCAGGAATTCGGTAATGCGAATCCGACAGTCGAATGGCTCGAGCTTTCCGACCGTTCGGCTCTCGCTGTGATCGGCTGAAGCCGGCGCGCCCGGAAAGGGCAGAGCCTGCCGCGGCGGACGAACAGCAAACCAAAAAGTCAAAACAGCGGATAGTGTGTTCGCTGTTTTTTGTTGGCAATAAACAGGCGGAAAACGCCGCGATATGCGGAAATATGGCGTGCATCGTATAGATGGAATGCCGCGGATCGGAAGCTGTGGTTTGAAATTTCAAAGGAGGAAGAAGAGCATGAATGAAGAAATGGAAAAAACAGGCAGAATGGAACGGATCGAAGCATTATAGCAGATAGAGGTGGGAAGAAAAACGCTGCGCGCGGCCAAACTGCGTACAGCCCTGCTCGCTCTATGCACGGTCATCCTGATCATCGGAGCAGCTGCAGCCGGAAGTACGCTTTCTCAGACAGCGGATGTGCTCGAACAGCATTAGCGACGCAGCGGCGGGGATTGCTTACAGATATCGTAAGGCCGCTTGCAAACCTCGTGAATTTCTTTTCATGACAGGGTGCGGAAGAAAACCAGTGCGCCTTTGTTCGTCAGACAGCTTCTGAAAAGCAGGACTGCATGGCCTATGGGCGCGCATTCCTTGCCCGCAAATCAGAAAAAATGCTTGATTATCTGTAATAAGAGTTTATAGAAAGCTCAAGGTCTTCTCCCGTGTGGGAGGAGACCTCGCTTCTATAAAAAAGAGGAAATGAAAAAACTTATTTGCTATCGTTATTTTAAACGGCTTTTGTAAAAGCGGAACGAAAAAAACGTAAAGCCTTTGTAAAATAGCTGAGCCGTATAGGAAAACAATTTCCCGGAGCATATCATCGGATTATGGAGCCGTGCCTGTTTTTCAGATTTTCCGGCCGGACAGGAGTTCCCGCGTTTTATAAAATAAAAAACAGGTATTCCCGACCCCCAATCATTTGCGGGAACACCTGTTTTTCGGTATATCAAATTGCCATATAGGCTGTTTAGGAGGAGCCTTGCTTACAATTCCTGCACGTTCCATAAAACAGAATAGAATGCCCGGAGATACGGCAGCCCGTTTTTGCTTCAACCTCATTGTCAAAGGCGGGAACATATTCCTTTGGGATATCCACCATCGTTCCGCATTTTTCACAGATCATATGGTAATGCGGTTCCAGCGTTCCGTCAAAGTGGTCCGCTCCGTTTGGAACGGGTACCCGTACAAGCAGACCGCTTTTCGCCAGATGATTTAAATTGCGGTAAACGGTCGCGAGGCTCAGTTCCGGATGACTCGGCTTCAAAAGGGCGTAAACTGCGTCTGCCGTCGGATGGATTCTGTTTTCAAGGACTGCTGTGAGGATCAGTTCTCTTTGCTTTGAATATGCCATAGGAGTCCCCTTTCCACCGCAAATAAAATAATGATAATTATTATCAATATTTATTATATAGAAATATAGAGGAAAGTCAATCCTTTTTGCAAAATTTTTTTGAAATATGAAAAAGCACCGGCCATGGTTTTCCGGCCGGCGCTTCGGTCATGCTTCGAATGCTGCGGCAACCTCTTTCATCAGGTCCGCGATTTTCAGATGCTGCGGGCAGGCATGCTCGCAGCGTCTACAGCCGATACAATCCGAAGCTTTCCCGAACGTTTGAGCATAATTATCGTAATAGACGGTATGCAGAAAGCTTCTGGGGTTTGTACTTTGCTTCTGCCCGTTAAACAGGGCGAAATATTTCGGGATCGGGATGTTTTTCGGACAGCCGGCCGTACAGTACTGACAGGCAGTACAGGGAATTGCGATGGACTCGTTGATGAGATCCGCCGCTTTGCGCAGAAGAGCCGTCTCTTCGCCGGACAGCGGAGAAAAATCACGCATAGCTCCGGTGTTGTCGAGCAGCTGCGGCATGGACGACATCCCGCTCAAAACGACCGCCGTATTTTCAAGACTGGCCGCAAAGCGGAGCGCCCAAGAGGGGATGGACCAGTCCGGGTGGCATTCCTTTAGAAGGCGTTCGGCCTTTTCCGGGATATTTGCCAGCATTCCGCCTTTAACGGGCTCCATAACGATTACTTTTTTCCCGTGCCGCACGGCTGTTTCGTAGCACAGGCGGGACTGGATGCTTACGTCCTCCCAGTCGAGATAGTTGATCTGCAGCTGCACAAAATCGACCTCCGGGTGCTCGGACAAAATACGGTCCAGAAGCTCGGCGCTGTCGTGGAAGGAAAAACCGGCCTTCCGAATATAGCCCTCCCGCTTTTTGCGGGCGAGAAAACCGAAGCTGTCCATTCGCCGCGCGATCTCATAATGCTCCGTTCCAAGATTGTGCAAAAGGTAATAATCAAAATAATCCACACCGCATTTTTCAAGCTGCTCTTCAAAGATACGCGTCTGCTCCGTCTTTTGCTCCAATATGGCTACGGGCATTTTGGTAGCCAGTATGAAGCTGTCGCGCGGATGCCGCCGGACGATCGCCTCGCGTACGGCATATTCGCTTTTTTTATCGTGATAGACATAGGCGGTATCAAAATAGGTGAAGCCGCGTTCCAAAAAGACGTCCGCCATACGGGAAACCGTATCGATATCGATGCTTTCCTGCCTGTCCGGGTCGGTAAGCGGCAGCCGCATCAAGCCAAAGCCCAATTTTTTCATCACAGTTATTTACTCCTTTCTGAGTTGCCTGCAATTTCCGTCCATTGTTCGGAACGATACGAGCTATCCGCGAAAGAGCTGCTTTGCCCGCCGCATATTCCGGCGGACAGGAACGTCGAAGGGGCAGCGTTTTTCGCATGCGCCGCATTCGGTACATTCACCGGCGTGATGCGCAAGAGCGGCATAATGCTCGCGCACCGTTTCAGGAACTGTATTTTGTGCCTGCACAAGGTTCAGGAATTTGGTAACAGCCGCCACATCAATGCTCTGCGGACAGGGCGCGCAATGGCCGCAATACATGCAATGCCCGCGCCAGCTGATTCGCGGAAATGAGGCGAGTGCCGCCGCATAATCCCTTTCGCCGTCCGATGCAGTCTCATACGCGAGGCTTGCCTGAAGCTCTTCCAAAGAGTGGGCGCCGGTGAACACCGTTGCCGCGGCAGGCCGCGTCAAAGCGTAATGGATGCACTGGTTCACCGAAAGCGCCGCGCCGGCAGGGGAATCGGCAGTTAAAAGATCGCCGCCGCCAAAGGCTTTCATGACGGTAATACCGACGCCCATACGCTGACAGGTCTCATAAAGGGCCTGACGGTCAGGGTCCATGTTCAGCAATTCTTTTTCATAGCTTTCATCGGCCCACAAGGCTTCCACATCCTCGCTGCCCGGCTGCAGGTCATAGCAGGGGTTCACGCTGAACATCAAAACACGGATGAGGCCGCTTTTCACCGCTTCCATAGCGGCGACCGGGTTATGGCTGGAAAGGCCGATCTCCCGTATCTTTCCGGCCGCTTTCAGCTCTTCGGCATAGCGCATGACCTCTCCGTCCCTGATTCTGCGCCAAGTATCGACGGAATCCACATAGTGGATCATGCCGACGTCGATATGATCCGTATTCAAGCGGAAAAGCAGATCGTCAAAGGAGGCGCGCACCTCGCGGATATCCCGCGTCGCCTTATACTGCCCGTTTTTCCAGACCGTACATAAATGAGCCTGCAAAATAAAATCATTCCGGCGTCCGTACAGAACAGAGCCGATACGGCTGCGCAGGTCGGGATCGGGACTGTAAAGATCCATGCAGTTTATCCCGTTCTCTAGAGCATACGCGAACATCTCGCGGTCAAAAGCCTCGTTCCGGCCGGAAAATCCTTCGCAGCCAAGGCCGATCTCACTTACCATAAGGCCGGTATTGCCAAGCTCACGGTATTTCATACGCTTTCCTCCTGCTTTTTGCGAAGCGCTTCCAAGGTATGCCGGACCGCGGCAAAGGCCTCCTGAGGCGTACAAATCCCTGCGACGGCCTTTTCCATCGGGCACGGACCCGTACCTGCACGGTTTTCGATAGACGGCGTGAGTATGCCATAGGAATAGGCGATCCCACTTTGCTGCAATACGGGCAGGGCGGCCCCGCTCATTACAGAAGCATATATCTCACGCACACCGAGCAGTACGAATAAAAATGCAGCGGCCCTGCCGACGATCTTATCTGCTGCGGAAAAGCCGGTCAGGTCGGCTCCGGAGGAAAGAAATTCCACTAAGGGAAGAATGCCTGTTTTCCGGCTGATGGAAATACTGTTCCCTTTTACCAGAACACAGGAACAATTCTCTGACGCCAGCAGACTCTTTGCATGTTCAATATCACGCATGACGCTTCTCACGGTTTTGCAGCCAAAAGACGGCGAGCGGAATGAGGCACCACTGGAGTGCAAGCCCCGGAAGACCGGCGGCGATGCTTGTCCAGATGGAGCTTACGGCAATGGATTCGCTGCCCATGCCATAAACAGCGATCAATACGGCGGCAGCGCGCAGCGCGCGTCCGGCGAGCTGGGCAAGCAGGAGCTTTGCAATAACGGGCATCTTCGTTTGCATGAGCAGGCCGGCGAAAAGACCGTAGCCCGCGAGCTCGATCATCATGAAAGGAACTATTGCCGCAACGGGCATACCAGTCAAAGCAAAGCTCAGGAGCGGGCTTAACGCGCCCGCTGTGGCCCCCACAAAAGGGCCCGCTAAAAGGCCGATGAGCAGGATCGGCAGATGCATCGGCAGGAACGCCTGACCGAGAGCCGTTCCTGTTCCGGATACAGCGCCTGCGATATGAAAGAGCTGCGGAAGCGCCACCGCCAGCACGACGGCTGTCAGGATGGCGGCCGATTTGGTTTTCAACGTTTCTTTTTGAAGCGCGATCGTACGTAACATAAATTGATTCTCCTATCCGTTTTTGTAGTATAAGGATATCACTTGGAGTACACTCTAAGTCAATAGGATATTTTGTAAAATGAGAAATCTGACCATGTGCGGGGGCAGGGAAGAGCGGATCGGGATATCTCACAGGCTATGCCATAAAGAGGATAGAAACGGGCGTATAGAGTGAAAATGAAGCGGAAAATATTTTTGCCCGCAGCCGTTGACTTCCTAAATGCTTTATTATATAATAATAGAGCTTCAATTTTATAGTTGTGCCAGTAGCTCAGCTGGATAGAGTGTTTGACTACGAATCAAAAGGTCGGGGGTTCGAATCCCTTCTGGCACACCAAATGCCATTCCGTGCGCGAAGCGTATGGAATGGCATTTTTTATGTCATGGAGGATTCGAAGCCCCGGGGGTTCATGCAAGCGCAAGCCAAAGGCGCAGCGCGCGCTATCCCTTCTGGCACACCAGAAAAAAGCCTTTAACCATACGGGTTAAAGGCTTTTTTCTTTATCTTCTTGTTTTTGATTTGTGACACATTATAGGAAAAAATGAAAAAGAAAAAAAGAAACTATTGCATAATTTTGTGAATAGTGTGTATAATAAAAGCAAGGGTACAACCGCAAAGCGGTTAGCCCGGTGTGTTATTTGTTTAAATAACCGTCCGTGCAGGGGCGGTTATTTTTTGATGTCTGAAAAAATTTTCCAGAGCACGACCAATGAAATTACTAAAAATACTAATTCCATAAGCCTCATCCCCTTTCATAAGGGAGTGACTAACCGCCCGCTTATGTACCCTTGCAAATTATATTTTAACGTGGCAAAAAGGAAAAAGCAACAAAGTTACTTTTTCTTTTCATTGAAACAAGCGTGATAGATTTTCCAAAAAAGGTCAATTTCTTTTTTGGCTTCCGTTACGGAATCCGCAACGGAGCAGTTGAAGCTGTTAGGCTGAAATGCCACTTTCCCGTTTTGAAAAACAATGACGATGAAATTCCGACAAAGATATTTTTTCATGATTGAAAACCGCCTTTCGCCGCAAAAATGCGAATTTTTATGATATAGGGCATATTTTACCGCCGCGACAATGGCACGGAGTGCGCGGAGCGTTTACCATTGCCGCAAGGCGGGGAAAATATGCGATACTGGAAAGATTCGCAAGGCGGCAGGATAGGACGCAGGGCGGCGCAATACGCCGCTAAAATGGGGTCCCCGGCGCACTCGAACAAGCGAAGTGCCGTGAGTGCGTTGGGGTAAGCGAGGAACCGCCCGGCAAGCGGAATAACGCCGTGTGATTAACGGCGTTATGAAGCGCGTAGGGCGTGTTCGGAGCGCGTGCTTGCACACCACGACCCGGGAGGAATACCCGTTAGTTTAAAAAATAGGCGCACTTATGGCGGCGGTGAGCCGAAGCGAACGGGAGCCGCCCACACATAAGCGGCGGGAAGCGGGAACGCATAAAAAGCCCGCGCCGCAAGCCGGGCTTGCGGTTTTCTGTTTTTTCCCCTCTCATGAAGCGAGCAAGCTATCAATAAAAAGGCAACCGCGCCGCAAGCATGACCCGAGACGCGGCGCGGTTGCCTACCGAAACAAAATGCCCCCGCACACATGAGCGTTTCATTGATGTTTGTGTGCGGGGGGAAAAAAGGGGGAGTTTGAGGGGGAAAAAACACGCGGGCGTGTGATAAGAGAAAAGAGTTTGCGCCGGACAGTTTTTGCAGTATAATGACAACTCATTTTTCAATATGGTACGGGTGCGCGCCGCGCACTTCCTTTATCCCCGCGAAATCCATTTCGCCATGCTTCATTGGGCTTTCGCGGGACCCCTTCATTTTTCTTGGCATCTTTTTTGTCGAGATATTAAAAATACCATTCCGTACGCGAAGCGTACGGAATGGTATTTTTTATGTCATGGAGGATTCGAAGCCCCGGGGGTTCATGCAAGCGCAAGCCAAAGGCGCAGCGCGCGCTATCTCTTCTGGCACACCAGAAAAAAGCCTTTAACCCGATGGTTAAAGGCTTTTTTTTCTTTGAAATTTTGCGGTTTGCGACACAGTTGCGATATATTATGAGAAAAACGGGAAGTAAAAAAAGAAACTGAGGTTAGCCCTAAGCGTAAGGTATAAAATAATCGTCACCATTGAGCCTGAAGTGCACCCCGAAAGTTAGATAAAACCTAACAAACGGAGGTGCATTTTAAAAAAGGAGAAACGGCTAACCGTCCGATATATCCTTGCAAACGATGCTTTAACGCTGCCAAAAAATATCATTGATTTATATAAAAGCTGTAATGAAATCATTCATATTATGAATTTATTTATAAAATAAAATAATTAAACAAAAAAATTATAATTGCTTGTATATGAAATTTGGTATAAGATAATATCAAAGAAAAAACGGTTTTCCTGCGATGGACCGTTTTCAGACAGGATATGTATTGAGAAAGTGGGGAATGAGAATTTATATGGCTGCTACAAAAGGAAAAAATCTTGAAAATATTCAGCAGATGAACAGGACGTTGGTCTTGAAGCTGCTTCAGCAAAACAAGATATGTGCGCGTTCCGAACTTTCCAAACAATCAGGGCTGAAGCAGGCGACTATTACCAATATTATCAATGATTTTATTGCGTGGGGGATCGTTGAGGAGATCGGCTTTTTGGAAGGCATGAGAGGGAGGCGTTCTATTGCTGTTACGCTGGAACGGAAACGGCATTGTGTGGCAGCGGTTCGCATCTCAAGGAGATATTTTATGGTCGGTCTCGTTGATTTCCTTGGAGAAGAAGTTTCAAAACCTTATAAGGAAAACGTTAGCGGTCAAGCGCCGGAAATGATCATCGCCAAGATCAAGCGTACGATCAAAAGAGTGATCGCTGAAAATGACAAAATTATTTCCGCGATTGGCGTTGCGGTGCCTGGTCCTTATTTTTATAAGGAGGGAGAAATCGGCATTATAACAGACGCGCCCGGATGGGAAAAGGTATCGATCAAAAAGGAGCTGGAACAGGATTTCAGTATTCCGGTCGTGGTAGATCACGACGCCAACGCGGGAGTACTTGCGGAATGCTCTTTTCGTGAAACAAAGTTTTCAAATGACACTATTATCTATCTCGCGGTCGGACAAGGCATTGGCGCGGGGATATCCTATCATGGACGGATCATCCGTGGCTCCCTCGGCATTGCGGGCGAGGTAGGGCATGCCAGTATTAATGCAAACGGAATCAAATGCGAATGTGGAAACAGGGGATGCTTGACGCTCTATGCATCGAGCAGAGCGTTTATGGAGCAGGCAGAAAGAGAACGGAGCAGTGGAAAAAAGACCATGCTCAAGGAAGGCTTTACGTTGGATGAACTGATTGAGGCGACAGTGGAAAAGGATAAGATGGCCTATTCTGTTTTTAAAAAAATCGTTTACTACCTGAGTGTGGGAATCATCAATATTATTTATATCTATAATCCGCACACTCTGATCATTGGAGATGAAATGGCTGCTATTGGCCCGCTGCTGATCGATGAGATCATGCAGAACGTCGATAAGCTTAAGTCAAAACGGATCGCAGAAAACGTGAATGTACGCCTGTCATCCTTCCAGCCGGATCCCGCCTATATTGGAGCGAGTGCCGTCGCGATTGATCACCTGTTTAAAAATACGGAATTGTTCGATAGTGCAGAGGAAAGGTCGGCTGAATGAGGGAAGGATCGGGGCAGAGTATACCGTAAAAATAAAATATCCCGGCGATTTTGCCGGGATATTTTATTGGAGCGTGGGAAAGAGGCTATTCCAGATTCTGAAAAGAAAGGTTATGGAAGTCCACGTTACTGTCTTGCGCGAACAGGCCGATTTCGTGCTCTGCAGGTTCGTAGGAACGATAGGAGAAAGCGATCATATCGTCTATAAACGCTTCAATAGTGGTTTTGCCGACTACGATCTTAACATTGATAGTATCTCCGCTTCCAAAAGGAAATGTTTTCTCGCATACACGGGGACCGTCCACCTCGGGAAGGGGCTGTTCTTTCCCTGAAAGTGTTGCCCAGAAAGGATCAAGGGGTGCGGGAAGTTTGTTGAGGGAAACGCGTTGTCCGGCGAGATCGAAAGCAAGCAGATATCCCTTATCAAGATCAGAATCTGTTTTCAACGTGATACCAAAATAATCTCCACAGTCGCTGGGAACGATATTGCATTCAAAGAGAAATTCTTTTTGGGCAGGCAGATCAAAAAATCCGTAGCTGAGTGAGCCGATGGAATTGATGGAAACGGACTTGTTGCCGTAACTGCGTGTATTACCAAAATGAGGTCTGAAATCTGCGGAAAATCCTGCACCAAAAGAATGATAGATATTTTCAGGCATAGATACATAAAGATTGCCGTCCGGTGCGGATTTTACCTCATGCGGGATCGCGAAGTCGCCGCCCCATTGCCACCAGCCTTCATCAGAAGCGCCCTCGCGGTCATGGATCCATCCGAAATAGAAGCGATGGCCTTCTTTGTCGCTTAGTGATTTCGCTGCATAAAAGCGGCGGCAGTCAATACCGTCAAACTGCGGAGTACGCCATGGACCGTAAGGAGACATAGAAAAACGATAGAGAGTCTGCGCGCGTTCGGAAAAACGAGAATAGGAGAGATACCAGAAATTTCCAAGACGATACATCTCCGGGCATTCAGGACAGTTTGTGTGGTAAGGCTCATAGAGGACGCCGTAGTGCTCAAAGGTCCTTAAATTCTGGGATTTGTAAAGTACGACGCAGCCACGTCTATTTTCCGGCCCTTCATTACGGCGCGCAGCAATCAGCATCCAATAGCACGCATCCTCATCGTTATAAAAAACATAGGGATCACGCCAATCTATGGATTCGTAATACCTTGTATCCGGAACGATGTAGGGGCTGTCCTCATCTTTTACCCATACAATGCTGTCGTCACTGGTTGCATGACAAATGGTCTGCGGGAATTCAGCGGAAATATGATAACCAGTATAAAAAATATGGTATTTTCCCTCCGCATAAATAGCAGAACCTGTCCAACAGCCATTTGCATCTACCTGAGGCTCCTCGCCGGGAACAAGCGCTGGAGGAAGCTCCTCCCAATGAACGAGATCGGCTGAACGGGCATGCTGCCACGTTGTACGAACCCGATCGGGATACCGAGTGGTGTCCGGCGGGCTTGTCAGATAAAATAAATGATAAACGCCGTCATGATAGAATGGGATCGCGTCTCCGGATGCAAAACCTTCTTTACTTCTTCTGAATAACTTCATATTTTTCACCTCGTATTTTATTGTAAAGCATGATTTTTAAAAAATGATGGCGAATAACTGCTTAATAATTATTTCTATTTTAAAGAGAGATTAACACAGGAAAATAATTATGTCAATAAATTAATTAATAAAATTTATAAATTCATAAAAAGATGAAATTTGGAATGAAACTCCGCATATATAAAGGATTTTTTTAATGAATAAAAAATAGAGGAAAAAATATATTGACATAATATAAAATGAATAATATAATTAATTCGATAAAATAATTAAATGATTATCCAATATTAAAAAAGAATAGCACAGAAAAACTCAAGAGTCTTAAAGAACGGACGGCAGAAAACCAGATATCAGAGTTTGCCTGAAAGGGCAAAATAAAATAATTTGTGGAGGAAACAATGAAAAAGGTACTATTGATCGTATTGTGTGTAGTGCTCGCGTGCAGTGCTGTTGCATGCAGCGCGGAGGCCCCGGCAGAGACGGGATCTGCTCCGGCAACGGAATCTGTTGCGGTATCCGAGGAGCCGAAAGAAACGGAACCTGCCACAACAGCGGAATCTGCGGATGCATCCGCTTCAGAGGCTGTGGAAACAGCTCAGTACGAAGCGCGGGAACCCAAGAACGGTGATCATTATGTGTTCGGTTTTACAGAATGGGGCGCGGGCAGTTTCTTTGATTCTGTTTATGGGGCAATTGAAGAGGTGGTACTACAAAACGGAGATGAGATCATCCATCTGGAAGGACAATCGGACAGTAATGCGCAGTTGCAGGTCATTGAGGATTTTATCAGTCAGGATGTAGATGCGGTATTCTTTAATCCGGTAGATGCGGAAGCGTGCAAACCGGCAGTGCAAGCGCTGGTTGATGCAGGGATCCCGATCATTAATTTTGACTCGGCGGTTGCAGATATCGAGCTTGTAGATACGTTTGTGGCGACGGATAACTACAAAGCCGGACAAATTGCGGCCGAACAGATGATGAAAGATTTTCCGGACGGCGGTAAAGTGGCAGTGCTTGATTATCCGATCAATACAGCCGCCGTTGACCGTGCAAATGGCTTCATTGATGCGCTGAAAGGAAGCAATTTCGAAGTGGTAGCACAATTTGATGCAAGCGGAAAACCGGAAACAGGCCTTTCCGTGACAGAAGATATTTTACAGGCCCATAGTGACCTGACAGCGATTTTTGCAATCAACGATGAATCCGGAATGGGCGCGTATGCGGCGGTCGTAGCATCGGGCGACGATGTTGCGATCTATGGTGTAAACGGCAATCCGGAAACAAAGGTGGAAATTGCAAAAGCAGATTCGCCCTATAAGGCAACGGCGGCGCAGTCTACGATCGGAATGGGACAGCAGAGTATTGAAGTCGCATACAAGATCCTGAAAGGGGAAGAATTCCCAAAACAGATCGACGTAGCACCTTTTATTATCAATGCGGACAACGTAAATGATTATCCGTTAGACGGCTGGCAGTAATCAGTAAAATAAAAGGCGGATAAGTAATACTGGCGCTTCCCGCGGCCGAGAATGCGGGAAGCGCCAAATAATTTTAAATGTAACCAGTAGGGCAAGGAATGCTGGCTGGATCAGATGATCTCACGATGGGGAGGAAAAAAAGTTGAGTGAATTACTGGAAATGAAACATATATGCAAGCGTTTTCCAGGCGTAAAAGCTCTTGATGATGTCCAGTTGACAGTAAAAGCAGGAGAAGTCCATGCGCTGCTAGGAGAAAACGGCGCGGGAAAGTCTACATTGATCAAGGTGCTCGGCGGGATCTATACAAAGGATGAAGGGGAAATTCATATTGACGGAAAACAGGTTGATATTCATGACGTGGAAAGTGCGCGTGCAAATGGTGTGAGCGTTATCCATCAGGAATTGATGAGCGTGCCGTATCTTTCGGTTGCTGAGAATATTTTTCTGGGACAGGAGGAAACAAAATCCGGTTTCGTGAAAAAGGTACAGCAAAATAAACGGGCGCAGGAAATTTTAGACGAATATGAAATGGATGTCCGGGCCGGACAGCTTCTTGGCGAACTCACGATCGCACAGCAGCAAATGGTCGAGATCATCCGTGCAATTTCGTTTGGAGCACGAATCATTGTGATGGACGAACCAACCTCTTCTCTTTCTACAAAAGAGGTCGATATCCTGTTTGATACGGTTCGTAAGCTCAAAGAACGTAAAATCGGAATTATTTATATTTCACATAGAATGGCTGAACTGGACGAGATCGCAGACCGTATCACGATCATGCGCGACGGCCAATATATCGATACAGTAGTCACTTCGGAAACGCCGCGGGAGAGACTGGTGGCGCTCATGGTCGGACGCGAGCTTTCGAGCTATTATACAAAAACGGATACGGCGACGGAAGAAGTTATTTTAGAGGCGGAACACCTCTCAGATGGAAAAGATGTATTGGATGCGAGCTTCAACCTGCGCAGGGGTGAGATCCTTGGATTCTCCGGCCTCGTTGGGGCAGGACGCAGTGAAACGATGAAAATTTTGTTCGGGCTCCAAAAACCTATTTCTGGAACGATCAGATTGAATGGGGAAGAAGTAAAAATCAGTGATCCCCAAGAGGCGATCAGGCTTGGGATCGGAATGGTTCCGGAAGACAGGAAAGATTTAGGTTTATTTCAGGAATCCAGCGTGCGGTTCAATATGACGATCGACGTATTAAAACAGTTCATTAAGGGGATATCTTACAGCAGGGCGAAAGAAATGCGGCTTGTAGACGAGTATATCAAAAAAATGTCGATCAAGGTGGCTTCGCCGGAACAGCTCGTATCGGGCCTTTCCGGAGGGAATCAACAGAAGGTGCTGATCAGCCGCTGGCTGATGTGCACGGAAAAAATATTGATATTAGACGAGCCGACGCGCGGCGTAGATGTCAAAACCAAAGCAGAAATATACTATCTGATCAATGAACTGGCCGCGAACGGACTCTCCATCATTATGGTATCGTCTGAGCTTCCGGAACTCATCAATATGAGTGATCGCGTGGTAGTTATGTGTCATGGACGGACAACGGGTATTCTGGACCGCGCTGAATTAGATCAGGAAAAAATCATGACATTAGCGACAACGGATATCGTTGCATAATACAGAAATATACAGGAGGGAAATATGAAAGGTCAGGAAATGCTGGGGAACAGGAGTTCCCTTTCGAGATTCGGCGGTTCTTTGAAGACTGGATTGAAAGACAAACTGGGGATTTTAATTGGGCTGATCGCAATGTGCGTCTTGCTGGCGATTTTTACGGATTCTTTCGCGACGTCCAGAAACATTATCAATGTACTGCGGCAGATGTCGGTCAACGCATTTTTAGCCTGCGGTATGACGATGGTCATTATTCTCGGCGGAATCGATCTCTCGGTAGGATCTGTGATTGCGGTTTCGGGCTGCCTCTGCGCGGGGCTCATTACCAATAATGGGCTCCCATCCGGACTTGCCATTTTGCTGGCGATGGGGGCAGGTACACTGGTCGGCGTATTTAACGGACTTGTGATCTCGCGGACAACGATACCGCCTTTTATTGTGACGTTGGCGACAATGAATATTGGGCGCGGTTTTGCGCGGGTCTATACTGCGAAT
Source organism: Christensenella massiliensis (assembly GCF_040409835.1). Lineage (NCBI taxonomy): Bacteria > Bacillati > Bacillota > Clostridia > Christensenellales > Christensenellaceae > Christensenella > Christensenella massiliensis. The sequence continues at coordinate 1,501,095 of NZ_CP117826.1, read as the reverse complement.
AAAACAATTATGGTTTCAGATGACCTGTTTGGCTTTATCGGCACAGGCTATTATGGTGCGATACCGGCGCCGGTCATTTATATGATCATTGCAATTGCAGTTGTAGGCTGCATACTCGCTTTTACACGGTTCGGGCGGCATATCTATGCGGTTGGCGGAAACAAGCAGGCTGCGATTTATTCCGGTATCAACGCTAAAAATGTCACATTCACCGTATATATCCTTGCGGGGCTGCTTGCTTCCTTTGCGGGTATTATAAGCGCATCGAGGACGTTTTCAGGACAATTTAATGTAGGCGATGGCGCGGAGATGGATGCGATTGCGGCAGTTATTCTGGGAGGGACCAGTATGACAGGCGGTGTGGGAACGCTGTCCGGTACAGTGATTGGCTGCTTTATCATCGCAGTGCTTAATAACGGGATGAATCTCCTAGGGATAGATTCATCGTGGCAATATATCGTGCAGGGAATTGTGATTTTGATCGCCGTTATGATCGATTTCCTGAAAAAGCGGAACCAGAAGTTTTGAATAATAGGATAATGCAGAAAAATTGTAACGTCGAAAAGGAAAAAATATGTCGGTAGTTTTAGGAATAGATCTGGGAACATCAAGTGTGAAAGCGTTGCTGATCGACTGCGAAAGAGGCGTGATCGGGCAGGCTTCTCAAGATTATGATGTATCCATCCCCATAAACGGATATGCGGAACAAGAACCTGAGATGTGGTGGAACGCCACCTGTAAGATCCTTCTGGAATTGAAAGAAAAATATTCGGATGTGTTTCAAAAAATTGCAGCTGTTGGACTTTCGGGACAGATGCACGGACTGGTCGCAGTAGACCGGGCAGGGAACCCGGTGCGGCCGGCGATCATCTGGCTTGATCAGCGCTCAGAGGAACAAGTAAGGGAGCTCCAACGTAGAGTATCGCACAACGAAATCCAAAATATACTGCAAAACGAGCCTTTTACAGGTTTTGCTTTCCCATCATTGCTGTGGGTCAGGGAACATGAGCCGGAGATATACCGGCAGATCGATAAGATTTTCCTGCCAAAGGATTACATTCGTATGAAGCTGACCGGAAAAATCGCTTCTGATGTGACGGATGCAGCTTCAACAGGATGCTTTGATATCGGCCGGCGCGACTGGGCCTACCGGATTGCGGAAAAGTTTTCTGTGGAAAGCGGTTTGCTGCCGGAATGTCATGAATCAACGGAAGTCGCCGGGGAAACTACGGCCGAATGCATGAGGCAGACTGGGCTCGCGGTGGGGATCCCTGTGATTTACGGCGCGGGAGATCAGCAGTGTCAGGGGATTGGGAATGGTGCTGACAAAGAAGGTATCGTCATATCCAATATCGGTACAGGAGGTGAAATATCCTCCTATATCGACAAGGATGTTTTCGACCCGATGATGAGGACACATACTTTTTGCCATGCGGTAAACCGTGGATATATTATCTATGGTGCGACGTTATGCAGCGGTATGTCGCTGAAGTGGCTGAAGAATAATATATTAAAGGCGGCCTCCTTTGAAGAATTGAGTAAAATGGCCTCCGAGATCCCCGCTGGAAGCGATGGTGTTATTTTTCTTCCGCATCTGACCGGCGAACGAACGCCCTACATGAATCCAAAAGCAAAAGGGATATTATTCGGCCTTCATTTAAAACATGATTCACGGTATTTGGCCCGCGCAGTGATGGAGGGCGTAGTATACAGTTTAAAAAGCACGTTGGAAATTTTCCGGGGGCTGGGAATACAGACAAATAAAATTATTGCCTCGGGCGGCGCTGTGTCAAGCCCCGTATGGCTGCAAATACAAGCGGATATTTATGAAAAACCGGTCGTGGTTTCAAAAATAAAAGAACAGGCAGCGCTCGGAGCAGGAATTCTTGCGGCACTGGGAGCGGGAATATTTCGTTCAGACGCCGACTATGCACATCTAATAGAGATGGACAAAAAGGTTTACTTTCCAAATAGCAAGAACGCAGAATGCTACCGTAAGGCCTACGCTGTCTTCATAGAACTCTATCAGAGAAATAAAGATTTGTTTGAAAAAAATTAATAAAAAAGACGATATTAAGGAGGATAAGATTATGTCTAATATTTATCGCCGCTCAGGCACGAATAACCCGCCTGCAAGTGATCCGATGCCCTTGTTTGTTGACGGGGCTTATCATGTGATACACTTGAGTCCGCCGTGGGATTCTCTGGGCGAGATCGTACCGGAAATTCGGAGCAAGGATACGCAGCGTCACATTTCCAGCACAGATATGGTACATTGGACCGTACATGAGCCTGCGCTTTATCCCGGTAAGCCCGGAGAGATAGATGAGGATGGGTGCTGGACTGGCAGTTTAGTACGCAAACGCGACGATGGTATGTTCTATCTGTTCTATTGCGCGTTCGATCACGATGCGGAAAATCCACAGAAAATCTGTCTTGCGACTAGTGAAGACGGATATCAATATACGAAACGTCCGGATTTTCCGACACTCCGTCCGGCAGCTGATCTGGAACAGATCGATTACCGAGATTCCTATGTGTTCTGGAATGAAGATGAACAAATATATTGGATGGTACTGGCTGCAAGATATCAGGATGGCGGTCCGTTCCATCGGAAAGGCGTTATCACCTATCGTACGTCGAAAGACTTGTGGAACTGGAGCGAAGACAATATATTATATGCTCCGTGGTATATGATTTGCCCGGAATGCCCGGAAATGTTCAAAATGGGTGACTGGTGGTATCTTGTTTATTCGCATTTTGACCAGAATGCCAAGACGACCTACCGTATATCTAAAAGCTGTCATGGGCCGTGGCGTGTTCCGAGCCTTCCGGGGTTTGACGGGAGGCGCTTCTATGCGGCAAAATCTCTTACAGACGGAAAACGCCGCTTTCAGTGGGGAAATATTTATGAACGTGAAACACTGACAAACGAGGGCAGATGGACCTATGCGGGCGATATGGCAATGCCGCACGAACTTCTGCAGAGGGAGGATGGTTCTCTCGCAGTATGCGTACCGCATGAGATCGTAGACAATTTCGCCAAACCGGTACAGAAGAAATTTAAGCAAATGATGGGCGATTGGCGGCAAGACGGAGATTCCATTCAGGTGGATTCTACGTCTACGTTTGCTTACGGTTTCTTTGAAGAAGAGAGCAAAGATGCGGTGATGCTGCATGCAAAGCTGAACCTGAAGGACGGATACGGAGCATTCGGTCTGCTTCTGAAGAGTACGGAAGGCCTGTCTCCGTCGTGGGAACTGATTTTTGAGCCCGCAAGGTCACGGGTGAGTATCACACGCTACCCGGTCGCATTGGATCCTTTCTGGGAAACATTGAACCCAAAAATCGACGATGCGCCGATGGAGGTAGATGGTCCGAGGACGATCGAACGTCCGATCAGGATCGAAAACGGTAAGGAAATCGATGTAAAAGCCTTTGTGGATGATTCTTTTGTCGAATGCTTTGTAAACGACGAGCTGGCTCTTTCTTTCCGCATCTATGATCCTACGGGCGGAGCACCCTTCCATAAATTCGGACTCTTTGTCGAGGACGGCGTTCTTGATGTAACACAGATCGAATTGAATGAAGAAATAGATTGAACGGCATACAGCTGCAAAATAAATTAAAACAGAGATAAAAAACCGGAGATTTTATGAAACTCCGGTTTTTTATTGCGTGATGGCTATACTGGGCATGCTGCTTTAACATTTCGGGAAAGGAAATGGCAGGGGGCGGTTTTGATAACCGGGAAACAACTGAGATGGTTTGTCTAAACGGCATTGCAAGAATAAAGAGCCTACATATTGAGAGGCTGCAATGGCTGCTTATAAATAGAAAAAGACTCTATGACAGCGTTGGGCTGAAGGAACAAAGATATAGTACCGGATATCGGAAATGAGAGAAACATTAGGCGCGGGGCAAAAGAAAAATAGAAAGGACCTGTCTGAGCGCTGCCGCGGCAGCGTGGACAGGCCCTTTCGTGAGGTATGCCACAAAAAATTTACATGGAACGAATATCCTTATACACCTGCTTTGTTTCGGCGGTCCATTTCGGCGACCGAAAAGGAACGCTTTGGCGTATAACCCGGAAGCGGCTGTATTTTCTGGTGATATGCGTCGAGAAACCAATCAGCCTGCGGAAAGAAAGAATCCTCCAATTCATATACGGGGGTGATCCAGTTTCTGGCGCCTAACACAACAGGCGGAGCATCCAGATAATTGAACAGGGAGGAACAGATATTCTGGGCGAAATCATTGATGATGGAACCTTTCTGACATGCGTCGCTTGCGATGATGATACGGCCTGTCTTTTTTACAGATTCCTGAACCGGACCAAAATTAAAAGGAACAATGCTCCGCGCGTCGATCACTTCCGCGCTGATTCCATACTGATCTTCAAAGAGCTTTGCGGCCTCTATCGCCTTATACAGCGTAGCGCCAATGGTCAGGATCGTAAGATCGGAGCCACGCCTTTTGATATCCGGCTCCCCAATCGGGATTTCATAATAATCCTCTGGAACGCCGCCTTTGTGGAAAGTTTCGCCAATACCATAGAGAGATTGACTTTCAAGATAAATAACGGGATCCGTTCCGGAGAGAGCGGAGTTAAGAAGCCCCTTTGCGTCATATGGGGTGACGGGGAATACGACCTTAAGACCGGGAACGTGTGCGCAGATACTCGACCAGTCTTGAGAGTGCTGCGCGCCATATTTTGCACCCACGCCCATACGCAGAACGACCGGCATTCTCACCTGTCCTGCAGTCATACTCTGCCATTTTGCCAGCTGGTTGAGTACTTCATCGCCTGCGCGGCCAAGAAAGTCACAGTACATCAGCTCAGGAAGCGCTCTGCCGCCCATCATGGCATACCCGACGGAAGCGCCGACAATGGCGGATTCCGATATCCCGGAGTTGAAAAGCCGGTGATAAGGAACAGACTTATCGAGGTCCTTATAAGCCCCGTAGGCGCTGCCCCAGATCCTTAGGTCTTCGCCGAACGACACCAAGGTCGGATCCTCATAGAATTTATCCAGAACAGACTCAAAAATCGCGTCGCGCAGCTGAACGACTGCGGAAGAAGGCAGCTCTTTACCGTCCTTTATCCCGTCGCGACTCTTTTTCTTCAGGCGCTGAAGGCGCGGGTTTTCTTCCTTAGGCGCACAGACCTCAACGGGAGTATCCGCCATTTTAGGCATGTGCTGGTTGGAATACATATATTTTTCAATGCTGTCCGGCTCTCTCAATAGGTCCATACGCGGAGAGATGTTATCATCGACCGCCAGCTTGAATACGGAAAAAATCAGGCTGCGTACTTCTTCCCGCAGGGAATCAGCTTGTTCCTTTGTCAGGACAGCATTTTCAACAAGCTGTTTTTCATAATCAGCAATCGCATCCTGTGCCTCCCAAGCGTTGATTTCTTCTTGTGTGCGGTTGGGATTGGCGTCCGATGTGGAGTGACCGGAGAAACGATAGGTGATAACATCGAGGAGAGCCGGGCCTTTTCCTTCTTCGAGCAGCTTTTTTTTGCGTTTCATTGCATCGATCACGGCGAATACATTGAAACCGTCTATACGTTCCGCATGCATCTGATCTGGATTGATGCCGGCGCCCACACGTGCGAGTATGCCGTATGCCATGGTTTCGCCGCTGGTTTGGCCGCCCATGCCGTATCCGTTATTGTTAAAGTTGAAGAGGATCGGCAGGCCGCCTTTATATCCTTCTTCCCATAGCGTTTTATATTGATCCATAGAAGCGAAATTCATAGATTCCCATACCGGGCCGCAGCCGAGCGAGCCGTCGCCTGCATTGGCAACTATGATACCTTTTTTCCTCATATTCTTTTTGTAGAGCGCCGCACCTGTCGCGATCGGTGCGCTGCCCCCGACGATGGCGTTGTTGGGATAAACGCCGAAAGGAATAAAAAACGCATGCATAGAATTGCCGAGGCCTTCCGCAAAACCATTTTTGCGGCCAAATATCTCCGCCATAATACCATATAGGTAGAAACGTTTTGCGGTTTCACGGACATCAAGGGAAAAATGTTCTTTTACGACACGGTATTGCGCTCCGCCGTTTGAACGCTCCATGATCTCCTCAAGTTCCCGGTCTGTCAGCTTGCGCAAAGCAGAAAAGCCTTTTGCAATCAGCTCGCCGTGGCTGCGGTGCGTACCGAAAACCGCATCGTTGCAGTCGAGCAGGAACGCTTGACCGACAGCGACGCTTTCCTGACCGATACCAAGATGTGCCGGACCGGAATAGTTGTAAGCCATATCGCAATATTTGCCTGTCAGACGGAGATCCTGCATCATAGTTTCGAACTCGCGGATCGTCAGCATATCGAAAAAGATATTGATGAGCTCTTCGCTGGTGAATTCGCCGAGGACGTCCTTCATTTTTTTCTGATAGTTGTTCAGTGGAATATCCTTGAATGCGGATGTACCGCGCGCTCTTATTTGAGCCGGATCAAGATACAGTTCTTTTGTCATGATTTTGATTACCTCCTAAAAGTTACATGAAAAGCACTTCGCGAATAATTTCGCAGACTGTCGGATGAGGAAAGATCGTTTTCCGGATGCTTTTTACCGGGATCTTATTCTGGATCATCAGCGCAAGAGAATAAATTATCTCGGAAGCATAGGCGCAAAACAGTGCCGCTCCTAAAACCGTTTGTCCTTTTTCATCAAGGATCAGTTTACAAAAGCCCTCGCTTATGCCATATTCGGCAACGTGCCGTCCGCTTAGGTTGATCGTTGCTTTTTTGACCACTGTTTTGATTCCCCGGGAATCCGCCTGCTGTTCCGTAAGACCGCAGAAGGCAGCTTCCGGCTGTGTATAAATCACGCCGGGGACTGCGGCATAATCCATTTCGTCCGGCACTCCTGTCATATTATTGATTGCTACTTCAGCTTCACGATAGGCAACGTGGGCAAGCATGTACTTTCCGTTTACATCACCCGCCGCATATAGATTCGGTATATTAGTCTCACAGTGGAGATCTGTTGAAACCGCGCCGCGCTCCACATAAAGGCCCATATCGGAAAGACCCGGGATATGAAGGGACGGCCTTCTTCCTACACACAGCAGAAGTTTATCATAAGGCAGGTCTTGATTGCCGGAAGGTGTTTCGATACGTGCGGTTTTTCCGGACACATCAACGACCTTGCTTCCCAAGATAAATTTGATCCCCGCTTTTTCCAGATGAGTTTGCAGCGCGAAGGAAAGCTCGGCGTCGATTGGGCCGCCGATCTGCTCCAGCATTTCGACGACGGTGACCTTACTTCCCGCGATGTTGAAATAAGCAGCCATTTCAAGACCAATAACGCCTGCCCCTACAATGACAAGCTCTTCAGGAACTTCCTGCAGCTCCAAAATTTCGCGGCTGGTAAGCACCGAGCCGTCTCCAATGCCGCCTGCAATGCCGGGGATATTGGGAATGACGGGTTCGGAACCGGTCGCAAGCAGTACTTTTTCTGCGCAGAAAGAGCTTCCGCCGCACAGAATAGTGAACCCATGCTCCGCCCTGCGTAGCCCCGCTTCGCCCCGTACGACGTCGACCTTTTTACGCGTGAGGGCGGAGGATACGCCGCCGACAAGCGTATTTACCACAGATCGTTTGCGGGCAAGCACCATAGTGTGGTCAAGCGCTGCATTTTCACAGCAAAGGCCTAAGTCTTTGCCTTTATGGTCTTCATATTCAAATATTTTTGCGGAATAAAGGAAAGTTTTAGTGGGAATGCACCCTTCGTTGAGACAGACGCCGCCGACTGTCCGCTTTTCCGCAAGCAAAACTTTTTTTCCGGCGTCAGCCGCGCGTTCCGCCGCGAGATACCCGGCAGGCCCGCCGCCGATTATGGCAATATCATATGATTCCATGATATGTTCCTCCTATACGAGTTGGTCAAATTGCTCCAGATTTTTGCATACCGCTTGCAGAAACTTGGAGGAAGGCGCACCGTCAACGGCGCGGTGGTCATAGGTGAGAGACAAATGGCCGGCCGGGTAATATAGGATGCCTTCGCTTGTCTTTTTAACTGCGTAATCAATGGTTCCGATGCCAAGAATGCCTATTTGGGGCGGGTTCAGGATGGGGGTGAATCCGGTTACGCCAAATCCGCCGAGGTTAGAGACCGTAAAGGTCGCCCCCGACATTTCCTCCGGACGGATACTCCCATCGCGGCATTTCGCTGCAAGCTCCTTGAGCTTTCTCGACAACTCAACGAGCGAAAGCTCCTGAGCCTTTTGGATGGTGGGAACCATGAGTCCGCGTTCCGTATCGACCGCGCAGCCGAGATTGATATCATCGAAATATTTGATTTCCTCATCGCTGACCATATGCGCATTCATATAATTGAACTGCTGAAGTGTTTTTGCCGTTGCGAACAGGACCATATCCGTGATCGTGACATTTTTTTCATCCCCCGGCGACAATTTCAGCCATTCGCGGTATCGCTGGATACACGAAGCATTGTAGGTCATGTGTGAAGTGAGCTGTGCGGTACTGGACAAAGAACGCACCATGTTTTTGGCAATCGCACGGCGGATCGGAGATGTTTTTTCGAGCCGTGAATCGTCTGTGCGAACCGCAGCGGAAGCCTCAGGCACCGAAGGCGCTGCTTGCGCCGCGGGAACGGGAAAAGCTTCCATCGCACGGATCACATCCGCTTCGATGACCCTGCCTTCCGCACCGGACGCAGTGAGCAGGGATGCATCTACAGCGTTTGCCTCGGCAAGCCTGCGTGCGCGGGGAGATAAAAAGCCTCCTGTCTGAGACGCCGGTGCAGGCGCGGATATGGATGCCTCTGTTGTCGGGGGAACGGGTACGGTCCTCTGTTCCTGCACGGGTTCGGCTTCCGTTCCGGCTTTTGCTGGCTGGATACCGCTGATATCCTCTCCCGGATTCCCGATGACGCAGACCGGCGTCATTACAGGAACGACATCATAGGGTTCATAGAAGCGTTTCAGAACTGTTCCGCCTGTTTCGGAATAAACAGTCATAGAGGATTTGTCCGTTTCGATGGAAAAAAGCTCGTCGCCATTTTGGACCGGATCGCCTTCGGACACGAACCATTCGCCGAGCACGCTGGCGTCTTCGTTAAGCCCGAGCCGAGGCATATTTACAACTTCTGCCATATTGTTTTCCTCCTTAGTAAAGTCAGATTTGAAAAACCGATTGCAGTATACCATTGCAGAGCTCTATGTCCAGCAAAAAGGAAAGATCCGGCAAAAATCCCACAAAAAAAACCTTTTTGAAATTAGTTTCAAAAAGGTTTTCGGCTGCGGGCAAGAATCTATTTTTTAAGCAAACGGGCTTTTTTCAGGATATCTTTCGCCGTAATTTCGTCTGTATAAAGGCGGTTCACGATCCCGCCGCGCAGGGCGCCCAAGATGGCATGGCTTTTGTGTTCGCCGATCGCGATGCAGATACGGTTTTTCTTTTTCTTAAGGTCTGCAAGAGGAATGCTCATGATCCGGCCGGTAATATTACTCTGGATCTCGTTGCCGTTGATGTCGAAATTACGCCCTGCAACATCGCCGACGCCTCCGCTGTGTGCGATTTTATTATAAACGCTGAGATTATAGGTCCCTTCATCCGTCAGAAAAGTATCCTTTAGGTCTGTTCCCCCTACGGAAAGGATAACGGTTTGCGCCTTGCGGCAAAGGTTCATGACGTAGCGTATATTGGAATCGGATAGCAGTACCTGCGCAATATGTTCCGTATCGACCAACAAGGGAGCCGGCATGACAAAACCCTGTGCAGAAAAAATATCCGCGAATTTTTCGATAATATGAGTTGCTTTCATAGAAGCGATGGTTCCTGTCACGAAGCCGCTCAGCATACAGATTTTTACGTCCCGTTTTTCCTGCGAGGGGGGAATCAGGTTCTTAGCGAGATATTCGGTTGTACGCCCCCATGTGACTCCGACAGTCTCGCCGTCCTCGATATATGCGGGAATATCGCGTGCGGCATATGCGCACACATCGTCAAGCCGCGGGAGGTAATCGTCTACAAATGAGGGAAGTACTGTGCAGGGAATGCCAAAGAAATCGAACAGCTCCTGCTGGAGGTGAATTACCGCCTCGCCCGAATAATTGATTTTAAATTCGACATATCCAAGATCGACCGCTTTACGGATCAGGCGGGAGACCGTAGACTTGGAAACATAGGCTTTCCTCGCGATCTCTTCCTGACTGATACCAAGCTGGTAATATTGCTTTGCAGCACTGATCATCAATTGAAATTCTTTTTCGTTCATACGTTCTCCCGTCCGAAATGGATTATTTATTATTATACCACATAGGCAATGGGCAAGTAACAAACCGGCCTGACATATCGTTCCTCCCGCCGCATGGGAAGCAGGCTCATCCGTGACCGGACGTACTATATTTATAGTTTGGAAAAGAAATATAAACAGCTGCCGAACGAAGCCGGAGGGAAGGAGACGACACTGCCGGAAGATGCAGGAACGGAGACGGATTCCCTGCCCAAAAAATATAAAGTATAAAATTATTCTCTTCATTTCACCCGGATTTATCCGCTGTTCGTCATTTTTTGTACAGAGGGGCCGCAAACGCGGTCTTATCTGCTATGATATTTTTACCGGTTTCGTGCGCACCGCTGCGGCGCGCGCGGAAGCTTATTATATAAACTGTTCTGATTCGTCAGCTTATGGAGGGCTCGATATGAAAAAAATTGTGTGTATGATATTGGCTGCCGTCATGATATGCTCGCTCGGCGCGACAGGCTTTGCGCAGGACGGTATTCCGGAGAGCGGCGGGCTGCCGCCTGTTCAGGATAGCTCCGTCAATGATGCGGAAGCGCCGCCGTCCGCTCCGCCGCAGGAAACGGATGCTTCTCCGGGGGAGAGCGGCCCGGAAAATGCCGGACCGTCCCCGTCTGCGGTTGTTTCGCCGCAGCCTGCGCAGGTACAGAGCGCGGATGCTGCCCCTGTCCCGAGCGCGGCTCCCGCATTGGGAGAAACGTCCGGCGCGGGCGGCACGGCAGTGTCGCGCGGTATTATCGGCAGGATCAGGGAGCCGCTGTCTGAACGGGCAAAAGAACTGCTCGAGACGCAGATCGTACTGGCGTTGGAGGATATGTCGGAGGATGGAAGCGAATTTGCCGGAGGCCTGCTGTTCTTCTTCTACAATGCGACCGATTATACGCTCGTTGAGATATACGAGACAGTGCTCGAAACGCTGGAGGTCGTCAATGAGATTGACGACGAAGTGGACGCGCTCACCATACGGATGGAGGAGCTGTTCGATGAAATAGAAAGAGGATTTGCGCAGAACGCCTATAACGACTGCGCCGAGGATCTGGACGCGGTATACGGACGTCTCGCCCCGCTTTGGGAGGATTACACGGCGCTTCTGGCGAAGGCCGACGCAAAAGCGGAGGACGGCGAGATTTCGGAGCCGGAAGAGCTTGCGATCCAAGGAAAAACAAAAGAACTGATGCAGGATATCTACGCAGTCTACGGTCCTTTTGGCGTCTCGAGCTTTGAAAGCGACCTTGAACTGGTGCACAATGCGATGTACAGCCCGTCCGGGCGCACGACGTTCACGGACGCGCAGATCGAACTGTCCCGTCTGAATCTTCCGTTTGAGCATCAGATCGTAGACGAAGCGGCTGCGGCGTTCAATTACGGGGCGGCTCTGCAGACGGCCCTGCTCTGGCTGTATGGAGAATATTCAAACTATATGCTGAGCAATGATACCGTGCTGAACGACCCGCAGGTAACGCTCCATCCGTTTGCGGCGGTCGGCGATCAGACGATCGAAAACCTGAACGCGCAGGCGGAGAAAAGCGGCATAAACGAGCTGATGACGCCGGAGGAGGTCGAGACGAGCATCACGCTGGCCGACGGCACAGTGCTGCCCGCCTATCATGTGATCGTGAACGCGGACGGGCACGAATATATGATAGGCCGGGAAACGCTGCGGCTGGGTTCTGCCGTCACGAGCTATAGCAGGGAAAACGATATCTACCGTCAACCGAGCCACGAGGGAAAGCTGACCAGTGCGGACGGGCGCTGGTATATCCCGGCGACCGAGAGCGAGATGAAAACGCTGTTTACCTCCACGATCACGAACCCCGGCTCGTGGCTGTCGGATCAGGGCAAGCTTTCCCTGCCCTCGCATGACGCGCTTCTTTTGGCCGATATCAGCCAAAAGACCGAATCGCGCCTGAACGGTATCCAAAAGCAGTACATCTATTCGTTCGATCAGGGCATGCTGGATTCCCACCACCTGACGGGAGACAGGGATAAAGTAACGGCTAATTCCTATCACGACATAGTGGATGAAGATACGAGCGTAAAGTGGGCGGGCCGCTCAGAGGAAATTTTATTCCAAGATACGGAGCTGCTGTATGTTTTCTTTGATAAGAGCAACCAGACGGCAGGGATCCCTACGGACGACAATGGTTTCCTCGCGCCCAGCGATCCGACGACTCTGCCGGATGAGATCTATCTCGGCGAGGGCAGCGGGCTGAACCTGACCAAACTGAATTCCACGGATATGCTCAATAAGGTGGTGGTCGTATCGGGAAACGCCGCGATTTTAGGCGGCGGACGCACCTACCAGAACCTCCAAATCCAAATGCGCCCCGGGGCGGATCTGACGGTGGACGGCCTGAACATAGACCACAAGAATATGAATAAGGCGGCGGTCGACGTATATGCATCGGACGCGAAGCTGACCGTAAGGGGCGAATGCAGCTTCCGCGGCGGCGCGGGGATGTATCTGGATAAGGACAGCGTGCTCGATGTGAAAGGAGAGGGCGAAGGCGCAGCTATTACCATTGCCGGAACGTGGGGATTCAACGTCCATGAGGACAGCTATGGGAATTTTCTTGGGCCGACAACGGCAAGGTTTGACGGTCTTGCGGTTTCCGTACAAGGCACGGAATATGGGCTTCGCGGGTTGTATTGGATGGAATGCAGAAACTGCGACGTATATATAAGCGGCGACAAGTGCGATCTTTATACACGGACGACCGGCGGAGTGAACTGCTATTTTTACGACTGCAACGTAACGATAGCCCATAATACAAAAAAAGATCATCATGTGAACGTGAAAATATCTGAATCTACGGCGATCAACACGCCGGTAAGCTACAAAATAAAGACCGCTACCAGTTATGTCAAGAACGCCGAGAGCAAGTCGGATATTTACCTCTACCTTACGGGAACGGACCGGTCCGGTAATACTGTGACCACCAACGGAGTCAATATTACGGATTTAGCGGGCGGCAAATTTACCAATAACAGTTATGATAATTTCTATACGGATTTTGACGTGTATCTGACGGATATTGATTATATCACGCTGGTCAACAAGGGCAGCGACGCATGGTATCCGGACTGGATCGAGATCACAAACGATTATGAACTGCCGAATCCGGAGACCGGAGAAGAGTGTTACTATCATTTCAAGGTTGATTCGTTCATCGATACGAAAAACTATGAGTACCGGTTTACTCATGACGGCAAACGGAACGCGCCTGCAACGGTTGGCTCGACACAGCCGATCAGCGATGAAGAGCTGATCGCCATGCTGGAAAAGGCAGGTGCGCCGAGCACCCTGCAAACGACCGTGGACGATGGGCATACCGTTTCCGCGCAGGTTCTCGCAGCGCTCAAGCGTTTGGGGCAGCGGCTGCAATATGCCGTAACGGACGCGGACGGGAACACGCTGTACCAGTGGAAATTTGACGGCACAAAAATTACGGATGCTTCCCTCCTGACGAGGCTGGGCATCACGATCGCAAAAACGCAGGAGGATGATTACGGCGGCCTGCTCGCGGGAAAAGACGGGCTGGTACTGCGCTTTGCGCACGACGGCCTGCTTCCCGGCGGAACGCAGGTCCGCGTCAACGCCGCGCGGCACGGCTATGCCGAGGGCGATATCTTTACGCTGTATCATATCGGGGACGGCGCGCTGAAAACGGCGGCGGAGGGCCTCGTTGTGGGAGAAGACGGATTCGTCACGCTGGAGATATCCCATTGCTCGGATTATGCGCTGGTCAAAACAGGAACGGGCGGGAGCGCGAACCCGAAAACAGGAGACGGACGCGATATTGCTCCGTGGCTCGCCCTGACGGCGGCTGCGGCAGGCGCGGCGGCGTTTTGTGCGGCCCGTTTGAGAAAACGGCGCAGGGGGGATATTTCCTGAGAAAATGCATGAAAATAAACACGGCCCGGAAGCATCAGGCGGCGCTTTCGGGCCGTTGTTTGCCTAAGGACTATTCTGCAAGAGGCAGACGGACGGTAAATTCGGTTCCATGTCCCTCCTCAGACTGCACACCGACGTCGCCCCCATATTCCTGCGCGACGGTACGCACGATATAGAGCCCCATTCCGGTTCCCCCATCGGCCGAACGCGTCGTGAAAAAGCGGTCGAACACGCGCGGGAGGATGTTTTTCGGAATACCGCTTCCCGTATCCCGCACCGAAAGGAAAGCGTCTCCGTTCCGGCAGGAAAGCGACAGTATAATACTGCCGCCCGGCGGGGTAAAGCTGACGGCGTTATACAGCAGGTTTTGAACGAGCCGGGTAAGCTTCTCCGGATCCGCATAGACCGTGCAGGCTCCCTGTTTCGGCAGTTCAAGGGAAAAAATTTGGCCGTCCATCTCCACATCCGGCTTGTTGAAGCGGTAAAGGTCACGGAGAAAGACGCACAGGTCAAGCCTTTTGCGGGGCGTTATCAGACGGTTTTCAGCGGCGTATTGCTGTACCTGCCTGATGCGGTCGCTGAGCATGCCGCACTTTTCCTCGATGACTGCAAGCTGTTTCCGCGTCTGCTCATCCAGCTGCACATTGTTGCTGCGTACCATCTGTGCGTAGGAAAGCATAAACGCTGCCGGCGACTTCATATCGTGCAGGAACCGGGAGATCAGGTCCTCACGTTCGCTTACCATCAGACGGATATCATGGGTCTGCCGCTCGACCTCTTCCTGCAGATGTTGGGTGAGCCGCAGGTTTTCCTGTACGACGGCATAGCTTCTGCGCACCACGAGAATGCCGAAGCATACGACAAGCGCCAGCGCGCCATATTCCTCCATCCAGCCAAAGCGCATGGGCTCAAAGGTGCTTACGGTAAGCGCGCCGGCAAGTATTCCCGTACCGTAAAATCCGGAGCCGGCAAATATCCATGCCATGTTGTCTTTCCCGCGCAGCGTTCCGTAGAAAGAGAGCGCGGTCAGGATCCCGGCGCTCAAAAAACGGTATACGGTGACGAGTGTTCCATACCACGCGGCAAAAGCAGGAAAAACGGGCAGAATAAACAGCGGAATGATCCCGCCCACGAATACCATCGTAAGCGCGGTGCGGGAGATGATGTGGGCAAACCGCGTATGAGACAGGCCGCATACCTGCAGCGCTATGCAGAACGTTCCCCATAGGAGCAGCAGGAATGCCGCGTCCTCAAGCGCGTAACACAGGTTTACGGCAGACGTTCCGAATGTCCAAATAAAAGCATGGGCCGTCCAAACGGAAAAAGCAAGGGCGAGCACTCCGAAGCTCTGTATCAGACTGTTCCGTTTCTGCCGCTTCCCCATCCAAAAAGCAGCGGAAAACACTGCGGCGGCAAGCGTGCCGAAGCAAAGGAGCCCATAAAAAGCGAGCCGTGCCGCGCGAAGCTGTCCGACCGCCTGCGCCGTTCCAAGAACAGGCGGATAGGTGAGTCCGCTGTAATAATGTGTGGCATTGACGGTCTGCAGGACGATCTCGTTTTCTTTGGCCAGAGAAAATGAGACGGCCGTGTCACGCACAAACGGAGCATACGGCTGTGTAGAGCCGCATTCTGCTGCCAGCCTGCCGTTGATATAAAGCCGGAACGCGCAGAACACCTCCGGCAAAAGCAAAGAGGCCGTGCCTTCCGGGCCGCTGTAGGAAAAGCGGAGACGCCATGTCGCGCTGCCGTAGGGATCGCCGTCCGAATGGAACGAAGAAAGCGTCAGGTATTCTCCCACAAAAGCATCGGTCGGCCGGATATCCCCGGCTGAAAGCTCCGACGGGGAAAGGAGGCGGTCGGGATACAGCTCCCAGCCGTCCGCCAGACTGACGCCCGCCGCAAGGTTTTGCCGCGTTACGGAAAGGATTCCATCTTGCGAAACGGGAACTCTGTCGGTATACTTGTTATCGTAATAGAAAATAAACGTAAAAAATACGGCCGCAAAGCAAAGAACGATGCCGAATATGATTATAGAACTGCATGCTGTCCGTATTTTCATAGGATCACCTCGTTTCCAAAGAAAGGAGCGCCGTTTATGTCAGAGCGACGGTTCCTGCGCAAGGCAGGTCTCATTCTGGCTGTATTGCTGGTTTTTTTAAATATTCCCATTATATCATACGCCTCCGGCATGGAACAGACGGACACACAGGAAACGGTGTGGGAGGAGGCGTCCAGTTTTGCGGAGCTTACGGAAAAGCTGGATTCCATGCGGCAAACAGGCGGGAATCTGCGTCTTACGGCAGATATTACCGTTGAGCAGGGAGAAGCCTATGATTTTATTGCACCGCAGCTCATGGGAAAGGAGCCGGTCCTTTTGGACCTTGGCCCATACACCATTACAGTGCGGGGAACGCTTGCGCTGTATCCATACCTGCATATCACGGGACAGGGCGGGCAGGATGGCCTGTTCCATGTAGAGGAGGGCGGATGGCTGGAAGTGTGGAGCATAACGGTCTCCGCGCAGGACGGCGTTGCGATACGGCAGGAAGACCGCTCTATTCTCGCCTATGGCAATCTGTTTGACGGAATGCCGGATTTCGCGTGTGAGGGGGAGATCATCCTTGCCGGCCCGGTCGCGGTGCCGAGATCGGCGGATGACCATGAATATCTTCCGGTTTTATATGTGCGCGACGGCGAGCGGCTGGAGGATGTTCTTCCCGAAACGGACCGCGCGGCTTTCTATGAAAACGGAACGGTCGATTATGAGCGCGACCTGCCTGTTTTATGGGATACCGAAGCGTTCGCCGGGCAGATCGGGCGCAAGGAACGCTTTCTGCTCACCGGAACCTACAGGGACGCGGCGGATTTTTCACCGCCGCAATGTCTGGTGACATTCGAGAACGGGAATCCTGCCACACTGCTTGCCTGCAGCACTTCCGCTATGCAGGGAGGGCTGATCGGCGACGTATGGGTCGCGTTTCCCCGGCCGGGCCCGGAATGCCGGCTGGACTGGTCTTCCGATGGGGAGCACTGGCAGCCCTGTGTATTCGAGATACAGCGCGAGCAGGACGGCAGGATACAATATGCAATAGAGCTCCCGGGAGCAAGCTATCCGTTTTATCTTTCCGCTGCCGTCCGATCGGAAACGGGCGGGGAAAGCTATTCCGATACCATCCGCATCGATGGTCCGGACGATACGGGAAAGATCGGCGGCAACCGCGGCGGCGGAACGGATATTTTAGAGCCTGACCTGCCGCCTGTTGTTTCCTCTCCCGGACAGGAGCAGGAGGGGCCATCCTTGTCTTCTGAGGCTTCTTCCGGCCAGAACGGCAGCGGAACGCCTGCTGCGGAACCGGATAAGATGGCACCGGCTGAAGCCGGTGCGCCCGCATCCGCACGGGAACAGAACGGCTCTTCCCCAGAATATGAAGAGCAGCCGTCGCCGTCTCAGCCGGTGCAGGAGGAACCATACGACGAAAAAAATGCCGGACAGGAGTCCGGAGCTGCGGAAGAGCCCGCCGAGGCATCCTCCGCGCAAAATATACAGAAAAAGCCGGAATATATGGCTCCCGCGCTGCAAATCATAATAGGCGCTGCGGTCATCGCGGGAATTGCTGCGCTCGTATTCACATGGGGGACCAAAGCCGGACTTGGCGCCAAGCTCAAGCGGCTTTTCCGTAAAAAGCAATGAAATACAGCGCAGCACGGTCAGCTTTCTTCTGAAACGAACCGATAGCCCTGACCGCGTATCGTTTCGATATATTCTTTTTCAGGGCAGAGAAAATGCAGCTTGCGCCTTACTTCAGATATGCGCGCCTGAATCGCATGGCGCCCTAAATTGACCGGTTCGCGCCACACCCTGTCGTGCAGCTGCTCATAGGAAAAGACACGGCCGGGATGGCGCGCAAGAAACGCGATGATCTCAAACTCGATCCGCGAAAAGTCTCCTTTTTGCTCTCCATACCATACCTCGCGTTTTCCGGTATCGATTTTGAGCGGGCCAAATTGCAGGAGCTCCGGCGGAAAATCCTCCGTGCGCCGTTGGATGCGCAGGCGTATCCGTGCTTCCAGCTCCAAAAAGGAGCAGGGCTTGCATACATAATCGTCTCCACCGATCGAAAGTCCACGCACACGGTGCTCCTCCTCCGTATAGACGGAAAGAAAAATGATAGGAACCGAAGAAACCGCGCGGATAGCGGTACATACGTCGAACCCGTCCCATTCCGGAAGATCGACGTCCAGTACGATGCAGTCAAATGCGGTAGAGGTCACGGAGCGGAGCACGTCTTTTGCATCGGAAAGACATGTGACGGTATAGCCGCGTTCCTTAAAAAAATCACGGCAGATCTGCAGGAAGTCCGTATCGTCATCTATAAAAAGCAGCTTATAATTTTTATGGCCTGTCATGACAGCATTGCCTCCGGGATACTGATTTCCTCCCTATTATAGCATAGGGAAAAATGCGGAATATTTGGAAATTGTCCGCTGGACGTCATATTTTGACGTTTCGTCCGCAGGCTGTGATAATAAAATGCCGTAAAAATCAGCGGAAAGAGATTCACGGCGGCCCGAGAGAAACTGCGGTATTGAAAAACAGCCGAAAAAATTCTGGAATATAAAAAAGCAGGGGGCCGCGGAACAATAGGCAAAAATCAGACTGTGGACCCGCCTTGACGACGGAACCGCACTGTTTGCCCGAGCATGCTCCGGCACGCTGGCTTACAGAAAATAATAGGAAAGCAGACGAGCCGCTTTTTCAGGACGGCAGACTCCGGATATAGTCATCGTCTCCCCAAACGATACGCAAAGCATATCGTTTGGGGGAATTGCTGTACCGGAAAACCAAAGCCGGATGAAGCTTCCGTTTTATTAAAAGCTCACGGCTCGAAACAGATCTCCCGTACCCCATCCTCGATATAGTAGTGCATCTCCTCATGCACATCCGCATCCGCTGCGATCTTCTGGATATCCATTCTGCAATAGGTGACCTCGGCGGAAGCGAGCGGCTCGCCGCGCACATCCAATATCTCCGTATTGACGCGGAAGAAAAGCGGGCTGCTTTTGGCAAGCCGTCCTCTTCCGAATAGGTCGGCGCCGTAGGGAACAGGCTTCCTGTATTTCACATTCAGATTGATGGTGACGCCCCACGTATCCTCCGCTTCCGTCCAGCAGGCCCGAAGCCCGAGCTCGTCGAGCATGGCCGATATGAGGCCGCCGTGCACCCGGCCGGGATAGCTCTGGTGCTCTTCGCGGAACTGAAACGGCGTTAAGACGCTGCCGTCCTCCATATTATAGAACTGGGCCTTCAGGCCAAAGGGATTATCCATACCGCACATCACGCACATGCGGCTGTTCCTCTGCTTGCTCAAAACTTTCATGCATTCACCTCAAAATATACCGTAAGATTTCCGAAATGCGGAGATAAAATATATTATAATAGAAAGGAAAAAGATAAAAAAGGAGTTTTGAAGAGAATTCCATGCAGAACGGATGAAAAGGGATGAACGAAAAGCAAAGGGCAGCAGTTACAGCTATGGAAAAATTTGGCCGTGTGTTTGCCGGAGCAGACTCGCGTTTGTTGCGATGACACGGGCACAAAAGAAGCGGTGGCTCTCCGGCGCGTTTTGATGGATCGCCCTGCCATCCATTCCGCTTTCTGTTTGATATTGGCGCAAAGTTCGTCTATACGCGGTAACAATGGGCTTGTGGAAGAAACGAGAAATTATGTACGCTATTGCCGGTAAAATATGCCGGAGAGAATATGGAGGCTCCCGTTTCCGGACGCGCAGAGGGAAAGCACGCGGTATTCAGCTGTGGAACGGTACTGGATGCGGATATGGATAAGGCGGCGTATGCCGCCCGGTTCGATGGACTGGATATGCCACGGCGCATCTCATTCCGTGTGAAATTGGAAAAGTTATAAACGCCTCTATATGCGGGAATCGAAAAAAGCGTAGTAACGGATTGCTTTTTTTGGTATAATAGAGAAATCATATGGGGCCTGCGGCCGCCGGAGGATATGTTTTTGAAGTATGACGTGACGCTCAGCATCGTCAATTACAACGACTATGACCGGGCAAAAGAGGCGATCGCCTCTATCCTGCAATATACGCACGGGATACGTGTAAAGATCTATCTTGTGGATAACGCGTCCAAAGACGGGAGCGCGACGCGGCTTGCGGACGAGTTTTCCGCGATCAGCGTGATCTTCAGCGATAAAAATCTGGGTTTCGGCGCGGGGCACAATCTCGTCCTGCCTCTGATCGATTCGGATTTCCACGCGGTGGTGAATCCGGATATCATTCTTGCGGGCGATATCCTTGCGGAGCTTACGGACTATATGCGCCGTCACCCGGATATCGGGATGTGTACGCCCGCCATCCGCTATATGGACGGAACGCCCCAGCATCTTCCCAAACGCAATCCGCGTTTGAAATACCTGATCGCAAACCGTGCGCCGGGCAAACAGTGGGAGCCTTTGCGGCGGCACTATAAAATGCTGGACGAGGATCTCTCGGACGTAACGGATATCGAGTTTGCGTCCGGCTGCTTCCTATTCGCGCGCACGCCGCTCTTAAAGCTTGTGGGCGGGTTTGACGAACGGTATTTTATGTATTTCGAGGATGCGGACCTTACGCGGATGCTGCGGAAAAATGCGCGCGTGGTCTATTATCCGTATGCGTACGTCTATCACGATTATTCCCGGACGAGCGCGCACAGCGCGCGCTATCTGATGATCCATATCGCTTCCATGTTCAAGTATTTCTGGAAATGGCGGGGAGCGGGAGCTGTGCAGGACGGCATTACAGTCGGACCGGGATAAAATACGATTTGAAAGAGGGAAAAGAAATGAAAGGAATCATATTAGCGGGCGGAAGCGGCACGCGGCTCTATCCGCTCACGATCATGACGAGCAAGCAGCTTTTGCCCGTCTACGACAAGCCGATGATCTATTATCCGCTTTCCACGCTGATGCTTGCAGGGATCAAGGATATCCTGATCATCTCCACGCCCGTCGACCTGCCGCGGTTCCAAAACCTGCTGGGAGACGGACAGCAGTTCGGTATCTCGCTCTCCTATAAGGAGCAGCCGTCGCCGGACGGCCTTGCGCAGGCGTTTATCCTCGGAGAGGAATTCATCGGAGGCGATTCGTGCGCAATGATCCTCGGAGACAATATTTTTTACGGAAACGGCCTTTCGCAGCTGATGGCAGAAGCGGTCGCAAACAAAAACCGTGCGACGGTGTTCGGATATTATGTAGACGACCCGGAACGCTTCGGCATCGTGGAGTTCGATGCAGACGGCAAGGCGCTGTCGGTAGAGGAGAAGCCGGAGCAGCCCAAATCCAATTATGCCATCACCGGCCTGTATTTTTACGATGAACGGGTGGTGGAATACGCGAAAAGCCTCAAGCCAAGCGCACGCGGCGAGCTTGAGATCACGGACCTCAACCGCATCTATCTTGAAAAGGGCGACCTTGACGTGAAACTCATGGGGCGCGGCTATGCGTGGCTCGATACGGGAACGTTTGATTCGCTGATCGAGGCGGCGGAATTTGTGCGCATGCTGCAAAAGCGGCAGGGCATCGTGATGTCCGCGCCGGAGGAGATCGCCTACCGCAGAGGCTGGATCGACGAACGGACGCTTGTGGAAAGCGCGGACCGGTATGGAAAATCATCGTATGGGCAGCATCTGCATGCTGTCGCGAAAGGAAAGGTGCTTGATATATGAAAGCGATAGAAACGGGGATCGAAGGCCTTGTGGTGATCGAGCCTGACTGCCACGGCGACCACCGCGGCTGGTTTATGGAAACGTACAGCAAGCCGAAGTTTGAAGCGCTCGGCATCACCTGCGAATTCGTGCAGGACAATCAGTCGTACTCGGCACAGAAGGGAACGCTGCGCGGCCTGCATTTTCAGAAGAATCCGATGGCGCAGTCGAAGCTTCTGCGGTGTACGCGGGGAAAGATACTCGATGTGGCGGTGGACATCCGCAAAAATTCACCGACCTATAAAAAATGGTATGCGGTGGAGCTTTCGGCGGAAAACAAAAAACAGTTCTTTATGCCGAGGGGCATGGCGCATGGTTTTGTCACGCTCACGGACGACGTGGAGGTGCAGTATAAGGTGGACGCGGTCTACGCGCCCGACTGCGACCGCTCCATCCGGTTCGACGATCCGGAGATCGGCGTCGACTGGGGCGTCACAGAACCGATTCTTTCGGAAAAAGACCTCAAAGCGCCTCTGCTGAAAGACAGCGACGCAGATTTTTAAGCGCGCGCGAAAGCGTGCCGCAAGCGCCTGTGAAACAGGCAGCGGACCGTCCAAAAGGCGTTTCCTGAACTTTCAGGCGCACGGCGCGGCAATACAGATCAATTTTAAGGAGTTTATGATATGACGAAAGTACTTATCACCGGCGGTGCCGGATTCATCGGGAGCAACTTTGTGTTCCACATGCTTGAAAACCACCCGGATTATGAGCTTGTGGTCGTTGACCTGCTCACCTATGCGGGCAACCTCGAAACGCTGAAAGACGTTTTGGACCGCCCGAACGTCCATTTCTATAAGGCGGATATTGCGGACCGGGAAGCGATTTTTGAGCTTTTTGAAAACGAACGCCCCGACACGGTGGTCAACTTCGCGGCAGAATCCCATGTGGACCGTTCCATCGAAGACCCGGGCATCTTCCTGCGTTCTAATATCATCGGCACGCAGACGCTGATGGACGCCTGCCGCAAATACGGGATCGGACGCTATCATCAGGTCTCTACAGACGAGGTGTACGGCGATCTGCCGCTCGACCGTCCAGACCTGTTTTTCACAGAGGAAACGCCGCTCCACACGTCGTCGCCCTATTCGGCGTCCAAAGCCAGCGCGGACCTGCTCGTGCAGGCGTATCACAGGACGTATGGGCTTCCGGTCACGATCTCGCGCTGCTCGAACAACTACGGGCCCTACCATTTCCCGGAGAAGCTGATCCCGCTCATCATTTCGCGGGCGCTTGCGGATGAAAGCCTGCCGGTGTACGGAACGGGCGAAAACGTGCGCGACTGGCTGTATGTGCGCGACCATTGCACAGCCATCGACCGTATCATCCACGACGGACGTGTGGGCGAGGTATATAATATCGGCGGGCACAACGAACGCACGAACCTTCAGGTCGTCAAAACGGTCTTAAAGGAGCTTGGAAAGCCGGAGAGTCTCATTACATTCGTCAAAGACCGCGCAGGACACGATATGCGCTATGCGATCGATCCGGCCAAGATGATGCGGGAGCTCGGCTGGGAGCCGACGACGACATTCGACGAGGGGATCAAAAAAACCGTGAAGTGGTATCTTGAAAACGAGGAATGGTGGAAAAACATCATCAGCGGAGACTATCAGCAATATTACGAAAAGATGTATGCGAATAGATAACGGGGCGCAGGGCTCCTAAGCTGACGACACAGATTTACCGCATATAAAAAACGCCGGATACCGGCGTTTTTTTATATGCAGCAGAGCGCGCGGCACCCCGGCAGACAGAGATAAGAAAAACGTACGGAAACAGATTTTTGGAAAGTGTATTGACTTAGAGTGAACTCCAAGATTTATAATGGTCCTGACAGCAGGGGAACGTAAGGGAACCTTTCAGAATATTTGCGGTAAAAATGGCGAATATATAGGCATAAGGAGGGAACAAAATGAAAAAGCAAACGGCGGGGCGGGACAGCCTCGGAAAATTTGCACCGAAATTTGCGCAGCTGAACGACGACGTGCTGTTCGGCGAGGTATGGAGCAGGGAAGACAAGCTGTCGCTGCGGGACAGGTCGCTCGTGACGATATGCGTCTTTATGGGGAAAGGTTTGGTGGACAGCTCGTTGAAGTTCCATCTGGTAAGTGCAAAAAACAATGGCATCACGCAGGAGGAAATGGCGGAGATCATTACGCACGCTGCCTTTTATGCCGGCTGGCCTAACGCGTGGGCCGTATTCAACATGGCGAAAGAGGTATATGCGGACGGCGATGCCGAAAAAGCGCATGGCGGACTATTCGGAATGGGAGAGCCCAACACGGCCTTTGCACAGTATTTCACAGGGAATTCCTATCTGAAGCCCCTGACGGACCCAAGCGGAGCGCTGTTTTTAGCCAATGTGACGTTTGAACCGGGCTGCAGGAACAACTGGCACAAGCATCTCGCCAAAAGCGGCGGCGGACAGCTTCTCGTCTGCGTCGAAGGAGAGGGCTGGTATCAGGAGGCGGGCAAGGCGGCTCAAAGCCTGAAAGCGGGAGACGTTGTTACGATACCGGCAAACGTCAAGCATTGGCACGGCGCGAAACGGGATTCATGGTTCAGCCATATTGCGGTCGAGGTTCCGGGAGAAGAGACTGAAAACGAATGGATGGAGCCTGTAACAGATGAGGAATATGGGAATTTAGAGCGGGAGGCGCGCGGCGAATAAGAGGCCGCGGCTCAAGAGAGCAAGAAATTGACGGAAGGAGGGAAGTATGCGAAAAAAACGAATAAGGTTCGCGGGACTTGTCCTGACGGCGTTTGCCCTCGCGGCTGTGATGACCGCTGCCGCATGTGCGGAAGCAGAACCGCAAAAACAAAATGACGACGGCAGGGGCTATGCCGCAGCCGGCGTGGAAGAACAGGCTGATGAGACGAAAAATAAAAATGCGGATATGGAGGAGGCGGCGAAGAACGCAGAGCTGAAGATCGCCGTAGGCGGCACGGTTCTGACGGCATCGCTGGAAGAAAATTCTTCTGCACAGGCATTGGAGCAGCTGCTTGCAGACGGCCCGCTTACTATTGAAATGCGGGATTACGGTAATATGGAAAAGGTGGGAGCGCTCGGCGCCGAGCTGCCGGAAAACAATGAGGAGCTCACGGCGCAAGCGGGAGACCTGATTCTCTATCAGGGAGATTCATTCGTCATCTATTATGCGCAAAACACATGGAACCTCACAAGGCTGGGGAAGATCAGGCATACCACAGCGGACGAACTGAAAGAAATACTCGGGAATGGTGATGCTACCGTTACGCTTTCACTGAATAAAGAATAACGATATGTAAAGGCGCGGCATATAGCCGCGCTTTTTTGCGCGGCGCTGCTCCCCCGCTTCTCCGCCGGGCTCATTTTACTGACGTTCCATTCAATCTCGGCAAAGATTTCGTTTTATCTGTATCTGTTTTGCAAAAAGTATAAAATTATTCTCTTCATCTCACTCGGATTTATCCGCTGTTCGTCATTTTTCGTACAGAGGGGCCGCAAACGCGGTCTTATTTGCTATGATATTTTTACCGGTTTCGTGCGCACCGCTGCGGCGCGCGCGGAAGCTTATTATATAAACTGTTCTGATTCGTCAGCTTATGGAGGGCTCGATATGAAAAAAATTGTGTGTATGATATTGGCTGCCGTCATGATATGCTCGCTCGGCGCGACAGGCTTTGCGCAGGACGGCATGAACGGCACGCAAAACCCAGCCGGAACGGCGGGTAATTTTACCGTCACCTATAAAACCAACGCCGATGTGGAAATGGGGACGCTGACCTATGAGATCGGCGGCGAAAACGCCCTGCCTACAGCCGGCGAACTCAGCTCAAAATTCAGTACGTTTATCCAGCGCGCAAAGCAAAAGGGCGATGTATACGTGCCGAACGACGGCGTCCTTTGGTACGAAGATAAGGAATTTACAAAGCCTGCCGCATTCCCAAACGGGCAGAAAGATGAAAACTATACCCTGTACTGTAAACTGACGATAGGCTCCATATCAGCAGGAAGCGTTAGCAATGGTGCGGAAAATAAGTCCTATGCGGACGTCGGCGGAACGATCCAGCCGTACTTAGCGGTAAGCGGCTATTACACAACAGGACGCAACGACGGATACGACGGAACGAAAGCTATCTTTGAGAAGAAAAATGCCGAAGGAAACTGGACAGAGGTGCCGGAAGAATACTGCACAGATAAATCCGGCAATACATGGCCGAATATGATTTATTTCAGCAGCGTATCTGACAGCGGCACATACCGGCTGAAAGATGTGCGCTATACGGCGACGGATAATGACGGAAACATCCTCTATTATGTCAATGCGGAGGATACGCCGAAAGATGAACATATCGTTACGATTGCCCCCGTGGAGCTTACCATTACAGGCGTAACGGCACAGGACAGAAATTGCGACGGTACCGATACGGTGCAGCTTACCGGCGGTGCGCTGCAAGGCGTTTTATATGGCGATGATGTATCTTTCAGCCTTGGAAGCGGCACAGTTGCGGATAAAACCGCAGGCAGCGGCAAGCCGGTAACAACGAATATTACCCTGACGGGAGCGGACGCCGGAAACTATACGCTGAAACAGCCGGAAAACATTACGGTGACAATATCCCATACAGTAGATCATACCGTCTGGCATTCCGATGAAAACAGGCATTGGAATACCTGTGTCTGCGGAGAAAAAATGAACGCGGACAGTCATACCGGCGGCACGGCGACCTGTACCGAACAGGCGGCTTGCGCAATCTGCGATCAAAAATACGGAGCTTTGCTCAAACATGAGCTGACGCCTGCGGAAAAGGTAGAAGCTACCTGCACCACGGACGGCAAGGAGGCATACTATACCTGCGAAGTCTGCGGTAAGCATTTTTCAGACGCTGCCGGGCAAGACGAAATCGGTGACCTTGACAGTTACGGCATTATTGGAGCGGCAGGCCATAGCATGACGCATCATGAAGCTGTGACTGCAACCTGTGCCGCGCCGGGCAATGTGGAATACTGGCATTGCTCTGTATGCGAAAAGAGCTTTGCGGACAAACAAGGAACGCAGCCTCTTATCAGCACGGAAATTCCCGCAGGTCATAAGGCTGAAAAGACTGATAGGGTGGAACCCACCGCTGCGACGCCGGGGAATATCGAATATTGGTACTGTCCGGCCTGCGGTCAGTATTTCAAAGACAAAGACCTGACGGAAGTAATCGCGAAAGAAGAAACAGTCCTTGCGGCAATTGGTGAAACAACGCAGTCAAATCCGGAACAACCGAAAAACGGGGATGCTGCCGCTGCAAACAATCCGAAAACCGGGGATAACAGCAATCCGGTTTTATGGATCGTACTCTTGATATTTGCAGGCGGCGCGGTCGTGGGAAGGACTGTTTACGGACGAAGAGTGAAACACAGCAGATGACCGGCGTTTCACGGCAGTATTGAGTACAGATGCCGCTTAGAGAAAGGAAGCGCGGAAGCTGGGGGGCGGCCGACCCATTGAGCGGATCGGCCGCCTTGTTTATCTGTCCGGCGGTCTGTTGCTTTTCCGGAAGTATAACTGCAGACTGAAGCGTGGAACGATGGATTTCATATATCTGCCGCCGTTGTCATAAAGCGGGTAAAGTGGTATACTTGCATCAGCGGATTAGCTGAATAAAAAATGTACGGAATGAAGGAGCAGATCATGCGGGTACTTGTAACGGGCGTAAAAGGACAGCTCGGCTATGACGTTGTGCGGCATCTTGAGGCGCGCGGCATCGAGAACAGAGGCGTGGATATCGAGGATTTTGACCTGACGGATGAAGCGGCAGTGCGTGCTTACGTCCGGGAATACAGGCCCACGTGTATCGTGCACTGCGCGGCTTATACCGCCGTGGACAGGGCGGAGAGCGAGCCGGAGAAATGCTTTGCCGTCAATGTGACGGGCACGAGAAATATCGCGCTGGCAGCCAAAGATGTGGACGCGGAGGTGCTGTATGTCAGCACGGATTATGTGTTCGACGGGAGGTCGAAGGAAAGCCCGTGGGAGGCGGACGATCCGAAAGGACCGCAGAACGTATACGGAAAAACCAAGTATGAGGGCGAGCTTGAAATAGAAAAGCTTCTCGACCGCTACTACATCGTCCGCATTTGCTGGGTGTTCGGCAAAAACGGGAACAATTTCGTAAAGACCATGCTGCGCCTTGCGCAGTCGCATGATGAAATATCCGTCGTGTGCGATCAGCACGGCGCCCCCACCTATACCTACGATGTGGCGGCGCTGATGTGCGACATCATCGCGTCCCATAAATACGGCGTGTATCAGGCGCCGAACGGCGGAGACATCACATGGTATGATTTTGCGGTGGAGATTTTCCGGCAGGCTGGCAGGAATGTGACGGTGCATCCCGTTTCCACGGAAGAATACGCGAAAATGAATCCGCAGGCCGCGGCGCGGCCCAAAAATTCGCGGATGTCGCAAAAAGCACTGGTCGAGGCAGGCTTTACTCCCCTGCCGGACTATAAGGACGCGCTCGCGCGGTATTTGAAAGAGCTATGAGAAAAGAGCCGCTCATCTCCGTTATCATACCGTCCTATAATTATGAAGCCTATATCGGACAGGCGGCTGAAAGCGCCGCCGCGCAAAGCTATCCCGAGCTTGAGCTTGTGATCGTGGACGACTGCTCGAAAGATGCAAGCTTTGCGCTCATTTCCGCTCTCGCGGAACAGGAGCGTATCAAGGAACGTTTTTCCGGCAGGATCATCGTGCGCCGGAACGAGCGGAATCTGGGTGCACACGAGACGATAAACCGTGCGGCCGGACTGGCGCACGGGGAATATCTTGCCATTCTTAATGCGGACGATCTTTTTGAAAGCAACCGCTTTTCAGTCATGCTGGAGGAAATGCGGCGCAAGGGTGCAATGTGGGGCTTTTCGCGCGTGCGGTGCATCGGCGCGGACGGAAAACCGCTTGAAACAGAGCAGGCGCAGGCTTTCGAGCGCATTCAGGAAAAGCTCTCCGGCAAGCGGCATACCGCGCTCGCGGCGGTGGCGGAGAACATAGGCATCTCGACGGGGAACCTCCTTTTTTCGCGGCAGCTCTATGAGGGGATCGGCGGCTTTAAAAATTATAAATATGTGCATGATTATGATTTTTTCCTGCGGGCGTGCTTGTATGACGAGCCTGCTTTCACGGCGGAAACAGCTTATTTATACCGCCTGCACGGGGAAAATTCCTTTTTATCCCTGCATGAGGAGGGCGTGCGGGAAAACCGCGTCGTTTGGCTGGAGTTCTACCGCGCTGTGCAGCGGGGAGAAGTGGCTAACCGCGTCATTCTTGAAAATCCGGCCTATTTGCAGGAGTTCTACGAGGCAGTATGCGCGGAGGGAAGTAAAAAACGCACGCTGTGGAAGCTGGCGCGCAACCCGCTCCTGCGCGCGGGTCTCAAGCTGGTCAAGGCAAAGTACCGCATGGAATAGACGAAAGCGTATCCAAACGAGAGCCGTCAGGCTCTTTTTTTTGCTGAAAACCGCTTGCCCGCGCATTAAGATTGTGTTAAGATAATCCTTGCTTTCAAAAGCCGCAGGAGGAAGGAGCGACGTATTTCAGAATGGAAAAAGGACTGAAAAAGAGCATGGACCACAGGAACATGCTGAAGATGTTTTTGACGATCGCGCTGCCGGTAGCCCTGCAAAATCTGCTGACGTATGCGGTGAGCCTGATGGATTCTATCATGGTCGGCTCTCTCGGCGAGGTGCAGCTTTCAGCCGTTACCGTGGCGAATCAACCCTTTTTCCTGTTTATGATGTGTATGTTTGGGCTGTCGTCCGGCGCATGCGTTTTGATCTCACAGTATTGGGGCAAGCAGGACCGCGAGACGATCTCGCGGATATTCGGCATCGTCATCAGGCTCGCGGTACTTATCGGGATTGGTGTGACTGCTGTGGTGCTGCTCTTCCCGCGTCCCGTAATGGCGCTCTATACAAGCGAGCAGCCGGTGATCGAGTATGGCGTGCAATATCTGCGGGTGGTCGTGTTCTCCTATATCCCGTTCGCTTTTACGAACGGATATCTCACCTGTGTGCGCAGCGTGGAACGGGTCAGGATCGCAGTCGTTACCTACAGCATCTCCTTTTGCGTCAACGTATTTTTCAATTATGTATTTATTTTCGGAAAGTTTGGCGCGCCGGCACTCGGCGTTGCGGGTGCAGGCGTCGGAACGGTGATCGCCCGCGCGACGGAATTCGCGATCGTACTTATCTACGCGCTCAAAAAAGAGACGCGGGTCACTTTGTGGTGGCGGTATATCCTCAAGAGTGAAAAGTGGCTGTTCCGCGATTTTATCCGCTTTGCAGCGCCCGTCATGGTGAACGAGATGATGTGGGCGTTCGGTTCCTCCGCGCATACGGCGATACTCGGACGCATGAGCGTTTCGGCAATCGCCACGGTGAGCATCGTTTCTACGGCGTTTCAGATCGTGACGGTCTTTATCTACGGCGCGTCGTCCGCGACGCTCGTGATCGTAGGGAAACACATCGGGGAGAAAAAATTTGAACTTGCCCGGAAAAGCGCCAACTGGCTTGTTGTCGCCAACGTCGTGATCGCCGCGGCTACGGCTGCGGCTTTCCTGCTGCTGAAGGATACTTTCATGAGTTTTTATACCATCACGCCGGAAACCAAAACGGCGCTCGATGCCACGATGGTCGTCGCCGCGGTCATCATTTTGTTCTATTCGGTCAACATGGCGTGCATCGTAGGCGTTTTCCGCGGCGGTGGAGATACGATGTTCGCGATGTATCTGGATATTATCGCAATGTGGGGGATTGCGGTGCCGCTGGGTGCGCTGGGTGCGTTCGCATGGGGCCTTTCCATTCCCGCTGTCTATTTTCTTCTGAGGTCCGACGAGGTCGTAAAAGCGGTGGTATGCCTTTTGCGCATGAAAAGCGGAAAATGGCTGCGGTCGGTCACGCGGAACACGGACGGAACGGATGATGCGCCGTTGCCGCCGCAGCGGGAAGTATGCTGAAGAGGAGTACAAGGCTCGTTTCAGACCGCCTGTCTTTATCATAGGCGGGTAAGCAGGCTTTTTAAGCTTTTATTTGCGGAAAAGGGCGGCATGTGCGCCATCAGGTCTGCTTTTATGCCGGTTTTACGGCCGTGCGACGCGGTAAAAACGGTGCGGGCCCCAAAAGCGTCGTCCGGCCGCGCAGCGGCGGGACTGTTCCGAAAAATGCAAAGGAGCCGCAAGGCTCTTTTTTTGTGGTAAAATAAAAGAATAAGGCGGAAAATTCCTGTTTATAACATACGCGAAGCTTTTTATCTTGAGAAAGGTGAGGATCATGGCGCAGAACGGAACGATGATGCAGTATTTTGAATGGTATCTCCCGCCGGGAATGCTGTGGACCAAAATCAAAGAGGAGGCGCAGTCCCTTTCGCGCTGCGGGATCACCGCACTGTGGATACCGCCCGCCTATAAAGGCAGCGCGGGGGTGAACGACGTAGGCTACGGCGTTTACGACATCTATGACCTCGGGGAATTCGGGCAGAAGGGCACGGTCGCGACCAAATACGGAACAAAAGACGAACTGCTTGCAGCGATTCACGCCGCGCATGAGGCAGACCTGCAGGTATATGCGGATATCGTGCTCGACCACATGATGGGCGCGGACGGGCTGGAGCTCGTCAATGCCTCGGAGGTCGACCCGAACGACCGCAATGAGGAAGAGGGCGAACCGCAGAAGATCGCGGCGTGGACGCATTTTTATTTTCCCGGACGGAATAAGGTATATTCAGATTTCGAATGGCATTGGTATCACTTCACGGGCATCGACTGGGATCAGCTGAAAAAGGAATCTGCGGTCTATAAATTCGAGGGCAAGGAATGGGAGCAGGAGGTAGACCGGGAAAACGGGAATTTTGACTATCTGATGGGCGCGGACCTCGATCTCGACCACTTCGACGTCATTACCGAGCTGACACGCTGGGGAAAATGGTTCATCGAAACGACGGATATCGACGGCTTCCGGTTTGACGCGGTCAAGCACATGAAGTTTTCTTTCTACCAGAACTGGCTCGATTCCATGCGGCGGGATGCAAAGGAGGAACTTTTCTCTGTAGGAGAATATTGGAACGCGGATATCCGCGCGCTCAGGAATTATATCGATATCACAAAAGGGGCGCTTTCCTTGTTTGACGTTCCTCTGCACTACCGCTTCGTTGATGCGGCAAATGCGGGCAGTGCGTTCGATATGCGCACGATATTTGACGGTACGCTCACGCAGGACAATCCAACGCGGGCCGTAACGTTCGTGGATAACCACGATACGCAGCCGGAGCAGGCGCTCGAGTCGTGGGTGCCGGATTGGTTCAAGCCCCTCGCCTATGCACTCATCCTTCTGCGGCAGGATGGCTATCCCTGCGTTTTTTATGGGGATTACTACGGCATCGCACATAACGGCATCGCTGCGAAAAAAAGAGAGCTCGACCGTCTGCTGTCCGCACGGCGGGACTGTGCCTACGGAAAGCAGAACGATTATTTCGACCATCCGAATCTCATCGGATGGACGCGCGAAGGGGATGAAGAGCATCCGGACGGTCTTGCCGCCCTGCTGACGAACGGCGACGGCGGCACAAAGCGCATGTATGTCGGGCAGGCGCACGCAGGCGAGGTCTGGCACGACTGTATGGGGAACCGTGCGGAGGAAGTGACCGTCGGAGAGGACGGGAACGGAGAGTTTTCGGTAAACGGCGGATCGGTTTCCGTATGGATCAAAAAGAAATAAGAAAGGGTGAGGAACGGTATGAACGAAGGAAGAATACGTCTGCGTCTGAAAGACGGCGGCGAAATGCCCGCGCTCGGGCAGGGCACGTGGCACATGGGCGGTCATAAGAACAGGGAAGAGCGGGAGATAGAAAGCATACGCCTCGGGGTATCTCTCGGCATGACGCTCCTCGATACGGCGGAAATGTATGGGGAGGGCGCGTCTGAACGCATGCTCGGCAGGGCGATCGCGCCGCTGCAGCGGAAAGAGCTGTTTCTCGTTTCCAAGGTCTATCCGTGGAACGCGGGGAAGGAGCACATCTTTGAAAGCTGCGAAAACAGCCTGCGGAGGCTGAAGACGGATTATCTTGACCTCTATCTTCTGCATTGGCCGGGAAGCGTGCCGCTCGCGGAAACGGTGGACTGCATGGAACGGCTTGTACGCGAGGGAAAAATACTGCGCTGGGGCGTATCGAATTTCGATACGAACGATATGGAGCGGCTATGGGCCGTACCGAATGGCGACCGGTGCGCAGTCGATCAGGTGCTTTACCACCTCGGCTCACGCGGCGTGGAATACGATCTGCTTCCGTGGCTGCGGCAGCATGAGGTCGCCATGATGGCCTATTGCCCGGTCGCGCAGGGGGGAACGCTGCGGGGGCGGCTCCTTACGGATCGGACGCTGAACGATATTGCCGCTGCGCACGGCGTCAGCGTCATCCAGCTTCTGCTTGCCTTTGTGCTCCGGCAGGAGGGCGTGGCAGCCATTCCAAAAGCGGGGACCCCACAGCATACGCGGGAGAATGCGGAGGCCGCGCAAATCAGGCTGACAGAAAAGGAGTGGAAAGAAATAGAAGCCGCTTTTCCGGCCCCTGCGCATAAAACGCCCCTCGACGTTCAGTAAAAAGCACAGGAACTGTTCCGGTCAGCTGTCGGCGACCCTTTCCGCAAACGTAAAAACCGTTCCCAAAGGGAACGGTTTTTCAGATACGAGGCATCTCATACAATATCATATTTGAAAGAAACAGTCTATACTTTTTTTCGGTTTCTGATAATCTTTTTATGGAAACGATCAGG
This sequence comes from Christensenella massiliensis, assembly GCF_040409835.1. Lineage (NCBI taxonomy): Bacteria > Bacillati > Bacillota > Clostridia > Christensenellales > Christensenellaceae > Christensenella > Christensenella massiliensis. The sequence goes on along the minus strand of NZ_CP117826.1, from coordinate 1,467,351 downwards.
AGGGGAGAGAAAATATGGCGGTAGATTTTGATAAAGCGGCGTACTATTACGATGCGATGTACGGAAATGAGGAGGAATACCGCACGGAGGCGGAGCATATCAGGAAACTCGCGCAAAAATACGGAGCGGGAAAGAGACTGATCGATATCGCCTGCGGTACGGGTCTTGCGGCAAAATATCTGCTTCGGGATTTCTGTGTGACAGGCGTGGATCTTTCGGAAAGGATGCTGGATAAAGCGAGGAAAAATGCACCGGGGGCACGCTTCCTGCGGGGAGATATGTTCTCGTTTTCGCTGCGGGAAAAATTCGATATTGCCGTAAATCTCTATGGAAGCGCCGGATTCGCAAAAGATACGGACGCACTTGCGGCAATGTGCGCGTGCGCATATAAATGCCTTGCGGGCGGAGGGCTTTTTATTCTTACGCCGTGGAGCACACGCGAGACGTTTGCGGAAAGCATCACTGCGGACAGCGGCAGGCGCGGCGGGCTCGCCTTTTGCAGAATGGAGGCGGTGCGCAGAAAAGACGCGCGGCACGCGGAGATCGAGATGATCCATCTGACCGGAGAAAACGGAACGCTCGATACGGCCCGCTTTGTACAGGAAATATCAATCTTTTCCGAACGGGAATACCGCGATGCTCTCGCAGAGGCGGGCTTTTGTATCTTGGAGCGTCTTGCAGAAGCGGAATTCCGAATGGGGGCTTTCGTATGCCAAAGACAGTAGGCGCTTGTTCAGGCTGTTTTCCATGCGGCCGGCAAAATTTACAGAAAATTATTTTTCCGATAGAATATTTTGTGATATAATTGATGCAATGTAGCATAGGGCGGGTGCTTAAGTGCCGCCGCAGAGCCGCAGGCTGGAAAGCCGATGCGGCGGAAAGAGAAGGGTATGACGAAGACGACGCAAAGCATCATGGTCAATATACGCGGAACGCAGGCCGACGCGTATGACGACAATACGATGGAGCTTTACACGGAGGGCATGCTGACGCATGACGACGGGAAATATATCATAGAATACGACGAAAGCGAGATATCGGGCATGGAAAATACGCGGACCTCGCTTACCGTGGAGGGAGACCGCGTACAGCTCAGACGCACGGGGGCGGTGGAAACGGAATTCGTGTTTTTAAAGAGCCGTGTTTTTGAGGCTGCCTATGAGACGCCGTTCGGGATGATGCAGATGTCTGTCCTGCCCACCCAAATTTTGAGCGAGCTTTCGGAAGAAAAAGGAAAGATCAATTTGGAATATGTGATCCGCATTGGCGACCAACAGGCGGTCAATAAGCTGGATATCGATTATAAAAAGATACCGAAGGCGTAAAGCCGGAGGTACTGTTTGAAGTTTTGAGGAGGACTGATGGAACTATGTTGATCGAATGGATAGGACATTCCTGTTTTTATATGACGACGGAGGCCGGAAAGACGATACTGATCGATCCGTATGACGATACGATCGGCCTTAAAGTGCCGGAAAAGCAGGCGGATATCGTGCTTGTGACGCACGACCACTTTGACCACCGCAATCAGGCATATCTTGACGGTATGCCGTCCGGCAGCGTTTTGATCGAGCAGGAAGGCGTGCATGAGGTGGACGGCATCAAAATCACCGGGCTCCCGGTATGGCACGATGAGCAGCAGGGGACGCAGAGAGGCAGGGTCATCACTTATCTGATCGAAGCGGATGGGATGCGGCTCCTGCATATGGGCGATGTAGGCACGATGCCGGAGGCTTCCTATTTTGAGCAGCTCGGGAAGATCGACATCCTGATGATACCGGTGGGCGGTTATTACACGGTGGATGCGAAAGGAGCACTCAATATTATGGACACGATCCACCCGAACATCACGATCCCCATGCATTACCTCACGGGCAGCCTGACGCTCACCGAGCTTGCGGGCTCGCACGACTTTCTGGCGCGTGCGGCCAGCCGGGAATATGATGTTTCGCGCCTTGGAGGCGGGCAGTTCGAGATCACGAAAGATAATCTGAAGAAACGCAACAGGATCGTCGTGATGGAATGTACGCATTGCTGACGCGCCGTTTGCGCGGCAAGCGATAAAACAGGAATAGACCGGAGGGAAAAAGGCTCCGGAAAGTGATGGGAAAGAAAAACGGGAACGCATTTTATGCGTTCCGTTTGTTGTGGGTAAAGGTCTGACGGCTTTTCCTTCTGGGAATGCCGGCGCTATATTGTATGGGGAGGCGTATGCTGCAATGAAAACCGGATTTGATAATGAGCTTTATATCAGAAAGCAAACAGAGAAGATACGCGAGCGTATCGAGCTTTTCAAGGGAAAGCTGTATCTGGAGTTCGGGGGCAAGCTGTTTGACGATTATCATGCGGCGCGCGTCCTGCCCGGTTTTGATATGAACGGAAAGGCAAAGCTTCTGCAAAGCCTGAAAGATCAGGCGGAGATCATATTCTGCATCAACGCCGGAGACATTGAGAAAAACAAGATGCGCGCAGACCTTGGCATCACCTACGATCTCGACGTGCTGCGCCTCATCGATAATCTGCGCGGTATGGGCCTTTATATCGGCAGCGTGGTCATCACGCAATATACGGAACAGCAGGCCGCGGATATCTTCCGCCAGAAGCTGGAGCGCAGAGGAGTCAAGACTTATATCCACAAGCATACGAAAGGGTATCCGAACGAGATCGAGCTGATCGTCAGCGACGAGGGCTATGGCATGAACCCATATATCGAAACGACGCGCCCGCTCGTCGTCGTGACCGCTCCCGGGCCGGGAAGCGGCAAGCTTGCGACCTGCCTTTCGCAGCTATATCACGAAAACAAGCGGGGCGTAAAGGCAGGCTATGCAAAATTCGAGACGTTCCCCATCTGGAACCTGCCTTTAAAGCACCCTGTCAATATGGCATACGAGGCGGCGACGTCGGACCTCAATGACGTCAACATGATCGACCCGTTCCATCTTGAAGCGTATGGGAAAACGGCGGTCAATTATAACCGGGATATCGAAGCATTCCCCATCGTCAAGACGATCCTTGCAAAGATCACAGGAAATAAGGACTACTACCAGTCTCCGACAGACATGGGCGTCAACATGGCGGGCTATGCCATCACGGACGACGAGGTCTGCCGCGAGGCGGCGCGGCAGGAGGTGATCCGCCGCTACTATAATGCGCAGTGTGATTTCAAAAAAGGCCTCATTCAGCAGGAGGCGCTGCAGAAGAACCTGATGCTCATGAAGCAGCTTGAGCTTGAGCCGTCGGGCCGTGCAGTCGTAGCGCCTGCCCTTGCAAAAGCGGAAAAAGAGGGTGTGCCTGCCGCCGCGATACAAATGGGAGACGGAACGATCGTTACCGGAAAAACAACGGAGCTCATGAACAATGTTTCGAGCATGCTCCTCAATGCCATCAAGCATCTTGGCAATATCGCGGACGAGATACGCCTTATTTCCCCAATGGTGCTGGAGCCTATCCTGAAGCTGAAATCGAGCGCGCTCAAAGAGCTTGACCCCATCCTGAACACAGAGGATGTGCTGATCGCGCTTTCCATCAGCGCGGCCATGAACCCGATGGCGGAGGTCGCGATGGATAAGCTTAAAGACCTCGCGGGCTGCGAGGTGCATTCTACCTGTATGCTGACGCAGACGGATGAAGCGATGCTCAAAAAGCTGAATGTGAACCTGACGTGCGAGCCGGCCTATCCGTCCAAAGATCTGTATTACGTATAACGGCTGAAGAAAATCAGCAAAAAGGGGAACGCCCGAAACAGCGGCGTTCCCCTTATATCTGGTAAAAAATACCGCAGAGGCGGCTTTTTCCTTTATCCGCATTCGCTGGAAATGAGAACTTCGACAGCAGAGCATCTTCCGGCGTTGCAGCTGCTCTCCGAAACGCTGCAGGCAGCTATGCCGAGGCGTACGTCCATCAATGCTTTCAGCTGTACGGCATCACCGGACCGGGAAAGAGGCCTTTCTACGGAAATACTTCCATCCGGACTGATTTTTGTATACATAAAGAAATTAACAGGATGGATCATGGCACGCTGCTCGCCTAAAGCGGCATTTATGTTGTCCAGACAGTTTGGGTGGCCCTTTCCGTTTTGGTAGAAAAAATCATACATCTCCGGACGGCAGCAGGGATGCAGCAGGTCATGCTCTCCTACGTCGTCGGAAATCAGACGGAACATGGGCCGGTATAAATTGGAATAGATCAGATCGCCGGGACGAAGCCGCAGAGATCCGTTGCAGTCGACGGTAACGCCCGTGGATAAATATTCGCGGGGATTTTGAAGGGCCTCGGCAAAGAAATCCACTACCTGCCCGCCCTCAAGGTCGATGACTGTAATGATTTGATTTTTTGCCGCATCAATTGCCTTTCCGGCGCATGCCTCGATTCGATACTTTTTCATTTTTCTCTCCTGATAAAGGGTCTACGGCTGTGCCGTATTCCCGCCGTACGATAGTTTGCAGGGGCTCAACCGGCAACTGTTTCTTTCTTAGCGGCCCTGCGCCAAAACCAGAAAAACAAGCCGAGGACGATCAGCGCAAGACTGACCCATTGGGAAACGGAAAAAACGCCATAAATACCACGGAACGCGTCATACCGGAAAAATTCGAGGATAAAACGGATGACGCCATAACCGATCAGATAAAAGGCGAGCATTTTGCCGGGCAGTCTTTTTTGTTTCCCATAATGATACATGAGAAAAAACAGCACAAGGAGGCATGCGGATTCGATGAGCTGGACGGGCAGCAGACGCACGCCGTGCGGCGCGATGGGAGATGCATCAAAGTAAAAGCCCCAGTCAGAGGGGATGCCATAGCAGCAGCCTGCTGTAAAGCAGCCGACCCGCCCGAAAGCATGCATAAGCGGAATAGACGGCAGTATGGTGTCGAGCACACTCCAAACGGGTGCGCCGACCAGCTTTGCGGTCATGAGCACGAACAGGACGGCGCCGATGAAGCCGCCGTAATAGACGAGTCCTGCGTCATTGAAATAATCGAGAAACGTATATCCGGTCTCCCGCGCCAGCTCTAAAAACTGCGGGAAGCCCTGTATCATATAGAACAGCTTTCCGCCGACGAGCGCTCCGGCCGCGCCGATAAAAGACAGGCCACAAGGTCCACAAGAGAGACCTCATTGACTTTCCGGTGAACAAGACAGAAAACAGCGCCGGCGGCAAAGCCGGCGATGATGAGAATGCCGTATGTAGTGACCGTATGGCCGAATATCGTTAAATAGGGATACAATCTTTTATCCTTTCGGTGAAAGCATAGGATTCAGGGAGCGGGCGCCCCCGGCGGACGGCCCGCGCTCTGAAATCTGTTTTAAAGCTGAGGCATGGTATTTTCGGTATGCGCTTTGGATCTATTCATACTCGTTACACAACAGCGCGATTTTTTCCTCGTCCTCCTCCAGCGTGCTGAAGCGGTTGACGTCTTCTGCGAAATAGTTATCCGTATCGTCGTCGTTCACAGAGGAGACCTCGCCGATCACTGCCGCTTCTTCACCCGGCGCGCCCCAGAACGAATGATACATATACGGCGTGAGCGTGATGCTGTTCCCGTTTTCGATCCGGAACACCTCCCCGGCCTTTACCGTACGCGGTATCCCATCGCAATACACCGTCACGTCGGACTCATAGTCTACACCGCCGTCCTTTGCCGTGTTGTAAAGCTTGATCTCAAACGGTGCCCCCGCGCGGCTGATGATATCCTCCGATTTACACACGTGCATGTGGATGGGCAGCCTTTGCCCCGGCTCCAATACGATATATTTTTCCGCATATGGCGTGCCGATCTCAGGATGATTCACGACTCCGTTGCGGACGGTGAACAGCACAGCGCCGACCTTGTGGAAATCACCGCACCCAAAGTCGGTCACATCCCAACCCAGCATCGCCGCCTTGACCGTATCGGCCTGATAAGCGCTCCAGTCCTCCGGCTTAAAATATCCGAACATCGGCAGTTTGATATTTGCCTGTGCAAGCTGCTCTCTTGCCCATTTGATTTTCTCGTTGATCAGACTGCGTTTCATTCTGTTTTCTTCCTTTCCTATTCATTTGCCGCTTCACTCACAGCGGCTGCCTTTCAATTTTATAATGATTTTCCTTTCTATGCAATAAAAAACAGGCAAACCGGAAATGAGGCTTGCCTGTTTTGATGCAGGTCTATTACATCATACCAGCAAGGGAAGCTGCTGTACCTACAAGCGCAATTGCACAAACTGCGAGAACGATCCACAAAATCACGGAAAGAACGATACCGATGATTGAGAGGACCAGACCGCCCTTGCTCATGCCGCTCGGAGCCACCTTGTTTGCTTTTACGCCCAGAACTGTACCGATGATACCGCAGATCAGGCCGACGATCGGAACGATGAATGCGAAAACGACCGAAACAATGCCCAGTACGAGAGGCGCAATGCCCATGTTTTTGTTTTCCATAGTGATGATACCTCCATAAATAAATATGATACTTGAATGTTGGAATACGGCGGAGGCAAAACCGGCAGGCATACCTCCCAGCCTTTTCCACACCCATATTATATACCGTTCCCCGCTTGTAAGTCAATTTTTTAAAGAGAAAAAAGGCGGTAAAATCAGAGAAAAAAAACGGGGATAGACAAAACCGGAAAATAAGATATATTTCTTTGTAATAAATGTAATATTTCTGCATAAAATATCGATAAATTTCATTGACAACCGCGCCTTTTTTGCGCATAATAAAAGAGACAGAAGTGGAAATGTGCAGAAATGGAGTTCCAAGCCGTTTTTTTCCTGTATTTTTATGTAGATAATTTTATCACTTCATGAACGTTAAAGGGTTTTGATTGACGCTGCTTTATTACAAATGTGTTTAAAATTTAACTATTTTTAACATACTGAGAAGGAGTAATCATCGTCGTGGATACCAGCTTACTTGAATCCAAAAACCTCGCAGATTTACGCGAGATCGCGAAATTGGCAGGTGTGAAGTCTCCAACAAAATACAAAAAAGCGGACCTCCTTGCAAAACTGCTCGAGCTCGAACAGGCAGAAACGGAAAAAAAGGACGTGCCGCCGCAGGAAGAGCCTGAGGTCATAAAGGAAGAGCCGGCTCCTGTGGCGCAGGAGCCGGAGGCGCCGCAGAAGAAAGCGCCGGCGCGGCGCGGACGGCCGAAAGCAAAGGCGCAGCCGGAAGAAGCGGAAGCGCCGGAGCAGATGCAGGATTTCAGTGAAGACGAGGCCGAGGGAGAGGAAGAGCACCATTCCCGCAGGCGCAGGATTATTGAATATGTGCCGAACAACGATGCCGTAAACGAGATACTCAATACCGGGGAATGCAAGGACGCCAACGGCATCCTTGAGGTGCACTCGGAAGGCTATGGCTTCCTGCGCAGTGAAAACTATCTGCCCGGCTCTAAGGATGTTTATGTGTCGCAGGCACAGATCCGCAAATTCAACCTGAAAACGGGAGATAAGGTGCGCGGAAAAACGCGGCCGTCCAAGGATGGAGAGCGCCTCTTGGCACTGCTTTATATCGAAACGGTAAATGACGAACCGGTGGAAAACTGTCAAACGCGGCCGGCGTTTGAAACGCTGACGCCGATCTATCCGGACGAACGTTTCACGCTGGAGAATATCCGTGCGTCGCGCGATCTTGCGATCCGCATGATCGACCTCATTTCGCCGATCGGAAAAGGACAGCGCGGTCTCATCGTTGCCCCGCCGAAAGCCGGAAAAACAATTTTGCTGAAAAAGATCGCGAACAGCATTACGACCAATTATCCCGAAGTGGAGCTTTTGGTGCTGCTCATTGACGAGCGGCCGGAGGAAGTGACGGATATGCAGCGCTCGATCGCGGGCGAGGTAGTCTATTCTACATTCGACGAAAAGCCGGAGAATCACGCGCGCGTGTCGGATATGGTGATCGAACGGGCAAAACGCCTCGTAGAGCATGGGCGCGACGTCGTGATCCTGCTCGACAGCCTGACGCGCCTCGGACGCGCGTATAACCTCATCGTCCCGCCGTCCGGACGGACGCTTTCCGGAGGTCTTGATCCGGCGTCCTTATATAAGCCGAAACGGTTTTTCGGCGCGGCCCGCAACATCGAAGGGGGAGGTTCCCTTACCATCATTGCCACAGCGTTGGTAGAGACAGGCTCGCGTATGGATGAGATCATCTACGAAGAGTTCAAGGGTACGGGCAATATGGAGATACATCTTGACCGCAAGCTTTCAGAAAAACGCATCTTCCCTGCGGTGGACCTTGCAAAATCCGGCACGCGGCGGGAAGACCTGCTGCTCTCGCAAAAGGAACTGGAAGGAACGTGGGCGCTGCGCAAGGCGCTTTCCTCCGGTAATACGACGGAGGTCACGGAACAGCTCATCGGCATGCTCGTGCGCACGCAGACCAACGAGGAATTCCTCGCAAGGCTGCATGAATGGTTCCGGATATGGGAAAAGGAAGGCTATAATTCGGGCAGCGGCGGACGGTATTGATAAGATGCAGAAACGGATATCCAAATTCGGATATCCGTTTTTTTGCGGTTCGATCCCGGCGCGCGCTGCGCCGGAAAGCATCTCGGCGGGGCAATCCATTTCGGGGCAGAACGCATTTCGAGCGCACACTCAGGCGCAGGCTTGGAAGTCAGGCGGCAAAAAGCTCCCGCGCTTTACCCGAACCGTTTTTTGTGCTATATTTTGTCCTGTATGAAAAACAAGGGGAGCGCTATGAAATTCAAAAACCTTTCCGTGCGCAGGAAGATATTGCTGACGAATTTTATGATGATCGTGATCCCCGTTTTTATCGTGCTGCTCGTTATGGCTGTGATCCTTGCCGGTATCCTGACAGGAGGCGGGCCGGGCGTCATGATCGCGGCGGCGGAAAAATGGGCGGGAGAAACGACCAATTATCAGCTCCAGCTGATGATCGATTCCATCAGCGAACAATTGGTGGAAGAGGAGGATGCATTTCGGGAGAACTCTTCCATGAGGGAGCTCTGCCGGAAGCTCGAGCAAACGGGAATACATATTGCAATCGCTGATGACACGGGTGTGCGCTATCTTTCGGAGGGCACATCCTATGAAGCGCTTGAACGGCAGGCAGATGAATTGGGGGCTTCCTCTGCGCCGTCTTTCGTACGGACGCAGGATGGGTTTGCGTGCCGCGCGGTGACAAAAACCGCCGCGGGAGCATACTCCATCACGGCGGCGGCACCGGGCTTCGCATATCCGCAGGGAGAATATTATGCCTATGATTCTATAAAAGCGCATCTGAAAGTTATCCTCGTTGTGGTCAGTGCAGCGGCAGTTGTTATTATATTGCTGACGGGCGTATTCCTTTCGCGCAAGCTGTCCCGCAGCATCCTTGACCCGGTGGAGAAGCTGGGAAAAGCGACGGAGGCGCTTTGTAAGGGGGATTTAGACCAGCCTGTGGGATACGGATCGGAAGACGAGCTTGGGCAGGTATGCAAGGGCTTTGACGAGATGCGGATCCGGCTGCGGGAGTCAAGGCGTAGAGAGGAGCGCTATCGGCAGCAGAGAAAACAACTGATCGCAGGGATATCGCACGACCTGTCAACACCCATCACCTCGATCCAAGGATATGTGAGCGGGATATTGGACGGGATTGCAGATACGCCGGAAAAGCGGGAGCGTTATCTGCATACGATCTATGACCGCGCCTGCGATATGAACAGAATGGTGGACGGCCTCTTCCTGCTTACAAAGCTGGATCTTGACCGGGAGCCGTTCCACATGGAGCGGACAGACCTTGCGCAGTACTTTAAGGAAAAATATCCCGGGTGGAAGGAAAAAATACCGGATATGGAGCTGGAGGTGCACATGGACGGCAGCCGCGGCGTGTTCGTGCAGATCGACCGTTTCCAGTTTGAACGCGTCGTTGCCAATCTGATCGATAACAGCAGCAAATACCGGAGGGGAGCGCACGGGAAAGTCAATATCTATCTCGTGCGGAACGCAGGCGCAGCAGAGATCACGTTTCGGGACGACGGGATCGGAATAGCCGAAAATGAGGAAGAAAAAATTTTTGAGAGCTTTTACCGCGCGGACCCTGCGCGGAATACGGAAAAGGGAAGCGGCCTCGGGCTTGCCATTGCGCGGCAGATCGTCGAACATATGGGCGGAAAAATCTGGGCGCAGGCCGTGCAGAGCGGCGGGCTCATCATACGCATCAGATTGCCGGAGGCGGGAGGAGAGCAGTGAAAAGAGTATTGATCATAGAAGACGACAGGAGCATTGCGGAGCTGGAACGGGATTATCTGCAGGCAGACGGCATTGAAGCGGTGGTAGCAGAAAATGGAAGGACAGGGCTTGCGTATGCGTTGGAAGAGCATTTTGACCTGATCGTATTGGACGTGATGCTGCCCGGTATGGATGGATTCGAGGTATGCCGGGAAATACGCGCACGGAAAGAGGTGCCGGTCCTGATCGTTTCAGCGCGGCGGGATGATGCAGACAAAGTGAAAGGGCTTGGAATCGGAGCAGACGATTATATCGTCAAGCCGTTCAGCCCGTCAGAGCTCGTGGCACGGGTCCGTGCCCACATCGCGCGGTTTGAGCGCTTGACGAACCGGAACGGAAGGGGAGAGATACGGGTCCGCGGCCTTGTGATCGACGTTCCGGCCCGGCGGGTATATGTGCAGGATAAGGAGGCCGTCCTCAAAAATAAGGAGTTTGAACTGTTGCTGTTCCTTGCGGAAAACCCGAATATCGTATTCAGCAAGGAAACGCTGTTTGACCGGATATGGGGCATGGATTCGCTCGGAGATACCGCAACGGTAACGGTGCACATCAACCGCATCCGCGATAAGATAGAGGGAACGGAAAAATATATCGAAACGGTATGGGGCTCGGGCTACCGCTTCCGGGCATAGAAAAAACGCATATACACGCGGTTTTTGCAGAGCCCTTTCATTGACAGCGCTAACCGGAACCGATACAATAAAAAAGGAACGTTTTGGGAGCAAACGGCGCAAAGCCGCCGAATCAACGGAACGGAATGGGGAATCGATATGAATGAACAGGTAAAACAAATAGCGGCGCGGATACGCGAACTGCGGGAGATATTGGATATCCCGCAGGAAAGGGTCGCCGAAAAAGTCGAGGTGAGCCTCGCAGAATATCAAAAATATGAAAATGCGGAGGACGATATCCCGATCGGCGTGCTGTACGGCGTGGCCGCAGAGCTGGGCGTGGACCCGACCGAGCTTTTGACGGGGGAAGCCCCGCACATGGACGAATATACCATTGTGCGCGGCGGTGCGGGCGTAAGCGTGGAACGCTATCCGGGCTATGCGTTCACCTCCCTTGCCTACAACTATAAAAACCGCGATATGGAGCCGATGATCGTGACGATCTCGCCGAGCGACGAAGCGGAGCTGATGACGCACAGCGGGCAGGAATTCAACTATGTCCTTGAGGGAAGCATCAAGGTCATCATCAAAAACCGTGAGTTTATTCTGAATGCGGGCGACAGCATCTATTTCAATCCCGCGTTTCCGCATGGGCAGCGGGCGGTCACAGATGTGGCGAAATTTTTGACGATCATCAACGAGTGAGGGGCAGGCAGATGTTGGAACGGTTTTTGGACAGAATAGAATTTGACAGCTATGAGGATTTCAAGCAAAATTATAAACTGAATATCCCGGAGCATTTTAATTTTGGTTACGATATCGTAGACGAATGGGCGCGGCAGGATGAAAGCAAGCCTGCGCTCGTGTGGTGCGACGACGACGGAAATGAGAAGAGGTTTTCATTCGGCGACATAAAGCGCATGAGCGATAAGGCGGCGAATATGCTGAAGAGCAAGGGCGTGCGCAGGGGGGACCCGGTTCTGCTGATGCTCAAGCAGCGCCCGGAGGTGTGGTTCATGATGGTGGGGCTGCACAAGCTGGGAGCAGTGTGCATTCCCGCAACTTTCCAGCTGACGCCGAAGGATATCATCTACCGCTGCAACGCGGCGGACGTGAAGATGATCTGCGCGGTGGACGACGAAGAGATGCTGAAGCATGTGGAAGCGTCGCTCCCCGAATGCAAAACGGTCGGGCATGTCGGCGTGGTCGGAGAGAACATTCCGGAATGGGCGTTCGATCTGCGGGCGGAGCTTGCGGCGGCGGACGGCGAATGGACGCGCGAATATATCAATGAAAACGACGAGCCGATGCTCATCTATTTTTCGTCGGGAACGACGGGCATGCCTAAGATGATCCTGCACGATTTCACTTACCCGCTTGGGCATATCGTAACGGCAAAATACTGGCAGAAGGTGGAGGATGGCGGCCTGCACCTTACGGTGTCCGACTCCGGCTGGGCAAAATTCGGCTGGGGCAAGATATATGGCCAGTGGATCTGCGGAGCGGTGGTTGTCGCATACGACACGGAAAAATTCAGGCCGCAGAAGCTGCTGGAAACGATCGACAGGCTCAGGCTGACGACGTTCTGTGCGCCGCCCACGATTTACCGCTTCCTCATCAAGGAGGATATGAGCCGCTGCGATTTTTCTACCATCAGGCATGCGGGCATCGCAGGGGAGCCGCTGAATCCGGAAGTGTACAACCGCTTCCTTGAGATCACGGGGCTTCCGGTGACGGAGGGCTTCGGACAGTCTGAAACGAGCGTGCTGATCGCCAATTTCGGGTGGGACCCGATCAAGCCCGGCTCTACGGGCAAGCCGTCCCCGCTTTACGATGTGGACATCGTGGACGAGGACGGAAATTCGTGCGAGGACGGCGTGGTCGGCTCCATCGTCGTAAGGAATGCGGACAAACACCCGGCAGGGCTGTTCAAAAAATATTACCGGGACGAGGAAGCGACGGACCGCTGCTGGAAAAACGGGATGTATAATACCGGAGATACGGCGTGGCGGGATGCGGAAGGATATTTTTGGTTCGTAGGCCGGAACGACGACGTCATCAAGTGCTCGGGCTACCGCATCGGGCCGTTCGAGGTGGAAAGCGCCCTGCTGACGCACCCGTCCGTACTGGAATGCGCGGTAACGGCCGTGCCCGACCCGGTACGCGGACAGGTCGTGAAAGCGACGATCGTGCTCGCGCGCGGATTTGAAGCGTCGGAGGAGCTGAAAAAAGAACTCCAAACGCATGTGAAGAATGTGACGGCGCCCTATAAATACCCGCGCGTGGTGGAATTTGTAGACGAGCTGCCCAAAACGGTGAGCGGCAAGATACGCCGCGTGCAGATACGAAACGAGGATGCAAAAAAATAATATGGAAACGGAAAAGCCGCGGCGAACGTAAGCAAAGCCGCGGCTTTTCGTATAGCTGCCGCTTTGCAGCAGGCGGCTGAATCCTCATAAAATGGCGGTACGGCATGATTGGTTTTTGGTAAAAGAACCGGATGGCTGTCAAAAAAGCGTTCCCGCTGCCAGAAACGCTTTTTTGAAATAGAAGAGGAGAGAAAATTACAGCTGGGAGCAAGCCAAAGCCTATCCCAGTTCGATCAATTCACAGTTATTATCCGGGCAAGCCCGCCGCCACATACGGGCAGTCATGCACTGGAGCGACAGGTCATGGAATTTTCCGTCTATCAGCACATGATCGATGAGCACGCCCTCCTGTATGCAGCCGCTTGCGGTCCTGCGCCGCGCCGCACACGCATTTTCCGGGAACGCGCTGAACGTGACCTTGTTGAGCCCTAATGCTCCGAATGCGTGATGATAGACGCTTCGTTCCAGCAGCAAAGACAATTCGTCCGAATCGTCCGCCGGATCGTGCAGATAATAGCTCCAGCCGCACCGCTTGTTTTCAAGGTTGATCCCTACGAGGGCAAGAACGCCGATGGGGGCTTTGTTCCTGCGTATGAGCCAATGCGTCGTAAAAGGCTCGTTTCTGCGCTCCCCGATCCACCGGAACTGTCCGGCAAGGGAGGCCTGCGTATCGCAGGCAAGAAATTCACGGGCGCTTTCGTCCGCCATCCATTCGGAGAGCAGACCGATCTCTTCCCGGGCGATCGGTGTACAGCTTATCAATGCGTTTACCATCCTGTTCTGTTCAGGCACAGCGCCTGTATGATAGTCTTTGTATAAACGAAACAGGGAAGGGATAAACAGGTTTGTTTGCGGTATGATAAAAGAAACGGAGGATAACGGGTGAAACAGACGGAACGGCTTTTTATCGCTGCGGAACTGCCGGAAAATATGGTGCGGACGCTCAAGCATACGGCACACAGCTTGGGATTGCGGGGAAAGGCGCGCTTATCACGGCCGGAGAACTATCATGTCACGCTTGCATTTCTCGGAGAGACGGAGCTTGCGCATGCGGAACAGATAGAGCGTGCGGTATCCCGTGCCGTGGAAAATGTGCCGCCCGTTTCTGCCGCGCTGTCCGGTCTCGGCTATTTTGGAAAGAAAAACGACGCGGTGCTGTGGTGCGGCCTTGCAGGTGCGCAGCCGCTGATCGCGCTTGCAGAGCGTATTCGTAAGAACTTGGGGCAGGCGGGGATATGGTTTGACGGCAAGCCGGTGCGTCCGCATATCACGCTTGCGCGCCGTGCAGACCTGACCGGGATAAGCTTGGAGGGCGCTTCGCCTGCGCCCGCGGCAGGAATACTCTCAAATATAACGCTTTTTGAGAGCGTGCGGGAAGCCGGACGGCTCGTATACCGCCCGCTTCGCCGGTTTTATTTAAAAGACGTTTAAAAAACGTGTATGCTTTGGATGCCGGGGACGGTTCGTTTTATGGAGGATAAACAGGTGATCAAAGTAGTAGCTGGGGTGCTCGAACGAAATGGGAAGATTTTGGTGTGCCGCCGCAGAAATCAGGACGGAAGTCCCGGAAAGTGGGAATTTCCGGGCGGAAAGCAGGAACCGGGGGAAACGGAAGAGGAGTGCCTTGTGCGCGAGCTGCGCGAGGAGCTATGTCTTGCGGTACGGCCGGGCGAAGAAATAGGACGCGTGCGGCATGATTACAAGGAATTTTCCGTAGAGGTCGTTTTCCGGCATGCGGCGGCAGAAAACGGAAATATGGAGCTTATGGTGCATGCGGAGGCGGTGTGGGCGGAGAAAAAGAGCCTCCCGGACTATGATTTTCTGGAAGCGGATATAGAATTTGTAAAACGATTGGCGGAGGGAGCGTTATGAAATATGATTTTGAGACCTGCACGGACAAACGGAAGAGCGGCTCTGTGAAATGGCGGGCCATGCTGAAAAAATATCCGGATATCCCGGACGGCATCGTGCCGCTCTCCGTTGCGGATATGGAATTCAGGACCGCGCCGGAAATTGTGGAGGGGCTTCAGGAATATCTTGAAAACAACGCACTCGGCTATACCGAAGCGACGGATTCCTATTACGCCGCGGTACAGGGTTGGATGAAGCAGCGTCATCATTGGAACGTGGAGCGCAGCTGGATCGTGACTACGCCGGGGATCGTGCTCGCGCTCGGCCTTGCGGTGCGGGCTTTCACGCAGCCGGGAGACGGCGTGATCGTCATGACGCCTGTTTATTATCCTTTTTTTCTTGTGGCGGAGCAGCAGGGGCGCAGGATCGCCGAGAATGTGCTGCTGAACCGGGGCGGAAGATATGAGATCGATTTTGAAGACCTCGAGAACAAGGCGAAAGACCCGGGCAATAAGCTTCTTCTTCTGTGCAGCCCGCATAACCCGGTGGGACGGGTGTGGACGCGTGAGGAGCTGAGGCGCGTCGGGGATATCTGCAAAAAACACGGTGTGCTCGTCGTAGCGGACGAGATCCATAATGACCTTGTTCTGCCGGGCCATGCGCATACCGTGTTCCTGCAGGCGGGCGATTTTGCGGATAACGCCATAATATGCACCGCGCCAAGCAAAACGTTCAGCCTTGCGGGTATGCAGGATTCCAATATCATCATTCCGGATAGGGAACTGCGTGAAGCATTCGTGCGGGAGAAGCGGCAAAACGGGCTTCTGGAGCTCAGCGCGCTTGCTTACCGCGCGTGCGAGCTTGCCTATACGCGCTGCGGCGGCTGGCTGGATGCACTCTTGCAGGTGCTCGACCGAAACCGGCAGCTGACGGAGAAATTTGCCGAACGTTTTTTACCGAAAGCGGTAGTATCCCCGCTGGAGGGAACCTATCTGATGTGGCTCGATCTGCGCGGCTATGGATATACGCCGCAGGAGCTTGAGAGGAGAATGGTAAAAGCATACCTCTTTCTGGACGAGGGTTATATTTTCGGAAAGCCGGGCGAGGGCTTTGAACGGCTCAACGTTGCCTGCCCGTCCGCTGTGCTGGAGGCTGCGCTTGCGCGGCTCGAAACGGCGCTCAATTAACAAAATTTTTGTTTGAAGCCCCTTGATTTTGTTTATTAGTTAGTATAAAATAAAAGCCAATCAGCCACGGGCATTGGACTTGCGGCTGATTTTTCTAAATCTTAATAAAGGAAGTGATGGATATGAAAGACAGAAAAATATCTGCCGCCGTCACGGATTCCGATTTTCGCAAACTCATAGAGGGCAAGAATATCAGAAAAGCTGTGATGGTAAAAAATGGAAAAGTATTCAAATATGGATACGATAAATAAACCGCGCGCAGATTTCCTGCACGCGGTTTCCATTTGAAAGGGCGCATTTCTTAAAAGTTTCGAAAGAACTGTTTAAAAATTTACAAATATATTACGTATATATTAAAATAATGTAAACAAAAACCCGCGTGCCGGAAAATACGTGTTATGATAGAAGCACAGGAAAGCAGAAACAGCGGCAAGGGGAAAACAGTTGAAAGGAGAAACAGGATGATAACAGGAAATGCTGATTTCAAACAGGAAGCAATGATGGTAAAAAAACAGAGCTATGGAACCGTTACTTTTGCCGGAGAGGTGCTTGCCACGATCGCGGGACTCGCGGCAGTTGATGTTCCCGGCGTTGCGGGAATGAGCGGCGGCTTTGTAGATGGGCTTACAGAACTGCTGGGACGAAAAAACCTTTCGAAAGGCATCAAAATAGAGCTTGGCGAAAAAGAGATCGCCGTAGACGCGGCGATTGTTGCGGAATACGGAAGATCGATCCCTGAGGTCGCTGAAACGATACGCAAAAATATCGTACAGTCCATTGAAAGCATGACAGGGCTCCGGGTACGGGAGGTCAATATTCGTGTGCAGGGGCTGAAGCTCGACGCACAGACGCAGGAAACACCGGTACCAATGCTCGCAGGCGCGAGGTAAAGGCCGTTTACATAGGATAGGAAAAGCGCGGAGCCAACGGTTCCGCGCTTTTCCTATTGGCCGCCTCTGCCGCAGCAGCCATAAAAAGGGATTGACAGAATGAGAGGAGTATGTTATTTTAGTATTAGTTAGCAATTGCTAACTAATCGGCGCGCTGCTGCGCGCATATTTTTCGGAAAACGGTTAGCATAAGCTAATTTTGGAAAGGAACGGTCATGACAGACGAAATGGAAATGACGGCCGCCTATCACTGTGCACCGGCGCTCGCCGGAATCAAGCCGTCGAATCTGGTCTCTTTCTGTATGGAACGCCATCCGGATTTGGAAAAACGGCTTGCGGAATGGAACGAGGGGCTTGCGCCGAGCGGGATTTGCTTTGAAAAACTATGCAGGTGTAAAAAGCGGATGCTTGTCCTTGTTTACCGCAAAAAAAAGATGGAAGAGCTGCTGCGCGACCCAAAGCTGTCCGCAGAGCTTGGCAAAGCGGGTTACCCGGCCGGGCAGGACTGCGAAGCGGTCATCTCTCATTTGAAGCGCCGCATGAAAGGGCGGGAAGATTTTCCGCATGAAATAGGGATATTCCTTGGCTATCCGCTGGAAGATGTGTATGGCTTTGTCCAAAACCAAGGAAAAGGCTATAAATTGAACGGCTATTGGAAGGTATATTCGAATGAGGACAGGGCAAAGGAGCTTTTCCGGCGGTATACCCGGTGCCGGGAAGCGGTGTGTGCCCGTATGGGCATGGGAATGTCGATCATGCGGCTGTTTGCAGTCGCTTAAAAATAGTTTAAAGGAGGAAAACATGGGAAAAAAGGCAGTCATTTATTGGAGTCTTACGGGTAATACGGAACAAATGGCAAATGCGGTATTCGAGGGTGCTGAGGAAGCGGGAGCGGACGTGGTGCTGTTGAAATTTTCAGAGACCAGCGCAGACGATGCGCTTGCCTTTGATGCAGTTGCGCTCGGCTGCCCGGCGATGGGAAACGAGGTGCTTGAGGAAGGCGATGTAGAACCGTTTTTCGCGGAAATGGAAAGCAAACTGAGCGGCAAAAAAATAGCGCTGTTCGGTTCCTACGACTGGGGCGACGGCGAATGGATGCGCGAATGGGAAAAGCGCGTCAGCGCCGCAGGCGGACAGCTCATCAGCGGAGAAGGCCTGATTGTGAACAACGAGCCGGACGAATTCGCACTTGGAGAATGCAAAAAACTGGGACAGGCACTGGCAACCGCATAGGTGCCCTCTATCATAGGAGCATGAAAAAAGAGCCCTTCGGCTCTTTTTTCATGCCGCGCCGCCGCGGCAGTCATTTCCGGTCAAAATAGGGCGATTTTCCCTTTGCGGAAAGCGGGATAGCGAGAATCACGCGTACATCGCCTCCCATGATGCCGAGGGAAAGCGCCGCCCGGCCTGCAGAGAACATGACGCGGCTGTCTATCCGCGCATCGGCGGCGGCAGAGACAGCGGAACCGACCGCGATGCCAAGGTCGATATTGTCGTAAGCGCATACGCTTCCGTCCTGCGCGCACTCCGTACAGTTTTTTCGGTTGCAGTATCCGCAGCCCTCGTTCAGTCCGCGCTGCTGATAAGTCGTGCCGATCAAAACAACGGCATGGCTGCTGCGGACGTTGCCTGCATCCCGTATAAAAAACGGATAACCGAGGACCGGAGCCAGACGCTCCATTTCATCTGCGAGCGCATCCTTTTCCCCACCCGTCAAAACGCAGGTATGAATAAAGTCGACGCCCTTTGTTTTGGGCGCGGTCCGCGCGGCAGCGCATACAGATGCGGCGGCAGCCATAACTGCCTGCTGTTCCAATGATTCGGATTCTATTTTCATCATTTGTTCCCCCTATAATGTTTCGAGCCTCGAAAGCGTTTTTAAAAATGCTTTCAGCTTTTTTTCCCCCAGCTGTTCCTTCAGACCGCGCTGCGCCCGCTTCCACAGTATTTCTGCGTGGACGAGCGTGTCCTTTCCTGCCTGTGTAAGCGAAAGGCGGCGGTCGCGTGAACCCTTTACCGCCGTATCCTCTACCAGTCCGGCAGTAAACAGCGGCTTTAAATTGCGGGTGAGCGTACTGCGGTCAAGCCTCATATCCTCGGCAAGCCCGCTCGTGGACGCAGCATTCAGACGGGCAAGATGGGAAAGAAGGGAATACTGTCCCGCCGTGACACCGGCCGGGGAAAGCATGCGGCTGTAATAAGCAGTAAGCGTCCGGCTTGCATGCCGGAGGCGTGCGCAGACACATTTTTCCTTAGTCATCCCGTTCCTCCCCGTTCAGAAAAGCGGACGTGAAATCCGGGTCGTTCTCCAGCGCGCGCAGCTGCTCGCGTGTGAGAACGCTGTTCGTGCCAAGGCATGCTGTGCACCGCGCCTCGCATGCGGGGCAGATACAGCCAAGCGTCAAGTCTTCGGCGTGCACCATATAGGCGCCGCACTGTGCGCATTCGCATCTCAATCGGCCACACCTCTTTTCGTGTATATACATTATATTAACGGGAAAACGGGAGCTTGTCAAAATTCATACGACGATCACGCCGAGCAGGCGCGCAAGCTCGACCGCCTGAACGGCGGAGATCACCGCGCCGCGCAGTTCGTGCAGAGAAACCGTGATGCCGGTGATATCGCTCGCAGTAAAATCGATCTCTTTCAGCGGGGTCTGAAAGAAACTGACGCGCGCAAACCCGGCGCCGGCAAGAGAAAAGCCGGAGAGGGAACACTCTTCGAAATCCGCATCCGCAAAAGAGGAATCTGCGACGCCGGAGTTTTTCTATTTGGAACGGCTGCAGTTTGCATAGCTGAAGTTTGAATCGGAAAAAAGGACGTCGCGCAAAAGACAGCCGCACAGGCGGCAGCCCACGCCCTTGCAGGCGTGCAGCTCACAGCGGCTGAAATAGCCGTTTTCCAAAAAACAGCCTGAAAAGTCGCAGCCGCGGAACAAGCAGTCTGAAAACGCGGCTTTCGCAAGCGCGCCGTCTGTAAACCGGCAGCCTTCGAAGACACAATTTTGAAAAGAGCATTTGGAAAAATCAACGCCGGAAAAATCAGCTCCCTGAAACAGAAAGCCGCTGATATCCGTTTCCTCGCTTCGTGCCTGTGCGGCAAGCCCTTCAAGCTCTCCGGCATATTCCATGTGTTCCCGTGTAAGACGGGGCTTTAAGCGTTTCATGATTTCTTCTCCTTGTAAGCTTTGAGCCTATCATAACATATAGGGACGACAAAAAAACGCATATCCCTGAATAATGTACCGGAGAATATCGAAAGGATCCTTGGCAATAGAGGAATGTGCGCCGTCAGGCTGCCCATACAGCGGTTTGATGTGCGGCGCAGCAAACCCGAAAAATGTCCGGCCGCACAAGAGCGGAAGCTCTGATGCGGCCGCACGCGTCGAAGCGATGCGCTTCTTTAAGAATCGATTTCGTTCAGATCGATCAGCTTTGCCGTCACGCCCTCTACGGCGTTGAAATCAGCGAGCATCTGTTCGACCGTTTCCCGGTCTCCGCAGACCTGAAGCATGATCACGCCGTCGTCCGCGCAATAGCCGTCGCCCGTCTCATGCATACCGACGCGCATACGGATATTGCAGCCGTGAGCGGTGAGCGCTTCCTGAAGCCTTGCGGCGTTGGCGGCCCGGTGCCTGAGCCGGATACCAATGATATAATAACAAGACATGACAATTCCTCCTTTTATGTTGTGAAAACTGAAGTATTGATTTCAGTATAGCATGCATCAGCCTATATTCGCAAACATTCCGGCGATCCCGCCAATGCATGCCATAAGGGAGACCATCCGCAGGATACTGACGGCGAGAACGATAAGGCCGATGGCAAACGCTGCGAAAGAGACGGCCGTGCGCTGCCCTGTACGGGCTATGATACCGAGTACAAAGCCTGCGGCGCCTGCGGCAAAGCCGATGAAAGGCCCGGCAAGATAAGAGAGCGGAAATCCCAGCAGAAAGCCGGCGGCAAAACCGCCAAGGCTGACGAGGATGGAAACGATAGCCATAAATAGATTCTCCTTATTTTGGATATCTTATTAGATACCCGAAAAAACTGTGCGTAAGCAGGAAATCGTTGTTGTGCGCCCCGGTAAGGTGATATACTGGTCCTGAACGATACAGAAAGTGGAGGAAACGGCTATGTATCAGATCATGACGGCGGAAGAAGCGGTCGGGCTCGTGCGGGATGGGGACGTCATAGGGATCAATTCCTTTCTTGCGCTTGCCAATCCGTTCGCGCTGCATACGGCGCTTGCAGAGCGTTTCCGGAAAACAGGACATCCGGGAAAGCTCACCTATTTTGCTTCCGCGGGCTTCGGCGGATGGGCCGAAACAAAGCTGGGCGACCAGCCGGTCGTCGCAGGGGCGGTAACGAAGGTCGTGACCAGCCATTTGAAAAGTATGCCGGGTGTGATGCGCCTGACAAAGGAAAACGCGATTGAATGCTATTGTATGCCTCTGGGCGTGCTGTCTCACATGACGCGCGCCGCTGCCGCGGGGCATCCCTTTTACATCAGTAAGGTTGGACTCAATATTTTTGTAGACCCGCGGATAGACGGACCGGGACTGAATGAGCGGTCGCGCGAAGAACTCGTGAAATTAGTGGAGATCGGTGGGGAGGAATACCTTTCCTACCGCGTGCCAAAGCTCAACGCAGCGTTTATACGCGGAACTACGGTGGACGGAAGCGGGAATATCTCTTTTGAAAACGAGCCGGTCACGGTGGATGCGCTCTCCATGGCGCAGGCGGTACGGGCAAACGGGGGCAAGGTGATCGTACAGGTAGAACGGGTCAGCAACACCTATACGCGCCCGCGCAACGTCATCATTCCCGGCGCGCTCGTGGATGCGGTCGTGGTGTGCGAGGACGTTCCGGAGGAATACCGTGCCGTACCCATCTTGTCCGGCGATATCCACGTCCATCCACGGCACATGGACTATTGGCTGGGCAAGCTGCGTGGATATGCAAAAGGAAGAGACGCAGAGGACTGCTCGGCGGACATCATAGGCCTGCGCGCGGCGCAGGAGCTGCGGCGCGGGGATATCATCAATATCGGCATCGGCATTCCGGAAAAGGTGGGAACGTATGCCTCGCGTATGGGAATGCTTCCGGATATCACGCTGACAGTAGAGGCCGGGGGCTTTGGCGGCCTGCCTGCGCCCGGGGGGCATTTCGGAGCGACCGTAGGCTCGGACATGGTGTGCGACATGGCGACTCAGTTTGATTTTTACGATGGCGGCGGGCTCGACGCCTGTTTTATGGGCGCCGCAGAGGTCGACCGGATGGGAAACGTCAATTCCCATTGCTTAGGCGAGCTGTATTCGGGGATCGGCGGATTTGCCAATATCACAGGAGCGACCAAAAAAATCGTATTCTGCTGCACCTTTACGGCGAAAGGGCTGAAGACTGCGGAGCAGGACGGCAGGATCGGCATTCTGCACGAGGGACGTATCCCGAAATTTAAAAAGCAGATATCGGGGATCAGCTTTTCCGCGAAAAATGCGCTTCAAAACGGCCAAAAGGTGCTTTATGTAACGGAACGCTGCGTGTTCGAGCTGACGCCGGACGGGCTTAAGCTGAAAGAGGTATATGACGGGATAGACGAAAAGACGCAGATACGCGGCCTGCTGGATTTTGAACTGCAATAAAAGAATACGGGAAGACAGCCTCCGGCTCTGTATGCGCCGGAGGCTGTCTTTCTGTCTGTGCAAACTGTGGCAGAATGCGGAAATATTAAAATATGGATTAAAATATGGGATTTTAATTCCAATACCAGATAAAGCATGGTATAAAAATACTTTGCCGCGGTTTTATGCGGGAGTATGATAAAAACGGTTACAGAAACGGTACCGCATATTCTTGTAGATCGGAAAACAGCGGAAAATAATGCGGGAATGTCTTTGCGCCGTGCTTACCGGCGCAGGCGTTCGGGTGGTTGGCTCTGCGTTGGAAAGGAAACAGAAAATGGGCGGAAAGACATTTTTGTGTGCATTTTACGGAAAAGGAGGGCAAACATGGCAACGTATGGGTATATGCGGGTCTCGTCGCGGGACCAGAAGGAATACCGTCAGGCGGATGCGTTCCGCCGTTTTGAAATACCGAAGAAAAATATATTTTTGGATAAGCAGTCGGGAAAGGATTTTGAGCGGCCGTCCTATCAGCGGCTGTTGAAGCGTTTGAAAAAGGGCGACCGGCTGGTCGTAAAGAGCATAGACCGGCTTGGGAGGAACTATCGGGATGTGATGGAGCAATGGAGCCTGATCACGAAAAAAATAGGCGCAGATATTACCGTGCTCGATATGCCCCTGCTGGATACGTCCCAGCAAAAGGACTTGCTCGGCACGCTCATCGCAGATATCGTGCTGCAAATTCTATCGTATGTGGCGGAGAATGAGCGGGAAACGATACGGCGGCGGCAGGCAGAGGGCATTGCATCGGCTAAGGCGCGCGGCGTGCGGTTCGGCAGGCCGGAGGTTCCGCTTCCCGAAAATTTTGAAGCGGTGTACCGCGAGTGGCGCGGCAAAAAAATCACGGTGCGGGAAGCGCTGTGCGCAACGGGGATCCCGCAGAGCACCTTTTACCGCAAGGTAAAGGAATATCAAAAAAACGGCATGTCCTCATGCCGCTGAAACCCTTTCTATTAACACATTCCACGATTTACAAGTAACTATACTTTTTTGTAACCTATAAGGATTTTAATAAATCCCTACGTCTCTTAACATTTTAGCAAAATTTCCGTAAAAATCAAGAGCTTTTTTGCGTTTTTTTGCATTCCCGAAAAGTATGACTTATGAGAAAAAAAGGAGGAGAACATGAAACAAGGACGAAGAAGAATGGCGCTTCTTGTCGTGATCGCGCTGCTGGTCACGCTGGCGGTGCCGATGAGCGCAATGGCGGCGTCGGAGATACCGAACGACCTCAAGATTGATGCAGTATCGGTAGATGAGGGAATACCTGCAACGTTTACGGTGGAAAGTGAAGGAGGGGCCCTTCCTGCTGGACTTACATTCCAGTGGCAGGTGAAAAAGGGCGAAAATGCCGCATTTGAAAATGTAACGGACGGAAAGGGAGACAATACGGCTTCCTACACGACGCCCGCGACAACGGCTGACATGAACGGGTGGGAATATCAGTGCATTGTAAGCAACGGAATAGAGGAGGCAACACCGAATCCGACGGCAAAACTGACCGTTACGCCCAATGAAGTTCCGAGTAACGAAAAGCCACAGGTAGAGGTGACGTCAGAACCGGAGGATGGCACACAAGTCGTGGACGGGGCTTCCGTTACGCTGACGGCCGAAATCACGATGAATCCGGAAAGCAGCCGTTCGATCCAGTGGTATGTAATCAAACAGGACGAAACGGGCAAGGACCTCGCGGCGGAAGCGGTTTCCGGCGCGACGGGCGAAGAGCTTGTTCTCGATCCGGTAACGGCGGAGATGAATGGGTGGAAATACTATTGTGTCGTAATAAACACGGGCTATTCCGATCCATTAGAGGGAAGTTCTAAAGAAAGTCCGATTACGCTGAATGTCCGCGCAAAGGACGGAAGGATCGAGATCGTTTCCAATCCGAAGTCCGCGGAGGTATTGGAAGGCGAGAATGTGATGTTCACGATCGATGCGGCGGCTGAAAACGGCGCAGCCTTGAGCTATGAATGGCAGAGAAGTGCAACAGAAAAAGGCACTTACCGTAAGGTGGCAGGTTCGCAGAATGCGCCGGAGCTGACGATCTCGAATGTAACATCCGACTATGCGGGCTATTACCGCTGTGTAGTGACCAGCGGCAGCGGAGAAGAGAGCAAGACGGCGACCTCCGCAGTGGCGCAGCTCACGGTCAATGAACGTTCCGCAGACCCGACTGTTACGCCAAAATATGAGACTACAACAACGGTGTTTGAAGGAGACCCCGTAACGCTTGAGGTAGAGGCTGAGATCACCAACGGTGATGCGATCGCTTATCAGTGGGAAGTAAAGATTGGCGGAACGGGAAGTTGGACGCCGATCGTAGGCGCGAACAGCGCAGCCTATACCATTGCAGCGGATGATGTACAGAATGGAAATCAGTACCGCTGTGTCGTAACGAATGCGGATGATGCAGAAGCTAATAAGGCAGGAGAGGACAACACAGTAACAACATTGTCGCTCCAGCATAGAGAGCTGATCCCCGAAATCGTCGCGCAGCCGGAAAATGTGACGGTGAAACAGGGCGATGAAGCCAATCTGAAACTGGAGATTCAGATTGCTCCAGTCGAAGAAGGTTCGACGGCGGTATATGAGGTTCAGGCACAGAGATGGGACCCGACCAAAACAGACGATACAGGCTGGATAAACATAAGCACAGCGAGAACGGTAGACGCGACAACAAACGCGGATGGAAAGATATTGGTAAACATTGGCACAAGTTATTTTAATAACTGGCTCGGAACCTATGGAACAGGCAGCTATCGTTTTCAAGTGACGACAAAGACATCGGGCACGGAGACGACTGCAAATGGTGAGTCGATTCTTTCAGATGTTGCGTACGTGACCTATAAAAGGGACCATTACCCGCAGATCACCGCACAGCCGCAAAATACTACGGTGTCGGTTGGCGGAAGCGCGACGTTCTCCGTGGAAGCGACGGTAGAACCCGCGGCACGGCTTTCCTACCAGTGGTACAAGGGCAGTGAGCCGATCAAAGACGCGACGGAAGCCTCCTATACGGTAAAAGATGCAGCCGTGGAAATGGACGGTGCGAAATATTATTGCGTTGTTCAAAACGACCAGTATAAGGTAACAACGAAATCTTATTGCGCGGTATTGACCGTAAGCGATGAAGCGCCGGTCGTAATTCCGGGCGATGTGGACGGAAACGGTGAAATTACTGCAACGGATTTGGCGCAGCTCGCACAGGCTCTGATTGGTGAACGCGAATTGACGGGCGCATCTGCGGAAGCTGCGGACATGAATGGCGATGGCGCAATTACTCCGACAGATTTAGCACAGCTCGCGCAAGCTCTGATTGCATAATATAGGCGATTGAGACAATAAAAGTAAACGTTAGGAGATAAATAGAATGAACAAGAAAAAGAAAGTAATTATATCGATTGTTATGGCGGCAATATTGGTCATGGCAATGAGCGTGACCGCATTGGCGGCGGAGCCGGTAATCAGTGTGGATAATCCGAAACCGCAGGTAGGCGATCAGATAACATTTACGATAAAAACGTCTGATGTGTCGGTCGTTGCGGAAGTTCAGGCAAGCGACAATCTTCACTTTGAAGGTTCGACAGGTGCAATGGCAGCCAACGAGAACAAATTTGCGAGCGTCAATAGCGCGACTGTAACTTATACCTACACAGTAACAGGTGAGGCAGGAGAAGCGTACAGCTTTGCGTTGGCAAATGTAGTATGCAGCGATGGCAGCAGTGATGTAGAAGAAACGGTAGCACCGGTAACCGGCACGGTAGAAGCGGCCCCGGCACCGAGCGGAGATCCGTCTGAGCCGACGCAGCAGCCGAGCGAAGACCCGTCCGAGCCGACGCAGCAGCCGTCTGAGCCCACGGGTGAGCCGAGCGCGCAGCCGTCCGATTCCCAGAACGCTGACGAACTGGACGACGTTCCGAAGACCGGCGACGCGACAACGGACCTTTGGGTGCTCGCGGCAGTCGGCATTGCGGCAGCCGCGGCGGTAGCGGTCGTTGCAGGCAAAAAAGTGTTTTCTCATAAGTAATAACTTTATCCATACAATGACGCACAAGTAACCTATGAGCAGTAAGAACGCGGCGGGCGGGGATCACTCCCCGCCCTGCGGCGTTTTTGCGGGAAGAACGGAAAAGGAAGACCAATGGAGCGAAACAACAACGGATATCATAGCAATACGGGCGGCCGGCAAAGGCGCAGGGCGCAGGCCGTACGTCCGAAGGAAAGAAAGCCGAATGGCAAAAAAAGGCTGTGGATCGTGATCATGGCAGCCGCAACCGCGGCGGTATGCATCATCCTTGCCGCCGCCCTGCCGATGTCGCAGCCCGCGCCCCGGCCCGTGCACGTTACGACGGAAACGGCGAGCGTCAGCACGCCCGTGCCGAGCGCGGCGCCCACGGAAAAGCAGATGCTTCCCGCTATGCAGACGCTGTATGAGCAGAACAGCGATATTGCGGGCTGGATCACGATAGAGGGGACGGAGGTGGATTATCCGGTCATGTATACGCCGGAGGACGGAGAGTACTACCTGTACCGGAATTTTGAAAAGGAGGATGACCCGACGAAGGAGGGGTGCCTTTTCATCGATAAAAACTGCACGGTAGAGCCGCGCAGCACGAATCTTCTGATCCACGGGCACAACATGAAGAACGGAACGATGTTCCACACGCTCATCAGCTATCAGGACGAGGCGTTTTATAAGGAGCACCCGACGATACGCTACAGCACGCTCTATGAGGAAGAGGAATACGAGATCGCGGCGGTATTCCTGTCGAAGATATACAAAAAGAGCGAAACGGACGTATTCAAATTCTATCAGTTCTATGACGCGGAGACGGAAGAAGAATTCGATGAATTTGTGCGGAGCATCAAGGAGCAGGAGCTGTATGAAACGGGCGTGACGCCGGAATACGGCGACGAGCTCATCACGCTGACGACGTGCGAATATTCGCAGGAGAACGGCAGAATGGTTGTCGTAGCGCGCAAGGCGGAAAAGGAAGCGAAAGCTGCGGAAACGGCGGCAGGCTGAACGGAGGGAAGGGATATGCGGATCAAGGCGACGACGGTCTACGCTGTAAGGATATTGGGGTTCATGATGCGTCGGCCCGGGGTCACGACGGTAAGCGAGCTCGTCCGGGGCGTCGGCATCACGCACC
Source organism: Christensenella massiliensis (assembly GCF_040409835.1). NCBI lineage: Bacteria > Bacillati > Bacillota > Clostridia > Christensenellales > Christensenellaceae > Christensenella > Christensenella massiliensis. Next base: position 1,439,384 of record NZ_CP117826.1, on the reverse strand, counting down.
AGTACTGTATAAAGATATTGAACGAGCTGCGGCACGCGGGGCTGGTCGTATCGGAGCAGGGCTGCAAGGGCGGCTTTCGGCTGGCGGCGGAGGACGGGATCATCACCCTGTATGACGTCGTGGCGCTGTTCGAGCCGGAAAAGCAAAGTGAGAAAGGCTGGAAAGCCGCGGAGGGAGACCTTTTCCACAGCCATCTTCTGAAAATATGGGAGGAAAGCGTGGAAAGGCTGAAAGGGCTGAAGCTGAAAGAGATCTATGCGGGCTGTTCCGCAGAAAAAACACTTTGATTTGACCGCGGCGGCAATACGGTGTTCCTCCGGAGCGGGGTCCATCCGCCTGAAGCCCGGCCGGATACCGGGATGCTTCGCGGTGATCGTGAAATCAGGCCGCTGGCGCAAACCCGAAAAAGTGTCCGGCCGTGCAGAAGCAAGACTTTTTGAAAAATTCGGGAGATATGGAAAGACCATATCTCCCGTTTGCATAGAATGGAAATTTTTCCGCTCATGGTGTAAAATAAGAGCGGACGGAGGCGGGCAGATGGAAAAATTTTGTTTTACGACCAAAACAGATTATGAGGTGTTCCGGGATTACTGGATGTTTACACTGCTTCAGAAGAGGAGCGCGGGCGGGAAAAAGAGCGGATTTCTGAAATATATGACGGCCCTTGCCGCGGTGGTCGGCGCAGCGGGCGTGCTCTGCGTATGCAATGCCTTTGCGCTTGAAAATGCGCTTGGCGTGTTTCCGCTGTTTTTGCTGCTCGGTGTGGGCGCAGCGTTTGTCTCCGCGCTTGCAACGGCGCTGTATGTACAGCCGAAAGGGCAGTATAAGCTGGTGCGCGAGGCGGTGGAAAGCCCGCAGAAATACCGGTTTACGGAAGAGCAGATGGAGGTGCGCGAATCGATACCGGAGGAAAACAGGGAGTCGCTCGCGGAATTCCCGTATGGAAGCATCGTATGCGGGTGGGAAACGCGGAAAGCATTCTATCTGTTTATCAGCGAAACAGAAGCGTTTCTGATCCCGAAAGATCAGCTTGCGGACAGCAGCGGATTTTCAGCTTTTCTCGCCCGTAAATTGGAAGAACGGTATTTCCGGCAAAAAAACTGAATTTTGTGTTTGCAGGACGTTTATGATATGATGAAGAAAGTATGATCGGCAAAAAGGAGAGAATCGCATGATATATGATGTTATTATAGCGGGAGCAGGCCCGGCAGGCCTTACGGCTGCGATCTATGCGTGCCGGGGCGGGCTTAGGACGCTCGTGCTCGAGCGCGCGTTTGCGGGCGGGCAGATGGCGATCAGCCATATCATCGATAATTATCCCGGCTTTGAAAATGAAGTGACGGGCGCGGCGCTTGCCCACAGCATGAAGCTTCAGGCACAGAACCTTGGAGCGGAGATCGTAACGGAAGAGATCGTGGCGTTTGAATTGACCGGACAGGTCAAAAAGATCACGACCGCGAAAAATGCCTACGAAGCCAAATCGGTCATTCTGGCGATGGGCGCGTCACCGAAAAAGCTGGGAGTCAAAGGAGAGGAAGAGCTTGCGGGTGCGGGCGTTTCCTATTGCGCGACGTGCGACGGCGCTTTTTTCCGCGGCAGGGACGTCGCTGTGGTCGGCGGCGGCAATACGGCTGTGGAGGACGCGCTTTATCTTGCAAAATTCTGCAGCAAGGTTTATCTTGTCCACAGGCGCGACCAGTTCCGCGCCCTGAAAGGTCTGGTGGACGCGGCCGCGGCCCTGCCGAACATAGAATTTGTTTTGAGCCATACGCCGGAGGCGATAAGCGGTGAAAACGCCGTGCAAAGCCTGACGGTGAAAGACGTGAAAACGGGAAAAACAAAGGAGCTCGGCGTTGCGGGAATTTTTATCGCGGTCGGGCAGACGCCGAAGACAGAGCTCGTACGCGGACAGGTTGAGTTGGACGAGGCGGGCTTCATTCGGGCAGACGAGACTTGCCGGACGAACCTCGCAGGCGTTTCCTGCGCGGGAGATATCCGCACGAAGCGGCTGCGGCAGATTGTTACTGCGGTCGCGGACGGCGCGGTCGCCGCAGACAACAGCCTCGGGCTCGGCTGTGCCGTGCAGGCGGGAAAGGAAAAATAAAGAGCTCCCTGCGGGAGAAATTCAAAATAAGGGGTATACTATGGCACGACTTTTTGGTACGGACGGCGTGCGCGGCATCGCAAACGAAAAGCTCACGTCGAAGCTTGCTTACGATCTCGGACGGGCGGGGGCTTATTGCCTGACGAACGAGCTTCACAGTGCGAGGATATTGATCGGAAAGGATACGCGCGGCTCGGGCGATATGCTGGAATCGGCTCTTGTGGCGGGTATTTGCTCGGCGGGCGCGGAAGCGGTGGTGGCCTGCACGCTGCCCACATCGGCCATTGCCTATATCACCCGGCATTCGGGATACGACGCGGGCGTGGTCATTTCCGCTTCCCATAATACGGTGGAGTATAACGGGATCAAGTTTTTTAATTCCAGCGGTTACAAGCTGGCGGACGAGATCGAGGACCGCATTGAAAATATCATTATGAACGGCTCGGAGACCGTGCCGCAGCCAACCGGGAAAAAAATCGGCAGGCGCGTCCGGCTGAAAAAGGCCGCGCAGGATTATATGGATTTCGTCGTGGAAACGACGGACGTGCGTCTTGACGGAATGAAAGTCGTGCTCGACTGTGCCAACGGCGCGGCGAGCGAGGTTGCTCCGTGGATCTTCAAGCTGCTCGGGGCGGAGGTCATCCCCTACTATAATATGCCGGACGGTACGAATATCAACGAAAACTGCGGTTCCACACATCCGGAGCAGCTGTGCAGGCTGGTTTCCGAGCTTGGCGCAGACGTGGGGCTTGCATTTGACGGCGACGCCGACCGTTTGATCGCCGTGGATGAACACGGCAGTGTGGTGGACGGCGATAAGATCATGGCGATCTGTGCGCTCGATATGAAAAAGAGGGGCAGGCTCAGCAAGAATACGGTCGTTGCGACTGTCATGAGCAACATGGGGATGGAAGCGACGCTCCGCGAAAACGGCGTCGATCTTGTACGCACAGGGGTAGGAGACCGATATGTACTGGAGGAAATGCTGAAAAGCGGCTATAATTTCGGCGGAGAGCAGTCGGGGCACATTATTTTCCTCGACCATAACACGACCGGAGACGGAATCCTTTCGGGCGTACAGCTGATGTCCGTGATGAAGCGGGAGGATAAACCGCTCGCGCGTCTTGCGCGCCCGGTCAGCATTTATCCGCAGGTGCTCGTGAACGCATATGTCAGCGACGAGAAAAAGCATGACTATGATAAGGACGAGGAGATCCTCGCGGCGATCAAAAAGCTGGAGCAGGATTTCCGGGGAGAGGGCAGAGTGCTCATCCGGACGTCGGGGACAGAGCCGATGGTACGCGTGATGCTCGAGGGAAAAGACAAAGGAGCGATCACCAAGCAGGCGGTGGCAATGGCAAAGCTGATCGAAAAACGGCTGAAATAAAAAAGGCGGGGAGCGTGCAGCAGCGCTCCTTTTTTATTGCCGGGAAGCGCGCCGGATTTCATGTTTCTTTTTAGAGGAAAATCGGATATAATAGAAATATCTCGGCTTAGTAAAACTAAAATCAGGAGAGATATTATGTGCGGAATTGTTGGATATGTAGGAGAGAAAAATGTGATCCCCGTTCTGATCGGCGGGCTCAAAAAATTGGAATACCGCGGATATGACAGCGCAGGCATCGCGTATCTGGACGGCGGAAAAATGACCATCTATAAAGAAAAGGGCAAGCTGAAGGAGCTCGGGAAGATGGTGGAGGGGAAATGCGCGGAGCATACCGTCGGCATCGGGCACACCCGCTGGGCAACGCACGGCGAGCCAAACCAGATCAACGCGCACCCGCATACCAATGCGGCGGGCAATCTTGCCATTGTGCATAACGGCATCATTGAAAACTATTTACAGCTTCGTGAATGGCTGGAACGGAAAGGGGTCTCGTTCGTATCGGAAACGGATACGGAGATCATCGCACATCTGATCGACTATTATCTGGAGGGCGACCTGAAGGAAGCAGTTGCGCAGGCGATCTCGAAGCTCAAGGGAAGCTATGCGCTCGGCGTCGTGTGCGAGCGTTTTCCGGACGAGATCGTGGCGGTGCGCAAAGACAGCCCGCTCGTCGTAGGCGTAGGACAGGGGGAAAATCTGATCGCGTCGGATATCCCGGCTTTGCTGGAATATACGCGCGACGTATATTTCTTAAACAACGGAGAGATCGCCGTTGTGAAGAAAGACAGCGTGAGCCTGTATGATGAAATGCTGAACCCGATCGAGCGCGAGCTGTTCACTGTGGAATGGGACGTTTCGCAGGCGGAAAAGGCGGGCTATCCCCATTTTATGCTCAAGGAGATCGAAGAGCAGCCCCGCGCCCTTGCGGATACGCTCAATCCCCGTGTCAAGGACGGAGAGATCAACTTTGACGAGATCGGGATCGACGACGCGATGCTCGCTGAAATCAAAAAAATCACGATCATTGCGTGCGGCACGGCGTATCATGCGTCGTATGTGGGCAAATATATCATCGAGAGATTCGCGCGCGTTCCGGTCGAGGTGGAGATCGCCTCGGAATTCCGGTATAAAAATCCGATCATAAGCGAGGACAATTTTGTCATCGTGGTCAGCCAGTCGGGAGAAACGGCGGATACGATCGCCGCGCTCCGCGAGGCAAAAAGCTGCGGTGCGTCCGTGCTGGCGATCGCAAATGTCGTCGGCTCCACGATTGCCCGTGAAGCGGACAAGGTGCTGTATACGCGCGCGGGGCTTGAGATCGCCGTTGCGTCCACAAAAGCATATACCACGCAGCTGATGGCGCTCTATATGTTCGCGCTCAAGCTTGCCTATGCCAAGGGAAAGCTTTCAAAGGAGGATTACCATACCTATGTGGCAGAGCTGCAGAAGGTGCCGGAAAACGCGAAAAAGGTGATCGAAAACAAGGAGCTGCTGCAAAAATTTGCTTATGAGCATTTTACGGAGCACAGCGTGTTCTATATCGGCCGCGGGCTCGATTATGCGATGGCAATGGAGGGCTCCCTGAAGCTGAAGGAAATCAGCTATATCCATTCCGAGGCGTATGCGGGCGGAGAGCTCAAGCACGGAACGATCGCGCTGATCGAGAAAGGAACGCTCGTCGTCGCGGTACTGACGCAGGGCGAGCTGATCGAAAAGTGTCTCAGCAACGTAAAAGAGGTCACATCCCGCGGAGCGGTCGTGATGGTGGTCACGCAGGAGAAATATAAAGATATGGTAAAGGACGTTGCGGATAAGATCGTCACCATTCCGGATGCGATCGATTTTGAAGCGACGATCACTTCTATTATCCCAATGCAGATATTCGCTTATTATATGGCGGTACAGAAGGGCTGCGATGTGGATAAGCCGAGGAACCTTGCCAAAAGCGTGACAGTAGAATAAAGCAGACTCGGAAAACCGCCGGGAGACGGCCTTTCCCGGCGGTTTTTTCACACGATCCGATGGAATACGGAGAGAGGTATATGGCGGAAACGGGTTCAAGAGCTGCAAAGCGAAACGAGGAAAAAAAGAAAAATATATGGGGCTGGATACTGGCGGTCGGTATCGCCGTCGGAATAGCGCTTCTGGTGCGCGCCTTTTTATTTGAGATCATTCTGGTGGACGGCCCGTCTATGGAGCCGACGCTTTATACGAACGAGCGCCTTGCGGTGGAAAAGGTGAGCCGGTATGCCGGACTGCCGCAGCGCGGAGATATCGTGATCGTGCATTATTCGGACGGCACGGACAATAATTATGTGAAGCGTGTGATCGGCCTCCCCGGCGAAACGGTGGAGGTTCGGAACAGTACGGTGTACATCAACGGAGAGGCGCTCGCGGAGGATTATGTCAGCGCGAAGCCGTATGAGGATATGGCGCCGGTGACCGTTCCTGAGGACACGATATTCGTGATGGGGGACAATCGGGCAAATTCGACGGACAGCCGAATCGTCGGCCCGGTCCGGCAGGATCAGATCGTCGGTCATGCGTTTGCCGTTCTGTATCCTTTTGATAAAATGCGGGGGCTGGACGGAGATTGACCGGCTGGAAAACGGCGGGAGCATTTTATGGGGGCGAACTAATAAACTGTGGCAACATGCCTTAAGAAAGGGGAATACGCAATGAAGTTATTTGGAAAAGACATGACAAAAGAAGAGCTGTGCAAGCGTGTAGGTGACCTGTCGCAGATCGCGGACGCGCGCGAGGGAGTGCTGACTGCGGGAAAAGCGGACGGCGTGCGCGTGATCGACGTCAGGACGGGCGGCGGATTTTCTTTTTCGATCCTGCCATCCCGGGGAATGGATATCGCGTGGGCGGAATATAAAGGAACCCCCGTCGCTTTCATCGGGAAGACAGGCGTTGTGGGTCCGGCCTATTTTGAAAAAGACGGACTCTGCTTCATGCGCGGTTTTTTCGCGGGGCTCATGACGACCTGCGGCCTTACCTATATGGGCGCTCCCTGTACGGATGAAGGAGAAGAGCTCGGCCTGCACGGACGGATTAGCAATACACCCGCGTATGACGTGGGCGTCAGCCGGGAATGGGAAGGAGACGACTATGTGATCCGCATCCGGGGAAAAGTTGCAGAAAGCGCCGTGTTTGGCGAAAATATGGTGCTCACGCGGGAATTCACCGTAAAAATGGGCGAACCATGCGTACATGTGCATGACCGGGTGGAAAACTGCGGGCATAGCGAAGCGCCGTTTATGCTCCTGTATCACTGTAATTTCGGTTATCCGCTGGTCAGCGAGGATACAGTGCTGCTCGAACCGGAAGGAACGAAGGTACGCGCGCGCGACGCGGAAGGCGAAAAAGGGATCGACCGTTATATGAAATTCGAGAAACCAACGCACGGATATCAGGAGCAGGTATTCTATCATGATATTCCCAAGGTAAAAGGAGACGAGAGCTATGCATGTCTGTATAATGAAAAACTCGGTCTGGGCGGATATGTGAAATTCAACCGGGAACAGTTCGGCCGCTTCGGGGAATGGAAAATGATGGGTGAAGGCGATTATGTAGTGGGCCTCGAACCTTCAAACAGCCTGCCCGAAGGGCGCGACATGGCGCGCAGCCGCGGACAGCTGATCATGCTACAGCCCGGAGAGATCAAGGATTTTGAATTTACCATCGGGGTAGCCGAGGGCAAAGACGGAGTCGCAAAGATTCTATAGGGCATGACGGCCGTTATATAGTAAAAAGCCTGCGCTGCAAAGCGGCGCAGGCTTTTTTGTATCACCTGATATCGATTTTTTTTTGACTTCTTTTTTTCTTCTCCGCTTTTAGGAAGAACGATTTTCAAAACGCCGTCCTTCTTAAAATTCGTGAATCCGTCCGAACCGTTGAAGAAGCTGCGCATAAAGCTTCCATCCCAGAAGCCGAGGTCGTCAAAGCCTCTTGAAATACCATGCCGGTGACCAAATGGAATCAATCCTGCCATTTTTATCCATCTCCTTTTTACTTCTCCCGAGGACACGATATTCGTGATGGGGAACAATCGGGCAAACTCGACGGACAGCCGGATCGTCGGCCCGGCCCGGCAGGATTAGAGCGTCGGGTACGCATTTGCCGTTCTGTATCCTTTTGACAAAATGCGGGAGCTTGAAGGGCCGTAAGGCAAAGCCGGATTTTGCACGGCGCATGTCGTTTTGGAGGCTCACCAAAAGTATTCACAGATAAAGTGAAGCCGGGGAGTTGACAGCGCCCGAAAAAAGATGTATAGTTTTCCCATAAACCGTGCTCGAGCACGGAATGAGTAGGAGGATAGAATTTGGGAGTTACGATCAAACAGATCGCCGAGCTTGCGGGCGTATCGCGCGGAACGGTGGATCGGGCGATCCACGGGAGAGGAGACGTTAACCCGGAAACGAAAGAGAAAATCGAGCGGGTGATGCGCGAAACGGGCTACCGGCCGAACGCGGTCGCAAAGGCCCTGAAAGCGGCGCAAAACCCAGTGACACTCGACGTGCTCGTTCCAAGCAGCCCCTTTTATGCGGACCTTCTGCGGGGGGTACGCGCGGCGGAAGAATTTTACGCGCACTATGGGGTAAGGCTCCGGGTCGCGGAACGGTTTGAATTGAACGGAGCGTCGCAGGCGGCGATGCTGAGAAAACTCAGTGAAGAGCATACGGACGGTATTATTATGGCGGCGCTGGACGTTCCGGCTGTGCGGGAGGCGGTTTCGTGCGCGGCGGAAAAAGTTCCCGTCATCACCTGTAATTCAGATCTCACGGGGGTGAAGCGTCTTTGCTTTGTCGGGCAGGATCATTTCGCGGCGGGGCGCGCCTCCGGGACGCTGATGGGAAAAATGCTCCCACAGGGGGGGGAAGTCGCGGTGGTGCCGGGCAGTCGGGATATGCTCGCCCACATGCAGCGCGCTGCGGGTTTTCGGCAGGCGCTTCAGGAGCAGGGGGAATACGAATTGCTCTTAGACGTCCGTGAAACGGGAGAGTCCGACAAGCGGGCCTATGAAGTGGTCAAAGAGTTGCTGGACAGCCGGAAAAACCTTGCGGGGATCTGCATGACGGGAGGCGGGCAGGCCGGAGCGGGAGCGGCGCTCGCAGATTCCGGACGGGCCGGGGAAATAAGGCTCGCCTGTTACGATACCCTGCCCGGGACAGTAGAGCATATAAAAAACGGAACCGCGGATTACACGATCGCGCAGGATCCGTTTTTGCAGGGCTGCCTTCCGGTCAAACTGATGTACGAATACCTCGCGCTGGGCAAGGAGCCGGGACGTGAACGGATTTTTACCCGCATCGACATCCGGGTGAAAGATAATGTGGAAGATCAAGAATATGACATGTTTACCGGGGAAGACAGATAACACAGGGAGGAAAGAGCAATGAGAAGTACGTCAAGAGAAAGACTGATGAAAACGCTGGATCATAAAGACCCGGGCAAGGTGGTCGTCGATTTGGGGAGCTCGCTCGTGACGGGGATTTCGGCGGTCGCGCTTACGCGCCTGCGCGAGGCGCTGGGGCTCGAAAAGCGTCCGGTCAAGGTTTACGAGCCTATGCAGGTGCTCGGGCTGGTGGAAGACGATGTGATCGAAGCGCTGGGGATCGACATAGTGGGGGTATGCTCGCCCTACACCTGCTATGGAAACAAGAACGAAAGCTGGCAGCCATGGAAAGTGCGGGAAATCGACGTGCTGGTGGGAGAAGGCTTTGAAACAAGGGTGGATGAAGAAGGCAACACCTATGTATACCCGCAGGGCGACCGATCTGTGCCGCCGAGCGCGAAAATGCCGTCGGGCGGCTATTATTTCGACAATCTCGTCCGCCAGGGAGACATCAGCCATGAAAACCTGAACGGCCGCGAGGATTTCAAAAACGATTTCGCGTGTATGACGGACGAGGTGGTAGAGTCGATCCGCGGGCGTGTGGCCGATTACTATGAAAATACGGGCTATGGCATCAACGTGGGGAATTTTATGTGCGGCCCCGGGGACGCGGCGGCAATTCCGGGTGCGGGCCAGAAAGTGACGAAAGGGATCCGTAGCGTGGAAGAATGGCTGGTAGCGCATTACACGGAACCGGAATATGTGCACGATGTATACGATTATCTTGTGGAGGAAGCGCTCAAGACCTATGGAAAGCTGAAAAAAGCGCTTGGGGATATGCCGCAGGTCATACAGGTCAGCGGAACGGATTTCGGTACGCAGCGCAGCGAATTTATTTCACCGGATATGTACCGGGAGTTCTATAAGCCGTACCATACGAAAGTCAACAAGTGGATACACGAGAACACGAACTGGAAGGTGATGTATCATACCTGCGGCTCGATCGTTAATCTTCTGGACGATCTCGCAGAAACGGGGATCGACATCTTAAATCCCGTGCAGTGCTCTGCCGACGGAATGGATCCGCATATGCTGAAAGAAAAGTACGGAGATAGGTTCGTATTCTGGGGCGGCGGCGTGGATACGCAGAAGACGCTGCCGTTCGGCACGCCGGACGAGGTGTACGACGAAGTGTTGGAGAGGTTGAAAATATTCGCGCCGGGCGGCGGGTTCGTTTTCAATACGATCCACAATATTCAAGCGCCCACGCCGACGGAAAACATTCTGGCGATGTTTGAAGCCATCAGGGATTATAACAAAGATAAATAACCGCAAAAAGGCCCGTACCGCTCTGCGGCACGGGCCTTTTTTATGTCACCTGATATCGATTTTTTTTGACTTCTTTTTTTCTTCTCCGCTTTTAGGAAGAACGATTTTCAAAACGCCGTCCTTATATTCTGCGGAAATCTCATCTTCCTTTACGTCGCTTACCGAGAACGAGCGGGAAACACGGCCCATACGGCGTTCGTTTACCACATAATGCTCCTTTTCGGCCTTGGTTTCTTCATTCATGTCGGCGCTGATCGTGAGAATGCCGTCGTCATAAGAAACGTCGATCATTTCCCGGTGCAAGCCCGGAAGCTCGGCGTCGATCTCGTAGCGCTCCCCTAAATCTTTCACATCCACCTTAAAATTCGTGAATCCGTCCGAACCGTTGAAGAAGCTGCGCATAAAGCTTCCATCCCAGAAGCCGAGGTCGTCAAAGCCTCTTGAAATACCATGCCGGTGACCAAATGGGATCAATCCTGCCATTTTTATCCATCTCCTTTTTACTTCTTATAATTCAATAATACCAACATGGCAGAGTTTTAAACGTATGAATTTGTAAAAAGAATGTGAACGGGTCACCGCTCTATGAGAAGACGCTCCTCAGCACGGCACAAAAATGCATAGACCGGGGCAAGCAACTGAAAACCCTCCGCGAGAACGGTGCTGAGGCTGGAGGAAAACAACAGCTCGGCCTCCGAACTGTTTTTGATCCAAAGCAAATTTTTGCGGTCCAGCCAGCTGCGAAGCGCCTCCGGTGCGTCCGGGCATTTGCTCCGTTTATAAAAATCACCCTCCAAAATGAACGCATCCTGTTTTTTCATTGCCTGAAATGCTCTGCGGAAGAGAGGATCGTTTTCCGCAAGAGCCATTCGGCGTATCATTTCCATCGTGCGGGGCGGCGCGCTGTAATAGCCGCAGCCATACCGGAAGCCCTGCGGGGAAAATTCAAAGATAAATCCGGGCGGAGCTGCCAGCTCCTTTTTCCCGCGGGAGAATACGAGCCACATGACCTCCCGGTACAGAGATTTATCGTGTGAATACCGCGTATCCCGGTAAATACGGGAAAGCGCCTTGCCGACCTTAGGCTCTGTAACGATCAGCGGATCGATTGCCTGCATAGCGGGTGCAAGCTGCTCCGCTAACTGGATCATAGGCGCCAGAACATAGTTCAGATAATCCGGTCTGTGCGCGTGGAACCATTCTCTGCTGTTGCGGAAGCGGTTTTCCGCAAGAAATTGGAGCGTTTGCTTTGAGAGCGGCATGGGCATATCCTCCTTTTTATTATTGTATCATAAGAGCAGAACACGAAAAAGGCCTGCCGCAGGGCAGGCCCGGTTTCAGTCCTCCGTAATGGAGATGACGCCCACGGGGCATCCGTTTTCCGCTTCATAAGCGTCTGCTTCGTTCTCGCCGGTGATCTCGCCATAGACCTCTGCAAGACCGCGGTCTGTGATGCGGAATACGCTGGGGCATACGCTCTCGCATAAGCCGCAGCCGATACAACCATCCTCGATTTTTGCGTATTTCATATCAATCCTTCCTTTCCGGCGGAGGAAATACAACTGCCAGAAACATCTTGAACCGCCCGATCGCGCGGACTGCATGAGGATGTCCGGCAGGCATTAGAATCGCTTCGCCTTTTTCTAATTTATATTTTTGCCCGTCGATCGTGATTTCGCCAATGCCGTCAAGAGCGATCACGAGCGCGTCTCCGTGTGAGGCGTGCGTGCTGATCTCCTCATTTTGATCAAACGCGAATAGGGTGAGACTCACCGCATCGTTCTGAGCGAGCGTTCTGCTGGCAACCTGCCCCTCCGAATAGTTTACCAGATCCGCAAAGGGAAGCACCTCGGCGACAGAAATATTTTTCATCATTTGTTCCATTTTTTGGCTCCTTTTCTCTCTTCTTCTATTTTTATAATCCTTTTTTCGGCATGCAAACCATAATTTGGAGATGTTTATCCCTCAAAAATGCGTTTAACAATATACAACGATAAAAGGAGGTAGCATGATGAGAAAAAGAGATATCAACCCCGGAGAATTTGTGGAGGAAGATGAGGTCGTTATGACGGATACGAAGACCGATGAGGTAAATACATTCAAGGACGACGGCGTTTCAGCGGCTTTCCTGCGTTTTGACGATGTGGATGAAGACGAAGAAAAAAAGAACGCATGACCGTATGAAGAGAGCTGCCTGTGCCGCAGGCGGCTCTCTTTTAAGTTGGCACACAAAAACAAACCGCATACAAGCGGTTTCCCATTGGAACAGCCTACCCAAAATTGAAATTCTCACATGCAATAAACCGCACCGCAAGTACATATCCGTAAAAAGTTGGGGAGCAAGTTGCCGTCCAAAGCCCGCGTTTACAAGGGCTTAGGCAGCGTGAACACGACTTTTTTACGGAGGAGGAAAACGGAGCGAATGCAAAAGGCCCGCTTTTTAGCGGGGCTTTCCAGTGCAGTGTAGTTTGCTGCGGCGCGGAGAACCTACGGAATTTAAATTCTTGACTGACAATAAAACGCGCTGTAGGCGCGTACCGCAAAAAAGTGGTAGCGACCGAATCGGCGTTAAAAGGGGACATTTACAAGCCCTTAGCTGATGAGAGCGTGCGTGCTTTTTTGCAGAAAAGAAAGAGGAATCGGATCGGTTGCAGGATAAGTGCATCCCGGTCTGCCTCGGAGTGATCGACATTGTGTTATCGCTCTTATGGGTACTTGTTGGGAGTATACCGTTTGAAACGGCGAATGCGATACTGGAAACTGTGTTTACGGCGATCACACAAGGTGTTCTTGCCGCGGGGCTTCGGCCTCCGTTTTTTTGCTATCGCTATTTATAAAATGTGTAAAAATCGTGTGCAGATAAAATAAAACCCGCTGTTTAAGCGGGCTTTATGGTAACTGGTGGAGACAGCTGGGCTCGAACCAGCGACCCCCTACATGTGAAGCAGGTACTCTGACCAACTGAGCTATGCCTCCAAAACTATACTGCGAACTTGCTGAACAATAAATATTATATCATGTTTCCGAACGGTTTAAAAGGATTTTTTAAAAAATAGAAAAAATAACACGGCAGACAAGACGCTGCCTTTATACCCGTGTGAAATGCCGGGCAGAAAGCTATTTGCGGATATCGCCGGGATTCTGCCCGGTAAATTTTTTGAATACGGTATAAAAGTAACTGATACTGGAAAATCCGACTTTCTCCGCCACCTCGTTTGCCTTGACGCCCGATGTCATAAGCAGCTCTTTTGCCTTTTGAACGCGCTTTTTGTTTAAATAATCGGAAAAAAATTCATTCGTCTCCTGCTTGAACAGACGCCCCAAATAGGCGGGATTGATATTCAGCGCATTTCCCAGCGTTTTCAGGGAAATATTATAGTCATAATATTTTTCATTGATATATTCGATCGTTTTTTTAACGGCAAAAGAGTAGTTATGCGGAGAGGTACTGCGAAGCTGCCCGATGATCGCGTCGGAGAAGTAGATGAGCAGGTCTTTCAGTTGATCGGCATAGGATACAGTCTGCAATTTTGCGTAGATGGCTCCTTTGATTTTTTGCAGATAGATGGAGGAGATGTCATAGGCTTCCATATGATAAAGAACATAGGAAATAATATTGACGATCGAATATTTGACCGTCTCCGGATTGATATACCGGTTTTCGCTGAAAAGCCCGCCGATATATTGCCGGACAGCCTGTTTGTCTCCTTTTTTGATAAGAGTCAGAATGTTTTCATATTGAAGCTGTTCATACGCGGGCGCTTCCCCGATCTTATATATTTCATATTCTATGGAAGAATAAACTTTATCGAGCCCATATAAAAGCTGGTAATTCAACAGACGGAGCGAATCCTTATAGGTGTTGGGAAGCTCGCGGTGAGAGGAGGCAGGGCCGCTGAATGCCGCCGCACATCTTGTGTCCAGATATTTATGGATGTGATAGATGCAATCCTCCAAAAGACGCTGTATCCGCGAAGTATCGGGCTCGTCCTTGAAAAGAAGAATGATATTATCGCGGAGATCCGGAAAAATATAGCAATCCTTCGGAGAATGAATGAGCTCGTCGCAAATGTTGAGCGTCGCATATATTTTCCAATGGTCCTCTTCCTGTACGTTTAACTGGATGGCGGCAAGATACATACAGGAGGACTGAAAAGAGATCCCTAAAACATCACATTTTTCACGCAGCTCCTTAAGCGGGATCTGACCGGTGATTACGCGGTTGAGTGTATTTTTCTGGAGAAGCTGCAAAAATTCGCGGTACTTTAAAAATTCCTGTACGTCGGCGCCGATATTTTCAAGGATCTCGCGCATTGCGGCAATCAATTCTTCCGTATCGATGGGCTTTAACAGATAGTTTGCGGCCCCGAGGCGCATAGCGGTGCGTACATAGTCAAAATCATCATATCCGGAAAGAACGGCAACCTTGATATTCGGATATTGCTGTGAGATACGCTTCAATAATTCGATGCCGTCCATTTCAGGCATGCGGATATCCGTCAATACGACCGTCGGTTGAAAGGCTTCTATTTTATTAAGCGCATCTTTTCCGTTTTCCGCCTCGCATACGATCTCCATACCGAGGTCTTCCCATGAGATCACACTTTTCAGGCCGCTTCGTATGCTGGCTTCATCATCCACGATCATTACCTTATACATTCTTTTGCATTTCCTCCTTCGACATACAGGGGATGCGGACAGAGACCAATGTTCCGCGGTGCTTTTTGCTTGCAACAGAAATACCATAGTGTTCTCCGAAAAGCATCTGTATGCGTTCGTGTACGTTTTTCAGACCGATCCTGCAGCGGCCGTCCGCAGACTCGCCCGCAATGCTTTTCCGCAGGGCGCAAAGCTCCCCGTGCGTCATGCCTATCCCATTATCCGCTATACGGAATACGATATCGCGCCCACGCTTTTTCGCGCGGATCATGACGAGCCCACGCGCTGGTACAGCGGACAGACCATGCATGATGGCGTTCTCGACAACGGGCTGGAGCACGAGCTTCGGAATGCCGTAATCGAGCAGACTATCCGGCACAGAGATATCGATGTCGATCTTGTCGCTGAACCGAAAACGCTGCAGCTGAAGGTAAGACGAAATATAATCGACTTCATCTTCAATATAGACGATCTTTTCGTCGAAACGCATGCTCCAGCGAAACATGTTGCCTAAAAGAGAGAGCATCTGCGCGATCTCCATATTGCCCTCCTCCACGGCTTTCATGCGAATGCTTTCAATGGTGTTGAACAGAAAATGCGGATTGATCTGTGCCTGAAGCGCGTTCAGCTCGGCGGTCCGCCGCCTGATCTCCGCATCGTAGTTCCGCTTGATATAATCGTCCAGCCGTTCGCACATATCGTTGAACGAGGAGGAAAGCATGCCGATCTCATCACTTGATTCCACCGGCAGGCGGACGGAGATATCGCCGTCCTTGATCTCCTGCATTTTAAATGCGATTCCGGAGATGCGCCTGTTGTAGACCTTAAGCAGGGAAAATACCAGCAGCGTCAGCACGGCGATACACACGATCAGCACAAAGATCATTTGCAGCTGAAGCGGATAAATATCGTTTGAAAGCATTGCGTCGGAGACGATATTGACGACGCGCACGCCGGAAAGCCCGACATTGGCCTCGCTTATCGTCGTATTTTTGCCGGCAGCCTGTTCTGCAGAACTGTAATAATGCCCTTCCTCCTTCGGATCAGAGGAAAACAGGATGTGTCCGGTCTTGTTTACGAGATAAAGCTCTCCTTTGAATAGGGAGGCCTGCTCCTGATAGGCTTCATCGAAAGCGCTGATGGGGATGTTCATGATATAGATGCCGACAACGTGCCTTGAGGGAAATGCGGCGGGGTCAAAGATCTTGCCGATAAATGAAACGACAGGCTCGGGAGAGGAGCCTGATGTGCCGCTGATATAGGGCGGGGCGGCGTCATAGGTGATTAGCATATTATCCTCACCGGCGAGAAGCTCCTGTACCGGCGTGTATGTAAAATAATCAAAGCTGGGGGAAACGGTGCGGCCGCTGCTCGAGGGAGAAGCATATACGTTTCCATTCAGCGTTACGAGAATATATTCGGAAATATCCGATCCTGAGCTGCTGACGCTGAGCAGATAGTTATCAAGAAATTTGATCGTATCATAGTGATAGGCATAGCTTGGATCGGAAAGAATATTGGAAAAATAGCTTCCGACATTTCCGGAGGTATGCATATAATTGGATAAATTATAGGCACGGTTATATTTTTCCTCCGTGAAAGACTGTATCTTGCGGACAGCCTCCTTGCCAAGCAATGCTTCCTTTTCAAGAGCGACGCTGGAAAAAGAGGAAATCATAATAGAGGCTACTACAATGATAGCAACCGCGATAATCAGCACATTTGCAAAGGTGATTTGAAAGAAAAGGCCCCTGCTTTTGAATTTAGCATAAAACGTGGCAAACAATTTTTTCAATTCTTACATCCCATAGAACCGACTCTGATACATTTATATCTTATTTTATCAGAAAATATTTCCGGTTAGAATATTTTGTATAATTATTTAATTTTTTATACAAATATTAAACTATACAGAGGCTATCCGCATGCTCTACTATTACGGTAAAAGGAGAGTGAGATCAGGTGACTGCAAGGGAAAGAATGCTGAAAGCAATTGCACTGGAAAAGCCCGATGTATTGCCCGTAACGACGCATCATGTGCTGCCTTATTTTTTGGAGCGGTCGGAAGGGGGAATATCGAAGCGGGAGTTCTTTGAACGGTATGGGCTTGACGAGATCGAATGGATCGCCGTACAAAAGCCGGACGAAGCAAGAGGGGAGGCCTGCGATCCCAAGCAGGGAGAGCTCGGTTTTTTAGAGCTTCCGGTCATCATATCCGATGAGTGGCGTGTATCACGTGAGGAATTGCCCGGAAAATATCAGACGGTCCGCTGCCGCGTCAGCACACCGAAAAAAGAGCTTTCGATGGTCCTGCAGTCGAACGCCTATACCACATGGATCACAGAGCCGATCATCAAAGAAAAAGAGGATATCGACGTGCTGGAGCGGTATCTGCCCATGCCGCTCATGGATGTGCAGGCGAGCCTTGACGCGCGCGAACGCATAGGGGACAGAGGGATCGTGCGCACACATATACCGGGTGCGGTCGATTTTTACGGACAGCCCGGCTGCTGGCAGGACGCCTGCACGATGTATGGTCCGCAGAAGCTGATCCTGCAGACGTTTGACGATCCGGGCTGGGTGCACGCGCTTTTGCGCATGATCCAGAGAAGAAAGAAAAATTATATTGCCAGCATGAAAGGGGCGGCGTGCGACCTTGTGGAGCTTGGGGGAGGAGACGGCTGTACAAGCGTGATCTCCCCTGCGATCTTCGACGAATTTGTCGCGCCGTACGACAAGGAGCTGATCGACGCGGCGCACAAGAGCGGACAGAGGATCGTCTATCATCTCTGCGGAAGCAAGATGGCGCTTCTTGAAAGCCTTGCCCACATGGGAATGGACGCGCTCGAGACGCTTACGCCTCCCGCGATGGGGGGAGACTGCCGCCTGCGCGAAGTAAAGGAAAGCTTAGGGGATAAGATGTGCCTGATCGGCGGCTTCGATCAGAACTATTTCTTTACGGAAGCATCGGAAGAAGAGACGCGTGCGGCAGTGCGGAAATGCTTTGCGGAGGCCGGGGAGGGCGGCGGCTATATCCTTGCGCCGTCGGATCACTTTTTTGAAGCGAAGAGCGGGCTGCTCGCGGCCTTTGCGCAGGAAGCGCACAGTATGGCATATACATGAAAGGGGAAGCGATGAACAGTACCAAGGAACAAAAGCTTGCACGGATACATGCCGCGGCCAGCCATCGGGAGGCTGACCGTATACCGGTCGGCGAGTCTTTTTGGACGGGATTTTTAAAAAAGCTGGACGCGTATCACGGACATTCCATAGACCCATACCGGCAGTTCGACCTCGATTACCTTATGGTGATTCCAAACATGGACCCTGCAATACGCCGGTTCGAGATACAAAAAGCAGGAAAGGAGGACATCCGTATCAAAACCGGCTTTGGGGCGACTCTGCTGCGCCGGGGCGATATTCCAATGCCGCATTATGAAGCATTTGCGGTAACAAGCGCGGCACAGCTGAAGGATTTTGCATTCGATCCTCCGCGCGATCCTCGGCGGCTGTACGGCGCGGGCGACGATCAGATCAACTGCGTCGGAGATACGCTGCTGCGCAGCATTCCCTGCTGGAACGCACGTCTTGACAGCTATTGCGATGATTTTCCCGTTTTCGGCGGGATATGCGAAGCCTATGAGTATGTATGGAGGATCACAGGAACGGAAAATGCATTGTGCTGGATGCTGACTGAGGAAAATGCGTTTGGGGATTTCGTTGAGTGCGTGGGAGATTTTCTGGTCGGGCTGACGGAATATCAGATCAGCGAGGCGCGCGGGCGGCTGGCGGGAGTCTGCATCTATGGAGACGTTGCCTATACGAACGGAATGCTGTTCTCACCGGAAAAGTGGCGGGAGCTGTTTGCACCTGTGACCAAGCGCCTGATCGATACGATCCATGCTGCGGGGCTGCTCGCTTACTACCACGGCTGCGGGAATGCCTATCCGATCTTTGATGATCTGGCGGCAATGGGGCTTGATTTTTATAATCCGCTCGAAGCAAAAGCAGGGCTCGACGTGGTGGAACTGAAAAAGGAATACGCCGGACGTATGGCTTTTGCAGGAAATATCGATGTGCGCGCGCTGGAAAGCGGAAACAGGAAGCAGATCAAAAAAGAGGTCCTCTATAAGCTTCAGGCCGGAGCAGGCGGCGGCTGGATGTGCGCGAGCGACCATTCCATTTCTTCTTTCGTAGAACCGCAGAGCTATGAATATATGGTTGAGCTGCTCCGCGAATACGGAAGCCTGCCGCTTGATACGGAACGGCTGAAAGCAGAGCTGGAAGCGCTTGAAAGGTAAGGAATAAGGGTATGGAGCGGAATGTGCGGCTGGAAAGATGGCTGACAAAAGAAGCGCGGCGGCTTGTGGACGGGTGCAGGGTATTGGCATTCGACGGCGTTACGCAATGCTATACGCCGGACGCGACGGGAAAATACGGCGGCTTGTGGATACGGGATTTCTATTTTTTGGCGGAAGCTGTGGAATTTTTCCAAAAGGACGGGATATATGAGGCGGTAAACGATGTTCCGAAATACCGCGGCGCGAAGGACTATGTGATCAGCGCGGCGCTGGTCCTTGCGGCGCTCCGGCAGAGCATGAAGTGGAAATAGACCGTTTTTTTATAAAGGAGCGGAGCGCTGCTTGAATTTAATCGGCATGTATAATTTTTTATAGCTTTTCTATAATATTCTCAATTGAGGGTACCGCTGCGGTGTACTACAATCAGAAATAAGAGGAACGGTTTTGTTCCGGTTTTCTAAATTCACAAAAAAATAAGGGAGGAAAGAAGAAAATGAAGAAGTTGCTTTGTCTTGTTGTTGCCGTTTTAATGGTTGCTGCATTGTTTGCAGCCTGTGCGCCGGCAGCAGAAACACCGGCTTCGGAAGCGCCTGCGGAGGGGAACGCAGCATCAGAAGCTCCGGCAGAGGAAAGCGAGGCCGCTGCGGGCGAGCCCGTAACGATCACATGGTCTGTATTCGAGACCAATAACTATACGCCGGAATTCTATCAGCATATCATCGATGCGTTTGAAGCGGATAATCCTGATATCAAGATCGAAAAGGTTCTGATGACGGGTGACAGCCGTATGCAGTTCCAGAAAACACAGCTTGCTGCCGGAACGTTCTCAGACGTAACGATGGAAGCGAACGACCTTGCGAACATTGAGGGCGTATACGCAGAAGTACCGGAAGAGCTGATCTCCCGGTTCGACGATGCGGCAGTTGTGGAATGCTTTGGACAGAAAACGCTGATACCGGCCGGTAAGCAGTACCGCGTACAGTGCTACTACAACAAAGACCAGTTTGCGGAGGCAGGGATCGCAGAACCTCCGAAAACATGGGACGAATTCGTGGAAGCATGCGATAAGCTCGTAGCGGCAGGAAAAACGCCTCTCATCTGCGGCGGCGCGAAAGACATCTGGGCGACGGGCCTTTATTGGACGTCGACTGCAAACATGGACGTTATGCAGGAATATCCGAATTTCAACAGAGACCTGCTGGACGGAAAAGTGAAATGGGCAAACCCGACGATTTCCGAGACGCTGAAAGCATGGCAGAGCCTCGTACAGGCGGGGTACTATCATGAAGGAAGCATGTCCTTCAGCTATACGCAGGCATCCGAAGAATTCCTGAACGGTGCGGCGGCCATGATGTTGGACGGCAGCTGGCTGGCGGTGCAGGAAGATGCGAAAGGAAATGAAAACCTCGGTTCGTTCATCATGCCGAGCCCGGGTGGGATCAACACCTATTGCACGGATATCCAGTATTGGGGCGTGAGCAACACCTCCGAAAACAAGGAGGCGGCATTCCGCTTTGTGGATTATGTTCTCGGCGGAAACCCGGAGATTTATGCTTACTACCTCCAAGCGGACGGCTACGGCTCCACGACGAAAGAGCCCGTCGAATATGAGAGAGGACCGATCATCACGGAATTCATCGCAAATTACGACGGAATGACGCTCGTTCCCGAGATCGTAAAGGTAAAGGGCGACGACGCGCTTCCGGCGGGAACGCAGGACTTCATCGACAAATCCACGCAGAGCATGTTCGCGGGCGCGGATGTAGACGCTGAGCTTGAAAAGTGGGACGCTGAGCTGGCAAGAATGCTGGAAGCGCAGGAAGCGAACGCTGAATAAAAAGAAGCTTGAAATAAGCGGTTCCGGGACATTGACCCCGGAACCGCTTTCAAGAAAAGGAGAGGAAAGGTAATGAGGAAAAAAGGAAAGACAATAAGACCGATGGCCCTAAAAGGAAATACGGTTTCATTTGGCTTTGCAGTTCCCGCGCTCGCGTTGTATACGGTTTTATTGATCGTACCGATTATCATTGCTTTCGGATTCAGCTTTACAAGCTGGAATGGGATAGCCACGACTACACCGAAATTTATCGGATTTGATAATTATGCGGCGATGTTTCAGGACGAGCGCCTCGGGAACGCGATCGGAGTTACGGTGACGATCACCGTAGTCGTGGTAGTCTGCGTGAATGTATTCGGCCTGCTTTTGGCGATGCTGCTGAATCACGCAGGAAAAATGACAAATGTATCGCGGAGCGTTTTCTTTGCTCCTTACGTGCTGAGCACGGTAGCGATCTCCTTTATCTGGCTGAGTATTCTGTCTTATACGGGAATTCTGAACAGTATCTTTGAAGCGCTTGGCTGGGAAGGCCTTATCAAAAACTATTTGGGAACGCAGCAGGAAGCGATAGCGAGTATTTGCGTCGTGGAGATCTGGAGAACGCTCGGATTCCACATGGTCATCTATCTCGCCGCACTGCAGACGGTTCCCGCGGACCTGTATGAAGCGTGTACGGTAGACGGCGGCGGCCGCTGGCACAAATTCCGCTATGTCACGCTTCCGCTCATCACACCGGGCATCACAATCAGCCTGCTGATGAGTATTATCAACGAATTGAGAATGTACGATATCGTCAAGGTGCTGACGGACGGCGGTCCGGGATATGCTACGGAGACGATTACCTATAACATTGTGACGCAGGCGTTCGGCAACAACATGCTGGGGTACTCCTCGGCGATCGCGGTGTTCCTGTTCGCGGTCATTGCGACGGTTGCGATCATACAAATTAAGGTAACGACGAAAAAGGAGGTGGAATACTGATGAGCAGCAACGAAAAACGGCTCAGAAAACGGATCAGCGGCTTTAGCATCACCACAAAGGTCATTATGCTCATAGCGACGGTAGTGGTGGCGATCCCGCTCTATATCGCGGTGGTGAACGCGTTTAAAACCAACGACGCGATCACGTCTGCGCCGCTCGCGCCTCCGCTGCAGCCAACGCTTGAGAATCTGGAATATGTTCTGACGAATCCGAACGTCAATATTGGGGAAATGTACTTCAATTCCGCGATGATCGCAGGCTTCGGAACGGTGGGCTGTATCCTTCTTTCTGCGATGGCGGCTTATTACCTTGCAAGGTCGCGCAGGAAAAGCTCAAAAAACCTTTATATGTATTTTCTGTTCGGGCTGATGGTGCCTTATGTCATCGTATATGTACCGCTCGTAACGATCTTCAAATACATGGGGCTTATGGGAAATCTCCCGACGCTGATTTTCGTCTTTATATCGGGCAGCATCTCCTTTTCGGTATTTATGTTCTATGGTTTTATCAAAACAGTACCAAAAGAGCTGGAGGAAGCCGCGGCAATAGACGGCGCGAGCCCGCTGCGGATATTTTGGACGATCATCTTCCCGCTGCTGAAGCCGTGCACGACCACAGTGGCGATCTTTATCGGGCTTTCGATGTGGAACGACTTCATGACGCCGCTCATCATCGGCAACGTAAAGACGATCACAGTCGGTATCTATACGGCGATCGGTCCGTACTCATCCGACTGGGGAACGGTATTTGCTTTCGTGCTCTGCGGCTCGGTCCCGATCATCGTGGCTTACCTGCTGGCACAAAAACAATTTATCAGCGGCCTTACTGCGGGCGCGCTCAAAGGATAAGGGAGAGTTACTATGGCTGGATTGGAATTAAAGCATATCGATAAAATTTATCCAAATACGGAAACAAAAAAGAAAAAACGGAAAAAGGGCGAGCCTGCCGCCGTAGAACCTGCGCAAAAGGAACTGAAAGCAGTATCGGATTTCAACCTTGAAATCAAGGACAAGGAATTTTTGGTGCTGGTCGGGCCGTCGGGCTGCGGCAAATCGACCACGCTGCGCATGATCGCAGGTCTTGAGGATATCACGGCGGGCGAGCTTTATATCGACGGACAGCTCGTCAACAATGTTGCCTCAAAGGACAGGGATATTGCGATGGTATTCCAGAGCTATGCTCTATATCCGCACATGACGGTGTTTGAGAACATGGCGTTCGCACTGAAGCTGCGCAAGGTGCCGAAGGATGAGATCAAAACGCGCGTGCTGGAAGCGGCGAAAATTCTGGAGCTTGAAGAATACCTCGGCAGAAAGCCGAAAGCGCTTTCGGGCGGGCAGCGCCAGCGCGTCGCGCTCGGGCGGGCGATCGTTCGTCAGCCAAAGGTGTTTTTGATGGATGAGCCGCTTTCCAACTTGGACGCGAAGCTGAGAGTCGCAATGCGCACGGAGATCGCGAAGCTGCACAAGCGGCTTGCAACGACGTTCATCTACGTTACGCACGACCAGACGGAAGCCATGACGATGGGCGACCGCATCGTTGTCATGAAAGACGGCGTGATCCAGCAGGTAGGAGATCCGAACGAGCTGTATCAGCAGCCAGCAAACCGGTTCGTGGCGGAATTTATCGGCAGCCCGCAGATGAATGTGTTCCCGGCAGCGATCGAAAGGACGGCAAACGAAACCTTTGCGCTGATCGGCGGCAAAAAAATCACGGTGAACGCGGAACGCGCCGCGAAGATCGATCTGCCGGAGGGCAAAAGCGAAGTATTCATCGGGATCCGTCCGGAGGATCTTTATGTGGAGGAAGAGAACCTCGTGAAGTATCCGGACAGCCAGATCGACGCGAACATAGAGGTCCGCGAGCCGCTCGGCTCGGATATCTATCTGTATATGACGGTGCCGGGTGTGGATAAGACGGTGACGGCAAGGGTGCTGCCCACTTATGACGGTAAAATGGACGAGACCGTGAAGCTTGCGCTCGATACGGAAAGAATGCATGTGTTCGACTGCGGGAGCGGCGCCAGCCTGATACGCGGATAGGAGAAACGATATGAAACGTTCTTATGTAAATGAGCTGATTCGAAAAACGGAAGCGGCTCTGTCGGAAAACAAGATCGCGCTCCCTGAATTTTCCCGCTTTGGCCTGAAGGAATGGGAGGCCTGCAGGAGCAGGATGGGAACGGTAAAAAAGACGATGCTGGGCTGGGATATCACAGACTATGGCCGCGGCGAATTTGAAAAGCTGGGCACTGTGCTGTTCACGATCCGCAACGGAGATCAAAGTGATGCGTCTGTCGGCACGCCCTATGCGGAAAAGCTGCTGTTTGTTCTCGATGGGCAGCGCCTGCCGCTGCACTGCCACCGTAAAAAAACGGAAGACATCATCAACAGGGGCGGCGGCGATATGTTCATGATCCTTTACGGCTCGGACGCAAACGGCGGAGTGGATCGTGAAAGCGACGTTACCCTCTATTGCGACGGCATGCCGAAAACGGTAAAAGCGGGAGAGCGGTTCATCGTGACGCGCGGAAACAGCGTAACGCTGACGCCCGGTATCTATCATATTTTCGGAGCGGAAGCCGGGCGCGGCGATCTGATCGCGTGGGAGGTCTCTTCCATCAACGACGACAACACGGACAATTATTTTGCGGAAGAGGTCAGCCGTTTCGCGGGAATTGAGGAGGACGAGCCTCCGCTGCGCATTCTTTGCAACGAATACGAAGCATTCCTGCCGGAATAATAGCCTGCCGGGATACAGGGACCGGCAAAGGCGGAAAAAGGATGTTGGCAATGCGGAGGACATCCTTTTTGCTATCGCCCATCCGGTATCTATACCTGCTTGGAAACGAATGCTGATCATTGGAACGAATCTATAATGATTGAAATTGACGCTCGAACTTTCGGATGAATAGGATAAAACTGTGCCCGGCGTCCGCCGTTCCCCTGTGGGCGTGCGTGAAAGCCGGCGGAAAAGGAGAAGAAAAATGAAGGCTGCTTATGTGAAAGCTCCATTTGAATTTGAAGTAAGAGATAGAAAGCTCCGCGAGCCCGGAGAAACGGAGATCGTGGTAGACATAAAGGCCTGCGGCCTGTGCGGACACGATTTGATCCTGTCCCGCTATGCTGCGGACAGAATGCAGCAGTTTGGGCACGAGGTGTCCGGCGTGGTCAGCAAGGTGGGCAGACTGGTAACGAATGTAAAGACAGGGGATAAGGTAGTCCTCGAAAGCGGAACGTTCGACCGTTTTTCCGCCAATTCGCGCAACGGACGGGTAGACCTCGACAATAAGGGGCCGAATTTCTGGATAAAAGGAGACGACAACATGGGCTTCGCAGAGCGTATGATCGCTCCGTGCGAATGCGCGGTACCGTTTGACGGACTCGATTTTGAGGAGACGAGCATCGTGGAGCCGCTCGGAGTAGCGCTCGATTTGTTCAAGACGGCGGATATCAAGATCATGAACGATGTTCTGGTCATAGGCCTTGGGCCTATCGGCCTGATGGCGGCGAAGATCGCGAAAGAAAGCGGTGCGCGCAAGGTATATGCGGCGGAACTTTCCGCCTGCAAGGCGCGTATCGGGATCGCAAAAAAGTGGGGGATCGATGAGATCATTCTTTCAGACCAGCAGAAAATAGAGGACTATCCGTTTGAAAAGGACGGGGTGGACCGCGTGCTTGTAACGGCCCCGCCCGCGACGATCCCGGCGGCGCTGTCCGTCTGCCGCATGGGCGGTATCGTTGCGTTCCTCGGTATCGACTACAGCCCGGCCGGCATGGTGACGATCGATTCGACGCTGGTGCATTCCAACACGCTCCAGCTCCGGGCGTCCAATGCATCTCCGGCGCTGTATTTCCCGGAATGCCTCGACATCATCAAATCCGGCATGGTCAGCACGAAAGACCTGATCACGCACCGGTTCCGTCTGGACGAGATCGGCACGGCGGTCAAAGCGTTTGACGAAGACAAAGAGCATGGCGTGAAAGCCATTCTGGTAAACGAATAAGGAGGACTGAAAATGGTACGTTACGGAGTGATCGGCTGCGGCAATATTTCCAAGTTCCATTTCCACGCGCTGAAAAAGCTCGGCGCGGCAGTCACCTATGCGGCGGATATCAATGAGGAAGCGGCGCGGGAGCGCTCGGCAGGCACGGGTGCGAAAATCACGGCGGACTACAATGAATTGATCGGGAGCCCGGATGTAGACGTTGTGGTGATCCTTGCAAACGGAAGCATTCACAAGGACGCGGCAATGAAAGCGATCGCGCGGGGAAAAGGCGTGATCTGCGAAAAGACGATGATGAACAACAGCGCAGACGCGGCGGAGGTTGCCCGCGCGGCACAGAAGGCGGGCGTGCTTTTTTTCACGTCCTATATGAAGCGCTTTTTCCCGGCGGCGGAAAAGGCAAAGGAGCTGATGGAAAAATTAGGACATGTTTTTTCCGCGACGGTACGCTCCTATCAGGCGTGGGGCAACTTCTATACGCCGGAGCACGGCTGGGACCTTGACGGAGTGCTCCGCGTTTACGGAGGTGCGATCGTCAAATGTGCGGCAAGCCACATGCTGGATATGACGCTGTATCTGCTCGGAAGGCCAAAAAGCGTTTATGCCAGCGTCGATTTCTATCCGGATACGAAGTTCGACCGCAAAGCGACGGCGCTGTTTGAATACGAGGACGGTATGGTCGCTTCCTTTGAAACGGCTGCACATCCGCTGAAGAAGATCGGCTATGAACGGAATTCGTGGGACGAATTTATCGAGATCAACGGAACGGACGGGCGAATGAAGCTTTCCACCGTTATGTGGGATCACCCGGAAAACAATGCGGCGCTCCTGACGTTTTATGACAACGAAACGGAAACCGAGACGGAATACCGGTTCGACGCGATGAACCCGTTCGATGCAGAGATCGCCTATTTCAACCATTGCTTTGAAACAGGAGAAAAGGGCGCGCCGAACGAAAAAGACGGCTTTGCGGTCGACGCGCTGATCGAAACGATCTTCCTGTCGGCAGAGCAAAAGAAAAGCATACCGGTCGATTGGAGAGGGATCGATGTCTGATTGGACGCCTAAAAAACGCATGCTTGCCGCATACAGGGGGCAGCCGCAGGACCGCAGGCCCGTTGCGCCGGAATTTTGGTATTATTATCCGGCAAAGGTGCTGGGGCTCAGTATGGTGGAATTCGAACGGGAGGTGCCGTTTTGGCAGTCGCTCCAAAAAACCTTCGTGAGATATGAATGCGAGGGCTGGGGGGCTGTATTTCCAAAAGTGCTGAATGAAGCGCAGCTGGCGGTGCGGTTCAAACGCGAAGCGGAAGGGCGCTATCTTGAGACAGTCACGCGGAAGTTCCATGGCAGGGAATTTACGCAGGTCAAGGAATTCAGCGATAGGGAACCGTCATGGCTGAAAAAGCACTGGGCGGAGGGGGAAAGCCCTCTTATGGCGGCGGAGATGCTGCTCGATGCGGACTATTCTCTCGATACGGCGGAGATGCTTCATGCCTATGAAACAGTAGGAGAAGCTTATCTTCTTGAGGTTTGGTTGGGAATGCCGTTCTTCGATTTTGTCGCGGATATCATGGGCTTTGAAAGCGCGGTGCTGTATTTTATGCAGGAGGATGAGAGCACGCTTAGGGCGCTGCGCGAACGTTATACGGAGTATCAATGCGGACTCGTGGATAAGCTCTGCAAAAGGACTCCGTATGAATCCTATGTGATCGGCTGCGGATATTCGTGCAATTCACTGATCGGCCCGAAGCTCTGGCGAACGTGGGATAAGCCGTATATTGCGGCAGTCGCAAAGGAGCTGCACAGGCACGGAAGACTGCTGCACATTCATTTTCACGGCAGATGCATGGAGACGATAGAAGATTTTGCGGAGATCGGGATAGACTGCGTATGCCCGTTTGAACGCGCGCCGGGCGGGGACGTCAATACGGCGGAGGAGCTTGCGCGCGTACGGGAAGCGCTAAATGGCCGCGTGACATTCAATGGGAATGTGCATACGGTAGAAACACTCATTTTCGGAACGCCGCAGCGTGTGCGGGAAGAGGTGCGGGAAGTGAAGCGCGCATTCGCAGGCAGCAACCGGCTGATCATCGGAACAGGCGATCAGGTTGGTTATGAAACGCCGGAAGAGAATATATGGGCGATGATAGACGAGGCGAAGAAATGACGGCGAAGGAACGCGCAAGAATTGCGATGGAGGGCGGAAAACCGGACGGGCTCCCCACGATGGAGATCGTATTCGAGCTGGAGCGCGAGCTTACGGGCAGGGCTTATGTTCTGGGGAAAGACCTTGAGCCGCTGCGGGGAAGCGAACGGGAACGCGCGCTCAACGAAAATGCGGAGCTGTATATCCGGTGTGCGAGAGAGCTTGGCTATTCATCCATCACGGTCCATCCTGCGCCTACGCCGTGGTATATTCCGGGCAACAATTATTATCCTACGCTTGAGGACGAGCTCCATGTCGTCCGGCGCATTTTCCGCGAGGCGGGAGACGAGCTCTATGTCGCGGCAGGGATCGACGGAACGTATGCTATTCCGGACGGCAGTGGATTTGAAGCGTTCGTTTGGGCGCTCGCCGACCGGCCCGGAGAAATGAAGCGCGAGGCGCGCAGCCGCGCAGAATGGGCGGCGGAGCAGATGAAACGCCTTATCGACGCGGGCGCAGAGATCATGTATTGCTGCTCGGACTATTGCTTCAATCAGGGGCCGTTCCTGTCTCCGGCGATGTTCGAGGAATTTATATTTCCCTATCTTGCCTATCAGACGGAGGAACTGAAAAAGGCGGGCGCTTACGTGATCAAGCATACGGACGGAAATATCCTACCGATACTGGAGATGCTGATCGCAGCGGGACCGCATGTGCTCCATTCGATCGATCCTGTTGCGGGTATGTCGATGCGCGAGGTCCGCAAAAAAGCGGACGGGCGGATCGCATTGATGGGAAATGTAGACAGTACAAAGCTTCAAACGGGGGATATTCCGGGCATCATGGAAAGCTGCCGGGCGGCGGTTGAGGGAAGCGAAGCGGGCGGAACCGTTTTTTCCACCTGCAATTCGGTTTTCAGCGGAATCGGGCTGGAGCATTACAGAGTCATGCTCGATTTTTGGAAACAACATAATAAGGGAGCGAAGCAATGAACAAACGGGAACGCATTATGGAGGCCATACGGCACCGGGAGGCAGACCGGGTGCCTAAGGGCGAGATCTGTATCGAAGCGGGGATAGCGAACAGGCTGCTGAAAAAAGAATATTCAAACGCCTATCAGGATTACGAGCGGGACAAGGCGGTACGCGAGCTGCTGAAAATCGATTTTATCAAC
The DNA here is from genome assembly GCF_040409835.1 of Christensenella massiliensis. Lineage (NCBI taxonomy): Bacteria > Bacillati > Bacillota > Clostridia > Christensenellales > Christensenellaceae > Christensenella > Christensenella massiliensis. Next base: position 1,410,116 of record NZ_CP117826.1, on the reverse strand, counting down.
ATAGGCGACTGGCCGCAGGACTACCTCGGCAGGGACGAAAAGGGCAGGGAGCTGTACCGCAGCATTTACGGATATGAATTTGTGACGGCCGGGGCAAGCAAGCACATCGTCCGGCCTCCGGTCGAACGGATAGAAGACGCGGCACAGTACCGGGTGCCGGATATCTCGCGTGTTTCCGGCGAACTGGTACGGAAGTTCCGCGATACGACGGACTTGTTTGTTTTCGCGCAGATCGGCGGCCCGGTCAGCATGGTGAACGAAATGTTCGATATGACGGACTATATGATCTACAGCATGACGAACACGGCGGAGCTCGGTCTCATCGGCGAACGCGTCATGGAATTTGAGATCGCAAAGGCAAAATTGTTTTTGGATAACGGTGCAGATGCGATCCTGATCGCGGACGATATCGCGTTTAATTCCGGAACATTGCTCCCTCCGCGCATCATGGACGAGATCGTGTTCCCCCTGCACCGCGCGGCGGTGGAGGAGATCAAGCGCTGCTGCGACGTTCCCGTCTTTTTTCATTCGGACGGAGACCTGCGGAGCGTGATGGATACGATCGTGAAAAACGGGTTCGACGGCCTGCATTCCCTTCAGCCGTCGGCCGGTATGGATATTGGGGAGATCAAGCGGAATTACGGAGAGACGCTGTGTCTTGTCGGGAATATCGACCTCGACCATGTGATGACGTTCGCACCGCCGCAGGAGGTGGCGGATGTGGTACGCCGGACGATCGATATCGCCGCGCCGGGCGGGGGCTATATCCTCGCGACCTGCAATACGCTGATCGACGCGATCCCGGATGAAAATGCGCTTGCAATGTATGAAACAGCGCAGGAGTACGGGAGCTATCAATAAATTTTTATCAATAGGCAAGCAAAGGAGAAAGAAGATGAAAAACGAAACGTATGATGTCGTGGTAGCGGGCAGCATCTGTATCGATATGACGCCGGAGTTTAAAAAGCTGCAGGAAAAGACGATGCAGGAAATTTTTATTCCCGGTAAAAATAAGGCGATGAATAAGATGGTCATCTCCACGGGAGGCCCGGTCTCGAATACGGGGCTCGGCCTCATCAGGCTGGGGGTTCCGACCAAGCTGATGGGAAAGGTAGGAGACGACTTTCTCGGCAAGGGCGTTCTATCCTTGCTTGAGGAATACGATGCTGCGGACAGCATGACGGTCGTGCCGGGGGAGGAGACCTCCTATACGGTCGTGATCGTTCCGGAGGGCTTTGACCGCATTTTTCTGCACGCAGCAGGAGCAAACGACACCTTTACCTCAGACGATATCGATTATGACATCGTGAAACGGGCGCGGGTGTTCCACATGGGCTATCCGACGACGATGAAGAAGATGTATGAAAACGATGGGGAAGAATTGATCCGCACCTATCGGCGCGTCAAGGAGCTGGGCGTCACCACCTCCCTCGATATGTCCTTGCCGGATCCGAACGCGGAAAACGGAAAGATGGACTGGGATTCGGTGCTGAAGCGTCTGTTGCCTTATGTGGATATTTATCTGCCAAGCGCGGAGGAGACGATGTATATGATCGCGCGCGGCGAATTCAACAGGCTGAAAGAAACTGCGGGCACACATGATATGCTCGAGAATCTGGATATCAACGTCATCAGCCGTCTCGGACAGCAGCTTCTTTCCTATGGAGCGAAGATCGTCGCCTTAAAATGCGGCGTAAAAGGGTTCTATCTTGCGACCGCCGGAAAGGAAACGCTTGCCAAAATGGGGACGGCCGTACCAGAGCAGCTCGACAACTGGGCGGACCGCGAGCTGCATGAGCCAAGCTTCAAGGTGAAGGTAATGGCGGCTACGGGCTCCGGCGACAGCTCGATCGCGGGCTTCTATGCCTCTTACCTGCGCGGACAGACGATAGAGGAGGCGATCAAAACGGCCTGCTGCACGGGCGGGCAGAACGTACAGGTGATGGACGCCGTATCCGGTATCAAAACGTTTGAGGAAACGGAACGCCTGATGCACGAGTGGGAGAAAAACGACCTTGCCGTGACGGGCGATTATTGGACCTATCTGCCCGACCGGCAGGTATGGGCCGGAAAGAAGGATAGACTGCATGAGTAAAAAAGGATATGTGATCCCGCATACGCATTGGGACAGGGAATGGCGGTATGCTCTGTGGGAGAGCCGCGTCAATCTGGCGAACATGATGGACGAGCTCATCGGAATATTGGAAAATCAGGAGGAGTATAAATGCTTCCTGCTTGACGGACAGTTCGTTCCCATTAAGGACTATCTTTTCCTGCGGCCGGAAAATGAAGCGCGGCTGAAAAAGCTGGTCGCGGACGGGCGTATTCGCATCGGCCCGTGGTACACGCTGCCCGACCTATACCCGGTGAGCGGCGAGAGTATCGTACGCAATCTACTGCGCGGACGAAAGGAATGCGAAGCGTTCGGCGGCATCCTTTCAGTCGGCTATGAATCATTCGGATGGGGGCAGCCCAGCCAATTCCCGCAAATATACAAAGGCTTTGGAATCGATACGGTGATCGTCGCAAAAAAGGTAGATTCCTCCCGCGCCAAGAACTGCGAATTTGCATGGGTGGGAAAGGACGGAACGACTGTGCTTGCAACGCGGCTCGGACAGGAGGCGCGCGCGAACTTCTTTATGCACAGCTATATGCGCATCATGAGCGGAAAGGAATATAAATCGGACGAATTCCGTTTCGATTACGATGCGGGCGACCTCGTATACCATACGGCGGATATCCCCGAATATGAGCAGGATTACCACCGCATTACCGATTCCCAGAAGATCCATACCGAAAATCTGCGGGAGATCGCCCTGAAATCGTGGCATGCGATGGACGAAACGCTTTTGCCGGACGACCGCGCCATGATGGACGGATCCGATCATACTTATGCGCAGCCGAAAATCGTAGAGGTGCTGCGGCATATCAACAAGGCGGTAGAGGAGGACGGGATCGTTTTTGCGATGTCGGATATAGAAGAATACGCGGCGCTTTTGAAGGAAAAGCTGCCGCTCGATACGCTCCCTAAGGTATACGGAGAGCTGCGTGACGGCCCGCCGCAGGGCGTGACGGGAAACGCTCTGATGACGCGGCCGATGCTCAAGCGGAAAAACCGGAAGGTGCAGAACGCTCTGATGGATACGGCGGAACCCCTTGCGGTCGCGGGCATGCTGACGGGGCAGGCCTATCCGTCCATTTATCTCGATACGGCAATGGACTATCTTCTGCTTTCCCATTCGCACGACTGCATCAACGGCGTAACACAGGATAAAACGGTAAACGACGTGATGTACCGGCTCGATCAGGCGGGAGAGATAGCGGACGTCGTCACACAGGAATCGGTCAAGCATATTCTGAAGAATATCGACGGCGGCGCGTTTGGAAAAAGCGACGCGCTCCTTTTGGTCGTAAATCCGCTTCCCTTTCCGCGCCGGGAGATTGTGGAAGCATACGTCGATCTTCCGCGGGAGGAGGACATCTGGAGCTTCGATATTCTGGACGCGGACGGAAACAGTATGAATGTTCAGCAGCTTGCGCGCGACGAACGGGTCATTCCGGTCGTGAGCCTTACCTCGCGTCCGGAGCCGTTTTATGTGGACCGCCACAGAGTGCAGTTTGAATCAGGGCTGCTTCCTTCCGGCGGCTATAAGGTGTTCCGCGTCGTGAAAAAGAGCACGCTTCCAAGAAAGACGGAGGCATGGGCGCCGTCGCGCAAAACGCTCGGAAAAGAGATCGCAGTCTCTCCGCTTCGGCTGGAGAACGAATTTCTGCGCGCGGATATCCTCGGCGACGGCAGCGTCCGGCTGCTCGATAAAAAAACGGGGCAGGAATATGGCCCTCTCAACTATTTTGAAGATACGGGCGACGTTGGAGATTACTGGATCTATTATCCACCCTATCAAAACAAGACCTTTACGACAAAGGGAATGACGGCGGAGCTCGCGCTTGAAGAAAATACGGAGCTTCAGGCGACGGTCATGGCAAAGCTCAAATGGGAGCTGCCTGCATTTGCAGACCGTCCGCGCAATTACGTGCGCGGACGCAGTGCACGCTCGGAGCAGACGGATATCGAAACGCTTTACGTCCGTTATACGCTGCGCAAAGGAGAAAATATGCTGCGCGTGCATACGGAGCTCGACAATAAGATTTCCGACCATCGCATGGCGGTGCAGTTTGAAACGGGTGTAAGTCCCCAAAAAGCGGATGCACAGGGACATTTCTGCGTTGACCAGAGAGACGTGCTGCCGCTTCGGGACGAGGATGGCCGCTGGTATAACGAAATGACGACACAGCCCATGCAGGATTTTGTAAGCGTAGCGGAAAACGGACGGGGCTTTGCCGTTGTAACGGATTGCCTTAGCGAATATGACGCGTCGAAGCCGGGCCTGCTCTCCTGTACGCTGATGCGCGGAATGAAAAATATCCTTTGCACGGAGTTCCGCAGCTTTTCTGAATATAATACGCAGGACGGCGGACAGTCGCACGGCAGACTGACCTACGATTATGCGCTCCTGCCGCATGTGGGAGAGACGCTTCCTCTGATGGAAACGGCAAAGCGGTTCAATATTCCGGCCAAAACGATACAGTTCACGGCCTGCACAAAGACGGGCGGCACACTTCCCGCAGAGCAAAGCTTCTATTCCGTTGAGGGCGCATCGGTCTCGGCGATCAAAAAGGCGGAGCATTCTGAAAACATCGTTATACGCTTGTTCAATGCGGACGAAAAAGCACACGAGGCAAGGATACGGCTGATACAACCGGTACGGAAAGCCTACAGGACCGATTTGGCGGAGCAGCGGAGCGGCGAAGCTGAGGTGCGCGGCGGCGCGGTGGTCGTGGAGATCGGTGCAAATAAGATCGTGACGCTGGAGCTTGAGGTGTGATAGCCGGATGGAGGGGAAAATGAACGGTTACGAACGGATGCTGGCAACACTTGCGGGAGAACGGGTAGACTATACGCCGTCCATGGAGATCATGATCGACGAAAGCGTTGTGCGTGCGGTCACCGGAAAAGATGATTATATGGCGCTGTGCGATACGCTTGAGCTTGACGCCGTGATCACGACAACACCGTCTAAGCTTTACCGCAGCGAAATATTAGATGCGGAAAAGGGCATTTTCCGCAATGAATGGGGAACGGTACGAAGACAGGGGCGGGAGGTCGTGTCGGCAATCGTAGACACGCCTCTTAAAACGGCGGAGGACATCGAGCGCTATACGGCGCCCGATCCCCTCGACGATTACCGGTTTGCTTTTCTGAGGGAGCTGCTTGCGCAGTATAAGGGGAGAAAGCTTGTTGGAATGCATATTCACGACTGCTTCAACTATCCCTATTACCTGATGGGTATGGAAAATTTGTTCATTATGATGTTCGAGGAGCCGGACGCGGTACGCCAGCTCGTGGATATTTCGGTGGAGCACAACATCGCGCTCGCGCGCAGGGCAATATCGCTTGGGGCGGATTACATTTTGCTTGGCGACGATTACGGCGGAGGAAATCAGCTTTTGATTTCGCCGGAGCAATTCCGGGAATTTTTTCTGCCCGGGCTGCGGCGCGTCGTAGAGGCGGTAAAAGGCGCGGGTGCTTTCTGCTTTAAGCATTGCTGCGGGAATATCAACGAAATATTAGACGATATCGTGGGAACGGGCATAGATGTGCTGCACCCTCTCGATCCGTCAGCGGGTATGGATATCGTGGCAGTCAAGGAGGCCTATCCGCGTCTTACGGTGATGGGTGGTATCAATTGCTATGAGCCGCTTTGCCAATATGATACGGCTAAGCTGGAAAAAGAGACGCGGCGTGTACTTGATACGGTAGGACGGGACGGACGCTTCATATTGGCATCGTCCAACAGCGTTCATTCAGACGTAAAGCCGGAGAATTTTGTAAAGATGCATGAAGTGCGGCGCAGTACCCCCGTTTTATACGAAAATCAGAAAGGCGGTGCAGTATGAAGCGGTATGGACAGGTCTTAAAGGTAAAAGCAGAAAAAGAAGAATACTATAAAGAGTTGCACGCGAAGCCGTGGCCGGGTATACTAAAAACGATCCGGGAATGCAATATCAGGAATTATTCGATCTATCTGCGGGACGGATATTTGTACTCATATTATGAATACATAGGAGAGGACTACGAAGCAGATATGGCGAAGATGGCGGCGGATCCGGAGACACAGCGGTGGTGGGCGGAGTGCACGCCCTGCCAGCAGCCGGTGGAGACGGCGCAGGAGGGAGAGCTGTGGGCGGAAATGGAAGAGGTTTTCCATTTGGATTAAAAGGAAAGAAAAAGGAGACGAAGCAATGGTAAAGATCGGGATCAGACCAACGATAGACGGACGGGAAAAGGGGATCAGAGAGAGCCTTGAGGAGCAGACGATGCGTATGGCGCATGCGGCTGCGAGGCTGATCAGCGGGAATGTGAAGGACGAGGACGGGAACGCGGTGGAGTGCGTGCTCGCAGACGGAACGATCGGCGGCGTGGCGGAAGCGGCGCGGTGCCGGGAGAAATTCGAACGGGAGGGCGTGTGCGCGACGCTGACGGTCACGCCGTGCTGGTGCTATGGGAGCGAAACGATGGATATGGACCCAAGGACGCCGAAGGCGGTCTGGGGGCTGAACGCAACAGAGCGGCCGGGGGCGGTGTACCTCGCGGCGGTCATGGCGGCGCACGCGCAAAAGGGGATACCGGCCTTTTCTATCTACGGACGGGACGTGCAGGACGCAGATGATGAGCGGATACCGGAGGATGTAGCGGAAAAGATCCTGCGGTTCGCGCGTGCGGCAGCGGCAGCCGGGCAGATGAAGGGGAAGTCATACCTGTCTGTAGGGAACGTGGCAATGGGGATCGCAGGAAGCATGGTAGACCCGGATTTCTTTGAGGAATATCTTGGGATGCGGTGCGAATATAAGGATATGAGCGAGATCATCCGGCGGGTGGAGAATGAAATCTATGACAAAGAAGAATATGAACGTGCGCTGGCATGGGTCAAAGAGAACTGCAAAGAGAATGAGGATATCTACAACGGAGAAAACGGACACAGCCGGGAGCAGAAAGACGCGGAGTGGGAATACTGCGTAAAGATGGCGCTGATCGTGCGTGATATGATGCAGGGAAGCGAGGCAGTGAAAGCAAAAGGCTGGAATGAAGAAGGAAACGGGAATAATGCAATTGCGGCCGGTTTCCAAGGTCAAAGACAGTGGACGGACTTCATGCCGAACGGTGACTTTATGGAGTCTATCTTGTGCTCTTCTTTTGACTGGAACGGGATCCGCAAGCCGCTTGTGGTGGCGACGGAGAACGACTGCCTGAACGGTGTGGCAATGCTGCTGGGGCATCTGGTGACGAATACAGCGGCAGTATTCAGCGATGTGAGGACCTACTGGAGTCCGGAGGCGGTGAAGCGTGTGACAGGCTATGAGCTGGAAGGGCAGGCGAAGAACGGGATCATCCATCTGATCAACTCAGGAGCAGCTTCGCTGGACGCATCGGGCGAGCAGGAAAAGGACGGGAAACCTGCGATGAAGCCGTTCTGGGAGATCACGGAGGAGGAGGCGCAGAGGTGCCTTGATGCGACGAAATGGACGCCTGCGAATGTGGGATATTTCCGGGGAGGAGGATTCTCCTCGACGTTCCTGACGAAGGGGGATATGCCTGTTACGATGTGCCGTATGAACCTTGTGAAAGGGCTTGGGCCGGTGCTTCAGATCGCGGAGGGGTACACGGCAGCGCTGCCGGAGGAAGTGAACAAAGCGCTGTGGGACAGGACGGACCCGGGTTGGCCGTGCACATGGTTCGCGCCGGTGCTGACGGGCGAGGGAGCGTTCCGGGATGTATACAGCGTGATGTCGAACTGGGGAGCGAACCACGGAGCGTCGGTATACGGGCATGTGGGAGCGGAGCTGATCACGCTGGCGAGCATGCTGAGGATACCGGTGAGCATGCACAATGTGAGCGGGGAGCGGATATTCCGGCCGGCGGCATGGAACGCGTTCGGCACACAGGACCGGGAGGGTGCGGACTACCGCGCCTGCAGGACTTATGGCCCCCTGTATAAGTGAAACAGTCAGCTAAATAGAAACTATAAAAAACGCCCTTGCCGGAAAAGCAAAGGCGTTTTTTATGTAATGATAAAATGCATTAAAATACAAACGTTTGCAAATAAAGTCTTGTATTTAATGAAATAGTTGTGATAAAATACAGAAAAGGATAGGGAATATGAGAAACCAAGGAACGATCAATATTAAAAAAATAGCGCAGCTAACAGGAGTGCACCCCTCAACGGTTTCCCGCGCACTGAACGGAAGCGAACGCGTAAAACAGGAAACACGCGAGTGGATCGAAAAAGTGGCGCATGAAAACGGCTATATTCCTGATGCGTTGGCAAAGAGCCTGATTGTAGGAAAAACCTATACGCTTGGTATTGTTGTTCCGGAAATATCGAACAGTTTTTATTCCCATATCATTCAGGAAATTGAAGATGAAGTCAGCAAAAAGGGCTATTCCATTATTATTGCCGGAACGAATTTCCAGTATACGAGTGAAAAAAGAGCGTTGGAGACTATGTTAGCCAAACGGGTGGATGCTCTCGTGCTTTGCGCACCCTCCCAGGAATTGCTCGATGAATCTGCGGAAAAGCTGCAGAAGATTCCATTGGTGCTGTGCGATACGATCAAAGATGAACCTCAATATGACTCCGTGTATGTGGATGAAAAAAGCGGAATATTGAATGCGGTGCGTTATTTGAAACAAATTGGGCACCGCAGGATCGGTTTTATTGCAGAAGAAGGCATCACCCAAAGACGTATGGATATTTTCAGAAATGCGTTGACAGAATGCGGACTGGAAGTGGATCATGAGCTTCTATGCGTAGAACCGAAGCTTTCGGCAGAATGCGGTTATGCAGGCATGCAGAAAATGCTGAGGGTAAGTGCACCGCCGACAGCCGTGATGGGTGCACGCGATAATATCGCCATCGGGGCAATGAGGGCCATTTATGAAGCAGGACTTAAAATACCGGGTGATATCAGCATTATTGGTTACGATGATATCGGTATTGCGCAATATCTTCATTCTATGCTTACGACAATCAAGCAGCCGGCAGGAGAGATCGGTAAGAATGTGGGCGAACTGGTTTTGAAAAAAATCAATAGCCAATCGAAAATCAACAGCATATCTAAAATCTGTTTGATTCCGGAATTAGTGGTACGGGAGTCTACCGCCGAAGTTTCAACGGAAAAAAATTAAAGAAAAAGAACGAATTTTTGGTTGACAAAAGCTGAATCAAGTGATATTGTAAAAATACAAACGTTTGCAAATATTTTTAGAGTTATATTTTACACAGGAACATAATTAAATAGAGAAGAAGAGAGAGAAGCGTTATGGGCGATATTGGGCTTATCTGCCTCGGACATGCGGACTATATCAACGAAAATTTCCGCAAAATGACAAGTGAGGTTGAAAAGCAATTACAAAGAGTTAAAATTTATAACCAAAAAATACAAACGATTGCCATAAATTCGGAATTGGCGATCAAACAGGCACGTGAATTGAGAAACAACGGCTGCCGCGGCGTTATCCTTTTTCTGGCAAGTTGGGTAGAGTGCCGCGTTGTAATGTCGGCGTTGAAAGAGCTGCAGGGAATGCCGGTCATTCTTTGGGGAACAACGATTGAAGAGATCGACGGTAAAAAATTGAGCACGGGCTCCTATGTTTCGGCAGCAATGATGAATGGAGTGATTCGCCGCCTTAATATGAATTGTCACTGCCTGATCGGAAGCCACAGGGATGAAAAAATATTAAAAAGACTTGTTGATTTTACTTGTGCGGCACGAGCAGCTTGGGATTTGAAATATGGCACGGTCGGCTTGGTTGGCTATACATCTATGGGAATTTATCCGGGAACCTTTGACCATGTGCTGATGCGTTATAAAGTGGGGCCGGAGATCGATCAGACAGATTCCTATTCGGTCATTTGCCGTGCAGAGCGAACAGAAAGAAAAAAACTCGAAGCAGCCCGGCGAAATTTGGATAGGATAGCTGTAGTTGCGCCTGAAGTTCATGGAGAGATATTGGATAAGACACTTTCTCTATATTGTGCATTGAAAGAAATGTGTGAAGAATATCGGTGGGATGCAGTGAACGTAAAGTGTCAGTATGAATTTTCAAAAGAATACAAGGCGGTCCCCTGTGTTGCCTTATCATTGCTTGCAGACGACGGCATTGTGGCTTCCTGTGAGGGGGATATCCCAAATACGGTATCTATGATGATATTGAAGTCTATAGCAGGAAAAACTGTGACCTATGGGGATGCGATCACGCATTGGGGAAATACGGTGAAATTTTCTGCCTGCGGTTTTTTACCGTTTAGTATGGGGTGCGGACAACGCTTCATTCGCAAATTTTTGGAGCATCCGGGCTTCAGCGGGATCCAGCCAAGTTTTGTAATGCGGCCGGAACGAGTTACGTTTCTGCGGCTTGTAGAAGACATTGGAAGTTATCATCTCCTCTACGGAACAGGACAGGGGCTTGTAACAGAACTGCGGGACGGCTGCATGCCGGCGCTTGATGTGCAGCTCGACGGCGAGATTGATACCTTAGTACATGAATATGCCGGACAACATTTTGCACTTTGTTATGGAGACATAGCGGGAGCGATCGAAGAATATGCGATCCTTATGGGAATGAAATCCCTGAGAATATAAAAAATGGAGGATAAAAAAGTGAAGAAAATGATGAAAGTGGTAAGTCTGGTGCTGGTCATCCTGATGGCAGTCGGAGTATTCGCCGCCTGCGGACAGCCCGCATCGGAGGGGACGGGGGCCGAAACGTCGACAGAAACGCAACAAGGGTCTGAAACGGCGGGAGCTACTGAAGGAGACATTGTTCTGAACTACAGAACATTTCGTACGGATGATGAAGAGATCATGAAAGAATTGATCGCAAAGTTTGAATCGGAAAATCCGGGAATCAAAATAAATTATTCGGCCGAACGTGACGAAACGGCGTATTACCAGAAGCTTCAAGCAGACATGGTAGCGGGAGAAGATGTAGACGTATTCGATGCGCACCCGCGTGCAGACTACGTTACGATGATACGCAGCGGAAACGTTCTCGATATCTCTGATCTCGAGTTCAATCAGAACTATGATCCGGGTGTTGCTTCCGTTTCTTCTGTGGACGGAAAAAATTATGGATACATCCCGGCGGTAAACCTTTTGTGCGTATTCTATAACAAAGACCTTTTTGAGGAGATGGGCGTTGAGGTGCCGACGACCTATGAAGAGCTGAAAACGGTCGTTGCAAAATCGAAAGAAGCAGGTTACGGTGGTATCGCTTATCCGGGGGCGACGGTAGTCGGCAACTGGATGGCCAATACGCTGCTCAATGAAAGTATGCAGACGGAAAAGATGCATGATGAATATTGGACTAAGATAGGAAACGGAGAACTGACAGATTTCAATACGGTTCCTGAAGCGCGCACAGCCTTCGATACGCTGGCGGCGATCAATAAAGACGGACTGCTGTACGATAATTCGGCAGGAACACAGCTTGATCAAACGCTCGCCCTGTTCCAGCAGGGACAAGCATCTATGATGTTTATGGGAACATGGGAATTGCTCAATCTGGATACGAATTATGCCGGCATGAATATTGGTCTGTTCACCATGCCGACGCTGGAAGATTCCACCTATACGCACGGTGAACCCGGGCAGATCATCAGCATTTATTCCAAGTCGAAAAATCTTGATGCGGCAAAGAAATGGGTAGAATTCCTTGCTTCTCCTGAAAATGCACAGATCTATACGGATTTTGCGCGGACGACACCTACTATTGAAGGGGTTGAAATGACATTTGAAGGTGCAGAGCTGCTGGATGAGCTCAAACAGAAAGGGATTACAACACAGCCCTTGAACGATGCGGAAAACTATGATATCTGGGGAAATATCGTCGTTAACATGTATACAGAGCTCCTGTTCGGCTCTGGGGATGTAGATGCACAGCTTGCGGAAGTAGACCGGCTCCTCAAAGAAGCTGATTTTGCAGGATAAGGAATGATCAAAGATGTCTGCCCGCTTGATAGCGGGCAGACATTCCCATGGAAGGAGGGGAAAATGAACATGGTAAATAACCCCACGGCACCGGGACGTATGCTGCAAACGCCTATACAGAGGAAAAGCAAACGGTATTTGAAATTTCTGCTGTATATTCTCCCGGCATTTGGTATATGGTTTATATTTCAAATCGTTCCGAACTTAAGAATATTCTGGCTGGCCCTTCTTGATTGGGATGGCATGAGCGCGGACAGCACGTTCGTAGGGTTACAGAATTTCAAGGAATTAACGCTTGATCCAACGTTCCCAAGCGTAGTTTTAAATACGCTGATCTACATTGGTGTAGTCGTTGCGGTTCAAATCAGTTTGGGTGTATTATTTGCAGTACTGCTGAAGAAAAATACGACTTTCAATAAATTTTTCCGGACAGTATTTTTTTCACCACTGGTATTTGGCACCGTTATGGTCGCCATGGTTTGGAGCTACATTTACGACCCGAATCTCGGATTTCTGAATAATTTTCTTGAATTGATCGGACTGGAAAGTCTGCAGCAGAGCTGGCTGTCAACGCCGGTATTGGCGATTTGCTGCATTGCCTTTGTGCAGGCATGGCATAATATGGGATATGCAATCACGATCACACTTGCCGCGCTGAACGGCATATCGGATTCTGTATATGAAGCTGCCGCGATCGACGGCGCCAGAGAACGAAAAAAATTTTTCAAAATTACGCTTCCGCTTTTGAAACCGACGATCCTCAGGCTGACGCTGCTATGCGTATCGGGCGCAGCGATCAGTTTTGATTATATCTATGCGCTGGGAGGTTCGATGTATGCCACGAAGCTCGATACACTGGCAGTATATATGTATCGAACAGTCGTAAATTCGGGCAACCTTGGCAAAACGTCGGCAGTAGGCGTGATACTTGTAATCATCGTAGCAGTATTTTACATTATCCAGTTCAATGCGCAGCGGAAGAGTGACGAGATTTATTAGGGGGAATGGAAATGAGCAGGAAAAAGTGGCTGACACCCGGTTGGTTTGCGGGTAAAGCAAGTATCTTTATTTATACGCTGATCGTTATTGTGCCGATTTATCTTCTGGTGACGACGGCGCTGAAAACGACAGACGAGTTGTATTCAAATCCGTTGGGGCTTCCGGCAGACCCGCAGTGGCAGAATTTTGCCATTGCAATCCAAGACGGAAATATCATGCAATACGCACTGAACAGTGTGATCGTTACCGGGGTCGCAGTCGTTCTGATCATTATCCTACAGACAATGTGCGCCTACGGGATCTATCGTCTGTATGAGAGACCGCTCGGCAAGATCCTTTATACGATATGCGTTGGTGGAATGATGATACCAGCGGTTGGATATGCGTCGATCATTCTGCTATACCGGGAAACGGGGCTCTATAATTCCCTGACGGGCCTGATTATTTCTTCGGTCGCAGGCTCACTTCCGTTTGCAGTGCTGACATTGGTGGGCTTTCTGAAGACTGTGCCGCGGGAGATGACAGAGGCTGCAAGAATAGACGGTTGCTCGGATTTTAAAATATTAACGAAAGTTATCGCGCCGATTTTATCGCCGGCCATCACAACAGTTGGAATGCTGAATTTAATCACCGTCTGGAACGCAGTATTCATGCCGCTTCTGCTTTTAAGCGATAAAAACAATTACACGATCCCTCTCGGACTTCTCAATTTCAAGGGGAACCATGCGACGGAATATAACTATATGTTTGCCGGTGTCATTATTGTAGCGATCCCGATGATCATTATCTATTTCTGCGCGCAGAAGAAGTTTGTGCAGAGCCTTGCGGGAAGCGTAAAGGGCTGACGGGGAGAGGAATATGAAGCAGCTTGAAGAAATCAAAACAATACATTTGATCCCCTACGCGCATTGCGATTATGCATGGACCAATACGCGTGAATGGCACATCTGGCGCTATGTGGAAAATTTAAAGTGTGTTGCGGAATTGATGGAAAGCCATAAGGAATTTACGTTTCTAATTGATAATGTTTTACAAACGGTAGACGTACTCGAACGTTATTTGCCGGACCGGATCGAAACGATCAAAACATCTATCAAGTGTGGCCGGATATCGGTCGCAAATGGAGGAATAGACCTCGTACGTCCGGGAAAAAGCGGAGATGAGCTTTTTATACGGAATATAGCCGCCGGGAAAAAAGTACTGCAGAATAAATTATGCCCTGAAAAAGAGTTAACGGTATTTTTGAATGCGGATACGGCGATCGGTCACAGCCAGATGCCGCAGCTTCTCAAACTAACGGGCCACAAGGCCTATCGGCTTTATCGCCCGGAAGGTGCTATGAATACGTCCGGGATACCCGGAGAGTTTATTTGGAAAGGCCTTGACGGAAGTGAGATTACAGTTTCACGCGGCATTTATTCGGGCATGGCGGACGAATACATCACAAACCCCGATTATGCCGTTCAGGAACAAGGATTCATACGGGAGGAACTGGAGGCAAAGCTCAAGATTCAACAAACAGAGGACCTTGCCGTTTTTGTAGGCGGAGATGATGCGCTCCCGATGCATACAATGCTTGACCGCCCCGCAGACCTTGATGCATTTATTCAAAAATGGAATAAAAGACACAAAACACAGCTCGTATTCTCTACACTTGATCGGTATATGGAAAAGATAGAAAAACAAAAGCTGCCATATGTGGAGGGGGTGATCGATGCCTGTGAGTTGACCTATGATATACCAACGAAGAGCGCTGAAGCAATGTATCGGAAACGCTTTTCGATCGAACGGACTTTGATATCGGTAGAAAAAATGGGTGTGATCGCAGAAGAAGTAGGTGCGGATTTCGACTGGAAAGCTGTGCAATCTTTGTGGGGAGGCCTCATGAAAATCAGCGGTCATGCGTTGGAAGCGCTCCTTGCAGCAGATTATGAAGAGAAACTGCGCTTTGCCTGCGCGCTTGAATATGAAGTGGACTGTCTTGCTGCTCATACGGCGGAAACGATAGCATCTGCAGCCCGAAAGTGCGGAGCGGTACAGTATACCGTGATCAATCCTCACCCGTTTAAAGCGGAAGAGTATGTACGGCTGCACGTTGCTTCGCCCTATAATCTGGTTCCCTTTCGTCTGGAATATGCGGATGGAGAGAAAGTGGAATATCAAATTGCGGAAATCTATCATGGAGACAAGCTGTATGCAAATTGTGCATGCAATGAAGCGGATATAGTGGCAAAGGTGCACTGCGGTGCAATGGGATATGAGAATCTGCTGCTTGTGCCCGATACACATGGAGAAGAGCTGATTAGGTCTGCCTGCCGGACGGCACCTGATAGGCTTGAAAACGGAAAGCTGCGGATCACACAGGAAAACGGAAAAATCAAAAAAATAGAAGACGTAAAAGGACATATTTTATTTTCGGAAGCGGATATGTTTGCACAGCTGCGTTTCTATCATACAGAACCTACAGGAGACTGGGTAGCGAACTATGAACCGAAAGAAATAGAGGTATTTCATGCGGAGAGTGCAGAGCTTACGGAATCAGGGCCGCTTATGCAAAAAATCGGGATAAAGGGGGATTTAGCGGGAAAACCGGCTGAGGTAGCCTACACGCTTTTTGCAGATCGGGAAGAGATCGGAATCGAATTGAATTTTGAAAGTGCGGGAAAAGAGGGATATTATACAGTCGCATTTTCCTGTGATAAAAAACCGGAATTATTGGCCGGTATCCCGTTTGGAATAGAGAAACGCCATCCGGAGTACGAGATGTATGGAAATGCGATCACCGGACAGGCAGAGGAGTATCTGAAATTTGAACGCGCACTTGACGGCCAATATTATGCGCGGCATTTCACATCGTTTTTGAACCACGGCGTACGCGTTATGCTCTTGCAGGGAAACGGAAGTATTTTCTACTGCTATAACAGACGCGAGAATATTGTTGAAACGGTGCTCTTACATACGATGGAACGCGATGTGCGGGGAAAGGAACAGACTGCGTCGTGGGTATTGAAAACGCCGGACAGCTATTTTGGAAACGGCAGGCACGATTTTGCATTTGATGTCGTATTGAAGCAGGAAATGTCCGGATTGGAGATGCAGAACTTATGCCTGCTTCGTGAACAGCCGTTTGTTAATACGGCACGCTTTTCAGAGTGTGAAGGCACTGCTGCGCCGCAGGCCTCCTTTATGGAAACGACGGGGCTGGCTGTAACGGCTGTGTATCGGGAGGACGGCGGATTATTTGTTCGCGGCTTCGAAGCAGACGGAAAGGCAGGAACTGCGGCAATACGGTTCAAAGACGCAGCGAAAGGAACTGCATGCGATCTCATGTTGTCACCCAACGGCCCGAAAGAAGAACTGGAACACATCTCTATAAGACCATACGAGATCAAGACCGTGCGAATAGAGGAGGAAGCAAAATGAATGAACGCACACGCCTGAAGGCAGCCTTGAAAGGGGAAAAAGCGGAACGGCACGCATGGTATGGTGATCTTTCCTATTGGTATGGAGCGTTGGAGAAGCAAGGAAAGCTTGAAAAAAGATATTGCGGAGAGGAAGGGTATCTGCGGTTCCATAAAGATCTTGGAGTAGGTATCTGTTTCTATGCGCCGCTGATGTGGAAAACAAACTATCCGAAATGGGCTGAATTCAAGGAACAGGAAAAAGGCGGACAGCGTTCGAGGGAATTGATTACACCGAAGGGAACATTGCGGTCCTTGGAGACGTATATGCCCGAAGCGTATACGTGGGCGATTACGGAACATTTCGTAAAAACGCCTGAGGATTTAGAAATCTATGCGGATATTTGCCGCGAAACGCGGTATGAAGCACAATACGAGGAATACGAACGGATCGACCGGCTATGGGGAGAAGACGGGATCGCAGTAGGGATCGCCCCGCTCGGAAGCTGTCCTTTGCAGCGTATGATCGCCCGTATTGCGGGCGTCGAAAACACGTATGGAATTTACGCGCAGAATCCGGAACGGTTTAGGCAGGTGATGGACGAGATTGCGGAAAGCGAGCTGCCGCTGTTTCATATCTTGGCAAATTCACCTGCGGACTTGATTGAATTTCCAGAGAATTTATCTGCAGATATTACTGGACGCAACTTTTTTGAGCAATACAATATGCCGTTTTACCAAAAGAGGAACGGGCTTCTTCATGCAGCCGGAAAGTATACGTCGATCCATAACGATGGTATGCTTGCCGCAACGTGGGATATGATCGCACCCAGCGGCTTCGATGTTGTCGAAGCGGTTACGCCTGCACCGGTCGGCGACCTCGAAATGACTGAACTGCGCAAAAAAGCAGGAGAGCAAATCGTGATCTGGGGCGGAATACCCGGCGCGCTTTTTTCGGAATTATACAGCGATGCATTTTTTGAAGAATATCTTCTGCGATTGGCAGAAACATTCCGGGAGGACGCAAGGTTCGTGTTCGGCGTAGCCGATCAGGTCCCGCCGGATGGCGTATGGCAGCGGGTTAAAAAAGTGCGTGATATTGTGGAGAATTTAACGTGATGCAGAAATATATCATTGGTATCGATTTGGGAACAACAACGGTCAAGGCGGCATTGTTCGACGAAACGGGACGACTGCTCCGCATGTGTCGAAATGAAGAGGAGTTGATACTGACTGGAAACGGATTTATTGAACAGGACCCGGCGGCATGGTATGAAAAAGTATGCGGCCTTTTAAAGGAACTGACGGAGGAGATCAAGCGGGAAAAAATCGCCGGAATCGGCATATCGTCGCAGGGTATATCATTCGTTCCGGTAGATGAAGCGCTCCGACCGCTCGGAAATGCGATATGCTGGCTCGACAGCCGCGCGGAAAGAGAAGCGCAAATCCTTGCCGCGCGGGTAGGGGACCGCACGATTACCCGCATAACCGGAAAACAAAATTCAGGAGTCTATCTTCTTCCGAAGCTAATGTGGTTAAAAGAAAACGATCCACAAATCTATCGGGCGGCTCATCGGTTTCTGATGCCGATGGATTATGCGGCAGCGCGGCTTACAGGCAATACGGTAACCGATCCAACGATGGCCGCGGGGAGCATGGCGTACGATATATTCGGCAGATGCTGGAGTAAAAAGCTGCTTGCAGCAGCAGAAGTGGAAGAAAATGTATTTCCGGATATTCGTGAGACCGGACGTTCTGCCGGACAGCTTACAAAAGAAGCAGCGGTAGATTTAGGATTCCCGATCGGGATACCGGTGTTATGCGCCGGGCAAGACCAGAAGACCGCCGCATATGGCGCGGGGCTTTCCGCGCATGCAGGAACGGTCTCGCTGGGCACAGCAGGAGCTATAGAGCTTATGACAGATGCGCTGGATATGGAACAAACGAGCGGCCTGACTCCCTGTCCGTATATTGGCAAGGAACGATGGGTGCTTGAAGGGTGCATCAATACGGCGGGAGCAGCGGTCAAGTGGGTAAAAAATACGCTTTTTTCAGATGTCAGCTATGAGAAGTTAAATCAAATGTGCGAACGGGCAACAGCCGGCAGCGGAGGCGTATATTTTTTGCCTTTTCTCAGCACGCCGGGAACACCGCATGGCAGGAAAAAGATAGAGGGACGGTATACCGGCCTGACGCTCGGGACTGGCCGCGCGGAACTTGCACGTGCGATGTATGAAGGGATCGCGTACGAGCTGAAACTGAATTTAAAAGCGGCGGAAACGGTGGGGGTCAGACCGGATTGGCTGTGGATATTCGGCGGCGGAAGTAAAAGTGAAGCATTTTGCCAGATCATTGCGGATATTACGGGAATGTGTGTAAAAACATTCGAGAGCGAAGAATTGTGCAGTGTTGGAGCAGCAAGGCTCACCGCAGAGTATTGCGGACTCAATGGAGAACGATTTGCGAAAGGTGCTGCACCCTGCCGGGCAGAGTACAGGCCGATTCCCGAAAAACAGGCAATATACCGGAGCCTGTTTGGAGAATATCAAAATAAGCTCATGAAAGGAGTATAAAAATGTCAATTTATTTTGGAGAAAAGACATGGGTTGAGATCCAGAAAGCGGTGGAGGACGAAGCGGTCGTGATCCTGCCGGTCGGCACAACAGAGGAACACGGTAGGCATCTTCCGGTTGAAACAGATGCAATGATCGCGCGCGGATATGCAGATATGTTGGGAAATGCCTGCATAGAAAAAGGGATACCGGTATTGGTCATGCAAACTATAAACTTTGGTTTTTCTATGGGGATCGTTCGACAATGGCCCGGCTGTCCGAATATCAATACGCGTACATTCGCGGATTATATTTATGATATTGTGGATTCGCTTGTGGGCATGGGGTTCAAAAAGATCGTAACGCTCGACTGCCATGGGAACCACGATTGTCTACTTCGTATGGTCATGCGGGAGATTGCGGATGTGCACGGCGTTTTTACGATGACGCTGGCGCCGATGACGCTTTCAGCGGAAGTATATGACAAAATGAAAAAAGATCCGGAAGGAGATATCCACGGAGGAGAATGGGAAACTTCATGCATTTTGTATCTGCACCCGGAACTGGTGCATCAAGATGAATATACAAATGTAGATGCGATCCGTCTGAATCGAAAATTATGCGGTCCAGTTTCCACATGGGCGCTGCAGAAAACAAAAACGGGATTATTTGGAGATCCTACCTGCGCGTGCGCGGAACTTGGCGAAGCAGTACTGAAAGCGGCAACGGAAAATGGCGTGGAATATATCGAAGAATTTCGCAGAGTATGACGCCGGGAAAACAATCG
The DNA here is from genome assembly GCF_040409835.1 of Christensenella massiliensis. Lineage (NCBI taxonomy): Bacteria > Bacillati > Bacillota > Clostridia > Christensenellales > Christensenellaceae > Christensenella > Christensenella massiliensis. The sequence goes on along the minus strand of NZ_CP117826.1, from coordinate 1,390,326 downwards.
AAATAATAATAGAAAGGAGAGGGAATGCAACGGTCTGTTTATGCCGTGCTGAAAAGCAGAAGCTGCAAGATAGGGAGGCCGTGCGGGGTTCGGAAAGCGGACCAAACCTGTTTGATTATGGCAAAAGTGATCTTAAAAAATATCGGTAAAATTTACGGAAAAAATGTAGAGGCAGTCAAGAATTTCAACTTGACGATCGAGGACAAGGAATTTGTTGTATTTGTAGGACCATCCGGCTGCGGCAAATCGACCACGCTGCGAATGATCGCGGGGCTTGAGGAGATTTCGTCCGGAGAACTCTATATCGGAGACAAGCTGGTAAACGACGTACAGCCAATGGACCGAGATATTGCGATGGTATTTCAGAATTATGCGCTTTATCCGCATATGAGTGTGTTCGATAATATGGCATTTGCACTCACCCTGCGAAAAGTGCCGAAAGATGAAATCAAAAGACGTGTTCTTCAGGCGGCGGAGATATTGGATATTACAGAATATCTGGAGCGCAAGCCAAAAGAGCTTTCGGGCGGACAGCGGCAGCGTGTTGCCATTGGGCGCGCCATTGTACGTGAACCGCAGGTATTCCTGATGGACGAGCCGCTTTCCAATTTGGACGCGAAACTGCGTAATTCTATGCGCGCAGAGCTGATCTCTTTGAGGAAACGCCTGAATACAACGTTCGTATATGTGACGCACGACCAAACAGAGGCAATGACGCTCGGAGACCGGATCGTCGTCATGAAAGATGGGCTGATCCAGCAGATCGGCACGCCGCAGGAGGTGTTTAATTTCCCGGCAAACCGTTTTGTAGCAGGCTTTATCGGGGTGCCTCAGATGAACTTTTTGGAGAATGCACAGCTTAAATGCAGTGGAGGAGTATATAAGGTACATGTGCTCGGCGGAGAATTTGTACTCAATGAAGCTTATCAGCATATTCTTGCGGAAGCCGGAACGGGTGAAAGAAGCGTGACGGTAGGTATCCGGCCTGAAAATATGGCGGTTGTGGCAAAAGAAGCGGATGGTGCGATCACTGCGGATGTCGGCGTGACAGAACTGATGGGCTCGGAGATTTATATCCACGCGGATAAGAATGGAGACAAATTGGTGATCAAGGCCGGGATCACGGACGAATCCGACGTTCATTTTTCAGATATTCATAATATGAAAGAAATATCTTTCCGGTTAGATACAAGCAGAATACATCTTTTTGACAGAAATACAGGAGACTGCCTATACTATGCCGGAAGAGAGAGGGGAATATGAACGGGAGACAGAGGCTGCTCGCTGCTTTGAACGGGCAGCCGGCAGATAGGATACCGATCACGGAGATCGGTATATGGCCGGAAACGGAAGAGCGATGGCATTCGGAAGGGCTGCCGCAGGACGTGTCCGCTCAGGATCATTTTGGTCTGGACCGTTTTCATTTTTTCTCTTTTGACGGCTCACTGATGCTGCCGCCTGAGATCAAAGAAGAAACAGAGGACATTCTGGTCGTTTCAGACGGAGACGGAAATACTTATCGGTATTTGAAAAATAGGCAGGCTGCGCCGCAGCTGGTCGGAACAACGGTCAATGGATGGGAAGCATGGGAAAGGCTGCGTATTCGGCTGTCTCCGGATTACGAGCGCTTTTCCTCTTTCCGAAGGGACGTGATATGGGGAACACTGCGGAAAGACTCACAGGAGCAGTATTATGAACGTGTGCGGCAAGCGGACGGCTTCACGGTCTTGACACCAATCGAACCGTGCTGGTACTACATACGCCTGTTAGGTGAAGAAGAAGCGCTTGTCCAGATGGCACTCGAACCGCAATTTGCGCAGCGGATCATGGAAGATTATACGGAATTCAACATTCGTATGCTGGAGGAGATAACAAAACACGGCTATTCGTTTGACGCAATGTGGGTATTCAGTGATCTTTGTTATAAAAACGGTATGCTGTTTTCGCCGGAATTTTACCGGAATTATGTACTTCCCTGCCAAAAAAAGCTGTTTGCCGCCGCAAAGGAGCATGGAATGAAAGTGATATACCATTCGGACGGAGATATCCGCGCGCTGCTTCCTCTGCTGATTGAAGCGGGAATAGACTGTATGCAGCCGCTCGAAGCCCGGGCGGGAAACGATATATGCGAGTATGTTGAACAATATGGAAACAGATTGACGTTTATTGGGAATATCAATGCGGATATATTGGCAGGAGCTGTGGAGGATATCGAACGTGAGTTGCTCAAAAAAATACCTGCAGCAAAAAAATACCGCAGATATATTTATCATTCAGACCATTCGATACCGGATACTGTGAGTCTGGAAAATTTTAAATATGCGATAACGCTGGCAAAAAAACTTGGTCAATATTGATATTTCTAACAAAGTACGAAAACGGATCAGGAGGAAACGACAGTAATACCGGTCTCATCCAGTTCACTGCATGAAGCGCTCGCCGCTGCATCGGTCACAAGAAAATCGATCTCGTCGAGCGCACATACGTGCGAAAAACTTTCATGGCCGATTTTACTGCTGTCCGCCACGATGATCGTCTTCTGTGAGCGTTCAATCATCAGACGGTCGATCACACTTTCCTCGGCATGATAGGTCGTGATCCCCGCATGGCGGCAGATACCGTCCATGGAAAGCAGCGCATAGTCAGCCTTATAGCCGGAAAGCTGACGCTTTGCGTCCTCCCCGTAGATAAAGGAATATTGTGTATTGATCTCGCCGCCAAGAAGAATAACACGGAAAGTAGGCACACTGCCCAACTCTACGGCAAGTGAAATGGAATTTGTAACCACGTTTAAGTTTTTGTGCTGCTTCAGTTCAAGCGCGGTAAAATAAGTCGTCGTGCCGGAATTGATCAGCAGCGTATCGCCGTCGTGGATCATACGTGCGGCTGCAGCGGCGATCTGCTTTTTGATATCGGCATTCTTTTGCCGCCGGTACTGAAGCTCCATGTGATAAAAGTTTTTGGCAGATTGGACCGCACCGCCCTGTGTACGCTCCAAATAACCGTCGCGTTCAAGAGCGTCCAGATCGCTGCGGATCGTAACAACAGTAGCGCCAAGCTGTTTGCTTAATTGGGCAACGCGTACCTGCCCATCCCGACGGAGCATCTCCAAAATTTTTTTTCGCCGCTCATCAATTTTTAGCTTGTTTACAGACATTTGTTTTTCTCCCTGATTTGATTAGCGGTTCGGAGCTGCATTCAGACGCTCTCCGACCGCTCCGCCGGGATGGATGACGGCAAATTGTTCGTTGCGAAACCCGGTTGCCTCGATCAAAGCTGATTGCAGTGCATCGAATAAAACGTTCAAAACGGAGAAACTGGTCGTTCCCTGACTGTTGTAGCGATCAGCTTCGCGCGTTATCGGCGTCTGCAGCACGACGTCTGCTTCACGAGCAAGAGGGGAATCAAGATTTTCGGTTGCGGAGATCACAGACACTCCCTTTTGCTTACAAATAGAAAGGATAGGGAGCAATTCAGAGGTCTTTCCACCGCGTGAGGCCAACAGCATGACATCGCCCTGCTGGAGATATCCGGTCGCGCCGTGTACCGCTTCTGCGGGCGAAATGAAACGAGCGGGCCGTTCGATGCAGCACATAAGGTGTGCAAAATGCCGGCAGGCGATACCGGAGTGACCGCAGCCGCTGGCGGCGATGCGCTCGGCCTGCGCGAGCAGCTCAACAGCGCGCAGAAAAGAAGCTCGGTCGATCCCATCAAAAGCCTGCAAGATCGCATCGGTCTCGATTTGGTATGTATTTTCAGCTGCCTGCCATATTTTAGAAAGATCCATAAATATTCCCTTTCCCGCTTATTGCGATGTTTTATTTAACAGTATAGAGAGTTAGAATAAAAAAATCAATAAAAATAATCAGGAAATAAAAAAGAAATAAAAAAGAAATAAAAAAGAAAATATTATTGACCATAAAGAAAAAAGATGATAAGCTGAATAAAGAGACGCACAAACATTACAAGAGGAAAGGAAGCTTGAAGCATGTTGAAAAATTTTCCGTTAAAACCGCCGTTTTTTGAGATTGGTCCTAAATCGTATCTCGTTGGAGACGAAATATTGGAGCTTGCTTTGGCAGCAGATATCGCGGCAGAAAAATATGGTATCGATATTATTTTTACAACTCCAGTCGTAGATATCCGGCGTGTTGCACAGGCCGTAAAGCATCTTTTTGTGTTTGCGCCGCATATGGAACCGATCGAACCGGGAAGAGGACTTGCGGATATTCTGCCGGAATCTTTAGTAGCTGCGGGTGCGCACGGCGTTATGCTGAATCATTGTGAGAAACCGCTTTCGTTCAGCGTGTTGGCGAAAACCATAAGGCGAGCGGAAGAGGTGGGACTGGCGACGATCGTGTGCGCCGATTCTATTGCGGAAGCATCAGCGGTCGCACATCTTTCGCCGGATATTATCGTAGCGGAGCCTACGGAGTTGATCGGCACAGGTAATCCAAGCGACATGAGCTATGTACAAGCCTCGATCGAAGCGGTAAAAAAAATAGATTCGGATATTCTTGTGCTTCAAGGCGCAGGAATTAGCTGTGGGGAAGACGTGTATCGTGTGATCGGCACAGGGGCGGAAGCGACCGGCTCGTCGAGCGGGATCGTAAAAGCGCCCGACCGCGCAAAAATGATCGATGAAATGATAGGAGCCGTACGCCGTGCATGGGACGAAAGGCGAAAATAACGAAAAAGAAAATGAAACATTTTATGCGGCCCGGACAGCCGTAAATAAAGTAAATTATGAGGTGAAACATGGAATTTAAAGTTGTTCAAAAGGAATTGGAATTGCAGTCGCGCGGGTGGATACCAACATTCCATGACGTATCGAAAGAGGTATGTGAGATCGTGGAAGCTTCCGGTGTGAAAAATGGAACGTGCTGTGTTGCGTCTCACCATACAACCTGCTCCGTTATGGTTCAGGAATGTTCACACGATATCGATTCTTTCGATTTGGAATATCTTCAGCACGATCTCCTCGATATTATGCGGAAGATGATCCCGGATTTTGCAGAAGAGCATCAATATCGCCATCCCGGGCCGATCCATGCACAATTCGGAAGATTTGTGAATGAGCCGGGAGATTATACGAGTATGAATACAGATGGCCATCTGCGTTCTGTTTTTTTTGGACGCAGTGAAACGCTGACGATCAAGGATGGAAAATTAGATGGCGGAGAGTTTGCCCATATTTATTTCATTGATTGGGATCATGTACGCGCACGGCGCAGGCAGCTCAATGTTACGGTAATGGGAACAACGGAAGACATCGAAAGCCGCAAGTGGAACGGCGGAAAAGTGATCGACACCAAGCGTAAATATACAGAAGAAGAAAAAGCAGAAATGGAGCAGTTCTGGTTACAGCAAAAACGATAACCAGACAAAGATTCCGGCAGCTGTAACAGTCGCCGGAATCTTTTGCATTGTTTTTCTGTACGCTTGGCAGAAACCGGAATAAAATAATCAAAGAAAGGAGGAGAAGTAATGATAAAGACCGGGGCCGCCGCAATCGGCGGCACAGAACGCGTTCGGCACACAGGACCGAGAGGGTGCGGACTACCGCGCCTGCAGGATCTATGGCTCCCTGTATAAATAAAACAATATTTCCTTCCTGTTATATATAGATCCAACGAAAAAGGATGCGCTATTCATGCATCCTTTTTTATTTTAGTGAAGCAAAAATATAATATGAAATCAAATAATTCATACATTTTTGTGTATTAGTGCTATAATATCTATAAATGACGTTAAAAAAATCATGAAACAGACATGACACATTTGCCATTTTTCAGAAAAAAGCCGGAGCAGAAAATTTATGGAATATGAGTTTATCAAGCACATTTCGGGAACAAGCCTGAAAACGTTCGTGGTATCCATCAACTGGAGGGAGCTGCATTTTCATAATGATATGGAGATATTTCTCGTACTCAAGGGCAGCGTGAACATAGACGACGGCCAGCAGCGCCACCTTTTGAAGCGGAATGATATCTTTATCAGCAACCGGAATGCGATCCACAGCCTAAGGAGGACGCAGGAAGAGAATCTTTTGATGGTACTGCAGCTCGATCCGCTGCTGTGCAAGAAATATTATCCGCGCATTGCGCATGTCCGGTTTACCAAGCGGCATATCCTGCGGGAGAGCTCGCCGGAATATTGGGAGATGTTTCGGAACTGTATGGAAAAGATCGTTGCGTGCTATTGCAAAAAGGAAGAGGGGTATGCGCTGGAACTGGTATCGATCCTAAATCATATGCTGTTCCGTATGCTGGGGCACGATGACTACACGGTGCTCGACGAAAAGACGGCAGCGGCTGAAAACCGCAATATGGACCGCCTTCAGCGCATCATTGAGTTTATGCGGGAAAATTATATGTATCCTATTACATTGAAAGAGATCGCGGAACGTGAAAATCTGGACATGTACTACCTATCCCATTTTATCAAAACGCACCTTGGGATATCGTTCCAGAATTACCTGAACCGGATGCGCGGGGAAAAAGCGGAATATCTGCTTTTGCACACGGATCTCAGCCATATCGATATCTGTATGGAATGCGGATTTTCGGATTATAAATATCTCAATAAAGTGTTCCTGAAAGAATTTGGCTGTACCCCCGGGGAATACAGAAAAAAATACCGCATAGACTCCGTGCAGATAACGGAAGAAAATGAACAGCATACCGTTATGGACGTGAACCGCGCGCTGCATTTTTTAAAGCAGGCCGGCAGGAGCTGAGAGGACCGAAAACAAAACTGTCCCGGAAAAAAAGCAAAGATGTGCGGGAAGAGGGAAAAAAGAGGGGATATAATAAAGGCAGCATGGAAAGAAAGGCCGTTCGGCCGGAAAAAAAGGGAACCAAAGGAGGAAAAAAGGATGGCAAAATTCAGGTTTACGGTAGGACCGTGGAACGTGCACGAGGGAAACGAGACGTTCGGGCCGGGGATCAGGCCGACGGTGCCGTTTGAGGAGAAGATCAAAACATTCTCGGAGATCGGGATGGACGGAGTGCAGTTCCATGACGATGACGCGGTGCCGGATATGAACAATATGACGGAAAAGGCGATCGTGGATTACGCGAAGGACGTCAAAGCGATGCTGGACAAATACGGTCTGTTCGCGGAATTCGTGGCGCCGCGGCTGTGGTTCGACGCGCACACGAACGACGGGGGCTTCACGGCGAGCCGGAAGGAGGACTATGATTTTGCGATCTGGCGGGCGCTGCGGTCGGTAGATATCGCAAAGGCGCTGGGGACGAACAAGGTGCAGCTGTGGCTGGCGCGCGAGGGAACGCTGTGCGCGGAGGGGAAAAACCCGGTCGAGAAGATCAGGCAGCTGAGGGACGCGTTCGATACGATCCTGAAATACGACCCGGACGTGCAGATACTGGTAGAGCCGAAGCCGAACGAGCCGATCGACCGGAGCTACTGCGGGACGGCAGGGCATGCGCTTGCGGTAGGAGCGCAGACGGTGGATCCGTCGCGGGTAGGACTGTGCATCGAGAGCGCGCATTCGATCTTAGCGGGTCTTGACCCGGCGGCGGACATGGCGTTCGCGATCGCGTGGGGGAAGCTGTGGGGAGTACACCTGAATGACCAGAACGGGATCAAATACGATCAGGACAAGACGTTCGGAGCGGAGAACCTGAGGGCATGCTTCAATCAGGTGAAGGTGCTGTATGAAAACAACTTCGGCGATAACGGGGAATGCGTAGGACTCGACGTAAAGGCGATGCGGACGCAGCCGGCGGAGGACTGCTACCGCCACATCATCAACAGCAAGCGCGTATTCGAGCTGCTGCTTGAGAAGGTGAAGAAGTTCGACTATAAGTTCCAGGAAGAGTGCGTGAAGACGCAGAACTTCGAGAAGCTTGAGATGTATGTGATCGAGCTGCTGCTGAACGGCTGATACGGCACGGCGAAGGTATTCGGAAGCATTGGCGGAGTATTCTGCCAATGCTTTTTTGATTTGCGGTGCCCCATGAGAAATTTTACAAAAAAGAACAAAGAACGGATAGGAAAACGGAAACTTTTGATGTAAAATAATAGTAACATTTCAAAAGGGCGGTAATTATCATGATCGAGATTCAAAAAACAGGTGTAAAAGACGGAAAAGACGTTTTTGTGTATACTATTTCAAACGAAGCGGGCGGCCGCATGAAAGTAACCAATTACGGGGCGACCATCATGGCGGTGGAAATGCCGGATGCGGACGGTGCCGCGGCGGATGTGGTTCTCGGCTTCGAAACGCCGGAGGAATATTATGGGGACCATCCGTTTTTCGGTGCGACAGTAGGGCGCTACGCCAACCGAATTGCGGGCGGACAGTTCACAGTAGGCGGAAAGGATTATGTAATTCCCTGCAATGAAAACGGCGTCAATCTTCTGCATGGAGGAAACAATAGTTTGAACCGTAAGGTATGGGATGCGTCTGCGGAAGAGAATACATTGTCGCTCACCTATCACAGCCCGGACGGCGAGGATGGGTTCCCGGCAGCTGTGGATATCCGTGTGGAAATGACGCTCACGGACGACAACACGGTGCGTCTCGAGTATTTTGCTGAGGCAGATGCAGATACCGTGCTGTCGCTGACCAACCATTCCTATTTTAATCTGCGCGGAGAGGGAGACATAGGAGACCATGTTCTGAAGATAGACGCAGGTGAATATACGCCTGTAGATGAAAACCTGATCCCAACGGGCGAAATCGCCGAAGTCGCGGATACGCCGCTCGATTTTACCCATCCTCATTTGATAGGGGAGCGCATCGAGGATCCATTTCCGCAGCTAAGGCTGTGCGGAGGCTATGATCATAATTTTGTGCTGTGGGGGGCGGGTTTCCGCCGCGCAGCGCGCGTAGAGGATCCGCAGAGCGGACGAATCATGGAGGTATATACGGATAAGCCGGGCATGCAGCTTTATACGGCGAACTTTGTGCCGGAAATGAAAGGAAAAAACGGAGTGCAATACGGGCCGCGCACGGCATATTGCTTTGAAACGCAGCTTTTTCCGGACAGTATGCACCACGACGAATTTCCTTCCTGCATTCTGAAAAAAGGAAAGACCTATCATGATGTAACGGAATACCGTTTTTCTACAAAATAGCAGAGATTCTTAAAAATATCGAAACGGCAGATGAACAAATCTGCCGTTTTTTGTTAGTATTTTATAAAATTTAACAAATCGGCATTTAAGGGCAAAATAAATATGATATAATAAAACCATTATGGACGGTGTATGAGAGGAACAGTATGGCGGAAGAGCAGCAGCGCTACGATTCGGACTGCCGGACGGGGCTGACGGATGAACAGGTCAAAAGCCGCATAGAAGCAGGGCTTACCAACGCATTCAATACAAATACGACAAAATCCTACCGGCAGATATTCAAGGACAATCTCGTTACCTTTTTTAATATCCTGAATATGGTGTTTACCGTACTGATCGTCATGACGGGTTATATCAAGGAGCTTGTTTTCCTGCTTGTCGTAGTAGGGAATCTCGTCATCGGTATCGCACAGGAGATCGTCACGAAAAAGACGCTCGATAAGCTGTCGGTCATCGTGGCGGCAAAGGTGACGGTAGTCAGGAACGGAGCGGAAAAAGAGATCGGCGTGGCGGAGCTTGTGCTCGACGATGTGATGCAGCTCATGCCCGGCAATCAGGTATGCGCGGACGGGATCATTCTCGAGGGTTCGGTAGAGGTCAATGAATCGCTGATCACAGGCGAGTCGGACGTCATTGCCAAAGGGCCGGGGGATTTTCTGTATTCGGGAAGTTATATCGTATCGGGAAATGCGTATGCCCGCGTTGAGCGTGTGGGCATCGAAAACTATGCGAATAAAATATCATACGACGCCAAGGTGTCTAAAAAGCGCACCTCCGAGCTGCGCAATTCCCTGAACCGCATTTTGAAAGTGATCAGCATCATCATCGTTCCGGTCGGTATTCTGCTTTTCGTAAAGCAGGGCCTTGTCGTAGGTCTGCCCATAGCAGATAATACGGTGAAAACAGTAGGCGCGCTCATCGGTATGATCCCGGAGGGGCTCATACTGCTCACCAGTATTTCCCTTGCGACCAGCGCGGTGATCCTCGCAACAAAACGGACGCTCGTACAGGATCTTTATTGTATCGAGACGCTCGCACGGGTAGACATCCTGTGCCTCGATAAGACGGGAACGATCACCGAGGGGAAAATGCATGTGGAAGAGGTGATCGCCCTCGACCCATCGCAGAATATAGAGCGGGTCTTATCCAATATGGCAGGCGCGCTGCAGGATGATAACGCAACATTCCATGCAGTCGTAGAAAAATTCGGCAAGAGCTTTGACCATGAAATAAAGTCTATCATACCTTTTTCCTCCGCACGCAAATACAGCGGCGTATGCTTCGAGGGGGAAGGGACATGGTTCCTCGGGGCATTTGAATTCATTTTCCCTAACGGATATCAAGAGCTGGATGCAGAACAATATGCCAAAAAGGGCAGCCGGGTGCTCGTGCTTGCCCACAGCGCCGCAGACGACGTAGAGGGCAATGCCGTTCCAGAAGGAATGAAGCCGGCGGCATTTCTGCTGATATCAGACCGCATACGGCCGGACGCGAAAAAGACGCTGCGCTTTTTTGAGAAGCAGCAGGTCGCAATCAAGATCATATCGGGCGATAGCCCGGTAACAGCAAGCGCGATTGCCGAGCGGGCGGGCGTCAAGAATTATGAAGCGGTGGACGCGACGACGCTCACAACGCAGGAAGCGCTTGAAGCTGCCGCAGAAAAATATGATGTGTTCGGACGCGTTACTCCAGCGCAGAAAAAAGAGCTGATTGCGGCCATGAAGCGCAGAGGACACACGGTCGCGATGACGGGAGACGGCGTAAACGATGTGCTCGCTCTGAAAGAGGCGGACTGCGGGATCGCGATGGCGTCGGGAAGCGACGCGGCAAAAAATATTGCCAACCTCGTGCTGCTCGATTCTAATTTTGCGACTATGCCGGACATCGTCAACGAGGGACGCAAGGTTATCAATAACATCGAACGTGTGGCCACCCTGTTCATTACCAAGACGGTATACGCGGTGCTCCTTGCGTTTGCGACGGTCATTCTGCTCGACAGCAGCTACCCGTTCACGCCCCTGCAAATGACGCTCATCAGCTTTATCACGATCGGCTTCCCAGCGTTCTTCCTTGCGCTGGAACCGAATTTCTCACCGATAAAGAAGCATTTTCTTATCAATATCCTGAAGCGCTCGCTTCCAGGCGGCCTGTCTGTGATCATCGGTATCCTTGCGGTCAATGTATTTGCAGGCATCTTCCAATATACGCCTGCAGCGGTATCGACGATGTGTATGCTCATGGCAGTCGCAGTCGGAATGTGGGTGGTAGCGAAAGTCAGCGTACCGTTTACGACTGCGCGCAAGGTCATTTTCGGCAGTGCGGTCGGGCTGTTCTTCCTGTGCCTCATTATTCCGTTTATCCGGGGCTTTTTCGATATTTCGCCGATCAATCTGCCGCAGGTCGTAGTGGTGTGTATCTTTACGGTGATCGCGCCGTTTATGATGCGCGGGTTCGAGCGTATCATTGAAAAACGCGCGGATAAATTTCTTTCTAAAAAGTTGATCAAAAAGGGCCTGCAGCTCACAGACGACGAGCTGAAAAGCAAGTAACAAAAAATGCCGGAGATTTTTCCGGCATTTTGTTTTGATATATGTGGTTCAATGCACCATGCGCGGCCCTTTATAGGGACGCGTAAAAGGCATAAAGAAAGACTCCTCGAATGGACGGAAAGGCACCATTTGATAGATCTCATCGATTCGCTTCAAAACGTCTTCCGGCAGAGGACCCTTTTCATAGGAAGCGAGATTACGCTCCACATTTTTTACGGTTCCGGCTCCTGTTACGACTGCGTGAATGTCGGGGTTGGAAAATGCGAAGCGCATCGCAAGATCGGCAACGTCCATATGAAGCTCGTCGCACAACTCATATAGCTTCAAATATTGCTGCTGACGGGGCCTTGAGAGCCATGCGGGTTTTGCTTTCACCTGCTCGTCGTAACGCCTTGCGAGCGCTCCCTGCTGCAGAACGGAGCCGAGCAGGATCCCCATGTTTTGTTTTTTGGCGGCGGGGATGACCTCGATGGCTGCCTCCTGCCAAAGAAGGCTGTAATTGAAGGCTGTCAAAATCACGTCGAAAAAGCCGCTCTCGATGATGGGAACGATCTCGTATGCCGTCGTTCCGCCAATTCCCGTATATTGAATAATGCCCTGCCTTTTCAAATCGGAAAGCACGTCCATCACGGGACCATAATAGGCTTCGGGCCGGTTGAGGTCCTGCGGGCGTTCCCACCAGTCATACTGGAAAGGACGGTCGGGCTCATGCACCATCCAAATATCGATGGTGTCGCGTTTCAGACGGTTGAGGCTGTTTTCTACGGCGCGCAGCAGGCAGTCGCGGTCCTGCGGCAAAAATGGCTGCGGGTCATTGCTGAATTTTGTGGATACATATAGCTTTCCCTTGATGCCCGGAAGGATCGTTCCAAGCACCTCTTCGCTGCTGCCGTAAGCAGGCGCGGTATCGATCAGGTTCACGCCGTGATCTACGGCAAACTGCAGCGCCGCAGCAAACTCTTCGCGCGGCGTACGCACGTCGCCGCCCATCGCCATTCGGCTCACATGAATATCGGTCCTGCCAAGCTTTACATATTCCATAGACGTTTCCACTCTTTCGGATAGGATCATGAGCAGCTGCTCATACAGTCATTATCGCACAAATGGAATGTGACATCAATCATCAGGTGAACAATTTTTTTTTGCAGCGGACATAAAAATGTTTGAAAACTACATGAAAAGTATACTATTTTTCATTGATTCCCGGGTTCGTTTTCAGTATAGTTATTATTAGGAACATAATAATAAAGGGGAAATAGCATGAGCAAAATTTTGGCATTTGATTTCGGCGCTTCGAGCGGCCGTGCAATGATCGCACAGTATACGGACGGAAAAATCACGATGAAGGAGCTTCACCGCTTTACGAACGATCCGGTCTTCGTGAACGGAACCCTCTATTGGGATGCGCTGCGCCTGTTTTACAATATCAAGCAGGGGATCACAAAAGCGGTCAACGAGGGCGGCTTTGATATGATCGGCATCGATACATGGGGCGTGGATTTCGGCCTCATCGGAGAGGACGGGCAGCTCGTTCAGAATCCGGTCCACTACCGCGACGAACGTTCCGAGCAGCCGTTCCGCGAATTCCTGAGGCGGGTCGACCTCGGCGAGCTTTATGAGACGGCGGGCCTGCAGCACCTTGCGATCAATACGCTCTACCAGCTCATCTATCTGAAAGAGCAGAAGCCCGGGCTTCTTGAGGCGACGAAAAAGATACTCTTTACGCCCGACCTTTACAATTATTTCCTGACCGGAGAGATGCACACGGAATATACCATCGCTTCCACCTCCGAAATGCTGGATGCGAAAAGCAGGGATTGGAGCGATAAGGTGCTGGCGCTTGCCGGGATACCGCGTGAAAAGCTGTGCGATATCGTACAACCGGGCACGGAATGCGGCCTGCTGCGCGATGAAATATGCGAAGAGCTGGGTGCGCCCAAAGCGAAAGTGATGTGTACGGCCGGGCACGATACGGCTGCGGCGGTCGCGGCAGTTCCAACGCAGGAGCAGGATTTTATTTTCATCAGCTGCGGAACGTGGAGCCTGCTTGGAACAGAGCTGCATGAGCCGTGTATCAACGCGAAGGGAGCGGAATATAATTTTGCCAATGAGGGTGGCGTAGAGGGCACCTACCGTTTTCTGAAAAATATCATGGGGACATGGCCTATCCAAGAATCGCGCCGGCAGTGGATACGCGAGGGCCGTGAATTTGGCTTCGGAGAGCTCGAACAGATGGCGAAGAGGTGTACGCCTTTCCGCAGCTTGATCGACGTGGACAGCCCGGAATTCGGCAAACCGGGAAATCTACCGCGGCGCATTCGGGACTTTTGCGAACGGACCGGGCAGCCCGTACCGCAGACAGAGGGAGAAGTGATCCGCTGTATCGACGAAAGCCTCGCGCTGAAATTCCGCTACAGCATCGAGCGGCTGTGCGAATGTACGGGAAAGGAATACCGTACAGTGCACATTCTCGGCGGCGGAACAAAAAGCGCGCTCCTGTGCCAGATGACCGCCGACGCGACGGGCATGACCGTTATTGCCGGGCCGGACGAAGCGACGGTGCTCGGAAACATCGCAGTACAGCTGATTGCGGCAGGGGAGCTTGCCGACATCAGGGAAGCGCGCAGCGTTGTCGCGGCCTCCTGCGAGCCAGCGACCTATCTGCCGCAGGAAAAGCGGATGTGGGATGAAAAATACAAAGACTTCAAAAGCTTGGTCGAAGCGTAACGATAGGAAAGAGAACGCCGTGCGCGTTCTCTTTTTTTGCAGAAAACGGAAAAAACGCCTGAAGTTTACAACTATGAAACAATTTGCTTCTATTCTGAGAAAGCTTAAGAGTTTATTAAGAAAAAACGGAACAGCCCGGCAGTATGCTATGGTATAATAAAAATGCGGATATTGCTGTTTGGGCGTTTTTCCTTTTGCATCTGACAGAGGCTTTTATTTTCCATTTTGGAGGGGAACGGTGGAACCGATCATTATAGCAAGAAATCTGAAAAAAACCTACCGTATGGGAAATACGAAGATACATGCGCTTGCCGGAGTAGATATCGATGTGATGCCCGGCGAGGTGTGCGCGATCCTCGGTACGTCCGGCAGCGGAAAATCGACGCTGCTTTCCCTCCTTGCGGGGCTCGAGCATCCGACCGCAGGCAAGATATTTATTCGGAAAAAACCAACTTATAAAATGAATGAAAGTGAATTGGTGGATTTTCGCCTGAAGCATATCGGCTTTGTGTTTCAGTCCTTTAATTTGATGCCTACCATGACGGCGGCGGAAAATGTGGCGCTTCCCCTGATGTTCCGGGGCGTGCCGCGTGCCGTACGTATGAAAGCGGCGAACAGGCTGCTTGTAGAAATGGGGCTTGGGAAGCATCTGAAAAACATGCCGAACCAGCTCTCGGGCGGACAGCAGCAGCGCGTATCCATCGCGCGCGCCATCATTGCAAAGCCGGAGATCATTTTTGCGGACGAACCGACGGGAAATCTTGATTCGGTGACGGCGGAACAGATCATGGAGATCATGTGCGGGCAGGTAAGGAAACGCGGCGCAACGCTCCTGTTTGTGACGCACGACCCGACAAAAGCGGAATATGCCGATCAGGTCATTCATATCATAGACGGAAAAGTGGCGAAGCGTGAAAGACACGGGCCCGCCGCCGGAAAGACAGCACAGGCGGAATCAGAAACACAGGGAGAGGAAACATGAAAAAACGAATCACGATCACTGCACTCATTGTCCTGCTTGCGCTTTCTTTTGCGCTGCCTACCGCCTTTGCTGCGGATATGCGCGGCACGGCGCTGCGCATCGACAGCAAAAGCCAATATGAGGGAATGGATGCGACCTACCAAAACGGGTATAGCCCCGCCGTATCCGGCGGCGCTGCGCGGGTCATTCTCCCGCTGATCCCCGGTCCGGGAACGGAGCAGGTCGAGGAAGGAAAAGACGTAGCAGTCTCGGTCGATCTGGGAGACCCCCAAACAGCGCCGTTCATATTCAATAACTATGATACGTCCGTATCCTTGAAAGAGAACAAGCTGACAGACGGAAAAACGAAGCAGTCCTATCTGGTGGACCTGCGTCTGCCGCTTGCAAAGGACCGGGTGAACGGAAACTATCCGGTCGTTATCAGGACGAGCTATCCGACGGCAGGCGGAGAAGTGAAGACGCAGGAATTTACTGTCTTTGTCAAAATCACCGACGGAACAGACCCTGCGCCTGAGCCGAGTGAAGAGCCGGGCGGACAGCCGACGGAAGACCCGGGAACGGACCCGGGAGGAGATCCGGGATTTGATCCCGGAACGGGCGGCGGTGGCGGCAGCGGCGTGAGTTCTCAGCCGAAAGTGATCATCAGTAACTATGAGATCAGCCCCGACCCGGTAAACGCGGGCGAAAAGTTTACTGTGAAGGTGACGCTCACCAACACAAGCAAAGAGACGAGCGTGAAAAACATCACTGTCACCTTTAAGAGCCAGACGACGGACCTCATGCCCGGCGACAACACGAATACGGCGTATATCGAAAAGATCGCCCCCAAAAAGACGGCTGATTTCAGCTTCACGATGGAAGCCCGTGCCGACGCAAAAGCGGGGCCGCAGAAGATCGACATCGCCATTGCCTATGAGGACAATCAGGCTGCGCAGCTTACGGCGGCAGACGAGATCAGCGTGGAGGTACATCAGAAGATACGCCTCGAATATGATCCGCCGAAATTCCCGGCAGAGGTCTATATGGGCGACACGACCTCCGCCAGCCTGAACCTGTATAATAAGGGGAAAAATATCTTATATAATGTAACGGTCATGCTTGATGTGCCCGGGCTTACACCCGAATCGAGCGCGTTCCTCGGCAATATGGAATCCGGTACGGCAAAGACGGCGGATATCTACGCGGCGGTCGCGGCAGACACCGGAATGGGGCTGGAAGAAGGGGCCGGAGCGGACGGCGATATGGCGGGCATAACAGACGGCGGAGCTATAGCGGAAGATGTTGCGCGGACGGTCGTATCGACAGAAGCGGGAACGGCGGAGCCGGAGGACGGAGATGCAGGGCCTGTGCAGCCCGGCCCGGTGGAGGGCAATTTCATCGTTGCCTATGAGGATGAATACGGCGAAGAATATGAAATGAAGATACCCGTTGAGACGGTGCTCGTTCCTATGCCGGATTACGGCGGAGATATTCCCATGGAAGAAGTCCCGGAGGAAGAGACGGCGGGCTTTCCGTGGTGGGGATGGCTCATCATTGCGGGCGGAGCCGCAGCCGCAGCGGCCGTCATTGTGGTGAAAAAGAGAAGAAAAAAACGTGCACAGGAGCTTTCAGAGGAGCTCGAAGACGATGACATTTATTGATATTGTCCTCCTTGCGGCTTCTAACCTGTGGCGCCGCAAAATGAGGACCATTCTGACCGTTCTCGGCGTGATCATCGGAACGGCGTGTATCGTCATCATGGTGGCGCTCGGCCTTGGGAATCTCGAGCAGTTCAACCAGAGCATCATGCAGAGCACAGATCTCACGCAGATACAGATATCTCCGATGGGCTCGGGCGAGGAGGGAAAACTGACAGATGCAAAGCTGGAGCAGATACGGGCGCTGCCGGGCGTCAGGAACGCGACGGGGCTCTTATATATCCCCTCCTATATCGTGATGGGAAAATATAAGGCGGATACGCAGGTCTATGCGGTCGACCCGGACACGATGGATTTTTCGTTTATGGAGGGAGGCGTGTTTTCCGACACCTCCAATATCGAGCTTGTAATAGGAGCGAACGCGAGACAGTATTTCATGGACCCGAATGCTTCCGGCGGGATGATGGGCGGTACGGTGATGGCCGGAGGTTATGCCGTGGCAATAGATGCGGACGACTATCAGGAGCCGGCCGGACCGGATGTGGATTGGGTAGGTATGAATGTGAAATACTACCCCGGCAGCGGATATTTGATCGACAATCCCGACCCGTCCACGCCCGACCAGCCGACGCCCAAGGAATACCGGGGAAAGATCACGGGCATCCTCGAGCAGTCGGACAGCGAGCAGAGCTATAATATCTATATCAGCATCCCGGCGGCGAATATGCTGATCCGCGAAAATCGTAAGCTGATGGATCAGGCAGGGATCAAGGAAGGGGAATATTCGCAGGGATATGTGAACGCGGTGGATGTGGATGCCGTTCCGGACGTTCTTGCGGCGGTCAAAGAGATGGGATTTCAGGCATATAGCCCTACTGAATGGATCACCCAAATGCAGGAAGAACAGGCGCGGCAGCAATCACAGCTCATTGCCATCGGTCTCATCTCCCTTTTGGTGTCGGCGATCGGCATTGCCAACACTATGCTCGCGAGCATCCTCGAACGTGCACGGGAGATCGGTGTGATGAAGGTGATCGGCCTTTCTATCCGCAGGATCAATCTGATGTTCCTTGTGGAGGCGGCTATGATCGGTCTTTTAGGAGGGCTGATCGGTCTTGGGGTCAGTTATATTTTCGGAGCGGTCGCAAACTTCGGAGGAGGAGAGATCAGCTTCCTCGGCATGTACTTCCAGAACGGGGTGCAGCTCTCCATTCCGTGGTGGCTCAGTCTCGGAGCGGTCGGGATAGCCGTAGGCGTAGGGATCGTATCCGGCATCTATCCCGCATGGAAGGCGACCAGAATGAGCCCTCTTGAAGCGATTCGCAGCTCTAATTAAAGGAAAAAGAAACGCCCGGTAAAATTTACCGGGCGTTTTTGTATAAACCGGTTTGAAAGGGTGCGCCGGTGGTATATTGATACTATCCAAAGCAAAGACAACAAGACAGGCATGAGTGGAAATTTTATGAAAAGAGGGAGAGAGCATGTATCATCAAAAAATACGCGCCGTACAATACGGCTGCGGAAAAATGGCAAAGTATACGGTCCGGTATCTGTATGAGAAAGGCGCGGATATCGTAGGTGCGATCGACGTCGACCCGGATATCGTTGGAATGGATGTAGGGGAATGGGCGGGACTCGGCGTGCGTCTCGGCATTCCGATCCGCAGCGATGCCGACGCGGTTCTGGACGAATGCGATGCGGACATCGCAATCCTTACCTTATTCAGTTTTATGGATGATATGTATCCGCATATCGAAAAATGTGCCGCGCGCGGTATCAATGTGGTGACGACATGCGAGGAAGCCATCTATCCGTGGACCACCTCTCCGGCCGTTACGAACAAGCTGGATGTGCTTGCAAAGGAAACAGGCTGTACGATCGTAGGCTCCGGTATGCAGGATATCTATTGGATCAATATGATCGCATGCGTTGCAGGAGGAGTCCACACGATAGACCGCATCGAAGGCGCAGTCAGCTATAATGTAGAAGACTATGGCCTCGCGCTCGCACAGGCGCACGGAGTGGGACTTACGCCGGAGGAATTTGAAAAGCAGCTGGCACACCCGGAAATTCTGGAACCGAGCTATGTGTGGAATTCCAACGAGGCGCTGTGTGCGAAAATGGGCTGGACGATCCGGTCTCAGACACAAAAAAGCGTGCCGTATTTTTATGAAAAAGATCTATATTCCGAGACGACCGGTGAAACGATCCCGAAAGGAAACTGTATCGGCATGAGCGCGGTGGTCACGACACAGACGCATCAGGGTCCTGTGATCGAAACACAGTGTATCGGAAAGGTATACGGGCCGGACGACGGCGATATGTGCGATTGGAAGATACTCGGCGAACCCGATACGGAGTTTCATGTGGTCAAGCCCGCGACGGTAGAGCATACCTGCGCGACCGTTGTGAACCGTATCCCAACGATTTTGAATGCACCGGCGGGCTATGTGACGGTCGACCAGCTTGAACCGCTGGAATATCTCTCTTATCCGGTGCATCTGTATACGGAAGAGTGGTAGCTCATCGGAAAACGCCCGGAGAGAATTTTCTCTTCGGGCGTTTTTGCGTTTACAGATTTTTCATGCTTTCATCATACAGTTTTCACGTTGCGCTCCTACAATAGGAACAGACCAAGAAAGGAGCGGTCAGTATGAAAAAAATATTAGCAGTTCTGCTGTGTGCAGTGCTTTTGATGGGCATAACAGCCTGTGCACAGCAGGCATCAGAGACGGCGTCCGATGCTGCGGAAACGGGCACGCAGGAACAGGACGACGCGGTATATGGGCAGGTAACGGCAATCGATGACGATGAGGCGACGATCGCCCTCGGAACGGTGAATGGCGGAATGCCGCCGGACGAAGAGCCGCCCGATATGGAGAATGGGGAAACATCCTCCGGCGAAATGCCGCCCGACATGGAGGGTGGAGAAATGAATTCTGGTGAAGTACCGGAGATACCGGATGGGGAAGCACCGTCAGGTGATGCAGGAAACGGCGGAACGCCGGATATGGGTGAAAGCGGCCCCGGTGGAATAGGCGGTTTTACGGCAGATGAAGGCGGAACGGAAATCACCGTCGACCTCACTGCGGTTATCATCACAAAACAGGAGGGCGGCAGTGAGACGGAGGCCTCGTATTCTGACCTTGCGGAAGGCACGATCGTCAGAATGGAAGGCTCGGGCGAAGGCGGGGATTTTGTGCCAACGGCTCTTACGATCGTGAATACGGGCGGCCCCGGCGGGGATATGGGCGGATCGGAAACGGGAAGCATCGAGCTTGCAGGCGTACTTGCGGTGGACGGAACCAGCGAGACCTCGGACGGCGAAGAGATCGTCTCCTCGTCTGCCGATGAGAATGCCGTGCTTGTAAAAAACGGCGGAAGCCTGACCATGACAAACGGAACGCTCGGGAAAACAGGAGATACGTCGAGCGCCGATGAAAGCAACTTCTATGCGGTGAACGCTGTACTCGCGGCGGCGGGTGGCAGTACTGCCGAGATATCAGATACGGTCATAAGCTCCGCGGCAGAGGGCGCGAATGCCGTTTTTGCGACGGGTGAGGGCTCCGTGGTCACGCTGGATAACGTTACCATTCATACGACAGGAGATCGCTCAGCGAAGGCTCGAGCTTCAGCGTAAAAATGGATCTCCCATTCTTATCGCCGCCCTGCATAGCAAACATTTTTCCGCCGACGGAATAGCGGGTGGCTTCCCATTCGGGATGGTAATCTGTGGTCACCCCCGTTTTTTCGAGCAAATACCTGCTGAGCCATTCATAATTCACCGCAGGATCCCGCTTTCCCGGATCAGGCGAACCGCATGCTCGATGGAGGGGACGTCGCGCACAAGGGCGAGCCGTACGAATCCCTCGCCCGCAGGGCCGAAGCTCTCGCCGGGCGTGCAGATGATCCCTGTTTTATCCATCAGCTCAAGCGCGAAATCCCACGATTTTTCGTAGCCCTTTGGAAGCGGAGCCCATACGAACATGGTGCCCGGGGAATCGGGAACATCCCAGCCGATGCTCCGCAGTCCGCCGCACAGCGCGTTCCTGCGTTCGCGGTAGCCCCTGCGGTTGCGTTCCAATATATCCTGAGGACCGTTCAGCGCTGCGATCGCCGCTTTCTGCACCGGGAAAGAAATACCGTAATCGATCTGCGAACGCAGGCAGCGGAAGCTGCGGATGATCTCTGTGTTGCCGAGTGCAAAGGAAATGCGCAGGCCGGTCAGGTTATAGGATTTGGAGAGAGAGTTGAATTCGATACCCACGTCCATCGCACCCGGAACGGCGAGGAACGACATGCCCGGCTCGCCGTCCATCACAAGCTCGGAATAGGCGTTGTCGTGTACGACGATCACGTCGTATTTTTTCGCCCATGCGACGAGCCTTTCATAAAACGCATAGTCCGCGACCGCCGTGACCGGGTTGTTGGGGTAGGAGACGACGATCATTTTCGCGCGGCGCGCGACGTCTTCCGGAATACTGTCAAAATCGATCAGAAAGTTATTTTCCTTTTTCAGTGGTGTGTAATAAACCTCCGCCCCCGCCATGCGCGGTCCATACATGAACACCGGGTAACACGGGTCCGGGGCGATCACGAGGTCGCCGGGATCGCAGATAGGGAGTGCAACATGCGCCATGCCCTCCTGCGTGCCGTAAACGGACATCACCTGCCGCGGCTCGAGGGGAACGCCGTAGCGGCGGCCATACCACGCGATGACCGCCTCGGTAAGCTCGGGAAGGTCGGCGAGGGAATATTTGAAATTATCCGCGATGCCCGCCGCCTCCTTGAGGGCCGCGATCACATGGTCGTCCGGCTTAAAATCGGGCGTACCTACCGAAAGGTTGATGACCTCCATGCCCCGCCGGAGAAGCTCGGCGCGCTTTTCCTCCAGCTTGGAAAAAACATTCAAATCGAAGATTTTCATTTTATCTGCAAATTTCATATTCCGCCTCCGCTGCTTGCTAAATTTCATCTATTTTTTATCTTACTGCAAATGCCTGCTGCCCGCAAGCTTGGAAACAGAAAATAACGGGGTGGGTTGTGCTTTGCCCGCAGACCGCGATATAATAAAGAAAACCAATCGGCTGCGCCGCGTGAAAAAAGGCAGGCATGAGCGGCGCTTTTGGGCAAAGAGGAGAAAACGATCGTGGGAATCCAATTAAAGCAGAATTATGTCAACGAGGAGAATGTGCTGTGCTACAATTGCGTACATTACGGTGTGCTGACCTTTGCGCCGGGCATGCCGGAGATACGTTCCTGTCAGGTCTACGGGGATATCGACCCGGATATGCTGACAGGTGAGAAGAACAGGTGCGATCATTTCGAACCAAGAACAGGAACGGAGTATTAAATGTTTGTAGCAGACCTGCATATCCACTCCAAATATTCGCGTGCGACCAGTAAGGAATGCGTACCTGAGCATCTTGACCTGTGGGCGCGCCGCAAGGGGATCGATCTTCTCGGCACAGGCGATTTTACGCATCCTGTGTGGCGGGAAGAACTGAAAGAAAAGCTGCTTCCGGCCGAAGAGGGCCTGTACCGCTTAAAGGAGGAGCACCGTATCCCGGATGAGATCGGAGGAGAACCGATGCAGCCGCGTTTTGTCCTTTCGGGCGAGATCAGCTCCATCTATAAGCAGGACGGACGGGTGCGTAAGATACACAATGTCATTCTGCTGCCCTCGATCGATGCGGCGGAAAAGCTTTCGCATAAGCTTGAGCTTTCCTTTAACCTGCATTCGGACGGACGGCCGATCCTTGGCCTCCCAAGCCGGGATCTGCTTGAGATCACCCTCGATATCTGTCCGGAGGCAGTCTTTATTCCGGCGCATATCTGGACGCCGCATTTTTCGTTGTTTGGGGCCTATTCGGGCTTTGATGCCATCGGAGAATGCTTTGGCGATCTAACGCCGCATATCCATGCGCTCGAGACGGGCCTGTCGTCCGATCCGCCTATGAACTGGCAGCTTTCGGCGCTCGACGGCTTCACGATGGTGTCCAATTCAGACGCGCATTCCCCTGCGAATCTCGCACGGGAAGCGAATCTTTTCAATACGGAAATGAGCTATCCGGCTGTTGCGGCGGCGCTCAAAAATCATGATACGGACGAGTTTTACGGAACACTGGAATTTTTCCCGGAGGAAGGGAAATACCATAACGACGGCCACCGGAACTGCAAGGTGTGTATGACGCCGGAAGAGACGATCGCCGTGGGGGGCAAATGCCCGGTATGCGGGCGGCGCATCACGGTAGGCGTCTATCACCGTGTGGTGGAGCTCGCAGACCGCGCGGAGGGCTTTCGCCCGAAAAACGCAAAGCACTTCGAAAGGATCGTTCCGTTGCCGGAGGTCGTGGCGTCGTCGATGGGGCTCACACCGGCAAGCAAGAAAGTACGCGCGCAATATCTGGAGCTTCTCCGTATGCTCGGCCCCGAGCTTTCCATTCTGCGCGAAACGCCGCTCGCAGAGATAGAACGTGCGGCGGGCGTGTGCATCGCGGAGGGGATCCGGCGCCTGCGCTGCGGCGAGGTAGAGATCCATCCGGGCTATGACGGGGAATACGGGAAAATCCTTGTGATGGATAAAGGAGAGGTGGAAAGACTGTCCGGGCAGCTTTCGCTGTTTGCGGACGAGCCGAAAAAGAAGAGGGAAAAGCACGATTCGGTGCAGGAAGCGTTTCCCAAAAAGAACGCGGCGGAACAAGTGGCTGCAAGCGCGGCGGGAGCAGCACAGGCATCCTATGGGCTCAATGAAGAGCAATGGGCCGCTGCCTCTGCGACAGAGCCTGCGGTCGCTGTGCTTGCAGGGCCGGGAACCGGAAAAACACGCACGCTCGTATACCGTATCGCATGGCTCATAGAGCATTACGGCGTAGCACCGGAAAACATTACGGCAGTCACATTTACGAATAAGGCTGCGGACGAGATGCGGGAGCGTTTGGAAGCGCATTTCGGCAGCAAAAGGACGGTACGGGCAATGCACATCGGCACCTTTCATTCCCTCGGCCTCGGCCTGCTGAAGGAATGGAACAAGGATGTGACGGTGGCGGACGAGCAGGAAGCGCTTGCGATCCTCTCCGAAACGCTTACCGCATGCAACTGTACGATACGCCCGCGTGACGCAATGCAGGCAGTATCGAAACGCAAGTGCGGCGCGGCGGGGGATATCCCGCAGGTGGTGTACGATGCCTACTGCGCGCGCATGCGGTCTCTCGGACTGATCGATTTTGACGATATCCTGACGGATACGCTGGAAAGCTTCCGCATGGGCGGTGCAAAGTGTGAAGCGCTTCTCCCGCGCTTCGAGTATTTGCTGGTGGATGAATTTCAGGACATCGACCCCATACAGCTCGAACTGATCCGCACATGGGGGCAGAAAAGCAAAGGACTGTTTGTGATCGGAGACCCGGACCAGTCTATTTACGGCTTCCGCGGCTCGGACGCGCATTGCTTTGAACGTCTAAAGAAAGACAGGACGGTGCGCGAGATACGCCTGAAAAAGAACTACCGCTCCACGCCGGAGATCATCAGCTGCGCGCTTCCGGTGCTGCGGCGGGAACAGGCTGTATTGGAGGCGCAGCGGAAGAGCGGCGTAAAAACGCGGCTTCTGACGGCGGACTCACCCTTTGCAGAGGCGCTGTTTGTGGCCAAGGAAGTGAATGCCATGGTGGGCGGGATCGATATGCTTGCGGCCCATGCCCAGCACAGGAAGCGCGGAGAAGCGGCCTATGGGCTTTCGGATATCGCCGTGCTTTACCGTACGCACCGGCAGGCGGCTCTGATCGAGGAGTGCTTTCAGAAAGAGGGGATCCCCTATGTGGTGCTGGGAAAGGACGATACGCTTGCAGACCGCCGCGTGCGCGGCGCGCTTGCGTTTTTTCGTGTTTTGTGCAGCCCGAAAGACGCCGTTTCGCTCAGGACCTGTCTGCGCGCAGAGGGAGTCGCGCAGGCAGTAATGGAAAAAATAACAGATCGCTATGGACAGGAAAAACAAACGGCGGTCTCCCTCGCATCTGTTTTAGCAGAGATGGGAGAGACGAAGCTTGCGGAGCGCGTCGGAACGTTTGCGCCGCTCGTGCGCAGGACTGCCCCGGCAGAGCTGATCGACCTATGGACCGCGTCGCAGGGATATGAAAAAACACCGCCGTGTATGGAACGTCTGAGAAATATGGCGGTGTTTTATGGGCGTATGGCGGAATTCCTGAACGCCCTTACGCTCGGAGCGGAGGGGGACGTAAGGCGCAGCGGGCAAAAGGCGTATACGGCAGACGCAGTCACGCTCATGACGCTGCACGCGGCGAAAGGCCTTGAATTCCCCGCCGTGTTTTTATGCGGCGTAACGGACGGGCTGATACCATTCCGGAAAAAGGACGGGGAATGCAGCGAGCAGGAGGAACGCAGGCTGTTTTATGTAGGCATGACGCGCGCGCAGGACGAGCTTGTCATGCTCACGGGACGGAAAGACGAACGTTCGCCTTTCCTTGCGGATATCCCTGCCGCACTTCTTGAGGAGGGGCCCGCGCAGACGCGTAAAAAACCCGCAGGGAAACAGCTTGGATTTTTTTAAGGAGAAGCAGCGGTGAAATTGCTGATCGACCAGTCGCCGGAAAATGAAGCGGTAGAAATCATCATAAAATGCGGGCTGATCGATGCAAGGCTCGAGAAGCTCATCGAGCAGGTCAGGCTATATTTCTTTTCCGTTGCGGCAAAACGCGACGGGAAGACGTTCCAGCTGCGCCTTGAGGATATCTTCTATTTTGAGTCGGTGGACAGCCACACATTTGCCTATACGGAAAAAGAGGTCTATGAATGCAGCATGAGGCTTTATGAACTGGAGGACCAGATCGCAAAAACGGATTTTGTGCGTATCAGCAAGTCATGTATCCTGAATGTGACGACGCTCAAAAATGTGCGCGGGCTGCTCAACGGCAGAATGGAAGCAGAGCTCGAAAATGGGGAAAAGGTCGTCGTCACCCGCCATTATGTGGAAGCGCTCAAGAAAAAACTCGGTTTGTAAGGAGAGCGGAAAGATGGAGAAATTCAAATTTTATGTTACGATGGACTGCATTTCCTTTACCGTACTGATACTTTTATATACGGTGCTTTCGATTACGATCGGCTTTGCGGCCGTAGCGCCGGAGGCGGTACTGATGCTCTTTTTGATGACGACATGTATCGCGGTGCTGATGTTTTTTACCGACAGGCTGCCGATCAGCAGTCCGATGCTGCAGGCGGCGGTGAGCCTGATCGATATCATTGCGGTCGTATTCCTGATCGGCGGCCCGACGGGTTTTATTCCTCTCGAAGCGCCCTATGTGCCCATTGTCCTCGGCATGATCGGCGTTGTTTATCTTGCGACCTACGGCGTACTTGCCGTCAAGACAAAGGCGGACGCCGAGCATATTAATGAACAGATCGAAAAAATGAAGAGGAAATGACCGTCCGTATACTTGGCGGATACGGCGGCAATAGGTATAAAAGCGGCAAACGGCCCGCGGCAGGAGTCCGCAGGACCGTTTTACACTTGACTTCTGTAAAACGGCGTGTTATATTACAGCGTCTTTTCAAATCAAGAAAAAGGAAGTGCTTATCTATGCCGGTTGGAGTCATGATCGATTGCCTTTGCATCATAGCAGGCGGGCTCGTTGGAGCCAAAATCAAAGATAAGGTGCCGTCCCGCATCATTCAACCTCTCAATATTGTGTTCGGTATTTGTGCGATTGCCATTGGAATGGTTTCTCTTATCAAGCTGTCCTCTCTTCCGGCGGTAATATTGTCGCTTATTTTAGGAACGCTCATAGGTGAGCTTCTGCGGTTTGACGATAAAATAAAGGGGATATTTGGAAAAGCGATTTCGCGCATGCATTTTCAGGTTGAGGGAGACCGGCGCGAATATATGAACTTTTATGTGACAGTGGCGGCGGTGTTCTGCGCCAGCGGAACCAATATCTTTGGCGCATTCAGCGAGGGAATGACGGGAGATTTTACGGTTTTGCTGTCAAAGGCGTCGATGGATATTTTTGCCTCGCTTATTTTTGCTGCAGTGCTTGGTGCCGCCATGCTCATCATTGTGATCCCGCAGTTTTTGATCCTCGCGGCCTGTTTTTATGCCAGCAGGTTCGTCATGCCGCTTATCAGCGAACCAATGCTGGCGGATTTCATTGCGGTCGGCGGCCTTATGACGCTCGCGCTCGGCTTCGCGATCGCAAAAATAAAGGATATTCGGGCAGTCAATATGCTGCCTGCTTTGATTCTCGTATTCCCAGTATCTTATTTGTTTCATTTGTTTTTGGAATAAGAGGAATAAGGCTCTTCAATGTATCTCACCGCAGAAAAAATGCATCTTACGCAAGGCCGCTTGAAGCGGCCTTTTTTGATTGATAATATACCAATATAACCTATCGCCAAAACGAAAGGAAAAGGTATGACGAAGCTTATTGAAGCAGAGGGACTGAAAAAATCTTATGGAACCATACATGCCGTAAGGGGGATCGATCTCTCGGTAGAAAAAGGAACGCTGTTCGCGTTTTTAGGGCCAAACGGCGCCGGAAAATCAACGACGATCGAGATTCTCTCTGCCCAGACGGCTCCGGATGCGGGAACCGTCCGAATAGGCGGGCATATTTTGGGACGGGACGATATGGCTATCCGCGCGGAGATCGGCATCGTATTTCAAGACAGCGTTCTCGATAAGCTGCTTACGGTACGGGAAAATCTGATGCTGCGCGGCAGCTTCTATGGCATGAAGCGGTCTGCGCTGGAAAATGCGGCCAAGGCGGCAGCGGAGGCGGCGGATGTTACGGACTTTTTAGACCGTCCCTACGGAAAGCTGTCCGGAGGGCAGCGGAGGCGGGCGGATATTGCGCGGGCACTGATTCATACGCCGCCGCTTTTGTTTCTCGACGAACCGACGACAGGGCTTGACCCACAGACCCGGCGCCGGGTGTGGGAGACGGTTCGGCTGCTTCAAAAAGAACGGGGCATGACGGTGTTTTTGACCACACATTATATGGAAGAAGCGGCACAGGCCGACTATATCGTCATTATGGATCATGGCCGTATTCTTGCAGGAGGAACGCCTGCGGAGCTCAAGGAAACCTATACGCGGGATATACTCAGGATCGCTCCTCAAAAAGAAGAGGCGCTTGCCGCGCTTCTAAAACGGTGCGGCGTGCGCTTTCAGAAAACAGGAGGAGAGCTTGTCGTACGTCTGAAGCATACGACGGATGCGATCAGGATATTGGAAAGCTGCCGGGAGGAGATCGCCGGCTTTGAGGTGCGGCGGGGAACGATGGACGACGTTTTTTTGAATATTACGGGAACGGAAGTGAGGGATTGACATGCGGGCAATGGCGAAGCGGAATCTGAAGATATTTTTTCGGGATAAAAGCGCGGTATTTTTCTCTCTGCTTGCCGTCTTTATCATTATCGCACTGTATGCGGTATTTCTCGGCGATACGATCACCGGGGGAATGGAAAGCGTGACGGAGATCGATTTTTTGATGAACAGCTGGATCATTGCGGGGATACTCGCAGTGATATCTGTAACGTCTACGCTCGGTGCGCTTGGAATCATGGTGGAAGACCGTGCGAATAAGGTAATCAAAGATTTTACGGCGTCTCCGCTCGGCAGAGGGAGCCTTGCAGGCGGCTATATCCTCTGTGCGTTTGCAGTAGGCGTTATCATGAGCCTGATCGCACTGGTGATAGGAGAAGTCTTCATCGTCTGCGCGGGCGGTAAGCTGCTTTCTATGGGGAATATGCTCGCGGTTATCGGGGGAATATTTCTTTCTGTTTTGTCCTCGGGCTCCATGATGCTGTTTATCGTCTCGTTTTTTAAAAGTCAAAATGCTTTTGGTACGGCAAGCACAGTCGTAGGTACGCTGATCGGCTTCCTCACCGGCGTGTATATTCCGGTCGGAAGCCTGCCTGAAGCGGTGCAGGGAATCGTCAAGGTGTTCCCGGTGTCCTATTCGGCCTCCTTTTTCCGGACTGTGATGATGCGGCAGCCCGAAGCGGTATCCTTTGACGGCGCGCCTCAAAACGTACTGCAGGAATTCCATACGGAGCTCGGCGTGACCTTTGATTTTGATGGAAAGGAAACGACCGTCGCCGTCTGTGTAGCGGTGATGCTGGCAGCTGCGGCAGTTTTTTGTACGCTGTCTGTGTGGAGGCTCTCAAAAAAAAGAAAATAAAAATAAAAAATATTCTGCAAAAAGCCGCTTCCCAATGAAGCGGCTTTTTATATCCTGATTTTGAGAACTGCTCAAACGAAAAACGGCGCAGTCCCGCGCGAGCATTTCTGCATGACCGCGGCGTTTTGGATGTATGCAGGTCTAACGCCCGGAATAGGCCTCGTCCACGATCGAAAAAATTTCATCGATCCACAGGCCGGAATCCCGCGCTTCCCGCGTTACGCGCTGGAACATCTCGCGGATCTCCTGCTTACGCATTTCTTTGATGCGCGCGGCATTATCCGCCACAAAATCGCCTTTCCCCGTCACGGAATAGAGGATCCCCTCGCGCTCCAAAGCTGCGTAGGCCTTTTGCACGGTGTTGGGATTGACGGCGAGAGATTTTGCTGTTTTACGGACAGAAGGGATCTGCTCGTGAGGATGCAGCTTGCCCGTCATAACGAGGGTCTTCATCTCCTGCACGATCTGTAAATAAATCGGTGTTTTAGATTCGGGGTCGAGCGTGAGCACGGTCATTTGTCCTTTCTTTCTGTATGAAGCGTATTAGTACGATTCTCATCTTATTTTATTTTTCTGAAGAGCCTCTGTCAACCCATATATACAGAAATGTGAAATTTGCAAAAAACACGCAAAAAAAGCGGATGATTTTGGGAAAAACACTTTAAAAAGTTAAAAAAAGGAGCTATACTATATACTGTCGGAGAATTTGGATTTTTGATTAGATTTTCATATACAATTTTCATAAAAAATCATTGAGAAGGAGGAAGAAGTATTTATGAATCTTGTGATTCTGGCGCCTATCGGTGCGGTCGTTGCGTTGCTCTTTGCACTTATCACCGGAAAAGGCGTCATGAAAAAGAGCGAAGGCAGTGAAAAGATCAAAAAAATTGCCGGTGCGATCAGGCGGGGGGCAAATGCCTACCTAAAACGCCAGTATAAGGGCGTTGCGATCTTCTTTGCGGTCGTATGCGTGATTTTGATCTTTATGGCGGTCGCCGGGTTTATCTCTCCGTTCGTTCCGGTGGCATTCCTGACGGGCGGATTTTTCAGCGGACTTTCCGGCTTCATCGGCATGAAGATAGCGACCTACGCAAACTCCCGTACTGTAAACGCAGCTACGAACAGCCTGAACGCAGCGCTGCGCGTCGCGTTCTCAAGCGGAACGGTCATGGGGATGGTCGTCGTAGGCCTCGGACTTCTGGACTTATCCATTTGGTATTATATCCTGAACGCGGTCTATGCGGGGCTTCCTGAAGCGGAGCGCATCGCGGAGATCACGAGCGCGATGCTGACCTTTGGTATGGGCGCTTCCAGTATGGCGCTGTTTGCACGTGTGGGCGGCGGTATTTTCACGAAAGCCGCGGACGTAGGCGCGGACCTCGTCGGCAAGGTGGAAGCGGGGATCCCGGAGGACGATCCGCGCAACCCTGCCGTCATCGCGGATAACGTCGGCGACAATGTCGGCGACGTCGCGGGCATGGGCGCGGACCTCTATGAATCCTATGTCGGTTCCATTATTTCGACTGCTGCGCTTGCCGTGGCGGCGGGGCTCGGCGTACAGGGCGTTTCCCTCCCGATGGCAATGGCGGCGATCGGCATCATCGCCAGCATCATCGGTACGTTTTTTGTCCGCTCGAAAGAGAGTGCGTCGCAGAAAGAGCTTCTGTTTGCACTGCGCAAGGGCGTATATATCAGCGCGGTCATCATCGCGGTGGTCAGCTTTTTCTTGGTGCGCTATGTGCTCGGACCGGAGCATATCGGCGTTTACTTCGCGATCCTGTCCGGCCTTGTGGCGGGCATCATCATTGGCTACTATACGGAATATATGACAAGTGACAGCTATAAGCCGACGAAAAAGCTTGCAGATTCTACGGAAACGGGTCCGGCAACAACGATTATCAGCGGTCTTGCGCTGGGTATGAAGTCCACGGCAGTTCCGGTTATCGTCGTTGTGGCAAGCGTGCTCATCAGCTATTTTGCAGCGTCGGCAGGAGCGCCCGCGGACAGCACGTTCAACATGGGACTTTACGGTGTCGGCATCTCGGCGGTCGGCATGCTTTCGACGCTCGGGATCACACTTGCGACGGATGCCTACGGCCCGGTTGCGGATAATGCCGGCGGCCTTGCCGAAATGACGGGTCAGCCGCCGGAGGTGCGGGAACGCACAGATGCTCTTGATTCCCTCGGGAATACGACAGCGGCTACCGGAAAAGGCTTTGCGATCGGCAGTGCTGCGCTCACGGCGCTTGCCCTCATTGCGGCCTTTACGGACGAAGTCGCCAAAATACCCGGCGCGGGCACGATTGATTTGTCGATCATGAACCCACCGCTTCTGATGGGCCTTATGGTGGGCGTCATGCTGCCCTTCCTGTTCTCGTCGATGACGATGAACGCGGTCGGCAAGGCGGCGCAGAGCATTGTTATGGAGGTGCGGCGCCAGTTTAAGACCATCAAGGGGCTTATGACGGGTGAGGCGGAGCCGGATTACGAAAGCTGCGTCGATTTGTGTACGCGCGGTGCGCAGAAGCAGATGCTCCCTCCCGCGATCGTAGCGGTTGTCGCGCCGATCCTCGTAGGTGTGATCCTCGGACCGAGCGGGGTCGTAGGCATGCTGGCGGGCGCTACGGGCTGCGGCTTTATGCTTGCGGTCATGATGTCCAATTCCGGCGGAGCATGGGATAATGCCAAGAAATATATCGAGAGCGGCGCGCATGGCGGAAAGGGCTCGGAAGAGCACAAAGCTGCTGTTGTCGGAGACACGGTAGGCGATCCGTTCAAGGATACGTCGGGTCCGTCGATCAATATTCTGATCAAGCTGCTTTCCATGGTATCCGTTGTATTCGCGGCGTTTATCGTAAATTTCCACATTCTGTAAAAGATCCTTGGAACAAAAACTGCCTGCCGGTTTTTCCGGCAGGCAGTTTTTTACTGCGTTTTTATTTTTCAGGCGCAGGGCCGGAGGAATGTACAAGCCTCCCGAGGTAAGCGGCAGTGCGTTCCTGAACGTTCCGTTCGAGATTCTTATAAAACAGCGCGATGTCAAGCATGTGCAGGGAACCGCGGTTCATAAGAAATTTTTTAAGGAACCAGCGCGCGCGGTAAAGCTCGTAGGCCGCGTCGTCATCGATCATCAGCACGCCGCGCGTTTCATCGACGTACGCGCCTGTATAATGCGGAACCTCATATTTGAATTTTTTCCCGAACTGGAACAGCACCGCACCGTCATTTTGGGATTTATCCGCATACGTTCCGTCGTGCTTCCAGTTGAGCGGATTGACGCATACGGAATCCGGACGGATAAACCGCATGAGGGGAAGCCCCCTTGCCGTCGTATTATACGAAATGATGACCCCCGTGTCGTCTGCGGCCTGTGCAAGATGCAGGTGCGGATACCGCTCAAAATCGCGCCGGGTGAGGGAAAAACCAATCAGATAGGCGGCAATCAGCCTTTCCTGCAGCGCGGGTTCCGAGAATTCCATGCGCATGAGCTGCAGCAGGACGGCGCTTCCCTGACTGTGCCCGGCCAGAATAAAAGGACGGCCCTCGTTATAGTGCTCCAAATAATAAAAAAATGCGTCGCGCACGTCTTCATACGGCATACGCTCCGCGCGCATCACTTCGGGAAGCGGCATTTTAAAGCTTTCCATGCCGAGCTGCCGGTAATATGGCGCATAAAAATTACAATGCCGTGCGAAAAGCTGGCCCTGCCATGCAGCCATCCCCTTGGCGACCCAAAGATAGACGGGGTTTTTCATGCTCATGTGATGGCGCTTTTTCTGGAAGGGATGCGCGTAAATAGTCGGATAGATGTAAAAAACGTCCACCGGCTTTTTTTCCTGTTTTTTGTTTGGCAAGAAAGCCCATAGGCCCTTTTTCGAATAATCCATACCGCACCCGCCTGTCAGTCAGTATCGTACCATATCCTGAAAGAGATTACAAACGGAGCCCCATTAAAATCGAAAACCGGTTTTGACGGAATGCACGGCTGTGATATAATGATAAAAAACAGGCGGGGCCTGATTGCGGAGCAAAGGATGAAACGAAAATGGATCGCGCTGTTTGCCGCGGCGGCATTTGCGCTTGCGGGAACAGCTGGGTGCGCGGGCAGCGCACAGAATGATAAGAGCCGGTTTGAGGCTGCTGCGGCAAGCAGGCAGATCGAACAGGCGGATGGCATGACGAGCGGGCATATTTTGGAAACGGACGGGGATATCCTGATCTCAGCCGATTATCCGGTTGTGGAAGCAGCGCCGGATTTTTCGGACACACTGGAGGCGTTCGCTAAAAACGCGGCGGCAGCCTTTCGGACGGCAGCGGAAGCGAACGGCGGAACGTGCGAGTTCGTTCTGACCTATAAGCCGTATACATCTGCGGACGGCACTATCGTCAGCGTCAAATTTACGGCGGAGTCCGCGCTCGACGGGCAGGACGAAACGAAAGCGGTCGACACCTTTGTTTACGACCTTGCACAGGGAAAAGAGCTTTCCCTTGAAGACCTGTTCGATACGCAGCAGGAATATCTCGAAACGGTCGCGCAGCTTACGCAGGGGTACCTGCAAAATAATGAGGTGCTGAAAAGCAGCATGGACGAAAGCCTGTTTTCCGGCGGTACGGCAGCGTCTGCGGAGAATTATGGGGATTTCGCGCTGACGCCGGAAAAAATGTTGTTCTTTTTTGACGGCGGTGCGGTCGCGCCTGCCTCTGCCGGGATTTTTGAAGTCGGGATACCGCTGGAAAGGCTGACGGACCTGCTGAATGCGGAACGCAAAGAGGCGGTCCTCGGCGGGATACGGATGGAAAGCGCAGCGGACGCGCAGGGGGGAGAAACGGCTCCTGCCGGTCCCGCGGATACGGACATTTACCAAATCAGACAGAGGGACGGGTTCATGTCTGCCAAAAGCATCGAGGGGATCGATCCGCTGAATGATAAGGTCATCGCGCTGACGTTCGATGACGGTCCGCATGAAACGCTTACTCCGGAGCTTCTTGATATTCTGAAGGAAAATGGGGCTGTAGCCACATTCTTTATGCTCGGACAGAACGCGGAAAAATATCCGGATATCGTAAAACGGGTCTATGACGAGGGGCACGAGATCGGCACGCATAGCTGGAACCATCCGCAGGACTGGCCGAAGCTTTCAGTCGGGGAAAAGCTCGACCAGTACACAAGAGCCAATGATGCCATTGAGGCAGCGACAGGTCTGCGCACGATCATCGACCGGCCTCCGGGAGGAGCGATCACAGAGGAAGAAGCCGCATCTATCGGGAGAGAGCAGATCATCTGGTCTATGGACCCGAAAGACTGGGTGAAGGAATTCCGCGATCCGGACATTCTTTATTCCAATGTGATGAACGGCGGCGACGGCGGTGGAGCAAAGGAAGTGGAGGGCTATCTTTCCAACGGAGGCGTCATCTTGTCGCACGATATCCACGAAACGACGGTGGACGCATACGACCGTATCATCAAGGAGCTTAAAAATCAGGGATACAAATTTGTGACGATCACCCAACTGATGCAGATCGCTGAGGCGCGGGGGCAGGATATGAGCAGTCTTAAATTTTACAGCGCGCTGGAGCCAAGCGGGGAAAATGAATGAAAACGGAACGAAAGGCCGCGGAAACGACCCGCGGCCTTTTGATATACAATGGTAATTTTTTAAAGTTTACAATTCTGATGCATCTGTATTATAATCTATGAGGCAAGCATTTTGAAAAGAAGGATATGGATCATGAAAAAGCTCGTTTGTGTTAGTTTAGCCGCGTTGCTGTGCATTTTTGCTCTGGCAGGCTGCGGCGCAGGAAATACGGAACCGTCCGCAGAGGCGACGGTCATCACGGCAGGGCCGGCCGGGGAGCCCGCGGCAGAGGCGACGGCAGAACCGACGCCCACGCCGGAGCCGACTCCCGAACCCACGCCGGAAAGCGTGACGAACATCCCGCAGCTTCAGGCAAAAGAAGGCTTTATGGAGGCAAAGAGCCTTGAAGGGATCGACCCGCTGAACGATAAAGTCGTCGCGCTGACGTTCGACGACGGCCCCAACCCGGTCAAAACGCCGGAGCTCTTGGATATTCTGGAAGAAAATGACGCGGTAGCCACGTTTTTCGTGGTAGGCAATCTTGTGGAGCAATATCCGGATGTCGTGAAGCGCGCGTATGAGGCGGGAAACGAGATCGGTACACACAGCTATAACCACCCGACTGAAAGCTGGACAAAGCTGAGCGCGGATGAACGGCTCGCGCAGTATGCGCAGGCGAATGACGCCATCGAGGCGGCGACCGGTCTGCGCGCTCTCATTGACCGGCCGGTCGGCGGAGGAATGGAAGAGGAAATGGCGGCAGAGATCGGCCGGGAACAAATAATCTGGTCGGTCGACCCGGAGGACTGGAAATATAAGGATGCCGATACGATCTATGAGCATGTGATGGACGGCTGGAACGGCGGTGTGGTGCAGGATGGCTCGGTGATACTTTCCCATGAGATCTACCAATCTACGGTAGACGCGTATGCACGCATCATTCCCGCACTGAAAGAGCAGGGCTATAAATTTGTGACGGTCACGCAGATGATGCAGATCGCCGAGATACGAGGCGGTTCGTTCGGCTATCTGTTCAAGAGCGCTCCTGCCGCAGGAGCGGAGGCAGCTGCGGAGGAATGACGGAAACGGTACCGCTGCTCATTTTAGGCGCACTTTTGTGTGTGCTCGGCATACTCAACAGAAAGGGAAATATCTCCTCGATCCATTGGTATCAGAGGCAGCGGGTAGCTGAGGAGAATATCCCGAAATATGGAAAGCTGATGGGAAACGGAACGCTCATCATCGGCGCTTCGGCCATCGCAACAGCAATATTGCGAATGCTTTTCGCCTCGGAAGCTTTCTTTTTGATTCTGGCAGCCGGCGTTCCGGCCGGGATCGCGTTCATGCTGTACGCTCAATTCAGATATAACGGAGGACTGTTTTAAATTGGCCCGTATTGCCGGGAAAGGACTCCGGTGCAGAACAGGGTGTGCGGCGTTTACACCGATTGGAAAGTATACGATAATAAAAAATGATTTCTTCAAAAATATGAAAGGAAAAATGCATGAAGCAAAAAATAAAATTCATTTCTATCATACTCGCAGCATTGACAGCCGTTGTTTTTGCGGTTGGCTGCGGCAGTACGGAAAGTGCGGCGCCCTCCGCCGCGCCGACGGTGATCACAGCGGTTCCCGCGGAAAGCCCGTCAGCGGAAGCGGCGGCAACGCCTACGCCGACCCCGGAGCCGACTCCCGAGCCTACGCCGGAGTTCACCTCCGCGCTCACGCAGATACAGCCCAAGGAGGGATATATGGAGCCGGACAGCCTTGAGGGGATCGACCCGCTGAACGATAAAGTTGTTGCGCTTACCTTCGATGACGGTCCTCATCCGGAAAACACGCCGCGCCTGCTCGATATCTTGAAGGAGAACGATGCGGTGGCGACTTTCTTTATGGTCGGTACGAATGCAGCAGAATATCCGGATATTGTAAAGCGTGTATACGATGAAGGACATGAGATCGGTACGCACAGCTGGAACCATAAAGATTTGAAGAAGCTTTCACTTGATGAGATCATGGTGGACCAATACGGAAAGGCAAATGATGCGATCGAAGCCGCGACCGGCCTGCGGGCGCTTATCGATCGTCCGCCGTACGGGTCCATGACGGAGGAATTGGCGCAGCAGATCGGCCGCGAGCAGATATTGTGGTCGGTCGATCCGGAGGACTGGAAATATAAGGATGCGGATACTGTATATGACCATGTTGTCAACGGAACGGACAACGGCGGTTATGTGAAAGACGGGGGCATCGTCCTTTCACATGATATCCACGCGACGACGATAGACGCATACGAGCGCATTATCCCGGCGCTCAAGGAAGAGGGGTATAAATTTGTGACGGTCACGCAGATGATGCAGATCGCCGAAATACGCGGGAAAGAGATCGAATACCGTTTCGGTCATGCGCCTGCAGCGGAGGAAGCGGCGCAGGCAAAGGAGACGACAGATACGGAAGCATGATTTTTGTAGGGAAAGGCCGGTTCCTGCATTCGCAGGAACCGGTTTTCATTTCTGCGCGGCTGATATATAATAGGAGATGCGCAGAACGCGCGGAGAGCAGACAGGGGGCGGAAGTATTATTGCAAAAGCTGAAACTATATGGGTTCAACAACTTGACGAAAACATTGAGCTTTAATTTATATGATATTTGTTATGCCAATACAAAAGAGGACAGGCACAGCTATATCGAATATATCGATGAATGCTATAACGCAAAGCGCCTGACGGAAATACTCATGGACGTTGCGCGCAGGATCGGCGCGCGGGTGCTCAACATAGCGGAGCAGGACTATGAGCCGCAGGGGGCGTCGGTCACGATGCTCATTGCAGAAGAGGATATGCCGGCAAGCCTCGTAGGGCATCTCGATAAAAGCCATCTTACCGTACATACCTATCCGGAGAGCCATCCGCAGCATGGTATATGCACATTCCGGGCAGATATCGACGTTTCCACCTGCGGGGAGATATCGCCGCTCAAAACGCTGGAAAAGCTTATCACAAGCTTTGATTCCGACATCATCACAATGGACTACCGGGTACGCGGCTTCACGCGCACGGAGGACGGAGGCAAGGTGTTTTTAGATCATGACATCATGTCCATCCAAGATTATATCCCGGGGTATATTTTGGAAAAATATGAGACCTATGACGTGAATCTGTATGAGGAGCGCATCTTCCATACCAGTATGGTCCTAAAGGAATACGATCTCGACAATTATCTTTTCAACCTTGATGCGGCGGACCTGAAAGAAAAGACGCGGGCGCGCATCGAGCGGAATCTAGAGCGGGAAATGAAGGAGATCTTTTATGGCAGAAATTTCAAAAAATGATTGGTTTTACGAATATTTTACGGAAACGGCAAAATTCGGCATTAAGATCAAAGAGCATCTTGTCGATACGAAAAGCGAATTTCAAAAGATCGATTTTTACGATTCCTATGAATACGGACGCTTTTTCACGCTGGACGGCTTTATTATGCTGACTGAACGGGATGAATTTATTTACCATGAAATGCTGGTGCACCCGCCTATGGCAGTCAACCCGGATATCAAAGATGTGCTCATCATCGGCGGGGGAGACGGCGGCGCGGTCCGCGAGCTTCTGCGGTATCCCGGTATCCGGCACATCGATATGGTAGAGATCGATAAAATGGTCGTCGACCTATGCAGAGAGTATCTCCCGCAGACTGCCTGTAGGCTGAATGACCCGCGTGTATCTCTTCATTTTTGTGACGGCATTGCGTTCGTGCGGAACGCGCAGGAGAGTTACGATCTTATTCTGGTGGATTCCACAGACCCGGTCGGCGTGGGCGAAGGGCTGTTCTCACAGGCGTTTTATGAAGACTGTGCCCGGCTTCTCGCGCCCGGCGGCATCATGATCAACCAGCACGAAAGTCCCTATTATGAGGGAGACGCGCGCGAAATGGAGCGTGCTCACAAAAAGCTGTCGTCTGTGTTCCCGGTATGCAGGGTCTATCAGTTCCACATGCCGACTTATGCGTCCGGCCACTGGCTGTTCGGCTTTGCCTCAAAAGACCGTGAGCCGCTTTGCTTCGATGCACAGGCATGGAATGCGCTTGGGCTGCATACGGATTACTACAATACGGAGCTCCACCGCGGCTGCTTTGCATTGCCGAACTATGTGCTGCGCAGGCTTGCCGAAGCGAAAAGCGAGCAGGACGGTTCATAAAATATTTACAAAATATCCCTTGCAATATGGGGAAATGTAGTATAAAATAAAACCATATCTTAGGAGACTAAGATATGTCAATCCCCACCCTTTTATTATTTTTTGAAAGGCCGGTTCGAAAGAACCGGCCTTTCACGTTTCCTGCGTTTTCCGTGCAGTAAAAAAGAGCGGTGGATGTACCGCTCCTTTTTGTTTTAACGGCTATTTTCCCGCAGGCGCATACAGCGAACGGAACATTCGCTGTTTGTTTTTCAGCAGGATACACATCAAAACGACATATACGACGCACATGATATAGGTGGATGGAATACGCGCCGCAAGCACCACGGCATAACTGGGGCCATACAGGAAATAGGTCCAGAAAGAATTGATGAGCAGTGAACAGATCGTCTGGATGAGCACGGTTCCGAGGGATATTTTCGCGATGGAGGGAACTTCAGATTGCCGGTCTTTCCGGTAGAAAAGCAGCCCGGCAATAAGGCCGTAGAGAACCATCGTAACGGAAAAGCCCGGAAAATACGGGCCGGGCTTCGCAGCCGTACCGATGAGAAACGAAAGTACGTCCGTCACACCGCCGGCCGCAGCACCGTAAATAGGGCCGAGGACCGCGCCGGTCAGCATGATGATAACGGGCGCAAGATTGAATTTGATACTTTCCGTCACATAAAAGGACAGAAAGCTGCCGACAACGACGGCAATGGCGATAAAGGTTGCGCAATACACGATGCGCAGGGTTTTCGGACTGATTTTGGACATAAAAATAACCTCCCTTTCGTAAAAATGGCAACGCTTCTACAAAAGAAAGGCTGTCAGCCGGGCAGACCGGAACGCTGCCCGAAGCGATCTTCTTTTGTGAGCAGCGGACGCGGTTTTGCACCGCAAGACATATAGCCTTTTCGTTACCGGGCGACATCCCATCCCGGCACACTTAACGCGCAAAACCTACTCTGCACATTTTTCTGTTGTATTTTCAGTATAGCATACGGAGGGCGGAAGCACAAGCGGGATATGTGGAGAGAGGGGAGTAAAAAGCGGGGCGCTGCGAATGGAAAATGTACGTACATACGGATAAAAAAACAGAATGGGGAAGAGGGAGGGAAAAAATGTAAAAAAAGGGGAGAAAGCCGCGCCGTGCCTTGACTTTTCGGTGCTCTCAATACTATAATTATACTGTTGCGAATATTTTGATATGAATTTAAAATCAGGAGGTCAATAAGAATGGCAAAACAAACAATCGACGGTAATACCGCTGCCGCGCACGTTGCATATGCGTTTTCGGATGTCGGCGCGATTTACCCGATCACTCCTTCCTCGCCAATGGCGGAGTCCTGCGACGAATGGGCTGCGGCGGGAAGAAAGAATATCTTCGGGCAGACGATGAAAATCTCCGAGCTGCAATCTGAAGGCGGCGCCGCGGGTGCCGTTCACGGTTCGCTTGCTGCTGGTGCCCTTACGTCTACGTTTACGGCGTCTCAGGGCCTGCTGCTTATGATCCCGAACATGTATAAGATCTCCGGCGAGCTCCTGCCCTGCGTATTTCACGTTTCCGCAAGGGCGCTTGCCGCGCATGCGCTTTCTATCTTCGGTGACCATGCCGATGTAATGGCTGCGCGCCAGACGGGTTTTGCGATGCTCGCCGCCGCTTCCGTACAGGAAACGATGGATATGGCTGCAGTGGCACACCTGTCCACTCTGAAAGCGAAAGTTCCGTTCGTACATTTCTTCGACGGCTTCCGCACGTCTCATGAAGTCTCCAAGATCGAGCTCCTCGACTATGATAAATTGGCTGAAATGGTCGACTGGAAAGCAATCGAAGAATTCCGTGCGCGCGGCATGAATCCGGATCATCCGCACCAGCAGGGCACGGCGCAGAACCCGGACATCTACTTCCAGAACAGGGAAGCTGCGAATAAATACTATCTGGCCACTCCGGCTATCGTACAGGAGACGATGAATGCGTTCGCGAAGATGTTCGGACGCCAGTATCATCTGTTCGATTATGTCGGTGCGCCGGATGCGAAGAACGTAGTTGTCACGATGGGTTCTTCCTGCGACGTAACGGAAGAAGCGATCAACTACCTCAACGCGCAGGGTGAAAGCTATGGTCTCGTGAAAGTGCGTCTGTACCGCCCGTTCGATGCAAGCGCATTCGTGGCTGCGATCCCGGCGTCGGCAGAGAAGGTCACCGTTCTCGACAGAACGAAAGAGCCCGGTTCTCTCGGCGAGCCGCTGTATGAAGACGTCGTAACGGCGCTCTTTGAAGCGGGCCGCGCAAACATCAAGGTTTATGCGGGACGTTATGGCCTCGGCTCCAAAGAATACACGCCTTCCATGGTAAAGGCGGTTTACGACAACATGAAGCAGGACGCTCCGAAGAACCACTTCACGGTCGGTATTACGGACGATGTGACGAACACGTCTCTCGAAGTGAAAGACATGATCGATTCTTCCCCGCACGGCCTCTTCAGCGCGAAGTTCTACGGCCTCGGCTCCGACGGTACGGTCGGCGCGAACAAGAACTCCATCAAGATCATCGGCGACCATACCGACATGTATGCGCAGGGTTATTTCTCCTATGACTCCAAGAAGTCCGGCGGAATCACGATCTCGCACCTGCGTTTCGGAAAATCTCCGATCCAGTCTGCATATCTTATTACGCAGCCGGATATGGTGGCGTGCCACAATCCGTCCTACGTCATTCGTTATGACGTGCTCGAAGGCATCAAGGAGGGCGGCACGTTCCTCCTGAACTCCCCGTGGACGCTTGAGGAAATGGAGCACGAGCTTCCGGCGGCGATGAAAAATGTGATCGCACAGAAGAAGCTGAAGTTCTACAACATCGACGCGATCAAGATCGCGGGCGAGATCGGCCTCGGCGGCAGGACAAACATGGTCATGCAGTCCGCTTTCTTCAAGATCGCAAACATTATTCCGGAGGCTGACGCCATCGAATATATGAAGCAGGCGATCAAGAAAACGTATGGCAAAAAAGGCGACGATATCGTCAACATGAACTATAAAGCGGTCGATGCAGGCATGGCCGTAGAAGAAGTGAAATATCCGGAAAGCTGGGCGACCACGACGGAGGGCGCTCCGTGCCTCGCGCTGCCGGACGATGAATATTACTGCGACGTGATCCACCCGATCCTCGTACAGAAGGGCGACGAGCTTCCGGTTTCCAAATTCGATCCGCGCGGCTTTGTTCCGACGGGTACGACGAAGTTTGAAAAACGCGGCATCGCGGTCAAGGTGCCGGAATGGCAGATCGACAACTGCATCATGTGCAACCAGTGCTCGTATGTCTGCCCGCACGCGGCGATCCGTCCGTTCCTTGCGACAGACGAAGACCTGAAGAACGCTCCGGCGGACTACAAGACGAAGCCGGCACGCGGCAAGGCGGGCTATAACTACCGCATGCAGGTTTCCACGCTCGACTGTACGGGCTGCGGAAACTGCGCGGACATCTGCCCGGCAAAGGAAAAAGCGCTCATCATGAAGCCGCTTGCAGAACAGGAAAAGGTACAGGCTGCCAACTGGGATTTCGCAGCGGCGCTGCCTGAACCGAAGATCGAATTCAAGAAGAATACGGTTCCGGAAAGCCAGTTCCTAAAACCGCTGTTCGAGTTCTCCGGCGCCTGCGCAGGCTGCGGAGAAACGCCGTATGTCAAGCTGGTAACGCAGCTCTTCGGCGATAGGATGACGGTGGCGAATGCGACGGGCTGCTCGTCCATTTACGGCGGCAGCGCTCCGACGTGCCCGTATACGGTAAACGACGCGGGCAAAGGTCCCGCTTGGGCAAACTCGCTGTTCGAAGACAACGCGGAATTCGGCTATGGCATGAATCTTGCGTTCACGGCGCGCAGGAATGCCCTCAAAGAGCAGGTACAGGCGGCGATCGACGCGCCCGGCGAAAAGGATGCGGAAGTGGTTGAGGCCATGAAAGCATGGCTTGAAGCCGCGGATAAGGGCGATGAGTCCAAAGTCGCGGCGGCGGCTCTTGAAGCGGCGCTCGAAAAGGTTGCCGACAAGTGCGACACCTGCAAGAAGATCTTGGCTCAGAAAGATCTCTTCGTGAAGAAATCTGTCTGGATCTTCGGCGGCGACGGCTGGGCATACGATATCGGTTACGGCGGTCTCGACCATGTCCTCGCTTCTGGCGAAGACGTGAATGTCCTCGTGCTCGACACGGAGGTATACTCCAACACGGGCGGACAGGCAAGCAAATCCACGCCGACCGGCTCCATTGCGAAATTTGCGGCGTCCGGTAAGAAGGTCAAGAAAAAAGACCTCGGCGCAATTGCGATGACGTATGGCTACGTCTATGTTGCAAGCGTTGCGATGGGCGCAAATCAGGGCCAGCTCCTGAAAGCGATGCAGGAAGCGGAAGCCTATCCGGGTCCGTCCCTCATCATCGCGTACGCGCCGTGCATCAACCACGGCATCAACATGGGCAAGTCGCAGCAGGAAGAAAAGCGTGCGGTGGAAGCAGGCTACTGGCAGCTCTATCGTTACAACCCGCTGCTGAAAGAAGAGGGCAAGAATCCGTTCACGCTCGATTCCAAGCCGGCAACGGCAAGCTTCCGCGACTTTATCATGAGCGAGACGCGGTACAAATCTCTGAAGAAGCTCTTCCCGGAAACGGCGGAGAAGCTGTTCGAGAAATCGGAAGAGGAAGCGAAAGAACGCTACGAATATTATAAGAACCTCGCGGAAGAGAAATAAATATTCTGCAAAAATCCCCCATGTACGCATGGGGGATTTTTTATGCCCGCATTCTCTTGGGCGTAAAAAATTAAAATTTTGGATTCACAAATCTCGAATATAGATTCCCTGCTATTTCTATAATAAAAGAGGAACGGAAGAATAGAACGCGAAAAGAAATGAAATATTATTCGAGGCATGCCGAAAGAAAAAATATAAAGATCGATCATTATTCGAAAATGGGTTGCGCCGTGAGCGGTTTTTTTATATAATCTAACATGTTGCGGTTTTTTAATATTTTTAAGCTTAGGAGCAGATATCAGATATCCTGCCGCGGGAAAGCGGACGGAGGGCAAAGCTGCTCCATGGCATCGAATTGGGGGGAATGCATTGAATAGTTTTGCCATCATCTTGATCGTCTTATCTTTGGCAGTCGGAATCGTTATCGCCATTTTAGGTACGCATTTCGCAAAGAAAAAGATGAAACACGAGGAAGCCTATTTTACCGCCGGACGGAATATCTCCACAGGCTTTATGACGGCTTCTTTTATCGC
The DNA here is from genome assembly GCF_040409835.1 of Christensenella massiliensis. Lineage (NCBI taxonomy): Bacteria > Bacillati > Bacillota > Clostridia > Christensenellales > Christensenellaceae > Christensenella > Christensenella massiliensis. The sequence continues at coordinate 1,346,112 of NZ_CP117826.1, read as the reverse complement.
CTATGCGGTTGGAACAGGGCTCATTTTTTCGCCGGGGGAATCGGCCTATACCACGGGCGTGACGGCAATGATAGGCTATGCGCTGGCGATCTCGCTTGCGTTTATCGTCTTTGTTCCGATTTCTAAACGGATCAAAACTATGATTCCGGAAGGACATACGCTCGGCGAGTATACCAATACGCGGTATGGAAAATTTATGTATGTGGTATCCCTTGCGGTATCCATTATTTATATGTTCATTCTGTTTATTTCCAATATGATCGGCGCGGCCATCATGTTCAAATATGTGGCGGGAGTTCCCATGCTTTTGAGCATCATCGTGATTGGGATACCCACCATTTATTTTGCATCGTTCGGGGGTGTTACGGCCACGATCTTTACTGCGGGGCTGCAATCCCTGCTCGTTACGCCGCTCCTTTTCTTCCCTGCATTTATGTGCCTGTTTGATGTAGGCGGTATTTCCCAGATATATGGGGCGATAGAAGCTGTATCTCCGAATTTCCTGAATATCTTCGATGAGGCAGGACTGGAGTTTGCGGCGATGATCATCATAGGCGTGGTGTCGGCAGAGCTTTTGAATCAGACGCTATGGCAGAGGATATATACGGCCAAGGATCAGAAAGTCATCAAAAAATCTCTCATCAGCGCAGCTGTTATGGTGTTTCCGATGACGATCGTTGCAGCAGCGCTTGGACTGTTTGCGGTCGGCCTTGGAGTAGATGTTCCGCATACATCCATCGCTTCCGGCATGACGGTTGCTACTGCGCTTCCGGAATGGGCGGTGATGCTGTTCTGCCTCGTTGTCGTGGTGGCGGCCTCCTCCACAGGCGGCGATGCCCTCAGTGGATTCTCGTCGATCGTATCCATCGATATCGCACGTCCGCTGAAGAAAGGAAATATCAGCGAAAAAAATATGGTGCGCATCGGGCGGATCGGAGCAGTAGCGATCGGTATCGCAGGCCTTATCATCGCATCGTTCGAGCCCTCTGTGCTTCAAACACTGCTGCTTGCAGACCTGCTTGCTTCAGCGGCAGTCGTTCCAACGATAACAGGCCTGTATTCCAAACGGATATCCGGAACAGCGGCGGCGCTTGCAACGATCGCGGGTATTGCGGTGGGCTTGCCTTTCTATGTCATGGGAGAATCCTTTACAAGCTTTTCTCTTGCGCTTGCCGTATCTACCGTCATTACGATCATCGGTCATATCGCATGCAAAAAGGAATTTGATTTTGAACTTTTGAAGACCAATATCAAGGAATTATAAGGAGGAGACGTTATGTATTCGGAGCTATTTCTCACAGTATTACTCTATATATGTCTGTTCTCGCTGATCGGGGTATTTGCCTTTCAGATATACTATTTTATCAAAGACATTAAGAATAAGACATTTTGGAAATAGGAGAGAATGGTTATGAGCGGAAAATTAGATGCGAAAACGGCACGTATGATGATTTGGGAGGAACTGCGCAAGGTAGCGAAGCCGGATTCCCGTTTCAGTTTTAATTTTGCTGAATTTATCACGGATTATGAGGGAAGCGACAAGAATGCGGAGCTCTTCGTCCAGCAGGATTTCTATAAGCAGGCGGACGTTCTTTTTGTCACGCCGGATAATAATCTCGAATATCTGCGCGAAAAGATATTGCTCGATAAGAAAACGCTTGTGATGACAAATTACAGCATTTCACGCGGCTTCTTTATCGTCAAGCCGGGCATGGTACCGGAGGGGAAAGAAGAGTTTGCCTCCACGCTCGACGGTGTACAGCGTTATTGGAAGCACTGCACACTGGATGTACTGAAGCAGGAGGTAGGCCATATCGATCTGCTTGTGACGGGTGCGAGCGCGATCACGCCGGGCGGTATCCGTTTCGGAAAAGGGCATGGATATTTTGACCTTGAGTGGGCTATGCTCTATACGGCAGGGCTGGTAGATGACTCCTCGCTGCTCATTGCAGTAGGACACGACTGCCAAATCATGGATGTTGACGTTGAAGTACGCGAATTTGATACGGCGATCGACTATATTGTGACTCCCACAAAGGTGATTGCGACAAGACATGAATATCCGCGGCCAAAACGCGGCGTCATCTGGAGTATGCTGGAAGCTGATATGATCGGACGCATCCCGCCGCTTCAGGAGCTGTGGTGGAAGATCGCATGCAAGTAAAATGCTATAGCAAAAAATACGGCTTTCATGGGTGAAAGCCGTATTTTTTATAGTCCCGTGTGTTCAAATAAAAAAGCGGGGTCTTATTTCAAGACCCCGCTTCTATCATCACTATTTACATTCACTTTTACTTATACAGTCCTGCGCTCTGCCAATATCTTCGGGTCATGCATCTCCCATCGGTTCCTGCCGACCACCACATTGATACGCAGCATCTCTCACTTTATATTTACGTACCAACCGGCACATCCAATATGGCATTCTTTGCAAACAGCCTGCACTTTTCCGGCACCACATACACCTTTAAACCGACAAGCGGCTTTCCCATGCGGCTACAACGCCCGCGATACGTTTGCTTTTTTTGGCGCCTCCACTAAGCTTTCTTTACAGCTCTGCCGCAGAATCCACGCTCTCCGTCCGCTGTCTCAGCGGTCCATCAGCGTATTTCTGCCGCCACGGATATTTCCAAACTGTCAGAACCAATTCAAAAATCCTTTTCCGTGGTCCTTTACGTGCAGCCTCAAAGCCTATCCCTGCAATTGTGTATGCGTGCCCAACCTAACGCATTCAACATCGTACATTGGTATCACGCCCTTTCTTTGCCGATTCAGACGATCTTCCGGATCACAATCCGCCGAAGCCATCCTGCTTTACTATTATCATACCCGAAAACCGACCTCTTAAACATTTTATATTTTGGTTTCCTGTATGATTTTCTTATTATATACATTCTACACCCGTATTGGAATTCCTGCAAGTATTTTTAAAAAATTTCAAACAAAATGTTATTTTTTGAAAAAAATAACAAAAATGGATTTTTTAAAGGCCTGTAAGCTTTCCCAAATATTCAGGATGAGTCTTAAGCCAGTATGCGGCGTAGGGGCATGTGGCAGCAGGCTGCTTTCCGCTTTCGGCAATCTGACGAAGAGCCGCTTGCACCAATTCCCCTGCAACACCTTTGCCGCGCAAAGCAGGGGAGACGAACGTGTGGTCGATTGTCGCGGTTCCGGGCGCTGATTCCGGAAAAGTGATCTCGGCGATCAGCCTTCCATTATCGTCCTCCGCATAAATACGGCCGTTTTCCTGCTTGAATTCCATATAAAGCCTCCTTCGATCGTTTGTTTTCTGTTTCTATAATAAGGAAAAAGAACATAGATGAAACAACGGAAAAGAAAAAAGCTGTGCCTTTTTCGCCAAAACACAGCTTTTTGATTCAGCCGGTAACGGTTTCCGGCATAATGGTTCCCTGAGCGACCGTATAGTGAATGACGGTGCTGCCGCCGTTTTCGAACAGGAAACTGATTAGGATAATATAACCGTCGGAAGAGGCTTCTTTCCCAATCTGATAGCTTTGAGCGGTTCCGGAGGCCTGTGCCTCCTGCGTGACCATATAACCGTCGGAAACGAGAGCTTCAATATAAGAATTCAGTTCCTCCAAAGACACGCCTTGATAGGTAAGCTCTACCTCTGCACCTCCGGTTCCTACGCCCGTGGAAGTTCCCGTGATCTTTTTTTCACCGACAACGGAATACAGGGAGGGAATCGACTCCTTTCCGACTTTGACGACCGGAGCCGTGGCGGAGGCACAGCCTGCCGCGCACAGGAGAAACGCAAGAACCAGAAGAAAAAAGACAGATATTCTTTTTTTCATACTGCCTCCTCAATAATACAAAAATGAGGTCAGTGACGAGATAATGACAGCATTGATGATCCAAAAAATCACAGCGACCACAATACCGATGATTCCGCAGATGAAGCCTGCATTTGCAGAACCGCGCTGCTCTGGGGGCAATATGCGCTTTGCCTTGTTTCCTGTGACGACCGCTATAATACCAAGAATAATACCGGCAATCGGAACAAGACAGCCCAAAACAATGGCGATGATGCCGCACACAAGGCTGGTCGTTGCGGGACCCTTTGCGGGCGGCGCAGTCTGCACCTGCGGTACTTGGCCGTATGGTTGCTGCTGATAGGCGGTATAAGCCTGCTGGTTCTGTTGTGGCTGCGGTGACTGCTGCGGTGCGGCAGATTCGGCTGTTGGCATTTTGACTGCACCGCAATACGGGCAGGCATTCAGACTATCGTCATAGCTTTGTTTACAATTGTTACAAATCATACGAACACCTTCTCTCTCTTTATTTGATGGAAGCAGGCAGCGCTTCCTCATAAGATATTCTTATTATACCACAAAGAAAAATTTTTATGGGAAATATCAGGCTCTGTTCTAAATTCGGACAAGAAAAATACAGGTATGATATTTTATTGCTCTTGCGTTCGCCGGCACACGCCGCGGACTGTTAAGAGACTGCCTCGGACGGAAAATTTGATTTCAAAATCTTTGTATTCCATGCCGTATATCCTGTCCGGGTCGTGATGATATCCGGGGCGGGGGTCATAGGAAAGCAGGGAACGGATCACCGCTGCATCCTCCGGTGGCAAAGGCTCCAAATATTTTTCAGAATCTGCTACCTGAAGAGGAGCATCCTCCAAGCTCCGGGTAAATCCAGCGGCCGCCTGCGGATGACAGTCGCCCGGGATATAGGGCTTGATGTCATAGATCGGCGTACGGTTCATAAGATCGGCCCCCAGCACATGAATAACCGGCCCGTCCGGCGTTTCCAGCTCGATCAAGTCAAGCTTCACGGAAGAAAGGCCGATCGGATTAGGCCTGTAGGGAGAGCGGGAGGCAAATACGCCTACGCGGACGTTGCCGCCTAACCGCGGCGGACGCACTGTGGGCGACCATGAAGAGCGGCATGCCTCTGAAAAACCCCATAGAAGCCAAATATGAGAAAACGACTCAAGTTCCCTCAGCGCTTCAGGCTTCCTGTATGGTTCGGTAAAAATGATAGAAGCGCGCGTATCCCCAACCAGTCCGCTTTGGCGGGGAATACCGAATTTTGTAGGAAAGTCGCTTCGTATATGCGCGATTGGTTCAAGCTTTAGCATACCGCCCCTCCTTTTGACAAAAATTTATATTTTTATTGTAACTTAATGTGGGGAAAATGCAACGTGAGAAAATAAAAGGAATTTTAATTCCATATTAAAACTATATAAAATCTTAATTTATGTATAAAAAATAGCAGAATTTTCTCTAATCAAACAAATTAACATATTGAAAGAACATTTTTGAATAAGCAATGTCTTATATAGCTATAAGAGTACATTAATAAGAAAATTTAATCTAACAAATAGACAAGTTAAGCGCACATATATACTTTGAATTTGTGTAAAAGAATCGTTAGTATAAACCCATAGAGAAAATACAGTACTTTCAGTATATAGACAAAATCAAGTATATAAAATTAAAGAAAGACAAGATGACTCAAATGGTTGTCGTTTACCTTTATGTATCTTCAGCGTACTCATTTTTATAGATTTGAACAATATGTTCTATCTATAAAACAAAAAAATAAAGGAGAGAAAAAATATGAACACAATGACCAGAGCAGAAATTATGGAAAGGTTCAAACGCGAAACAGAAGCAGGAAAAATACTGGTTGGCGTTGGCGCAGGAACCGGAATCACCGCTAAAAGCAGTGAGGCAGGCGGCGCAGATATGTTGATTATTTACAATTCCGGAAGATTTCGCATGGCGGGAAGAGGCTCGTTGTCAGGGTTGCTTTCTTATGGAGATGCGAATCAAATCGTCGTAGAAATGGGGGCGGAAGTACTGCCCGTAGTAAAAGATACGCCAGTATTAGCTGGAGTATGTGGTACGGATCCTTTCCGAGTTATGGAGGTGTATCTAAAGGATCTCAAGGCACAGGGATTTAACGGCGTTCAGAATTTCCCGACGGTAGGCCTTATAGATGGAATTTTCCGACAGAATCTTGAAGAGACAGATATGGGTTATGGTCTTGAAGTGGAAATGATAAAAAAAGCACATGAATTAGATATGCTGACATGTCCGTATGTATTCGATCCAGAACAAGCGGTGGCGATGGCAAAAGCAGGCGCTGATATTCTGGTAGCGCACATGGGACTTACCACAAAAGGAACCATTGGGGCAAAGACGGCGCTGACGCTGGATGACTGCATTATAAAAATAAAAGATATTATTGCAGCAGGACGTGAAGTAAACCCGGATATTATGGTGATATGCCACGGCGGGCCAATCGCAGAACCACAGGACGCGCAATATGTGATAGAACGGGTACCCGAGATCGATGGTTTTTTTGGGGCTTCCAGTATTGAGCGGTTTGCAGCGGAGAGAGGTATTAAAGAACAAGCTGCAGCTTTTAAAAATATTAGAAAATAGGAATAAAACAGCAGGAGGGAAACCGCCATGACGCTTACACAAGAGATTGCAAGCTATGCGATATCTATTAACAAAGATACGATTTCGGCCGCTACCCAAAAAATAGCCGCAGAAATTATGCGGGATTGCGTCGGCTGTATTCTTGGCGGAATGAACGATTGGCCAGTACGCCGTACTGCGGAATATTACAGAGGATTTCATGCAGATACAAACGCTTCAGTTATCGGGATAAGGGATTTAAAGCTTGCCCCGGAATATGCAGCAATGGTAAATGCCATGGCTGCTCATATCCGTGATTTTGACGATATCTGTGTGGCGGCGGAGGGTCACCCAACCGTGGCGGTATTTCCTTCGGTTCTTGCTCTCGGAGAAGCGCTTTCATCTTCAGGACAGGAAATCATAGATGCTTATATTACCGGTGTAGAGATAACAGGACTTATGGGAAGTGCTTTGTTTGCATCGGGGTATCACATGGGGTGGGATACGACCTGTACAACAGGAATATTTGGAACGACAGCGGCGGCAGCAAAGCTGCTGAGACTGACGGAAGAAGAATTTACAAACGCACTTGGAATCGCGGCGACAGAGGCAAGCGGTTTGCGAGCAAGCTATGGTACGTTTGCAAAAGACCTCACGGCAGGAAGAACTGCTTCAAAAGGAATTTATGCAGCAAAGATGGCGCAGCTCGGATTTGATGCGAATCCTGCGGAGTTGGAAGACGAAAGCGGGCTGTTGGCCGTTTCTTCCAATGGATTTGATGTAAAGTTATTCCATCACATTATAGAAAAACGAATTTCAACTTTCCTTTCGCCGGGCATGATCATGAAGCGTTATCCTTCTTGCCGCGGAACGCACAATGCGATCGATGCAGCGCTTGGACTCGCTGATGAGACTGAATTTCGCACGGAGGAAATAAAAGAAATTTTTTGTTATGCAGAACATTCAGCGATCGAAAACGATAGATATCCACAACCGGAAATTCCGATCCAAGGGAAATTCAGCATTCCTTATTGTGTGGCGTTGGCATTAAAAAATAAAGGGATTCGTCTTGGAGATTTTGCAGGAGATCAAATTACAGATAAAGCAGCAATGGATTTATGCCGAAAAATAAATGTTACGGAAAAAGGAGAAGGATTCACCAAAGGAAAAGGCGGTACGAAGATCGTTGTTGTCATGAACGATGGCACACGCCACGTACGTTGTGTTGACATTGCAAAAGGAGATCCGCATTTGAGACTCACGGAAGACGAATTAGAAAGTAAATTTATGGAGATTGCAGAGACGATCATGGATCCCATAGACGCAAAACGATTATATGAGTTTCTCGGCGATATTAGCAACGTAAAAGATGTCGGCGAAATTGTGAGAAATATCAATCAGAACCTATAATTTGTCCGGAAACACCGGATAAAAGTAATTATGCAGGAAACTGCAATAAAAAAGGAGATCAGAATATGAAAAAATTGTTACTTATTGTATTGACGGTAATTATGGTATTATCTGTTGTTGCTTGCTCGGCAGCGCCGGCAACCGAATCTTCGGCGGCATCGGTGGAAAGTACAGACGATTCTACAGCAAACGCGGAAGCGGAAGCAACTCAGAAAGAATCGGGAGGCAAGCAGCAAATTAAAGTTGCTTTTGTGTTCGATATTTTAGACGTAAACCAACAGGATCATGTAGACCATATCCGTTATCAATTAGAACTGATTAACGACGAGCAAGATGAAGTAGAATTTACAGATTTTACCGGGTATAACTGCAACATGGTAAATGAAGAATTCCTCACCAATATGGAAACAGCCGTTACGGCGGGTTACAATCTTATTTTCACGATGCCTGTTGACTCGGAAGGCTGCATTCCGGCCTATCAGAATGCGACGGCAGCAGGTGTAAAAGTCGTGGATCTGCGCGGTGTACCGACGACTGATGAGGTTGCTGTTATGTATCAGGGTATAGGCGAAGACCAAATCGGTGCCTGCACGAAAGAATATGTAAAAAATATGTTGGAAGAAAACCCTGATTTGGTGCTCAATACTTGCCTGGTTTACCCTACGGCAGGACACACAGGTTCCTTTATTCGTTTGGATGTGATGAAAGAGTTAGCCGAAGAAATGCCCGGGCGAATCAATATTCTGGTAGAGGGTTATGGAAACTGGAGAACAGAAGATACGCAAAAGCTTGTGGAAGATTGGATTCAAACCTATCAAGATATCAATTTTGTTTTGTGCGCAAATGATGAGGAAGCACTTGGAGCGATCAATGCTTTAGAAGCAGCGAATATGAAAGAGGACGTTATGGTCCTCGGCGGCAATGGTGCAATGCAGGGAACGGATCTGATTATCGAGGGAAGATTAGATGCAACTGCTGCCCAGGATAAGCCTGTATTTGCAAGAAACCTTGCAGAACTTGCAGTAAAACTTTACGATGGCACCTATACCGAACTTGCAGGATATGATGATACAACGAAAGTATATCTCCCAGAAATAAGTGCGGTTTATATGCTTACGCCTGATAATGCAGAACAGCGTAAAGAAGACCTTCAGTTCTATGAAGATACTTTTGCGGCTTATCATTAAGCAGTGACAGGGATCCGGCAGCATACGAAGGTATGCTGCCGGATGTCCGCAAAATCGAAACAGTAAAAGGGGAAGGCAATGAATACGATTTTAAAAATGAGCGGGATTAAAAAAGTGTTTGCTGGAGTCATTGCCCTTGATGACGTCAACCTTGAACTTGAAAAAGGAGAGATACATGCTCTGATTGGAGAAAATGGAGCGGGAAAATCGACGCTGATGAAGATACTTTTGGGTATGTATCAGAGAGATGGGGGCGAAATTGAGTTCAAGGGACAAAAGATTAACTTTAAAAGTCCGGCAGAAGCGTTAGAGAGCGGAATATCAATGATCCATCAGGAGATCAGTTTGGTTCCCAACATGACAGTTGCAGAGAACATCTGGTTAGGACGTGAGAAGCAATTTAAAAAAGGCGCCATGATAGATATCAGAAAACGGCATGAGAAAACAGAGAAACTTCTTCACGGGTTAGAAATCGATGTAAAGCCGAATGTTCCCGTTAAGAACCTCAGTGTTGCGGAGATGCAGCTTGTTGAGCTGGCACGGGCGGTATCTTACGATGCAGATATTATTATTATGGACGAGCCGACCTCCGCACTCACTACAAAAGAAGTAGAGCTATTATATAAAATTACGCGCAATTTGGCAAAAGAAGGCGTAACCTCCGTTTTTATTTCCCATAAATTAGAAGAGATTTTTGATATTTGTGATAGGGTGACAGTTCTTCGGGACGGGCATTTTATCAAAACAGATTACTGCAAAAATATATCCAACGACCAGTTGATTAAAATGATCGTTGGAAGAGAGTTGAAAGATATTTATCCCAAAGTACAGCCAAAATATGGCGATGTGGCGCTTGAGGTGAAACATCTATGTAAAACAGGTGTGTTCGACGATATCAGCTTCGAGGTACGGTCTGGTGAAATACTTGGATTTGCGGGCCTGATGGGGGCGGGCAGGACAGAGATCATGCGGTCGATTTTTGGTATGGAAAGGCCGGACAGTGGGGAAATCTATATACATGGGAAAAAAGTGCATATAAAACGTCCAAAAGATGCTGTGGAAAACGGAATTGGTATGGTGACGGAAGATCGTCTGCGTACCGGCTCTATCTACACATTATCCGTCATTGGAAATACAACGCTTGCCAGTCTTGGACAAATTACTAATCGACTGGAGTTGTATTCCCCCAAAAAAGAACTGAAAGAATTTACAAAAGTTTCAGGGAAATTATCCGTTAAATATAGCTCGCCAAAAGAATTGATTGGCAATCTTTCCGGCGGAAATCAGCAGAAAGTAATCATCGCACGGTGGCTTTTGAAAAATGTAGATATTCTGATTATGGATGAACCGACTCGTGGGATCGACGTGGGTTCCAAGTCGGAAATTTATCAGTTGATGGCCGATCTTGCAAATCAAGGAATGGCTATTATTATGATTTCATCGGAAATGCCGGAACTGCTTGGTATGAGCAATAGGATTGTGGTAGTCAGAGGTGGAAAATTGGTCTTTGAGTGCAGCAGGCAGGAAGCAGATCAAGAAACACTGATTGCACATGCTTTCGATATCTAAATGAAATGGAGGGCTTAAGATATGCAAAAACAGAGAGAGGAATTGAAACTGAAGCTGGGAGTGACATCATTTTTGATGGAATATAAGGTGTTTCTGGTTCTGGCGGTGATCGTAGTTGCCCTTTGCTGCATGACCCCGCTGTTCTGGACATCACAGAATTTATTCAATATTTTACGGCAGGTTACGGTCACAACAGTAGTTGCAGCGGGATTTACTTTGGTATTGGCGATTGGAGCTATCGATCTTTCAGTTGGATCAGTTCTTGGTTTTGTCGGAATTATGATGGCCTTTATGCTACAGGCAGGCGTTCCGGTTGGGGTTGTGATTATCGCAGGTGTTATTATGGGAATCGGAACGGGGCTGCTGAATGCTTTTCTGGTTACGGCTTTTAAACTGCCGGCATTTATCGTAACGCTTGCTATGTCGTCCATCTATCGGGGACTGTGTTATGTTACGACGGGAATGGAAGCTGTATATGGTTTGCCGGAAGATTTTTTGTTTTTTGGACAAGGTTATGTAGGTGTAGTACCGTTTCCTGTATTCATTATGATTGCTACGATAATAGTAATGTATATTGTTGTAAACCGGACAGCGTTCGGCAGACATGTGATTGCGATGGGCGGCAATGAGGAGGCAACACGCGCATGTGGAATCAACGTAAACAGAACGCGCTATGGTGTATTCGGAGTAATCGGTGGTTGCGCAGGCCTTGCTTCCATTATATTAACAGCACGGTCGGCTTCCGCTCAAGTCACCGCAGGAACCAACATGGAAATGGACGCAATTGCTGCGGTTGTCATTGGCGGGACATCACTTATGGGTGGAAATGCCAATGTTCTCGGCACATTAGCCGGGTGCCTGATTGTAGGGGTTGTGAACAATGGCTTGAATCTAATGGCTGTGGACTCCAACTGGCAGGTAGTAGCAAAAGGATTATTGATCCTGTTTGCAGTTATCCTTGATTCCGTATCTGCACAGGTATTCAAAAAGTCCCAAATTAAGCAGGCAGCGCAAAAAAGCAACTAATAAAAAACTTTTACAATAAAGAAAAAGGAGAATTTAAAATGTATACAGAATCAAAAGTTATTATGATGCATGGCCCGTTCGACGCACGGCTCGATACTGTGCCGCTGCCACCGCTCGGGGATGACGAAGTACAGTGCAAGTCTGTAAAATCGCTAATTAGTGTCGGTACAGAGGCAATCCAGTATGCGAGGAATCAAGATGCGTCGATGCATAGGGTAGCTTTAGACCTCGGAAAACCACATAAAACGAGCTATAACACTTCGGCTGAAGTTGTAGCCGTTGGAAAGAATGTAAAGGATTATAAGGTGGGAGACAAAGTATATGCACTGGTAGGGCACGAACAATATTTCAACATTAGGCCTTCGCTGCTGACGCATATGCCGGACTGGATCAGCCATGAAGAGAATGCGTGGATGACGATTTTGCGCACCGGCCTGTTTTCCTGCATGCAAGCGGGCTTGAAACCATACGATACAATTGTGATTGCAGGACTCGGAATATTCGGATTTGCAACCCTAATGGCAGCTAAAATATATAACGCTAAAAATATTATTGTAGTGGAGCCGGAAAAATATCGTGCCGATAAGGCAAAAGCTCACGGAGCAACCCATGTGCTGAATGCAAAAATAGGAGATGTGTTGGAAGATATTATTGAATTGAATGATGGTAAATTAGTAGATGTTGCGGTGGATGCGACTGCGTGGGCCGGAAATATTAAACACTGCCAATATGTCGTTAAACGTAATGGAAATGTTACAGTGATTTGTGATCCGCCGAATACTGACAGCCAAATTATGAACTATGGATTTTTGCATTATCGGGGACAGCATGTTCATGGAGTATATATCAATATGATGCTCGCGGAGCCAGATCCGTGCACAGATCAGAGAGAATTCGTCAATCCGTTTTATCCAATGACCATGCAGGATATTCATACATTTTTATATGAAAAATTCAAAACAGGAGAGATTAATGTAAAAGACCTGATTGCAGGATATGTTTCTCCAACGGATTGCGCTCAGGTATATCACGACCTGCACTATGACCGCGGGCAACGGCTCGGCACGGAATATGACTGGACGATGCTAAGATAGGATTTCTTTCCTACTGTCCTGTAAATATTATAAAAATAAAGAACCGCTTTAAAGCGGTTCTTTATTTTTATTGCACAGATTCACGAAGCTTGCGATTCTTATTGGAAAAATATTCCCGGGGCGACATGCCGGTCTGCTTTTTGAATGCTTTGCTGAAATGAGCATAGTCATTATACCCCATAAGATAGGCAAGGTTTACAAAGGAAATCAATTCACATTTTTCGATCTCGATTGCCTTATTGATACGCACACGACGCACATATTCCGGAAAGGTACACCCCATTTCTTTTTTGAAAAGCGTACTGAGGTAAGAACGTGAGATGTGAAGCTTGTCGGCGATATCGGAAAAGATCAATTCATGCATGTAATTGGCGGCGACGTGTTCTTTAATGAGATCTACATAGTTGTAGTGGCTGGATACATCTGCTATCATTTTATGAAGTTCGGCATTCTGATTAAATTTACCGACCATTTTGAATTCCTGAGTTACATGAGTAAGGGATTGCTCAGATGGTATGCGTTCGAACGAAGAACCGCCGAGATAGCCTTGTGCGATAGTATTGTCGTACATATATTTCACATCAAGACGCGTGCGTACCGGTCCGCCGTAAATTAACTTGATAACAGAAGGACGTATCGCTTCGCATATTCTGAAAATACGGTTGGAAGCGTCTATAGATTCCTCCAAAGACATAACTTTTTTGGCACCGAGATTTCCGCCGCTTGTAAGGCCGAGGTGTAAACAAATGATGTCGGCACCTGCATCAAGCATTTTTTCGCATTGAAGCTCATCAAAAACAAACGCTACGGAAAATATATTTTTCTGGTTGGCAATACGTATCGCTTCAACCTCTTTATCGTAAGTCATACCCTCCTCTTCCAGAGCTTCACGAAATTTGCCTCCAATCATGCCGATGGACGGGTAATTGTTTATGCCGCTGAATTTTTTTTCGTGGATCAATTCCAGATATTCAGGAAGCGAGATCGTAGGATCGGTTGCGCATAAACCGAAAATTACAGGGATTTTTTTTATACTGGGGATAATTTCCCGAGAAGCAAAATCCATAACCATTTGATTACAGTTTGCAAAAGGCATGAAACCTGCCAAAGAAGATGTGCCGGCCTGCCGAAACCGTCCGGAGTTGAGCGCAAGCAGCATATCAGCGCCGCCTTTTTCCGTGTATTTCGCAGAAATACCGCTGCCGCAGGCTACGCCTAACAAATGACCATTTTGTTCCAAACGTTTTTTCAGAAAAGCATGAATTTCATTTCGTTCCATGTATGTTCCTCCTGCCGATGAATGACAAAAAATCTCTGCACAAAAGTTCCCCATAATCTATATAAAATATAACAAATGAAAACGACATATACGCTCAAAAGGCGAGCAACTGAAATGTCCCGGATTTAATCACAGATAAGACATCTCAAAAATTTACTAATTATAGTATAACATGTTGAAATAAAATAGAAAACTTAAAATCAAATGAAAAGTCATTGATTTTTTCCCGAAAAATTCTGTATTTACAACTGTTCGGTAAATTCAAACAAGAGGTTAACAAATAAACATGTTATCCGTACATCTGTCTATGGATATGCCCGACTTTCAACCGTAAAATGAAATTGCAGAAAACAAAATACCCCCATATTTTGAAAGAAAATTACATATACAAAAATTAAATAATGGTTGATTCAGGAGGCAGAAAGATGAAAACAGTCGCACTTGCAGGGACGCTCGATTCGAAAGCGCGGGAATACGCTTATGTAAAAAATTTATTAGAGGATGCGGGCCTTAAAACATTGATAATTCATACCGGAGTTTTTGAGGCGGAAATTCCGGCTGATATATCCAATGCTGATGTAGCGGCGGCGGCAGGATATGATATAGAAGAGATTATACAAAAAAAGGATCGCGCTTATGCAACACAGGCCCTTTCAAAAGGAATGGAAGCAATCATTCCTCGCCTGTATGAAGAATATAGATTCGACGGAATACTTTCTTTCGGTGGAACGGGAGGTACCTCGATCGTTACCCCTGGAATGCGTGCGCTGCCGATCGGTGTCCCCAAAATTATGGTTTCAACGGTTGCCTCTGGCGACGTATCTTTTTATGTGGGGACCAGCGATATCATGATGTATCCTTCGATTGTAGATGTTTCGGGACTTAATTCGCTTTCCACTAAAATTTTTGCAAATGCTGCCCATGCAATGGCGGGCATGTTGAACTATGAAGTAAAGCAAAAGGCGAATAAAAAACCTTTGATCGCAGCGACAATGTTCGGCGTAACAACGCCGTGTGTAGATGCTGCAAGAGAATATCTGGAAAAGAAGGGCTTCGAAGTTTTGGTGTTCCATGCAACAGGAACGGGAGGAAAAACAATGGAAGCTCTTATCAACTCAGGATTTTTTGCAGGAGTATTAGATCTTACGACAACAGAATGGTGCGATGAACTTTTTGGCGGCGTATTAGCAGCCGGGGAACATCGGTCGGAAGCGGCAGCCATAAAGGGAATTCCGCAAGTGGTCTCGGTAGGAGCGATGGATATGATCAATTTCGGAACGATAGATACTCTACCAGAAAATATGCAAAACCGTAATATATATCGACACAATCCTAGCGTAACACTTGTGCGTACTACTACGGAAGAAAACAGAGCGTTAGGGGAAAAACTTGCGCAGAAGTTAAATATGGCGCATAAAAAGACAGTACTTTTATTACCATTGAAAGGTGTTTCTATGATTGATGCGGAAGGACAGCCGTTTTATGGAAAAGAAGAAGACGAGGCCTTGTTTGAGACACTGAAACGACATATAGATACGCAGAAAGTAAAAGTCATAGAACTGCCCCTGCATATCAATGATAAAAAATTTGCGCAAAAAGCGGCTGAAATTCTGATTGCATTGATAGAAGAATCATAAAAGTAAATAAGGGTAGTACAAACAAAGAGTTTTGATACGAAAAAACGGTCAGGAGGGAAAATTGAAAACGCATACCTGTTGGTTCAATAAGAGGAGTATTTTTGGCAGAGGTTCGGTAAAGGAAATCTGTGAAATTGCCGCAGAAAAGCATTTTGCAAAAGCATTTTTAATGACCGACGAGGGCGTAGTTGCAGTAGGGATTATAAAAAAAGTAACAGATATTCTTGAGACGGGAAATATTCCATATGAAATATTCAGCGATATATGCCAAAATCCGACAATTCAAAATGTCCAGCGTGGCATTTGCCATTTTGAAAGCGCAAAAGCAGACTTTATAATCGCCATAGGCGGCGGATCGGTTATCGATACGGCCAAAGCTGTAGGAATGATCTATTCGAATCCGGTACACCATGATGTTGTCAGCCTTGCAGGCCGCAATGTTTTGCCACGGCCATGCGTGCCTATAATCGCAGTGCCCACAACTGCGGGAACTGCATCTGAAGTGACGATGAATTATGTCATCACAGATGAAAACAACCGACGAAAAATCGTCTGCACAGATCCTGGTTGCATTCCGGAAATAGCCGTAATTGATCCGGAATTGATGAAAAGCATGCCGTCGTCGCTTATTGCGTCAACCGGAATGGACGCGCTTACACATGCGGTTGAGGGATATTTTACAAAAGACGCATGGGAACTTACCGATATATTCCATTTGGAAGCCATTCGAATGATTTCTCAATATTTACCGTTGTCTGTAAAAGGAGAAGAAAACGGACGGGAACAAATGGCGCTTGCGCAATACATGGCTGGTATGGGCTTTTCCAATTCAGGGCTTGGACTTGTTCACGCTATGGCGCATAGTTTAGGTGCTATATACAATATGGCGCATGGAATTGCAAACGCGGTTTTACTGCCTCATGTGCTGGCATACAATTTAGAAGTATTGCCAGAATGGAAAATCAAAAAAGCGGCGGTTGCAATGGGAGCTGGAGAAGAAAAATACAGTCTGATATCTGCAATAAGAGATTTGGCAAAGGAAGTGGGGATACCGACGAGTTTAAAAGAATTATCTGTAAAAAGGGAGGATTTTTATAAGCTGTCCGAAGTGGCGTTTAGTGATGCCAATACGACAGGAAATCCACGAAAGACAAGTGTAAAAGAAATTTGGGAAATATTTGAAAAAGCATACTGAGCAAAGGATGAAAATATGAAAAGAATAGGAATATTGACTGGCGGCGGCGACTGTCCCGGACTCAATGCAGTGATTCGCAGCGCGGTAATTCGGTGTGAACAATGCGGAATGGAAAGCGTGGGTTTGATGTATGGCTGGCGCAGTATGATAGATAACAGACATGTACCTCTTAACCGAAAGCTCGTAAAAGGAATACAGACGGAAGGTGGAACGATTCTTGGTTCTTCAAGAACGAATCTAATGCAATGTGAAGGGGGATTGGTAGCAGCAAAAAGAACATTGGAAAATTTAAAGCTTGATGCGGTGATTGCTATTGGAGGAGATGATACGCTCGGAGTGGCAATGGAGCTTTCCAATCGGGGACTTCCTATGATAGGTGTACCTAAAACGATCGATAACGATTTATCCTGTACAGATTATACGTTTGGCTTTGATACGGCAGCAAGCATAGCGATGGAGGCGATAGAGCGAGTGAAAACGACGGCGGCTTCCCATGAACGGACAATTGTTGTAGAAGTGATGGGAAGGTATACCGGTTGGATCGCTTTAGAAGCGGCGGTCGCAGCTGATGCCCACATGGTATTAATACCGGAATTTCCAGTCGATATCAACGAAATCGTCAGAATCGTGAATAAGCGTTATGATGTAGGGAATACTTGCAATGTGATCGTGGTTGCGGAAGGATTTTGGCCGAGAGGTATAGAGAAAAGCGAGGAAAATCTGAAAGACGACGATATGTTCGGACATACGAGGCTGGCGCGTCGGGAAGTTTCAAAAACCCTTGCGGAAGAAATAGAACGGCGGACAGGGCATGAAACAAGACACATTGTTCTCGGACACGTTCAGCGCGGGGGAAATCCTACAATGTTCGACCGCTTTTTAGGAACCCGTATGGGAACCAAAGCAGTTGAACTTGTAATGGAGAATCAATTCGGTTCTATGGTTGCATTGCACGGGACAAGTATAGAAAGTGTTCCACTCAGCGATGCACTGTCTGTACGAAAATGTGTACCCCAAAATTTATACGAAATGGCAAATATGTATATTGGAAAAGGATGAGAGGAAAAGGAAATGATTGAATTGAAATTAAAAACGCTGATTGCAGAAAAAGGAATGGTAGCTGGTGAAGAGGATTATGTCAAGCGCGCGGAGGACATGGACGTATGTATAGACGACTTCAAGGCGATAGAAAATAGAGTACAGCGTATCGGTGTCACGACGCAGTATCGTGATGTAATAGATACGCTCTATCGGAATGAAGACGGGACGCCGCCAGGATTTAAACGGTTGCTATGTATGGAGCAGAGCGGTGTTCTGCGTGTAGATTTGGTGCGCGATATTTCATATGACAAAAATGGGGAAAAACGTCCGACGAATTTACTCTTTTCGGCCGACAGTGCAAACCCCTACGAAGTTCGCCCTATTGCAAACCTCATTGCGAACTTAACATGCAACCCGGGAATTGTCTACGATTTGTTTATTAATAATCCCAAAGCTAATATAGGCGGACAGTATAAAACACGCGATGAAGTGATGGAAGAAATCGGGAAAATTCTTGGGCCGGGCTGCGATATTAGTGTAGAATTAAATAATCCTTTTGAAAAATCAGAAGCGGCCATTCTGGAAGAAGCAGAAAAATTCAGAGAAATGTTTTCTAAATATCGTGTTGTGATTAAAGTATCGCATACAGGGCCGGTAAACAGCGAGAATGTTCACGAATTGATGGAAGGAAATAAGCGTTTTTCAAAAAATTTTAAAACTGTTGCAACGGCGGACGCTCTGCGGGGACATAATTTAGCCTTGATGCTACGCGAACATGGATATCGTGTGAATTTCACGCTTATGTTTGAACCGTATCAAACTCAATTAGCTCTACAGGCGAAACCTTATTTTATTAACAGCTTTATCCGCCACCGCGCGATGCAAAGTACATATATCAAATCAAGGCTTGACTGCTATGCGACAGACCGAGATAAAAACCATTTGATAGAATTGAGGGATTTTCTACTACAAAATGATTACTTATGCCCAGATGAAGCGGAAAAAGAACTGATTGACGTACTGAATATGGGAGAGGATATTTTAAATGCCCGACGGTTCAGAGATAAAGAAGGCAACGATGGGTTGGACGGAATCCGCCACAATCTGCGCGTAATGAGAGGTTGTAATTTAGAGGATACGCGGCTGATTATATGCAGCATGGAAGGAGAATATAACTATCCGGATATCGACAGGCTTCTTGCAGACCCGGAATTTTCAGACATGTCAGATCGGGTAGTGATTACGGCAGAACCGGGCTATCTTGCGCGTTTCACCTCGACAAATCAAGTCATTTCTTATCAGCGCAGGTTCATGAACGCTGCGAAAGGCATGAAATAAGGAGGGAAAAATGGAACAAAGGCGTATATTGATTCAATTACTGGACACAATCAGCCGTAAAATGATTGAGGTAGAACCGGAACTTACGGAGCTCGATTCAAAGATTGGAGATGGGGACTGTGGTATTGGTATTAAAACAGGATTTTCGGAAGTACTTGAAAAAATACCTCAATGGCAGGAAGATAGCATTTCCGATATTCTTAAAAAGACCGGAATGACACTCGTTTCGTCGATCGGAGGGACATCCGGAGCTATTTTGGGAACCGGTTTTATGCGCATGGCAATGCAGGCAAAGGACAAAATATACTTAACGATGAAAGATTGTGCAGATCTACTATGTGCAGCTTTAAAAGGAATGTCAGAGCGTGGAGAAAATACGCAGATAGGCGATAAAACGATGATTGATGCTCTTGCACCTGCTGTTGAAGTGTTTCGCAGAGCAGCAAAAACGCAATTGAATTTAAAACAGGGGTTGCGGGAAGCGGCAGTTGCAGCTAAAAAAGGTTCGGACAGTACGATTGATATGATTGCAAAAAAAGGACGTGCATCTTATCTCGGAGAACGAAGCCGTGGGAATCGAGACGCGGGCTCAATGGCGATTTATTATATGTTTGAGGCAGCGAGAGATTTTTTCGGAGCATGAAAGGAGAAAAAATATGAAAAAAATAATCAATAGGGCAGAAGACGCAGTGAACGAAATGATCAGTGGTTTGGTAGCTGCAAATCCAGAGTTGGTAGATTCTATTCCTGAAAAGCGGATCGTATACAGGAAACAGCTAAATAAAAAGAAAGTAGCGGTCATTACAGGATCGGGCAGCGGACATGAGCCAGACCAACTTGGTTTTGTAGGAAAAGGTATGATGGATGCGATCGTCGCGGGCCCTGTATTTGCGGCACCTACGGCCGATGCAATTTATGAGGCAGCCAAACTTACTGCAGGCAATCAGGGTGTTTTATTTATGGTCAAAAACTATACGGGCGATAGGGCACAATTTTCAATGGCGGCAGAAATGTGTGAAATGGACGGAATAAAAACGAAGACCGTTATGACAGACGATGATGTGGCTGTAAAAGACAGTACCTACACGGCGGGCCGGCGAGGTATTTGCGGAGCGATATTTGGCTATAAGGTCGTATGTGCAAAAGCAGAACAGGGAGCCGATCTTGAAACTCTTGTCGCACTTGCTGAGCGTGTCAATGCGAATACACGTTCTATGGGATTTTCATTGACTTCCTGCATTCCTCCTGCAAAAGGAACGCCTATTTTCGAGATTGAAGATGATGAGATAGAAATCGGGATAGGGATCCATGGCGAACCTGGGCGGGAACGTATGAAATGGCAGCCTGCAGATATATTAATAGAAAATATCGTAAAAAATATTCTGGAAGATCTACCTTTCCGTGCAAGTGATGAAGTTGCCGTTATGGTCAACGGTCTTGGTGCCACGCCTACAATGGAATTATATATTGCCTATCGAAAAGTAGCGGAAATGCTTGATGCTGCAGGAATCAAAACGTTTAGAAGCTATGTGGGAAACTATTGTACGTCCCTTGATATGGCGGGCTGCTCCGTTTCTTTGCTGAAATTGGATGAAGAGATGAAAACGCTCTTATTGGAGCCGATAGAGATCCCATTGCATATTTTCTAAATTATATTAGTATGAACGAATAAAAATCAATAAAACAGCTTGCATACCGTTGGAAAACGATATATACTATATAAAACAACTGAACATTAGGGAGCTTGTGAGACAGGCTGAGAGGAAAGTGTTACTTTCGACCCATAACCTGATTTGGATAATGCCAACGTAGGGATACTGAAATAAAGCATATTGAGCGGGAAGCTTCAGGTTTGGGGCTTCCCGTTTTGTTTTGCCCGGAGGAAAGCAAATGGTCAGGATCAATGGAGAGGCGGCGGATGCTGCCGGAAAGAGTATAGCGGAATATCTGGCGGGTACAGCCTATGACACCGGACGGATCGCCGTGGAACGCAACGGAGATATCGTTCCCAAAGCGCGATATGACGAAACGGTCCTTATGGATGAAGACGTCGTTGAGATCGTCAGCTTTGTAGGAGGCGGCTGAGATGATTCCATCAAGAGACGAATGGCAGGCTGCGTTGGAGCTGCGCCACGGAAGAGAACGGCAAAAAAGCTTTTCTTCCGCCGTTGTTGCCGTGTGCGGCCTCGGAGGCCTTGGCTCCAATATTGCGGTAGCGCTTGCCCGCGCGGGCATAGGGAAGCTGATCCTCATTGATTTTGATAGGGTAGACCTCACGAATCTTCACCGGCAGCAATATAAGGCGGAGCAGATAGGCAGGCTGAAAACGGAAGCCCTCTCGGAGAATTTGAAGGAAATCGCTCCTTATACTGCTTTGGAGACCCATACGGTGCGGATAGACAGGGAAAATGCCGCAGCGCTTTTAAAAGAGGCGGACATCGTCTGCGAGGCCTTTGACGATGCGGAATACAAGGCCATGCTTGTGGATACCGTAACAGAGAAGATGCCCGGGAAATATTTGATCGCAGCCTCCGGCATGGCGGGCTTGGGCAGCGCGAACGATATCAAAACGAGGAGGCTCACCAACCGTTTTTATCTTTGCGGTGATGAAGTCAGCGATGCCGCGGATGAGATCGGGCTCGTATCCGCCCGGGTGATGCTCTGTGCGGCGCATCAGGCGCACGCAGTGCTGCAGATTTTGGCAAAAGAAGCTTAGGAGAAAGAAGGAAGAAAAATGGAGCAGGATATATTATGGATAGGCGGACACAAATTTCACTCGCGGTTTATTCTTGGTTCGGGTAAATATTCCCTCGGACTGATCGAAGCGGCAGTACGGGATGCCGGGGCAGAGATCATCACACTTGCGGTCCGCCGTGCGAATACGAAAGAACGGGAAAGCATACTGGATTTTATACCAAAAGGGGTTACGCTGCTTCCCAATACGAGCGGTGCGCGGAATGCGGAGGAAGCCGTACGCATCGCGCGGCTGGCGAGAGAGCTCGGATGCGGAGATTTTGTGAAGATAGAGATCATGCGCGATTCCAAATATTTGCTCCCCGATAATCAGGAGACCATACGGGCTACGGAGGTCCTTGCAAAAGAGGGATTTATCGTCATGCCATATATGTATCCCGATCTGAATGCCGCGCGGGACCTTGCCTGCGCCGGCGCTGCGGCGGTCATGCCTCTGGCTGCTCCGATCGGTTCCAACAAGGGGCTGACCGCAAAAGAGTTTATTCAGATCCTGATAGACGAAATAGAGCTTCCTATTATTGTAGACGCGGGGATCGGAAGACCGTCTCAGGCATGCGAGGCGATGGAAATGGGCGCTGCCGCAGTCATGGCAAATACCGCTCTTGCCACAGCTGGAGATATCCCGATGATGGCTGCGGCATTCCGCCAAGGGATAGAGGCCGGAAGAAAGGCATATCTTGCGGGCCTCGGAAGGGTACTTGCACGCGGTGCGTCCGCTTCCGATCCGCTGACCGGATTTTTGCGCGACTGAGAGGAAAAGACAATGGATGATCGCTTTTTTGTAGATTCGGAATATCTGTCGCCGCAGGCATTGGAAAAAAAGCACAGGCTGGAGACTGACCCGTCCGTCCGCCGCAGCCACATGGAATATCTTCCCGGTATGGAACGGATCGAGTCGGATGTCTGCGCCAATGTCATAGGGCAAATGGAGGCCTATGATTATGCACGGTATACCGCGAAAGACGTACGGACGGCTCTGGAGCATGAGACCTGTTCGGTCGAAGACTTTAAGGCGCTGCTTTCGCCCGCCGCCGAGCCGTTTCTTGAACAAATGGCGCAGCGGGCACGGGTCGAGACGAGCAGGCATTTCGGCAATACCGTATATTTGTTCACCCCGCTGTATATTGCAAATTATTGCGAAAACTATTGTGTCTACTGCGGCTTCAATTGCTATAACCACATCAACCGCATGAAGCTGACGATAGAGCAAATCGAAAAGGAAATGAAAATCATTGCGGACAGCGGCATGGAGGAGATACTGCTCCTGACCGGAGAGAGCCGGACGCAGAGCGGTGTGGATTATATCGGGGAAGCATGCAGGCTGGCAAGGAATTATTTTCGCATGGTGGGCCTTGAGATCTATCCCGTCAATACGGACGAATACCGCTATCTCCACGAATGCGGCGCAGATTATGTAACGGTTTTTCAGGAGACCTACGACGCGGAGCGATATGAAAAGCTCCACCTGTTTGGGCATAAGCGCGTATGGCCCTACCGGTTTGATGCGCAGGAGCGCGCGCTTATGGGCGGCATGAGAGGCGTGGCGTTCTCCGCGCTGCTTGGGTTATCCGATTTCAGGAAGGATGCTTTGGCAAGCGCGCTGCATGTCTACTATCTCCAGCGCAAATATCCGTATGCGGAGATGTCGCTGTCCTGTCCGAGACTGCGGCCTATTATCAACAATGATAGGATCGACCCGTTGGATGTGCACCAAAAGCAGCTTTGTCAGGTGCTCTGCGCATACCGTATTTTCCTGCCCTTTGTGGGGATCACGGTATCGTCGCGTGAGAGCGCCGCATTCCGCAACGGCATCGTCAAGATCGCTGCGACTAAGGTGTCGGCAGGCGTTTCTACGGGGATAGGCGACCATGAAAGAAAATACAGCGGAAAGGAGACGGACGGCGCGCAGGGAGACGAGCAGTTCGAGATCGACGACGGCCGGAGCCTGAACCAAATGTATCGGGATATTGCCGAAGAGGGCCTGCAGCCTGTCTTGAACGACTACCTCTATGTCTGATATTCTCTGCGTTACCAACCGGAAGCTCTGCCGTGGGAGCTTTTTGGAAAGAGTCGGGCAAATTGCCCGGGCAAAGCCCGCAGGGCTCATCCTGCGGGAAAAGGATTTGCCGGAGGATGAATATATAGCTCTCGCCCGCCAAGTCCTGAAAATTTGCGGCGCATACGGTGTAAACTGCTTCCTGCATACCTTTGCGGAGGTAGCCGCTGCCTTGGGAGCGGAGTTCTTGCATGTGCCTTTTCCGATATTGATGAGCATGAGCGGGAGAGAGAAGGCAAGATTTCGGAAGCTCGGCGCGTCCTGCCATTCCGTGGAGGAAGCAAAAGCCGCTGAGAAACAGGGCTGCACCTACATTACGGCCGGGCATATTTTTGAGACGGACTGCAAAAGAGGCCTTGCCGGACGCGGATTAAAATTTTTAGAGGAGATATGCGCATGCGTTTCTATTCCGGTATACGCGATCGGCGGGATCGATGCGGAAAATATCGGGAAGATACGCAAAGCCGGAGCGGCAGGCGCGTGTGTCATGAGCGGGCTCATGGAATGTAAAGATACGGCGGATTACCTCCGCGCACTGGAGAGAAGAAATGATTTTTCATAAAGAGATGTTGCTCCTGTATGCTGTGACCGACCGAAGCTGGACGGGACGGCAAACGCTGTGTGAACAAATCGAGGAAGCGCTGAAAGGCGGGGCGACCGCCGTTCAGCTCCGGGAAAAGGAGCTTGGAAAAGAGGAGTTTCTGCGGGAAGCGGCCGCGGCCAGCACGCTTTGCCGCCGTTACGGAGTGCCGCTGCTCATCAACGATAGCGTTGATGTAGCGCTGGAGAGCGGCGCGGACGGCGTCCATGTCGGGCTCGGTGACGCACCCGTTGCAGAAATACGCAAAAGAGCGCCGAAAGGCTTTATTATCGGTGCGACAGCGAAAACGGTAGGACAGGCGCGGGCGGCGGAGCGGGCCGGAGCAGATTATCTTGGCGTCGGAGCCGTATTTCCCTCTCCCACCAAGAAAAATGCCGTCCGCATCACAACAAAACAGCTCAGAGAGATTTGTGATTCCGTGGCGATACCGGTTGTTGCGATCGGCGGTATCAGCCTCGCCAATATACAGGAGCTGAAAGGCTGCGGGATGAAAGGGGTTGCCGCCGTATCAGCGCTTTTTGCCGCCGGGGATATCCGCAAAGCGGCGGAAGAATTGAAAAAAGCGGCGCAAGTGGCAGCCGGAAGCGGATACCCACGATATGATTGGTAAAACGACGGAGCAGATGCTCCTTGTAAGCGCAAGCAATACGATCAACACTTTCAAAGGAGAAAAACAATGAAAACGGCATTATCGATCGCGGGGAGCGATTCCTGCGGCGGCGCCGGTATTCAGGCGGATGTCAAAACGATGACGATGAACGGCGTTTATGCGATGAGTGCGGTCACGGCGCTCACAGCGCAGAACACGACCGGCGTCCGCGCGGTTTTAGAAACGCCGCCCGAATTTTTGAGGGAACAGCTCGACGCGGTATTCGAGGATATATTTCCGGATGCGGTCAAGATCGGTATGCTGCCGTCGGCTGAGCTGGTGCGCACGATTGCTGAACGGCTGCGGTATTATCAGGCGAAAAACATTGTAGTAGACCCTGTGATGGCAGCGACCAGCGGTTCAGCCCTGATGGGAAGCGGTACAGCGGAGGTATTGGCGAACGAGTTGTTTCCCATCGCGGCGCTCGTCACGCCGAATATCCCGGAGGCGGCGGTCCTATCGGGAGTTACCATCCGTGAAGAGGGGGATATGCTGTGCGCGGCAAAACGAATCGGAGACGCGTTCGGCTGCGCGGTCCTTTTGAAAGGAGGGCACAGCAGCGGAGCCGCCGATGATCTGCTCTATGCGGATGGAGGCTTCCGGTGGTTCAGAGGAGAGCGGATCGAAAATCCCAATACGCACGGAACGGGCTGCACGCTGTCAAGTGCGGTCGCTTCCAATCTTGCTAAGGGATTTACGCTCGACGAAGCGGTACAAAGGGCAAAAAGCTATTTATCCTGTGCGCTTGCAGCTATGCTCGATTTGGGGAAGGGTGCAGGCCCGATCGAGCATGCTTTTGCTTTGAATGGCTGTTTTGCCGATAAAAAATAAACTATCTGCCGGAAAGGAAATAAAAGCAATGAGAAATTATAAGACTCAGATGGAAGCGGCTAAAAAGGGACTCGTTACTCCGGAAATGAAAGAGGTCGCGGCAAAGGAATACCGCACGGAAGAGGAAATCAGGGAATTGGTCGCAAAGGGGCAGGTCGCGGTCTGCGCAAACAAGCTGCATACCTGTATCGAGCCAAACGGTGTTGGCTCTATGCTGCGGACCAAGATCAACGTGAATCTCGGCGTGTCCCGCGACTGCAAGGATTACGATGTCGAGATGCAAAAGGTGATGGCCGCGGTAGAGCTGGGTGCGGAAGCGATCATGGATCTATCCTCCCACGGGAACACGCAGCCGTTCCGCAGAAAATTGGTAAGCGAATGTCCTGCTATGATCGGTACGGTCCCGGTGTATGACAGTGTGATCCACTATCAGCGCGACCTTGCCACGCTGTCGGCAAAGGATTTTATTGATGTGATCCGTCTGCATGCTGAAGACGGCGTCGATTTTGTAACGCTGCACTGCGGCATCACACGAAAGACGATCGAGCAGATCAGAAAGCATAAAAGAAAAATGAACATCGTGTCGCGCGGCGGCTCGCTGGTCTTTGCATGGATGAGCATGACGGGCGAGGAAAATCCTTTCTATGAATATTACGACGAAATTCTCGATATCTGCCGCGAATACGACGTAACGATCTCTTTGGGCGATGCCTGCCGCCCCGGCTGCCTTGCCGACGGGAGCGACGTCTGCCAGATCGAAGAGCTTGTTCGGCTGGGAGAGCTGACAAAGCGCGCATGGGAAAAAGATGTTCAGGTGATGGTGGAAGGGCCCGGGCACATGCCGATGGACCAGATAGAAGCCAATATGAAGATACAGCAGACGCTTTGCATGGGCGCGCCGTTCTATGTGCTGGGGCCGATCGTCACTGATATCGCTCCCGGATATGATCACATCACGTCGGCGATCGGCGGAGCGATCGCAGCGGCTTCCGGCGCGGCCTTTCTCTGTTATGTCACCCCGGCGGAGCATCTGGCGCTTCCGGATGTCAATGACGTCAAGCAGGGGATCATCGCCTCTAAAATTGCCGCGCATGCGGCGGATATCGCGAAGAAGGTTCCGCATGCACGGGATATCGACGATGCGATGGCTGATGCGCGGCGTACCTTTGACTGGGAAAAGCAGTGGGAATGCTCGCTCGATCCGCAGACGGCAAAAGGTATCCGTGACAGCAGAGCGCCGGAGCATGAGGACAGCTGCTCAATGTGCGGAAAATTCTGCGCTGTCAGAAGCATGAATAAGGCGCTGAGCGGGGAATATATCGATATCCTGTAAATAATACGGCGCAGCGTGAAAGCGGGAGCGGCTCAAATGCCGCTCTCGTTGGTTTAGAAGCCATATAAAAGAATAAAGAATTTTTTTGAGAAAACAGGGCCGTTGGTACGGTCTTCTGTTTATTTCAACAGCTGTTCGACGGTCCGCTCGAGCCGCATACCGCGCGAGGCCTTGACGAGCACGGCGTCTCCCGCGTGAATGAAGCCGCCAAGCTTTTCCAGCAATTCGTCCTGTGTACGGAACCATTCCGCCTCTGCACCTGCATTATGCGCTTCCTCGCAGATATATTTCGCGAGTGCCCCGACGCACAGAACACGGTCCGCATTTTTGGCGGCATATCGCCCAAGCTCGCGGTGATACTGCTCCGCCTGTTCGCCGAGCTCCAGCATATCCCCGAGAATACATACCCTGCCGCCCTCCGCATAGGCCAGAACGTCGAGAGCGGCACGCATAGAGCCCGGATTCGCATTATATACGTCGTTCAAAACGGTGATGCCGTTTTTTTCTTCGATACACATCCGGCCGGCGATCGTACGATAGGCTGCAAGCCCCGCAGCGATCTCGTCCGGCGCCATGCCGAGTGCAAGGCCTGCCGCTGCCGCTGCAAGCGCATTGTATATCATGTGGCTGCCCGGCGACGGCACATGCACTTTAAATTCCGCGTCCGGCACATGGATCACAAAATCTGTTCCGCCAAGACCGCGGCTGTGTATTTCCTTTGCATAAATGTCGTTTTCTCTGCCGAGGCCGAACGCTGTCACATCCATCCGCGTATCGCGGAGCGTTTTCAAATACGGGTCGTCCCCATTTATAAATACATGACCGTCCGGCTGCATATATTCCAGCATTTCAGATTTTGCTTTTAGGATGCCCTCCTTAGAACCCAAATGCTCGATGTGCGCCTCGCCGATGTTGGTCAGGAAGCAAAGCTCCGGCCGGACGATCTTAGCAAGGCTGCGTATCTCGCCGAAATGATTGGTTCCCATTTCAACGACAGCGACATCGTGATGTGCCTCCAGACGGAGTACCGTCAGCGGAACGCCTGTCTGGTTGTTGAGGTTTCCCTCCGATTTCAATACATCGTATTTTTGAGACAGCACGGAAGCGATGAGCTCTTTGGTCGTTGTTTTGCCTACGCTGCCCGTGATACCAACGGTCTTAACGGAAAAAAGACTTTTATAAAATTCTGCGAGGCCTTGAAACGCGGCAAGCGAATCCTCTACTAAAATATATGGATGGTCTGTTTCAAGCGGCCGTTCTGTGATACAGGCGACCGCTCCGGCCTCGTAAGCGGCGGGAATGAAGTCATGTCCGTCAAAACGTTCTCCTTTAATGGGAACGAATAAAAAATCCGGCTCCACCCTGCGGTTGTCGATCACAACGCCGCGGACGTTCCGCGAAAGCAGGGCGCTGTCTCCGCAAAAGGTTCCGTGCACCGCCTGTACTGCTTGCTCCAGAGAAAATTCTTTCATACCGTTCACCTGTATTTTTTAAGAGAAAGCTCTATGATGCGCTCACATAGCTGCTCATAGGAGATCCCTGCGGCCGCTGCCTCCTGTGGGAGCAGACTGGTCGGCGTCATGCCCGGAAGCGTATTCATCTCGAGAAAATAAATATCGCCGCTTTCCGTGAGGATGAATTCTCCCCGCGCATAGACCTCCAGCTTTAAGAGGCGGCACGCTTCCCGCGCCATTTCCTGCATCCGTTTTTCTGTTTCCGCATCGATGGCGGCGGGGCATACCTCTTCCGTCCATCCGGCCTGATATTTGTGCGCGTAGTCGTAAAAGCCGCCGCGCGGAATGATCTCGATCGGCGGAAGCGCCCTATCGCCCAGAATGCCGACTGAAAACTCCCGTCCTGTGATAAATTGCTCCACCATGACCTCGTCCTCATAGCAGAACGCTTCCTCCAGCGCCCGCTGCAGCCCGTCCTGATCCGACGCTTTTTCGATGCCGATGCTCGAACCGCCGCAGCAGGGCTTCACGATGCAGGGAAAGCCGACCGCTTCGGCATCATCTATCGCTTCTCCCCTGTGAAGCACCACGCTTTTGGCGGCTTTCAGAAGACTGCTATCCTCTATCATGCGCTTACTGATCCCTTTATGCATAGCAAGCGCGCTGCCGAGATAGCCTGTTCCCGTATATTTGATGCCCAGCACATCGAAAAATGCCTGCATGCGTCCATTCTCCCCATCTTCTCCGTGCAGCCCCATATAGACGATATCAGCTGCACGGCATATCTCAATGACATTTTTGCCGATGGTCCCAAAGCCGCTCTCTCCGCGCGCGGCCTTTACCTGTTCCAGATCGGGCGCCTTTTCGTCGACATGAACTGCATGAAGCTCACCCTCTGCCTGAAAGACGTCGCGGATATCTCCGGATACCTCCAAGCCGAGGAAAGAATCCACCAATACTGCACGGTGCCCTGCCCGGCGAAGCGCATTCGTCACCATCGTTCCTGAGGATAAAGAGACTTCCCGTTCCGTACTGAGTCCGCCCGCTAAAACAACAATATCCATTCTATAAAGCTCCATTTCTAATCATTGACTGAACGGGATTTATTATACCACATCGCAGCGGATGTGTTAAGACAGGTGCAGGACCGCAGGCAGCCTGTTTTTTCAAAAAAATTTTCCTTGCTTTGCTCTTATATATTGAAATATTTTCTGGTTTCGCTTATAATAAATAAGCTGTTTCTTATATTCTGCTGATGTGGCACAGGTGGTAGCGCACATCCTTGGTAAGGATGAGGTCACGAGTTCGAGTCTCGTCATCAGCTCCAGAGAAAATCTTTTAGTAGAGCGGTTTTTGCGGATTCGTAAAAACCGCTTTTGCTATTTTTTATTCAAAATTCATTTTTCTCATAAATTTGTGGGTGTAATTCAGCCGATTTCTGCGACACGGGGGGTAAACAAGCGTAAAGCTTTTTTGCTAAATCCGGCTGTTCGGCTAACTTCTTAAATGACCTTTGCAAGTTAAAGTCCTCTGTTACCCGTTTTTGTTCCAGCCGCCCATAAAAATCATTTTCCGCTTGTAGACGGCCACTTTCTTCGGTATTTTTCGAGAATTCCGTCATAGTGGTAAAAAGGCATTGTAGCCGATGTTTCTCACTTTTCGCCTCCGATGACCTGCATATCATAACAGTCTGCGCCTTGCGGCAAAGGTTCATGACGCAGCGTATATTGGAATCGGACAATAGCACCTGCGCGATATGTTCCGTATCGGCCGGTAAGGGAGCCGGCATGACAACCCCCTGTGCGGAAAAAATATCTGCGAATTTTGATAATATGAGGTGCTTTCTTAGAAACGATGATTCCCATATTATATCATAGATAGAAAACTATTTTTTACAAGGGCATAATGCCAAGTGAAAAGGTTTTAGATTTTCCAGTGGATTGTAACACTCTCACTGGTAGCGTCAATTTGTGATATGAGTATATCAACCACCTTGCGCTTATCGTCAAAGCTCACGGACTCCCAGTCATCGAGATAATCCGTAATGCTATCAATCTGTGAAGCGGAAACAGAATTGGCGGTGAGGTCTGCGACCAGCCGGAGCTGTTTCTGCCGTTCTGCATCCAGTTCCTCAATGCGTGTATTTGCGTATTGCAGGAGAAGCGGATTAGCCCCGGACAAAGTGTCCAGAAGTTTCTCGATCTCGCTTTCCGTCTTTGCCAGGGCAACACGGGCGGCGGTCAGCTTCGGATTGTAGCTTTGTTCCTTGCCGCCTTTCAGCGTGTGGAATTTCCGCATCTTCTTAACCATCTCGCCGTAGACAAACGCCTCCATGTTTTGCGCGGTCAGCGTACCGGCACCCTCGCAGCTCTTATTGTCTGCCCGTTGTTTGCACCGCAAATAGGTAACACCGTTTCTGGCGTTCAAACTTGCCAGGGCGTAACCACAGCGCCCGCACTTGATTTTCCCGGCCAGCCATGTGTTATGGCATTTCCGACCATTCTGGAATGTCGTGTTTTGTGAGAGCTTGCGCTGAACGGTCAGCCAGAGCTGGGAGGGGATGCGCCCCTGGTGGGGAGCAATCACAAGGATCGGCTCCTCGCCCTCGCGCCCTTGATAGAGATAACAGCTATTGTCCCCTGTGAACATTTCCGGGGGACTTTCAATTTTTACGCCCTGGGCCTTGAAGTATTCGTAGATGTCCATATCGGCCTGGACGTAGACGGGGTTTCTCAGCAGTTGAGCAATAAACCCGCGCTTTAGGGACTTGTCATAAACCTTAATGTCGTTCTCGGCAAAGTACCGGGATATATCGCCGTAGGAGTTGCCCGGCTCCGCATACATTTGATACATCAGCTCGGCAAAATCCATTTCCGCATTTTCCACCAGCTGTTTTGTCTTGATCCCGTCCATGACGATGGGCTCGGTATCAAAGCCGTATGGCGTCCGGCCCCGCATATAGTAGCCTTTGGTACACCGAGAATAAAAAGCGTCCTGCACACGCATCTGGATGCTTTCGCGTTCAAGCTGGGCAAAAACAATGCAGATATTGAGCATCGCCCGGCCCATCGGTGTGGAAGTGTCAAACTTTTCTGTGCAGGACACAAACTCCACATCGTACTGTTTGAACAGTTCCATGAGCTTTGCGAAGTCCACGATGGAACGGCTAATCCGATCCAGCTTGTAGACGATCACCCGCTTAATCAAGCCCAGCTTGATGTCCTGCAGAAGCCGCTGGAAGTCGGGGCGCTCAATGTTCTTGCCAGAGTAGCCCTTGTCTTTGTATTCCTTACCCTCACCGCCTTTAAGCTCATAGCGGCAAAACTCAAATTGACTTTCAATGCTGATACTGTCCTTTTTGTCAATCGACTGCCGCCCGTAAATTGCATCTATTCTACTATCCATAATTAGCTCCCTTCCGTTAAACGGGAGCCAACCTACAATTATATTGTACCTCTGCCGCCCCCTTACCACAAGGATGACTCTGGCCTACCCCCGTCCGGCATATTTGCGGAACACATCGAACAGCCGCCGCTCGACCTCGCGGTTGCGCTTATCCTGTTCCTGCGGGGAAAGAACGGGGGTGAGATTTTTGACGGTGATCGTGCGATCTCCGAGAACAGCAGTTTTGACTTCACTTTCGTATTTGACCTGTGCCTGCATAAAATCCCTCCCATACAATCAAAGAATGTTTTGAAACGTGGCAAAGGCCAGCACCGTGAAAGTGCTGGCCTTTGGCCGGATATGTACCTCTGGACAAAGTGTCCAGAAGTCAGTAGGGACTCCGCTCGTAGTGTTGCTGGGCCTCTTCCAGTCCACGGATGTCAAAAACCTCATAGAGCTCAGCCACCACACGCCGGATGTCCTGGGGCGAAAAACCGCAGTTCTCCATCGCGTAGATCACATAGCCGCGACAGGCATTGTTACTCCACGGCTGGGAGAGCAGGGCCGCCAGTTCTGGATCATAGTTCATAGAGCGTTTCCCTCTTTCTTGATAAATTAGGGAGTGCCGCGCCCGTTTCCTTGACCTGTCCAAAGACAACCATACTCAGCGCGGCATCCCCACGCAACAGAGGAACGGCGGCCCGGAGGGACAGACGGCCAGCCTGTCCAATAGCGGATCGTGGCCGTGAGCTGGCCCGGCCCACTTGCGGCGCTGGTGTTTGTCGCTCGTTCTCCGTGGAGAGAAGTCACCGCGCACCCGCCGCCCGGCTCCCCGCGCTATGCTCAGGGCCGCCGCCGTTCCGTTGCGGAGAGGTTTATATTTCCCTCTCTAATAACCAAGACATTTTTGCATCAATTCCAAGTGGGGAAAAAGCAAAAATCAAAAAGTTTTTTTCATGCGTTCCAGGCCCCGCTTGATAGACTGGCGGACGGACTCCTCATGCACACCCTCGGCCTCGGCAATCTCTTTGATGCTTTTGCCAAGAATGATATGAGCATCGATCCGGCGGCCCTGGATCTCCGGCAGGGAGTTGAGGGCGTTCCAGAGCCGGACAAACAGCTCCATGCGTTCCAGAAGCTCCTGGGGCGTGGGCTCATGCAGGCAGGCCGAGTATTCGATCCCGTCCTCACAGTCCAAGGAATACTGCGCCTTGTGCCGGGTGAGCCGCCGCTGGTAAGCGGCTTCATAGCGGACGCTGGCCCGGAGCGCCTCGGCCACTTCCTCAGAAACCTCGATAAACTGATCCTGGATGTACCAATAATAAAAATCTTTCAGATTGATGGTAGTCATTATAAACCTCCGTTTCGGTGTGGGTGAACGAGTGACCGAAACGGGGGCTGGTGGAGAGCGGCACCCAGGGGAGCCGCACCGCACCTCTGGACAAAGTGTCCAGAAGTCGGACAAACAAAATGCGCCTGCGCGACACAAGGCCACGCAAGCGCACGAAATGACAAATTCATTTATGTACTGCCAAATTTCGCATCTGCCGCCGGACTGATCCCGTTGGGCGGGTGGGCTTTTTTTGACAGGTTAGGGGGATGGAAAAAGAAACAGGACACGGCGATACCTCCCGGACACCGCCGTATCCTTAAAAAAGGGCGACTTTAACACACCCCCCCGTATTCTCATTTTTTGAAAAGAAAACGGCGGCTTGAAATTGTTATTTCAAAACCGCCGCAAATCTTTATCGGGCATGGAGAGAGTGCTGCCACACGACGGTTTTTTTCTTTTGCCGTCGTACGGCAGATTGTATTTGTATTCAGATTTATCCCAAAGACTTTAGATTATTACGGTATTCAATCATTTCTGCTTCGTCAACCGTGTCAAGGATATGCTGTAATTCACTAATTACTTTTTCGCGTTCCTTCGGCAAAAATGCTGTTACCGGATAAAAATTTGATGATGTATTAGCAAGCAGATGCGTCCTAATTTGCAAGTTCTGAATAAATACCTGTAACTCTTCAATCCTTTCTTTTTCTCCAGCAGGTACAAATTCTCCCCTTTTCGCCATTTCGTAAAGTTCAGTATCAGGGAACAGTGTTAAAGAGTCCACGGAGATGAAATAAGGATTAAGCTGGCTAAATAGCTTTGCACTATTGACAGCATTACGATACCCGTTTCCTTTACCTGCCAGCCCGGTCATATAAACAAAGTAATACTCAATACCAGCTTCATCTAATTTCCGGCACTGTTCAATAATGTCCTCAGAAGTGTAACCCTTATTTGCGAGCAATAGGGTTTGATCATCTCCGCTTTCTGTTCCAATGCTTAGTCCGTTGATACCCATCGCTCGAAGTTTCCGTAACTGCCAAACTTCTTTTGGCTTAATATCCCGTATGCTTGCAAACATCGCCATAGTTTGGCATTTGATTAAATAATCCCGCACAGTTAAAGCGCGAAGTTTTAAGTTTTCGTAGCTCATAACAAACGGATTAGCACCCGTCCAGAAAATACGCCTTGCATTAGGCTGGTAGTTTTTAATTTCGGCTAAATCCTCCTCAAATTCTTCAATAGGGGACATTCGGAAGCATTCACCTTTGTAAAGGCTACAAAACCGACATTTATTGTATGTACATCCAGACGTGGCCTGAATAATAACCGAATGTGCCTCATAGGGAGGGCGCCATGTTCTTCCTGTAAAATGCAAAATTTTCCTCCTGTCATAAATGTTTTAAGTTTCTACGATAATATTGCAGTTCTTCTTCACTGACGTTTTCTATTATTTTATCCAGAGTGTCTAAAAGTTTCTTTTTATCCCGTGGTAAGATGCCCATAAGCTGAAAAGCATTAGAAGCTCCTAAAGCACCGAAAGCTGTCGGAATGTTCAGATGCTCGATAAGTGCTCTTACTTCCTTATATTTTTCCAGCTCACTCTCTTCTTTCCATGTACCGCGCTGAATTTCTTGATACAGTTCAGAATCGGGATAGATCGTCAGCATATTAGCACCTACTTCCGTAGGATGAAGCTGATTGCAGATCTCGGCAGTGGCTTTCGCCCCAATCTCTCCTCGTCCAGCTCCAGAGATACTTGTAAGGTAGAAAAAGCTATAATGGATACCAGCCAAGTCAAGTCGCTTACATTGTGTGACAATATCATCAGCACGATAGCCTTTGTTCATAAACTTTAACGCTTCATCGTCACCAGTTTCAATTCCAATCGTTAGGCCGTCATAACCGGCATTATGCAGAGCTTTCAGTTCTTCATCTGTTTTTAACGTAACATCTGTAACACGAGCAAAGCAGCCTATCGTTCTGCTTGACGGAATATACTTATGAACGAGATCGGCAATTTTCATTAAACGATCAAACTTTAGCACAAAAGGATTAGCGCCAGTTAAGAATGTCCTTTCAAAGGAAAAATTTTTCCAGAGTTTTACCGTATGAGCAGCTTCTTGCAAATCTGCTTCAATATCCTCTAACGGTGACATTCTAAATTTGAAAGGCAAATCATTATAGAGTGTACAGAATTTGCATTTGTGATGCGTGCATCCAGCAGTAACCTCCAGCAACAAAGAAGAAGCCTCATAAGGTGGCCTCCATATAGTTCCAGTGTAGTGCATAGTGTTTTCCTCCTTCACACTAATTATATCATTGTACACGAATTTGAAAAGTACTGTACTTTTTTGTAGTACCTTGCTTTATCATTGAACATGGTATATTATAGTATAGGAAAGGAGTAGCAACGAGATGAGAAAGACAGAACTTGCGATTGAGAGATGTAAAACCATATCCACACTTCAAAAGATATTGGGTGGAAAGTGGAAAATAGAAATTTTATACTATATCGCCATCCGTGATATACATAGGTTTGGAGAACTACGGCGGCATATCGGAGAAATTACAGAGTCATCATTAACCAAGCAACTACGAGAATTAGAAGCAGACGGATTTTTAATTAGACATGATTACCATGAGGTTCCGCCTCGTGTAGAATATACTCTTACTGAATTAGGAAGAAGTTTTATTTCCGTCTTAGATTTTATGAAAACATGGGGCGATGAAAATTTGAAAGATGTTCCGTGACTATTTAGGGTTTAATTTACCGCATAGGCGAAATTAAATACTACTACAAGTAAAACTGTATTTCGTTCTCATAGGCTCACCCGAAATGTAGAATAATATAGGGTGATATGAGAATGTACCAATATGACAAAAACCTTGATTTTCACGCCCTGGGCCGTGAGATCAAACGCAAACGGGAAGCAAAAGGCTGGACGCAGGAGTACCTGGCTCAGCTTGTGGATCGCACCCCGCGCTCCATCATGTATATGGAGAACCGGGGGCAGAAGCCAAGCCTCAATGTTTTTTACCAGCTTGTCACCCTGCTGGAGATTTCCGTGGATCAATTCTTTTTCCCGGACAAGCTCAACGGAGAGAGCACCTGCCGGAAACAGATAGATGTCATGCTCAATTCAATGGACGAAAAAGAGCTAACCGTAATGAAATACACAGCAGAGGGACTGCAAAAAGCCCGTGAAACGGAGGATGCGTAAGAAAAGCGTGTACCTCCGTTTTTTCGTGCCATTTTCGGGGCTTGCACAAAACGGCAAGCAATTCGAGTGTGGGCACACTCGAAATTTTTGCAGGGCCGAGGGCCCCGCAAAAATGCTTGTTGGGGAGCTCCCCAAACCCGCTGGACTTCTGGACACTTTGTCCAGAAGTCCAGGCGCAAGCGCCTGTTGTCTGCGTCCCGGAGCTATCGCTCCTGGGCCTTATTTTCCCGCCCGTCCGTATGGCCGAGCAGATGGTCAATATTCGCCTTGACTGCTACGGCCTGCCGCATATCCGCCTGGGCCTTGCGGTACTCGGCATAGAGGGCTTTTTTCTTTTCGGAGAGCTCCCGGCGCTCCTTTTTCAGCGTGTCCATTTTCGGGAGCTTTGCGCCGCCCAGGAGATCGCTCATAGTAGCTTTTGCAGCCCGGTAGTTAGCCAGCTCTGCCTCGTGCTGGGCCAGATACTTTTTAGAATACCGGGCCGCTTTGTAGCCATCGAACACGGGCCGCGTCTTTGCATACTGTACCACCGCACCCATGAGCTCAGAAGTTTTAGAGAGGGCATCCTCCGTATTACGCAGCTCCCCGGCCAGCTTGTGGGCGCGATCCACCGCCGCCTCGGTGCTGGCGGCCAGCGCGTCATAATCCATCAGATTATGCTCCCGGAGATACTGGAGCGCGGCGGCCATCTGTTTGAGGTTGTAAACTTTGGCCCACCGTTCATAGGCCGGGCCCTTGCCCTGGGCCATGCGCTCTTGAATATCAATAATCAGATTGACACGCCGGGGCGGAGCCGGGCTGTCCTTCGGGAGCTCCGGGATCGGACGCTCCCCGGCAATCACCGCCCGGATGTCATCGGGATCAAAGCCGGGGCCCAGGACAGAAGCCCGCAGACGGGTGTACTTATCCTGCCCAGGGGCCAGGAACGAGATCACGCCTCCCCGCCCATGCTTCACTTGAAAGCCGGACTCCTCCATGAGCCGCAGGAACGCCGGGAAGTCGGCGGGCTTTTTCTCCAGGGTCTCCACGATGGCCAGCCGCACCCGCTGTTGTGCGGTGGGCGGCTTTTCGCCAATCCACTGGCCATAGTGAAGAAAACGGCCCTTGCTGTGCTGTTTCGGATTTTGGATAACAGACAGCTCATGCTCGATGCACACCCGGTCAGAGAGCCGCCGCACCGCAAAGCTGGAGCCGATGAAGTTATGAAACTTCCGGGAGCGGTCAAAGGCTGTAGAGT
Source organism: Christensenella massiliensis (assembly GCF_040409835.1). Taxonomy (NCBI): domain Bacteria; kingdom Bacillati; phylum Bacillota; class Clostridia; order Christensenellales; family Christensenellaceae; genus Christensenella; species Christensenella massiliensis. Next base: position 1,308,079 of record NZ_CP117826.1, on the reverse strand, counting down.
TGTAATAAATGTGATTGTGAATGTGGCCCTTGTCGATGTGGGTACAGACAAAGAACTGGTACTTGCCCTTTGTCCAGCGCATGGCCGTTTCATAGCCGAGTTTGTTTGCCTCCTCCGGCGTGACCTCGCCGGGCGGGAACGCCTGCCGGATCTGAAAGAACAGGGCCCCGCGCTCCACGGCCCGGCCCGTTTCCGCCTGGTACTGGCTTTTCGTCAGAAGAAACTCAGCGGGGGCCGATACAGGATCGCAGAGGTAGGCAGACACAGCTCCTATCTTTTTCAGATTGAGCCCGTAGGCAAACCGATCCTCCATTGTCTGAACAGCAGTTTTCCCCGCCGCTACCTTGTAGGGCCGGATGTAAGTTGTAGCGATAGCCGCACCTCCTTTCCCAGCAGAAAAAGCGGGCGGCGGTCTGTTTCACCCGCCGCCCGGCACCTCTGGACATTTTGTCCATAAGTATCAGCTCGCCATAAAGTCCATCGCCGCATACTTCACACTATGCAGACGCTCCACCAGCCAGCCGCCGAGGGCCGGGAGCCCAAAGGGGGAAACCAGGAACGCCAGCACAAACATAGCGATGCAGCCTACTGTCTGCCCGGCCAGCAGGCAGAGGATCGCCAGCAGGGACAGGCCCACACAAGCCACAATGCACACAGCCCCCGCCACGCAGGACAGGAACGTAAGCACCGCCACAATGAGGATCAGGGCCAGGACAAAGGGAGCCGCGATGATTTTTAAGATTGTCCGCATCGTTCATACCTCCTACAAAAAGTTCGTTGTTTGCCTCTATATGTATATTATAACTCCGCAGGAGGGGGCCAACAAGGATGCCTCGGCTATCCCCACTTCTGGACAAAATGTCCAGAAGTGGGGATAGCCGGGGAACGGCAAAACCGCTCCCCGGCAGATCAGAGCCGCACGATGGCGGAGAGCTTTTCCAGCAGATCGGAAAGGGGCCGCCACAGCTTTTCATAGTCCCGTTGCAGAGCCGTAATCTCCTCCGGGTAAATGCCGCCGTAGGTATTCGCCTGGATCGCCACCTGATTTAGATTGTTGGAGCACCGCCGCTGGAGCGACACCAGCTCCTGGACAGGTGACAGGTCAACATGGAGCACATACCCATTGAGGGCCATTTTCCGCATATAGGCCCCCATGTTTCGGATGCCCGCCTCGGCCATCCGTTCCCGGATCAGCGCCTGCTCCTCCTCGGACACCATCACATGGAGATGGATGGGGCGGCGGCGTTTCTTTGTCACCGCTCCTCCCGTTCCAGGCTCCGGCAGACGCGGGGCGGTTCCTTTACCTTGTCCAGCGCCTTTTCCCGTTCCGGGGGCTGGGCGGGGATCGGCGTATTGAATACCCCGGAGAGCCGCAGGGCCTCCTGGCTGGCAAAATCCTGTTCACGCTTCTTTTCCATAACAGTCCTCCTATCTGTCGTCCCGGTCAGGGGCTTTCTTTTTAGGGCCGTCCGGGGCCCGGTGTTCCTGGGCCTCCTTTTGCGCCGCTTTCAGTTGCTCCGCAATCGGGGGCTGGCGTTTGGCCTCCTTATGAGCCCGCGCCGCCTCCTGGCGTTCCACACCACGGGCAAAGCTGGCCAGTTGCTCCGGGGTGATGTATTCTTTCACCACATAACTGCCGAAGTCAGGGTAAAACCATGTCAGCCGCTTTTGATCCGGGATGCGGTGAGCGTCCTCCCATTTTCCCACCACCTGGGCCTGGGCGTCCATCTGCCGCCGAATATCCAGGTTATTGCGGGAGGGCCGGAGCTCATAGTCCTGCATTTCCCGTTCCGTCAGGGGATGAGCATAGGTGATGGCACCCCACGCCTGGAACGCCTCACCCGTCACTTGCTGGCGGGTAAAGTATAAATCCATGTGGACAGGGCGGTTAAAGTAGCTGTTCGGGTAAGTGCCGATGTCGATAGGCCGCTGGGTGGAGTAGTACAGATAGGTTTCCTTGTCCGGGGTCTGCTCCACTTCCTGCACATGGTAACGCCGCTGGTAGTCCTCGGCCCGGTTGAGTAAGTCCCGTTCCGCCATATCCGGCTCATTCATATAGTGGCCCCAAAAGTAATTCCGCTGGCCGTCCTGCTCATTGAACCGCCACGTCACAAAGGGATTAGGGGCCCTGCTATTTTCCCCCAGGGCAAAACCGCACTGATTGTCAAACAGGATCGTGCGGCGGATCACATAGCCTTGATTTTCTTCCAGAATAACACCTCCTTAGATGCCCCGCCACCTCTGGACAAAGTGTCCAGAAGCGGCAGGGGTAGATGTGGAAAGCATTTGAGCAAAACAAGGGCAGGCCATAGAAAGATACGCCCCACCCCCAAAAGGGCCCCGGAAAGCCTTGATCCAAGCGGGTTTTCCAGGGCCTAATTTTCCACACATCACCTCCGCTTTTTCCGCATATAGTCCCGCTTTTGCCGCCGCAGGGCAATCCGGGCACAGGACTCGGAGCAGTAGGCCATGCGCCCATCGGCGGGGACGGCCCCGCCGCAGATGGGGCAGGGCTTAAAATCCGGCCTGGGCCCCTCAGTCATCAGGGACACCTCCAGGGCCGGATCAAGGGGCAGGACGGCCTCCCGGAAGTAGCGGCAGTAAGCACCCGTCCAGCATTTCCCGAACATATAGCACTCACAGTCCAGGGGCAGACACCCGCACTCCCGGTCATAGTTGGCGCACCATTTTGTTACCAGGGCGCGGATGGCCCTTTTTTCCTCGCGTGTCAGTTCACGGGCCAAGCCGTCACCTCCCGCCAGCCGGGGCTTTCAAAAGCTCCCGGTAGCAGGACACACAACCGATGCCCCGCCAGTAGGGGCACCCGGAGCACCGGGAGCCCCTGGGCGGCTTTGCCGGGGCCGGAGCCTGGGGACGGGGCTTCTGTTTCATCATTTTTTCAAAGGGGCTGTCGGTAAACCTCATTTGTCAGCCTCCTCTCCGTCATCGTCCTCCTCGTCCCAGGGCGGGCCGTCATCGTCCTCGTCCCCGTAGCCGTCCGGCCCATCATAGTCATCCAGCTCCCCGCCGTAGTCCTCCTGGGGCTCGGCGGCTTTCTGCTGTTTGGGACGCAGTACCTTGAAATAGAACGCCGCGCCGCCGCCCACTAAGGCCACCGCCAGCACCGCCAGGAGCATCCCCATGTTGCCGCCCGTTTCCGGCTCGGCCTCCTCCGGGGCGGGTTCCTCGGTTTCCGTGGGTTCCGGCTCCGGCTCAACACCCGCGCACTTGTTCATATTGACCGAGCAGACGGCGCACTCCGTATTCACGGCACCCGCCGCGCATTTTTCAGAGCAGGAGCAGACCGCCTGCTCCACCCCGGCGGCCTCGGCTGCGGCCAGCAGATCGGCCTCGTCTACCACGCTGAAGAAGTAGGTTTCATACTGCTCGCCCTCCTCGTCCACAGGCTTGTCGTAGTCAATGACGATGTAAAAGGTATTCCCGCCCGCCGTCTGCACCGTAATAAACTGCTTGTTGGTGTGCTCGTCATAGAGCAGATCGCGGGTTACAAGGTTGCCCTCCTCCGAAAAGCCCTCGCCCGGTTCGATGGTGGGTTCCGGCTCCGGGGCCTGGGTTTCCTCGGTCATGGTGGGATCGCCATAGTCCGCGCCCTCGCCGCCGTCCGCATAGGCATAGGCCGGGATGCTAAATCCGCATAAAAGAACGGCGGCACACAGCGCCGCCGCCATCACCCGAAAGCGTTTCATCTTCAATTTTCCTCCTTTCCGCCGTCCTCGGACTTCTGGACACTTTGTCCAGAAGTGCCATCCCGGAGCCGCTGGAGCACCAGGGGGAGCTCCTCCAGGGAAATGCTCATACCCCGCACGATGTCCACGATCTCGCTGTTTTCGGCCTCCTGCTTGTTCTTTTCCAGCTCCTTGAGCCGGGCCTGCTGTTCGCTGATTTTGGCCTTGACCTTATCAATCTCGGCCTGGATTTTTTGGCTTTTGCTTACCGCCATAGATACCTCCTTATCAGGGTAAACGCCCGTAGGCGTAAAAATGAGATTGCCAGTAACTTGTATTCAGATTTGCATATTGGATGGGATCGCCACAGTGGATCATCATCCCGTCCCCCACATAGATGCCACAGTGGGACACGCCCGCCGTGTCATAGGTGCCGACAAAGAACACCAGATCGCCGGGTTTTGGATTGCTGGTAGGGGTGCAGATGTTATAGAGCCCCTGGGCCCCCAGGCGGCCCACATTCCAGCCGCTGTGATTGATGACCCAGGACACGAAGCCGGAGCAATCAAAGGACGTAGCCGGGGAGCTCCCGCCCCACACATAGGGATAGCCCAGGTATTTCTCCGCCTCGGTGAGCATGGCCGCAAAGGTTTCATCGTCCAGATATTCCCCCGGCACGTCATATCCGGCGGGCGGGTTGGTAACGTATTTTCCCACATAGGCCGACTCAGGGAACAGGTCTGGCCGGTTCCCCAGGGTGGACATATAGAGGGAGTACCGGGACATCTGCTCCTCGTTCATCATTTCCAGGGGCAGATGGGACAGGTTTTTGTTTTCCAGCGTCACATAACAGATGTAGTAATTGTAGGGGACTTCCACATCGTAGGAGTTGCCCTCGCTGTCTGTCCGGCTTTCCGTCCGATAGCGCACCTCAACCACCACATCCTCGGTGAGAATGTACTGACGGTCAAAGAGGGTTTCCAGCGTCCCCTGCACCTGATCCAGCGTCCATGCCCCCTCATGGAGCACAGACAGGATAGAGATCAGCACATAGGGATCGTGCTCAATGCTGTCCAAGTCGAAGTGGTACTCGTCATAGTCGTGGGTACTTTCGTAGCTGTCCAGGTAGTCCTGGAGCTCCGCCTCCATTCCCACATAAGCCGCCTCCGCCGCCAGCATTTCCTCGTCCTGGGATGGGTAGGTAGTTGCGCCCACCGCGCCCGCCCCGGCGTTGCCAAGCGTCACCAGGGAGGACGAGCAGGACTGCATCATAAAGAGCAGGAGCACACAGGCCAGGGCCAGAACCACCCCCACGGGATGCCGCTTCACAAAGCCTACCACCTTTGCCCCGGCCTTTTCCGTGGCGGCGGCGGTCTTTTTCGCCGCGCCTGCCGCCCCGGTCTTGACCGCCTCCCGCGCCCGCTTCTGGTACTGCTTTTTCAAGCGGTGCTTGCGCCACATCCGGGAAACCGGGTTGCCGGACATCTCCGGGTGTTCCTGGGCGGCCATGCGGAAGTGATAGTCCGCCGTGGCCTTGACATATTTGGACTCGGCCCGCTGGACGGCCTTTGCCGGATGTTCCCGGACTTTCCGCTTCACAAACCGGGAGCCATGCCGCAGGGCGGCCTCGCCCACCAGCTCGGAGCGGTGGGCCCCCTCGATGCCCACATTCTCATGCTCGTTTTCATAAATCTTCCCATGCACAAAACCGTGGGCGGCCCCGCCAGCGGCGCGGCCCACCCGCCGGATGGGGCCGGGCTTTTTTGGGGGCTTCTGTTTTGCCAGCTTGTCTTTGGCCGCCTCCAGCTTTTCCACGCGCTTTTCCATGCGGAGCTTAGAAGCGGCGGCCTGTTCCTGTTTGCTTTTCTGCCGGAACTTTGACTTGTGGACACTTTGTCCAGAAGTGCTCTCTGTCCCGGCACCGCCTGGAGAGCCGTCCCCAGCGGCCCCGGAAGAAGCGCCGCCGGGATCGGCGGGCTCCTCCCAGGAGCCGGAGCGCTCCCTGGGCTCTTGTTCGGGTTTATTCAGTTTTCGCTTCATTCTTCAAGTCCTCCGGGCGCGTGGTCAGCAGGTTATAGATCTCCCCACGGGGGAACCGATCCACAAAGGGGATGGTCACATCGCCATAGAACAGCAGGCCCTCGCCGGAATTGGAATGGGTGATATAGGAGAGCTGATGCTCGGAAATGCCGAGCTGTTTCGCCAAAATCGCCCGGTCACTTTGGGCCTGGGACAGCAGGATCATAAAGTCGGTGTTGTCCAGAATGGCCTCGATCTCCCGGCTGGCCAAAAGGTCTTTGACGTTCTGCGTTAAAGCTGAGGGCACGCAGCCCTTTTTGCGGAGCATCTTCCACACGGCCACAAAGTAGCTGGCGGTGAGCGCGTCCCGGAGCAGGATGTGGAACTCGTCAAAGTAGCACCAGGTAGAAACGCCGTTGTGGAAATTGGCATCCACCGCCTGGGAAACAAATTCATTTGTGATGTGCATAGCGATCTTTCGGAGGTTTTCTCCCATGTTCTTGAGCACAATACACACCACCCGTTTATCCGTTTTTACATTAGTCGGATGATTAAAAAGATTGAGGGAGCCCGTACAGTAGAGCTCCAGGGCGGTTGCCACACGGCGGGCCTCCGGCTCCGGCTGTTTCAAGAGTTCCTCGTACAAGTCCTGCAACAGCGGCGTTTTTCCCGTGGCAATTCCCAGGGCCTGCTCCCGGTAGACCAGCCGCACACAGCGGTCAATCACCGTCTTTTCAATGGGTTGCAGGCCGTCTTTGCCGCCCACCACCAGCTCGCACAGGGACAACAAAAAATCCGCTTTCATGGAAAGCGGACTTTCTCCGGCGGTCATGTTAAGTTCTACATCCATCGGGTTTAAGTGATTTGGGCTGTCCGGGGATATTTCGATAATTTGTGCCTGGTTTCCCAGCCTGCGTACCAGCGGGACATATTCCCCCATCGGATCGACAATGATGATCCGGTCTTTTGGGATAGCGAGAAACACGTTGATGATTTCACGCTTTGCGGCGAAGCTCTTGCCGGAGCCCGTAGAGCCGAGATACAAGCCGTTGGCCGATTTCAGCTTTTTCCGATCCGCCATAATGACGTTGTGGGAAAGAGCGTTCATACCGTAGTAGAGGGACGGCCCAGCCATCCGCAGCTCCCTGGTCATAAAGGGAATGAAAATCGCCGTGGAGCTGGTAGTCATGCCCCGCTGGATTTCCACCTCGTTATAGCCCAGGGCCAGGGAAGAAACAAAGCCTTGCTCCTGTTGCCAGTCCAGCCGCTTCAAAGTGCAGTTATATTTCTGCGCGATACCGCCCACCGTGAACACGTCATTCTCCAGCCGCTGGCGGGTGGGGGCAAGGTTTACCACCGTGAACGTGAGCAGGAACATCCGCTCGTTTCGGGACTGCAGGTCAGCCAGAAGCTCCGCCGCGTCCTTGCTGAACGTAATGAGGTCAGGGGGCAGGATGTCGGGATCGTACCCGGCCCGCACCGCCTTGCGCTGTTCCTCCACCTTCATTTTGCCGATGTCGGAGATTTTGCCCTTGATGGTCTTAATGGCTTTAAGCTGATCCACCGTCTGAATGTGGAGAGTAACCGTCATTTCCGCATCCAGCTCCAGGATCTCCGCCAGGAGCTTGTCCGAGAGCTCGGACGCCAAAATCTGCAAGTAGGACGCCGCACCCCAGTATTGGCCGATGCGGAACGTCCTGGCCTGCCGGAAGTCGAAGCTGTCCGGCGCGATATAGTCCTTTGTGCCAAGCCCGGTTTTGGGGATGTCCTGCCAGGAGAAGCGGAACGGCTCCCGGTTGCCGGGATGCATCTGCCCGTGGAGCAGGGCCAGCCGCGCCTGTCCGTCCATCGGGACAGAGGGAACGCCCAGCCGTTTGAGGTTGCCTGTCACATCGGCTTCCACCCGTTCCAGGCGGGGGCGGGCTTCCGCGATCCCCTCGGCGGGCAGGCCAAAGGTAATATATTTTGACCGCTCGATGCCGTTGTTGCTTTTGGCAATCTGGTTTTTCAGCATCCCCGTAAACTCGGCCCGGATGCTGTCAAAGTCATCCTGGGCCGGGGGAATGTTTACCTTGTAGCGGCTCCGGGAACGGGAGCGGCGGTTGATAAAGGAGAGCTGGAACGGCAGGGAGCTGTCGAAGTAGTTGAGGAACGAGCTCCACCCGCTGAAAATCGCCGTCTGATCCTCCGTAGACGCAACGGAATAGTTGATGTCCTCATATTCCACCGTCTTTGTGTAGAGCCCGCCGGGGAGCTGGCACACGCCGTCCGGGTGCATCACCAGATAAGGGATGGTCTGCTGGGCGGACAAAACAGCTTTCCGGTTAGCGGCCTTTCCGGGGCCGCGCTTTTGGCTTTTTGCTTTCTGCAATCGCATCCTCCTTTCGCACAGCGCCCCGCTGGGTGAACGGGGCATAGATATTTTCCGTCTGGTAGGGCCTCACCCCAGGCCGCAGGAACTTCGCCCGCAGGACATTCCGCACAACCTTTTCAAAGGGGAGCCCGTCTTTTTCATACATCGCCAGCAGGAACGCCGGGAGCGCCACCCCCATCATCAGGAACATGGCCCCGGTGTTGCCGATGGCGCTCCGGGCCAGCAGGTAGGACGGGATGCCCACCGCCGCCGCGATCCCGAAGCACACAAGCTGGCGCTTTGTCAAATTAAAGGCCAGTTTGGTCTTGATTTTGGATAAGTCGTTAGGGACATTTACATAGGGAATTTCAATCACTCCTTTCCGGCCCGGCCACCTCTGGACACTTTGTCCAGAAGTCCGGGAGGGTGCTTTCCACCTCATTCCCCCACACATCCCAGCCAGGCGGGGACTGCCGGGCGAACAGCTCCACCCTGGGCACATCGCCCATGAGGGCCACGATCTTGTCACGGGCCTCCTCCGGCTTGCGGCTGTGCTCCTGGATAGGGGAAATAATGAATTGATGGACGTTTGCCGCCTGCCGCTTCGGGTGCCCCCGCGTTGCCAGCAGGCAGACCTCCGCGTTGCCCCGCGTCCAGAAGCCCAGGCCATAGAACCAGCCCTCGGACTTGCGGTTTTTCTTCAGCCAGACGAAAGCAACGCTCTTATAAGTGAAGCCCCACGCCTTGATGAGCCGCAGGGCCTCCGGGAGCTGCGGGAATGTAGCCCACAAAAAAAGCACGCTGTCCGGGGCCGCCAGATCCGCCACCGGGAGCGTGCATAACTCGTCAACCCCCATTGTGGGGTAGTGTTTTTCCGCCGCCCCCTGCAAGCCCTTTTGAGCATACCGCCAGGGGGGATCGGCGTAGATCACAGAATACTGTCCGATAGTCAAACTCCTTTCTCCCCGGCCTCCACCGCCGCGCCTGCCACACGGATGCGCTCGCTGGCGGCGGCATAGTAGGCCGGGACGGTTTCAAAACAGAGGAAGCGGCGGCCCGTATTGAGGGCGGCCACTGCCGTTGTGCCGGAGCCCGCGCAGATGTCCGCCACCAGCTCGCCGGGCCGGGTGTAGGTCTTGATGAAATACTCGCACAGGGCCACCGGCTTCTGCGTGGGGTGGACGGTGCGCTGGACGGTGGGGAACGTGAGCACGTTCCCCGGAAAGCGCAGGCCATCCTCCGAGCCGCCCGTGGTACGGACGAATTTTCCATAGTTCGGGCTGTCCCCGTTGTTGGTCAGACTCCGCTTGTAGGGCTTGCCCTGTTCAAACTGCGGGTTGTAAAGAGGGAGCTTCTGATAGAATACCAGGATGTTCTCCGTCTTTTTCAGCGGAGCGCGGCGGGCATTGAGAAAGCCAGTAGAGCGGCTTTTGTACCACACCCACTCATAGCGGAGCATGGACAGGTTGGATGCCCCCAGCACCTTGTCATAGGGGCACTGCGCGAAAAACAGGATCGCGCCGTCCGGCTTGACCGCCCATTTTACCGCCTCCCACAGCTCCGGGAGCGGCAGGGGCACATCCCAAAAGTTCCGGGTTGTCCCATAGGGCGGATCAGTTAAGAGCATATCCACGGAATGACGGGGCAGGGAGCGCAGGCCCTCGATGCCATCCATGAGGAACAGCCCCTCCGGGGGTTCCGGGGACTTCTGGACACTTTGTCCAGAGGTGCCCTTATCGGTCATCCCTGGCCTCCTTGCCCTTTGCCGGGGCGGGCCGGGCGGCGTTCTCGCGGGCGGCCTGCGCCCGCCCCTCGGCTAACTGCTGGGCAATCGTCTTTGCGTCATCACTGCCGCCCAGCAATTCCCGCTTTTGTAAAACGGCCTCCGTTTCCGCCATAAAGCGGTGAACGTCAGCCTGGGTGAAGTCCTCCGGCGCTTTCCCATACCACAGGCGCGTCCCGTCGGGCCCATATCTTCTCGGCATATAACACCCCTTTCTTTAGTGCGCACTAAAGATGCTGCGCGCTATCGTCCCGGTTTTGAACAGCATGAAGCAGAGCAAAACCGTATAGCCCACGGTGCCCCAGATCGCCCCGATGGGATCTCCGCCCGTGGCAATTCCCTGGATCAGCACCGCATAGATTGCAACGCACACCAGAATGAGCATCCCCTGGAAGCCCACGGCAAAGAGGGAGCGCAGATAGTTCTGCCCCATCTGTCCCACTTCCCGGTGGGAGATGGTTGCCATAGGGATCGGGGCCAAACTGGTGAGCAAATAGATTTCCAGCATCCTCCCGTAGACCAGGACGAAAATGACGATACCCAGCGCCCACATGGTAACGCCGATAATTGAGGACTGGAGCCATAGGCCCAGAAGCGGCCCTAAGTCCATCCCCTCCAGGGTGGTTTCCAGTTCCGTGATCATATCCGGCGTGATGTCCGTGGAGCCCTGGATCAGACCGCCCGCCTGGGCAATCACTGTCTGCGACACGTCAAAGACGGCCATCACAATATCAAAGGTATTTGAGAGAATGAAGATGGCACAAGCCGTTTTGAACATCCATTTGTAGATATTCGCCACGTCAAACTCGTGCATATTGTTCTTTTCCAAAAGCATCTGAATGAGCTCATAGGTGGCAACAAAGGTCAGTACCAGCCCGGCAATCGGTAAAATCACCGTTTCGGAAAGCTGGCGGATGAGGGAAAATACCCCGGCGTTCCACGCCGCCGGGGTAGTCCCCACCTGTACCGCGATCTCTCCGACTTGGGTATTGACGTAATCAAAGAGCCCCTCCAGGTTCCCCATGATCCCGCCAATCAACAGCTCTTTGAGCCAGTCCGTGAGCCAGTCGGTGAGAAAATCCATAGGCCCTTACCTTAGAACAAACCGCTCAGCAGAGGGATCAGGGTGGTGCCCAGCAGGATGATGCCGCCGCCCGCCATGAGCTGTTTTATCCCTAATTAGGAGTAAAACCTTGCTCGATGGCGGGCGGCGGCGTGTCAAAAAATATATGGAATTGTTTTAGAACCGCCCCAGCGGGAACAGGTCAGCCCTTGACCTGTTCCACCTCCGGGATGGGTTTGAGATTGAAGTGAATTTCGATAGAAATGTGTCGTGTCTTATCGCTGTCGATGTGTTCATGGACAACGATTTCTTTAATCAGGCGGTTTAAGGTGGCTGTGTCCAACTCCGTGATGTCGGCATATTCCTGAATGGCGTCCACCCATTGTTTGGCGTCCATTGCCAGCCGCATTTCATCAGCCAGCTTCTTGCGCCCCTGTGCAACCCGTTCTTTCAACTCGGCCTGTTCCTTCTGCGTCTTGTCCAGCATGAGATTGAAGTTGGCTTCGCTGATCCGCCCGGCAACCATATCCTCATAGAGCCGCAGCACCATCTTTTCCAGAACCTCAATTCGTTCCTCGTCTTTTGTCAGGGAACGCTCCAACGCTTCCCGCTGGCCTTTCTGTTCGGCTTCACAGGTGTTGGTCAGCTTCCCGGCAATGGCTTCCCCATCGGTCAGGGCAGCCCTGGCACACTCCCGGATTTTGTTCAGGACAAGGTGGTAAAGGGTGTCGTACTCCACCCGGTGCTGGGAACAGTGGTTCTTGCCGAACGCCCCATAGGTCTTACAGGCGTAAATCTGCTGCGGGTGCTTGGCGTGGGTGGTACGGATGGTCAGCGACTTGCCGCACTCGCCGCACTTGATAAGCCCGGCAAACAGGCTGGTTTCCCCGTCCTGACGGGGGCGCTGCCGGGATTTCAGCTTGTCCTGCACGATGGCAAAACTTTTGCTGTCAATCAACGGTTCGTGCCGCTGCTCCACCACGATCCAGTCCTGCGGCTTCTTCTCGCCAATGGTGCCGATTTTGAAGCGGTAGTCCTTCTTTTGGGAAGCGATCGCCCCGGTATAAACGGGATTCATCAGGATGTCCTTTATCACGGAGAAATCCCACATATACCGCCCGTTTTCCGGGTCTTTCTTTTCCCATTTGGTGCGGACATTGCGGAAGCCCCGTTCCCGGTTCCACCATGTAGGGCAAGGCACCTTCTGTTCTTCCAGCCTGCGCCGGATGAAGTTGGGGCCGTGTCCTTCCAGCGCCCAAAGGAAGATTTGCCGGACAATGGGGGCGGTTTCCTCGTCCACCAGCAGGTGGTTTTTGTCCTCCGGGTCTTTCCGATACCCAAAGGGAGCCACACAGCCGGTAAACTGGCCTTGCTGGGCTTTCAGCAGATATGAGGAATGTACCTTCTTGGAAATGTCCTTGCTGTACATCTCGTTCAGGATGTTCTTGAACGGCGCAATGTCGTTGTTGTCCCGCATGGTGTCGATACCGTCATTCATGGCGATATAGCGGACGCCGTGACGGGGGAAGAAGTCCTCAATCAGTGTGCCGGTCTGCAAGTAATTTCGGCCCAATCTCGATAAATCTTTCGTTATCACAAGATTTATCTGCCTGCGCTCGATGGCCTTTAACATCCGTTTCAGGTCGGGGCGCTCCATGTTCAGCCCCGTGTAGCCATCGTCCTGATAGACTGCCACAACCTCCCATCCCTGCTTTTCGCAGTAGCTTTCCAGCATATCCCGCTGGTTGGCAATACTGGCGCTCTCCCCGTCAAGGTCATCGTCTTTGGAAAGCCTGCAATAGATAGCCGCCCGGAAGCTGCCCGCCAGAATTGCGTCCATGCCTGTGTATTCGTATCCGTTCATCATAACCGTTTACCCGCACAATCCAGACGGAACACGGTTCTTCTGAACCTCGTCTTTATTATATCCTAAATCTTGTGTTTTCGCAAGATTTTCCTTGCCGGTATTCTGCCCATATTTTTGGGCAATCAGGCTCACAAAGACATCCGCTGCGTCCAGTTCGCCGTCAAAAACTGTGGTAACATGAATCTCTGTTTTCGTTTTTGCCATAGGCAGTTATCCTCCATAATAGAATAGCCAGACAAGGAGAAGGTCGGCAACGAAGTCCGGCAACGGGCTTCAAAAAACCTCAAAACCATCTCTGTCTGGCGGTTTGGTTACAATTTATATTTTCTTTTATTTTTCTGTTGTTTTGGTTGTCATAGGGGAGAAAAGCCGATAGTTTCGGGATTTTCCCCGGCAACCGGCTCGGCAACGGGATAGCAACAGGGGATGCAACGGGCTGTCATTTTCAGAATGGAAGCTCCATCTGTTCTGTGACCTCCACAAAACCGTCCATCGTTTTTTCAGACGGGTTGCCGGAGTCCGTTGCCGGGTTTTCACGCTCCCAGCCCTTTTGTCTGCCATATTCGGAAAACATTCTTGGGTTCGGGAAGTACCGCCAGCGGTCAATGCTCTGGTTCATAATCTCGTTGATTTCCCGGATTTCCCATTGCTTCGGTTCGTCAAAGGCATGGTTCAAGGCTTCCTTGTAGAGCTGCTTGGAACAGACCATGCTCCCGGTGTACTTATCAAGATATGCCTGTATCATCCCGGCTTTGGTGTCCTCCGGCATAAAATCCCGCTGGTGTTCTTTGAGATACCGCTGCATGGCGGAGCTGAAAGCCAGCTTGAACCTGCCGCTTCGGTAAATCTCCATCGCTTCCGCCCACATCTGCTCGATATAGGCTCTGGAAGCAGCTTCGTCCTCCAAAATGTGAACCTCGGCTTGCCCTGGGTACACCATGACGGGGATAAAGCGGCGGTTGCCGGAACGGTCAAGGGGCAGGAAGTCAAGGGCATTGGAAGTGCCGCCAAACACGCACTGACGGGGGCGGTCTGCCGGGTGGGTTTCATAGGGTATCTTATAAACCTCTTTCTGCCTGCTTAAAAATGACTTGATTTCCTCAATGCTCTTGGCATTGGCGGTTGCCATCATTTCCGACATTTCGATAATCCAGTGACCTTGCAGCTTGCGGTACACATTGTCATCGTCCAGCTTCCGCAAATCATCGGAGAACCACTCGTCCCGGACTGCCAGCAGACGGAAGAAGGTGGACTTGCCAGCCCCCTGACCGCCTACCAGACAGAGCATGATTTCAAATTTGCATCCCGGCTGAAAGGCTCGTGAGATTGCACCCAGCAGGAACAGCTTCAACGCTTCATAGGTGTAATCGTCTGCGTCAGCCCCCAGAAAGTGCCGCAGGCAGAAACGGATTCGCTCTGTCCCGTCCCACACAAGGGTATTAAGATAGTCCCGGATGGGATGGTACTTGTTTTCATTCGCCACAATCCCGATGGCGTTATCAATCTTCTTCTCATTGGTAAGCCCGTAGGTTTCTTCCAGATAGAGAAGAAGATACTTCATATCCGTATCATTCAGGGCGGTGCTTTCTCTGTGGAAGCCGATGGGCTTTATGATGTCCTTGCGGTCGGTCAGGATGTTGTATGCGATAGCCCCGGAAAGCAGCGGGTCACACTGGAATACGGTCAGGCAGTTCCGTATGCTCTGACGGACACCGCCTTTCTCGGTAGTTTCCAGCCCCGCCTTGATTTCCTCAATGCTCTGGGGCGGCTGCATGGCGTTCATGGTGTTTTTTAGTTCTTGCTGCGTCTGCGGTTGCAAGCTCTGCCATTCGCTGTTCAAGCTGTATCACATCCTTTCCGTAGTCCGTAATCAAAGCCGCTTTTTCCTCTGTCTCCCCGAACAACAGCACATCCAGCAGATATTCCACTTGGGCTTGCTTCTGTAAGGCTTCCACAAACCGGGGATGAAAGGCTTCCTCTGGGGAGTGCGGGGCGTAGTCTTTTCTCCATGCCATAAGCAAGTGATGATAATCGGCAAGAATACGGAAGCAGCGGTTCTTTGCTTCCTGAAACTGTTCCTCCGGGGATTTCTGCCGGGGCTTGGGCTTTTTTGCCTTTCCCGGCGGTTTCCAGTCCTCATAGGAAAGCCCGAAGTCCTGTGCCAGTTGTACGGCGGCTTCTTTCTTTCCCAGCCCATACAGGGCGGCGGCAAAATCAATCACATCCCCATCCGCACCGCAGCCGAAGCAGTGGTAACGCTGATCCAGCTTCATGCTTGGGGTTTTATCGTTATGGAACGGGCAACAAGCCATCCCGTTCCGACCTACATGGATTCCATAATGCTCCGCAGCCTGTCTTGTTGTAACGGACTGCTTCACAGCTTCAAATACATTCAAATCTATCCCTCCTTAAAAATAAGAAAAGCACCTGACATTCTCTGATTGAAAATGGCAAGTGCCTGTTAAAGTTCCATATCCTGTTGTTTGTGTTTCGCCTGTGCCGGGACAGTTCTTTGTGCTTTTTTCTCGTTCGCCTTATCCTGCAAGACTTCCTTGATAGGCTGCTTCTTGGGCGGCTCTTTGCTTTCCTCTGTGCCGGGGGTGGCTTTCCGTACCCAGTAGCGGATGTCCCGCAGCTTCTTCAAATCCTCCTGCACCTCGGTCAGCGGTACTTTCATCTCTGCGATTTCTTCCAGAAGTGTTTCCTGCTCCTCTTGCAGTTCCTTTTGGGTGCTGTCCTTATCGTCCGGGTGTTTGGCAAGGTAGGCGGCAGCTTTCTCATACCGGGCAACCTCCGGGTGTTCCTGTTTGAATTTCTCCTTTGTTTTCTTAAAAAATATCTTCTGGTACTTCTCATAGACAGGCTTACATTCCTTGCAGTCTGTCCGGCTGGCAAGAATCCCGTCAATCACTTTGCTGCGGGCTTCCTTTGGCTTCATCTGATTGCGGTAATCTGCGGCTGATTTCCCGGAAGATTCCAGAAATGCTTCTAAGTCCTCCACAGTGGAAAGCCCCTTTTGCCGAAGATAGGACAGAGCTTCGCTGACTGCCTTTAAGTCCTGTGAAGTCCCCCGGTTCTGTCCAGCCCTTGTCCAATCCTTCCGTTCCTCCTTTCGTATCTCCATATATTTCATTAGTAGATTGGGGAGAAGTGTCGCTTCCTCCGCCGCCTTTTGTGCAAGCAGTTCTTTCCGTTTTTCTCCCAGCTCGGTAATCCAGCCTTTGAGGTTTTGGATAAGCTGCCGGATGGACTTCATCAGGCGGTTGGCGGCTCTGATTTCCCGGTTCAGGTTGCCGATATTCGTCTGGATACCTCGCTTTTCCATCTGCCGGACAGCAGCACCCTCATGGACAGTAGGGATAATATCAAGCCCCTGTCTGGCATAGGAACGCAAGTCCACACGCTCCGGGCGGTCATTGGCTTCCAGATAACGGTTCTGGATGACCTCCCATTCATGCCGCCAGATTTCACAATACTTCTGGTCGTTCCAGTCAACCGTATCCTCCTTGTGGCTTTTCCACCTGCCGGATGGCAGCTTTATCCGTTCCCCGTTCTCGTCAAGGTCATAAACCTTGCGGCTCTTGGGAAGCCATTTCCCATGTTCGTCCATTGCCCTCATAGTGAGCAAGACATGGGCGTGGGGATTGTGTCCCGGCGGATGGGGGTCATGGATGGCAAAATCAGCAATCATGCCTTTGGAAACAAACTGCTGCTGGCAGAACTCCCGGACAAGGACAGCGTACTGGTCAGGTGGTATCTCTCTTGGGATGGTAAGCACCCACCGCCTTGCAAGCTGGGAGTTCCATTGCTTCTCCACTGCTTCGGCGGCGTTCCATAAGGTATTGCGGTCTGCATACTCTGGCAAGGCATTTGCCGGGAGCAGGATTTCATTGTGGACGATACCACGCTTTTCCGGGTAGTGCTTCACTTGCTGGTCGTATTCACAGAACAGCTTTTCACCACTCTGGTAAGCAGCGGCGGCAACCGCAGACTGCCGCTGGCTGCGCTGAACAATCGTGATTTCGTTGTGTGGACAGGGCATTTCGTGTCCCTCCTTTCTGTAATTGACGGATGGGGTGGTGCTTTACCACCTCATTTTGGACAAAAAAAGCAGGAGACCTTTTTTCAGATTTCCTGCTCGGTGTGCCGCTGTGTGAGCGGCGGGTATTTAGTTGTAAAAGTTCGGGACAAGTTGACCCGATGTAAAGCTAACAAACTGAAATTTGACTTGTCTATTTTCTTAAAATCTCATGTGGAGCTTCTATTTCATTTGCCAAGGTATGCTCTGTTAATTCTGACATCAATTTCAATTTTTTATTAATCAATGGTCGCATACAATTAGGAACATGTTCCTGATGCGCTCTGTGGATTGCTACACATTCCTTACAGTTTCCGTGATAACGACAGGCTTTCAGGCAAGGACAGTGATCTTTGTCTTTATACTCCTTACGAAATTCCGCTGCAAATTCTTCTTGCAGTCTCAGCCCCTCGACACGGTTTCCCTTATGAAATTCTACCATTGCATCCAGTTCTTTCTGGTTCCCTTCAATCTTCATGTTATTATAGCGCCTCCATTTCAACTATTCCTCATTTTCTGATAAATTACGATTTATTGCTGACTTTATTATACTTTATTGCCTATCGAAAAGATAGCATATTTTATAAAACTTGTCGGCTGGGAACAGCTTGCAACGCAAGGTGTCCCCAGATGGCAAGTTCACAAAAGGGTAGCTGGCGGCAGCCAGCGCAGGGGAAGCGTAGCGTCCCCTGTATGATTTGGAGCAGACCATGACTGCGGAAAATCACAGCCCTCCGGCGAGGAGCCTTCGGAGAACGCAATGCACCAACCTCTGGGTGGTGTATAATTGCGCCCTTAGTAAACTAAGGGGTTTCCGGCTTCTCCCGTTCCAGCATTTTTTTCAATAGTTCCTGCGTGTCCTGTCTGTGAAAAATGAGTTTCAACAACAGCATGACATCATCATCTGTCAGGCGTTCCGGCTCTTGCAGAAAACTTTCCAGCATACCGCCACGGGTACAGAGCCGGTGTGTCCGTTCCTTTCGGGTAAGCTGCTTTAACTGGTGCTGCAATGCCTTTTCATCATTGATAGCTTTCCGCAGTTTCTTTTCGCTTTTCTCCAGCTCCCGGTTGAGCTTTTCCAGCTTTGAGGTATCAGGCAAGGGCGGCGTCCTCCTTTCCCGGTATCAGCACATAAATCCTATTCGGTTCTCCCACGCCCTGACGCACCCGCATGATAAGTCCGGCGGTTTCCAGTTCATTCAAAGAACGCTTGACCGTCATGGGGCTGCGGGACAGGACTGCGGCAATGGCTGTAACAGGGAAGCAAACAAACAGGATTCCGTTCTCGTCCTCCTGCCCTTTGGAGAGCATAGCGTCCAACATCCGGCAGTACATAACCTTTGCGGTGCTGCTAACTGGAAACCCTGTCAACGCTCTGGGAAATGGCATACATGGCGGCAATGGTGTGTCTATCGTCATAAATTCAAAATTCATTCTGTGTGTTCCTCCTTTTTCTTTGCTCGTTTGGATAAATAACGGGGGCAGTCAATCACAACCGCCCGGAAGCTCTGCTTGCACCCATGCTGGCATTTCCGGCATAATTCGTTGTAAGTGACACGCCCCCGGTCATTGAGGTAAAAGGAAAGCTCATACTTCCTCTTTTTGCTCATTCTCGGCATATTGCGCTTCCTCCCGTTTTAGTGTATGGTTTCGGGGCGCTTTTCGGCAAAATTACGGTCATAGAGCCGCTTAAAATCTCCCGAAGTATCAGCGATAGGGTAGACTATCCCCCTATCAGATTGTCGTGTTTCGGTATCATTTCGGTGTCAGTTCGCCAGTTCTCCCTGGTGTCGTTCCTCCCCTGAATCTCACAGCGGCGTATTGCTCCCTTTGGTACGCTCGTTTTGGTCAGGATTCCTCCACATCCCTGCCAAAAGTCATGGCACTACATCGCCGGGGAAGCATATCCCACACAGGCTGGTCATTCGATTGGAATAATCCATCGATGAACTACCTGTATCATAGAACATTTTTGTACCCTGTGCCGTATGTCCACAAAGTAGGAATTAAGGGTAAAAATCAGAAATTTCCACGATTGCGGAAAGTGTGATATAATCCAGTTAAGCGGCAGCAATCAAACCGCCGGAAAGGAGCGTGTGCCCATGAAAGGAGCGACAAGCATACAGGAACGCCTTTGGGAACTCCGCAAGGACAAAGGCTTAAATCTGGAAGAATTATCAGAGTTGACGGGTATTTCCAAATCAGCTCTTGGAAGTTATGAAAAAGAGGATTATAAGGAAATCAATCATGGCAACCTTATCGCGCTGGCAGACTTCTATGGAGTTTCCGTTGATTATCTGCTGTGCCGGACAGAGAACAGGGAGCAGATCAACACGCCATTGACGGAGCTGCATTTGAATGATGAGATGGTCGCACTTCTGAAAAGCGGTCGGATTAACAACCGTCTGCTCTGTGAGCTTGCCACACATAAAGATTTTATCAAGTTTCTTGCAGATATTGAGATTTATGTGGACGGGATTGCCACCATGCAGATTCAAAACCTCAACGCCCTTGTCGATACCGTCCGGCATGAAATCATTGAACGGTATCGCCCCGGCGAAGATGACCCGCATTTGAAGGTGCTGCAAGCTGCCCATATCAGCGATGATGAGTATTTCAGCCACATGGTTCTGGATGACCTCAACCGGATTATCCGTGATATTCGGGAAGCCCACAAAAAGGACAGTGAGAGTGCGCCCCAGACCACTGTTGCCGATGAACTGAAAGAAAATCTGGAAGCGGTCGAAAATTTCAAGGGCAGCCGGGATGAAAAGTTGGTTGTCCTTTACTGCAAGCAGCTCGGCATCAACTATAAAAATCTGTCAGACGAAGAATTTCGCTGGCTGATTCGGATTCTCAAAAAATCAAAGAAAATGGGAACGCCTATCAGCCAGAGGAAAAAAAGGTAAGGAAAAACCGCTGTTGCATGGTTTGTTGGCTCCCATGTAGCAGCGGTTTGTGCTGTGGTTATTCAGTTAAAATTTCAAAGCGATAAAGTGGAATTTATCTTAGAAATTACAGCAATGTTATTTTGATAAACTTTCAAGAATTGAAATATCATGCTTATCTTTATCTCTTAATTCATAACCTGAGTGGAAAACTCTTTGACCTTTTAAGGATATACAAGGAATTGTTTTTCCTTCAAAAAAAGCACTACCAAAGTAATCTTTTTCAAACTCATACCAGCCACCCTCTAAATCAGCTTGTTTTGAAGTTCCGTCCTCATTTAAAACGAACGGGTGAATGTCTAAGTAACCAAGTTCATCACTATATAACTCTATTCTAACCGGTTTCCAGTCTGTATCAATTTTATAGCCCAGATTCAAAAGCACATTTAACAATTTTTCCGTATGTTGAGCATCAAAATTTATATCTATATCTCTATGAATTCTTGTTTGTTTACCAGCTAAAATATCTACACCCCATCCGCCATCCAACCAGTATGTAATTCCAGTATTTTCGAATAATTCTATTACTTTCATTAAATCTTCTTTTGTTGTTATTTCTTTTCTACCCATACAAAGTCTCCTTTACAACTTCTAATTTGTAATAATCATTCTACCATACCGTTATGAATAAATCATCTCATGCAAAACAATTTCTTCTGCCCGGTTGTGAATGTTATTGCAACGCTGCACCCATTCCATTTGACAGGTACGCTTTAATTCCTCTGTCACGCCCTCGGCAGCTTTCAGCTGTTCCATGATAGTGTCTGACCGTTCCTGTGCCTGTTCGTTCATGTCTACAAGATATGTCCACAATTCTCCGGTCAGTATCAATGTATTCAATCTGGATGGGTGGACTTCTCTTAAATATTCCCGGTGCATCCGTCCATACTTTCCGATGGGGCGGTGTTCTTCCGGAAGTTTCAAATCCGGGATGTAGTAATCTCCGACAAGGATATAGTCAATTCTGTTTTCTGTTATTCTTGGTTTCAATTCGCTCATGTTCCTTACCTCCTGTGGAAGCAGGCTCGTCTGATACTAACTCAATCACATCGGTAATCTCACAATTCAGGGCTTCGCAGATACGCAGCAGCGTTTTCATACTGATATGCTCGCCCTTGCCCATGTTGGCAATCATGTTGGTTGTCAGACCGGCGGCAAGCCGCAAGTCCTCTTTTCTCATGCCACGCTCTTTCAGGGTGTTCCATAATGGCTGATAGCTGATGTTCATAGGCTTCCCGTCCCTCTTTCCATCGTCAAGTGTTCTGCACCCATTATAGCAGAAATCTTGCGTTTCCACAATATTTCTTGACCGCACCGCCGGTTCCGTCTGGATTGTGTTTTCCCTTTCTTCGCTTTTTTATTACATCTAATTAGCCATAAGCTGCTTCATGCCCTGGCTTTTGGAGCCAGGGTTGTCCGAGCCGTATCCCTCCAGGAGATTGACAACGCCCCACACGCCCAAACCAGCGCCGAGAGCTACAACAAGGGTCTGCAAAGTATCAATAGCGGAAGAAAAGAACTGCATATAGCCTCCATTTCTCCGGGTTTTCCCCGGCCATGAAAAAAGCCGCCCGTTTGGGCGGCAGGTTGCGACCTCTGGACACTTTGTCCAGAAGTGATTTATACATAGGCATCCGGATCGTCTACGTCGTCGTAATTGAGGATGTCCTCGTCCTCGCTTACGGGCCCCGCTTCCGATACGTCTACCTCGTACACCTCACAAGCCTCGGAAAGCCCAGGCCGCCTGCGGCGGTTGATGAGCTTATCCAGGTCAAAGGCGTTTTTCTTTTTATCGGCCTCAGCCGTGTACTTGTAGTTCGGGTGCTGTTTCAAATCGTATTTGGACGAAAAGAACGGGGGCAGGCCCCGCAACTGCAAAATGCACTTATCGCCCGGCATGGTAGCCAGCTCGCTGGGGGTCATCAGCTCCCGGCCCAGCCGCTGGGTGTTCTGGTTGTAGCTTTCCGACTGACCACGGGAACGGCCCTCGGTCTGCATGGAGATGGTGGCCTTTCCCAGCCAGTTCTCGGATATTTCCTTAATGGTGGAGCTTTCCCGCCCGCCCAGGAAGATCACGCTGTCCATGTTGCCTAAGATCGTTTCCGCGTTGTCCTTGTAAATGGCCTTGCATTGGGCGTACTGCTGGTAGAACAGGCACAGGCTTACCTCACGGGAACGGATGACGGCCACCAGCTTCTCCAGCGAGGGCACCTGGCCTGTGTTGGCCGCCTCGTCCCACAGCACCCGCACATGATGGGGCAGGCGGCCCCCGTGAACATTGTCCGCCCGTTCGCACAGAAGATTGAACATCTGCGAAAAGGCCAGGGCCACAATGAAGTTATAAGTCGGGGTGGTGTCGGAAATGGTGAAGAAAACCGCCGTTTTCCGATCCCCGATGCGGTCAAGCTCCAGTTCGTCATAAGACATGATCTCCCGGAGCTGGGGGATGTCAAAGGGGGCCAGCCGGGAACCGCAGGAAATAAGGATTGATTTTGCAGTTTTGCCGCTGGCCAGCTTATATTTCTTGTATTGCTTCACGGCAAAGCAATCCGGCTTGCGCTTTTCCAGGCCCTTGAACATATAGTCCACCGCGTTCATATAGGACTCGTCATCCTCTTTCACGTCCATGCCGGAAATCATGTCCACCAGGGTATTGATGTTCCGATCCTCGGCAGGCGCTTCAAAAATGATATAGGCAATCAACGCACAATAAAGGAGCGTTTCTGCCTTTGTCCAGAACGGATCGCCCTCCTTGCCCTCGCCTTTGGTGTTCGCTATGAGGGTATCGACAAACTTTAGGATGTCGGCCTCATTATGGATGTAGGACAGCGGATTGTAGTGCATGGATTTTGAAAAGTCGATGCTGTTGAACACTTTGACCTTATAGCCCCGGCGTTGCAGGAAAGCCCCCACCTGGGAGAGCACCCCGCCTTTTGGATCGACGCACACATAGGAGCTGTGCGCCTGGAGTAGCTGGGGAGTGAGCCAGAAGCGGGTTTTGCCCGACCCGGACGAGCCGATGATGCAGGCGTTGAGGTTGCGGGCGTTGGCCGGGTTTTTAGGCCGGGTGTTCATGGTGAGAAACTCCGTCTTTGTCAAAATGACGTTGTTCTCAAACTTCGGATCGACAAAGGGCTTGATGTCTTTTTCGGTGCCCCAGCGGGCCGATCCGTATTCTTCATCCCGCCGGAATTTCTTTGCGTTCTTGCTTTTCATATGGATCAGCAGGCGGAAGCCCACCGCGCCCACAATGCCGATGAGCCAGTCAAAGGGATGGAGCCCCGGCGCAAAGTCGGCAAAGGCCGGGCCGATGCTCTGGCCCAGGCCCATCAGCTTGTGAGCAAAGTCCGCTCCGGGAGCCAGGCGGTAGGCCGTCCCCAGCTTTAGGCAGGCCCACAGGATAAACAGGTACGGGATGTTGGGTATCACATATTTCTTAACGCTATCTGTCCTCATGCACCGCCTCCCTTGCACGTTCTTTCTTGTGGGACGGCTGGCGGGCCAGTTCAGCAGCGGCCCGTTTGAGCTGTTCCCGGATCGGGACGCGCCGGGACTTGGAACGCTTCATCACGCGCCGGGAATATTCCGAAAAACAAGCGGTGATGGCATCGGCCTGCCCACTTTTGAAAAACAGCAGGTACTTATCCGGCCCGGTCTTATAAAAGGCATAGTCTACATTCCATTTCCGGGCCACCCGGTCAAAGTCCTTTGGGGACTCCACCTCGATGCTGTTCGTGGCGGCCCCGTGGCCCATGAGCTGGCGCACCGTCTGTTTGCCGTGGGGTGTCTGGCGGGCCCGGTGAGCTTTTTTGATCTTCCGGCCCACCGCCAGACACGCCTGGGCCAGCACCCGGCCCGTGAGCTTTGTCGCCTTGATGGAAACTGCTATGGTACGTCTGGAAACGTCCTCATCAATCAGCCGTATCCCTCCTTTCCATGAAAAAGGCACCTCTGGACAAAGTGTCCAGAAGTGTCGTTATCGCTCCTCATGCTCCTTTTTGGCAATCTTCCGATAGCCCTCCAGTGAGGAGCCGTCAATAATTTCTTTGTAGGCCGCCATCTGCTCCCGCACCGAGAGCTGCGGGAACGCGAAAACCTTATGCTCGGCGGGAATGTCCTCGATCCTGTGGTAGTGCTCGATGAATTTGCCGCCGTTGTTCAGCACATAGCCGCCGGGGGCAAAGTGGCCGTCCTCGTTGATCCGCACGTCCCGCCCGTATGCTTCATAATCGAAGTAAGGGAGCAGGTGATCGGGAATGTCAATGGCCTCCATATCCTCCACATAAATGCGGCCCAGGGTTTCATCGTCCTCCACACCGGGATAAAACTCGTAGCAATCCAGGTTTTGCGCCAGATTGATCAGGTCAGCCACGCTGGAAGTATGTTCGCCGCTGTCAATGACCGCCTCAAACTTCTCCAAGTCGCCTTGATCCAGCTCGGAGAGCAGGCAGGCCAGATGGTTGAGCTCGTCCAGGTTTTCATACTCGCCTAAGTAGTCATAGAGCCCCAGCACATCACCGTCAAAGCTGGTGATGAAAAATTCCTCATACCGCACCCCATCCACGCCGATGCGTTTCAGAAGTCCCTGCACCTCCTCCGTGGTAGTGGGGAATTTCAAGGTTTCACCGACCAGCTCGCCCTCGTTGTATTTTCCCAGGTTCGTGATGTAGGCTTCAAACAGGGACGCCATATCAGCGGCGGCCCTGGCCCTTGACGGTCAGGATGCCCTCAAGGGTGGTAGCGGTGATCCCCAGCCGCTGGGCCACGGCAATATCATTTTTCATGGACTCGGTGATCGTATGGCCGCACACCACCAGCACACGGGAACGCCGGAGCAGGTCACGGCCCATGTCGATGCCGTTCTTGTGCTCCTCCGGCACCGCGTCATTGAGGAACAGCGGCAGATAGAGCATGGGGCAGATGGGGGAATAGCCCGCATCGTAAACTACACGGCAGAAATGCGCCGCCTGTTCCATGTCCACCGCAGGATCGCCGCGCCATGCGGCGGTAATATAAGCAAGGGATCGTTTCATCTTCAACACCTCCGATATTTATAATAGGTAGTTCGACCCTATCCCCCGCCCTTTCCCTATCCAGGGAAAGGGGGCGGCTCTGGAGGATATATACCCCCGCCGCGCCGCTGGAAGTAGCACAGCCGGGGCAGACCGTCAAGGGCAAGCCGCCGCGAGCGGCGGTGCGTTGCACCCTTGACGGCCCACTCCCGGCTGTGCAGGAATATAGGCGGCGACGGGGGATATATCACCACAGAGCCCATCCCAAGCGCGGGGCGCTTACCTCTGGACAAAATGTCCAGAAGCGGGGCCCGGTTACTTCTCCAAGTCCTTTTTCTTGTCCGGTTTCGCCAGTTCGGGCGGCTGTTTCTCTTTCCACTCGTCCAGCAGGGCCATGATCTGCTCCTTCATTTTGGCAGGAGTGACCTCCTTGCCGAAATACTTAGACAGTTCAGCAGTCGAAATAATCACACCGCGATCCTCCTTTTTTTCTTCACTCAAAATACCGTCAATCACATCGCCGTTGAGCTTGCCCTCCTTGTCCAGCTCGTGGAGCCTCTTCGCCTGGGCCACCGAGGGGGAGGACTGCTCCCCGTCAATGGAAACGGCAATCAGCCGCTGGTTTTCCGGCCTGATATACGAGATCTCCACCGCAGGCATAAAGCCCATCTGCTTTGCGTCCACCTTGTCCAGAAGCTCCGGCACCAGGGAGTTAAGGCGGATATACCGCATGACCTTTTTATAGTTCATGTCGTGTTCCTTACCCACGATCTCCACCGAGAGCTTACCCAGGGCCTCGGCCTCTTTCTCCGTTTTCGGGCGGGCTCCCTGGCGTTTGATGGCCTCCACCTCCAAATCCAGGAGCTTTGCCAGCTCGCTGGGGAGCGGATCGCCGCGCTGTTTATTGCTGTTCCGCATTTCCCGGACGGCTTCAAGGTCAGTCATCTCCCGGACAATACAGGGCATTTCCTCCAGCCCGGCCCGCGCACCACCATGATGGCGGCGGTGGCCCGCGATAATCTCATAGCCCTTGCCGTCCTTTTCCGGGCGGACGGTGGCAGGGGTCATAATGCCGTGTTCCTTGATCGTCCCCACCAGATCGTCCATCGCCTTATCGTCCTGCACCTTGTAGGGGTGTTCCCGGAACGTGTGGAACGGATGGAGCTCCGACATCTTCAAATAGACGATTTTTCCCTCTTCCACCGGGCGGGGCGGCACCTCCGGCGTGGGTGGCAGCTTGATCTCCGGCGGCGGGACTGCCGCCTCCTTGACAGGAGCGGCCTTGCCCGGCTTTACCGTCTTAGCGGATTTAGACGCAAGCGCACCGCCGGAGCCCGTTTCCTTGCCCTTGTCGGCTTTCTTACCTCTGGACACTTTGTCCCGAACAGAGGGCGGAGCCTCCTCACGGGCCGCCTTGTCAACCTTAGACGGGCGGCCTGTGCGGGGCTCCGCCGCTTTCAACTTTTTCTCCACAGTCGGCCCAGCCTGCTCTTTCGGCGGACGGCCCCGGCGCTTCGGCGGCTTATCCGCCTCCGGCGTTTTCTTATCCGGGGCGGGAGCAGAAGCCTCCTTGCCGCCCTTATCAGCGGCCTGGATGTCCGAGAGGTTGATCACCTTGCCGGACGGCGCGGGAGCGTCCTCACCCATACCGGGGAGAACGGTCTGCTGGGTATGCCCCCCAGCGGCGGGCTCCGCATGAGAGGGGGCCGCTTGATCCCCACCAGGGACAGCGGGCCCCTCGGTGTGCTCTGGCGCGGGCGGATCGCCCGGCCCGGACGGGGCCGGAGCTTCCGGGGCTTTCTTTTCCTCCGGGCTCACGTTTACTTTTTCATCTGCCATTGGCTAACCTCCTTTTTCGTGAGATGAAAAAAGGCCAGACCTCCCGGCCCGGCCAGCTAAAAATTCCCCCTTTCGTTTTAGTATTAAGTCAGCACCACTCCTTTCCAAAACCGGGCCATGAAAAAAACGCCGCCTTTTTCTTGAAAAAAGCGACGTTTTAGTGTAGGTTGGCTCGGTTTTTGTTGTGATTTATGATTATGCCTTTGTAAAGAAACCTAAAGAAAAAAGAGAATAAAAATACCAAACAGCAATATTTCTATGAATAGATCGGTACAAAAAACGGGTTGACTGACAGCATTTGTATAAAAGACAAAATAAAAGAGAACGTTATCAACAAATCTCTTGACAATATTTTTTCCTTTTTGTATAATGAAGTCGTTAGCAAGATAAACCGTAAATAACGTTTTGTAATATTTCAATAAGATTTTTAATATAAATACATTTAGGAAACGAGATCTGCATATTTCCATAAAATATTAGAATACATGGAAAAAGATTTGTTTTTCACGGAAAAGTATCTGTATTTGCTCGAAATATTGATAACGTTATCAAAATGCGGAAGAGAGTATAAGGGAAAATGGAAAGCGTGACAGGAAAGCAAAATATTACAATTATAGACGTAGCGCAAAAGGCAGGATTATCGTCTGCGACTGCTGGACGTGTACTCGGGGGATATGGAAACGTTTCGGAGAAAGCGCGTTTAAAGGTGATGAAAGCAGCTAAGGAACTTGGCTATATGCCCAACGCGATTGCGCAGAGTATGAAGAGTCAAGTTACCAAAACAATAGGAGTTCTGGTAGGGAATATTGCAAATCCGTTTTTTAGCGAGATTATTCATTCTATTGAGGTGAAAGGCGCAGAAGCAGGATATAGTGTGATCATTGCCAATACGGGCGAAGATATCGACGAGGAAGTAAAAGCTATTAAAACATTATATGCAAAGCGCATTGACGGCCTGATCATTGCAACGGCGCAGCCGAACGATATGATACTGGATGCCTCAAAAAAAAGGTTATATGCCGGAGCTGTTCCGGTAGTATATATTGACCGTGAATTATTGAATGTCAACGAATTGACCATTAAAGCGGACAATTTTTCAGGAAGCTATGAAGCGACTCGCTATTTGATACAAAAGGGACATGAAAATATTGGCTTGATCGCAAGTATTTTTACATCAACTATGTACGAGAGGATCGGCGGATATAAAAAAGCATTAAGCGATGCGGGGATACCTTACCATAAGGAATATATCAAAATTGGGAGCAATGCATCGGTTGAAGAAGGAAATCGGTTCACGAAAGAGTTACTGGCGCAAAACACGGAGCTGACAGCTTTATTCGTTCTTAATAATATTACATGTACAGGGGCGTTGCTTGCCTTGCGGGAAATGAATAGAAAAATTGGCCGTGATATTAGTTTCATTGCTTGGGACGATTTTGAACTAGCGAAGATACTTGATCCACCGTTGACAACGGTAACGCAAGATCCTCAAAAAATGGGAGAATTGGCTGCGGAAAAATTATTTGAGAAAATCAACGCAAAACGGGAGAATAAGGAATGGTTGGGAGAATCGACGATCGTACTCAAAACACAAATGATCGAACGCCAATCATGCTGTGATATTAACCTTTTAAAATAATAATTTACTTTAAACTACGGAGGTGATGAGATAGGAAAGAGGTTTTTATTTACGGTTTAAAAAAGGCAGCACAGGAGAGACAAAAAAATGCTACAAACATGTAGCGATGTTTGTAGCATGGGCGGATATCAGGGAGAAGATGTGTGTTCTTTTTGTACCCTTTTATCCATTAGGATTATATCACTATATTGATTAAAAAGCAAATCTCAAGTTACAAGGAGGAAAAAATGGCATTAATTATGGGGATGAACAGCGGTTCATCATTTGATGGAATTGACGTTATTCTTGCGGAAACAGAAATTGCGGAAGACGGTTTTCCGAAACCGACAAAATTTTTGAAGGGAGGATCATATCCATGGCCTAAAGAAGTGGAAGATATGATCGTACCTGCATTCGACAATAAAGTCGATATGGTAGGACTTACCCGCCTTACCTATATTGCGGGAGCACAGATGGCGGAAGCGGTCCGTCAGTTCATGAAAGAAAACGGAATTGATCCGAGGGATATCGAAGTATTGGGAGTAGACGGCCAGACGCTCTATCAGGAGCAGCCCGACCATGTGAAGATTGCGGCGATGACAGACGCGCAAAAGGATGACTGGGTACATCGTTGGTTGAATGGGCCGTATCCATGCGGTTACCAAATTGGCGATACATCTGTGATCGCCGGCCTGACCAATATCACTACTGTGACGAATTTCAGACAGGCCGACCATGTATGGGGCGGCAGCGCGGCACCGTTGATGCAGTACTTTGATTTCGTTTTATTCCGGGATAAGGAAGAGCCGACACTTACGCTTAATATTGGTGGGATCGCAAATGTGCATCTTGCATATAAAGACCGCCGTAAAATGGTTGCTTTCGATACCGGCCCCGGGAATTTGATGTCTGACAATGCAGCAAGAAGGCTTCTTGGGCAGCCATGCGATTATGATGGTGCTGTTGCGGCCAAAGGAACGGTAAATGAAAAAATGCTGGCGGAATTCATGGAGCATGAATTCTTCAAGCGGCCTGTACCGCGTTCCGGATGGAAGTATGATTTTTCGGAAGAATATAGTGACAAAATGCTGGATAAATATTCCCATCTCTCCACGGAAGATATTATGGCGACGATCTGCGCTTTCACGGCGGAAGCGATCGTACGGAATATGAACGATTATATCCCGCAGGACATGCTTAAGCGGGTAAAGGTGATGTACGCTTCCGGCGGTGGAGTGAAAAATCCGACTATTATGAAATATATCCAGGAAAAGCTGCCGCGAAATATCCGCCTGACATCTTCTGATGAGATCGGTATCCCGCCGGAATATAAGGAAGCGTGCAAATTTGCAACGCTGGCATATTCGACAATGAATAATATTGCGGACAACATTCCGGCGGCATGCCATGCCTCCCAGTATACGATTATGGGAAAGGTATCGTTCGCACCGTGGAAAGCAAAAAATGTTGGACCCTTGGATTAAAAAATGTCCTAAAAAATAATTAAAAGTGTGAGGTAAAAAACATGAAAAAATCTATTATTGTAACGCTGGTATGTCTGATGGTTATTTCGGCAATGCTGTTTACGGCTTGTGGCGCACCGGCAGCACCTGCGGAATCGCCGGCGACGGAAACATCCGCGTCGTCTGAAGGCTCCGCTTCAAAGGCGCCGACGGAGAGCGGCGGAACGGCTTCGGCAGAAGGAATAAAGATCGGATTCTCTTTTGGACAAAGTGTTCATCCGTTTTTCGTAGCCATGCAGCAAGGGGCGGAAGCTGCGGCGAAAGAAGCGGGAGTACAACTGGTCGTGACAACTGCTGATTATGAAGTTGAGACACAGGTTTCGGACGTGGAAAATCTAATGCAGCAAGGTGTAAAAGCAATTATGGTAAACCCGATCGACTCTGCGGCGCTTAGCAATGTATGCAACGAAGCGTTGGAAAAGGGGATCGGAATTTTTCCGGTCGATATCAATGTGGACAATTGTGAGGTAACGGCATTTGTTTCTTCTGACAATAAAGAAATCGGAAAAATGGAAGCGGAATACATTATAGAGCAGTTGGGCGGCGCAGGCACAGTTGCGTGGCTGGGAAATCCGAGCATCACATCCCTGCGTGATCGACAGGAAGGCTTTTTCGAAGTGATGGATGCGCAAGAGGGAATCAAAGTTGTCGCGACGAACGAAACTGCGGCAATCGAAAGGACCAAAGCACTGGAAGCAGCAGAGACTATCCTGCAAGCGAATCCTGATTTGGACTGTATAGCAGGCTCCAACGAATCTTCTGCTCTGGGCGCGCTTTCGGCGGCACAGGCTGCCGGCAAAACCGATATTCTGATTACGGGAGTTGACGCAACAGAAGACAATCTCAATGCGATCAAATCTGGAACGCCATTTTCGATGGCAGTTGCTCAGGATCCATACCAGATGGGTTACCAGGCAGTACAGAATGCACTCAAATGGATTAATGGAGAGGAAGTGGAAGAGTTCATTTCCGTACCGATCGGCCTGATCACAATCGATAATGTGGATGAATATATCGAACGTGAAGCGCAATACGCTGCCGCTGAATAAAAATTGGAAGTAGAGTTGACGTGGGGGGCTGGGGAGCTTTACGGTTCCCCACACTCTGCTCAAAAAGGTTAAGAGTACTATCATTTGGAAAGGTGTGGTAACGTGCCCAGAAAAATTTTGAATATGAAAAATATCACCAAATCCTTTGCCGGCGTTACAGTGCTTGACAATGTACAATTCGACCTAATGGAGGGCGAAGTACATGCACTGATGGGTGAAAACGGAGCAGGGAAATCGACCCTGATGAAGATATTGACGGGCGTATATACAAAAGATAACGGGATCGTAGAAAAATTGGATCAGGCTGGAACTATGGTGCAAATGGAACATATTACACCAAAAGAAGCACAGGAGCAAGGAATTAGTATCGTGTTCCAAGAGTTCAACCTCCTTAACAATATGAGTATTGCCGAGAACGTTTTTATCGGCAGGGAACCCAAAACAAAAGCGGGCACAATGGACTGGAAAAAACTGTATGCAGATACCCGGGACATATTGAAGCGCGTCAAAATAGATAAAGAACCTCATGTCTTGGTCTCGGAATTGAGCGTAGCGGAAAAACAACTGGTTGAAATTGCGAAATGCCTGTCCTATCAGGCAAACATTATTGTATTGGATGAACCGACTTCCAGTCTGACAGACCGCGAAGTAGATATTCTATTTGACTTAATTACCGAACTGAAATCCAAGGGAACAAGTATTATTTATATTTCCCATCGAATGGAGGAGATTTTTAAAATAACAGATCGTATTACGGTATTCCGGGATGGGAAATTTGTTGATACATTTAAAACGGCTGACACTACCAATGAAAAATTAGTGCAATGTATGATAGGCAGGAAGCTAAACTTAGAAAAGAACACTCAGGCGAAGAATTACAAGGATAAGGAAGTTGCACTTGAAGTTAAAAATGTGAATGTAAATGTTACACTGAAATCAAAGCCTTTTGATTTCAGACTCCATAAAGGGGAAATATTAGGTTTTTTTGGACTCGTAGGCGCAGGCAGGACCGAGATGGCACGTATTATCTTTGGGATCGATAAAGCGGATGAAGCAGAAGTGTATAAAAACGGCCGGAAGATTACCATAAAGTCGCCGATCGACGCGATCAATAATGGAATTGCGCTGATTCCGGAGGACAGAAAAGAATTGGGGTTGGTTTTATCCCTATCCGTACAAAATAATTTGGTATTATCATGCCTGAAGAATTTAAGCCCGATCAGGATGCGAAAAGCTGAAGAGAAAGAAATCGCCCTGAAATATATCAAAGACCTTTCAGTAGCCTTGAGCAGCGAGGAACAGGCGGTAGAGGAGCTTTCCGGAGGGAATCAGCAGAAGATTGTTTTGGGGAAGTGGTTGGCGATGAAACCCGACATTTTGATTATGGATGAACCGACACGCGGAATCGACGTAGGAGCAAAAGCGGAGATTTATTCGATCATGCGGCAGCTTGCAAAAAACGGAACAAGTATTTTGATGATTTCGTCAGAAATGCCGGAGATTTTACATATCAGCGACCGCGTGATCGTACTTTATGAAGGACAAAAAACACTGGATGCACCTGTTGCGGGTCTCGATCAGGAAAAACTGATGCATGCAGCGATTGGAGGGAATGAATGATGTCGAATAATGAAGCAAGCATCGCTTCTGAAGCGAAGCGCGGGAGAAAGATTACAAACCTTCGGCAATATGCGCTTATTTTTATTATGGTTGGTCTGTTTGTGGTCTTTGCCTGTTTGACAAACGCATTTTTTACGCCGGATAATTTGCTCAATATGTTCCGGCAAGTGTCGATGATATGTATCGTTGGCGTCGGTATGACAATGATTATTATTCTGGGAGATATCGATCTGTCTCCGGGATCGGTGATGGCATTTGTCGGTGTGATGGGAGCGACGGTATATAAAGTGACACAAAGCCCTTTCCTGACCTTGGTATTTTCGCTTGCAATCGGCGCGGGAGTTGGCTTTGTAAACGGATTCATCACTGCAAAAGGCCGGATCCCGGCGTTTATCACGACGTTGGCGACGATGCAGATTTTCCGCGGAATATCTTTTATTTATACGGGAGGCAATCCAGTATCGGTATTTGATGAAGGCTTCACACAATTTGGAACGGGATACGTGGGTGCGATCCCGCTGCCCGTCGTGTTGATGGCTGCGGTTGTTGCTGTTGGCATTTTTATTACGAAATATACACGGTTCGGACGGCATATTTATGCAGTTGGCGGGAACTCCAAAGCAAGTCAATGGTCCGGTATTAGCGTCGACAGAATAAAAATTGGTGTGTTCACTCTGAGCGGCCTTTTTACCGGGTTGGCGGGGCTTGTGATGGCGGCGCGTCTTGGATCAGGGCAGCCTTCGGCAGCAGATGGATTTGAAATGGACGTTATCGCTGCCGTCATCTTGGGCGGGGCATCTTTAGCCGGCGGTAAGGGAACGATTTTTGGAACGGTCATCGGTGTGATCATTATTGGCGTTCTGGCGAATGGGCTCACACTATTGGATGTTTCCTCGTATTGGCAGCAAGTAGTAAAAGGACTGATTATTGTCGTTGCAGTCCTCATAGATACAAAAAGCAGGAAGAGGGCATGAGCGGGGGATACTATACCCCCGCAGGGCTTCGTGAGGTGATATATGCTGTATCCATTTAAATTTGATCATATTTATATCAATAAAATATGGGGGAGCCGCGATTTTTCATTGTTCCGCAGCGATCTTCCCGAGGGGAAGATAGGAGAAACATGGGATATTGCCTGTCATGAAGAAGGTACGAGTATCGTAACGAACGGGCAATACGCGGGGAAAACATTACAGGAAATGGTTGATATGTTCGGCCATGATCTGCTTGGAAGCAGAATAGATTTGGAAAATTTTCCTTTCATGATTCGTTTGGTCAATCCGCGGGAAAAGCTGTCTATCCAGGTACATCCCAATGATGACTATGCGCGCAGCAAGGGTATGGCGGCGGGAAAGACAGAGGCATGGTATGTGATGGAGACCTTTGAGGAGCCGTTTTTATACTTGGGCACGAAAGAGTGTACGGCAGAGGAATTCCGCAAGAGCATCAAAACAGGGGAAACAGAAAGGTATATGAAGCGCTATGAAGCCAAAAAAGGAGATGTATACCTGCTTCATAGCGGTTTAGTGCATGCGATGGGGAGCGACCTGATCATGGTGGAAATCGGACAAAACTCCAATACAACTTACCGTATCTTTGATTATGGACGCGGAAGGAAAATAGATGTGGAAGATGCGTTCCATGTGATCGACCTCAATATGCAAGGAAAACGCTCCCCGGGCGTTTCTGTCGACCACAGCGGATACAGGCGGACGATCTATTTTGTTCATGAAGCATTTGCATGGGAATGTTATGAGATCAGTTCCTATATGAAAAGCTGTACAGACAAAGAGCGCTTTCATACCTATACCTGTGTCGAAGGCTGTGGAGTGCTGAGATATGGAAGTGAATGTGAATATATCCGATGCGGGGAAAGCGTGCTTATGCCGGCCGGCATGGGAGAGTATGAAGTACAGGGCAATTTGAAGCTGCTTAAATCGTATGTACCAGATAAGACGCGCGCAAAACAGGAATTGTGCAAAATGATAGGGATATGAAAAAAGCAGATTACAGATATACGGTGCGGGCATGTTATATGGGATATATCGTGTTGGCGATCGTGATAAATCTAACGCCGATCCTGTTCGTTCCGCTGCAAAGCCTGTATGGAATTACCTATGCTCAGCTTGGCATATTGATTTCGGTAAATTTTATTGTACAGGTAACATCTGATCTTGCGTTCGGCCGAGCGGCCGATGTGTTGGGAGCGCGCCCATTCGTAATATTAGCACAAGTGCTGGCTGCAGCAGGTTTGCTGGTATTTGTGTTTGCGGCAGACTTGTTTGCAGATATATTTACGGGTTTGCTGATCGGTACGATCCTTTTTTCGATAGGAGGCGGACTGCTGGAATTGCTGATCAACCCTATTGTGAATGCAATCCCGACTAAAGAGAAAATTTCAGCCATAAATATACTGCATTCCTTTTATTCATGGGGACAGATTGCGGTCATTATTGTTACTACGGTACTCATTTATACATGGGGAGCGGCAAGCTGGCGGCAGATTGTATTGTTATGGCTGACAATTCCGGCAATTAACATATTTTTATTTTCCAAAGCACCTATTGCCCCTTTTGTAAAAGAAGGTAAACAAAAGATGCCGCTTAAAAAAGTAGCGAAGAACAAATACTTCCTGCTTGTGGTGTTATGTATTATTATGGCCGCAGCTTCTGAGCATGTAATGGGCGAATGGAGTTCGACATTTATGGAAAAGGCTGCGGGATTTCCCAAAATTGTCGGCGATACGGCAGGCGTATGCATGTTTGCGCTTATGATGGGAGTGGGAAGGATCATCTATGCCAAATCGGGGGGAAAAAATTTACTGAATGCTCTTACTGCAGGTGCAGGCTTGGCTTTGGCGGCATATTTATTAATTGCATTTACAAATAACGGTATGTTGGCACTGACAGCATGCGCGTTGTGCGGATTCGCGGTAAGCATCATGTGGCCGGGCTGCATCGTACTTGCAGCGGACCGTTTTCCGCGGGCTGGAGCTTCGATGTTTTCCTTGCTTGCGGCAAGCGGAGACGCGGGTGCGGCATTTGCGCCATGGCTTGCAGGTATGGTCGCGCAGGGAGTTTCTGTGGTAAATGGAGACCAAGCGGGCCTTCGAATGGCAATGATGATAACGGCTGTATTTCCATTGATTATGATAGCAGCCATGATAATGATCAAAAAAGAACATAAAAATGAAAAGGAGTATAAAGATGAAAACAGGGATCTCAGCATCGATGATGTGCGCTGATTTTATGGATATGAGAAAGGACATACGCGCAATGGAGGCAGCGGGAATTGAATACCTGCATTTTGATATTATGGACGGAAGTTTTGTGCCAAATTATGCATTAGGGGTATGCATGATCGAACAAGTCAGAAGAGAGACGAATTTACCACTAGATATCCATTTAATGGTAGAACGCCCGGATCTAAAAACAGGGTACTTTCCTTTTCGTGAGGGAGATACAGTATCGGTGCATGCAGAAAGTACGGTCCATCTGCAAAGACTATTGCAATCGCTTGGAAAGGAAGGGATACATCCGGGTATTGCAATGAATCCTGCTACTCCTGTTGAAGTATTGGAATATGTGCTGGATGTGGCGGATTTTGTGCTGGTAATGACGGTGAATCCGGGATTCGCAGGACAGGTGATCGTAGAAGAGACACTGCGAAAAATTGAGAATGTACGCAGCTATTTAGATAAACGGGGATACCGGGATACGGTGATTCAGGTCGATGGGAATGTAAGTTTTGAAAATGCAAGAAGAATGAAAGCTGCCGGTGCAGGAAATTTTGTGGCGGGGAGTGCAGGATTGTTCCGGACGGATATGACGCTTCCGGAGGCTATTAAAAAGCTGCGTGATGCTATTCAGTAGAAATTATATTGGACAGTTTTTTGATTTTACAGCGATGGGGATAAGAAACATATAAAAATTTGACCGTAAAAAGCACTTAAAACGGCGCTTTTTGCGGTCAAATTTTTATGGCTTTTTGGGAAAGCATACATAGTCTGTCCGATGGTTAATACCTGCCTATCTAATAAACCGGAGAAGAATTTTGACATTGCGACGAATAGCTCCTTTTAATGCAGCAGACGCGAAAGATAAAGGGATTTCTGTATGCGGTTTGACGCGCCTAACAAGCTTTGGATCTGTGGCTTTCTACTTAGAAGCAGGTACACCACCTCATACGGTATTCAGATACATGATTTTCAATATCAAAAAATCTCTGAAATTACGATTCAATATCATTACCGATCCCAAATCAGAACAGACGCTAAAACACTATACTGTCTGCCACAGCTATGGTATCGTGATATATTTCATAGGCCTTGTTTTTACATGCAGCAGATAATGCGGTATATCTGCTGCCCAAATCGTTCGGGGCTATGATTGAGCAATACAGCATCGTAAGAAATCATTTTGTCCGCGGCCTATACCGGTAAGAACTAAGAAACGGCGGTAAAAAGCATCTGTGCGGCTTCACGGCTGCTGCTGTATCAAAACCTCCGGAACAGTAGCTTGGAATCGGTAAAGAACAGTCCGCCTGTGGACGGGATCGCTCATTAAAATTTTTTTGTTTTTGTTTGGACGGCAAATGGGAAGGGTATGTATAAGCCCTACAAGGAAGCCGCGGGGAGGAACGAGCCGCCGCGGCCAGCAGTAAAAAAGGAGTGAGATTTATGCCAAGTTTTGGAGACCCGTTTGCGGGAAATGTGGAAAGAAGATTATCAAAGGGTGAACTGATACAAGCGGTGCGTCTTGATATTGCAGGAGAATTGGAAGCGATCTATTTATACGATGCGCACGTTATGGCAACAGACGACGCTGTTGCAAAAACGGTTCTTGCGGATATTCGTGATGAAGAAAAAGCGCACATAGGGGAACTCATGACGCTCCTGCAGCATCTTGACCCGGATGAAGCAGAGCATTTTGCATTCGGTGTACAGGAGGTCAAGGAAATGATGGAAAAACTGGGAACGCCGGATGAAGCGGCAGTCAAGGCGACGGTCGGCAGCCTTCTTGACAGGTAAAGGAGGAAACGGTTATGGATTATTTATCAAGAGACAGTGCGCCGTTCGGCGAAAAGCTTTGGAATGAAATAGACGATGCCGTTGTAGAAGCGGCGAGAAGAAATTTGATAGGCCGCCGCTTCCTTACGGTATTTGGACCGCTCGGTGCAGGCGCACAAAGCGCTGTGATAGACGGAAAGAAGAAATCGGAGATTTTTGAGGATGGGATCGTACGGACGGAGGACAGGCAGTATGCAGAGATCCCGCAGGTATACGATGATTTTATCCTCCTGTGGAGAGATATCGAGGCCAGCAGCAAAGAGGGATATCCGGCAGACCTTTCCTCTGCGATCGAAGCGGCGGGATCATTAGCGCGCAGAGAGGACAAACTGGTTTTCTTCGGCAACCGCGCTCTCGGGCTTACCGGCCTTACAAATGCGCCGCAGGCGAATAAAATCAAGCGCGGGGACTGGACAAGCGGCGAAAATGCATATACGGACATTGCAAAAGGCCTGACGATGCTGAATGATAAAGGATTTATCGGGAGGTATGCGCTGATCGTGAGTCCGGATCTGTATTTGGACCTGCAGCGCATCCAACCGGGTACAGGCGTACTTGAGATCGACCGGATATCCAAAATGGTAGACGGAAGAATATTACGCGCTCCGGTTCTCGGCATAAAAAAAGCGGTGCTCGTTTGCTGTGAGCCGCAGTATATGGATCTTGTGATCGGACAAGACATAAAAACTGCTTATCTTGAGCTTATACAACTGAACCATCATATGCGTATATTAGAAACGGTGCTTCCGCGGCTCAAGAGACAGGAAGCGGTCGTATTATATGAATGATATGATGTGACACTATTACAAAAACGTAATTTTATTGTAAGTAAACGAGATGGCATGGTTTTGTCCGAAGAAGTAAGATAGGATCAGAAAAAGGCAAGGAGGATAAAATCATGAAACAGATACTGTTCTGGCTCATCATAGGCGCGACGGTGCTTGCGACTCTTCTATATTCAGGTGTTTCGGCAATTGCAGGAATGATAAAGCGAAAAGGAAAAACACGGAAAGGAAGAGAACGGGAAATGAGCCATATCATGCGCGACGCGCGGTACGCGATGATAAAATAGAAAGGAAGATATCTGTGAGCAAAGTGAGAAAAGCGTTATATGCGGCGGGCGTATGGATCGGAACGGTCCTGCTGGTCACGACAGGCGCAAACGAACAGGAAGCTCTGGAAATACTTCATGGCCGCGAAAAAGAATAGATAGACTGACAGGAAAAGCCCGGACGAAATTTCATCCGGGCTTTTGAGCGTTTTTGACCGGCGGGAAACACGAAGCATACAGAAATAAGATCAGGCAGTCATGCCTGCCGAAACAAAACGACCCCCGTGTTGGTGACGGTGTTAGGCCCGTGGATATAACCGAGCCCGCATTTTGCGCATAAGACAGAGACATTGATGCCGCATGCCTCCACGGAAATGTTTTTCCGCTCCGGGAAACGGCAGGGAGCGTCAGGATATGTACATGTTCCGCACAGGGTGCAGCCGCCCGCGCCGAGCACAAACGAAGCGGGAACATTCGCTTGCACAAAGGAACGGATGCCGTCCGTAATACCGCCGAAAACACGTCCTGCCTCCATCATGCCCTCGTAGTCAAAGGAATCTTCCAATGCGCCTACATATTGGTAAACGACTCCGGATGGATATTCGCGCACTTTGCAGGACAGCTCGTCTACTGTACCGCAGCCGGGCGGACAGCCCCAATTTGTACCGAACGCACCGCAGCTGTTCATTTCACACAGTGTGCGGAGGTCGGGCGAAAAGCTGATATCAGCGACTTTGACCGGCGCAGTATACAAAGCGCCCAGCCGTTTCAATTCCCTTGTGATCTTCTGTTCCATGCATATTCTCCTGTCTGGCCGCAGCCTGCACCTGCGGGCCGCCGGGTCGCCCGCGGAGAACGCGGGACTTTTATTTATTATAGCATAGGCATGAAAAAATGAAAGGATGAACAAACCGGTACAAACAAAAAACCGGCATTTCGCCGGTTTTTTGCTGATTGGGGGTATGTATTGTTTTGGCGCCACTTCGGCCCGCAGGCGTCGGTGACATAATATATATAACCTGCATATCTCACAGTAAACACTATTTTGATTTTAATTTTCGTTTTTTTCGTTTCCGTGCCGCAGAGAACAGGGCAAGAAGCCCCATAAACACCTGACCGTTCAGAATCATCAAAACACCGCGCGCCATGCCATAGGTAAAAAGGCCGCCCGACATCGACACGAGCACCCGCATAGGATTTTCCTCAAGAAGCTGCATCATGATCTTATGGCTATGATAACCTCCGGGGTCCATATGCTTTTCTGCGAACCGGGTGATGACACGGTGAGCCGCCCGCCCGATCGCGACGGAATCAAAATCTTTCAGAGTAGCGTTGATGGTAAAAGGATGAATGCTGAAAGCGACGCTTGGAATACGCTTGAAAAGACCATAAAATTGAACGGCGTCCCAATGGCCGTCACGAGCCACGGGATAGGACGGCGCTGCGGTTCCCGAAGGGATTTTTATAGCGG
This sequence comes from Christensenella massiliensis, assembly GCF_040409835.1. Classification (NCBI taxonomy): domain Bacteria; kingdom Bacillati; phylum Bacillota; class Clostridia; order Christensenellales; family Christensenellaceae; genus Christensenella; species Christensenella massiliensis. The sequence continues at coordinate 1,268,031 of NZ_CP117826.1, read as the reverse complement.
TATCGAGACGCAGGTCGCGTGAGGAAGCGCCGATCAGGACATGCGCATCCCGCATCAGCTTCCAGCCCTCAGAAAAAAAGGAAAAATCCCGGTCTGTGAGCGTGAAGGAAACGCGTACGCTTTCGCCGGGCTGCAGGAATACTTTTTCAAACCCGCGCAGCTGCTTCAGAAAGCAGCCGTCCTCCTGAACATAGCATTGGACGATCTCCGCGCCGGCACGGCTTCCTGTGTTTTCGATCTGTACACTCACAGTCACTGTTCCTCCGGGCGCGATGCTTTCAGCATCCGTCTGTATATCGGAATACGAAAAATCCGTATAGGAAAGGCCGAAGCCGAACGGAAACAATACCTCCTTTTCTGCCGCATCATAGTAGCGGTAGCCCACGTAAATACTTTCCCGGTATTCCACATTGTGCCGGTCGTCCGAAAAAAAGCGGAAGGCAGGGGTATCCGTCAGGGCAAGCGGCCACGTCTCGGCGAGCTTGCCGCTGGGATTCACCTCGCCCGTCAGGATCTGTGCCATAGCAGAAGCGCCTGCTTCACCGCCCAAATAGCAATTTACAAGCGCAGAAACGGAGGAGAGCCACGGCATTTCTATAGGCGCGCCGCCGCATAAAAGCAAAACGACGGGCCGTATGGCGGCGATCCGCATGATAAGGTCTGTCTGATTTTGCGGTATACGCATGTGGGAACGGTCTATCCCTTCTATTTCATAGCGCGGAGGAAGTCCGGCAAGGATCACGGCGACGTCGCATTCGGCAGCGACGCGCTGTGCCTCGGAAATAAGCGTTTCGTTCGGAGCGTCCTCTGCGATGGAATAACCCTTTGCATATTGGTAATCGATCCCATGCATACGAAATACGGTCAGCGCATTTTCCAGCTCAAGAGGCTGTATCATTGAGCTTCCCGCCCCCTGATAACGGGGATTTTCCGCAAATTCCCCCAACAGGGCGATCTTTGTGTTCGGCTTTAGAGGAAGAAGCTCTTCGTTTTTCAGCAAAACAGCACTTTCCGCCGCAGCCTTTCGTGCAAGTGCATGATTTCTCTCCGCATCATAGCGATGGGGAAGCGCCTTGTTTTCTTCGCAGCGGAACACAAAGGAAAGAATATGCCGGACGCATTCGTCCAGTGCGTTCTCGCCCAGTGAACCGTTTTTTACTGCACGCAGGATACGTTCGGTATTTTCTTCGCCGGAATAGGGCATTTCGAGGTCTAAGCCGGCGGCGATTCCCTTTTCGCGGTTATAGCAGGCTCCCCAGTCGGAAACGACGAGGCCGTCGAATCCCCATTCCTCCCGCAGGACGCCACGGATGAGAGCAGGCGTTTCTCCGCAGTATACTCCGTTCAGCATGTTATAGGCGCTCATGACGGCATAAGGCTTTGCTTTTTTAACGGCGCGCTCAAATCCGGAAAGATAGATTTCACGCAGGGCGCGCCTGTCTATGATGGAGTTGGAAACCATACGGAAATATTCGCGGTTGTTTGCGGCAAAGTGTTTGATGCAGGCGCCTGTACCAGTGCTTTGTATCCCCTTTGTCATTGCAGCGCCGAGCTCGCCGGAAAGCAGCGGGTCTTCGGAAAAATATTCGAAGTTCCGGCCGCACAGGGGAGATCGCTTGATATTGATGCCCGGGCCGAGCACCATGGAAACGCCCTGCTCCCGCGCTTCGCTTCCAAGCGCCTCTCCGACTTCGTACAGGAGGGCTCTATCCCACGAGCAGGCGGTCGTCGCGGCAGAGGGAAAGCAGGTTGCCGGAACAGACTGCTCCAGCATGGCGGTGCTCTTATCATATTGCTTGCGCAGGCCGTGCGGGCCGTCTGTCATGAGAACGGAGGGGATTTCCTGCTCCTCTATGGGATAGGTGTTCCATGCGTCGGCGCCGGAGCACAGGCGCGCCTTTTGCTCGAGAGTCAGCCGTGAAATAATTGGATCGATCCGGTCCATAAAAACAGAGTACCTTTCCTTAATATAGAGAGAAAAAGCAGAAAATGGGCCGCATGCAGAAAGCGGGATATCCCGCGGTCCTTTTTAAGCTGCCGAAAGCTGTATACAGGAAGATGCCTTTTCTCCAATCGTATTGATATTATTATACCATAGAAGGCCGGAGACAAAACGATGAATGCGGCCTGTTTTTCCGGAAGCAAAAAATTTTTAACAAATACGTGAGAAGCGGATAGCAAAAGGAAAATACAATAGATTTGTTACGCAAATATTACGAATAAATTAAAAAACTGTGGACAAATCAAAAGAAATGTAGTATACTCATAACAAATTCGCGGAAGCGAACAAAAAGGAGACCAACATGATTAAGCCATTTGGGAAACACAGAACGTTTGTCAGAGCCAGACGTAACGGAGACGTTTCCTCACATAGCAGTACGGTATCCCGTGCGGCAGTGCGTTACCGTGCCAGAAAGAAGAAACGTTTGTTTACGGTGGTGACGGTCGCTGTTGCATCGGTCATGGTTCCGATCATGATCGCCTCGGCCGCGACCGGGGATATGAGCATGCTCCCGCAGGCGGAACCGACTGCACAGGTCGCCGAGGCAAATGCGGTTGCATCTCATGAAACGAACGACGCAGAGCCGTCCGCACTTCCTTCGGTGACCGAGCTGTATACGGCGCCGGAACTGACGGAAACGACACAGGCGGCAGCTCCGGTACAGTCGGAAGCCTCCGCTGTTACGGCAGAAGGAGAAACGGCGAAAGCTCCTGAGGAGGAAACAACGCAGGATGCTGCGCAGGCTCCGGCCGAAGAGCAGCAGATTCCGGTCACTTATGTGGAAGGCATGACCGATGCAAAGGTGCACGAGATCCAGCAGAGACTGATGGACCTTTACTACATGGGTGAAGATGAAACGACGGATTATTTCGGACCGGCTACCAATCAGGCGCTGAAGTATTTCCAGCGCAAGCATGGCCTTACGGTAGACGGTGCCGCAGGCCCGGAAACGATGGCGCTTCTTTTCTCGGACGAGGCTAAGGAATACTCCATGACGCTTGGCGCTGCGGGCGCAGACGTAGAAAATATGCAGGAACGCCTGATCGAGCTGGGTTATCCGATCTCGGAAGCAACGGGCTATTTTGGAGAAGAGACTGATTCCGCAGTACGTTATTTCCAGAGAATGAGCGGCCTTACGGATGACGGCAGCGTAGGACACATGACGCAGGAGCTCCTCTATTCGGATAACGCCGAAAAGTCTCTCGAATATGTAGAGCAGCAGGAACAGCAGGAGCAGCAGGAAGCTGAGGCACAGCAGCCGCAGCAGCCGGATGAAAACGCAGGACAGGAGGAAAGCGCTCCGGCGGAGGATACCTCCGGCAGCGGAGAGAGCCAGCCGGCGCCTCCGGCTCAGGAAGAGAGCGCCCCTGCGGAAGATACCTCCAGCGATGATTCGCCGTCCTATACGGCCGATCCCGGTTCTGTAGAAGCGTTTATCGCAGTCGCGGAGGCACAGCTCGGGAAGCCGTATGTACTCGGCGGCAAAGGACCCAATTCGTTCGACTGCTCAGGCCTGATCTACTATTGCCTGCGTGAAAGCGGAAACGACGTTCCTTACAGGACGTCTGCGGGATGGAGAAGCACAGATTATACGACGATCACGAACATCAATGATCTCCAGCGCGGCGACATCATCTGCATGGATGGCCACGTAGCGATTTATCTCGGAGCCGGCATGGTGATCGATGCGTCCTCCAGCCAGAACGCGATGGTGAAGCGGGAATTTGGTTCTTGGTTCCGGAACGGCTTCATCTGCGCGAAGCGGCCCTTGTAAGGAATGTGCATCGCGAACTGAAAGAAAGCAGAAAATTTCCTGCCCCGAAGGGGCGGGAAATTTTTTTATTATTGAGCGGATACCGGCGGAAGATACCAAAAACAAAAAGCGGGTTGACTTTAAAAATACAGTATGCTGAAATCCAACTGTTCATCGGAGGACTGGTCATCGCAACGACCGGCCGAGCAGTGTACGGCCATAGTCGAGAAAATGTCAGGTACGCCCGGTTATTGAGAAATAACCGGGCTTTTTTTATACTTTTCAGCTTGGTAAAAAAGAGGAGGAAGCACCATTTATTTTCAAGCGATGATGCAGCCGAAGGCGGCATTTATCGTTACCGTGGGAAGAGGGTTCGTGATAAGCGGGCTGCTCATTTTTCTTTTGTCCGCTATTGCCGGAGCGGATTCCATTTGGTATGCGATGCTGATAACAGAAGGCTGACCGCCCTGTACGCAGTTTCCGTGATGATAAAATATACCCGGAAACTGCCGGAAAAAACGGAGAAAGAGCCGGTGCTGCAATAGGCCCGCAGGCCTGCGGCGGAAAAATGGAAAAGGCCGTATATCGATGATATACGGCCTTTTCTGGCGGGTGTCAGTCAAGAATGCCGACAAACCCATAAATCATTCATTCTCATTCCGGATATGCCGCATGGGTCGGGCATTCGATCTCACAGGCATAGCAATCGATGCATTTGTCTCTATCGATTTCCATGTGCTTTTCTCCCTTGCTGATCGCGTGCACCGGGCAAATCTTTACGCATCTTCCGCAGTTGATGCAATCGTCATCTATTGTTCTTGGCATAATGTTACCACCTTTCTTTGCTGATAGACTATCCCTGATTCTTTCTGCAATGAGATCAGGTGTGCTTTGCTTTCAGTTTTCCTTCTTCTTTGACCATCTTAACGTATTCTTCCGTGAAATGCGGATCATACGTTGCGCAGCCTACGTGATGCTGGCGGATCAGGAACTCCACGCAGTGGTCGCACAGCGTGCACCAGTGGATATCCTTTTCGTTGCCTTCCATCATCTTCTTTGGCAGGTATGGGTCTGCGAATGCCTGACGGCCGATCGCGACTGCGTCTACGATGCCTTCCTTGATATTCTTGTTGCCCCAGAAGCGCAGGTTGTTCTTTTCCGGTTTTACAGCGCAGAAAGGCTGTTTGCCGTCGCGGTAAATACTGTATGCGGAACCGATGATAGCGGTTTCCGGTTTCTGTACGGCTTCCTTGCATACCTTCTGGAAATAGAAATGCATATAAGCATAGTCGGGCGTGCGTCTGTCAGGATGCGCAAGGTCCAGCGTATGGGACGGGGAACCTGCGGATTCCAGAATATAGCTTGCGCCGTGCGCCTCGAGCTGCTTCACAAGATCGATGGTTTCCGTAAGGTCCATCAGAGCGGTATCCGGACCGGCCGTGCCTACGCCGCCCGGGAAGCCCTCCCAAACGGAGATCTTGGAGCCAAGTACGAAGTTTTCATCCGGGATAGCCGCACGCGTGCGGTCATAGATGTCGATCGCGAACTGGCGTCTGTTCTCCCAGCTTCCGCCGTATTTCCAATTGTCCTTGTTGTAGGGGCGGAGGATCTGCGTGCCGAGATAACCGTGGCAGAGCTTCAGATCAACGCCGTCTGCGCCGACTTCATACGCATACTGGGAACCGAGAACATAGTCCTTGATGACCTGCTCGATCTCATCCTCACGCACCAGTTTTGCGTCCTCATAGCCCGGAAGCGGTTCCTCCGTTACGCGGATACGCTGGGAATAAACATTGTTGCTGATCTCGCCGGAGTGCGTGATCTGGAAAAAGATCAGCGTTTCGGGATTGATCTCTTTCAGATGGGCGATGAATTTTTTCAGCGCCGGAATGTTATGCTCTTTGATCGAGAGCTGGTTCCTCCTTGCGATGTAATCATACTGGGGCGTGATCGCCTCCAGAATGACAAGGCCGGCCTGCCCTCTGAAATAGTCCTCGTAACGTTTATACGTCGCCGGGCTTGGGTCGCCGTTGTCAAGCGCATCGCAGCATTCCATTGCGTTCAGAACGATACGGTTCGGCGCTGTTCTTGTACCGATCTTAAGCGGTGTAAACAACAATTCTTTTTCTTCCATTCTTAAACACCCTCCATATTTATTTATTTTGTTTTGAAATATGAACATTTACCCCTCGATACTGCTATCATAACCCCGCGGCACCGTTCCCACAATCCCTAAAAAGTCCGTTGTTTATACCAGTATAAAACTAGTATTTTTATTGACTTTTAGCGGCAGGGAGCCTATACTGGACCTATACTATATTTATATGGGGAAACGTATATGGTAAAGAGCACGGAATGGGTATTCAAACCGGATGTGCCGACGGCGATTTCCGTCGATACGGAGGATGAATTTTTATCCAATACGGAATTATATGAAGCGGTCCTTTCCAGTATTCAGGATGGGATCAGCGTCCTAAAGCCGGATTTTAAGATCATTTATGTCAATCAATCCATGCTGCACTGGTATACGGGCGAGGACAGAAGCAGCGTGGTGGGCGGAAAATGCTACGAGGTGTTTCACGGCCGCAAGGAGCCCTGCGTCTGCTGCCCTACTATACGCGCCATGCGTACCGCAGACCCGCAGATGGACCTCGTGCCCTATACCTCAGGCGGAGAGGATTCCGGCTGGCAGAAGCTGTATGCAGTCCCGGTACTGGATAAAAACGGGCATGTCGTGCTTGTGATCGAATATATCCGCGACATCACGTTCCAGAAACGCGTGGAAACGAATATGAACGAATTGGCGGAGCTCTATGAAAACTTGGAAGCGCAGAACGATATGCTGATGGAAATTTTAAATCAGCGGGAGCGGTATAAAGAGGATCTGGAGCAGGCGATCACACAAAATGTAGAAAAATATATCCGTCCTTCCTTGAATTACTTGAAGAAGAATGTAAAGGAGCGGGATATCAATATCGTCTCCGGCATTATAGACGAGATCGTCTATCCAATCACGAAAAAGCGCCCGTCTGTATTCGACCGGCTCACCCCGCGGGAATTGCAGGTATGCGCCATGATCAAAGAGGGGTATACCAGCAAGGAGATCGCAGATGCGCTGTTTATCACAAAAAAGACAGTAGATTACCACAGGAGCAGCATTCGGAAAAAATTAGACCTCAAAAACGGAAACCTGCGCGTCTATCTCGAAACACATTTATAAACGCGATTCATATTGCGTTCATGTGTGTGCGGTATTGTAATGTTAACAAAATATTCATGCGAAATCCCCCCGGTTAGAGGTTGCACACGCGGGGACTTCAGTATATTATATATAATAGGAAAAAGTTTGATATGGAAAAACGAGTAAGGGACTTTATAGCGGAAAACAGTCTGGTCTGCCCGGGGCAGACGGTCGGCGCCGCGGTTTCGGGAGGACCGGATTCTATGGCGCTGCTGAATTGCCTGCACGCCCTTGCGCCGTTTTTTTCGTATTCTGTCGCGTGCGTGCATTTTGAGCATGGGATCCGCGGACAGGAATCGCTTGACGATGCGGACTTTGTAGAAGGGTTTTGTGAGAAGCACGGCATCCCCTTTTATATGAGCGCAGCCGACGTGCCCGCGCTTGCCCGGGAGTGGAAGGTGAGCCTCGAGACGGCGGCGAAGCGGGCGCGGGAAGCCTATTTCGATACGCTTGTGAAAAACGGCGATGTGGATGTGATCGCGACGGGCCATCAAAGCGACGACTATGCAGAAAGCGTGCTTATGCATATCCTGCGCGGATGCGGAACAGATGGGCTTCGGGGCATTGTCGTACGGAAGGGGGATATGATCCGGCCGCTGCTGTGCGTATCGCGCGCGGATGTGATGAGCTATATCCGGGAAAACGGGATACGCTATGTGGAGGATAAGACGAACTGCGACGATGCCTATACCCGGAATTTTGTCCGCAATATTTTGCTTCCGCAGATACGGGAACGGGTGAATCCGGATATATCCGGCGCGCTTATTCGGCTGGGTGCGGCTGCGCGGGAGGATTCCGCCTTTATTCTTGAAGAGGCAGAGCGCATATTCCCGGAATGCGCCGTAAAAAGAGACGACCGTGTGGATATCGACCTTGAGTCTTTTCTGCGGCTCTCTCCGGCAGTGGCTTATCGGGTCATCAAGCTTGCGTGTGCGGAGCTGTTTGTGACGCAGGATATTGAAAAAGCGCATGTTGGCGCGGTTGTGAGGCTCGCACGCAGCAGGCGCACCGGCGCGCGGGCGAGTCTTATGGGCGGCTTGTGCGCGGAAGTGGAATATGGAACACTGGTGATCCGCTTTTCGGCGCGGCGGGCAGATCATAGTTTTTGTCAGTGGTTCGACGCGGCAGTCAGGAATGAAACGCCCGGCGGAGACTATATCGTATGCACGGAGACGGATGCATGTGATTTTGCCAATCAAGAGCCGGACACGGCCTATGTGGACAGAGACAAGCTTCCCGCGCGGATCGCGTTCCGTACCCGGTATGCGGGCGACCGCATCACGCCGCTTGGGAGCGGCGGAAGCAAAAAGCTGAAGGATTACTTTATTGATAAAAAGCTTACGCGGGAACAGCGGGAAAAGACACCGCTTCTTGCGGACGGCAGCCGTATCATCTGGGTGGTCGGGCACACGATCGGAGACGATTACAAGGTGGACGGTACGACGAGACATATTCTGCGGATGGATTATATTCGCCGCGATAGGAATAAAGAAGCAGACGGGGGAAATAGTTGAAAATGCAGCATTATGTGGAACGTGATATTGAAAAAATATTGCTTTCAAAAGAGGAGATCGCCATACGCGTAAAAGAGCTCGGCGAGCAGATCTCAAAGGATTATGAGGGGAAAGACCTGATCGCAGTCGGGATACTGCGGGGAAGCGTCGTGTTTTTTTCAGACCTGATGCGCGAGATCAAGATACCGATGGAGATCGACTTTATGGCGGTGTCGAGCTATGGTCAGGGCAGCAAATCTACGGGAAGCGTTCGAATCAAGTATGATATGCAGGAAGATATCCGCGGGAAGCATCTGTTGATTATTGAAGACATCATCGATTCTGGGTGGACGCTGCATAACCTGCTTGAACAGCTGCGGGGAAGGAAGCCGGAAAGCATCGAGCTTTGCTGCCTGCTGAATAAGCCGGACCGCCGCGAAGTGGAAGTGCCGGTCAAATATATCGGATTCGATATCCCGGACGAATTTGTGGTCGGCTATGGACTCGATTATGCTTCCAAATACCGGAACTATGAACATGTCGGGATACTGAAGCGTTCTGTCTATGAATGAGAGAAAGCCGGTTTGAGGCTTTTAAAAAGCAGGTAATAATATTTTAGGAAAATAAAAAAGCTCCGGCTTGGCGGCATTAAGCCAAAGAGAAAAACGGGGCCCCCGGCAAAGCCCAATGGAGCGAAAGCGAAATGGGTTTGTGGGGGAAGAGGAGCGGCAGCCTGAAACCGCGAAGTTTTCGTCCGGAAGGACGAAACGAGCAAAAAGGCTTGCCGTAAGAAGAGAAAAAATAAAAATAAAAAAGCTCCGGCTTGGCGGCGTTAAGCTAAAGAGAGAAACGGGGCCCCTGGCAAAGCCCAATGGAGCGAAAGCGAAATGGGTTTGTAGGGGAAGAGGAGCGGCAGCCTGAAACCGCGAAGCTTTCGTCCGAAAGGACGAAACGAGCAAAAAGGCTTGCCGTGACGAAGGAGGATAGAAATTTGGGAAAATTTTTCAGAGGGCCGCTGATCTATATCATTATTATCGTAGTGATCATAGTGGCGGCACAGTTTCTGGGAAGTCCGCAGCAGACGACGGTGGACGAGCTGCAATATTCAGACTTTTTGCAGGAAGTACAGGATGGGAACGTCAAAGCCGTCGCGCTTCAGGACCGTACGCTTGTAGGGCTCTATAATACGGATTCCAAGGTTCAGGACGAAAAGCTGTTTCCGGCGCAGCAATACGATTTTTCAACGACGATCCCTGCGTCTGTCGAGCAGTTCAACCAAGATCTGGCCGCGGTCACGGGAAGTACGAATCCGGAGGAATATGGTTTTACACTGAACTATGTTCCGACGCCTGAGCCAAACTTCTTTGTACAGCTGCTGCCATATCTTATCCCGATCGTGCTTTTGCTCGTGCTGTGGGTCGTTATCATGCGTCGCGCCCAGAACGGCGCAGGCGGCACAGGCGGGGCGATGGCGTTTGGCAAAAGCAAGGCGCGTATGACGGACGGCGGCGAGACGAACAAGACGTTTGCAGACGTTGCAGGCGCGGACGAGGAAAAGGAAGAGCTTGTAGAGATCGTGCAGTTCCTGAAGAATCCCGCGCGGTTCAAAGAGCTCGGCGCACGTATCCCGAAAGGCGTGCTGCTCGTAGGCCCGCCCGGAGGCGGAAAAACCCTGCTTGCAAAAGCGGTCGCAGGCGAAGCAAAGGTGCCGTTCTTTTCAATCAGCGGCTCGGATTTTGTGGAAATGTTCGTAGGCGTGGGCGCGTCCCGCGTACGCGATTTGTTTGAAAATGCAAAGAAAAATGCGCCGTGCATCGTGTTCATCGACGAGATCGACGCAGTCGGACGCCAGAGAGGTGCGGGCCTCGGCGGGGGTCACGACGAGCGCGAGCAGACGCTCAACCAGCTGCTTGTCGAAATGGATGGCTTTGAGGTGAACGAGGGGATCATCGTAATGGCGGCGACGAACCGCCGTGATATCCTTGACCCGGCGTTGCTGCGTGCGGGCCGCTTCGATCGGCAGATCACCGTAAATTATCCTGACGTAAAGGGCCGGGAGGAGATATTGAAGGTGCATGCAAAGGGCAAGCCGTTCGAGCCGGATGTAGACTTTAAGGTTATTGCACGCCGTACGCCGGGCTTTATCGGCGCAGACCTTGAAAATGTGCTGAACGAAGCCGCGATCCTGACAGCGCGCCGCAGGAAAAAACGTATCGGCATGAGCGAGATCGAGGAATCCATCACCCGCGTGATCGCAGGACCGGAAAAGAAGAGCCGTGTCATGACAGAGGATGACAAAAGGTGCACCGCATATCACGAGGTAGGCCATGCGATCCTTGCGCATGTGCTGCCCAAGTGCGACCCGGTGCACGAGGTCTCGATCATTCCGCGCGGAATGGCGGCAGGCTATACCATGACGCTGCCCGAGGAAGATAAGCAGCATGTGTTCAAATCCCGCCTGATGGATGAGATCACGATGATGCTGGGCGGCCGCGTGGCGGAGTCGCTCACCTTAAAGGATATCTCCACAGGCGCGATCAACGACCTCCAGCGCGCGACAGAGACGGCAAAGGATATGGTCACAAAATATGGCATGAGCGACGAGCTTGGCCCGGTGTTCCTTGCGTCCGGCCATGAAGTATTCCTCGGAAAGGATTTCGGCCAGACGCCCGAATATTCCGAGAGCACTTCCGCGCGGATCGACGCAGAGGTATCGCGTATCATTGAAAGCGCGTATGCGAAAGCGACGGAGATATTGAGTAAAAATTTGAAAAAAGTGGTCAATATCGGGGAACTCCTCATGCGTAAGGAAAAGCTGACGGGCGAGGAATTCAAAAGATTGTTTGAAGACGACGCGGCGGACCCTGCGGCGTGGGAGGACAGCGAAAGAGAAACGAAAGAAAAAGAACCGGAGCAGATCGCTCCTCCGGCGGAGCCGGTGGACGCGGAAGCGGTGGAAGCGATCGTCGTGGACCCGCCTGAGCCGGAAGAAGAATAAAGACCAAAATAAGAGACGGTGGGAAGATCAGCGGCAGTCTGCCGCTGATTTTCTATCGCCTGACGGAGCACAGAAAAATGATAGACCTACACATGCACTCCACGGCGTCAGACGGCACGGATACGCCGCAGGAGATCATTACAAAATGCCGGAAGCTGGGCCTCAAGCTGTCGGCAGTCACGGACCATGATACGATGGATTCCCAGCCGGAGGCAATACGGACAGCGCGGGAACTGAAGCTGCGGTATCTGACGGGCGTGGAGTTTTCCGTGCGCCATATAGGGGAGCTGCATATCCTCGGCTATGGGATGGACACCGAAGATCAGGAGCTTATCGCCATGATGAATGATTTGCGGAGCTCGCGTGTAGAGCGTGTGCATGAGATCATCCGTGTCGTACAGGAGCATGGCATGAAAATAAGCTTTGAAGATGTAGAGCGCTTTGCGAAGGGCAATACGCTCGGACGTCCACACGTTGCGCTTGCCCTGATCGAAAAGGGATATGCGAGCGATCTTCAGGATGCGTTCACACGCTATCTGAATGAGGAAGGCAGCTGCTATGTGCAGCGCCGTAAGCTGAATCCCGGTCAGGCGATCGAAATGATCCGCAAAACGGGCGGGCTTCCCGTACTCGCCCATCCGAAATTTGTTCGTACGGACGATATAGAGGCGCTTGTGACGGAGCTGAAAGAAATGGGGCTCGGAGGTATCGAGGCATATTATCCCGCGCATTCGGATGCAGATGTGGAACGGTATGTGGGGATCGCGCGGAGAAACGGTCTGCTCGTGACGGCGGGCAGCGATTATCACGGTGCGATGCGCCCCTATGCGGCGATCGCGTGTGAAAAACGTACGGGGCCGTTCCTCGAGGAGTCCGTGAAAATTTTAGCTGAAAAATATGCAATTTGATTGAAAAGGATACGTACGGGTGCTATAATTGTGAATAGGTGCTAAAACGATTTTGACAAGGATGGTAGGTACTTATGCTGAACGGAAACCCGGACATAAAAATTTTTGCCGGCTCATCAGGGGTTGCTTTTGCGAAGAAGATGTGCGCCTATCTTGGGGCGGACTTAGGGGCGTCGGAGGTCATCCATTTTTCTGACGGAAATATCTTTATCCGCATCAAGGAAACAGTAAGAGACAAAGATGTGTATGTAGTGCTCCCGATCGGTTTGGACCCAAACAACGAATTAGTGGAGCTTTTATTTTGGATGGATTCCTTCAAGCGTGCGAGCGCAAGCTCCGTTACGGCGATCATTCCGTATTTCGGATATGCCAAAGGCGATAAAAAGGACGAACCAAGGGTCTCCATTCGGGCGCGTGTGTGCGCAGACTGTCTGGAAACGGCAGGGGCGGACCGCGTGATCACGATGGATCTGCACAGCGCGCAGGTGCAGGGCTTCTTCAAGATCCCTGTAGACCATCTGCTTTCCCTTCCGATCTTGTGCGAATATATCAAGGGAATGGATATCATGGAAGACCTCGTGGTCGTTTCACCGGATGCAGGCTTTGCCAAGACGGCGCGGAAATATGCAGATTATCTGAAGCTTCCCGTTGCCATTGGCGATAAAACGAGGACAGGGCATGACGAAAATGCGCACATCCTTGAGCTCATCGGCGATGTCGAGGGCAAGAACTGTATGATCGTGGATGATTTCTCTATTTCAGGTGGAACGCTGATCGATGTAGCGCACATGCTGAAAGCTCGGGGTGCAAAGCGTATCGTTTCTGTCTTGGGGCATATCATGCTGCGCGAAAAGGGCGTCCGTGCCATCAACGAGAGCCCGATCGAAGCTGTGATCTCCACAGACAGTGTGGAGAATCCGTTTATTGTCGGGCAGAATAAATTCCAAACGGTATCCGTCGCGCCGCTTTTTGCGGAAGCAGTTTACCGGATCCACGAGCGGGAGTCGGTGAGCACGCTGTTCTCGACCGTACCGCAGAAATTAAAAGACGACCTCAAAGGCTCGTGCGGAAAGTAAGAGAAAACGATAAAATAAACACAGCCCTGCCTTGTTGTAGCATCTATGATAAGACAGGGAATTTTTTTAAAACGAGAGGAAACCGATGAAAAAATATAAAAAGATATTGGGCTTCGTCTTATTGACGGCGATGATATTGACGATGCTCCTGCCGGCGGCAGCATTTGCGGAAGAGACGGCAGCGCCGACAGAGACGGCGGCGCAGACGGCAGAGCCGACGCCGGAGCCTACACCAGAGCCGACGCCGGAACCCACGCCGGAGCCGACGCCGGAACCTACGCCGACTCCGACACAACGGCCGACGCAGGCGCCAACACAGACGCCGTCCGCTTCTCCGTCGCCTACGGCGACACCGGACGACAGCCAGAATTATGTCGATCTGGCGATGTATATCTATGATAACGGTGCGGTCGTATCCGGTTATACCGTTAAGGTAGGCAACCTTTCCCAGACGACCAACGGAGAGGGGATGGTATCCTTCCCGGGGGTGGCAGTGGGCGATCATACCGTAACGCTGACCGGAAAAGACGGCAAACAGAGCACCGGGCGTATTCTGCTTTCCCGCGGAGACCGAACGGCCATTCAGGATATGGCGATGGGCGGAAAATATGATGTCTCCATCGCGAACGGAGTAAAAACTCTCTATATGTCTGTCGTGTTCGTGCCGGAGGAAGCGCTTCAGATATACGCGGTAGGTGAAAGCAAAACACCGGCGCCGGAAGCGACGGCAACGGCTTCAGCAGGTATCGCCGGCGCGATGAAATTTACAGCTGATTTCGTGGATATGGCAGGAGACGGGATCTCCGGCGTGAGCGTACAGGTCAATCAGGGAGATACGGTGCTCGCTACGGGAGCGGCGGACGGAAAAGGACGTTTTGTTGTCAGTCAGGGCGGGATCGGCTCTTATCAATGGAGCATGCTCATGCCCGGCGCATCCGCAGAGCAGGGAACGCTCCTGAACGTTGAGGTACAGCAGGGAGCAACGACTAAAATCGTATCTGCAGCAGACGGCTCTTATGTGGTACAGACGCCGGGAACCTCGCAGAATCTGTATCTGAAGTTTGAACAGAACGGGGGCGGTTTTGTTCTAAAAGAAGTTTCCGATCAGGTACCGGGCGGGATCAGTTCCCTTATGCTCGGCATCATTATGGTAATCGTGATCATCGTTGTGGTCATCGTGATCATTGCGGCGGTCCGGCACAATAAAAAGAAAAAACGCAGGATGGAGAAGATGCCGGACGAACCCCGCGGCCGCGAACGCGAATTCGAGATGGAGGATGTGCGGGAAGAAAACGCCGCCGCACGTCCGAAAAAAACGGGTGGAGCGAATAAAATGGGCGACCGCAGCAGGCTGTAACAAGAAAAAGAAAAGGGCGGCTCTCTTATAGAGCCGCCCTTTTGGAAAGGAAATACTATGAAACTGCTTATTGCATCAGACATCCATGGTTCTGCGCTTTTTTGCGGACAGCTTATGGAGGCTTACAAAAAAGAAGGCACACAGCGGCTGCTTTTGCTTGGAGACCTGCTGTATCACGGGCCGCGCAATGAGCTCCCCCAAGGATACGCGCCAAAAGAAGTGATTCGGATGCTCAATGAAAAAAGCGGCGATATTTTGTGTGTGCGGGGCAACTGCGAGGCCGAGGTAGACCAAATGGTGCTTGATTTTCCCGTCATGGCGGATTATAGTGCGATCTTTTTGGATGGTATCACAGTCTATGCGACGCATGGGCATATCTGGAACGAAGAGGACCTGCCGCCGCTTAAGAAAGGGGATATCCTTTTGTGCGGTCATACGCATGTGCCGAAATGCACAGATCATGGGAATTATGTTTATATGAACCCGGGCTCGGTATCCATCCCGAAAGAGGGAAGCGCCCACGGTTATATGATATTTGAGGACGGGAGTTTTGTATGGAAAACGCTTGCGGGGGAGGCATACCTAAAGTATGAATGCCGGTAAAAGAAAGGAAAAAAGGCGGCTTTGCAGAGCCGCCTTTTTTAATAGTTCCCGGTCATACCGGAGAATTCTAATTTTTGGTTATTTCAAATAACGTTCGATGGGCGAAAGGTCGAGCTTGTCGTAGTCTTTCAGGAATGCATATAGCTTTTCCGTGATTATGCGGACGCCGCCCTCGCGGTCGCTTTCCACATTGACGGGGATCAGCGGATCGTGCAGGGAAAGGCGCACGAGGAACCAGCCGGCGCCCTGTTCCTTGTCAAAGGAAACGCGGATGCCCTCATGATTATCCGGCGCGATCTTGAAATCAGGCTGCTTTTTCGCATATTTCTCAAGTGCGGCGATCATTTCGTTGCCATACGCTTTAAAGTCGTCCGTGCCGATATTGAGGCGGAACTCCCTGCTCTCAAACGGTTCTTTCAGGTCTGAGATCAGGTCTGAGATCGTATGGCCCTGTTTTTTCAGCTTTGCCATTTCGATAAGCAGGCGCGTTACAAGATAGGCGCCGTCGTCGAGAAAATAATTTTCCTTGAGCGCCGCATGCCCCGACGTCTCAATGGCAAGCTGGGAATCGACGCCGTTTTCATTGAGACGGATGGATTCGTTGATCACGTTTTTATAGCCGCGCTTAAAGCGGTGATGCACGCCGCCATGGTTTGCAATGAATTCCGCAAGCCCGCTTGATGTGATGGAATCCGTCACGATCGTAGTGCCGGGAAATTCCTTCAAAAGAATCGCGGAGATCGCCGCGATGAGCCGGTTCTTGTTGAGAACGCTGCCGCCCTTATCTACCGCGCCCGCACGGTCGACGTCCGTATCGAAAATAATGCCGAAATCCGCTCCGTTTTTTACGACGGCGTCTACGATGCTCTTCATCGCGTCTCCGTCCTCAGGGTTGGGGATATGGTTCGGGAACGTACCGTCCGGCTCGAGGAACTGGCTTCCCGCCGTATCTGCACCAAGCGGCGCGAGTACTTTGTCTGCATAAAATCCGCCCGCACCGTTGCCTGCGTCTACAATGATCTTAAAGCCCTCGAACGGTTTTTCCTCGCCGGTGGCCTTCCGGATCTTTTCCGTAAGGATGCCGGCATATACGCTCATGAAATCGGCCTGCGAAACGCTGCCCTTTGCTTCCGCCGGAAGAGAAGGCTTCGCCGCGATGCGGATCAGCTCCGCGATATCGCTCTTTTCGAGGCCGCCGTCTTTGGTAAAGAACTTCAGACCATTGCGGTTCATGGGCAGGTGGCTCGCCGTCACCATAACTGCGCCGTCGCACAGGAAGCCGTCAGTCACGGTCGTCATGAACATTGCCGGAGTGGAGGCCATGCCGCAGTCAAGGACGTCAGCCCCCATAGCGGTGAAGCCCTCGATGCAGGCCTGCATAAGCGCCGGACCGGTCACGCGGGAATCCCTGCCGACCGCGATTTTCGGCTGCGCGTTGCCGCGCGCGGAAAGCCATTTTACAAATGCCGCCGCAAGGTCGCGCGCCGCTGCCTCTGTGAGGTTTGCGCCGTCGCCGAGCGCTACGCCGCGTATATCGCTGCCGTTTTGCAGTTTCTGATAATCCATATTTTTACCACGCTTTCTTTTTGTTTTATATTCGGATAACTTTATTGTACCCGGAAAACAGAGCGCATTCAAGAGCCTGAAGCCGCTGAAGGTGTTTTTTCAGGGGGAGGGGCCGGTTTTCAAAAAAATACTTGAAAATATATGAGGTTTTGCTCAAAAGGCATGTGCTTTGCGGCGGGAACCGTACAGGGAGACAGGCGGGAAAAGGCCGGAAATATGACGTTTTCGTAACAAAACAGTTGAAAAAAGACCCTTGATGTATTATCATATATGATATGTAGACCTGTGATATTTTGCGTGCCGCAGCATGCGGCGGCGTGAGGAACGGGTCAGTAATCGAGAAGAGAGGCTTCGATGAATGGGTTTATTCGGAAATTACAATGATATAGGGATCGACCTCGGTACGGCGACGGTTCTCGTCTATGTGCGGGGAAAAGGCATCGTGCTGCGCGAGCCGTCTGTGGTCGCAGTAGACCGGCTTTCGGGCAGAATGCTTGCGATCGGCGAGGAAGCGCGTATCATGCTTGGACGCACGCCCGGCAACATCGTGGCGGTCCGTCCGCTGCGGGAAGGCGTGATCTCGAATTTCCATGATACGGAAAGAATGCTTCGTTACTTCCTGCGCAAGGTGATCGGAAAACGCCTGTTCTTTAAGCCGCGTGTCGTCGTGTGCGTCCCATCCGGTGTTACAGAGGTGGAAAAGCGTTCGGTCATCGAGGCGACGGAGGAGGCGGGCGCGCGCCACACCTGCCTGATCGAAGAACCGATCGCGGCGGCGATCGGTGCGGGGATCGACATCGGCGCGCCGCAGGGCAATATGGTGCTCGATATCGGCGGCGGCACGGCAGATATGGCCGTCATTTCGCTCGGCGGGGCTGTTATCAGCGATTCCATCAAGATCGCGGGCGATACCTTTGACGAATATATTTCACGGTATATCAAGAAAAAATACAATATGCTGATCGGCGAACGCACGGCGGAGGAGATCAAGATCAATATCGGCAGCGCGTTCCCGAGAAAAGAAGAGGCTTATATGGAAGTGACGGGGCGCAACCTGATTTCCGGGCTTCCCAAAACGATCACCATCAGCTCGAACGAGACGATAGAAGCGATGCAGGAGCCTTTAAACCGCATCATGGAAACGATGCACAGCGTGCTCGAACGTACGCCGCCGGAGCTTACGGCGGACATCGCGGAAAACGGTATCTGTATGACAGGCGGCGGTTCCCTGCTGTACGGGCTTGACCGGCTGCTCACGGAGCGCACCAAGATCCCGTGCTATGTTGCGGAGGATGCCGTTTCATGTGTTGCGATCGGCACCGGAAAGGCGCTTGAGAGCATCGACGTATACAGTGCGGGAGCAGTCTATGATTACCGCCGGGGCGATTACTACAATCAGGGATATTAAACAGGAAAAGGAAATTGCCATCCTGTTCCAAGGGTGGCAATTTTTTCTTGTTTTGCGCAGACCTTGCGGCCGCATTTTTTAATATTTTGTAAATCTTTGCAAAAAGCCGCGTAAATTCTATAAAAATGGCTTAATATAGAAGCTGTGAAAAATGAAAGCGGAGGAAATAGACCCTTGAATCAGCAGGTAAAACGGGTGAATCACCATAAATCGATCAAAGCGCTTTTGGTCATACTGATCGCGCTTGCCGTAGCAGCGGTATTTGTTTTTGCGTCGCTCTACGGAACCTATCAGAAGCTGCGTTCCAACCCAATTACTGCATTTCAGACAACGGCGCCTCAGGCGGAGGCAACGGACGCGATCAATTACGATAAGAACGCACATGTAAAAACAGTAACGATAGACGGGCGGGACTATGCCGCCAATCCAAACATCATCACAGTATTGCTCCTCGGCATCGATACGGATGGAAGCGCAGTCAAGACTTCCCAAGGGGAACGCAGCGATATGATGATGCTGTGCACAGTCAACCTTGAAGAAGGACAGGAGGGCATCACACTTACCTCGCTGCCGCGGGATACGCAGACGGAGGTGCATGATGTGGATGACGATACGGGACGTATCCTCGACAAGAGCTGGATGACGAAGCTGAACCATTCCTATATCATCGGCGGTATGACGAAAGGCTATGGCGCAGAGAACGCGATGCGCGCCACGGAAGACCTCATTGAATGTGATGAGCAGCTCAGCATACCGATCCAGTATTATATCTCGATCGACCTCGAGCACCTGTCCGACCTTGCGGACGTGCTTGACGGCGTAGAAGTCACGCTCGATCAGGATTATCCGGATATCGGAAACGAGGGGGACGTCGTGAACCTGCGCGGGAACGATGTACGCCTATATCTGCAGAACCGTAAGCAAATGGACGACGGCGAGATGGACCGTCAGCGCCATGAACAGAATTTCCTGATGGCGATCGCCAAGAAGATAAAAGATATGGGGGCGGTAGACGCTGCGTCGCGGCTGTTCACCCAGCTTCAGGACGTAGTACACATGAACCTGAACCTCGATCAGGTGGTGGCGATGGCAGGCGTGCTCGATAAGGTTTCCTTGGACGATATTCAGCATTCCGTACTGGAAGAGGGAAACTACGAAAACGATTACGACGAATATATGGGTCAGGAGCTCAATTTCTATAAGGCGGATGAGCAGGAACTGCTGGATAAGATGCTTGAGCTATATTATACTCCGGTATAAGAAGCTGGATACCCGAAGAGCTGCACGGCATGTGCAGCTCTTTTGTTATGTGCGGAAAACGGACGTAGAGCGGCGTCGGACGGATACAGGGAAAATAAATGAAGCCGGAATAAAAATTTTCAGATGAAGGGATATATGGCGTTTTGGCACTGAAGATAAGCGACTTATTTCCAGATGAAGCTATATGCCGAAAGACCTGTATTTCAGGCTGGAAAGCCCGCCGTTTCAAGAAAATTAATGAAAACAGACACAAAAATTTTCATAAATCCCAGAGAAAAAAGAGTTGTCTTTTTTCAGAAAAGAATTTATACTGCAAACAACAGTCAAAGTAAAGCATTACTCCAAAAGAAAAAATTGTAAAGTATCTCGTTTTATAGACACAAAATAATAGAAAAGTATTAAACAAGTAACGGATTTAAAGCGGTTTAATAAAATTTGCGCAGATTTACAGGGAAGCTGCAGATGGTCAAGGAAAAGAGAAAGAAAAAAATAACGATACACGATGTGGCGCGGGAAGCGGGCGTATCGATCTCAACTGTATCCCATGTGCTGAACGGTACGGCGAAGATATCGGATGCGACCCGGCAGCATGTTATCGAGGTAGTGCAGCGTTTCAATTATGTTCCGAACGGCTATGGCGGAAAGGGAAGAGATAAGAATCTGAAAACGGTCGGCATTATGGTCGCGGATATCAAAAATGAATTTTATGCCCGGTGTGTTCAGTCTATCATGAATGCAGCGCTGCAGGAAAACTACACGACGATGATCTGTGAGATGGCGTTCAATTACAAAAAAGAATGCATGGGAGTGGACGCCCTGCTCGATAAAGGGGTGGACGGCATCATCTTTATGGGAGGCTCGCTGGATGAAAATATCATCCGTAAGGCGAACCGGTCGGCCCCGGTCCTATTATGTGACCGGAAGATAGCCGGCTCCTCTCTGCCGTCAGTCACAACGGACAATGTGAGCGCGATGCGCGACCTGATCTCGCTTTTAAAGGAATGGGGCTACACGAAGATCGGCCTGCTGTCCGAAACGCCGGAGATGGATAATCTGAAAGACCGCTGCCTTGGCTTCAAAGCGGGAATAGAGGAAAACGGGCTGAAGCTGTATAAAGAGTTCATGCTGTTCTCCCCCGACTTAAAGCTCGATAAAGCGAGGGCAGCGAATTGCCTGCTGAAGGAATACCTTGAAAAACACGGAACGAGAAATCTGCCGGAGGTCTTTGTGACGACGAGTGACCTTATTGCAGCCGGAGCGATCTCTGCACTGCGGAAATATGGCATACGCGTTCCGAACGACGTGGGGATCACCGGCTTTGACGATATTTCTCTTGCAGCGAACCTTGATCCGCCGCTCACCACGATCGCGCAGAATATGGAGGAAATAGGGCTCTATTGCTTCCGGCACATTCTCAATCTGATCAACGGAACGGCGATCGGCGTTCCGCACAGCGTGATCGAGGCGGAGATCGTGATACGAAAATCTGTGATCGACCGGCGCATGCCGCTGGCGTGGAATAAAATGAAAAAAAGCTGTTAGTATAAGCGGAAAGGAAGGACCATGTTTCAACCAAAATACAGTATTATTCTTGCAAATGTAGGGATGTGTGCCGACCGTTATATGAGCGGAGGCTATTCCGACCCGTATACGATAGACGAGATGTTCGCACGGGTCGCCTCTGTGGACGGTGTGAGCGGCGTCGAATTGGTGAGCGATTGGAATATCACGGCAAAAAATGTGGAACAGATACGGGAAAATCTGGAAAGATACAGCCTCAAGCTTGTGTCCATCATTCCCGATCATTTCGGGGAAATGAAATGGGGAAAAGGCGCGTTTACCTCAAAGGAACCTGACATACGCAGGCAGGCCGTGGAGGATACTAAAGAGCTGATGGATATTTCCGCGGAGCTTGGGGGGAACCTCATCAGCCTGTGGCCGGGGCAGGACGGATATGACTATTATTTTCAGGGGGACTATATCCGCGAGCACGAATGGCTTGCGGAGGGCATAGCGGCGTGCTGCGACTACCGCAGCGATGTGAACATTGCCATTGAATATAAGATCAAAGAGCCGCGGAATTTTTCCTATCCGTCTACCATGGCTGTGGTCCTGCTCATGCTGGAGCAGTTGAAACGGAAAAACAGCGGCGTGACGATCGATTACGGCCACGCACACGTAGCGGGCGAAAATGTGGCGGAGTCCGTCGCTCTGGCGAAGGAGTATGGCAATAAGCTGCTGCACGTCCACATGAATGATAATTATGGCTTCTGGGATGATGATATGATCGCAGGCGCAGTCCATACGATCCCGTTCATTGAGTTTTTCTATTGGTTGAAGAGGACGGGGTATGACGGATATATCTCAACAGACCAATATCCGTACCGGGAGGACGGCCGGGATGCGGTGAACGAGACGGTCCGGTGGATGGAGGTCTTTGCGGAGCTTGCGGACCGCATTGACGAAAACGGGCTGGAGGAGATCTATAAGACGGGAAATGCATGCGAAGTAAGCGCGATGCTGAGAAAGCTGATGTTTGGAAAATAATTCTGCGAAAGGGAGAAACGAAATGAAAGTACTTTTAGTCGGCGAATCGTGGACTGTCCATGAAACGCACATGAAAGGGTTTGATATCTTCAATGTATGCCGGCATGAAGAGCACTGTGGAACTATGCTGGCAGATATACTGCGGGAAGAGGGCTGTACGGTAGAGTTTATGCCCAGCCACGAAGCGCAGACGGAGTTCCCGGACACGGTGGACAAGCTTGCGGCTTATGACGTGGTCCTGCTGAGCGATATCGGCAGCAATACGCTGCTGCTCTCCCCGGATACCTTTTACCGCGGACAGCGCAGACCGAATAAGCTGCAATTATTGGTAGACTATGCACAGCAGGGCGGCGGAGTCGCAATGATCGGCGGCTATCTTAGCTTTGCGGGAATCGACAACAAAGCGCGCTACGCTATGACTCCACTTGCGAAAGCGCTCCCTGTTGAAATGCTGAATCACGACGACCGCGTGGAGTGCCCGGAGGGTATCGTTCCCCGCGTGACAGACGCTTCCCACCCGATCTTCAAGGGGATCGGCACAGATTGGCCGTTTTTCCTCGGCTACAATAAGATAAAGGCGAAAAAAGAGGCGCAGGAGCTTGCCGTCATCGGTGAAGATACGTTCATTGCGGTCATGGAGTATGGAAAAGGCCGTACGCTCGCATTCGCGTCGGACTGTGCGCCGCACTGGGGGCCGAAAGAATTTATGGAATGGGAAGGCTATCGTCCGCTGTTTGGAAATATGGTACGCTGGTTGGCGGGAAAATAATCTTTAAAGCGCTTTAAAAAATCCTTGACAACTGAATATCGGTGGGGTTATAGTAAGATTAATCTTTTAATGTTCTTAAAAACCGTAGATAAGCAGGTCGGTAAAAATGGCGACAACACTCAAAGACATTGCCAAAAAACTTGGGATCTCGGAAGCGACGGTCTCGCTCGCGCTGAATAATAATTCTCTGGTCAACGAAAAGACCAAAAAACGCGTGCACGAAGCGGCGAAGGAACTGAAATATTTTCCCAATATGATCGCCAAAGGACTTGCGACGAACAAGAGCAACACGATCGGTATTATCGTACCGGACATCAATATCGTTTTCTACGCGAATATTCTGCGGGCGGTGGACGAGATCGTAAACCGCGCGGGCTACAGCCTGCTTGCGGCGATGTCCAACGACGACCCAAAGGTCGAGGAAGAGATCATCAGGACGTTCATCTCAAAGCGGATCGAAGGAGTGCTGGCAGTTCCGACGAACCAGCCGACGAAATTCCTGACATCCTACCAGAAGGCGCTGAAAGAGCACAATATCCCTCTCGTATACATCACTTCGCTCTATACGATCGACGGCATCCGGTATGTGATGGGCGATATCCGGGAAGGAACCTATATGCTGGTGAATCATCTGGTAGAGCTTGGACACAAGGATATCGTATTCATCGGCGGCAACAGAACGGTCCCGACGACATCACTGCGACGGGAAGGCTATGGACGGGCGCTTACAGAGCATGGTATCCCGATCGATGAAAAGAATCTGATCGAATGCGACGGGATCCACTATGATCAGGCAGTATTGGCCACAGAGGAGCTGCTTCAAGAGCGGCATGACTTCACGGCGATCTGTGCGATGAACGATGAGATGGCGCTCGGCGTAGTCAATACCCTGCAAAAAGCGAAGATCCGCGTTCCGGAGGACGTTTCGGTGGTAGGATATGATAATACGATCTTTTCAAAAGTATCTATGGTAGGGATCACTTCTATGGATTCTGATATCGAAGGAACCTGCCGGCAGGCTGTGGATATGCTGATGCAGGTGATTCGCGGAGAAGAGCCGGAGGAGCCGCACATCATGGTAAGACCGGCGATCGTGCAGAGGCAGTCCAGCGGAAAAGCAAGGCGGTAAAAGAGACGATCAAGCGGCCGTTCAGGCCTAAGAAGAGCGGAACAGGACATTTCCCAAAACATCAGAGCGTTCCGCGAAAGAGTTGTAGCTTCAAATAGGAACAACTAAAAAGATTTTTCAAAACGCTGCTTTAAAGCGTTTTATAAAAAGACAATAAAATTTAAAGCGCTTTAAATAAATGTGAAAATAAAATTTGCCGGAAAAAGGCAAAATAATAAAAAGAACTGTTTCAAAGGAGGAAAAGAAATGAAGAAGATTTTGGCTATTTTGCTGGTGGCAGTATTGTCTGTTGCTCTGTTTACCGCCTGCAGCGGCGAACCGGCGGCGGAGGGCTCTGCATCTGCAAGCACGGAAGCTTCGGCTGAGGCTTCGACGGAAGCATCGGCTGAAACGGGCGGCGAAGCGTCCGGTGACGGGAACTACACGATCGCGGTCGTTCCGAAAGACAGCACGAACCCATGGTTCGTACGCATGGAGGAAGGCGTAAAGAAATATCAGGAAGAAAATCCGGGCATGACCGTGTTCCAGAGGGGCCCGGCAGAGACGGATGCGGCGCAGCAGATTCAGGTCGTTGAAGACCTGATCGCACAAGGCGTCGACGCGCTGTGCGTCGTTCCGCACGACCCGGGCGCAATGGAAGAAGTGCTTGGGAAAGCGCGCGAGCAGGGGATCGTCGTTGTAACGCACGAGGCTTCCTCGATGGAAAACTGCGATTACGACCTTGAAGCGTTCAACTATGACGAATACGGCGCATATATCATGGATACGCTTGCTTCGGCAATGGGCGAAGAAGGCAAATATATCTGCATGGTAGGCTCTCTCACGAACGACTCGCACAACATGGAAGCAGACGGCGCGATCGCTGCACAGCAGGCAAATTATCCGAACATGGAACTGATCGACGAACGCCTCGTCACGGACGACAATGCGGAAACAGCTTATCAGCGTGCAAAAGAAGCGCTGCAGGCATATCCGGATATCAAAGGCTTCGTTGGAACGTCCTCCTTTGACGCACCCGGCGCCGGCCGTGCGATCGAAGAAGCAGGACTGATCGGAAAGGTGTTCACCTGCGGGACCGGTATGCCGCAGACCAACAAGGAGCTGCTCGAAAACGGCGCTGTTTCGGCACTGACACTGTGGGATCCTGCGGATGCGGGCTATGCAATGTGCAAGCTGGCAACGATGATCCTGAATGGTGAGGAAGTCGGCGAGGGAACAGACCTCGGGATCGAAGGCTACGATGCGCTGACGCTCGACGGCCATGTGCTCACCGGCAACGCTTATATCACGATCACAAAGGAAAACGTAGACGATTACAACTTCTAATTTTCAGTGAACAGGGATTTATAACGGGCGGTCCATACCGCCCGTTATAAACAAAAAGGATTTCAACGACGAAAGGATCGGGTATCTATGCAGGAAGAATATGTTTTGAGAGCCACAGATATCATAAAGTCGTTTGCGGGTGTAAAGGCATTGCAGGGTGTTCACCTTGAGATCAAAAAGGGAGAGATCCATTGCCTCGCAGGAGAAAACGGATGCGGCAAATCGACGCTGATCAAAATCATCTCCGGCGTTTACAGCCTCGATAGCGGCAAGGTAGAGTTTAACGGAGTAGACCAGACTCACCAGCTTTCCCCGCTCAATGCGATCATGAATGGGATACAGGTGATTTATCAGGACTTTTCGATTTTCCCGAATTTATCGGTCATGGAAAATCTGGCATATAACAGCGAGCTGATGCAGCGGCGCAAATTTGTAAACTGGAAACGGTTCCGCAGAATCGCGGAAGAGGCGGTCAGCAAAATCAATTTCAACGTCGACCTCGACGCGAAGGTAGGAACGCTTCCGGTCGCAGACAAGCAGCTTGTAGCGATCTCACGCGCGCTGATCAACAACGCAAAACTCATCATCATGGACGAGCCGACTACGGCGCTGACCAAAAAGGAAGTAGAAGCCTTGTTCAGGATCATCAAAGACCTGCAAAAACAGGGGATCGCCATTCTATTTGTCAGCCATAAGCTCGACGAGGTATTTGAGATATCAGAGCGTTTCACAATTCTGCGGAATGGACAGAATGTAAAGGACGGCGACACCTCTGAACTGGACAGTGACAAATTCACCTACTATATGACGGGCCGCCATTTTGAAAATAAGCATTTCACGGCGGAGATCAAAGAGGAAAAGCCCATATTGGAGGTAAGAAACCTTTCCCGCGAGGGGGAATATGAAAACGTCATGTTCGATCTGCGCAAGGGCGAGATATTAGGGATCACAGGCCTCCTTGGTTCAGGCCGTACAGAGCTTGCGCTCTCGCTGTTTGGACTCAATAAACCGACGTCGGGCCAGATACTGATGAACGGAAAGGAGATCAGGCTCGACTCAGTGCAGGATGCGATGCGCAACAAGATCGGCTATGTTCCGGAAGACCGTCTGACGGAGGGCCTGTTTTTAGATCAATCGATCGGGAGGAACATCGTCATATCGGAAATGAACCATTTTTCCTCGAAACTCGGGATCATCAATGAGGAAAAACGGGATGCAGATATCGCGAAATGGGTCTCTGAACTGAAAATTAAAGTAGCGGATCCGAACTTGCCGGCTTCTACGCTTTCGGGCGGCAACCAGCAGCGTATCGTGCTCGCTAAATGGCTGGCGACAAACCCGGAGGTGCTGATCCTCAACGGGCCGACGGTGGGCGTCGACATCGGCTCCAAGCATGATATGCATGCGATCCTGCATGAGCTTGCCAAAAACGGTCTTGGGATCATCATCATATCGGACGACCTCCCGGAAGTGATCACAAACTGCAGCAGAGTGCTGATCATGCGCGGCGGTAAGATCACAGGAGAGGTCGACCCGCTGCAGACGACGGAAAGCGACCTTACCAAGCAGGTAACGGGCGCTGCCGTAAACAGCTGAGGAAAGGAGCGTGCATTATGAATAAAATCAAAAAAATGACGCACCAGACGGAATTCTATATTTTTCTTGTCATCATTGTGTTGGCATGCATCATACAAGGACGAAGCGGACAGTTTTTTACAGGGAATAATATCGTGAGCCTGCTCAACGCAATGATCGTTCCGGCATTGTTCAGCATCGGGACCTTTATGATCATCGTATCGGGCGGGATCGACGTATCGTTCCCGGCAGTCGCTGCGCTCACCTCCTATGTGGTGACGATCGTGCTGAATGCTGCAGATTATACGGGTCCTATCGTCGTGCCGTTCCTGTTTGCAGGAGCACTCGGCCTTGCCTGCGGCGCATTCAACGCTCTGTTTATTGCGAAGATGCGGCTGCCCGCCCTCATCGCGACGCTCGGTACGCAAAGCGTGTTCCGCGGCATTCTGCAGGGGGCGCTCAATGCGCAGCAGATCAACGATCTTCCCATTTCCATGAAGGAATTTGGAGATACGAACCTGCTGGTATCCTCGAATGAAGCGGGCGTGACCTCCCTGCTGCCCATCGCGTTTTTGGTTTTGGTCGTCGTTGTCGCCATTGCGTTTATCATCATGCGCTATACCATGCTCGGCCGGGGGATCTATGCGATCGGCGGCGATGAAAATTCGGCAAACCGCGCCGGCTTCAAGGTGATGAAAATACAGTTCTTTGTATATTGCTTCGCCGGTGTGCTCGCGGGCGTAACGGGCGTTATCCGCGCCAGCATGATGAACATGGTCCATCCGACGAATATGTTTGGGATGGAAATGACGGTCATTGCGGCGATCGTCCTCGGCGGCACCAGCATTACGGGCGGAACGGGAACCCTTACGGGCACGATGCTCGGTACGTTCCTGCTCACGATGGTATCCAACAGCCTGATCATGCTCGGCGTTCCGTCTTATTGGCAGGACTTCATGACGGGGCTGCTGATCATCGTCGGTACGGCGGTTTCCTCCATACAGATTCTGCGCAGCCAGAAACAGAAAAAAAACAGCCTTTCAAGGGCCAGCTCGTAAGGGAGGGACGAAGAAATGAAAAATAATGCGACAGTTTCCATGCGGATTAAAAATTGGTATGGGCAGGACAGAAATTTTGCACGTCTGCTGATCATCTTCATCTTGGTGGTGATTGCATTCAGTATCATCAATCCGTCGAAATTCCTGACAGTGGCAAACTTTCAGTCGATGGTATATCAGTTCCCTGAATTCGGACTGATGGCGCTTGGCGTCATGCTGACGATGCTTCTCGGCGGCATCGACCTTTCCGTCGTGGGCATGGCGAATCTTACGTCGATCGCCGCGGCGTCTGTATTGGTTGCGCTGGTTCCGGAGGGCGCAAGCGACAGTCAGACGATGCTCACGATTATATTTGCAGTCGTCATCGGGCTCGTTGTAGGAAGCGCGGCGGGTTACCTCAACGGAAACCTCGTTTCGCGTCTGCATATCCCGCCGATCCTTGCGACGCTCGGTACGCAGCAGCTCTTCACCGGAATCGGGCTTATCGTCACGCAGGGAAGCTCGATCAGCCGTTTGCCGGCAATGTATGCGGCGACAGGAAAAACACTCGTAGCAGGCTTTATTCCGCTTGCGCTGTTTTTCTTCATCGCGGCTGTTATCGTGCTGAGTATCGTGCTCAATAAGACGAAGTTCGGTATGAGCCTCTACATGATGGGCTCCAATCCGGTCGCGTCCAAATTCAGCGGGCTCAACAATACGGCGCTTACGAACAGGGCTTACCTGATGTCCGGCACGCTTTCCGCAATGGCGGGACTCATCATGCTGGTCAACTATAACTCGGCAAAGGCGGACTATGGCACTGCCTATCAGCTGCAGACGATCCTTATCGTCGTGCTCGGCGGCGTCAACCCCAACGGCGGATTTGGAAAGGTCGGCGGCGTCACGCTGGCAATTCTGATTTTGCAGATACTGTCTTCGGGCCTCAATATGTTCCCGAACATCAGCAATTTCTACCGTCAGCTCATTTGGGGCGGCGTGCTCCTTGCCGTGCTTACGCTGAACTATTTCACACAGCTTAGGGAGCAGAAAAAAATATCGACCTCCTATAAGAGCGGAAAAACGGAGCCTGCAAAGGCATAACGGTTTGAAAGAGGGATAACAATGAAAATAAGATTGAATGAATCTGCATTTACAGACAGGGAAACGCTGTTTGCGGACGCAGGAGAACTAAAGGCGTATCTTTTCCGGTATGAAAGCGGGATATGCGCCGTGAAAATAGAAAATGAAAAGGGCTATATCACGGTGCTTCCTTTTGACGGGCAGATGGTATGGGACGCGGTATTCTGCGGACGTTCCCTCAAAATGGAAACAAGCTTTGATATGCCCCGCCGGCGCGGGATATTCAGGGATACCTACGGCTGCTATATCATGCACTGCGGCGCGCTGGCGATGGGGTGCCCCTCGCCGGAGGACGATCACGGGCATCACGGCGAGCTTCCGTATGTGAGATATGACTGCGCCTTTCTCGTGAGCGGCGAAGACGAAAAGGGCCGCTATATGGGAGTGACGGGAGAATATGAATATAACCGCGCGTTCGGCAGCCACTATATGGCGCGTCCGGTCGCAAAGGTATATGAGGGGAGCACGCTCATCGATGTTGGGATCGAGATCGAAAACAAAGCGGCGCACCCGATGGATCTGATGTATATGTGCCACGTCAACAATGCGCCGGAGGTAGGAGCCGAAATCTACCAGACGCTTCCGTGGACGCCGGAAAATATGGTGGTAAGAGTCAGTATTCCGCAGTACAATGAGCCGGATCCGGCGTTTATGGAGCTTTTGGACCGCGTTCAGCAGGACGTATCGGTCACGCGCGTCATCGGACCGGAAGATGTATACGACCCGGAGATCGTGCTCTTCCTGCGCGGCGTAAAAGGGGATGAAGACGGGAAAGCGCATTTCCTCTATGTGCATAAGGATGGCTCGGCGGATTATACGACGTATGACGCGGCAGTCCTGAACCGCGGGGTGCGCTGGATGGTCAACCATGACGACTGGAAGTCTATGGGCATGGTGCTTCCGGCGACTGCAGAGCCGGAGGGATATATTGCTGAAAAGAAAAAAGGAAACGTGCGTATCCTGCCCGGAAAAGAAACGTTCCGCGCGAACGTTACGGTCGGCTATCTCGCGCCGGGCGAAGCGGAGCAGGTAAAGCAGAAAATCGAAACGGTCATGAAATAAGGAGAGCGCTATGAGGCAGGAATTGAAAAATATCTTCACCCACGAGAAGCCGATCATCGGTATGGTACATCTGCGCCCGCTTCCCGGCGCGCCGCTGTATGACAAAAAAAACATGAGCATGCAGCAGATCATCGATACGGCAGTCAAAGAGGCGCAGCTTCTGGAGGAGGGCGGCGTAGACGGCCTGCAGATCGAGAACATCTGGGATTATCCCTATGTCAAGGGAGAAAAGATCGGCGAAGAGACGGTCGCAGCGGTGACGGCTGCGGCAGTGCATGTAAAACAGAACGTCAAAATACCAATCGGAGTCAACTTCCATCTCAACGGCGCAAAGCAGTCGCTTGCGGTTGCGATCGCGGCAGGAGCGCGCTGGATACGCGTATTCGAATTTGTGAACGCGTATGTTTCCCATGCGGGGATTCTGGAAGGGATCGGAGGAGAACTGGCGAGATACCGCGCCGCGCTCGACGCACGCGAGGACGTCATGTTTCTGTGCGACGTCAACGTAAAGCATGGGAGCCATTTCATCATTTCCGACAGGACGCTCGCAGAGCAGGCGAACGACGCAGTGGCGGAAGGCGCGGAAGCGCTTATCGTGACGGGCTTTGAAACGGGGATCGCGCCCACTCCCGAAAAGGTGCGCGAATTTTCAGAGCATGTAGACGTACCGGTATTCCTCGGGAGCGGAACGACGAGCGAAAACGCGCGGGAATTGCTGAAATATTCAGACGGAGCGATCGTCGGCAGTTATTTCAAGGAAGACAATAACTGGAAAAAACCGGTGAGCCTCGAGCGGACCAAGCGGTTTATGGACGCGGTATGGAGTATTCGCAATGGAAAAGCATAGGAAGCGTATTTTATGCATGGGCAGCATCAACATGGACCTCAATATGTTCATGGAGCGTATGCCTGCGCCTGCCGAAACGGTGGCGACGGATAATTTTACGACCTGCCCGGGCGGAAAAAGCGGTAATCAGGCAGTCGCCGCGGCCCGGCTCGGCGGTGAGGTCGGCTTTTTCGGCAAGCTTGGCGACGATATGTTCAGCAAGGAGCTGCTGGCGGCGATGCAGAAGGACGGAGTGGATACGACACACATTCTGATCGAGCCCGGCGCAACGGCGGGCGTCGCCATGATACGGATCGACGCAGAGGGGATCAATTCCATCTCCTTTACGCCGGGAGCGAACGCCCTGATGACGCCGGAGGACGTGAACGCACACGAGGCTCTTTTCGAGGAGTATGGATTTTTGCTGATAACGGCGGAGATTCCTCTGCCCACCGTATTTGCGGCGGTGCGCATGGCAAAAAGCAAGGGGATGACGGTCGTCATGGATGTGGCTCCTGTTCCAAAGGAGCCCATTCCTCCCGATATCCCACCCATGCTCGATTTTATCAAGCCGAATGAGATCGAAGCGGGACAGCTTGCAGGCATGCAGGTGACGGACGAGGCCTCGGCGCGGGAATGCATGGATATTCTGCGCGGTCTCGGATACCGCAATCCGCTGATCACACTCGGAAAAGACGGCTGTCTCGCGTGGACGGGCAGGGAAGCGCAGAGGCTTCTTCCGCCTAAGGTGAACGCGATCGACACGACTGCAGCGGGCGACGTTTTTCTCGGAGCGTTTACAGCGGCGCTTTCAAACGGAAAGGAGATTCCGGAAGCGGTCTCTTTTGCTTCCGTGGCCTCTGCGATCAGTACGACCGTGAAAGGGGCGCAGACGTCGATCCCGACGCGGGAACAGGTGGAAGCATTCATGGAGCAGGAAAGGATAGGATAACATGAAGTTAGGAATACATGCGTATGAATGGTGCAGCGAATGGTCGAACGACACGCTGGACATCATTGATAAAGTAAAGGAATGTGGGTTTGATTTCATCGAGATTCCGCTGATGCGCCTCGATCTCTTCGACCCTAAGGCAGTCAGAGAGCGGCTTGACGGATTTGAAGTAACGACGTCGAACGTTCTGCTGGCGGACGATGTGGACGTCACCTCGTTCGATCCGGACGTGCGGAAAAACGGCGTCCGCTACCTGAAAGACTGTGTGAAAGCCTCGGCGGAAGCAGGCGCAAAAATGTTTTCGGGCGTGATCTATTCGCAGTATCTGAAGGATGCAAAAAAAATGCCCACGGAGGAGGAGTGGCAGTTCAGCGCGGACAGCATGCGCGAGCTCGCCCGCTATGCGGCGGATTTCGGTATGTCTATCGCATTTGAGCCGGTCACGCGGTATGAGTCTTATTTGCTCAATACGGCGGAAGAGGCCGTGCGCCTCGTGAATATGATCGGTGAACCGAACGTGTTTATCCACCTCGATTCCTACCACATGAACGTGGAGGAAAAGGATTTTCACGATGCGGTCGTAACGGCGGGCAGTAAGCTTTCCAACTTCCACATGTGTGAAAATGACCGCGGAATACCGGGAACAGGCCATGTGGACTGGGACGGCATCTTCCGGGCGTTCAAGGAGATCGGCTTCGACGGATATCTGGGTTTTGAGGGCTTTTCCGACTGCACAGACAACATGAGCACATGGGTGTGGCGCAAGCTCGCACCCGATGGCGATACGTTCGTACGGGAAAGCATCGCTTTCGCCAGAAGGATGATGCAGAAATACGGCGTATAAAAGGCCCTGCCCGCTTCGGAAAAGTATTGCAATCGGCCGCGCCGTATTGTAAGGTAAAAGCAAGCAAGATAAAGGAGAAGAAGAAACGGTATGCCAAATTATCTCATTGCACACGATCTGGGAACGTCCGGTAATAAAGCGACGCTGTTTACGACCGACGGAGAATACGTCAAAAGCCGGGTAGCAGGCTACGATACCCATTTTTTCAACGCCAACTGGGCGGAGCAGGCTCCGGAGGACTGGTGGAAAGCCGTCTGCCTGTCTACAAAAGAGCTGATGCAGGGGGTCGATGCCGGAAGCGTTGCCGCCATCTCCTTCTCCGGCCAAATGATGGGCTGCCTCTGCTTGGATAAAAACGGCACGCCGCTTCGGAAGCATATTATATGGGCGGATATGCGTGCCGTAAAGGAAGAGCGGTCGATACGGGAACGCATCGATCCCCACGAATTCTATCATATCACAGGGCATCGTCCGAGCGCCTCCTACTCGCTCGCCAAGCTCCTGTGGGTCAAGAACAATGAGCCGGACGTTTACCGGAATATCTATAAGGTGCTGAACGCAAAGGATTACATCGTCTATAAAATGACGGGGCAGTTTCTGACCGATCATTCGGACGCGACAGGAACGAACGCATACGATCTCAACCGCTTTTGCTGGTCGGAAAAAATATTGGATGCCGTCGGGATAGACGGGGCGCTTTTTCCGGAGGCGAAGCCCTCCACGCATATAGCCGGAGAGCTAGGAAAGGAAGCGGCGGAAGCCTGCGGGCTCGTACCGGGCATTCCGGTCGTGATCGGTGCGGGAGACGGCACAGCGGCGACCGTGGGCGCCGGCTCGGTCTCGGAGGGCGTCACCTATAACTGTTTGGGTTCCTCATCGTGGATCGCAACGACAGCACAAAAGCCCGCGTTTGATGAAGAAATGCGCATATTCAATTGGGCGCACGCTGTACCGGGACTGATCGCGCCCTGCGGAACGATGCAGGCGGCGGGGAATTCCTACGCATGGATGAAAAAACAGCTGTGCGGTGAGGAGGCTGCGCGCGCGCAGAAGGAAGAGATCAGCATTTATGATCTGATCAACGGTGAGATCGCGCAGGCTCCGGCCGGCGCAAACGGGCTCTATTATCTGCCCTACCTGATCGGCGAGCGTTCCCCGCGGTGGAATCCGAACGCAAAGGGCGCCTTTATCGGCCTCACGATGGAGCATACCCACCGGGATATGCTGCGCAGCGTCGTAGAGGGAGTGGGCATGAACTTAAGGCTGATCCTCGATATCATACGCACCCATACGGAGGTAAAGGAGATCATCGCACTGGGCGGATTGGCAAAATCCGATGTTTGCCTGCAAATTTTTTCGGATATTTTCGGGATTCCCGTAAAGCCGCTCAATCATTTGGAGGAAGCGACGTCCATCGGAGCGGCGGTATGCGCAGGCGTAGGCGTAGGCGCGCTCAGTTCGTTTGAAGAGGTAAGCAAATTCGTACGTCCGGTAGGCGAGTTTGAGCCGGAGGCGGAGCACAGCGCCCTGTATGAAAAGATGCTGCCCGTTTTCGACCACTCTTATCATGCGCTTTGCGGCGTATACGATGAAATTGCCGGAATGGCAAAATAAGAAACTATAACAAAAGGAACCGCGCCGCCGCGGCTCCTGAATTCGCATATAAAATCTTGCCGCGCTGCGGACGGATGTTTTTTTCAAGCTTGCGGCGGTTTTACTGCGCGCAGGCCGCCCTTGCCCGCGAATAGCAGATCAGGAAAGGGCGGCTTGATCATCTATAAAGTTTATCGACAGTCTGAAGAGCCGTGAATGCGGCTCTTTTTGCGAAAACCTGTTTCCGGTCAGAAATTCCAGTCCTTGTTCCACAAATTATAGGTATCGGCCGTTTTGACCGCATTCAGCATATTGTCCGCCGTACCGGGATAAAGGGAGTTCAAATAGCGTACGATCTCTTTCGCCTGCTCCCGCTTGGTGGAGAAATCGATGGGGCATGGGTTTTTGGCGATCGGAATATCGAGCCGGTTCACAGCGGAGGCAATGTCGCGCTCCCGCAGGAACACGAACGGACGCACCAAAGTGATATCCCGGCGGGAAAGATAAGACTTTGGAGAAAAGGTATTCATACGTCCCTCGTACATCAGGCTCATGAGCAGCGTTTCGATCACGTCGTCGCCGTGGTGTGCAAACGCGGCTTTGATGCACAAAAGCTCCTTGGCTTTCTCATAAAAAGCTCCTTTCCGCATTTTGGCACACAGCGAGCAGGGATTCTTTTCCTTTCGGATATCGAACACGATCTCCGAGATATTGGTCTTTAGTATGTGGAGCGGCACCCCGAGGCCGTCTGCATACGCCTGCATTACGTCGGTCGCATAATTGCCGAAGCCGAGGTCGACGGTAACAGCCAGCAAGGCATAGTCCTTTTTTGCATATTTTTGATAGAGATGGAGCGCATACAGCAGCAGCATCGAATCTTTTCCGCCGGAAAGCCCTACGGCGATCCGGTCTCCCGGGGCGATCATGGAGAAGTGTTCGTCCGCCCGGCGCAATGCGCCTAAAATTTTTCTCATTGGCAAAAATCCTTAACAGTTTCTTAAGATTTACACGGCTTAACCGTGCATAAAAAGCGATATTTGTTAGACATTTGTTAGTCATTTTATATCAGATTCAGATTTTTTGTCAAATACTCTTTGTCCTTTGCTGTGTAAACATTTGCTGTAAAAGCATAATTTGTATGGCCCATGAGCTGCTGTATCGCAAGTGTATCAGCGCCATTCCGGGCAAGGAGCGTCGCAAAAGTATCTCGGCATTTGTGGGGCGACTTTTTGGAGATTCCAAGCTGAGCGAGTGCCGGGTAATACATTTTTTCACGGAAATACTGCTGCTTAAGTACTTTCCCGCCCCGTGTGAACAGATTATCTTTTGCGTTGTCTACATATTTTTTCCAATATTTCATAACTCTTGGGTGAATCGGTACGATCCGGCCTTTCCCGCTATCGGTTTTCAGACCACCCGTCACAATACCATTTTTCAAATCAACGGAAAAGACCGTAAGGTTTAGAAACTCCTGAATACGGAATCCCGAATAAATAAGCATAAGCGTCATATCCACACCGGGTATCGTATCGTTGTCAAATAATTTTTTTATTTCAGTATCAGTAAATATTTCTATTTCTTTCCTTTCAGCTTTTTCGATTTTTATAAACTGTGCGTAATTTTTATGGCAGATGTCATTCTCCATTGCGTAGCGGTACAGTAACCCTACAAAAGTTTTAATTATTTCTTTGTAAGTCCTTGATTTGTCAAGACGGTCTATAACGCGCTGAAAATCTGCCGTACGCAGCTCGCAAAATACACGAGAATGCAAAGGCTCCAAGAGTTTATAGCTGCCTGTATAAACATATTTTGCTTGTCGGCTTACCCTTTTGTAGTGTATCATGCTCCACTCGTCGTAAAGTGCGCTGAATGTGATCCTGTGTTTTTCCGAAACAGGCTGAATAAGATTAAGGGCAAGAGCCTTTTCGGCCTCTGATTTCGTCGTGTAATATCCAAGCGTTACCCATTTGCGACGGCCCAGCTCGTCACGCCCGGCCGGAAATCTCGCGATCCACGGGCGCACCCTGTTGCCCGCGAGCTTATATGCGGTACCAAGACCATTGGCTCTACGTTTCATAAATAAATCCTTTCATTTTAAGGAAAACCCTGCTAAAATGAAAGGGCAGAGTGATCCTCGTAGTGGTGGTGATGTCTGCTTGCCCCTTTGGTGCGCCAACACCGAGGGGCTTTTTATTTATTTAATAGCTCTTATCAGTCGCCTAACTTCGCCGAGCACGCGGCACTCATTCAAATCCCAATTTTCAATGCGTTTTGTTTGATATTCGGGATTCCGGGGGATAAGCTCGACCCAATCCTCGCCTTTTTTGTAACGCACCTTTTTTAGCGTTGCAATCTCACTATCATACAGCATGACCGCAACCGTTCCGCTGTCCACGGAGTTTTGGCGGTGTACGAGAACGTGATCGCCATCCTGAAAGTCAGGGTACATAGAATCGCCTTTCACACGCAAAACAAAGAAATTATCTGGATTGTGGCCACGGAGCCATTCAAGAGGTATTTGCTCATAATCTCCGGTTTCTTCCTCTACGGCCTCGCTTCCAAAGCCTGCGGCCACCTCTCCGATGACTGGATAGGAACGGCAGGCGACTGATCCTAAGGCATGCCATCCTTCTGTAGCTATACGTTCCGCATTTTTCAATTCTGTATCAACGGGTGCGCCAGTACGCTTTGAATGATCTACTTCGCCGAGAACAAGGTCGGCGGTTCCGTTTTCGTCTTCCCAGCCCATGAGATAGGCAGGGGTGACATCTAATATGGAAGCAAGCGCCTCGATCACAGGAAGCTTGATTCTGCCAGTACCTTCGCCGTTTTCCCAACGCATAATAGTACTTTTATGTACGCCTATTTTGTTACCAACCTCTTCTTGTGTAAGATTTCTTTCGAGCCTTGTAGCCTTAAGTCGTGCGGCTAACAAATCTGTATCTCTCATTTCGTAGCGCCTCCCTCAATATCACTATTAAAACATAGCTTGTTGCAAAATGCAATAATTTTTTGAATAAAGCCAAAGAAAGTTGCAAAATACTATTGACAGTATATGTTGTATGGGGTAGAATGATGTTGCAAAATGCAACGAAAGGGGAGCGAATTTTAGATGGTGAATACTGCAAAACTCAAAGGCCGTATTGCAGAAAAGAAAACTACTATACAAGAACTATCAAAAATAGTAGGACTAACGCCGTATACATTGGGCAAACAAATATCGAATAAAAGTAAGATGTCTATCGATACGGCAACGAGATTAGGTATAGAATTGTCTATACCAGAATCAGATATGAGCGAATATTTTTTTGCCCAGAAAGTTGCAAAATGCAACAAAAAATAAGCGCCACTGCAGGTATGGTACAAAACATACCGTACCTCATCCGCAACGCAGGAGAAATAGGGGCAAGCACAAATCCACTACGAGAAATCTTAAAAGGAGGATAGAAATGACGTCGCTTAGGATCATACCAAATCAAGACGTATGTAAATTGCTCGGTCTGCAAGACACCACCATGCTTGGGATAGCGATCAAATCTGGTAAATTCGAACCAAATATTGGGGTGGCATTCGAGCCGGGGGAGATCGACAACAAGCATTGGATCGTCAAGGTATACGAAGATAGGCTGAATGCATGGCTCGGAAAAGGAGGAAACCATGAAAAATAAAGCGCTTGACCTGACTTTCGTCAGGATAGCAAATAATAAAAAACTTACTTCTGCACTCCGCAAACTGATGAAGGACGCAGAAGAGAAAGGGGGAACCGATGGGAACACGAGATATCCAGCTGATGAAAGAGGCCGCGCTTGATGTATACCGCATGGGGAAATGGGCAAGACGCTTTCCGATGAAAACAAAAACAGGACGACTGTTATCATTACCGGACCTTTTTCATATCCTGCTTACGGAGTTTCGAAAAGCAGGTATAAGTGATATTTTTATACGCGCTATGGAATCGAAAAATGGCTATCGGTATTTTGAAGATGGATATATCAAGCGGATGCCTTACGAATTGAAAACCCGATGGCAAAAGAAAAGATCGCTGCGGCAACAACGATCGATTCTAAAAAGTGAATAACTTATCTATGCCTATCTTACCATAGGCGGAAAGGAAAAAGCAATGGAGAGTTTAACGGTAGAAAAAATCAAGAAGGTTTGTCTTGATCTGTGTGGTGAGCTGCCGTCCGATGATGTGGTGAGACTTATCTTATTGACGGATGCCTTAAAGTGTAAAGCCTATGAACTTGGATTCATAGAGGGATATGCGGTGGCGGTGGCGGAGGCGGATTATGAAAAACGATAAAGTCATTAGATTCATGGCGACTGTAGCTGGGAACTGCATGGAGGCTGTCGGCATTCGGAACGGCGACATGGTACTGGTAGGAAAAAATATCCCGCCGAGAAACGGGGATATCGTAGTTTGTGAGATAGCCGGCAGGGAGGCTGTAAAGATGTATCTGGGGAGAACCGCTGACGGTTTCGCGGTATGTACCAGATATAAAGACTCCGGGCATAACAAGAGTTATATCGCGCAAACGATCGCAGGCGTCGTTACGGAAGTATACACAAGACGCGCATATATGGACATTGATGTGGCTGAACGCTTTGAAAGAGAAGAAAAGCGAAAAGAAGAGGAAGCGCGCTATGGCGGCTCCAATATAGGCGGCCCGGGGCTTGCGGCGCTGCTTATGCGGAATTTTGATGAATACAAAGGCTTTAGGAAAGGGGTATAACATGGAGATCATCATCACACTTAAGAATGTAGATAAACAGGATTTAAAAGAGGCGATCGCTTTTGCGAACGCTTTGCAAGAGGGAATTTCGGAGGAACAGAAAACCAAGCCGCAGCCTAAAGTAAACAGTACCGCGGAACCGGAGCCCGAGGAACAGCCGAGAGATAAAGATATGGGGCAAAGTGAAGAAAAGACGCCGATCACAAAGGAAGTATTGCGGAAAGCATTAGGCGAATTATCGAAAGCCGGAAAAACCGCAGTCGTTAAGGATATCTTCAAACGGTACGGTGCCACAAAGCTATCCGATCTTTCGGAAGAGAAATACGAGGATTGTTATATGGACGCGCTCAAAGAAAGGACAAAATGATGCCGGGAGTACACGCGATATTATCAGCTTCGGCGGCGCACCGATGGCTTAACTGTAATCAAAGTGCGCTTTTTGAGAAGCAGTACGAAGAACAAGGCTCCGAATATGCCGCAGAGGGCACATTTGCGCATGAGGTCGCAGAGATCAAACTGGGGCGCGCGTTGTCTGACGCGGGCTATTGGAAAGAACGTCCCTCCCGCCGCCTGAATAAAAACAATGAATTTTGGAGCGTTGCCCTCGAGGATTATATTGACGGGTATGTTGCGGAGGTCATGGAGTATATAGCCAGTTTAAAAGAGCCCTTGGTCATGCTGGAGCAGCGCTTGGATTTCAGTAAATATGTTCCCGGAGGATTCGGTACCGGGGACGTAGTGATTGTATCTGATGGAGCACTCGATGTGATCGACCTAAAATACGGAAAAGGGGTTCCGGTGAGCGCTGAAAGGAATCCACAGCTGATGCTATATGGATTGGGCGCCTTGGAGACTTACGACTGTCTATATGACATCGAAACGGTACGGCTACATATCAAGCAGCCGCGGTTAGATGATGCCTCGTCTTATCAAATCTCCGCAGCAGAACTCATTGATTGGGCGGAAAATGAAGTCGCGCCAAAAGCCGAACTTGCTATGAAGGGTGAGGGGAGTTTTGAAGCGGGGGAGTGGTGCCGGTTCTGCAAAGCGCGAAAAGACTGCAGGGCAAGGGCAAAAGCAAATCTTGAATTGACAAAATATGAATTTGCTCCCGGGCCGCAACTGACCGACGATGAGATCGGAGATATCCTCGGAAAAGCCAGCGAACTAAAACGGTGGGTGGAGGATATCGAAGCCTTTGCGCTTGAACAGGCGGAAAAGAATGGGAAAAAATGGCCGGGCTGGAAGCTCGTTGAAGGCAGAAGTAACCGCAGATATTCGGACGAGGACAAGATAGCCGAAATATTGCTTGGCGAAAACTACCGGGAAGAGGATATTTTTAACAAGAAGCTAAAAGGAATCGGCGACATGGAGAGATTGCTCGGAAAGAAAAAATTCTGCGAATTACTCGCTGAACAAATCACAAAACCACAGGGTAAGCCCACACTCGTACCGGAAAACGACAAACGACCGGAGTTAGGAAGTATAGCTTCGGCAGAAAAAGACTTTAAGGAGGATAAGTAAAAATGGAGAATGCAACAAAGGTAATCACGGGAAAAGACACAAGGTTTAGCTATGCGCATGTATTTAGGCCGCATGCGATATCAGACGGACAGGAGCCTAAATACTCGGTGTGCCTGCTGATTCCGAAAGAGGATAAAACGACCATCGCAAAAATAAAACGTGCAATCGAAGCGGCGAAGGAGGCCGGAAAATCCAAGTGGGGCGGTAAGATTCCGGCAAATTTGAAAACGCCTCTGCGCGACGGCGACGAGGAAAAACCGGATCAGGAAGAATATGCGGGCTGCTATTTCATCAACGCGAATGCAAACCAGAAACCGGGGATCGTGGATGCAGGCCTTAATGAGATCATTGATCCGTCCGAGTTTTACAGTGGATGTTACGGACGTGCAAGTATCAACTTTTTTGCGTACAATGCCGCAGGAAACCGGGGGATCGGGTGTGGGCTTAATAACCTGCAAAAGCTACGCGATGGCGAACCGCTGTCCGGTCGGACAAGACCGGAGGATGATTTTGAGGTGGAAGAGGACGAGGATCTTCTGGAACTATGAAAACTTTAGCTTTGGATATCGAAACCTATAGCGATATCGACTTGAAAAAAGCGGGGGCGTACGCATATAGTGCGTCCCCAAATTTCACAATATTATTGCTGGCATACGCTTTTGACAATGAGCCTGTGGCTGTGATCGATCTTGCGAACGGGGAAACGATTCCGCACGACATATTGAACGCGCTGACATCGCCGGACATTGTAAAAACTGCGTATAACGCCAATTTTGAGCGTACATGCCTTGCCGCGTATCTAAAGAAGGCTATGCCTCCTGAGCAATGGCGTTGTACAGCTGTACTTGCCGCAACAGCAGGCCTGCCACGCTCTTTGGCCGGGGTAGGCAGCGTTCTCGGATTGCCCGAGGATAAGCAAAAGCAAAAGATCGGCGGGAGTTTGATTCGGCTGTTTTGCTCTCCCGAACGTAAAATGCCGAATGACTATCCGGAAAAATGGGAACTGTTTAAGCAATATAACGCGCAGGATGTGGTAGTCGAGCGCGAAATCAGGGAACGTCTCTCTTATATTGAAATACCGCTTGACGAACAAAGACTTTGGGAGCTGGACCAGAAAATAAACGATACTGGTGTTTGTATAGATATGCCGTTCATTCACTCTGCGATCCGCGGAGATACGGAAAACCGGGAGAGGCTCATGAAAGCGGCGCAGGCGCTGACTGGCCTTGAAAATCCGAATAGCGGGAAGCAAATGCTCGATTGGATCGAACAGGAGACTGGCCTGCGTTTTGATAGCCTGCGCAAAGAGTTTATATCGGACATTGATCGAGAGTGTGATTCGGTTATTGTTTCTGAGGCGCTGAGAATGCGACAGGAGCTTTCCAAGACTTCAGTCAAGAAATATACCGCAATGGTAAATGGGGCATGCCCTGACGGAAGGATCAGAGGACTTCTGCAATTCTACGGGGCAAATCGGACTGGACGGTGGGCTGGGCGGTTTGTGCAGGTACAAAATTTACCTAAAAACAAAATACCGGATTTAGAACTTGCGCGGGAGCTGGTGGGCGTCGGAGATTTTGAAGCCGTAAAAATACTATTCGGCAGCATACCCGAAACGCTCTCCCAGCTCGTGCGCACAGCTTTTATACCAAGTGCCGGCTGCCGCTTTATCGTATCGGACTTTTCGGCCATCGAGGCGCGGGTGATCGCATGGTTGGCGGGAGAAAAGTGGCGGCTGCAGGTATTTAACAGCCACGGAAGAATATACGAAGCATCGGCGGCGCAAATGTTTAAAGTACCCATTGAAAAAATCGTGAAAGGCAATCCGGAATATGCGCTTCGGCAAAAAGGAAAGGTAGCGGAATTGGCGCTTGGATATCAGGGGAGCAAAGGCGCGTTGATACAAATGGGAGCGCTTGATATGGGATTGGAAGAGGAAGAACTCCTGCCGCTGGTAAGCACTTGGAGAACAGCGAATCCTAATATTGTGCGTATGTGGAATGATATTGAAAGCGCCGCAATGGAAGCCCTATCCGGCGCCGGGCGCGTTCCATATAAATACGGCATCGAATTTGAATTTACGCATGGGAGACTTGCTGTGCGTTTGCCGTCGGGGCGAAAGCTGTCCTATTTCAAACCGAGATTGGAACCTCACCCGAAGTATCAAGGAATGCAGATTACATACGAGGGAACGATACAAAGCGGAGCTGCGGCATCGGGAGGCTGGGGACGAATACCGACTTATGGTGGGAAGCTCACAGAAAATATCGTGCAGGCTGTTGCACGGGATTGTCTCGCTGTTGCAATGCGTCGTCTTGATAAGCAGGGATATAAGATCGTGTTCCATGTACATGATGAAGTGATCGTTGATGTTCCAAAAGAAGAAAGCTCGGCGAAAGAAATCGCGGATATCATGAGCGGGCCGATCAAGTGGGCTCCGGGACTTCCGCTCAATGCCGACGCATACGAGTGCGCTTTTTACAGAAAGGATTAGGAAATGGACTTGATAATCAGCGAAGCGGGAAGCCGCACGAGCAAACATTGGAAAAATAAAACCTATACTTGGGACGCGTTGAAAAAACGTCTTAGCGAAACCGTCAGAACGGGGGAGACGGTCGCGGAATATAAGGCTATGTCGAAAGCGGATCAGGACCTTAGAAAAGACGTTGGAGGATTTGTCGGGGGAAAGATCAAAGGCGGCCGACGTGTCACAGGGGCGATCGAAAATAGGTGTCTGATTACGCTGGACGCAGATTTTGCCGATGAAAATCTTTTACCTATGCTTGAAATGCTTGGGGATTTCAAATGCGCGGTGTATTCCACGCATAAACATACTCCGTCAAAGCCGCGGCTGCGGGTGATTATACCGCTTAAACGTCCGGTGACGCCTGACGAGTACGGCGCTGTGTCGCGCAAGATCGCGGAGGATATCGGGATCGAATACTTTGATGATACAACCTATCAGCCCCAAAGACTTATGTACTGGCCGTCTACATCTTCGGACGGTGAGTTTGTATTCAAAGATATAGATGGTCCTGTCCTTGATCCCGACGAGGTGTTGGCGCGGTATGGGGATTGGAAAGACATAACAAGCTGGCCGTGTTCCTCGCGTGTCTCGGAGGCGATACACAAAAAGGCTGGTGCGAAACAGGCCGATCCGATGCAGAAAAGCGGGGTTATAGGGGCGTTTTGTCGGACATACAGCATCGAAGATGCGATAGGGAAGTTTTTACCGGATATCTATGTGCCCTGTGAATCC
Source organism: Christensenella massiliensis (assembly GCF_040409835.1). Taxonomy (NCBI): domain Bacteria; kingdom Bacillati; phylum Bacillota; class Clostridia; order Christensenellales; family Christensenellaceae; genus Christensenella; species Christensenella massiliensis. The sequence goes on along the minus strand of NZ_CP117826.1, from coordinate 1,224,050 downwards.
GTGCCCGGACGGTATAGTTACGCTGCCGGTTCGACAGTCGGCGGCGTCGTGATATACGACGGCGGGAAATTCTTGTATTCTCACCACAGCACTGATCCATGCTGCGGTCAGCTGCTGAATGCCTTTGATTTGGTACGGCTTCATTTATTCGGGGACAAGGACGAAGATGTGGCAATGGGAACGCCTGTAAATAAGCGTCCGTCTTATATGGCGATGACCGAATTTATCCAACAGGACGAGGCTGTAAAAATACGCTTGGTACGGGAAAGAGCGGACGAGGCTAAGGGGGATTTTAAAGAGGGGAGTAATTGGGAGGCAACTCTAAAAACTGACAGCAAGGGTAATATAAAAAGTACGATAAAAAATGTTGTTATTATTATGATGAATGATCCACAACTCATAGGAACGGTTGCAAGGAATGATTTTAAAGAACGCCCCGTTTTGATCCACGATACTCCGTGGCATAAAGTACAGGATAAATTAAATGGCGATGTATGGACTGATACGGACGATGCGCAGCTGCGGCTGTACATAGAAGAATGCTATGGGATCGAAAAAGTCAGTAAAATTTATGATGCGACTAATATTGTGGCGGACGAGCAGCATTTCCACCCGGTCAGAGATTATTTGCAGGGCTTGGAATGGGACGGGATCGATAGATTGGAAACTGCTTTTATAGAATATTTGGGGGCTGAAAACAACGAATATGTGAGAGCGGTTTCGCGCAAAATGCTTGTGGGGGCGGTAGCCCGCGTTATGGAGCCGGGATGCAAATTTGACTATATGACGGTATTGGTGGGTAAGCAGGGGCTCGGGAAGAGCAGCTTCATTTCGGAATTGGCCGGGGCGTGGTTTTCCGATACGCTGACCTGTATATCCGGCAAAGAAGCCTATGAGCAGATACAAGGATTCTGGCTGATTGAAGTTGCTGAATTATCTGCGATGCGAAAAATGGATATAGAGGCAATCAAGCATTTCATCACAAAACGCGTAGACAGCTATCGAGCTGCTTATGGCAGACGGGTAGAAGATCACCCGAGGCAATGTATTCTTATAGGAACAACAAACTCAACAGCTTTTTTACGCGATGACACCGGAAACCGCCGCTTTTGGCCTGTTCAAGTAACGAAAAAATTTAAGATTGGAGATATCAATAAAACGGAAATAGATCAGCTGTGGGCTGAAGCCCTGTATCTGTATAGGAAAGGCGAACCCCTATATCTACCGCGGGAGCTTGAAGAATTTGCTGAAAGCAAAAGGAGCTTCTATGAAATGGAAGATCCGAATGTTGCAGAAGTACAGGCATATTTGGAACGGCTTTTGCCGGAAGAATGGGGAAAAATGAGCCTATATGAACGGCGCGCGTGGCTGGACGATGAATTTGGCGAAAAGCCGGGGTGTTTACAGAGGACGGAGGTATGTACTTCCGAGATATGGAGGGAACATTTTAGAGGCGACGGGCAGCAGCTTCTCGAGCAGAGACGGGCACTCGGTTTAACAAATATTATGCAAAAAATGCCGGGCTGGGTGAAAGCGGAAAAGAAGATAAAATTCCCGATATATGGAACCCAATGGGGCTATGTAAGAATAGGAGACCCGAGGGCGAAAAAAGGTTGACACAGGAAAAACGGCATGGCAACCGAGGGCAAACATGGCAACCCAAGATGCCGCGAGGCGGCGTTAAAAGTTGCCGAGGTTGCCGCAAAGTTGACATTGTTGTAAACCTTAAAAATGCGATTGCTATACCGTTTATCGGTTATAGTTGCCAAGGTTGACATATTTTTACTGGTAATTATCGGAATAGGGCATATAAAAGGCGTATAACGCCTAATGCGTAATGCATATACGCGTGTGCGCGCGAGGCAACTTCGGAATGGAGATGAAGAAATGGATTTAAAAGAAAAGTATGTTTGGTTTGATATCGACTATAAAAAATTTGCATTGATCGCAATTTATCCGCAGAACAAACAGAACGCGGTCATCATTTTGCGTAATAGGGATAAAGAAAACGAGCCATATCCGTGGTGCGTAGAATACAAAGGCGGGGGACATTATTTCAAGACTGCGGATGAAATGTTTGCCTACTGTGATTACCGGGGGTGGAAATTGGAACTATGAAACGAGAGGCGGCGCTTGAAAGAAAACTGGTGAGGGAAATTGAAAAGATCGGCGGGCTTTGTTGGAAATTCACCTCTCCCAACACACCGGGTGTCCCGGACAGGGTATGTATCATGCCGGACGGAGCCGTGGTATTTGTGGAAATGAAAGCAGAATTTGGCCGGCTGTCCAATATCCAGAAATACCGGAGAGAGCAGCTTAAGACGCGCAACGCAGATATCAGGATTGTAAAAGGAGAAACGGCATTGGTGGAATTTATTGCGGAGGTACAGAAAAGATATGCAGTATAGACCCCACAATTACCAGAAGTATGCGACGGATTTTATATTAAATCATACCTCGGCAGGGCTTCTGTTGGCAATGGGCCTCGGCAAAACAGTAATAACACTTACGGCTATAGGAGAGCTGTTGTACGATACGTTTGAAATAAGCAGGGTATTGATAATAGCCCCCAAGCGCGTTGTCGAGAGCACATGGGAACAGGAGGCGCAGAAATGGGATCACTTGAAACATTTGCAGTTTTCACGAGTGATAGGAACAGTAAAACAACGCCGTGCAGCTCTCAAGGCTCCTGCGGATATTTATCTGGTCAACCGGGAGAATGTGAAATGGATCGTTGAAGAATGCGGGAATAGCTGGCCGTTTGACATGGTAGTGATTGACGAGCTTTCGAGCTTCCGCAATCCCGCATCACAAAGATTCCGGTCTCTGCGGCGGGTACTTCCGAGGATAACCCGAATTGTCGGTTTGACAGGAACACCAACACCGAAAGGCCTGATCAATCTATGGGCCCAGCTTTACCTGCTTGACCGCGGCGAACGGTTAGGCAGAACTTTGGGGGGATATCGGGAGCAGTATTTTAAGCCGGGACGGCGAAACGGGTATGTGGTATACGACTGGATATTGCGGCCGGGCGCACAGCAGGCCATATACGACAAGATTTCAGATATCTGTGTGAGTATGAAAGCGGAAGATTGGCTGGAGCTGCCGAAACGGATCAATGTGATTCGTTCCGTGCGGCTTCCGGAAGAAGTGATGAAAGAATATCACGAGATGGAGAAACAGCAGATGCTTTTAGGTGAGCAGACTGTTATTGCAAATGGAGCTGCTGATTTGGGGAATAAATTACAGCAGTTTGCGAATGGGGCTGTATATGCAGACGATGGCAGTGTGCGGACCGTCCACGATGAAAAGCTCGAAGAGCTGGAGGAATTAGTCGAGGAAGCAAATGGACAGCCGGTTCTTGTATTTTACGCATATAAGCACGACGCGGCCAGAATACTGACGCGATTGGAGGGGGCAAAGTTATTAGAAACAGACGATGATGTAAAAGCGTGGAATCGGGGAGATATTCCGGTGCTGCTGACGCATCCGGCTTCTGCTGGACACGGCCTTAACCTACAGCAAGGGGGCCATATCGTAATCTGGTTTGGAATGACGCGTGATCTTGAGCTTTACCAACAGGGAAACTGCAGACTGGACCGACAAGGACAAAAGGAGAATGTGATCGTGTACCATATCATCGCGGAATGCACAAGAGACGAGGACTGTTTACCGGTACTTGAGGGGCGAGAAGTAACACAACGCGATCTTATGGAGGCCTTAAAGGCAAGAGTGAAGCGGTATGAGAGGAGGGATCAGCGTGGAAGCCGTTGAAAAGAAGCTGTATCAATATTCGGGGTATAAAAAGCGGATAGAAGAGCAAGAAAAACAGATCGTAGAGCTTATGGATAAAAAGGATGTACTGGCAGAGCGTATGCTACGAGGGCGAAATCTTGATATTGTTCGTGTGATGGGGGGCTTTGCTTCCGATCCTGTGTTCATCGCGGTGCAAAAAATGGTCGATGTATATGGAGCAATGATAGACGCGATCCGGCATGAGCTTGTAGATTTATACTTCAAGGCAGATGAAATCATAAGGCTTGTGAATGCTGCTGGGCTGACTGACATGGAGAGGCAATATATTCAATACAGGTATTTTGACGGTTTGAGGGCATCACAGACGGCGGCAAAGCTGGATTACAGCGAGGGCCACGCCAGAAAAATAAAAAATTCGTCACTATTGAAAATTTGCGCGGTTTTGGAGCGGTAATGTTTGTTTTTTTGTGATAGGATGGTAGCGTCGGAGAATTATAAAAAGCCGCAACGAGGTGGAACCACTTTCAAGGTGCAATAAACCACAAGGAACACCCGGGAGGAAAGGTTGTGGCTTATGATAAAGCGCCATTCCTTGCGGAGTGGCGTTTTTGTTTTGGGGATGTGAATGGTTTCGACGCGATGTAAGCCCAAAGCGGATATTCGCGGACACGAGTTCAATTCTCGTCATCTCCACCAAGGAGGCACGGTTCGCGACCGTGGGTAGGCAGCGCGTTTTAGTCTGAGGGCGAGGGCTGAAAGGGAGAAGCAGGCGCACCGCATTAGGCAATGTTGGCAAGGGCTGTTTCATGGTGCAGCGTGTGCGTGCACACGATCAGGCGGGGACTGCATCAAAAGCTTCCCTATGGGGAATTGAGAAAGTCACGTGAAAGCGGGTAGGCGCATACCGCTATAATCAGGCAGCATTTGGGAAGCTGTCGAGTGCCAACGGGAATAGCCGTGCGCCCAAGCTGGCTGATACCCGAAAAAACCAAGCCGTAGGTTTCCTGCACAGATAAGAGTAGGTTTTAGAGCGGAATAGGATTAAATGATTGCCGCTTGCCCGCAGCGACGAATAAATAGCGGGCTTGAAATAATGTGATTGCGGTGCGTTTCTTCGGAGCGCACCTATGCGGCGGGGACGCGTCCCTTCCGCATTTAGTAAATATTGATCGCGCCCGTCATGCTTGTGGGGCACACAACCCTTAAAGACTCCTGCGGGGGTCTTTTTGTTTTGGAAAAGGGACGGGAAATGAAAGTTTTATCCGAAAAAGCGCTTCAAATACTGGAAGATGAGAGGATATTTAAGATAAGAGAAGAAAGCGGAAAGTATTTTATCGTAGAAAACTGTGATGAATATTTTTCGTTAGAACTCACGCCGGATATATGCAGGGGATTGATGGAGGCGTTTGGTAAGATATGCGACATATTGGAGTAGATAAATACAATCCGGAGCATTATATGGATTATACCGCCGCGGTCGCGGTAAGCCGGGCAGACCGGAGAAAGACGGTCGCGTTTACTGTACGCGGCGGGAGCTATCGAATTGGAGATGTTTATCGGTTTGAGTGGAAGAACGGGGTGCTTCATATATGGGAATACAAAAGCGCGGACGAAGAGTAGTCGCCATCATTCACGGAAACAGATGAAAGAATTTGCTAAGGCGTTCTATAAATCAAAGCGATGGCAAAAAACAAGAAATGCTTATGCGGCATATGTAGGATGGTTATGCGAAGAATGTTTGCAGAACGGAATATATAGACCCGGAGAAATCGTGCATCATAAAAAGAAGTTGACTCCGGATAATATAGACGATCCAAATATAGCATTATCATGGAATAACCTTGAGTTGCTTTGCAGAGATTGCCACGCAAAAAAACATGAGGCAATGAGAAACAGAAGATATAGTGTAAATAGTTTAGGAAAAGTGACGGCAATAGAGTAACAACGCCCCCCCCTATTCAAAAATTTTAGAGGGGCGCGGGAGACCGAGCTGTGGGAGTTAGGAAAAACTCCGCAATGTTAACGAGAGGGGGTGTGACTTTGGCTAAATTATCAAAAGAATCAAGGATAAAACGAGAACTCGAGCGATTAAAAAAAATATATGCAGATTTGCCGAGCGGTAAGTTGTCTATCGTCACTCCTTTGCTTGAAAATGCGGCTTTCATGAAAATCACGCTTGATGATTTACAAAAAAGCATCAATGAAAATGGATGTAGTGACGAATATAAGAATGGAGAAAATCAGTACGGAAAAAAGGCAGCTGCTGATCTACAGGCATACAATAGCCTTATAAAAAATTTTAACACGATATCAGATCGGCTCGAAAAGCTACTTCCAGCAGAAAAGGGGAAAGGAAGATTGGGTGCGCTTATGAATGAGTAACTATATCTATCAGTATTATCAAAAAATTCAAGACGGCAGCATAATTGTTGGAAAATGGATATTGCTCTGGTATGAGTACATCATAAAAGGCCTCGGAAGCGGTCTTTTTTACTTTGATGCCAAAAAGGCAAATAAGGCCATAAAGTTTATTGAAACATTTTGCAGACATCACGAGGGAGCGTTGGCCCCGCAGCTGATAAAACTTGAATTATGGCAAAAGGCATTTCTATCCGTAGTGTTTGGAATCGTGGACGAAGCTGGCAATCGGCAGTTTAGAGAAATTGTCTGCATTATAGCGAGAAAGAATGGAAAAACATTATTTGCCGCAGGAATCGCCGAATATTGTACATTTCTCGATGGAGAGTACGGAGCCAGGATATATTTTGCTGCTCCAAAATTGGAGCAAGCCGCGCTTTGCTATGATGCTTATTTCCAGATGATAGACAAAGACCCGGAATTGTCTATCATGGCAAAAAAGAGGCGATCAGACATCTACATTGCAGAAAGCAACAGCAGCGCGAGACCGCTGGCATTCTCTGCAAAAAAATCAGATGGATTAAACATAAGCTTATGTGTAGCCGATGAGATCGCTAGTTGGCCGGGCGAACAGGGTTTGAAGTTTTATGAAGTCATTAAATCGAGCTTTGGAGCACGCAGGCAGCCCCTTTTATTATCCATATCGACAGCCGGATATATCAATGAGGGAATTTACGATGAGTTAATGAAGCGCTGCACAAGATTCTTAATGGGCGACAGCAAGGAGAAACGAATCGCGCCGTTTCTATACATGATAGATGATGTGTCGAAGTGGAATGATATCAACGAGTTACAGAAAAGCAATCCAAATTTGGGAATATCTGTTTCTGTAGATTATCTGCTTGAAGAAATTGCCATAGCAGAGGGGAGCCTTTCTAAAAAGGCAGAGTTTTTGACAAAATACTGCAACATCAAGCAGAACAGCAGCCAAGCGTGGCTCGCAGCGCAGGACGTTGAGAGGTTAAGTGGAGCCGCGCTATCGCTTGAAGATTTTAGGGATTGCTATTGCGTGGGAGGCATAGACCTTTCGCGCACAACAGACTTAACGGCGTGTGTGATCGTGATAGAAAAAAGCGGGAAATTATATGTGTTTGCAAGATTCTTCCTACCAGAAGAAAAAATACAGGAGGCGACCGAAATAGACGGATTGCCGTATTCGGCATATATACAGCGCGGCATTTTGACAGCTTCCGGAGATAATCTCGTGGATTATCATGACTGTTTCAATTGGTTCGTAAAACTTGTAGAAGAATACCATATATATCCACTAAAAATAGGATATGACAGATATTCAGCGCAGTACCTTGTTCAAGAAATGAGCCAATATGGATTCCATATGGATGACGTGTTTCAAGGATATAATCTAACGCCTGTTATATGCGAAACGGAAGGACTTGTTAAGGATGGCATGTTTTGTATAGGCGATAACGATTTGTTAAAGGTTCATTTACTTGACACAGCATTAAAAACGGATGCAGTGAGCGGGAGGAGCAAGCCTATAAAAATAAATCCAACGTCACATATAGACGGTGCAGCAGCGCTACTTGATGCAATGACAGTGCGCCAAAAATATTATGCGGAGATAGGAGAGCAATTAAAAAACGGAGGATAAAATGGGATTATTTGAAAAAATATTCAAAAGACCAAAGCCAAAAAGTGAGCCGGAAGGTTTCTTCAAAACATTAACTGCTTATACGCCAGTATTTACAACATGGGGAGGGCAGATATATGAAAGCGAGCTTGTTCGGGCTGCTATCAACGCAAGAGCAACGCATATCAGTAAACTATCTGTACAGGTGAGCGGCTCCGCAAAACCAAAACTGCAAACAAAGCTGAAGGCTGGGCCGAACGAATGGCAGACGTGGGGGCAGTTTCTATATAGATTATCTACGATTCTTGATGTAAATAACACAGCGTTTATTGTTCCGGTATTAGACTATTATCAAGAAGTAAGCGGCATTTATCCGATTCTACCAAATATGTGCGAAATCGTGCAATATAACGGTGAACCGTGGCTTCGGTATCAATTTAGATCGGGTGAGTTCGCGTCAATAGAAATGCGGAGCTGCGGGATTATGACAAAATTCCAATATTCCGATGACTTCTTCGGAGAAAGCAACGCTGCACTTGCACCGACAATGGAGTTAATTAACATTCAGAATCAAGGGATAACGGAAGGAGTCAAAAGCTCTGCCACATTTCGTTTTATGGCGAAGATCAATAACTTTACCAAAGCGGAAGATTTAGCAAAAGAGCGTCAGCGGTTCACGCGTGAAAATATGCAAAGTGGAGACGGAGGGATTTTATTGTTCCCGAATACCTATTCGGAGATACAGCAAATAAAATCAAGCCCATTTGTTATTGACGCGGAACAGATGAATATGATCCAAAAGAATGTGTTCAATTATTACGGAGTAAATGAGGACATTCTACAAAACAAAGCGTATGGAGACGCATGGAGCGCGTTTTATGAAGGAGCCATAGAGCCATTTGCAATCCAGTTTTCGGATGTAAGCACAAAAATGCTTTTCACAGAGCGGGAACGGGCTGCCGGCTCTTTTTTGATGGCAACAGCGAACCGCCTGCAATATATGAGCAATACAGAAAAATTGAATGTATCAGCGCAGATGGCAGACAGAGGAATCATGAATCGAGATGAGATAAGAGAAATATGGAATCTTCCGCCATTACCGGACGGGCAGGGGCAGGCATACACCATACGCGGCGAATATTATTTGCTTGGAGCTGATGGAAGCGTAACAAGGAAAGGAGATGACCTTACAGATGGTAAGTGAAGACAGAGAGTACAGAGCATTTGAGATGCGGGCGTCAGAAGAAGGGATGACTGTAGAAGGATACGCCGCTGTATTCAATTCGGCAGCTATTTTATATAGCTTAGATGGAATTGACTACAAAGAAGAAATAGACAGAAATGCTTTTAATAGCGCGCAAATGGCAGATGTAGTAATGAACTATAATCATCAAGGAAAACCGGTCGCAAGAACAAAAAACGGAACCTTAGAGCTATTTATTGATAATACTGGTTTGCGAATTAAAGCAAATTTGGCAGGCACAGAGGAAGGACGCCGACTTTATGAAGAAATAAAGGGCGGATATATCGACAAGATGAGTTTTGCGTTCATAGTATCGGAGGATTCTTATGATCGTAACACACATACACGGCGTATCTTGGGCTTTGATAGAATTTTCGATGTCGCAGCTGTAGATATGCCTGCATACGACGCTACAAGTATAAGCGCGCGCTCCTACTTTTCGGCGGAGGCTGAGAAGGCGAAAATGGCGGAGGCCAGAGCGAAGAAGATCAAAAAAATAAAACTAATGTTGGAGGTATAAAAATGAATCGAAGAGAAGAGATTGAAGCGCGTTTAGCCGCTATCGCAAATGAGATCGATATGGACGGAGCGGACATTGATGCGCTTACCGAAGAGGTCAGGAGCCTTAAGGAAGAATTAAAGAGAATTAAGGATGATGCCGAGAAAAGAGCAATGCTTCGCGACGAGGTAGCGAGTGGAGCGGGCGAGGTTATCCGCAGATTCGAGCCGATGAAACAGGAGGAACGCATACTGGGGGCTGACAGTAAGGAATATCGGAATGCTTTTCTGAAAGATCTGCTCGGACTTGAAATGACAAAAGAGGAGCGTGCGGCATTCGTACATACTACGGCAAATACAGCCGCGGTATTGCCGACAACTATGCTCAATCGAATTTGGGATTTAGTATCTCAACGCCATTCGATTATGGGAGATATTACGATTTACCGCACGGGAACGATTCTTGAAGTGGTAAAACATACGGCAATTGCACAAGGTGCCGCTAAGGTTGTCAAGGAAAATGCAGCCAATGATGACGAGCAGAACACCTTTGTTAAGGTTACGTTGTCCGGGAAAGATTTTTCTAAGCATGTAGATATATCTTATGCGATGGAGCGTATGAGTATTGATGCGCTTGAACAGTATCTGATTGACGAAATAAGCGCCAGCATGGGTGACGCAATGGCGGATGATGTGATCGCGCAGATCGGCACGGATATGACAAGCGGCAACAAAGTGAATAGCGCTGCAAATGATACACTGACCTTCAAAGAGCTTGCAGCTCTGTTTGGTAAGTTGAAGCGCGTGGGGGCAGTGAATGTTTATGCTACACGTGCCACGATCTATAACTATCTGGTAGGAATGGTTGATACGAATGGACGCCCGATCTTCCAGCCGTCAGCACAGGCCGGACAAGAGGGTGTTGTTCTTGGCGCGCAAATCAAAGTAGAAGATTCCGTAGCGGATAACGTAATTTTGATCGGAGACGCCCAGAGGTTCGTTTATAACATGGTACAAGACATCATGATCGAAAGCGACAAGGACATCAAAAAGCATGTAACGACTTATTCCGGTTATGCTCGTGGTTCCGGTGCGCTGATCGATCCGGATTCCTTTGCGCAGCTTACGGTGACATCGGGGGAATGATAGGCTCTGACGTTGAGATACCAGCGGCAAGTCAGAGCCTGTACGGTAAGTCCGTTGGAGAGATGATTAATGATGATGTGCTGGTAGCTAAAAGTGGCGCGGTGACTGGTACATTTAAGTATGTTACCGGATATACAGGGTTTAACGCCTCTGTTCCGGATGAACAGGAAGGTTATTATTTCCCGTTCACCCTAAAAAAGACAGGAACGCAAATGAGCTTCAAGAAGAATGGTTCTATGGGAAAAGAGAACATTCCGTTTGAAGCAAATAACGTATTCCGAGTAACACAGGGTGATTCTTTTACCGTATTGGTAGATGGTGCGGAAGTAATCACATTTACGTTCAACGGTGCTACGTTTACACCGCAGGCACGTTCTGCGAAATCGAGGGCGAAAAAGAATGCTTGAAAAGGTCAAATTGGCGCTGCGGATTGCAACGACAGCGTTTGATTCCGAATTGAATGATTTAATTAACGCGGCGCTTGCTGACCTCGGCATTGCCGGAGTAACGTCGCTGAAAGAGGATGATCCGCTTATCATACGTGCGGTAACAACATATTGCCGTGTGCATTTCGGCGAGCCTGACGATTACGACAAGATGAAAGCATCTTATGACGAACAAAAGGCGCAGCTTCAGACGGCCACGGGTTACACGGATTGGGGTGAGGACAATGGATAAATCCAAAGTCCTCACCCTTATTTCTGAAACCTATATTGTGGACGAAATAGGGCAGCAAATACCACAGGAGACGCGGCGCGACGTTTTTTGCAACATAAGCAGCGTATCTGCGGCTGAGTGGTTCGAGGCAGGCAGAAGCGGCCTAAAGCCAGAGTATCGGGCAACGATGTTTTCCTACGATTACGGCCATGAGAAAATAGTGGAGCTTGATGGCGTGCGCTACGGAGTATATCGCACATACTTGGGAAAAAATGAAAGTATAGAGCTTTATCTTGAAAGTAAGGTCGGCGTGTGATGGCAAAGAAGTGTGAGCCAGAAGGTCTTGCGAAAGCGATACAGGAAGAATTGGCACTTTATTCAAGCGGCGTAACAAAAGAAATAAAAAAGGCTGTGGATGATACGAGCAAGGAATTGCTCGATGACATCAGAGAACATGCGCCGAAAAGAACAGGAAAATATCGAAGGGCTATGGCTGTCAAGAATATTTATGAAAATGCAAATGGCAAGAAGAAGGTGTGGTATGTAAAAAAACCGCACTATAGGCTTACGCATCTTTTGGAATATGGACACGCAAAAGTCAACGGGGGGCGTGTGTCCGGGAGGCCACACATCAGACCCGCCGAGGAACGCGCTGTTAAAAAATTTGAGAAAAGAGTGGAGGAGGCTGTAAAAGGATGACGGCACAAGATTTATATGATGCGCTAAAAAAAACCGGATATCCGGTAACTTATAGTCATTTCGATACGCCACAGCGGCCACCATTTATAACGTATATCATGGCGTATACGGAAAACTTTTTTTCGGATAACAGAACAGCAGCGGTCGTGAACAGGTGGCAAGTGGAGCTTTATACAGGGAAAAAAGACGTAGAAGCGGAAGAAACGGTAGAAAACGCACTTAGAGAATTTTGTTGGAACAAAACAGAGACTTTTATTGATGATGAAAAAGTCTTTCAGATTATTTATGAAATATCGGAGGTTTAATTATGGCTAACAAAGTGCAATTCGGTTTGAGCAACGTATGGTTTGCTCTGCTGAACATAGGTAGTAATGGAGAAGTGGAATACGGTACGCCGCACAAACACCCAGGAGCGGTCAATCTGACGCTCGATCCGAACGGCAGCGACACGCCGTTTTATGCGGATAACATAACGTACTACACGGCGTCGGCGAATCAGGGATATACTGGTTCTATTGAAATGGCGTTGTTTGACGAGTGGTTCCAAACAAACGTGCTCGGGAATACGCTGGATGAAAACGGGGTAATGGTCGAGAACGCGAACACGAATCCCAAACCTGTGGCTATACTGTATCAGGTGGAAGGTGACGAAAAGGCCGCGCGGCGCGTTCTATATAACGTACAGGTGAGCCGCGGTTCCGATACAGCTGCGACAAAGGGAGAGACAACGGAGCCGCAGACCTCTACTATGAATATTACGGTAAGTCCGCTCCCTGAAAGCGGCATCGTAAGGGCGCATACCACGCAGAACACCGATGCGGAAACGTTTAACGCTTGGTACAACGAGGTCTATATCCCATCCGGTGAGTTTACGGCAGACGTGACGCTGCAAAGCCTTTCGCTCGGAACGGTAACACTTGAGCCGACGTTTGCGCCGGAAACAGTTTCGTATACAGCGACAACAACAAATGCTACTAACACGATCAACGCGCAGGCAAATGACCCGAATGCTACTGTGTCGATCATGGCAAATGATGCGCCAGTATCAAACGGTTCCGCGATCACATGGCAGGAAGGTTCTAATACTGTTGTTATTACGGTAGAAAATGGCGGACAATCTAAAGATTATACGATCACGGTGACAAAGGGAGCATAGTCATTGACTGCCAAAACCTGAAATTGTATATTTAAGTTGCCGAAAACCTAATAGGTAGTATAGCAAGAGTTTGTACAAGAGCGCTTGCTTATTTGAGTATGATTTTTGTTGTGTTATCTAAGGTTTTCGGCAAAAACTAATGAGCAAACGCTATTTTGAGTTCGCCTATTTTATACCATATAAAATCAAATGAAACCGATCAGAAATGGGCGGTTTTATGTTTGAATAGATTGACAGCCTATCATATGTACGCTATAATGTACATATAAAGGAGGCGAGCAGGATGTTAAATACGAATGCGACAAATTTTAGGAAAAATATGTTCAGTTTGCTTGAACAGACAGTTAAATATAATCAACCTGTGCAGATTACCACGAAAGATGGAAATGCGGTCATGATAAGCGAGGAAGATTATAACGGTCTGATGGAAACGATGTATTTGAATTCTGTTCCGGGCTTAGTTGATGAAATTAAGGCTGCTGCGGCGGAACCGCTTGAAGAATGCGTGCCGGAAAATGAGGTCGAATGGTAATGTACCGGATCGTATATTCCAAAAAATCATTAAAACACGTTCAGAATATAAAGGCAGTGAACCTTGAAAAGCAAATCAAGGAGCTTATGAATGTCTTGCGGGAGAATCCGTTTCGCAATCCGCCGCCATATGAAAAATTGCAGGGAGAGTTGAAAGGATTTTATTCCAGAAGGATAAACGCGAAGCACAGGCTTGTATATCAGGTGTATGAAAGCGAAAATACAGTCAAGATATTAAGAATGTGGACACATTACGAATTTTGATGGAGGATCTATGAAATCGTTAATACAAATCATCGTTATATGTTTACTGATGATACTGCTGATTTACTTTATCAGTTCTGTTTTTAATGAATGGTTTTGGCTGTATATTGTAATTGGTGTAGCCGCTGCTATCGCGGTGGCAGTACTGATACACAAAAAGGCGTGTAAAACGTCTGTGAAGCGAAACGGCCAGAATATTGTGAATAAATAAAATAGAAAGAATATAAAGACGCTCACAAACGTGGGTGTCTTTTATTATACAAAAAATTAGGAGATATGAAATGGAAAAAGTGATAAAAATTGGAGATAAAGACGTAAGATTAAAGGCCAACGCAATGCAGGCCATCATCTACCGCCGTGAATTTGGGCGGGACATTATGGAAGTTCAAGGCAGCATCATGAAGATGATGAATTTTGACAAAGCAGGAAACGCTACATTTAATTTAGACGGTATTGGAAATCTGGACAGCGTTGGGATCGTTCAAGTGATCTGGACGATGGCAAAAGCCGCAGACGCTTCCGTGCCGCCACTTGAACAATGGCTTGAACAATTCGATGCGTTTCCAATAATGGACGTGTTCGCGGAGACTTACGAGCTTATTTTAGCTAACTTTATTTCTACGACACGAATAAAAAACAGAAAAGCGGCGGGAAGCTCACGACGCAAGGGTTGATTGCGGCTGCGATAAACAGCGGGTTTTCCGTCGCGGATTTTGAATTTATGACAATCGGAATGTTGCAGGATGTCCTTTCAGAGTTCACACCCGAAAAAGACAGGATATATATTGCAACGCAAGAGGATATCGACAAATATCTATGAGGTTAAGACATGGCACAAAGGATAAAGGGAATTACTGTCGAGATCGGCGGTGATACACAGCCGTTAAATAAGGCGTTAAAGGATGTAAGCAAGACTGCATCATCTTTGAATAGCGAACTGCGCGTTATAGATAAGCTACTTAAATTAGACCCGACTAATACAACGCTATTGGCACAAAAACAGGAAGTGCTGGCAAAGTCTATAGAGAATACAACGAAAAAACTGAACGTCCTTAAGTCAGCGCAGGAGCAGGCGAAAGCGCAACTTGAACGCGGAGAAATCGGCGCAGACCAATACAGGGCATTAGAAAGACAAGTCATATCTACCGAAAATTCGTTAAATCGCCTGCAAAATGAAGCGCAGCAAACAGATGAAGCATTCGATAAAATGGGAAATGCTGCACAAAAAAGCGAGAAAGATATGAAATCGCTAAGTGTAGGCGGAGTAGCCCTCGGAACAGTTTTAGGAAACGTCGCAACAAAATTGCTAGAATTTGCTGGCAGCGCTGTAACATTTCTGACGGATGCGGTAGAGGAAACGAAAGAGTTTCGTTCTGATTTATCAAAACTGGAACAGAACGCAAAAGCAGCGGGGACGGGCATAGACGATGTAACTGACGATCTGGAATATTTTGTCGCAATTACCGACGAAACGGATTCCTCTGTAGAGGCTTTGTCTAACCTTTTGAAAGCGGGATTCACAGGGGAAACGCTGACCGACGCTGTGAACAATCTTTCCGGCGCTGTCGTTGCGTTCCCGGACACGCTTAAAATAGAATCCCTTGCAGATTCCTTGCAGGAAACGCTTGCGACCGGAGAGGCGACGGGGCAGTATGGGGAGCTGTTAGAGCGCTTAGGCGTAAATCTTGAGGACTTTAACAAAGGATTGCAGAAATGCACGACCTCCGCGGAAAAACAGCAATATGCGGTGGATATCCTCGCCAAAAACGGCATGGCAGACCTCAACGCGCAGTATAAAGAAGCGAATGCGGATTTGATCGCGTATTCTACGGCGCAGACGCGATACACGGAAATGCTCTCCAAAGTAGGCGCGGCGATGCAGCCTGTTATGACGGCGCTCACCGATACCAAGACGTTGCTTCTCGAAGGAATGATACCTGCGCTTGAAACAACAGGGCAGGCATTGAGTGAAAAGCTTGCGAGCCCGTCTGTGCAAAACTCAATCAAAAAAATCGGAGAGTTTTTGGGAGGAGCCGCTAAAGCATTTGCGGATTTTGCAATTTTTGTGATAGAGAACGGAGAGGTTATTTTAACGGTAGTCGGTAGCATCGCAGCAGGTTTCGCTGCATGGAAGATATCAAGTATTATAGGGAATGTCGTTAAATCTCTCGGAACATTTGTTACGGCGATTAAAAACGCAGCAAGCGGAGCCGTAAGCGCGATACAGTCTATCAATGCGGCAAGCATGAGTACAATTATAGGAGCAATCGTAACCGTTGTATCTTTAGTTATTAGTTTTGCATCAGAACTCGGTAAGGCGTCTGATGAAATGGAAGAATTAAAAAGCGCATCACAGGATTTGTCTGGATCAATAGAAGATACAGCAATAATATTTAATGAATCGGAAGCGGCGTATGCGGCTACAAAGAATATTGCAGACGATCTGCTTGCAACCATGATGCGGTACAACGATGAATTAAAGCAAGGAAATCATTCGGAGACGGAAGCCGCGGCAAAGCGGCAAATGCTTGCGCAGGTGACTGAACAATACAACTCAACCGTTGGTGGAACTGCTGCGACAATCAATGAAGCAACGGGTCTATTGAACGAAAGTACAATTGAAATACAAAACAATACAGATGCCCTCCTGAAAAATGCCCGCGCGCAAGCCTATCAGGAAGCGTTTACGGATATCATGCGCGAGCAGGTCGAGATCGAGAAAAACAGAATTATGGCTGTTGAAGCGATCCAAAAAAATATGGGTGACCTGACCGAGGAACAACAAAATTACATCAATGGGCTCATAGAAGCCGGAAACTGGACAGAACTTGCATCAGAATTTCAATACTCGTGGAACAAGGAGTTGAAATCAGCAGGCGAAGTTTTAGCTAATACTGTAGATCAAGAAGAACTAACAGCGGATCAGTTGGAATACTTAACAAAAGTAGCAAATGAGAATGAGATCGCATTTGACGGAAACACAGAATCCGTGGACAGAAATGCGGAGGCGGTTTCAAACCTAACTGAAGCCCAAGCATTGCAACTTCTCCGTATGCAGGAGAATGGGCAGGCTTTAGATGAGGAGCAGACTAAACAGCTTGATACATATAAAGCCAAAAATGAAGAGCAATATAATTCGCTGACGGAACTCGTCCAGAAAGAGCAAGAGCTACAGCAAAAGCGTTTAGAAATTCTGACCAATAGTAATGACGCGATAAACTACGAAGATCAGATTTCCTTGAAAGAACGAATAGACAATTTAAATTCCAATACACAAGCCGTTTTAGATTATGAATCTGGCCTTGCAGAACTGCGGCAGCAAGCAGAATTGCAGAGTAACGAATCTATGAAAAACAATATGCTTGCATATATCGAAACACTCGGTGACTATAGCAAGGATTCTATGGCAATCGTAAGTCAGATGGTAGCAGACTTCGGTGAAGGTGGCGGAAATATGGCATGGGCTTTAGCGAATGCCTATGGAAATGCGCTTAGTGTTGCAAAGCCCGGAATGGACGCTAAAACGCATGAAGTGGGGTACAGCGCAGAAGAAGCAGGCGGTGCCGGAATAGCGTCAAATGATGCGATGCAAACAGAATTTGAATCCTCTATGCAGGATACGCTGAACAGAGTGAGCGACATGATAGGCGAAAACGGCCCCTTTTATTGGCTCGGTATCGGAATCATCAACCGCCTTGCGTCCGGCATGCGGGACATGGCATGGAAACTGCATGATGTGGCAGACAATGTCGTCAGTACGCTGAAAAGCAAATTTAATTTCGAGATATCCGTATCGAGTACAGGAAGCGGCGCAAAATTCCAGAGCTTTGCAACAGGCGGTATCATCTCGCGTGAACAGATCGTACGGGTAGCGGAGCGCGGGCCGGAGGCGATCATACCGCTTGACCGTTTAGGCGGTATCATTCAGGGTGTGCTGGATAACAACGGAGGCGGCAGCGGCGGCAACACGTATCAGCTTAATGTATATACTAGTGATTTAAGTGACGGCGCTCAAGTGCGACTATTCAAGAATTTCAGCAAATGGGCAGGCAGGAGGTTAGATTGAGAAGATTCTATTTAGAGGACAATACAGGCCGCAGGCTTTCCCTGCAGGACAATAAACGCTTCATGTGGGAGCCGTCCGGCCTCGGCTATGCGGAGGACATCGGTTTCGTGCAGGTGGAATACGGCTTTTTCTCGGAATCCTCACGGGATTACGCGCAGCCGAGTATCAGCGGAACGATGGTGTTTATGCCGGATGTGCAGGAGCCCTATCAAACCTATCAGGAGTTTGTGGACTGGGTGAACAGCGCGGAGGGCCTGCAGCTCGTCTACGTACCGTACGGAACGCGGGAGCTATACGTTGATGTGATCGTGACGGGGCTCGAGCTTTCGGAAAAGGAACTGACAGGGGTGCTCGAATGCCCGGTCACATTCACGGGCACAAGCCCGTACCACAAAAAGAACCCGCTGACGTTTCTGTTCAGGACGGAGGAAAGCATCAATCCAATGAAGTTTACGTTCAAGTTTCCGTTTAAATTTTCAGATAGTGGTGCGGGAGACGCACAGGTCTTTACTCCTCAGGGGCATTTCCCGGCGGCAATGGAGCTGACTATCAACGGGCCGTGCTCGAATATCTACTTCAAGGTCGAGGACAACGCCACGGGCGCGCTGATCGGAGCGCTCGACCTGTCCGGCGTATCAGTCGCGGCAGGAGATCATATCTACTATTCTTCCCGTCCGAACGCTGACGGGGTGTGGAAAGTGAGCGGAAACACCAGAACTGATCTTGTGGAATCGCTGAACGAGAACGTAGCAAACTTCTTCACGCTCCCGGTCGGGAAAGAAGTGCGGGCGACGCTGACAGCGGACACAACGGCAGGAACGGAGATAACGCACGTTCTGCATGTGCACGAGTATTTCAAGGGGTGATGCATAGTGATAACGTACATACGGGACCGCCATACATTCGCCCTCAAGCACCACGCGACGGCGCTCACCTACGACATGACCGTGCAGTCCATCTATGATGAAGTTTCGGACTTCAAAATACGCGGGAACGAATCTTCGGCAAAGGCCGGGGATTTTTTCTTTACGGAGGGATTCTTCGGGATCATCAAGGAGGTGGACAAGGACAGGGAGACGCTGGATATCACCTGCAATGACATTGACACGCTGTTTGCGCGGGATATCCCGGACGACCCCGGAACGGTCGGCGAGAGTATCGAGCAGTATATAAAATCGCTGATCGACAAGTATTACGTCAAACTATCCGACGCGGTATACGCCACGCCGTTTTTAACGGTGATCGCATCTACATCGACGACGGGAAGCGCATTGCCGGATGTGGAGGACGGAGTTTGGAATATCAAGTCGTATCTGTCAAAGGTGAGGCGATTATATAACATTCATACTTCGTATTCGGTAGTAAACGGTGGGCTTGTGATGCGGCTCTTCCACCGCGACAGGCAGACGCATAAAATCTTCCTCGACCTTTCGGACTATGAGATTTTAGAGGAATCGTTCGCACATGAGGCGATCGGAAAGATAACGACCATAGCGGAGGACACCGGGGCGCGGCAGGATTGGTACTTGCTTACAGATGGCACGATCACGAACACTTACACCGATGAAAACCGGGTGGATGGCACATGGGAAATATTGAATGTGAGCGAGGCGGAGGACGCTGCGGAGGAGGTCAAAAACAAATTCGCGGAGAACAGCGATTCGCACCTCATCGAGTTTGCGTGCAGTAAAGAATATAATTTCTATGACAATCTGATTGTTCGCACGAAAGACGGGCAGGTTCTATCGAGTTACATCTCCGCGATCCGCAAAAGCAGCGACCGGAGCAAGAACGTATACAAGAGCGGCGAGCTGCGGATCATGCTGGACGAAAAGCTGAACCTTTGGAAGCGGGAACAGCCGCAGACGGCAGGAGCGGCGCAAAGCATTGAGATCGAGGCGGAAGCAATTACAAATGAAGAATTGGAGGGAATGCTGAAATGAGGAGGAAAGACGGATGGCGCTGAATGGGATCATTTTTGAGGAAAGGAACAACACGGCAAAGAATTGGCGCAGGATATTTCAAAATATGCACGGAGACGGCATATTGAGAGGGTGCGACGTGACCTTTACGTCCAACTCGATCACAGTAGGAGACGGAGTGTTTATACTGGCCGGAGGGATCATATCAAACGACGGGGCGGACACGATCGCGGTAACTCCAACGCTTACAGACGGATATGTCCGTCTTAAATGCCGGGTAGATATGACGCAGGAAGCGCTTGAAACAGGGCCCGGACAAGTAGAATGGCTCATGGAGTTTTCAACGACAACGACGTTTCCGGCGCTGACACAGGAAGATATAAACGGCACGGGGAGCATCTATGAGGGAGAGATCGCGGTCTTGCAGATCGTGAGCGGAAACATCACGGGAAAGGTAAGCGTGATGAATACGGTATATGGAGCGAATAGTGAGGATTTTTAAAAATGGCAATCAAATATTTAGATAGCAACGGTGTTTTATATTTATGGCAGAAGCTAAAAGCGTTTGTCAGCAGCGCAATTTCAAATAAGGTGGATAAGGTAAACGGTAAGGGGCTTTCCGCGAACGACTATACGACAGCGGAAAAAGAAAAGCTGGCGGGGATAGAAGCGGGGGCAAATAAATATATGCACCCGGATAGCCACCCTGCCAGTATGATAAGTGGTCTCGACGCGGCGATACAAGAGAAAGTAGCGGCGGCCGGACATTTAAAGCGTGAGATCGCAGCCGCTCTGCCGGAGCCGTCGGCGGCAGATGGTAACACGATCTATATGATCCGGAAATCATCGGGCGCCGATGGGAACCTATACGATGAATATATGCTGATCGACGGAGCGATGGAACGGCTCGGAGATACTGCGGTGGATATGACGGGATATGTGAAAGAAAGCGACCTTGCTGCAATCACGAATGGGGAAATAGATGAGATATGCGTATGAGGTGAACGATGTTTGTTTTTTTGAATAAGGCGGGGCTTGCCCGGCTATGGGAAAAGATCAAAGCGCTCGTTGCGGCACACGACTGCGGCGAAGATTTTTAGGAGGAAGCTATGTTTAAAAGGCACAGACAAATGACAGGCGCGGCAGCGCCGGAAAATGCTGAATATGGGGATATCGTCATTTTAAAAAACGGATCATTTTTTGTCGTAGACGAAAATGGTGATCTGATAGGGTTCATGACAAAAGACGGCGGAGTGTTCACAGGGGATATCAGCGTAAAAAACGTGATACCAAGCGTTGGAGGAGTAAGCACGTTAGGTACTGCTGCAAAAGAATGGAACAATATCTACACACAGAACGTTTCAAGGAACGCGGCGGGATATTTAGTCTTACGATGCGACGATGATGTCATGGTAACGGACGAAAGCGGGGCATATCTGCGTGGTATTCGGGTAGGAGCGGGCAATGTGTCAAACGGTAACGCGCTGTTCGTGGGGGATTACCAAAGCTCATGCGGCGTGTTGTCTACGACGGCGTTTTACGTAGGGAATATTCAAGGGACTGCGCTGCAAACGATCTATGCGCAAAATATAAGCGGTTCTGCGAAACGGTTCAAAGAGGATATCCGGGAGCTGACGCCGGAAGAAGCGGAAAAGGTACTTAAAATGCTCCCGGTGGCTTTTAAATGGAAAGAGGGAGCGCCGTGGTCGGGCGAATCCATTTCATTCATTGCGGACGACGTGGAGGAGATCGACGACCGATTCGTCTTTTATTCGGAGGACGCGGACGGAAATAGGCAGGTAGAGGGATTGCAGGTAAATCCGTTCCTTGCAGCGTTTGGGTTCCTGATAAAGGAAAACCGAAAAAGAATTGTGGAGCTTGAGGAAAAGGCGGAAAAATTCGATGCGCTTTCCGCGCTCCTTGTGGAAAAAGGGATATTGACACAGGAAGAGATAGACGGGCTGGGGGAATGAGACATGGGGATCGTAGAAGCAGTCGTAACGGTAGCCGTGGCGATCTTGGGAGCGGGTGGCATCGTTACGATCTATCTAAAGCATCGGCTGGATAAAGAGCGGGACGAAGAACGCCGGAAACGGGAGGCGGAGGCGGAGCGCCGGAAACAGCTTGTGCTGATCGAGAATGACATAGACCTTGCGAAAAGCAAAGAGTGGATGGCGCTCGGCAAGATATTGAAATCCATTGTGGACTGCCTGCACGGAGAAAAGCCGAACGGACAGCTTACGGCGGCCTATGATAATTACTTAAAATCAGCGGAAGAATCCGAGCTTCTCTACAAAAAGAAGCGGATTTTTTTAGACAGTGAACAATGACGCATCTGCGTCTTTTTTATTAGAAAGGAGTTTAGTATGCAAAAAATAGCAAGACAGACAATGATCGATTTTGTCAAACAGGAAGCAGCGCGTGGCTCAATTTATGTATGGGGAGCGCAGGGGCAGCGCGGCGGACAGATCACCGAGGATTGGATCAGAAAAATGGAAACGTCCGCAACGAACGCGAACAGAGCCATTTCTCTTTGGAAGAAAAATAAGGGGAAATACGATCCGAACATGATCGGCGCGTTTGATTGCTCCGGCCTGATCGGCGCGTGCCTCAACGCGAACGGAAACGCGGGATTTGACGATACGGCAGACGGCTATAGGAATCGGTGCGTTTCCATAGATAAAGGCGCCCTGCAGGCTGGCGATCTCGTTTTTGAGTACAGCAACGGAAAGTCCGGTCACGTTGGCGTGTATATTGGAGACGGAAAGGTTATAGAGGCACGGGGCCGTGATTATGGAGTTGTAGAAACAGACCTGAATGCGCGGAACTGGAAGAAATACGGCAGGCCGGATTTCATGTATACAGATGGAAATGCTCCGGCCGCTCCATCGGAGCCGACCTACACCAAAAAGGCATTCACACTTGACCATGTTGTGAAGAAAGGGAGCAAGGAAGCGGCGGTCGGTTCTATCCAGAACAATCTGCTTGCGATGGGCTATGATCTGGGAAGCACCGGGATCGACAACAACTTTGGCACAAAGACGGACGCCGCTGTAAGGGACGTTCAGAAGAACGGCGGCGTGAAGATAGACGGGCAGGTCGGCAAAAATACAACGCCTTTGCTCGGCGGGACGTGGACGGAAAAGAGCGCGCCCGCGGCGTCTATCCCGGCGCTGACACGCAATTTAAAGCTGGCCTCTCCCATGATGCGCGGAGACGATGTGCGGCAGGCGCAGGAGCGTCTGGAAAAGCACCTTGCACAGCCGGGCAGGATAGACGGCGTATTCGGGAACAGTACGAAAGAAGCAGTCATACGGTTCCAGCAGGCGAGGAAAAACGAGGGCCGGGACATTGGAGAAGTGGACGGCGTGATTGGGCCGAAAACGTGGGCGATCTTGTGGGAATAAGGAAAGGAGGATTAAGCAATGGAAGTATTAGAACAGTACGCAATACCAATTGTTATGGGTATCTGCTTTGGCCTTGGGTTTGTGCTGAAGCACGCGGTCACAAAGCTGCCGAATAACTGGATTCCGGCGATTCTGGTTGTTATTGGCGTGATCGTCAATTCATGGCTCGAAGCGTGGGCATTCACGCCGGAGATCCTGATCGGCGGTATTGCAAGCGGACTTTTGAGCGTCGGTTTGTTTGAGACGGCAAAGACGCTGATCGACCGGGTGAAGAATGCATTTAGTACGAAAGAGTAACAAATTGGCGGGGGCGAAAGCTCCCGCTTTTTTGTTTGCGTATAAGAAAAACGGAAAATCAATAGAACAACGCCGCGAAAAAGCATTTATCTATAAAAAAAATCGCGATTTTTTTATAGATAAATATGGTTTTTTGTAAAAAAAAGAAGCCCGACGCATCAGGCTTCCTTAGGCTTCCATCTTAACAAATTAAGATTTCCACCCCAATTACAATTATAATATACCACACCACGGAGAAGATAATCAACATTTATCTGAAAATTTACGAGTTTTTAACAAATGCTTTCAATTGAGCGAGCTTTGTTCGCGTATTTGTGCGCACAATATAATTGTATTCGTTAAGCTGGAAATCTGCACGAAATGCTTCAATGCATTTCTCGAATTCGCGTATGATTCTATTTAGCTCGGTTTTGCTAATTCGTAATCCTTTTAGTAAATAAACAATTAGCACCAAATAATCCAAAATTGATTCAAATGTTACATCGTCAACTCCCGTATTTTGCGAAATACAGTACTTAAAATCACCACGAATATTTTTAGGTTCGCTAAAACGTGATACATCAAATATTACATGATTATGGGCAATTGCATTGCGTAAGCTGTTTAGAGCAAAAACTACATCGACAATTAAGCGATTTTTACTTTTAATCTTGCAATTGCACGGATTTAAGCTTAATTTATCAACGATTTTCTGCTTGGTGCTTATATTTAAAGCTTTGATAAAATTACCGAATTTCCCCATACTAATTACTTCAAAAATTGCCCAAATAGGAACGGGTCTATCCGAATTGTAATAATGTCTCACGCTTGCTGTGTTTTTGCTATAATTAAAGGATAGCATACTATGCGTGTCGTCTCGCACCTTGCAGCGTAATAAGTATAGCTGTTTGTAAGCATCGCTATTAGATGGATAAGCCTTGTATGCGGTGAGTAGCTTGTTATAAATGTCGTTAAAGCTACTACTGTTGCATTCGCACATGACAATTTCTGCGGCATAGTTCTTCAACGCAGTTTCTATAAACATGATTTGGCTATAAAAAAGAGACTTTAAATTCATGTCAAATCTATTTAGCGCCATTACTTCGTTAAAATTATTAAACGGAATTTTATTTCGTGGTGTTATTATGTATCGATAGCCCTTAAAGCCGTGGAAGTAGCCGATGTTTTTTAAGTTTCTTTTTTGCGTACTCCCACCAATTGAAATTGCATGGTTGTTCCGTAAGTGCCTCATTAGAGAATCTATTGTTTTAAAGCTACCATCTTTCCCCATTATCAAGGCTCCTTATTAGTTATAAATATATTTTACATCGCAAATATTAAATACGTCAACTGCTCGATGGTAATTCATATAGCGATTGGCGCTCCATCGACTGGCTCACCTCCCACGGATGGGGAACCGGATTAGACAACTAAAGACCGCCTGCATCGGGTTGATGTGGGCGGTTTTTTGATTTTATAAACCTATGTAGATAATTCTAATTTTATATTGCTTTCATTAAAAATGAGGATTAAAATGAAAGCACAAAACAGTTTTTACATACATCAGATAAAAGGGAATAGTGTTTGAGATTGACGGCTGCCATTCATGCCGCCTATGCGTAGAAGCGCGAAAGGAGAGAGGCTTTATGGAGTGGAAATTCATGGTTGTTCAGCGGCGCTATTGTAACGGGGAATACGAAGCAGATATCTTTGATAAGAGGGATTTTTGCAAAGAGGATTTTCCCGAAAGTAAACAGTATGAGCAGAGATTCTGCCCGTGCGGGAGTTTTGAAAAAGCGGTGCAGGAGATGATGCACTGGCATTCGGATGCTTGATACATAATATGGAGAAAGGGCCGCTTGCGCTGATGCGTGGGCGGCATTTTTAGCTATAATTTGTTAGACATTTGTTAGACTTTGACTTTATTTTCTGTGCTTTCAAGCACTCTGAAATGCGTTAACAGCGCGGAAAACGCATAATAAATAGACCAATTAATTAACAGTTTCTAAATAACATTTTCATTTCATTGCAATTATACCATAGATATAGTATCTTTTTAACGTAATTGTTTTGACAAAGGCGGGCCGAAGAGGGCCGAAAAAAGGAGAAGAATTGCAGCATGATGGAAAAAAGAAGAGATCATAGAAAAACGGGCGGCGGGGCTGCCGACTGGCTGCTCCGGCTCGTAAAGGGCGTATTCGTAGGCACGGGGTTCATTCTGCCCGGCGTCAGCGGAGGCGCGCTTGCAGCCATTTTTGGACTGTATGAACGCATCATATCCTTTCTGGCGCATATTACAAGAGATTTTAAGAAAAACGTCCTGTTTTTTATTCCGGTCGCGATCGGTATGCTGGGAGGCATCGTGCTCCTGTCCTATCCGCTGGAATATTTTCTGGACCGCTATCTAGCCCCCACGATGTGGTTTTTTATTGGGGCGATCATCGGAACGTTTCCCGCTCTGTGGAAGGAGGGCGGGAAGAAAGGACGCAGCCCCCGCCATTTAGTCATTATGGCTGTGGCGTTTGTCGCCGGATTTTTCCTGCTGCGTTTTGGTGAAAGCGCTTTTGCGGGCAATGTGCCGCAGAATTTCGGCACGTGGCTGCTGGGCGGTGCGATCATTGCGCTGGGAATATTGATCCCCGGCCTCAGCCCCTCCAACTTTTTGCTTTACATGGGAATGTATGGGGCGATGGTAACGGCGTTCAAAACGCTCGACGTCAGCGTGATCCTGCCTCTCATACTGGGCCTGCTGATTTGTCTGCTTGCACTCTCTAAGCTGATGGACGCGCTCTTTGCAAAGGCCTATGCAGGAGTGTTCCATGTGATACTCGGCGTGGTGGCCGCATCTACCGTCATTATCGTACCGCTGGACTTCAATTATTTGAGCCTCGAGGGCTTGGCGTGTATCCCCACCTGCATCGCAGGCATTGCGCTTGGTCTTTGGATGAGCAGGCTGGAGGACCGGTATAAACCTGCGCGGGCGTAAAGGAGCGGAAAAAATTTTTTCAGCCGGGCAGATTTTTATTGGAACAGGCGTTCAATAAAAATGCCGCAATTTAAAGGAAGATTAGAACGGGTGTTCAAATAAAAGAGGAGGAAAAGCGGGAAACCTGCTCCCATAACGGGTTTCCGTGCTGTTTTTTCCATTGAAAAGCGTGCGTCTCTTTGTTATAATATGGGATAAGTAAAATCATACGTTTTCGTATATCGATCAATGGAGGAAAAAATATGAGAAGATTATTTACTTCGGAATCCGTTACGGAAGGGCATCCGGATAAAGTCTGCGACCAGATTTCGGATTCCGTTCTGGACGCGATCTTAGAGCAGGACCCCAACGCGCGTGTGGCGTGTGAAACGTCGGTCAATACGGGTCTTGTGCTCGTTATGGGCGAGATCACGACAAACGCGTATGTAGATATCGCAAAAATCGCGCGTGAGACGATCAAGCAGATCGGCTTCGATAAGGCGGATTATGGCTTTGACGGCGAAACCTGCGGCGTGATCACCTCGATAGACGAACAGTCGCCGGATATTGCGATGGGCGTTGACAAAGCGCTCGAAACGCGTGAAAATCAGGACGATGCGGAAAACGGTGCGGGCGATCAGGGTATGATGTTCGGTTATGCGTGCAACGAAACGCCCGAATATATGCCGATGCCGATCTATCTTGCGCATAAGCTTGCGCGCCGTCTTGCAGAGGTGCGTAAAAACGGTACGCTCGATTATCTGCGGCCGGACGGAAAATCTCAGGTCACGATCGAATATGACGAGAACTGGAAGCCGGTCCGTGTAGATGCGGTCGTCATCTCTACGCAGCACGATCCGGAAGCGACGCAGGCGCAGATTCGGCGCGATATGATCGAGCAGGTCATCAATCCGGTGATCCCGGCCGATATGATGGACGACGATACGAAGATCTATGTGAACCCGACGGGCCGTTTTGTGATTGGCGGGCCGAAAGGCGACAGCGGGCTTACGGGCCGCAAGATCATTGTCGATACCTACGGCGGAATGGGCCGTCACGGCGGCGGCGCTTTCTCGGGCAAAGACCCGTCCAAGGTAGACAGAAGCGCGGCATACGCAGCACGCTATGTTGCGAAGAACGTTGTTGCGGCAGGGCTTGCAGACCGCTGCGAGATCCAGCTTGCTTATGCCATCGGCGTTGCGCGTCCGGTTTCGGTATTTGTGGAAACGTTTGGGACAGGCAAAAAGCACAGCACGGAGATTGCGGACATCGTGACGAAGCTGTTTGACCTCCGTCCGAAAGCGATCATCGAAAAGCTCCAGCTCAGAAAGCCCATCTATCGCCAGACTGCGGCATACGGCCATTTTGGCAGGGACGATCTGGATCTGCCGTGGGAGAGGCTTGATATGGTTGAGGCCATCAAGAAAGAGATTTGAACGAAACGCTTGAAGGTACGGTCATAAGCATCATCTATGAAAGCGCGGATGGTTACACCGTGGCGGAGATCGAGGCGGAAGAGCCCACCATTGTGGTGGGCAACATGCCCGGTCTTAAGCCCGGGGAGCGTACGCGCTTTTTTGGTGCATATAAAAATCATGCAAAATATGGAACGCAGTTTGCGGTGCAGTCCTATGAAAGCGCCCTGCCGCACGATTTAAACGATATCGTGCTCTTTTTGTCGGGCGGATTCATCAAAGGGCTGGGGGAAGTGCTCGCCACACGTATCGTTGAGGAATTCGGGGAGGACACCTTTGATGTGATCGAAAACGACCACCGGGAGCTCACGCGCATCCGCGGGATATCGGGCCGCCTTGCAGACAGCGTACACGAAGCGATCAAAGAATATGAGCAAAAGAAATACGTCTATTCTGAGCTGATGGGTATGGGCCTTACGGCACGTCAGGCGACGGCTGCCGCCGCTGCGCTCGGAGATGCTGCTGCGAAACTTGTGCGGGAAAACCCTTATTTGCTGATCGAGCACGTCCGCGGGATCGATTTTCTTACGGCCGACCGGATCGCTCTGCAGATCGGCATCGAGGAGTGCTCGCCCTTCCGCATCAAAAATGGGATATTGAACGTATTGCATAAGGTGCTCGCACAGGGAAGCACTTATGTGCATAGAAAGCGTCTCATTCCGCACGTCGCTAAAAATTTGGGCGTGGCGGCTGCAGAGGTGGACCGGGCGCTGCTTATGCTTGTATGGGAAAAAAAACTTGTGCTCAAAAAATATTATCCCGATCAGCAAGCCGTCTTTCTGGCCTCCGCCTATTATGCGGAAACACGCTGCGCCGCACGGCTGTTTGGCCTCGCGCGGGCTCAGGAGCCGAACCGCGTAAGGAATTTGGAAAGCCTGCTGAAGAAACAAAAAAAAGCGTTTTCCCTCACAGACGAACAGCAAAGCGCAGTACGCGCCGCTGTGGAGAACCGTATCTGCATCATTACAGGCGGTCCGGGAACGGGGAAAACAACGATCCTGAAAGCGGTTTTGAATATTCTGGGAGGCATGGGGCTTACGTGCAGCCTTGCCGCGCCGACCGGGCGCGCGGCAAAGCGTATGCAGGAGGCGACGGGGACGCAGGCGGCCACGCTTCACCGGCTGCTTGAATATTCCTATGACGAGGATGAATACAACTGCTATTTCCGCAGGAATGAAGAAAATCCGCTCGATGCGGATGCGGTCATCGTGGACGAGGTATCCATGCTGGATGTCTATCTCTTTCATAATCTGCTGAAGGCGCTTCCGGAGGAGGCGCGGCTCATTCTTGTGGGCGATGCGGACCAGCTTCCGTCTGTCGGGCCGGGAAACGTAATGGGAGACATCATCGAATCGGAGATCGTTCCGTGCGTGAAGCTCACGCACCGGTTCCGTAACGCAGGCGGAATTGCGGATGCGGCATACGATATCCTCAATGGAAAAATGCCGGAAACAGGCGACGGTTCCTTTGAATTTCGGGAGTGCTCCAGTGCCTTGGAGGTACGTGAGCTGTTATGTGCGGAATATGAAGCCTATACCAAAAAAGGGGAGGATGTTCAGCTGATCGCGCCCATCAAGCGGACCGATCTCGGAACAGTTGCGCTCAATGCGGCGGTACGGGAGCGCATCAATCCGCCAAAGACAGGAAAAGCAGAGATCGTATTCGGAGACAGAACGTTCCGCGAGGGCGACCGTGTGATGCAGATCAAAAACAATTATGCCCGTGCATGGCGGAACGATGCGGAGCTTGCGCTCGGCGAGGGTGTATTCAACGGAGATATCGGCACTGTGCAGCGGATCGCAGCGGGAACCGTAGACGTGCTGTTTGAGGATATGAGGCGCTGCGAGTATGAAATACAGGCGCTTTCCGAGCTGGACGGGGCGTATGCTTATACCATTCATAAATCGCAGGGAAGCGAATTCGATGTGATCCTGATGCCAATGCTGTACGGCGCACAGCCGTTTCTGACGCGCAATCTGCTCTACACGGGCGTAACGCGAGCAAAGAAAAAGGTGCTGATCGCGGGCAGTGCGGCGACGCTGGAATATATGGTCGGAAACGTATGGCAGGGGCGGCGGGCGACGGTCCTGAAACGGGAATTGATGTATTTAGGCAGGCTTAAAAATGGGAAAGTGGATTGACTTTGCACGGCAGACGATGCGCATGGGTGAAAAATGCGTATACTGCGGACGGGAAATACCCGAAGGAGACCCTGTGTGTATGGAATGCGCAAGGGAAGAGGAAGCACTTTGCAATCACGACGGCTTTATAGGCGGAACTTTGTTCGCCTACCGCTACGGCGGCATCGTGCGCAGCCTGATCCATCGTTTTAAATATGATGATTCTCCTCACGTTTCCCTGTTCATGGCGCAGCGTATGGCTGAGTTTCTTGCGCCATACGATGTGAACGCGGATATGGTCACGTTCGTACCTATCCACGAAACACGAAAAAAGATACGAGGTTACGATCAATCGGAATTTCTGGCCCTGCATCTGGGAATGCTTCTGGAAATTCCGGGAAAAGCGGCGCTCGTCAGAGTACGGGAGACTAAGCCGCAATATAAGCTCAGCGCGCAGGAGCGCGGACGCAACGTGCGCGGCGCGTTTCGGCTGCGGGAAGACGCAGAGCCCAAAGGAAAAAATATTTTGCTGATAGACGATATACTCACGACCGGCTCGACGGCAGGCGAATGTATGAGGACGCTTACCGAAGCAGGAGCAAACGTGATGCTGTTTACGTATGCAAGGGAGTTCCCGGGGCAGGAGCGCTGACGCTCCGACGGTATTTTAATCTTCAGATATTCCTTTCTTTCTTGCGGAGAAAGCAGCTAAGTGATATTCTATAGTTAGCTTATGCTAATTTACAAAAGGCAGGCGATGATCGTGCTGGAATTAAAGGGAATATCATTTCAAACGCCGGAGAGGCGGGAAATATTGAATGAAGTCGGGCTTCGGCTCGAAAAAGGAAAATTCATCGTGGTAACAGGGCCGAACGGCGGCGGAAAAACGACGCTTGCGAAGCTGATTTCAGGGATCGAGAAGCCGTCAGGCGGCAGGATCGTTTTTGATGGACGCGATATTACGGATATGGACATCACCCAACGCGCGCGTTTGGGCATCTGCTATGCGTTCCAGCAGCCGGTACGCTTCAAGGGGCTCACAGTACGCGATATACTGGAGCTCGCTGCGGGCCGTTTCCTGCGGGAAGAGGAGCTGTGCGGCTATCTGATGGAGGTCGGCCTGTGCGCGCAGGATTATATGGGAAGAGAAATAGACGCAAGTCTATCCGGCGGAGAGATCAAACGGATTGAAATTGCTACGGCGCTTGCACGGGAAGCCAAGCTTACGATCTTTGACGAGCCGGAAGCAGGCATCGACCTGTGGAGTTTCAACAGCCTGATCGGCGTATTTCAAGCACTGCGCAAAAAAGGAAAGTCGGTCATGGTCATCTCCCATCAGGAGCGTATCCTTGCGATTGCGGATGAGATCGTCGTCCTCGCGGACGGGAAGGTCGTACGGCATGGGCCGAAGGCGGAGGTCTTTCCTACGCTTTTGGGCGAACAAAAGCAATCGTTCTGCCCCAGACAGGAGGAAAGAATATGAACAGGATCACACAAAAGCTGCTGGGGCTGGTCTCCGGATTATCCGGCAGGCCGGGCGGGGCCTATAATATTCGGGAGGACAGCCGGTGTGCAGGCAGGCAGAATTCGGAGCACATCCGGATCGAACAGAAAACGGATAAACCGGGCATCGATATCATCGTGCGGGCAGGCACACGGGGAGAGACGGTCTATATTCCGGCCTGCATCACACACAGCGCTGTAGACGACCTCGTTTATAACGACTTTTATATTGCAGAAGGGGCGGATGTAACGGTCGTCGCAGGCTGCGGCGTGCATACGGAAGGAGAAGCGGATTCGCGCCATAATGGTATCCACCGTTTTTTTATTGGAAAGGATGCGCATGTGCGCTATCTGGAAAAGCATATCGGCACCGGCGGGGGAACAGGAAAACGGATCATCGATCCGCAGACAGTCTGCGAGATCGCAGAGGGCGGCCTTTTAGAAATGGATACTGCGCAGATACGAGGGGTAGACAGCACAAAACGGGTCACGCGCGCCCGTTTAGAGCGGGCTGCGCGCTTGGTGATACGGGAAAAGATCATGACGTACGGTTGCCAGTCGGCCGTTACGGATTTTGAAGTAGAGCTCAACGGAACGGGCTCCGGTACCGACCTTGTCTCCCGCTCCGTAGCGCGGGGAGAATCGAAGCAACTCTTCCGCTCCCGTATTTATGGGAACGCCGCATGCAGCGGACATTCGGAATGTGATGCGATCATTATGGACGGAGCAGAAGTGAGCGCCATACCGGAACTGACAGCCCGCCATGTAGACGCGGCGCTGATCCACGAAGCGGCAATTGGAAAAATCGCGGGCGAGCAGATCGTAAAGCTCATGACACTTGGGCTGACGGAAGAACAGGCGGAAGCGAAGATCATTGACGGATTTTTGAAATAAACGGAAAAAGAGCCGTATACATTGTATACGGCTTTTTTTATAGTTGTATCTACCCTTATTCTTATTTTTTGCTCTTATTCGGGCTCGATCAGCCCATAATTTCCATCGGCGCGCTTGTAAATAACGTTCACTTCATTTGAATAGGCATTGCGGAACACATAAAAATTATGGCCTAAAAGCTCGAGCTGCACGGCCGCATCCTCCTCTGTCATGGGACGCAGAGCAAATTTTTTATTGCGCACGATCTGCGGCTCGTCCTCATCGAAAGCTTCGTCATAGTAATCGTATACGGTATCTTCCGAAAAGGCCTCTTCATGCAGGCGCTTTGCGAGCTTCGTGCGGTGCTTGCGCATCTGCCGCTCCAGCTTTTTGAGCGCCACGTCGATGGAAGAATACAGGTCGCCCGTAGCTTCCTCTGCGCGCAGCACGACGCCCTCCGCAACAACGGTGATCTCGGCGATATGCCGCGATTTTTCGATGGAAAGCGTTACCTGCATTTCGGTATCGGGCTTGAAATAGCGCTCCAGCTTACGCGCCTTTTTGCCTGTAACGCGGCGCAGATAATCGGAGACTGTGATGTTTTTTCCTGAAATATTGATGTTCATAAACTTCGCCCCTTCCGTGATATGTTCATGTGACAGCGGGTGATCCCCTTACTTACAAATACACCTATAAGGACTGCTTGAAACAGCGTTTGTTTCCGGCAGGATACCGATACGGCGCCGGAGACGGGGAGGCGTTTCGGCAAAAGGAAAACCCAATGCCCCAAATAACTACCTTATTTTAATAATTCGCCGGAGAAAACGCTTTTTCCTTTCCGAATGGAAAAAAGAGCAGAAAAGGCTCCGCCCGACCTGGTCTTTTCCCCCACATTCGCCGCCGGGGAGCCCCGCAGCGCTGCGCCACTCTTACTCCTCTCGCCTTTTTTAGACGGGCGGGCTTACATCTAACCGCACTATGCTCATTATACACAGCGTATAACTTACGTGGACCGTTTTGCCTGCGGCTGGCATCGGCTTTCAACCACGGACGCGGACCTTTTCCGCCTGCCTTGATTATAATGCGGGGAATTGAAAATAACAATATTTTTTTAGGAGCTTCTTATGCGGCTGCCTTGGCTCTGCGGAAGAAAAAATGAAAAACGGGAACAGAACGGGGCCCGAAACTGCTTTTTGAAAAAATCTGTTTTTGGAGGCCGCTGCCTGATCCTACAGAAAGCGTGCCCGGAATCAGAAAAGATTTAAAAAAGCTATTGACTTGATGTGGATTTGACGTGCTATACTATAGAGGTATTATGTTAGTGATTTCGCAACGGTAAAACGAGACAGGATGATATATTTACCATCGGAGTTTTAACAGCGATTTTATGGATCACTCCAAAATGGAGTCAAGGCCATACGGACAGCCGGGTCCACTGCCGATCGGCGGCTTGCCGCCTTATTGATTGAGTTAAAAGCTCAGTTTTATAAGTTGGTTACTTTATAACCAAAATGCGTATAGGCGCAGACTTGTGAAATGGTCAATAAGAGTAGTATTGCTATATAGACTCTGTATGCCCGAAATAATATCCGCTGCCTTTATTACACGGGAACGGTGCCATGGCCCGAAAGCGACGCTCCCCTGCAATGTCCGGTAATATTTGATAAGGATATTCAACGCAAGCTGTGTGGATACGGCTTGCGTTTTTTATTTGCGAGGTGCGGTATGGAAAAGGAATTATTCGATCAAAAAAGAGCTCCTATCTATGAGGCGCTCCAAACCTTCCGTAATATGCGCGTTGTTCCGTTTGATGTTCCGGGGCATAAGCATGGCAGGGGGAATCCTGAGCTTACGGATTTTCTGGGGGAACAGTGCGTAGGCATCGATGTGAACAGCATGAAGCCGCTCGATAACCTTTGCCACCCGGTATCTGTCATACGGGAGGCTGAGATGCTTGCGGCCGATGCGTTTGGCGCGGCACATGCTTTTTTTATGGTCGGCGGGACGACGAGCGCCGTTCAAAGCATGGTGCTGTCCTGCTGTAAACGCGGAGATAAGATTATCCTTCCGCGCAATGTACACAGAAGCGTTATCAACGCTTTGGTGCTTTGCGGAGCGATCCCGGTATATGTGAACCCTGAAGTCGATAAAAGGCTTGGTATTTCCCTCGGAATGAGCCGCGCACAGGTAAAAAAGGCGATCTCCGCGCATCCGGACGCGGTCGCGGTTTTGGCAAATAACCCAACCTATTATGGGATATGCAGCGACCTGCGTGCGATCGTAAAAATGGCGCATGATGCGGGCATGGTATGCCTTGTGGATGAAGCGCACGGAACACATTTTTATTTCGGAGATAAAATGCCGGTCTCGGCAATGGCGGCAGGGGCGGATATGACGGCGGTCTCCATGCATAAAAGCGGGGGAAGCCTTACGCAGTCGAGCCTGCTTTTGACGGGCGAAAACATAAGCGCGGGCCATGTGCGCCAGATCATCAATCTGACGCAAACGACGTCGGGAAGCTACCTCCTGATGTCAAGTCTCGATATCAGCCGGCGTAATCTCGCCCTGCGCGGCAAGGATGTGTTCCGTAAGGTCGTGGAAATGGCGGATTACGCGCGGGAAGAGATCAACGCGGTCGGCGGATATTACGCCTATGGAAGCGAGCTCATAAACGGCGATTCCATTTTTGATTTCGATCCGACGAAGCTCAGTGTCCATACAAGGGATATCGGCCTTGCGGGTATCGAAGTATACGACATCCTGCGCGATGAATATGATATCCAAATCGAATTCGGAGATATCGGAAATATCCTTGCATATCTTTCCATCGGCGACAGGATGCAGGAGCTGGAACGCCTTGTGAGTGCGCTTGCGGAAATACGCCGCAGATACCAGCGCGACCCGAGCGGCCTTTTGAGTCAGGAATATATCGACCCGGAAGTGGTCAGCAGCCCGCAGCAGGCGTTCTATGCAGAAAAGAAAAGTATTCCGCTCCATGAGAGCGCCGGATATGTGTGCAGCGAATTCGTGATGTGCTATCCGCCCGGCATCCCGATCCTTGCACCCGGTGAACGCATCACAAGAGAGATACTCGATTATATCGAGTATGCAAAGGAAAAGGGGTGTTCCATGACTGGCCCGGAAGACCCCAAGATAGAGTATATCAATGTGTTGGAGGAGGACGGCAGAGCAGATGAATCTGTGGTTTAGCGAATATCACGCGCCCGACGTTAGGCACAGCCTGCGGGTAACGCGGCATCTATATTCTCAAAAAAGCGAATATCAGCAGATCGATATTTTTGATACGCCTGAATTCGGCAGAGTGCTCACATTGGACGGACACGTCATGCTTACAGAGCGCGACGAGTTCATCTACGACGAAATGATCACGCATGTGCCGATGTCGGTCCACAAAAACGTACAGGACGTTCTTGTGATCGGCGCGGGCGACGGCGGCGTCGTGAAGGAGTTGGCCAGATATGAGAGCGTCCAGCGCATCGATCTGGTAGAAATGGACGGGCAGGTGATCGAAGCGTGCAGAACGTATCTTCCTGAAAACGCCTGCCGGCTCGACGATAGCCGGGTCCATATTTATTTCGATAACGCCCTGCGCTTTATCAGACGCTGCACAAATGAATATGATTTGATCATCGTTGATTCCACAGACCCATTCGGCCCGTCAGAGGGATATTTCACGCGCGAATTTTACGGCATTTGTTATAATGCGCTCCGTGAAGACGGGATCATGGTCAATCAGCAGGGGAGCCCGTTCTATAAGCATGACGCGGAGGCGATGCAGCGGAGCCATAAACGGATCGTGAATACCTTTCCCATCAGCCGCGTTTATCAGGCCCACATCCCAACCTACGCGGCGGGATATTGGCTGTTTGGCTTTGCAAGCAAAAAATATCATCCGATCGATGATTTTGATGAAGCAAGGTGGAAAGCGTTTCATTTGAGCACGAAATACTATACGACCAAATTGCATATCGGCTCCTTTTATTTGCCCGCCTATCTTGAAAAAATGCTTGAGGAGGTAGAAGAATGAAGCAGAATGTAGAAACGTTCCTTGGCTGCGAATCGGGTTATGCGGATGCAAAGATCGTTTTGTTCGGCGCGCCCTTTGATTCCACGACCAGTTTTCGTCCCGGCGCACGCTTTGGCGCGTCGGCCATGCGCCACGAAAGCTTCGGACTTGAGACCTATAGTCCCTATCAGGACAAAGACCTGTGCGAGATGTCGGTTTTTGACTGTGGAGATCTGGAGCTTTGCTTTGGCTCTCCCGAAGCGGCCCTCGCAGATATCGAGAAAAAAGCGGCGGAAATACTCGGCGACGGTAAAATGCCCTTTTTACTGGGAGGCGAGCATTTGGTAACGCTGGGCGCGGTCAGGGCTGCCGCTGAAAGGTATCCCGGTCTGCACATCATCCATTTTGACGCCCATGCCGATCTGCGCGAGGATTATCTCGGCGCGCGGCTCAGCCATGCGTGCGTGATGAAGCGGTGCTGGGATCTTTTGGGAGACGGGCGGATCCATCAGTTCTGCATCCGCAGCGGAGAAAAAGAGGAGTTTGCGTTTGCAAAAGAGCATACGGACATGCACCGTTTTGGTTTCGAGGGCCTTTCCCAGCTGACCGAGCGGATGCGGGAAGAGCGGACCCCTGTGTATTTCACTGTAGACTTGGATTGCCTCGATCCGTCGGCCTTTCCCGGTACGGGAACGCCCGAGGCGGGCGGCGTCAACTTTCAGTCTTTATTGGAGGCGATCCTCCTTGTCGGCAAAACGAACATCGTGGGGGCGGACGTCAACGAGCTTGCCCCGATGCTCGACGCGAGCGGGGCGTCCACAGCCGTGGCCTGTAAGGTTTTGCGGGAGATGCTCTTAGCGGTTTACGGCGAATAAGAAAAGATTTCAAATATAAGGAGAAACACGAGGATGAGTAGAGTTTTAGTGATCGGATGCGGCGGGGTCGCAAACGTAGCGGTTCGGAAATGCTGCCAAGTGAGCGATGTGTTCAGCGAGCTGTGCATCGCAAGCCGCACGAAATCCAAGTGCGATGCGCTGGCGGCGTCATTGGCGGATAAAACGGAAACGAAGATCACAACAGCGGAGGTCAATGCGGACAACGTTCAGGAGGTGATCGGTCTGATCCGGTCGTACCGGCCCGAGCTTGTTATGAATATCGCCCTCCCTTATCAGGACCTTACCATTATGGATGCCTGTCTTGCGTGCGGCGTTCACTATATGGATACCGCAAACTATGAGCCGGAAGATACGGACGATCCCGCGTGGCGCAAAATTTATGAGAAGCGCTGTAAGGAAGCGGGATTTTCGGCATATTTCGATTACAGCTGGCAGTGGGCGTACCGCGAAAGATTCGAGAAAGCGGGGCTTACTGCGCTTCTCGGCTGCGGCTTTGATCCCGGTGTCACACAGGCATATTGTGCATACGCAAAAAAACACGAATTCGACCGTATCGATACCATCGATATCCTTGACTGCAATGGCGGTGATCATGGATATCCTTTCGCAACAAATTTCAATCCCGAGGTAAATCTGCGCGAGGTCTCCGCTCCGGGCAGCTATATCGAAAACGGAAAGTGGGTGGAGATCCCGGCGATGAGCGTGAAGCGGGAATATGATTTCGACCAGGTTGGACGGAAGGATATGTATCTTCTGCATCATGAAGAGCTGGAATCGCTGGCGGCAAATTTTCCTGAGGTCAAAAGGCTCCGTTTCTTTATGACCTTTGGGCAAAGCTATTTAACGCACATGAAGTGCCTCGAAAACATCGGCATGCTTTCCACGGTTCCTGTTGATTTCGAGGGAACGGAGATCGTGCCGATCAAATTTCTGAAAGCGCTCCTGCCCGACCCTGCAAGCCTCGGCCCGCGCACACATGGAAAGACAAACATCGGCTGCATCTTTACGGGCGAGCAGAACGGCAAAAAGAAAGCCTATTATATTTATAATATATGCGACCATCAGGAATGCTACCGTGAGGTGGAAAGTCAGGCTGTCAGCTATACGACCGGCGTTCCCGCGATGTGCGGCGCCTTGATGCTTTTAACGAAGAAGTGGGATAAAGCAGGCGTCTATACCGTTGAAGAGTTCGACCCGGATCCTTTCCTCGACGCTCTGGACAAATATGGCCTGCCCCGCAGAGAAAACCGCGCTCCTGTGTTGGTGGACTGATGGAACGGACGAAAAATATACCTCCTGCATTTGAAGCGTTGGGCGGAAGAAGCGCTGCGGCTCTTTTCGAAGCGCTGCCGACTCCATGCTATATCATTGATGCGGGGAAGCTGAAAGAGAACGGAAAACGCCTTTTTTCTGTCATAGAGCATACGGGGTGCAGGATACTGCTTGCCCAAAAGGCTTTTTCCAATTATGATCTTTATCCGCTCCTGTCGGAATATTTGTCGGGAACAGAGGCGAGCGGGCTGTATGAAGCGCGGCTCGGTGCGGAGGAGATGCCGGGCAGGGAGGTCCATGTGTTTTGTACGGCCTACCGGGACGACGAATTTGAAGAGCTCATGAGGTACGCCGACCACATCGTGTTCAATTCTCCCGGTCAGCTGAAAAAATTTGGAGCCGCCGCCAAACGGTGCGGAAAAAGCATAGGGCTCCGCATCAATCCGGAATGCTCCACGCAGGAGGGGCATGAGATCTATGACCCCTGCGCCGCCGGAAGCCGACTTGGTACAACGCGGGCGGTTTGGAACAAGGAAATGACAGAAGAATGGCGCGCGCTGCTCGACGGCCTGCATTTCCACACCCTGTGCGAGCAGGATTCCGATGCGCTTGAAATAACGCTCCGCGCGGTGGAGGAAAAATTCGGCGATATCCTGCCTGAAATGAAATGGCTGAATATGGGCGGCGGCCACCATATCACCCGCAGGGGCTACGATATGGAGCGTCTCGAACGGCTCATCACATACGCGCAGGATAAATGGAAGCTGCGCGTCTATCTTGAGCCGGGCGAGGCCGTTGCGCTCAATGCAGGCTTTCTCGTGAGCCGCGTGCTGGATATTGTGGAGAACGGCGGCACGCGTATTGCCGTCCTCGATGCCAGCGCTGCCTGCCACATGCCGGACGTGCTTGAAATGCCCTATACCCCGCCGCTGTATCTGGCGGACGAGCCGGGAAAACAGCAATATACTTTCCGCCTGTCGGGGCCGACCTGCCTTTCCGGCGATGTGATCGGGGATTACAGCTTTCATACGGAGCTGCGCACCGGCGATCTTCTTGTGTTCGGCGATATGGCGATCTATTCAACCTGTAAAAACAATACGTTCAACGGCATGGCGCTGCCGGATATCTATAAATGGGAGCCCGACGGAGCTTTCATGAAACTGACCGGCTTCGGTTATCAGGATTTTAAACTGCGGCTTGGGAGCAGAAAGTAAAAAAGCGCTTAATAGGGCTGCGTTTCCTCCTGTGTATGGCAGCCCTGATGGCGCGCAAGACGACTTTGTTCTCCCGGCAGCCGGGCGGAGAAAAATAATAAGATTATTTCAAAAATATAGAAAAAAGCGGCCCTTTCTCATGGGCCGCTTTTTCCAAATACCAACAATTTGTGAACAATCCCCGGATTTTGGCCGTATTTATTTACTTAAAAGACCGTCTTTGATAAAATAAGAAAGATCAAAGATCTATCGAAACAAGAGAGAAGGTTTTCAATAAAATGGGTTTATTCGGAAATTCGGCCCTGCGGCCGGTCAAAAAGCTTGCGGATAAAGTAGAAGCGCTTTCTTCCCGGTTTGAGGAGATGAGCGACGACGAGCTTGTCCGCAAGACGGAAGAATATAAAAAGCGGCACAGGGAAGGGGAATCGCTCGATGCCCTGCTGCCCGAGGTGTTCGCGCAGGTGCGCGAGGCAAGCATGCGCGTGCTTGGCATGAAGCACTTTTACGAGCAGGTGCTGGGAGGCATCGTCCTTCATCAGGGAAATATCGCCGAAATGAAAACCGGCGAGGGAAAAACGCTCGTCGCGACGCTTCCGGCGGTGCTGAACGCGGTGTCGGGAAAAGGCGTGCATATCGTCACGGTAAACGAATACCTTGCGAAACGCGACAGCGAATGGATGGGCAAGGTCTTTCGGTATCTTGGTTATACGGTCGGCCTCGTCACCCGCGATATGGACAGGGCGCAGAAGCAGAAAGCCTATGCGTGCGATATCGTCTATTCTACCAACAACGAGCTTGGGTTCGACTATCTGCGCGACAATATGGTCGTGCGCAGGAGCGATCTTGTCCAGCGCGAGCTCAATTTCGCCATCGTAGACGAGGTGGACAGTATCCTCATCGATGAGGCGCGTACGCCGCTCATTATTTCCGGGCAGGGAGATAAGGGAACGGACCTCTATCAGCAGGCGGATAAGTTTGTGCGCCGCTTAAAAGAGGAAGAGGACTATGAAGTCGACGAAAAGATGAAAGCGATCAACCTGACGGAGGAGGGCGTAGGAAAAGCGGAGCAATTCTTTGGGCTCGAAAACCTGACGGATATTGAGAATACGGAGATCGTACACCACATCAATCAGGCGCTGAAAGCACACCGGTTGTTCCTGCGCGACAGGGAATATGTAGTTACGGAGGACAATGAAGTCGTCATCGTAGACGAATTTACGGGCCGCCTGATGATCGGCCGCCGTTATTCAGACGGACTGCATCAGGCGATCGAGGCAAAGGAGGGCGTGAAGGTCGAGCGGGAGTCGAAAACGCTTGCGACGATCACGTTCCAGAATTTTTTCCGTATGTATCATAAGCTTTCCGGTATGACGGGTACGGCGAAAACGGAAGAAGCGGAATTCCAGAGCATTTATAATCTTCAGGTCGTAGAGATCCCAACACACCGCCCTATGGTGCGTAAAGATCAGAATGATGTGATCTATGGCTCCAAAAAAGGAAAATTCAACGCAGTTGTGGAGGAGATCGCACAGGTCCACGAAACGGGACGGCCTATCCTTGTGGGTACGGTCTCGGTTTCGGACAGCGAATATTTATCCTCCCTGCTTGTGCGGCGCGGCATCAAGCATGAGGTTCTGAACGCAAAAAATCATTTGCGGGAAGCGCAGATCATCGCGCAGGCGGGAAAAAAGAATGCAGTCACGATCGCGACCAATATGGCCGGACGCGGTACGGATATCCTGCTCGGCGGTA
The DNA here is from genome assembly GCF_040409835.1 of Christensenella massiliensis. NCBI lineage: Bacteria > Bacillati > Bacillota > Clostridia > Christensenellales > Christensenellaceae > Christensenella > Christensenella massiliensis. The sequence goes on along the minus strand of NZ_CP117826.1, from coordinate 1,182,323 downwards.
ATGCAGATTATCTTGCGCGCAACGAGATGCGTGCGGAGGGCATGGAGGACGAAATGATCGAGAACGCAGTCAGCCATGCGGCGACGGACGACCCGGATATCCTCGCGGCGCGCAAAAAATATGCGGAGCTTGTGGAAAAGCATAAAAAGGTTACGGATGCAGAGCACGACGAGGTAGTAGCGCTGGGCGGCCTTGCCATCATCGGAACGGAACGGCACGAATCCCGCCGGATCGATAATCAGCTGCGCGGCCGAAGCGGACGGCAGGGGGATCCGGGCTCCTCCAAATTCTATATCGCACTGGAAGACGACCTGATGCGTCTGTTTGGCGGCGACCGTGTGAAGAGTGTGATGGACAGGCTTTCGGGCGGAGACGACGATATTCCGCTTGAATTTGGTATGATGACGAAGCAGATCGAGAACGCTCAAAAGCGGATCGAAAGCAATAACTTCAACCTCAGAAAGCACGTTCTCGACTACGACGATGTCATGAACAAGCAGCGTGAGGTCATCTACGGTCAGCGCCGGCAGGTGCTCATGGGAGACGATATCTCGGAGAATATTCAGTCCATGATCTCATCTCTTGTCGAGCAGGTGATGACGGTCTATTGCCCCAAGGGGAAATATCCCGAGGAATGGGACTGGAGCGATCTCTATGCGTATATCGAACGTATTTTTGGCGTAAAGCTCACGCCCTATACGGAGGAACAGCGGGAGCAGGCTGAAGCAAAGCAGCTCCATAAAGAGATATTGGATGCGGTAATGGCTTTCTATGCAGGCAAGGAAGCGGAAATGGCGGAGGCGGGCTTCAATATGCGCGATGTGGAGCGGATGGTCCTCCTGCGCGTGGTAGACAACAAATGGATGGACCATATCGACGCAATGGACCAGTTCCGCCGGGGCATCGGCCTGCGGGCGCTCGGGCAGCGTGATCCGATCAACGAATACCGTATCGAAGGCTTTGATATGTTCGATACTATGGTCGATGCGATTCGTGAGGAAACGGTCTATATGCTCTTCCATATACGGGTGGAGAGCAAGGTGGAGCAGCGCGAGGTAAAGAACGTGCAGGCCAACGTAGACGCAGACGGAAACCCGGTCGCATCAAACGCAGCGCCGCAGCGGCGTATGAACACCAATACAAATGCGGGAGAAGCGCAGATGCCCGTGCGTGTGGAGAAAAAAGTCGGGCGGAACGAACCGTGCCCATGCGGAAGCGGCAAAAAATATAAAAACTGCTGCGGGAAAAACGTATAAGCAAGACGTATAAAAACAGGGGGCGCTCATGGAAAACGGGCCGGACAGTAGGCGTCAAAGCGGCGTGCAGCTGCAGGAAAATACACGATATACGGGGCGGCAAAAGACCGGGCATATCAGAAGCCGGGAGAACAGTATATTTATGACTCTCCTGTCACGCAGGCGCCGCCGTCTAATGGCTGTGCGGCAGGCGGTTTTGTATGCGCGCTCTTGGGCTTGATTTTTTGCTGGATCCCGGTAGTTGGTTTTATTCTGCTGGTCTTGGGGCTCGTTTTATCCGCGGCAGGGCTCGCAGCTTCCAAATCGCGCAGCGGTGCAGGCAAGGGATTGGGCATTGCCGGGCTTGTCACAGCGCTCGTTCCGGGCGTTGCGGTCTTGACGGTTAGCTGCACAGGCTGTATCGGAAGCCTGTCCTTATAAAACGATGGACACAAAAAAGCGTATGAAAATACGCTTTTTTTGTTGAAAATAGCGCTTGAATATCGGTGCGCGGCGTGCTATGGTAATAGATGCGAATTGAGAACGGGAGGAAAAGACGATGATGCCGTGGAACCGAAAGGAATTATGGATGGGGAGTTCCATGAAGAAATTTTCGGATATCAGGAGAATACTTGATGCAAATGAGATTACATACGACGATAAAGTAAAGTCAGCCGGCTGGTCGGGAGGCAGAGGGCTTGGAGAACGCAGCGCAGCGGCGATGCGTGCAGGAGAAAACGCGGAGAGTCTGAACCTGTATTATATTTATGTCCACAAATATGAATATGAAAGAGCGTCGCATCTGATATGGGAAGTTGTAAAATGAGACCATGTTAAGACGGCGTTAAAATTGTATAAAAATTCCGGAGATGCTCTTGCAAATAGGCAGGACGGGCTCTACAATGACAATACACGGCCCGGATGGGCCGAAGTACGCTGCGGAGCGCCGAATCCGCGGCACCGGGTCAGAAGGAGGAAAATTACATGATCCCATTAAGCCGGCGGGAAGTTCTGGGTACGCTTTCTGCCGAACGGTTTTCCCAAGCGAAAAAGCTGCTTGCAAGCAGCAGTATCCTGTGTGATTACAGTATTATATACTGCGACCATACGGGACGGCCGGGTGAGATGCATCACCTTTACGTGCGCGAGGCCGATTATGGAAAGGCTCGGCGCGTATTGGCGGGGCTTGCGGAATAAGGCGATTGTGCAAATTCATCTGACAAAAACGGAGACGCATTATGCGTCTCCGTTTTTAATTATGCTTTCACTGTACAAAGCGGCCGATTCGGGATTTGTAAAAAAACTTGACCTTGCCCTTAGGGTAGGTCCTATACTAAGACTATGGAACCGGTCCCAAACAGATAGGAGAAAAGCTGATGTTCACGATAGGAGAATTTTCAAGGCTGTGCATGGTCACGACAAAAACGCTCCGGCATTACGACCGGATCGGACTGCTCACACCGGCCTATATAAGCGGGGAGACAGGCTATCGCTATTATGAGGCAGGGCAGTTTCGCGATATGTTTTTTATCCAAAAGTGCAAAGATTACGGTTTTACGCTGGAAGAAACAGCATGTCTTCTTCATGCGCCTCCACATAAAGCCGCAGCGCGGTTTGCCGTCAGATATGAACAGCTGAAGCAGGAGCTTGTACATCAGCGGAAGCTTCTCGGAAAAATACGGGAAGATATTGAATTATTGCAGAAAGGAATCGATATTATGAATCAGGAAACACAGAAAGTAAAATTGGTGGAAACAGAACCGTTTGAGATCGTTAGCGTACGCGATATGATCGCTGTGAAGAATTTTGATATTTTATATCAAAGAATGATGAATGTTCTGCAGCAGAATGGACTTACTTGTGAAGGCGGTATCGTTGCGCTGTATCACTGTGAGGAATTTGATCCGGAGCATGTAGATGCAGAGATCGGGGCGGTCGTATCCTGCGCAGAAAGCTTCACGAGAACCGTTCCGGGAGGGACTTGCGCGATGGCCGTGCACTGCGGACCATATTCGAAGCTCGGCAGGACCTATGCGGCGATCGTAAAGTGGATCGAAAAAAACGGCCGGCATATTGCCGGGCAGCCGTATGAGAAGTATCTCAACAGCCCGCATGAAGTGCCGGAAGAAGAGCTTGTGACGGAAATCTATTTTCCGGTCCGGTAGGGACGAAAATGGCGGTCCGATGCATTTTACGGCACCGGACCGTTTCTTTCCGGAAGTTTTATGGTATAATATTCTTGAGGTGAAGAAAATGGCTTTAAGGGAAATCAGGACGTCCGGAGACGAGATCCTGCGTAAAAAGTGTAGGGAAGTCAAAGAGGTCACAGACAGGGTGCGAATGATTCTGGACGATATGGTAGAGACGATGTATCATGCGGATGGCGGCGGGCTTGCCGCAAATCAGGTGGGGATACTGAAGCGTCTTGTGGTGATCGATGTGGGAGAGGGGCTCTTCAAGCTCGTTGATCCTGAATTTGTGCTTCAGGAGGGAGAGCAGATCGAAACAGAGGGCTGCCTTAGCTTCCCGGACGTATGGGGCAAGGTGAAGCGGCCGGAGCATGTGATCGTTCGCGCGCTTGACGAAAACGGAAAGGAGATCACGGTGGAGGGGAGAGGACTTTTGGCAAAATGCCTTTGTCATGAACTCGACCACCTTGACGGAAAGGTATTTGTGGATCAGATCATCGAACCGGAGGAAGTCGAACCGGAAGAATAAAAAAAGGCCGTAAGGCCTTTTTAAGTTTCAGTGAAAGTCTCCGATGCAGACGGCAGGCTCGCACCGGAACGCGTCCCGCCGCTTTTTTTATGCCGTCCGGCGAGCCGGCGGTAAATATAGTCGGGAAAAAACAATGCGAGCACGATGGCGATCCCGATTCCCAGAAGAAGTATTCGGCTGCCGATAGCCGCCGCCGAATCAAAGAGCACCAAGCTGGCGTTGATCGCGCTGATGGTATTGATGATTTGAACATATTTATATTCCTTGACCCATGTTCCAACATACCCGAGGAAAATGATGAAAAAGAAAATGTATTCCTGCGGAATCAGATATTGGCAGAACAGCAAAAAGAGGAAAACACCGATGATAGTTGCGATAACGCGGTATTTAATGCGCTGATGCGTTTCCCTGACGTCGATCTGCGTCAGAGAAAAGACCGCGATGCTGATCCACATCGGTTTTTTCAGGTGAAAGATAAAACCGATGATCCCGGATAGGGTAAGACCAATAGCCATACGCAGGATAAAGCTTTTATGCCTGCCTGAAAGCAGAACCTGCTCATGCAGGCTATGCTGTCTGCAGCTTTTTGGCCTGCGCCTCCATGTGAAATATGTTACGAGTGCGACTGATAGCCCTCCGACGGTAAGACAGATCATGCGCGAAGCAAAGACCTCGGGGGTAAGCACAGGGCTTCCTTGTGAAAAGATGTAGCACAATAAAAACGTGATATAGGGTTTCATTTGCAGCGGTTCTGCAGTAAGCAAAAGAATGAAGAACGTGATGCCGAAATTACACAAAATGCTGAGCCAAATATTTCCAAAAGACAGGGCGGCGGCAATACCGGCCAGCGGAAACAGTAAAAAGGCCGTCACGCAAAACGAAATGGGTTCTACCCTAAGGTCCAGTGCAGGAAATGTCATCAATCCCACAACGACTGCAACGGACGGCAGGATGTTATGGGAGCCGAACAAAAAGAGAAACAGATAAATACATCCTATGCAAAACGCGAAAGATGCGGTGTTTTTGCCGATCAATATCCAGATTTTTTTCTTTTTTTCCGTCAGCAATTCCTTTTTATCCATTCTAAAAATATCAACGGCATTATTATAGAAATTTTAGAGGAACGAAACAAGTACGTTATTTTGTGAATAAATTGTGAATTTTATGAAACGGAAGAACAAAAAAGGCCGCATGGCCTTTTTCGTTTACGACAAGCAACACGCCGCCGGACGTGCCGTTTGTTTTTAAAATCCTTGTATCAGGCAAGCCTTGATAAATTCATCGATATCGCCGTCCATTACAGCGTTGATATTCCCCGTTTCCACATTCGTACGATGATCCTTTACCATTGTGTATGGACAGAATACATAAGAGCGGATCTGACTGCCCCACTCGATCTTTTTCTGATCGCCTTTGATTTTGGCAAGCTCCGCCATACGTTCCTCCTCGCGTTTTTCGGCAAGCTTGGATTTGAGCATGCGCATTGCGGTCTCGCGGTTTTGCAGCTGAGAGCGTTCGTTCTGGCATTGCACGACGATACCCGTAGGGAAGTGCGTGATGCGGATCGCGGAGGATGTTTTGTTGACGTGCTGCCCGCCCGCACCGGAAGAACGATAGGTGTCTACGCGGATATCGTCGGGATTCACCTCAATATCGTTGTCGGCGTCGTCGATCTCAGGCATAACGTCAAGGGAAGCAAACGAGGTATGCCGACGCGCGTTCGAATCGAAAGGCGAGATGCGCACCAAACGGTGTACGCCTTTTTCGTTGCGCAGATATCCATAGGCATTGTCGCCCTCGATGCGCATGGTAACGCTCTTGATGCCTGCATCATCGCCGTCAAGATAATCGAGCACCTTTACGTCATATCCGTGGCGCTCCGCCCAGCGCGTATACATACGCATCAGCATCTGCGCCCAATCCTGCGCTTCCGTTCCGCCTGCACCCGCATGCAGGGAAATGATGGCGTTGTTCGCGTCATACGTTCCGGACAGCAGGGTCTGCAAATGAAAGTCATTGATGTCTTTTTCAAAATCCGCGAGCTCGGTATTCAGCTCGGTAAGCAGTTCTTCATCCTGCTCCTCGTCTACCATTTCCACAAGGACTTTCAAGTCCTCGAGGGAGGAATGGAGCTTCTCACATAGGGTGATCTTGGCTTTCAGCGGTTTTTCGCGCTTAGTGACCTTGTTTGCGTTTTCTACATCATTCCAGAAATCAGGCGCCTCCATTTGCGCCGTCAGTTCTGCAAGCTCTTCCTTCAGCGCGGGCAGGTCGAGAGATGCCGTCGCTTCCTCAAGCTTCTGCTCCGCGTCCCGTATTTTTTGTTTTTGATCGTCTGTTGTGATCATATTAAAACTCCGTTTTTTATGTAATCGATCGCGGCGTTCGCCACCAGATAATCTTATCAATTCCGCACGGCGCTGTCAACTGGAGCGGCAGGGATTCCGGCGGCCGGACAATACGGTTTTACAGGAACAGATATCGAAGAGTTTCCGCGTAAGATAAGCATACCGCCGAATGAAATAAAACATATCAATAGCTGTCGGAACGGAATCAGAAAAGGCTTCACAAAACGCTTTGTGAAGCCTTAAAATGTGGACTAACCTACCATGAACTGTTAGCTTTTAACGAACCGTACCATAGGTGCGTACCCGAAAAAAGCTGTGGTGCAGCGGAGCTGTTGCGAGCGCGCTTGCAAGCGAGCAGGCGCAGCAAGCGTGACTTTTTTCGGAAAAGGAGGAACAAGCACGCGGGTGAAGATTTTTCTTTATAAAAGAAAAATCGGAACAAAGCAAGCTTTGTTCCGACGTGGTAGCGGCGGTGTGATTCGAACACACGACCAATCGGGTATGAACCGAGTACTCTAGCCAACTGAGCTACGCCGCCATCTGATTAAATTGTCTTGCAATATAATATCACATACCACTTCCAAAAGCAACAATTTTTCGCTGGAACGGCAAAAAAATTAAAACAGGCGGACTGGACTGAATCCTTGCGCAAAGAAAAGCACGTGTTTATCATTTTACACCGCTCTTTTCGATCCGGCTGACAATAAAGGGCAGGACCTCTCCGCGCTGCAGCTCCAGTACATGTGCAAATTCATCGTAAAGCGCTTTTTCGGCGTCTTTTAAAAAGTGACTGTCGGCGATGTGGAGCTTTTTTCCCTCTGCTTCCAATTTTTGCCCGTGCAGATACAGCGCTTTGATCAGCCGGATAAGGCTGCGATCTCCGCGCGCTAAAATTTCTTTATAGCGGACCTTGCGTTCGTTTTCATCGCCGATCCAGTAGGGCTCCATATCCGCCATCTGACCAACGATTTCCAGAACCTCTTTTTTGGAAAGAACGCGGCGCATCTTTGCAGTCAGCGCCTTGTTATGTACAGGAACGAATACGCGCGTGTCCTTCCCGTCGAAAACCGGACATAAAACATAGTATTCCGCGGAGACCCCGCCGAATTCTTTTTCCACGATCTCGACGACCGTACATACGCCCTGCGCGCCATATAAAACGGAATCGTTTACCTGAAACATCTGCTGCCTCTTTTCTCCGTATTATCAAAAAGCGTGTGATCTGCACAAGCTGGACTTACGTTCCAAAAGGGCAAACTACACGCTGTTCAATACCTATATTATAGCATTTTAGACAAAAAAATGTCAGCAGAAACTCCGGGAAATTTTTTTGATGCGGAGCCGCAGAAAGCATTCAGTCCTCAAATGTAATAGAGACGTCCTTCTTCAGAGCCAAGCGGCATTCGGCTTCCATGCATTTTATGATACCGGAGAGGACCGGGCATGCGGCATGGACGGGAAAATGCTCTTTGGCATAGTCGAAAAAAATACCCTCGCCGGGCTTCTTCAAACACACCTCATAAGCGTCGAACGTAGTGCCGAGCGCATCCATCATCGCACGGATACTATCACAGCCGGATTTTACGGTCACTTCGACGGTCATCTGGTCGTCAGAGTGCGCTTCTGCGCTTGTGATAAGTCCGCATATACCGGGATCGATCTTTACTTTTGTCATAGCTTTTCCCACCTTTCCTTTAAGACCACTATACTGCTTTTTACAATAAGATGCAACCGATAAAAAGAGGGATAAATATTTGAATTTTGAGCGGGGAGGTGTATCATAAAGGTAAGAATTTATTGAAAGGGGATGCTCTTGTTGCGGGAGCTTACAGTACAGACAGATTGCGGATTGATAAAGGGAATGGAAGAAAACGGCGCGCTCGCATGGAAAGGGATCCCATATGCACAGCCGCCCGTTCGCTTTTCCGCTCCGCAGCCCGTGGAAAAATGGAGCGGGGTACGCGACGGAACGCGGTTCGGCCCGTCATGTCCGCAGGAGAATGAAAAACGCGCTCCTATGGCGGAGGACTGCTTATATCTGAATATCTGGTCGCCGGATACGGAAGGGGCGCGGCCCGTTATGTTTTTTATCCACGGAGGCTCATTCGCAGGCGGGAGCGCAAGTGAACCGGCATATAATGGGGCGAACCTCGCGCAAAAGGAGGACGTGGTGGTCGTAACGGTCAATTACCGCGTAGGGATCCTCGGATTTCTGGATTTCTCCTTTCTGGATGAAGCGTTTCGGCCAAACTGCGGACTGCTTGATATACTTGAGGCGCTGCGGTGGGTAGGAAGAAATGCGAAGGCTTTCGGCGGTGATCCCGGAAATATCACTGTGTTCGGCCAATCGGCAGGCGGTACGCTGACAAGCGTGCTCCCCACACTTCCGGCAGCGGAGGGGCTTTTCTCCAAAATCATCGTCATGAGCGGGGGACCTACGCTCCTGCAGGGTAAGGAGGAGGGGCAGAGGACGGCGCGCGCGTTCCTTGCGCTTTCGGGAATTGAAGGCGCGGACGGACTGCGGCATATACCGGCGGAAGCCCTGCCTGAATTGCAAAGAAGCTTTGTGGCACAGTATGGCCTCGGAGCAGGAACGTTTCGCATCTCGGTAGATGAGGATGTCGTTCCGGATTATCCTATCCCGGGCGTCAAAAACAGGACGGTAAGGATCCCTATGCTGATCGGAACGACGCGGGAGGAGATGTCGTTTCTTCTGATCAAGCCCGTTGCCAAGGCGCTGGATGTGGATGGAATCATGCAGGCGGGCGTCGGACATGAGACGCCCGAATGTGTCGAACGCATCCCGCGCGTTTACGAGCGGCTCTATGGAAAAAAACGGGGACAGGCACTTATGTTTTCCGATATGGTGTTCCGCATGGGGAACGTCTGGTATGTACAGGAATACAGCCGCCAGTGCGATGTATGGATGTACCGTTTCGATTATGAGACTGCGGCGATGCGGGTCAGCGGGCTCCATTCGTTCCATTCGAGCGACATCCCCTTTGTGTTCGGAAATTTCCGGGAGGGAATGGGAAAACTGATGTTTTTGTTTTCTCCGTCGCTCAAACGTGCGCGTAGGCTCTCGCGGGAGATACAGCATGATTTTGCGGAATTTGCCCGTACCGGGCGCGCAAAATGGGAAAAATGCGGAGAAGGGCGTATCCCTGCAAAATGTTATAATAGCAAATGCGGCGTTTATCCGGCAGTAGAGGCGGAGATCGTTCGGCAATATGAGGGAACGCATTTCCAAAAGACGAGCTTTTCAAGCTGCCGCGAAAACTAATGGCGGCGCGTGCTTGCCACGGCGATAGATTTCTGCCGCCGGATAGAATATAATGTAGGAAAGCAATAACGACCGAGGAAAGGTATATCGCATGGGCACACAAGAACGGATAGACGGATTGAAAAAGGAATTTAAAGAGCTGTTGTTTTCTACCGGGCGGGAGGGTATAGAGGGCCTTCTTGCGTGGCTTGACGAAACGGATTTTTATTCTGCGCCGGCCAGCACGTCTAAACACGGCGCGTATGAAGGCGGGCTGCTGAATCACAGTATGAACGTATACAAGCTGCTCGTCAATTTCAATAAAAATATCAAGTGCGAGCGCGAGGATTCCCTTGCGATCGCAGGGCTGCTGCACGATGTGTGCAAAACCAACCTGTATGTGAAAGGCATTAAAAACGTCAAAACGCCCGGGAAACGGGAATGGACGGAAAAAGAGGTCTATCTGATCGAGGATGAGCTTCCGATCGGGCATGGAGAAAAATCTGTCTACCTGCTGATGAAGCACATCGACCTTACGGAGGAAGAAGCCATCGCGATCCGTTGGCACATGAGCGGATATGACGATGCCGCGCGCAGCTATATCGGCGGCATCACACAATCGAAAGCATTCGAGAAGTATCCGTTGGCTCCGGCGCTGGCGATCGCAGATATGTATGCGACTTATTTTGCGGACTGAATAAGGAAATACCGCTGCCAATGGCTCCGGAACGCAAATACAGGTTCGGAGCCGCACCGGTTTCACGATCTGCCGTATAGCATTTTTATACTCTTGGCGGTTTGAACTGTTTGTATTTTATTTTTAAAATGTGATATATTTAAAAATCATGAAAGATTCTGAAATGAGATTGAAAAATATGAAAAAGCAAACAACTGCATTGAAGGCTTTTTTTCAGGAGCTGGATCTGGAGTATGAGAAAGGCGGTGCGCGGGAGGCAGAGGAATTCCTGCGGAAGACCGTGGATCGGTATTCCCGCTGCGCCGGGGGATCCGAGGAGGTCTATATTGCCGCGTTGAGCGAGCTTGGCGGGCTATACAGGGGTATGGGAAAATATGCCGAATCGGAAAAAAGCCTGTTGCTCGTGCAGGAAAAGATAGCCGGACGTTTGGGAACGGACAGTATGGAATATGCGACGAATCTCAACAATCTGGCGGGAACCTATCGATTGATGGGAAAAACAGAGGAGGCGCTTTCCTGCTTTCAAAAAGCGAAAAGTATTTACGAAAGAACTGTTGGAAAAGAGGACTATTTTTATGCGGCGCTGCTGAACAATGTGGGGCTTTTATATCAGCGGATGGGAGAATATGAAAAAGCGGCCCATTCAATTGAAACCAGCCTTGCGGTCATAGAAAAATTAGGAAATAGAGAGGAGGAGGCCGCCACGGCGCTTACGAATCTCGGCGTTATATACCGCAACCTAAAGGATGAGAAAAAGGCGGAAGAGAGCGTCGGAAAAGCGCTTGAGAAATTTAAGAAATGTGCGTCCGGCAGCTATCATCTCGCAGCGGCAAATAATACTATGGCAGCATTGCTGTTCCGAAAAGGCGATTTTTGCCGCGCAAAGGAATATTTTATATCCGCGCTCGGGGTCCTGAAAGCCACTTTAGGCGAAAACGAAGAATACGCGATCTGCTGCGGCAGCCTTGCCCTCACTTGTCTGAAGCTCGGTGAGAAAAAAGAGGGGGAAGATTTTGCAAAGCAGGCTGCGGAAATCTATGAAAGGCTCTACGGGGCTGAACATGAAAAAACGCAAAACGCAAAAAGGATGCTGAAAGGAATGAATGATATATTATGAAAGGGTTGGAGCTCTCCGAAGAATATTTTTGGCAGGTCGGTTATCCGGTATTATGCAAACGTTTGGGAGACATAGCAGACTGCGCGGCATACGGTTTAGCGGGAGAAGGCTCGGAATGCTTTGGATTTGACGACGACCTTTCCCGTGACCACGACTGGGGGCCTGCCTTTTGTATTTGGCTTTCCGATGAAGACTTTGAGCAATACGGACGAGAATTTCAGAAAGTATATCAGGGCTTGCCGGGAGAATTTGCAGGATACCCGTGCCGCAATACGACAGAGCAGGGAAGCGGCCGAGTGGGCGTGATGCGGAGCTCTGATTTTTACAGAAAATTTACCGGATGCCCGCAGGCGCCTGATAGCCTGGGAAAATGGAGGGTGATACCCGAAAAATTTTTGGCGATGGCAACAAACGGCAAAGTGTTTCAGGATAAGAAAGGCGGATTTTCCGCTGTCAGGGAAAAGCTCCTGAATTATTTTCCGGAAGACCTGAGGATCAAAAAGATCGCGGGAAAAGCGGCGTTGATGGCGCAGTCAGGACAGTATAATTATATGCGCTGCATAAAAAGAGGAGAACAGGTCGCCGCGCGCTTTGCGCTTTCTGAATTTATGGATAAAACGATCAATATGGTATATCTTTTAAATAAAAGATATATGCCCTTTTATAAATGGGCGCACAGAGGCATGAAGGGGTTTGCAGTGCTTCCGCAGATGTATGTGCTGCTGGGCAAAATGGTACAGGAGACAAGCAGCGAGGTCATCTTTGACATGGTCGAGCATATCAGCGGCCTTGTGATAGAAGAACTCAGGCGCCAAAAGCTCACAGATGTGAACAGTGTTTTTTTAGAAGACCATTGTATGAGCATTCTGAGCAGGATTCAGGATAAAAGCCTGATGAGGCTCCATGTGATGGCGGATTAAGCAGAGAAAATGGGAAATAAGGATGAGACGATGAGCAAAAGGAGAGTGGAAACGATGCAGAAAGAGGCGCTGATCGAAGAGATCGTCGGAATAGAGTGGAACATGTTCGATAAGGTGAATAATTTAGGCGGGCGCGCAAGCTGTCAGGATGACTATACAACCTTTCACATCATGCGGAAATCGCAGTTTCAGGCATGGAATATCCTTGTGCTGGAAAGCTATAAAAACGATTTGATGACCGCCCGAGAAGAAAGAAGAAATTTGCTTACGGAAAAATATGCATATATGATGGAGTATACGCACGCGGATGAATATGCAAAAATCGCTCATGTTCTTCCGAAAGTTTCCGCTGAAAAATCAAGCAATATCGATAAGATCACCCAAATATACATGCGCCAGACCGAACAGCTTGCAGAAGAATATCCTAAATATATGGCAAGAACAAGGCCGATCCATGCGCAGGATGACCGGCATTTTACCTCTATAGAGACGTATCTTCGGTGTGAGCTGAAAACGTATTCAGAAAATACGGTAAAGGAGTATTGGAATTATTTGCAGGAGCTGGAGAAAACCGGCGGTAAGATCGCCTATATGATATGCGAAAATATCGCAAAATGTTATGGATATAGTTCACTTGCAGACGCAGAGAGAGGCATAAAGGAAAGGTAAGGTAAGAGAAAAAACAGCAGTATGCGCGCGCTGGAGGCATAAATTTCAGGCGTTGGTATTGACGTAATGTTTTTTTGGTGTTATAATCAGAAAAACGGTTTATTTGTGGATGGAAAAGCAAATACTGCGAAGTGATAAATGAATAGAGAGCTGCCGAAGCTTTCTCAATACATGACAGCAATCAATCCTATCGGGCAGCGCTCAAATAAGGCAATATAGCAGCAGAAGATACAAAAAAGAGAACAGCATACGGAGATATTTAGTACAATACAGAAGTATTCATAGCAGAAAAAGGTTTTTCTGCAAAGGATGGCTTCATTGGTTGGAAAAACGTTTTACAAATAAAATTCAGGAAGTAATGGGGGAACGAAATGGAAGGATATGTTTACAATATACGAAGATATTCGAGACATGATGGGCCGGGAGTGCGAACGACAGTATTCCTGAAGGGGTGCCCGCTGCGCTGCCAATGGTGCTCCAGTCCGCAGACATGGAGCCTGAAACCGGAGCCGGTCTTTCTGGCATCAAAATGTATTGGCTGCGGAAAATGCCTGCATGCCTGCAAAAATGGCGCGATCAATATGCTGCCGGGCGCGCACAGGATCAATTACTCAAAATGTATAAAATGCGGCGCCTGTGCGAAAGCCTGCCCCTCGCAGGCGATTCGGATGGACGCGCAGAAAATGACCTCAGAGGAGGTCGTGGACATTGTCGAGCGCGATAAAAAATATTATCGTCCTACGGGCGGCGGTATCACGCTTTCGGGCGGCGAGGTGCTGGCACAGGCGGATTTTTCGGCGGACATTTTACGGCTTTCTCAGGAAGCGGGCATACACACATGCATCGAGTCCAGCGCCTATGGATCATGGGATGCATTGGAAAAAATACTGAAGCATACGAAGATCGCATATTTTGATTTAAAGCATGTAGATGACGCAGCTCATAGGGAATTGACGGGAGTTTCAAATGAGATCATCAAGCAGAATATAGAAAAAGCGGCAAAATCCGGACTTTGCAGGGTGGTGGTCAACCTTCCGGCGATCCCCGGGATGAATGATTCGGAAAAGAACATTCGCGCCATGGCTTTCTTCCTGCATGAGATCGGCCTGTCGGAAGTAAAATATCTTTCGTTCCACAAATTGGGGCAGCATGAATATGAGGAGCTCGGATGGGATTATCCGGTAAAGGACCTCCCCGCGAACGAGCCGGAGGAAGACGACGACAAGAAGGCGTTTTTTGAATCTTTGGGGATTCATATCGTAACAAAGTAAGACGGTTTTAAAGCTGTGAATATATCAAACAAATATAGGAGGGAGCAAATATGTTATTTACTGGTAAAAATTATAAAGTGCGGAAAAGAGAAGAAGAGACGCCGCGTATCAATGCGCTCAAAAAGAGATTTTTGAGCGACAAGTTCTACGTAGATATCCAAAGAGCGAGGATCGTTACGGAGTCCTATAAGAAATCCGAGGGATATCCCATGGTCATACGCCGTGCGATGGCGTTCAAGGACATCATGGAAAATCTTGATTGTGTCATTCAGGATAATGAACTGATCGTCGGCGCGCAGAACGGTTCCTCCAACAGAAGCGCGAGCGTATTTCCGGATTCCCGGGTCGATTTTATTCGGGATGAGATCGATATTTTCGAAACGCGTGCGGCAGACCGCTTTATCGTAAGGCCGGAGGTCAAAAAGGAGCTTCTGGAGGATATCATTCCCTATTGGGAGGATAAATGCCTGCATTCGAATATGCTGAAAACGCTGCCGGATGAGACACGCCGCCATCAGTTGGCCGAAAATCAATGCGTAAACGGTTGGTGCGCCTTTGCAAACGGCCCGGGGCACTATGTTCCGGATCATGAAAATCTGCTGAAAATGGGCCTGAAGGGGAAAAAAGAGCAGGCGGAAAAGGTTTTGGCGGAAATCGACATGTGCGATAAAGAGGGCATCAGGAAGATGCACGACCTGCAGGCTATGATTATGACGATAGACGCGGCCATTACGTTCGCACACCGGTATGCGGCAAAAGCGCGCGAGATGGCGGAAAAGGAAGCCGATGAGACGAGGAAAAAAGAGCTGATCCGAATCGCCGAAACCTGCGAATGGGTGCCGGAAAACCCGCCGCGCAACTTCTATGAAGCGACACAGTTTGTTTGGTTCACAGAACTGATCACACAGATCGAAACGAACGGCGTGTCGATCGCACCGGGCAACTTCGACAGATATATGCTGCCGTATTACGAAAAAGACATCGCGGATGGCACAGAAACGCAGGAATCGATCGCGGAAATTTTGGGCTGCTTCTACATCAAGCTTGCGGAAATGGTGGTGCTGTATGACACGCAGCAGTCTACCTTTATTGCAAACTTCGCAATGGGCGAGCATTTGAGCATCGGCGGCACGGATAAGTATGGCAGGGATGTCACGAACGAGCTGTCCTATGTCTGTCTGCAGGCGCAGATGGACGTTGGTCTGTTCCAGCCGAATATGTCGGTAAGGTGGCATAACAAGTGCCCGGATAATCTTCTGAAGGAGGGCCTGCGGGTCGTCAGCGTCAGAAATGCGATCCCGCAGATCATCAATGACGAGGTATTTGTGGAGTCTATCCTTTCGCGCGGCGTACCGATGGAGGAAGCGCGCGAATATGCATGCGCAGGCTGCTCGGAGGTCCAGCTCCCGGGGAAAACGGCCTCTCTCCTGATGATTTGGGTTTCAGACCTGAAGGTTTTGGAAAATGCTCTGAACAATGGCCGCGATATGATGACCGGAAAACAGTTTGGACCTAAGACGGGCGAGGTCGAGGAATTCACCTGCATCGAGGATGTAATACATGCCTATGAGGAACAGCTGAAATATTATTATAAGCAGGCGGCTATCATGATGAATACGGAAGCCGATGTCCACCGGAGAGTACAGCCGCTCCCGTGGATGTCCGTAACCAATGGCACCTGTATCGAAAAGGGAACGGAGATCTGGCGCGGCGGTGCAAAATATTATTGGACCTCTATGATCGCTTTGGTAGGCATGGCAAATGTCGGAAATTCCATTGCGGCAATCAAGAAAGTATGCTTTGACGATAAGCTCTATACGCTGAGAGAAGTTATGGATGCATGCAAGGTAAACTTTGAGGGACATGAGGATATGCGGCAAGTGCTTCTGAACGTAGATAAATTCGGAAACGACATCGAATGGGTCGATAAGATCACGGTAGATATGATGAATCTTTCCTATGAATTGGGGCAGAAATATGTCGACGACAATGGTATCGTGCATGAATTTAAGGACCCGAGGGGCGGAGAGCTTCCGCGTTCCATGTGGCCGTCCTATCTCACAGTCTCCGCAAATACGGCCTACGGGAAATACTGCGGCGCGAGCCCGGATGGAAGATTGGCGACAACACCCTGCAGCGATAGTATCTGCCCGACGCAGGGTTCAGATTCACATGGACTTACCGCTATGCTGAATTCTATGGCGCAGCTTGACCAAACGCAGGCTACGGGCGGCGTTATCTTCAATGTAAAGTTCTCGCCGGACGCGCTTTCCACAGAAGAAGCGTTGGATGATACCGTCGAGGTAGTGAAATCCTATTTCCGGAACGGCGGCGCGCAGATCCAGTTTCAAGTGACCTCGCATAAAACGCTGCGCAGGGCACAGGAGCATCCGGAACAGTACGGAGACCTGATGGTTCGTATCACAGGATATGCGGCATTGTTTACAGAGATCACTCCTGAAGTACAGGAGGAACTGATTTCACGTACACAGTATGAAGAATTGGCGTGATTTGCGCATATAAAAGTGCTTCGGGGGAATGCCGCAGGGTATTCCCCTTTGGCATCTTGTGAAAAAGGACGAGGATTTTATGATAGAAAAATTTTATGATGAATTAGAGGAAGTATATCAGACAGAGGATGCTGCTGCGATAGAAGGCTTTCTGCAAGAAAGTATGTTATCATCCGGCAGCGGAAGTACGAATGGTATCCGTATCGCAGCCTCCAATGAGCTGGGGAATTTTTATTTAAATAACGGAAGGCCAAAAGAGGCGGTAAATTCTTTTCAGCAGGCAAAAGCCCTTGTTTTGGAAACGTACGGCCCACGCTCTCTGGAATATGCGAATATTGTGAATAATTTTGCCAATGCCTGCCGGGTAAGCGGGGATATGGATGTAGCTTTAAGGGAATATGAGGAAGCGCTTGCAGTCTATCGGGAACTCGGCAAAACGGAGGGATATTTCTATTCGGCAGCGCTCAACAATATTGCTATCATCTATATACAGAAAAAGAGGTATGATGATGCCAAGGCCGCCCTTCAGCAGGCGTTGGCAAGTACCGAACAAAAAGCGGACCTGTTGCCGGAAAGGGCGGTCGCCCTTACCAATATGGGAAGCCTTTATATGTATGAAAAAAAGCATCAGGAAGCGCTGAAATATGTAAAAGAAGCCATTTCTATCTATGACGTACTGCCTGATGAAAAAAAGACCAATATGGCCGCGGCATATAACACCTTAGGCGACCTGCTCGTGCAAGAGAAGCAATTGGAGGATGCCGCTGCGGCGTATGCTGCGGCTAAAGCACTTATGGTTCAGTTTTGCGGGAAAAACCTTGAATATATTACTATATGCAGGAAGCTGGCTATGGTTTACAGCAAGCAAAAGAACTATCGCAAAAGGGATGCCAAGGTGAAGGAAGCATTGGATATCATGGAGAAGTTAGGATTCAGCGGCACAAAGCTCTATGAGGATACCAAAAAAATAGGCGAACAATAGCAAAAGTCTTCTGTTGCTTTGGATAGGAGGAAAACGTTGATGAAATATATCGTATTCAGTCAGCATATCAGGAAATCGGAGGAGTTCAGCAACATTCGCGCGGCCGTAAATATCATTATGGATTATAACGGTGAAATGACCTTTGCCGCAGAGTATGACCGGACGCACAAGGAAGCGGACGGCGATGTTCCCCGGACGGCAAAGGAGCTGAAAGAGAAAAATAAACGGCAATATTTTCTGCAGATGAAAAAGCATATCCAAAATGAGGCGGCCAAGCTTACGGAAACGCTCGAAAAAACAAAGCCGGGCGAGGTGATCCGCTATCATTTGTGCGAAATCAAAGTGCAGGAGGATGATGGAAACAGCTGCGCGTTTGGGATTGGCGGAGGGTGCTGCAATCCGCCGGATGCCCTGTAAATGAAAAGTTTATAGTCAAATATATCGATTTGCTTAACATAATAGCAGGCTTGAGCAGTTTTAGCTGTATGCCTATGATCTGTTTTTCTTTGGCTCGTGAGGCTGATTGGAAGCACGGGAGGAAAGACGGGCACATCTGCCAGCAGAAAAACAAATTGCATTCCTACCGGAGAGGCTGCGGGCAGTGAACTGAAAAAAGTGCGGGAGCTTGCTGTGATAGTAATTTCAGAAAATGAATTTAAGGAAATGGAAATGATGCTGTAAAGGAGAAAAAGATATGCTGAAAGAACGGGCACGGATTTATTATCAGGAAAAAGACTATAATTGCGCAGAGGCAATTATTCGTGCTGCCAATGACGAATATGCTTTGGGGATAAACGAAGCAGGGCTGAAAGCCTTCGGCGGATTTGGAGGCGGCATGCAGTGCGGAAGCATTTGCGGTGCCGTATGCGGCGGAATCGGAGCGATAAGCACAAAGGAAATAGAGACATGCGCGCATCAAACGGAAGCCTTGCACCCCAAATGCAGAGCGATGATGAATGCCTTTAAGGAGCGGTTTGGAAGCGCGTTTTGCGCCAAGGTTCGCAAGGAAAATTCAAACCCTGTCGAGCATTGCTGGCGCGTCGTAGAGGGCGCGGTAGAGATTTTGGAAAAAATTATGGAATAGCATATACTTATTATGCAAAATATGTTTCGTGCATTATTTTATAATACGAAAATGAAAAATGGGAGAAGCGGCAAGAAGAGTGCGTAAGATCTTTTGGCGGGCATATCGGCACTGGCGGAAGATATCGCGAAGAGGATTTTTGCTTCGGGGCTTATAAATAAAACATGATAGGAGACGAGTTATGGATGCGAAAGAAAGAATTGAAAAGGTAACCCGTGCAATGCTCTGTATGGAACGGTATCCGTGGGAACAGGGAGAAGCATCTCAGGCTCTTTTAGAATTAGGGGATTATGAAAATGCTTACTTGATGGCGCACGATGCCGTATTGCGGCAATCGCCTGATGGTAGACTGGGAACAACATTTTATCGCGATCATGTGGCCATGTTCGGCGACACAAGTACGGTAACGGATGCAGTAAATAATGGGCAGGCGGTTCTGTATTTCGCTGAAAAAAACCATGACGCTTCCTTTTTGGAAGCTGCCCGCAAACAAATAGCGTTCTTGATGGAAACTGCGCCTCGCGCCAAGAATGGAGCGATTAGCCATGTTCTGGATCATCCGCAGGTATGGGTGGATTCCATTCATCACTGCCCGCCATTCCTTGCGCAGATGGGTGAACAGGAAGAAGCGGTGCACCAGATAAGGGCGATGCGTGAGCTGGTATATGACTCGGAGACTAAACTGATGTATCATGTGTGGGACGATGTGAAAGAGGAATATGTGAATTCTGATTTCTGGGGGATTGGCATGGGGCTGGCACTGATGGGAATGGTTAAGACAGTACAATATTTGGAAAAGGAAGAGCAAAAAGAAGAAATCAAAACATATGCAATGGAATTGCTGGACACACTTTTGCTTTATAAAGATAAGAGCGGAATGTTTCATAATATTGTCAACGATCCGGATACTTTTTTGGAAGCAGACCTTTCTCAGGAAGTAGCGTGCGCCGTTTATTCCGGAATCTACCAAGGATGGATACCACGATCCTATCAGAAATATGCGGATGAAATGAGAAAAATGGCACAGGACTGCGTGGATGAATATGGATTTGTGCGGAATGTGTGTGGAACGCCCACTTTTGCCGCGTTAAGTGTTTCAGTAGAAGCACAAGCAATGTTTCTGCAAATGGAGGCCGCTGCAATCAGGCTGGGGCTGTAATAGCGAAAGAGGAACATTGCACATTTATAGATTCGCTTTTATGCAGTAAAAGGGATTCTCTGTATAAGCTTAAAATATAGAAGGTGCGTGTACTGCCGGCCGTGATTTTAAAGCAGACATGAAAAAAGGACATGCCTGCTTTTTATATCTGGAAAATAGGCGGCAAACCTAAAGGAGGGAGCAAAAAAGGAATATGGACGAACTGTAAGGGAAATAATTGCCGATTTAATGGAGACGGGCAGCGAAAGGCTGAACGTGCTTTCCATTCGATGTAAAATCATTTCACGATCGAATGAGGGAACTATAAAGCCACCTATATAGATAGTGTTTACCTTAAACTATAATAGTCTTGCCCTATTTAAAATAGGACAAGACTATTAAACCTACTTTTTTTATTATTGTTTTAACTTAACCTATGGCGCGTAGTGTATAATTGTCAAATATGGATAGCGCCCGTGCTTGCTCCGAGGAAAGCTTCCATCAGCGCTTCCGAGAGCGTGGGGTGAGCGTGGACCATGTTGCCGGCTGCTGCCGCTGTCGCTTCAAGATTCATAGCGGCAACTGCTTCATGAATCAAGCTGGATGCCTCAGGACCAATGATATGGACTCCCAATATTTCTCCATATGCAGCGTCAACAACGACCTTTACAAAGCCCTCGCTTTCACTGAGCGTCAGAGCTTTGCCATTCGCTGCAAAAGGAAATTTGAATGTCTTGACCGTATAGCCGGCTTCTTTAGCTTTTTCCTCCGTCATACCGACAAAGGCGATTTCGGGTTCCGTAAAGATACAGGAGGGGATAATGACCTTTTCTTCCTCCTGATGATTGCCAAACAAATAATTTACTGCAATCTCACCCTGCTTGGAGGCCTCATGAGCCAGCATATAACCGCCTGTGATGTCACCGATTGCATATACGGTTTCGTTTGAGGTGCACATTGTATCGTCGACCACTACGGTGCCTTTGGGAGTGCGCTCTAAATCGAGTGCTGCAAAAGCCGTATCGACCGTGCGTCTCCCAACCGCTTCAAGAATCATCTCACACTCGACGGTTTCACCGTTTTCAAGCTCCAGAGCATTCAGCTTGCCCTGCTTCTTCACGGCCTTTGTTCCGATGCCGTTGATGATCCTCACACCTTTTGCCTGCAAGGAAGAGGCCAAAAGCGAAGAGATTTCTTTATCGACCATAGGAACGATCGTAGGCATCAGTTCGATGATTGTGACTGAGACGCCAAAGGAAGCAAAGATATTTGCGATCTCGCAGCCAATCACGCCGCCGCCGATGATTGCAAGGCTTTCCGGAAGCGCCTCAATCGAAAGCAGTTCATCGGTCGTCAGGATAGTAACGTCGCTGTCCACATTTTGTAAAACGTGGAGCGGAGTCGTACCGGTTGCAAGAAGGATATATCCTGTCGTGAGCGTTTCATCTCCGACCGTTACCGTATGTCCATCCTTGCAGACTGCCTCGCCCTTGTAAAGCGTTACGCCGTTCTTTTTCAAAAGGGCGCCCACACCGCCTGTCAGTTGCTTGACGATACTGTCCTTGCGCGCCATGATCTTAGACCAGTCAAAACCTACTTTCTCAGCGCAGAGGCCGTAGATGTCAGCGTTTTTCATTTTGTTATACTGATTTGCACTGGTATACAGTGCCTTTGTAGGAATACATCCCCGGTTAAGGCAAGTTCCGCCAAGCTCATCTTTTTCTACGACCGCAACTCTCGCGCCGAGCTGTGCCGCCTTGATCGCAGCGACATATCCGCCGGGGCCTGCGCCTATGACGGTGAGATCATAAGAATAACCGCTCGTATCAAGCTTTGCCCTTGCGGAAACTTCTTTCTTTTCCGGTTTAGGAGCGGCAGGGGCAGAGGCGGCAGGCGCAGCTGCGGATGCTTTTTCCGGTTGTGCGGCAGACGCAGTGGGAACGGATACATCCGGGATATCTTCGCCCTCTTCTCCAATAAAGCACAGCGGGGTGCCGATCGGAACGGTCTCGCCCTCCTGCACAAAGATCTTGAGCAATTTGCCCGGTTTGTCGTAATAATCCTCGGCGTTGGAAGCCTTTCCGGTTTCGGCCTCAAATAAACTTTCGCCTTTATCAACAAAATCGCCCTCTTGGAAATACCACCGGGTGATGGTCCCTTCAGTCATAGACATATCAAACTGGGGCATATTTACTATTTTTCCCATAATTTACTCTATCCTTTCTTAATTTTGCTCTTCTTCGAAAATGACCTCTGCCCGGTCGAATACCTCTTGCACTGCCGCCATGAATTTCCCGCCGACCGCACCGTCAAGATGCCTATGGTCGAACGTATAGCTCAAAGTCATGACCGGATGGATTCCAATGTTTCCGTCAACTGCCACGACCTTGTCAACAGTACGCCCGATTCCGACGATCGCGCTTTCGGGAATATTGATGATCGGAGTAAAATGGTCTACGGGGAAGCCGCCGAGGTTAGAGATGGTGAAAGTTCCCCCTGTGATATCCGCCGTCGGAAGCTTTCCTTCTCTGCCCTTGGCCACTAATTCCGCACGTTCCTTCGTGATCTCTTTCAGCGTTTTCCGGTCGGCATCCTTAATATTGGGAACAATCAGGCCATCCTCAGGCATTGCCACGGCAAGACCAACGTTGATGTGCTTATGGATCACGATACCATCGTCGGTAAACGTAGAATTTACGATAGGACACTCCTTTAATGCGGTTGCAAATAATTTGATGAATACATCGGAAAAGGTCGGCTTGATCTCGCCCGCTTCCAAGCACTTTTTCTTATAGTCGCTGAATGCTTTTTTGAGAGCGAACATATCATACTCCGAATGCAGGGTATACTGGGGGATCGTATCCATACTGGCTTTCATAGATTTTGCGATCACCTTCCGGATACCGCTCAGCGGCAGCGTCTCATCCGTATTGCTGTCCAGATATGCCAGAACATCATTTTTGCGAAGCATTCCTTTTACTGCGGGAATAGCGTTTATGTCGATACCGTGATAGTCTGCAATCGCCTTTGCGAGAGGCGTTATTTTTTTCCGGCCTGCAAGGTGGACAATATCGTCCAGCCGAATATAACCGACCGCCGGATTGAGCGGCAGGCTTGTAAGATCAAGCCCGCGCTCAGCCGCAAGTCTTCTGGCCGCGGGAGTTGCTTTGATTTTTTTGCTCAATTTAAGATACCTCCCTTATTTCAATAAGTCGCGGATCTTATCGCAAATAGTCTCTACCTGCGGAATATAAGAATATTCAAGCTCTTTATTGTACGGGATCGGCATATCGTCACAGCCGCCAAAGCGAACGATAGGGCGGTCGAGATAATAGAAAGCTTCGCTGTCTGCGATGATTCCTGCGACCTCTGCACCTACACCGCACTTCTGGACGCCTTCATGGGCAATCAGCACTTTTCCGGTCTTTTTCACGGAATCGATGATTGCCTGCCGATCGATCGGGTTGATGCAGATCAAATCGAGAACTTCGACGTCGATGCCTTCCGCTTCCAGCTGTTTCGCTGCTTCCAAGCATTTAACAGTCGTATAGGAATAGCTGATGAGCGTAATATCCTTACCCTCGCGCGCAACCTTTGCTTTGTTGAGGGGCAGCGTATAATCTTCGCCGTCCGGCACCTCGCCCTTCACGCGATAGCCAAGCTTATGCTCATAGAAACAGATTGGGTTATCGGAACGGATGGCAGCTTTCAGTAAGCCTTTCGCGTCATACGGATTGGAGGGGGCCACGCAAATCAAGCCGGGCACATGGCACATCCAAGCCTCGAGAGACTGGGAATGCTGTGCCGCAGCGCCTGTGCCGCAGCCGCCGGGGAAACGGATGACTAAAGGCATTTTGCACTGGCCGCCGAGCATGAATCTTTGCTTTGCCGCCTGATTGACGACGTGGTCCATCGCACAGGTAACGAAGTCGGAAAACATATATTCGACCACAGGCCTATATCCATACATAGCGGCGCCGACCGCGATGCCAGTGAATCCGCCCTCTACGATAGGAGGCTCGATCAATCTTCTGTCTTTGATCGGGGGCTCCGGCCATTGACCGATGGGAGTGTTCTCGTCCGGAGTCAGGTCAAATTCTTCCTTTAATCCTCTGGTCACACCAAAACAACCGCCGTAAATACCTATATCTTCACCGATGATAAATACTTTTTCATCCCGCAGCATTTCCTCTCTTAATGCGTCGTGGATCGCCTGCATCACTTGAATTTCACTCATTTAAGGTATTCCTCCTTTACAAAAACAAGCTCTTTTGCTTCTTCTGGTGTCATGATCTCTTCACAGGATTCCGCAAATGCAACGGCATCGTCGTTTACCTGTTCGGCCTTTGCGGAGATATCGTCCAATTCTGCTTGCGTAAAACCATTTTTCAACATGTAGGCTTTGAACCGCTTGATGGGGCATTTAGCTTTCCAAGCAGCCTCTTCTTCCTTCGTCCGG
This sequence comes from Christensenella massiliensis, assembly GCF_040409835.1. Taxonomy (NCBI): domain Bacteria; kingdom Bacillati; phylum Bacillota; class Clostridia; order Christensenellales; family Christensenellaceae; genus Christensenella; species Christensenella massiliensis. The sequence goes on along the minus strand of NZ_CP117826.1, from coordinate 1,157,913 downwards.
TAGACTCTTTTATCAGATTTGGAGTGGCCGAGCCAACGATAGGTTTTGTGCTCGATGAGCGTCGGGCCGTTACCGCTTCTGGCTCTTTCAATGGCTTTTGCGCAGGCCTCTCTGACGGCAAGGATATCGTTGCCGTCTACGATTTCGCCGGGGATACCAAACGCGGCGGCTCTATCCGCGATATTCGGTACGGAACAGGTTTTTTCAATAGGAGTCGACATACCGTACAAATTGTTTTCGCAGATATACACGATGGGAAGCTTCCATAACGCGGCCATGTTTACCGCTTCATAGAAATTACCCGTGTTGGAGGTACCGTCGCCGAAAAAGTTCAGGATGACTTTTCCTTTATTTTCTTTCGCGAGCCCAAGCGCTACTCCTGTTGCGATCGGAATAGCCGGCCCAATCACGCCGTTCGCGCCATAATTGTTTTTGGAAAGGTCGACGATATGCATAGAACCGCCGAGCCCTTTGCAATAACCGGCCTTTTTTCCCAAAAGCTCCGCCATCATAAGGTTGACGTCCGCGCCCTTTGCGACCATGTGGCTGTGCCCTCTGTGGCCGGACATGATGATGTCGTCCGGCCTTAAAACGGAGATCGCACCTACGGCAGAGGCTTCTTCACCGATGCTCAGATGCGTCGTTCCGTGGATCTTTCCTTGACTGAACATGTCAAGAACACGTTCTTCAAAGGCTCGGGCAACACACATTTTGTAGAGTATGTCGTGCATTTGTTCTCTTGATAACTGTTCCATTTGGTACCTTTACCTCCCATAAATATTGATAGATCATGATAAAATGAACATAAATACGAGTCATATTCCATGGTGTTTCGATAGATAGAATAAAATATCACTTTTGTAAATAGAATATCGCACAGTATGTCAGATGTCAATATATTTTTTTACAATAATTAATATATAATATATAAATTTATAATTGTAAAAATCATTTGAAAGAAAGCAAACCTCCAAATAAAAAAAGCCTTGTCTTTTCAAAGACAAGGCTTTTATAAGCTCTTTATTGAACCATTACTGCAGCTTTTGTATGATCCCTTTCGCGGTATGCTCGTCGGTGATCAATATATTGAATAGATTCGCTCTTGCCGCACCGATGATCGATTCGATCTTATATTTGCCTCCAGCCGCAGCTATAACATTAGGGGTCGCACGCAGGCTGTCTATATCGATGCCGATCCTGCGTTTATTGATGGGTACATCGCAGATATTCCCGTCCAGATCGTAAAAATAGGTACACACATTTCCTACAGCATGCGCTTCCCGCAGGTCGGTGATATTGCTGTCGGAAAACATATCGGCATCAGTCGCAAGGTAGTTCATGATCGTCGTGGAATGCTCGATATCGCTGTCTATTCCAATAATTGCCATGTCGAGTCCGGCCATTTTGCATAGCATGGCCTGAATGGGCTTTGAAGTCAAAAATGCTTCTGCGGTTATCTCATCCGCAGCAAACATCGGAGCATACAGGTATTGTACGATGCTCTGGGGAAAGTTTGCCGCGATACGTTCGCACAAAGCATTCGCAAACATTTTGATATCCTTATTTGTTCCCAAGCCCCCCAAAAGCGGGATAAACTCGATGCTGCTGATTTTTTCAGCAGGCATCATCTTCTCGGCAAAATGTTCCAACGTTTTGCCCCAACCGATACCGACGTGAAATTCGCTTTGCATGATCGACATCACATATTCTGCGGCAGCGCTGCCGATCCTGTCGGTCACGACGTCGATATGGTCGTTTGAAGCGCCGACGATCTTGACATCCCTGATTCCGAGCAGATCACACAGAATGATCTCATCCTCTGCGAACATATTTTCATTTCTCAGCTCGGCGATCTGGATCTTTATGATGCCCTCAGCCTTTGCTTCTTTCAGTAATTTAATGACGGTAGGGCGTGAAATGTTGAACCGGTTCGCGATCTCGACCTGCGTTTTATCTTTGATATAATGAAGATATGCTATCTTTACTTTTAAATTATATCGTTCTTCCTTGGAAAAAGCCATAATACAAATCCACCCGTCTAAATTTTATTGTGTGATTACCTATATATTAAAATTATTATGGCATATACAATTGACATTTGTCAATAAATTTCAAAAAGTATGATTATTTTAAAAAATATGATTGACAACTCCGTTGTTATCATATATAAATTAATCATATATAAAATTACAAATATAAATTTCAAAAGTTTATTCTCTATGTATAAAAACGTTTTACTATCAAAGGAGGTAACTGGAATGAGTTGCTTTATGGGAATTGATGCAGGAACGAGTGGCATCAAAGCTATCGTTATTGACGAAAATGGAACAGTCAGGGGCAGCGGATATCATGAGTGCGATGTTTTAAATCCGAGACCCGGCTGGGCGGAGCAGGCGCCGCAGATGTGGTGGGAGACCTGTTGTCAGGCCGTTAAAAAAGCGGTGGAACAGAGTGGGTGCGGAAAAGAGATCGCCGGGATCGGTTTTTCGGGGCAGATGCAGGGTACCGTTTTTATCGATAAGGAGCATCGTTCCATCTCGAATTGTATGATTTGGCTGGATCAGCGGTCTACAGAACAGGTCATGGAAATAGAACAGCTGATTTCCGACGAGGAAGCGCTGCAAGCAACGGCGAATACCTGCCTGAACAGCTTTTGGGCTCCTAAAATCCTGTGGGCAAAGAAATATTGGCCGGATGTCTATGAAAAAATTGACAAGGTGATTTTTACAAAAGACTATTTACGGCTCCGTATGACCGGGGAGGTAGCAACGGAGGTAAGCGATGCCTCTCTTTCCTTCCTGCTCGATGTTGCAAAAAGGAAATGGTCGGACGAAATGTTCCAAAGGCTTGATATCCCGAAAAGCTTTGCGCCTAAGTGTGTAGAATCCTGCGATGTGGCGGGCTATCTGCTTGAGAGCGTCGCAAAGGACTGGGGGCTCACCGCGGGAATACCTGTTGTTGCAGGCGGCGGCGACCAGCCGGCAGGCGGTGTTGGCACCGGCATTGTAAAGCCCGGAGTCGTAGGCGCTACGATCGGGACCTCAGGCGTTGTGTTCGGCTGTACGGATAAGCCGCTGATCGATCATAAAAAAAGAGCATTGATGACTATGGCGCACTCCGTTCCGGATAAATGGTGCTATTTAGGTCTCGTGCTCACCGCAGGAGGCTCATTCAAATGGGTGCGTGATAATATATTTGCAGAAAAGAAAGCGGAATTTGCCGTCCAAGGAAAAGATATTTATGACTATATGACGGCGCAGGCTGCAAAGGCAAAGCCGGGCTGCGAGGGCTTGACGTTCCTCCCTTATTTTAATGGGGAAAAAACGCCGATCTCCGACGAAAAGGCGAGAGCCGTATTTTTCGGGCTTTCCTCAAGGCACAATAGCGGAGACCTATGCAGGAGCGTGATGGAAGGCGTTACCTTTGCTTTGCGCGACACCATCGAGATATGCCGGGAATTTGGGATGGAGGTGAACGAGGTGCGCGCCAATGGCGGCGGCGCCAAAAGCGACCTTTGGCTGCAGATCCAGGCAGATATATATAATGCCAATGTTGTCACTATGAATATGGAAGAGGGGCCGGCTGCGGGAGGCGCGATCATGGCAGCAGTCGGCTGCGGCACATTTGGCTCTGTTCCGGAAGCCTGCGAGCATATTTTGAAAGTGGAAAAGGTCGTAGAGCCGATACGGGAAAATGTAAAACTATATGACGATTATTACGATACCTATCGCGAGCTTTATCCCGCACTGAAGGAAATATACAGCAAGCAGGATCAAAAGGTCAAAAAATATCTATAGCTGCGTTTTTTGCGGCAGATATTATAGAAATACAGAAAGAAAGGGGAAAATTATGTCATTGACACCGGAAAAAAGAGAATGGGCAAGACTCAAGGCACTGGAATATTTTGATAGAGCGCATATCTATCTTACCGACAGCGAGCGGGAGAATATTGAGGTTGCCGACATGGGAATGGGGAGGATCGAAGAATACGGGATCCAGATCCATAATTATTTGAATACAAAGCGCGTAGCGGCGAAGGAAATGGTCCTTTTCCCATATCAGATCTGTCCGGAGCAGATGCATCCGCCGTTTGACGGAACTCCGGGCAAGGAAGAAACCTTCCGCGTACGGTGGGGGACTCTGTATCTGTACACAGAAGGCGAGCCGGTAGAGAAGGATAAGATGTTTGCAAAAATACCGGCAGGAAAGGAGAATACTTTCCATGTGTTCCATGAAATAAAGCTGGAGATCGGAATGCAGTATACGATGGAGCCCGGCATTACCCATTGGATCGTAGGCGGACCGGAGGGGTGCGTGGTCAGCGAGTTCTCTACTCATAACCGTGATGATCTGGATTATTATTCGGACCCGGAGGTTGCAAGAATGGACGGCGTGACGCTGCATGAGGATTAAGGAGGAATCGGCGATGGATTTCAAGGAACTCAGAAGATATGTGGGCAGCGAATTCCAGCATTTTGGCGTCAAGGAATTCATGCTTTTGAGAGGAAAAGAAAACGGCGTCCGTATGATGCAGGTCAAAAATGGCGGGAAGCTGCGCTTCGATGTTGTTACCGACCGGGCGCTGGATATTGGGAATCTGGAATATAAAGGGCTCAATTGCAGCTTTATGAGCAAGACGGGGATCGTAAATTCAAAATACTATGTGGAAAACGGCCCCGACGGATTTTATAAGAATTTTTACGGCGGGATGCTGACAAGCTGCGGAATGACGCATATGGGTGCACCCTGTGAAGACGAGGGGAGAAAGTTGGGGCTGCACGGACCGCTGTCCTGTACGCCTGCGGAAGAGGTCAGCGTGCGGACGGAAAAGACTGATACCAATGCGCCCTATATTGAGATCAAGGGAAAAATGCGTCAAAGCGAGGTATATGCGGAAAATCTTGTCATGGACAGGACAATACGGGTCGATTATGGAAAGGATATCATAAGCATACGCGATACCGTCACAAATAAAGCGTTTGTTCCGGCGCCGTTCATGCTGCTGTACCACTACAATTTTGGTTATCCGTTTTTAAGCGAAAAAACAAAGCTTATGCTTTCCTATAAGGAATTCACGCCCCGTGATGAACCTGCGGCCAAAGGGCAGAACAGAAAATATGTGTTCGAAAAACCGGAGGACGGCCGTCCGGAGGAATGTTATTTCTATAAACTGGCAAGCGATGGGAACGGTATTACAAAAGTCCTTGTGGAAAATGAGGAATTGGAGATCGCTGCGGTTCTTCAATTCAATACCGGTCAGCTGGAGTATATGACAGAGTGGAAATCTATGATGGCCGGCGATTATGCGCTCGGTATCAACCCGGGAACCTATACTCCTATGGGCAGAGCGCATGCGAGGCAGAATGGCCTTTTGAAATTCATACAGCCGGGTGAATCGCTCCATTTTGATGTGAGTATAGAATTTACTGATGATAAAAACTATATAAAAAAATTACAAAACATAATAAAATGCTTGACGTTTTAATGTTGAAACCGTATAATTTAGCTATACAAATAAAACGTTTTTCAAAAATTTTCTCAATAAATAATACAGAAAAGGAACACGGAAAATACAGCTTAGGCCATAAAATGTGCGCATAGAGCGCATAGAGGCAGTTATAAAAGTATACATTGATAACCACTGCAATACCGTTGCCATTACGCGCATAAAAAGGCGCGTTTTTTTGTGGTCAATTTTTTATAGTTTTTACATCGTTTTACACAAATTTTGGCAAAAAAGGCACTATCGCATAAATTTTTGGACATCAGAATCATTTTTGCCATAACGGTAACAGTTAGATGGAACGTTGTGTTCACGGCAATCGAAACGGAAAGCATTGCAGGGGTACACCTTCCATTTGACTTCATAAATAAAAAGCTTAGGAGGTAAAGAAAAAGGAAATGATGAAAAGAATCGTAGGGATTGTATTGGTTGTCCTGTGCATATTTGCACTTGTAGCCTGCTCGGGCAGCGGCGGAGAGACGTCTGCTGAGCCGCCGGCATCTGCGGAAGCGTCTGCTGAGGCATCGGCGCCCGCGGAGACGGAGGGATCAGCAGCTACCGAATCCGCGGCGGAAACGGAAGGGGAGACTGTTCTTGCCGAAGTGATCGATACCGACATGAGTGTTTTGCAGGGATTGAAGGTCGGTTATGCGCAACGGAATACAAACGGCGCATGGCTGATCGCTCAGACGGAAAATTTAAAGAAAATAGCGGAGCAATACGGTGTTGAATTTATCATGACCGATGCGGATGACGATCAGAACAAGCAGCTTTCCGACGTGGAAGACCTTTGCGCGCAGGGGATCGATATTTTGGTATACCCCCCGATCGAATACGAAGCGGGCGCGGCGGCCTTGGATATCGCGGCCCAGTATGGTGTTCCGGTCATGCTGCTTGGCAATGACTGCGCAAAGGAAGACAGCCAGTATGTCGCATCTATGCTGTTCAACTATGTTATGGACGGTGGTGCCTGCGGCGAATATGTGGCGGAGAATCTTGACGGCGCCAAGATCGTAGAGATCCAAGGGATATTGGGCTCCGATCCGGAGATTGGCAGGTCAGAAGGTTTTGCAGCAGAACTGGAAGGAACAAATTGCGAGATCATCGTTCAGCAGACGGCAAATTTTCTGATGGACGAAGCACAGGAAGTCATGGAAAACATCCTTCAGTCCTATGACGGCCAATTCGACACTGTTTATTGTCATACAGACGAGATGGCGCTCGGCGTTGTTGCGGCGCTGAAAGCGGCTGGAAAAGAAGGAACAGTAAATGTATTGGGGATCGATGGACAAAAACTGGCGGTTCAGGAGATCATTGACGGGAACATCACGGCGATCGCAACCTGTGATACACAAAACGGCGAACTGCTGTTCTCAACGATCGCTGCTTATCTGAACGGCGAGCTGGAGAACAAGGACGTAACGATCCCGCCAGAAATCATTGACGCTTCCAATGCGGAAGAAGCAATGACTAACGGCATGGCGTTTTAAAATAAAAGAGTGGAGTGATGCTGGAGAACAGAAAATTCTGTTCTCCAACATCTTTTGTGTAACATTTGGAGGTTAACTATGTCAGAGGAAAAGCGTGTTTTGCTCGAGATGAGAGATATATGCAAATCTTTTATCGGAGTAAATGCTTTGAAAGGTGTTGATCTTGTCGTCCGGGAGGGCGAGGTGCATGCGCTTGAGGGTGAAAATGGCGCGGGAAAGTCGGTCCTTATCAAAATATTGACCGGGATTTACCAAAAAGATGCGGGAACGATCCGGTTTGACGGAAAAGAAGTGAATTTTACATCTCCTGCACAGGCACAGGAAGCGGGCATAAGGCCGATCTATCAGGAACTCACGATTTGCCCGATGCTCAGCGTCGCGGAGAATATGTTTATGGGAAACGAGATCAAGAAAAGAGGCTTGATCGATTGGAGAGCGACCTATAAACGGGCAGAAGAGATTTTGCAGAGTGTGAATTTGAATATCGATGTCAGGCAGCCTATGGGGCAACTTTCCGCGGCGATGCAGCAGATGGTAGCAATCGCAATGGCGGTCTCGTTGGATGCCAAGCTTATTATTATGGACGAAGCAACTTCCTCCCTCGACGATAAGGAAGTCCAGTCCTTGCTTAATATCGTAAAGGAATTGCAGAAGAAAAATATAGCAATCATCTTTATAACACACAGAATGAATGAGATCTATGAAGTATGCGAAAGATGCACAGTTTTAAAAGACGGCGAGTTTATAGGCTGCTATGATCTGGATAAGCTGCCTAAGCTCGAGTTGATATCCAAAATGGTAGGAAGAGACGCCTCCACAATCGTCAATTTTAAGAAGCAGTATAACAGTGATATAGAAAGCAATGAGGTCATCTGTGAATTTAAGAATGTCGCGCAGGGGCTGAGATTAAAAAATATTGAATTCGAGCTGAAAAAAGGAGAGGTTCTTGGCTTTGCAGGGCTTTTAGGCTCAGGAAGAACAGAAACGGGAGAGGTGCTATTCGGCATTCGGAAATATACGGGCTCCATCACCGTAAAAGGAAAAGAAGTACATTATGCGAATGCGGGTCAGGCAATGAAGGATAATATTGTTCTTTGTCCGGAGGAAAGAAAACGGGACGCGATTTTTCCGGATATGTCGATTGAAGACAATATTACAATTCCCATCATGAATAAAATCAGCAGGCTCGGCTTTATCGATCGGAAGAAGCAGGCTGAATTGGTTGACAAGTATATTCAGATGCTGAAGATCAAAACGCCGAATAAAGAGCAGCTGATCAAATTTTTATCAGGGGGCAATCAGCAAAAATGCATTATTGCCCGGGCAATGTGCTGCGATCCGGAAATCATTATTTTAGATGAACCGACGCGTGGGATCGATGTCGGGGCAAAATATGAAATAGAAATGCTGATTCAGGATATCGCCAAATCCGGTATCAGCGTTATTATGATCTCTTCAATATTGGAAGAGCTGGAAAGAGACTGTGATCGGGTCGTCATCATGCGTGAAGGTATTGTGGTCGGTGAATTGCTGCATGAGGATATTACAGAAGAGAATATCATTCACACGATTTCTGAAGCACATACGAACTAAAAGGAGGGTGTTGGAGTGGAAAATGACGTAAATGCAAGCTTGCTTCAAATTCAGGAATTGAGCAATAAAGCATTGAAGCGCAGCGAATTTGCAAAAAAATACGGCGCACTGATCGTATTTGCAATTCTGATCATATTTAATTTGATTGTGACCCCGGGCTTTGTGGATTCCAGTACGGTCTGGAATCTAATCATACATACTACGACGACACTCGTCGTAGCAATGGGCATGACATTTGTGATTGCAACTGCGGGGATCGACATCAGTGTTGGTTCCACGATGGCGCTGACAGCAGTCGTCACCGCTACGTTGCTGCCAATGCTCGGAATGGCCGTTTCGATCATGATCGGTCTGGCTCTGGGTGCCGGAATCGGTCTTTTGATCGGCACGCTGACGGTGAAATTCAAAATACAGCCGATGGTCCTGACGCTGGCGCTCATGATTGCATTGCGCAGTATCGCAAGAATGGTGAGCAATGCCAAAACAGTCAATATTGCCGATGAAGGATTTATTGGTCTTTCCGTCAATTATATTGGAGGCACAGTTCCGGTCCAGTTGATTTATGTGGTCGTTATCGCAATCGTCTTTTATATTATCGCAACAAGGACGGTGTTCGGAAAATCGGTCGAAGCGATCGGCAACAATCCGTCGGCTGCGAGGTTATCCGGCATTAAGGCGGACAAAAATACGATCATGGTTTATGTTCTGCTGGGAATACTCTCTGCATTGGCAGGATGCTTGGCGATAGCCAGAACAATGAACTGCAATCCCTCGTCGGTCGGCTCAGGCATGGAGATGGACGCGATCGCCGCGGTGGTGATCGGCGGAACGTCAATGATGGGCGGTAAGCCACGGATCTTGGGAACGGTGATTGGCTGCTTCATCATCACGCTGATCACAACGACTGTCAATATGAACGGTATCCCGAGCGAGTGGTCAATGGTATTTAAGGCAGCTATCATTATTCTTGCCGTTTATATCCAGTCTGAAAAGAAGATCAAAGTAAGGCAGAGCAAAATAAAGCCCATTGCAAGTAAGGAGGTGTAAGCATGGACAGATCGATCAGCGCAAAACATGTTATTACGCAAAATGCCACTCTGGTCGCTGCCGTTGCGATCATAATAGCGGCCGGCATCGCTTTTGATAATTTTTTTACTGTAGTCAATCTATCTAATATTTTCAGACAGGCCAGTATGATCGGGATCATGGCGATCGGCAGCTCCTTTGTCATCCTTACGGGAGGGATAGATCTCTCGGCGGGTTCGCTGTTTGGGTTCGCTGCCGTTATGTGCGGTATTGTAGATGCCTTTTGTCCCAATCCATTCGTGATGGGGCTCATTGCGATCCTGACCTGTGCAGGATTTGGCGCCTTGAACGGATTTTGCGTGACAAAGCTTCGTATTCCTCCGTTTATCGTGACGTTAGCCATGATGTCCGGCGTGCAGGGCCTCGGGCTCATTATCACTGAAGGGGGAAATACGCTGCCGATTACTGCGGAGGGCTTTACAAATATTGCTACAGGTACGATTGGCTCTGTTATAAATGATAAGGGCTTAGAGGTAGGCGTCGTTCCAGTTCCTGCCATCATCATGATCGTGGGCTTTGTCATTGCAGTCATCGTTTCGAAATATACCACGTTTGGAAGAAATTGCTATGCGGTCGGCGGTAATGAGGATGCAGCCATTATGAAAGGGATATCTGTCAACAGAACAAAATTTTTAGCTTATCTTATGAGTGGGATATGCTGCGGGATCGCAGGTATCATCGTTGCGGCGCGCACCAGAGGAGGACAAATCACAGTTGGAGACGGTTATGAGATGGACGTTATTGCATCAGTAGTCCTTGGCGGTACTCTTTTAAGCGGCGGGCAGGGTAAGGTGCTGAATTCCATGTGGGGCGCATTGATCATCACAATGATCGGAAATATCATCAATCTAAATTCTGATGTTATCTCTTATCTGTGGGAGGGCACGATCACGGGGATACTGCTGCTTGTTATTCTGGTAGCACAGTCCAAAATGCAATCGAATAAGTTAGGTGCGAGATGATTTTAGGGCCGTCACAGCGGAACTGCTGCGGCAGTCCGGCCAACGTCTGAGAAAAAAATACTGAAAGTAGGCTTATCGTTTGATTCCCCCTGAAATACAGATTAGAAAAGCCCCGGCATTCATGCCGGGGCTTTTCTTTTTCCGGGCTTCTGGGGCACGGTATCACTGGTTCAAATACAAATATAAAGGCCGAACCCGAATGCTTCCGGAAAATGGAATGCTCCGCGGATGCACAATACAACGTGTACAAAAAAGAATAAAGGGATAGTGTGATAAGCAAAATACAGCCATTAAAACGGCTGTATTGGAAAGAAATACGCTGTTGGATTTTGATATTTGCACAAAAGGCTGATACGATCTGCTCCGTTCCCAACGTGAGCAGCCGGCCTTGCCGACTGCTATGTTCGATCCAGACACAGGTTCACCAACCCGAAATGTCCCATGGCGGGTGCATCGAGGTGTCGGTTGAATTTCTTACAATGATTTTTGTTTTCAAATAGGTAGGCGCTAAATAATTAGGCTTTTCTTCACTGTCGATCAATTCTAAAAGTCTTGTGATCGCTGTTTTCCCTAACCGATAAGAAGGAATGTCGATCGTCGAAAGAGATGGAGAGATCAATGTGCCGGTATAGATATTATCTGTACCAATAATCGCAATATCATCAGGAACATGATATCCGGTATCCTTGATTGCCTTGATTGCGCCAATACCGATTTCGTCATTTCCAGCAAAAACTGCGTCGATATCCTCCTGTGTCAACAGATCCTTCATGTTGGAATAGCCGTTTTCCGGAAGAAACGGGCCGTAGCGTATCAATGCCGGATCAAAAGGGATTCCTGCGCTTTCCAATGCGCGTTTATAGCCGGAAAGCCGTTTTTGCGTTACGTCATACATCGCGCGGCCGGCAATATGCGCAATATTTTTTCTTCCAAGCCTGATCAAATGCTGAACAGCCTGAAAACTGGCCTCTTCATAATCGGATAATATAGATTCTACGCCAACGATCGGCAGATAACGCTCAATACTGATGATTGGTATATTCTTTTTCGATTTTGTAATACTCCTAAGAAGGCTATAGCATTTAGCACCGTGCTTTTCTGCGTCGTTTGCGTAGCTTGATATAATGATCCCATCAGGCTGGGAAGTCAAACAGATTCGAAGACATTGCTCCTCGATCTTTTGGTCCATGTCTGTAGTATATGTATTAATGATGAGATTCCTGCCAAAACAAACCTCCTGTATACCCTTTAATATCTGTGAATGAAAAATATGGGTATAAGAAGGGATAATGACGCCGATGATATGATTTTTTTTCCCGCGCAAACCACTTGCCATAGGGTTTGGCACATAATCCAATTCTGCGATCGCGTCATTGACGCGCTTTACCAATTCAGGACGTACATATTTATTGCCTGTTCTTACATTGGATACCGTAGATACAGAAACCCCCGCTAATTTCGCAACATCTCGAATACTCGGCTGCATAATGAAAAATCCCCATACTCTAAAGCCTGCTTTATTAATATATTATTAGTATATCGCAAAACAACAGAAACAGCAACACAGAAAAATGTTTTTCCGTTTTGGATACAGCAGATGATTTCAAAAATGCAATCATGATATATCGAGTAAAAGAAGACCATTCGATCTTGTCGGTCAAGCGGTTTTAAATGGAATAACTACCCTGTTTGAGAACTTTTTATCCGCGATAAATCGCGCCGCAGGCATACAACCGTAAAAAGGCGGAAGAACACCAGCGTGTTATGAGCGTATTTACCAAGAGAGCAGCGTAGCTTTTTTGCAAAAGAGGGGAGACATCAAGGCAAACAAATACCCCGCCATTCAGGCGGGGTATTGTAAGCGGAGCACGCTCCGATGTGGTTGCGGGGACAGGATTTGAACCTGCGACCTCCGGGTTATGAGAAACCGTTTCGTTGTACTATTATTTTATAAAGCGTCCTATAATATAGTATTATAAAGCCTTTCTCGGGATTGATTTATTATATTTTATTATTATCTCGCATTATCTCTCATCGTAATTATAAGGAAAATTATAAGGTTTTATATTTTCATCTCTTCATTTTCAGCGCAAAAAACAGTCGTTTTCACGACTGTTTTGAGTGTTGTCTAAATTTCATAATTCATGATTAAGTATCCAGTGCAGAAGCTGTTCATCGTTCATTGTGCCATCTGCAATCTCTAATCCTATGCGTATCAAATCGTCATCTTCACAGTCAATTTTTATTTCGTTTAGCTCAAGAAAAGACAACATTGCCATAATCCCTACACGCTTATTGCCGTCTACAAAAGGGTGATTGCAAATCAGGGAATATCCGAGCCTTGACGCTTTATGTTCAAGCGTAGGATATACATATACACCGTCAAAGGTCTGAAAAGGAGAATTGATTGCCGATTCAAACAGGTTTTCATCCCGCAGGCCATCTAAACCACCGGTTTCATCCAGCAGAATTTTATGCAGCAATTTGATTTGCTCGCCTGTCAACCGCTTCATTTTGCCAGTTCCTCAAAGGCATGCCGGTTTTTTGCAAGAATCCTGCGCCCGATTCTTTCGACCTCTTCTGTTGCGGCCTCTTCTTCTTTTTGAAATTGGCTGATCTCCATTAAAACATATTTTGGAGTATTATTTTTCAAAATCACCGCCGCACCGTTTTCGTCTACCAGTCTGGCAACACGAGAAAAATTTTGATTCGCTTCCGAAATAGATACAAGATTATTTGTATTGACATTCATCGTTCTCACCTCTACTAATATTATACGCATATTTTAGGATAAATACAACCTAAATCATAAAATAATATAGACGATTCGTCGTCTTGTTAGGGATTGACTGCGATTCCTGCTGATTTATTCTTCCTTTTCTTTTTCCGATATTCCCATGCAGGCGGCAATTTTATCCATGGCTTCGCTTTGTAGTTCAGGTAACACATGCATATAGGTATCCATTGTAATTTGTACCGACGCATGGCCTAAAAGCTGACTCACTACTTTTACTGGGATTCCTGCTTCCAATGCTCTTGTTGCAAAGGTATGTCTTAATGCATGAAAAGTATGATGTTTTACTCCCGCTTCGTTCAGCTTCTGCTGATAATGATCACGAAAAGTCGCAGGGTCAATATAATAACCGTCCTCCCGGGAAAAAATCATGTCTAAATGGTGATATCCTTTTCCAAATCTCCTTTTTTGCTCATCCTGCTGTATTTTGTACCTGTCAAACAACTTTATCAATCCTTCTGGAATAGGTATCGTGCGGTTTGAATTCTTCGTTTTTGTATCATCCTGTATTCCTAACCGTGTTTTGGCCTTTGCGTTTGGGTTGTAATCCTTTAATCTGTTTACCTGACGGCATATCGTCAAAGTTCTATTTTGATGATTAATATCTTTCCATTGAAGCCCCAATAATTCGCCCAGTCGCATACCTGTTAATAAGTCTACCTTTATAGCTACGCTATATACATCATCGCCACATGCATTTATTAGAGCTTCCTGCTCCTGTCGCGTCAAGACTTCTACCTCTTTCTTTTTTGTATTTGTACTTCGCAATGTTGGAACATCTGCTATATCTGCGGGATTCTTTATAATTAGCTCGTGCTTCATTGCCTCGCTTAACGCTTTATGTAAAACTAAAGCCACATTGTTCACCGTCTTAACGCTTAATCCGCCTTTACCATCTGCACGGCCTTTTTTCAATAGAGTAAGATACATTTCTTCGATATCAGCCTTTTTTAATTTATCCAACTTAATATGGCCGATATAAGGGATTAAATGCCTTTGAATAATAGTCTCATAACTGCTTTTTGTTGAAATCTTTACATTTTTATCCACATAATCATCAAACCATTTCAATAGCCACTTTGCGACAGTCATGTTTCCGTTGGATCTCGGTTCTATTCCTTTCTGATTTGCAATATAATTGGCTAATTTTGCGGCGACTACACTTCGTTTTTTTGATGTAAAGGTTTTGAATGTTGGTTTCCCCTTGACATCTCTGCCAATCATAATACGAGCTTCCCATGTACCATCTTTCAAATGATAAATTCCGCCTTCGCCATTGCCTCTTCTTGAAGCCATTTTTCTGTCTCCTCCAATCAATTTAATCTATTTGGGGGTGAACGAAAGAAAGCCCTCTTCTCCCCCGATCTATATAACGACTGAAGGAGTAACTTTCCGAGTAAGGAGGGGTTTATGCCAAATAGACTGTATTGATTTGTGGTATATTATGGATTTATGAGTTTTTTTCTTCTTTTACAAACTTATAAAATGTATTTGTTTTGAGACCTAATATTTTCATTGCCGCTACTGCGGTTATTTCCTTGTTTACCCATTTCTGATATATCTCATCCCAATTCTCCGGCCTTTTGGCCTTTGGTCTGCCGATAGGCACTCCTTTGGCCTTTGCATTTGCAATACCCTGCGCCTGCCTTGCCCTGATATTTTCGCGTTCTTTGGCGGCAACATAGGAAAGTATCTGCAAAACCAAGTCCGCGACAAAACGGCTGTCTATGGAATCTTTTTCCGTCCGCGTATCGAGCAAGGGCATGTCCAATACCTGTATATCCGCTCCCAATTCGTTTATAATATGCCGCCATTGTTCCTGTATTTCGGTATAATTACGGCCTAAACGGTCGATAGAAGGGATAATGATTAAATCACCTCTGCGTACTGCGTTCAACATTCGCTGATATTCCGGCCTGTCAAATGACTTTCCGCTGATTTTATCAATGTAGATATCCCGCTCGGAAACTCCGGCTTCCTTTAGGGAATTGATTTGCCGTTCCTCGTTCTGTTCCTTTGTAGAAACTCTCGCGTAACCGTGTATTCTGATTTCGCTCATATCCTTTACCACCTTTATCTGTGATAATGATATTATATAATAACTATTTACAAAAGTCTATGGATTTGCAAATATATTTATAAAATATTTTTAGACTTAAATCAATATAAATCCCTATGGAGATTTAGGGGAAATGACATATTTGTAAAGGTGTACTTTTATAAAGGGATAGGGGAAGGAGGGAAGCAGAAAAACAAATACCCCCGGATTTCTCCGAGGGTATTCGCTCAAATCAACATCGTTATTAGTTTACAATACGTCTAAAAGCATAGCTGTGATAGATTTCTCCAAACCATGTATAGGATAACAATTCTGCCGCCTGTGCAGGGTCAGCAAGAACCTCCGGCTCTATATCATACCAAGTTTCCCAATCTTCGCCTGTGCCTTGACGTTGCCAACCTGTCGTTTCCTCAAAGTAGACTGTTTGCAATCCAGTATTTCCGAAAGAAGAATTGGCAATTTCTGTTAAGCTTGCTGGAATTGTTAAAGTTGTTAAAGAAGTACAACTACCAAAAGCGCTTTCAGTTTCTATTGTTTGCAGACTCTTACTGAGATTTATGGATGTTAATGATTCACAATATTGGAATGCGCTGCTTTTTATAGTAGTAATTGTATCAGGCATAGAAACCGTTTTGAGATTGCGACAAGACTGAAAACCTGCCTCCGCAATCTGCGTAACTGTCCTGCCGTTATAGGTTTCTGGTATGACTACTTCTTCAATACTGTCTCTGTACTGCTCGGCTATGGCTACGCTGACCTCGGAATCATTCAGTATGGTAAACTTGAAATACTGCGGGTCAGTCGGTTCCTCCGGGTCAGTACCGGAGCCGGAAGAAGTGATCTTGCCGAGGTTGTCCTCTGTCCCATCGGTATAGGTTACAATCAGTTCGCCGCTTCCGTTTATCTCCATGTCAGCAATCCCGCGCCCATCTTCGCCGGGTTCGCCTTTATCACCTTTGTCTCCTTTGTCGCCTTTTGCACCTTTCACATTTCCAAGATTCTGAACGGTATTATCCGTCAAGGTAACGCTCAAATCTCCCGAAGCAGAGAGGGTAATGCTCTTGATTCCAACGCCGTCTTTGCCGTCCTGTCCGCTTGTTCCGTCCGTTCCAACTACTTTACCAAGATTCGATGTTCTTCCGTCTGAATAGGTCAAAACAAGCTCGCCGAGACCGTTTATCTCAGATTTTGTAATGCCGATTCCGTTCTCGCCCTTGATGTTTCCAAGCTCTAACCGCGTTCCATTGGTAAGCTCTACGGTCAACGCGCCTTCCGGGGATATGGTTACATCAGAGATACCAACGCCATCCGTTCCGTCTGCGCCGTTTTGCCCATCCGCACCAACAACTTTACCGAGATTGATACTGGAAGAATCCGAGAAAGTAAGCTCCAGTTGACCGCTTCCATTGATAGACGCTTCTGTGATACCGATTCCATCTTTGCCATCCTGTCCGTCTGCACCATCGCGCCCATCCTGACCGTCCTGTCCATCCGAACCGACGACAAGGCCAAGATTTTTGGAATCCCCGTTGGTATAGGTAATGACAAGCTCGCCGGACGGGTTGATTTCCGTTTTCTCTACGCCGATACCGTCCTCGCCATCCTGTCCGTCCGCTCCGTTTTGTCCGTCCTGTCCATCCATACCATCTTTTCCATCTTCGCCGACTACTTTACCGAGATTGGTGGAATTTCCGTCCGAATAGGAGATAATGAGTTCTCCTGCGGAGTTGATAGAAGTCCCTGTTACGCCGATACCGTCCTCGCCGTCCGCTCCATCCTCGCCGTCTGCGCCTTTGATTGTGCCAAGATTTAAGTTTGTACCGCTCGTCAGCAGGATTTCCAGTTCGCCGCTTGCGTTGATTTCAATCGTCTCAATCCCTACGCCGTCTTTGCCGTCCTGCCCATCTTGACCGTCCTGCCCGTCAAGGCCGCCGACTACACGGCCGAGGTTGTCCACCACATCATCCGAATAGGTCAACACCAGTTCACCGTTCTGATTGATTTCGGATTTTACAACGCTTCTTCCATCTTCGCCATCCTGCCCGTCAATACCGTCTTTGCCATCCGCGCCGATTACTTTGCCGAGATTGGATTTCTGCCCGTTGGAGTAGGTGAGTACCAGTTCGCCATCGGTATTGATTTCAGAGCCAGATACGCCGATTCCATCCGTTCCGTTCAGCCCATCTTCACCGACTACCTGACCGAGATTAACGGAATTGCCATCGGTATAGGTCAAAAGAAGCTCGCCGTTCCCGTTGATGGAAGCATTGGCAACGCTGAGACCATCTTCGCCGTCCTGTCCGTCCGTTCCGTCCTGACCGTCTGCACCTACGACCTTTCCTACATTGGCCTGCTGACCATTGGAGTAGGTGAGCACCAATTCTCCCTGCGGGTTGATTTCGGATTTTGTCACGCTTACGCCGTCTTTGCCGTTTACGACCGTGATTTTATCCAGATTGACAACACGGCCGTCAGAAAAACTGATAAGAAGCTGTCCCGCGTCATTGACGCTCGCGCCCGTAATGCTCACGCCGTCTTTACCGTCCTGTCCATCTGCGCCGTCTTTACCGTCGCGCCCGTCCGTTCCATCCTGCCCGTCCGCGCCGTTCCTGCCGCTTGCGCCGACAGCCCTGCCAAGATTCAGTTCGGTACCGTCAGTGAGGGTGAGCACTAAATCCCCGTCAGAGGAAAAATGCGCCGTTGAAATGCCTGCGCCGCCTTGCTCCGCCGCAGCCGCCAAAGAATTGACCCATTCCTGCTCTGTACCGGAATATCCGTTTTCAACCGCAATATCATAGGCAGATTTCCCGACGAGGGAATCCAGCCATTCCTGCACCGTTCCTTCATACCCATACTGCACCGCCAGTTCATAGGCTGATAAACCATTTTCTACGGGTTCAGCCGTTACGCTTTGGGCGTCTTCGGTATTACTGTTTCCCTGACACGCCGATACGCTGAATATGATAGCAAATGCCAAAACAGCGCATAATGCCTTTACAAAAATATGCCGTCCTTTTTTCATTCTGTAACCTCCGCAATAGTGATGATAGAAGCCCGCTTCCGGGCCGCTTTTCATTGTTTAGGATTTTGTATATCTGCATCTATCTTTTACTCTGCAAACATGGCAGTTGGGATAACTTTTCGTACAAATCCCGGTATATCCCGTTGCACAGTAAGACCACAGGATGTAATCTGTCTCGGCAACAGATTTTCCCGCCTGCTTCGCCAGTTCTTCCACAATTTTCAACGCTTCATATTCTCCGGCGTCTTCTTTCTCCGAAAGGACGAGCCGTTTGCTCCCTAAAATCCGCCGGACATGCCTGTCCGGCTTGGCAATGTCATAGCCGACATTCCGCAGATACTCCGAAACCAAAGCAATCCCCATCTGCTCCATTTTGCTGTTCGGACTGCCACTGCTGGCTTCAGATAAAGAACGAATCAAATCTTTGATCGTAGGAAAAGTATTGTAATATGCCTCGATACTGCCGTATTCAGCTTCAAATTCCTGTAATTTTGGTATGTTTGTTCTAATAAGAGCATCTAATTGCTTCTTCAAATAGGGGGTACCGCCTACGGTTTGTTGTATCTCTCTGTAAAGTTTGTCAGAAGTGGAGTTTAACACAAAATTCACTTCATATTGGTGGAAAATATTGTCAATTTTTGGGATTCTTCCGTGTTCTTCTATGAGTGGTTCCAGCCGCGTCCATATGATTCCAGAGCTGAGGAAAGAATACACCATTGCGCGGATGTGGTCTTGGATGAAAAAGGGTTTTTTAGCCTTTCTTCTGTCTATATGGTGTTTGATATGGGTATTCTCCCATGATTTTTGGGGATTCATACGCCAGACTGTTTCCCGCAGGTATTGTTCCATCTGCAAAACGGCTTCTGCCGCCAATTTCAGACTTGTTTTTCCCATTTTTCGCACAACCCCCTCCTGTATCGCTGAAATTCTGCAAAATACCTCTATTCAGTATAAAACTATTTTCTCGTTTCATCAACGAGATTTTAGTTTTAATAGGCCTTTTAGTTGTGCTCTATGGGAAAATAGAAAATAAAGTGTAGATTGGTGGTTATCATTATGACTTTAGGAAGGAAACTTCGTATTTTACTGGAAGACCGAAACATGACACAAAAACAATTGGCAACGGAGTTGAATATTGCTCCATCAACCATAGGGGGATATATTCAAGATAGTAGTGAGCCGGATTTTTCAACCTTAAAGTTATTGGCTTCCTATTTTCATGTAACTACCGACTATCTTCTGGATTATCACCACAATACAGCCGTTCATCAAAAAGAAATTGATGAATTATTACGCATTTTTGATTCCATGACACCGGAACAACGAGAATTGTATTTAGAGCAGGGAAGAGCCTTCTTGAAAATCAATTCTAAAAGAAAGGCCACATCATCCGGGTTGATTTCACAAAAAAATAAACAGATAAAATAGGAAAGATAAAATAGAATCAATGCCCCCTATAATTATATACCCGTGAGCCATTATCTTTTGTCTCTCGTCCTTCTGCAAATGCAAAACATATAAATTTTATGGATTTTACCTTGTATATGAATAGATAAGAGAAAACCTCTTTTTCAGCTTTCGTTTTGGAGAATAAAACCGTCATTCTCCCGAAAGAAAGGACAGGGAAACGCCTGTCTTTGGATGTTTGCAGGTTCTCTCTGGTTTTCAATCACAATACAAGGAGAATGATATATGAAAATATTAGTTAAGCCTGTAACAGCCGCAGAAACTGTCTGCGAGCCTTACGACGATGAAATGTGGGATGTAAGATATGAGGAAGTACGCGGAGAAATTATGACCGCGTTTCGGGAAGGGTATTTAAGCAAGGCAGATTTCTTTCATCTGATGGACTGTCTGGAAAATATCACGCCGGACCGTCCGTATGAAAACCTTTCGGATGAAAAACGGCAGCAAGCCTCTGATTATTTAGATACTTTATCCAATGATGTCCGCCAATGTATGCAGATGCAGTAATAAAGGAAGACCGCCGGAGGCCTTCGGGTTTTGCCTACCGGCGGTTTTTATATGCTAATAGTTATGCTTTTAATATTAACTTTTCAAAAGTTTATGTCTTCGGTGTCATCCTCCGTCATTTCTTGTTCTCGTGAAAAATTATATTCCGGAAGAGAATATACGGAATCCACCATTGGCATATCCTCGTCTGCAAGTTGCAAGCCTTTATAATAGGCTCCTTTACTATTTCTGTTCCACTGATATCCGGCTTCTACCAATGCTTTTTTGAAATCGCTTGCTGGTCTGACATACCGCTCCCCGGTATCTTCGCAATATTTTTGGTATGCCTTATACAATTCGCCGGATTTTACGGAAAGGCCCCCTCCTGTTTCGCAACGGTCAATGATAAAGTTATTTAACCAATCATTTTCCGCCCGGTATTGCTCTATTGCTTGCCGTACTACTTCGGGCTCTGTAACTTTGCAGTTTGATTGGATAAATTTTTTTGCGCCCTCTATCATCCATGATAGAATAGCTCCCCCTGCCTGATTGTAAAGAAATTCGGCGTAATTTTTTATATCATTCTGCTCCTCGATCTCCGCGAGAAATGGAATAACAACCAACCGCCGCCATGTGCCTTTGTCTATGGTACCAACTGCCGGTAAATGATTAGTATAAAGAACAATCGTATGTGAGGGAATGAACTGGAAGGGATCTTTATACTTTTTTTCCGCATAAATTGGATCAGTAGAGCACAGTTTTTTGACGACCGATGTATCGAGCCTCATGCCTTCTTCCAATTCAGCCGCAATGATAAAACGCTTCCCTCGCAGTTCTGCAAACTCAGGACTTTTGTTTTTTCTGCTTCGTGATGTCAGTATCTCTGCGGATACCATTCCTGCATAACTGCCCAAGACGAGGGAAATAGCATTGAAAAATGTACTTTTTCCGTTCCGCCCGCTTCCGTATGCAATAATAAGGTTTTCACGGAAAACCTTTCCGACCAGAAACATTCCTGCAATTATTTGCAGATATTCCTGTAAATCAGTATCACCGCAGGTAATTGTTTCTAAAAAGGTTTGAAACAGCTCGGCACCTTCGTTGTTTGGTTCTGCCGCCGTTATCTTTGTGCAGTAGTCCAACGGGTTATGCGGAGATGTCTCTCCAGTTCTCAAATCGACAAGGCCGCCGGGAGTATTCAGCTTCATTCCGTCAGCGTCAAGCAACGAAACATCAATCTCAACCATTGGTTGTACTTCACGCATAATGCCGGATATATGTCTGCTGTCCCTGCAACGCAGAATAAATTTATAATACGCTTTTTCCTTTTCGCCGTCTGCCGACTTTTTGCCGGTTAATGTCTGTAACTGCCATTCGGTTAGTTCCTGCGCCAATCCATGCACTTTGATTTCATCTTCAGACCAGACCGTGCCTGTATAATAAAGAAATTTTGTAGCCGCAGAATAACCAGTTATGTTTCCAAACACATTGGCTAAAACCCGTGCTTCTCCTACATCCGTAAAGTCGCTCGGTTTCAGTTTTTTGGCTGTAGGAAAATTAAATTGCTCCGGCGGGATATAGTCTGGTTTTATCTGTATATTTTCACAATAATATTTTTGTGCTCCCCGCCAAATTTCATCTATTTCCTGCTGCTCCAGTAAGGGAATACATGTTTTTGACTTTTGAAGATAGGCTTGACGGGCCGCCTCTGTATCTCCCCAACGCGTCAATACTTTCAGCGCGTATTTATGCAATGTGTTGTTTCTTTCCCCTTGCGGGATAATATCTGCTTCATGCTTGGAAGTGCCGTTCTGCGAGCAGGGGATGGAAACGGCAGAAGCCGTCTCCATAAAATTCAAAAGGCTGATCTCGCCGTCAACATACATGACCTGCGGATTTTCCACACCGTAAAAGAAACGCGCCACGTCCTTTGCGTTTTTATCGAAGCCGCAAAAATATCGGCATACCCTTTCTTTCAACTGTTCATATTCACCGCTATCGCAGATAGTATCATGCGGGAAATACACATGAAATTTTGGTCGCGGTCTTTTGCCGTCCTTCTCTTTCATGTGATTGCGCGAAAAAACAATGTAATGTTGTACACCGGGAAAGCTCTTTTTAATGTCCTCGGGTGTAAGCCATTCATTTGCGTTATCACTATGTATGTTATCAACATCAAACATACTGCAATCAGCCTGAACATAGTTTTCTTTCCTGCGCCGATTGTCCTTATATTGTACGCAAACATGGTCATAGTGTACCGCATCACGAAAGTCATTCTCATTCATAATCACCCTATGAAATGGATATTCCGCATTGGTGGCCTTTTGCTTGCATTGATTATAGAAAATTTTCATCTTAATCTCCTCCTATTTTTCGTAGCATACTACATTTTTTGAGACCCAAATCCGTAGCTCTGCTACGGGAACCATCAGCCGTTTGCCTATACGCAGAACGGGGAAGCCGTCTGTATGAGCCAGCCGATATGCAAGCGCTTCTGATACGCCGAAATATTCAGCTAATTCTCGGATGCTTAATATTTCTTTGTCCATTTTTTTCCCTCCCTTCTGATGTTTTGTATTGATATAGAAGGTCAAGGAAAAAGCTAAAATCGGTATTTTTTTAACAGAAATAAATTGTTTACAAAAAGTTCACAATTTTATGCCGTTTAATTTAAAAAGCAAAGGTTTTGACAAAAAATTAAAATTTTATTGAGAGAAATAATTTTGTTAGATAGTAAAATGACAAGAAATATTTAGGTTGATTTTTCAAAATTATAAGGGAAATTATAAGGAAAATAAAACAATAAGGCTTTCGGAATTTACCGAAAACCTTATTCTCATTATGGTTGCGGGGGCAGGATTTGAACCTACGACCTCCGGGTTATGAGCCCGACGAGCTACCAAACTGCTCTACCCCGCGACGTATTTTATGCTGTTTATTTAAGACAGCTTAATTATTATATAACAGGTTTATAGATATGTCAACCTTAACGCCATATTAAATTTCAATATCATAAATCCGTCAAATCATGGGGGCCAAATGGGGGCCTGATTCTGTACGGACAGGAAGCTATCTGTTCAGCCTGTCAGAGATGACGGCAAGTGTCTTGGCCGCACGCCGCAAGTCCGAAGCCTCCGCTTCGCTCAATGCAGCGTCATGATGGGTTTCGTAGAGTACTTCCAGTATCAGGTTCTTAGCCTCCCTCAGCTTATCGGACGGTGTGCTCAGTTCCGTAATCTCGATTCCATTCCCCATGCTATCCCTCCTCATTCCATATTTCCAGTTTCACATAATCCACGCAAACGGTCAACAAGTATCTCCAGTTTGAATCTCATATCCCGCAAATCGTCAAACTCCCGTTCCGAAAAATAGGGAGCGTCCACATTGGCAGACATAGCATCCGTAACATACTGATACGCCTTATCCAGATTATCCGCTAATGTCTTTTTGTCCGTTACTTCTTCCGTAATCTCAATCATATTCTGTCCTCCTTAACATATTACCTCACAGCCAGCACAGCGTCCAGCTTATCCGCCGCGTCGCTGTCCTTTGTCTTCAGGGCATGAGCATACACATCCAATGTGATGGATGTATTTGCATGACCTAACCTCTTAGAGACCGTACAGATGTCCACCCCCTCCGCTATCATAAGGGTTGCATTGGTATGACGCAGGGAATGGAGGGTTACTTTGGGCAGGTCATGGCGTTTCAGGAATTTGGCGAACCATTCCGTTACCGTATCGGGATAAATGGGTTCTCCGTTGCTTTGGGTAAACAGCCTGTCTGTATTCACCCAGCGTTCTCCTATACGAAGCCTCCGTGTATTCTGCCATACCCTGTAATCTTTCAGCAGAGTACAGAGGGTAGGACTGAGCGACAGCTCCCGCCGTCCTGAACGTGTCTTGGATTATTTCATGATAATATAATTTTATTATTTGATATCTTCTGCCTGACCTCCCTGAATGTTTACAGGATTTTAAAATGGTTAATAAATAGAACAACAGTTCAAAAGTTTAAAAAGATAGAACTATAAAAAATATAGGTAAAATCAGCATAGATAATGGTATTTAATTATGAAGATGGAGAACCGATAGCTGCTTTACAGAAATTAAATATATGAGGAGAAGATACAAATGTGCACAGCAATCACATATTACACAAAAGATCATTATTTTGGAAGAAATCTGGATTTGGAATTTTCTTATAATGAAACGGTAACGGTCACACCAAGATATTATCCATTTCATCTTCGCAATGGGAAAACGCTCGATCATCATTATGCAATGATAGGAATGGCTTATATAGTTGATGGGTTTCCGCTTTACTATGATGCAACAAATGAAAAGGGCCTCAGCATGGCAGGACTAAATTTTCCAAACAATGCAGATTATAAAGAGGAGAGGGAGGGCTGCGATAATATTGCTCCTTTTGAATTTATTCCATGGATCCTCGGTCAATGTGCAAATGTGAATGAAGCAAGGATCCTTTTAGAACGGATCAACTTAGTAGATTTGAATTTTAGTGAAGAGCTGCCGCTTTCTCCACTACATTGGATGATTTCTGACAAGGGAAATTCTATTGTGGTGGAATCGGTAAAGGATGGTTTGAAAATCTTCGAAAATCCTGTAGGAGTTATGACAAATAATCCTACGTTTGACTATCAAATGTTCAATCTCAATAATTATATGCATTTATCTAAAGAACCTCCTGCAAACACATTTGCTGCCAAATTGGAACTTGAACAATATAGCCGGGGTATGGGTGCGATAGGCCTCCCCGGAGATCTATCATCCGTTTCAAGATTCGTAAAAACAGCATTTACAAAAATGAACTCGGTTTCCGGTGATTCGGAATTGGAAAGCATCAGCCAATTTTTTCACATTCTTGGCTCGGTAGAGCAGCAACGAGGCTGCGTACATCTTGGTGGAGATAAGTATGAAATAACAATTTATTCTTCCTGCTGTAATATGGACAAGGGGATTTACTATTATACAACCTATGAAAACAGTCAGATCACAGCAGTTGATATGTATAGAGAAAATCTGGACGGAAACACTATAATAAGCTATTCGCTCGTGAAGAAACAGCAGATCAATTATCAGAATCGCTAATGCCTGCAAATTTTAATTATTTAGACTAAGCGTATTTCAAAGCCGTAAATATTTATAGTACGTAGATATTACGGAGCGACTGTAAATCAAAATTGCATTATTAAAAGTAATGCCAAAGCCCCGCCTAACATTTCATCAAGCGGGGCCTTGGCATGTTGAGGTCCATGGTTTATGATGGTGTTTGGCTGATTTTTTGAAAATTTTAACAAAAACGGGAAAGAAAGGACGGGGATGCGTATTTTGCAAAGATGCCCTCGTTCGGCTTTTTTAAAATTTGTATAGTATGGAAAAGGGGAACATATTTAAAGCAATACAAAAATAACAGTATCCCGATCTCTATACATACTTTACAATTATGGTTTTCCACGTTATTTTAATCGAATGGAAACACCCTTTTTATAAATAAGACATATTTTATCCACATTCTGAGGTTATGTTAACAATGCGTAGTGTAACGCAATAAAATAGGAGGAAAATATGGTTCAAAATATAACCTTACAAGAGGTGGAGGAGAAGAAAAAGGGATATCTGGAGCAGCTGCTTATGCAGGAAAAAGCGGCAAATACGATGTCAGCCTACGCTCGTCATATCGATACCTTTATCAGGTATATCCGTGAGGAAAAGGAGAGCGGAGAATTTGGAAAGATGGAAGTGGTGGCTTTCAAACAATGGTTGCTGCCTAAATATTCCCCTGCAACGGTCAATTTAGTGATTAGCTCTCTGAATGGATTATTTGCTTTTATGGGGTTGGATTTTATGAAGCTGAAAAAACTAAAATATCAAAGATCCAACAGCGTAGAAAACGTCCTGACGGTAACAGAATACAGGAAGCTCTTGACAGCTGCAAAAATGTATAATGAAAAGCTGTATTATATTATCCGTACCCTGGCAGGAACGGGGATCCGCGTTGGAGAACTGAAATATATTACAGTAGAGGCGGTGAAGCGGGGGGAAGCCAAAGTGATCAATAAAGGGAAGATACGGAATGTGGTACTGAAAGAAAATGTACGCCGAATGCTGGAAAGCTACTGCGAGCAGCAGGGAATACTCGGGGGGGTGATTTTTGAAGGCAGGAACGGACGGGAGGTGATCAGCCGTTCCTATATTTGCTCGGCCATGAAAGAGCTGGGAAAACGGGCAGGTATTGCGCGGGAAAAATTATTCGCTCATAATCTGCGCCATCTTTTCGCGAAACGGTTTATCGAGAAAACAAATGATATCGTAATGCTTGCTGATGTGCTCGGACATACAAGCATCGATACGACGCGAATCTATACAAGGACCTCCAATGCAGAAAAGAGGGCTAAAATCGAGACAGTCGATCTGTAAAAGCACCGGCTATCTGCACGAGGATACTGCCCGCCATTTATATCCAGTCCAATACGAAGCTCTATTGTTTTTTAGAAAAGTTGAAAGATACGAAAGGGGATTTCTGTGGTATAGTATAACCAGAAAAAAGGAGGGTGATGAGTGGTGCAGACCCGAAAAAGTAAACAAACCAGAAATAGATTGATCGATACGGGGATCGAGTTGCTCCGAAAAAAGGGAATGAAAAAGTTTTCGATTCGGGAGGTTGCGCGTGAGTGTGGCATGTCGCCGAAAGCGCCGTATAATTATTTTGAAGATGCAGCTGCATTTTTAGCAGGTATGCGGCATCAAATTTTTCGAGAGATGATGAAGCGTCTTTATTCAGACGAAGTGCTGAGGGAAACGGATCCTTTTAAACGGATTACAGAGCTGGAAAAGGAATTCTATGCATATCATGAAAAATATTTTCCGCTGCTGCGGCAAATATTTATAAAAGCACCTATGACACAATACTATATTGAGGAAGACGGAGCGATTTGGCAGTATGTTACAGATTATCCGGTCGTAATAGACGGACAGGATGATTGGAACCTCCGCTGGTATAAACAGATGATAATGGGCGCCTTGATCGAAGGGATGCCCTATACAGCCGGCGAATGGGACGATGGAACCCGCATCGAACGAATTCTGAAAACGGGAATGTCTTGTTTGGACAATAAGAGGACCGGAGGGGAAGGAGAATGACAAAGCACGGAACCATGAATCCCACCAAAGGGATCCTGTTGGATACTGCGCTCGCCATGGTAAAAGAGGATGGGATCGAGAATTTTTCAGCAAGAAAATTGGCGGAGCGCTGCGGCCTTACCCATCAGGCTCCCTACCGCTACTTTAAAAATAAGGATACGCTTATAGAAGGGATGGCGGAAGAGGTTTGCAATAGGCTGACTGTATATGTGAACCGGCAGATGAAACGGCGAAGCGGTGAAGAGGCGTTTCTGGTGCTGATCGAAGAGATGATACGTTTTCTTGTAAAGGACCCAAGCTATGGACTTCTATTCTATTCAGAGCACAGGACTGGTCCGGCGGGCTGTAGGGCAGGAGGAAGAGACCAGCGGTTTTATGCCCGGTTCAGGGATACGGCGCAGACTCATCTCATGAAGTGCTGCGTTCCGGAAGAAGAATGGGAGGATACGGCGGATGCCATCTATGCAATCCTTTCCGGCCTCATCATCCGCATCATTAATAAGGCTGTCATCATAGACGGAGCGCTTGCTCCGGTAGTCCGCATTATAATAGAAGATATTCTTCATTTGAAGCCTAAAAAATAATGGAAGCGCCGTACGGCGCTTCCGATCTATGAGGAAGAATATGAAAAAAACTTGATGTATTTATCATAAAGCAATTTTATGAACAGTAAATATTAAAATTATGAAAAATATATGAATATAATGCTCACAGCATGCGCAAATATTCTTTCTTATAATCGATATGCCCGGCCAGCGCACTATGCAGCTGTTCCATCATTGCACTGCGGTCTTTATTCAAAGTGCCGCGCAGGGAAATATAATTAGAAGCATGGTTGCTGCGGAAGATGCTTCCCTCACAATCCATGTGCTCCAGCATAACGAGAGTCTCAAGGGCTGCCTCATCCGGTGAGAGAACGGCAAATCTGCCGGCAGCGGCGTCAGAGAAAAGAGGCGTTCCTTTCTCGAGCATCAAGGTCAAAAGTCCGATATAATCGGGCTTTAAGGCAGTAAACGCCTTTCCGGTATCGACCGCATGCCCATGCCAAAGCGCTTTTCCGCCCAGACCGCTGATAGCGGTAACGGAAAGCCTGATGCCTGCACATTTGACCCGTTGCCCAGCGGAAATGATCTCTTGAGCGGAAACACCCTTATGGACGAGACGCAGAACCTCATCGTTTCCGGATTCCAACCCGAGATATACCATATCGAGGCCCGCCGCACAAAGGCAGGTCAATTCCTCTGCCGTTTTCAGCATGATGCTGCGCGGCGAAGCGTATGCGGAAATGCGCCGGCAGGCTGGGAAGCAGGTGCGAATATGAGAAAGCACAGTAAGCATTTCAGCAGTGGGGAGGATCAGGGCGTCGCCGTCCGCGAGAAAAATACGCTCCGCCCCGGGATACAGAATGGAAGCCTCTGTAAGATCGGCCAATATGTCTTCTGTTGGACGGACACGGAACTGTTTTGCTTTATACATGCTGCAAAATGTGCAGCGGTTATGGGAACAGCCCACCGTAGCCTGCACGATCAGGCTGTGCGCTTCGCTTGGCGGACGGTAAATATCGCCTTCATACTGCATAACATTCTCCTATCAAAAAACCTGCCCTGTGGCAGGTCTTGATTTTATTCAGCCGGTTCGGAGGATGGAACGGTATCGCTTGGAGCCGGTTCGGAGGATGAGTCCGCGGCAGGATCGTCGTTCTCTGGAAAAACATATTTTTTCTCACCCGGCTTCAGCCAGCCGAGGCGTTCCCGCGCTTCCCGCTCCACATAGTCATCGCTTCCAATATATTCGCGTTCATTTTTGTAATAATCGATTTCCTGATTGAGCGCTTCCTGCTCCGCCAATAATTCCTCCTGCTTGGTTTGTTGGGCGGCAAGAAGCGTTTGCTGGTTAAAAAAAGTCAAACTGGCATATACAAGCACGCCAATCAGAACGAATACTTTGATACGGCTAAAACGAAATGTTTTTTTCTTCTTTTTCGCCACAGAACAAACCTCCCTCAATTATTTATAACATACTCGGCTATGTACTGCAAGCGAAATGCAGATAAACGGGGAAAAGCGGAAAGAATCTTAATTTTTTACGGATTTGTTTAAAAAATATGAAGTAAGTGTTATAATAATAACCAGTTTTACAGGCAGCCGGATTGGCTGCAGGGATATGCGTAAGCAGATCTCCAAAAATGTTAAAAGAGGTTCTGTCTATATGAAAAAGTTTTTAACAGTGATGCTGGCTGCAATAGTGGCCTGCAGTATTTTTACAGCCTGCTCTCAGCCTGTGGAGGAGGAACCATCCGTACAGCCGACGGTGATCGAGGCGGCAACGCCTGCTCCTGCGGAAACGCCGGCGCCGGAAGCATCCGCCGACCCCACAGAAATTTCGCCCACGACGGGCCTGCCCGGAAATACAGTCTATAAACCAATCATGGTGCAGATCGACAATGCAGACGCCGCGCGGCCGCAAACGGGGCTCAGTTATGCTGATATCGTCTATGAAACGGACGTAGACGGCGGGGACACAAGGTTCACGGCGCTTTATAACGATGCGGTGAACGGAACGGATGCACCGGACGAGCTGATCGTCGGGCCGGTGCGTTCTTCGCGGTATTATCATCAATGGATACAGGAAGAATGGGACGCTCTCTATGTACATATGGGAGGGCCGGATACGACAACAGATGACGAGACCGATATTTGGGGCTCCAGCAGCGAGCATATCCGGCAGCGCATCAACGGAGCGGGGCGGCATGCCGTCAATCATGATCTCTTTTTTCCGCTGAAAGACGGATATTCCGAATCGGACTATGCAGGGATCGACCTGATGGAGGCGCTCGCGATTTATGATTATGAGCCGCAGGCGCTTCAGTCCTTTGCGTTTTATCCGGCGCAGGATTACACGGACCAGCCGGAGATTCAGGAGATCGGCCTGCATTTCTTTGGAGATAGAGAGTTCGCATCCTATGAGTATGATGCGGACGCCGATAGTCTGCTGCGCTTTACAAGAGGGAAAGAGCACAGGGACGATGCGACAGGCGAACAAATTACAGTTCAAAATGCGGTCATCCAGTTTGTTCACGATGCAAGGGCAAACGACGGCCCAGGCAGCGACCGCAGGATCGTTGATGTAAAGGGAAGCGGCGACGCGCTGTTCGTGATTCATGGAAAGCTGATAAAAGGCACGTGGGAACGGCCGACCTATGACAGCCCGACCTCCTATACGCTGGAAAGCGGGGAAGAGCTCACGCTCGCGCCGGGCAATACGTGGATCACGATGATGCCCTCCGGGCGGGAAGTGACTGTCACATACGCCGACGGTACGGATGAGACGATCGTCGGTGAAGCTGACTGATAAAGCAGAGCAGAAAGAGGGCAGCCGCGGCGCTGCTCTTTTTTCTGCCCGCCGCTCAGGGGAAGAGACGGTTGACCGGACAGGCGGAGGGTGCTACGATGAAAAAAAGGAGGGGGAATATGGAATTTGTACTCAGAAGATGGAAGGAAGAAGATGCGGCGTCCATACAGAGCTATGCGAATCATGAGAAAATTGCGGCAAACCTAAGGAATGTCTTTCCATATCCCTATCCGCCCGGCGCCGCTGCTCAATATATCCGTTCCTGTATAGAACAGGAGGGAGACGGACAGGTGACGCGCGCCATTGCAGTCGATGGAACAGCCGTGGGAAGTATCGGCGTTTTTTTCGGGAGCGATGTGTATGAAAAGAGCGCAGAGCTTGGCTATTGGCTCGGTGAACCGTTCTGGAATCAAGGGATCATGAGTGAAGCGGTCGTGAAAATGTGCCGTTATGTTTTCTCGAAATATAATATCGAACGGATTTTTGCGGAACCGTTTGCGGGAAACGCCGCTTCCCGCAGGGTGCTTGAAAAAGCAGGGTTTTCGTTGGAGGGCATCCTGAAAAACAGCATATATAAAAACGGCGTTCTGCAGGATTCCTGTATGTATGCGCTGACAAGAAGATAGCAGCTCCGCTCTGCACATGTTATAATAACTGCATGGAGAAAAAAACGAGCCGGCTCGTCCACCCGTTGAGACCGGTGTTTGATAAGCGGTCCAGAATATTGATCCTCGGAACGTTTCCGTCTGTTAAATCGCGGGAAACAGGCTTTTATTATGGGAATCCGCACAATCGTTTCTTTCCGGTGCTTGCAGCTTTGTTCGGCCGGCCTGTGCCGGAGGGAACGGAAAACAGGCGATGCTTTTTGCTGGAAAATAAGATCGCGGTGTTTGACGTGCTGCGGTCATGCGAGATCAGAGGGAGCGCAGATGCGTCCATCAAAGCGCCGGAGCCGAACGATTTGACAGAGATTCTTCAAACGGCCGACATCCGCGCTATTGCTGCAAATGGGAAAAAGGCGGGAGAGCTATATCGCAGATACTGCAAGGAGGCTGTGGAAAGACCGGCCCTCTGTCTGCCGTCGACCAGTCCTGCTAACGCGGGAATGACGATCGAAAAATTGATTGGCGCATGGAAAGTCCTGCTGGAGTATTTGAAAGAATAAACAGAAAAGAATGTGCACAGCACACGAAGGAGGGAGCAGACGGATGACGCTTTCCGTTTCCATTTCTTTATTTTTTGCGGTAGCAGTATTGTATATCTTGATTATCGATATTTTTACGATCCTGTTCCGCATGTCGGGCCTCACAGAGGAAAAAGCAAAATTTCAGGTGATATCCTTGCTTACAAACAGCGGATATACGACGCAGGAGAGCGAACTCATTATGGGAAAGCTTCTGCGCCGGCGGCTTGCGCGTACGATCATGCTGTTCGGCTACATTTTTTCCATTACGATCGTTACGGCATTTGTAAACGTCGTTCTGAACCTGCCAAAAGCGATTCAGGAAGATTTTTGGACGCTCACAGTCATACTTGCAGTGGTATTCGTCATATTTATGATTGTCAAGCGCGTGCCGGGAGCAAAACAAAGGTTTAATGACCTGATCGAAAAAATGGGACGCAAATGGATGTTCCGGGGCAGTGTCAATATCGTAAGCGTAGTGGATCAATACGCGAAGGGCGTAGTCGCGGGCGTCAGCATCGCGGCCGTACCCGACAGCATACAGGGCAAGAGCTTGGGGGAGAGCGGCCTGATGGAAAATTTTGGGGTGCGTATCATCCTGATCCAACGCGGCGGCGAGGTAATGGAATATATCACCCGGGATACGAAAATAGAGAAGGGTGATAAGCTCGTTGTCTTTGGAAAATTGGAAAAAATTCGGAGCCTGTTCGTGCTCGGCGACGCGCAGGAGACAATACAGAATACAGAAACTCTGTAAAGGAGCATGAGGGTAAGGCTATGGTAGGTATCATTTTATTTGCGGCAGCCTATTTTGTCCTACTGTCTTTCTATATTCGGGAAGACATTTTCGGACGGTTCAGCCGTGCGACCAAACTAAAAATGACGCTCAGCACACTTTTTTGTGTATTAGGTGGATGGGGGCTACTGTCATGGCCCGCCGGTCCTCCTGAAGAGGCGGTATTTATTTTATGCGGACTTGTATGTGCGCTCATAGGGGATTATTTTCTGCGCTTTATTCAGATCGATGCGCGGAAATTCAATTGCGGCATTTTGTTTTTTGCAGGCGCGCAGGCATTCTTTCTCGTTTCCATGTTTACTGTGCAGGGGATCGGACCCGCTGAATTCGTTTTCACAGCGCTCTTGCTCGCGGCAGCGCTGATCCTGATGAAAAAGCAAAGCTGGCAGCTTGGAAAAGCACAGGGCCCGCTTACGGTCTATATGATACTGCTTTCCCTTATGATGGCAAAAGCGCTCGTAACAGTACTCGCCCCAACTGCCGGTGCAGAGCTGTGGCCGTCCACAGTAAGCCCGCATATCCCGGCTTATTTTTTCATGGCAGCGGGAGCAGTCCTGTTTTGGACGTCTGACCTCCTGCTTGGAATATGGAACTATCACAGCAGGAAAAACAGCATCACCGCATGGAATTCGATCACCTATTTCACAGGCGTTTTCCTGATCGCTCTGAGTTTACAGTATACGCTTCCTATATAACGTGAGAATTTTTTAACCAAGCAAAATCCCAGTTCCGCCGAAAACAGCGGTACTGCCGAAAACAGCGGCAGGAGCCCCCGTGCTTTCGGGAACGTCGAGAGAATCGAGGAGAGTTCCCGAATTGTCTAACAGAACAGCCCGCCCCTCTGCAGAAAGGAATACTGCTGCCGCTCCGTCCGGAGTATAAATGGGAACCGGCGAATCGGACGCAGCAAGCCCTGTTTGATATTCCCATTTGATTTCCCCCGTATCATCGGCAAGCGAATAGACGGCGGAATAAGAGCCGTCTGCATGAGAAACTGTACAAAGCACAGCGCCGTCCAAGGAGCCATATCCCGGAACAGGCGTGGAAAGGACTCCGCCCGCTTCCCCGCATGAAAATTCGCGCTGCCAGATGATTTCGCCCGAAAGGCCTTTTATTTTGTAAAGAGAGGCGGCAGCGTTGGAGGCGCTGGTGCCAATGTAAAGATAAATACCGTCTGCTTCTTCCTCCAGAAGAGGAGCGGCAGCACAGGCTCCGTTCAGATACTGTATATAAACCGGGTTCATAGTGTTAAGGTCAATGCATTGCAGATAACCGCCGCTGTCCGTCACAAAGGCATATCCCCGCCATGCACACAGACCGGTGATCGAATAGCTTTCATTTTCCGCGCCGGAGGAAATGCTGTACCGGTATTTCACGGGCGAATCAGGATTGACGGACACGGTCCCTGCCGCACGGTCAAAGTCTGAATTTAGCACAAAGGTATAGAGAACGCCGTTGTTTCCTGCCCAAACAAGCGTATCTGCATCCGCAGAGACGAGGGGAGAGCAGGAGAACCCTTTTTCTGTATCTGCGGGAGAAAATGTGTCCGTCTGGCTGTCATATCGGTACAGAAGCTCGCCGGATAAAAGGCTGTAGATACGGATGGACGGGTCCTCCGTTCCGCCGCCGGCATAGAGCAGCGGATATCCCCGCGGATCGAGAGCGAAAGAGCTCCCGGAGCCAAGCGAAAGTGCATCACGGGTGGGACTGCCGTCTGAAAGGTCCTGAAAGGCAAGCGTTCCATCGTCTTGGAGCGAAAGCACTTCCACGAGGCCATCCTTATTTTGTTTTTCGGGATAAAGCTCCATCATCTGCCGCAGGTCAGCCTCCCATTCCACGATAAGCGGCTGTAAAGAAGAGGACGTGGTCTTTTCGTGCCATGCCGTCTCAAGTGAGCCGGCTCTTTCAGAAAGTGCGCCAAAGCTTTTTGCGGAACGATAATTGTTTCCGTTTGCCAAGGCGATCCCGGAAAGGAGGGAATAATCGTTTGCGGACGGAAATAGGATGTCCTTTGCGCGTACAGCGGATGAAACGGTATTTCCATCCTGCTCGATCTCAAAAGAAAGGCCGAATGCCGTGGGCTGCGTCGAGTCGGCTGCGGCCGGAGCAGCGTCGGCAGGCGCGGAAGCATAAGCAGGCTCAAAGGAGGAAACGGATTGACTGCCATCGGCTGACCGGGCAACATCCTCCGTCGAGAATACGCCGGTTTTCGTCAAAAACATGATACCAAATACGATCCCCGCAATGACAGCAGCAAAAATCAGGATCAGAAGAAGCAGACGGCCAACGCGCAGACGGCCTCGATGACGGCGGGGCCGGTAGCCTCCGCCGGAATAACTGCGGTGATAAGAACGCTTGCGGTGATAATGAGAATGGTACGGCATGTGAGTAGCTCCTTACAATAATCGCTCTGCTGTCATTATACATGAAATATGGGGAACATGAAAGTGCCGGCTGCCATCGCCTGTGCATATAGAAGAAAGAATAAATATTTTATGCATAAAAAGAATGGAATATGCAAGACGCTGTTTGTAAAAAAGGTGAAAAAACGCTGTCAAGTCCGGAAGAAATGTGTGCAGGTTTTCCGCATGCCAAAAACCCGCATATTTATGCGGAAAAGAAAAGTTATCCACAGAAAGATGTGGATAACTTTTTCTGCGAAAAACGGCTCTGTAAAGCTGTTCTTTCAGAAAATGAAGCTCCGGCAAAGAATGAGTTATCCACAAGTGCAAAAAACGCGCTGCTGTGCTGAAAACAGCTTGTCAATAGGAAAACGGAAAAAAGTTCTGAAAATCAGAAAAATTTTCTGATACAAGAATTTTTATTCATAAGAATGAATAAAAAGACCGCGGAAAAAGCCGCGGTCTTTTCTCATTTGTTTTATCCTTTCAACGGCTCAGATAGGCGTCGATGCTTTTTGCGGCGGTCTTGCCCGCACCCATGGCAAGGATCACAGTTGCTGCGCCCGTCACGGCGTCGCCGCCCGCATAAACACCGGGGATAGAGGTCTCTCCGGTTTCCTCGTTTGTAATGATGCCACCCCACGGCTGCGTTTCCAACGCAGGCGTAGAATTTTTGATCATCGGATTAGGCGACTGACCGATCGCTACGATGACCGCATCCACCGGGAGGACATATTCACTTCCTTCGATAACAACGGGTCTGCGCCGTCCGGAGGCATCCGGCTCACCAAGCTCCATGCGAACATCTTTCATGCCCGTTACGTTGCCGCGCTCGTCTCCGAGGATTTCGACAGGCGCCTCCAGAAGTCGGAATTCGATCCCTTCCTCCTTCGCGTGGTGGACCTCCTCCAAACGGGCGGGCATTTCTGCTTCGCTCCTGCGGTATACGATATAGACCTTGCCCGCGCCAAGACGCTTTGCGCACCGTGCAGCGTCCATCGCCACGTTGCCGCCGCCGATGACCGCGACATTGGAATAAGGCTTGATGGGCGTATCGTAGGACGGATATTCGTAAGCATGCATCAGGTTGATGCGCGTCAGAAACTCGTTTGCGGAATATACGTCATTCAGATTTTCACCGGGAATGTTCATAAAGGACGGGAGTCCTGCGCCGCTGCCGATAAAAATCGCTTCATAGCCCATCTCTTTCAGCTCGTCGATCGTCAATATCTTGCCGATTACCATATCGAGTTTGATCTCCACGCCCATTTCTTTCAGGACGTTGATTTCAAGGTCGACGATCTCTTTCGGGAGACGGAACTGGGGAATACCATATTTCAAAACGCCGCCCGCGGTATGGAAAGCTTCAAAGACAGTAACGTCATATCCCTTTTTTGCAAGGTCGGACGCACAAGTAAGCCCTGCCGGACCGCTGCCGATTACTGCGACCTTTTTGCCTTTTTTAGGAGCGATATCCTTTGCACCGAGCGCGCCCTGACTCATCGCAAAATCTGCCGCAAAGCGCTCGAGACGGCCGATGCCGACAGGCTGGCCTTTTTTGCCGCGCACACAGTATTTTTCGCACTGGCTTTCCTGCGGGCAAACTCTGCCGCACACGGCGGGCAGACCGTTCGTCTCCACGATCTTCTGATAAGCAGCCATAAAATTGCCTTCTTTGATCTCGTGGATAAATTCCGGGATATTGACCTGCACAGGGCAGCCCGATACGCACGGCTTATTTTTGCATTCGAGACACCGGTTGCTTTCCTCCTGCGCCATTGCAGGTGTATAGCCGAGTGCGACCTCTTCAAAATTGGTCGCACGTACTTTGGGGTCGAGCTCCGGCATCGTTACTTTTTCAAGAGACATATTTCTTTCCATGGTCATTTGTCCTCCGCATTATCTGCCATTTGAATCAATCTGCAATCCGCTTCACGCTCTTTCATGCCATCATACATGGAAAGGCGGCGCATAGCCGCGTCGAAATCGACCTCATGGCCATCGAAATCAGGACCGTCGATGCATGCGAATTTGGTCTTGCCGCCAACCGTCAGCCGGCAGCCGCCGCACATACCGGTGCCGTCTATCATCACAGGATTCATGCTGACGATCGTCTTGATCCCATATTCTTTAGTCAGCAGGGAAACGAATTTCATCATAGGGATAGGTCCGATCGCAACGACGATGTCGTATTTGACGCCGCTCTCGATCTGTTTTTTGAGGGCGTCCGTCACAAAACCGTGCATGCCGAACGAACCGTCGTCCGTCGTGATGATGAGGTTATCCGAAGCCTCTGTCATTTCCTTTTCCAGAATGATGATATCCTTGGTCTTAAATCCGGCGATCATATCTACAGAAACGCCCATCTGCTTCAGATGCTTTGCCTGCGGAAGAGCGATCGCGCAGCCGAGGCCGCCGCCGATCACTGCGGCTTTTTTGATGGAGGGGTCAAAGTGCGAAGCAACGCCGAGAGGCCCAACCACGTCGAGGATATTTCCGCCTTCCGGAAGCTCGCCAAGCTGCTGGGTCGATTTGCCGACTTGTGCGAAGATGATCGTTACCGTTCCGGCCTCGCGGTCAAAATCCGCGATCGTGAGCGGGAACCGTTCGCCCTTTTCATGAGTACGCAGAACGAGGAACTGGCCGCTTTGCGCTTTTTTAGCAATCAGCGGAGCATCGATGACCATTTTGGTAATGCCGTTTGCCAGTGTTTCTTTCTTTAAAATTTTAAACATAATGCACTCCCCATTATATAAGATTCGTGAATTGCCGTACATAAATATTATAAACGAAACGGCAGCGCACTTACAAGGGGAAAATAAACAGTTGACATTGCGGGAGGGGCATAATAAGATGATAGATGTAAATGAACATGCGTTCAGTTTGCAGCGCCGCAGGAGAGAAACAGGATGGAGCAGACGGTTGATAAGCGCGCGGAAATGATGGGCACGGCAAAGGTGCCCAGCGCGATCGTACGGCTTGCGGTCCCGGCCATTGTCAGTATGGTCGTGATGGCCGTTTATAATATGGCGGATACCTATTTTGTCAGCCTATCGCCGGAAGGGTATCTCGGTACGGCGGCGGTGTCGGTCTATATGCCGATCATGCTTCTTACGCAGGCGTTGTCTGTTTTGTTTGCGGCAGGCGGAGGAGCATATCTTTCCCGGCTTTTAGGAGCGGAGGAAAAGGAAAAGGCAGGCCGCACGGCGACGGCTACTATTCTCCTCGCCTTTTTGTCCGGTGTGCTTGTTGCGGTTGTGGGAAGTATCTTTGCAGAGCCGGTTCTGCTTGCGCTTGGGGCCTCCGGCGATACGATCGGCCTTGCGCTCGATTATGCGCTGATCCTGCTGCTTGCGTCTCCGGTACAGCTCACGAATATGGCGTTCAATAATCTGCTGCGTGCGGAAGGAAGCGCGGTCCAGTCCATGACCGGCATGGTGATCGGGGCGGTGCTGAATATCATTCTCGATCCGGTCTTTATTTTTACCTTTGATATGGGCGTAATGGGAGCGGCAGCCGCTACGGCGCTTTCGCAGGGGATTGCATTTGTCCTCCTCGCTTCCAATTATTGGAGAAAAAAGACGGTCGCACGATTTAGGCTGAAAGGCTTCCGCTTCGAGAAAGAAATCGTCGCCTACATCGTCCGCATTGGTTCCTCGACCTTTTTGACTCAGCTTCTTGCAGCGGTGGGTTTTGCGGTCATCAACATCTGCGCAAAACCGTATGGGGATGCGGCGATCGCGGCGTTTGGGATCGTAAACCGGATCCAGTTTCTGGGATTTGCACTGATGTTTGGTTTTACGCAGGGATATCAGCCGGTAGCAGGATATAATTTCGGAGCGCACCGTTTTGGACGGCTGAAAACCGCCATGAAATTTGGGATCGCGGTCTCTCTTGTGATCGGGGCGCTTGTCACGCTGGCCTGCTATTTGTTTGCGCCGCAAATGCTGCGCCTGTTTACAACGGATGCCTATGTCATGGAGATAGGGGTGCCCGCGCTTCGCTGGTTCACCTCCGGATTTACGATCACCGCGTTCACACTCGTTATGCTCATGACGCATCAGGCTCTGGGGAAAGCGGGAGGAGCGCTGATCTTGTCGGTCTCACGGCAGGGAGTGTGCCTGATACCGACGGTCATGGTGCTTGCCAATGTGCTCGGCCTGCTGGGGATCATGCTTTCTCCTCTGGTATCGGATGTCATATCGGGGGGGATCGCCGTCGTATTGGCAATGCGCATTTTCCGGTTTATTCGGGAAGAAAAAGAAAAATATGCGGCTGCTCCGACAGGAGAAGACGCGCAGGGCTCAGGAAAGGAAGGATCATGCCGAAAAAAATAGAGGACGTAACACAGAAAATCATCAGCGCGGCGCTCGATATTTATCATAAAGAAGGGTACGACAGCCTTTCCATGCGTAGGATCGCTGAAGTGAGCGGGCTTTCCGTAGGAACGGTGTATACGCATTTCGACGATAAGGAAGCGCTGCTCGCACAGGTGCTCGCAGGCGAGATCGAGCAGATCATGAATGAATTTATGCGCAATGTGTTTGGGAAAGAGCCGAAGGAAGCGCTTTATGGGGCGATCTATTGCTTTATTGCGCGTATGGTAGAGACACCGCAGGATGTGATCAATCAAGTTGTGAACTTTGAGTCGGATAAAGAATATATTGAGCGGACACTATTTGGGATACGTAAGCAGGTGCAGCAGCTTCTGATCGAGCTCATCACCCGAGTATTCGCAGAGTGTGGAACAAAATTGACGGAGGAAGAGGCGGAGGTCCTCTCCGAGCTTCTGTTTGGCATGCTGAATGCGGTCTCGCTGCATGGTGCAGGAAATGTGGAGCGTCGTTCCGTGTTGGTGTACGACATGTTTATCGCCTATGCGGAGAAGCAAAGCAAAGCACGGAAGCTGCTGCACAGGCGGCGGACGAAAAAAGAAAAATAGTCCTGCAAAAAACACAAAAAAACGGCGAATCACGATTCGCCGTTTTCGTTTTTTAGGATGCGTTTAGTTGGAAGCCTGCGTAGAGGGAGTATAGACCCTCGATGCAGCGTCGCTGTCCATGTAGAGGATACCAGCCTCGCTGTTTCCGCTGATTTTCAGCTTCTCGATCAGTCCGCTGGCATTCTCTTCCTCTTCGACCTGCTCGGTCACGAACCATTGCAGGAACTGCTGCGTTTTGAAATCGCGCTCGTCAACAGCGTTTGCCATCAGATCATTGATCATTCCGGTCACCTTCTGCTCATGCTCCAGCGTCTTTTCAAAAATATCCATTGGCGATTTGAAATCCGTGTCCGGTGCCTCGATGGCGCGGAATTCTGCATTCCCGCCTACACGCAGGATATAATTCATGAGCATCGTGGCATGGTCGCGCTCCTCCTGCGCCTGTACGGTATACCAATTCGCAAACCCATTCAGGTTTTTGGAAGAGAACCATGCAGCCATCGAAAGATAGAAATAAGCGGAGAAAAATTCGTTCTTCACCTGCTCATTGAGCATATCTTCCATTTTTTTACTGATCATAATACTTACCCCCTTAAAATATAAAATCCAAATCCAGATACTATTATAATACCCCAAAATAAAAAACGAAAACTATTTTTTTGTGCGCTCCAAAAATTCTATGAAACGGGAAAAAGTCTTTATAGCTTCGGACCTGTGCATCAGAAATTGATACTCATGCGGCAGAAAAACGGAAGAGCGGGAGTAGAATACTGTTTCCACAGACGTGCCGCATTCCCGGAGCGCCTGCGCATAAGCGATCCCTTGCTCGGTGAAGGTGCCGATATTTCCATCCGTCAGGAAAACGGGAGGAAATCCGCAGCGAGGAATGTGGCGTACGACGGAAGCTTCTTCAAGCGCCGGGCCGTTTCTCCAATTTGGATCAGCCGTTACGCCCCAAAAAACACGCCGGACCAAATAGGAAAGAGGCGTGCGGCGGTCAAAGCGCGCGGCATAGGCTTCAGCGTCATATAAGCCGCAGAACAAAGCGGCACCGCGAATGGTATCGGGCGGAACGACCTGTCCGATACCGGCGGCGCGCGCATAGCTTTCATCGAGCTGAGCTGTTACGAACTGCGCTGCCATTTGCGCGCCGGCGGAGTCTCCGGCGAAATAGACGCTTGACAGATCGGCGTTCAGCTCAATGAGGCGCGAACAAATAAAACGGTATGCATCCGCGACGGCACGGACGCCGGACGGATAGGGAGACTCCGGTGCAAGCGGATAATTGATATTTGCCACAATGTATCCGCATGCGGCGATTTGTACGGCATAGCCCTCTACGTCGGATTTATCACCGCCGACATAAGCGCCGCCATGCAGCCAGAATAGGACGGGGAGGGGAGGAGCGGAGACTGCAGCGGGCGAGATGATATCTAGCCGGCTGCAGCGTACGTTACGTTCTCTATAGGGCAGGTCTCGTTCGATTCGGACCGACGCGCGCGCAAAAGCGTAGTCCCGCGGACGGATATAGGTCCCGAAGCGAAACAGATTGCGCAGGAACAGGCAGGCAGGTCTGGGAGAGAATGGAAAAATCAACAGCGGGAACGACAGCCCTGTCAATATGATCTTTATAAGCCATTTCAAAATATTCATAAACGGCAAAAATT
The DNA here is from genome assembly GCF_040409835.1 of Christensenella massiliensis. Classification (NCBI taxonomy): domain Bacteria; kingdom Bacillati; phylum Bacillota; class Clostridia; order Christensenellales; family Christensenellaceae; genus Christensenella; species Christensenella massiliensis. The sequence continues at coordinate 1,115,944 of NZ_CP117826.1, read as the reverse complement.
TATTCCTTTTCCTTTTTTGCAGGCTGTTTTTGCGCGCCTTTCTTTGTAATGAGGAAAAATACGACCCAAACGGCAAATACAGACACGAGGACGACAATCCCCAGCGTAAACGGATGGTTCGCCGTCGGATTCTCAAATATGGTCGCGGCATTCAAAAGCCTCGAATTCAACAGATAAGTAACGCCCGGAGAGACGGAGAACGTTACATTCCCGGTATGATCGACCTCGATACCGTCCTCGTTCAGTGGCAGAATGTCCCGGTTCTGATCGTAATAATACAGATAGACGAGGGAACCGGGCGGGTAGACATCTCCGACGTAAATGCTGATACTGGTCTCCGGCGGGAGAGCGTCGTTTTGGGAGAGGTCGAGAAATACAGCCTCCGCGTCTGCAGACGAGGCAGTGCGCTTGCCCTGCGGAGGTTCCTGAGAAACATTGGCAGAGAGGCTTATATTCATTGGAACAGAAAGGTCTGTTCCGTTAAAGATAAAGGAGTAGGGACGGTCTCCCTGCATGGTAAAGGTCAGGTTCCGGTCCTGTCCGATCAATGGATAAACGACGCTTTCCGGAATGATGGAAGCTTCGTTTAAAAATACGTGAACGTCCTCGGGAACTTCCGCCTCCAGCTTTGCGGATATGCTGTCAGCGTCGATCGTTTCCTCCCATATCGTAAGAGGAGAGGGATCGGATAAGGATGAAAGCGTTTCCGCAGTTTCTTCGTTCAGATAATTGATGACGGTATCAAAAAGAGTCGGCCCCTCCTTAAGGAGCGGCTCGCTGAATGTGTAGCCGTCTCCGCCGTAATACATAAGATCGGTCACAGCGATTGTAAAACGATCCGTATCGGCGATCTCTTTTCCGTCCTTTGTGAGGGCTTGGACTGCAGCGGCGGATTCCCCGTCTTCATTGAGATATTTCCGGGCGGAAGCCTCAAAACCTGCAAATTGAGGAAAGGACCCGCTGCCCATAATAAGATGTTCGTTCAAAAGGTCTTTCAACTCCGCACCGGAGATCTCCGTCGTAACAATCGTGCTGTCATAAGGAATGGCATTATACAGGGCTCCGAAAGAGACCGCTCCCTCAGGAATGGAAGAAGACAGGATGCTGCTGCTCATAAGCGCGATATCAGCCCCTGTGGCTTTGAGCATAGCCTGCGTGCATAGCTGGCCGAAATTTGTACTTCCTGTGAGGACAAAGGCCGGATCGGCATTCAAAAAAACAGGCGTATAAGAGACCGTTTCGGTCATGATAGGCTGCTGTTCCTTTTCATATTCTATTACCGTCTCGGAAACTTTTTTATCGGGAGAATAGCCCGAAGCCTCCTCGATCTCCACAAGCCGTTCGCTTACACCTATCAGCATACCGTTGCTGTCAAAAGACAAACTGGCGATCCCGAAATTTTCAAAATTTTTTCCGGTCTGTACGATAAGAGGCGTACGTCCCTCGATATATCCGGGATAGCTTGTATAACCTGTTTCATAGACTGCATCGGATTGGCCGTCTATGATCAGATCGATCCCGCTCACATGTGTTGCCACATCGACGCATGCGGGCTGCCGGCGATCCGACGTTCCCAAAGAAGAAAGCACGACTACGGCGTTTACGTTCTGGGCGCGCAGGTCGTTTACGGCGTTCTGCACCGCAGTAAAAAGGGGCTCGCCATCAAGAAAGCTGGCGCCGTCCAAATTACGCGTATCGGCAAATTCAGCCGCCTCGGGAGAAGCGATGCCGATCACGCCGATCCGAATGCCGCTTTCCTGAAAGATATGGTAAGGCTCAAAAACAGGAGTGCCGTCTTTACCGATGATATTGACTGCAATACCGGCAGTGCCGGAGCTGTCCAGCAGGCTGAGAAGCGTCTCACTGCCAAAACTAAAATCGTGCGTGCCGGGAACCATGCCGTCATAACCGATCTGGTCCATCAGCGCGGCGATGCTCTGACCGTTGCTGAGGTTGGAAAATGCAGTCCCGGAAAAAACGTTTCCGGCATCGAGCACAAGGCGCCCGTCCGCATTGTCCTCCTTTAAAATGGTCCGCAGCCGCGCATAGCCGACGGCGGTTTCCGTGCCGACCGCGTGGCCGCGTACATTTCCGGTATGATAAATATTGATGACCGTCTCGATATCCGCAGCCGCAGGCTCTGCAGCTGCAAGACCGGGGAGGGCTGCAATGGCGATCAGGACCGCGATCAGGACCGCCCAAGCTGTTTTATGACGCATAATGCCTCCATGATTCCGCAAGGGTGCGTTTCCTGCATTATATCAAAAAAGCGTACGCTATGCAATTTTCGTCTTGCTGGATTTCTGTGCCGATGCGTGGTAAGATGAAAAAAATATCGTGGCGCGGCAGGACCGCCAAAAAAGACTGAAAATATGCTGCCGGGAGGGAAAAATGGAACTGAAAGAAACAAAATTATCTTCAGAAACGGTCTATGATGGAAAAATCATTAAGGTACAAAAAGATACGGTAGAGCTTCCAAACGGAAAAGAAGCGGTAAGAGAGGTAGTACGCCATTCGGGCGGCGTATGCGTATGCGCGGTGGATGGAGCGCTCAATTTGTTTTTCGTGCGCCAATACCGCTATCCATTCGCGGAGGAAATGCTTGAGCTTCCGGCCGGAAAGCTCGATGTTGAGGGAGAGGACGCTTACGACGGTGCGCTCAGGGAGCTTAGGGAAGAGACGGGGATCCACGCAGCAGATTTGATGCCGCTCGGAGAGATCTATTCCAGCGTCGGTTTTTGCGATGAGGCGATCCATCTGTATCTTGCGGTCAATATCGAGCAGGGAACGCAGTGCCTTGATGAGGATGAATTTATCAGCGTAGAAAAAATACCGCTTGGCCGGGCGGTAGAAATGTGCCTGAAAGGCGAGCTTCGGGACGCGAAAACGGTCGCGTGCGTGCTGAAAGCGTATATCATTTTGGAGCAGCTGCAGCGCGGAGCGGAGCAGGAAAACGCTTGAACACGGGAGGAAAAACCGTCTGCTGCAGAAAATGAAAAGACAGGCCGGGCACAGAAGGGCGCCGGCCTGTTTTCTTACCTATAGCGGCGTGCGGCGAGAAAATAAACGAGATAGACAGCCCCTCCCGCAACAGCGGAACGGATCAGCATATTCCGAAAATCAGGGGAATGGAGTGTGATGTTTTGTTCATAAACGCGCAGCATCAAAATGCATGTGACCACTACGGCGATCAGTTGCCCGGTGCACAAAGCGATCTTGGCAATGTGATACTGCAGCTCCACATTGTCCGCATTGATCTTTACCGGATACCGGTACAGGCGTGGAAAACGGGATAAAAGAAACAGCAGGCCGCACACTCCGCCGCCCAAAGCAAACAGAATAAACAGTACGGTCCGCATCCCATATTTTGCGACGAGTCCGTCCGCGTCGGGAGACGGCGCGGGAGCGGGCAGGATGCTCGCCGTAAGGGCAAAGACCACCACCATACAGATGATGCTGATAAAGGTCGCCCATTCCAGCAGAAAACGCCAGTTGCGCAGGACGTTTAAACGCAGGTCCGTTTTCATGACAAAATATCACCCGCGCAGATCGACATAATTGGTCGGATCGATGCAGCCCTCCTCAAATGTTCCCATATCCTCGAGCATGCGCAAAGATGCCTCGAGAATATAGAACATAAGCGGGCAGCCGCTGCCCTCGCCGAGGCGCATATCCAGCATGAGGGCGGGGGAAAGGCCGAGCGCCTTTGAGATCGCGGCATATCCCTGCTCGTAGCTCTTGTGCGACGCGAACATATAGCCGAGACTCATCGGGGAGATACGCATTGCGCACAGCGCGGCACAGGCGGAGATAAAGCCGTCGATCACGACAGGAACCTTATAGTGGGCGCAGGCGAGATACGCGCCGGTCATCGCGGCAATATCAAGGCCGCCGACCTTGGCGATCACATCTACCGGGTCGTTTGCGTCCGGCTCGTTCACTTCGATTGCCCGGCTGATTGCGGCGATTTTTTTCTGATACTGTTCTTCCGTGATGCCTGCGCCCTTTCCGGTCATCGCGCTGACGGGTTTGTCTAAAAGAACGGAAGCAACGGCAGCCGTTGTAGAGGTATTGCAGATACCCATTTCACCGAGGCCGAGCACGTCATAATCCGCATGCGCCGCGGCAGCCTCATATCCGGCTTTCATAGCGCGTTCGCATTGCCCGCGCGTCATGGCAGGCCCTTTGGTCATATCGTTCGTGCCGCGCATCACGACTGCGTCGATGATATTTTTCTGACGGACCTCCTTTGCGATGCCGACATTGTAAACGAATACATCTGCTCCGGCCTGCGCTGCGAAAGCGTTTACTCCCGCAATGCCGTTGGCGATATTGATCGTCTGCATCGGCGTTACGTCCTGTGGAACGGGGGTGATCCCCTGTTCATAAATACCGTTGTCCGCCGCGAATACGAGCACCGCGCGTTTTGCCAGCGTACCGCCCATAAACCCGCGGATCCCGGCGAGCTTCACGGCATAATCCTCAAGCTGTCCAAGGCTTCCGAGCGGTTTGGAAAGGGAGTCGATGCGCTGGCGCGCCTCCGTCATAGCGGATTCGTCTAACGGTAATACATCTGCATAATTCATAAACGGTTTTCTCTCCTTTTGAAGTGTATCCGTCTCCGGAACAGGCCAAGAAGCGAAAAGAGCCATTTGAAGTGTTCCGTTTTTATAAAGCGGATATTTTTTATTATATCCAGTATGGCATATTTTTTTCTTGTAATGCAATCTAAAAATTGGTAAGATTTCACGAAAAAGAGGGCGCATGCACTGCATACGCCCTCTTTCTGCACGTCAGAATACGAGCTTATCCTCGATAAACTGCTTGACAGCGTCCATCGAAATGCGCTCCTGCGCCATCGTATCGCGGTCACGCACCGTCACGCAGCCGTCCTCGAGAGAGTCGAAGTCTACGGTCACGCAGTAGGGCGTGCCAATCTCGTCCTCGCGGCGGTAGCGCTTGCCGATCGAGCCCGCAAGGTCGTAATCCACGTTGAAATGCTTCGCAAGGTCGGCGAACAATTTGTCCGACGTTTCCGCGAGCTTTTTCTGGAGCGGAAGGACGGCGGCCTTGAAAGGCGCGAGCGCCGGATGGAAATGCAGCACCGTGCGAACGTCACCGTTCTCCAGCGTTTCCTCGTCGTAAGCCTCGCACAGGAACGCGAGCGTCACGCGGTCCGCGCCGAGGGAAGGCTCGATGCAGTACGGAACATATTTCTGCCCGGTGGAGGGATCGAGATATTCGAGGCTCTCGCCGGAATGCTGCATGTGCGCCTTGAGATCGAAATCCGTGCGGTCCGCGATGCCCCACAGCTCGCCCCAGCCGAATGGGAAACGGTACTCGATGTCCGTCGTCGCGTTGGAATAATGGGAAAGTTCTTCCTGCGCATGGTCGCGCAGCTTAAGGTTCTCGTCGTGGATGCCGAGGGAGAGGAGCCAGTTGTGGCAGGTGTCCTTCCAGTAGTTGAACCATTCGAATTCCTCTTTCGGATCGCAGAAGAATTCAAGCTCCATCTGCTCGAATTCCCGAATACGGAAAATAAAGTTCCCCGGGGTGATCTCGTTGCGGAACGATTTGCCGATCTGGCCGATCCCCATCGGCATCTTGCGGCGCGTCGTGCGCAGCACGTTTTTGAAATTGACGAAAATGCCCTGAGCGGTCTCCGGACGCAGGTAGATCTGCGCCGCCGTATCCTCGTTGACGCCCTGAAAGGTCTTGAACATCAGGTTGAACTGGCGGATAGGCGTGAAGTCGTTTTTTCCGCAGGACGGGCACACGATATGCTCTGCGATAAACGCTTCCATTTCTTCTTTGCCCATAGCTTCCACCGGACCGATATCGAGGCCGTTCTCCGCCACATAGTCCTCGATCAGCTTATCTGCACGGAACCGTTCCTTGCAGCTTTTGCAGTCCATCAGCGGGTCGTTGAAGCCGCCCACATGACCAGAAGCGACCCATACCTCCGGGTTCATCAGAATGGCTGCGTCAAGGCCGACGTTGTACGGGCATTCCTGCACGAACTTCTGCCACCACGCGCGCTTCACATTGTTTTTGAATTCTACGCCGAGCGGACCGTAATCCCACGAATTTGCGAGCCCGCCGTATATCTCCGAGCCGGGATATACAAAGCCGCGCCCTTTTGCGAGCGCTACGATTTTGTCCATTGTTTTTTCCATCGTTTACCCTCCAAAATTTTGTAAAAAAAATCTTTCGCTCCCTATCGATCAGGGACGAAAGAACATCTTCCGCGGTTCCACCCTTTTTGGTCAAAAAACCCGCCTTCTTTGATGCGTTTCTTTTGCGCGGGGCGCCACACCCGCAAAACGCGCTATTCACTTACAGCCACAATCATATCAAGTTTAAAGGCGGATTTCAAGATTATTTTCCAAAATACCGGGGACCGGATTTTACGGAGACGCGGCATGTGATATACTGAATGGGAATCAAAAACATACAAAGGAGTACCATCATGACTGGGCTTGGCCTGTTTGGAATCATTACGGTATGCTCTACGCTGGCCGTTTTCATCGTATGCCTCGCGCTTTACTGCCGCATTCAAACAAAACGGCATTTTAAATGCCCCTATTGCGGCGCGCGCTTCAAGATGCCCGGAATGCGCACATTTTTTGCGGCGCGTCAGGGAACGGACCGTTTGCTGTTCTGTCCGCAGTGCGGACAAAGCGGATATATGGAAAATATTCCGGATGCGGACTATGAGGCGGAAAAAACAGAAGAAAAAGAGGACGGCAGAACATGACTGTGCTGCTGATCGGCCTCGGAGGCTTTGCGGGCGCGGTGGGACGTTATGGCATGAGTCTGCTGACAAAAGGACTGTCCGGAGATTTTCCGTGGGGAACACTCCTTGTGAATCTTATCGGATCCTTTTGTATCGGCTTGGTATATCAAATGACGCTTGCGTGGAACATAGACGAACGGCTCTCGAGCATGGTGATGCTGGGCGTTCTGGGCGGGTTTACGACGTTTTCCACTTTTTCACTCGAAACGCTGCGCCTTTTCGAAAAGGGCGATTTGCTTTTTGCGCTGCTGAACATTTTGTTGTCTGCTGCGGCATGCGTGTTTGCGGCATGGCTCGGGAGACTGCTGGTCCGTACGTTTTCATGACGGGGAACGGCCGCTTTTCTTGCGCAGCTCCGCGCATTCAGTTGAGCGCGAGGATCGAAACGTTGAGGACTGCCGCGATGCAAAGCCATATAAGATAGGGGAGCAGAAGAACAAAGGCAGGACGGTCTTCTGAAAAAACGCTGCGCAACAGGAAGAACAGATTCACGAGCAGGGCGGCCATAACGATAAGTGCCGGCAGAGGCGCATGGGCAAGAAAAAAGACGGGAGACCAAAGCGCGTTCAATATGATATTGATGATATAACCGGCTGCAGCGGCCCTGCATATACGGCGTTTCGAAACGATGCGGATAAAAGAAACGGCCAGCAGGATATATAAAACGGTCCATATAGCGGCAAAAGCCCATGGCGGCGGCTGAAGCGGGGAAAGTGTAAGGCCCGTATACCATGCGGACGAAGTATCCGTAGAGAGCCCGCCTATTACAGCGCCGGCGGCAGTTGCGGCGGCGGCGCCGATCATTCTGAAAACGCGCATATTTTTTTCGTGCTTTCGTTCCTCCATACTATAAGTCATGACAAACATAGCATATCCTCTCTTTCTCCGGGAAAAGAATCCCGGAATCTTCGATAATTCCTTGCAATATAACGCGTAGCTGGGCTATAATAAATCATTGGAGATCTGTCCGGCGCTATCGCGCAAGCAGTTTAATGATAACCGCGAAGCGCACGGGTAAACGGTTTTTCCATTAAAATTCACTTATGTAGGGTATCCGCCGTATGCGGAACCTGAGCGGAGGTAACAAATGAATAAGAAAACGAGAACGCTGACCCTGACGGCGATTTTGATCGCCATAACGCTGCTGTTTGGTTTCACGCCGATCGGTTATATCCAGACGCCTTTCGGCATCGTGATCACACTGATGTGTCTGCCGGTCATTATCGGAACGCTTACGTTGGGCTGGAAAGCGGGTCTTGCGCTCGCAGCTCTTTTTGCGGTCACGAGCATCGCAAAAATACCGTCTGACGTATTCGGGCCGACGCTGCTTGCCGCGGATCCGGTGCTGCTGATGGTCAACATCATTGTTCCGCGTCTTTTGATCCCGCTTGTGGTCGCACTGGTATACCGTGTGATGCATACAAAGCGGGAGCTTCTCAATATTGGAGTCGCGGCGGTAGCAGGATCGCTGACGAACACGGTGCTGTACCTCGGATTTCTGTATGCGTTCTTTTCCGGCATCGTGGCCAGTGGGATCATTATTTCAGTAGCGCTTCTCAACGGTATCATCGAGGCGGTGGTCGCGGCGCTCCTGTGCCCGCCCATCGTGCGCGCGCTGAGAAAGACGGTGCCGCCGCTTGGCAGGGGGGCGTCCGCGAAACAGACGGCGGCCGAATAAAACGCGCGGATAGCCGCGCTCAAAGGAGATTTTACAGCAGATGATATTTGTGATGGATGTGGGCAACACCAACATCAAATGCGGCATGTTTGAGGGGAATGTACTCGTACATTCCTTCCGGATGACGACGGATATCGACGCAACGTCGGACCAGTATGGTATTCAGATGATAGAGTTTTTTGATTATCTGGACCATGCGCCGATGGACATTGACGGGATCATCATTTCTTCTGTCATTCCGTCTATCAACTACACGCTTGACCACATGTCGCGCGAATATTTTAAAAAGAAGCCTATGTTCGTCGGGCCGGGGATCAAAACGGGGATCAATATCAAATACGATAATCCAAAAGAGCTCGGAACGGACAGGATCGTCAACGCGGTAGGCGCCTATGAGCTGTTCGGCGGCCCGGTCATTACGATCGATTTTGGAACGGCAACGAGCTTCGGCGCGATCTCCGCAAAAGGGGATTTTCTCGGCGGTGCGATATGCCCGGGGCTTCGCATCGCGTCCGATGCGCTTACGGAAAATGCAGCCAAGCTGCCGCGCATCGAACTCAAACGCCCGGAGACGGTCATCAATAAAACGACGGTCACGTCTATGCAGGCGGGCATCATTTATGGCTATGTCGGGCAGGTGCAGTATATCGTCGAGCGAATGAAAGACGAAATGGGCGGCGCAAAGGTCGTAGCGACGGGCGGCTTTTCCGAGCTGATCGCGCAGGAGACCAATTGTATTGACGAGATCATACCGACGCTCACGCTGATCGGTTTGAATAAGATTTATATGAAAAACTGCTGAGCAGTTTTCCGGAAAAGGAGTTACGGCTATGAAAGACATAAAAATAGCGATTCTGGGAATGGGTACGGTAGGCGGCGGTATCTATCAGCTCATCGAACAGGAACAGAAGAATATCGAACACAAGGACGGCATACGCCTTACGGTCAAAAAGACGCTTGCGCTTTCCTATGCGGTAGATGTGCCGGAAGAAAAGAAAGCCAAGGATATCGACGAGATCGTGAACGATCCGGAGATATCGATCGTTGCGGAAGTGATGGGTGGCCAGCATCCTGCCAAAGAGTTTATTTTAAAAGCGCTTGAAGCGGGCAAGACGGTCGTTTCTGCGAATAAAGACATGATCTCGCAGAACTGGCCGGACCTTGAGGCGGCGGCAAAGCGCAGCGGAGCCGGCTTTTATTTTGAAGCGGCTGTCGGGGGAGGAATACCGATCCTGCGGGCGCTAAACGATTCTATGCAGGCAAACAGCATCAGGGAAGTATATGGGATCGTAAACGGAACGACCAACTATATCCTGACTAAAATGGACGACGAGGGGCGCGATTTTTCCGATGTGCTGAAAGAAGCGCAGGCGCTGGGCTATGCGGAAGCAAATCCGGAGAGCGACGTGGAGGGCTACGATGCGCGGTATAAGCTTTCCATTCTTGCCTCTATGGCATTTCATGCACGTGTGCCGGTGGATAAGATATACTGTGAGGGCATCACAAAGCTGACGAAAGCGGACATTGCGATCGGGCGGGAGCTTGGCTATGTGGTCAAGCTGCTCGCTATCGGAAAAAAGGATGCAGACGGCAGCATCGAGGTACGCGTACATCCTACGATGATCCCGAAGGAGCATGCGCTCGCGAACATCAAGGGCTCGTTCAACGCGATTTTCATCGATGGCAGCGCTGTAGGGGAAATGATGTGGTATGGAAAGGGCGCGGGCGATTTCCCGACTGCGAGCGCTCTTGTATCCGACATGGTCTATGCCGTGCATAATGCCGGTCATCCGCGTTATGCGACATTTGACAACAGGTATGAAGCAGATCAGGTGAAATTCAATAACGATTGGATCACAGAATATTTCATCCGCACCGATGTGCAGGATAAGCCCGGTGTGCTCGCAAAGATAGCGGGGATATTCGGAAAGCATGACGTCAGCATTGAAAGCGTCATCCAGAAAGGCGCAAAGCCGGGCGAAGAGAGCGCGCCGCTCATTTTGGTGACGCATAAGGCGCATGAACAGGACCTTAGGGATGCAGTAAAAGAGATACAGGAGCTTGAGGCAGTCGTTGGAACTGTCAACTGCATCCGGGTGGAAAAATAGCAGTAGAAGAGGGGGCGGCCGCTGCAAAGCACGCAGCCTGCCGGAATTATGAAAGGAGAATCGAAATGGTAATTGGAAAACATGAAGCAGTAAATGCGGATAAGCTGGGCGGAAACGGCGAGGGAAAGGCGCAGCTTTATCACTGGCTGGACGGAGCCGAAATGTGTCCGAATCTTGAACTGCTCACAACGATCACGCTCGAGCCGGGTGCAACGGTGAGTGACCATCCGCATCACGGAGAAGCGGAAATCTATTGCCTTACGGAAGGCAGCGGGGAATATAATGACAACGGAAAGACCGTTGCCGTAAAAGCGGGCGATGTAACGGTCTGCTATGACGGGGAAATGCACGGACTTAAGAACACGGGAGACGGAACGCTTGTGTTCCATGCGATCATCGTAAAAGGATAACGCCTGCAGAGAAAGCTGTACCGACGAAAGGAGAAACAGAATGGAATGGTGGACGTGGCTCATTATTGCTGTCGTAGCTGTCGTTGTTATCATCGTGATTTGGTATATCACGGCGTACAACAGCTTCATCAAAATGAAAAACAGCATCGAAGAAGCGTGGGCGACAATCGATGTATATCTCAAAAAAAGGTTCGACCTGATCCCGAACCTTGTGGAAACGGTAAAGGGCTATGCGGCGCATGAACGGGGAACGCTCGATGAAGTGACCGCAGCGCGCAACAGCGTGGCAAGCTCGGCAACGACGGAAGAGAGGCTTGCAAACGAGAATATTCTTTCCGGTACGCTCAGAAGCCTGTTTGCAGTTGCGGAAGCGTATCCGGACCTGAAAGCGAATACGAATTTCCTCGATTTGCAGAACCAGCTTAATATGGTGGAAACAGACCTTGCAAACGCGCGCAAGTATTATAATGCGAACGTGAGAATGTTCAATACCAAGCTTGAGACTTTCCCGACACGCTTTATCGCGCGGAAGTTCAATTTCACGAAGCAGCCGATGTATGAAGTGGAGAACGCGGCAGAGCGCGAAAATGTGAAGGTGCAGTTTTAAAGAATATCGCTTATGGAAATACGCAGCCGCAAAGCGGCTGCGGTTTTATATAAGCACATAAAAGGGCCTGTATCGGCCTAAAATGCGGACCGCATCCGGCAGGAACAGGAATCGTATGCGGCCCCATCATAAGGGAACTAATATGAAAAAATTTTTAACCGGCCTCGTCATAGTGCTTCTGCTGTGCCTGTCGTTTGTTTCGACGGGGTTTGCAGCAGACGCTGATTATGTCATCGAGGACTATCACCGGAAGATCACGGTGCACGAAAACAATACATACAGTATAGAAGATACCATGACGGTAAACTGGCTTACGCCTGCCCATGGCCTGCGTGTGGATATCCCGACGAAGGCGGAGCTTACGCGTGAATATGAAGGGAAAAGCTATCGAGACACCTATCAGGTCCTTGTGAGCGACGTGCACGCACAGCGGCAGTATAGTACAGAAAAAAGCGGCGATACGTTTCTGATAAAGATAGGTGATCCGGATTCGTATGTAACAGGCAGGCATACCTATACCTTTGGTTATCTGTTTGACCCGGGCGATGATGGACATGAGGAGTTCGATGAATTCTATTTTAACCTTGTTGCACCGGCATGGGCGGCGCCGATCGAACACTTTTCATTCGAGATAGAGATGCCGAAGGAATTCGATACTTCGAAGATCGGATTTTCAACGGGGGCCTATGGAACCTCAGGCTATAATACGGATGCACTGCGATTCACAGCAGACGGTACGAGCATTGCGGGAGAGGTGACGCAGACGATAGCACCCTACGAGGGAGTGACTGTCGCTGTTCAGCTGCCGGACGGATATTATGTGGGAGCGCGGGACCCGCACAGCCAGATTTTTCCGTGGATCATCGGCGGGCTTGCTGCCCTTGGCGTCATAGTGCTGCTGTATGTTACGGCGGGACCGCGCCGCAGGGAGATACAGACGGTGGAATTTTATCCGCCGGAAGGTATGAATCCTGCGGATGTCGGCTATATCATAGACGGGATCGTAGAAGACCGGGACGCCGTATCCCTGCTTATCTATTGGGCCGACAAGGGTATCATCGAGATCTATCAGGAAGAAAAAGAAGAGCTGCGTTTCCGTAAAAAATCGGAGCTGCCCGCGGAGGCGAACGATTATGAGCGTATTCTGTTTGATAAAATGTTCAGCGGGCGGGAAAGCGTACGTCTGAAAGATATGCGGTATCATTTTGCGTCTACGGTCTCGGCCGTAAAAGACCGCATTCGGGATAAATACAGGACAGAGGAGAACCTTGTGTTTACAAAAGGCTCCGGGCCGCGGCAAACGGCGGCGTGCTTTTTTGCCGTGCTTCCGGCAGTCCTGATGTTCCTGTTCGGCAACTATATGGAAGAGTTCGACCTATTTACAGCGGTGTTTTCGGGTGTCGTTGCATGTGTATTCGGCTGCGCTTTCGTTTCGATGCTGTGCAGAAATATCAATAAATGGAAGTCGGAAAAGCTGGCCTCCAAAACAGGAGCGATGATTCTCAATATCGTATTGATCGCAGGCTGGCTGGGCGTGCTCCTGTTGTTCAGTATCGATAGCTTCAGCACATGGGCGCTCGTGCCTGCGGCGGCTTCGCTTGCAGGTATGGTCCTTGCGACGCAGATGCGCAGACGGACAAAGCGCGGCGCTGATTGGGCGGGCCGTATCCTCGGACTTAAGCATTTTATCGAAACAGTGGAAGCGGATAAGCTGGAAATGCTGGTGGAAAGCGACCCGCATTATTTTTACAATATTCTTCCCTATGCTTATGTGCTGGGTGTGACCGACAAATGGGCGAAGCAGTTCGAGAGCATCGCGGTCGAGCCGCCGGATTGGTATTACGGATATAACGGCTCGGTCTTTACGACGGTACTGTTTGCGAATATGCTTTCCCACAACCTCTATTATGCGCAGCAGAGCATGATGGCGGTTAAGAATTCCGGCGGAAACGGCGATTTCGGAGGAGGGATCGGCGGCGGAGGCGGCTTCTCCGGCGGCGGATTTTCCGGAGGCGGCTTCGGCGGCGGAGGCGGGAGCTGGTGACGTCGCAGCGCGCCTCTTTGCTCGCTTTACCGTTTTACGGTAAAGCTTCGCCTTTCCGGCGGCTGCAGCTCTGCATACCTTTATTTTTCCAATCGCGCGGCGCTTTCGCTTGCGCTCTTGGAATTACAGGCATCCTTTTCCCCACCCGAACCGCTTACGCTGGGTTCGTACGGGGACCCCGGCAAAGGCGTTAACAGCGCACCCCTTTGCTCGCTTCGCCGTTTTGCGGCCATCGGATCGGGGATGCAGTAAACAATTAGAAACTTTGGAGTGACAGTTATGAAAGGAACAGTCCTTATCACAGGGGCCTCGCGCGGGATCGGCCGGGCATGTGCTCTTGCGTTTGGAAAAGCAGGCTGGTGTGTCGCGGCAAATTATCATACGAATAAAGAGGCCGCGCATTCGCTGCTTTGCGAGCTAAAAGACCTGCATGTCAGCGCTGGGATATTTCAGGCGGATGTTTCCGATGCCGTACAGGTCGCGCGTATGTACGGCGAGGTCAGGGAACGGTTCGGGAACGTGACCGTTCTGGTCAACAATGCGGGGGCCGCGCAGCAAAAGCTATTTACGGATATTACCGAAGCAGATTGGCAGCGGATATTCGATATCAACGTAAAAGGAATGTTCCTGTGTACGCGGGCGGTCTTTCCGGATATGATCAGCCGTAAACAGGGATGTGTCATCAATCTCTCGTCGATTTGGGGAATAGCCGGCGCATCATGCGAAGTACATTATTCCGCAGCCAAAGCGGCAGTTATTGGCTTCACGAAAGCGCTTGCAAAGGAAGCGGGGCCGTCCGGCATACGCGTCAACTGCATTGCGCCCGGTGTGGTCGAAACGGATATGCTCGCCGGCATTGACGAAGCCGCCCGGCAGGAGCTTGCAGAAGAAACGCCGCTCGGCTGCCTCGGCACACCGGACGATATCGCACAGGCAGCGGTATTCCTCGCGGGAGAGGGAGGAAGGTTCATAACAGGACAGATATTGAGTCCGAACGGGGGGCTCGTCATTTAAAAAGCGTTTTGACGCTGGACTTTCAGTCCAAAAGGAGTACAATAAAAGCAAAAAGTAAAAGCGGGAGAATGGATATGAAGATAGAGACAAAATGCCTGCATGAAGGCTGGAAGCCTAAAAACGGAGAAGCACATGCGCTTCCGATCTACCAAAGCACGACCTTTAACTACGATTCGACAGAACATATCGGAGACCTTTTCGATCTCAAGGCAGAGGGTTATTTTTATACACGCCTCGCAAACCCGACGGTCGGCTTCGTGGAAGAGAAGATCGCGGCGCTTGAGGGCGGCGTGGGCTGTATGTGTACCTCCTCCGGACAGGCTGCCAATATGATCGCGCTCCTTAATATTATGGGTGCAGGGGATCACATGATCTGCGCTTCCGAGGTATATGGCGGTACGATCAACCTGTTTGGCGTGACGCTGGAAAAGCTGGGGATCGAGTGCACATTTGTAGATCAGAATGCGCCGGACAGCGAGCTTGAAAAAGCTTTCCGGCCAAATACGAAGCTTGTATTCGGAGAAACGATCGCCAACCCGGCCATTAGTGTATTTGATATTGAGCGTTTTGCGGGACTTGCGCACCGGCACGGCGTGCCGCTGATCGTGGATAACACGTTTGCCACGCCCGTCCTGTGCCGGCCCTTTGAATTCGGCGCCGATATCGTGACGCATTCTACCTCCAAATATATGGACGGTCATGCGGTACAGCTTGGCGGGGCGATCGTCGACAGCGGCAATTTCGACTGGAAGGATTATCCGGGACTCACGCAGCCGGACGAGAGCTATCATGGCGTGACTTATACGGAGACATTCGGAAAGCTTGCCTATATCACCAAGGCGCGTGCGCAGCTCATGCGTGATATCGGCGCGAGTCCGACTGCGCATGCGGCATTTTTGCTGAATCTTGGCCTTGAGACACTTGCGCTTCGCATGGAACGTCACAGCGCGAATGCGCAGGCGGCGGCAGAGTTTCTCGCGGCACAACCGGAAGTGGAGGAGGTCAATTATCCGGGACTCAAAGATGACCGGTACTACGGGCTGGGGCAGAAATATTTGCCGAAAGGTGCGAGCGGCGTCGTGTCCTTTTCCCTCAAAGAGGGGCGCGAAGCGGCCGTGAAGTTTATGGATAGCCTCGAGCTTGCCTCGAATGTAGTACATGTAGCGACAGTCAAGACTTGTGTACTGCATCCCGCAAGCGAGACACACAGGCAGCTTTCGGATGAACAGCTGATCGCCGCAGGCATCACGCCCGGCATGATACGCCTATCGGTCGGTATAGAGAATATTGATGATATCATCAAAGATCTGGAAAAAGGATTTCGGGCCGTTCGCTGAAAAGTTGTCCGGTTTGTTTCCTGCACGAAAAGCAAGAGGAAGACGCTTTCTGGATGAAAACGGCATCTTCCTCCGCGGAGTTCAATAAAAAAGCCGTTTTCCAAACGGCTTTTTTGATTTGCTCATTCTTTTTGACCGATCATATTTTCCCGGCCGAGCCTTTGATCGAGCTCCCGCAATATCCCGTCGCAGCCGCGTACGCCGAGACCAAAACGCTCCGCTCCTGCATCGGCCATTTCAAGAAGCGTATCGAGGCTGCGGATGCCGCCCGAGGCTTTTACTTTTACGGTATCTCCTACCGCGTCTTTCATGATGCGGACCATTTCTACTGTAGTAGGCTTTCCCTGAAATCCGGTGCTGCTTTTGACCCACGGCGCCCCTGCGCCCGCGACGAGCTCTGCCGCCCGCGCGATTTGTTCATCCGTCAAAAGCGCCGTCTCGATAATGACCTTGACGGGGATCTTTACGGCGTCGCATACTGCTGAAATGTCCTGTTTGGTATATTTCAGATTCCCTGAAAGAAAAGCGCCTATATTCATGACCATATCGATCTCCTGCGCGCCTAAAAGCTCGAGCTGTTTGGCCTCGTATACTTTGGCGGACGTGAGCTCGCCGCCGAAAGGAAAACCGGTCACACAGCCGTGCAGCAGGTCGTAGCCGATCGTATTCTTCAGCGTGCGGGAAAAATAACAGGGCAGGGTGATCGTAGAAGCACAATGATACGCTTTTGCGATATCACAGATGCGGTCTACGTCCGACAGGCGCGTATCCGCGGCAACTGCAGTAATGTCAATCATATTCGGTAGAGTTTCCAAAGAAACCATAGCGTGATCCTCCGATATTCAGGTCGAATTTAGCGGCTGATGCCTAAAACAGTATTATCATAGACCGTGGACCCCGGTGTTGTCAATGAATAAAAGTAAGAAATTTTCTATATTTTGCTGTATAATGAAAGCGGAACAAAAATAGAAACGGAGCATCAAAAATGAACATTGAAGCAGTTAAGGAATTTTTCAGGCAGGACAGATTCGTTCAGGCAGCCGGGATCGAGATCAAAAGCGCGGAAGCCGGGGCGTGCGAGTGCGTTGCGAAGATCAGGGAAATGCACCTCAACGCAGGAAATGTGGTGCAGGGCGGAATGATTTTTACGATTGCAGATTTTGCGTTCGCGGTCGCCGCGAACTGCCGGCACGGGAACGTTGTTTCTCTGAATAATAATATCACCTATGTGCGCCCGCCGAAAGGGAAACTGCTGATCGCCCGCGCGAGAGAAAAGGCGGCGACGAGAAAGACCTGTCTGTATGAGGTCGAGATCACAGATGAGCTCGAAACGCCGGTAGCGTTCATGACGACGTCCGGCTATATCAAGGGAGGCAGCATCGGCCTGCCTGAGAAATAAAAAAGAACGGGAGCATCTCAGCACTCCCGTTCTTTTATTATCCGGTCAAGCGGGCTTTTTTGCTGCATCGCGTTTCAGAGCCAGTGTTACGAAGATACCGGCAACGGATGCGATCGCCGGAACGAGGAACGTCCATGCCGTCGGGATGCCGCTCGGCGTTACGACGGTCGCGATCGCAGGGAACATGAGGCCGGAGGCGGCGAACGCGATCATGACGAGGCCGTAATTCGTGCCGTTGTTTTTGATGCCGAAATAATCAGCCGTCACGGCAGGGTAGACTCCGGCGCTCCCGCCGAATGCAAACGATATAAGCGCGATGAGTACGATGAAGAAATAGCTTTGCGCAAAGGTCAGAAGCAAAATACTCACGAGCGTGATACCATACAAAAGGAACAATACGTTCCTGCGGCCGAGACGGTCGGACAGCCATGGAGCGAGCAGTCTGCCGGCGGCGGAGGCCATACCTGTAGCCATCACGCCGGCAAGCGCCGCGGCTTCCGTGAGGCTGCGCAGCTCTCCCAACGATTTCAGCAAAGGATTGATGATAAAATAAGCGGGGGTTAAAAGCAGCATGCTGAAGAAAATAAAGTAATAATATTTTGTTTTGAGGACCTCGCCGGGCGTATATTGTTTTTGCGCGGAAAGATCGGGCAGCTTTGTCTCGAAACGCTCCATATATCCTTTGGAGGGATTTTTGACGAACCAACCGAAAATAAGAAGCACGGCGAGGAAAATAAGCGAAAGGGTCAAAAATGTCTGCGAGACGCCGACGGCTTTCAGCAGCGTGTTTGCGACTGGAGTGAACACAACGGTGGAAGCGCCGAACGTACAGACGATCACGCCCGTTGCGAACCCTTTTCTGTCCATGAACCATTTTTGCGCGCAGGAGATCGTAGACGTATAGGCCGCTCCTACGCCAAAGCCTGCAAGCCCGCCGTAGAACAGCCAAATCAGCTGGGGCATATCCTTTGGAACGAGGGACGAGAGGAAAATACCTGCGCAAAACAGGAGGCCGCCGAGAAATACAACAGGCCGCGGTCCTTTTTTATCGCCCAGCCGCCCGCCGAGCACGATGCCGAGGACGAAAGTTGCGAGCATGATCGAAAAGGTCACGGAAGCGTCCGCTGCACTCCATGAATAATATTCCATGACGGAGGGCTGGAAAATACTCCAAATATAGATGATCCCAATACAGAGCTGGATGACTGCACCGGCAATCAGGGGGAGAGCCTTGTTTTCTTTCATAGGGTACCTCCGAAAGCGTATTTTAATATGCTAACATAATAATAGACGATTTCAGCAGGAAAAGCAACGCTGCCGGGCGCATTTTACGGGCGGGAATATTTTTTCGGGTGCGGGGGCCTCTTGTGGATTCAGGCGGCAGGATGTAAAATAAGGAATAGGCGGAAGAGCCGGACGGCAACGAAAAAGAGGACAGAAGACGATATGCTGGAAGGAATCAAAATAGAAGTATATAAAGCGAATCAGGAGCTTGCAAAAAACGGGCTTGTTACCCTGCGCTGGGGTAATATATCGGCGAAAGACGAGAATACAGGGTATATTGTCATCAAACCGCGGCGGACGGCGAGCGCGCTTCTCCGGCCGGACGATCTGATCGTCTGCGATATGGACGGGAAAATACTGGAGGGAACGCACGCGCCGACCTCCGATCTATTTACGCATCTGGAGATCTATAAGGCGTTCCCGCAGGTCATGAGCGTTGCGCATACCCATTCCAAGTGGGCGACGGTGTTCGCGCAGGCCGGGAAGAGCATTCCCAATCTCGGCACGGCGCATGCGGATTATTTTAAATACGATATCCCCGTCACACGCACGATGCGCCCGGAAGAGATCGCAAAGGACTATGAAAAAAATACGGGCCGTATCATTGCGGATGCTTTTACTCTGAAAGACCCAATGACCACACCGGCGGTGCTCGTCAAAAGCCACGGGCCGTTCGTCTGGGGACAGAGCATCCATGAAACGGTAGATAATGCGGTGGCGCTCGAATATGTAGCGGAAATGGCGTTCTATACGCTGCGGCTCAATACGGATACGGATATGAATACGTATCTGATCGAAAAGCATGTACAAAGAAAACAGGGAGGGCGGAATGAGCAATAAGTCCACCTCGACGGAGCGGCAGCTTTTTATCCTGTCGCTGCTCTCGCAAAGAAAGAGCGGATATACGATTACCGAGATCATCGACAGCCTGAAGCGTATGGCGGATATCGACGCAACGCGCCGTATGGTCGCGCGGGATATGGATTATATTTCACAGAATTTCTTTGTGTACGAGGAAGAGCATGATGGGAGGCTCGTCTATAAGGCGGATAAATACGCCCTTTCAGATATTGATTTTTCCATTGCGGAGATCGTGTCGCTGTATTTTACGGAACAGGTCCTGAAGACCTATCGCTCTCTCGGTATGGCAAAGGATGCTCTTACGATTATACGGAGGATATTGGATAAGCTGCCCGGCCTATCGCGCAGCGCGATAGAAAATGTGAAAAAAATGATCAAGATCGTTCCGGAAGCAGGCGACGATCCGGCGGATGAGGAAGTCTTGGCGCTTGTGCAGGAGGCGCTTGAAGCGTCCCGCAGCCTGCGGCTCACCTATCGTTCTTTTTCCTCGGGTGAGACGGCGCAGCGCGTATTCGACCCATACGTGCTTGAAATACGCGAGGGCTGCTGGCACACGCTGGGCTTCTGCCATCTGCGGCAGGCGGTGCGCGATCTGCGCGTATCGCGCATTATAGCGGCGGAGCTCACAGATGAGACATTCACGCCCCCGCAGCGCTTTTATGAGGAATACCGTAAAACGCGGTTCGATAAACTGGCGGGAGAGGAGCTTTGCGATATCCGAATACGGTTCACAGGAGACGCGGCGCGCCTCGTTCGGGAATATCATGCGCGCAAGGCGGACCGTATAGAAGAAAACGAAGGCTCGATCTTATTTGAGAAAAAAGCGGCTGTCACGCCGGACCTGAAAAGCTGGCTGCTTTCTTTCGGCGGGCAGGCTGAGGTGCTCGCGCCGGACAGGCTGAAAAAGGAACTGAAAGAGGAAGTGGAGCGCATGAGCGCTTTATACGGGAAGGAGTAACCAATGAAACAGAGACAGATATTGAATACCCTCTCTCCTGATTTTAAACGTGATGGTCAGGGGCAGGAAGCATATATCCGAACGAAAAGAGCACAGACGGTGGATTTCGTGCGGCGTTATTTAAACAGGGCTCACGCCGGAGGCGTGGTGCTGGGCGTTTCGGGCGGGATAGACAGCTTTCTTGCGGCGGCGCTGTGTGCGCAGGCCTGCGCAGAGGAAGGGAAAAAAATGTATATCGTGCTCCTTCCGAACGGAACACAGAGCGATTTTGAGGACGCTGAGGCCTGTGCGCGGCAAATCAGGCAAATCAATCCGCAGACGGTATGCGATACGGTTTCCATCGCGGGCGGCTACCGGGGCGCGGTAGAAGACCTCTCTGCCGCGCAGGGCTTTTCGCAGGACGCCTATACGCTCGGAAATCTCCAGCCCCGGCTGCGCATGATGTACCAATACGCGCTCGCGAAAGGGATGCTCGTTGCCGGAACAGACCATGCGACGGAGGCGATCACAGGCTTCTATACAAAATACGGGGACGGCGGGAGCGATTTCAATCCACTGCAGGAGCTTGTAAAGGACGATATTTATGATATGGCGAAAACTTTCGGCGCGCCGCAGGCTGTGCTCGATAAGCAGCCCGCCGCAGGCCTTGGGATATCCGCAACGGATGAAGAAGAGCTCGGGATAAGCTATACGGATATCTGTGCATATCTGAAAGGGCATGTGATCGAAGACAGCGTACGGGAAAAGCTCGAAGCAGCATACGACCGCTCTGCGCATAAGCGCGCGATGGCCGCGTCGCTGAAAGATGAATATTCGCCGGTAAAGCCGGTCACGCATATCCATATTGGCCATGCGGACGAGCAGCGGGTGGAAAAAAGTACGATCGCCTATATCAACGCACATCCGGAGCAGAATGTGCTTTATGTAACAGACGGGCGGCTTGAAGATGCGTTTTATCATGAGATCAAAAAGACAGTCAATACGCCGGTCGCGCATTATAATTGCTTTGCGCCCGACGGAGACGGCGGAGTGAACAAAGAATTCGGACGGCTGGCGGATAATCTTGAAATGGACGTGGTGGTCTCCGGCAAGGTGGACGATACGTTCCGGCGCATTCTGCTGCACCTGATGAACAGCCGGTATCAGGTTACGCTCCTGAAAGACTGTCTGACAAAAGTAAAAAAATAAAAAGAGGGGCGGAGGCCTGCCAAAAACGGTAAAAGGGGAAAATTATGGATATTTTCAAGTATGTGGACGAAGTGGTCGATTATTACGAGACCATACAATATAAATATAAAAATATTGCGCATGACCTGAAGCACATGATGGAAGAAGCGGTATGTAAAAATTCAGAATATACGCTGAATATCTCTTACCGGGTAAAGGAGCCGGAGAGCGTGCGGGAAAAGCTGATACGCAACAGCTACTACCGCCTGCATACGACAAAAGAGGAGATCGTCGCCAATATACAGGATATCATCGGCCTGCGCATCGAGTGCAAATTCAACGACGACGAGGCCTACGTCTATTCGCTTATGCTCAAGCTGTTCAACCGGACGGACGACCAAATTTTTTATTATAACGATAAGTTCCCCAAAATGCGCTTCAAGCTGAACGAAAAACAGCCGGCGAAACAGAAAAACGGCTTCGATATTTATAAAATAGACGCGCGCTATGAAGACCATAAGGGAGAAGAGGACGAGATACGCGTCAACTTTGAAGTGCAGATCAAATCGATGGTCAACATGTTCTGGGGCGATATCGAGCATAAGATCATCTATAAAAATCCTTCCTACTTCATGGTAGAACAGCAGGTCATTGAGAACATGGTTTCTATCAAGGAGAACCTGAACCTTGTCGATCATCAGCTCCATGTGCTGTATAAGCGGTATAAGCGCGATAACAACTCCAAGCTGCATTACCGCAAGGAGAATATCCAGAATATCATCAGCAAGCTGATCCACGATACCATCGCGCGTAAGATGAAAAACGACCTCGGCTTCGTCGTGCAGTTCAAGGACAGCTGCGACAGCATCGTCGATTACATTTTCATCGTGAACAACGCGGCGCAGATGGAGGATTACGGGCGCGTTATGACGGAGATGTTTTATATCACAGGAACGATGAGCGGCGAAGAGCTCAATTTCCGCGAATCGCTTCAGCTCGAGCGTGAATTCAATACAGGCGATCCGTTTATCGATACGGTAGGGACGACGATCCAAAAGCTGATGAACGTGGATTTCAACTGGCATCTTTACTGTATGATCCTGTTCGAACTGGAGCGCGGCAGCCGGATCGACGCGCTCGAGACGTTTATCCGATACTATAAGGGGAGACTGACGGCGAATTCGGAGCTGCACCGCCTCGGGGAAGTATTCCCGTCGGAAACGGCGAAGAAGATCAAGGCGGATCTGCTCTCGGAAATGGGCTATGTGTTCCGCCGTCACGCGGATATCACCCTGCTGCACGAAGAGGGGATTCTCGAAATGACACGCGCCCTGAAAAAAACGGTATCCAATATCATCAAGGACAATCCGGACTGGAATAAAGAGAAATCCATCTATTTTCTGTATCTGAACAACAGTGTCAATCTGGAAACGCGAAATTGACAAAAGGCCCTGTGTGGCAGTAAGATTGTAAAAGAAATGCAAATAATTGAAAAAGAGGACGAGAGGCAATGAAAATCAAACTGGCTGACGGCAGCGTCAAGGAATTTAAGGATGGCATGACCGCTCTTGAGATCGCAAAAGAGCTGAGTCAGAAACTGGGCAAATCCGCAGTAGCGGCAAAAATCGACGGTACAGTCACGGAACTCACGGCGGTTCCGACGGATGGCGCTGCGCTCGAGATCCTGACGTTCGGCGACGAGGAGGGCAGAAAAGCGGTTTGGCATACGGCGTCCCATGTGCTCGCACAAGCGGTAAAGCGCCTGTATCCGGATGCGAAGCTGGCGATCGGTCCGGCGACAGACAGTGGATTCTATTATGATTTCGATACGGAAAAGCCCTTTTCAAACGATGACCTTGCCAAAATCGAAAAGGAAATGAAAAAGATCGTGGCGGAAAATATCCCGCTTACGAAATATACGCTTCCGCGCGCGGAAGCGATCGCGAAAATGAAAGAAGCGGGAGAGCCCTATAAAGTAGAGCTCATTGAGGACCTGCCCGAGGACGCGGTGCTGAGCTTCTATGAGCAGGGAGATTTTACCGACCTGTGCGCGGGGCCGCATGCGGCGGCAACCGGCAGGGTAAAAGTGCCGAAGCTCCTGCGGACAGCGGGCGCGTATTGGCGGGGCGACGAAAAGAACAAGATGCTCCGCCGCATCTATGGTATCGCATTTCCGACGCAGAAGGAGCTGGACGAGCACCTGCAAAAGCTGAAAGAAGCGGAAGAACGCGACCACAACAAGCTGGGCCGTGAGCTTCACTATTTCACCACCAGCCCGGTGGTCGGACAGGGGCTGCCTCTTTTAATGCCCAAGGGCGCGAAAACGATCCAGCTTTTGCAGCGCTTTGTGGAGGATGAAGAAGAACGGCGCGGCTATGTGCTCACCAAAACGCCGTACATGGCAAAAAGCGACCTCTACAAGATATCGGGGCATTGGGACCACTACAAGGAAGGCATGTTCGTGCTGGGCGACGAGGAAAAGGACGACGAAGTGCTCGCACTGCGTCCGATGACATGCCCGTTCCAATATACGGTCTACAACGCGGAGCATCATTCATATAAGGATCTTCCGATCCGCTACGGGGAAACGTCCACCCTGTTCCGCAATGAAGCGTCGGGCGAGATGCACGGCCTCATCCGTGTACGCCAGTTTACGCTTTCGGAGGGACATATCATTTGTACGCCGGGACAGCTCGAGGATGAATTTATGGGCGTGCTCGACCTTATCAAATACAATATGGGTGTGCTCGGGATCGAAAAGGACGTGACCTATCGTTTTTCCAAATGGGATCCGAACAATAAGGAAAAATATGTCGGAGACGAAGCGGAGTGGGAACGTGTGCAGGATGCGATGCGCCAGATTCTCGACCATACCGGCCTCAAGTATTATGAGGCGGACGGAGAGGCTGCGTTTTATGGCCCGAAGCTCGATATCCAGTTCAAAAACGTATTCGGCAAGGAAGATACGCTGTTTACGGTGCAGATCGATTTCTCACTCGCGGAACGGTTCCAGATGACCTATGTGGACCGGGACGGACAGAAAAAAACGCCGTATATCATCCACCGTTCCTCGATCGGCTGCTATGAACGTACGCTTGCTATGCTGATTGAAAAATATGCGGGCGCGCTGCCAATGTGGATGATGAGCGAGGAGGTTCGTCTGATGAACATTACAGAAGCGGCGGCGGCCTATTGCCACGAATATGCACAGCGGCTGCGGGCCGCGGGCCTGCGCGTCACGGTGGATGACCGTCAGGAAAAAATAGGCTACAAGATACGCGAAGCGCGGAATGAACGAATCCCCTACATGCTGGTTGCCGGGGAAAAGGAGATCACGGGCGGCACGTTTGCAGTACGCCGACGCGGCGAAGGAGAGATCGGCAGCATGACGCAGGATGATTTTCTGGAGATGGCGGTACGGCAGGATCGGGAAAAGACGATTTTCTGATGCAGCCGCAGGGCGGCATGGAAAAGTATAAAATGCATATAGCCGTATTTTTGCTTGACACTATGCCAAGCGCATGATATAGTAATAACGTTAAAACAAAGCAGAGGCTGCCCGCTTCTCACCTGTACGCAAGGGCGTGCATGGTCAAATAACAGACGAAAGCTTTATTTGTCGGTATTTTTGCGGGTAGTGTAAGCTGCCCGCTTTTTTGTGGGCAGAGGGTAAAACGACATCCGATGTTAGGGGGAAAAAACCATCGCAAACGAACCGCTCATCAATGAGCAGATCAGAGAACCGGAAGTTCGGTTAGTTGCCGAGGACGGAAGACAGCTTGGCGTGATGTCTTCACGCGAAGCGCAGAAGCTGGCGGACGAGGCTGACCTTGACCTTGTCAATATCTCGCCTAAGGCGAAGCCGCCGGTATGCAAGCTTATGGACTACGGCAAATACCGCTTCGAACAGAATAAACGGCAAAAGGAAGCAAAGAAGAACCAGAAGGTCATTACCTTGAAGGAAATGCGTCTTTCTGCCACGATCGACAAGCACGATATGGAAGTGAAGGCCAAAAACGTCAAAAAGTTCTTGGAAGCAGGAGATAAAGTAAAAATATCGATTCGTTTCCGCGGCCGTCAGCTTTCCCATACAGATCAGGGCCGTCAGGTCATGGAGCTGTTCCTTGAGATGCTCGGGGAAGCGGCAGTGGTCGAGAAGAATGCAAAAATGGAAGGCCGGAGCATGTTTATGATCCTGTCTCCCAAAGCATAAAATAGAGTACCAAACGAAAAGTTTTTATACAGAAGGAGGGCGTCAAGATGCCTAAGATGAAGACACACAGGGGCGCGGCAAAAAGATTCAGCCTCACGAAATCGGGAAAAGTCAAAAGAGCCAAAGCGTACAAGAGCCACATATTGAATAAAAAATCCTCCAAGAGGAAGCGGAATCTCCGCAAGGGTACTTATATCAGCGCGGCAGAGCAGAAGAACGTAAGAGTTCTGATTCCGTATAAGTGATCGGAAAAGAGACGAGGAGGTTTAAAAAATGGCAAGAGTAAAAAGGGCAGTAAGCTCCCATAAAAAACGCAGAAAAATATTTAAGCTCGCAAAAGGATATTTCGGAGCAAAATCCAAGCAATACAGGTCCGCAAAGCAGCAGGTAATGAAATCCATGCACTATGCTTATGCGGGACGCAAGCTTAAAAAGCGCGATATGCGCCGCCTGTGGATCGTGCGTATCAATGCGGAGGCGCGGCAGAATGGTATCAGCTATTCTCAGTTTATGAACGGTCTTAAGCAAAGCGGGATCGACCTCAACCGGAAAGTACTGGCTGACATGGCTGTAAGCGACAAAGCCGCATTCAAACAGCTTGCTGAAACGGCGAAGAAAAAGGTGCAGGCATAAAACGGAAATGTACGCAAGGGGGATAGTAGGCTAAAGTACTATCCCCATTTTTATTTATACATGCAGGATGCGGCATCTGTATCCGGACGGATAGATATGCGCAGGGTATACAGAGGGAAAACAATGAAAGAGATCAGGAGCCATTCCAACGAATATATCAAGATGCTGAGATCCCTGAAGCGCAAAAAATTCCGGGATGAACAGGGCCTGTATATTATTGAGGGAGCTAAGACCATTGAGGAGGCGGTTTCTTCAGGACAAGAGCTCGCCTGTATTCTGATATCAGATAAAAACGGCTCTGTTATGCGGTTTGCGCAGCAGCATAATGTAGAAACAATAACTGTACCATATGAAATAGTACAGCAGGTCGCGGATACAAAATCTCCGCCGAAAGAGCTTGCATGCGTGAAAAAACAGGAAAATCTTCCTGATCTCGGCGGCAGCTTCTATGTAGCGCTGGACGATGTGAACGATCCCAAAAATCTGGGTACGATCATTCGGACGGCAGATGCCGCAGGAGCGGACGGCGTGTTTATTTCAGAGACGAGCGCGGACTTCTACGGCCCGAAAGCGCAGCGGGCCGCGATGGGAAGCACCTTTCATATACCAATCGAGGTCTGTGATCTGAAAAAACGTCTTGCGGGGCTGAAAGAAAGCGGAGTAAAAATCGTTTCCGGCTCGCTTCAGGGAAAGGAAGAAATGCCGGAAGGCCTCACGGCGGCATGCGTAGTGGTCGGGAACGAAGCGCGCGGGATATCGAAAGAAATTGCAGACATGAGCGACGTGCTCTATAAGATATGCATCTATGGACAGGCGGAAAGCTTGAATGCGAGCGTCGCGGCGGGTATAATGATGTATGATGTGCGGCGCGCACTGAAAGAAGCTATTATTTAGTTTATCATAATTGATTTGTATTTTGATTTTGAGAGGAAACGAAAATGGAATGTGAGCAGATCGTAGCAAAGGCGCAGGGCGAGATCGCCGCGGCGCAGTCGAGCGCAGAGCTTGACGGCATTCGTGTGAAGTATCTCGGTAAAAAAGGCGAGATCACGCTGCTGATGAAGCAGATGGGCGCCCTTTCCAAAGAGGAACGCCCGGCGTTCGGGCAGGCAGTCAATGCGGCAAGGAAAGCCGTAGAAGAGACGCTTGCACAGGCAATAGAGAAAATTGCAAAAAAAGAAAACGAAGAAAAGCTGGCGGCGGAGCGTATAGACGTTACGCTGCCCGGAAGAAAACAGGCGCTTGGGGCGCTTCACCCACTGACGCAGGTATACCGCGAGGTGCGCGATATCTTCCTCAGTATGGGCTTTGATGTTACAGAGGGACCGGAGGTAGAGCTTGACCGGTATAACTTCGAGCTTTTGAATATTCCGAAGGATCACCCTGCCCGTGATATGCAGGATACGTTTTATGTCAGCGAGGATGTGGTGCTGCGGACACACACCTCCCCGGTACAGGTGCGCACGATGCTCTCACAGAAGCCGCCGATCCGCATGGTGTGCCCGGGGCGCGTGTTCCGTACGGACGACGTAGACGCCACGCATTCCCCTGTATTTATGCAGATGGAAGGGCTCGTCGTGGGAAAGAACATTCGTTTTTCCGATCTCAAGGGAACGATCAACACGTTCATCCGTAATTTTTACGGGGAGCATGTGAAAACAAAATTCCGTCCCGGCTTCTTTCCGTTTACAGAGCCGTCCGCAGAGGTGGACGTCACATGCACGGTATGCGGCGGTAAGGGCTGCGGAGCCTGCAAGGGCGCGGGTATGATCGAAGTGCTCGGCTGCGGGCTTGTGAACCCGGTCGTGCTTGAAAACTGCGGGATCGACCCGAACGAATATTCCGGCTTTGCGTTTGGACTGGGGATCGACCGTTTGGCGAATACCAAATACGGCATCACGGATATCCGTCTGCTGTATGAAAACGACGCGCGCTTCCTGCGCCAGTTCGTATAAAGAAGAAACAGGATAGCGGACGTTCGGCGCGTTCTTTATTGGAATGATAGAAAGAGGATAGATATATGTTAGCACCCTATAGATGGATCTGCGATTACGCAGATATAAAATCAGATCCGCATACACTTGCGGAAAAAATGGTCATGACCGGAAACGGCGTAGAAGAGATCGTAGAGCTGGGCAAAAATATTCAAAATGTGGTGGTCGGCCGGATCGAGAAGATCACAAAGCATCCGGACGCGGATAAGCTGCAGATTTGTATGATCGATGTGGGAGACGAAGAGCTCCTGCAGATCGTCACAGGCGCGGACAATGTGTTCGAGGGCGCCTATATCCCGGTTGCGAAAGCGCCGTCTATGCTTCCGGCAGGGCCGATCAAAAAAGGCAAGCTTCGGGGCGTGGAGTCGTTCGGGATGCTGTGCTCGGGCGAGGAGCTGAATTTAAAGGAAGAAGACTACCCGGGCGCGGGCGTAAACGGTATCATGATACTTGAGGGCGAGCCTGCGGTCGGAACGGATATCCGCGAGCTTTTAAACCTTTCGGGAACGGTGATCGATTTTGAGGTCGGCGCGAACCGGCCGGACTGCCTTTCCATTTTAGGAACAGCGCGCGAGGCTGCTGCCGCGGACGAAACGGCGTTCCGCCTCCCGGAAGTAAAATATGAAGAACACGGGATCAATACAGAAGATCTGGTCAGCGTAAGCATTCAGGCGCCTGAACTGTGCACGCGCTATATTGCAGCGGCGGTGACCGATGTTAAGATAGAGCCGTCGCCGGAATGGATGCGGGTGCGCCTGCGCGAGGCGGGCATACGGCCCATCAACAATATTGTGGATATCACAAATTTCGTTATGCTGGAAACAGGCCAGCCGATGCATGCGTTCGACGCCTCCAAAATACGCGGGGGAGAGATCATTGTGCGCCGGGCGAAGAACGGCGAGAAGATGAAGACGCTTGACGATAAGGAGCGCACCTTTACGGAAAATATGCTGCTGATCTGCGATAAGGAAGGCCCGATCGGCGTTGCGGGCGTCATGGGCGGCCTTGATTCGGAAATCACAGATCAGACCAAAACGGTCGTGTTTGAATCCGCGAAATTCATGTATGGAAATATTCGTCAAACGTCGCGCGGCCTCGGACTCGCGACAGAAAGCTCTATGCGCTTTTCAAAGGGCGTAGACGCAGTGACAACGCTGCTTGCGATGCAGCGTGCACTCACGCTGATCGATATGCTCGGAGCAGGAAAGGTAGCGAGCGGCATGATAGACGTGCTGAACGAGGACCTGAAACAAAAGGTCATCAAAGTCAATGCGGCGCGTGTCAACGCAAAGCTCGGCACAGATATCTCTGCAAAAGAGATGCAGCAGTATCTGAACCGCGTATTTATCCAGACGGGGCTTATAGGCGATGAGCTGGTGTGCACCATTCCGGCTTTCCGCGGGGATATTTGCGGTACGGCTGATATCGCAGAGGAAGTGGCGCGCATTTATGGTTATGACAATATCCCGGAGACAGACGCGCTCATGCATCTGTGCCGCGGGCGTATGTCCGCTTATGAAAAGAAAGCGGACGCCATAAAGGATTATTTAAAGGATATGGGCTTTCTCGAATGTGTGACCTATTCCTTTACCGGCCCGCAGGATTATGCGAAAATCGGTATGGGCGTGCCGGACAGCGTGAAGATCATCAATCCGTTGGGGGACGATTCCTCCCTTATGCGCACTACGCTCGTTCCGCACATGCTTTCTGTCGTCGCGCTGAACCAAAACCGGAAAAATGAAAACGTACAGCTTTTTGAAGTGTCGCGTGGTTATTTCCCGCAGGACGGGGAGCCGCTGCCGCATGAAGTGCCGATGCTTGTTCTGGCGCAGACAGGCAAGGATTTTTTCGATATGAAAGGGATCATAGAGAACATCGTACGCCTGACGGCCGGAGGGGATATCCGCTGCAGGCGGGCAAACGAGCCGTGGCTGCACCCGGGCATATCGGCGGATATTTTCGCGGGCGGACAGAAGATCGGCGTGATGGGAAGCGTACATCCGGATACGATGGAAGCGTTTGATATGCCGGAACGCGCGGTGATCGCGCAGATCGATCTCGAAGCATTATACGCAATAGAAAAACCGGAACGGAAATTCCATGCGCTTCCGAAATTCCCGGCTGCAACGCGGGACCTTGCGGTGATCGTAGACCGGGAGACCGGCGCGGGAGATATGATGGAAGCCATGAAAAAAGCGGGCGGCAGGCGCGTAGAAAAAGTGGAGCTGTTCGACGTATTCAGCGGCGCGCAGGTCGGAGAAGGAAAAAAGAGCGTAGCCTACGCCATTACGATGCGCAGCCCGGAAGGAACGATGCGGGATGAAGAAGTGGACGCGGTCATAAAGAAGCTTCTTAGAACGCTCGAAAAAGAGTTCGGGGCGCAGCTCCGGCAATAATGCAGGTTGTGGAAAAGCAGAGCCTGTTGTATAATAGAAGAAAACCCGGATGAGAGAGGGAATGCGGCATGGAAAAAACAAAGACGGTCGTCAGTATCGGCGGAAAAGAATATACGATCTGCGGAACAGACAGCGCGGAATATATCCACAGAGTCGCCCTGCACGTCAACAAGAAATTGACGGAGCTCAAAAAAGCGAATCCGGACCTGAATAATATCCAGCTTGCCATGCTTACTTCCCTGAATATCGCAGACGATTATATGAAAATCAGCGACGAGCTCGCAGCGGCAAAGCAGGAGCTTGAGCGGCTCGGGAAAAATACGGGAAACAGTCATCCGGCACAGTTCAACAGACGGTAATGAGACCATAAAAACAGGCGCGCGCGCCTGTTTTTTTTGTGCCCCGAACGGCGGAAAACGGCAGGCCGCGCGGGAAAGGAAACCGGAAAACCGCCTCAAACGGGAAAGAATCTCCATAAGTGAATCACCTAAAAGCCATATTTTGCATGATTTTGTAAGTACATATACAAAAAAACGTGCCCTTCACAGGAGGAGCGCGTAATTCTTATAAAGTATGCCTTTTGAAACAAAAGAGCAAAAATTATTATTATGAGAAGGAGAATTTCAAAATGAGAAGAAAAAAATTCTTAGCTGTTTTACTGGCGGCGCTTTTAGTGTTGGCGGCTCTACCAACTATGGCGTCCGCAGCTCCGGTATACGATGTAGTCGGAGTAGAGGTGGTGGACGGAACAGACGGCTGGACGCCTGTTACGGCGCCTGAAGCCGGACAAAAGCTGACGGCAAATATTTATACGACTAACCCGGATGAACCGGCGATCGGTTCCTATCCGGTGAATGAAAATGCGCGGTATAAGTGGTATTACAAGGAAAGCCCGGATACCGTGCTTGGTACCGAAGCGGTTTATACCGCAACGGCAGATAATACTAACAAAACACTGTGCGTGGAGGTGAGCGTAAACGGTTACAACGGCAAAGCGGTATGGGAAGCGCCCGGAACGGTGCGGTATAATGTAACCGGAGTAGAAGTGGTGGATGGAACAGATGGCTATACGCCCGTTGTCATTCCGAAGGACGACCAGAAATTGATTGCGAACATTAAGACGGATGACCCGGACAACGCGGTGATTGGTTCCTATCCGGCGAATGAAAACGCGCAGTATAAGTGGTATTACAAGGAAAGCCCGGATACCGTGCTTGGTACTGAAGCGGTTTATACGGCCACAACGGATAACTTTGGCAAAACGCTATGCGTGGAAGTGAGCGTAAACGGTTATACCGGAACGGCTGTATGGGAAGCGCCTAACACGGTCGGAGATAAAGATAATTATGATATAACCGGGATAGAGGTAGTAGATGGAACGGACGGCTATACGTCTGTTACTATTCCGAAATCCGGTCAGAAACTTCTTGCGAATATTAAGACGGGTGATCCGGACAACGCGGTGATCGGTTCCTATCCGGCGAATGAAAACGCGCAGTATAAGTGGTATTACAAGGAAAGCCCGGATACCGTGCTTGGTACCGGAGCATATTACACCGTAACGACAGATAATACTAACAAAACGCTGTGCGTGGAGGTGAGCGTAAACGGTTACAACGGCAAAGCGGTATGGGAAGCATCTGCGAAAGTGCCCTATAACGTGACCGGAGTAGAGGTGGTGGACGGAACGGACGGCTATACGCCTGTTACGGCGCCTCAAAATGGACAGAAGCTGACCGCAAACATTAAGACGGACGATCCGGACAACGCGGTGATCGGTTCCTATCCGGCGAATGAAAACGCGCAGTATAAGTGGTATTACAAGGAAAGCCCGGATGCTGTGCTTGGTACCGAAGCAACTTATACTGTAACGGAAGACAATGTTGATAAGGTACTGTGTGTGGAAGTGAGTGTAAATGGTTATACCGGAACGGCTGTATGGAAAGCGGATTCTGTTGTAACAAAGCCGGTTTATAGGATTCTCGGCGCGGCGGTAGTAGAAAAAGACGGTGTTACACCTGTAACGGTTCCACAGGTGGGAGATATCCTGACGGCTAATATCATTACGAGCGATTTTGAAGATCCGGTAATCGGGGCGTATCCGATCAATAAGAATGCAAAATACAGATGGCATTATGAAGATAGTGACAACGTACTTGGCACAGATCCGGTTTATACGGTAACAAGCGATAATGTCGGCAAAACGTTGTGTGTGGAAGTAAGTGTAGCAGGATACAGCGGAAGCGCTGTATGGACGGCTAAAGGAGCGGTAGAAGAAGTGTCGGTCGTAATTCCGGGCGATGTGAACAAAGATGGTCTTGTTGACCTTCTGGATATGATCCAGATCAATAACGTGATAAACGAAGAAGCGGAATTTGATGCCGATGCGTTTAAAGCGGCAGATATCAATGCAGATGGCCTGCTCGATCTTCTGGATATGATTCAGGTCAATAACATAATAAACAGCAATATCTAAAAAGCAGTAGGAAATTTGGAGGTAAATAACATGAAGAAAAAAACGATATTGTCGATTGCGTTGGCAGCCATTCTCGTGTTGGCTTTCGCGACGACAGGCATGGCGGCAGATGTTCCGGTAAAAGTAACGATTGACAATTCAAATCCAAATCCGGGAGATACGGTAAATATCACCGTATCCTGTACAGGAAATGATATAGGTGGATTTGAGGGAAAAGTCACAACGAGCGGCTTGAAATATATAAGTGATGATGGCCAATTCAGCAATGAAACGCAGCTGAGAGCGATGGGGAGCGGTAGCGTGACCTATACCTATACGGTAGAGGGACAGCCGGGAGATGCGATTAAATTTTCGCTGTCTGATGTAAAGGTTGGAGATGCAGCTGGTAGCTCTTGGCATAATCCGGTTGGAGACTTTGCCGTAAGCGGCACGGTAGAAGCGGCAGTAAATCCGCAGCCGAGCACGCAGCCGAGCGAAGACCTGCAGCCGTCCGAGGACCCGTCCGAGCCGACGCAGCAGCCGTCTGAGCCCACGGGCGAGCCGAGCGCACAGCCGTCCGATTCCCAGAACGCTGACGAACTGGACGACGTTCCGAAGACCGGCGACGCAACAACGGACCTTTGGGTGCTCGCAGTAGTTGGCATCGCAGCAGCCGCGACAGTGGCGGTCGTTGCAGGCAAAAAAGTGTTTTCTCATAAGTAATAACTTTATCCATACAATGACGCACAAGTAACCTATGAGCAGTAAGAACGCGGCGGGCGGGGATCACTCCCCGCCCTGCGGCGTTTTTGCGGGAAGAACGGAAAAGGAAGACCAATGGAGCGAAACAATAACGGATATCATAGCAATACGGGCGGCCGGCAAAGGCGCAGGGCGCAGGCCTCCCCCGCAAAGAAAAAACGGCCGGGCGGGAAAAAGAGGCTGTGGATCGTGATCATGGCAGCCGCAGCCGCGGCGGTATGCATCATCCTTGCCGCCGCCCTGCCGATGTCGCAGCCCGCGCCCCGGCCCGTGCACGTTACGACGGAAACGGCGAGCGTCAGCACGCCCGCGCCGAGCGCGGCGCCAACGGGAAAGAAGATGCTTCCCGCTATGCAGACGCTGTATGAGCAGAACAGCGATATTGCGGGCTGGATCACGATAGAGGGGACGGAGGTGGATTATCCGGTCATGTATACGCCGGAGGACGGAGAGTACTACCTGTACCGGAATTTTGAAAAGGAGGACGACCCGACGAAGGAGGGGTGCCTTTTCATCGATAAAAACTGCACGGTAGAGCCGCGCAGCACGAATCTTCTGATCCACGGGCACAACATGAAGAACGGAACGATGTTCCACACGCTCATCAGCTATCAGGACGAGGCGTTTTATAAGGAGCACCCGACGATACGCTACAGCACGCTCTATGAGGAAGAGGAATACGAGATCGCGGCGGTATTCCTGTCGAAGATATACAAAAAGAGCGAAACGGACGTATTCAAATTCTATCAGTTCTATGACGCGGAGACGGAAGAAGAATTCGATGAATTTGTGCGGAGCATCAAGGAGCAGGAGCTGTATGAAACGGGCGTGACGCCGGAATACGGCGACGAGCTCATCACGCTGACGACGTGCGAATATTCGCAGGAGAACGGCAGAATGGTTGTCGTAGCGCGCAAGGCGGAAAAGGAAGCGCAGGCTGCGGAAACGGCGGCAGGCTGAACGGAGGGAAGGGATATGCGGATCAAGGCGACGACGGTCTACGCTGTAAGGATATTGGGGTTCATGATGCGTCGGCCCGGGGTCACGACGGTAAGCGAACTCGTCCGGGGCGTCGGCATCACGCACCAGTACTGTATGAAGATATTGAACGAGCTGCGGCACGCGGGGCTGGTCGTATCGGAGCAGGGCTGCAAGGGCGGCTTTCGGCTGGCGGCGGAGGACGGGATCATCACCCTGTATGACGTCGTGGCGCTGTTCGAGCCGGAAAAGCAAAGTGAGAAAGGCTGGAAAGCCGCGGAGGGAGACCTTTTCCACAGCCATCTTCTGAAAATATGGGAGGAAAGCGTGGAAAGGCTGAAAGGGCTGAAGCTGAAAGAGATCTATGCGGGCTGTTCCGCAGAAAAAACATTTTGATTTGACCGCGGCGCTTTTTATGTGCAGATATAAAAAGCGCCGTTTTTATTTGGAAAGATTTCTGGACGGCATATTTTATGATATAATAACCATGCTATGAATAAGATGAACTTGCCAAAAGCATTGGAATTTAAAAAAATATTGGAACGGCTCGCGGAAAAGGCGGTTTCCGGGCCGGGAAAGGAAGCGGCACTTACGGTATGGCCGGAATCTGCTTTTGAAGCAGCGGAGCTTTCCATGCGGAAGACGATGGAAGCGGAAACGATGCTCATCAAGCGGCCGGGATACCCGATGCGCGCTTTCTCAAATATCGAGGCAGAGCTCAGACGGCTGAAAACGGGCGCGGCCCTTTCCTGCGGCGAGCTACTGCGCGTTGCGGGGGTGTTCCGCGCGGCGAAAGCGGCGGGTCCGCTCGCCAAGCCTGCAAAAGACGAAAACGTCACGCTCATTCCAGAGCTTGCGCGCGGGCTTTATTATGACGGAGCAGCGCTGAAGCGCATCACAGACTGCGTCCTTTCGGAAGACGAGCTTGCAGACGAGGCGTCCCCGGAGCTTGCGCGTATCCGAAAGGCAATGCGCAGGGAGAACGAATCGATTCGGGAGAAGCTGCAGTCTATGATTCGTTCGCAGAACGATTCCAAATATTTACAGGATGCGATCATCACCCAGCGCGGTGGCCGGTTTGTCGTACCCGTCAAAGCGGAATACCGGGGCAACGTGCCGGGGATCGTACATGAAAGAAGTGCTTCCGGTGCGACGCTGTTTGTAGAGCCGGCAGGCGTCGTAGAGGCGAATAACCGTATTCGGGAATTGGAGGGAGAGGAGGCACGGGAGGCAGCCCGTATCCTTGCGGAACTCACCTCTATGCTGTATCCATACCAAAAAGAACTGCGGGAGGATATCGAGATATTGACCGAGCTCGATCTGCTTTTCGCAAAGGCCTCGCTCGGCCTTGAAATGAAAGCCGTTCCGGTCACGTTCGAGCGGAAGAAAAACCTTGAGATCAATGAGGGCCGGCACCCGCTGATCGATACGCAAAAGGTGGTTCCGGTCACGGTGCACATGAAAAACGGCATACATGCACTGGTGGTGACAGGGCCGAATACAGGCGGAAAAACGGTCACGCTGAAGCTCGTCGGCCTGTTTGCGGCAATGGCGCAGGCCGGATTTTTCATCCCGGCGAAATCGCCCGTGCGGCTGCCTGTGTTTGACGGTATTTTTGCAGATATCGGAGATGAGCAAAGCATTGAACAATCCCTCTCTACATTTTCCGCGCACATGAAGAGTATTATTTTTGCTTTGAAGCATGCGCACGGAGCTTCCCTCGTGCTTTTGGACGAGCTTGGAGCGGGCACGGACCCGCAGGAGGGAAGCGCGCTTGCGCAGGCTGTCCTCGCGGAGCTGGATACTAAGGGCTGTACCATTCTTGCGACGACACACATCGGCGAGCTGAAGGTGTTCGCGGGGGAACGGGAAGGGTTTGAAAACGCCAGTATGGAATTTGACGCGGCGACACTCACGCCGACGTACCGTCTGCTGATGGGAGTGGCCGGGCGCTCCAATGCGCTCTCTATTTCGCAAAAATTAGGGTTGCCGAAGCATGTGCTCCAGAATGCACGAAATTATATGAACGAGGAACATGTGGAATACAGCAGACTCATTGAGAACGCGGAAAAGGCGCAATCCCGTGCGGACCGCATGATGAATCAGGCTTATCAGGCGCTGGAGGAAGCAAAAAAACAGCGCCGGCGCGCGGAAGAGGAAGCGCAGCGTCTGAATGAGAAGAGAAAGAAAATGCTCGAACAGGCGAATGAAAAGGCCATTGAGATCATAAACGAAGCCCGCAATACGGCGGAGGAAGCGATTAAGGAGACGCGCAGGCTTAGAAAACAGGACGAATCGCAGCGGACAAAGACCGTTCAAAAGGTACGCGATAAGCTTGAACATAAGAAACAGTATATTGAAAAACACAAAAAGCTGCAGAGAAAGGTCAAAACACTGCAGCCGGAGGACATCCATGCGGGCGATACGGTGACGATCGTTTCCATGGATGCGCCTGCAACAGTGCTCGAGCCGCCGAATGGGAGAGGAATGGTGCGCCTTAAGGCGGGCATCATGACGGTGGAGCTCCACTATACAGAGCTTGCGGCGGGAAAAGGGCAGGAACAGAAGCAGGCGGCGGAGCGCATGTCGCGCATCACGCTCAGCCGGGGCAAGGCGGTGCCGCTGGAGCTTGACCTGCATGGGCAGGCGGTAGACGACGCGCTTATCATACTGGATAAATATCTGGACGATGCGTTTCTGGCTGGCCACCATGAGGTGCGGATCGTGCACGGACGCGGAACGGGAACGCTCCGCAACGGCGTTCAGCAGTATTTGCGCACCCATCCGCATGTTGCAAAACAGAGGCTGGGAGAATATGGCGAAGGCGGGATCGGTGTGACGGTGGTCACCCTGAAATGATACCGGCCGGTCTGGGATGACAAAGGAGTTTTTGATGATCATAGTAAGCGCCTGTCTTGCAGGCAAACCATGCAGATATGATGGAGAGGCAAGGCCGAATGAAGAAACCGTGCGTCTCGTACGCGAGGGAAAAGCAGTATGCGCCTGCCCGGAGGCAATGGCCGGGCTTACGATACCGCGTCCTCCGGCCGAAATATGCGGAGGAGACGGTTTTGACGTTTTAAGTGGAAAAGCCGGTGTTTATAATAAAGAGGGAGCGTGTATCACGCAGGATTTTATAGAAGGGGCGCAGAAGTTTTTACAATATGCACAGAAAATAGGAGCGGAAGAGGTATGGCTGAAAGCCAAAAGCCCGTCGTGCGGCACGAGCCGCATCTATGACGGTTCCTTTCAGGGCGTGCTTCGCGAGGGCTGCGGCGTAACTTGTGCGCTTCTCAAGAAAAATGATATAAAAGTAGTGGAAATTCCATAAAGCCACCCGGGAATAAAGGAGGAGTTGGATGAAACAGAATATTTTAGTGATCGATGACGATAAAAATATTCGCGAGGTAGTAAAGCTATACCTGCGCAAGGAGGGATATGAGGTCACGGAAGCGGCGGACGGTGCGATCGGCGTGGACCTGTTTTTCGGCAAGCAGTACGATCTTGTGATCCTCGACATCATGATGCCGGTTCAGGACGGCATTGAGACGATCAAGCAGATTCGCGCAAAGAGCAACGTGCCTGTAATCATGCTGACGGCAAAAGGCGAGACGTTCGATAAGGTACTCGCGCTCGAGCTCGGCGCAGACGATTATATCGTAAAACCGTTTGATCCCAAAGAACTCGTTGCGCGCGTAAAGGCGGTCATCCGGCGCAGTACGCAGGATGAAAAAACGGATATTCTTGAATATCCGGATCTTAAGATCGATATGCAGAACTATCAGGTGATTTATGAAGGCAAGGAGCTGCAAATGCCGCCCAAGGAAATCGAGCTGCTGCATTTTCTCGCCTCACGTCCCAATAAGGTGTTCACGCGCGACCAGCTTTTAGAGCAGGTATGGGGATTCGAATATTTCGGCGATTCCCGCACGGTCGACGTGCATATCAAGCGTCTGCGCGAGAAATTCAAAGACGGGGAGCCATGGCAGATCAAAACGGTGTGGGGCGTTGGATATAAATTCGAGGTCTGACCCCGCGCGCATAAAAGTGTGAAAGAAGCGGAATGATCTGTATGCGCTGCATACAGATTATTTCATATTTTTTTCATATATTTGACATAAAGAAGGCCTATAATGACCGGAGAAGGAAACGAAAAGACGGGAAGAGCGGATGATTAAAACCATTTTTGGCAAAATAATGCTGCTGTTTATGGCGATCATTATGATAGCCCTGCTTTTGTCCGGCCTTATGATGAGTCAGGTCGTACGCAATGCCTATCTTGACGACAGCAAGCAGCAAATGACGGCGACAGCGGACGATGTGGAAAATTTAGTGAATCTTTATTCCAAAGGCGTGCTGTCCTTTTCCCAGCTCAATGAGCAGATCGCCGCAAAAGCGAAAGCCGACAATAATGCGATATGGGTCATCAACAGCAATCTGTTCGGGTGGCTGATGGAAGACCCGAGCGGCCGTACGAGCGTCACGAAGGAAGAGATACAAACCTATTATGAGGACATGATCACGGAACTGAATAAGGGAAATACTGTGCGCAAGATCACCGAAGCGAACAATGTATTCAATACACCCGTGCTGACGGTGGCAACGCCGGTCGTG
The DNA here is from genome assembly GCF_040409835.1 of Christensenella massiliensis. Lineage (NCBI taxonomy): Bacteria > Bacillati > Bacillota > Clostridia > Christensenellales > Christensenellaceae > Christensenella > Christensenella massiliensis. The sequence continues at coordinate 1,076,236 of NZ_CP117826.1, read as the reverse complement.
AGCGGCGGCCAGATCGTAGGGTATGTTTTTGTTCATAAGCAGGTCTATGAAATGGAGCAGTCTCTTATGGCAATGTACCGGCAGATCGTGCTCGCCGCAGGCATATCGGCGGCACTTGGGATCGTATTGACGTATATTTTTTCCAAGAGTATGCTGCGGCCGCTTTCAGTGGTGACGCTCGGCGCACGTCAGCTTGCAAAAGGGGATTTCGATATCCACCTGCGGGTCAGTTCAAAAGACGAGATCGGGCAGCTCGCCTATACGTTCAACAGCGTGGCGCGGGACCTGAAAAAGTATGAGGCGTCGCGCGAGAGCCTGATCGCTAACGTATCTCACGAGCTCAGGAGCCCGCTTACCTCCATACAGGGGCTGGTACAGGCGGCTCTGGACGGAACGATACCAAAGGACGAAATCGACCATTATCTGGAAGTTGTGCTGGACGAATCAAAACGGCTGAATCTTTTGATTACGGACATGCTCGACCTTGCGAAGATCGAATCGGGGCAGTTCCCGATGCAAATGGAACGCATAGATATCGGAGAGCTGATACGCCGCGTGCTGATCTCCTTTGAAAGTAAGATCAGCGCGAAAAAGCTGGAAGTCGAAGCAGCACTCATGGAAGAGAAGATATATGTTTTAGCAGATATGAACCGGATCACACAGGTGTTGCACAATATCATGGAGAATGCAATCAAATTCGTTCCCGAAAATGGAACGCTGCGCGTGTCGGACGAGGTGCATGGCGACAGCGTGTGGGTGAGCGTTAATAATTCCGGTGAGCCGATCCCGAGCGAAGACATTCCCTATATTTTCGACCGGTTCTATAAGATAGACAAATCGCATACGCGGACGAAAGAGGGAACAGGCATCGGCCTTTCCATCGTCAAAAACATTTTAAAGGCGCATGGGCAAAAAGTTTGGGTGACGTCAAACGAACAGGACGGAACGACGTTCACCTTTACGCTGAAAAAAGCGAATTGAGCCATCTCAAAAATCAAATGCGTTTTTTCATTTGTTCATACATTTTTCATATAATTCGCGTATGATAATAATTGGAAATAAACGGTCTGAAGAAGGCGGCCGCGAGGAGGAAAACAGTTATGGACGAGAATGGGTTCAATCAGTATAACGGCGGGCAGGATACACCGCCCGGACAGGGACAGCCCTATAGTTATAGCGGCTATGGAGCGCCGCAGCCGGGTATGGCAGGACAAGGACCAGCAGGAGGAGAGCCGGCCCCTCCAAAGAAAAAAAGAAAATTTCCCAAGATATTGGTAGCCGCAGCAGCGGGCGTCGTAGCAGGCGGGCTCATTACCGGTTTTCTGATCGTACCGGCAATAACGGGGCAGTGGGTGCAGAGCAGCGGTCTGCAGCAGCTCCCGACAAAAGAGGAACAGGCGCAGGCAAATGCGGCGGAAGAAGCGCCGAACCTCGGCGGAGAGGCGGAGAATATCCAGAATACGCAGAATCCTGCAGTAGAGATCGCGGAAAACCTGTCGGGCAGCGTAGTGGGCATTACTGCTTATAACAAGCAGCTTGTTTCCGGGCAGGAGCCGGTAGAACAGGCGCTCGACGCAGGCACAGGTTTTGTGATATCCGAAGAAGGTCATATCCTGACCAATAATCATGTAGTCGCAGATGGAAACCTCATCAAGGTAACGACGCCTGACGGGCAGGAGCACATTGCGGAAAAGATCGGCGGAGATGCTGCCACGGATATCGCGGTCATACAGGTGGAGGGGCTCGGTATCAAAGCCGTACCAATAGGAGACAGCGATTCCATCAAAGCAGGCGAGCTCGCAGTCGCCATCGGGAATGTACGGGGAACGACGTTCAACAATTCCGTTACGGTCGGACATGTGAGTATCGCGGAGCTGGAGGTAGCACTCGACGGAAATAAAATGACGATGATCCAGACGGATGCTGCAATCAATCCCGGAAACTCCGGCGGCCCCCTTATTGGAGAAGACGGCAAGGTGATCGGTGTCAATACGGCGAAAAAGTTTTATTCCGGAATGGACGCCAACGGGAACCTGCTCGATTCGGAGGGAGTAGGATATGCGATCCCGATCAACCGGGCGGTCAGCATTGCACAGCAGCTGATTGAAAACGGCAGCATCCCGCGTGCGGGGATTGGAATCACCTATACGCTGATATCCGAGATCGATGCAAAGCTGTGGGATACGCCGCGCGGCGCTCTTGTGGTCGACGTTACGGCGGGAGGGCCTGCGGATCAGGCAGGGCTTCAGCAGAATGATGTGATCACGGAGATCGACGGGGTCGACCTTACGACAGGTGCGGATATGCCTGTCCTATCTGAAAAAGCAGTAGGGGAAACGATAACGGCCAAGGTATGGCGGGAGGGCAAGGAATATTCCGTGGAATTCACCCTCGCGGATATGAACAATCTTGGATGAAAAAGAGCCGTATGCCTAAGGCGGCAGGCTGAAGTATAGAACGGAGAAGAAAGGCACGGGGAACCGTGCCTTTTGTGTTTGCCCGAATAAAAAGTTATGGAGAAAGGTATTTATGCGCGGAGTATGCTATAATAATACAGATCAAATGAATTCTGAGGCGGCGGTTTTATGGAACAGGAGATATATTTAGATAACGCGGCGACAACGAAGCCGTTAGAGCAGCTAAAGGACGTTTATGCGGAATATGCCGCGGAAATGTGGCAAAACCCCTCTGCGTTGTATGCGGGAGCCACGCGCACGCAGAAAAAGATCGACGAGGCAAAGGAAACGCTGCTCCGTGCATTCGGCGCGCAGGAACATAAATGCTTTTTTACAAGCTGCGGTTCAGAGAGTGCGAATACGGTCATTTTACGTGGGGCAAAGCAAAAGAAAGCGATGCACTATGTATGCGGGGGAGCGGAGCACCCGTGCGTAGAGGAAAGCTTTAAGCTTCTTCAGAGCGCGGGATGCGAGGTGACCTTTGTGCCCACGGACAAAAACGGCGTGACTGCCCCGGAGGCAGTCGCGGATGCGGTGAATGAAAACACTGTGCTCGTCAGCATTATGCATGTCAACAACGAAACAGGAGCCAAAAACGATGTGGAACGCATCGCATCACTCGTAAAAGCAAAAAATCCGAATGCCCTGTTTCATTCGGACGGCGTACAGGCCTTTTGCCGGGAACGGCTGCAAAACACTTCGAGCATCGATTATTATACGGTCAGCGCGCATAAGCTGCACGCGCACAAGGGAACGGGCGCCGTATTCTATAAGGAGCATACGCCACTCAAGCCCTATATCCTCGGGGGAGGACAGGAAAGCGGCCTGCGGTCAGGAACACAGAATAATCTGGGTATCTTCAGCTTTGCGGCAGCAGTGGAATATTTTGAAAATAATCCGGCAGAAGAAAAGATACAGGAGATAAGGAGGGTGTTTTTGAACGAGTGTTCAAAAATACCGGATACCGTTATCCTGTCGCCGCAGGAGGAAGAACGGTCCTGCGGACATATCATAAGCATTTCTGTTCTAGGTGTGAACGGGGAAACGCTGCTGCATACGCTGGAAGCGCAGGGGATCTATATTTCGACCGGTTCGGCCTGTTCCTCCAAAAAGGGGAAGAGCCGGATCGCAGCAGCGCTCGGCCTCACGCCGGAAGAGGCGGCAGGCGCTGTGCGTATCAGTTTTTCGCCTTTCACTACGAAAGAGGAAGTGCGCGCCGCAGCGGACGCGATCGCAAAAAATGCCGCGCTTCTGCGCAGGTTCACACGGAAATAAATTTATGATGAAACGGGAGAGAAAAGTATGATATTACTGGTTCGTTATGGAGAAATACATTTAAAAGGCCAAAACAGGCCGCATTTCGAATCCCTGCAGTTAAAAGCGATCAAACGGGCGCTGCGGGAATTTCCGAATGCTGTGACACAAAAAGGATACGGGCGTTTTTATGTGACGGGCCTTACGGAAGAAGAGATGCCGCGCGCGGTGCGGGCGGTGTGCAAGGTTTTCGGGATCCATTCCGTTTCTCCGGCGGTGGAAATGAAGAAGGATATCGACTCCATCGGCGAAACGATGATTCGCCTTGTGCGGGAGTATATGGAGACAAAAGGAATCAAAGAGGCAAGCTTCAAGGTGCAGGCGAAGCGTGCAGACAAGCGGTTCCCGCTTTCCTCGATGCAGCTTGCCGCCGAGCTCGGCGGACGTATTTTAGAAGCAGTGCCGGAGCTTTTCGTAGATGTACACGAGCCTGATTTCAACGTTTACGTAGAAGTACGGGAGCAATGCTATGGATATGTGGATATCATCCCGGCTGTAGGAGGGATGCCTCAGCATTCGAACGGGCGTGCTATGCTGCTGCTTTCCGGCGGGATCGACAGCCCGGTCGCCGGATATATGATAGCCAAGCGTGGAGTGGAGATCAACGCCGTACACTATCACAGCTTCCCCTATACGAGCGAGGCGGCAAAACAAAAGGTGATCGACCTTGCGAAGCTCGTGTCGGAATATGCGGGCAGGATACATCTGAATGTGGTCAGCTTTACGGATATCCAGACGCAGATCTATGAAAAGTGCCCGCACGAGATGCTCGTTATTATCATGCGGCGTTTTATGATGCGCATTGCGCAGAAGCTTGCCGAAAAATGCGGCGCGCAGGCCATCGTTACGGGGGAGAGCATCGGGCAGGTCGCGAGCCAGACGATGGAAAGCATGTATGTTACGAACAGCGTCGTTTCCATGCCTGTGTTCCGGCCGCTGATCGGTATGGATAAGCTCGATATCATCGGTATCGCAGAGAAGATCGGAACCTATGAAACGTCCATTCTGCCGTACGAGGATTGCTGCACGGTATTCGTTCCCAAGCATCCGCTTACGCGGCCGAAGCTTGACCGCATCGCAGAAGCAGAGCAGGCGCTTGATATCGATGCTTTGGTAGAGGAGGCAGTTGAAAGCGTAGAGCATATCGTCATTGGCTGAACGGAAGAGAGGATCAATGCCGGAATTACCTGAGGTAGAAACAGTCAGACGGGTATTGGAGCCGCAGCTCGCCGGACGGCTGATCAAAAAAACAGTAGTAAATAGACCGGAGGTCATCGGCTGGCCCCGGCCGGAACGGTTCTGTGAAGGCGTTGCGGAGCAGCACATCACGGGACTGGAAAGGCGGGGCAAGTTTTTGTTGGTATGTCTTGCGGGCGGAACGGTCGTCGTGCACCTCCGTATGACGGGCAGGCTCGTTGCCGTACCCTCCGGCTTTCCGGAGGAAAAGCATACGCATGTCGTTTTCCATCTGGATAACGGAACGGAGCTGCGGTTTATCGATACGCGCCGCTTTGGAAAGCTTTGGTGGATACCGGACGGAGAGGAAGACCGGTTCAGCGGGCTTGGAAAATTAGGCCCGGAGCCGTTCGGAACTGCGGCGGATGCCGGATATTTACAGGCAGTGTGCGGAACAAGGAAACGGGCCGTCAAAGAATGCCTGCTTGATCAGAGCATCATCGCCGGGATCGGAAATATCTATGCAGACGAGATTTTGTTTGCATCGCATATCCGGCCGGATAAGCCTGCCCGCTCTCTTTCCGAAGCGGAATGGAAAAGCCTTGCGAAAACCATTCCTGAACGGCTGAATTATTTCATCGAAAAAAATAGGGTCACGCCTGCAGAATATCTTGCCGGAAAGGGAAAGAAGTACCGCAATACTCCATTTTTGCAGGTATACGGACGGAAAGGGAAGCCTTGCCCGGTGTGCGGTGCTGCCCTCTGCCGTATAGTCATTGCGGGTAGGGGAAGCGTTTTTTGCCCGCACTGTCAGAAATAATGCATGGGGAAGCTGTGTGCAATTCTGGATGCGCCGATACAGGAATATATAGAAAACAGGAAATGTTCGTCCAATCTATCATAGCTTCCATTTTGCAGGATAAAGCTTGGCTCCCATAAGCGGGTTGGTTTTTCCCGAGGGGTTCCTTAATGATCGGACCAAAAAGGGAAGCGCGTGACCGCGTTTCCCTTTTTGTATCTGTTTTCCTTATTTCATCATTTCGAGCTTTAAGTCCTGCGGGCGTATCCATCCGGCTTTTCGCATGAGCGCTGCAAAAATCAAAGTAAAGATGGCCGGAAGTACGAAATGGACAAGGGCGATCTCGAGGATGAGCATCGGTGCGGGCGTCGCAGAGCTCATGGCAGCCCACGCACCAAACTGACCGACAAGGCCGGAGGTTCCCATGCCCGCGCCGGTCGGCGTATTCGTCATTTGGAACACCATCGTTGAAATAGGACCTACGATCGCAGATGCAATGATAGGGGGCAGCCATATCTGCGGGCGGCGCAGGATATTCGGAACCTGAAGCATCGATGTGCCGAGGCCCTGCGCCAGAAGGCCGCCCCAGCCGTTTTCTTTGAAGCTCATGACCGCGAAGCCGATCATATTGGCACAGCAGCCGGCAACTGCAGCACCAGCTGCAAGTCCGCTGATCCCCATCATGATGCACAAAGCGGCGCTGCTGATGGGCAGGGTGAGCGCCATGCCGACCAATACGGAAACGATAATACCCATCGGAAGCGGGGCAAGGACGGTCGCCGAATTGATGACCTCGCCGAGCCACGTCATGAACGTATTGAGCGGCGGCCCGACCAAAAGGCCGATAAAGCCGCCTGCAAGGATCGTAACGATGGGCGAAACGATGATGTCGACGGGCGTTTTGCCTGAAACGAGGCGGCCGACTTCAGCACCCACGAGCGCGGCCACATAGGCGCCGACAGGACCTCCCATGGCGTAACCGAACGCGCCCGTTGCCGCAGACGAAAAAATGACGAGAGGCTTGTTTTTCAAACCGTATGCGATCGCCACGCCGATCGCGGCGCCTACCACAGGCGACTGCGCGCTTAGTACCTCCGTAAATTGCGATAAGACAGAAAGTCCGGGGATCGTCGCAAGCTGTGAAATGATCAGCCCAATGATAAGACTGGAGAAAAGACCGAGCGCCATCGCGCCCATTCCATCGATGAACCAGCGTTTTGCATATTTTTTGATCGCTGCTGTTGCGTTTGCATGATTTTGCATAAAAAAATACCTCCCAAAAAGTTCATATTTGTTGCAATCAGCAAATATCGGTACTTCTCGAGCGGTACGTATACCGGAAACTATGTTTCACGACCCGGAAATCATGTGTCTTGAACTGCACATGATACCAATCAGCGTGTTTTATTATACAGAAAATCACTCTGCGATGCAAGTAGTGTTTGTGAAAAAAAGCTCAGCCTTTTTTCTGCTTCTTCTGCGGGAGAGGAAGGAGGACAGTAAAGCACGTTCCCTCTCCAAGGCGGCTGCGGACGGAAATTTTACCGCTACAGCTGTCTAAGATCTGTTTTACGATCGCAAGGCCAAGACCGTTTCCCTGTTTGGAATGGGAAGGATCACCCTGATAAAATTTTTCAAAGATACGGGGCAGGGCTTCTTCTGCGATCCCTGCGCCGTTGTCTGCGATCTCAGCCCTCGCAAAGGCGCCGTCGTTTTCGAGACGGACACGCAGCAGACCGCCGTCGTGTGAAAATTTGATAGCATTGGAGAGCAGGTTGATCCATATCTGCTGGATCATTTCCTCATTTCCCACATAGCGTATGGACTGCATCTCGATATCGAGCTCGATGTTTTTTTTGCTCCAGTCGTTTTCGAGCAGCAGCAGGGTCTTGCGAATCTGCTCGTCGAGAGAAAATTCGGAATCCTGTTCGGGTATCGCTTGATTTTCCAGCCGGGACAGGCGCAAAAGATTGGAAGAAAGCTTAGCGAGACGGCCGCTCTCGCTAATAATAACATCGGTATATTCATCAAATTCTTCAGGGGATAGGTCTTTGGATTTCAAAAGGCGCGCAAAGCCTTGAATAGAAGCAATAGGCGTCTTGAATTCGTGAGATACGCTGCTCACAAAATCCTTTCGCAGATATTCCATATTTTTCAGCTCGCGCGTCATCAGGTTAAAGTGGTGCGCAAGCTGGCCGACCTCGTCACACGATTCATAATCCACGGTCACGTCAAAATTACCTTTGGCAACTTCTTTGGTGGCCTGTGTAAGGCGCTTTACGGGCTTTGTCACCTGCATGACGGCTACAAGGATCAGAATAGCGCCGATCGATGCGCAGAACAGGAGTGCCGTCAGGGAATTGCTGCGGAAATAGGTCAGCTCATTGTTATCCGCATGCGGCGTCATCACTATATAGGAATCCCGCACTTTCAGAAACGCATAGGGAAATCGGTCTCCGTCCCGCGGTGCAAAATATATGGTGTTCTCTTTGAGGGAAGCAAGATTTTCAGAGGCTACACCTCCGGGCGGCGCGGCCGTATCCGGGTCATAAATGCTGATGGAATAAAAGGGGCTGGCGACCGTATCGAGTATCTCATCCATACTCAGGTCTGTGTCGGAAAGCCGGACGATATTTTCGGAGGTCGTCATGATCTGATTTTTCATTTCGCTGAGGATCGCCGACTGCACAACGCCGGACGCAAGAATCAGCGCGCCGGTGCATGCAATGAGCAAAATGCCCACGAATACGAACATGAATTTCAGCTGGATCGAGTGGAAATGCCTCATACGTACCGTTCCGCCTTGTAGCCGAGACCGCGTATCGTAATGATCTTAAATTCGGAAAGCTCTTCAAATTTTTCGCGGAGTCTCTTGATGTGCACATCTACTGTACGTTCGTCTGCTTCGGCATCCATCCCCCATATTTCGTCCATAAGCTGCTGGCGGGTGAAAATTTTTTTTGGATAGGAGAGCAGCTTGAATAAAAGATAAAATTCCTTTTTGGGAAGCTCATACAGCCTGCCGTGCGCGTGTACGGTAAGGCTGTCGTAATCGAGGAGGATATCGTCGCCGATCTGCAGCTTATGCTCGTTGGCGATATTCGCTCTGCGCAGGAGCGCGGCGACACGGAGCAGCATTTCCTCCATGTCGATCGGCTTGACCATATAATCGTCCGTTCCGGCAAGAAAGCCTTTCTTTTTATCCTCAAAGGTCTCCTTTGCCGTCACCATCAGGATAGGTATAGTGAACCCTGCGGCGCGTAATTCCTCCACCAATTCATAGCCGTCGATGTTCGGCATCATGATGTCGCTGATCATCAGGTCGATATGCGTGGAATCCAGAACGGTGAGCGCTGCTTCGCCATCCTCTGCATGATAGACCTCATATCCCTCCTGCTCGAGATAAGCGGCCATGAGCCGCCGCAGGTTTTTATCATCCTCTACAACCAGTATATGAAACATAGAAAACTCCAGCCAGTATATTTTTTACTATAGTATAGCACGATTGTGAATTGAAAATGAAGCGGCTTTCACTGCTCCCTGATCATAAAGGACAGCGTCGCGTTCTTTTTTGCAAACATTAAAATTTGGCACTATTTGTTTAGGCTGCGGAGGAGGCGTTACATATATGCATAATGATTCATGAATGGTCCACACTTGCGGACACGGTTTCAAATTTATTTTTTAGGAGTGATAAACATGCTACATACGAACAAACGGTTAAAAGAGGATCAAACAGATTCCCTGAATCTCGCGATTTTTGGAGCAGATGAGGGAATGCCGAAGAATGCTTTGAACGAAAAGCCGATTCCGGCGGAGGCGGCATACCGCCTCATTAAGGACGAGCTGATAGACGAGGGGAACGCCCGGCAGAATCTTGCGACCTTCTGCCAAACCTATATGGAGCCGGAAGCGACGAAGCTGATGGCTGAAACACTTGCGGTGAATGCGATTGATAAATCGGAATATCCGCAGATGACAGAGGTGGAGAACCGCTGTGTCAATATCATAGCGGACCTTTGGAACGCGCCGGAAGGAGAGGCGATGGGCACATCCACCGTGGGCTCCTCCGAGGCGTGCATGCTCGGGGGGATGGCTATGAAATTCCGTTGGCGTGAACTCGCAGAAAAAGCAGGGATCGATACGAAAGCAAAAAAACCGAATCTGGTCATTTCCTCCGGCTATCAGGTCTGCTGGGAAAAATTCTGTGTTTACTGGGATATCGAGATGCGTCTCGTTCCGCTCGATGAGCAGCATATGAGCATGAATATGGATACGGTCATGGATTATGTGGACGATTATACCATAGGGATCGTCGGGATCCTCGGTATTACCTATACGGGGAAATTCGACGACATCAAGAAGCTGGATAAACTGGTAGAAAAGCATAACAAATCGGCAAAGGTACCGATCGGTATTCATGTGGACGGCGCCTCGGGCGGACTGTTCGTGCCGTTTACGGATCCTGAGCTCGAGTGGGATTTTCGTTTGAAAAACGTACATTCCATCAACGCTTCCGGACACAAATACGGCCTCGTCTATCCGGGTATCGGATGGGTATTGTGGAAGAGCAAAGAATATCTTCCGGAAAAACTCATTTTTTATGTAAACTATTTGGGCGGGGAGCAGCCGACGATGGCGATCAATTTCTCGCGCTCCGGCAGTCAGATCATCGGCCAGTACTATATCTTTCTGCGGTATGGGCGGGAAGGGCTTCAGCTCGTACAAAAGCATACGCAGGAGGTTGCGCTGCATATTACGCAGGCAGTCCGCGATATGGGGATTTTTGAGATCTACAACGATGCGACGAACATCCCGATCGTGTGCTATAAGCTGAAAGATCCGGGCAAGCATAAATGGACGCTTTATGAACTGGCGGACAGGCTGGCGATGAAGGGCTGGCAGGTTCCGGCCTATACGCTGCCTGAGAATATGACGAACGTTCTGATTCAGCGTTATGTGGTGCGCGCGGACCTTTCCTACAACATGGCGGATTCCCTCATTCAGGATATGAAGATGGCTATCGAATACCTTGAAAAGAATACAAAAGAAGAAGCGCCGGGCAAGCAGAAGAGCGGCGCACAGGGCTTTACGCATTAAATGAGCTCCGGACGCTTTACGGCGCTCCGGCAGATCGATAGCTTGGGCAAGGTCTGCGGCTCTTCCGCCGCAGCCCCGGCCCGAATGAAAGAAAAAGAGTATGGAAATTTTTTCCAAAGGAGGTAATTTATGAAAAGTGTTGTGTCTGCCGCATCCGGTAATAAGCATTTAACACTGTTCGGATTTTTTGCGATCACAGCTTCCATGGTCATGACCGTATATGAATATCCGACGTTCGCATCCTCCGGATTTTCACTTGTATTTTTCCTGATCCTCGGCGGCGTTTTATGGTTTTTGCCTGTAGCGCTCTCCGCCGCGGAAATGGCGACCGTAAAGGGCTGGGATACCGGCGGCGTTTACACATGGTCTGGAAATATGCTGGGTGAGAAATGGGGATTTGCGAATATATTTTTCCAATGGTTCCAAATCACGGTAGGGTTTGTGACAATGATCTATTTCATATTGGGGGCGCTTTCCTATGTCTTGAACTGGGATGCGCTGAACAGCAACCCTGTGATCAAATTTATCGGTGTTCTGGTCATTTTCTGGGCGCTGACCTTTTCCCAGTTCAAAGGAACAAAATTTACGGCAAAGATATCAAAGATCGGATTTATATTCGGTATTATGATCCCGGCCATCGTGCTTTTCGCATTGGCGATCGGTTTCTTTACAACGGGAGGCAAGAGCCTCGTGCCGCTTGACGCAAAAGCGCTCATTCCGGATTTCACGAAGCTCGACACTCTGGTGGTGTTCGTGTCCTTTATCCTCGCTTATGCGGGAATCGAAGCGTCAGCAACGCATGCCAATGAAATGAAGAATGTGAAAAAAGACTATCCGGTCGCCATCATCATATTGGTGATTTTAGCGATCGTGCTCAATACGATCGGTGGTACCTCGATCGCCGCCGTAGTGCCGGAGAGCCAGCTTGGGCTTTCCACCGGCGTCATTCAGGGCTTTGAAGGCTTGGTGCACCATTTCGGAAGCGGAATGGACTGGATCGTCAGTATCATTGCGGTCCTTATTGCAGTCGGTGTGATCGCGGAAGTCTCCGCATGGGTGGTCGGCCCGTCGTGGGGCATGCTCGAAGCCGGAAAGAACGGGCTTTTGCCCAAAAAGCTGTCTGAAACGAACAAGCATGGAGTACCGACAAAGTTCCTGCTCCTTCAGGGCGTTATCGTAACGATCTGGGCGGCTGTACTTACGTTTGGCGGCGGCGGCAGCAACGTGTCGTTTTTCACGGCCATCTCGCTCACGGTAATCATTTATATTGTCGGTTACATCATCTTTTTCCTTGCCTACATCAAGCTGGTCAGGAAGCATGACGATCTTCCGAGGGCGTTTGAAATATCAAAGAAAAAGCCTGTAAAATTGATTATGGCGGTCATTGGCCTTGCGGTCTCTATTTTTGCCTTGGTCATCTCGTTTGTTCCGCCGTCTCAGCTTACCGGGCAGAATGCCGCTGCGGATTATCTGACGATCCTGATCATCAGCTTCGCAGTAGTCATATTCATTCCGTTCATTATCTATCATTTTATGCGGAAGAAAAATCCGCTTCCTCCGGGGGTGAAGATGCCGCAGACACATGAAGCTTCGGCAGAAAACGCCGCACCAGCGGATGGAAGCGGCAGTACACGAACGGCGCCTCATGCAGCCCCGGTAGGACAAAAGCCAAAAGAGCCGTAATGGGATAGCAGAGTGATCAAAAAATGCCGGGGGGATTTCCCCCCGGCATTTTTGCGTTCAGAGCGCGCACACGTTGCACGCCCTTACCTTACTGCTCCTCGCATCAAGCTCCGTATCGAACGTGACATGCTGACCGTCATTTAACGCTTTATAACCGTCCGTCTGGATCGCGGAAAAATGTACGAATACATCCTCTCCCGTGCTGTCGTTCGTGATAAATCCATATCCCTTTTCTGCGTTGAACCATTTTACCGTACCATTATTCATTGTGGTACCTCCTGAAATTAGTATTTGTAACGATGTAAAAAGAAAAACCCCATATTTCTGTAAACCATGACGCAGGATGATTTACACAAATACGAGGTCAATCAACTACATGAATACAATATTATTATAACATTTTCGGACGGAGAAGTCAAATTTTATGAAAAAAATAGTTCCGGCAGTTGACATATATCACGATACGATATAAAGTATATCGTAATGTGATATATATGAGGAAAGGAAAAATGGACGGGAAAAGAGCGGAAAACCGATATATCCCCATGAGTGAAACGATGTTCTATATTCTGTTTTCGCTGCGCAGGAAGCGGCATGGCTATGGGGTCATGCTGCACGTGGAGGAGCGTACGCATGGCAGGCTGCGTATTGGAGCAGGAACCATGTATCAAAGCCTGTCAAAGCTTGCGGGAGACGGGCTGATCCGCCCGGCGGGAGAAGAAGGACGGCAAAAGAAATATGAGATCACCGCGCTTGGCGAAACGATCTTGAAAAAAGAGGCGCGCCGGCTGCGGGAGCTATACGAAGCCGCGGAGGAACTGTTATGAAAACAACGAAAAGAGCGTGGTGGACGCCATATAAATACGCCGTGCCCTCCGATTGGGAACATTTTATGGAAGATATGGCCGCGCAGGGCTGGAACGTAGACAAGATACGGCAGAGCAGCTCTTTTTGCATGGTGTTCCGTAAAACGGAGCCGAAGCGGTACCGATATGTAATGGACCTCAATGCCTTTCCAAAAAAGGACTATACTGCGACCTTTGAGGCGTTCGGCTGGGAGCTTGTGGGGAAGATGGCGAGCGAGTATATCTGGCGGAAAGAATATGAGGGCGAGCGGCCGGAAGCGTTCAGCAGCGAGGAGAGCAGGATAAAACGGTCGATGAATATTATAAACGTGCTTCGTATCTTATTGCTTCTGATGCTCGCCGGGGCGGGGATAGTCACAGCGGTTCGGATAGCGGCTCCGCAGTATTTCAACCGTCCGGAAGAATATGCGGCGCCCGTTGTGATCTTTGGGGCAATGGCGGTATTTTTGGGGATATTCATCGGGAAGATATACCGAAAGCGGGAATATTGAAGCCTGCTACAGAAAACGGGCGATATCCACATGGTTCTCACGCAGGCGGACGAGAAACGCTTCACGATAGACGATACCAGCGGAAAAACGGTAGGTTTTGGCTGCCGTTTCCATCAGAAAAAGCCTGCGGGTGACGGTAACATGCCGGATATCCTTGAAATAGACCTGCCTTTTTCGTCCAAAGATGTTATAGGTCATCACATATTCGGAAAAGACCTTGATGCGCCATACGAGGGCAAGAAGCAGGACATATACGCCGCATGCGGCGAGGATGGAAAGAAGGATAACGCCCGTCCAGTCAAACGCATGCCAGATGAGGAGCAGCAGCAAAACGCAGGAGAGGAAACAGAAAAACACTACCGCGAGCCACACGAATACGCGGGGATAGCGGACAGTAAAATCCTGCCCTGCAGACAGTGCGGGAACACGCTCGTTTTTTCCGGCGGTTAAAATAAAATTGACCGCCACCGCGATGAGCACGGCGGCGAGGATGATTTGAAAAGCTGCTGACATGCCTGCGCTTCCTTTGTTGTTATTTTACCCTGTTTATTATAGCATAGAGAAAAGAGAAACGGAAAGCGGTCGCTATGTTTTGAAACGGTGTAAAAATATTTGCGCAGTCTTCTTGATAAAGTGATAAAATAGAAATAGAAATGTTTGGTTCTCAAAAGGGGGTTATACAAATGGTAACAGCTGAACAGGTGCAGCGTTTTTTAGGGAGCGCTTTTATCCAACGCAGCCTAAAAAAGCTGTCGGAGGCCGAGGGGGACGGCCGGATGCGTATAGACCACTTGATGGCCGCATACGCGCGGGAGGAGAAAAAACAGTTCAGGAATATTCCGTATCATATTTTGCTGTCTTTTCTTCCCTTGTTTTTTAAAGTGAAACGCAGCGAGATCGAAGAGACGTTTGCGCAGCCGTTCTACCGAAAGGCGATCTGTAATATTGCGAACAGCCTGCCGGAGTTCGGATTGAGTGCGCCGCAGTGCTTTTCTTCGCCTATCCTGATCGTGTGGAATTTTACAAATATCTGTAATCTGCGCTGTGTGCATTGCTATCAGGACGCGCATAAAGCGCTGCCTGACGAGCTTACGCTGGAGGAACGTCTGCATGTGATAGACGAAATGGATAAAAACTATGTGGCGTCGCTGGCGATCTCCGGCGGGGAACCGCTGATGCATCCGGATTTTTGGAAAGTAGCGGAATACGCACACCAAAAGGGCATTTATCTTTCCGTAGCGACGAATGGAACGCTGATCGACGAGGAAACGGCTGCGCGCCTCCACGAGGTCGGCGTAGATTATGTCGAGATCAGCGTGGACAGCGTAGACCCGGAAACGCACGATACGTTCCGCGGCGGGAAGGGGCTGTGGGATAAAGCAGTGCAGGGCATCAAAAACTGTGTGGCAACGGGAAAGCTCGACGTAGGTATGGCGTCCACCATTACGCGCCGGAATTTCGGAGAATTAGACGCGCTTATTGACCTCGCCACGTCGCTGAAAGTAAACTCTTTTTACGCATTTAACTATATTCCGGCAGGACGGGGAAAGAGTATAGAGGAAGAGGACCTTACTCCCGAAATGCGGGAAGAGATGCTGCATAAGCTGCATACGGCGCTGCTTGATGATAAAAAGGTGGATACGTTTTCCACCTGCACGCAGTATGGGCGTTATTGTATCGAAAATGCACCGGACGATAAAATAATCGTGAACCATTACGGGGCGTTCAAAGGACAGCAGGCAAAAATGCTCTGCGAATATATAGGAGGGTGCGGAGCCGGAAGATTGTACTGCGCGCTCCAGCCGAACGGTCTTGTAACGCCTTGCGTTTTTATCCCGAAGGTAGTAGGCGATCTGCGGAAGCAAAGTCTGAACGAGGTATGGCATGAATCGGAGGTCATGCAGCAGCTGAGGGACCGCACACTGCTGGAGGAACACTGTGTATCGTGCAAAAACCGCACCATTTGCGGCGGCTGCCGCGCACGGGCGTATGGCTATTATGACGACTATCTGGCGCCCGATCCGGGCTGTATCTACAATACAGAGGCATGGAACAGCCTCGCAGGAATGAAATAATGGCGGCAGGAGAAGCGCTCGCACACTGCACATTATGTCCGCACGCGTGCGGAACAAACAGGCTTTCGGGGGAAAAGGGAGCCTGCGGCATGGATGCCCGGCTGCGGATAGCGCGGGCGGCGCTCCACTTCTGGGAAGAACCGTGCATTTCAGGAACGGCAGGCTCCGGGGCTGTGTTTTTTTCCGGATGCCCTCTTCACTGCGTCTATTGCCAGAATGCGGAAATCAGCGAAGGCAGGGCGGGCGCAGTGGTAAGCACACGCCGCTTGGCGGATATCTTCCTCGAGCTTCAGGAAAAAGGGGCTGTGAATATCAATCTTGTCACGCCGACACAGTATGCGGTGCAAATCAGGGAGGCGCTTTGCGATGCGGACAAAAGAGGGCTTTCCATTCCTATCGTTTATAATTGCGGCGGATATGAAAGCGTACAGGCCCTCCGAATGATAGAGAGCAGCATAGATATTTATCTTACGGATTTCAAATATATGGATAGGAAGCTGGCCGGACGTTTTTCGCATGCGGAAGATTATCCGCTGTGTGCGCGGGAAGCGCTGAAAGAAATGGTGCGGCAAAAGGCAGAGGCTGTGTTCGATGAGACGGGTATGATGAAAAGAGGCGTGATCGTCCGGCATCTCTTGCTTCCGGGCTGCCTCGAGGATTCCAAACAGGTCGTACGCTATTTATATGAAACGTATGGAAACGATATTTATATCAGCCTGATGCGCCAGTATACTCCTGTGCATGCCGAAAACCTGCCGGAGGAATTACGCCGTACGGTGTGCACGGAGGAATATGAAGAATTGGTCGATTATGCGCTTGCGCTTGGTGTGGAAAATGGATTCCTTCAAGAGGAAGGAACGGCAAGCGAGAGCTTTATTCCTCCCTTTGATCTTACAGGAGTGCTGGAAAAGACGCGGAGATGAGGAAAATAAAAAGAAGACAGATAGATACACAAAACAGATAGATACACAAAAACCGCTGTATATAGCGGTTTTTATAACTGTATTATTATGCATAATACAGATTGTTCCGGGCAAAATGCCCGTTTTTCACCCGCTATATTCCAATCGCCTGCACCTGTTCCAAAAACTGCTTTGCCACACGGGGCGAACGTCCGCCGCGTTCAAGCGCATAGATCTCAGCCTGACGGAAAAGCTCGTCGCGTTCGGTCTTGATACTGTAAATATCGGCGAGATGTCCAACGATTGCAAGATATTGTTCCCGATTCGGACGGGAGAACGTGAGCGTGAGGCCGAACCGGTCCGAGAGGGAGGTAAGCTGCTGCACCGTATCGTTTGCGTGCACCTCATCGCCCTCGCGGTCGGAAAAGGTCTCGCGCACCAAGTGACGGCGGTTGCTGGTGGCATATACCGCCAGATTTTTCGTCCGCGCGGAAACAGAGCCCTCGAGGATCGCTTTCAGCGCGCCGAAATCATCGTCGTCCCGCGTGAAGGAAAGATCGTCGATGAACAGAATGAATTTCAGCGGATTTTCGCCCAAGCTATCGATCAGGCCGGGGATCATACGAAGCTGATTTTTTTTGATCTCGATCAGCCGCAGCCCTCTTCCGGCAAATTCGTTCACAACAGCCTTTACGGTAGAAGATTTTCCGGTGCCGCTGTCGCCGTACAGCAAGACGTTTGCGGCGGGCTTCCCGTCCAGCAGCGCAAGCGTATTGCGAATGACACAGCTCCGTTCATATTCATAGCCGGATAACTCGGAAAGCCGTGTACTGTCCGGATGCTTCACGGGAACAAGGTTCCCGTCTGCAACTGTAAAGAAATGATGATTTGCAAACGGGCCGTAGCCGTATATGCCAATGTGCGCGATATGCTCCCGATAGGCGCGTATAAAATCATGTTTTGATATTTCCCAGTCGGGCAGGAAACCATCGTAGGGAATGAGGCGTTTTACTTGTGCGCTGGAAACGGCGGATAATTCCTGAAGAATGGCAAGCTCATTCTTCAGGCAGCGTTCCAGCCCGTGCGCGGGCCGCTCTCCTTTGCCCTTTTTCAGCGCATACAGGTTTTCGCTTTCCAGTACGGCATTTAAAATATGATCGCTGAAATTCGTTCCATGTGCAAAAAGATGAGCGCAGAAGCCGGAATAGGCATCCAAGCATTTTTCAGGATTGCCCTGCTCGGCGGCGCGCATCAGTGCGGTGAATTTCCGCAGGACCGGAGTTTTCAGCAAATTGCGGAATAATACGAGAGAATGAAGCTTCAGAGACAATTGCTGCAAAGTTTCCATGATATAGCTCCCTTTCTGCCAAATCTAAAATACCCGTTTATTATACTGCGTTTTCTTTTTGAAAGCAAAGGCCGCAGGAACAGAAAAGGGGCCTGCACTAAGGTGCAGGCCCCTGCCGTTTGCGAACCGCTCAGCCCTGATTTACTTTCTGGCGGTATGCTTCCATTTCCCAGTTAGTAATGAAATCGATCAGCTCGGGCGTCATGTGCAGAGGACCTCCGAAGTTTTCCGAATAAACGGCGATCTTTACCGCATCAAGGAACAGCGCCTTTGAAGTCGCGATCTCCTTTTCCGTATTTCCGAGGATAAACGCGCCAAAACCCTTGATGCAGACGATCTTGGGAGCATAGCCGTTTTTGTCCATGAATTCCGTAAACTTTACGTCGAGCAGATCGGGAGCTTCCGTATACAGGAATTCAGCCTTGCAGTAAACGATATGGTCGGGCGTGAAAGCTGCCGAAAGAGGGGCAAAAGCGCTCTTTGAAGCCGTAAGGGATAAAATTTCCCGATTGCACAAAAGCTCGGCCTTTCCGTTCGGCGAATAGAGCGCGGCCAGTTCGCGCTTCAGGGCTTCCGCCTTTTCCATATCGCAGGAAGCTTCTGAAAAGTCCGGCGTGCGGCCGAGCCTGCCGTTTAGCTGCCCGATCACATGTGTCATCAGCGCGTCGATCTCCTCCCGCGTGTCGGCGGCAACAAAGATACCATGATTTTGCAGCAAGAGGATCTGCGCTTCTTTTCCGTGCTTCGCCTTATATTCCGCGAGCTTTTTCCGGCACAACAGCGATAACACATAGCCCGGGCGTGAAAGCGGGATCCATACATGCTCGCCGGGGAAGAGCTCCGCCGCGATCCTCTCGCCCTCCTGCCCGCAGGTGAGGCCGTTTACCAGCGCCGGATGTATGTGCAGGATCAGACGGAACGGGAACAAATTGTGAAGCGTCGTTTCAACGCTCGGGCGCTTTTCCTCAAAGCCGGGAAGGCGCGCGGCCATCATGTCCGCAAGAGAAGCCGCTTCCCGCTCTTTATCGCCGGACGGGTAATCCGCCGTCATCATGGCGGAGAGCTTTGCACGGTCCATACCGACGAATCCGTCTTCCGTAATGGTAGCAAGCGTCGTCCCCGAGCCTTTGATATACATTTCCCGCTCGTCTTTCAGAGAAGTATTTCCCCCGCCTGCAAGAACGTAATCTTCGTTTTTGCCGTAATCATTCGAAAGTTTTACCAGTTCCGCAAGATTCAATTTCGTTACCTCTTTTCCTGAATTTTGTTTAGATTTTCCTATGAAAATCGTGAGAAGCATGATATAGTAAAGATGAGTTTGAACGTTTCATACACTACTGCTTCATTATATGTAATTTATTTGTGCTTTTCAATAAGAAAATTGTGAAAAAATAACACAATATTGAGGGGCAACAGAAATGGAGGAAGAGCGATGGATCAGGAGACATTGTTAAAAGGTTTAAACGCGCCGGAAAAGCAGCAGCGCCTTGAAGCTCTGCGCGGCCTGCGCAAAATGCTTGACGAAGGACAGATTGCGGAGCCGGAGCGCACGACGGACACGAACAATCACGTTCACACGACGTATTCGTTTTCTCCCTATTCGCCGTCTGCGGCAGTCTATTATGCTTACATGAGCGGACTGTGCACGGTCGGGATCATTGACCATGACTCGATCAGCGGTGCGCGGGAATTCATAGAGGCAGGGGAAATTATGCGTATCACGACCACGATCGGCTGCGAGGTACGCGTGAGCTTTGCGGGAACTCCTTTTGAGGGACGCACGCTCAACAATCCGGACGAGCCGACAGTCGCCTATATCGCACTGCATGGCCTGCCGCACAACAAAATAGACGAAATGGACGCCCTGCTCATGAAAATCCGCGCGAAGCGCAATGAACGGAATGCACAGCAGGTGCAGAGGCTGAACGGGATCATAAAGCCTTACGGACTCTCGCTGGATTTTGAAGAGGACGTGAAGCCGCTTTCCATGGCGCACGATGGCGGCAGCGTCACGGAGCGCCATATCCTGTTTGCACTGACGAAAAAGCTGATCGGCCGATATGGAAAAGGAGAAGGGCTGATCCGCTTCCTTGAAGAGCGTATGAGGCTCACGATCAAGCCGAATGTGAGGAAAATGCTCGAGGATACGGAGTTTTTTGCCTATGAATACGATGTGCTCAATATCTTAAAGTCGGAATTTGTTCCGCAGTTCTTCATTGCGGGAGGCGAAGACAGCTTCCCGGTGAAGGAGGTCGTGGAATATGCGCGTTCTCTGGGCGTGATACCGACCTATTGTTATCTCGGAGATGTGGCGGAATCGCCCACGGGGGATAAAAAAGCGCAGAAGTTTGAGGATGAATTCTTGGACGAACTATTCCCGTTCGTAAAAGAGCTCGGCTTTGAAGCGCTTTCCTATATGCCTTCGCGGAACACGATGGAACAGCTTGTGCGCGTGATGGACAAATGCCGTGAGCTTGACTTCTTTGAGATATCCGGAGAAGATATCAACCAGCCACGGCAGAGTTTTATCTGTATGAAGCAGCGCGACGAAGCGTTCCGGCATCTGTCGGACAACACATGGGCGCTCGTCGGACACGAAAACGCGGCGACCGCCGACCCGGAGGAGAGTATTTATTCGGATAAGATCAAAAAAGAGTATCCCGGGCTGAAGGAACGGGTAGCCCATTTTAAGGAGATCGGACTGCAATACAAAAAATAAAAACCTGTCAATACAAGAAAAGAGGCCGCCCGGCGGTCTCTTTTTGTGCCCGAAAAACAGTATGGAAAATTATCTGCGAAAGATTTTATGAGCCGTTTGAGCAGGAAAGATACAACTGTGAAACAAACGGGCGGTATCGTAGATAAAAATCCAATAGACAGAGGTAAAAAATGAAAAAAGTAATTGCAGCCATTCTAACGGCGGTCCTGCTCCTTTTCTGTACCGCCTGCCAAACGGAAAAAGCCGCGAAAGAAGGAGGAGCGGCGGTATTCCTTCCGGTGGAGAGCGGCCAGCCGGAGCGCCTTGCGGAAGAGACGCCCGCGCCGTCTTCTGACGCGATCCCGTTTCCCCAAGGAGGGGAACCGATTAACCGGTTCGATTTACAGTTTACGCTCGACGACGCTTCGCATACGCTGGTCGTACAGGAAAAGCTCAAGTATTATAACGGTACGGGAAACGGACTTACAGAGCTTTACTTCAATCTCTATCCGAACGCTTTCCAGACGGACGGCGGCGGAATCGAATTGAAAACGTTTGAGATAGAGGGAGAGGCGTCGGAGCTTGCGCAGGCGGATGGAACGGTTTGGAAGACAGAACTGCCGGAGGAGCTTCCGGCAGGAGAAACGGTCGGCATACAAATGGAATATATCGTCTGCATCCCCAACATCAACAACCGCTTCGGTTATCAGGATGAGGTTTATAATCTGGGGAATTGTGTGATCACGCCCGCCGTATATGGGGAAAACGGCTGGACGGTTGAGCCGTATGTGGACCTCGGAGACGCATTTTATACGGATATAGCGGATTATACGGCGGAAATAGAAGTGCCGGACGGCTACATGATCGCAGCGGGAGGAACGGAAACACAGCCGGGTATATTTGAGGCGCGGAACGTGCGGGATTTCGTGTTTTGCGCGGGTAAGGCGTATGAGCAGCGTTCCGCCGAGGTACAGGGGACGGAAATTCATGTTTTCTGCGATAAGGAACTGCCGGAAACAGGGGAATTTCTACTGGACGCGGCGTGTAAGGCGCTTACGCTCTATAATGAATTGCTCGGACGGTATCCCTATGATACGCTGACAGTCGTGAGCAGCGGCCTTACGGGAGGGGTGAGCGGCACGGAATATCCGACGCTGATTATGGTCGCGCCTGAGGTGCCGTTGGAGCAGTTCGAGATGGGGATATCCGGTTCCGATGGCCCGGGGAGAGAATATTATGAAGCACAACTCGCGGTTACGGTGGCGCACGAGGTCGCGTACCAATGGTTTTATGGAATCGTAGGCAACGACCAGATCCAGGACCCGTGGCTCGACGAGGGCTTTTGCCGGTTCGCGGAATATTTCTACGAGCAGGAATATCTGCCTGAGGAGATCGAAGGCTTTTATTGGAAGCGGGAACGGTTTAAAGATACGGACGTTATGCAGCGGGGCGGAAACGAAAACACGATAAGCGACCAAACGAAGATCGGCGGTTCTCTTTATGATTGGCTGAACGAGCCGGCCGAATATTCGTCCGGCGTATACGATAAGCCGGCGGCGATGCTTTATCAGATGATGCTGCAGATGGGCGGGGAACAGTTTCTGAACGCTTTGAAGGAATATGTCGCCGTGTTTGCGTGGGATTTTGTGTCGCCCGGGGACTTCAGGGCCTTTTGGAACGGAAAAGAGGATTTTTCCGAGCTGTTCGCTTTATATATGGGGGAAGCATGAACGGAAAGCGGCCTGAGCTTCCTAAAAAATGGTGTAAAATAAAGGAAAAGACGGTTGTACAGACAGGGAAAAAAGACTACAATAAATGCAATGAAAGAATTTTTGCCGCTCGCATAAAGGAGGAAGAGCAGATGCCGCAGAGAATGATATTAAATGAAACGTCCTATTTCGGGCAGGGGGCGCTTTTGAATTTGCCGGAGGAGGTGCGCAGGCGCGGTTTTCGGAAAGCGCTTATCATAACAGACGCCGTTTTGGTAGAACGCGGCGTTGTCGCTAAGGCAACGGCGTTTTTGGACGCAAACGGTATGCCCTATAATATTTTTTCGCAGGTGAGAGCAAACCCGACCGTAGACGTCGTAAAGAAGGGGCTCAATGCGTTTCGGGTGAGCGGAGCGGATTATTTGATCGCGATTGGCGGAGGTTCGTCTATCGATACGGCGAAGGCGGTGGGGATCATTGCCGCGAACCCGGAGTTTTCAGATGTCGTGAGCCTCGAGGGAACGGCAAATACGGCGCGTCCGGCGGTTCCGATCATCGCCGTTCCCACGACGGCAGGCACGGCGGCGGAGGTAACGATCAACTATGTTATCACAGACGAAGAAAGAAAACGGAAATTCGTATGTGTGGACGCGCACGATATCCCGCAGGTCGCGATCGTGGATCCGGATATGATGGCGTCTATGCCGCGGGGGCTTGCGGCGGCTACGGGAATGGACGCCCTGACGCATGCCATAGAGGGTTATGTGACAAAGGGCGCATGGGAAATGACGGATATGTTCCATCTGCAGGCAATCAAAATGATAGCGGAAAATCTTCGGGCAGCGGTGGACGGCAACGCGGCGGCGCGCGAGAAAATGGCGGCCGCTCAATATATCGCGGGAATGGGATTTTCAAACGTAGGGCTGGGAGCGGTGCACGGAATGGCGCACCCGCTGGGCGCGTTTTACGATACGCCGCACGGAGTGGCAAACGCGGTGCTGCTGCCCTATGTGATGGAGCATAATCAGGACGAGACGGGAGAAAAATACCGCGAGATCGCACGGGCGATGGGCGTTTCGGGTGTGGACGGCATGAGTCCGGAGGAATACCGCCGGGCGGCGGTCGAAGCGGTGCGGGAGCTTTCAAGAGCGGTCGGTATCCCGCAGACGCTTGCAGAGATCGGCGTGCGTACGGAGGACCTTGAAGACCTCGCAAAAGCGGCGCTGCGCGATGTGTGCACGGGTGGAAATCCAAAGGAGATGACGGAAGAGAGCATTCTCGGCGTGTATCGCTGGGCGCTTGGGATTTGATTTTAAAAGATAAAGAGGAGTATCAAAATAAGCCTCCGGCCTTATAGGCCGGGGGCTTTTAAATACTGTATGGCAGTTTTGGTATAGGTGCGGAACGCGGAGGGAAGCGCGTGCGTATGCGCCAGCTCCTCCCATGTGCACCATGTGAATCCCTCGCCCGGAGAGGACGTGTCCACGAGATAACCCGTCATGCGCCATTCGATGTGCGTAAAAATATGCTTCGCAGGCGCGAGCGGTACAATGCGGTACGGAACGATACCGGAGGCGCGGAGAAAATCTTCCGCCTCCGCAGAAGAAAGCGCGCCCTCTGTACCCGGAAATTCCCACAGGCCGGCGAGCAGACCCTTTTCTTCTCTTTGCCGTATGGCGGCGCGGCTGCTGCGAATGAGCACGAATATGGTGCGCGCCTCGATCCGCCGTTTTTTCTTTGCGGCTTTTACGGGGATATCGCCTGTGAGCCCCTCCGCATACGCCCGGCACAATGAAGCGAGCGGACATTTTCCGCATAGGGGCTGCCCGTTCGGCAGGCAAACGACAGCGCCGAGCTCCATCATCGCCTGATTAAAATCGCCCGCACAGCCGTGCGGGAGGATTGCCGCGATGTCTTCCGAAATACGGAGCTTTACTTTTGGATCGGCAATGTCGTCTTTGCTGGCGCGCAGGCGGGAAACAACGCGCAGTACGTTTCCGTCTACCGCCGGAACAGGAATGCCGAACGCGATAGATGCAATCGCGCCTGCGGTATAGGCGCCGATACCGGGAAGAGAAAGCAGAGCATCAAAAGAGGAGGGAAGCTCTCCCTTCCATTGCTCCACAATGATTTGGGCGGCTTTTTTCAGGTTGCGCGCCCGATTGTAATATCCAAGCCCCTCCCACAGCTTCATCAGCTTTTCGTCAGGAACCGCTGCGAGCTCCGCGGGGGAAGGAAGCGCATGCAAAAAACGCTCGTAATACGGCATGACCGCCGTAACGCGCGTTTGCTGGAGCATGATTTCAGATATCCATACGCGGTATGGGGAGGGTTCGTTCCGCCACGGCAGGATACGAGCGTTTTCGCCGTACCATTGGAGCAGCGGGGCGGGAATACGGGATAAGACGTCCACGGAGCTTCAGCCCTTGGAAGCGTGCTGCTTCAGATAGGCTTCGATATCCGCGACGCGCTGAAAAGAACGCAGGTCGTCGTTCGATATCTCCACGCCGAATTCGTCCTCAAACGCCACAACAATGTTGATCACGTCAAGCGAATTCAGTCCGAGGTCGGCAGTCAGCCGGGCATCCGGAACAATGCTGCCCCGGTCTGCTCCCGAATATTCCTGTAAGATGGTAACGATTTTTTCAAACATGATGCTTCCTCACTTATTTAAAACGAAACGTTTTATTTTTTTGGTCGTGGTCTTTTCAAATTCCACATCGCGGAATTTGACCGCCTGTATCTGCTTATATTGGGGAAAAGACGCGTTGAGCTTATCGATCTCCCCGCGCAGGAACGCCTGCACATCCGCGACCTTTTCACGTTCCGCGGCTTCGATATCCGGGAACAGCTCTGCTGTAACCGCGCCGCCGCTTTCATAGACGACAGCCTCTTTGATAAGCGGTATGCGCATCAGATAGGTCTCCAGCTCTTCCGGACTGATGTTTTCCCCGTTGCTCAAAATAATCAGGTTCTTTTTACGGCCGGTGATGTGGAGAAACCCTTTTTCATCTACACGGCCAAGATCGCCTGTGCGGAACCAGCCGTCCGAAAAAGCGGCCTGCGTCTCCGCGTCGTTTTTGTAATATCCGAGCATTACATTGTCGCCCTTCACAAGGATCTCGCCGTCCTCTATTTTCAATTCGCAGCAGGGAAGAGCAGGGCCCACCGAAGAATCATTATAATACTTTTCACGGTTTACTGCAACAAGCGGGGAGCACTCCGTAATGCCGTACCCCTGCAGCATCACGATGCCGAGATCGCGGAAAAATTCTGTGATCTGCGGGTCGAGCGCCGCGCCGCCTACAAAGGCTTTTTTGAAGCGCCCGCCAAACGGCTCGTATACGTCGCGGAACAGCCTGCGCGGAACGCCAAGGCCGAGCTTACGCATAAAATGGCTTAACTTTCGCCCAAACATCAGCTTTTTATATTTCCCCATCCGTTTGGCGCCCTCGATCACCTGCTTATACATCGTTTCGGAGAACATGGGAACGAGCGACATACCGGTTGGCTTAAATAATTTCAGGTTATCAAAAAAATATTTCAGATTTTCGTTGAAGCATACGACCGTGCTGGTGTGGAGCATTGCGAGAATGCCACAGTTGCTTTCGTAGGCATGATGCAGCGGGAGTACGGAAAGCATGACGTCGTCTTCTGTGAAGCTGACGTGCTTGCAGGCGCAGTCAAAGCTTGTGATCAGGTTTTTCTGCGACAGCATAACGGCCTTGCTGTTGCCGGACGTACCCGACGTAAAGAGGATAGCGGCCATTTTTTCCGTATCGGGCTGTATGTCCAGATAAGAACGGTCTCCTGCTTCAAGCAGCGCACGCCCCTCTTCAATGAGCGCGCCGAGCGTCACGCCGAACGTCTCTTCGCCGTTCGTGCTTGCAAAAAGCGTTATTTCGGGCAGCGAGGGCGCGAGCTCCTGCATTTTTGCTTCGTAGGTTTTGGAAAAAAAGACGGCCGTCGCATCGGAAAACCGCATTTGTTCCGCGAGCTTTTCAGCGGGCAGGTCACGGTCGAGCGGTACGATCACACCCGCGCCGCATAAAACGGCCATATAGACGAGCACCCATTCGTAGGAGTTTTCGCCGATCACGCAAATGTGCGCGTCTGCAAGTCCGCGGCGGCAAAGAGCCGTTCCAAGCGCGTTCACATCACTTTCAAATTGCTTCCATGAAATACCTTTATAATGATTGCGGTCGATACGCACGCGGAAAGCGTCTTTTTCGGGCGTGCGGGACGCAGGCCAAGAAATCACGTCCCGAAGTGTGGAAACGGGCCGCGTCTCATAATAAGGATAGGGTCTCAATGTTTTTCCTCCATTGCTTGCTCTTTTAACATACTAAATCATTATACCAGTTGGGAATGGTTTTGTGAATATAGCTGGCGGAAAAACAGTGCAGGAAAGATACGGATCGGAGGGCTGCCCTCCGGCCCTTTTATTAAGGCTTTAGCTAGGCGAGTACACAAAAGATGAGAAATATAAACCACCCATTATACGGATACGCGATAAAAGTTATATCTCAAAATTGCTGTTAGATTTTTGGAATGATACTTTGGAGTACCCAAGCTATCTATCCTGCTGTTTTACTAAATCGAAATGAGTAGAAGACGACAGTATTATATCGTATCGGAGAACGGAATCGCACTCGAAATTTTGTATGCATGGCAGAAAGGCAGATGAGGCAAATAGTTTATGACGATGAAAGACAGGGTATAAGTAACGCAACAGAAGGGATAAACGTTTTTGAGCCGGGAAAAATCAAATGATATAAATGAAACAGCAAAACACAGTTAAAAAAGAAATTTTTGTTATTTCTATCGGAGATATATCTTGACACAAGCGATATTGTTTTCTCTGCTGCACAAGAAAAGAACCGAATTGGTTCGGAAAGGAAGATTTTATGAAAAAAAGAAAATTGTTTGCCGTTATAGCGGCGGTAGGCATCTTATTTGCATTTGGAGCGACTGGATTCGCAGCGGGTGCGGATACGAAAACTTCGGAGGCTTCGATTGAATTCAAAGCCGGGATTCTGGAATTGAATTCTGTTCCGGCACTTGATTTTGGAGCGCATACGATCGATGGAACGACTACTCAGTTCCCAATGGCTGACGGCACCCCCTCTATGCAGGTGGCGGACGCGAGGGGAAACGGCGCAGGATGGAAAGTAACAGCTGCGCTTGGCGCGTTTTCCACAACAGGAGGCGCGACGCCTATTGAGAGTGCGACGATCACGTTAGGACAGGGTACCTCAAGAGCAACGGGGACCTTAGACACGGCTCCGACGGTCAAGCAAGCCGTTACCTTAGCGGCAAACGGCGCGTCGGATACGGTTGCAACGGCTGCTGTAAGCTCTGGACGCGGAACATGGAACGTGGACTGGACTGCGGGCAACATCATGATCGATGTGCCGATACAGCACCAGCGTACAGGAACGCACACGGCGACACTCACATGGACACTGGAAGATGCGCCGTAAGAGAAAAACGGAAAACGTGTACCCGGGTGAGACCGGGTACGCGTTTTATATGGACGATCTTTGTATAGACGGTAAACCCGGATCTGACAAGGAGAGGATAGAGTGGGAATAAATATTTAGTGTTTTCTGAATCCTGAAAAGCGTTGGTAATACAGCGTTTTTCAGGATTTTTCTTTTTTGCCGGCTACAAATTGGCTACATTTGCAGCGATTTTTGTAGCCAGAGGCTCACGGCATGATGCCGTCAAGCTGTCTGGCTACCTCCACCTGCTTGTTGGGGTACAGGTGGCTGTACGTGTCCATCGTGGTCTGCACCTTCTCGTGTCCGAGCCGCTCCGCGATCAGCAGCGGTGAGAAGCCCATCTCCACCAGCAGGCTGGCGTGGCTGTGACGAATGTCATGCACCCGGATGCGCTTTACCCCCGATGCCTTGCAGCCATACTCCATTTCGTGATACAGAAAGCTCTTGGTGTAGGGAAACAGCCGATCATCATTTTGCAGTCCGTAGCAATGGGACATATACTCTTGCAAACAGTTGCAAAGACCGTCGGGAATGGGGATAGTGCGGATGCTTTTCGGTGTTTTCGGAGGGGTGATAATATCCTCTCTGCCGAGGCGCTGATAGCTCTTGTTCACCGTCAGGGTCTTCTTCTCGAAGTCGATGTCCGACGGTGTGAGCGCCAGCAGCTCTCCCTCCCGAATCCCCGTGTAGTACATGGTCATGAATACCGTGTAGCTGGCGGGACGGTCTTTCATGCTCTCGATAAAGGTCTGGAACTCGTCCTTTGTCCAGAACAGCATCTCATCGGCTTTCTTCTTGCCCATGCTCCCCGCCTTGTGGCAGGGATTTTCTTTCAGCCCATAGTATTTGACTGCGTAGTTGAAAATTGCCGTGAGCTGGTTGTTGATGCACTTGAGATAGGTCTGGGCGTAAGGCTTGCCGTTTTCATCCCGATAGCTGGTCAGGGAGTTCTGCCATTGGCGCACATGAGTGGGCTTGATCTCGTTCAGCGGGATTTTCTTGAAGAAAGGCGTTACCTTCAGGTCAATCAGCCATTTCTTGCTGGCAACGGTGGAGGGCTTGAGGCGGTGCTCCATATCCTTGACATACAGGGCGATGAAGTCACCGAAGGTCATGCCGAGGCTACCCGTGGATTGGCTGATGAAGTCACGTTCCCATTGAAGGGCTTCCTTTTTGGTGGCGAAGCCGCGCTTCTTCTTGTGGATGGTCTTGCCCGTCCAGTCCGTCACGCGGATCTGGGACATCCAGCGACCGGTGTCGCCGTCTTTTGTTACTGACATTTTTACCTCCTTCCCTCAAGAATCGGGCTTTGATGGGGTTATTTACTCATTACTCTCGTTTTTACCGTATTCCTTTTCCAAAAGCTCTGTCCGTCTTGCAATCAGTTCATCACGGTCAAGTTCTTCCGGCTCTGTGCATTTGACTGCGTTCGCGGCATAGTATGCAAGCGTCTGCTCCTTCCAGCGCTTATATGCTGCCTGCGTGGAGTTATAGGCGCGAAGCTCGCTGCGTTCGTCCTCCCACTGCTCAAGGAACAGGCACATATCGGCGTTGAACTCTGCCATGCTCTTTCCGTCAAAGGAAATGGAACATTCCCACTGCTTGCTGCGGGGTGGCTTCTGCACGTCGATCTTGAAGTCGATGCCCTCTACCGTTTCCAGCTTGAAGAGAAAGTCCATCACGTCGGAAAGCGTTCTGATCTGCGTTGTACTGGATTCGTAGCCGAGGATATAGGTCGGCGTTGAATCCAACAGGTCGGCAATCTGATTGACAACGGCAATCGACACTTCGATCTCTCCAGTTTCGTACTTCTGTACGGTGCGGAGAGATTTTTTCAGCATTTGTGCCAGTTCGGTCTGGTTCAGCCCCTTGCGTTTTCGGAGCTGCTTGATTCTCTGCCCAATGGCGGGATAATCGAAATTGTCCATATCTGATTCACCTCGTCCATATCATACCACAGAATAAAGCGAATTGCAAGTACATATTTTTGTTCCGTAAAGGCTTGACAGATGCACCTTGTATTCGTATAATAAAATATGTACTCAGGGTACGTATTTCGGAGAGGCTGGAGAAGGGAGGTGAACAAAAGATACGCAGGCCGAGGCAGATCACATTGAAACAGGAGGTACTATGAGAGCACAGTTTATCACAGCGTCAGAGGTGGCAGAGATCATGGGAATCAGCCGCAGCAAGGCGTATCAGATCGTCCGGGAAATGAACAGGGAACTGAAATCCCAAGGCTATCTGACCGTAGCCGGAAAATGCCCTGCCCAGTATTTCAAGCAGAAGTTCTACGGCTTCCAGATTCCCGGAGGTGAGTGCAATGACGGAAAATGAGAAAACGACCGCCCTCATCCCATCTGTTGGCGCAGATGGAGGGCAGCCGCCTCACAATTCAACTAACCAGAGCATACCACATGAAACCTGCGAAAGCAATCCCCCGGAGGAAAATATTGAGGAAATGCGTGAGAAAATCCGGCGCATGAACGATCCTCGTTATCTTCATACGGTTTCCATGACAGAGCTGTATCAGACCGCCTACAAGAGCAGACCGCCCGTCATAGACGGTCTGCTCTACTCCGGGGCATATATCCTCGCAGGAGCACCCAAAATCGGAAAATCATTTCTGGTAGCGCAGCTTGCCTACCATGTCAGCACAGGGCAAAGGCTGTGGGGTTATGAAGTCCATTCCGGCACGGTGTTATACCTCGCGCTGGAGGATGATTTCCAGAGAATCCAGAGCCGGATGTTTATGATGTACGGCGTGGCGGATACCGCCAGCCTGCATTTTGCAACGGCAGCAAACAAAATCGGAAACGGTCTTGACGAGCAGCTTGAGAATTTCATGCGCGAGCATCCCGACACCAAACTCATTATCATCGACACCATGCAGAAAATCCGGGAGGTCGGCGGCGAGGCGTACAGCTACGCCAGCGATTATGAGATCATCGGTAAGCTCAAGCAGTTTGCCGACAAGCACTGCATCTGCGTTTTGACCGTCCACCACACCCGTAAGCAGCCTGCCGGAGACAGCTTTGAGATGATCTCCGGCACAACGGGATTGCTCGGCTGCGCGGACGGCTCGCTGCTTATGCAGAAGAAAAAGCGCACGGCGCTGGACGCCACCATTGACGTGGTGGGACGCGACCAGCAGGATCAGATTCTCTATCTGAAAAAGGATGCCTATACGCAGATTTGGGATCTTGAAAAGGTGGAAAACGAGCTACACAAGGAACCGCCCGATCATATTCTGGAAGCGGTTGCCAAGCTGGTGTCCGCAGAGCAACCGGTATGGACAGGCTCACCCTCTGCGCTTGCCGATGTCGTTTCTGCTGGCATGGTGGCAAATGCACTGAGCAAGTATCTGAATGTGAAGTCCGGTAGGCTGCTGGATGAATACCATGTCCGCTACGAGAACAAGGTTCGGCATGAGGGGCGGCGAATTACGCTGACCTATGATGCTGAAAGCAAATAAGCCGCGCGACGGCTGCGACGGTTGCAACGGTGAAAATGATACCTCTAAAACAACCGTCGCAATCGTTGCGACCGTCGCGGATAGGAAAGGATAGAAAAATGAAAAGCGTACAAATCCCCTATGATCTGTTCATCGACCTCGCCATGTACCATCTGCGGGGCGAGGATGATTTTGAAGAAGAAATTCGGCAAGGCTTGGAGAAGAAGCTCGACGCCATGCTGAACCGGCAGCTCTATTCCCAGTACAAGACCGCTCCCACCGAAGAGGAACGGGAGCAGGCAAGGCAGGAGTATCTTGACCGCTGTGGAGTGCCGCAAAGCTATCGCTGGACTACTCCTCCTTGGGAACTGTGACAGGAGCGTGGCACGCTCCTGTTGCTGGAGGACAAGGCAAAGCATTGGCTGACACAGCCCCTCGCATCCCCGTCCCCATCGAAAACCCCGCAGATTTTGAGATGGATGGCGGAGAGGATTTTCAAAATTCTCTCTGCCTGTGGGCGGCAGCGTTGAAGCAAATTCGATTGCTGAAAGGCTGGCGGTCACGCTGTGGATTTTGCAAAGTGGGTACTACTTGCAAGCCACGGCAGAGGCTTCCGCAGAAGCCGCATACCCCCTCGGAGAGCCCACGATACTTTGCAGCCGCAGGATGAAAGTATCATAGTGGGTTATTACACTTCCGCAGAAGTGCCTCCCCGAAAGCTGCCCCGTCCTGCACAATCTGAAATCAGGAGGTAAACTGCCTATGGCAAGAGGCGACGGTATCCATCGTACCAACGCAAGAAATATGAGGCTGACCGCTGCCAGAATCGGCAACGCGCAGCAGCACAACGAACGGGAAAAGGAATCCTATGTCAATCAGGATATTGTCCCGGAGAGAACGCACCTCAATGTCCATTTCAAGAAACCGACCGCCGGATATGCGGAGATGTTTGAGCAGTTGAAAAAGGACGGGATCATCTCCACCCGTGGATTGAAAGAGGATGCCTTTCTCTACGGCGAGCTGGTCTTTGACGTAAACACCGCCTATTTTCATAATCACGGCGGCTATGACTTCGCAAAACAATTTTACACCGGCGCATACAAATCCGCAATAGAAATCGTCGGCGGCGAGCAGTATATCCTTTCGGCGGTCATGCACGCCGACGAGCGCAACCGCGCCATGTCCGACGCGCTGGAGCAGGACGTGTACCACTATCACCTTCATGTGGTCTACATTCCCGTCGTAGAAAAGCAAATCCTGTGGTCGAAACGCTGCAAGGATAAATCGCTGGTGGGTACGGTCAAGGAAACAATACAGCAGGTCAGCATGAGCAAAAAGTGGGATTCCAAGCCCGCGCTGGACGAGCATGGGAAACCGCTGCTGAACGCAAACGGGAAAACTGTGCTCCGAAAATCCTATTCCGTTCTGCAAGATGATTTCTTCGCTGCCATGCGACAGGCAGGGTATGACGATGTGGAGCGAGGCGAACGCGGCAGCTCCGAGGAACATCTGACGGTGACGCAGTTCAAGGTGCAGCAGGAACAGGCGCGGCTGGCAGAATTCACAGAGCAGAACCGTCAGCAGGAAAAACAGGCAGCAACGCTTGGGAGCAAAATTGAAAAAATCCAGAATCAGCGGGTCGATGTGCGGTCTATCAAAAAAATCGTGGCAACGTCCATTCCCTTCTCATCCAAAGTTGCCGTGGAGCGTGAGGACTTTGACCGGATTTCCACTCTGGCAAAGAAGTACGTTACAGCAGAGAAAAAGGAATCCAAACTGCAAAAGGCGGTGGATGCGGCAAACAAACTGATTGCAAAGCTCAAGGCTGAGATTGACAGTTTGAAACAGGAAATTTCTGATTATAAGTCTGTCCACAGCAAGCTCCGTGCGGCAGAATTGGAGCGTGAAAATACGGAGCTACGCGGGAAAGTCCGCAGCTATGAGGATGTAATTCAGCGTAATAATCTGTGGCGATTCTTCCATCCGCTCAGAGAAAAAGCGGTCACGAGGGACGAAGCTCGCTGATTCCTGTGTAGAGCCGGAAAAAACGCATTTTATCGAATGGGAGCGCGTCGGACAGGGCAGACATCGTCCGGCGCGCTCCTGTTTGAAAATCGCCATTTTTCCCAAGTCAAGAGCCGAAGAAAATCCCCCAAAAACACCCCTATTGCGTGACAGAGCCGCAGAAAGGATAAGCCTATGAGAACAGGACTTACCAAGCAGGAAAAGACCACCGAAATCTACTTTGACGAGAAAGAACCCATCATCTTCATCCGCACCCACAACACAGACCTCAGGAACAGGCTGACCGAGTACAGCCGCAAATATCCTGCCGCCTGCAAGCTGACAGACTATGACCCGGACACAGGCTGCATGGAATTTGAGATTGAAAAGGGACACTTCTCTTTCCGGCTGACCGCCCCATACAGCGAGGAGCGCCGCAGGGCGGCAAGCGAGGCGGCAAAAAACGAATAAAAGGGTTTTAGGGCTTCGTTGATTGTTGCGTTGGCAGCTCCACCGCGATGGTCGTGCCCTTGTCCGAACTTTTCTCTACCCAAACGGAGCCGCCGTGGAGGTCGGCGATCTCCCATACCAGTGAGAGCCCAAGTCCTGCGCCACCGTATTCCCGGCTGCGAGACTTGTCCACCCGGAAGAAAGGCTGGAAGATACTGCGCTGATACACCTCCGGGATGCCGCAGCCGGTGTCGGAAACGCGAATGATGCACTTTTCCTGCCCCTGCGCAAGCTCGACCCGCACCGAGCCGCCGGGACGGTTGTATTTGACGGCGTTCTCCGTCAGGTTAAAGAGCAGACGATAGATCAGCGCGTCGCTGCCGGTGAGAGCGGCGTCGCCCTCCGCTTCCAGCGTGATGCTTCGCTTCTCCGCCAGCGGCGCAAGATCCGTTAAGATCTCCTCAACCATGGGGGCGAGCTGAAGCTGCTCGTTCCGCGCCACCTGCTGCAAATTGCTCATCTCCAGCAGTGTCTTGGTCATCTGCGTCAGCCGCTCCGTCTGCTCGCGCAAAAGCGTGAGGAACTCCGCCGTCTCCGGTCGCACATCGGGATGCTCCGCGGAAAACAGCTCCAACTGCGCCTGCATCAGCGCCAGTGGCGTGCGCAGCTCGTGGGCGGCGTTGCCGGTGAACTGCCGCTGGGCGGAAAAGGCGTTGTTCAGTCGCTCCAGCATCTGGTTGAACGAGCGGCTCAGCTGCCGGAACTCCGAAATAGCGTCCTCATCGATCCTCATATCGGCAAGATTGTTCAGCTGCACCTGCTCCACCTGCGAGGCAAAGCTGCGCAGGGGCTTGAGAGCGCGTCCGCTGACGAAATAGGCGAGGATGCCGCTGAGCAGCGTTACCGCCGCCGTGATATACCAGTTGGTGGTGCGGAAGCGCCCCTGCACCCCATCGACGACGATGGTCAACTCCTCGTTGGGCGCTATGAGCTGCGGGTCAAAGCTCGCCGCGCCGCCCTCATTCAGGATCACCGTGCCGCCGCCCTGTAAGCTGTCCGCAATGGTGTCCATATAGTACACACCGGAGGAGCACAGCAGCAAATTCATGGCCACGCAGGTGATGCCGATGAGCAGGACGGACATCAGCGTGATGCGCCACTGCAAGGAAAGCCGCTTCATTCCTCCTCGCCTCCCATCAGATAGCCCGCGCCGATGCGGTTGCGGATGGGGTCATAGCCCAGCACGGCGCGGAGCTTTTTGCGCAGGGCGGAGATGTGGACGCGAATGGAATTGCTGAAGCTGTCCACGCTATTGTCCCAAACGCGATCCATCAGCTCCTCCTGACTTACTGGCCTTCCTTGATGCGCCATCAGGTATTCCAGGATTCCCGTTTCCTTGCGGGTCAGCGTCAGCGTCTGCCCGTTGACAGCGGCGGTACGGGAGCGGGTGTCAAAGGTCAGACCTCCGCAGCTTAGCAGCACATCCTGCTGGGTGAACTGCCGCAATGTCAGGCTGCGGATGCGGGCCTCCAGCTCCGCCAAGTGGAAGGGCTTCGCCAGATAGTCGTTCGCCCCGGCATCCAAGCCCTGCACCTTGTCCTCCACCTCGCTGCGGGCGGAGAGGATCAGCACCCGCGTCTCCCGGTCGGTCTGCCGCAGGGTGCGCAGCACCGTCATGCCGTCCTTTTTCGGCAGATTCAGATCAAGAAGCACCAGATCGTATCGTTCCACGCCCAGAAGCGCCAGCGCCTTTTCCCCGTCATAGCAGTAGTCCACGCTGTAGGCCAGCCGCCGCAGGCTGCGGACGATGGTCTCGCACAGGGCGCGTTCATCTTCAATTACTAAAAGGTGCATGAGAGCCCTCCTTTTTATTTTTCCGTTTTTGTGTTGCTTTCATTATAGCAAAAACAGATAAGGTTTGCGTTAAGTTTTCGTTCTTAACAGAGACTTTAACTCTCCCGCGCTATGATGGGGGCAGAAAATCGGAAAGGGTGATGAAAAATGAGCTGCGGGAAAAAGGCCGCGGCGCAGATCGTGCTGCTGATGGCCGGAGCCGCCATGCTGTGCTTTGGTGTCTGGCGGGGCGAGGCGGCGACAGTGCTGAGCAAAGCAATCAAATTATGTCTGGAGTGTGTGGGCATTGGGTAAAAAGTTTTCAGGCGTTTCGCAGACCATGTCCCGCTTCCGGGGCTGGATTCAGGCGGGGGCGACGCTGCTGACCAACCTGCATCTGCCGAATTTCCTCAAGGGCGGACTGTATCAGGGGGCGGGGAAGACTGTCTGCGTGCCGGGGCTGAACTGCTACTCCTGTCCGGCGGCCTCCGGAGCCTGTCCCATCGGGGCGTTTCAGGCGGTGGTGGGCTCGTCCAAGTTCAGCTTCTCCTATTATATCACAGGCTTTCTCATTCTGCTGGGCGTGCTGCTGGGGCGCTTTATCTGCGGCTTCCTCTGTCCCTTCGGCTGGTTTCAGGAGCTGCTGCATAAGATCCCGACAAAGAAGCTCTCCACAAAGAAGCTCAAGCCCCTGACATACCTCAAATACGCTGTCCTGCTGGTGATGGTCGTTCTCCTGCCGGCGTTCCTTGTGAACGATGTGGGCATGGGCGACCCGTTCTTCTGCAAATACCTCTGCCCCCAGGGTGTGCTGGAGGGAGCCATCCCGCTGTCCCTTGCCAATTCCGGCATCCGGGCGGCGCTGGGCAGCCTGTTTACCTGGAAATTCAGCATTCTGCTGTCGGTGATCGTGCTGAGTATCGTATTTTACCGTCCCTTCTGCAAGTGGCTGTGCCCGCTTGGCGCGTTCTATGCGCTGTTTAACAGTGTGTCCCTCTTCCAGATGAAGGTGGACAAGAGCAAGTGCGTCTCCTGTGGGAAATGTGCCAGAGCCTGCAAGATGGATGTGGACGTGACAAAAACGCCCAACCATACCGAGTGCATCCGCTGTGGGATGTGTATACGCGCCTGTCCCACAGGTGCCGTTTGCTTCCGCTACGGCTTTGGAGACGGTCAAGATAAGCAAACCCTTGCGGCCAAAGCGCCGCAGAAAAACAACGACATGAATCAGGAGGAATAAAAATGAACGTCAAAAAACTGGTAACCTTGCTGCTGGCCGCTGTGCTGGTCTTCTCTCTGGCAGCCTGCGGTGCGGCGGGCGGCGATAAAAAGGACGGCGAGCCGAAAAACGCCGAGGAGGCGGCCGCCATGTACAAGGAACTGATGGAGCAGGAAAACGCGATTCTTGGAAAAAACACCGAGCTTTGGGAAAAGGTTTTCATGGCGGCCGACAAGGGCATGACCATGCAGGAGGACGGCAAAAACTATGGTGAGTTCTTGTTGGACACCATCGAAGGTTCCAAAGATCAGTTTACGGAGGATGAGCTGAAGCTGCTCAAGGAGGCGGCGGAGAAGATCCGCGAGATTGAAAACAAGCTGACCATGATTGAGAAAAAGTACCCCGAGGCGGCACAGCAATCTAAGGATGGCGCTATGAGCGTGCCCGCGGGCAGCGACATGACCACGCCGCCTGATGACGGCAGCATGCAGAAGTTCCCCGCCTTTGAGGGCAAAGACCTGGACGGCAACACGGTGAAGAGCAAGGAGCTGTTTTCCGGCAATGCCGTCACCGTGGTGAATTTCTGGTTCACCACCTGCAATCCCTGCGTGGGCGAGCTTTCCGAGCTGGACGCACTGAACAAGGAGCTTGCGAAGAAGGGCGGCGCACTCATCGGTGTCAACACCTTCACATTGGATGGCGACGAAGCGGCAATTTCCGAAGCAAAAGATGTACTGGCCAAGAAGGGCGTGACCTACCAGAATGTGTATTTCGCTTCCGACGGCGAGGCTGGCAAGTTCACTACAAACATTTTTGCCTACCCCACCACCTATGTGGTTGACCGCAACGGCAATATCGTGGGTGACCCCATCGTAGGTGCTATTACGGAAAAGAAGCAGGCTGAGACGCTGCAAAAGCTCATCAACCAGGCCCTTGCCGCCGATATGGGTTGACAAACGGATTTATCTCCTCAGGAAGGAGGGATACACCATGTATCGGAGCGTATTGCCGCTTCTGCTCACCGCGGTACTGCTGCTGAGCGGCTGTACTGCCGGGCAGAAAAATATGCCGCAGAAAACGGACGAGAAGGAAATGACCGGACAGCCCTCTGATATGTCCGGTGAAGGAAGCATGTATATGGATACCACGGAAAACGTCATATATCTGGCGGGCGGCTGCTTCTGGGGCCTGGAACAGCTGATGCAGTCCATCCCCGGCGTCATCGATGCCGAGAGCGGCTATGCCAACGGCACCTGCGAGGCGGACGCCGATTACAAGACCGTCTGCAAGGGCGAGACCGGCTTTCGGGAGACCGTGCGGGTGGAGTATGACCCCGAACAGGTGAGTCTCGACGCCCTGCTGCTGGCCTACTTCTATGTGATCGACCCCACGGTGGAGAACCGGCAGGGCAACGACCGGGGCAGCCAGTATCAGACCGGCGTCTATTACACCAACGAAAGCGCGAAGGAAACGGTGGAGCGCATCGCGGAAATCGAGCGGGGACGCAATGAAAAGTTCTTCGTGGAGATCGGCCCACTCAAGAACTACTACCCCGCCGAGGAGTACCACCAGAACTACCTCGAAAAGAACCCGAACGGCTACTGCCACATCCCGCGCGCGGAGATGGAGCTGTTTTCCCGGCTGCGCATCGATCCGGGCGACTATCAGAAGCCCGCGGCGGAATCCATCCGGGACAAGCTGACGGCGGAGCAGTACCGTGTTACGCAGGAGAGCGGCACGGAGCGTGCCTTCACGGGCGAGTTCTGGGACAAGTTTGAAAAGGGCATCTATGTGGATGTCGTCACCGGCGAGCCGCTCTTTTCCTCCACGGATAAGTACGAGAGCGGCTGCGGCTGGCCGGCTTTCACAAAGCCCATCGAGGGCCCTGCCGTAGTGGAAAAAGAGGATCTGAGCCACGGGATGCGCCGCACGGAGGTCAGAAGCCGCGCCGGAGATTCTCACCTTGGTCATGTGTTCACCGGCGATCCGGAGTCCCCCAATGGCGTGCGCTACTGCATCAACAGTGCGGCCCTGCGCTTCGTCCCCTATGAAAAAATGGAGGCCGAGGGCTACGGATACCTCCTGTATCTGTTCGAGGAATGAGTTCGCAAAATACAATGATATAATAAGCAGCGGCCCAATCATTATGAACCGGGATGCTGTCGTTTATGCTCATGTCGGTTTATTCAAACAGGACGTTCAGCTTGCTGTTCAGAATCAGATCGGCATAAGCAAGCGGGTCGTTGTAGATCAGATAATCCAGCTCTGACCGCTGGAAGCGGTTATCGGCAACTCCGTTTTCAACGGCGGTGAAGTCAATGGAAATCCGGCTTCCATCGTCAAAAACCAATTCCACGCAGGCCGTGTCTATGTTGAATTGACAGGATATAAGTTTGCTCATGGTCATACCTCCAGGATGTTTTTTGAGGTGAATCAGGCGGTCAATTTCCGGGTGATTATTGGCGGGAATCATATCGAAACCCGCTGCAAATCATTCAAAGAAAGTCGTTGCGAACGGTTAGTACGTATAAAATAGCTGGCTACAAAACGGCTACAAAATTCGTAAGGAACCTATGTACAGCCCGAAATACGTGGATTATGTGGACAAAAAGCGTATCGAGAGTGCATTTTATAACCCTAAATCAAAGCCCAAGACTTGAGTGGGGATAAAAGAAAATGGAAACGGTCCGAAGAAACGGATATATGAAAAAAAGAAAAATTGGAATAAGCAAGTGGTTTATCGCTTTGATCTTGGCTGCGGCTTTGCTTTTCGGATCAGTTCCGGCGGCGTATGCCTCCGGGGAACCGGAACAGGTGACATTCGCAGTCAGCGCGGTTTTGCCGGAGAATCAAATCAATGAGACGGTATCCTACTTTGATCTGCGCATGCAGCCGGAGGAAGAACAGGATTTGGCAGTCACAGTATATAATCAGGGTACGAAAGAAATAAAGGTGCGGGCAGAGGCGATCAGCGCGTCTACGAACGCGAATGGTATCATCGATTATAAAACACCGGATAAAAAGGATGAGACTCTGAAAATACCATTTTCGGAGATCGCGGAAGTAAAGACTCCCGTGCTTACTATTCCGGCTGGCGGTGAAAAAACGGCGTATATACATGTTTCTATGCCCCGAAGTTTATATGACGGCACAGTACTTGGCGGGATCGTTTTGACACAGGAGAAAGAACCGGAAGCTGCGGAGGAAACAAAACAGGGCGTAGTGATTCAAAACGAATACAGCTATGTAGTCGGCATAAAACTGTCTGAAACAGATGTGGAAGTGCTGCCTGAATTCGAGCCGGTCGAAGCTGTTCCGGGGATAGAAAACTACCATGCGGCAGTCACTCACTATATCCGGAACAGAGAAGCGGCGATCGCAAAGGATATATCGCTCGCGATCGAAGTATTCCGTGACGGAAAGCAGGAAGCAGTAAAAACTTCCGCAGCGACTGTTGATATGGCGCCGAATTCCGTGCTCCCTTATCCGATTCTATGGGAAGAAGAACTCCAGCCCGGGAAATATGTCAGCCATGTTGAGATGGAAATGGACGGCAGAACTTGGGAAATGGATATGCCCTTTGAAATAACCGCACAGGCGGCGCAGGAGATCGCAACTGGTTCTGTTGATACAGAGCCGGGCCTGCCATGGTGGGGGATCCTGCTTATCGTCTT
The DNA here is from genome assembly GCF_040409835.1 of Christensenella massiliensis. Lineage (NCBI taxonomy): Bacteria > Bacillati > Bacillota > Clostridia > Christensenellales > Christensenellaceae > Christensenella > Christensenella massiliensis. The sequence goes on along the minus strand of NZ_CP117826.1, from coordinate 1,035,481 downwards.
AGTCATTGTATTGATCGTGATCCTGCTTCTGCTGCTTGCCGCAGTCAAGAGAAAAAAGAGGAATGATCCGGATGAGAATACCAGAGCGGGAAGACGAAAATAAGAAAGATATATTATGATGAAGCAAACGAGAAAAAAACTGTTTCCGGTCTTGGCAGCCGTTCTCCTGATAGTGATGGCACTGACGTTTGCCGGAAGTGCGTTGGCCTATTCTGAGGCGGAAGTTGGGAACGGAGAAGAGGGCTTTTCTGAAGAAGGTTCTAACTCAGAAGAAGAACCAAAGGAGCCGCCGGTGCCGGAGGAAGCGCCGGAAAAAAGCGATCCCCCCGAAACGGAAGAAAATGTCGGGGTAAGCCCTGATACAGAGCCTGAAGCGACAGGTGAACCCGTGCCGGATGAAGAAGTAAAACCGGAGGCAAGTCCTGAAACAAGTATGGAGCCAACTCTTATAGAGCAGGAAGAGGCTGTGCCGGACGCGGAAGAGAATGCCGTGCTCATGCCGGCTTCTATCATAACAGATGGACTCGCCGCAAACGAGGTAATGGTCAGCAGTTTTGCAGACCTTAAAACAGTTTTGACAGATTACAGTACTTATGCGGGGATAGACACCGTTTATTTGAACGGAGATATCGTTTATGAGCCGGGAGGGATTGCGATCCATGCGAGCAGAAGCAAACTCACGATCGTCGGACACCCGAAGGGTGGAACAGGACGGCATACGGTCAGCGATATTGCGGGAGGACAAGGCAACTTGATCCGCCCTCAGCAATCGGGCTTCAGCCTGACGGTAAAAGATGCTGTGATCGCCGGAAAAAATTATTACGGCGCCTTTACGGTCTCGGATTCCTACAGCGGGGTAACGACCAGCTATGTGAACGTTTCCTACCATGGCCCGCAGTTTTCCTATAACCGTCGGGGACTGGTACGCTATATCGACACGTCCATTACGATCGCGAATACCGGAGGAGACCCTGCGCAGGAGATCGCGGAGCTGGCGCAGCTTGAGATAGGCGGCAATACAACGCTTACGAATACGGCGGGCGGAAACGCAATGTTCTGGCTTGCGGGGAATTCGGGAAGCAATCAATATTTTAAAGTGTTGGACGGGGCGAATGTAACGGCTGTTCACAATTCCGCCAATTCTCCCTATGGCTTTATTTATGTGGAAGGCTCCGGCAGCACTGCGAATCAGAAGCCGGAAGTTACGGTCGGAACGAATGCGTCCTTATCCGTCACGACCAAGGTCGGCTTTACGCACAGCGGGCATCGTGTAGAGTCCATAACAGTGCAGCCGGGCGGTACTCTTACGGTCGCGCAGACGAGCAATTCGGGAGACTATCCCTCCATTTATGTAAATTCATCGGTGACGGTGCGCGAGGGAGGAACCTTGAGCGTGAAAAGAGGCGCGAATACCAGCTCGAATGGATTGGTTCGTTTTTACAATGCGGGCGGCGTGATGAAGCTGGATGCCCCGCGAAGGATTCTGCTCTATAATCCAAATGGGCGGCTCATTACAACAAATTCCGGAACAGCGGCTATAGAGGGCTCCATACAGGCAGTCAATGTATGGGATACGGATAAAGGCTTTACCGACAGCATGGAAAATATGCCGAAAAATATCTGGAACAAAAATGATTCGGGAGCAATGGAGCTGAAAGCGGTCCTGAATACTTCCGGCGTAACGTCCGCCGTTATATCGAACCGGACGGAAGACGATCCATTTACCGCGGAATTTAACGCTGCATCGTTCAATACCTATGCGATGCCGATGCTGGCGATGGGAAGCTATACGCTCGAACCTGATACGGTGTATACGAACAGCATCGGTATATCGGGCAGCAGCCGAGCAGGCGCTAAGATACAGGCCGGCTATCAAAATGCAGGAACGGCCCAAAAGCTTTCGGCTGAAGCGGATTCATCCGGACGGTATGATATGGCGATACCAGATGCGCCTCTCAGCGTGGGAACAAAGATACTGACATTATGCCACTCTGATTTTTTAAAAGTACAGAAACAAAATGCTGTACAGCTGCCTCCGGCGGTCCTTGAATTCGAAACAGTTCCGGATATTCTGTTTCAAACAACGATATCAGCGCTGCCGCAAACAGTGCAAAGGACTGATGCGGATTGGGCTATGTCCGTGTATGATACGCGCGGAGCGGGAAGCATGTGGAGGATAGAGGCCGCAGCCGCTCATCCGCTCACGGGGCTGTATAATGGAAGCAGCGTTACACTCCCGGAAGCGCTTGTATTTATAGACGAAGAGGGAGGAACGCATCCGCTTGAGAATGGATCTGTTGTAGTCCGGGAGGGAACGACGGGGAACACAGCGCTGAATGAAGTGCGGTGGCAAGAAAATGAAGGAATACTCGTATCGCTGAACGGCGGAGAGGGAAAGCCCGGCGTGACCTATAAAACCACGATCGAATGGACGCTGGTGGACGCACCGTAAAATAACAAATAAAAGCCGTATCCGGCAAAAATCTGGATACGGCTTTTATATTCCTTAATTTTTACAGGACAAAACAACAACGCACTCCACATGCGTCGTCTGCGGAAACATATCGACAGGCTGAACGACGCCCGCGCTGTAGCCAAGCTCGCTGAACAAGGCAAGATCGCGCGCAAGCGTAGACGGATTGCAGGAAACATAACCGATCTTCGGTACGCCGGACGCGGCGAGCGCGCGTACAACAGCCTCGTCGAGCCCTTTGCGCGGTGGGTCGACGATCACGGTGCTGACGGCTTCGCGTTCCAAAACGGACGGAAGCAGACGGGCGGTATCTCCGGCAAAGAAAATGGCGTTTTCAATGCCGTTCAATTTGGCGTTAAATTTTGCGTTTTCCACGGCTTCCTCCACAAGCTCGATACCGATCACCCTTTTTGCGCGTCGCGCGGCGGCAAGCGATATCGTTCCGGCACCGCAATAAAGGTCGAGGACGGTATCGGCCTTGGTAAGGGCGAGCATGCGCAGCAGCGTGTTGTAAAGAGCCTCCGTTTGCGCGGAATTGACCTGCAAAAAGGTCTGCGGCCCGATGCGGAATTCAAGCCCGCACAGCGTCTCGAACAGATAGTCTTTGCCATAGATGCATACAGAGCGGCCGCCCATGATAGTATTGGTTCGTTTTGTATTGAAGCTGAGTATGATAGATTTCACCTGTGGAAGTACAAATTCGAACAGCATGATAAGGTGCGCCTTATTCGGAATATCCTCCCCGTTGATACACAGGATCAGCATAAGCTCGCCCGCCTTGTTTTCACGCAGGACGATGTGGCGCAGAAGCCCGGTGTGCGTACTTTCATCGTAAATGGAAACCTTGTTTTTTACGAGCCATACCCGCAGCTGCGACATCACGATGCGGAGCGCGGACGGCTGTATCCGGCAGTCGTCCACATCGATCAAACGGTGCGAATGCGCCGCATAAAAACCGATGTCGATCTGCTCCCCGTTTTTTTGCACCGGAAAGGCCGCTTTGTTACGGTAACGGTATTCATTGCGCGCGGGCAAAGGAAAATTGACGGGAAGCTCCAGCTTCCCGATGCGCTGGATACAATTCCGGACAAAATTTTGCTTGAATTGAAGCTGTGCAGCATAGGAAAGATGCTGCAAACTGCAGCCTCCGCATTTTCCAAAAACGCGGCAGGGCGGTTTGACGCGCATGGGAGAGGCAGATAGGATCTCCTCCAGTTTGCCCACAACATAATTTTTTTTCAGCGCGATCACTTTTGCACGCACCCTTTCTCCGGGTAAGGCGCCGTCCACAAAAACAGCCGCTCCGTCTTTGTGCCCGATCCCCTGACCGTCCGTGCCGAGGTCGTCGATATCAAGTTCGATCCAATCATTTTTTTTCATACCGTTATTATATCAGAAGATAGAAAAAAGTGATAGGAAAACCTCATAAAAGGTAGTGAAATGCATTGACAAAGAGAAGAGGTATTTGTTACAATGAGAACATAAAAATGTTAAATTTTAACAAGAATGTGTCCGAAATTGTTGAATGAAGCGTTTTTAACATGTAAAATTAACAATTTTGGTACATTTTAACAAATTGAATGACGACGGAGGTAAATTCGATGGCAACAGCGGTAATCATGCCAAGACAGGGACAGTCTGTAGAGAGCTGTATCATTACCAAGTGGAACAAAAAGGTAGGGGACAGCGTAGCGGAGGGCGACATCCTTTTTTCCTATGAAACGGATAAAGCGTCCTTTGAAGAAGAAGCCAAGATATCCGGTACGATGCTCGCGATTCTGGCGGAAGAGGGAGACGACGTTCCGTGTCTTGAAAATGTATGCGTGATCGGAGAGCCGGGCGAGGATGTGTCCGGGTTTGCAGCGGCGGCGACGATCGGCGGCGAAGCGGCAGCTCCGGCTCAGCAGGAAGCGTCCGCGGCACAGGCGGAGGCAGCGCCTGCGGCAACTCCGGCTGCCGCTGCGACGGGCAGCATACAGGAGGGAGAACGCATCAAGATCTCTCCGCGTGCAAGAGGCATTGCGGAAAACCAGAATCTTGATATCAAAAAGGCAGTTCCGACGGGGCCGAACGGTCGTATCATCGAACGTGATATCTTAACGCTTTCGAAGCTCGGCGCGGATGCAATGGTCTCTGCGGCTCCAGCGGCGGCAAGCACAGCGGAAGCAGTGGCGCCGGCGGCAGAATATGAGGATGTGCCGCTGCCGAATATCCGGAAGGTAATCGCGAAATCGATGCACGCATCGCTGTCGGAAATGGCGCAGCTGACGCACTCGTTCTCGTTCGACGCGACACAGATCATGGCATACCGCAAGCTCGTGAAAGAGAACGCGGAAAAGATTGGGCTGGCGAACATCACGTTCAACGATATCATCCTGTACGCGGTATCGCGCGTGCTGCCGAAGCATAAGGACCTGAACGCACATTTTCTCGGAGACAAGATGAGATACTTCACGGACGTGAACCTCGGTATGGCGGTAGATACGCCGAGAGGGCTGCTGGTGCCGACGATCTTTGGAGCGAACAAGCTGTCGCTGAACGAGATCGCGCTCAAGGCAAAGGAGCTTGCGAAGCAGGCACAGGAGGGGACGATCTCGCCGGACCTTTTGAGCGGGGCGTCGTTCACGGTATCGAACCTCGGAACGTTCGGGGTAGAGCACTTCACACCGGTGATCAACCCGCCGCAGACGGGCATCTTGGGAGTGAACAATATCCAGACGCGTCTTAAGATGGTGGACGGGGAAGCGGTGCCGTATCAGGCGATGGGGATATCGCTGACGTACGACCACAGGGCGCTGGACGGTGCGCCGGCGTCGCGGTTTGCACAGGAGCTGTGCAAGACGCTGGAGAACTTCATGGCACTTTTGGCAAAATAAGAAGAGGTAAAGCAAATGAGTTACGATCTGGTAGTGCTGGGCGGCGGCCCGGCGGGATATCTTGCCTGCGAGCGCGCGGCGCATGAGGGCATGAAAGTAGTATTGATTGAAAAAAGGAACGTAGGGGGCGTATGTCTCAACGAGGGCTGTATTCCGTCGAAAACGTTCCTGTATTCGGCAAAGCTGAAGGACGGCGCGGCGCATGGCAATAAATACGGCGTGAAATGCAAGGGAATCGAGATCGACCATCCGGCAGTCGTCGCGCGGAAGAATAAAGTAGTCAAGACGCTGACAGGCGGCATTGCCTCCATGCTGAAAGGACTCAAGGTAGAATGGGTGAAAGCAGCGGGCGTCATCAAAGGGAAAGGGCCGGACGGCTATGAAGTGGAAGCGGACGGCAAGATCTATGCAGGTAAACGTCTCTTGATTGCAACGGGCAGCGAGGCGGCCATGCCCCCGATCGACGGGCTGTACGAGCAGTTTGAAAAAGGGTTTGCGCTTACGAACCGCGAGATATTGGATATCGAAGCGGTGCCGAAAAAGCTGGTCGTGATCGGCGGCGGTGTGATCGGCCTCGAAATGGCAAGCTATTTCAATTCGGCGGGCAGCGAGGTAACAGTCATCGAGATGCTCGATCAGATCGGCGGGCCGATCGATTCGGACATTGCGAAGCTGCTGAAAAAGAATTACGAAGCAAAGGGCATCACATTCAAGATGGGGTGCAAGGTCACGAAGATAGAAGCGGGTGCAGTCGTTTACGAGGAAGCGGGCAAGCAGCAGAAAGCAGAATGCGATAAAACGCTTGTGTGCATCGGCCGCAAAGCGAATACACAGGGCATCGGCCTTGAGACGATCGGCGTTCTTACGGAACGCGGCGCGGTCGTGACGGATGAACGCATGAAGACGAACCTGCCGGAGGTATATGCGGCGGGCGATGTGAACGGGAAGTCCATGCTTGCGCATACGGCTTACCGCGAAGCAGAAGTCGCAGTGAACAATATGCTCGGCAAAAAAGACATTATGAAATATAATGCGATCCCGGGCGTCATCTATACGAATCCGGAAGTTGCTGGAGTGGGCGAAACGGAACAGAGCGCAAAGGCGAAAGGGCTTGACGTGACTATCAAGAAAGTACCGATGCAGTTTGCGGGGCGCTACGTTGCGGAGAACGAAGGCGGCAACGGCTTCATCAAGATCATCGTCGACAATAAATGGAACAAGCTCGTGGGCGTGCACATGATCACGAATTATTCTTCCGAGATCATTTGGGGAGCAGACGCTCTCGTAGATAAGGAAATGAATATCGAAGCGATCAAGAAAATCGTGTTCCCGCACCCGACGGTCAGCGAGATCATTCGCGAAGCGATTTTCCAGCTGTAAATGATTAGTGAATTTATATAAAGGAGAAAAACAATGACGAAAAGTTTGGTAATCGAGCCTAAAAAGATGAGAAAACCGGGCAAGATCACGTTCAAGGATATCCCGATGAACGTCTATCAGAAAACGGTAAAAGACGAAGTAAAGAACTTCACAAAGGAACAGTTCAAGAATATTTACAGGGATATGTGGGTCGTCCGTGAATTTGAGACGATGCTCAATTCCATTAAAACGACGGGACAGTATGAGGGCATCGAATATAACCACCCGGGTCCGGCCCATCTTGGCATCGGGCAGGAAGCGGCCTATGTTGGTCAGGCGTTCGAGCTTGGCGTAGAAGATTTTACCTTTGGTTCCCACAGAAGCCACGGCGAAATTCTTGCGAAGGGCATGTCCTGCATTGAAAAGCTTTCCGACGACCAGCTGATGGAAATCATGGAAAACTTCTTCGACGGCGAAACGTTCGCGGTCGTAAAGGAGCATACACAGTATAAAGCGGTAAAGGATATGGCGCGCGAATTCCTGCTGTATGGCATGGTCGCTGAAACGTGGGGACGCCAGACGGGCTTTAACCGCGGCCTCGGCGGCTCGATGCACGCATTCTTCATTCCATTTGGCATTTTCCCGAACAATGCGATCGTAGGCGGCAGCGCTCCAATCTCGACAGGCGCGGCGCTCTTCAAGCGCGTAAACCAGAAGCCGGGCATGGTCGTCTGCAATATCGGCGACGGCTCCATCGGCTGCGGTCCGGTTTATGAATCCATGAACTTTGCTTCCATGGACCAGTTCAACACCCTGTGGGATAAAGATCACAAGGGAGGCCTACCGATTATTTACAACATCTGGAACAACAGCTATGGCATGGGCGGTCAGACAAGCGGAGAAACGATGGGCTACGGCGAAGTGGCGCGTCTCGGCGCAGGCGTGAACCCGGACGAGATGCATGCGGAGCGCATCGACGGTATGAACCCGCTGGCAGTAATCGACGCTTACCGCCGTAAACGGAAAATCATTGAAGACCGCAAAGGACCGGTTCTCCTCGACGTCGTGACCTACAGGACTTCCGGCCACAGTCCGTCAGACTCGTCCTCCTATCGTACGAAAGAAGAGATTGCGATGTGGGCGGAGATCGACTCCATCAAGGTGTTCGGAGAGCAGATGATCGAAGCAGGTGTTGCAACGGCGGAAGAGCTCAAAGAGATTGAACTGGGCATCCGCAGAGATATGACGTGGGCCGTGAAGCTCGGCAAAGACGAGACCATTTCTCCGCGTATCAACCTTGACAAAGACCCGAACGCGATTGCGGATATGATGTTTACGAATCTTGAGATCCCAAGCATGGATACGACGAGAAAGCCCGACGTTCTCATGCCGAAGGAAGAAAACCCGCGCGTGCAGAAGCTTGCCAAGAAAGTAAGAAGCGCGTTTGAAGCGGACGGAAAACCGGTCTCCAAAAACAGAACCTTCCAGAACCGTGACGCGATTTTCGAAGCGACGATTGATAAATTCTATCAGGACCCGACGTTTATTGCCTATGGTGAAGACAACCGCGACTGGGGCGGTGCATTCGGCGCATATACGAACCTCACGGAATCCATTCCGTATCACAGGTTCTTTAACTCCCCAATTTCCGAGGCGGCGATCGTGGGTACGTCCGTCGGTTATGCGATGGCAGGCGGGCGCGTGATGTCCGAGCTGATGTATCTTGACTTCATCGGCCGTGCGGGCGACGAGGTGTTCAACCAAATGGCAAAATGGCAGGCAATGAGCGGCGACGTTCTGAAAATGCCGTTTGTGCTCCGCTGCTCGGTTGGCTCCAAATACGGCGCGCAGCACTCTCAGGACTGGTCGGCGCTGTGCACGCACATTCCGGGCCTCAAGGTCGTGTTCCCGGCAACGCCTTATGACACGAAAGGCCTGCTGAACGCAGCTCTCAACGGAACGGATCCGGTCATCTTCCTTGAAAGCCAGAGAACCTACGACCTCGGCGAAATGTTCCAGAAGGAAGTACCGGCAGGATATTATGAAGTAAAAATTGGTGAGCCGGACGTAAAACGCGAAGGAAAAGACCTCACGATCCTGAGCGTCGGCGCAACGCTGTACAGAGTGACGAAAGCAGCGGATATCCTTCAGGAAAAATACGGTATCTCTACGGAAATCATCGACGCACGCTCCCTTGTACCGTTCAACTACGAGCCGGTCATCGAATCCGTTAAGAAGACGGGCAAGATCATCGTGACGGGCGACGCCTGCGAGCGCGGCTCGCACCTGAAAGACTTTGCGCAGTCTATCAGCGAGATGGCGTTCGATTACCTCGACGCGCCGCCGGTCGTTGTGGGCGCGAAGAACTGGATCACGCCGGCGCACGAGCTGGAAGAATACTTCTTCCCGCAGCCGGAATGGATCATCGATGCGGTGCATGAGCGCATCATGCCGCTGCCGGGCCATACGTGCACGACAAACCAGACGATCCTCCAGCAGATCGAAAACGATAAGAAAGGCGTATAACGCCAAGGATAAAAAAGGAACGGCGCATGCCGTTCCTTTTTTGTGTTGTCCGCGGCGTTTTTGCAGGCGTTTTCGGTAGGGCGTGTCTATCCGGACGGTATTGAGACTTGACCGGCGCGCAGAAAGAGAATAAAATGTGAACAACCCATCTGTTGGAGAGGGGAAAGGGGATTTATGTACCGTATTCTGATCGTCGACGACGAAGCCCTTGTGCGCAGGGGTATCAAGAAGAGCATCAATTGGAACGAGCTTGATATAGAAATGGTGGCCGAAGCGGAAAACGGCGTGGAAGCGTTGGAGCAGGTGCTTGAAAATGTACCGGATATTATTCTGCTCGATATTTGCATGCCGAAAATGGACGGCCTTGAGTTTGCCAGTATTGTCAAGCAGAAATATCCGCAGATGCGGATCGTTATTATTACCGGCTTCGATGATTTCGAATATGCCCGCAGCGCCCTGCGCGCCGGCGTTGACGACTATATTCTCAAGCCGATCACGCGGGAAATGGTGGAGGATGTCGTAAAAAAGCAGATCGAAAAAATTGCCGAGGAACGGGAAAAAAATATACCGGTAAAGCCGGACGAAAGTAAAGCCGCTGCTGCCGTTCTGAATGCGGCACTGCGGCGTGAAGCGCGTGCGGGGCAGGACTTTTCGGTGTTTCTGGATTATGCGCAAATCCAAGACGAGCACATCTATTTTGTCATCATGAAGGATTATCTGTCGCGGTGTAAAATATGGGCTGATGCAGCGGCCGATGATCTTGCAGGCTTTGCGATCCTGAATATTGCAGAAGAGCTTTTGCGCGATACTCGTATGGGCTTTGCCTTTGAAACCTACCGAAACGAGCTGGCTATGGTGGTATCATGCGCCACTCTCCGCGGACTGGAGGAGCTTCTGGCCGATATCTACCATAGTATTCTGGATTTTATCGAGATCCCCGTAGATTTTGCAGTTTCCGAGGAAGGAACGCTCGCAAAGCTTCCTGAGCTTGCAGAGCAGGCACGGGAGGCGCTTGAATGCACCTTTGTGCTTTCCGAAAAAAATATTATTCATTACGGGGAGGTAAAAGCACACGGCGCTGCAGATTTTCAATATCCAGAGAAGATCGAAAAAGAGCTTTTGGCTGTCATGTATTCCGGCGATGCGGAAGAAAGCAAGAGGCTGATCGAAGAGTTCTTTTCCCGCCTGCGGGAGGCAACGCCGGATGTGACACGTTGCAAAAGTATGCTGCTTCGCCTGCTTTTGAATTTGTCGAACACAATGGAATCCGTGAGCTCACGTTTACATATTGAGACGAGGAACGGTGCTGTGTTATTCGATCCGGTGAAAAGACTGGAACAATTCGAGACATTGGAAGAGGCGGAGGAATGGGTGAAAAAGCTTTATCAAGAGACGCTTTCCTATGTATCCGCCATGCGGTCGCGCAGCGGGCAGCTGTTTTTGAAGATCGTTCAATATATTGAAAAAAACTATGGAGACAGCGATTTGAATTTGAAAAAGTGCAGCGAAGACCTTTTTCTTTCCTCCGGATATATCAGCATGATCCTGAAAAAAGAATCCGGAAAGACGTTTGTAGACTACCTGAATGAATTCCGTATTGCGCGTGCTGTCGAACTGCTGGAGGAGCCGGAAAGCAAGGTGTATGAGGTGGCCGCGGACGTGGGCTTTACGCATCAAACCTATTTCAGCTCGGTTTTTAAGAAGATAATAGGTGTATCTCCCAAGCAATTCAAGGAAAGAAAATGAAAAAGGCGCGCGTTCCGAAACGCATCTCAACGATTATCATTTTATGCTTTTCCCTGTTTATGATAGCGATCCTAATTATCATGAGCGTTCTTTCCTATTATTATTCCTATGAAAGTATGCGGGAACGGACGATCGCAGATACAGAGGTGATCCTGTCTCAGGTCGGAAAAAACATAGGGCGCTACATCAGCAATATTGAAAGTATTTCCGAGATCATCAATGCAAATCAGGACGTTTTGACCTATCTGAAGGATCCGGATGCGGAAAATGCGGGGCTCACCCGGACGAATTTCAGCAATTTTCTCAACTATCTTCCCCAAATCGATGCAAACATTGTTTCCATCTTTATTTTTGACCGGGAAAATCGGCCCGTCTATGTTCCGGCAAACCTGCGTATGAAGAAGAACTATGATATTACGCAGGATAAATGGTATCAAAATATGGAAAATTATAAGGCGGGACAGCCGGCCTTAACGGGCACGCAGGTGCGCGTCATGACGGAAAAGGAAAATCCGTGGGTGCTCTCTCTCGCTCAGCGCATACTAAACACCGCGACAGGAGAGGTGATCGGCACACAGCTGGTAGAATTGAATTACAGTGTTATAGACGATATCCTAAACGATATCAGTCTTGGAACACGGGTTTATATTTTTGTGATCGATTCGGAAGGACAAATGGTGTATCATCCACAGCTCCAACTGATTTATTCGGGTCTGAAAACAGAGGAAACCGCGCAGGTATTAAGCACGCAGAGCACTACGCTGGAATTTCCGGAGCAAAACAAACTGTACAGCATCAGCGATATCCCGAATACTGAATTTAAAATGGTCGGAGTATCCTATCTTGATGAGATCGTTGCATCGGCACGCGAGATGATCACACTCTATATCATTTTTACGCTGGTCATGGTGCTGGCCGCGTTTATCGGAGCGGTCAAGATTGCCGAATATATCACGCGGCCGCTCTCACGGCTCGAGCTTGCGGTCAATGAGGTAGAGGCAGGTAATCTGGACGCAGATTTTGCCATACAGGGTACGGAGGAAATTGAGAAATTCGCAGGCTCTCTTTCGGCGATGACAGGAAATGTAAAACAGCTTATGAAGCAGATCGTTGTCGATCAGGAAATGATACGTACCAGCGAGCTGAAAGCGCTCCAGTCTCAGATCAATCCGCATTTCTTGTATAATACGCTGGATTCCATCGTATGGATAGCCGAAGAAACGGGAAACGAAAAGATCAAAGAGATCACAGTCGCATTGGCAAATTATTTCCGTATCGTTTTGTCTGCGGGAAAAGATATCATAAGCGTACAGGAGGAAGTGGAGCATGTCCGCAGCTATCTTGTGATCCAAAAAATGCGTTATGAAACGCTGGATTACCATATTGAGGTCGAAGAAGCCGCGCTGCCGTTTACCATGCCCAAGCTCCTCCTGCAGCCGATCGTAGAAAATGCGATCTATCATGGGATCAAGAACGAGCCGGATGGCGGGACCATTTCAATACGGGGTTTTGTAGAAGATGGAAAGCTGATTTTTATCATAAGTGATAACGGAAGAGGAATGCGTCCGCATGAACTGAAGCACATATTTGAACCAAGGCGGAAAAATAGACCAATACGCCACGGCGGCGTAGCGATGCACAATATCAAGGAACGGATCGATCTTTATTACGGACCGGAATATGGTATGAGGGTGGAAAGCGAGTACCACAGGGGAACGCGTGTTACGATCACACTCCCGGCAAGAAAGGGAAAGGAACCGAGATGAGCAGGAAAGTATTTTATACAGTAATCGCATTCCTGCTGGCGGGCATATTCGTTACATTCGGGATATTCCTGTTCCAGAGGGATATGACAGCAGGAAAGGTCGATGCAGCGCTTATCGTAAAATCGCGGCAGTCTGGTTTTGAATTTTGGGAGCAGCTCGAAAAGGGGGCGGAAGAGGGCGCCAAGGAATTCGGGGTCGATTTAAAGGTGGACGGCGCGCTGTCCGAAGACGATACGGAGGGGCAGATTGCCGCTGTGCAGCGCGCGATTGCAGAGGGACCGGATGTTCTCATTTTAGCGGCTGTCGATCAGGATGCCCTGCTTCCTTATGCAAAAGAGGCAAAGGAAAAGGGGATCAAATTGATCCTTGTAGATTCCGGTCTTCGGGAACCGGTAGAGGACTGCTTTGTCAAAACAGATAATTATGAGGCGGCCAATTATGTGGGAGATGTTATGGGACGGGAAATGGGAGCCGGCAAGGTGGTAATTGTTTCCCATGCGAGACAGACGACGACCGCGCAGCAGAGGATCGCCGGCTTTGAACGCGCGATCCTCAACTATCCGGAGATCGAGATCATAGGAGTGTACGATACCGGAGACAGTACCCGGCGGAGCTACGAGACTACGGCAAAGCTTTTGCAGGAAAATTCCGATATCACGGGGATATTTGCGACCAACCAAATTTCGGCGGAAGGCGTTTCGCAGGCGATCGAGGAAGCGGAACGCAGCGGTATTTACTTTTATGCGTTCGATCACTCTGCCGCGCAAAATGAAGCGCTCGAAAAAGGGATCGTAAACGGTTTTGCTGCACAGAATGCTTTTAATATGGGCTATACGGCCGTTAAAGCTGCGGCAGAGGCTTCGCGGGGCACGCTGCGGGAAAATGTGATCGATACTGGCTTTACATTTGCGACTCGTGAAAATATGCGTGAGGAGGAAATACAAAAGCTGATTTATCCGTTCGTATAACAAAAAAGCACAGCAGGACGCCGTATACACGGGCATAAGGAAGCGCTTTTCAGAAAATAAGGGCAACCACACAAGGCTTAAAGAGTATGGAATCTTTAATGTTTTGTGTGGTTTTGTTTATTACCATTTTTACTCCAACCCTTTATAGTATAGGCATAGAAAGCGTGCGGGAACATGAAGTCTAATAAAGGGGTGAACAGTATATGGCTGAAGTAGTGGTAAGCATGAAGAATATCCAAAAGCGGTTCCCCGGCGTGCACGCGCTCGATAACGCGCAGATCGAACTCAAAAAAGGAGAGGTCCATGGGCTTGTCGGCGAAAACGGAGCGGGCAAATCGACGCTTATGAAAGTGCTCACCGGAATTTATGAAAAAGACAGCGGAATAGTAATTGTGAAAGGACGGGAGGTCAGTTATAAAACTCCGGCCGATGCGCTTGAGGATGGGATCAGCATGATCCATCAGGAATTGAACCTGATGCCGCATCTGACGGTCGCGGATAACATTTTCATCGGACGGGAGCCTAAAAAAGGGCTTGTGCTCGATAAAAAGAAAACTCTTCAAATGACAAAAGAGCTTTTGAAGTCGCTGCATCTGGATATTGAGCCGGACGTAACGGTTGGACAGCTTACGGTGGCGAAGCAGCAGATGATCGAGATCGCAAAAGCGATATCACTCAACGCGGATATCCTGATCATGGACGAACCGACTGCAGCGCTTACCAATTCCGAGATCGACGAGCTGTTTAAATTTGTAAGCGATCTGAAGAAGAAAGGGGTCGGTATCGTATATATTTCCCACCGCATGGAGGAGCTGAAAATCATTACAGACGATATTACGGTCATGCGCGACGGACAGTATGTCGATACGGTAAGAACGAAAGATACGGAAATGGCACAGATCATCAGTATGATGGTCGGCCGTACGATTTATGAGGAACCAAAGACGCACAGCATGGTTCCTAAAGACGCTCCAACGGTCCTTCGGGTAGAGCATCTTTCGTCTCCGGTGGTCCGCGACGTCTCTTTTGAGCTGAAAAAAGGTGAGATTTTAGGGTTTGCCGGCTTGATGGGCGCCGGACGGACAGAAACGGCGCGACTGATTTTTGGGGCGGATCCCAAGACCGAAGGGAAAATATTCGTGAACGGAAGAGAAGTACGGATTGAAAGCCCGCAGGACGCGGTCGAGAATGGGATCGGATACCTTTCCGAGGACCGCAAAGCATTTGGGCTCGCAATCGGGCTTTCGGTGGCGGACAACACCGTTATGGCAAAGCTGGACGATTTTGTAAGCGGCGGCATAGTGAACGAAGCGAAGATCGCAGCGGTCACAAAGGAATATGTGGAAAAACTCGATCTAAAAACGCCGTCTATCCGGCAGCTTGTCAGAAACCTTTCAGGCGGCAACCAGCAAAAGGTAGTCATTGCGAAATGGCTGGTACGGGATTGCGATATCCTGATATTCGACGAGCCGACGCGCGGAATCGACGTTGGTGCGAAAAGTGAGATCTATAAGCTGATGAACCGGCTTGCCGGCGAAGGGAAGTCGATCATCATGATATCATCGGAAATGCCGGAACTTCTGCGCATGAGCGACCGTGTGCTCGTCATGTGCGAAGGGAAGATAACGGGCGAGATCGATATCAGTGAAGCAACGCAGGAAGGCATTATGCAATATGCTACACAAAGAAGTTAAGAGAGGTGGAAACAATGAGTAATGAAGCGAAAGCATTGAAACAGCAGGGAACAAAGAGGATCGACCTGCAGAAGCTGTTGGCGCTGGGCGCGCTCGTCATTCTGTTCGTATTCTTCTTCATCGCAGCTGTATTTGGAAATAACGTAAACGGCCTCACGTTTATCACGAATGTTTTGGAATCATCTTACTTTGTGGGTTTTTTGGCGCTTGGTGTGACCTTTGCGATCATTACCGGAGGGATAGACCTTTCCATCGGAACGATCATGATGTGCGGTGCGCTGATCGGCGGCTATCTGTATAACGCCTGCGGACTGCCTCTTATTGCAGCGATCATCATTACCATATTGATCCCCACGGGCTTTGGAATATTGAACGGATTCATGATCGCACGGCTCAGGCTCCCCGCCTTTATTGCAACGCTTGGCACCATGATGATCTCGCAGGGGCTAGGCTCTATCGTAACGTCGGTACAGACGCAGCGCTGGCCCACGGCAGCCGATGTAGACGGGTGGTTCAAATCTGTATTCCTGAAAACGCCGGAGGGCTTTCCGACGGGGATCCTGTGGCTGGCCGGCTTCTTTCTGCTCGCCATGTTCCTGCTCAACAAGACGAAATTCGGGAAATATACATTCGCGATCGGTTCCAACGAAGAAGCAGCCCGTCTTTCCGGCGTGAACACCTCAAAGTGGCTCATACTCGTCTATACGGTAAACGGTCTTTTCTGCGGGTTTGCGGCCCTGATGTATGCGGCGACCTACACGACAGTGCTTCCCGGAACGGGCAACGGGCTTGAGCTTCAGGGAATCGCGGCAGTCGTGATCGGCGGAACCTCGCTCGCAGGCGGCGTCGGCTCCATGTCGGGCACTCTGATCGGCGTGTTCATCATGTCGGTCTTGAAAATGGGTCTTACCTCGATTGGCCTGCAGCCTCAATGGCAGACATTTTTTGTCGGTGTAGTCGTGATATTAGCGGTATTGATGGATATTTACCGCCAGAGATCCGCTAATAAAGTAAAGGCGGTATGATCGGTGCTTTTCAGGGAATCCCTGATTGCAATAAAGAAAGCTATTTCTGAAGGAGGAATAAAAATGAAAAAAAGATGGATCAGTATTCTTATGGTAGCTCTGGCATGTGCATTTCTGTTTGCGGCCTGCGCACCGGCAGCAGAGGCACCATCAGCGTCAGCTTCCACGGAAGCTTCCGCGGAAACATCTGCTGAAGCGTCTGCAGAGGCCTCGGAGCCCGCAGCCGCCGGAGATTTGACAGTAGAGATCGTTGCCAAAGGATTCCAGCACCAGTTTTGGCAAGTTGTTAAGCAGGGCGCGGACGCAGCCGCCGCGGACCTCGGAGTGTCAATCAACTTCCAAGGACCGCCGTCTGAAAGCGACATTCAGGCGCAGGTCGATATGCTGAACAGCGCGCTCTCGAAGAATCCGTCTGCGATCTGCCTCGCGGCGCTCGATACCGGGTCCGTAACGTCGCAGCTTGCAGACGCGCAGGCAGCAGGGATCCCGATCATCGGTTTTGATTCCGGTGTTCCGGACGCACCGGAAGGACAGGTCCTTGCAACAGCTGCGACGGATAATAAAGCGGCGGCAGGCATCGCAGCAGACGAAATGATGAAAGACCCTGCTTTTCTGGAAAAATTAAAGGCTGCAACGCCGGAAAAGCCGGTGAGAGTAGCGGTGCTTTCACAGGATGCGACCTCCACCTCGGTCACACAGCGCACAGAAGGCTTTATCGAGGCGTTCAAAGCTGCTGCGGAAGAAATTTTTCCGGATCAGGTAGCGGTGGAAGGACATGACCTGTATGCACAGGCTGCTGCACAGACGCCGGCAGTTATCGTCTCCGTACATATCGCCCCCACGACAGATGCGGGGGATTTGAAAAATATTGGCAGCGCAGCCCTGCAGGAAGAAAATCTGATCGGCGTGTTCTGCTCCAATGAAGGCTCAGTCACAGGCTTCCTGAACGCGACGAACGACGGCGCGGATCTTGACCGGGAGAACGGTGCCTACAAGGATCTGACGGTAGCGGGCTTCGACGCGGGCAGTACGCAGAAGACAGCGGTACGCAACAATTGGTTCCTCGGCTCTGTTACGCAGGATCCTTACCAGATCGGTTATCAGGCAGTAGAACTTGCGGTAAAAGCAGCGCAGGGAGAGAAAGTATCAGATGTTGATACAGGAGCAAAATGGTACAATTCTGAGAACATCGACAGCGCAGACATCAAGGATTTGGTATATGATTGAGCAAAAAAACTGTCTTGCACGAAGGAGGCGGCTGGAGCCGCCTCCAAAATCCTTTATAACTTCGTTCCGTCCTTCCAAGCAGGAGGACGGAACGAAGTTATAACGATACGGCGGAAAATAAGAAAAAGGAGACGAAGCAATGGTAAAGATCGGGATCAGACCAACGATAGACGGACGGGAAAAGGGGATCAGAGAGAGCCTTGAGGAGCAGACGATGCGCATGGCGCATGCGGCTGCGAGGCTGATCAGCGGGAATGTGAAGGACGAGGACGGGAACGCGGTGGAGTGCGTGCTCGCAGACGGAACGATCGGCGGCGTGGCGGAAGCGGCGCGGTGCCGGGAGAAATTCGAACGGGAGGGCGTGTGCGCGACGCTGACGGTCACGCCGTGCTGGTGCTATGGGAGCGAAACGATGGATATGGACCCAAGGACGCCGAAGGCGGTCTGGGGGCTGAACGCAACAGAGCGGCCGGGGGCGGTGTACCTCGCGGCGGTCATGGCGGCGCACGCGCAAAAGGGGATACCGGCCTTTTCTATCTACGGACGGGACGTGCAGGACGCAGATGATGAGCGGATACCGGAGGATGTAGCGGAAAAGATCCTGCGGTTCGCGCGTGCGGCAGCGGCAGCCGGGCAGATGAAGGGGAAGTCATACCTGTCTGTAGGGAACGTGGCAATGGGGATCGCAGGAAGCATGGTAGACCCGGATTTCTTTGAGGAATATCTTGGGATGCGGTGCGAATATAAGGATATGAGCGAGATCATCCGGCGGGTGGAGAATGAAATCTATGACAAAGAAGAATATGAACGTGCGCTGGCATGGGTCAAAGAGAACTGCAAAGAGAATGAGGATATCTACAACGGAGAAAACGGACACAGCCGGGAGCAGAAAGACGCGGAGTGGGAATACTGCGTAAAGATGGCGCTGATCGTGCGTGATATGATGCAGGGAAGCGAGGCAGTGAAAGCAAAAGGCTGGAATGAAGAAGGAAACGGGAATAATGCAATTGCGGCCGGTTTCCAAGGTCAAAGACAGTGGACGGACTTCATGCCGAACGGTGACTTTATGGAGTCTATCTTGTGCTCTTCTTTTGACTGGAACGGGATCCGCAAGCCGCTTGTGGTGGCGACGGAGAACGACTGCCTGAACGGTGTGGCAATGCTGCTGGGGCATCTGGTGACGAATACAGCGGCAGTATTCAGCGATGTGAGGACCTACTGGAGTCCGGAGGCGGTGAAGCGTGTGACAGGCTATGAGCTGGAAGGGCAGGCGAAGAACGGGATCATCCATCTGATCAACTCAGGAGCAGCTTCGCTGGACGCATCGGGCGAGCAGGAAAAGGACGGGAAACCTGCGATGAAGCCGTTCTGGGAGATCACGGAGGAGGAGGCGCAGAGGTGCCTTGATGCGACGAAATGGACGCCTGCGAATGTGGGATATTTCCGGGGAGGAGGATTCTCCTCGACGTTCCTGACGAAGGGGGATATGCCTGTTACGATGTGCCGTATGAACCTTGTGAAAGGGCTTGGGCCGGTGCTTCAGATCGCGGAGGGGTACACGGCAGCGTTGCCGGAGGAAGTGAACAAAGCGCTTTGGGACAGGACGGACCCGGGTTGGCCGTGCACATGGTTCGCACCGGTGCTGACGGGCGAGGGAGCGTTCCGGGATGTATACAGCGTGATGTCGAACTGGGGAGCGAACCACGGAGCGTCGGTATACGGGCATGTGGGAGCGGAGCTGATCACGCTGGCGAGCATGCTGAGGATACCGGTGAGCATGCACAATGTGAGCGGGGAGCGGATATTCCGGCCGGCGGCATGGAACGCGTTCGGCACACAGGACCGGGAGGGTGCGGACTACCGCGCCTGCAGGACTTATGGCCCCCTGTATAAGTGAAACAGTATTTCCTTCCTGTTATATATAGCTCCAACAAGAAAGGATGCGGCAATAAATAGGCCGCATCCTTTCTTGTTGGAGGAAGAGGGCGTTTCAGCAGGAGGTTTGACAGACTATAAGAGGCAAGAAGCCGGACAAAAATTTGTGCATGAAATGCTCTGCCATTTGTAAACCGGATATGATAGGATATAGGATAAGCAAAGAAGGAGAAAACAATATGGAATGGATATTGATTTTAACGGCCCTTGCCGTGCTCGTTATACTCTGTGCTGTGATCTTGCTGCGGCAGAAAAGGGAAACGAACGATGATGCGGCCCTGCGGACAGAACTGATCAATCAGTTTCAGCTTTTGTCGGGCATGGTGCTCGATACCGTGGATAAGGCGTCCGCGGCGAATGGCAGAAACATCGGGCTGCTGCGGCAGACAGTGGAGGAAAAATTGGCGGAGATCCGTATCTCAGTGGACCAGAAGCTCGATACTACATTGAGAAGCGGACTTACGACTTCCTTTGCGCGTGTCAGCGAACAGCTTCAGCAGGTCTACAAAAGCATGGGAGAGGTGCGTGCGCTCACCAATGGGGTGGGCGATTTAAAGCAGATACTTTCGGGCGTCAAAACGCGTGGAATATGGGGAGAGGTGCAGCTTTACCGTCTCCTTTCGGACTTCCTTTCCCCCGGACAATTTATAGAAAATGTGCGTATTGCGAATGATAGTACAGTTGAATTTGCCGTGTGCATGCCAAGCGACGAGGGCGAAAACATCCTGCTTCCCATTGACTCCAAATTCCCGATGGACCGTTATGCGCGCGTAGCGGCGCTCGCGGAAGCGGGAGACGGGCAAGCGCTCGCCGCAGCACAAAAAGAGTTTGTTCAGGCGATCGTAGCTGAAGCAAAAAAAATCAGCAGCAAATATATCCGGCCGCCTAAAACGACGGATTTTGCAGTTATGTTCCTGCCCTCCGAGGGATTGTACGCAGAGGTGATCCGTCTTGGGCTTGTGGACAGGCTGCAAAGCAAATACCGTGTGATGGTTACAGGACCGTCCACGCTCGGTGCTTTTCTGACCAGCCTGCAGGCAGGCTTCCGCACCTTATCGATTAGAGAGCATTCCGCCGCCATAGAACGGATGCTTGCGGAGATCCGAAGCGAGTTCGACGTGTTCGCGGATACGCTGCGTAAAACACAAAATTCTCTTGCAGCAGCTCAAAATCATTTGGATGCGGTTCAGAAACGTTCTGCACGAATCAAAACAAAGCTTTCGGACGCGGCGGGAACGGAACTTTAACGTTGACATTGTTACTGCATTTTGATATATTAAAACCATAAAACTGCATAGAAAAAGGCAGGGGAGCCGCCGTAAGCGGCTGAGAGTAAGCAGTAGCTTAGACCCTTGAACCTGACCCGGTTAATACCGGCGGAGGGAGCACAGATTTTGTTGGAAAAATCCTTTCCGTATGGCCGCGGAAAGGATTTTTTTAACGGGAATCGATGCGGTGCTTTTTGCTATGCGAGTTCAGAAAAGAGGGAAGAATTATGAGTGGAAAAATAAAAAGGTATGCGTGGCAGCTAAAGGACATTATCATGATCGGAATACTCGGCGTCCTGTTTGCCCTGATCTATCTGGGGGCTTTTTACATTGGCATGGCATTGCAGGGAGCGCTGACACCGTTTGGGCTTGCGCCGTTTGGACTTGAATTCATGTATGGCGTATGGTTTATGGCGGCGACGCTCGCGGCGTTTATCATGCAGAAGCCGGGTGTTGCGTTTGTAACGGAGGTTTTGGCGGCGTTTCTCGAGCTGTTGATGGGAAACTTCCCAATCGTGATCACGACGGGGATCATTCAGGGCGCAGGACTGGAGATTGGCTTTGCTGTATTCCGCTACAAGAAATATAATATGTTGAGCATGTGCGTATCTGCTGTATTTGCATGCATCCTGAGTTTTATTTGGACATATTTTACGAATGGATATGCTGCTCTGGAGGTCGGAATGCTGGTCGGAATGTTTGCGGTACGACTCGGTACATCGCTCCTGTTTGCCGGCGTACTCAGCAATCTGCTTGGAAAAGGGCTCGCGCGCACGGGCGTTCTGAAGGGCTATCCGGTCGGCGCGAAATATGTTCATCAGGATATTATGGACGACTAAAAAGGGAGAAATACAATGAAAACACTTCACATGGAATTGGATTGGTTCGCCAATACGAACCACACAGGTTTTTATGTGGCGCTGAAAAAGGGCTACTATCAGGATATGGGTATCGAATTGAAAATCAAGGGAGAATTCGGCGGCTGCGGGCACCAGTTTGCCGGAGAGCCGGACATCGTAGTCGCGCCGGAACCCGCGATGCTCGTCTATATGGATGAAACGCCGGAGGAAGAGCAGGTGCAGGCCATTGCAGTGCTCACACAGGTGAATGATTCGGGAATCATTTCCCTCAAGGAAGAGGGGATCACACGTCCGCGCGCGCTGGAAGGGAAGCGCCTCACGCACTGGACGCCGGAGTGGTTCCATAAGGTGATCGGCTACGCAGTAGAGGAGGATGGCGGCGACTATTCCAAGGTAAAACTGGTCAATAAGGACGTAGGAGATATTGCAGAAACGCTCGGAAACGACGGCGACGCGGTGTGGATCTATAAGAACTGGGAATGGTTTGTAATGAAGCACGCACATAAAGACTGTAATTATTTTGCCCTTGCAGATTTCGATCCGGTGCTTGACTTCTGTGCGCCTGCCGTAGCGGCAAAGACAAGGCTGATCAAAGAGGAGCCGGAAGCGATCCGCGCTTTTGTGAAGGCGAGCGATCAGGGGTTCGTCGACGCAGCGAGCGATCCGGAAGAGGCTGCTAAGATCCTGCACGGCTATACGCCTCATTTTGCGCTCGATCTGCTTGTGGAAAGCCAGCAATATATTTCCGGGCTTTATCTCAATGAAAACGGGCGCTGGGGCACGATACGGCCGGAACGCTGGGACCGGTTCAGCGCGTTTATGCAGGAAAAAGGGATGACGAAGAAAAATATTTCGGGAGAAAACGGCGGATATACGAATGCATTCCACGATTGAGCCGGGCGGGATACGGTGCGAGGGCCTCACATTCCGCTATATGGAAACAAGCAAATATAAGGTCGTGGACCATACGGAACTTGCGATACCAGAGGGACGGGTCACGATACTGACCGGCCCGTCCGGCTGCGGCAAAAGCACGCTTCTTTATTTGATGGCCGGGATATATCCTCAGAATGCGGGTGTAGTAGATGAGGGGCGCGTCACGGTAAACGGAAAGGAGCTCGGCAGTCTCTATCCGCACGAACGGGCGCCGGTCGTGGGGATGATGTTCCAGAATCCCGACCTCCAGTTTTGTATGGATACAGTGGAGAACGAGCTTGCATTCTGCCTTGAGAATAAAGGCGATGAGCCTGCGGGAATGCGGAAAAAGATCGGGGAGGCGCTTGATTTCTGCGGTATCAGGCATCTTGCGGAACGGTCCTTTCATACGCTGTCCGGCGGGGAAAAGCAGAAGGTTATGCTCGCGTGCGCTGTTCTGATACGGCCGCAATGGCTGCTTCTCGATGAACCGTTTGCGAATATCGATCCGGATTCCGCGCGCGGGCTGGTGGAAAAGCTTGGCCAGCTGCATCGGGAGCGGGGAATGAGCATCGTAGCCGTAGACCATCAGTTTGCGCCATGGCTGCCGATCATGGACGAAGCAATTTTGCTGGAGGAGGGGGCCCGCGCAGCGATACGCGGCATCATGCGGGAAAACCTCGCGGAGCACGAAGCGGATTTTTGCGAGCGTGGGATCGCCTTTCCGGGACGGCCTTACCGGGAAAAGCAAAAAGCGAACAGGCCGGATATTCCGGTGCTGAAGCTGCGCGGTGTGTGCGCAGGCTATGGCGGGGAAAGCATTTTGCATGATCTGGATGCGGATTTTTACCGGGGAAAGGTGCACGCCATAACAGGCGCGTCCGGCAGCGGAAAAAGCACGTTGTTTTCTATCCTGTGCCGCGTCATACCCTATAAGGGAAGCATTCGTCTTGAGGACAGGGAATTAAAAGCCATCCGCAGGAAAACGATGGCACACCGCTTGGGCTTTGTATTCCAAAATCCGCAGGATCAATTTGTCGCGCAGAGCGTATACGAAGAAATGGCCGTCAGCTTGCGGCAGACCTATCAGGGGGAAGAGCTTGAACAGAAAATCAAGGAATATCTTCAGGAGGTAGGCCTGTGGCGCTACCGCAGGATGTCTCCCTTTATGCTCAGTCAGGGTCAGCAAAGGCGGCTTGCAGTCGCGGCTCTGCTGGCATACGATTGTTCGGTGCTCGTGTGCGACGAGCCGACGTATGCACAGGATGCGCGTTCCCTTCAGGCAGTGATGGAGCTCTTGATGAAGCGCGTAGAGGAAAACGGCCTCACTCTCATTTTTTCAACGCACGACAGGCAGCTTGCCGCAGATTACGCGGATATATGGTATGTGCTTGAGGACGGCAAACTGAAGCGGAGGATGGATGTATGAAAAAGATCAATCCTTCATGGAAGCTGATCGGGGTCCTTGCACCTATTGTGATTCTCGCCTTTTTCTACAACATTACGCTCAATTTTGTTATTTTCGGCGGGTGCCTGATCGTTCTTGCATTTTCTAAAATACGGTGGAGCACGGCCCTGAAGATCATGATCCCTGTTGCCATACTGGCTGTAGGCATGTATGTAACGGGAATGAAATTTCATGCCGGGGCCAATATTGGGATAGGAACGAGCGAGGGCTTTCTTTCAGATGTGGCGGTGGAAAACGGGCTTCAGCTTGGAAGCCGTGTACTTGCGTTCGCAGGGCTCGGGCTGCTGTTTGTGACGACGACGGATATTATGGAGCTGGTACGTTCACTCGAGCAGCAGCTTCATTTTCCCGTAAAGTTTGTATATGGGCTGCTCGCCGCGTTTCAGATACTGCCGAATATGCAGCAGGAGTATCGGAAAACCAAAGCCGCGTTCTGGGCACGGGGCGTATATCCGGCGGCGGTGTCGCCGCGGCTGCTCGTACCGCTTATGGTCAAAGCGGTACGCTGGTCGGAGGCGCTTGCTGCGGCTATGGAATCCAAGGGGTTTGATGAGAAAGCGCAGCGGACGATTTACCGCAGGATTCCTGTGCGCCCGGTCGACTATGCATTTCCTTTTTTGACGACCGGGCTGCTCATTCTCGGACTGTTGTTTCTATGACAAAATCAATAAGGCGCTGAGGGCTATTACTGTTCGGCGTCTTTTTTAGTCTGTCTTAAAAACACATACCGTTCAGGAGCGGAAAGATCGTCCCGATAGGAATAACCGAGACGGTCGAAGTGTTTTACGTCTTCCGGTCTGCGAATATCGTTTTCCGCCATGAAACGCACCATTTCGCCGCGCGCCATTTTTACATAAACGCCCTTTTCTCGTATCTTCCCGTTCTCCTGCTCTCCGAAGATGCAGGTAATATAGGAAATATCCGGTGTAAGATGTTTTTCAATGCAGCGGCTGTATTCTGCCGAAGCGAGATTTAAAATCGTGCGGGTATTCTTGGTCAGTTCCCGAAAAATGCAGTCTCCCCAAAAATCATATAAATTCCGGAACGGAAGCCCCTTGGGTTTTGCCTGCATTTCGAGCCGGTAGGGAACTACCCCGTCGAACGGACGCAGAATACCGTAAAAGCCTGAAAGAATACGCAGATGCTTCCGTACATAATCAAAATAAGTATACTCGAATATGCGGGGCGCCATATATTGATATTGGATACCTACATAAGAAAGAAGAGCAGGCGAAAGGCCGCGCAAGAGGTCCATATTGCGGTAGCGCTGAAAATTAAGAGTTGCGATCTGGTCATTACAGCAGAGCAGCTTTTTCAGTTCGGGATAGGAAAGGCTGCGCAGATAATCCAGAAGTTGCTGCGCCTTTTCAAGAAAAACGGGAGTGTCCTGAAAGCCCGGCTCATCCGGATAATATTCCATCCCTTTTGCGGGTGAAATGATAATTTTCATCATGAACCCTCCTTACAGCCATTATAACAGAAAGGACGCAGAGATAGTATTTGAAAAAACAAAAGTAAAAAAATTTCAGAAAGCCTATTGACTTAGAGTAAACTCCAAGTGTTACTCTGGATAAGAACCGAGGCATAGTAAAATATTACAATAAACAAAAAAGGGGAAAAGAGATGGAATATGCTGAATTAGGAAAATCAGGCATTCGGATCCCGCGTCTTTGCGTCGGTTGTATGAGCTTTGGAGACCCAGCGAGCCAAATGCATATATGGACGCTGGACCCACGGGAAAGTGAAAAAATCGTTAGGCATGCGATTTGGGAATCAATTTTTTTGATACTGCCAACATCTATTCTGCAGGGCCGAGCGAGGAATATCTCGGAAAGGCGATTCGGAGCAATGTAAAGAGAGAAGACGTTGTACTGGCCTCCAAGGTCTATTTTCATGACGGACATCCAAAGAAGCGATCGCCCGCGGAGAGATACTGAAAAATGAAGGGGTCGCTTCTCTTGCGAAGAAATACGGCGTTTCCACTGTGCAGCTTTGTATCAGATATGTAATGGAGCTTGGAGCGGCAGCGCTTCCCAAAGCCGGAAGCAAAGAACACATGTGGGAAACCATGAAGCTTAGCTTCAATAGTTCGCCGGAGGACATGAAAGCACTCAAAAGCCATGAATATGATACGGGATCATGGAAAATACAGCCATTTTCCGGTATTCAGCGGAAAATAGAAAGGGAAGAAAATGATGGAACAAAAGAAAACATTGGTAGCATATTTTTCATGCAGCGGAGTAACAAAAAAAGCAGCGGAAGCAGTTGCAAGCGTTGCGGATGCGGACCTT
Organism: Christensenella massiliensis; assembly: GCF_040409835.1. NCBI lineage: Bacteria > Bacillati > Bacillota > Clostridia > Christensenellales > Christensenellaceae > Christensenella > Christensenella massiliensis. The sequence continues at coordinate 1,009,084 of NZ_CP117826.1, read as the reverse complement.
TATGAAATCAAACCGGAGATACCCTATACAAGTGCGGATCTCGATTGGACAGACCCAAAAAGCAGGAGCAGTATTGAAATGAAAGACCCATCCTCACGTCCGGCGATCGCGGAAAAAGCGGCGGGGATGGACGGATATGAAACCATTTTTGTAGGCTTTCCGATTTGGTGGTATGTCGCACCGACGATTATCAGCACATTTTTGGAGAGCTATGACTTTTCTGGAAAAACGATCGTTCCATTCTGTACCTCCGGCGGGAGCGGCCCCGGAAAAACGGACGATATCCTGCACGCTCTTTGTCCTGATTCGGTGCAATGGCGTCCATGCAGGCTGCTCAACGGGCATCTGTCCGAGAAAGAATTGCATAGATGGATCGAAAGCCTCAGCCTATAAGCGAGGAAGTTCGTTTTACATGTAAAACTGTTGTTCGAACGATCAGAATAAAACGGAAAAGGAAGATAAATCTTTTGTAGCTACGTTCTTGGCGGCGGAAGCGGTGGATAGTACAGATATTATCTGTAACTCGTTTTGTACGGAAAGCCTATAGAATAAAAAAGCCTATACGTTTCGCATAGGCTTTTTTTGATGGAGTTAGGCGTTGGACTGGATTTGAACTTTGCAATGATAAACGCCGTACCGCGGGTGCAAACTGTAAAAAACTGACGGCGGTGAACCGTTATGAACAGACTTGCGGCCTGCAAACGAACGATTGAGCCAAGTGTGACTCTTATAGAAGAGAAAGAGCAGAAAAACACCTTGTTTTACTAAAGCTAAAAAAATAAGACGGAGCAAAGCGGATTTGCTCCGGTGCGGCGGAGGAGGAAGGGGTGCGGGTCAGAGCGTGGAATCCGCGCATAAAGAAGACCATGGGCGAACGAGTGCGATCCGGATTTCCCTACCGAACTGCTGGCAGACATGAAAGAGGTCGCAGCGTATGAATTGAACTACACGGCGATACATAAATGGTTGCCGTAGATGGAAAGCAGCATTTGGAAGCCGGCGGCGCTTACTCCAAAGCTCGAAGAATCTGCTCCCGTTCTCTGCTGCCATTGGTGGGAAGCCGTAAAAAAGGAATCTCATATTTTTTCAAAATGGAGTCCTTAAGTGCATCGCGCCGAAGCTGCTCCGGCCTGTTTTCATGGAAAGCAAAACCATCCACTTCCACCACTAATTTGCAAGACTTATCCTGCTTATAATATACGACAAAATCCAAAGAAGCACGGTTGTTGACGTAAGCCAATTCTTCGTCACTGAGATTTTCTACGGTATTTAAGAGGTTACGCAGCAGCATCCCCTGTGCGTAGTTAAAACGATTATACTGCGGCTGTGTGAGAATTTCCTCCAGCAGCACACGGAGCGCCTCTTCTGACTGGTACCGTGCCGCCGAGTCCATCTTGGCTTTCAAAGGGAGCAGCTTTTTGGAATACTGTTTGTACAACAAGTCGAAAACCGATACCACCTGACTTTCGATAACATTTTCATCGAGCGTACTGTACTGCATATAGCGAATCAGATCGCCGATGTTCTTTCCCTTTTTATAAAACAAATCATGATCCGTAACCAAAACAAATTGCCTGACAGCACGGGATACAGCTACATTTACCATATGAGGATCGTCCACGAATTCCAAACCTCGCTGCCCCTGCCATGAACCATCCAATACGGTGGACAATATCATCAAGTCTTTTTCACGTCCCTGATACTTGTGGACAGTATCACTTTCAATCCCGGCCGGCATCAGGCCGCTGGCAAGATTCGCCTGCTTACGGTACGGTGTCACAAAGCCGATTTGGCTATTCTCGGTTGCGAGATCAGGATTTTGTAAAATTTCTTCAACCGTTACATCCAGTTCCCGCTGATTATATGTTCCTTGTTTTTCTCCACGCGTAACTCTGCGCATATGGTTTCCTTCTGCCGTTTTATACAGTACAAGCGGGGTACGTGACAAATCTGGATTAGTATAAGGAATCAGCTTGCCGTCATAATATTTTTGATTGCAAAATTCGATGATTTGAGGGTGACAGCGGTAATGCTCCCGGAGAACCACGCGCGGCAGATGCTTGCCATATAACTCGATGACAGAGGACAGGATGCTGTGGTTAAAATAGTTGTATACAGGTTCCGGCGGAATATTTTTCAACTGCGGTTGAATTTTTTGATCGGTTATTTGAGGAAGCTGTTTTGTGTCGCCCACCACAATGACATTGCGGCAACAGGAAAAAGCCAGTACGCCGGTAATCAAGTCTACCTGTGATGCTTCATCGATAATGACATAATCAAGCAAATAGTTCTGTGGAATGGAACGGCGTAAAGCATGCGTCGTGCTGAGAATAATGGGATAAGCCTCAATAAACTGCCGGAATTTTGCCTTAAAGTTCTTTTTCGTAAAGCTGCCGGCGGTTCGTCCGCCATGACTTTGATACAGACACTTGCGAAACAGTTTTTCGGAAACATGTTGATGCTGTTCCAGTAGTGCGTCAAACGATGTGCCGTTCAACTGATCTTCCAAAGATTCGACATCGTTCTCCAGTTTTTGAATTTGTTTTTGGTAGAATACCCGTTCAAGCAACAGCAACACAGAAGCCTCCTGCCGCTGTAGCTTTCGGAAAGCTCCTCTGTATTTTATGAGCATTCTCAGTTTATACATCAGCTTTTCCGTGTACTCGCGTTCTTTCGCCAGCGAGGTTTCCGCAAGGAAAGAAATAATCCGGTCTGAATTTGCTCTTAACAGGGGAAGTTTTTCAATTTCAACTACATTCTGACGACTGTAATATTCGTTAAAATGCTCCTGCTCCAATTGCCATGCCCGCAATTCCTGTTTCAGTTGGGCTCTTTTTCTATCGAGCTTCAACAGGGTATTCAGTCGCACATTCAGGCTTTCAATCATTTGGACAAGCTCTTTCTTCTCTTCCGGACAGTTCCAATCATCCGTATGGGGCACCGGCAGTTCGGCGAAGAAAGCATCTTGATTTTTCTTTTTCCCAAGCAACGCTGTAAGAAAACTATACCCTTTCTTCGTCATTTTCTCAATAACATTCTTGACCGCCTCGTTGTTGTTGGAAACCACCGCTACACTTTTCCCATGGATAGCCACAAGATTCGCCAGGATATTTAAAATTGTTTGTGTTTTTCCTGTACCTGGTGGTCCCTCGATCACAGACATGGAATGGGTAAGGGCATTTTCAAGCGCAGATTTCTGGCTGAGATTAAAACGGAACGGAAAAATAATGCCGTCCATAGGCGGCGTTCTGTTTTCAACGGGCTGACGATTCAAATATTGTCCTAACACGCTTTCCGGATGAACAAATGTTAGCTGATCCATCTCCTGCTTTAAAAATGCTTCCTCCGCCGGATCGTTTGCTGTGCACCTTGAAATCTCACGCAGATACGCCAAGATTTGCTGAACATTTTTATCGGAGGAACCATTTTCCACAAGCGATAGCTCTTCGGGCTTTACTGATTGCATGGTACCGTTTTTTTGAATGATCCGTATGCGGTTTTTGAAATCAAGTATAAGCCGGGGGTCATAAACGGGCATCCCGTTTATATAGGCCACCCTTCCGTTCAGGTCGATGTTTTTGGGGTTTTCCAGAACCAGCACATTCGCCGAATTATAAGAATAGGAACGTCCGCCAATATATGTTACCTGTGTTTTCCGGCTTGCGGTGTCAAAGGAAACAGCGGCAACCGTCTCCGTTTTATCCTCACCTCTAACAAGAATCATTGTTTTTTCTATGTCCATACTGTCATGTCCTCTACGAGTCTTATACTTTTAAATAAAGTAAGAATATCACTTCAACAACTTGAACCTTGTCCGGAACCGTTTCAATTATCCAGTCGTTGTTTCGATGGAACCCATAACAAACTTTGCCGAAAATCTAAGATAATTTCATATCACGGTTTCCTTCCGGAATTGTATCATTAATTTGCGTTTTTTAACAATAATATAAAAGTAAATATTAGTGGATTTATGATTTCATTTGTCTTTTATCTTATGACTATGGCCCGCAAATTAATTATATAAAAGAACAGAATAAAAAACGACCTGTTTTTCATCAAAATCAAGCCACTATCAATACCATAATTCTATTTTTAACCTATTAGTTGATAAAAGAAGAGACAAACCTACTCTAAAACAAGTTTGCCTCTTTTTGGCGGAGGAGGTGGGATTCGAACCCACGTGCCCGTTAAGGCTACACGATTTCGAGTTTTATCGCCGTCTGTTACTTACATGGTTTCTCCTGTCAGTTTCAGTCAGCCTTGTACGCCCGCAAACCCGCATGAAATCTGGATTTTTTGAAGAAATCGCCCGAAAATACTGAGAAATCGCCCATCGGTTCCAATCAGCGATTTTTCTGCTTTTGGAAAGAACTGCGGAAAGAACGGAAAGAACAAAAATCAATAGGCAATACACGGACAGTTCGAATGCCGACAAAGCTTATCAAGATATGAGGTGTATTGTCATGAAAGAAAACGCAATCAACTGGGACGATGTCCCCGATGTAATTACGAAAGATCAGCTGTATCGCATTTGCCACATCAGCAAATCCACCGCCCTGTACCTGCTCCAAAGTGGGAAAATCCCCTGCGAGTACACGGGCAGGAAAACACGCTGCTACAAAATCAAAAAAGAGGATGTGATCGCCTATCTGGAAAACCGCAAGGTGTTCCCCGAAAGTTACTCCGCCCCGGCGGGCTGGTACAAGGGCGATTATACTGTCCAGATGGAGGAACAAGTTCCCCCAATCGTGCGGGAGCATTTGCGGCTGTATTATACCGAGTTGCTCTCCAACTATCCCGACGTGCTGACCACCCAAACGGTTTCCAAAATCACCGGCTACGGAAAAACTTCAATCAACAACTGGTGCAATCAGGGACACATCAATTCTTTCCGGAAAAACAACGTCAACCACATTCCGAAGGCTTATCTGGTGGAGTTTTTCTGCTCTACCTACTTTCGCACCATCACCCGCAAATCGCCGTGGCACATCCGCACTCTGCAAGGCTTTTCAAGCTGGCGGAAAATCCGTGACCTGCACACGGCAGAAAGCGAAGGAAGTGCAGAGTAATGGCAAATTTCTTAGAAGAGCTGTACTACGGAAATGTTGATCCGCAGGCAAGAGGATACCGAAAGGGCAGTCATACTCTTAAGGTTTCAAAAAACATAAACGAGCTGGAAGAAAAGCTGACCGAGCGTTTAAGCGGCGAGGACAAGGCGATGTTCCTCGATTTCTGCAATGCTTATGGCGAGCTGATGGGCGAAAGCGGTCTCGATTCCTTTCTCGTCGGCTTCCGCCTCGGCGCAAAAATGATTTTCGATACCTTTTGCAGCGATGACGCACCGTTTGAAAGCTATCTGAAAGACTAAAAGGTCTGCTGAATCGAAATTTAGTCAATTACGATTGACTAAATTGTAGTTGACGAATTTTATCAATATATAACGTGCGATAATCAAAATCGCACATTCGAAAAGCAAAGCTTCCTTTGGTACAATGATGGTATCAAAGGAGGTTTTGCATTATGGCTAAAACAATATTTGAACAAACGGGCGGCACATACACCATGCAGGGCGACTATTGTTTGCCTGATCTTACATTACCAGCCGAAGAAGAACGCCCCATCGGCGTCTGGGCACACCGACGCCTGCGGTATCTAAAGCAGCACCATAAAATCCTGTACTACAATCTGCTCACTTCCGGCAAGCTCCACTCCCATCTCGGTGATGTGGAGGAAGAAGCGCAATCTCTTTTTCTTCGGCTAGTCAAAGAATACGCCGAGCGTGAAGGCGTAACCGAACAGCTGAAAGCGGAAAATCCAATGGAGTGGGTGCAGAAAGTGAACAACATTCGCAGCCGTGCGGCGGAAACCGTTTGTGCCGACTTGATTTTTGCGTAACAACAGAGAATAATCAGTAAAGAAATTAGTCAAGCGTGATTTGCCGAATCATACTTGACTAATTTTAATTTTGTGGTATACTATACTCAGTGAATTTATGGCAGATGGGAGGATACCGCCATGTTTATCGGCAGAGAGCATGAACTTGCGGCGCTGAATAAGTTATACGCATCGGATAAGTTTGAATTTGTTGTCATTTACGGTCGCCGCCGTGTCGGCAAAACGGCGCTGATCAGTCGCTTTATAGAAGATAAAAACGCCATTTATTTTATGGGCGTCGAGAGCAACGCTAAGCAGAACCTCGAAAATTTCAGCAAGAGCATTCTAAGCTTCCACACCGGCATGGAGGCTGAAACCTCTTTCCTATCCTTTCAGGCGGCTTTGGAGTATGTGTTCAAGTTGTCCGAAAAAGAACGGATTATTCTTGCAATCGATGAATACCCTTATGTCGCCCGTTCATCAAAAAGCCTCGCTTCCACCATTCAGCTTTTGATTGACCAGTACAAGGACACCTCCAAGCTGATGCTGATCCTTTGCGGCTCGTCCATGTCCTATATGGAAGACCACGTCCTTGCCTACAAAGCGCCGCTTTACGGCAGACGGACAGCGCAGATGAAAATTCTCCCCTTTGATTTCGATGAAACTTGCCATTATTTCAAAAATTTCACCGATGAAGAAAAAGCCTATGTGTACGGCATTGTCGGCGGTACACCCCAGTATCTGCTTCAGATGAGTGATAAGCTGAGCATTGAGGACAATATTAAAAACACATTCCTGAATCCCAACTCCGCCCTGTTTGAAGAGCCGGAAAACCTGCTCAAGCAGGAGGTGCGGGAACCGGCGCTCTACAATGCCATCATCACGGCGATTGCCACCGGCGCTTCCCGTATGTCGGAGATTTCCGGAAAGGTTGGAGAAAGCACCAATATTTGCTCCGCCTATGTGAAAAACCTGATCTCCCTCGGCATTATTGAAAAAGAGACACCATACGGTGAAAAAGCATCCCGGAAAGCGATTTATTCAATTGCGGACAATATGTTCCGCTTCTGGTATCGTTTTGTGCCGGAAAACAATTCAATCATCGCTCGTGGCGCTGCCGACTTGGCATACAAACGTATCGAGCCGTATCTGTCCGATTATATGGGCAAGGTATTTGAGGAAATCTGCAAGCAATATCTCTGGAAGCTGCTGCTCTCCGGCGAATGTCCGGTGGAGTTTTCCTCTCTCGGACGCTGGTGGGGCAACAACCCTAAAGAAAAGCGTCAGACGGAGATTGATATTCTCGCCGAGCAGGACAAAAACACCGCCCTTTTCGGGGAGTGCAAATGGACGAATGAGAAAGTCGGTCTCGGTGTTTTGGAAACACTCATAAATCGCAGCGAGCTGTTTCCCTACAAGAATGTCCAATACTACCTCTTTGCCAAAACCAGCTTCACCAAAGGGTGTATAGACCGTGCAAATGAGATGGGGAATGTGACGCTGGTGAGTTATGAAGATATGGTGAGTAAATGAAATAAAGTGCACTCACATTAAAGACAATTTATAAATGATCCTCAAGTAATGGAGATGAAGATATGGCATATCAAAGTGAAGCAGAACTCGAACTTCAATTTATAGATCAACTAAACAAACAAGGTTATAATACCGTTTCAATTCCTGACTATGATGCGCTGGTGGAGAACTTTAAGGTGCAATTCGAGGCGTTCAATGCGAGCAAGTTGGACAAGCCGCTCACAGATAAAGAATGGGAACGCATTTTCAACCTGATGCTCGGCAAATCTGTGTTCCAGAGTGCAAAAATACTCAGGGATAAGTTTGTCTTGGAACGTGAGGATGGATCGAAGGTTTATCTTTCGTTTTTTGACAGTGACCACACAAAGAATATCTTTCAGGTAACGCACCAGACTACTGTTGTCGGGAAATATGTCAACCGTTACGATGTAACCATTCTCGTCAACGGACTTCCACTGATTCAAGTGGAGTTGAAGCGTAGAGGCATTGACATCCGTGAAGCAGTCAATCAGGTGATGCGGTATAAAAAGCATTCTTACAATGGGCTTTACCACTTCATTCAAATCTTTATTATTTCTAATGGCGTAGATACAAAGTATTTTGCAAACTCGGATCGGGAGATGCTACATAGCCTCGCATTCTTTTGGACGGACTTTGATAATGTTCGCCTTACGAATTTGAAGGATTTTTCGATAGCTTTCCTTGCCCGTGACCATATCATCAAAATGTTGACACGGTATATGATTTTGAATGATACGGACAAGTTGCTGATGGTTATGCGTCCTTATCAGGTTTATGCTGTTGAAGCGCTTGTTCGGCAAGCAACGCTGACAAACCGCAATGCTTACGTCTGGCATACAACCGGCGCCGGTAAGACTCTGACCTCTTTTAAGACGGCTCAGATTCTGGCAGCCAATCCAAATATCAAGAAAGTCATCTTCCTTGTTGACCGCAAAGACTTGGACTCTCAGACTACGGAAGAATTCAACAAGTTTGAAAACGGATCGGTGGATGCAACCGACCGCACCGATGTTCTCGTTAAACAAATGCAAGATAAGAACCGGCAGCTCATTGTTACCACCATGCAGAAGATGGCAAATGCAGTCAAGCGTCCGCAGTATGCTAAAATCATGGATGCATATAAAGATGAAAAAGTCGTTTTCATCATCGACGAATGCCATAGAAGTCAGTTCGGCGATATGCACAAAGATATTGTGCGGCATTTCCAGAAAGCACAGTTCTTTGGCTTTACTGGAACGCCTCGTTTTGAGGTCAACGGAAAAGTAGAAGGAAAAATCACGCAGACTACAGAAATGCTGTTCGGGGAGTGCGTCCATAACTACCTGATTAAAGACGCTATTTTCGATAACAATGTCCTCGGCTTCCATGTGGAGTACATAAAGACGATGGAGGGAGATTTTGATTGGGACGATCCCACATTGGCAAATGCCATCGATGTGAATGAACTTTACCTATCCGAAGAGCGAATGTCCTTGATTGCCAATCACATCATTCAGAACCATAAGGCAAAAACACGGAATAGGCAGTATACTGCCATATTCGCAGTTTCGTCGATTGAGGCGCTGGTCAAGTATTACGACATCTTCAAGAGCATCAAACACGACCTAAATATTTCCGGTATCTTTTCTTATGGACAGAATGAAGATGCGGAGGGAAAAGACGAGCATAGCCGTGATGCGTTGGAGCGGATCATCAAAGATTATAATGAGATGTATAGCACCAACTTCTCGACCGATACCTTCGCCGCCTATCACAAGGATATTTCGGATCGTGTGAAGGGTAAGAAGACGAAGCCGCTGGACATCCTTCTCGTGGTCAATATGTTCCTCACCGGCTTTGACAGCAAAACGCTCTCTGTCCTTTATGTGGACAAAGATTTGAAGTATCACGATCTGTTGCAAGCCTATTCCCGTACAAACCGTGTGGAAAAGGAAACAAAGCCGTTTGGTATAGTCATCTGCTACCGCAACCTCAAAAAGCAGACGGATGATGCACTCACTTTGTTTTCAAAGGCGCAGGACACGTCGGGCATTATTGTTCCAGACTATGATTATTTCGTCGAGAAATTCAACGAAATGGTGATTAAACTGAAGGAAATCGCCGATACTCCCGCTGCGGTAGATACCATGCAGAGCGAGGAAGATCAAAAGCAGTTTGTTGTGACTTTCCGTGAGCTTACAAAGTATCTGCAATCCCTGCACACCTTTATAGAGTTTAGCTTTGACCAAAATGCGCTCACAATGTCTGAACAAGAGTATCAGGATTACAAGAGCAAATATCTGATGCTCTATTCAAGGCAGAAAACAGACCGTGAAGTTGTTTCAGTGCTTAACGATGTGGATTTCTGCATTGAGCTAATGGAAAGCGACCGAATCAATGTCGCTTATATCATGAACCTTATCCGCAATATCCACTTTGATGACGCAAAGCAGAAAGACTACGACATCAAGCACATCAAAGATGAACTTGGCAGGACGGACAACCCGCAGTTGCTCAAAAAGGTTGAAATTCTGCAATCGTTCTTGGATACGGTTGTCGCAGGGCTTAACAGCGCTGATGAAATTGACGCTGCCTACAACGACTTCGAGAACGCTGAAAAGCAAAAAGAAATTGAAGCTTTTGCCCATCAGGAGGACATCGACGCTAAGATACTTACCGACTTCATCTCGGAATATGAATTTTCCGGTACGATGGATGCCGGAAATATCCGTGACCGGCTAACAAAACCCATGCCGCTTTTGAAAAAACGGTCATTGGTCAATCGTATTGTGGAATTTATCAGGAAGCATACCGAAAAATATCAATAAGGAGAAAGTGAAAAATGGACAACACCATTCAAGCTCACCAAAAAGAGCTTTGCAACAAGCTTTGGGCAATGGCCAATGCCCTCAGAGGTAATATGGAAGCCTATGAGTTCAAAAATTACATCTTGGGCATGATTTTCTACTACTATCTTTCAGACAAAACAGAAAAGTACATGGCAAATCTTTTGAAAGATGATGGAATTGGGTATGAAGAGGCGTGGGCCGATCCTGAGTACAAGGAAGCCGTCGTGGAGGAAGCTTTGCGTGACTTGGGATTTGTGATTGAACCGCAGTTTCTTTTCCGCAAGATGGTTAAGATGGTGGAAAACCGTTCGTTCGATATTGAGTTTTTGCAAAAGGCCATCAACTCCTTAATGGAGTCCACCATAGGCAATGATTCTCAGGAAGATTTTGACGGCTTGTTCTCGGATATGCAGCTCGATTCTACGAAGCTTGGACATACCGTCAAGGACAGAAGCGCAGTTATGTCCAAAATCATTTCATCTCTTGATGAAATCAATTTTGGTGTGGAAGATACGAAGATTGATGTGCTTGGAAACGCTTATGAATACCTGATCGGCCAATTTGCCGCCACAGCCGGTAAAAAGGCTGGTGAGTTCTACACGCCTTCGGGCCCTGCTGAACTGCTTTGCCGGATTGCTTGTCTTGGGCTGTCGAATGTTAAGGATGCTGCTGATCCGACTTGCGGCTCCGGTTCTCTTCTGCTACGCCTCAAAAACTATGCTAATGTACGCAACTACTATGGTCAGGAGCTTACCTCTACTACCTATAATCTTGCCAGAATGAACATGATTCTGCGTGGTATTCCCTATCGCAATTTCAATATCTACAACGGTGACACCTTGGAGCATGACTACTTTGGCGATAAAAAATTCCGTGTTCAGGTAGCAAATCCACCATATTCAGCGCATTGGTCAGCCGACATGCGGTTTATGGAAGATCCTCGTTTCAATGAGTATGGCAAACTCGCCCCGAAGAGTAAGGCAGACTTTGCATTCGTGCAGCACATGGTTTATCACATGGATGAAGATGGACGAGCTGTCGTGCTGCTGCCTCACGGTGTTCTGTTCCGTGGCGCTGCTGAAGAGGTAATTCGTAAGCATCTTATCCAAAAACTGAATGTACTGGATGCTGTTATCGGTCTTCCGGCAAACCTCTTCTTTGGCACAGGCATTCCCGTCTGTGTCCTCGTTCTTAAAAGAGAGCGCAACGGCAATGCGGATAACATCTTGTTCATTGATGCTTCCAAAGACTTTGAAGCTGGAAAGAATCAGAACATCCTCCGTGAGTGCGACATCGACAAAATCGTAGAGACTTATGAGCATCGTGAAGACGTGGATAAGTATGCACATGTGGCGACGATGCAGGAGATTGAGGACAATGGCTTTAACCTCAACATTCCCCGCTATGTTGACACCTTTGAGCCGGAAGAGGAAATTGATCTGAACGAAGTAGCTGTGGAAATCCGCAAGCTCCAAAGCGAAATTAAAGACATCGACGCAGAGTTGAAACCGTATTTCGACGAACTGGGGCTGGATTTCCCGTTTGATGTGGAGGGCAAATAATCATGGCAAATGTATCCTCAAGTAACGGTCTTGAAAAGCGCCCGAAGCTGCGCTTTCCGGGCTTTGACGAGCCGTGGAATGAATCAAAGTTATCAGCGTGTTTTGCAAAGAACATAAAGAAAAATACGGATGGGAGCATTTCCAATGTAATTTGCAACTCCGCAAAGATGGGGCTTATCCCCCAGCGTGATTACTTCGATAAAGACATTGCAAACAGTGATAACACCAGCGGGTACTACATAATTGAACGTGATGACTTTGTTTACAATCCAAGAAAGTCATCCGATGCGCCATACGGGCCTATAAGCCGATATACTTATTCAGAGGCGGGGATTGTTTCGCCGCTCTATCTCTGTTTTCGAGCCAAAGGAAATGTAGACTCAAACTTTTTTGAGTGGTATTTCCGTTCATCCGCATGGCATCGCTATATTTATATGACAGGTGATAGTGGCGCACGGCATGACAGAGTTAGTATTAAAGACACAGATTTTTTCGCAATGCCGATCCGTTATCCCTCTACCACCGAGCAAGAAAAAATTGCGTCATTCTTGACAGCTATTGAAGAGCGAATCAGCTCTCAACAACTTCTTGTGGACAACCTCAAGAAGTATAAAAGAGGTGTCATCCAGCACATTTTTCGCCGCTCGCATGGACAAACTGAAAGCCAACAGTGGCAACAAGTTCGTTTGGGCGATATATTCAAAAAAGTCTCCCGCAGGAATACTGACGGAAAGATAAAAAATGTTATTACGAACTCCGCTGAGTATGGGCTTATCCCGCAGCGAGACTTTTTCGATAAAGATATAGCTATTGAGGGGAATACAGAGAATTACTATGTAATTGAAAACGGAGATTTTGTTTATAATCCAAGGAAGTCAATTACAGCACCTTACGGACCGTTTAACCGCTATACTCTTAAAGATCAGGGGATCATCTCTCCTTTATACACTTGCCTTGTTCTTAAAGTCAACATCAATCCATCCTACCTCGCATGGTACTTTAAGAGTGACGCATGGCATAGATACATTTACGATAATGGGTCACAGGGTGTGCGTCATGATAGAGTCTCCATGACTGATGATTTACTCATGGGGATTCCCGTCATTTTTCCTGATCGTACAACTCAAGATAGCATCGCAAACGCTTTGGATTTAGTTGAGAACAGACTTCATCTGGCACAAAATAAAATGGATTTATTGAATATGACTCGAAAGGGCTTTATGCAGCAACTCTTTATATAAAGAGCTGTTGCATCAGTCCGTTTCGCAGCTCGGTTAGCTTGTTTAATCCTTTTTGCGATATTTCAAGTTTTTCTTGAATCAAGGAAAGAAATGTGGCAATGACCGTCTGCTCTTTAGTATCAGTTGGAAGGATATGCGTTGTATTAAAGAACCCATCAGTAGGCACATTCAAAAGTCCATGATTCCTCGCACCTTCGGCACAGATTTCATTTATGCTGCGATACCACTGCGATGACTCAAAGTACCATTTTACAAAATCATTTACCATAACATTTTCGTTTACTGAAAAGCACAGATAGAGAGTGGACACCGCTCCTTTATCATAAAGCTCAAGTCTTTTTATGGAGCCAAAAGGGTAATCATTTGAAGTGCTGCGGTTGTATGCGTATTCGCCTTTTCGGAGCAAATAGTAACCGCTCATATCAGCACTTGCAACTACTTTAGAGAAAAAGTCTCTTTGATCTATCAATCCATATTGGGCCGAAATGGTAAGCGGAATATCAGTTGTTCCATTGTTTTTCCTTATTATTCGAGAAGCGAAGTCACTGAGTTTGAAAATTTTCCAATCTCTTTGCTCTTCTTTGGAAACAAGGCGTAACTTACGAGAAAAGATAGCCTCAAAGACACCTCTTTTATACTTCTTGAGGTTGTTAATAATTTCAGACTGTTTTTCAATTCTATTATCAACTAAGCTCAAAATAGTCACGATCTTTTTGCGCTCATTGCCAGATGTAGGATAAAAGGTGCGTATATCAAGAATATCGCTTGCGTTGTACGATGGCAAAGCTCCGACCTGGCTGTACTTACTGAGTTTGATTTTTTGAAACAAGTGATATATAAACTCCAAGTCTTCTTTCTGCTTTGGGGTAAACGCCATCATATTATTGTCTATAAGAAAAGGTGAAAGGGCAATTCGCTTTCTCTCATGCGAAATTGCAGCGCCAACTTTTGCAAATACTATTGCATCTTCAAAGAATGGGCGCACTCGAAGTTTTTTCACCGTTGATTGAGAGACATAGTTGTTTGCCTGCTGCATAACTTTTATGTTTTTAGGGAGATTCATGTCTGACACCTTATAAAATGGTATCTCTGAAGTTTCTTCTCCTTGATATGCGTCCGGGAAGCCGAATCCACTTGATGCTTCCCCGACATCAGAAAGGTGTATTGCCTTCCACGGCTCATCAAAGCCCGGAAAACGCAGTTTCGGGCGCTTTTCAAGACCGTTACTTGAGGTTTATTTTGGCAGTCAAAATTGATATAGTACCATAGCAAAATCCCTTGCAGTAGCAGAGGTAAATCCGCTATTGCAAGGGATTTCGGTATTTATAGATCGTTTCTGCATACTTGAACAGAAGTATAAAAGAGGTACGGTAAGGTATCTTCTCTCACCAAAATCATGCCCACTCAAAAATGCGAGGTGGACTACTGCCAAGCTGGGCGAACTCGGCAACTTCGTAAAGGGAGCGCCTTTATCCAAAGCCGATATATCCGAGGATGGCACACCCTTTATCCTCTATGGAGAGCTTTATACCACCTATAACGAGGTTGTAACCAGCGTCAAGCGGCGGACGCAAGCACAAGTTGATGAGCTGTTTCTGAGCCGTGTAGGAGATGTCGTGATCCCGACTTCCGGCGAAACGTCAGAAGAGATTTCAACGGCTTCCTGCGTCATGCTGCCCGGTGTCATCCTTGCCGGAGACCTCAATATTTTTCGTAGCGACAAGGTGGATGGGCGCATAATGAGCTATCTGCTCAATCATGTTGTCAACGCCAAAATCGCCCGCATAGCGCAGGGAAAATCAGTTGTTCATATTCAAGCAAGTGAATTGGGTAAGCTTACTTTGTCATACCCTGATGAAAACACCCAGAAAAAACTTATAGACTTCCTTTCCAAATTTGATGATAAGATCGTGATTGAAGAAAATGCTCTTACTTTTTTGACTGGCCTAAAAGAAGGGCTTATGCAGCAGCTCTTTATATGAAGAGCCGCTGCATCAATGCCTCTTTTGTACGAATCAGCTCTTGTGCGCAAGCATTGCAAATGTCAATCTTCAAATCCATAGTATAGAGCATGGAAGCTATTCGTGATTGCATCTCGTATGAAGGAAAAACAACAGATGTTTTCATTATCTCGCTTTTGCTTATCGAGGAAACCTTTGTCCCTTGTATCAGTGGTAGTATCTGCGCTCTGAACCGATTAGAGTTGATAAAATAGCCGAGATACATCGGTGCAAAAGAAAGCTTAGGACGGCACGGTATTGTGTGAAGCCCCGATAATGCCTTTTCATCAGTAATCCCAGCTATCTCTACTGCCTTGCCGACTGTGTAATCTTCTGCGGTGTCTGCGATCACTATATCCCCATCTCTCAGATAACTATGCTGAGCGAACTTTGAAAGGCTTACATCCGATTTAATGTAAGGAACCTCAACTTTTGAAAGATCGACCACAGTACCGTATTTGATCAGGACATCGCCATAATGGATATTATAAACAATTCCGTTTTCAGTTGACATTTCATCCCGTGAGAAAGTGTTGTTTTGCAGCAACTCGAAAGCTTCACTAAATGGAATTGCAGTCCAATCATCTGTTACTCCATTCTTACTAAAAAGCTCATCAGAGAGTCCTCTTTTATACTTCTTGAGGGAATCAACAAGTTGCCGTTGTTTCTCAATTTTCTTATCAAGCACCAATAGGAAATCATCGATGTGAGATTGTTCTGCAAGAGAAGGAATATAAATACAAATCTCCGACATCACATTGTTCATTAACTTTGGATTACCCACATACGATACATATCTTTTACTGACTCTTCCTAATATTTCAGCAATGCAGCGATTCGCATAACCATACGAATTTAGCAGTACTCCGCAAACATTAGTGCAGTAGAACTTTCCTTTACGGAAATGAACAGTGCCAGCATTAGCGCCGTCGGTTGTCCATGTAATTGCATCTTCAAACAGGAACTCATTATAATATCCCATCAATCCATCATCTTTAGTTTGTGATGAAAAAACTGGATATGTATAACCGTTGGATTTTTCTGATGAAACCAACGCAGAAGAAAGAACATTGCCTCTGGTTACCTTGAAAATATCGCCTATCTTAATTTCTTTCCACGGCTCATCAAAGCCCGGAAAACGCAGTTTCGGGCGCTTTTCAAGACCGTTACTTGAGGTTTATAATGCCTTGATTATTCCTCCATCAGATAATGTTCGTGGAGGTGGTCAATATGACTAACAATACACAATTCAAGACGCTGCTGAACACTTGGCTAAATCAAAAGAAGCCAATGATCACGCCGTCAACCCACGCCAGCTTCACGCTGATTGCCGAAAATCACTTAATCCCATACTTCGGCAAGCGTAAGATTGGCAGCATCACCGAAACGGACATTCAGAGCTACATTTCGTATCTCTACAATGCCGGTCGGCTGGACAACACGGGAGGACTGACCGTAAAGACCATACGGGATGTTATCCTCGTTCTCAGGCTTGCAATGGAATATGCCTACAAGGAAAGGGCGATTCCTTTGCTGAACTGGGACTTGATTGAGTACCCTAAAGAACTGGGTGTCAAAAAAGTCAACTCGCTTTCCAAAGATCAAGAACAAGCGCTTATTCAGTGCATCTACATGAATTTGAGCAGGAAAACGGCTGGAATTCTAATTGCGCTGTTTACCGGCATTCGAATTGGTGAACTTTGTGGACTTCAGATGAAGGATATTTCCCTTACGGAGAAAACGATCAATATCAACAAGACTGTCCAGCGTATCTACGACAAGAGAAAGGGTAAATCCTATCTTCACATAGGTCCGCCAAAGACAAAGACATCTGCAAGAATAATTCCAGTTCCGTCACTACTCATGAACATCATCAAGAAGTTTTATACGGAGAATCCGAATCACTACTTTCTGACAGGTAAGACGAAACCAACTGAACCTCGTACATACCGGCAGTTTTTCTCTCGATTTCTCAAGCGTAATGGACTGCAAAAGGTAAAGTTTCATGAGATTCGTCACACCTTTGCAGTACGAGCAATCGAGATACCGGAGTTTGACATCAAGTCGCTCTCTGAAATCCTTGGCCACAAGAATGTATCGTTCACCCTGAATGTCTATGGGAGCGCAAATCTCCAACAGAAAGTGAAGTGCATGAATCTTCTTAACGATTTATTATAAACAAGCCGTGTTGTCGTCTCCATGCAAACACAAAAACGCCCGCCATATCCGGCGGGCAAATTTTTTTGCCTTTTTTCGGGATTACTATCCCCAAATGCCCTCTCCCAGTGGGAACAAGTGAGGGGATGTTTTTGAGATAAACAGCTTTTTCAAAAAAATTTTCTGTTTTTTCTAAAAAACAGGTTGCGTTTTGGCGCTCAAATTCCAAATAAGTGAAAGGACTTTTTAGGTAAGTAAAATAAGCCGTCCCACAATCGAACAAAATATTTTTCAAATTTTTTGTGAAAACAGGGTGCGTTTCGACTTCCCAATTCCAAATAAGTGAAGGGATAAAATTTTTTGAGATTTAGGGTGTGCATTTGGTTTCTCGCAGTGGGAATAAGTGAGGAGGTTTTTACAAACAGCAAAATATTTTTTGAAACAGGGTTGGAATTAACCCCTTCCCGGTGGGAATAAGTGAAGAGACTTTTTCTTCGGTAAGTAAAAACAAATCATCCCTTAACAGGGCAAAAAATATTTTCAGTTTTTCTGAAAAATAGGGTGTCATTTGGCTTTGTAATTCCAAATAAGTGAAGGGTAAATTTTTTCTCAAAAAAATTTTTGAGAAAAAGCCCGGAAATGGGTGTGCATTTCGGCACCCTTTGTCCAAATGAGTGAAGGGAGTTTTTAATCCGTAAATATTTTTCCCGTTTAGGGGGTGCGTTTGACCTCTCCCTGTGGGAATAAGTGAAAGACCTTCTTACTGTACCTTGAAAATTGAATAATAATCCGAGTGGGATATGACTGTGCCACGACCTTCCGAAAGAAGCGAGCACGGCGACGCCGCTTGACGGGGGCAGGGATAGAAAACGACATTCGGAAAAACGCAGCAGATATCGGATGGCACTATGATCCTCACGCCGGTATCTGCCTTACATAGCCGTAAAAAAGGAGGATTGAAGCGCTATGAAAAAATCGGAGCTCAAAGAGCTTTATCAGATGATGTTTCCGGAATATCCGGACATCGTGACCGTCCGGCAGCTTCGGGAAATGCTGGGTATCAGCCGACAGCTTGCCTACGATCTCATCAACGATGGTGAATTGCAGGCAATCAAAATCGGCAATAGTTTCAAAATCCCGAAAGTCAGTGTAATTAACTTCGTGACCGAAGAGAAAAAGGAGGTGAAATCAAGTGCCTGAAATCCTGCGGCTTACCCCGTCCCAGCGTTCAAGGTGCAACCGCCTGATCAAAAGGCTGTGCGCCAATTATGACGATGGCAACTGCCTATTGCTGGATGACGGCGAGCCCTGCGTCTGTCCACAGACCATTTCCTATTCGTTGCTGTGCCGGTATTTCCGCAATGCGGTTTTACCCGCAGAAAAGGAACTGTATGCGGACATTTTCAAACAGCGTACTTATCACTGCGCCGAGTGCGGAGCGGCTTTTGTGCCAAACTCCAACCGGCAAAAATACTGCCTATCGTGCAGCAAAAAGGTGCACCGCAGGCAGAAAAACGAGAGCGCCAGAAAGCGTAAAGCAGACAATTAGGGACCCAAAAACGCCCTATTTTCAAGGCCTTTTTGACACCAAATCGGGATATATAGGGTAAGAATACTAAACCCTTCGATTTCGGTGTTCTAACTGTCCGAATAACAAAAACGAAAGGATGTACTTATGAAAAGAAAATTAGTGACCGTGGACGCAGAAACTCTGCTGGCCACACCGATGAGTAAGACCATGTTCATTGTCGATGGGCTGATCCCACAAGGGGTGAATGTCTTGAGCGGAGCCGCCAAAATCGGCAAAAGCTGGCTGATGTTGTGGCTTGGATTGCAAGTGTCTCAAGGACTACCCGTTTGGGGAATCCCGACCATGCACTGCGATGTGCTGTATCTCTGTTTGGAGGATACACAAAGACGAATTAAAGACCGACTTTTCGATTTGACCAATGATCCGCCTCGGAGTTTCCATTTGTCTGTAACCTGCGGCTTGATTGGAAACGGGCTGGAAGAAGAAATCATTAACTTCTTGGAGGACTTCCCGAAGACAAAGCTGGTAATTATCGACACGCTTCAAAAGGTGCGGGATTCCAAAGGCAGCACCGGGAAAACGGGAATGTACGGCAACGATTACGACGACATTTCCTCCATTAAGCGGATCGCAGATGAGCACGATATTTCCATTATTCTCGTCCATCATCTGCGAAAACTCAAGGACGGAGACGATCCGTTCAACGAGGTGTCCGGCTCTACCGGCATCACCGGAGCGGCGGACACCAATTATGTGCTTAAGCGCAAACGAAGCAGCAGGGACGCCACCCTTCTTGCCTGCGGGCGGGATGTGGAATATCAGGAGCTGACTCTGCGGTTTCAAGACCTGAAATGGGAGCTTGTGGAGCACAAAAACACAGAAGAAATCCGCAAAGCGGAAATCCCGCAGTTTCTTTTTCGGGTAGCGGAATTTATGAAATCCCGCACCGAATGGGTAGGAACTGCCACCGATTTGATTGCAGATATGGCGGAAACCGAAACCACGCCCAATGTGGTAACCAAGTATTTAGGACAGTTTTCAAATGAGGTACTGGAACCTGCCGGGATTGAGTACCGAACCAAGCGGACAGGGCAAAGCAGGCTGATCAAGTTCATACGGCATGACGGCGGTGACGCAAATGACGGGGCAAACGATATATAGCGAAAAGTGTGTCACAAGCGTCATTACCGTCACAATTTTAAGAAAGGATTTGATGTTTATGAGAAGCAAAACACTTGGAATCAACGTAAGAGTAACACCTGCCGAGAAGGAGAAACTCAGCGAAAACGCATATTATTGCGGACTTTCTCTATCGGAATATCTGCGGAGGTTGGGACTTGGAAAAGATGTAAAAGCCGCAACCGATGAGAAAATCTACAAGACTTTTCGGCTTATCCGACAACTGAAAAAGGATTTTGAATCACTCGAAAGAAGCGAAATCCTCCATCGGATAAGCACGATAGAGGATTTCCTAAAGTAGATAATACAAGACAGCGGTTTTAGGCTGCGTTATCTTAGCGAGCAGACCGTTTATACTCCCAAAAGTCGTAAAACGGTGAATCTCGTTAGGGCGCACCCTAATACCCCGTAAAGAAAGGATGAAAAAGATGAAACGAAGAGTTAAAAAGCAATTCTGGCTTTCCCCACAGGACGCCAGAGAATTAAAACGCAAGGCAAAGCTTTGCGGAATTACAGAGACAGCAGTGATCCGCATCCTGTTACACGGCTACGAGCCCAAGGAAAAGCCGGACACAAGATTTTATGAAGCAATGCGCCAGCTTTCCGCCATCGGCAACAACATCAACCAGCTTGCAGTGAAAGCAAATACACTCGGCTTTATTGACACGCCGATGCTGAAAACCGAAGCCCTGCGCTGGCATCGCTTTCAGGCAGATATCGAAGCGGTGTTTCTCCGCCCCGGCAAAAGCAATTTGAAATGGCAATAAGGAGGCGAACATAATGACAAAACGAAAATCTGATTTTACTTTACCAACAAATTCGCTGGACGAGCTGTTTTCCTCGCAGGAGGAAAGGGACGACGCAAAGCTGGAACGGGTAAAAGAAATTCCTCTTTATGAGTTGCACCCGTTCAAGGAGCACCCGTTCAAAATCCAAAACGATGAGGAAATGAAACGCCTGATTGAGAGCATCCAAAAGTTCGGGACGCTCACACCGGCGCTCGCCCGCCCCTTGCCGGAGGGCGGGTACGAGTTGATCTCCGGGCACAGAAGGCTGGCGGCGTGTCAGGTGCTCGGAATTGAAACAATGCCCGTTATCGTCCGGGAGATGAGTGACGATGAAGCGGTGATTGCAATGGTGGACGCCAACCTGCAACGGGAACATATTTTGCCCGGTGAAAAAGCGTTTGCCTATAAGATGAAATTAGATGCGATAAAACATCAGGGTAAAGCTTCTGTGCAAGTTGCAGAGAAGTTGTTGAGTGTGGAAAAAGTAGCCGACGATGCAGGTGAAAGCAAAGACCAAGTCCGCAGATATATTCGCTTGACCTACTTGATCCCCGAACTATTAGAAATGGTAGACGAAAACAAAATTGCTTTCAACCCTGCCGTTGAAATTTCGTACTTAGAGCAATCGGAACAACGGGTATTGTTAAACGCAATGGAGCTCAACGACTGCACGCCGTCCCACGCACAGGCAATCCGCTTAAAGAAACTTTCGCAGGAGGGGGTACTGCAAGACCAGACGATCTACGCCATCCTCGCCGAGCAGAAGCCCAACCAGCAGGAGCAATATAAATTCAAGCGGGAGGACATTCGCAAATATTTCCCGAAGAGTTACACGGACAAGCAGGTCTGCGATACGGTCATCAAGCTGTTGGAACAATGGCAGCGCAGACGGGAGCGTGACAGGGACAGCCGCTGATTCGAACCGAAAATGTGTGCGGAGCACGACCTTCACACAATGGAAAGAACGGCACCGGCAGGGTATAATGGCCTTGTCGGTGCCGGACTGTCCTGTGTAAAAGCAAAGAAAGGAGTTTCATCAATTGGTATCAGGACATTTACAGGTTAAAAAGGGGTACTACTACGCTGTGCTAAGCTTCTACGACAGCAAAAACAAGCGGCACGTCAAGTACATATCCACCGGACTTCCCGAAAAGGGAAACAAACGAAAGGCCGAAGCGGTGCTTGTAAAAATCCGCAACGCCTTTGAGCCGCCCGCAGAGATCGGCGAGCTTTGCTCCAACATGCTCTTTGCCGACTATCTGCTCGGCTGGCTGGAAATTGTCAAGGTCAGGGTGAAGCCCACCACCTTCGGGTCCTATGAGAGCATGGTAAAGCAGACCATCGAGCCGTATTTCCGGAATAAGCCGATCACGCTGAAAGACTTGGAAGCAAGACACATCCAGCAGTTCTATTCCGAAAAGCTGCGGACGGTCAAGCCCAATTCCGTGATTCATTACCACGCTGTCATTCATCAGGCGCTGAAATACGCCATGAAAACCGATCTGGTAGCACAGAACGTGGCGATGAAGGTAGACCGCCCAAAAAAGAATGATTTCCAGCCAGTGTTTCTGGATGCGGCGGAGCTTCAGCACTTATTTGAAGTGGTTAAGGGTACAAAGCTGGAGCTGCCGGTGCTGGTTGCCGCCTTTTACGGCCTGCGCCGTGGCGAGGTGCTGGGGCTCAAGTGGGACGCTATTGACTTTGAGCGTGGAACGCTGACCATCAAACGGACGGTGACCTCCGTCAATGTGGGCGGGAAAACGCAGGTCATCGAGCAAGAATCGGCAAAAACCAAATCCAGTATGCGCACTCTGCCGCTGGTGGGAAGATTCAAGGAATATTTTGCGGAGGTCAAGGTGGCGCAGGAGCTGAACAAGCAGGTCTGCGGCAACTGCTATAACTATGAATACGACGGCTTCGTGTTCGTGGACGAGCTGGGCGAGCGGATGAGGCCCGATTACCTGACCTCGCAGTTTCCTGCTTTCATCCAGCGGCACGGCATGAAAAAGATGCGCTTCCACGATCTCAGGCATAGCTGCGCCTCCCTCTTACTTGCCAACGGCGTACCGCTCAAGCAGATTCAGGACTGGCTGGGGCACTCGGATTTTTCCACCACGGCAAACATTTACGCCCATCTGGATTACAGTTCGAAACTGTCCTCGGCGCAAGCGATGATGAGCGGTATGCCGCTTCCCGAAGCGGGAGATTTCGGCAGCAGATGGGAGCAAAACGCAGAAAAAAACGGGGCATAAAGCAAAAAGCTGTTCTTTCCAAAATTTATGGAAAGAACAGCCCAAAATCGGGTGATTTTTAAAGCGAACGCAAAAAAGAAAAATCCAGAAACCCGCATGGTTACTGGATTTTTCGATGGCGGAGCGGGTGGGATTCGAACCCACGAGCCCGTGAGGACTACCTGATTTCGAGTCAGGCCCGTTATGACCACTTCGATACCGCTCCCTATATGTTCAGCCGCCGTTTTCCCCCGCCTTTTTCCGATAGAAAAAGGCTTTGGAAAGAACTGACGGAAAGAACAGCAAACTTATTCAATTTTCGAACCGGGTAAAACCCGCATGGTTACAAGGTTTCGGCTGGACGAAACGGACAGCTCCCCGCAAGATTTCGAGTCGCGCCCGTTATGACCACTTCGATACTCCTCCGTATGACGAATTCCATTTTATCAAAAAATATGTCTGATTGCAATATGATAATGAAATTCGTATAATAGAAAGAAAAAAGTTGCGGAAAGGAGCGGAGGCATGAAAAAATATATTTGCTGTGTCGTTGCAGCAATGTTATTTCTGGCAAATGCCTGTGCACTCTCTTCTGCAGATCGATATGATAATTTCATCAATGATTTAGACGCTGTAACCCGTTTACAGACGGGTTTGCGGCAGATGGAGGAGGGAGAAATGACGCCCTATGTCCGTGCAGATATGGAAACGCTTGTACAGGACCTTTCCATACTGCAGACGGATGATGCAGAGATCCTGAAGATAAACGGGGCTTTTATCGATACAGCGTGTCTGCTGCAGGAAAGCATGGATGCAGCTGCAAGTGCGGAACAAAAGGCGGCACGGTCGCTGTATGAGAAAGCGGAAAAATGCTTTGCTATGGGCTATGAGTCATTTTTTGCGCTTTTAACGGGGGGAGGACGCGTCAATGGATGACGAACAATGGATGCGTGCGGCTATCCGGCAGGCGCTATTGGCAGAGACGCTCGACGAAGTCCCGATTGGTGCAGTGATCGTGCGTGACGGCGCTGTCATAGCGGAAGCGCATAATACGCGTGAAACGCAGAAAGACCCGCTCGGGCATGCTGAAATCGGGGCGATCGCACAGGCGGCCAAAATACTTGGAGGCTGGCGGCTTATCGGATGCACCTTATATGTGACCCTTGAGCCGTGCCCGATGTGTGCGGGAGCGGTGATCAACGCGCGTATCCCAAGGGTCGTGTTCGGCGCCTATGATAAAAAGGCGGGAGCCATGGGAACGGTATATGATCTTGCAGAGGGCAAATTGAATCATAGGCCGGAGGTTCGGGGCGGCGTGCTCGAAAGCGAGTGTGCACAGCTTTTAAGCAGCTATTTCAGAAACAAAAGAAAGTGAGATGATCGGTATGGAATGTAAGAGGGAACGAAATGAAACGATGTGTACTTGTTCGTTTTCGTGCACGAGAAAAGGACTATGCTGTGAATGCGTGAAGCATCACCGGGAAAAGGGTCAGCTGCCGGGCTGTTATTTTTCTGAAGAAATGGAAAAAACAGGAGACCGGAGCATTGAAGCATTCTTTCGGGATTGGCAGGCGCGTTGATGGCAAGGGCAAGATTAAAACGGATCAGCAGAGAGCGGGAGTTCCTTTCGGCGGCAGAGCTTGCGCATGCGATATGGAGGGAACATTATGCGGGGCTCTTGTCCGGCGACCAAATCGAATATATGCTTGAACGGTTCCAGTCGGCTGCAGCGATCAAAGAGGCGGACGCGCAGGGCTGCGAATATTATCTGATTCGCGTGCTGGGCGTGAATGTTGGCTATGCGGCATTTCAGCCGGATCATCCGCAGGGAAAGCTATTTCTCAGCAAGGCTTATCTGCTCAAGGATTACCGGGGAAAAGGATATTTCAGCAGTGTGATTCGCGAGGCATGTGAAATGGCGCGCACGATGCGGCTCAAAAATATATGGCTCACAGTCGCAAAAAACAACCGTTCGTCAATCGCCGTATATGAACATCTTGGATTTATTCATACGGAAGATATTTGTACGGATATCGGCGGCGGCTTTGTAATGGATGATTATATTATGGAACTCACCGTCTGAAAGGGACAATAGATGCGGAACAAAAAGCAGCGGATAGCGGCGATGTGTGCAGTTTTAGCCAAAAATCCAAATAAGCTGTATTCTCTCAATTATTTTCAGGAGATGTTCAGCGCGGCAAAATCGAGCATTTCCGAAGATGCGGCCGTTATCAAACAGGCGTTTGAAGACGTGGGCATCGGGCGAATAGAGACGGTGGCAGGTGCGCACGGAGGCATCCGCTACATTCCCAGCATGCCGCAGGCGGCAAGGGTACTCCTGTTGAAAGAGCTGACGGAAAAAATGACGGATACGTCGCGTATTCTGCCGGGCGGCTATATGTATATAGCAGATCTGTTTTGTACGCCATATTATGTGGATGGCATGGCGCAGATCATGGCTGAATGGTTTGTGGGCGCGCGCGCAGATTTCATCGTTACGGTCGAGACGAAAGGCATACCGCTTGCTATGAGCGTAGCCCGCATTTTGAATCTCCCGCTTGCGATCGCGCGCAGGGAAAGCAAGCTGACGGATGGCTCCGTCTTTTCGATCAATTATCTTTCGGGTTCGTCGCGGCGCCTGCAGACCATGTCGCTCTCTAAGCGGATGATCCGGGAGGGAACGCGGGCGCTTGTGATCGACGATTTTATAGCAGGCGGCGGAACAGTAAAGGCGATTTGCGATATGCTGGGGGAATTCATGATCGAGGTAGTAGGTATTGCGGCGGCGATTGTGAACCGTTATCCTCAGAAAAAGAGGATCAGCGGCTATCGGGCGATCTTTGAATTGGAGGAACTGAGTGAAACGAAAATAGAGATTTCAGCCTGCTGAAAGGCCGGAGGTTGCAATTTTCCGAGAGATATGTTAAATTTAACATAAGTGAAATCAATGGGGTGGATTTGCTTGGAGCCGCTTTTTGGAAGCGGAAAGCTCAACAACAAGGTGGAGGATTGAAGAATGGAGATCACAGATATTCGCATCAGAAAAATTGACGGTACGGGTAAAATGAAAGCGATCGTTTCGGTGACGTTTGACGATATGTTCGTGATTCATGATATGAAGATCATCGAAGGAGCCAGCGGTCTTTTTATAGCGATGCCCAGCAGAAAGACGCCGAGCGGAGAATATAAAGATATCGCCCATCCAATCAATTCAGATACGCGCGAGATGATTCAGCAGATCATACTGAAAGAATATGAGAATATGCCGGATGAGGCGTCCATACCGGAAGAGTATTGAAAGACATAAAAAGCCCTTCCAGCCGGAGGGGCTTTTTTCTATGCCCGGACCGCTTTGCATACAAGGCGGTTTTGTGTATAATAAAAAATTAGACAGAGAAAATAAGAGCATACAGGAGAGCGGACAGAGATGAAAAAATGCATGGCAGTCATCCTTGCGGCGGGCGAGGGGACTCGTATGAGATCAAAACGGCCCAAGGTGTTGCATGAGGCGGCAGGCCGCAGCATGCTGGAATGGGTCATGCGCGCGGCGCACGGCGTTGAGATGGAAAAATGTATCGTAGTTTGCGGACGCGGGAGTGAGCAGGTGCAGGAGCGCCTTGGAGAGAAAGCAGTCTATGTACAGCAGGCCGAACGTAAAGGAAGCGGACACGCGGTGATGTGCGCGGCGGAAGAACTGAAGGGCTTTGATGGATATACCTTGATCATCGCGGGCGATATGCCGCTTCTGCGCACAGAAACGATCGCTTCTCTTGCGAACATGGCGGAAATGGGCGGCTATGCCTGCACATTGCTGACGGCACAATTGGACGAGCCCTATGGATATGGACGGATCGTACGGGGAACGCACGGGGATGTGGCAGAGATCGTAGAGGAAAAGGACGCGACAGACGAGCAGCGCAAGATCACAGAGGTAAATGCATCGTGCTATTGCGTCCGTACGCCGCTTCTGCTGGACTGCCTGAAAGAAATAAAACCGGCAAACACACAGGGAGAGTATTATCTGACGGACATCATAGGCATCCTGAATCGGAAGGGCGAAAAAGTAGGCGCCTGCATTGCAGAAGACGCGCAGGAATGTATGGGCGTAAATGACAGAATACAGCTTGCGCAGGCCTCAAAGATTTTGCGGGAACGTATTCTGGAAGAGCACATGAAAAACGGCGTGACACTGATCGATCCCCAAAATACCTATATCGATGCAGAGTGCGAGATCGGACGCGATACGGTCATCTATCCGAATGTTACGCTTGAGGGGCATACGAAGATCGGTGAAGATGTTATACTCTATCCGGGTTCCCGTATCAAAGACAGTATCGTTGGAGACGGAACACAGGTGCAGAATTCGGTCATTCTGGAGGCGGAGATCGGAGAGCATTCGACGGTTGGTCCAAATGCCTATATCCGGCCGGATTCACAGGTAGGCAGCCATTGCCGTATCGGTGACTTTGTGGAAATCAAAAATTCTAAGATTGGAGACGGTACTAAGGTGTCGCATCTCACCTATATCGGAGATTCGGATTTCGGAGAGCAGATCAACGTGGGCTGTGGTGTAGTGGTCGTGAACTATGATGGAAAGCATAAGTTCCGTACTGCGGTAGGTGACGGCGCATTTATCGGCTGTAATACCAATCTGATTTCTCCGGTGAACGTAGGTGACGGTGTTTATATTGCCGCAGGCTCGACCATTACGGACGACATCCCGGCAAATGCCTTTGCGATCGCGCGGAGCCGGCAGACGGTAAAGGCGGATTGGAAGGATAAGCGGAAATAGAGGCTTTGCTGCCGGAAGAAAAAGCGCGGAGCAAAGGCAACAAGGGGCCCCCGCGCGAGTCCAGCGGAAGCGAGTCGTGCGGGGAAGAGGAGCAGCCGCCGAAAAGGCGAAGGTTCGCCGGGGAACGGCGAAGCGAGCAAAAAGGCGCGATGCGACGAGCGATCGCGCGGAGCCGGCAGACGGTAAAGGCGGATTGGAAGGATAAGCGGAAGTAGGTACACAAATGTATTTTATCGCCGGCCTCGGTAACCCGGGGCTCAAATATAAAAATACGCGGCATAACGCTGGCTTTCAGGCGCTCGATGTCCTTGCCAAACGGCACGGGATCAAGCTGAAAGCTACAAAATTCGATGCACATGCCGGACAGGGGATGATCGGCGGCGAAAAAGTGATGCTGATTCGCCCCACGACTTTTATGAACAACAGCGGCTATGCTGTAGACGGTATTTTGCACTATTATAATGCGGAGCTTTCCCGGCTCATCGTCATGTATGACGATATTGATATCCCATTTGGCACGCTGCGTATCCGCGAAAAGGGAAGCGCCGGAACACATAATGGCATGCGCTCTATTATAAGCTATACCGGCTCGGGAGATTTCCCGCGTATCAGGATCGGGATCGGGAAGCCGCAGGGCGATCTGATCGGACATGTATTAGGAAAATTCGAAAAGGAAAAACGCGAACAGGCACAGGAGCTGTTTGCACGTGCGGCGGATGCCTGTGAATCTATCCTGACGGAAGGCGTTGCAAAAGCACAGGCCAAATTCAACTGCTGACCGTACGGGAGTAAATAAAGGAAAGGACGGAACCATTGGGAGATACGGTAAGTCCGCTGATCATGAAAAGCGGCGCGTTTCAGGACATACTTGACGATATCCGGGGAGGGCGGCTGCCTTGCTCGGTTTTTGGCGTTACGCCGCATGCGAAAGCATATTTTGCGGCGGCCGTTGCGCGAAGTATTCAGAGGCAGGTCGTTTGTATTACGAATACGGAACAGGCGGCGCGGGAATATGCCGCCGCCGCAGGCGTGCTCTTTCCCGAAAATGAATTTTCACTGCGTGCCGCGGAAGCAAAGGGACGTGACGAAGAGCTTGTGCGCGTCAAGATCATGAAAAATGCCGCCGCCATCAAGAAACCGGTGTTTCTTTCCATACGCGCCTTTCTCGGACGCGTCGTTCCTCCGGAATACTTCAGAAAAACGTGTTTTGAGCTTATTGCCGGCAAAAGCTATAACGGCGAAGAACTGATGAAGGAGCTCGCAAAAAACGGTTATGAACGAGTAGGAACGGTTTATTCGCGCGGAGAGTTTGCGCGCCGCGGAGAGATACTGGATATTTACCCGCCGGATTCGAGGATGCCGCTGCGCATCACTTTTTTCGATGATGAGATCGAAAGTATCCGTCCGTTCGACAGCGAGACGCAGCGTTCGGTAGGAAAAGCACTGGAAGCCTATCTTGTTCCGCCTGCGCGCGAGGTGGTGCTCGGAGAACGGGAAAAAGAAAAGCTATTTGTCTATCTGGAAGCACAAGATAACCGGAAGCTTGCCGATTCCATTATGGCGGATGTGGAGGAGTATGGCAACTTTGAAAATGCCGATACTTTTCTTCCGGTCTTATTTGCTCCGGCTTATGTGAAAGATTATTTTCCGGACGCGCTTCTGCTGTTTGATGATTTCGAGCGGATCTACGGTGAATCGAAGCGTATTCTGACAGAGTTTACCGATATGGCAGCCGCCCTTGAAGCGGAGAAAGAGGCCTTTCCTGTGCAGGGCGAGAGCATGGGAGAACTGCGGAACCTGATCCGCACAAAAACTGCGGACCTGATCGACATGGCAGGAACAAAGAACGCGCAGCTCAAAACTGTATCTGAAGTGGATATGGATATGCGCGGCGCCATAGAATACCGGGGACACGTAGAGCAACTCGCGAAAGACCTTCTTACGCGGCGGGAGCATGGATATTCCGTGCGCATGTTTGCGGGAGGAAAAGCGCAGTCGCTTTCGGCAGCGCTGGCGGAGCTTGACGTTATCGTACCGGTAGAAAAGGAAATGACTGCGCCGCTCAGTATAAGCGAGGATTACGTTTCTTACGGTTTTGAGCTTCCCACGGGGAAGCTGCTCGTGCTTGGAGCAAACGATATTTACGGACGTGTGCGGAAGACAGGGGTACGCAAAAAGCGCCGGCGTACGGAAGAAGATATATTCAGCGATCTTTCGCCGGGTGATTTCGTTGTGCATGAAGTGCATGGGAAGGGAAAATATTTAGGCCTTAAAACGCTGGACGCAGGCGGAGTCACGGCGGAATACATGGAGATAGAATATCGCGGAGGAGATAAGCTCTATATCCCAACCGCGCAGATCGACCGTGTACAGAAATACATTGGCAGCGAGGATGCGCCGCCGCAGCTTTCAAAGCTCGGGGGGCGCGAATGGGAAACGGCGAAAACAAAAGCGCGCGAGTCGGCCCTGAAGCTTGCTTTCGATCTTGTGGACCTGTATGCGCAGCGTTTTGAAAGCAAAGGGCATGCGTTCCCGAAAGATACCGTGTGGCAGAAACAATTTGAAGAGGCTTTCGAATATGAGGAAACGGAAGGACAGCGTGAGAGCATCGAAGAGATCAAAAAAGATATGGAATCTCCCCGCGTGATGGACCGCCTCTTGCTTGGAGACGTAGGCTACGGAAAAACGGAGGTCGCCATGCGTGCCGCGATGAAAGCGGTGACAGACGGAAAGCAGGTTGCTGTGCTCGTGCCGACGACGCTGCTTG
Organism: Christensenella massiliensis; assembly: GCF_040409835.1. NCBI lineage: Bacteria > Bacillati > Bacillota > Clostridia > Christensenellales > Christensenellaceae > Christensenella > Christensenella massiliensis. The sequence goes on along the minus strand of NZ_CP117826.1, from coordinate 978,580 downwards.
CACGGCAGCATATCAAAACGTTCCGCGAGAGGTTCCGCGATTTTCCTGTGACGATCGAAGGCTTGACCCGCTTCTCAAAAGGAAGGCATAAGGAAGTGTTGGAGGAACTCCGGCGGGGCAAGGTAGATATCATCATCGGAACGCACCGTTTACTTTCTTCAGACGTACAGTTCAACGATTTGGGGCTTCTTATCGTTGACGAGGAGCAGCGGTTCGGCGTGACGCATAAAGAGAAGATCAAGCTGCTGAAGCAAAGCGTGGATGTGCTGACGCTTTCAGCTACGCCGATTCCGCGCACACTGGAAATGTCGCTTGTAGGGATACGCGATATGAGCACGCTCGATACGCCTCCGTCTATGCGCAAGCAGCCTTATTCCTATGTGATGCGCTACTCGGACGGACTGCTGCGCGACGCAGTCATGCGCGAGATCGGACGCAACGGACAGGTTTATTTTGTCTGCCGCAGGATCAATGAGATGGACAAACTCGTAGCTGATGTAAAACGCAATGTGCCTGAAGCGCGCGTTGCGGCGGCTCATGGACAAATGAGTGAAGCGGAGCTGGAACGTGTGGTCGGCGGGTTCATCGACGGAGAATACGATGTACTCGTCTGCACGACGATCATCGAAAGTGGGATCGACATTCCGAGCGTCAACACGATCATCGTATATGAAGCGGATAAATTCGGACTTTCGCAGCTCTATCAGCTCAAGGGACGCGTCGGGCGTTCCGATAAAAACGCGTACGCTTACTTCACCTATCTGGGCGACGGCGGAATGAAGGAAAATGCAGCGAAACGTATGGCGGCAATCCGGGAATTTACTCAGCTCGGAAGCGGCTTTAAAATCGCTATGCGGGACCTGCAGATACGCGGCGCGGGGAATTTGCTCGGCCCGGAGCAAAGCGGGCATATGGCAAACGTAGGCTATGCGATGTATTGCAAGCTGATGCGCGAGGCTGTTGCAACGGCAAAAGGCAAGCATGTCGAAGCGGAGTTTGAAACGGCGGTGGAACTCGGCGTTCCGGCCTATATACCGGACAGCTACATCAGCGGGCAGACGGATAAAATGGATATTTACAAGCTGATCTCAAAGATCAGAACGGTTGCAGATGCGAAAGCAGCGGCAAAAGAGCTCGCCGACCGGTTTGGGAAAATACCGCGGGAGGTCAATAATCTGATCGTGACCGCAACCGTCAAGAGCTATGCGGCAGCGGCGGGAATCGCGAGTGTGATAAAAAAGACGGATGGTATCGAGCTGAAATATTCGGAAACAGTCGATCCGAATGTAAAGAAACTGTTAAAAATCGTGAGCGGCAGGGCAAATGATGTTATACTGAGACCGTCTACCCCGCCGGCATTGATCTATAGGACGGACAAAGGGTTCGACACAAACGCATTTCTGGAATTTCTGGGTGGGATCAAGCTGCGCCGGCGGAAAAGATAGGAAGGGCTTTATCGTGGGTTTGCGTTGCAAATTACAGGGGCTTCCTGTATAATAATATTCGTTGCGTATTTATTTTGGAAAGGAAAAAGAGGAGTATGAGTCGGATAAAAAAAATCATAACTGCTGCGGTATGTGCAGTTTTATGCATGACATTCGTTTCGTGTTCTATGGTGTCGGTCAATGAAGAGAAAGACCGTGCGCAGGTAGCGGCCGAGGTGAACGGAACGCAGATAACCAAAGGAGAGGTTTTGGATCAGGTCGATATGACGATCACAGGATATGGCATGACGTCGCGGGAAGCGTTCGTGGAGCAGTATGGAGCGGATCAGTTCACTTCCTTGAAAGAGAGCGCGCTGGATCAGATGGTGGAGAATGAGATCCTGTATCAGCATGCGCAGGCAGATGGGTTGGCAGACGATTCCGAAGAAGCAAAAGCGGAAAAGCGGGCGGAGATCGAAAGCTCGCTGGAGAGCCTGAGGGCAAGTATTGAAAGCGTAGCGGAAAATGACGATTCGATCACGGATAAGGAGGCCTATGTGGAGGAGCAGTATAATGAGTACATCAATACATACGGCTATGCGGATCTCGACAAAGCAGTAGAGACTGCCCTCCGGTCGGATGCTATCAATGCCGAGGTCGGAAAGCTGAATGATGAGGTTTCCTATACAGAGGAAGACGCAAAGGGCGAATATGATTCTCTGCTGTCGCAGCAACAGCAGCTGATCGATCAGGATCCGACCAATTACACGACCTATGAGCAGCTTGGAACAGTAGTATATGAGCCGCAGGGCTCGCGTTACATCAAAAATCTGCTCATCGGACTGCCGGAGGACGTACAAAGCGAGATCAAAACGCTGCGCCAGAACGGAGACGATGAGGGGGCAGATGCGCTGCGGGATGAGGAGCTTGCAAAAATCAAAGCCGATGCTGACGCTGCGCTTGCGCGCGCAAAAGCGGGAGAAGATTTTGATGCGCTCATCGAAGAACTGGGTACGGATACGGGAATGACCCAGGAGCCGGCAAAGACAAAAGGCTATCTTGTGTTCGAAGGCTCGGGCATGGTAGCGGAATTTGAGGAAGCGGCATTGGCGCTGCCGTCGGTCGGCGCGATCTCCGAGCTGGTAGCGACCGATTATGGCTATCATATCCTCCAGTATACGAGCGAGGGAGGCGGCGCGATCCCGTTTGAAGAGGTAAAAGAAACGCTCATGAGCGACGGGCTCAGCACGGCGCAGTCTGCGCATTTAAACGATACGCTCACGCAGTGGAAAGAAGCGGAAGATATCAAAACATATCCTGAAAGGCTTTCGACCTTTGAGGGCTGACAAAAGAAAAGGCGTAAGGGCCGTGCGGTTGCGTACGGCTCTTTTTTGAAAAATGGGAGAGAAAAAGTATGATGGATCTGCAGATCATAGAGCTTGCCGGAGAACCGGACCTGCTTCCGGTGCGCGCGGTGGAAGCGATAAAAAAAGCGGACATCGTGATTTTACAGAGCGAACGGGCGGAATGTGCAGGGGAACTGGCAAAATGGAATAAAAACCGGATAACGCTTGACAGCCTGTTTGAAGAGGCGGAGGATTTTGATACTCTGTATGCTGCGGGCGCACAGCAGATCATACGGGAAATGAAACAGGAAGACCGAGCTGTATTCTGTATACTTGGCAACGCGGGAACGAATGGATTTGTAAGGGAACTCGCGCAGCGGAGAGTAAAGATGGAATACATCTCCTGCGGCGGGGCAACGGCAGCAGCGATCGCAGCGGCACGCAGCTGCTTTGAGATAGCCGAATATTCTGTGTTCGACGCACGCAGCCTTTGCGAAGCAGTATTCGATACATCCGCAGCGCTCGTGATCGACGGGCTCGACAATACCTATTGTGCGGAAAACGTAAAATGTGTTTTATCGGACTATTATGCGGAAGAGACGGAGGGACTCCTTTATGCGGGGGGAACGGCACGGCGCGTACGGCTGTATGACCTTGACCGGGATGTTTCGCTTGGAACAGGGGGCGTATTCGTGCTTCCGGCGGTATCCTTATATCAAAAGGAACGTTATGGGCTGTATGATCTTGTTCGCATCATGAAAGTCCTGCGCGGAGAAAACGGCTGTCCGTGGGACAGAGAGCAGACGCATGAGAGTCTGCGGCAGTATATGCTTGAGGAGGCTTATGAAGCGGTAGATGCGATCGATGCAGACGACATCTGTGCCTTGTATGACGAATTGGGAGACGTGTTCCTGCAGGTGGTGTTCCATGCGGAGGTTGCGCGTGAGTGCGGAGAGTTTGATATTGATGATGTTGCGACAGCGGTGTGTAAGAAGATGATCCACCGCCATCCGCATATTTTTGGGAACGGAAAAGCGGATACTGCGCAAGAAGTAATAACAAACTGGGAAGCGATCAAGCGCAGGGAAAAGAACAATGAGAATTTTGTATCTGTCCTGCGCGATGTGCCGCGTTCGATGGGCGCGATGATGCGGGCCTATAAGCTGCAGAAAAAGGCGGCGTCGATCGGGTTCGACTGGAAGGATGCAGAAGCGGCGCTTCCCAAGGTGGAGGAAGAGCTTGCAGAATGGAAGACGGAGCTTTGCAGCGGAGAAAACGACGCGATGGAAGGAGAAGCGGGAGACCTGCTGTTTGCAGTTATCAATGTACTTCGCCTTAAAAAAACGAATCCGGAATTGTGCCTCAACAAGACATGCGAAAAGTTTATTGCACGTATGGAATCGATGGAGAGAAATGCAGGGCGGGAACTTGCGGGCATGACGCTTGCGGAACTTGACGAATTATGGGAGCGTGCAAAGCGGGAAAAAGCGGATAAAATAGGGAAAAATGCTGAAAATATGGGTTGATTTATGAGGGAGATTGTATTATAATCATCACAGTGTCAAACCGCGCGGAGTGGCTTCCGCCCGGAAATCTATTAAAAATCTCAAGGAGGGTAAAGTTTTGAATAAGACTGAACTCGTAGCTGCTATCGCGGCAAAAGCCGGAATTTCTAAAAAAGATGCAGACGCTGCTCTGAGTGCATTTGCAGACAGCATTATCGCAGAGATCAAAAAGGGCGGAAAAGTACAGATCGTGGGATTCGGCACGTTTGAGGCAAGAAAGCGCGCTGCAAGAACGGGTATCAATCCGCAGACGAAAGAACAGATCAAGATCGCTGCTTCGACGGTTCCCGCTTTCAAAGCCGGCAAGGCTTTCAAGGATGCTGTAAAATAAGTGATTCTGCAAATAAAGCGCTCACCTATAAAGTGGGTGCTTTTTTGTTGCGGTGAGAAAAAACTGATGAGGAGCCTTAGAAACCGGATTTCCGAGCGCTGGTATGCGCGCGGGAAATCAACCTTGAGCAAAGGGGGCCCACGGGGGAAATGCAATTTCCTCCCGTGAAGCGACCGGAGGGAGCGCTTCGGGGTGTGGGTGCTTTTTTGTTACGGTGAGAAAAAACTGATGGGGAGCCTTAGAAATCGGATACCGCCTTGATGCGAGGAAGATGCGGGCATTGAATCCGGACGCAAAAAAAGATATAATATATCTATCTATATGCTTAAGAGAGGAATTGCATTGAGACTGGATAAATATCTGAAGGTGTCCCGGCTGATCAAACGGCGTACAGTAGCGCAGTCTGCCTGTGCGGGCAGCCGGGTTTTCGTGAATGGGAAAGAGCGTAAGCCAAGCTATGCCGTGAAGATCGGAGACGAGATCACGATCGAATTCGGCTCAAAGCCTCTGCGTATCCGTGTGCTTGCTTTGACGGAGACGACGAAAAAACAGGATGCCGAAGGAATGTATGAGGTGCTTGATTAAGCGATGAGGATATGTGCGATCATTCTTGCGGCAGGCAGCGGCCGCCGCATGAAAATGGATACCAATAAGGTTTTTATCAAATTTGACGAACAAAGCGCCGTGGTCCGGTGTATGAAAACATTCGAAACGACGGGACTTTTTTCGGATATCATCGTTGTGTGTAAGCGGGAAGAACGCGAGATGATGGAGCGCAAGGCAGCCCGTTATATTAAAAATATGCGGTGCATCTTCTGCGAGGGCGGCAAGGAACGTCAGGATTCCGTGGCGAATGCTCTCCAGCTTGTACCCGACGATGCGGACATCGTTATGGTACACGATGCGGCACGGTGTTTTGTAACGGAACGCATCATCCGCGATTGCGCGGCAAGCGCCATTCGCTGCGGGAGCGGCGTAGCGGCGATCCCAGCGACCGATACCATTAAGCGGGCAAGACGGAACGTGGTGAAAGAAACGCTCCCGCGGGAAGAGCTTGTATGCGTACAAACACCACAGGCGTTCTCGCGCGACCTTATCATGCGTGCCTACGCGCAGGCGGCGGAGGATGGCTTCCTCGGGACAGATGATGCGTCGCTTGTGGAGCGTATTTGCGATGAAGTCCACATCGTGCCGGGTTCTCCCGATAATATCAAGCTGACGACGCGGGCCGATGTGGAGCAGGGAAACGACATCGCGCGCAAGCAGCAGGCATCGGATATCCGCATTGGCAACGGATTCGACATGCATGCGTTTGCAAAGGGCCGCAGGCTGATCCTCGGTGGTGTGGAGATACCGTCCGAATATGGCTTGGATGGGCATTCCGACGCAGATGTGCTGGTGCATGCCATTATGGACGCGCTTCTCGGCGCGGCGCGCATGGGCGATATCGGCGGCTTGTTCCCGGATACGGATCCCAAGTATAAAGATATTTACTCGATCGCTTTGCTTGAGGAGGTAGGCAATCTTCTGACGAAATATGGGTACTGCGTCGTGAATATAGACAGCACGCTCATTATGCAGAAACCGAAGGTCATGCCCTATCGTGACGCAATGGTCGAAAATATTGCAGGCGCGCTCGGTATGCCGCGTTCGTACGTGAACGTAAAAGCGACGACGACGGAATATCTTGGCGCGGTAGGACGCGGGGAGGGTGCTGCGGCGCAGGCGGTATGTATCCTGCAAAAGAGGAGATAAAGAAAAAAGGATGCGCAGACACAGACATAAAAGCATGACGACCGTCCGGCAGCCGATGATGCTCAGCCGGATCAAGAGAAGTAATTTCTGGGCGCGCTTCCGTATTATCCTGCTGGTCGCAGGGATCGCGGCGGGCATCCTTGCGGTAATATTTTTTGGATTCCCGCTCGTGGAGGACCTGATCAAAGGAGTAGATCCTTCTCTGCGTTATCAGCCGAAAGTAGAGGCGAGCTTTACGCATGAGGAAGAGAGCGTACCGCAGAGCATCGAATCGGCAGAATTATATTTCGATAAAAAATACCAGCTGAAGAATGAGCCGTATATCGACGGTGACCAGATCATCTTCACGACGCAGGCGCAAAAAGGCGTGTCGCAGAATCTTGACGGAGTCGTGGTCTATAACACCCAAACGGGGGAAGAACGGCTGCTTGAGAATACGGAAAAGAAATACGATAATTTCATTTGTCCGGTGCTCTCGGGCAATATTGCGGTGTTCCTTGACAGCATGGAAGCGGGCGGAGGACGTATTTTAGGCTACGATCTTGAAACGGGGGAGCAGTTCCTGATCAAGGAATACGCCTATGCGCCTCCGCATCTTTCGATGAGCGGCGACTTGCTCGCCTTTATGCAGTGGGCAGGAGAGGAAACGCAGCGTCTTTATGTGTATAATGTGCAGACGCGCGAGCCGGTTACAGTCAAGCTATATGAAGCGGCAGCCGGGAACAGCGATGTGGATATTTCAGATTCCGATATGGTATGGGCGGAAAAAGACGGCAAGGGAAACAGCGTGCTGAAGCGCGTTGTATTCCGTAGCGACGGCACGTCGGAATTTGAGAATTATAATTTCGGAAACGCCGTCTATGGGCCGAAAACGAACGGCAGGCAGATCGTGTATAAGACGGAGGAAAACAGTATCTCCGGTACGCTTATGATCTCTACGGAGGGCGGAGAGCCGACTAAACTCGCAGAGGGCGTGTTTGATTACGAGATCGGCGATAATTTTGTGGCATACTCGAAAGACGGGCAGATCTATGTGGCCTACACCAATGCGGCGGATACGGTCCAGCTCACGAATGAGATCACGCGCAACTTGCTTGCGTCGGCAAACGGAAACGGCGTCTGCTATTATGATATTACGGATAAATCGACGGAAAATGCGGTGCTGGACGAGGTCGTCCAGTATGCGTATGTGCCGGAGACATAACGGCGGGATAAAAAATGGCAAAGACAAAAACACAATTTGTATGCAGCGAATGCGGATATGCCAGCGGAAAGTGGTCGGGGCAGTGCCCGTCCTGCGGGAGCTGGAACACGATGACGGAGGAAATGGTGACAACCGCACCGCAGGGAGCAGTACGTCCGGCCTCTGTGCCCGGGCGTATCGTGACTTTCGATAAAATACCGCTTGAATCAGGAAAACGCTTTAAAACCGGGATCGGAGAATTTGACCGCGTTCTTGGCGGGGGCGTCGTTTCCGGCGGGGTGACGCTTGCCGCGGGAGAGCCGGGGATCGGGAAATCGACCTTGTTTCTGCAGATCGCCAAAAGCCTGACCGCATACGGAAACGTTCTCTATGTATCCGGAGAGGAATCGCCTTCGCAGGTCAAAATGCGTGCGAAGCGGCTTGGGATCGAGGATAATATCTATTTGATGGCTGAAACGGAAGTGGGAAGCATTCTTGCCGGAACAGAGCAGCTTTCCCCGAAGTTTTTAATTGTAGACTCCATACAGACGCTGTATGACGCGTCTCTTTCCTCCGCGCCGGGAAGCGTAGGACAGGTGCGCGGCTGTGCCTCGCGCATCACGCAGGCTGCAAAGCACATGGGCATAGCCGTTTTTATCGTGGGGCATGTAACGAAGGAGGGTGCGATCGCCGGGCCGCGTGTTCTTGAGCATATCGTAGATACCGTATTGTATTTTGAAGGCGAGCGGACCTCCAACCTCCGGATCCTGCGGGCGGTCAAAAACCGTTTTGGTTCAACGGACGAGATCGGCGTTTTCGAGATGCGGGATGCGGGTATGATGGAAGTGAAAAACCCAACCATGCTTTTTGAAGGGGATTTCGGGCAGGATATGAGCGGTGTTTCTATTTTTGCAGCTACGCAGGGCACACGGCCTATGCTGCTTGAGATGCAGGCGCTGTGCACGCACACGCAGCTCAATATTCCACGCCGTCTTGTGTCGGGCATCGACCAGAACCGGCTTTACATGGTATGTGCGGTGCTGGAGAAAAAGATCGGCCTGAAATTGTATCAGCAGGATATCTTTATAAACGTTGCGGGCGGGATACGGGTGCGCGAGCATGCCGCAGACCTCGCAATGGCAGTGTCTATCGTGTCGTCTTTGCGCAATTTGGGGCTGCCGCGGGATACGGCTTTTATTGGAGAGGTGGGCCTTTCGGGAGAGATCCGGCATGTGACGCAGCTTTCAAGGCGTATTTCCGAATGTGAGAAAATGGGGATACGCAGGGTGTTTGTTCCGAAAACAAGCTTGGAGCGCGGCGCGTCATACGGCATACAGGTGGAGGGTATGAATACGCTTTCGGATGTTCTGGCAAGAGCCTTTTGAATTTCGTAAAGGGCCGTTCATAAAAAAGACATAAATTTCCGCTATACTAAAGCTATCAGCGAACGCGCTTCGCGGAGCTGAATAAAAATTAAATAACAGAAAGGAGTGGTGAAATGTTTTATAAACTGATGCGGCTCTTTGTCGTAGTAGTCGGCTGTTTCATCGGGCCGGGGCTGGTGCTCCTCGGGGTGACGCTGTACAACTACTTCGCATCGGCGGATCTTTTCAGCACGCTTCAGACGTGGGTGCCGTTCGTATCCTATATCGCCAGTGGAATCATATCCGGAATCATATTTTTTATTTTATCCAGACGGCTGGCAAACGCGTTTGATAAAAACACAAAGAAGGTAGAGGCAAAGCTTGCGGCAACGCCGTCGGCAACACTTCTTTCCGGAACCATCGGATTGATACTTGGGCTCGTGGTGGCGGCTTTGATCTCCATTATTATCGGTCTGATCCCGATTGCGTGGATATCGATCCCCCTTACGATCCTTGTGTACCTGATGTTTGGCTCGATCGGCCTTTCCATCGGTGTGCGCCGCCGTTTCGATCTTTCGGCATTTCTGCATACGCGCAGATCGGGAAAAGGAGCGGAGCCTAAAAGGGAAACCGGAAATGGTGTTTCGCCCAAAATATTGGATACCAGCGTCATTATCGACGGGCGCATCCTCGATATCTGTAGGACAGGAATGTTTGAGGGAGACATTATTGTACCGGAGTTTGTGCTGAAAGAGCTGCAGCGGATCGCGGACTCGAGCGACTCTATGAAGCGGACGCGCGGCCGGCGCGGCCTTGACATATTGGGCAGTATGCAAAAGGAACTGAAAAATGCGGTCAAGGTCGTTGATACAGATTATGAAGACGTTCCGGAGGTGGATATCAAGCTTTTGAAGCTGGCAAAAGACCTTGGCGGCAAAGTCGTGACGAACGACTATAATCTGAATAAGGTAGCGGCTGTGCAGGATGTTCCGGTATTCAATATCAATGAGCTGGCAAATGCCGTAAAGCCCATTCTGACTGCGGGCGAAGAGATGAAGGTCACTATCGTAAAGGATGGAAAAGAGGCGAACCAAGGCGTTGCCTATCTTGATGACGGAACGATGATCGTCGTGGAGGGTGCCAAGGGTATGGCGGGTGAGACGCTTGAAGTAGCTGTAACGAGCGTGCTTCAAACTGCAGCAGGACGGATGATATTTGCGAAAATGAAATCATGACGGCTTTCGGGAAGCGCGGGTCAAGGGTCCGCGTTTCCTGCTTTGGGGAGGGGAAAAAGATGAGGTTGAAAATGATTGCGTGTAAGGCCCTTTACCGTGAGTTATCTCTGCTGACGGCAAAATGCGGGAATTTTGTCGATATGACTTATATGCGGCAGGGACTGCACGATACGCCTGTGCTTCTTGCGCAGGCGCTTCAGGAAGAGATCGATAAGATAGATGCGGGCGAAGACCTGCATACCTATCATTCCTACTATTCCAGCCGGGATTTTGATGCGATTTTACTCGGATACGGCCTGTGCTCCAATGGAACAGTGGGACTTTCCTCCAAGCGGTATCCGCTGGTCGTACCGCGGGCGCACGACTGTATCACGCTGTTTCTCGGTTCGAAGGAAAAATATAGGGAATATTTTGACCGGCACAGCGGCACCTATTGGTACAATGCTTCGTGGATCGAGAACGGAGGAACGCCCTCGGAGGAAACGGAAAAGGATATGCTGCGGGTATATGCGGAAAAGTATGGAGAGGAAAACGCAGAGTTTTTGCTCTATACTGAGCTTACGGGAAATTACAACCGGTGCGCGTATGTGAAATGGAAAGAGCTGCCGTTCCCGCAATATGAGGAATATACCCGGCGCGCGGCGGAGCATTACGGCTGGGAGTTCGACTGTGTCGAGGGGGATGCCCGGCTGATGGAGGAATTTCTGAGCGGAAACTGGCGGAACGAGGATTTTCTCGTCGTACCGCCGGGAAAGAAGATCGCTGCGGATTATCTGGACGGAGACAGGATACTTTCCTATGAATAAATGCGTATGCTGCCCGCGGTCAAAAAGATTTAAAAAATAAGGGATTTTTTTGTTGACACCTTGATTTTTCTATGATAATATAGTAAACTGCATTAGCATAGTTGTACTGTGGTGAACTGGCTTTAGCAGTTTGCCCTGAAATGCCTTTGAGAAGCCACTTTCGGGGCGTTTCAAAAAGCGGCGCAGCAGATGTGTCCGCGTTTTTGGTCGTGAATAATCAATTTAAATATAGGAGTTGTTGTTTAGTATGCATGAAGTTAAGTTTGGAACGAATAAGAGAATGAGCTTTTCCAAGATCAAAGAAGTTCTTGATATGCCGGACTTAATCGAAATCCAAAAGAACTCTTACAAACGTTTTTTAGAGGAGGGGCTTGGAGAAGTACTGAAGGACATCTCCCCCATTACGGACTATTCCGAAAACCTCGTGCTTGAATTTATCGATTATCGTATTTCAGACGCGCCGAAATATGACGTGGAGGAGTGCAAGGAACGCGATGTGAATTATGCCGCGCCTTTGAAGGTGCAGGTCCGCCTGTTCAATAAGGAAACGGGTGAGGTCAAGGAACAGGAAGTGTTCATGGGCGATTTTCCGCTGATGACAGAAAAAGGAACTTTTATCATCAACGGCGCGGAGCGCGTTATCGTGTCTCAGCTCGTAAGATCGCCGGGCGTATATTTTGGAGCGGCAAAGGATAAAACAGGCAAAGACCTGTTCAGTTCGACGGTCATTCCGAACCGCGGCGCGTGGCTCGAATATGAAACGGATTCCAATGACTGCATGTATATCCGCGTGGACCGTACGAGAAAGCTTCCCGTAACGGTGTTTTTGCGTGCGATGGGGCTTTCTACAGATGCAGACCTGCGTGCGTTCTTCGGCGACGACGTCAATCTGGAAGCGACCTTGAAAAAGGATAATACATCTATTAAGGAAGAGGGCCTGCTTGAAATCTACAAGCGTCTGCGCCCGGGCGAGCCGCCGACGGTAGAGAGCGCAAATATTCTTATAAGCTCACTGTTTTTCGATAACAAACGGTACGACCTTGCGCGTGTCGGGCGGTATAAATTCAACAAAAAGCTGGCGATTTCCAGCCGGATCGAAAATCAGGTGGCTGCGGCAAATGTAATCAATGAAGATACCGGCGAGCTGCTTGCCGCTGCGGGCGACGTCATTACGCCGAAAGCCGCGCTTGCGATCGAGAACGCGGGTATCGCCTCCGTGGATATTTCCGTCGGAGAATCGGTCGTGCGCGTACACGGAAACCGTTTTGTAGATGCGAAAGCGCACCTCGACTTTAAGCCTGCGGACGCAGGGATCAATGAAAAAGTATACTATCCGGCCCTGAAAGAGATACTGGACGAGTGCGGACAGGATAAAAAGAAGCTCAAGGAAGTCATTCGCGAGAACCTGCACGTTCTCATCCCGAAACATATCATCATTGACGATATGTTCGCTTCCGTGAGCTATTTTCTCGGTCTCAAGCATGGGATCGGCGTGACGGACGATATCGACCATCTGGGCAACAGGCGGCTGCGTTCGGTAGGCGAGCTTTTGCAGAATCAGATACGCGTCGGCCTTACAAGGCTCGAACGTGTCGTGCGCGAAAGAATGTCGATTCAGGACATGGATGTCGCAACGCCGTCGAACCTGATCAATATTCGGCCGGTGACGGCTTCCATTAAAGAATTCTTTGGTTCCTCACAGCTTTCGCAGTTCATGGACCAGACGAACCCGCTTGCAGAGCTGACGCACAAGAGAAGGCTGTCGGCGTTGGGGCCGGGCGGACTGAACCGTGACCGCGCGAGCTTTGACGTGCGCGACGTTCACCATTCGCATTACGGACGCATGTGCCCAATCGAGACGCCTGAAGGTCCGAACATCGGCCTCATTGGCTCCCTTTCGACGTACGCGCGGATCAACGAATATGGGTTCATCGAAACGCCGTTCCGCATCATTGATAAGAAGAACGGCATCGTAACGGATAAAGTACAGTATATGACGGCGGACGAGGAGGAAGAGCTCATCGTTGCGCAGGCAAACGAGCCGATCGACGAAAACGGGCAGTTCGTACGCGAGCGTGTTATGTGCCGTGTGCGCGATCAGATCGTAGAGGTCACGAGAAACGAAGTGGATTTGATGGACGTTTCTCCGAAGCAGCTCGTTTCGGTAGCAACGTCGCTGATCCCCTTCCTCGAAAACGACGACGCGAACCGCGCGCTGATGGGTTCGAACATGCAGCGGCAGGCGGTTCCGCTCCTGATCCCGGAAGCTCCGGTGGTTGGAACGGGCATGGAATATAAAGCGGCCTACGATTCGGGCGTGTTGTCTATTTCCAAAAAGAGCGGCGTTGTCAAAAAGGTGGACGCCAAAAACATTGTGATCGCAAACGACGATGGAACGGAATCGGAATTCCATCTGATCAAATTTGCACGCTCTAATCAGGGAACCTGCATCAACCAGCTTCCCATCGTTTATGAGGGACAGCGGATAGAAGCGGGTCAAGTCGTGGCGGACGGCCCGTCTACGGCGAAAGGCGAGCTTGGGCTCGGCAAAAATGTCCTGATCGGCTTTATGACTTGGGAAGGCTATAACTACGAGGACGCAATGCTCCTTTCTGAGCGGCTTGTGAAAGACGACGTATTCACTTCCATGCACGTTGCAGAGTATGAAGCGGAAGCGCGGGATACGAAGCTCGGACCGGAAGAGATCACGCGGGATATTCCGAATGTCGGAGAGGACGCGCTGAAAGACCTCGATTCGCGCGGCATTATCCGCATTGGCGCGGAGGTGAGAAGCGGAGACATATTGGTCGGCAAGGTTACGCCCAAGGGCGAGACGGAGCTGACGGCGGAGGAACGCCTGCTGCGCGCGATCTTTGGAGAAAAAGCACGCGAGGTGCGCGATACTTCTCTGCGCGTTCCGCATGGAGAGGGCGGCGTGGTCGTCGACGTTAAGATATTTACACGCGAGAATAAAGACGAGCTGACGGCAGGAGTCAACAAGCTCGTGCGTGTTTACATCGCGCAGAAACGGAAAATTTCCGTGGGAGATAAAATGGCGGGACGTCACGGCAACAAGGGTGTTATCTCGCGCATCCTCCCGATGGAGGATATGCCGTTCCTGCCGGACGGACGTCCGCTGGACATTGTGCTGAACCCGTTGGGTGTACCTTCCCGTATGAACATAGGACAGGTGCTGGAGGTCCATCTTGGAATGGCGGCCCGGCAGCTTGGTTATGATGTTGCAACACCGGTATTCGACGGAGCAACGGAGGAGGACATCGAGCAGCTTCTCGAGCAGAGCGGACTCTCGCCGGACGGCAAAACGGTGCTTTACGACGGGCGCAGCGGCGAACCGTTTGAAAACCGTGTAACGGTCGGCTATATGTATATCTTAAAGCTCCACCATTTGGTAGACGATAAGATCCACGCACGCTCCACAGGCCCGTATTCCCTTGTTACGCAGCAGCCTCTCGGCGGTAAGGCACAGTTCGGCGGACAGCGTTTCGGAGAGATGGAAGTGTGGGCGCTTGAAGCGTACGGCGCGGCAAACACGCTGCAGGAAATTTTGACTGTGAAGTCGGACGATGTAGTCGGGCGTGTCAAAACGTATGAAGCCATCGTCAAAGGTGAAAATATACCGGAGCCGGGAGTACCGGAATCCTTTAAGGTCCTCATCAAAGAGATGCAGAGCCTTGGCCTTGACATCAAGGTGCTGTCTGAGGATAGAGGAGAGATTGCCATCAAGGAAACAGATGAGGATGACGGCATGGCGATCGATATCAACATCGCGGGTGTGGAAGACCTGCCGGAGGGAGAAGAAGAGTTCGACGCAGGAGATATGGTGATCGAAGACCTCGACGATCTTTCTATGGATGAGCTGGATCTGCCGGATATCGGACTGCTTGACGACGAGGAGCTTGGCTTTGACGACTTCGAGGACGATGTGATCGGAGACCTCGACGATGATATCGGCATCGGCGATGTCGACATCGATGCCGGCGGTATGGATGATGATATGTGATTTTAGCTGGCGCGAAGAGCGCATGGGCATACAAATAGTTTATAATTTTTTTGAGATAGCAGAGAGGAGTGGAGTTACCTTTGTTTGAACTCAATACATTTGATTCGATACAGATTGGTTTGGCATCTCCGGAAAAAATACGCGAATGGTCGCACGGCGAGGTAAAAAAGCCGGAAACGATCAACTATCGTACTTTGAAGCCGGAGAAGGACGGACTTTTCTGCGAACGCATTTTCGGACCGACAAAGGACTGGGAGTGCCACTGCGGACGCTATAAGCGCATCCGCTATAAAGGCATCGTATGCGAAAAGTGCGGTGTAGAGGTGACGCGCGCGAAGGTGCGCCGCGAACGTATGGGCCACATCGAATTGGCCGCGCCCGTATCGCATATCTGGTATTTTAAAGGAATCCCGTCCCGCATGGGCCTGCTTCTCGATATGTCTCCCCGTTCGCTCGAAAAGGTGCTTTATTTTGCGGCCTTTGTCGTTACGGACCCGGGAGAAACTCCTCTTGAATATAAGCAGCTCCTCACGGATAAGGAATACCGCGAAGCGCAGGCAAAGTTCGGTGAGAATTCATTTTCGGCAGGGATGGGCGCGGAAGCGGTCAAGGTATTGCTGAAAAAGGTCGATCTTGAAGAAGAAGCAAAGGCTCTGCGCGAGGAATTGAAAACCTCCACGGGACAGAAGCGTATCCGTGCGATCAAGCGCCTCGAGGTGGTGGAGGCGTTCCGGCAATCCGGGAACAAGCCCGAATGGATCATTATGGACGTCGTACCGGTCATCCCGCCGGAACTGCGCCCGATGGTACAGCTTGACGGCGGCCGTTTCGCGACCTCCGACCTCAATGACCTGTACCGCCGTGTCATCAACCGCAACAACCGCCTCAGCAGGCTTTTGCAGCTGCGTGCGCCGGACATCATCGTGCGCAACGAAAAGCGTATGCTGCAGGAAGCGGTAGATGCGCTGATCGATAATGGAAGGCGCGGACGCCCGGTGACGGGCCCCGGCAACAGGCCGCTGAAATCCCTTTCGGATATGCTGCGCGGCAAGCAGGGGCGTTTCCGGCAGAACCTGCTCGGAAAGCGCGTAGACTATTCCGGCCGAAGCGTTATCGTAGTCGGGCCGGAGCTGAAAATGTATCAGTGCGGCCTTCCGAAAGAAATGGCGCTCGAGCTGTTCAAGCCGTTCGTCATGAAAAAGCTTGTGGAGGAAGGCTTTGCCCATAACATCAAATCCGCAAAGCGGATGGTGGAAAAGGTGCGCCCGGAGGTTTGGGACGTGCTTGAGGAAGTGATTCAGGGGCATCCGGTGCTTCTCAACCGTGCACCTACGCTGCACAGATTAGGCATCCAGGCGTTCGAGCCGATCCTTGTGGAAGGGCGGGCGATCAAGCTCCATCCGCTCGCGTGTACGGCATATAATGCAGACTTTGACGGCGACCAGATGGCCGTGCACGTTCCGCTTTCCGTGGAAGCGCAGTCTGAAGCGCGGTTCCTGATGCTTGCGGCAAACAATATTTTGAAGCCGCAGGATGGAAAGCCCGTCGTATCGCCTACACAGGATATGGTCATTGGCTCGTATTACCTGACGATCCATAAAGAGGGCGCTAAGGGAGAGGGCAGCATCTTTGCTTCACCGGATGAAGCGATCCTTGCCTATAATACGGGCAACATCGATTTGCAGGCAATGGTGAAGATCCGTGTGACCAAAGAAGTGAACGGCGAAATGAAAACGGGCATTATCGAGACGACGACGGGCCGCGTGATTTTCAATCAGGCGATTCCGCAGGACCTCGGATATATGGACCGGTCGATACCGGGGAACGAACTGAAATTCGAGGTAGACCGGCTGATCGACAAAAAGCAGCTCGGTAAGCTTGTTGATCTTTGTTATGCAAAGCTCGGACCGACGAAAACGTCTTATGTACTGGACGATATCAAAAAGCAGGGCTTCCATTATTCGACGATTGGGGCAATTACGGTCTCCGTATCGGATATCAAGATCCCGCCGGCGAAGAAGAAGCTGATCGCGGAAGCGGAAGACCGCGTTTTGACGATCGAAAAGCAGTATAAGCGCGGTCTGCTGACAGATAAAGAAAAGAAAGACAATGCAGTTAAGGTTTGGGAAGAGACGACCAATAAGGTGACAGATGCTCTGATGAAGAGCCTCGACAAGTTTAACCCAATCTATATGATGGCGAACTCCGGTGCACGTGGTTCTACGAACCAAATCAGACAGTTGGCTGGGATGCGCGGCCTGATGGCCGACCCGAACGGCGAGATCATCGAGATCCCGATCCGTGCGAACTTCCGCGAGGGGCTTACCGTTTTGGAATTCTTCATTTCCTCGCACGGCGCGCGGAAAGGACTTGCAGATACGGCTCTTAGGACGGCAGACTCCGGATATCTGACGCGCCGCCTCGTTGACGTTTCCCACAATGTCATCGTGCGCGAGGTGGATTGCTTTGAGAATCTCGGGGAACAGGTGCAGGGCATGCCGATCCGCAAGCTGACCAACTCGAATGGCAAGGAAGTTATCGAGCCGCTTGCTGACCGCATCCGCGGACGTTATACATCGCAGGATGTGATTGGCCCGGACGGCGAGGTGATCATCAAGGCAAACGAGATGATCACGGCAGAGATTGCCAACCAGATTGAAAAAGCGGGCATCGAAGAAGTCTACATCCGTACGGTATTCACCTGCAAGAGTGAGCACGGTGTATGCGCAAAATGCTACGGCGCGAATATGGCAACGGGCAACCTCGTTGACATCGGCGAAGCGGTCGGCGTTATCGCGGCGCAGTCCATCGGCGAGCCGGGTACGCAGCTTACGATGCGGACGTTCCACACGGGCGGCGTTGCCGGCGGCGATATTACGCAGGGTCTTCCGCGTGTCGAGGAATTGTTCGAAGCAAGAAAGCCGCGCGGCCTTGCGGTCATCTCGGAGATTGCGGGAACGGTCGCCATCAACGATACGCGCAAGAAGCGCGAGATCACAGTGGCGAACGATTCGGGAGAGGCAAAGACGTATCTTATTCCGTATGGCTCCCGCGTGACCGTTACAGACGGACAGGTGATCGAAGCGGGCGACGAGCTCACCGAGGGCTCGATCAACCCGAACGATATTTTGAAGATCAAGGGCGTGAAGGGCGTTCAGGAATACCTGCTGAAAGAGGTACAGATGGTTTACCGGATGCAGGGCGTTGAGATTTCCGATAAGCATCTTGAGATCATTGTGCGGCAGATGCTCAAGAAATGTAAGATCGAAGATGCCGGAGACACGACGATGCTTCCGGGAGAACTGGTCGATATCTTCCAGTTCGACAAAGAGAACGAACAGATGCTGCGTGAAGGAAAAGAACCCGCGACTGCGTCGCGCGTGCTGCTTGGTATCACCAAAGCGTCGCTTTCTACGAACAGTTTCCTTTCGGCGGCTTCTTTCCAAGAAACGACGCGTGTGCTTACAGAAGCGGCGATCAAAGGCAAAGTCGATCCGCTCCTCGGTCTTAAGGAGAACATTATTATCGGTAAGCTGATACCGGCCGGAACGGGAATGAAGCGGTATAAGAACATCGACGTGATCAGCAATGTAGTGAACGACGATATCGCAGCACAAATAGATGATGATATCGCGGATATGGATATCTAAGTAATAGATGTGCAGCGCACATAGGGCGGGGGCGGCAGCGTCCCCGCTTTTTGGAAAACGCCGGATAAAAATGGGCGCTTCTACAGGAGGAATGAATGGAACATACAAACTATGATTCGCGCGGTAATGAAGGACTCAAAAAGCATTGCCCCATCAGCGACAGCGAGCTATGCGATTGGTTAGGGAAAAAGGGCTGCTATCAATGTTATATCAGCACCTTGAAAACGGAGACACAAAAAACAGATGCGCTTGAACGCTGGAAAGTGACGCTTTCCTATCTTCCGGATAATATCGACGACCTGCATACGTCGGACGAATGCCAGTTCTGTAAAGACGAAAAACCGGAAAAAGCGCAGTATTATGCGACTTTTGAGATGGCTCATCCCGAGCCGTACGCAGAAAAAGGAATGATACTCGGCTTTGGGAAAAAGGTGCGGACGCCGGTGGGTTCTCTGCTGACGATTCAGGCCGCGATTGGAAAAGAGTGCAAAAAAGCGTTCCGTATGGCGGATATTTTGCAGCTCGGGATATTTATTGGATTTATGGCCGCGGCGTTCCTGATGCTGATGATCCCCCAGCTTGGTCAAACTATGGCCAGCTGGACGCCGCTTATGCCCTATATCTTTATTGCGCTCATGCTGGTCGCGGGGTATTTTCTGGGGCGTAATCTTGCATCGGCATATATCAGAAAGGCAAAGCAAAAAGTTAAGATCGATCTATCGGAGATCCCGCTGATAAAGCAAATGCTGAATCTGGGCTGGTTCTTTTTCCAGACGGGGAGCGATGGAATGCCAAAGGTCTTCTTCCACAAGGAAAAGACGTATGATAGAATCGTAAGACCACGAAATGATGAGGATGAAGACGAGCCGCTTGACAACATCAACATTTGAGTGGTATTATATTTAGGCGCGCTTTTTTGCGTTTTTGTGGGGAACAAGGATGTTTGAAGAACTAAAAAATGCCGAAAATAAGGTCGTCGGCTTAAAACAGCTTTTGCGCGGCCTTGCTGCAGACGATGTCTCGGTCGTGTATATCGCGGACGACGCAGACAGGCATGTAAAGGAGCAGATCTTAACGGCGATCGGTGAAAAGGATATCCACATCGTGAATGTGGAATCGATGCGCGAGTTAGGCGAGCAATGCGGGATCGATGTTTCGGCCGCATGTGCTGCGATCCTCAACAATTGATTCTCTTCAGGGTTGCGGAGAATTTGAACGATATGTTGCATAAATTGACGATGAAAGAAAGGAAGGTGCGTGTATGCCTACCATAAATCAGTTGGTAAAACACGGCAGAAAAACTCAGGTTTCGAAATCAAATTCGCCTATATTGAAGCAGTCGCCTCAAAAAAGAGGCGTATGTCTCGCAGTAAGGACGATGACTCCTAAAAAGCCGAACTCTGCGCTTCGTAAGATCGCGAGGGTCCGTCTTGTAAACGGGATGGAAGGTACCGCCTATATCCCGGGTATTGGCCACAATCTGCAGGAGCACAGCGTTGTTCTCATCAGAGGCGGAAGAGTCAAAGACCTCCCGGGTGTAAGATATCATATCATCCGCGGTGCGCTTGATACAGCCGGCGTTGCGGACAGAAAGCAGGCGCGCAGCCGTTATGGCGCGAAAATGCCGAAAAAATAAGTCGCGTATATGCTTGGATGCGGGCTGAACATCTTGTTATGCTTGCTTATGTTTGTGCGAACGGAAGACGAAACATTTTTTGTCGCGGCAGGCAGGAAATAGAAAGACTTTAGAGTGCATCCGAAGAGTATACGTTTGATACAGATCGGTTCCGAAAAGACCGAATCGTGTCAGTGTGCTGCAGAAATGGTGGGATATTGCCGAAAATGTTTCCCATCGTTGGTGGCAACTTTCATTATTTATTAGATTAAAAGGAGGGCTTTGAAATGCCTAGACGCGGTGGAGTACCGAAACGTGAGGTAATAGCGGATCCTATGTATAACAGTACGGTCGTGACCAAGCTCATCAATCAGATCATGGTTGACGGAAAGCGGGGAACGGCGCAGCGGATCTGTTATGACGCTTTTGAAATAATCAAAGAAAAAACAGGGCAGGATGCGATGGATGTATTCAATTCCTGTATGGAAAATGTAATGCCTGTACTGGAGGTAAAAGCACGGCGCGTTGGCGGTGCGACCTATCAGGTACCGATGGAGGTTCGGCCGGAGCGCCGTCAGACGCTTGCGATTCGTTGGCTGGCACTCTTCTCGAATAAGCGTGGAGAGCGTACGATGCGGGAACGCCTTGCGGCGGAGATCATGGATGCGGCCAATAATACGGGCGCAAGTGTGAAGAAAAAAGAAGATATGCATAAGATGGCGGAAGCGAACAAGGCATTCGCGCATTATCGGTGGTAAGCGCCGGGCATATCAACTGAATGGCAACAGGAATTTTGCGGAAGCGGTTTTGCGGGGGAACCCTGTAAAACCGCCGATGCTTTACGGGAATCTCCTGCGGCGTTGCGCAGAGAGCAGAGAAAAAGAGCGCGCATGGGAAGTTCACGCGAAAGCGGAATGGAGCAGGCGGGCTTTGCAGCGTTAAGCGAACACGCGGCTGCGTGTGTCGGTTATTTTGCGGCTCGCAGCCGTAAATTTACCGTAAACGGAGCGTAAATTTTTCGTGAAAACACTGGCGGCTGCCAAAAGGAAACGCTATACTGTTGTCTGTTAGAGGGAAAGATTTTTTCATATAAATTTTAAGTGAATTGGAAAGGAGATACAATGTCTGGAAAATTTCCGCTTGAAAAAGTAAGAAATATCGGCATCATGGCGCATATCGACGCAGGCAAAACGACTGCGACGGAACGAATCCTGTTCTATACGGGCCGGACCTATAAGATTGGCGATACGCATGACGGAAATGCCGTTATGGACTGGATGGAGCAGGAGCAGGAGAGAGGTATCACGATCACCTCCGCTGCAACGACCACGCAGTGGGAAGGCCATCAGATCAATATCATCGACACGCCGGGCCACGTTGACTTCACAGTTGAGGTGGAGCGTTCTCTGCGTGTACTGGACGGCGCTGTTGCCGTATTCTGTGCAAAGGGCGGCGTAGAACCGCAGTCTGAAACGGTATGGCGTCAGGCAGAGGGCTATGGTGTTCCGCGTATGGCGTTCGTCAATAAAATGGATATCATGGGCGCGGATTTCTATAATGTAGTAGATATGATCAAGGAACGCCTTGGCGCGAATCCGGTGCCGCTTCAGCTCCCGATTGGTGTGGAAGACACCTTTTCCGGAGTGATCGACCTCGTGGAGATGAAAGCGATCACTTACCCGGACGACGACCCGACAGGCACTAAGTTCGTTGTGGGCGATATTCCGGAAGACATGAAAGAGATTGCCGATGATTACCGCGAGAAGCTGATCGAAGCAGTTGCAGATCAGGATGAATCTATCATGGAAAAATATTTCGCGGGCGAGGATATCACAAAAGAAGAGATCATCAAGGTGCTGCGCAAAGGAACGATCGCTGGTACGATCATTCCGGTATGCTGCGGCAGCGCCTACCGGAACAAAGGGATCCAGCCTTTGCTCGATAAGATCGTCGAGCTGATGCCCTCTCCGCTTGATATTCCGGCCATCAAGGGGATCAAGCCGGGAACAGAGGAAGAGATCGAGCGTCCGGCAGATGTAAACGGCCCGTTCGCGGCTCTTGCATTCAAGATCATGGCAGACCCGTTTGTTGGAAAGCTGGCGTTCTTCCGCGTTTATTCCGGTAAGCTGAGGAGCGGCTCGTATGTTCTCAACTCCACGAAGGGCAAGCGCGAGAGGATCGGACGTATCCTGCGGATGCATGCAAACCATAGAGAAGAAGTAGACGAGGTCGAAGCGGGCGATATCGCGGCGGCTGTCGGCTTCAAGGATGTGGGAACGGGCGATACGCTGTGCGACGACAAGCAGCAGATCATACTTGAGAATATGGTATTCCCGGATCCGGTCATTCAGGTCGCAATCGAGCCGAAGACAAAGGCCGGACAGGAAAAGATGTCTGTTGCGCTCCAGAAGCTGGCGGAGGAAGACCCGACATTCCGTGCTTACACGGACGAAGAAACGGGCCAGACGATCATCGCAGGAATGGGCGAGCTCCATCTTGAAATCATCGTGGACCGTATGCTCCGCGAGTTCAAGGTGGAAGCGTCGGTCGGTAAGCCGCAGGTTGCTTACCGAGAAGCGATGACAAAGCCGGTCGACGTAGAAGGTAAGTATGTCCGTCAGTCTGGTGGTAAAGGTCAGTATGGTCATTGTAAGATCCATGTTGAACCTCTTGAGCCGGGCAGCGGCTATGAATTTGAAAACAAGATCGTCGGCGGCGCTATCCCGAAGGAATACATTCCTTCCATTGACGCAGGTATTCAGGAAGCGGCCAAGAGCGGTCTTGTCGGCGGTTATGAAGTAGTAGACTTCAAGGTCACGCTGGTCGACGGTTCCTACCACGAAGTCGACTCCTCTGAAATGGCATTCAAGATCGCAGGCTCTATGGCAATCAAGGAAGCGTTTGCAAAGGGCGGCAGTATTCTGCTTGAACCTATGATGAAAGTGGAAGTTGTCGTTCCGGAGGAATACCTCGGCGACGTCATGGGTAATGTCAACTCCCGCCGCGGGCGTATCGAAGGAACGGAAGCGCGCGGCGGCGGACAGATCATCCGCGCGATGGTGCCGCTTTCCGAAATGTTCGGTTATGCGACAGACCTGCGTTCGAGAACGCAGGGACGCGGTCAGTTCACTATGCAGTTCGACCACTATGAACCGGTTCCGAAGAGCATGGTAGAAAAGATCACCGGAGAAAAGAAATAAGTTATTATTAACGAAAGAAAAGAAATAAGGAGAAAAGAGCAATGGCAAAGGGTAAGTTTGAAAGAACGAAGCCGCATGTAAACATCGGAACGATCGGGCACGTAGACCACGGGAAAACGACGCTGACAGCGGCGATCACGATGGTGCTGGCAAAGAAGGGCCAGGCGGAAGCGACGAAATATGACGAGATCGATAAGGCGCCGGAGGAAAAAGAGCGCGGGATCACGATCAACACGGCGCACGTAGAGTATGAGACGGAAAAGAGACACTACGCGCACGTAGACTGCCCGGGGCACGCGGACTATGTAAAGAACATGATCACGGGGGCGGCGCAGATGGACGGAGCGATCCTTGTGGTATCGGCGGCAGACGGCCCGATGCCGCAGACGAGAGAGCACATCCTGCTGGCGAGACAGGTAGGAGTACCGTACATCATCGTATATATGAACAAGACGGACCAGGTAGACGACCCGGAGCTTCTGGAGCTGGTCGAGATGGAGATCCGGGAGCTGCTTTCGGAATACGACTTCCCGGGCGACGACACGCCGATCATCAAGGGAAGCGCGCTGAAGGCGCTGGAAGCGGCGCAGGCGTCGGACGACATCGCGGACAATCCGGACTGCCAGAGCATCTTCGAACTGATGGATGCAGTAGACAGCTATATTCCGGAGCCGCAGAGAGACGTAGACAAGCCGTTCCTGATGCCGGTAGAGGACGTATTCTCGATCACAGGGCGCGGGACGGTAGCGACGGGCCGAGTGGAGAGAGGAACGGTCAAAGTACAGGATACGGTAGAGATCGTAGGGCTGACGGAGGAGAAGAGAAGCGTCGTGGTAACGGGCGTGGAGATGTTCCGGAAGCTGCTTGACGAGGCGATCACGGGAGATAACATCGGAGTGCTTCTGAGAGGGGTACAGAGAGACGAGATCGAAAGAGGCCAGGTACTGGCGAAGCCGGGCTCGATCCATCCGCACACGCACTTCAACAGCAGCGTATACGTGCTGAAGAAGGAAGAGGGCGGGAGACACACGCCGTTCTTCAACGGATACCGTCCGCAGTTCTATTTCCGTACGACGGACGTAACGGGAGTGATCGAGCTTCCGACGGGAACGGAAATGGTAATGCCGGGAGATAACGTAGAGATGGAGATCAAGCTGATCACGCCGATCGCGATCGAGGAAGGACTTCGGTTCGCGATTCGTGAAGGCGGCCGCACGGTAGGATCCGGCGTCGTAACGGGGATCATTGAGGACTAAGAAGTGTTGACGGGCAACACAAAGGGAGCGCACCGCGCTCCCTTTTTCTATACGAATATCGGATGAATAGAGCTGTCTGTAAGCCGATGCAAATGAAAACGCTTTGTAAACAAACGGGAGGCAGATTGATTTTAAACGGCAGATATAGTATGATTATGATATCAAAAAACAGGAAGAACGACGTATGGATTCTCTTTATATCGTAGTTCCGTGCTACAATGAAGAAGAAGTGCTGCACGAGACGACAAGGCGGTTGACGGATAAACTGAATAGAATGGTAGCGGACGGAATGATTGCAGGCACGAGCCGTATTATGTATGTGGACGACGGCTCTAAGGACCAGACGTGGCAGATCATCGGGCAGCTGCATGCGGAAAACCCGTATGTGACGGGGGTGAAGCTTTCCCGCAACCGGGGACATCAGAATGCGCTTCTGGCAGGCCTTATGACGGCGAAAGACCTGTGCGATGTAACGGTTTCCATGGATGCGGATCTTCAGGACGACATTGAGGTGCTGGACGAATTTATCCAAAAATACCGTGAAGGATGCGACATTGTATACGGCGTGAGAAGCAACCGGGATACAGATACAGGATTTAAGCGCAATACGGCGCAGGCATTTTATAAGCTGCTCAAATTTTTTGGAGTGGACGCAGTCTATAATCATGCGGATTACCGGCTGATGTCAAAACGGGCTCTCGACGGCCTCGCGGAGTTTGGAGAAGTGAATCTTTTCCTGCGTGGAATCGTACCGCAGATCGGATATCAAACGGCGGTCGTGGAGTATTCCCGGGGCGAACGCTTTGCAGGAGAATCAAAATATCCGCTGAAAAAAATGATGGCCTTTGCATTTGACGGGATCACGTCGTTTTCCATTAAACCGATCCGCATGATATTAACAGTGGGGCTCGTGATTTTTCTGGTGAGCCTTGTGATGCTCATTTATTCTCTTGTCGTCAATGCTTTGGGACAAACGGAAACCGGATGGACGAGCATGATGATGTCGATCTGGCTCCTTGGAGGCTTGCAGCTGATGGCGGTCGGTATCATTGGGGAATATGTCGGCAAGGCCTATCTGGAGACGAAAAAACGGCCGAAATATATCATTGAAACAGTATTGAAAGACAGGGAATAGGAGCGGCGGGAAAAAACCGCCCGTTCCTCTTAAAAGCGCGAAAAAATTTGGCTGAAATCTTGACAACAACGGGGTTTAATGGTATCATATAAAAGCATCTTTGATAAAAGGCAGAGAGTGCCTTTTTTAGATTGCCTAAAAACAAAAGACCGGAGGAAAGAAAATGCGCACGAAGATCACGCTTGCTTGCACGGAATGCAAACAGAGGAACTATGATACGATGAAGAATAAAAAGAACGATCCGGACAGACTTGAAATGTCTAAATACTGCAAGTTCTGCAAGAAGCATACCGTACATAAGGAAACCAAATAATTTTGAGGTGGCATTACGATGGCTAAGACCAAACTGCTCGGCGAGGAACGGGAAAAGCACCTGAAGGAGCAGAAAAAGCTCGCCAAAAAAAAGAATAAAAAGCAGAGAAGGAGCCCTGCCCGTTTCTTTAAAGACGTTTGGGGCGAAGTGAAAAAGGTAACGTGGCCGACGCGCAAGGACCTCTTTAAAACGACGTTTGCGGTTATTGTTTTCATTGTTATTTTTGCGGTTATCGTCGGACTGATGGATTGGGGCTTTGGTTCACTGTTCAGAACGTTCCTGCAGTCTTAGGAGAAAAAACTGTTTATGAGTATGGATAAAAATGGACCGGAAGACGTCCTGATCCCCGAGGGGAATACGAATATCGAGAGGCCTGCCGAAGAAAAAGAGGAGCGTCCTAAATTCCTGAAGCAGGAAAAGACGGATAAGCCCTATTGGTATGTTGTATACACCTATTCCGGTTATGAAAATAAAGTAATGGATAACCTCCTGAAAACAGTGGAAAACCATAATCTTCATGATACGATCATGGATGTCAAGGTACCGATGGAGGAATCTGTAGAAGTCAAAAACGGAAAGAAGCGCCATGTTTCCCGGAAAATGTTCCCCGGCTATGTCATGGTGAAAATGTTTCTGACCGATGAATCGTGGTATGTCGTACGGAACACACGCGGCGTGACCGGGTTTGTCGGACCGTCATCCAAGCCGATCCCGCTTTCTGATGCGGAAGTGCGGGCAATGGGAATCGAAAATGTACGAATCAGCCTTGATGTTGAAGTCGGAAATAATGTGATCGTGACCTCAGGACCGCTCGAAAGCTTCGTCGGCGTAGTAGAGGAAGTAAATACGGAGCGCCAGAAAGTACGTGTTCTGGTTTCTATGTTCGGGCGTGATACTTCTGTAGAGCTTGACTTCGTACAGGTAAAACGGATTTAACAAAGGCTGCCGTACCCGGGATATTGCGGTGGAAAACGCCGCAGAGGAAAGAGGACGGCAGGAAGATAATTTGTTTCAGAGTGGGAGGCGTAATCCTCACGCCGCGCACCACATCACATAAAAGAAGGAGAAAAGAAAATGGCAAAAAAAGTTGCAGGGTATATCAAATTGCAGATACCCGCAGGAAAAGCGACGCCCGCGCCGCCGGTAGGTCCGGCTCTTGGACAGCATGGCGTCAACATTATGGACTTCACAAAGGCGTTCAATGAAAAAACGGCGCAGCAGGCCGGACTTATCATTCCGGTTGTTATCACAGTATATGCAGACCGTTCGTTCAGCTTTATTACAAAAACGCCTCCGGCAGCCGTACTGATCAAGAAAGCCTGCAAGATCGAGAAAGCTTCGGGCGTTCCGAATAAGCAGAAGGTCGCGAAGATCACGCGTGCGCAGCTGGAAGAGATCGCTACCCTGAAAATGCCCGACCTCAATGCGGCCAGCCTTGAGGCAGCGGTCAGCATGATCGCAGGAACAGCGAGAAGTATGGGCGTAGAAGTGGAGGGCTAAACGATGAAAAGAGGAAAGAATTATCAGGACAGTGTAAAGTCCTATGACAAAATGAATCTGTTTGACCCGGAAGAAGCGGTAAAGATCTGCAAAGAGACTGCCAAAGCGAAATTTGACGAGACGATCGAGCTTTCGGTAAAGCTGGGTGTAGATCCTCGCCATGCAGACCAGCAGGTCAGAGGCGCGGTTGTGCTGCCGCACGGAACGGGTAAAACGGTACGTGTGCTCGTGATCACCAAGGGGGATAAAGCAAAGGAAGCGCAGGAAGCTGGTGCGGATTTCGTAGGCGCAGAGGAAATGATCGAAAAGATCCAGAAAGAAAACTGGTTTGATTTTGACGTTATCGTAGCGACGCCCGACATGATGGGCCAGATTGGCCGTATTGGTAAGATCCTCGGACCGAAAGGCCTTATGCCGAACCCGAAATCCGGTACGGTCACGATGGAGGTCGCAAAAGCGATTGCCGATATCAAGGCCGGTAAGGTTGAGTATCGCGTCGATAAGACGGCAATCATTCACGTGCCGATCGGAAAAAAGAGCTTCAGCGAGGATCAGCTGAAGGAAAATCTGAAAGCGATCATGGACGCGATCGTCAAGGCGAAGCCGTCCGCAGCAAAGGGCACGTATTTAAAGAGCGTCGTTCTTTCCGCAACGATGGGTCCGGGCGTGAAGTGCAATCCGCTGAGATTCATCTAAAGAGTGTATATAAAGAAAAGGAGACTCGTGAAGAGTCTTCTTTTTTATAACCGCTATAGCAAATTCGGTGTGCAAAGAAAGGGCCGCCTGTAAAGACGAGCGGCCCTGATATTGCGGGAAGTAAGAAAGTGCATTAGGACAGCCCGGCAGTCAAGGCCTCCTTGATTTTATCAATATTTTCTATAAGCTGGGGGTTCGCTGCAAGCGCTTCCTGTGCGGCTTCCCGGCCAACGTTGAAATAACGCCAGTCGCCGGCTGAAGATTCGAGACTGCGCATCATGCGCCGCAGATGCCAAGCCTGCCTGAGCGTTTCATCATCTTGATACAGAAGTATCCTGTCGTTGCCTAAATATTGATAGGCCGCGGTATCATATTGGAATTCGTCCTCTGGAATGATCGTTATGGTGAAGTCGCTTTCATCCAGCAAACCAATATAATAGGGAAGCGCATCGGCACTGAGTGTGGTCAGGTAGGAGATATCTGCTTTTTTTCCTTGATTTTTGATGTTTTCCCGCGCGATAAATGCGTCGATATTCCAAAAAGCAAGAATAAGGTAGCAGGTCATAAAGCAGAAAAAGGCACATTTTTTCAGATCGATGCGTGGGAGCCACAGTCGCAGGATAACGATGATTAGAAATGCGAAAAGGGCGGTCATAAAAAACTGTGTAAAGAGGCGGAGCTGGGAAAAGCCGAAAGCCTGTTCGTAAAGCGTCATGCGGGAAAAAGAAGATAAAAGCAGAATGAGAGTACAGCCGAGAAGAAATGCGGCTAAAATGCGCCGAAGCTGAAACGCGGCAGGCGTGCACGGACAGCCGAAGCGGAGCAGTAGGAGGACTGTCAGCATGACGATAACAGCAGCGCCGAGGAGCTGCCAGAAGCCGCTGCGGGCATATTCCGCATAGGTCACTCCCGCAGGAACACGGCTGGAGAACAAATAGAAAAACTGGATGGCGCAAAAAACGGCAAGCACTGCCGATAACGCAAACAGTATGATCAAAGAGGCGGAGAAAGGAATCGTTCTTTCTTTTTTTGCCGCCGGGGCGGCGGAAACGGGCGGCTTTCGCGGGGCCCTATTTGCAAGAGACCAGAATAAACCGGAGAAGAGAACAAACAAAGCAAGGGCGATGAGTACGCGGCCAATAATGTCACCCCATTCCAGACTGCCGAATGCCGCGGTAAAGAAGTGGGCGAATACGGCGTCTCCAGATAAAAGCAAAGGAATGACAGCGAAAAGAATGGGAACGGCTATCGTGATCCCGATCAGTATCCCGGAAAAACGGCTGCCGTTCTCATTTCTATATTGGCGGAACGCTCCGCCGATGCCGCCAAAGGAAAGGGAAAACCAACAGGAAAGGCTGTCGCCCACCATGTGGACAGAATAAGGCGCGTAAAGCGCCTGTCCTGTGCCAAGCATGATTTGCTCACCCACAAGCAAAATGATCAGGCAGGCGTTGATTGAGAGCAGAACAGGATCGTTGAACAGAACGAACGTAATGGAAAGAAGAACGGCATAGACAGAATGAAACGGTGCACGTACAAGAAGACGAAAAAATTTTTTACCGAAGGCTGCGGCCATAAGCAGATAGAAAGCTGCGAGGCTGAGCGGAACGTTGAGCCCGAACGGCTTTAGATGAAACAGATTATCGTAAAACAGGATGCAAAATAACAGCGCGGGAACCACACCCGCAAGAAGAAGCTTTAAAGTACTGATATTGTTTTGGTTTGTGGTATTCATAAAAATACTCCTTTTGTTTACTAAGGTATGAGGGAGGTACGGTTTCCTTTTATATACAGCCCCCGATCACGGTCATTTTTGCGTACAAAAATCTAGTTGCCATGCACAAAATGAAACTGTGGGCAAGAAAGAGCAGATTTCATTGCAGAACAAGATATTACAGCTCCTCGTCCGGAATGTATTCAAGGAGCTCGGACGGCTGACAATCGAGCGCCTTGCAAAGCGCATTCAGCGTAGAGAAGCGTATTGCCTTACATTTATTATTTTTTAAGATAGAAAGATTGGCAAGCGAGATATCTACTGCGGCAGAGAGCTCGTTTAAGCTGATTTTTCTTTTTGCCATCATTACGTCAAGATTTACTAAGATCGCCATACCGTCACCTCACACAGTCAGGTCGATCTCTTCACGGTACTCGGCAGCCCGTTCGATCAGATGAGCTAAAACCTGCGCACACAGGATACCAAGAAGTAGGACCGCGATGCAGAGAAGCTTTGAAATAGAAGGAACAAAACAGAAAATAAAAATGAAATCAGCCATCAAAAGTCCAAGCGCAAGAGAAAGACGCTTTAAGCTTACTACGTTGCGCCGAACAAACGGATTTCCCGCTTTTACGCTCAAAATCAGCCTGCGCAGTTCCCATAAAAACCACAGCGCGATCGCGCCGGCGGAATAAAAGAAGATCATGCTCGGAACCAGATAAATGAAGTAGTACAGCACATAATCCGTCATAAAAGGCAATGCGACAAACAGTGCGGCGATCACCGCCATACAAATGAGCAGGATAACATTCAATATCCCTGCGATTTTTTTCCCGCCTGTTTTCATAGAGAAGGAACCTCCCTTTTGTACTTTCCTGTTTAGTATATGCGAACAATTATTATATGTCAATAAAAATTTATTGAAAAACAATAAATTAATGGCGAAAGACAATATATCAAGAGAGAAATAAGAACTCTCCATATTTCTGCGCGAAAAGAAACGCACAAAAAAAGGCGCAAATCTTTTGCGCCTTAAAAAAAGTATTTTTATTAGAAAACAGCGGCGATACATCCGAGCGGAAGCAGAATGACCCAGAACAAAACGCCGAGGATAGCGAGTACGATACATACCGTGCCGATAGCTTTTCCGGCGCGTGCGTTTTTGTCGTTAGGGTCGACCTTGATGATCTTGCTTCCGGTCGCAACTGCTACGATCGCTAAAACAAAGCCGATGAAAGAAAGATATCCGAGCTCTAAAACAGGGATCCACCCGAGGATATCGCACAAAAGGGCAAGCAGACCTAAAATCAATGATACCATAAGAATTCAAAACCTCCATTCTATAGTACAATAACCCAACCGAAAGGTGGGCAAACGGAAAGCTCAATGCTTGGCCCTTGCACATACCGTTTCATAATCAAACATCTCATCCATTTCACAGATCTCGTTTACCATAAGGGCGCGGATATAATCGCTGTCTTTGGAAATAGAATGGATATAATATCCGTTTTTTAGATAAAAAGCAACTGTGGAGCGCATTTTAGAAGCCGTGTGCAGCGTGATGGCACGTACTCCCATGGAAAGACACTCGATACGCACCTTTTCAAGCAGAAGACCGCCAATGCCAAGATTCTGTGCTTCCGGATCGATGGAAAAACGGCTGAGGTAGGCAATACCGT
Source organism: Christensenella massiliensis (assembly GCF_040409835.1). NCBI lineage: Bacteria > Bacillati > Bacillota > Clostridia > Christensenellales > Christensenellaceae > Christensenella > Christensenella massiliensis. The sequence continues at coordinate 946,792 of NZ_CP117826.1, read as the reverse complement.
CTGAGAGCAGCTCAAAACGGACGCTGCCTACGGTCTCCCCGTCGATCTTAGCGACGAATACATTTTTGTTATGAATATCCGAGAGAACGTCACTGAGCGTTTCGTACAGCGCAGCTACACTCTCACGTTTACGTATCTCACGCGCATACAAATCGAACGCACGCTTTGTGATCTTAAGGACATCCTGCGCATCCGCATCGGTCGCGCGGGTGAGCGTGATCTGATCCATCATGGCGCCCGCCCCCTTACTTATATTCGCCGAGCGGGATAATGCTCAGCTTATCGTCCGATTGAAGCACTTTCAGCATAGAGTTGACCGTATCCATAGATGTGATGCACGGCACGTTGAAGCTGACCGCCGTCCGGCGCAGCTTAAAGCCGCTGCGCGTCTTTTGTTTCCCGCGTGTGGGAGTGTTGACGATGAGCGCGAAATCCCCGGTCTTGATGCGGTCGAGGACAGTCTCATTCGGAACAAGCTCCGTTTCGAAGCCGTGCCCGCTGAAATATTGATGCGTGCCCGGAGTAGCAGCCAACTCAAAGCCGCATTCCCGCAGCTGCTTCGCAATGCCGAGCGCCTCTTCCTTATCGCGGTTCGCTACGCTGACGAGTATCTTTCCCTCTTTATCCGGGATGCTGCTTCCGGAGGCAAGGAACGCCTTTTTAAGCGCCTTGATGAAGGTCCGGTCCGTTCCCATTACCTCGCCTGTAGATTTCATTTCAGGCCCGAGGAAGGTGTCTACCGTAGCAAGCTTGGAGAACGAGAACACAGGCGCTTTTACCGTGACGAGGCGGGATTCCTTGTGGACGCCCGTCGCATAGCCCATACCCTTCAGCGTTTCCCCCAGCATGATGCGTGTTGCAAGGCCGACCATAGGCACGCCCGTCACCTTGGAAAGGATCGGAACTGTCCGGCTCGCGCGGGGGTTGACCTCAATGACATATACGTTGTCTTTTTCGTCCATGACGAACTGAATGTTGAACAATCCCTTGATATTGAGCGCACGTCCGAGAGCGATACCGTAGTCCGCGACCTTTTTCTTTGCTTCCTTGGAAATCGTCTGCGTGGGATAGACGGCAAAGCTGTCGCCCGAGTGAACGCCTGCCCGTTCGATATGTTCCATGATCCCGACAATGAGCACGTCCTCGCCGTCGCACACGGCGTCAAGCTCGATTTCTTTTCCTACCACGTATTTGTCGATCAATACGGGCTTGTCCGGCGATACCTCCGCTGCCATCGTCATATATTCCGTCAGCTCCGCGTCGTTATATACGATCTCCATAGCCCGTCCGCCGAGCACATAGGAGGGGCGCACGAGCACCGGATAACCGATGCTTGCCGCAGCCTCGAGGGCATGCTCGAGGGAGAATGTCGTATCTCCCTTAGGAAGCGGGATATCGAGCTGCTTCAGTACGTGCAGGAACTTATCACGGTCCTCTGCACGGTCGATATCCTCAACGGTCGTTCCGAGGACGGTTTTACCTGTATCTACGATCGGCTTGGCAAGATTGATCGCCGTCTGTCCGCCGAACTGGACAATGACGCCCTCCGGCTTTTCTTTATCGATAATGTCGAGCACACACTCTTTGGTGAGCGGCTCGAAATACAGCTTGTCGGACGTATCGAAGTCCGTAGACACCGTTTCTGGGTTGGAGTTGATGATGATGGACTCATAGCCCATTTCCTTTAAGGTGTTGACCGAATGAACGGAGCAGTAGTCAAACTCGATACCCTGACCGATCCGTATCGGCCCGGAGCCGAGCACGATGACCTTCTTTTTGTCCGTGCGCTCCACCTCGTCTTCGTTGTCATAGGTGGAATAATAGTAGGGAGTAACGGCCTTGAATTCACCCGCGCATGTGTCGACCTTTTTAAAAGAGGGATGTATGCCAGTAGCGCCGCGCATATAGGTGATCTGCGACTCATGTGCGCCAATACAGTCAGCAATATAACCGTCGCCAAAACCGGCCTTTTTGCACTTGCGCAGGAACCATGCGGGGAGATTCTCGATGGTATAGGTACGCAGCTCCTTGGAAAGGTCTACGATATTCTTCAGCTTATTGATAAAGAATTTATCGATTTTTGTGATCTCGTGCAGTTTGTCGACAGAATAGCCGTGTTCGAGCGCCTTGGAGAGCACGAAGATACGTTCGTCGTCCGGATTGCGGAGGGATTCATCGATCTCGCTCAGCGTCCAGTCGTCGATATTTTTCATGCCGAGATTGTAATTGAGCTTTACGTCGAGGCAGTCTATTGCTTTCAGGAGCGATTCCTCGATGCTCCGCCCGATCGCCATTACCTCGCCCGTCGCTTTCATCTGCGTACCCAGCGCGCGATTAGCGCCCGTAAATTTATCGAACGGCCAGCGCGGCACCTTAGTGACCACATAGTCGAGTGTCGGTTCAAAGCAGGCGTAGGTTTTCCCGGTCACGGAATTTTTGATCTCGTCAAGATTATAGCCCACCGCGATCTTGGCCGCGACGCGGGCGATCGGATAGCCCGTCGCTTTGGAGGCGAGCGCGGAGGAGCGGGAAACGCGCGGATTTACTTCAATGACTACGTAGTCGTAGGAATTTGGATCGAGCGCGTATTGGATATTGCAGCCGCCGCGTATGTCGAGCGCGCGGATGATCTTGATCGCAGAGGTGCGCAGCATCTGATATTCCCGGTCGGTCAGCGTCTGTGAGGGGGCAACGACGATGCTGTCGCCGGTGTGAACGCCGACAGGGTCGATGTTTTCCATGTTGCATACAATGATGCAATTGTCCGCGTTGTCACGGATCACCTCATATTCGATCTCTTTCCAGCCTGCGACACTTTGCTCGAGGAGGACCTGATGAATGAGGCTCATCTTGAGACCGCGCGCCGTAATATCCATCAGCTCGTCCATGTTATGCGCGACGCCGCCGCCCGTGCCGCCGAGCGTGTAGGCAGGACGGACGATGAGCGGGAAAGGACATTCCTGCGTGAATGCCTCCGCCTCTTCAAGGGAAGTGACGATGGTGGAGTGCGTCGTTTTCTGCCCAGTCCGTACCATCAGATCTTTGAACATTTCGCGGTCTTCCGCCAAACGAATAGATTCAAGCTGTGTTCCAAGCAAGCGGATACCAAGTTTGGGAAGAATACCGCAATTGTCAAGCTCGATCGCCATATTAAGGCCGGTCTGGCCGCCGAGCGTGGCGATGATGCCCTGCGGCTTTTCTTTCTTCAGGATGCGGATCACCGTATCGAGGGTGATTGGTTCGATGTATACTTTATCCGCCATGTCAAGGTCGGTCATAATGGTGGCGGGGTTGGAGTTGATGAGTACGACCTCATAACCCTCTTCTTTCAGGGCCTTGCAAGCCTGCGTACCGCTGTAGTCAAATTCTGCGGCCTGCCCGATGATGATGGGGCCGGAGCCGATCACAAGGATTTTTTCAATATCTGTCAGTTTTGGCATCTCGCATTCCTTTCTTTTGCAGGTTTAATCTTTTAAAAAAGCAGACGCCTGCGCCTGCTTGATTTATCATGAAAATAATTCGCTGAGCGCGCCGATCAGCAGATCGATCTGCCCGCGGCTGATACAATACGGAGGAGCGAAACGAAGCGTATTCGAACCGGCCGTACCGATCACGAAGCCCTTTGCGATCAGAGCGTGCTGCACTGCATGCGCGTCCTTTTTTTCCGAAAGCTCGGCGCCGAGCAAAAGCCCCATGCCGCGCACATCGGTCACGATCTTTGGAAAGCGCTCCTTGAGTGCAAGCAGCTGCTCTTTGAAATAGCCTCCCGTGCTTTCGATACGGGAAAGCATATCGGCGTCCACACGTTCCGTTACATAAAGCCCTGCCGCACAAGCAAGCGGATTGCCGCCAAAGGTGGAACCGTGGTCTCCCGGACCGAAAGCGTCTGCAAACGGAGAAGAGGAGAGGCATGCGCCGATGGGCATACCGTTCCCGAGCGCTTTAGCAAGCGTTGTGATATCCGCATGTACGCCGTAATGCTCCTGCGCGAGAAGCTTTCCGGTGTGCCCCATGCCGGTCTGGACTTCGTCGATGATAAGAGGGATATCCTGCTGTGTGCACAGGGTGCGAAGCAGGGAAACGAACTCTTTTTGCAGCGGAAGAACGCCGCTTTCCCCCTGTATTACCTCGAGTATTACACCGCATTTATCCGCTGTAACAGCGGCTTTCGCAGCTTCGATATCGTTTGCGTCGATATATGTGAAGCGGTAAGCGCCGGGGCGGAACGGTTCATGGAATTTTTCCTGCCCGGTCGCCGAAAGCGTCAGAAGCGTCCGGCCGTGAAAGCTCTTTTTGAGCGCAACGAACCGATCGGAACTGTTCCCCTTATCGGCCGCATATTTTTTTGCCAGCTTCAGGGCGCATTCATTTGCTTCTGCGCCGCTGTTCGCGAAAAATACGCGCTCAAAGCCTGTACGTTCGCACAGAAGCTGTGCGAGCCGCGTCTGAGGCTCGTTATAAAAATAATTACAGATATGTATCACGCCGCTGTCGATCTGCCCTTTCAGAGCGGACGCAAAGCCCACGTCGGCATAACCGAGGCAGTTCACCGCGATACCGGCAAGAAAATCGATATATTCCTTATGGTCAGAATCCATAAGGACGGCGCCTTTCCCCCCGGTAAAAACAACGGGGAGGCGTGCGCCGAACGTTTTCATATAATACTGCTCGTCGATCTGTTTCAGTTCCTCGTACGTCATCAAAAAATCCTTCCTTTAGCCCGTCACCATCGTACCGATACCGGAATCTGTAAAGATTTCAAGAATGATCGGATGAGGGATCGTTCCGTTCAGGATATGGGTGCGTTTCACGCCCTTTTCGATCGCGGCCAGACAGCTCTGCACCTTGGGCAGCATACCGCCCGTGATCTTCCCCTCGTCGATCATATTAAGTATATCCGTTTTGGACGCTACATACAAGAGGGATTCGGGATCATCTTCATTGGTGCGTATGCCGTCTGTATCCGTCAGGAAAATGAGCTTTTCCGCCTTGAGAGCTGTGGCGATCGCTCCGGCAACGGTATCCGCGTTGATGTTGTAGCTTTCGCCGTGATCGCCCGTCCCGACCGGCGCGATGACCGGGATATACTGGTCGTGGGCGAGGGTGTTGAGGAGCGTCGTATTGATCGACGTGATCTGCCCGACGTTGCCGAGGTCAACGCCGTTTTTCGGCGGCGCCTTGACCGCCTTGATAATGTTGCCGTCGATACCGCAGAGGCCGATGGCAGACGCGCCCATACCGTTCAGCTTGGCGACGATCTCTTTATTGATTTTCCCGGTAAGCACCATCTGTACGACTTCCATCGTTGCGTCGTCCGTCACGCGCAGGCCATCGACGAAGTTCGGCTTGATGTCAAGTGAGTCAAGCATGTGATTGATGTCCGGCCCGCCGCCGTGTACGAGGATGGGATTCATGCCCACGAACTTCAGGAGGGTAACGTCCTCCATGATCTTCTGCGTAAGCTCATCGTGCATCATGGCTGCGCCGCCGTATTTGATAACGATCGTTTTTCCAAACAGACGCTGGATATAAGGCAGAGCCTCGATCAGCACATGAGCACGTTCCAGATATTTTTCCATTTTTTGATCTTCCATACTATTCACCATTTCCTTTAATAAGAGGCGGCAATACCGCCGGTAGTTACAGATACCATGCCGTCCGGGGCAGCCCCAGCGTTTCATCTAAGCCGTTCATGAGATTAAAATTCTGGATCGCCTGTCCTGCGGCGCCCTTGATGAGATTATCAGTACAGGAAACGATAATGATCCTTCCGGTACGCTCCGAGAGTTCAAAACCGATCATGCAGTTGTTGGAGCCGACTACATATTTCAGCTCAGGCAGCTTTCCGTGCGGCAGAACGTGTGTGAAAGGGGCGTCCGCATAGTAGCTTTCGTATACTTTGGAAATTTGCTCCGCGGTAACGCCCTCCGCGAGCTCTGCGTAAATCGTCGCGAGAATGCCGCGTTTGACGGGCAGGAGATGCGGTGTGAACAGGAGGCAAATATCCTTGCCGGAGAGCTTGGAGAGCTGCTCCTCGATTTCCGAGGTATGCCTATGCAGCGGTACGGAATATGCTTTGAAGTTATCCGCCGTTTCACAATAGGAGAAAGCGAGCTTTTCTTTCCGGCCCGCTCCGGTCACACCGGATTTCGCGTCGATCACGATACCGTTTTCCCGAATGACGCCCTCCGCAAGCAGCGGCGCGAGCGCCAAAATACTCGTCGTCGTATAACAGCCCGGATTGGCTGTAAAAGAGGATTTTTTCACATCGTCTCCGAAAAATTCGGGCAGTCCGTAAACGGCGGAAGCATTTTCCTGCTTCGCGGTATGCGGGATACCATACCATTTTTCATAAATATCGGTATCGTCATAGCGGAAATCCCCCGAAAGGTCGATGACCTTGTGCCCGGACGCAAGCAACGCGGGCGCGGCCTTGAGAGACTGGCCGTGCGGCAGACAGAGAAATACGAAATCACCCGCATCCGGACCGCTTTCCTCTCCGGTGAGCCCGACGCTTTGGTTCGGAATAAAATTTGCATAGATATCTTTCATCTCTTTTCCGGCAAAGCTTTTGGATACAGCCTTATTGATATGCACGTCCGGGTGCGCAGAAAGGAGGCGCAAAAGCTCCGCGCCCACATAGCCGGTCGCCCCGATCACGCTGACATTTACCATAATAAAAACAACTCCTTTTGTAGGGGAACCGTTTTGCGTGCCCCTGAATTTCAAACTGATATTAATAATTATACATTCAAATGAATAATTATGCAATAGGGGTTATAAGAAAATAGTGCCAAATAAGAGAGAAAATTCCATTGTATGAAAAATTTTTTTGTGATATATTTTAAAACATAAATAAAATCGATTTTGGTGCCGGGAAACCGGATAATAGGGAAAGCGTATGCCGCTGCAGCCCACCGCTGCCGTGTGACGGAGCAACTGCGCCGGACTGGAAACAGACTGGAGCTTGCGGGAAACCGTATAAATGCCACTGGCCAAAAGGCCGGGAAGGCGCGCAGGATGCGATGAAGTCAAGCCGGAAAACCTGCCGAATCGTGAAACGATGTTTTTTTCTTCGGCGGGGAGAAAGGAAAACGCACAGTGCCTTTTCTGCTGTTTAAGCCGGAAAGGTATTTTTATGTACGCAGGCCGCGCCCGGGAAAAGCAAGCAGTTACTATTTTATACAGGAGGACAGTTATGAGGAAAAGATGGATCGCACTATTTTTGTGTGTCGTGCTCTGCGCTGCGGCGCTTGCGGGGTGCGCTGCGCAGCCGGCGGAAGAAACAGGAACGCCGGAGACGTCTGAAAGCCCGGAGGCAAGTGTTTCCGCTGAAGCGGCTGAACCTTCCGGAACGGCAGAGGCAGACGGCGTGACCGTAACAGATATGGCGGGAAATGAAGTGACGGTCAAAAAGGCAGACAAGATCGTTTCCCTTACGCCCGCGGGTACGGAGATCGTATGCGCGCTCGGCGCGGCGAAGCAGCTCGTTGGGGTGGACGCATATTCGGATTATCCGGAGATTACGGAGTCTATAGAGGTCGTCGGTGATTTCAACGGACCGGACGTGGAAAAAGTGGCGTCTCTTGAGCCTGACGTTGTGCTGGCAGGAACCGGCTTGCAGGAAGATGCTGTCGCCCAGCTTCAGGAGCTCGGGATCGCGGTCGCAGTCGTAGAGGCGACGACGTTTGACGAAATATCGGGTTCGATCGAACTGATCGGAGAGATCATCGGCGCGCAGGAAGAGGCCCAAACGGTGATTGGAGAGATCGACGCTGCGGTAGAAGAAGCGCAGGCGAACCAGCCGGCGGAAAAGAAAACTGTTTATTACGTCATGAGCTATGGTGAAAACGGCAACTGGACGAGCGGCCCGGGAAGCTTCATCAACACGATGATCGAGCTTGCAGGGGGAAAATGCGTGACGGAGGACGCCGAATATCCGTGGATCGAATATCCGGTGGAGGACCTTGTGGTCGCAAATCCCGACATCATACTCGTAGGAGAGACGATGGGAAGTGAAGCGGACGGATTGGCGCAGGCGCAGGGCTATCAGGACCTTGACGCGGTCAAAAACGGAAAGGTCTATGAGATCGACGCGAACGTGTTCACACGTCCCGGTCCGCGGATCGCGGAAGCGATTGCGCAGCTCAGCGAGATCTTAAACGAACAATGATCCGGCGGAACAGGATATGAAAAAAAGGACTGTAAAATTCGGAATACTTCTTTCGGCGCTCATCATAGGCGGCATAGCCGCCTTTGTGTGCGCCTTTTTCATTGGAAGCTCCGGGTTTTCGGTCGCAGAATTCGGGCGGATCATAGACGGCTCTGCCTCACAGACCGTATATAATATTTTCCTGAATATCCGGCTCCCGCGCGCGGTGGGAGCATTTCTTGTCGGTGCGGCGCTTGCCGTTTCCGGCTGCTGCCTTCAGGGCGTATTTAAAAACCCAATGGCAGATTCCTTTGTGCTCGGCGTTTCGTCGGGAGCGGCGCTCGGCGCGACGGTCGCCATGACGTTTCTGACGGGCATGAGCCTTTTCGGCGCGGGAACAACTGCCGTATTCAGCTTTGCCGGTGCGCTCGTTGCCGTATTTATCGTGTATAACATTTCACGCATACGCGGAAAGGTATCGACGTTTTCCCTGCTTCTTTCCGGTTTTTCCATGAGCGCGCTGTTTTCGGCGATCATTTATCTTATTATGCTGCTCAACCGGGACAAGATGGAAAATGTCGTCATGTGGAACATGGGAAGCCTTGCGAATATGACATGGGATAAGATATGGGTCGCGCTTCCCGTCATCCTTTTATGCTCTGCGCTGCTGATGTTTCATGCAAAGCCGCTCAATATCATGCTGAACGGAGACGAGGTCTCGCAGAGCCTCGGAGTGGATACGCATAAGACGCGCAGGAATATGCTTATTTTAACGTCTTTGCTTTCCGCGGTCGCGGTGTCGATCAGCGGGATCATCGGCTTTGTCGGCCTGATGGTGCCGCATCTTCTGCGCATGATCGCCGGGCCGGACAATAAAAAGCTGATGCCGCTCTGTTTTGTGGGCGGCGGCATGTATCTGCTCATTTGCGATGTGATTGCCCGCGTGATCCTGAACGGGCAGGAGATGCCCGTGGGTATCGTAACGTCTATCTTCGGTGTGCCGTTCTTTATTTTTCTGCTGCGGCGCGGAAACAGGGGAGGGATCTAAGTGGGAATCTGTATCAGGAACCTCGATTGCGGAGTAGGCGATACGCCGATCCTGCACGATATCTCCCTTACATTGAATACGGGGATGATAGGCATCATAGGACCGAACGGCGCGGGAAAGACGACGCTTCTGCGGACGATTTCCGGCTATTTAAAGCCCGAAAGGGGAAGTGTGGAGATCGACGGAACGAACGTGCGGGAGATCGGTGTTAAGGCGCTGGCGAAAAAGATGGCGCTCGTGCCGCAGAATTATGCCTTGGAATATGATTTTACCGTGCTTGAAACTGTGCTCATGGGGCGCAATCCTCATAAAAAGACATTTGAGGGAGACAGCATGGAGGATATCCGTCTCGCGCGGGCGGCGATTGCCAAAACGGGGATCGCGCACCTTGAAAACCGGTCTGTGATCGGGCTTTCCGGCGGGGAATGGCAGCGCATGATCATTGCGCGGGCGCTTACCCAGCAGTCGAGCATCCTGCTGCTCGACGAGCCGGTCTCGAGCCTCGATATCAAGCATCAGGTGGGGATACTGTCTCTCGTAAACGAATTGGTACGGGACAGCGGGCTTTTATGCGTATGCGTCCTGCACGATCTGAATCTTGCAAGCCACTATTGCAGCGAGATCGTGCTGATGAAGCAGGGGCGCATTGTCCGGCACGGGCCGACCAGAGACGTTTTGCAGAAAGATATCCTCGAGGAGGTCTACGATACGAAAATCCGTATGCTGCATGAAAATGACGGTTCCACCTATATTTTCCCGGAAATGCCGTGATCAAAACAAATAAAGGAAGCCGCACCGGTAAGGAGCGGCTTTTTTGTTATATCCGGCGCATGTATGAGGAAGCGTCGAAAGGATTTGTTTTGTACATCGATTTTGATGCGGATATGCGGCAGTCATGCTATAATATCTGTAGTATAAAATGAACAGGCGTGCGCATGTGCGGGCGCATAGGATGGAGAATCGACAGAATGAAAAAAACAGTAAGCTTATTTTTAGCGGTGGTTTTGGCTGTAACGGCAGTATTTTCCTGTGCGCCGCTTGCTTTTGCATCGGAGTTTCTTGTCGTGGAAAATTGCGAAGAACCAGACGAAAGCGGCCTCTATACGGCGCAGGAGGATACAACGGTAAGGATTGCGGATCCTGCCTCCGTGCAGGGGCAGCCGCTTCACTATATGCTGATCTTCACGTTGAAGAACAAGGAAATGAGGGTCACGGAGCAAATAGAATATGAACCGTCGCAACCGCTGCGCCTCACCGATGCGATCATTCGGGCAATAGAGGACGGCGTGCTTACGCAGGAAGAGCTTGAGGGCGTCAGTGTTGCCATTCTGAGCATGACAGTCGGAGATGAAGACGCGGCCCTGTCGGAGGATATACGTTTTCTTCCGGCGGCCTGCGCGCCGGTCGAATTTTTACAAGAGGAGGGGCAATATCCTGTTTCTGAGGAGATCGGTCTTTCTACACAGACGCAGGACGCAGAGATACGCTATACGCTGGACGGGACCTCTCCGCTCCATGAAAGCGCGCTGTTTTACGATAGGAACACGGGGATCGTATTGACGGAAGATATGAATATCCGCGCAAGCGCGCGCAAGGCTGGGCTCAAAAGCAGTGAAATAGTACAGGCGGCCTATACGGTGGCAAAAAGCGGAGCGGTCGCGGCTTCTCCCGTGCCGGGAACTGTTCCTGCTGGAACGGAGGTCACTCTTTCGGCTGCTGAAGGAGAAACTATCCTCTATACGACGGATGGAAGCGTACCGGAAAAGGGCGCGGCCGGAACGGAGGACGCAGGAACAAACCGGGCGTCCGTAACGGTAAACGGGGATATGGTGATCAGCGCCCGAACCTATAACGGGGCTGCCGCACCGGGAGATGTGCAGCGTTTTTCCTATCGGGTGTCGGGTGCGGGTGACACTTACGAACCAAACGACAGCGCCGTTTCCGCAACGGAGGTCTCCTTTCCCGCAAAGCTGAAAGCGACGCTCCATACCGCTTCCGATGTAGATTATTATAAATTCCACTACAACTACCAAATGCCTGTAGAGCTGCTGCTCTTTCAGCCGGATGATGACAACGCGGCCTATACGCTCAGCCTGCTTGACGAAAGCGGAACAGAGGTCGCGCGCAGCGAATTGGAGGGCGATCAGCGCATCACAGCAAAATTGAGCGAAGGAGACTATTATGCCGTTGTACAGGGAAACGGCGGATATTTTACGGAGCAGGAATATACGCTCGTGCTTTCCAAGCAGGCTGCGGAGGGGATCGATCTTTCTGAATATAACATGCTGAACGCGATGCTCAATGCAGACTCATCTGAAGATTGCTACACGCCGACGGAGGGGCGCGGCGGTATTCTTTCAGGCGGGGACGTCTATATGGCGCTCGCCTATCTTGCGCGATGGAGCGGCCCGGTCCTCGAGGCAGACGATCCGTATATGCTGGATGAACTGGATTATTTTGATTTTACCTATAACGAGGTGCCCGCGCGGTATCATTTGCGGCAGGCGATCCTGCTGCCCGACCGGGAGAAGAACGCGGAGGATACGCTGCATTATAAAAACGCGATCTATACCTACGGGGCGATTTACTGCGGGCTGCGGCATATAGAGGGAGAAAACGGTTATTACGACGAGACGGGCTCCTACTATTATAAGCCGGAGGAGGATATGGCGGGCGGCGGCCACGCGATCTCGCTCGTAGGCTGGGACGATACGGTCCCGGCGGAAAGCTTCACCGTAACAGTGGACGGAGAAACCTATACGCCGGCGGGAGACGGAGCGTTTATTGCGAAAAACAATTACGGAACAGAAAAGGGACAGAACGGTTTTTTCTATATCTCCTATTATAGTGCGGACCTTTCGGCAAACTCGGCCGCGGCAATTTTTGTGGATGATCCGGCAGACAGCTACGATAACATCTATCAGTATGACATGCTGGGCTATACTAATTATTATGAGCCAAGCCAATATTCGCGCGGAAAGGTGCTGTACACAAAAAATGTGTTTGAAGCGGCGGGAGATCAGGCGATAAAGGCAGTCTCTTTCTATGCGATGCATGAGGAGCAGGACTACGATGTCTATATCGAAGCGAATGGGGAGACGAAGCATGTCGCCAGCGGAACGCATAAATATAAGGGATATTATACGGTAGAGCTCGGTGATGGGATGCTGGTTTCAAGCGGTGAAACATTCAGCGTGATAATACGCCTGCAAAACCGTGACGGAAGCGATGTTGCGGCGGCGATCGAAATGCCGATATCGGGGAGGTCGGAACGGGCGAAAGCGCAGGCCGGACAGAGCTTTACAAGCGCGGACGGAAGGACGTGGACAGATATCTCGCAGCAGTATTCGGCCAATAACTGCATCAAGGTATTTACGGACGGTGAAGGAGGCGGCACGAACGAAGAAGACCAAGGCGAGCCGGGAACGGCGCTGCGCGTCTCCCAGCTTTCCGGAACCGGCATTTCTGCTCCGGCAGCAACGGCGGATACGGCTTCGGCGAGCGGTCAAAACCGGACGGCGGCTCTTCCGCAGGGAGAGACGGCAGCGCCGGCTACTGAGCTTCCGGAGAAATTTGACCTGCGGGATGCAGGCGCGGTCACACCGCCGAAAAATCAGGGCTGGATCCCCTCGTGCTGGACGTTCGCGGCAATGAGCAGCGCGGAAAGCATCCTGCTGCGGCAGAATAATATCGCGGAAAAGCTTGGGGTGGAAAGCATAAGCATAAACAGCGCGGATTCAGTAGACCTAAAAGCGGAGGGAACGGCCGAGTTTACAGCGGCGGCGGTCGTCATGCCGGATGAAGAAGAATTTTCCGGTGTGAAATGGAGCTATGCGGGCGACCTCGACAGTATTGAGATCAAAATGGAGGATTCGGTAAGCGGAGAGCAGACAGTCCTTTTTACTGCGAAGCTTCCCGGAACGGTGACCATTACGGCAACGAGCACGGCGGATGATACGAAGTCAGTCAGCAAGACGATAGAGATCACACAGGCAAGTCCGCAGCCTGCACCGGGTCCAAGTTCTCAGCCGGACGGAAACGGCGGAACGGGGCAGGATACGGCTGGGGTACAAGATTCTCCAAAGACGAACGACGGCAAAGATATGACGCTGTGGATCGTGCTTGCCGTTGCTGCGGCCGCGGCAGTCGTTGTGGCTGTCATCCTGCTGAACCGGAAAAAGAAGCAATAGCATGGCGCGGGACGCTTGAAAAAAGCGTATCAAAATGATAAACTATTAGAGTTTCAGTACATATTTGAAGGAGAGAGCTATGGCAAAGCAGACAGGCGGTTTTGTGGAACACATCACGCCGCAGAGCGAAGATTTTTCACGGTGGTATACGGACGTCATCAAAATGGCGGATATGGTCGACTATTCCGAAGTGAAGGGCTGCATGGTCATCAAGCAGTACGGTTATGGAATATGGGAGCTGATCCAGCGTCAGCTTGACGACAGGTTCAAAGCGACGGGGCATAAAAACGCGTATTTTCCGTTACTGATTCCCAAACATTTGTTGGAAAAGGAAGCGGAGCATGTAGAGGGGTTTGCTCCGGAGGCTGCATGGGTCACGATCGGCGGAAAAGAGAAGCTGGCGGAGCCGCTGTGCATTCGTCCCACGTCCGAAACGATCATCTGCTCCATGTACTCCAAGTGGGTGCAGAGTTACCGCGACCTGCCCGTGCTGCTCAACCAATGGTGCAACGTTATGCGTTGGGAAAAGAGTACCCGTCCTTTCCTGCGGACTTCTGAATTTTTATGGCAGGAAGGGCATACCGTACATGCAACACAGGAGGAAGCAGAGAAAGAAACGGTGCGCATGCTGAACGTTTACCGCGAATTTATGGAAAATGTGCTTGCAATCCCCGTGATTGCAGGGCAGAAGAGCGAAAAGGAAAAATTCGCGGGCGCGGACCACACCTATACGGTGGAGGCGATGATGCTGGACGGAAAGGCGCTCCAGATGGGAACGTCGCATAATCTCGGACAGAATTTCGCTAAAGCCTACGATATCCAGTTCCTCGACCGGGACGGGCAGCTGAAGTATGCATGGCAGACCTCATGGGGGGTTTCCACCCGTATGATCGGCGGTCTCATCATGGTACACGGGGACGAACGCGGATTGAAGCTGCCGCCGCGCGTCGCGCCGATCCAGTGCGTGATCGTTCCGGTGGCCGCGCATAAAGAGGGCGTATTGGAAAAAGCGCAGGAGCTTTACGATATTTTAAAAGATGCGGGAATACGCGTAGAGCTTGACGACCGCGACCAAAGCCCGGGCTGGAAGTTCAACGAATGGGAGCTGAAGGGCGTTCCGGTGCGGCTTGAAATCGGCCCGCGCGATATCGAAAAGGGCGCGTGTATGCTTGCTCGCAGAGACACCTGCGAAAAGGCAGCCTATCCACTTGAAAATATCGGGGAGACTGTGCAGGAGCTGCTCGACCGTATCCACGACGATATGCTTGCGGGCGCGCTTGCGCACCGTGAGGAACGCACGTTTGATGCGCATAACTGGGAAGAATTTATGCAGGGAATCGAAGAGGGACACGGATTTGTCCGCGCAATGTGGTGCGGAGAGACAGAGTGTGAGGAAGCGATCAAAGAAAAAACAGGAGTGACGACCCGTTGTGCTCCGTTTGAGCAAAAGGACCTCGGAGAGGTCTGCGTTCACTGCGGAAAGCCTGCAAAGAAGATGATGTATTTTGCAAAATCCTATTGATCCTGCGCTATATTGCCAAAAGAGACCTATAAGGCCGCTCCGGACAGATGTTTCCGGACGGCCTTTTTTATGCGAAATACCGGTTATTGTGAAAGTATTAGCCTCAGAATTTAATATTGTGCTATAATAAAAAACGGGAGGCAACGGAAATGGTGGAGATACGGTATTTTTCAAAATCGGGCAATACGAAGGCGATCGCCCAGTCCATTGCTGCTGCAGTCGGCGCGGAGGCGCACGACATAAGCACGCCGCTTTCAGGCAAGGCAGATATTTTGTTCCTTGGAGGCGCAGTATATGCGTTTCGCATTGCGGGAAAGCTGAAAAAATTTATCAAAACGCTTTCACCGGAAGCGGTAGGAAAAGTCGTGGTTTTCAGCACGGCCGGAAATCCGGCAGGCGCGTCGCAGCTCATCAAAAAGCAGCTGCGGAAATGCGGTATCGTGCCGGCCGCAGAGGAGTTTCACTGCGTGGGCAGACTGGCAGAGGATGAAGCGGTGCAAAAACAGGCGGCACAGTTTGCGCGGGAGACTATAGACAGGTTGGATCATGACAAAAGATAGGAGGTATGCTATATGGGCTTTTTAGAACTTGCAAAAAAAAGGTATTCTGTACGGAAATATAAAAACACGCCGGTAGAAGAAGAAAAGCTGAAACGGATACTCGAGGCGGGCCGCGTCGCGCCTACCGGAAAAAATAATCAGCCGCAGCGGCTGATCGTGGTAAGAAGCGAAAAAGGGCTTGAAAAGATCGGTAAGGCTGCGCGTATTTACGGCGCTCCCTGCGTGATCATCGTATGCAGCGATACGCAGGAAACATGGGAGCGTCCGTTTGACGGGAAGAAGCTGACGGATATTGATGCGAGCATCGTGACAGATCACATGATGCTGCAGGCGACGGAGCTCGGACTCGGCACCTTGTGGATCTGTTGGTTCGACCCACAGGTGCTGCGTGCAGAATTTGAGATACCGGAGCATCTGGAGATCGTGAGCCTGCTCGCCGTGGGATATGCAGACGGCGAGCCGCAGAGCCCGGAGCGGCACGGCAGAATGCGCCTGCCGCTCGAAAAAACTGTATTTTATGAAAACATGTAACAGCCTTCGGGCTTCTCGAATAAGCTATTTGGTTTTCAAATCAAAAGGACGTGCTGAAGCACGTCCTTTTTGTGCGGCAACGGATAAGCGGCAACTGCGGGCGCGGCATTTATTGCTCTTGGACCGCGCGGTCAAAATTGGCGACGCCGTTATAAAGAACCTGAAAGATCAGACGTGAAACTTGGTCTGCAGACTCCGGCGTTCCATCCTGAAGCCACTTTTGCAGGATACTGATGCAGCCTGTGATGCCGAACACAGACAGATAGTCTTTTGTACGCGTGTCGAGGCCGGAATAGATTTGTACGGGCATGATGTCGGGCAGCTTCATGATCTCCCGCTGGATATCGGGCTCGCAGTGATCGCTTAAGAGCGCTTTGAAAAGCGGCGCGTTTTCCTGAACGTATTCAAGGATCAGGCTGAGGACCTGAAAGGAAATAGGGCTTCCGCTGCCGACCGTCTGCTGCTCCAGATGCTTTGTGATGTTTTGCAGCACCTCCTGCTCCATGTGGTGCAGGAGGTCGTATTGGTCGTGGAAATGCGCGTAAAACGTACTTCGGTTAACGTCGGCCAGCTCGCATAACGACTTCACGGAAATTTTAGAGATATGCTCCTCCTGCATTAATGTGATGAGCGCGTTTTTTAAAGCATCGAGCGTATATTTCACACGGCGGTCTGTTTTTCGGGTGTTCATATTAAGCCTCCAAATTTAAAAATATTGTAACAATCCAACGTTTTTCTGCGTTCTGTTGTATAACCGACATATCAAACGGGATTGTTGGTTGTAATCCAACAGTGTGTTGATTATAATACAAATCGTATCATATTACAACAGGACGCTGTGGAGGAGAAATGAACGGGCTAACAGGATTCATCATAAAACGTAAAAAAGCGATCCTGATTTTTTTTATTGCCGCAGCGGTAATATGCGCGGTGCTGCAGTCGTTTGTAAAGGTGAATTACAATATGGTGGACTATCTTCCGCCGGACGCGCAGTCTACGAAAGCGCTCGAGATCATGGAAGCGGAATTCGATACGGATATGCCGAACGCGAGCGTAATGGTAAAGAACGTATCTGTCGAAGAGGCGCTGGAATATAAAAATGCGCTGACGGAGCTTCCCGGCGTTTCCGGCGTGATGTGGCTGGATGACGTGCTGGACCTAAAGCAGCCGCTTGAGGTGGCAGATCAGGATACAGTCGCAGAATATTACAAAGACGGTACTGCTTTATATACTGTAACGATCGAGGACCAGCGGGAGCAGGAAGCGTCGGATGCGATCAGAAATTTGATTGGCACGGAAAACGCGCTTGCCGGGGAAGCGCCTGATCTTGCGACGATGCAGGAGGCGACGAGTGCGGAGGTTGGCAACGCCATGGCGATCCTGCTGCCCATCATTATCGTGATCCTGATCCTTTCGTCCTCCTCGTGGATCGAACCGCTGCTCTTTCTGGTCACGATCGGCGTGTCGATCCTCATCAACATGGGAACCAATATTTTCGTGGGCGAGATATCCTTTATGACCAATTCGGTAAGCCCGATCCTGCAGCTTGCGGTCTCGCTCGATTATGCGATTTTCCTTTTGCACAGCTTTGCGGCAAACAGGGAAAAATACAGCGATGTGAACGACGCCATGCGCCATGCGGTCAGGGAATCGATGTCCACTGTGGCGGCCAGCGCGGCAACGACGCTGTTTGGGTTCCTCGCGCTCACCTTTATGAACTTTCAGATCGGCGCCGACCTCGGATGGAATCTTGCGAAAGGCATCATTCTGAGCTTTGTGACAACGATGGTGTTCCTGCCGGCGGTCACGCTGTGCACATTTAAGCTGATCGACAAAACAAAGCACAGGCCTTTGCTGCCAAGTTTTCGGAATATCAATAAGGTGTTTTCCCGTGTGGCGGTTCCGGCGCTGATCCTCGTCGCCGTTCTCATCATACCGAGTTTCCTCGGGCAGGGGCAGACCGGATTTGTATATGGGAACGGCAGCGCGGCGCAGGCCAGCGAAAGCGGACGGGATAAGCTGGAGATACAGGAAGAATTCGGGCAGTCTACGGTTATGGCACTTCTTGTTCCGCGGGGAGATGCGGCAAAAGAGCTGGAGCTCAGCCGGGAGCTTGAGCGGATGGAGCATGTGACGGGTGTGATGTCGTACGCAAATACGGTGGGAACGGCTATTCCGTCCGGATTTTTAGATAAAAATATAACAGGACAGTTTTATTCGGATCATTACGCACGGATCGTGGTATACACAGATACGGAAACGGAAGGGGATCTGGCGTTTCGCGTCGTGGAAGAGATCACGGCGGCAGCAAAGAGCTATTATGGAAATGAAGTATATTCCGTGGGTGAGAGCGCCAATCTCTATGACATGAAAATGGTCGTGCAGACAGATAATCAATTCGTGACGCTGCTTGCGGTTGCTGCGATTTTCCTTGTGCTGCTCGTCACATTCAAATCGGGCACATTGCCATTCATACTGCTGCTGACGATCGAGGCAGGAATATGGATCAACTTGGCGATCCCCTATTTCACAGGCACGTCTATCAATTTCATCGGTTATCTGGTGCTCAATACGGTACAGCTCGGAGCGACGGTCGACTATGCGATTTTGCTCACCAACACCTATACGAGATACCGAAAAGTTATGCCGCAGAAAGAAGCGATGCACAGAGCAATGGGAGATTCCTTCAAGTCGATCCTTGTGTCGGCCGCAACGCTGTCGGCTGCTGGCTTCACCTTATATGCGACGTCTTCGAATCCGGCGGTCTCCGATATCGGACTGCTGCTTGGCCGGGGAACGCTGCTGTCTCTTTTCATGGTGATCTGCTTTCTGCCCGGTATGCTGCGGCTGTTTGACAAGGTGATCGCTAAAACTACCTATAAAGCGGGGTTTTATCAATGATAAGCAAAAGAAATATAAATCGGAAAAAAAGACTGGAGCGGAAACAAAAGCGAATGAAATACACGGTATCCGTCAGCATCGCTGTTGCGCTTTTATTGGTAACCACGATAGGGGCGGGCATATCGTCCGCTGCCACAAGCCCGGAGCAAATTCCGGAGCGGACCTCCGTGGGAAGCAACGGTCCGGCACAGATCAAGGAAAAAGACGAGATCGTCTATGCGGCTCTTTCAGCAGAGGGGAATGCCGAAGCCATTTATGCGGTGAACCATTTCGAGCTGCAAACAGGCGGAACAGTAACGGATTACGGTACATATGAAAGCGTTGTCAACCTGACGGACAGCAGGGATATCACGCAGGACGGTGAGGCGGTGACCTTTTCCGCGAATAAAGGAAATTATTATTATCAGGGAAACATGAAAAGCACGGAGCTGCCATGGCGTTTTAATTTCTCCTATTCGCTGGACGGGCAAAAAATGAGCCCACAGGAAATCGCAGGAAAGTCCGGCGCGTTGGAGCTCAAGATCACATCCGCTCAAAACAGCAGCACAGACCCAACGTTTTATGAGAACTATATGCTGCAGATCACGGTAACGCTGGATACGGAGAAGTGTACGGATATCGATGCGCCGGGGGCGACAGTCGCGAGCGCGGGAGCGGATAAAGCTATCGCCTATACGGTCCTGCCGGGCAATGATGCGGATTTCACCTTAAAGGCAGACGTAACAGATTTTACAATGACGGGAATATCCGTCTCCGCCGTTCCCTATTCTATGAGCATGGAATTTCCCGACATCGAGGGACAGCTCGGCGAATTGGAGCAGCTTCCAGATGCGGTCGCACAGTTAAATGAGGGCGCGAAAGAGCTGAAAAGCGGAACAGAGAAGCTGAAAACCGGAAGCGCCGGGCTGGTGGATGGTTCACAGAGTATAGAAGTGGGGCTTGCTCAGCTTGCCGGAAACGCAGAGCAGCTTACGGACGCATCGCAGCAGATAGATACTGCGCTCGTGCAGATCGCTTCTGCGCTTCAGACGGGAGGAGAGGTAGACATCAGCCAGCTTGCACAGCTTCCGCAGGGGCTCGCAGAGCTTTCGAATGGGTTAAAAGCAATATCCGGACAGATTGGAACGCTGAAAGACGGTTTTGCACAGGCCTATGGCGGCCTCGACGCGGCAATGCAGGGCATAAAGGCTGCAGTCAGCGAGGAACAGATCGCCGCGCTGGAAGCGGCGGTCGCCGGTCAGGAGGAAGAAGAAACTGCAAATGCGCTGATCGCGCAGTATCGGGCGGCGCAAACGGCAAAGAGCGTCTATGATAACGTCAATGCGGCGTTTGACGGTGTGAATGCTGCATTGGAGCAGCTGCCGTCTTCCGTCGAGACGATAGCGGGCATGCTGGATGCAGTTTCTGCACAGGCAGGCAGCGCACTGGAAGAAATGGGAGGACTCGAGCAGCTTGGTATGCTGACAGAGGGGCTTACGGCGCTTTCGGAGAGTTACGCTTCTTTCCATAGCGGCCTTACGGGATATTTGAATGGAGTACGGGAACTGGCTTCGGGCTATGCGGATTTCCATGCAGGGCTTGAATCCTTTGATGGCGGCGTAGGAGAATTAGATGACGGCGTAGGAGCGTTTTCCGACGGTACCGAGGCGATGAACAACGAAATGGCGGATCTGCCCGATATGATCCAAGAAGAGATCAATAAGATGAAAGAGGAATATATGCCGTCCGATTTTGAGCCGGTATCGTTTACTTCGCCTCAAAATACGGATACGGACTTCGTACAGTTTGTGCTCCAAAGCACGGGGATCGAAAAGCAGGAAGAACCCGAACCCACGCAGAACGAAGAAGAGCCGGAAACGTTTTGGGACCGCCTGATTGCGTTGTTTCAGTAAAAAGATTACGGGTAAAAACTGATTTTTTGATTTGAAAACCGGAACGAAAGAAAGCAGGAAAAGGCCTGTAACCTTTTCCTGCTTTCCTGTCGCGGAGGCTGCTATTCTGTTTCATAGTATAAAAAACATGTTCCAAACGCCGTCCATTCCCGGCTTGATAGTTCCGTGTATAACTCGTTATATAAGGCTCTTTCATTTGCTGCGCTTTCGTTGTAGATTTTTATGTTGCCTTACTGGGTAATACCCTGTTTATACGGATATTCTCAAATTTTTAACTGTATTATAAAAAAGGCATAAACAAAAAGGGTTTTGTTTATGCCACGGTATGGTGGAGCATACCGGATTCGAACCGGTGACCCCCACACTGCCAGTGTGGTGCGCTAGCCAGCTGCGCTAATGCCCCGTTGCGCACTATTATATCATACAAAATTTTACTTGTAAATTGTTTTTAAGCGCAGGATTATTTTTGCAGGCCGGACACATCGCGTTCAAACTTCGTTCATACGCGGAAGTTATGATATAATAGTAAAAACGGATGATCCCCGAAGGACAGGGAAAAGGACGGATGCAGGAAATGGGATGCTTTGTTGAAGTAAAAGACGTATACAAGAGATACCGCATGGGCGAGGTGATGATCACCGCGTCGGACGGCGTATCTTTTGAAATAGAAAAGGGAGAATTTGCGGTGATCGTAGGTTCTTCCGGCGCAGGAAAAACAACGGTGCTGAATATTCTCGGCGGGATGGACCAATGCGATGAAGGGCATATCATGGTGGACGGAAAAGAGATCAGCCGTTATTCTCCGCGCGAGCTTACGGAATACCGCCGCTTCGATATCGGCTTTGTATTCCAGTTTTATAATTTAGTACAGAATCTGACGGCAAAGGAAAATGTCGAACTTGCGACACAAATATGCCGGGCGCCCAAAGATGCGGAGACGGCTCTGCGGGAAGTAGGGCTTGCGGAACGTATGGATAATTTCCCGGCACAGCTGTCCGGCGGGGAGCAGCAGCGCGTCTCTATTGCGCGCGCCCTTGCAAAAAATCCGAAGCTGCTTCTGTGCGATGAGCCGACGGGCGCGCTTGATTCCGAGACGGGGAAAACGATCCTGAAGCTTTTGCAGGATACTTGTCGGAGAGACCACATGACGGTGATCGTCATCACGCATAACCATGCGATCACCCCGATGGCTGATCGGGTCATTACGATGAAAAACAGCAAAGTCGTGGATATCAGCTTGAACAGCAGCCCGACTCCGGTGGAGAAAATAGAGTGGTAAGGATATGAAATCGAAACTAGTCAAGGAAACGCTGCGGGAAATATGGAGGAGCCGCAACCGTTTCTTCTCAATCATGGGGATCGTCGCGCTGGGAGTAGGCTTCTTTGCAGGCGTAAAAGCAAGCTGCCCGGATATGAAGCTCACAATGGCGCAATATTACGAAGATACCGCGCTTGCGGATATCCATCTTGTTTCTACGTATGGCTTCAACGAAAACGATTTAGAGGCGATCAGCACAGACGGGGATATCCGCGCGATGATGCCTGCCTATTCTGTCGATGCATTTGTAGACGTTGGGGAACGGTCGGACACGATCGTCAAGGTGCTTTCTCTTAACGCGGAAGAGCTGGACAGCGCAGACACGCTGAACAAGCCCGTGCTGAAGGAAGGACGCTGGCCGGAAAATACAGGGGAATGTGTAGTCGAACAGAATATCCATTCTCCGGAAGAATTTCAGATCGGCAATACAGTAACGCTGGTCGCCGGGCAGGAAGACGAGGATATCGGAGATACGCTTGCACAGGATACGTTTACTATTGTGGGGATCGTGGAATCTCCGCAATATATTTCCTTTGACCGCGGAAAAACACAGGTCGGGGACGGAGAGATCGACACGTTTATGATGGTCCCGGAAGAGGATTTTACGCTGGACGTCTATACGGACGTCTATCTGACGCTCAAGCAGACGCAGGGCCTTTCACCGTTTGAACAGCCATATAAAGATGCAGTGGAGGAAGCTGTCGGACGTTTTGAGCAGATCGCAGAAACGCGCGAACAGGAACGGTATGATGAAATCATAGACGATGCGCAGGCAGAACATGACGATGCGAAACGGCAGCTTGCAGATGGAGATGCACAGCAAACAGCCGAGCTTGCGGACGCCCGGTCGCAGTTAAACGCCGCGCAGACGGAGCTCGACAGCGGGCGCGAGGAGCTGAACGCAGGAAAAAGGAAATATAACAGCGAGATCACGGCGGCGGAACAGCAGCTTGCAGACGCAAGGGCAGAGCTCGACAGCGGATGGGAGCAATATAAGACGGGTCTTGCAGAATATCAAAACGGTCTTGCGGAATTTGAAGAACAGGAGCCGGAGGCGCTTGCAGCTCTGCAGGAGCTTGAGAAGCAGCGGGACGCGCTGAAAGCGCAGGTACAGGATGGAGAAGCGCAGATCGCGGCAGGACGGAACCTCGTGTCGGGAATCGGGAACATCGCGGACGCTTATGCGGATATAGCGGGCGACCTTTCCAATCTGCCGGCAGACGCCGCGGCGGTGGTGCAAAACGCGGGAGCACTGGACGCCATGCTGCCGCCGGGCACGCTGCCTTCCGGGATTACTGTGAAAGGCACGTTGGAGCAATATATTTCCGCACAGCCCGGGAGCGCAGAGAAAAGCAGGGCAGGGCTTATCCTCAGCATGGCGGAAAGCGGAATAAGCAGCTATCTTGATACGCAGGAAAAGGAGCTCGCACCGGCAAAAGAGGGGCTTGAACAGCTTGCGGCAGGCATTGCGGACGCACAGCAAAAGCTGAACAGCGCACGGGAAAAGCTGGAAAGCTCCAAACAGGAACTGAACAGTGCAAAGGCAGCGCTTGAAACGGGAGAAGCGGAACTGGCGGCAGGACAAGAGGAATTGGAGAGACAAAGAGCGGAAGGCCTGCAGTCTCTGTCCGATGCGGAACGGTCGCTTGAGGAGGGACAGCAAGCGCTTGCCGATGCCCGGACAGATTATGAAGAAGGGAAACGGGAATCTGATCAGGAACTCTCTGATGCGCGTACTGAGATAACCGATGCAGAAGCAGAGCTCTCCGGCCTTGAAAAGCCGGTTTGGTATGTATGGGATCGGGATGAAAATCCGGGCTATTCCAGCTATCAGGAGGATGCAGAAAAGGTCGATGCGGTCGCGCAGGTATTTCCGGTATTTTTTATCCTTGTGGCGGCGCTCGTCTGCCTTACGACCATGACCCGCATGGTAGAAGAACAGCGGACGCAGATCGGAACGCTGAAAGCGCTCGGTTATTCCAACCGGACGATTATGGCGAAATATTTATGGTATGCCATTGCGGCGAGCCTCATCGGCAGCATTGTGGGATTGCTCGTTGGCTTTACGCTGTTCCCGACGACGATCATCCATGCCTATCAGCTCCGTTATTTTATGCCGGAGCCTATCACGCCGTTCCGGTGGGATTATGCGGTATGGTGCACAGTCGTGGCGGTATTGGTCACGGGCCTTTCCGCGTGGGCGGCAGGATATGCGGAGCTGAAAGAGCAGCCGGCGCAGCTGATGCGGCCGAAATCGCCTCCGTCCGGCAAGCGTGTGCTGCTCGAAAAATGGACGTGGCTGTGGAACAGGCTGAATTTTACCAAAAAGGTAACGGTACGCAATCTGTTTCGATATAAGAAGCGCGTGCTGATGACGGTGGTCGGCATCGCAGGCTGCACGGCGCTGATGCTGACAGGCTTTGGCCTGCAATATTCGGTCGGGGCGATCGTTCCCAAACAATTTGAAGAAATATTCGTTTATGACGCGATGGGCGCAATGGAGGAAAACATTACGCCGGATGAAGTCGAAGCGGTGCGCGGACAACTGGAAAGCACGCAGGGGCTTGAAAGCGACATGATGATCCTTTATCAGGGAATGGATGCGGAAGCGGGAAACAAAAAGGCAAGCGTGACCACGTTTGTGCCGGAGGAACCGGAGCGCATCGGAGAATATATCACGCTGCGCACACGGGAGGGCCACGAACCCATTGCGCTCGGAGACAGCGGCGCGGTCGTCAACGAAAAGCTGGCGAAGCTCCTTGGCCTGAGGGAGGGCAGCAGCTTTACGCTTACCGACGCGGACGGCAAACAGGTGGAGCTGCAGGTGGCGGCTATCACGGAAAACTATGCGATGAATTTCGTTTATCTGTCTCCTGCATATTATAGTCAGGTGTTCGGCGAAGAAGCGGCTATGAATACGTTCGTATTCAATACGGCGGACGGCGCGGACCTCAGCTCGCTTTCAGAGACGATACTCGGCTATGAGCATGTGCAGGGGATATCCTATGCGGAAAGCTCTGTCACGCAGTTTTCCGATATTGCGGACAGCCTTGGGAGCATCGTTCTTGTGCTGATCCTATCGGCGGGGCTGCTCGCATTTATCGTGATGTATAATCTGGTCAATATCAATGTGACGGAGCGGATACGCGAGCTTGCGACGATCAAGGTGCTCGGTTTTTATGACAAGGAGGTATCGGCCTATATCTATCGGGAAAACAACATCTCGGCGGTAATCGGGATGCTCGCCGGCCTGATAGGCGGGATATTCCTTGAACGGTTCGTGATACAAACCGCCGAGGTAGATATCGTGATGTTTGCACCCGAGATCCCGTGGACGGCGTTTGTGTACGCAGGCGCGCTTACGCTGGCATTCACCTTTATTGTAAATTTTGTCCTGCATTTCAAGCTCAAGAAGATAGACATGGTGGAATCCATGAAATCCATTGAATAAGACGGAAAATATCCGGTTTTTCTGAACGGAGAAAAGACGCATGCAGTGAGCGTGCGTCTTTTTGCTTAGGATACAAGTTTGATGCAAGGGGGCTCTATAATATGAGAAACGATAAGCAGGGAGGGAACGGTAATGAGCCATTCAAAAGCGGTCAAAGTGCTGCTGGGAACTTTGGCAGGCCTTATTGCCGCTGCAATATTGCTTGCCTGTCAAATAGCGGGAGTGTGGCAGGCGCTGCGTGCGGACCCTGCGTCGGTCTTTGTGTCACAATACATTGGGAACGGCGAAACCGGCGAAAGGCCAGCATTTGGAGACAGCTTGGGCGCGCAGACTGTGACGTATAACGGAGCGGAATACCGTAAAAAACAAAATGTGGTCACAGTATTGCTCATGGGGATAGACTGGGACGGCTCGGAGCAGCGGGCGGACGAGGGCAAGCGCAGCGATATGACGATGCTTTGTGCCGTGGAACTGGACAGCGGGAAAGTAGCCTTATATTCGCTGCCCCGTGATACCCGCACGAACGTTTATAAAGTAAGCGGAGAAACGGGCGAGGCAGAGGGAAAAGCCTATGAGACCAAGCTGTGCCACGCCTATCAAATGGGCTATATCGCAGCCGGAGACGAGGCAGGCGCAAGAAATCAAATGCTTGCGGTCAGGGAGCTGATCGAATGCGGCGGACAGCTCAATATTCCGGTAGAATATTATGTGTCGATAGACCTTGAGCATCTTCCTCAGCTTGCAGAAGCACTGGGCGGCGTTGAGGTCACGCTGGAGCAGGATATGAAGGGCGTGGGAGAGGAGGGAGAGACCGTCGTTTTGAATGAAGAGACGACGCGCCTCTATCTCCAAAACCGCAAGGGCGTAGCAGACGGAGAAATGGACCGGCAGAGGCATCAACAGCAGTTTATGAAATCCTTTATCGGCTCTGTGAAAAAAATGGGCGCTGCGCAGGCGGCGACGCGGCTTTTTCCACAGCTTTCCGGCAAGGTCATACAGACGGACCTGAAGCTCGAACAAATACTTGCGCTGGCAGACGTGATAGACAGCGTAGAGAACGTAGACGATATCGCATTAGAGACGTTTCCGGGCCCGGAAGACTGGGAAACGCTGCACGATCCTCTGCTCGGGAAGAACACGGATTATTTCATGATGGATCGTGATATTTTGATGGAGGAAATGCTGCGGCTCTACTATGACAAAAAATAAAAATGAGCAGAGCAAAAAGACGCCGTACCGGCGTCTTTTTGCTCTGCAGGATATAGATTAAAAATCGTATTTCCAGTGTAAAATGTGGTATAATATAGGGTAATCGTTTTTTAGACAATGGAGGTACTATGGAGCGTTTTGAACTGCATTCCCGCTACGCGCCGGCAGGCGACCAACCGAAAGCGATCGACGAATTGGTGCGGGGGATCGAAGAAAAGAAAGAGGCGCAGGTTCTTCTCGGCGTTACGGGAAGCGGAAAGACGTTCACGATGGCGAACGTGATCGCGCGTACACAGCGGCCGGCGCTGATCCTCGCGCACAATAAAACGCTGGCGGCGCAGCTATGCAGTGAATTCAAAGAATTTTTTCCCAACAATGCCGTGGAATTTTTCGTGTCCTACTACGATTATTATCAGCCGGAGGCCTATATTCCCGGCCGGGACCTCTATATCGAAAAAGACGCCAGCATCAACGATGAGATCGATAAAATGCGCCATTCCGCCACTTCATCGCTTCTCGAACGGCGGGATGTGATCGTTGTGGCAAGCGTGTCGTGCATCTATTCGATTGGCGCGCCCGAAGATTACGGAAAGCTTGCCGTCGCCCTGCGGGAGGGAATGGAATATCCGCGGGAGGAGCTTCTTGAAAAGCTGGTGTCTATCAATTATACGAGAAACGATACGGATATGTCGCGCGGGACGTTCCGGGTACGCGGAGAGATCGTAGAGATATTTCCGGCCGGGCAGAGCGAGAAAGCTGTCCGCGTGGAATATTTCGGAGACGAGATAGAACAGCTCTCCGAGATCGACGCGCTTACCGGCAGAAAGTTGAGTATTTTGAAATACACCATCATTTTCCCGGCATCCCACTATGCCATGGACCATGAAAAGGTGCTTGCACACCTGCCGGATATCAGAAAAGACCTCGCGGCTCAGGTCGAACTGTTCAAGGAGCAGGGCAAGCTGCTTGAAGCGGAACGCATCCAACAGCGCACCCTGTATGATATCGAGATGCTCAAAGAGCTGGGTTATTGCTCGGGCATCGAGAATTATTCGCGCTATTTCGACGGGAGGTTGCCCGGGCAGCCGCCCTATACGCTGATGGATTATTTCCCGGATGACTATTTATTATTCGTGGACGAATCCCATGTGACGCTGCCGCAGGTGCGGGCGATGTATAACGGAGACCGTGCGCGTAAGCAGATGCTGGTAGATTACGGCTTCCGGCTGCCATCGGCGTTCGATAACCGTCCGCTGCGGTTTGAAGAATTCAATGAAAGGGTGCATCAGGCAGTATACGTTTCCGCGACCCCGGCGGAATACGAACGGGAGCGGGCCGGAGGAAGCGTAGTAGAGCAGATCGTCCGTCCGACGGGGCTTCTCGACCCGGCGATCGAGATACGCAAAACGGAAGGACAGCTTGACGATCTGCTTGGGGAGATCGGAGATATCGCCGCGCGCGGGCGGCGCGTGCTTGTGACGACGCTCACCAAACGGCTTGCGGAGCGCCTGACAGAGTATTATACGGAAATGGGTATCCGCGTGAAATATATGCACTCGGATATCGACACATTAGAGCGGATAGAGATCGTGCGCGGCCTGCGCCTTGGGGAGTTCGATGTTTTGGTGGGCATCAATCTGCTGCGCGAAGGACTTGATATCCCGGAGGTGGAGCTCGTCGCAATACTTGACGCCGACAAAGAGGGGTTCCTGCGGAACGAGACTTCGCTGATCCAGACCATCGGCCGCGCTGCGCGGAACGCGGAGGGGCGCGTGATTTTATATGCAGATACCATCACGCGGTCGATCAAGGCCGCCGTAACGGAAACAGAACGCCGCCGCGCGCTCCAGAAAAAATATAATGAGCAGCATGGTATCACGCCGACGACGATATCAAAAGAAGTGAGCGAGGCGCTGGCCATCTCGCAGAAAGCGGAGCCGGAGGATATCGCGAAGCTGCCGAAGGAAGAACGGGAAATGCGCATCGACCTGCTGACACAGCAGATGAAAGAGGCGGCGGCAGAGCTTGAATTCGAGGCGGCGGCCAAGCTGCGGGATATGATAGAGGAATTGAAGAATAACGCATAAATCTAGAGCAAAACGGAGCGCGGCCAAGGCGCCGGCGTATCCGCCCGATAGATTTGAAGGAATATTTTGGAGGAAAAATGGACTATTTACGCATCAAAGGCGCACGTGAGCATAATCTGAAAAACATTGATATCACGCTTCCGCGCGACAAATTTATTGTCATCACAGGGCTTTCGGGCAGCGGAAAATCGTCGCTCGCGTTCGATACGATCTATGCCGAGGGCCAGCGGAGGTATGTGGAGTCGCTGTCCGCGTATGCGCGGCAGTTTTTAGGGCAGATGGAAAAGCCGGACGTAGACCTCATCGAGGGGCTTTCCCCCGCGATCTCTATTGACCAAAAGACGACGGCGCGCAATCCGCGTTCCACGGTGGGAACGGTAACGGAGATACACGATTATTTAAGATTGCTCTATGCCCGGGCGGGGGATGTATACTGCACGAAATGCGGAAAAAAGATCTCACGGCAGACTGTGGACCAAATGGTGGATCAGGTCATGAAGAACCCGGAGGGAACGAAGCTGATGATACTCGCCCCTGTGATCCGCGCCAAAAAGGGCGAGCATAAAAAAATATTGGAAAACCTTGCGAAAGAGGGATATGTACGTGCCGTAGTGGACGGAGAAACACGGGAGCTTGACGAGGAGATCAAGCTGGAAAAACAGAAAAAGCATTCGATTGCCGCCGTGGTGGACCGCATCATCGTAAAGCCTGAGAGTGCAAAGCGTGCGGCGGATTCCATCGAAACGGCGCTGCGCATGGCGGGCGGGCTCGTTGTTATCCGCGATATGGCAACGGGCGAAGAAACGCTGATGAATGAAAACTTTGCGTGTGCGGACTGCGGTGTGAGCATCGAGGAGTTAACGCCGCGCATGTTCTCTTTCAACAGTCCGTTCGGCGCGTGCCCGGAATGTACGGGGCTCGGGATGCTGCTGAAGATCGACCCCGATCTCATCGTTCCGGACAAGACCAAAACGCTGCGAGAAGGGGCGGTCAAGGCCTCCGGCTGGAATTTTGGAACAGTGGGAACGATTGCGAAAAATTATCTCGACGCGATGATGAAGCGTTACGGCTTTGATATGGATACGCCCTACGAAGAATTGTCCGAAGAAGTAAAACACGCCCTGCTCTATGGCACAGACGGCGAAAAGCTGCGCGTGGAATATGACGGCATGGGCGGAGCAGGCTATTATAATGCCGCATTTGAGGGCATCATTCCTAATCTGGAGCGGCGGTATGCGGAGACGACGTCCGAATATATGAAGGGCGAGATTGAAAGCTATATGGTGGAAACGCCGTGCCCCGTATGCCATGGGCAGCGCTATAAGCCGGAAACGCTCGCCGTAAAGATCGGCGATAAAAATATTGCGGAGCTGTCGGATATGTCGATTCGCGCGGCGCGGGAGTATGTAAATACGGTCCAGCTCAGCAGCAAGCAAAAAATGATCGCGGAGCGCGTCCTAAAGGAGCTCAACGCCCGGTTCGACTTCCTAATCAACGTGGGGCTCGATTACCTCACGCTTTCGCGCGCGGCGGGTACGCTTTCGGGCGGGGAAGCCCAGCGCATTCGCCTTGCGACGCAGATCGGGAGCGGGCTGATGGGCGTGCTGTATATCCTCGATGAGCCGAGCATCGGCCTGCATCAAAAGGATAACGATAAGCTCCTTGCGACGCTGAAGGGCCTGCGTGACCTCGGAAATACGCTCATCGTGGTGGAACATGACGAGGAAACGATGCTGAATGCCGATTATATCGTAGATATCGGACCGGGAGCGGGCGCGCACGGCGGAGAAGTCGTTGCAGAGGGAACTCCGAAACAGATCATGGCCAATAAAAAAAGCATTACGGGGCAATATCTTTCCGGCAAAAAGCTGATCCGCATCCCGGCGAAGCTGCGCGAGCCTAAGCAGTGGATCACGGTGCGAGGCGCGCGGGAGAACAATCTGCAGAATATAGACGTTTCTTTCCCAACTGGCGTTATCACGGCGGTGACGGGCGTTTCGGGCAGCGGAAAATCGTCGCTCGTGAACCATATCCTCAAAAAAGCGGCGATGCAGAAATTTTATCACTCAAAAGACAGGCCGGGCAGGCACGACCGCATCGACGGCCTCGAATATGTGGATAAGATCGTCGATATCGACCAGTCGCCCATCGGCAGGACGCCGCGCTCGAATCCGGCGACCTATACGGGCCTGTTCGATATGATACGTGATATTTTTGCCATGACGCAGGACGCCAAAGCGCGCGGCTACCAAAAAGGCCGTTTTTCCTTCAATGTCAAGGGCGGCCGCTGCGAGGCGTGCCGGGGAGACGGCATCATCAAGATCGAGATGCATTTCCTGCCGGATGTGTATGTGCCCTGCGAGGTGTGTAAAGGGCAGCGCTATAACAGGGAAACGCTCGAGGTGCGCTATAAAGGGAAAAATATCTTTGAAGTGCTGGATATGACGGTGGAAGAAGCCTATCATTTCTTCGAGAATATCCCGCGCATCGAGAGCAAGCTCAAGGTGCTGATGGACGTAGGCCTTTCCTACATCAAGCTAGGGCAGCCGTCCACAACGCTTTCGGGCGGGGAAGCGCAGCGCGTAAAGCTCGCCACGCATCTCGCCAAAAAGCAGACCGGGAATACGCTCTTTATTCTCGACGAACCCACGACGGGCCTGCACATGGACGATGTAAAACGCCTTGTTAAGGTACTGAACCGCCTTGCGGATAAGGGCAATACCGTAGTGGTCATCGAGCATAATCTCGACGTCATCAAAAGCGCGGATTATATCATCGATATGGGCCCGGACGGGGGCGATAAGGGCGGAACAGTAGTCGCGGCAGGCACGCCGAAAGAGGTCGCGGAAACGCCGGGCAGCTATACGGGAGAGTATTTGAAACGCATCTTTGACAATGCTACGCCCGAGCATTATTTGCAGCCGAAAAAGCACAAATAAAGAGAAAACGCCGGCGAAAAAGAGCGCTTTTTATCCGAAAACCAAGCCTGCGGCACATTGTAAGCAGGAAAAAGGAAAGGCTATTTTCCCATTTCCGCATATTCATGCGCACGATACGGATTTTGCACTTTGAAGAATCCGCCGTCTACCCCGATGATCTCGCCGGTCACATAACCAGCCTCCGGAGAAGACAGGAACGCGACGAGAGCGGCGGCTTCTTCGCCCGTGCCGAAACGCTTGAGGGCGATCTGCTTTACCTGCTCATCGCCGCGTTCACGGATCATGCCGTCTGTCATATCGGTATGGATGATACCCGGCGCGTAAGCGTTTACTGTGATACCGTAAGGCGCAAGCTCGCCCGACATGATTTTGGTGAACATATTGACGGCGGCTTTACTGCATCCGTAGCCTATAAGACCTACGTCCGCAAGGGTACCGGAAATAGAAGACGCATTCACGATGCGCCCGTAATGGTTCTTTTTCATGTAAGGCAGAACAGCCTGTGTCATCAGGAATTGGCTTTTAAAGTTGATGCTCATGTAACGGTCGAGATCGTCCTCCGTCATATCTTCGAGAAAAGCGAAGCCGAAGATCCCTGCGTTATTGATCAGGATATCGATACGCCCAAAGCGCTCGCCCACTGTCTTTACGATCCTGTCTACGTCGGCTTTTTTGCCGACGTCGCCCTGAAGGATATCTGATTGGGGAGAGAAAGCCTGCAGTTCATCCCGTACCTTGAGCGCGGCTTGTTCGTTCGAACGATAAACCGCGATCACGATGTCGCCGCGCTGCGCGAGGGCGATACTCATGCTTTTTCCCATGCCGCGTGTTCCGCCGGTTATGATTGCTACTCTTTGTTCGGTCATATTCTTACACTCCTTTGTTTTTTGTGACAAGAGTTTCATGCAGGTTTAACGGATAAAACCAACATTTTCACAAAAAAATGATAATTTAGAACAAAAATTTATCTCATTCTACCAAGACGAAATGCAAATTGTCAAATATTTTTTTAGGCGTTTCCCCAAAATTGATTTTTTGAAAAAAGGTGTTGCTTTTAAAAAATGTTTGTGATAGAATAAGCCCAACAAAGTGAATGGAACGTTCCAAAAGGGAACTGAGATTCGCGGCGGGATTGAAGAAGCATTTAAATTTTTTATATATTTTATATCAAGAGCACGAACGAACTGCATAAAGATATTTGAAAAAGGAAGATTCCAACATCTTGTTTGCAGTGACAACTGGATTATTACGTACACAATTTTGACCAACCCCATCTTGGAGTAGCGACAATGGAGAATCGCAGGCAATGCCTGCGTTTTTTATTGCCTTTTTTTATTTTTCGCGTCTGACCGGACACGGAAAATAAAGTGTATATTTTTAACCTTCCATACGCAGCGGAACTTCTGAAAAAATCCGGAGGCTTTCAAGATGGATGTAATGGACAGATTCTCGATGAAAGGAAAAGCCAGTGTTGTCACGGGTGCGGCGCAGGGGCTTGGCAAGGCAATGGCGGAGGCGCTTGCGTCCGCGGGGTCCGATATTGTGATCGCAGAGATCAATACTGACCTTGCCGCGGAGACAGCAAGGGAGATCGCAAAGAACTATGGAGTCAAGGCCGAAGCGGTGAAATGCGATGTGACTTCTCCGGAAGATAATCAAAAAGTGGTCGAGCATACGGCAGCTGTATTCGGAAAGATAGACGTTATGATCAATAATGCGGGGATCGTGAAGCATATCCCTGCGGAAGATGTGAAGCCGGAGGAATGGCTGGCGGTGATCAATATCAACCTGAACGGCGTCTTTTTCGGTGCACAGGCCGCTGGGCGGGCAATGATCAAACAGGGCTACGGGAATATCATCAATACATCCTCTATGTCCGGGCTCGTCGTCAATACGCCTCAGCCGCAGGCTTCCTATAACGCGTCTAAGGCGGGCGTGATTCAGCTGACCAAAAGTCTGGCGTGCGAATGGGCGCCCTACAATATCCGCGTGAACGCGATCTGCCCCGGCTATATGCAGACCGATATGACGAAAAAGTTTTTCGAAGACGGCGGAGAATGGGTGGATAAATGGATGGCGATGTCACCGATGAAACGGCCGGGAACGCCGGACGAGCTGCAGGGCGCGGTCCTGTATCTTGCCAGTGATGCCTCTACCTTTACGACAGGAACAGCGATACCGATCGACGGCGCATATACCTGTTGGTAAGGCGTAAAAGTGGTTGCGGTTCATGATACGGCAGTGCCGTATATGAAATATTTAGGCGGAAACGCCATGGCATTATCATTATAGGGAGGAAAATTATGAGTAATCAGACTGGAACAGAACTCACCGCAAAAAGAAGCGGAACGTTTGGAAAGTTAATGGCAAAGCCGGAAATGACGGCCCTTGTTGCCCTGATCGCATTATTCGTGATCATGTGTATCGTGCGGCCGGCGACATTCCCGACAACGACGAATATCTTTGTTATTATCCGGCAATTCTCGCTGAATGCGATCCTTGCGGTCGGTATGGGCCTTATCATCATCACGACAGGCATCGACCTTTCCGTTGGGTCGGTCATCGCGGCATCGGCGGCGTTTGGAACCTATTTCGCCCGTGCGACCGATTATGCACTTCCCGGTATCGTCGTATTGCTGCTGATCCTCGGTATGGGTACTGCATTCGGTCTTGCGAACGGCCTGCTCGTTTCCAAGGTCGGCCTTCCGCCGTTCATCGCTACCTTAGGTATGATGAGCGTAGGCGAGGGTGTGGCGCTGCTGATTACAAATGGTTCGCCGATCCGGTATGAGCCGACGTGGATCTCCGTATTCGGCGGCGGTTACATCGGACCGGTACCGGTCACTGTTATCGTAATGGCGGCGATCGTCATCATCGGTTTTATCTTCGCGAACAATACAATGACCGGCCGAAATATTTACGCAGTGGGCAACAGTGCTCCGGCGGCGAAATTGTCCGGTATCAAGGTAGACAAGATATTGACGCTCGTATATGTCATCGAAGGCTTCCTCGCTGGCGTATGCGCCCTGCTTCTTGTTGGGCAGATGAACAGCGCAGACCCGTCCTTTGGTAAGGGGTACGAACTTGATGTTATCGCAGCAGCCGTGATCGGCGGGATTTCGATGTCCGGTGGTGAAGGGAATATCCTCGGCGTAGTCGTCGGCGCAGCGCTCATGGGCATTCTGAAGAATATGTTTACACAGCTCGCGGTATCCGGCTATTGGCAGACAGTCATTCTGGGCCTCATTATCATCGGTGCGGTCGCGATCGACAGCGTGCGCAAAAAACGCGCGGCCCGTTAAGCGGAAAGCGCTCCTGAACGTGTATTCAAACCGGAAAACCGGTTGAATAATAAAAAATCTGGGAGGAAAGATTATGTTAAAGAAGACCTTAGTAACCCTCGTTGCAGTGATTCTCTGTGTAGCGATGCTGGTTGGCTGCTCCGCACCCGCTGCGGAACCGAGCACGGAAGCCTCGACTGAGGCGTCCACGGAAGCTTCGGCTGAAGCGTCCGAACCGGCCGCTGAAGAATCGGCGGAAGCTCCGGCTGACGGAGAAGCGGAATTTATGGCTGAAGCAGACCTTGCGGAAGCAGTGCCGGCAGGCAAAAAACTGCTGTCTCTGCCCGTTGTGCAGAACGCGGAAGAACCGATCAAGATCGCTACGATCTGCGTACAGAACAACCCGTGGGGTGCGGCTGTGCGTGTAGGTCAGGAATACGCGAAGGCGGTACTCGCTGACAAAAACTGCACGGTAGACGTTCTGGCGGTCGAAGACTTTGATCCGCAGAAATGGACGGCAACGATCGAAAACTGCATCGCTTCCGGGTACAATGCAATTTGCTTCTTCGGATTGTCCGAAGCGATGCAGCCCGTTGTGGACAAAGCTGTTGACGCAGGAATTCTGGTATATGTGTTCAACACGGAGCCGGGTCCGGATTCCAAACGTCAGGCTTATTATGGCCAGAGCGGTACATACGGCGGTGAAGAATGCGCGAAACTTCTGGAAGAGCTGATGGGCGGCGAAGGCAAATATGCCATCATCACAGGAGACTTCACGGTTCTCGGGCATGAAGAACGCCGTCAGGGCGCGCACAGCATTCTCGACGCGAACGATAAGCTTGAGTGCGTGGCGGAAGTAGAAAACAACGACAAAGCGGAAGAAGCATATACGCAGACGCAGAATATCCTGATGGCGAACCCGGACCTCAAAGGCCTGTATGTAACCGCAGGCGGCCCCTCCGGCGCTGCGAAAGCACTGGTAGACATGGGCCTGCAGGATCAGGTGATGCTGGTATGCCACGACGTCCTTGAAGAGACTGCTCCGTATATTGCAGACGGAACGATCAAGGGCTGCATCGACCAGGATCCGTTCAATCAGGGCTATCAGCCGGTCATCGACGCATACAACAAGCTTGTAGCGGGAATCGACCCGGCCGAAGAAGTAAACTGGTATGAAGGCGTTATGGCTACGCCGGATAACGTAAAAGAGCTGTTCCCGGAATTCTTCTAAGAATCGAGACACAGCGAGTACAAGGATATGGGCTGCGCTGAGCGCAGCCCCATCCTTTCAAAACGGAGGTTATGAAATTATGAGCAAAGAGCTGATTTGCAAATTAAACGGCATATCTAAGATCTTCCCGGGTGTTAGAGCTCTTGACAACGTAAGCTTTGATATCTACAGCGGTGAAGTGCACGCGATCGTGGGGGAAAACGGCGCGGGCAAGTCCACGCTGATGAATATACTGTCCGGCGTTTACCCGGCGGACGAAGGAACTGTGGAATTTGAAGGGAAACCGGTTCACTTTCGGGAACCGAAGGAAGCGCAGCTGGCAGGGATCGCGATGATCCATCAGGAGCTGTCGCTTGCTCCTCACATGACGGCTGCGGAAAACGTATATGTTGGACGTATGCCCAAAAAAGGGCTGCTCATCGACAAAGCGAAGATGTACCGGGATACGCAGGCATTCCTCGATGAATTGGGGATCGACTATATCGACCCGAGCGTGGTCGTCAAAAATTTGAGCGTATCGGAACAGCAGCTTCTCGAGATCGTAAAGGCGATGTCTTTCCGCTCCAAAATGCTGATTATGGACGAACCGACGGCGTCGCTTACGGAAGGAGAGATCAAGTTCCTGCTGAAAATCGTAGATAATTTACGCAAAAGCGGCGTTGCGATCCTGTATATCTCCCACAAACTGGAGGAGATCATGGAGATCGCGGACAAGATCACGGTCCTGCGCGACGGGAAGCACATTGAAACGCGTGAACGGAAGGATATGGACGAACAGACGATGATCAATCTCATGGTCGGCCGTGAGTTTGACCAGTCCGCGCACCGCGACTTTATGACCGGTTATGAAACGCGCACACCTGTCCTTGAGGTGGAACATCTCTCCGATGTGCGCGGCCGCGTGAAAGACGTTTCCTTTAAGCTGTACGAAGGAGAAGTGCTTGGGCTCACCGGCCTTGTAGGCGCGGGACGTTCTGAGCTGTTGGAGACGATTTTCGGCGCGCATCAGAAAAAAGAGGGCACGATCAAACTGAACGGCAAGGAAGTGAACATCAAAAACACGGAAGATGCAATCGAAAATGGTATGGCGCTGATCCCGGAGGGCCGGAAAATACAGGGGCTGTTCCTCAAGATGTCCGTGGAGGACAACATGACGATGGTCTATTTGAAGCGGCTCAAAAATAAGCTTGGGATTCTGAATAAAAATAAGGTAAAAGGGATAGCCGACGAATATGTCGATAAGCTGAGAGTAAAAACACCTTCTTTGCAGCAATGCGTCAATAATCTGTCCGGCGGGAATCAGCAGAAAACGATCGTTGCGCGCTGGCTGATGAACGGGCCGAAGATCCTGTTTATGGATGAGCCCACGCATGGTATCGATATCGGGGCAAAATCGGAGATATACCGTATCATTGATGACCTTGCAAAGCAGGGTGTGTCTGTTATCCTGCTTTCGTCGGAAATGCCGGAAGTGCTGTCTATGTGCGACAGGATCATGGTCATGCATCATGGAGAACTCAGAGGAATCCTCGGGCATGGTGAAGCAGATCAGGTGAAAATCATGTCCTATACGCTTGATTCAGCGGCAAATAGCAAAAAAGAGGACCGGACCGCTTAATAGAAACAGAAAGCAAGGCAGGCTTATGATCTGTTTTTATGCTGCATAGGATAGCCTGACCGCAGGCAAGTCTGCGGCGGTAGAGGCTGGGACAGATAAGGAGGATAACAGATGGCACACAGGGAATTCAACGAAAATTTTGACCTTGCGGGGAAACGGGCGGTCATTACCGGAGCTGCAAGCGGGATCGGCTTTGAGATAGCCAAAATGTATGCGCGCAAGGGCGCGGATATCATCGTATTCGACCGTACGGACTCGGAAGAACTGAAGCAGTACGTGGAAGGACTCGGACGCGAATATCTTGGCTATGCGGGCGACATTACAAAAGGAAGCGACCGGCAGGGCGTTGTGGATGCGGCAATCGCGCGTTTTGGAAAGATCGATATTCTTGTGAACTGCGCGGGTGTGGGCCTGATTGAAAAAGCGGTCGATATGACGGAAGAGATGTGGGACCTTACGATGAACGTAAACCTCAAGGGCATGTTTATGTTAAACCAGATCGTAGGACGCACGATGATCGAAAACGGCGGCGGAAAAATCATCAATATGGCGTCGCAGGCAGGCATTATCGCGCTTGATAAGCATATTGCCTATGGTGTAGCAAAAGCAGGCGTGATTTATATGACAAAGCTTTTGTGTTATGAGTGGGCGCAATACAATATTAATGTAAACGCGATCTCACCGACTGTGATCCTGACGCCGATGGGCGAAGCGGCATGGGAAGGAGAAGTGGGCGAAGTCTTTAAAAAGAAGATACCTGCGCGCCGGTTTGGTTATCCGGAAGAGGTTGCGGCCTGCGCCGTATTCCTTGCCAGCGATGCGGCAAGCTTGATCAACGGAGAAAATCTGGTGATCGACGGCGGCTATACGATCCAATAACAGAGAGGAGATCATTATGAACGATCAGCTCACCTTTAAAACCCTGCCTAAGATCGTCGATATCAGTGCGCTCTCCGTACCAACGACGGAAGAGGATGTAAGGAAACTGGCCAAAGCGGCAAACGAATATGGTTTTATTGCGGCGTTTGTCATGCCGTGCAATATCTCCTATTTAAAAGAACAGCTTGGAGCGGATACAAAAGTGATCATGGGCGCTCCGGTCGGCTTTCCGACCGGAACGGATCTTACGCAGGATAAGGTGTTTCAGGTAAAGGAAATGAAAAAGCTCGGCTGTACCGAGTTTGATATGGTAATCAGTGTATCCAAACTAAAATCGAACAGGCTCGATTATGTAAAGGATGATATCGCGGCGGTCATCGAGGCTGCAGACGGTTATCCGGTCAAGGTGATCCTTGAAGTGACCTATCTTACGGACGACGAGATCAAAACAGGCAGCGAGATCGTAGCGGAGTCGGGCGCGCAGTATGTAAAAACGGGCACGGGTTATTCCGCGAAGCCGACGGAAGTGCGCCATGTGGAGATCATGAAGCAGATAGTAGGAGACCGCGTTAAGATCAAAGTGGCCGGAGGCGTGCGCGATTTTGATGCGCTGAAAGCTTTCTATGACGCAGGCGCGGAACGCTTCGGGATCGGGATGAAGTCTGCGGTCAGCATTATAGAATCGATCAGAAACCAATAATTTAATTTCATTTTCCTCTTAACAGGGCGCTTTGGGGAACGGAGCTGCCGTTCCCCGGACTGCCCGCATACATTATATTGTTTCAGATGAGCTTCAAAATTAATATTATATATAATAGAAGGAGAAAAGTATTATGGAAAAGAAAAAAATCACCGTACAGGAAATAGCGGATGCACTCGACCATTCTCTCCTGCGCCC
Source organism: Christensenella massiliensis (assembly GCF_040409835.1). Lineage (NCBI taxonomy): Bacteria > Bacillati > Bacillota > Clostridia > Christensenellales > Christensenellaceae > Christensenella > Christensenella massiliensis. The sequence continues at coordinate 907,085 of NZ_CP117826.1, read as the reverse complement.
GGACATTACGGTCAAGGAACTGAAAGAGGGCTGCGATCTCGCGAAAGAATATAAATGTGTTTCCGTATGTGTGCGTCCTTCTGATCTCCCTATCGTTGTTGAAGAACTGAAAGGAACAAAGGTGCTGCCGACGACGGTCATCGGTTTCCCGCATGGCACGTGCACGACAGAGACAAAAGTATTTGAGACAAAAGACGCAGTCGCAAAGGGGGCTGTGGAAGTAGATATGGTCATGAACATCGGAAGATTTCTGTCCGGGGAATACGATTATGTGCTGGACGAGATCAAACAGGTCGCGAAAGCGGCACATGACGGCGGCGCATTGCTCAAAGTGATTTTTGAAAACTACTATTTGAACGATGACCAAATCATTAAGGCAAGCGAGCTGGCAAAGGCCGGCGGCGCGGATTTCTCAAAAACATCGACTGGATATGCCGGCGGCGGCGCGACGATCCATGATTTGAAGATCATGGTGGAGCATGCGGACGGCATGAAAGTAAAGGCTGCCGGCGGCGTAAAAACACTGGATGCGGCGCTCGCGGTCCTTTCGACGGGAACTGTACGCATCGGCACACGCTCTTCCAAAGCGATTCTGGAGGAAGCGGTGGAGCGTGAGAAAAAGGGAGAGCTTTTCCTGAGCGATGAAGGAGAGCTTGGAACAGGATATTAAGCCTAATATAGGCAGGATAAGGCAGGCGAAGCGGAAGAATGGCCACGATGAAGGATGTTGCGAAATTGGCGGGCGTATCGCATGGCACGGTTTCCAACATTATAAATGGGGCAAAAGGAGTCAGTCTCGATAAAGTAAAGCGCGTGGAAAAGGCAATGAAAGAGCTTGCCTATGAGCCAAACGCGATCGCGCGCAGCTTGAAACTGAGTAAATCAATGCAAATCGATGTCATTTTGCCCAACATCGTTGCTGCGGCTATGGCCCAAATTTATACGAATCTATCCGGGCTGTTTGCAGAAAGAGGGTATGTGACCAATCTGCATATCACCAACGAGGATGCGGAGCTGGAGACGCGGCTGCTCAATATGTCTCTGATGCATAATGTGGACGGCGTGATGCTCAGTACCTGCCAACCAAAGAATACCGGGTTGTTTCGCAGGCTTGCACAGAGCGGGCTTAAGATCGTTTTTCTCCAGCGCCAGCCTGACGACGAACAGAGGCACTATGTCGGCCTCGATGCACAGGAACAGGCGAGGGGCACGGTCTCCCAGCTGATCGAAGCGGGATATCGGGATATCGGCATCTTACTGAGTCCGATCCAGTATACACTGGAGGAACAGACATTCAATGGATATGTGGAGGCACACAGGGACCATAAGATGACCGTTCGGCAGCATCTGTGCGCGGTTTCGAGTTACGACCGCGAAGGCCTGCTGAAAGAAGCGATCAGGCTGACAGCCTCGGGGAAACCGCCGCAGGCCATATTGGTGATTTGCTCTCAGGCAATGGACGCGGTGCTGAAGGCCTGCGAAATTTTGAATATCCCAAAGGAAAAACGGCCGCTTATTGTGGCGAATATGCCGACGTCGTGGACTCTTACCGCGCGGGATGGCGTCATATATGTACCGCATCCCTATGCTAAGCTGACAGAAATCGCCGCAGCGATGCTGTTCGATTATATCGAGCAGGGAACAGATTTCCCGGCAGATACTGTTTTCCTGAAATTAAAGTCGAAGCCGCTCAAGGAGCTTGCGCCGAAGCAGGAGATCAAGGTAACTGAACCGGGAAAAACGCTGCGGGTCCTGCTGACGATAGACCGGGCGCGCTATGCGATGGAAACGATGAAATCCGGCTTTGAAAAAAGGACGGGCTTCCGGCTCGAAATCGACGCGAAAGCGCAGACGAACATGTATCAGGCGATTCGTGACGAATGGTATAAAGACCGTTATGACGTCTTTGACGTCGATATCCCGTGGCTCGCGGAATTTGCGCAGAAAGGGGTCGTAGAAAATTTAGACGGCTATATCGCGGAGGATCCCGTATATTACGATGATATGCTGCCCAGTATATTTGAGAAATATTCTATACGGCAGGGCTCTGTTTACGCAATTCCATTCACATTCTGTACGCAGCTGCTTTTCTATCGGAAGGACTGTTTTGCGGATATACGGATGCAGCGGATGTTTTATGAGCAGTATAAAAAGGAACTGCGGGTCCCGCGTACATGGGAAGAATTTAACCGGATCGCAAAGTTTTTTACAAGAAAATACAATCCGGATTCCCCGACGGAATTCGGAACGACGCTTGGAAGCCGGATGTCATCCGGCGGCGTATGTGAATACTTGCCGCGGCTATGGTCGTTCGGCGGAGAAGTACATGACGGAACGCGGTTCACGCTGAACAGTAAACAAGCGGTGGAAGCGTTGGAAAATTACCGGGAAAGCTTCCGCTATGCATCAGCGGAATCGTGCGACAACTGGTGGGGAGAGCAGGCGGCGGAATTCCGCAGCGGGAAAGCCGCGATGATCACGCTGTTTACGGATAACATGTCTACCGTAACGGAGTGGAGCAAATCAAAAGTAAACGGGAAAATTGGCTTTGACTACATGCCGCACAAGGTAAGCGTAGACGGCGGATGGGCCCTCGCGGTCAATGCGTACAGCAGGAAGAAAAAAGCCGCGCTGGAGTTTATCCGCTGGGCGACAGACCGGGAAATATCGGTCCTGAGCACGATACTCGGCGGTTTTGCACCGAGACGGACAGCGATGGAAAACCTCGAGGTGGCGAATGTTTATCCGTGGCTGCACCGGACGGTGGAAGCGAGCGGCTTTGGACGCATGAGAGAGCTGCCTCTCCGTGCAGACGGAATCTGCCTGTCGGAACAAATGTTTGAGGATATTTTAGGAAAGGCGGTTTATGATGCCGTAACGGGAAAAGCAGAGGCGTACGCCGCACTCACGGCGGCGAATAACGAGCTGAACGCTTTACTGGAAGAAGATGAACTGCTAAAAGCGGAATAAAAGACAAAGGAGCAGGGGAAATGGAACAAAAAATCATTGCATGGGACCTTGGAACAGGCGGAAACAAGGCGTCTCTTTATGACAGCGAAGGCAACTGCATTGCGGCGGCGTTTATGCCGTATAATACGACCTATCCGGCGCACGGATGGCATGAACAGAAGCCGGAGGATTGGTGGGACGCGATCGTAAAAAGTACACGCCTCCTTCTCGAGAAAACAAAGGTAGACAAGAGTGACATCGCATGCTGCGGCATTTCAGGACACAGCCTCGGCGCCGTGCCGATCGGGAAAGACGGTTCGCTCCTGCGCGAATATACGCCGATCTGGTCAGACGGCCGTGCGACGAAGCAGGTTGCCGATGTGTTCGAGCATTACAGCGAAGAAAAATGGTATATGACGACGGGGAACGGATTTACCCCGGCATTTTATTCGGCATTTAAAATTCTCTGGTATAAAGACAACGAGCCGGATATCTACAATAATATTGGAAAAGTGATCGGCACGAAAGATTATATCAACTATAAGCTTACAGGCCGCCTGTGCACAGACCCGTCCTATGCGTCGGGAAGCGGTGTATGGGATCTTGAAAAATGGGAATATTCGTCCGAGCTGATCGAAGCGATGGGCCTGCCTGCCGAGATTTTTCCGGAGGTCGTGGCATCCACCGACGTGATCGGACAAATCACTCAGGAAGCGGCGGAAGAGCTTGGCCTTACGACGAATGTGAAGGTCGTTTCGGGCGGCGTGGATAATTCCTGTATGGCACTTGGCGCAAAGGCGTTTAAGGAAGGACGGGTATATAACTCCCTCGGTTCCTCCTCGTGGATCGCGGTATCTTCCCAGAAACCGCTTTTGGAGGCAAATTCGAGGCCGTATGTATTTACGCACGTGGTTCCCGGTTATTTTGCTTCCGCACTGTGCCTGACGGCAGGCGGAACCTGCTTCCGTTGGATGCGCGATCAAATGTGCCGGGAATTTGTGGAAGAGGCGGAAAGAAACGGCGGGGATGTTTATGACCTTATGACGCAGGAAGCGGCAAAATCTCCGGTCGGTTCCAACAAGCTGCTGTTTAATCCGAGCCTCGGCGGCGGTATGCCGATGGATAAGAGCTATAACCTGCGCGGCGCTTTCATGGGGCTTGACCTTATTCACACGCGCGCGGATGTCATACGTGCCTCGATGGAGGGGATTTCGATGGGGCTGCGCGCCTGCCTCGATAAGCTGCGCGAGCTGACGGATATCGCAGATGAGATGCTTTTGGTAGGCGGCGGAAGCAAAAGCGCATTGTGGCGGCAGATTTATGCAGACATTTATAAGATGCATGTGCTGAAGTCTAATATCGACGAGCAGGCGGCAGCGCTTGGCGCGGCAGCCTGTGCTGCGGTCGGAACGGGAATATGGTCTGATTTCGACCGGATCGACGAGCTGCATAAAATTGAAGAAGACGTTGCGCCGATCCCGGAAAATATGGCGTATTATGACAAGATGATGAAGGTTTACCACAAGGCGTCGGACAGCCTGTCTGACCTCGGCGATATGCTGATGGAAATATAAAAAAGCTGGACTGAACGGAAGCGCGGCTTTCGATCTAAACAAAATATTAAACTATCTGAAAGGGCTGAATTCTGTACGGAACAGGATTTGGCCCTTTCCATGTGAAACGAAACGTGTTCATATATTCATTATAGGTACTGGCAATACATACGCATGATAGATGTAAGCAACAATAAAGAAATATATCCGTAAACAAAGAAAATAAGATATAGCATTGAACAAGCTGAATATAAGTGCGGCGCTTCCTTCAGCGGATAGGAAAAAATGGCAATAGAGATACTCCTTGGACGCCGATTGGGTGTCGCCGGCTTTTGAAATCCCATGCCGCTCTATGGAATTTTTTTATGGACCGGAAACCGTTTGCGTGTCGATCATGATGACAAGGACGATATTTCCCTGTTCCTCTGCTATCTTCCCGGCAGGCGTAGGATGGGGAATGCTTTTATGGCCGGCTTCTCTATCATACAATAACAGAAGAAGCTCCTCTTCCGCCATTTCATAGGCGTCCTCAAATGAATGGCCGAATGCGATAGGGCAGTCAAGATCTGGGAAATGACCGATATAAAGAGTATGTTCCTTTTTAAAAACAGCAGGATAACTATATTTACACATTTTGAACAGCCTCCTTTCCGGCAGCGGCGTTTTAGTCATGCTGTTGCTGTTTCATATATACGGCTGGGCCATTGAGCATAAAATTAAATTTATCGTTTATTGCAGAATGTCGTTTTTTGTGATACAATTCAAACAATAGAAAACGCGTATAATGGTTCAGCGTAAAATCAATTTGTTTTGGTTTTACGCTTTTCTGTTTTCAGGAGGAAAAAATGGAATTTTATATGAAATTGCCGCGCAGCAAAAAGGAATTTGCTATATTTATAGGAATCGTTTCGATTCTATCTGTAAATATGATAGCGCCCTTGATTACCTGCCCTGAAGCGGGGTTTTATCTGTCTGTTTGGCAAGACGCTTTAACTGTACTGCCTTTTATCTGGATGAGCGTTATAGCAGCTGTATTGCTGACCTATGTGCCTGCTGAAAAATTGACCCTGATGATCGTTTCTAAAAAAGACAGCTTTCGTGCACAGATTGTAGTGAATACCTTGTGTACGGTTTTGCTGATGTCGATTTTATTAACCATAATTGGATCACGGATAGGAACACGGTCTATCACATTAGAACCAATTCGGCTGTTTTTCTATAAATGGCCGCGCAATTTTGCCATATCTCTATTTGTAGAACTATGTATAGCCCAGCCGGCCGCGCGTTTGGCGATTTTGAAGCTTCATTTGCGAAAGGAAGCGGGAAAGGAGGAGTAATCTATGGAGGAAGATAAGAGGTATTATTTCTGTGCAATATGTAAACTTATATTTTTTTATAGTTTACAATTAAAACGGAATATGTTATTCTGATAAAGCACAAAAGAATGGAGGCCGAAAATGGAGAAAACGATGGAAAAAAGACGAATCGCGACACGGAATATGATCCTGTGCGCCTTGTTTGCCGCGCTGATTGCGATCGGCGCATTCATCAAGATACCGATCCCCTACGTACCGATCACGTTCCAAGGCTTTTTTGTATTGCTTGCGGGCTTTCTGCTCGGCCCGAAATATGGCTGTATTTCCATGCTGATCTATATTGCAGTCGGCTTAGTAGGATTCCCGGTCTTTACGGCCGGCGGCGGTATCATGTATGTTCTTCAGCCAACGTTCGGATATCTGGCGGGCTTTGCCGTATGTGCTTATGTTGCAGGAGCGCGTGCGCGCAGGCTGGAACGGCCGGGAGTGGGCAGCCTGTTTCTTTCCGGTATGCTCGGCATGGTCCCTGTCTATATCATTGGGACCTTGTATTTCTATTTTATCATGAATTATGCTCTTTCAACACAGATGGGAATGTGGGAAGTGCTGTGGTCCTGTGTGATCGTCTTTCTGCCGGCAGACATACTGCGCTGTCTGCTTGCATCATGGATTGCAAAACGTCTGCTGCCCGTGTTGAAAAGAAGAGGGGCGGCCGCGTGATGGAAAGGATAGAACTGCTGTATCGCAAGGCGGAACAGGGGCAAGCCATCTCAAAGACCGAAGCGCTTTTTTTAGCGGAACAAGAGCTCGGCATACTGTGCGCCGCCGCAGATAGTCTTCGAAAGGAAGCATGCGGCGACGATTTCGATTTATGCGCCATCATAAACGGGAAAAGCGGCAGGTGCTCCGAAAACTGTAAATTCTGTGCGCAGTCTGCACACTATAGGACCGGAGCAACGTTTTATGAGTTATTGGATGAACAGAGTATTCTCGCCGCTGCGCAGAAATGCAAAGCGAGCGGTGTGCGGCGTTTTTCTGTCGTTACCTCCGGCAAGCGGCTGACAGACAGTGAGGTGGAGCGGCTGTGCGGCATCTATCGGCGTATTGGAGAAGAATGCGGTCTGAAAGTATGCGCATCTCATGGCCTGCTGACCCGGGCGCAATTCAATATGCTCAAACAGGCGGGCGTATCGCGCTATCATAATAATCTCGAGACCTCCCGCAGATATTTTCCGAAAATTTGCACTACGCATTCCTATGATGATAAGCTTGCGGTGATCCGCGCGGCACAGGAAGCCGGACTTGCCGTATGCAGCGGAGGGATCATTGGTATGGGAGAAACGATGGAGGACCGTATCGATATGGTACTTGACCTGAGAACGCTCGGCATACGTTCCATACCCATCAATATACTCGAGCCTATCGATGGAACGCCGCTGAGCAGCAGGCCGGTTTTACATGAGGCAGAGGCGGCGCGTACCGCTGCGGTGTTTCGTTTCCTGATGCCGGATGCACAGATCAGGCTTGCCGGCGGCAGGGCACATTTGAGGGACAGGGGAAAGACTTTGCTTGGCGCAGGCGTCAATGCGGCGATCACGGGCGACATGCTTACCACGGCGGGAACAACGGCGGAGCAGGATGCCGAAATGATACGCTCATGCGGGTTTTGTCTGTAAGCACGATTAAAATACAGACGGAAGCCTTGCGAAAAAGTAAGCAGAGTGCTATGGTGATAGATAAAGGAACGAAATGCACGATGACGTAAAAAGGGGATATGCAGAAGCCTATCCCCTTTGTTGCGTTAATTCACGTTACAGTAGCCCATCGTATATTCTTTTCATGATCATTTTCTGTTTAAAAGATAACATTTTATACTAATGTTGTCAAGTATTGTGTGCAATTTTCAAAAATATGGCTTATTTTCCGGGCAAATAGCAAAAAAATAAAGTATTGAAAAACGAAAAAATAAACTACGGTAGAAAAAGTCTCTGTTTTACAGTTGCCGAAGTATCCTTAACGTGAATTAACGCAACAAACGAAAGAATTTACACAGGAACTGAACTGGAGCTTTGTTAAATGTAAAGGGATATTCAATGAAATTATAGGATATACCTGTAAATAAGTCAAATATCATGAAAAATCGTATTTATGGAGAGTATTGCGATGAAGGTCACTACGATATATGCCGCGCAGATACTTGGCTATCTTACGGCTAAAGAAGAACCTTTGGCGACCGCGAAAGAGATCGTGGCACAGGTAGGCGTCACCTATCAATACTGTATGAAGATATTGAATGAGATGCGGCATGCAGGGCTGCTCGTCTCGGAACAGGGCTGCCGGGGCGGATTCCGCTTGGGAAAGGCCGCTGAAAAAATCAGTCTGTACGACGTAGTCAGCCTCTTTGAGCGCGACTATGCGAAGCTGCACGGCCGGGACTTTTTGCCGGACGATTCGTTCAGCCGTGTAATGGACTATATTCTTGAGATAGAGGCCGAAAAAATGAAGCATCTTACTATCCGCGAGATCTACAGCTGTGATAAATGCAGGTTGAAAATGTTGGTTGAGTCCTGCGGGCAGGAGATATGAAAGCAGGATGCGTAAAGCGGCGCAGCCTTATGCAAAAATATGAGATATGGCCGCGGCAGGGCCGTTAGAGAAGAAAGCCCTCTCTGTCCATGCAGTAGAAAAGTGACAGTGAGGCAGGGGAACACGCAAAGAACGATTTTAAGTAAAAACAAAAGAGGTGCGGGCCGATACCTGCGCTTCTTTTGTTTTCAGAAGAATATACAGGTAAAATAGAAAACGCTGTAAAATAATAAAAAAGGATACCTGACTACAGAATATTCAAAAATATCCACTTTACGGGCCGGATATTTTCCCGTAGAATGTAAAATAAAGCTGATTTCATTTTGGAGGGAAATAATATGGGGAAAAAAATCATTGTATTGACAGGCAGTCCGCGCAGAGGCGGGAACAGCGACTGCATTGCAGAGGCGTTTATTGCAGGAGCAAAGGAAGCAGGACATGAAGTCATAAAAATCGAAACGGGAGCTCTTGACGTAAAGGGATGCCGCGCGTGCGACGGGTGTTACCGCGGAGACAGGGCATGCTTTTTTAACGACGATTTCAACAGGATAGCGGAGGATATCCTTACGGCGGATGCAGTCGTCTTTGCAGCGCCGCTGTATTGGTTTTCTTTTCCGGCGCAGCTCAAGAATGTGATCGATAAATTTTATGCTTTCGTGGCAGGCGGAAAGAATTTCAAAGGAAAGGAATGCGTACTCCTCGTCTGCGGAGGAGATGAAAGCGAAACAGCCTTCGACGGCGTGACGGCGAGCTATGAACGCATCGCATCCTATCTGGAATGGACGGACCGCGGAAAACTGATCGTGACCGGCGTAAATGCAAAAGGCGATGCGGCCGCGACCGATGCCCCGCAGCGCGCAAAAAAAATGGGATTAGAATTTTAGAGGTTCCAGATGTCGCATACCTACCGATCAACTATATATGCATGCTATCGCGGCTATATCGTACAGGCGGCGGTTGTAAATCTTGCTCCGCTGTTGTTTGTTATTTTTCAGCAGCAATTCGATCTTTCTCTTTCCATGATCGGGAATCTGATTTTTCTGAACTTTGGAACGCAGCTTGCCGTAGACGCGATCGCGGTCCGGTTTGTGGATAAGATCGGTTACCGTACCTGTATGGTGTCGGCGCATTTCCTGTGTGCTGCAGGGCTTGTTGCGCTTGGACTGCTGCCCGGGCTCATGGAGCCGTATGCCGGGCTTTGCACAGCGGTGTTTCTATATGCGGTGGGAGGAGGCTTGATTGAGGTGGTCATCAGCCCTATCGTCGATTTGGTTCCCGGGGACAACAAAGCCTCCGCTATGAGCCTGCTGCATTCCTTTTATTGCTGGGGACAGGTTCTGGTCGTTCTGCTCTCTACGGTATTCCTTTCCGTATTCGGACACGGAATGTGGGTGATATTGCCTGTGCTGTGGGCGATATTACCGGTATATAATGGGATCAGGTTCATGCAGGTTCCTCTTCCGGCACCGGTAGAGACGCATGAGAAAATACCGGTGCGGAAACTGCTGGTATCTAAGATATTTATGATCGCGATGCTCACGATGCTGTGCGCCGGCGCGGCCGAGCAAGCTATGTCTCAATGGTCCTCGCTTTTTGCGGAAAGAGCGCTCGGGGTGTCAAAAGTGATGGGCGATCTGCTTGGGCCGTGCCTTTTTGCCGTGTTTATGGGGATCGGAAGAACGATCTATGGCCTGCGGGGTAAACAAATCAATCTAACGAGCGCGCTGCTCGCATGTTCTATTCTGTGCGCAGGCTCCTATCTGATCGTTTCCCTCACGCGCCTGCCGCTCCTTTCGCTGATGGGGTGCGCGGTCTGCGGCTTTGCAGTCAGTCTGCTTTGGCCGGGAATGCTCAGCTATTCGGCGAAGTGTTATCCAAAAGGCGGAACGGCAATGTTCGGTATTCTTGCGATCTGCGGCGATCTCGGCTGCTCGGTCGGCCCGTGGATGACGGGGCTCGTATCGGAGAACGCACAGTCGTCAGGCATCTTGAACTGGGATATTTTGTCCGGGTTTTCACCGGAACAGGCGGGCCTTAAGATCGGACTTTTATCAGCGATCATTTTTCCGGCCGTCATGACGATCGGCATCTTGATCATGAAGCGCCTGCGCAGAACGGAACGAGGGCGTACGGCAGCTGCGGACACAGCTTCGGAAAGCGGAACAAAATAAAAAAACCCCCTTTGCAGCAGTGTGCGAAGGGGGTTTTTGCAATGTCAATGTATTATTTTTTCCGCAATACATATACGGCAGGATATAGGCCGCCTGCGTCGAAGGTCGTACGCTTCAACGTCTGGAATCTTCCGTTGTTCCTGATCAGACGTTCGGTCAGTTGCTTTTCATGCGTATAAAGTACGGCAAGACCCTCCTCTGTAAGGATATCCGGGAGAATAGAGAAATAGGATCTGTAAAGCCGTTCATTTCTGGAATGGTTTCCCACCCGCAGCCCGAATGGCATGTTGACGATCACTTCATCATATTTTTTTGCCGTGAACTTCAGACAGTCGATATAGTGGAACTGCGGATGCACATGCGCATACCGGCTGTTTTCCTTGGCAGCCTCCACAGCCGTCATATTGATATCTGCTCCGGTCAGGGAATGATGCGGATAAAAGCCCCTTTCATACAGCATGGTTCCGCTCCCGCAGAAATTATCGAGGACGCGTGCGTCGGGGTTAAAAAACTCGCTTGCATATGCGCACACGCTTGCTGCAACTCCGGGATGAATACTGGCGGCGATCGCTTTTTTACGGTAGGAGAAGCGGTCGTCCGTAAGCGGATTCAAAAACACCTGCGCCTTATCGCCATCTAATTCGATCATGATCTCAATGGAATACGAAGAAGGCGTATTCACAAGCTCTTTCATAGAAGAAACGCATTTTTTGATGATGTCGAGACGGACCTGATGGGTCACGCTGCGTACCTCAAGTCGGTAACCCGTGACTCCTGTGCGCTGCAGAACCGCGCGTTCACGCTGCGCCAAGAATGCCGGAAGCTCAGCGACGGGAGAAGAACCAAGATAGATATAGGCATCCGTATAAGCGCGGAGCTGATAAATGTTATAAAAATCAGAAAGCCCGGAAACGGCAATATAACGCCCCAGTTTTTTAGGAGACAGCCCCGCGTCTGCACATTGAGAATATGTCACGTTCGGATTTGGCGAGGCGAGCAGCACGATATCCGAGGGGAGTATGCGTACGCGCGCTTTTTTTCGGATGATAAATCCGGCAAGCGCCTTATCAAGAGCGGCCTTTTCCTCTTCGCGGTGCTTTTCAAGATCGCTTCGAAGCTGATAGGAATCGAGAAACCGTTTGGCGCGGTCGCTTTTAGCGCGGCCGATAGCAAGCAAATAAGAGGGAAGAGCAAACATCGTCTGCTCGTGCATGATCGCCCCGATCAGCTCGTCGAGATATTCGCCCGCGCAGGTATTGCCGATGATCTGAGCGGCATGCATGCGGACTTTTGCGTCGCTTGCATGCAAAAATTTCAGGAAGCTTTCGGCGTTCGACTTTACAAAATCGGAGGCTCTACTGCCTGCATCTGCAAGAACGCGCAAAGCTGCGCGCGTGTTCGCGCCCTTTGCCAAATTGAGGACTGTTTTGAATTTTTCGCCTTTGACGATGTCGGAAAGGCCTTCCTTACGTTCGGCTGACGGCAACTCATGATAGTTTTCTACGAAATTCTGAATGTTCATTTGACTCCAATACTTTTTAAAATAATAGTAAGTACGTTATTTGTTCCATCCGCTTCCACACTTCGGGACATATTGCCGATTAGCTCTTCACGGTGCGCCTCCAGCTCACAAAGAGCGGAAAGAAGCGTTTCCGGCGTGAGGTCTTCCTGCGCGATCACCTCAGCATAGCCGCGTTTCTTGAAATAATCCGCATTTAGGATCTGATCGCCGCGGCTGGCGGACAGCGGCAGCGGAACGAGAAGAGCGGGAAGCCGCAGGGCAAGGAACTCAAAGATCGCGTTTGCACCCGAGCGCGAAAGCGCAAGGTCGGCAGCGGCAAAAATATCGTTCAAGCCCTCCTCGATATATTCGAACTGCCGGTAATCAGCTTTTCCGTCGAGCGTGGGGTTCAGCTTTCCCTTTCCGCGCAGATGAACGATGCTGTAACGGCTCGTGAGTTCCTCGATATCCGCATCGACGGCATCGTTTACTGCCTGTGCGCCCAGAGACCCTCCCATTATTAATAACACCGGTTTATCGCCGCTAAACCCGAGTTTTTTAAGCCCGGCAGTCCGGCTTCCGGTCAAAAGGCCGCTGCGGATAGGCGAGCCGGTAAGAACGCCCTTTCCGCCGGCCGCTTCGCGCGTGTCAAAGGAAAGACATACCGTTTGCGCTTTTTTCATACATAAACGGTTGGCGAGACCGGGCGTATAATCGCTTTCATGCAGAATGACAGGGATATTAAGCTTGGCTGCCGCCCATGCCACAGGCACGGAGACGAAGCCGCCCTTGGCAAACACGATATCGGGCTGGAGAGAACGCAAAATCTTTTTGGCCTGCCCGTAGCCCTTGATGATCTTGAAAATATCAGTGATATTTTTAGCGCTTGCGTAGCGGCGCATCTTGCCCGCCTCGATCACATGGTAGGGAACGCCATGCACAAGCGTATGCTCGATCCCGTCCTGTGTGCCGATATAGTGCACTTCAATATCGTGTGCCTGCAGACCGGGGATCAGCGCGAGGTTAGGCGTTACGTGCCCGGCGCTGCCGCCGCCGGTAAGTACGATCTTCTTACTCATATCATAACCTGCCTTAACAGTGAATTTATAACCTTACCCATGATAGCATAACGGATACGTGCGGGCAAGGCGGCGAGACGGCTTTTCCGCAAAATAATAAAAAGAACAGGAAGAAAAACTTTATTCGGGTAAAAACAGTATATCGTATTGATGCCGATATACTGCGGGCTGCTCTGGATTTTTTAAAAGAGCGCAGGAGCCGGTGCGGAGACGATATCGACTCCTTTTTCTGTAAAAATGGTTCGTTCTGTATCAGGCATATGCCAATCGGTAATGACGCGGTAAATTTGCTGGAGAGGAACGATCTGGACAAGAGAATCATTCCAAAACTTCGAATAGTCTGCCAAAATATAGTTTTGCTTCGAAGCCTGTATAATGATCCGCTTCAATTCCGCATCGAGCATATTCGGCGTAGTGAAGGAATGCTCCGGAGAAATATGCTCGACCCCAATAAAGCCTTTATCAAAAATAAGCTGGCGGATCACATCATTTGTTATATAACCGCTGCAAGCTCTGACATCAGGACGTATCTCTCCTCCGACCATAATAACATTCAAATCGGCCCGCGCCTGTAATTCACGCGCGTGGTCCAACGCATTTGTTGCGATCAGCAGGTTTTGTTTATTCCCCTGCGCGATCAGCTTGGCAAGCTCTAATGTCGTCGTTCCGCTGTCCAGATATACGGCATCGCCTTCTTCGATACAATCATATGCGACTTTTGCGATCGCGATTTTCTCGGAAAGATTGCGCGTTTCACGTACCGGATAGGAAAGCTCGTTGGTCGCACGGGTCAGCTTGGTCGCGCCGCCCCAAGTGCGCTGCAAAAGGGCTTCATTCTCCATTGTGATCAGCAGCTTGCGAATGGAAACATCAGACATCTGGAAACATTCACTGAGCTCTGATACTGTAACAGAGCCTTGCTTATCCAAAAGAGACAGGATATATTGTTTGCGCTTTTCAATACTGAGTCGTTTTTTATGGTCCATTTTAAATTCCTATGTATGTTATAATTCGAAACCTAAATAGATGATATCGAATTTCAAAAAAAAAATCAAGTGAATTCATGATTTGTTTTAAAACATCTGGAAAATACGGCTAAAACAGTAAGGAGAACAGCGTTTTTTATACTGCCGGAATAAATATAAAAAGTAAAAAACGAAACAAAAAGAAGTGGTTTTATGGATTGAAATTGTGTAATAGAAATATTTTCGTAAAAAACCGAAAAAAGTATTGACATAAAAACGAGATATCGGTAATATATGAAACATAAAACATTCGAATTAACAGATTTCAAAACATAAAACGAAAAAATACGAGATATAAATTTTGAAATAAACAAAACGAAACAATTTCAAAAATGATTTGCAAAGAGAAAATTATCTTTGCAATAAAAAATAAGGAGGAAGTATAAAATGAAAAAAATTGTCGCTTTAGTATTGGGAACCCTCTTAGTGTTTAGCTTGGCAGCGTGCAGCATGAGCTCGCCCGCTGAGAGCTCTGGAACAGAACCGGCTGAATCGCAGCAGGCTGCGGCCAGCGAAGACGGCGCGGCTGCGGACGGTGAATATACGGTAGGCTTCTGCCCGATGGACCTGTCGAATAATTTCTGGGCCGCGATTGCGAATTCCTTTGAAGAAGCCGGAGAGGAAGCGGGAATAAAAACGATCGTGACAGACGGGAAATCTGATGCGGCCACACAGGTTACGGCCTTAGAGAACTTCATTTCACAAGGAGTGGATGTTATTGTAGTCGGGCCGGTCGACGCGGAATCGTTGCAGGGCGTGATCGGGGAAGCGAAGAACGCGAATATTCCTGTTATTACGCATACGACTGCCTATGATGATGCGACGTGTAATATGAATGTAGACGAGATAGAGATGGGAACCGCCATCGGACAGTTGGCCGGACAGTGGATGGTAGATACGTTCGGCGAAGAGGCGGGCTGCAAATATGCTATCCTTACGCAAAGCCAGCTGGAGCAGACCATTGGCCGCGAAAACGGCATTCAGGCCGGTATTGAGGAGTTTGTACCCAATGCAGAATGTGTGACGAAGGTCGACGCACATACGACGGACCTTGGCATGACTGCAGCTGAAAACATTCTTTCCGCACATCCGGATGTCTGCGCGATCATCGGCATCAACGATTCCGGTGCATTAGGAGCCTATGAGACGGTCTCGGCACGCGATATGGGGGATGAATTCTTTATTGGAGGCGTAGACGGAACAGATCAGGCCCTTGAACTGATCAAAGGAGGAACTATTTACAGAGGTACGGTATACCTGAATCCGGTCGGAACGGGACAACAGTTTATCGATTATGCCTTGGCACTGAAGAATGGGGAAGAAATTCCGGAATCCTATATGGTACCGGTCAATGCGATCAGTGCGGAAAATATCGATGAATATATCCAATAGATCGCTATAAAGAAGAGAGCTTAGAGGGAGCGGAGCGTCTTATAACGCTCCGCTCCCGAAACGAGACGAAAACACGAGGTGTCATACGTGCAAATGGAAAACAACGATCTCAATATCAAAATGGTAGATATCTGTAAATATTTTCCGGGGGTAAAAGCGCTCGACCACGTTGATTTTGAATTGAAAAAAGGCGAAGTACATGCATTGCTCGGGGAAAATGGAGCCGGAAAATCGACGCTGTGCAAAATCATTGCAGGCGCCCAGCCGATGACGTCGGGCGAATACTATTTATTCGGGGAAAAAGTTACGGGCCTGACGCCGAATGCGGCGAAAGAAAAGGGAATCAGCATGATCTATCAGGAATTTAACCTTGTTCCCTATCTGAAGGTTTACGAAAATCTATTTTTAGGGAAAGAAATCACAGCCGGGCCGAATCTCAATAAAAAGGAAATGATTGCAAAAACAATAGAAATATTCGAACGTTTCCAAATCAAGATCGATCCTGAAGCGCGGGTATGCGACTTGCCAAATGCATACAAACAGCTTGTAGAGATCGCTAAAGCGGTACTTGAGAATGCGCAGGTCCTTTGTATGGACGAGCCGACGGCGCCCCTTTCGAACCGGGAAGTTGAAATATTATTCTCATTGATACAATCGCTGAAAAACGAAGGGGTTTCCATCATTTATATCTCCCATCGGATGGAAGAGATATTTGAAGTTGCGGACCGGATCACCGTGATGCGGGACGGGAAATATATCTGTACGATGGATGCCGATAAGACCAACAGAAAAGAATTGATCAGTCTGATCGTCGGACGGGATCTAACGGAAGAATATCCGAAACGGGAGAGTGTTCCGGGCGAAGAGATCCTTCGGGTCGAACACCTGTCAACAGATCTGACAAAGATACACGATGTTTCTTTTTCTCTGCATAAGGGAGAGATCCTTGGCTTTGCCGGACTTGTAGGCGCAGGAAGAACGGAAGTGATGCGCGCCCTGTTCGGTGCAGACCGGAAAACTGCGGGGGAAATCTATTTATATGGAAAGCGGATAGAGATACATAAACCGGAAAATGCGATCGAACAGCGTATCAGTCTGATTCCGGAAGACCGTAAAGGACAAGGTGTTTCTCTGACGCTGAGTATCAGAGAAAATATATCGCTTGTAAAACTGAAGGGAAAAGAAATTTGCAGCTTTATGGGCATCAATAGGAAAAAAGAAAGAAATCTTGCGGACGAGTATATAAAAGCCCTTAATATCAAAGCGCCCAGTATGGAGCAATTGGCGAGCAACCTATCGGGCGGAAATCAACAGAAGGTAGCGATCGCGAAATGGCTGGCAGTCGACGCGGATATTCTCATTCTGGACGAACCGACCCGGGGGATCGATGTTGGGGCGAAGTATGAGATTTATCTTTTGATGAACGAATTGATCAAGGCAGGGAAATCGATCATCATGATTTCCTCTGAAATGCCTGAACTGATCGGGATGAGCGACAGGATCCTCGTCATGCAGCAGGGGAGGCTCGTTGGAGAAATATCTGGAGACGAGGTGTCTCAGGAAAAGATATTGGAAATGGCATCGTGCGGCTGATGGCCGCGCTGCCGAGGGAGGAACGATTATATTATGAAAAAGAAGCTTTCATTCAGCAACGTATTTGTATATGTGATCTTGATTATCGTACTGGCATTTTTCTCATTCTCTGCGCCGGACAGCTTCCTGACATCGAACAATATTTTTAATATGCTTCGTCAGGTCTCCATGATCGGAATATGCTCAGTCGGCATGACGATGGTCCTGTTGACAGCGGGAATCGATATTTCGGTTGGTTCCGTCATCGCGCTTGTCGGCGTCGTATCAGCGCTGCTCATCGTCAATACCGGAATGCCGGTTGCATTGGCGATGATAATAGGAATTCTGGTAGGAACCGGCTGCGGAACCGTAAGCGGCATCATGGTAGCGAGATTTCAGGTGCCTGCTCTGATCGCAACGCTTGCCATGCAAACGATCGCCCGCGGATTTGCATTTATATTGACGGAAGGGATTCCTGTCTATGGGCTGCCGGAAGATATCAAGTTCATAGGGCAGGGCTATATGGCGGGGATTCCGATCCCTGTTATCATTATGGCGCTTGTATTCCTGTTCGGCTGGTG
This sequence comes from Christensenella massiliensis, assembly GCF_040409835.1. Taxonomy (NCBI): domain Bacteria; kingdom Bacillati; phylum Bacillota; class Clostridia; order Christensenellales; family Christensenellaceae; genus Christensenella; species Christensenella massiliensis. Next base: position 889,360 of record NZ_CP117826.1, on the reverse strand, counting down.
GCTGCTCGAGAAAACAAGGTTTGGCCGTTATGTTTATGCTATTGGCGGAAATGAAGAGGTTGCCCGGCTATCGGGGATAGATGTAAAAAAGGGCCTTCTGAAAGTATATGCACTCAGTGGATTCTTTGCGGGTCTTGCGGGCGTTATTATGCTCTCGCGGATCAATTCCGGCCAGCCCAACACCAGCGAAGGATTTGAGATGGATGTCATTACAGGAGCTGTTCTGGGCGGCGTAAGTGTCGCGGGCGGTGAAGGAAAAATACTCAATGTAATTGCCGGCGTTCTCATTATGGGGGTGCTGAGCAACGGTATGACATTGCTGAACCTTGATACTTATTGGCAGTGGGTCGTAAAAGGGGCGGTACTGCTGTTCGCAGTCGCGTTCGATAATATGCAGCGTGCACGGAGCGCGCGTATCGCGGCGGAAGCAGCGGGCGCAGAAGCCTGATAAGGAGGAAAAATTTTATGGATGCGAAAACATGCAAGGCGGCAGTATGGTCGGGAAGGCAGAAAATAGACGTTAGGGATGTACAATTGCCAAAGTGTCTGGACGACGGACTCATCATTAAGCTGGAAGCTGCAAGTATATGCGGAACGGATCTGCACCTTTTCCGGCAGGAGCCGCCGGAACCGATGATCTTAGGACATGAAATGTGCGGCAGGATCGTCGAAATGGGAAAAAATGCCGCACAGGCAATGCGCTGCTATACGGGAACGGTCAAAATAGGCGACAGGATATGCCTATATCCATGGGTCGTATGCGGAACCTGTTCAAATTGCCTTACCTACGGTATAGGAGCGTGCGGTATTTGTGAAAATGCTTTCGTATATGGCGTACCCTTTGAAGAGCTGGGTGTCGGCGGCAGTCCGGTCCGTTCCAACTCCGTTGAGGAAGCGCCCTATATCAAGGGCGGATTTGCAGAATATATGTATGTATTTCCCGGAACATTCATGTGGCAGGTGCCGGAAGAAATGCCGAGCAACGTTGCCTCGCTGCTCGACCCGACTGCAGTCGCAATGCGGGCAGTCGAGCTGGCGATGCGGTCGCCGGGCATATTTGAAGATTCTTTCAATTTGGGGTCCACAGTTCTTGTGATCGGAGACGGACAGGTTGCAGCACTTACGGCTATGATCGCTCGTACGCTGGGAGTACAGAATATTGTTATCAGCGGCTTCAGCGATCAGAAACTGGCCTTGGCACAAAAGCTGTCGCAGGCCGATGTCATAATGAATTCGGCAAAGATGTCCATTGAAGAGCGGCGGGATATTATTATGGGCCTGAACCACGGAAAGGGTGCGGATGTCGTATTCCAATGCGCCGGTTCGCCGCAGGCATTCCGCGACGGGATCGATCTGATGAAAAATGTGGGAACGTTGATTGAGGTTGGGAATATCGTAGGGAAGAATACGGTGGAATTCGATCCTGCACGGGATCTGTGCAGCAAACATGCAACCTACATCGGGATGAGCGTAAATACGGCAAGTGCGTTTCACAAGGCCTTTCAAATGCTGTGCAAATTCAAAAAATTAGGATTTGGAGCTATCTTTACACACAGATGTACGCTCGACACCTTGCAGGAAACGATGCTGAAAGGCGGAGACCCGGATTATATGAAAGGCTGGGTCGATTTTGGAAGCTCAATATAAAAGACAGAACAAAAGGAGAGAGAAAGATGGCGAAAAAAGTCGTTTGTATTTATGACAGAGGGATCGACAAGGCAGCGATGAGCGGCTTTTGCGAACTGGAAGAATATGGATACGAGGTGGAATTGATCGAAAAAACAGTAGGCGAGACACCGCTTGAATATCAGAATTCCATGCTGGAGGTAGAAGTAAACGGGCCGGATAAAACGCCGATCAACCCCGAAGCATACCGGGCGGTAGCAGATGCAGAGATCATCATTACCCATTTTGCTCCGGTGGGGAAAAAGCTGATGGATTCCGCCCCCAATCTGAAGATCATAGGAACATTGAGGACCGGCGCAGAAAATATCAATCTCGGAGAAGCGGCAAAAAGAAATATTAAAGTGATCAACGCCCCGGGGCGCGCGGCGGCGGCTGTAGCGGACTTTACAGTCGCGGCAATGCTGTGCGAGATGAGAAATATCGCAAGGACGGACGCTGATATCAAAAGAGGACTGTGGACAAAGAAGTTTGATAATATGTCCTATTCAGATAACATGTGCAACATGAAAGTGGGGCTGATTGGCTTCGGAGATATCGGAAAAAGAATCGCAAAACGCCTGAAAGCGTTCGGTTCGGCTATTATGGTATACGATCCCTATTGCGAAAAGAAAGATATTGAGGCGCTGGGCTGCATCGCGGGCAGCATGGAGGAAGTGGTTTCGGAATGTGATTTTGTATCGCTTCATATGCGGCTGACTCCGGAAACGAAAGGGATGTTCAGCAGGGAGTGGATCAGCAAGATGAAACCGACTGCAATTTTCGTAAACACCGCGCGGGCAGGCTTGGTAGATGAGAAGGCATTGATAGAGGCGCTGCAGGAGAAAAAGATCGGAGGAGCGGTTTTGGATGTTTTTCAGGAAGAACCGCTGAGTGCGGACCATTTACTGCGAAAATTGGATAATGTTACTCTGTCGGCCCATCTTGCCGGAACATCGATCGGCACCTTCACCGCCTCTGTTGCGATCGTTGCAGACAGCTTAAAAGACTATTTTAAAGGACAACCTCTGCGCAATACGATCGCTTGAGGACTGGAGAGAGGGGATGGTTTTCAATGGGCAAGCAGGCATGCTATCTGGCAATTGATTTTGGGACCTCAAACGTACATGTAACGCTCTTCGATCGGCAAACGATGAAAACCGTTGCGGGAACAAGCAGAAAATACTGCTGGTATACTCCTGCGGCAAATCAAATCGAGCTCGACGCGGAAGAAATATGGACGGCGTCCGAGACGGCCGTGGCCGAAACGATACGCTTAGGAGGCGCCGTAGAAATCGCTGCTGTTACCTTTTCGTTTTTTGGAGATAATATTACGCCGGTCGACGGGAAAGGAAACGCGCTATACCGGATGCTGCCCGGATTTTGCGGAAGGTCTTACCGGGAAGTCGAGACACTTGCGCGGGAGATCGGCGCAGAACAATATGGAAAGATCACCGGAAATACGCTGAGCACGCTAAGCTCTGCCTCTAAAATCCTGTGGCTCAAGCGGAACTGCCCAGACGTATTCGCACGATCAGAAGCTTTCTATACGAATCAGCAATATATTATGCACAAGCTTGGATTCGGAGATATACAGGACAGGACAATGGCGGCAAGAAAGCTGGCTTATGACGTGCAACGGGAACAGTGGTCAGAACCGATCCTCGATGTGTGCGGAATGACGGAGGAGCAGCTTGGAACAACTATCGTGGAATCACAGACCGTTGTGGGGAAGATCCGTTCTTATGGGCGGGTGGAACTGGGCGGCCCGGTTCCCGTGACGATCGGATGTCACGATGTATCGGCTTCTCTTTTAGCCGCAGACGTAAAAACAGATCAAATCGGAACGCTGGGCGTACTCATGGGGACTTACGAACAGATCGGGTATTTTTCAGACGAGTTTGTAACAGGCTGCAATGAGTTTGGGGATTCCCTTATTTTTTCGTGCTGCTATAATTCGCCTTTTCGGGGGAAATATACGGTGATGGACGCATTTCCGACAGCAGGGGCAATGCTGGAGTGGTATTGCAAAAATCTTTTAGCGGATACAAAAGCCGATATCGGGCAGATGATAGCGAAAGCAGACTTGCAAAAAGAAAGCCGCCTGTTCGTGCTTCCTTATATGGAGAACTATCACGGCGCGATTCTGGGCATGAGTATGGCGACGACATTGGAGGATATATTTGAAGCGCTGCTGAAAAGCCTTGCTTACCAATTTGTCGCCTGCATCGATTATATCAAAGGAACTACGAATGGAGTATTCCATAATATCCATTTTGGCGGCGGCGGTTCGCGGTCGGATAAACTGATCGGGCTGCGGGCGGATCTGCTGAACACGAGGATGGGAAGGATGAAAAATATTGAATTGCCGTCGCTTGGAAGCTGTATTTTAGCCTCGCTGGGAAATGGATGGAGCAAAACAGTGGATGAAGCGCAGGAACAGGTCAAAAATGATGTGGTTTATTTTGAACCGGACTGTGTGAACGGAAGAAAACAGAGGGAAAACTATAAAGTCTATAAAGCGCTTTCAGCCGATTATTTAAAAAATTATTAAGGAGGGCGTTGGTTATATGGAAGCAAATACAGTAATAAAAAAGGCACGCATGATCGGAAAGTGTATTCCGGCATTCAATATTCCCCACATTCCCATGGTAAAGCCGATCGTGCAGGCCATCGTTGATGAAAACAGTGTGGCGATGCTTCAGGTCGCAAGGGTAGAATGGGAGAAAATGCAGGCAGAATCTCTGGAGCGTGTAGCAGAGGAGTATGAAAAGTATAAAAACGATGAACATACGCTGCTCCATTTGGACCACATTCCTGTAATTGACGAGGATTATAAGCCGGTTCTCTATATGCAGCTGATCGAACGCGCGATCATCGCAGGATATCAGTCTATTATGATCGACGGCTCGCGTCTCGATTTGAATGGGAATATTGAAAAAACAGCGGAAGCAGCTGCGGCGGCCCATGCGGCTGGTATACCATGCGAGGCGGAACTGGGAGCGGTCATGGGACACGAAAGCAAAGAATTGCCGCCATATGAACAGATATTCGCAGAAAAAATAGGATTTACTAAAATAGAGGAAGCGGTTCGATTCGTGGAAGAAAGCGGCTGTGACTGGCTTTCAGTCGCCGTAGGGAACATACATGGCGCGGTCGCCGAGTTGGTCCGCAACCAGAAAAAACCGGAAGCGAAACTCGATGTGCAGCACATTGAATCCCTGTTTCAGGCAGTCAAAATACCGCTGGTCCTGCATGGCGGTTCAGGGATCAGGCATCAATATATATTGGATGCGGTCAAAGCGGGGATTGCAAAGATCAATGTCGGCACGGAATTGCGGCAAACCTATGAATTCGCATTGGAAGAACGTGCAAATGACATTGAATATGCGAGGGAAAAAGTGTATGCGGCAACGAGGGAATATATTGCGAATTATTTGAAAAATACAGACTTGAAAGCCTTACTGGGCGAATAGAAAATAAATATGGGCGCCTCTATAAAGCGGGCGGCGCATACAGAAGTCTGATCCCTGATTTCGTTTGTGCACCTTTGGGAATAAAGCTGAGAAACGGTGTGAATATTCGGCACACCGTTTTTTAGCGTTGTGATGATGGCGCAGCCTGAAGGGGCATTGTGGATTTTTGGACAAAATAACATTTCTGCCGGTTTTTTAAGAGAGATTGCACAGAAAGTATAAATAAGAGCAAGGCATAAGGAATTTGTAAGAATTCTTTGGGACTTAAAGCGTTGATAATAACATTTGCCTATGCTATATTAAAATAGGATCGTTGGGGTAATGTAAAATGCGGAGGTTGGACGATGAAAGTGCTGGTCTTAAGTATGACCGTCGGGCAGGGACATAACTCAACCAGTAAAGCTCTGCGCGCCGCCCTTGTAAAAAGAGGACATGAATGCAAGATTCTTGATACCTATAAATTTCTGAATAAGGCAATCGGTCTTGGGTTCGACAAAGGATATGTTGCGATGGGGCGTTTCGTCCCGAAACTGAATGAAACGATTTATAAGGGAGCGGAAAAAGCGAATGGCCGTGCGGACATGAAGCTGTATTTCCCATGGGCCTTTGCCAATCTTGCCAAAAACAAGCTGCAGAAATATATAGATGAAGAAAAGCCAGATGTGATCGTGTGCTCGATCGTGATGACGGCAATGCTCGTCACGGCGCTGAAAGAAGCGGGGATGTATGACGAGCGCATCAAAAGCATCGGGATCGTGACGGATTATTCCCTCCATCCATTTTGGGAATATACGGCGATGGATTATTTTGTGGCGGCAAACGAGCTGCTTATTCCGGAATTTACACGGAGAGGTATTCCGGAAAGTAAGATATTGCCGACAGGGATCCCCGTAGACCCGAAATTTACGAGAGCCTTGCCGCGCAACGAAGCGCGTGGGCAGCTTGGACTCGATAAGGAGAGATTTACCGTACTTTTGGCGTCGGGAGGAATGGGATTTTCGGGCATGGTGCCCGTTATACAGGATATTGACCAAATGGAGGATGTGCAGATCGTCGCAGTCTGCGGTTCCAATAAACGGCTGAAAAATAAGCTTGCTTCCGTAGCTTACAAAAACAGCGTGGAAGTGCTGGGCTTTGTGGACAATATGGAAAAGTATATCGATGCGGCGGACGTTGTTATCACAAAGCCGGGAGGCCTTTCGACCTCTGAAACGATCGCCAAATGCAAGCCGCTTTTGCTGATGAAGCCGATGCCGGGGGTGGAGAATATGAATCATGCGTTTTTGCTCAACCATTCCCTCGCGGTGCATTGCAGCCAATATCAGTCGGTCAGTCAGGTGATCATGCAGCTGCGCCTCAATAGCCTGAAGCTGAAAGAAATGGAGCGAGCGCAGAGAAAATGGGGGAAAAAGCACAGCGCAAAAGCGCTTGCGGAATTTATAGAAAAACTTGTGTAGGATAGGAGAGAAGAAAAAGATGGAACGGTGCATGAAATTTAAAGACAAGGTAGTCGTGATCACTGGCGCAGCACAGGGACTTGGGCAGGCGCTCGCTCAGCGTTGTTCAGACGAAGGCGCGAAGGTCGTGATCGGCGATATGAATTACGAAGGCGCATGTGAAACGGCAAAGCTTTTGAAAGATGCGGTCGCGGTAAAGCTTGACGTAACGAAATACGCAGATTGCGAAGCGCTGATCAAGACGGCGGTCGACAAATATGGAAAAGTGGATATCCTTGTTGCAAATGCAGCGATCGTTATTTCCGGAGCAATCGAAGAATTTGATCCGGAAAAATGGAAATTCGTCATCGACGTAAACCTCTGCGGCTTCTTTAACACTGTGAAAGCGGCTATCCCGGTCATGAAAAAGCAGGGCTATGGCAGCATCGTACAGATCAACAGCAAATCCGGCAAAAAGGGTTCTGCAAAAAATTCCGCGTATGCATCCTCGAAATTCGGGGGTATCGGTCTCGTAGAGAGCCTTGCGCTCGAACTCGCAGAAGACAACATCCGCGTGAATGCGATCTGCCCGGGCAACATGCTCGACAGCCCGCTTTGGGTCAACAGCCTGTTCAAGCAGTATGCAAGGAATCAGGGTATCACAGAGGAAGAAGTGCGCCAGAAATATATCAATCAGGTACCGATGAAGCGCGGCTGCCAGTATGAAGATATTGCAAATTGCCTCGTATTCATTGCAAGCGACGATGCGTCCTACATGACGGGACAGGCGCTCAATGTGACAGGCGGACAGCAGATGCAGCCGTAAGGACGATCAGAATGCAATATAAAAGAGACGGGATAGCCCGTCTCTTTTATATTGAAAAATTTAATCTTTGAATTTCACTGCGGTGCCGTAGGCAATGATCTCGGCCGCTCCCTGTGTGATGGAGGAAGAAGCATAACGCATAGCCACGATAGCGTCCGCACCCATTTTGGAAGCTTCGGCAACCATACGGCCGGTAGCGATCTTGCGGGCCTCCTGCATCATCTCGGTATAGGAGGTAAGTTCCCCGCCGACCAGCGTTTTGAAGCCTGCCATAAAATCTTTGCCGATGTGCACGCTTTGGACTGTACTGCCCGTAACGATACCAAGCTCCTCCAACGTTTTTCCCGTAATACTTTCGCGTGTTGTAAACAGCATATCCTTTCTCCTGTCTGATAGATTTTTAGACCCATTTTTATTATAGAGGGGGAAGATATGGTTTGTAAACAGATAAAAAATACGGCATGACTTTCGCCATGCCGTAAAGTAGATTGTTGATTTTTATTTCAGGTTTTCCGGGATCTCAGTCGCTCTGTCGCACGGAACATGTCCGCAGTTTCCGCAGCCGGCAGCGCCCATTCCATTCGTTGTATCGACACGTTTGCCCATCGCGTGGTTGATGATGCCATTGAACGGATAATGTCCGCAGGACCAGATCTCGTCTGCTTTTACTTTCCAGTTTTCAGCGATTTTGTCCGTTTTAGCCGTCAGCACGTCGACACCCTCGAGGTCAAGGTCCTGTGTCGGATGTGCACCGGATTCATGGACTGCCTTTCTGAGGCCGTCCGGATTATCGAGCAGCGGGCACGGACGCAGAAGGTTATCGGAGAACGGCTGACCTTCCTGATACTTGCGGAAGAGCGGGCTGCCGAGAGCCTCTTCAAGCGTGCATTCGTTGATATTATGCGTCGCATAGTGGATAAATGCGCACGGCTCGCAGTCGCCGTTGGAATTGATGTGGAAGTAGCGGCGCCCGCCGGCGATGCAGCCGCCGACATATTCGCCGTCGTTCCAGAAGTCGAGGATAAAGATCGGCTTATATTCACGCATCTCACGAACGCGCTGATACATGTGAGCCCTTTGCTCGGGCGTTACACACAGGTCCATAACGGCGTCTTTACCAATCGGCATATAGGTGAACAGCCAACCGAACAGGCAGCCTGCCTCGATCATCGTGTCGTTCCATTCGTCGCTCGCGATGGTTTTGTAGTTCTGGCTGTGGTAGCAAGCGGAATAACCGAACGGAATACCCGCATCCTTCAGCAGCTTCATGGCCTTCATGACTTTATCATACGTGCCTTTTCCGCGTCGTGCGTCTGTTTCTTCCGGTGTGCCTTCTACGGAGATCATGAAAGTAAAGTTGCCAACGCGCAGCAGATCCTGTACAAAGTCTTCGTCGATCAGAGTAGCGTTTGTGAATGCGCCGAACGCACAGTCGGAATGCTTCTCCGCAAGACGGATCAGGTCTTTTTTACGAACCAGCGGTTCGCCGCCTGAGAACAGGTATACATAGATGCCGAGCTCCTTGCCCTGCGTGATGATCTCGTCCATCTTTTCATAGGTCAGATTGTAATGCTTGCCATATTCTGCCGCCCAGCAGCCGATGCACTTGAGATTGCACGCGGAAGTCGGGTCCATGAGGATCGCCCACGGGATCTGAACGCCCATCTCTTTACCCTTTGCCTGAGCGATCGGCATACCCTTTACGCCGGAGTTCAGAAAGAAGTTCAGAATGAAGCGCTTCAGGTAGTTTACGTTAACATCGGTGAGGACGCGTTTCATCAGAACGCCCTGCCACGTCTGCTGATCCCACCAGTTCTGGAAATTCTTAACGGAATTGTTCCACTGGTTGCCTTTCGTGAATCCGTCCGCCCACTTCAGCAGCTTCGGAAGATTCTTGACCGGGTCTTTTTCGAGGTACTTGAACGCTGCAGAAAACGCAACGTTAGCCCCCGCGCTTTTGATCGTACTTTTGATTGCCATGATAAAACCTCCAAAATAAGTCCTTCATAATAAATTCTTGGTCCGATACGGATTGATACTAACGCCCGCAAAGGGCGGTAAGATGCGCAAACGTGATGCGGATTTTAATACGAACCATAGTTCATTTAATAAAATAATACGGATTTCCGGAGAGGTTGTCAAGGCAAAAAATCCCTTTTTAATGCGGGGTTTTGATATTTTGAAACGCTGTGAACGTGCGTTCAATTTAAAAAAGCGTAATAATCGCATTTTTGGAATTTTTCGGAGGGGTGTTCAAATAAAACAAAAAAAGAAAAATTTTTGGTAGGTAGGGGGGAGTATTCTAAAAATCAGACAAAAATGTCAAAAATTTTCACAAATTTGTTGAGAAATGAACATTTTTATGTTACAATATAAAAAACAATGCGGAGATACTGTTATGAATACGGAAAGACGGGAAGAAATCAAAGAGCTGCTGCGGGAGCGCGGCGAAGTAAAACTGAAAGAATTGGAGCAGCATTTTCCGGACTGTTCCAGTATGACGCTGCGGAGAGACCTGAAGTATCTGGAAGATAACGGATATGTAAAACGCACGCGGGGCGGTGCGGTTGCCATGAGCAGGCTTTCCATCGCAGCAGAGGATATTTATTCCGAACGGGCGCTTGAGAATGTGGCGGAAAAGTATGTCATCGCTAAAAAAGCGCTCCAGTTTATCGAACGCGGGAGGTCTATTTATGTAGACGCGGGTACGACTCTCATGCTGTTCACGCGGGAAATGGAAGACGAATACCTGTCCATCATGACGTCCGGCGTAAATATAGCGATGGAGCTGATCAAAAAGCAGAAACCAAGCGTTACGCTGATCGGCGGGCAGGTGAACCGCAACACGATTTCCGTATCCGGGATCAATTCCTGTAACTTTATCCGTGAAGTCAATATCGATATCGCTTTTATAGCGGCGAGCGGTTTTTCCGTGGAGAACGGCTTTACGAGCGGAACTTATACGGAATGTGAGATCAAAAAAGAAGTTGTCAGCCGCGCGCGCAAAACGATCGTTTTGATGGACAGCAAAAAGATCGATAAGATCATGCCGTTCACATTCGCCTATATGGAGGATATCGATGTGCTCGTATCGGACGACGGCCTTGATGAGGAAGTCGTGCGCGAAGCGCAGCGCAGGAACGTGCAAATCGTATAAACCGCCGCAGTGCGGCGTTGAAACCATTCTACTAAAAAGCAGGGCTTGGAGGAAAACAATGAAAACAAAAGCGGTTAGATTGTATGGAAAATCGGATTTGAGGCTGGAAGAATTTGAACTGCCGGAGATCACGGACGATGAAATGCTTGCCAAAGTAGTGTCTGACAGTCTGTGCATGTCGAGCTATAAGGCGGCGCTTCAGGGCGGCGACCATAAGCGCGTTCCGAACAACGTTGCGGAAAATCCGGTCATCATCGGTCACGAATTCTGCGGAGAGGTCGTGAAGTGCGGAAAGAACGTAGCGCATCTGGCAAAGCCGGGCGATAAGTTCACGGTACAGCCGGCTATGTTCTATAAAGGTTCACTCGAAGCTCCCGGTTATTCTTATCAATATTATGGCGGTGATGCGACCTACATTGTCATCCCTTCCGAGGCTTTTGAGACGAACTGTTTCCTGAAATATGAGGGAGAGGCGTTTTATCATGGCTCGCTTGCGGAGCCAATGAGCTGTATCGCAGGCGGCGCGCATGTGAATTATCATACAAAATTCGGCTCCTATGTTCATGAAATGGGCATCAAGGAGGGAGGAAAAATGGCGCTTCTCGCAGGCGTAGGCCCGATGGGGCTGGGAACCATCGATTATGCGCTGCATTCAGACAGGCGGCCGTCACTCCTTGTGGTAACGGATATCGATCCTGTCCGGCTGGCTCGTGCAGAAGTGCTCTTTCCGGTGGAAGAAGCGAAAAAACAGGGCGTCGAGCTTCATTATGTCAACACAGCGGAAAAGGACGAGGCTTACGTAATGGAGCTTTCAGGCGGCACGGGCTATGATGACGTTTATGTGATGGCGCCCGTTAAGCCTGTTGTTGAAATGGGAGACAATATTCTCGGCATGGACGGCTGCCTGAATTTCTTCGCAGGCCCGACTAATACGGAATTCAAGGCGGAATTCAACTTCTATGACGTGCATTACGCGGCGACGCATGTATGCAGCAATTCCGGCGGAAATACAGATGATATGCGCGAAGTGCTGAAAATGATGGGAGAGGGCAAACTGGAGCCGTCGGTCATGATCACGCATGTCGGCGGTCTGAACTGCGTACCGGAAGTAACGCTCAAGCTGCACGATATCCCGGGCGGCAAAAAACTGATCTATACGCAGATCGATATGCCGCTTACAGCGATCGATGATTTTGCAGAGCTCGGGAAAACAGACCCGATGTTTGCAGAACTCGCAAAGATCGTGGAGAAATCAAACGGCCTGTGGTCTGCAGAAGCGGAGCGGTATCTGCTTGCGAATGCAAAACCGATCGGCTGATCAAAAAAGAACGGCGCGGCAGTAAGCCGCGCCTTTTTTATGCGAGGGAAAATATGGTGCCGGAGAAACGAACCGTTAATCTGTTAAAGGGAATCGCTCCCGCGTTTCTTCCATTGATCGTCTTTCTTTTTTGGGGGCTATTTCAACCGGATTTCTTTTCAGGCGCAAATATGTTAAATACCGTTAGGTCCTTTGTGCCGTTTGCGGCGCTCGCGGCAGGGATGGCGATCGCTGTCCGTGCGGGAGGACCGGATTTGTCGTTGGGCTCTGTTCTGCTGTTGAGCGGAACAGCTGCGGCGCAGGCTGTATCTGCCGGCCTGCCGTTTGCAGCAGGGGGCGTGCTTGCCGTTGTACTGGGCGCGGCGATAGGAGCAGTAAATGGGCTGCTCATCGTACGTCTGCGGTTTCCGGCAGTATGGGGTACGCTTGCCGTGTGCATTGCTGTGCGAATGATAAACAGCCTGTTTCCCCGGAGACTTCCTGTGCCGGAACTCGCGGCGTATGCGGAGGCGCTTTTTCTGCCTCTGCTGATTGGGATACCGCTTGCGGCGCTTTTTCTGCTCGTGCTGATCCCGCTGAAAGGAAGGGAGCGGCATGGGCTGAGAATTTGCGTTTCAGTCTATGCGGCTGCCTTTGCGGCCTTGGGCGGGATTTATTTCTGCGCGAGAACCACAGGAGTCATTATGGACGGAGGGATCGATTATGAAATATGCCTCATATTCCTTGCCGGCGGTCTCTGTTTGGGCAACGCGGCGGGCAGAAAGCTACTGCCGCTTCCGGCCGCGCTTTTGCTTGCTTTTTCATGGTGTACGCTTATGAATTTATTGACTCTCTATTGCGTCAGCTCCTATTGGCAATTGGTGCTCCAGATACTGCTTGCGGCGGTATTTGCGCTCGCGGCCTTTTTCTCGAATAAGAAAAAACAGCATTCTATGGGATAAGAGCAAAAAGCAACAGAAAATATAAAATCCCGGAGGAAGCATACCGGGATTTTTATTTTAGATCAGAAAAATCAAACATTTGGGGGGATCAAGAGCTTATCCGTCCTTGCGAAAAGAGACATTTCAGAACGACTGCAAGGCCCGCATTCTGCAGTTTGCCGGTATCTTCAGCGAGTTCCTCCGGGGATAGGAGGGCAGCACCGTCGCCATCGTACAGGAGAACGGCAAGAACCGTTTCTTCCGCCGCGGAAAGCTCGTTTATTCCGGCGGGAAGCTGAGAAACGGAGAGCTCAGAAAAGGAGCCGGAAAATTCACCGGGGTCATTATAGCTGAAGGCGGAGCCCCCGTTGGTACCTGCATCGTTCGTCAGGCCGATCGCCCAATGAGGAGCCTGCGTATCGTGGGCTAATAGATAGATCATGCCGGATTTTCCATTCATCTCATCCAAATAGGTCCTAAGAGGCTCGGACTTTTCACCGTTTTGATATACCTCAAGCCATACGGCCGCCTCCGGCGTGGGATTTTCCCACTCGTAGCGAAATGCGAATATGTCCGAGCTTCCGACCGGAAAAGCTGTGGATGCGGAACGCAGATCCTCCGGGGGGATTTGTGATTCAGCTACCGCTTCGACCGTTCCCGGATTGCGAATGGAGCAGGAGACAAGAAAAAGTGAGAAAGATAGAAGTACCAAAACCAGAACGATTGTTTTTTTCATTTGGTGTTCCCCCAAAGATACTGATCCAGAGTCCTGCAAGTGCTTCGGGCGCAGAGCGTAACAGATAAACGGCCACAGATAAATGGCCAACCGTTAAAGAAAGTATAGCGCCCCCTATATCGCATTGTAATAGGGATCTTGACGCCTGCGGGCTGTCGGGAAAAGACTGAAAGGAAACCGGCAGCGCCATTGTACGGAAAGCAGATTTATTTGTTAGTTTGTAAGGACAATAAGCCCGCCGAAAAAATAACAGGGATGGAAAGCAAAAAATGCCTTTGTTACAGCACTTTTGCAATAGGAGGAGCAAGCGTAAAAAATTTGCAAAATATTCTTTAAAAAACAAGAATTTGGATTGCTATTTCCGTAAAAAAAAGATACAATAAAAAGGCATGTTAAATAATTAACAATGTTTGCGCGGAAGCGCAGGGAATTTTAGGAGGTCTTAGATTTGGAGAACGCGGAAATGCGGCAGGTTCTGGATACGATCCTGTCCGAGCACACAAAAAAGTCGGAAATCATTCCTATCTTACAGGCGATACAAAAGGAATATCGCTATCTTCCCGAGGAAGCGCTTTGCTATGTTGCGAAAAAGCTGCATGTGGGAGAGGCGAAAATTTATTCGATCGCAACGTTTTATGAGAATTTTTCTCTCGAGCCGAAAGGAAAATATGTCATCAAAATTTGCGACGGAACGGCCTGCCATGTGAGGCGGTCGATCCCGATCTTGGAAGCGCTGCGCAAAAAACTCGGGCTTTCCGAACAGAAAAAAACGACGGACGATATGCTCTATACGGTAGAGACGGTCTCATGCCTTGGCGCGTGCGGGCTGGCGCCGGTTCTTACGGTAAACGATAAGGTCTACCCCGCTATGACGCCGGATTCGGCCTGCGAGCTGATCGATACCCTGAAATAAGGGCGAAGAATAACGACGCAAACGACGGAAGGAACGGATATGATACATAACGTAAGGGAACTGAATAAGTTTAAAAATCAATATAAAAAGTCAATGGAAGCCCAGTACAAAAAAGTATTGGTCTGTGCGGGAACCGGCTGCGTGGCGGGCGGTTCGCTCGAGATATTTGAACGGCTGAAACAGCTTACCGAAGAGGCGGGAATGCCCGTTTCGGTCGAGCTCAAGAAAGAGCCGCACGAGGAGATCGCTTTTAAGAAAAGCGGATGCCACGGTTTTTGTGAAATGGGGCCGCTCCTCCGCATCGAGCCGTTTGGCTGGCTGTATGTGAAGGTAAAGCCGGAGGATTGTGAGGAGATACTCGAGAAGAGCCTCAAAGGAGATGAGCCGGTGGAACGTCTCCTGTTCCATCAGGACGGGAAAGCATACGCGGCAGAGGAAGAAATACCATTCTATAAGAAACAGACGCGTATCGTGCTTTCCAATTGCGGCCATACGGATGCGGAAGCGATCGAGGAATACATCGCGCGCGGCGGCTATCAGGCTGTTGCAAAAGCGCTCTTCGATATGAAAACAGACGATATCGTGCAGGAGGTGATGGATTCCGGCCTGCGCGGACGAGGAGGCGGCGGCTTCCCCACGGGCAGAAAGCTGCAGCAGGTGGCAAAGCAAAAAGAGGTGCGGAAATTTGTCGTGTGCAACGGCGATGAGGGAGACCCGGGCGCGTTCATGGATAGGAGCATCATGGAAGGCGATCCGCATAAGATGATCGAGGGCATGATGATCGCCGGGATCGCGACGGGCGCGCACGAGGGATATATTTATGTCCGTGCGGAATATCCGCTGGCAGTAAAACGCCTGCAAACAGCAATCGCTGCTGCGGAAAAGCAAGGGCTTTTGGGAGATAATATTTTAGACAGCGGATTCGACTTCACGCTGCGGATCAATCAGGGCGCGGGCGCGTTCGTATGCGGCGAAGGTAGCGCGCTCACCGCTTCCATCGAGGGCAACCGCGGCATGCCGCGGGTAAAGCCGCCGCGCACGGTAGAGCAGGGCTTGTTCGGAAAGCCTACGGTGCTGTCGAATGTGGAGACGTATGCCAATATTCCGATGATCATCCTAAACGGCTCGGATTGGTTCCGCAGCATGGGAACGGAAAACAGCCCGGGCACGAAAGCGTTTGCGCTGACGGGAAACGTCAATAATACAGGCCTTATAGAGGTGCCGATGGGCACGACGCTGCGCGAGGTCATTTTTGATATCGGCGGCGGTATCAAAAACGGTAAAAAGTTCAAGGCGGTGCAGATCGGCGGGCCGTCCGGCGGCTGCATGACGGAGGAACACCTCGATATGCCGATGGATTTCGATTCCCTCAAGAAAAAAGGCGCGATGATCGGTTCGGGCGGCCTCGTGGTAATGGACGAGGATAATTGTATGGTGGAAGTGGCGCGGTTCTTCATGAATTTTACCCAGAATGAATCGTGCGGGAAGTGTGTTCCCTGCCGCGAGGGCACGCTGCGCATGCTCGAGATACTGGAACGGATCGTTGCAGGCAAAGGAGAACGGGAAGACCTCGATATGCTCGAAGAGCTCGCGGATATGATATCCAAGACCGCATTGTGCGGGCTCGGGAAAACAGCTCCGTCTCCGGTCATCAGCACGATGAAATATTTTCGGGACGAATATCTCGCGCACGTTGTGGACAAAAAATGCCCCGCGAAGAACTGTCAGGCCATGAAGCGCTATGTGATCATAGAAGAAAAATGCAAGGGCTGCAGCAAATGCGCGCGCCAGTGCCCGGTAAACGCGATCAGCGGAGAAATCAAGAAGCCGTTTGTGATCGACGCGGATAAGTGCATCAAGTGCGGCGCATGCGAGACCGCGTGCAGCTTCGGCGCGGTCACCGAGCAGTTTTGACGAGATGGACGAAGCGCTGCATACAGAAAGGAAATAAGTGGTATGACTGACAAAAAACACATGATCATAGATGGACAGATCGTTAATTTTGATAAGGAGCAGAATATACTCGCGGTGATCCGCAAGGCGGGGATCGATCTGCCGACTTTCTGCTACTATTCAGAGCTCTCTATTTACGGCGCGTGCCGCATGTGCGTAGTGGAAGACGAATGGGGCGGGATCATCGCCTCATGCTCTACGCCGCCGCGCGATAAAATGAAGATCAAGACCAATACGCCGCAGCTGTTCCGTTACCGGAAAATGATTTTGGAACTGCTTCTGGCAAGCCATTGCCGTGACTGTACGACATGCCCCAAAAACGGGAAATGCCGCCTGCAGGAGCTGGCGCTCCGGTTCGGCATCGACAGTGTGCGTTTTGAAAATACAAAAAAAGAAGCGGTGGTAGACGATTCCGCGCTTTCCATTATCCGAGATTCCTCCAAATGCATTCTGTGCGGTGACTGTGTACGTATGTGCTCAGAGATCCAGAATGTAGGCGCGATCGATTTTGCATACCGCGGCTCGGACATGACGGTCTCCACCGCGTGGGGAAAGCCGCTTGCCGAAACGAACTGCGTCAACTGCGGCCAGTGCGCGTCGGTCTGCCCGACAGGCGCGATCGTGATCCGCAACTGCACGCAGAAATTCTGGGATGCGATCTATGACGACTCGAAGCGTGTTGTAGTACAATTCGCGCCCGCCGTCCGCGTGGCGCTCGGAGACGAATTCGGCCTCGAGCCGGGCACGAACGTTGCAGGCAAGATCGTGGGCGCGCTCCGGAAAATGGGAGTGGACGAGGTATACGATACGACGATGGGCGCAGACCTTACGGTCATGGAGGAATCCAAAGAGTTTGTGAAAAAGTATAAGGCGGGGAAAAAGCTGCCGCTCTTTACATCCTGCTGTCCGGCATGGGTAAAATATGCGGAACACGAGCATCCGGAGCTTGTAGAGCAGATCTCCACCTGCAAATCGCCGATGCAGATCTTCTCGGCGGTCATCAAGGAGCACTTCAAGCAGGTGCAGGAGGTGGACGGGAAGGAGACGGTCGTGTTCGCGATCATGCCGTGTACGGCGAAAAAAGATGAACAGGTACGGCCGGAATTTATTTATGAGGATGGCTCGCGTGATACGGACGGCGTTATCACTACGCAGGAATTTGCGAGCATTCTAAAACAGGCAGGCATCGTATTCGAAGACGTCGAGCCGGAAGCGGCGGATATGCCGTTCGGCATCACGTCGGGCGCGGGCGTGATCTTTGGCGTGACGGGCGGCGTTGCGGAAGCAGTCATTCGCAGAGTAGTAGATGACAAAAGCAATAATATGTTGCATAATATAGCATATACCGGCGTGCGCGGTATGGAGGGCATCAAGGAGGCCAGCATTCCATACGGCGAGGGCCGTGTGAAGATCGCTGTAGTAAACGGTCTTGCCAATGCAGAGAAGCTGATCGAACAGATCGAGATCGGGGAGGCAGAATACGATTTTGTAGAAGTCATGGCCTGCCCGGGCGGGTGCATTGCAGGTGCGGGGCAGCCGTTTACCCGCATGGAAGGGAAAAAAGAACGTGCGAAAGGCCTTTACGATGCGGACAAGCTGTCGCAGGTCAAGCGTTCGGAAGAGAATCCGGTCATGATGGCGCTGTACGGAGGTATCTTAAAGAATAAGACACACGAGCTGCTGCATGTGGATTACAATAAAAGGGAGGAAGTTGCAAAATGATGACGATCAACATTTGTATCGGGAGCGCGTGCCATTTAAAAGGCTCGTATAATGTGGTGAGCGAGCTGCAGGAGATGATCGAGGAGCATAAGCTCGGAGACAAAGTAGAGCTTACGGGCGTGTTTTGTCTCGGGCATTGCACCGATGCGGTCTCCGTACAGATCGGAGACGAGATTTTTTCCGTAAATACGGATAACGTAGGAGATTTTTTCCAGAAGCAAGTATTGGAACGGATATGAATGAAACGAAAAATGGGGGAAAGATGTGCGCCGGAGGCGCACATCTTGTATTGCTGTCAATTTTAACGGCGTAAGGAGCGGATGTTATGTCGATCATTCAGTTTAAGGAAGCCAACTGCAAGAACTGCTACAAATGTATCAGAAGCTGTCAGGTCAAATCGATCGCTTTTAAAAATGAGCAGGCGGAGATCACGGAAAAGGAATGCATTTTATGCGGGCATTGCTTTTTGGTCTGCCCGCAGAACGCGAAATATGTAGAGAGCAGTATCGATAAAGTAAAAGGATTCATCAGTAACGGAGATAAAGTATATGTTTCGGTGGCGCCGTCTTTTTCGGCTTGTTATAAAAATGTGACGTTTCCGAAAATTTCTTCTGCACTCAAAAAGCTTGGATTTACGGGGGTGGAAGAGACCTCGATCGGCGCGGCAAAGGTTTCGAAAAGCTTTATGGAGCTGATGGAAAAGCATGAAATGAAGAACATCATCACGACCTGCTGTCCGACGCTCGTTCTGCTGGTGGAAAAATACTATCCGGAGCTGATCCCCTATCTTGCGCCGGTGGACGCTCCTATGACGGCGCATGGAAAAATGATGAAAGAGGTTTACGGGCCGCGTATCAAAACGGTGTTCGTTGGGCCGTGCATTTCGAAAATACACGAAGCGCGGGAATCGGACGGTGCGATCGATGCGGTGCTTTTGTTTGACGAGCTGATGCAGTGGCTGGAAAGCGAGGGGATCGACCTCGAGGCGGAAGACCCGGATGTGCGGGAAATGAAAGCGACGGTGAACCGCTTATATCCGGTTCCCGGAGGCATCATCCAAACGATCGATAAGCCGATACGTCAGAACTACAAATGTGTGGCGGTCGATGGGATCGACCGTTGTGCGGAGGTTTTGGATTCCCTGCGGTCGGGAGAGCTTGAAAATTTCTTTTTGGAGATGAACGCATGTCCGGGAAGCTGTCTTGGAGGGCCGGGCTCTAAAGAGATCGCGATCCCATTCCTGCATGTAAAAGACCGTACGCTGCAATATGCAAAGAACCGTACCGCATGCAGCGTGCCGGTAACGGAGGATATCAGTTTGGACATCAGCCGGGAATATACGGACCGTTCGCTTCACCGCCGTGTTCCGAGTGACGAAGAGATCAGGCAGATATTCGTGCGTATGGGAAAAACGAGCGAGGATAAAATACTCAATTGCGGCGGCTGCGGTTATCCGACCTGCCGCGATAAAGCGATCGCCGTCCTGCAGGGAAAGGCGGACATCAAAATGTGCCTGCCGTTCATGCGCGAAAAAGCGGAGAGTATTTCAAACGTAGTGCTTGACAACACGCCGAATGCGATCGTGATACTCGACAGCGATTTCAACCTGATGGAATACAACAAGGCTGCGGCGGAGCTGTTCCGCTTGAATGAAAGGAACTATGTGGGCAGGCCCGTTTCCATGATCATCGACTGCGATGATGTCGACGAAGTGAAAAAGACGGGGGAAAATATTTTCGACCGTAAGGTGTTCTATAAAGACCTCGGTATCACGGTCAAGCAATCGACGATCTTTATCAGAGAAAATTCTATGTACCTGCTGCTCATAAAGGATATTACAGAAGACGAACGGCAGCAGAAAAAGATCGGAGAGATGCGCGCGGAAACAATGGAAGTAACGCAGGAGGTAATCAATAAGCAAATGCGCGTAGCGCAGGAGATAGCAAGCCTCCTCGGCGAGACGACGGCAGAAACGAAGCTGGCTCTCACCAGCCTCAAGAAATACATTCAGGAGAGTGAAGATGAGCGTATTTATTGAGACGAACAGCGAAAGCCTGTTTAAACACGGAGAAGAGCTGTGCGGAGATAAGGTGGAGATCGTCCGCAAGGGCGATGTTACGACGATCGTTCTGGCCGACGGGCTTGGAAGCGGCGTGAAAGCGAATATCCTTTCTACGCTCACCAGCAAGATCGCTGCGACGATGCTTTCCGAAGGCGCGGACATCTATGAAACGGTAGAGACGGTAGCGTCTACGCTCCCCGTATGTGCGGAGCGCGGTTTGGCTTACTGTACGTTTACGATTTTGCGCGTCAATACGGACGGGAAAGCGCACATGGTGGAATTTGATAATCCGCAGGCTATCATTCTGCGCGCGGGAAAAGAAGTGCCCGTGGAGAAAAAGGAGATCACGATCGGAGATAAGCAGGTCCTCGAAAGCCGTTTCACAATGCAGGAGGGTGATATGTGCCTTGCTTTTTCCGATGGGGCGATCCATGCGGGGGTGGGGCAGACCCTTAATTTCGGATGGCAGCGCGATAATATTGTGGAGTATGCGTGCCGCGCCTATCGAAAGGATATGCCTGCCCGTGCGATGACAAAGCTGATGCTCTCGGCCTGTAATTCGCTTTACGACGGCCGCCCGGGGGATGATACGACCTTCGTTACAACGAGGATACGGCATGCGCAGCCCGCTTTCATCATGGTCGGCCCGCCGGTAGATCCTTCGCGCGACAAAGAGTTAGTCGAACGGTTTCTGAAAGCGGACGGCATTAAGGTAGTATGCGGAGGAACGACCTCACAAATCGTCAGCCGCGTATCGGGCAGAGATCTTAGGGTCAAGATCGACTATAAGGATACAGGCGTGCCGCCGACCGGAATAATAGAGGGGATAGATCTTGTTACGGAAGGTGTCGTGACGCTTGCGAAGGCGTACGAGATCATGAAGATCTATATGTCGGAGGAAAGCGAGATGGAGGAACTGTTCGACATCTTCAAGCAGGACGGGGCCTCGCGGCTCGCACGGCTCTTACTGGAGGATTGTACGAGCGCGCATTTTACGGTTGGGCGTGCGGCGAACCCGGCGCACCAAAACCCCGATCTTCCCATTGACCTCAGCCTCAAGCTGCGTATGGTGAAAGATATTGCGAAGATCCTCCGGCAAATGGGAAAAGAGGTAGAGGTAGAATACTGCTGAATGGTCATCAGGACGCTTGTTTTAAAACTGCATAGGCCAACGGCGGCCAAGCGTTTACTGCTCGATCAGGCAATCATGCGGTATAACCGGGCGCTTTCCTACCTGTTTGAGCATACGCAGGATAATATGGAGACGGTCCTGAAAGAAATGCAGGGCGGCAGGGCGCATCTCACGCGGCGTATCATGGGCCTTTTGAAAAAGGAACTGATGGATAAGCTGAATGTATTCGGCGTACAGCCGTTTAAGGATGCGCTGAAAATGGATTATGCCATGATGATGGTCGCATGGCTTTCTCTGCGGCGGACACAGAGAAAGGCGCGTTATCCGCAGGTACTGGATGAGGAACTGTTTGAACGCCGCTTTTGGGAGACAATTCGGGAATTTGACGATGGAATGATTGGGCGGGATGGACTTAAGGCCCGGGTCAACAGGCTGTATAACGGCTATGGCATCAGTAAACCGTTATTTTTTGGCCGGTATGCAAAAAACAGGGATTATTGCCTGCTTTATGATGAAGAGCACGACCGGTTTTACGCTAAGCTATACCTTCTCAATGTAAAAGCGCCGGAACGCCGCGGAGGCATTGCGCGGGGAAGCTGCCGGCTGAGGTATGTGACGGCGGATAGAGCTCTTCTTGAAGAAGATAACCGCCGGGAACGGTATATCGTGGCGCCGCTTTCGTTTGGAAAAGAGCAGGAGGCCGTTCTTAAGGAGGGGCTTCAAAATCCCGGTATCTTTAAGACTGCACGGTTGCTTCGGAAAAACGGCGCATACTATCTTTCCGTCAATATAGCATGTGAATGCAGGCAAAAGGAAAGAAGCGAAACCTATATGGGCATTGTGCGCAGCCTGAAAGAGGCGGTGCGGTATGCGGTCGTGGACCGGAAAGGAATACCTGTCGCAGAAGGCGGGCTTCCATACGGGGAGAAAATAACGACTAAAAATGGGATGCATGCCGCGGCAAACGAGCTGGTACGCGTCGCGCAGGAATATAAAAGCCATATCGTCTCTTACCGCATGGGAAATATCGGCGATAAGCTTACATACGGCGCGGAGAGGGCAAGGCTTACAGCGGGAACTTTCAATCAGCTGATGGCGATGGTGAATTATAAGGCGGAGCTTAAAGGATTAAAAAAACCGGTATTCGTAAGTCCGCGGGGTATCTTTACTACTTGTCCGCGCTGCGGAACCAATACACAGCGGAACAGGTTCCCGGGCGGCCGTATGATATGTGTAAAATGCGGCTGCGCGGGAGACATCGAAAAAAACGGCCCGCTGAATGCGGCGCGCAGGCTGTTGAAATACAGGGGAACCGCTTTGCTGTTTTATGCAAAAAAAACGGAAGCGGGGCTGCTGATCCATAATGACGTCCTGCGGCTTGCTTATCTTGCGGAACCCACGCAGGAGGGCATAAAAGGCTTTTTCAAATTTGTGGAAGAAAAGGTACGGGAGATGAAGCGGCAGCAAGACAGACTATGCGGTGGAACTGCACGCGAGGTCAGCTATCGGAAACGGTTTATGAATATTCAAAGCGCGCGTGACGAGATATCGATCGTTGATGAAGAATAGTCAAGGTAGGATATTTATAGTATAATTGTCATAGGCGCATTTTGCTGCCGCGCCGGCCTACTGGATCCTTGCCGAAAGACGGGGTCCGGAGGGAACTTCCGCCGAGCGGAACGCGCTACGCGCGAAAAGTGCAGCTATCTGTCCGGAAAAGGCGGAGTGGCTGCACTCCGCCTTTTTGCTTGCGGTGAAAAATTGGTTAATACCCATGCGCTGTGGGTATCTATATATCTGAAAAATTATTTTTTCAATATGCAAGGGGAGAAAAATGAAACACTTTTTTTCGGGAACAGCAGGAAAAGTAACGATCGTAACAGCAGTTCTCCTGCTTGTTTTATGCGTTTTTCTGGCGAAAACGATGCAGGAGGAGAAAAAGGCAGATATAGAGCCTGCTCAGGCTATGCAGGAATGGACGCAGGACGGTTTGCCCGTTTTCGTCGATTTTACGGCCGACTGGTGCTCTTATTGCCGGGAAATGGAATCGGTGATCGAGGAGCTGCGGGAAGAATATCGGGGAAAAGTATCGTTTGAAACAGTCGATATAGACCGGCAGAAGAAGCTGGCAAAAGAATTTGGTGTTGCCAGCGTTCCGTTTTATTTACTGCTTAGCGCAGATGGAGAGCCTATCGCCTACTATCCGGGAGCCGCGGAAAAGGAAACGCTTGCATCTATGATCGACGCTGGAACGGCAGGATTGCTTTCGGGGGGATGATGAATGACAGACTTGCTTGCTCAGTTAGGAGAATTGATTTCTCAGAATTTGTGGATCGGTCCGCTTGCAGCGTTTGCCGCAGGCGTGCTGACGTCGCTCACACCATGTTCGCTTTCCACATTTCCGCTCGTGATCGGTTATGTGAGTGCCGGGAAGAGCGGAAAGCGGTCTGCGTTCCTGTATTCACTTTTGTTTTGCCTCGGGATGACTGCAACATTTACAGGCATTGGCATCGTGCTTGGAATATTAGGGCAGCAGCTCACCGCTATGGGAAGCTGGTGGTATCTCATATTAGGAGCTTTGATGGTCTTTATGGCGCTTGTGATGTGGGATGTGATAAAGCTGTTTCCTGCATGCGGCGTGCGGCAGACCACTACGAAAAAGGGCGGGCTTGGTGCGTTTTTGCTTGGGCTTCTCGGAGGTGCGTTCGCGTCGCCGTGCGCGACTCCGGCGCTTGCAGCGATTTTGGCAGTCGTTTCAAGCGGGATCAGTCTTGGGTTCGGAGCATGGATGCTTATTACCTATTCGATAGGCAACAGCCTGCTCATTATTGCAGTCGGAACGGGAATCGGCGCAGCCAATCAGCTTGGAAGCTCGGGACGGTTCGCGGCAGCAGGAAAGTGGGTACGGCTCGCGCTTGGCGCGGCAATTTTGATTCTTGGCCTATATCTGCTTTATTTAGGGTTCTGATGGAATATACGCAACGGGGTAGCTTATGGACCACAAAAAGAATTGGAGATTAAAAAATATCAACGCCCTGCTTATCGTGGTTGTCGTTATTATTTCGCTCGGTGTGTTTGCATTTGCAGGGATGACCATTATCAATACAGATAATCTTGCAACTTATACCGCCGAAATCTACAGCAGGCCTTATGCGGTCAATAATGCTGCATGGCAGATGCGTGCGCAGATATTGTTTGCACGGAATACGATGCTCAATTTACTGCTTGACGATGAGTATGGAGTAGACGCGGAAGAAAAGCTGCAGGCTTTATACAAAATGCGCGAAGAAATACCCGGATTGGAGCAGACTCTGCAGACGCAGTATGAGGGAGATGAGGAGACGGTCGCCCGGCTTATCAGCGAGGTGGAAAGGTTAAGACGGCTTCATGACGAATGTATTGAACTTATAAAGGCCGGAAACATACGGGAAGCGGGTGAAATATTGTATGGAAGCGCCTATCCGCTCTATTCGGCTGCGGAGATGCATGCACAGGAGCTGATCGGCCATTCACAGGAGAAGATAGACGCCTATGTCGCACAGTCGTATGCCCTGAATGAGCAGACCAATCAGCTGGCATTGATCTGGGGCCTTGCTCTTGTTGCGCTCGCAGTATTGTTGTCTGTAGTCAGTGTCCGCACGATCACGAAACGCAACGGGGACATTTTCCGCAGCAATACGCTTTTCCGCATTATTTCTGAAAATGTAGACGACGTATTTATCGTTTATGATATAGCACGGAAAAGCGTGGAATATGTCAGCGACAATGCAGAGCGTATTCTGGGTTTTTCTCCGTCGGAATACAGGGGGGATCCCCCGCTCGCAAGGGAATATCTCGATGAAAAAACGTTCCGCCGCCTGCGTGACCATTTCTGGGATGCAGAAGGCGGGGAGATACAGGAAGAGTTGTTTTTGATGACCGATCCTAAGACGGGGAGCAGACGGGAATGCATCAGCCGCAGATATCCGATCGTGGAAAATGGGAAGATCACAAAAGCAGTTTTTGTGACCAGCGATCTCACCGAACAGAAACGCACCCAAA
This sequence comes from Christensenella massiliensis, assembly GCF_040409835.1. NCBI lineage: Bacteria > Bacillati > Bacillota > Clostridia > Christensenellales > Christensenellaceae > Christensenella > Christensenella massiliensis. Next base: position 864,006 of record NZ_CP117826.1, on the reverse strand, counting down.
ATATGCTGCGTACAGCACTGGAAAGAGCGGAAAACGCCAATGTTGCCAAACGGGAATTTCTGTCACGTATGAGCCATGAGATCAGAACGCCCATGAACGCAATGACGGGAACGCTTCGCGCAATGGAATATGATATAGATAACTCCGGAAAAATGAAAGAGCATTTACGCAAGCTCAATATGTCTGCCATGCATCTGCTTGACCTGATCAATGACATTCTCGACATGTCGAGGATCGAGAGCGGGAAAATACAGATAGAATCACGGCCGTTCAGCCTGAATGCCATGCTCAGTGAGCTTACGGACATCATGCAGACAAAAGCGGAAGAAAACAGGCAGGCTTTCAATGTTTTGCTGAAAAGTACGAGCTGCGATATGGTGAAAGGCGACGACACCCGCATCAAGCAGGTGCTTCTCAATTTTCTGTCCAACGCGATCAAATTTACGCCGCCGCACGGTAAGATAAGGATGTCCGTGGAGGAGATCGAGAGGCGTGGGAATCAGGTTCTGCTGAAATTTGAAGTGCGGGATACCGGGATCGGAATGCATGAAGAATTTTTAAAGCGCCTGTTTGAGCCATTCGAGCAGGAGCAAAATTCCACCTACCGTAAATATGGAGGAACGGGTCTCGGGATGGCGCTCTCCAAGGCGCTTGTCGAGTCGATGGGCGGAGAGATCATGGTAGAGAGTGTACCGGATATGGGGAGCGTGTTTTCTTTCTGCCTATGGCTCGAAGCTGCCGGCGCGGGAGGAAGTTCTGTGCAGATATCAGATAAAGTAAAAAATCTGCGCGTATTGGTGATAGAAGATGATGAAGAGATGCGGGAACATCTGAAGCTGCAGTGCAGGCAGCTCGGTGTCGAGGCAGAAGCGGTCGCGTCCGGATTAGAGGCGGTCAGAACGCTTCGCAAGACAAAGAGAAAATTCGATTTGTGCCTCATAGACCTGTATATGCCGGATGTAGACGGCATCCATACTGCGGAATGGATACGCAAAAGCGCGGGAAAAGATACGTTCATTGTGCTGATGTCCGCGTATGACCATAAAAAGATAGAGAAAGAGGCGGTTGCGGCCGGAGTAGATGCATTCCTAACGAAGCCGGTCATGCGGGCAGATATCTATCGGGTGCTGCAGGATATGAGCGGAGAGGAAGTGATGGTCAGTGAAGAGGACGGCATGGAGGACTATGATTTTGCCGGGAAACGGCTCTTGATCGCGGAAGACAACGAACTGAATATGGAAGTGGCGCAAGAGCTATGCGAGCATGTGGGCTTTGAGGTGGAATGTGCATATAATGGAAAAATCGCTGTAGAAATGTTTGAACGGTCGCCTGTAGGTTATTATGACGCGATACTGATGGATGTGCATATGCCGGTCATGAACGGGAACGAGGCGGCACAGACTATCAGAAATCTGAAGCGGAAGGATGCCGGTTCGGTCGTAATCATCGCAATGACGGCCAATGCATTTTATGAGGACGAGGTGGAGGCGCTCAAAAGTGGGATGAACGCACACATGGCAAAGCCGATCGAACCGGAAGCGATATTTGCGGCGTTGAAAAAATTCCTGTATGATAATAGAGAAGAATGATAAGTGGAGGAAAAGAGAATGGAGATCGGAGAGTTGAACCGTGCCGGGATCGATTATGCGGATGGGCTGAGGCGCATGAGCGGAAATGAGGCCCTGTATCATAAATTCCTGAAAAAATTTCTGCAGGACACAAGTATGATCCGGCTGAAAGACTGCCTGCGGGAAGGCGACATGCAGGGAACTTACGAGGCTGCGCATACACTGAAAGGAACGAGTGGAACACTCGGGATGTATGAACTGGCGGAATGCTGTGACGCGGTATGCAAAAAAATCAGAAACGGAGAAGCAGATTTTGATATAGACGCTGTGTATGACCGCTATGATATTGCAATACAGGCGATCGAAAGAATTGAATAAAGAGGCGTGCTATGAAAGAAAAATTGCTGATCGTCGATGATGCGGAGTTGAATCGTGCCGTTTTGGAGGAGCTGCTTTCACCGGAATATGAGATCGTGTGCGCAGAAAGCGGAAGGGAAGCGCTGCAGATATTAGAACAGGAACGGGATGGATTTTCCCTTGTGCTTTTGGACGTTATGATGCCCGGCATGAACGGATACGAGGTTCTGGAATATATGAATTTCAACGGGATGCTGAAGCGGACGCCTGTTATCATGGTAACGGCAGCTGATTCGGCAGAGGACGAAGAAAAATGCCTGCGGCTGGGAGCGATGGATTTTGTCCGCAAGCCCTATGTGACGGATATCGTAAAGCGCCGTGTGAAAAATGCCGTGGAGCTTTATCGTTATCAAAACGGGCTTGAAGATGTGTTGGAGCAAAAAGCGGAGACGCTTTCCAATGTGAATGAGATCATCGTAGCGGTTCTTACCTCTGTACTCGAAACAAAAACCGAGGAATCGAAAGAACATATCCAGCGGGTGCGGCTTTATACCCGCGAGCTCCTGAAATTTATTTATGAACACAGCGACGACGGAAACGGCCTGACTCCGCAGACGATCGAAACGATCTGTATTGCATCGGTACTGCATGACATCGGAGAGCTGCTGATACCAGAGGCGATCCTGCATAAAGAACCGGGAGAACTTACAGACGAGGAACGTCTGATTTGGCAGCAGCATACGGTAAAAGGCTGTCAGATCATCGAACCGCTTAAGAATATGGAAAATAAGGACTATATCCGGTATTGCTATAATATCTGCCGCCATCATCATGAAAAATGGGACGGCTCCGGGTTTCCGGATAAGCTGGTTGGAGACGATATACCGATTTGTGCGCAGGCAGTTGGGCTGGCGCATTATTACGACAGGCTCGTTGTCACGAAAGGGTATTCTCACGAGCAAGCAAAAGAACGCATCCAGAGCAGGCTGTTCCGTTCCTTTTCACCGGTCCTGACAGAGACGTTCCATCTCGTTGCGGACCGTTTTAAAGCGATACACGAGCGGAATCCGGAGCCGGCCCGCACATTTTGAGTATGAAGTGACTGTCGGCTGGTTTATGACGAAAGGCGGGAAAATGCTGAATCAAACTATGGGATCATGCGCGGAAACGACGCATATCGTTATGTCGGAAGACATCAATCAGTTAGGAAATCTGCATGGCGGAACGCTGATGCAGTGGGTAGATATCGTAGGGGCAGTCGCGGCGATGCGGCATGCGCGCTGCATGGTGACGACTGCGGCGCTCGACAGCATGGATTTTAAGCATCCGGTGCCGTTGGGGGCAATCGTAACGCTTCGGGCCGCCGTAACATGGACGGGACGTACTTCACTCGAAGTGCGGGTAGACGTATACAGCGAGAAAATGGGAGAAACAGCCAAAAAGCATACCAATACAGCCTATCTCGTTTTTGTAGCACTCGGCTATGACGGGAAGCCGCAGGCCGTACAGCCGTTCGTTCCACAGACAGAAAGTGAAAAACAAGAATATGAACGCGCAGCGCAGCGCCGGGAAGCGCGGCTTGCCCAGCGGCGCAGTGCCGGGGAACGGGAGCTCCGGTAAGAGCATAAAGATAAGCAAGGTAAGAAACAGGCGGAGAGTATCCTCCTGTTTCTTTTTGTGGTATGATATAATACTGGAATCGATATACAGGAGAAAAACGCAATGCTTGCATCGCTTACAGACGTGACCGTAGCCTATGGGGATACGGAAATTCTAAAGAATATTACGGCAAATATCAACACGGGGGACCGGATCGGGCTTATTGGTTCAAATGGGGCAGGAAAAACGACGCTTCTCAATACGCTCGTGCGCCGGCTCCTGCCGGAAAAAGGAACTGTGACGCATAAGACCGGACTCATAACCGGTTATCTGGAGCAAAACAGCGGTCTCGATACAGATAGTACGATCATAGGGGAAATGCGCAGCATATTCCGGGAGGTGATCGCCGCAGGGGAGCGTATGCGCGCCATCGAGCAGGAGATGGGCGAGCGTCCGGAAGATAAAATGCTGCAGGCCGAATATACACGTGCACAGAACCGGTTCGAAGCAGGCGGCGGCTATTCGTTCGAGGTGGAGATCAAAAAAATACTAAACGGTATGGGCTTTTCGGATAAGCACTATGAAACGAATATTGCGACGCTTTCGGGCGGGGAAAAGACGCGCCTTGCGATCGCGCGGCTGCTTTTGCTCGATCCGGAGCTTCTGATCCTCGACGAGCCGACGAACCATCTGGACTTCAAGACGCTGATGTGGCTGGAGGAATATTTAAACGGCTATAAGGGAGCGGTGCTTATCGTGTCTCATGACCGGTATTTTCTCGATAAGCTGGCAAAAAAAATATGGGAGCTCGATGAAGGAGAGCTTACCGAATATACCGGAAACTATACGCAGTACAAACAGCTCAAGGCGGAATATGTTTCGTGGCAGCTTAAAGAATATGAAAAACAGTCACGGCAGATTGCACACATGGAGGACTATGTTGCACGCAATCTGACGCGCGCGTCCACGGCAAAAAGCGCACAGAGCCGGGTAAAGCAGCTCAGCCGCATCGAGCGTATCAAAAAGCCGAAAACCAAGGTGCCGGTGCCATCTTTTCAATTTGATTTTTCACAGCGTTCGGCCAGCGACGTGCTGGAGGTGCAGGACCTTGAGCTTGCGGTCGGACGCGAGCGGAAGATATTGGCGCGCCATGTGGGGCTCGAGATGAAGCGTGGTGAAAAGGCGGCGGTCATCGGAGATAACGGAACGGGAAAATCTACGCTCATCAAACGGCTTGTTGCCGCGGCGCGGCAGCCGGAGGAGCATATCGTGTTCGGGAAAAATACGCTTGTCGGCTATTATGATCAGGAAAACAAAAATATGACGCCGGAAAAAACAGTGGTACAGGAGGTCTGGGATGCTTTTCCGTCTCTTATGGAATATGGCGCCCGGTCTATGCTTGGACGGGTCCTGATCACCGGAGAAGAGGTCTATAAGCATATCGGAGACCTGTCCGGCGGAGAACGGGCCAAAGTAGGTCTTGCGCTGCTCATGTGCGGGGGATATAATGTTCTGCTGCTCGACGAGCCGACCAACCACCTCGATCTGCCCGCGCGGGAAAGTCTTGAAGCGGCCCTGAAGGAATATGAGGGGACATTGCTTTTTGTATCGCATGACCGCTACTTTATCAATGCGCTCGCGGAGAAGATATACGAGATCGCAGACGGCAGGGTGGAAGAATTTACCGGCACGTTTGACGAATACCGGCAAAAAAAAGAACTCGAGGAAGAAAGGAAGCCTGTGCACAGGAATACTTCTGCGGAACGCCCGGCAGCGGAAATGAAAAATCCAAAGCAGCGCCGCGCGGAAGAGGCGCGGCGGCGGGAGCGCGTTTCACGGGTAGAAAAGCAAATCGCAGAGGCGGAGGCGCGCGAAGAGGAGCTCGGGAGGCTGATTTCCGAAAATCCGGCGGATTTCGAATTGGTCGGGAAATGCTGTGCGGAATTGGAAGAACTGAAGCGGGAGCACGATGCATTGCTGGAAGAATGGCTTGCCCTTGAATCATAAATATTTTAAAAAGATAGTTGACAAAGGCCAGTGTAGGTGATATGCTTATTGCAAACGATATCAGAAAACGTTTGCAGAAATAGATATCGCATAAGGAGCCTGATCGTATGGCCAGTTCGAACACGCTGAAAGATATTGCTGAAAAACTGAATGTATCTGTTTCGACAGTATCGCGTGCGGTCAACAATAAGGCTTATGTGAAAGAAGAAACACGCCGTAAGGTCCTGCAAGCTCTCAAGGAATATCATTACGTTCCAAACGAGATCGCAAGATCGCTCAAATCCCAGTCCACCAAAACGATCGGCGTAGTCATTCCGGATATTTGCGAAGTGTTTTTCGGACAGATCATCAAAGGGATCGATGAGGTCGTATCCCGAGAGGGCTATACGATCATCGTAGCGGATTCCAGCGAAAATAAAATAAATGAAGCGCGCGACCTTGAAATGCTGTTTCAAAAGCGGGTGGACGCCTTGGTTCTGGCTACGGTCGAGCTGAAAGGCAAAAAAGTTTTCCGGTTCCTTGAAAATGAGATCCCTGTAGTATTCATTGATAATCTTCCGGAGATAGACCGCGAGATCGATTCGGTCATGATCGACAACGTGAAAGCAAGCAAAATTGCGATGCATCATTTGCTCGCGCTCGGGCATAAAAATATTGCAGTCATCATCGGCTCGATCGAAGAAACAACGGGTTACGACCGCATGCTGGGATATAAGGAGGCTCTTCAGGAAACGGGGCTATCCATTGATGAAAGATTGATCGCATATGGGGATTATAAAGAAAAAACCGGCTATGAATGCATGAAAGCGCTGCTTGCGCAAAGAGACGAGGCGCCGTTTACGGCGGTTTACGTCACATCTGAAATGATGACGTTTGGCGCCATAAAGGCGATCAATGACTGCGGACTGCGCATACCGGAGGACATCTCTCTCATTGGCTTTGACGTACACGACAAAACGGGGCTTGTGGTTCCGGGGATCACAACGGTACGTCAGCCGGAAAACCAAATCGGCACGACGGTAGGCAAAATACTTCTGAAGCATATAAAACAAAAGAACAGCCGGGAAGCCCAAAAACTCCGGGAACAACAAAAGGTGCTGCTGGAGCCTTATCTTGAGATCGGGCAAAGCTGCAAAAAGCTCTCTGTTTCTGAAAAATAGGATAATCACTATTTATTATTTTCTCGTACAGCTAAATAAGTTTACCTTGATAACCACCGCAATACATTGCCGTTACGCGTTCAAAAGGCGCGTTTTTTTTATGGTCAAAAATCTAAAGGTTTAAGACCATTTAGAAAATATTTTGTACCCATTTCTGCAAACGTTTACAGAAAAATGAAATGGTTTTTTTAGACAAAAAAATAATAAAAGCAGGTGAAAAATTTGAGAAAAATGATTTTGAAGATGGAGGGCATATCGAAGAGCTTTCCCGGTGTAAAAGCCCTTGACGGCGCCGCGATCGCGGTAAAAGAAGGTGAAGTCCATGCCCTGATGGGAGAAAACGGAGCGGGAAAATCTACATTTATGAAAATCCTCAACGGTCTGCTGGAGCCAGATGAAGGCAGTATAGAATTTGCCGGACAAAGGGTTCAGATACATAGCCCGGCAGAAGCGCTGAAACTAGGGATCGCCATGATTTATCAGGAGCTCAATCCCATCAAAGATATGACGATCGCAGACAATATTTTTTTAGGACGTGAATACACCCGGGGAAACAGTGCGTTTGTCGATAAGAAAAAAGCAGAAGAAGAGGCCGATAAACTGCTGAAAGAATTTGGGCTGCCGGTCGGAGCAAAGACGCACATGCGTGAGCTTTCTATTGCTCAAATGCAGATGATCGAAATCATCAAAGCAGTATCATCCGGAGCCAAGCTTATCGTGATGGACGAACCGACCTCTTCCCTTACGGATGAAGAGATCGCGATATTGTTTCAGACGATACAGGATTTAAAGCAAAATAATGTCGCGGTCATTTACATCTCACATCGTCTGGAGGAGATTTTTCAAATCGCGGACAGAGTGACAGTGCTGCGAGACGGAAAATATATAGACAGCCGGAAAACAGAAGAACTTGATAGAGATTCTCTGATCAATATGATGGTAGGACGTAAATTAGATAATATTTTTCCCAAAAAAATCGTTGATATCGGAAGCATTGTATTGGAAGTAAAAAAACTTACAAGGAAGGGTGCGTTTGAAGATATCAGTTTCGATGTGCGCGCCGGGGAAATCGTAGGATTCTATGGACTGGTGGGCGCGGGGCGCAGTGAAGTCATGCGGGCAGTATTTGGACTGGACCGGGCCGACCAAGGAGAAATATGGATGGACGGCCGCAGGATAAGAGTGAAAAGACCGCAGGATGCGATTTCGAATGGGATCGCTCTTGTTACGGAAGACCGGAAAGATACGGGGCTCGTCCTATGTCGGTCGATCCGCGAAAATATTGCGCTCCCCAGTTTGGGAGAATTTTGTAAAGGCGTATTTCTCGATAAAGAAAAGGAAAGCAGAATGTGCCGCGAAATAGCAGGAAAGCTGACGGTGAAAATGAGCGGACTTTCTCAGGAAGCGGGCAATTTATCCGGCGGGAACCAGCAGAAAGTAGTTTTATGCAAATGGATGATGAAAAGTCCAAAGCTTTTGATCCTCGACGAACCTACGCGTGGGATCGATGTGGGAGCAAAAGTAGAGATACATTCCCTGATGGGGGATTTTGCAAAGGCTGGAATGGCGATCATAATGATTTCCTCTGAGCTGCCGGAGATCATCGGAATGAGCGACCGGATCATCGTGATGGGCGAGGGGAAGATCAAAGGAGAATTTAAGCTCGGAGAATATTCGCAGGACGATATTTTGAAATGTGCACTGGGAGGTAAAAAATAATGATGGCATTTGGAGGCAATAAAGAAGGGGTACTTCAGAGAGGAAATTTCAGACAATATATTAGAAGCTATGCGCTTGTGATCATATTTTTAGGCGTGTGCGCCATTTTTGCGATCGCATCGCCTACTTTCTTATCGCCTACGAATATTGTCGGTGTCTTTCGGCAGATAGCGATCAATGGCGTTCTGGCTCTCGGAATGACATTGGTTATTATCACGGGAGGCATTGACCTTTCAGTAGGTTCCCTCATGGCGATAACCGGCGTCGTGTCAGCCATGATTTTGGAAAACGATCCGAACATGCTGGCGGTTGCACTGATCGTAGGGATCGGCGCAGCTGCAGTCGTGAGTATGTGGACAGCCGTTCTGGTGGCAAAGATGAAGATCGCGCCATTTATCGCCTCGCTTTCTACTATGACCATTGCACGCGGTATCGCGCTCGTATTGGCAGACGGGATACCGCATACGATCAAAAACGCAGAATACAGCCAAATCGGAAATGGATATTTGTGGGACGCCTCTTTAACAGGCGGAGTAGGATTTCCCATATTAGTGCTTATATTGATCGTGATTGCCGTTATAACGACCATTATCTTATATAACACGAAATTTGGACGCTATATTTATGCGGTGGGAGGAAATGAACATGCGGCAGAGGCCTCCGGAGTTAACGTTGTAAAGATAAAATTTTGGACCTATGTGTTGAACGGCGTGCTTTGCGGTGTAGCAGGAATGATGCTCGCAGCCCGTATCACTTCCGGACAGCCGAATGCAGGAGATGGTTATGAGCTCGATGCGATCACTGCGGTCATTATCGGCGGAACGAGTATGGCGGGCGGCAGCGGAAAAATCAGCGGAACGATTATAGGGGCGTTGATCATAGGCGTTTTGGATAACGGTTTGGTTTTGCTGGGCGTGTCTTCATACTATCAGCAGATCATTAAAGGTATCATTATTGCAGTCGCAGTGCTGCTTGATATGAAAACCAAAAAAAGATAATCAAGGAGGAAAATGGAATGAAGAAACTGGTAGCTGTAATACTGGCCATCCTTTTGGTGGCGATGGTGGCGGGATGCTCGGGAACAGTGGAACCGTCCACATCTGCAGATACGTCTCAGCCTGCGGAAAGCAGCGGAGCTGAACAGCCTGCGGAAGATGCGGAAAAAGTATGGAAAATCGGGGTATCGACCCAGTCATGGGAACATGAGTTTCTGAAGAATATGGTCAACGCCTTGCAAGCAATCGATGAATCGATGCCGAATGTGGAGCTTGTGATCGTTGATAGTGAGGATTCGGTTGAAAAACAATTGAACGACGTCGATACGCTCATTGCGCAGGGAGTAGACGGTATCATTCTGAATGCCGTCAATATGGAGGGCAGCAGTCAGGCTGTGGTAGCAGCGAAAGAAGCGGGCCTACCGGTCGTCGAATTGGTGGCTTTGACGGAAAATGAAGATTATGACACCTTCGTAGGAACCGACGTAAAAGCATCTGGTATTCTCGCAGGAGAAATAGCTGCGGAAATGATGGGAGAAAAAGGGAAATTATTCGAGATACAAGGACAAATGGGGCATTCTGCGCAGATCAACAGAGGCGCAGGGATCGCTGAAGTGTTAGCGGAGTATCCGGATATCGAGCTTGTTGAGTCGCAGAGCGGCGAATTCACAAAAGACAAAGCGATGTCGGTCACCGAGGCATGGCTTGCAAAATATCCTGCCGGCGAAATAGACGTTATTATTGCCCATAATGACGGAATGGCTCTCGGAGCAATGAATGCATGTATTTCGGCCAACCGTCCGGAAATCAAGATCATCGGTATCGATGGAGATGCTGAAGCCTTACAAGCAGTTATTGACGGAACTTTAGCGGCAACTGTTGTTGACGACGTTGAAACGGAATCACAGCTTGCAGTAGATGAAATGGTCAGCATTCTCGAGGGGAGCGCTCCGGAAGGACAGATATTAGCGGAATATATTCCCATCACAACGGCTGAAGATGCAGAAGTATGGCTCGAAAAGAGACAATGATTATAAGAAAAAGTATAAAGGCAGAATGATGCAGGACGGGGAAAGGATACCTTTCCCCACAGCCTGCGGCGGAAAGAGGAATGCTCTGATGAAAGTTTTGACAGGTTCCTTTCAATGTGAATCAAATTCGTTTTGCGATGACGTAGCAAAGGAAAGCGATTTTGAAGTTTATTATGGAAAAGACGCGGCGCAAAAATTAGCTGCGACACGATATTTTGAAGAAAACGGTATAGAAGCTGTTCCCATGGTATTTGCCAGCGCATTGCCAAGCGGCGAAGTCGCTTATTCGGCTTACCAATATTTTGAGCGGATATTTCTTGAGAAAATCAGAGAACAGAAAGATTTTGATGGGCTCTATATCTATTTCCACGGTTCCATGTATGTGGAAGGGCATGGCTGCGGGGAAGAGCTTCTCACAACGGCGATCCGCAAGGAAATCGGAGACAAAATACCGATTTCGGCAGCGTGCGATTTTCATGCGACGCTATCAGACCAGTTTTATAAGAACGTAAATGCCGTAAACGGCTTCCGTACGGCGCCGCATACAGACCATGACGATACGGAACGGCGCGCCGCGCGGTCATTGATTGAATGTATGAAGCGGAGTATCGCGCCGAGATTGCAGCGTGTCCGTGTTCCGTTCTTAGGAGCGGATGCATCCGTCACGGCAAACGAGCCCTACCTTTCCGTTACCAAGGAGCTTCAAAGGCTCGACGCAGAAGAACATGTTATCTCATGTGCATTTTTTAACGGACATGCATGGTATGATGCGCCGCACACGGGAGCCTGCGCCGTAGTGGCGGATACAGACGGCGAAACGGCATTCGCGGAAGCAATGAGGCTCGCAAAAATATTTTGGGAGCATAAGGAAGGCGCGGTGTTTGAAGGCGCAATGCCTACGGACGAGGCAGTCGACCGTTCCCTTGCGCAAAAAGAGGGACTTATTTTCGTGGATGATTCAGGAGATAATACGACCGCTGGCGCTTGGGGCGCAGGAACGCTTATGCTCCGCAAATATATGAAAAAGAATGCGAAGAATGTACTGATATGCGGGATCTTCGATCCGGAGGTCACGACTGCGCTTCTGGAAGACAAACCGGGTGAAAAAAGACGCATCGTGCTGTGCAAAGGCAAACACACCGCACAGGAGATCGAGACTGAGCTTGATGTCACTGTGAAAAGCGCCGGAACGGTATGCGGCTGGGCAGGTGATGAAGTGGGAAAGGGCGTCGTGGTCAAATGCGGAGGGATCGATATTTTGATAACGGATGCCCGGGCAGCATTTACGACTTCAAGGCATTTTGAAAAAATGGGTATCGATCCTTACGATTACCGGATCATTGTATTAAAAATGGGATATTTGTTCCCAAAACTGAGGGAAATATCGGACTTGGCTGTTGTTGCATTGACGCCGGGACAGAGCACAAATGATTTTTCACAAATTGATTTCAAGCGGGCGCCGAAGCGGCTTTATCCGGCCTGTAAGGATATCCGCTGGGAAGAGATAGAAACGAAAGCGAGGCGAATGCGTTTATGAAAAAGATCATGCCGCAGCCGAAGATCATGTACGAGCTCCCGCCGCGGGCAGAGCCTTTCACCGGGCTTTCCATTCGCTCAAATTGCAAAAATACGGAAGGAGCGGAGCAGTTGTTCCGGTCACGGTTCTGGAACATGAAAAGCGTTCTGCAGGACGAGACGGACGGTTATCCCGTCTATCTGAACGATACGCCCAGCAGCGTGAACGACGAACGGCTGTTTCGCGAGCAGGGCTATGTGCTGCATGCGCAGGCGGATAGAGCGGAGGTCTATGCTGCGGCAAAGCAGGGGTTTGCCTATGCTGCGGCTGCGTTGAAACAGCTGATTTCACACGCAGAGAGCGGATATGCGGTCGATTGTGCGCACGTTGAGGACTACCCCTCTGTTGAGGTGCGGGGCATATCCATTCCATTTACATGGTATGCCGGTTATGGGAGGATCGGTTTTGATTCCCAGCTTTGGAATTTTGAGCAGTGGAAACAGTTTTTGGACGTCTGCTCCGATTACCGGATCAATCAACTCAACATGGTATTATACGGCTTCTGGCCGTTTGAGTTTCCCGAATATCCGGAGACTGTGCTCAGAGATCTTGAAATGCAGGTGTACGATCCGGAAAACGACGGCTGGCTCACCGTCAAATATACGCATCCGAATGTAGAAAGCCCTTTCCTCAAGAAACTCATCGAGTATGGGCACGGGCTTGGGATCCGGTTTTTCGCTTATACGGGGCTCAACAGCTATAGTGGAGGCTATGCCTGCCGCCACCCGGAAAAGCGGATGAAAAAGGAGGCAGGCAGTAAATTTATCAACGATTTCGACAGCCTGTGCCTGAGCGACCCGGAGACGATCGAGTATTTGAAGGCAAGCATCCGAAAAATCGTGGAACAGGGCTTTGATGGGATCGATTTTGAGGAAAGCGAAGAAGCTTTCTGGTATTGCAGCTGCGAGCAGTGCAAACAGACCTTCTGGAAGAATGCAAACACACCGGAGGAAGCGCTCCATGCGGCAAATACGACGCTGCTGAAGATACTTTATGAGGAGATCAGAAAGATTTCCAAGGATTGTGTGATTGGATTGCGGGCATGGCGGCAGCCGCCGTTGGTCCGCAGCGAAGAACTGATCGAAAGTATGGTAAAAAGCGTGCCGGACGATATCGTGCTGTTTTGGGCTCCCGGCCAATATGTACCGGATGAAGAATTCGAAAAATGGGCCAAAGCCTTTGGAAAGGAACGGATATGGGGGCGCGATACGGAAGCCATTGGCTTTGCGGCCTGCTTTGGCAGACTCCTGCGGCCGTTTCGGTGGAACGGACTGCGGGCAGAAGAAGAAACGATCACACAATTTGTAGAAGAGGACATTCGCCAGCATAGGGGTTCTGTCGAGATGAAAGTCAAGGGGATCAACGGATATCAATTTGAATGGTACGGATTCTTTATGGCGCTTTTTGCCCACTCCTATTACGGCTGGGGCGGAACAATGGAAGCGGAAGCGTTCTATCGTTATTCTCTTGAAGCAGCTTTTGATCAAGCGGCAAACGATGTATGGTATGTCATGAAAAATATGCTGACGATCCATGAGAGTCAAATGAAAATATACCGTGCGGAATTCCCTATGGCACGCAACAAGGTGGAGCAGCAGGATATTCCACGCATCAAACGGGCGATCGAAGAGTATCCGGATATGATGGAGCGGCTCGGCAGGATACGTGAATATGTACGCGCGCATGAGGAGACGGTGCATTTTGACCTGCATTTCAAAAAATGGGAGATTGCGATGCGTAGATTGAGAATCATTTATGATATGGCGCTTGCGTCTGTTGCATACGATAACGCACAGGCGCCGAAGGAAAAACGGAAGCATCTGAAAGAAATGTACAGGCTGAACGAAAAGGAATTCGAGATCATCCGCAGCAGCTATTTTGATGTGAACCCAATGACTGAGGCGGGCGTGAAATCCTGCTGCTTCCCGTATCATGAGATGAAGCGGATCCTGACGAACGCGCTCTATCCTGAACGGGAAGATAACGAACCGATCTATGCGGGCGTGGAAGCGCTCGGATGGTTATGGGCATAAATAACGAAAAATCTAAACAAAAAGGAGAAATGGTATGTCTTACTATAACGAACAGGAAACGAAAAACAGGATCGAAAAGGTAAAGGGGATCCTGAAAAGCAAAGGTCTTGATGCAGCGCTGATCTATTATGACGAGCTGAACATTGCGAACGGTTGGTATCTTACGGGCTGGTGCCCCCAGTTTGAAAAAGGAGCCGTGCTTCTGCCGGTGGAGGGAGAAGCGCTTCTGTTAGGCGGACCGGAAAGCGAACCCTTTGCAAAAATGAGCAGCGCGGTCAAGGAAACACGCAATTTTTCGGCGTTCATGGTGCCGGACGAGGAATACCCAAATGCAACGATCATGGACTTTACCGGACTTGCAGAAGAACTAAAGGCCAAAAACTGCATCCTGAAAAAGGTCGGCGTCGTTGGAACGAATGCAATTCCCTATCAGGTATACACGCAGTTCAAAGAGGGCTTCCAAGGCGTAGAGCTCATTGATATCACGGGCGAATATGAAGCGCTGCGGGCTTATAAATCCGCGTGGGAGACGGAAAATGTAAAACAGTCCTTTGGAATATGCTATGAGGCTTTCAAGGCCATGAAAGCTGCTGTAAAACCCGGTGTATTCGAGCACGAGGTCGCAGCAGAGGGTGAATATATCTGTCGGAAGCAGGGAGCCAGCAGCTTTGCCTATACGACGATCGTCGGCAGCGGAGAGCGTTCAGATGCGGTCGTCCCAACGGCGATCAACAAAGAAATGAAAGCCGGGGAATGGGTCATGATCGGCATTGCGCCGCGTATGAATGGATATGCGGGAACAGTGGGCGAGACGCTTCCGGTATCGGGAGAATATACGCCCGAACAGCGCGACGCAGTCAATACCCTAAGAAAGGCGCTGCGTGTTACAAAGGAGATATTGAAACCGGGTATGAGCGGCAGAGAGCTCGATATTCCGGCACGCAGACTTTTTGAAGAAAAGGGGCTGATCGAATATCTGGTATGTCCGTTTGTGCATACGATCGGCTTGATGGAAGCAGAAGGGCCGTTCTATGGTCCGAACAGCGACGATAAGCTGGAGGAAGGCATGACGGTGTGCATAGACGTCAGCTTTTTCGGCCATCCGACGCTCCATGGCGCACGGATCGAAACGGGGTATTTGATCACCAAGGACGGCTGCGAGCCGCTTAGCCCTGAAATGGATGCGGTTTTCATGGAAGACCTGTAAAAACCGGAGGAAAACAGAATGGAGCTTGGGAAAAAAACGTGGGTGTTTGCGGACGGCGATTTGCCGCCGCAGGGAGAAAGCGAGCCGCTGGGACATGAGGCATTGATGATCGTAAACAATTGCGGAGAAACGGCCGAAATCACGCTCGATCTGCTGTTCGAGGATAAGGCGCCGAAGGAGGGGATCAAGATCGCAGTTCCCGCAAAACGGGTAAACTGCTTCCGCATGGATTTTATAATCGGCGAAGAGGGATATCAGATACCCAAAGGGCAATATGCGGTAATACTGACATCGAACGTTCCGGTCGTGGCTGCATTCGGCAGATTGGACCGGAGGAAAGATATGGCCTATTACCCGGTTGCGGGCTACAGCATATAATAGGAAGCACAGTGCGCAAAAGCGTTTTCCCATTAGAGAAAACGCTTTTGTCATCCTGTGAAAAAGACAGGAAGCCCCTTGTGGATTTGTGCGCCATATATTATAATAACAAAGTATGGTAATTTAACAGACAAGAGGGTTTGACTTTGAAGATTTTCAATTCGATGACGGGCAAAAAAGAGGAATTGGTGCCTCTCCATCCCGGACAAATCAATATTTATGCCTGTGGGCCGACGGTATACAATTATTTTCATATCGGGAATGCACGGCCGTTTATCGTGTTCGATACACTCCGCAGATATTTGGAATATCGGGGCTATCAGGTGTCCTTTGTGCAGAATTTTACTGATGTGGACGATAAAATGATCCGCGTGGCAGCGGAAGAGGGAATCACCGTAAAGGAACTGGGCGAGCGGTATATCGGTGAATATTTCGAGGATGCAAAAGCACTGAACATCCGTCCGGCTACTGTGCATCCTAAGGCGACGGAGCATATCGGCGATATTATTGCGTTGGTGCAGAAGCTGGTCGATACCGGACATGCCTATGAGCTGAACGGCGACGTATATTTCGATACGCAGAGCTTTCCGGGGTATGGAAAGCTTTCCGGGCAGGACCTTTCGGAGTTAGAGCTTGGTGCGCGCATCGATATCAACGAAGAAAAAAAGAATCCTATGGATTTCGCTCTTTGGAAAGCCAAAAAAGAGGGAGAGATCGCATGGCAGAGTCCGTGGGGAGAGGGAAGACCGGGTTGGCATATCGAATGCTCGGCCATGAGCATGAAATATCTCGGCGATACGCTTGATATCCACGGCGGCGGGCAGGATTTGAAATTTCCGCACCATGAAAATGAAATCGCCCAGAGTGAAGCTGCGACGGGGAAGCCTTTTGCAAATTATTGGATGCACAACGGCTACATCAATATCGACAATAAAAAAATGTCAAAGTCTGCGGGCAACTTTTTTACCGTGCGCGATATCCTGAAAGAATTCCGCGGACCGGCGGTACGTCTTTTCATGCTGAGCGCACATTACAGAAACCCGATCAATTTTTCGCGCGAGCTGCTCACACAGTCGGAGACGGCCTACGACCGCATCCTCAACTGCCGGGAAAACCTCAAATTTATCATGGAGCATCCCAAAGATATCGCAGTGGATGTAGCGCCTGCGGCTACCGCCGCAAATGAAAAATTCAACGCGGCTATGGACGACGATCTGAACACAGCGGATGCGATCGGCGGCATTTTTGAATATATCAAGGAAGTCAATACGCTCTTTGAAAACGGCGGACAGACTGAAGCTGCAAAGGCAGCGCTTGCGGCGCTCGACACATTGCTGGATGTGCTTGGGCTCCTGCCGGAGGAAGCGGATGAAGCGATCCCGGAAGATATCCGGAGGATGGCGGACGAGCGGCAGGCCGCGCGCGCCAGCAAAGACTGGGCCGAGGCAGACCGTCTGCGGGATGAGATCAGAGCGCGGGGCTATGAACTGAAAGATACGCCGGACGGCGTTAAAATCAATAAAATTTAGGGGGAAAACAGGTAAATATGGAAAGCGCTTTTAATTTTATGATGATATTCGACATCTTTATCGCGATATACTTATTATATTATGCGATCAAAGGGTCGGGGAAAGCATACGAGAACGATTATCCTGAAGAGATGCAGGAAGCACACAGAAAGCTTCTGCGTACGTTCTGCTGGATCACAGGTGTGCCGCTGCTCGTGCTCTCTATTTTGGAATATACGAGCGCAGAGGGGATCCAGTCGCCGTGGAGCATCGTCAGCATTATTTATATTCTGGCGTGCGTCGTAGCATATTTCATCATCTTCCGGGTAAAATTCAAGGAATATCTGCGCGATCCGCGTAAAAATCTGCCGAAAAAGTAAGGGACGGTCCCGCGGCAGCTGCTGCGGAGGAAAAAGCTGTGAAAGGTCCGGCGGCGTTTGCCGCCGGGCTGTTTGCATTGGCAGGGGAACAGGTATATAGGATCGAAAGGAGAAGCGTATGGAATTTTTGGCTCCATATCTTGATATCGTTACGACCGTTCTATATCTTTGTTCGATCACAGTCCTGCTTTGGGGCATGGTTCTGTGCCTCAGGGATTTTCTTGCTTCCCATCTCAGGAGGGAAATAAGAAGCGGCAGGATGCGGGAACTCACAGAGATCAAAAATAATCTGGGACGATATGTCCTGCTCGCGCTTGAGGTTCTGATCGTAGCAGATATCATCGATTCTATCGTAAAGCCTACCTTTGAAGATATTTTGCGGCTCGCTGCGATCGTGGCGATCCGTACCGTGATCTCTTATTTCCTGAATAAGGAGATCAGAGATTCGGAACAATGGGGAAAAGTAAACGAAAAGAAACGGAGTGAACGACATGAGTGAAAATTGTACGCACGACTGCGGAAGCTGTTCGGAAAGCTGTGAGTCGAGGAAGCAGAAGCCGGAGGACTTTTTAGAGCAGCCAAACGAGGCAAGTACGATCAAAAAGGTGATTGGTATCGTCAGCGGAAAAGGAGGAGTCGGCAAGTCGCTCGTCACATCGATGCTGGCGGTCCTGCTGCGCCGGAAAGGTCTGAATACGGCCATACTCGACGCAGATATCACAGGCCCGTCCATTCCCAAGATGTTCGGCCTGACGGAAAAGGCGAGAGGAACGGAGAACGCGATATTCCCAGTCTATACGAAAGAGGGCACGCAGGTCATGTCTGTCAATCTGTTGCTGCCGGATGAGACCGACCCGGTCGTATGGCGCGGCCCGGTGATCGCGGGAACTGTGACGCAGTTTTGGAAAGATGTGATTTGGTCTGATGTGGACGTGATGCTTGTGGATATGCCGCCGGGCACGGGCGATGTACCGCTCACTGTATTCCAGTCGATCCCGGTGGATGGGATTATCGTAGTCACC
This sequence comes from Christensenella massiliensis, assembly GCF_040409835.1. Taxonomy (NCBI): domain Bacteria; kingdom Bacillati; phylum Bacillota; class Clostridia; order Christensenellales; family Christensenellaceae; genus Christensenella; species Christensenella massiliensis. The sequence goes on along the minus strand of NZ_CP117826.1, from coordinate 845,466 downwards.
TCTCCGCAGGAATTGGTGTCCATGATCGTGGGAAAAGCCGTTAAAATGGCGAACATGATGAATATACCGGTTTTAGGGCTTGTGGAAAATATGAGTTATCTGGAATGCCCGGATTGTGGAAAAAAGATCGCTGTTTTCGGCGAAAGCCATCTTAACGAAACGGCGCAGAAATTCGGACTTCCGGTCCTCGGAAGAGTACCGGTCGACCCGCAGATCGCCCGTGCGGCGGATGAGGGCAAAATAGAAGAGCTGCGCGGCGAATGGCTCGACGCGGCGGCGGAGCAGGTCGAGGGCCTATGAGCGGGAAAGCGGAAGAGGCCGGCGGTTACTTTCGTCAAGGCTATAACTGCTGTCAGGCAGTGGTTCTCGCATTTGCCGAGGAAGCCGGACTGACTGCAAAAGAAGCGGCGCTTCTCGGTTCCTCCTTTGGAGGCGGAATGGGACGGCTGCGCGAGGTGTGCGGAGCTGTAAGCGGTATGCTGATGGTTGCAGGCTTATTGAAAGGGTATGTTTCACCCAAAGATAGAGAGGGAAAAACAACCCATTATGCGCTTGTGCAAAAATTAGCGGATGAATTCAGGAAGAAAAACGGGTCCATCGTCTGCCGTGAGCTTTTAGGGATAGAGGGCAGGAGCCCACACGTTCCCGAAGCGCGTACGGATGCCTATTATAGAAAAAGACCGTGCGGCGAACTCGTGGAATGCGCAGCAGATATCCTTGCGCAGGAGCTTGGAGTAAAATGAGCAATTAAAAGGCGGCGCAAACCTACGCCGCCTTTTAATTGCCGATTATTTTTCGGAACGAGAAACGCGTTCAAATAAGGAGAGAAAAAGAAAGATAAGACCGATGGCCGTAAGGATATGCCCGATCCCGGCGATCCCTGCGACCGCCGCGCTTTCGACGATCCCCTGCACCTGTAGAATACCGCGCATCAGCATCAAGGCCGCTGTTAGTGCAATACCAATATTGTAAAAGTATAAAAAGGGTCTCCATTTTTTACTGGAAGATAAGGAAAACGCTTTTTCGAATAGGAGCAGCAAAAGGAACATCAACATTCCCAATATCAAAAGATGTGTATGCACAGCAGCAAGCGCTGTTTCCCCCGCAAAGCCGTAAAGCTTGGTAAATTCCCGGAAAAATACGCCGGCAGCGAGTCCGGCGATTAGATAAGCCAAAGAAAATTTAAGTAAATTTTTCATCAGAAACTCCTCCTGAGAGCTTATTTGCTGTGTGAGGCCATTTCTATTATAGAACATCCGCGTAGAATTTGGAACGATTTTGTGAATAATCAAAGCGGCGGTTGAAAAAACAGATGAAAATCACTATAATAGACACTACGGAATGAAAAGGCAAAACTTTGAAAATATGAGGTGTTTAAAATTAAAATAATCGATATTACCCGTGAATTAAATAGCGAAACGAGAGTGTACGAGGGAGATCCGCACGTGCGTCTCGAAAAGTTTTTTACCGTGGATAATTACGGTTATGCCGTGACAAAGCTGACGATGGGGTCGCACAGCGGAACGCATATCGATGCGCCGGCCCATGTTGTGGCCGGAGGGAAAACGGCGCGGGAGATACCGCTTTCCACCCTCATCGGCGACGCGGTGCTCGTATATAAAAAGGATTTTCGCATTCCCCGCGGTACAAAACGCGTCATTTTGAAAGGCTCGGAGGAAACGGAAGGGCGGCTGTCCGAAAAAAGCGCGCGCAGTCTTGTGGATGCGGGCGTGTGTCTGATCGGAACGGATGCTCAGTCTATCGGAAACGACTCTGTGCATAAAATATTGCTTTCCGAGGGGATCGTCGTGCTGGAATCCCTCGATCTCAGCAAGGCGGAGCCGGGACAATATATTTTGTGCGCGCTTCCGCTGAAGATCGATACGGATGGTTCGCCGATACGTGCTTGTCTCATCCGGGAATGGGATGAGGAATGAGCGGTACGGGAACGAAGAGAAGCGGCTTATGGGCTGTAAGACTGCTGGCGGCAGCGGGAGCGGTCCTGATCATCTTTTCGGCTGCTGTGGCGTGCATCAGCGGCACAGCGTTTGAAAAAGCTTTTTACCGGGAAGAATACCGAAAAATGGATACGGCGGCGTATGTGGGCGTTACTGATTCTGTTCTTGGACAGGCGACCGATACGCTGCTTGACTATTTACAGGGCAATGCGGCTTCTCTGGACCTTGCGATGGAAAACGGAGAAGAATACTACAGCCAGCGCGAAAAAGACCACATGGTAGATGTAAAAGCCCTGTATCAGGGAGCGGTGCGCTTTATGACAGCGGGCTTCTGCGCAGGAGGCGTGTTGCTTGCCGGCTGCTTTCTGTGGAAAAGAAAAAATGCGCTTAAGCCTGTTCTGCAAAGCTGGTTTTGGGCGGCAGCCGGCGTGCTTGCATTTTTTGCATGCATCGGTATTTGGGCGGCAGTAGATTTCAATAGCTTCTGGGTCAGCTTTCACCATGTGTTTTTTACAAACGACCTGTGGTTGCTCGACCCGGCCTCTTCCCGTATGATACGCATGTTTCAGGAAGAATTTTTCGCCGCTATGGTAGCGCGCATTCTGGTATGGTTTTTGGCCATTGTAATAGGAAGTGCGGCCGCTGCGGGGATCGTTTACCAAAGGATGAAAAAGCATGGAAGATATCAGCATACTTGCAATTGAGACCTCGTGCGACGAAACGGCGGCGGCGGTCGTTAAAAACGGCCGGGATGTCGTTTCGCAGGCGCTTTATACACAGATTGAGATCCATAAGGAATACGGAGGAGTCGTTCCGGAGATCGCTTCGCGCAATCATGTGAAAAAGCTTCCGCATGTTGTGGAAGCCGCTGCGCATGATGCGGGAGGATTTGAGCAGATCGATGCGATCGCGGTCACGAACGGGCCGGGCCTTGTAGGGGCGCTGCTGACGGGCGTTTCCTATGCAAAGGGGCTTGCCTATACGCTGAAAAAGCCTCTTATTCCTGTTCATCACATAGCGGGGCATATTTGTGCGAATTATATTTCTCATCCGGAACTTGAGCCGCCTTTTTTATGCCTTGTGGCGTCGGGCGGCCATACGCAGATCGTGTGGGCAAAGGATTATACGGAATATGAAACGCTTGGCCGCACGCGGGATGACGCGGCAGGCGAGGCGATCGATAAAGTCGCGCGCGTGCTGGGGCTTCCTTATCCGGGCGGCCCGAACCTACAGGAGCTTGCAAAGCACGGAGATGAAACAAAATATAAATTTCCGCACAGCTTCCGCGGCGAAACGCATTTGGACTTTTCCTTCAGCGGCCTCAAAACAGCGGTCATCAATCTGCTGCATAAATTTGACCAACAGGGGCAGACGTACCGAAAAGAAGACGTTGCCGCGTCGTTTTTGAAAAATGTCGCGGATACGCTTGTAAAAAACACCTTTGAAGCGGCGCACAGAACAGGAGCGCATGCCCTTGCAGTGGCGGGCGGTGTTTCCGCAAATGAACAGATCCGCGGGGCATTCGGGAAGAGAGCGCGGGAAGAGGGCGTTTCCCTCTATTTTCCCGAACCCCAATATTGTACGGACAATGCGGTGATGATCGCTTCCTGCGCGTATTATGAATTTTTAAAGGGAACGCGCGGGGGGCTTGAACTCAATGCGCGCCCGGTCATGGAGCTTTAAAGAGAAATGATGAGGCTGAAACGATCGCTGCTCATCCTGCTTGCAGGAGTTATGCTGCTTATACTGTCCGCATGCGGAGCGGAAGCCGACCCTAAATATTCTTCCGTGAGCCTTGAGGGGATGAAGATCATCGTAGATCCGGGCCATGGCGATACGGATGTCGGAACGATCGGCGTATCGACAGGCCGGTATGAAAAGGAAGTCAATCTTGAGATCGGACTGAAGCTGCAGGCAATGCTTGAAAAAGAGGGCGTTACAGTAGTCATGACCCGTGAATCAGACGGGCCGATTGCCGCGGCGGCGGAGATGGATATCGCCAAGCGTAAGGAAGCGGACATGCAGAAGCGCGAGCAAATCATTCGGGAAGCGCAGGCGGATATGTATATCGGAGTCCACCAAAACAGCTTTGAGAACGAAGACGCATGCGGCCCGCAGATTTTCTATTATACTGATTCCAGCCAAGGGAAAAAACTGGCGGAGTGTATTCAAGCGGTCATGAATGAAGAACTGGAAGTGCAGGAGCCGCGCAAGGTGAATTTCGGGCGCTACCGTCTGCTCGCACCGGGGAGCCAGCCAAGCGTAACGGTGGAGTGCGGCTTTTTTACAAATCCGGAGGAAGAGCAAAGGCTGCAGCAGGATGGCTATCAGGATAAGGTAGCTGCAGCTATCGTGGACGGGATCAAATATTATCAAATGGAAAATGGAACTGTATGATAGGCGGGATAGATAAAACGTTAAGACTCACAGAAGACAAAGCGGCTCAGATGCCGCCGCTGACGCTGGCCTATATCGGCGACAGCGTGTTCGACCTTTATGTGCGGACAAAATATGTGCTCGGCTGTTCCAAAAACGCCGGAGCACTGCATGCGATGAGCGTTCGTCTCGTGAATGCGCGCGCACAGGCGGAATTTGCGCATCGCTGGATGGAACACTTCACGCCGGAGGAGGCAGACGTTTTCCGCAGAGGCCGGAACGCCAAAAGTCCCTCTCCGCCTAAAAATATGAGTATCGCAGACTATAAATACGCGACCGCTATGGAAGCGGTCATCGGCTACTTGTATCTGACAGGACAGGACGAGCGGATCGATGAGATACTCGGAACGCTCGCATTCGAAGTATGAACGCAGGAGGAAAAGAAGATGCCCAAAACAAAGCTCAAAACAGTATTGCTGGCGGCAACGCCGGATCCGGAGCTCATCGTCTCCATGGGGGCGAAGCTGTGCTATTCAAAGGCGGATATCGCCGCGCTTGAACAGACGGCAAAAAGCCCGGAATTTATCGACAGGCTGACGCAGATGGGGCATCTTTCGCCGATCGAGCATGCGGTCTTTTCATTTGGAATAGAAGGCGTATCGCGTGCGCTTCTCGCGCAGATCACGCGGCACCGCATCGCGAGTTTTTCCGTGCAGTCACAGCGGTATGTGAACCAAAGCGCGAAAAAGGGCGAATTCTCCTATGTGATCCCGCCGAGCATCGAGGCGCTCGGAACGGAGGCAGTGCAGAAATTTGAGAGCCAGATGAATACCATGCAGAAATGGTATGACGAGTGGGTGGATGCACTCGGAAACGCGGGAGAAAAGTCCAACGAAGACGCACGGTTCGTTTTGCCGAACGCATGTGAGACAAAAATGATCGTTACGATGAATGCGCGTGAGCTGCTGCATTTCTTTGCGCTTCGCTGCTGCAATCGGGCACAATGGGAAATACGCGAGCTTGCATGGCAGATGCTTGCCCTTGCCATGGAAAAAGCGCCTGCGCTTTTCAAAAGCGCGGGTCCCGCATGTGTAAACGGGGTATGCAGCGAGGGGAAGATGAGCTGCGGGCGTATGGCTGAGGTTCGGGAACGGCATCGGAAACTCATGGAGGGCTGCGGACATGAATGAGCAGGAATACATATTTGGACGCAACAGCGTGCGGGAAGCGATCAAAAGCGGAGAGCAGATCGACCGTATCTATGTACAGCAGGGACTTGCGGACGGAAGCATTCGGGAGCTTTTGATGCTGGCGCGCCAAAACAGTCTTGTGGTGTCGGAGGTTCCGCGCAGCAAGCTCGACAGTATGTGCGCGGGGCTCGGCCCGGGAGAACGGCCGGGAAATCATCAGGGTATCGTTGCACAGGCACCGGCATTCCGGTACAGCGAGCTCGAGGATATCTTTGAGCTTGCACAGGTGCGCGGAGAACAGCCGTTTATCCTCATTTTGGAAAACGTTCAGGATCCGCATAATCTTGGCGCGGTGATACGAAGTGCGGAGGCGCTTGGGGCACACGGCGTGATTATCGGGAAACGGCGGTCGGCGTCGCTTACTGCGGCGGCGTTCAAGGTATCCTGCGGAGCGGCGCAATATATTCCGGTAGTCAAAGTAGCAAATATCAACCAGACGATAGAAAGCCTGAAAAAACGCAGCGTATGGGTCGCCGCAGCGGATATGGATGGCCAGCCGCTTTCGGTCTCAGACCTTACCGGAGCCTTTGCGATCGTGATCGGCGGCGAGGGCGAGGGGGTCGCGAAGCACACGAAAGAATTGTGCGATCTGACTGTGAAGATCGAAATGGGAGGGCGGACGACATCGCTCAACGCTTCCTGCGCGGCAAGCATACTCATCTATGAAAAGCGCCGGCAGGAGCTGGTCAAGCGGGAAAGGAAGAGCAATTGACGGAAAAAGAGACAGTGAAGGCATTGGAGCCGGAAGAGCAGGATGTCATCGTACACGCAGGCTTTGAAAGGTATGCTCTCATGACGGACGAACAGGTCGTGATCATGGCAAACGAAGAAGAAAGCGGAACAGCGCTCGAGTATATCCTGCATAAATATAAAAATTTTGTCCGTGCAAAGGCAAGGTCCTACTTTTTGATCGGCGCGGATAAGGAAGACATTGTGCAGGAAGGAATGATTGGGCTCTATAAGGCGGTACGCGATTATGACGCGGAGAAAAAGGCGTCGTTTCGTGCATTTGCGGAGCTTTGTATCACCCGGCAGATCATTACAGCGATCAAGACTGCGACGCGGCAGAAGCATCAGCCGCTCAATTCCTATGTATCTCTCAATAAGCCAGTCTATGAAGAAGAGTCCGAGCGTATGCTGGTGGATATCATCGCGGCGTCTAAAGTATCCAATCCGGAGGAGATCGTGATCGATCAGGAGGATTACGCCAGCATGGAGGAGGAGATCGCTAAAATGCTTTCCAGCCTCGAAAATCAGGTGCTTACCTATTATCTGCACGGGCTTTCCTATCAACAGATCGCGCGGCTCTTGGGACGGCACGAGAAATCGGTGGATAATGCACTGCAGCGGGCTAAGGGGAAGATCGATAAGTTCCTTGAAGAAAAGAACAGGAAATAGCGCGTTATAAAAGGGAAAAACAGGCGCGCACGGAGAGGGCTCGCCTTGACAAAACAAGGATTTTCTCTATATAATAAATGACATGTAAATTGGATAAGTGCGCGCAAACGCACGGCGAGGAGTAAATAAATGGCAAACGAGGGTGTAGTATTAACGCATCAGGGCGTAAAAGAACTGGAAGAAAAATTAGAATACCTAAAGACTGTAAGACGTCTTGAGATCGCAGAAGAGATCAAAACGGCACGGGCGTTTGGCGACCTTTCCGAGAATGCGGAATATGACGAAGCCAAAAATGAGCAGGCTAAAATAGAGGGCGAGATCGTGATGCTCGAAAATATGCTGCGGAACGCGACGGTCGTAGATCAGGAGGACGTGGACGTACAGCGCGTCAATGTAGGAACAACGGTCAAGGTGTTGGATAAGGAATATGACGAAGAGATAGAATATAAGATCGTAGGCTCTGCGGAAGCGGACCTCAGCACGAATAAAATATCGAATGAATCTCCGGTGGGCAAGGCTTTGCTCGGAAAAAAGGTGGGCAACCTTGTCAAGGTGGAAACGCCCGGCGGCATCGTACGGCTTAAGATTTTAGACATCCACAGGTAAGGAGAAAAGACATGAGCGATACACAGGAAAAGCAGCAGGAATTGAGCGAGGTATTGCGCGTACGGCGGGAGAAGCTCGCGGCGCTCAAAGAGGCGGGCCGCGATCCGTATGAGATCACGACGTTCGGCAAGACGCATTCCTCCGACGAGATCATCAGCCGCTTTGCTGAAATGGAGGGGGATACCGTATCGGTCGCCGGAAGGATTATTTCAAAGCGCGTGATGGGAAAAGCAAGCTTTTTTCATATTCTCGACGGGAAGGGAAAGCTGCAGATCTATGCCCGGCGCGATGTAATGGGCGACGAGCCATACGCGGAATATAAAAAATTCGATATCGGCGATATCGTCGGTGTGACGGGGGAAGTGTTCAAAACGAATGCGGGCGAGATCTCCGTCAAAAGCCACGAGGTCGTCTTGCTTTCCAAATCCTTGCTGCCGCTGCCGGAAAAATGGCATGGCCTAAAGGATACGGACCTGCGGTACCGTCAGCGGTATGTGGACCTGATCGTGAATCCGGACGTAAAAAATACGTTCTATGCCCGCTCAAAAATCATCCGTGGCATCCGTGATTTTCTGGATGGGCAGGGCTATATTGAAGTGGAAACGCCCGTTTTGCAGACGAATGCGGGCGGCGCGGCGGCACGGCCGTTTATCACGCATCACAATACGCTCGATATCGATATGTATCTGCGTATCGCAACGGAGCTGCATTTGAAGCGCCTCATTGTAGGCGGCTTTGAACGTGTCTATGAGATCGGCAGGATATTCCGGAACGAGGGGATGGACCCGAAGCATAATCCGGAATTCACGACTGTGGAGCTTTATCAGGCTTATACGGATTACAAGGGAATGATGGAGCTGTGTGAAAATCTGTTCCGTTATTGCTCGCGGCAGGTGAACGGCTCGGATGTGATCACTTATCAGGGAACGGAAATAGACCTTGGCTCTCCGTGGAAGCGGTTGACGATGGTGGAAGCGGTGCGGGAGTATGCCGGCGTTGATTTCGGCGCATGCGAAACGGACGAGCAGGCGCGTGAGCTTGCGAAGCAGGCGGGGATCCATTTTGAGGGGCAGCCTTCGCGCGGCGCTCTGCTGAATGAAGCGTTTGAACAGAAGGTGGAAGAAAACCTGATCCAGCCGACGTTTATTTACGATTATCCAATCGAAGTTTCGCCGCTTGCCAAGAAAAAGCCCGGTTCGGATTGGCTTGTGGAGCGGTTTGAATTGTTTATTACCGGCAGAGAGCTTGCGAATGCGTTTTCGGAGCTCAACGATCCGGATGATCAGCGGGAGCGCTTTATGGAACAGGCAAGGAAGCGCGCTGCGGGCGATGAGGAAGCAAACATGATGGATGAGGATTTCGTTACGGCGCTTGAATATGCAATGCCGCCGACGGGCGGCATGGGAATCGGCGTAGACCGCATGGTCATGCTCCTTACGGACTGCTTCTCGATTCGCGACGTGCTTCTGTTCCCGACAATGAAGCCGAGAGAGTAAAAAATGCCTTGGCAAAGGGAGATTAAGCGCTGAATAAACAAAATTTACGACATATTTACGACAATGAAACCGAAAGATACCGTTTGATCGAATGGAAACCGGAACGAGGTAATTATGGTGGCAAAAGAAGGCGGCAATAAACCGGCCAGAGGCATCCTATATATATTATCGCGGTTAGCGATCGTTGTGGTGGCAGCGGCGGTCGTCGTCGTTGCTTTTTACGCTGCGATGAATACGATGAATATCCGAATGGTGGCTAAGGACGCGCTTTCCCTGCGCGCAGAGGTCGTATTGACGCACGATGAAGAGAAAGTGGATTCGTCTCAGCTTCAGAATTATTTTACGGAACGCTTTCTGACGGGTGATCCTGTGCTGAATAGCTCGACCTATTCAGAATTTCAGATCACGAATTATTACCAGCGTGCAGACATCAGGCCGCCGGTCATATGGCCGTGGCAGACAGAAGCAAAAGTACCCGCGGACGATATTATTACTGAAATATCGGGGCACTTAGCCGCACAGACGGAAGAGGACGGGGAAGATACGACGAAGCCGCCGGAATGGCAGAGCGGAACGTATGAGCTTTCTATGGTGAAAGTAGACGGCGTTTGGATGATAGACGGGATGGAGCTCGTTCAGGCCGTCATGCCGGAAGAGACAAGCATGCCGGAGGAAACGCCGGCAGCATCGGAATAGATGGAAAAGCGCGCTCGGCTGCGCGCTTTTTTGCGGAAAAAGGACTGTGAAAATGACCGAACCTAAAATCTATCTTGCTCCTATGGCAGGCGTGACAGATACGGCCATGCGGGAAGTATGCGTCTCATGCGGGGCCGAGATGACCTTTACGGAAATGGTCAGCGCAAAAGGTATCGCCTATCGGAACAAACGTACGCAGGAGCTGCTCGCAGTCTCGCCGCTCGAAAAGAAAATCGGCGTTCAGCTTTTCGGCAGAGAGCCGGATATTCTCGCGGAGACGGCGAAAGAAATATGCGGTTTGATCGGAGAGCGTCTGTTTACTATAGATGTAAATATGGGTTGCCCGGCGCCAAAGATCGTAAATAACGGAGAGGGAAGCGCGCTTATGCGGGAACCGGCGCTTGCGGGGCAGATCATTTCCGCCCTGAAAAAAGCGGTGAATATTCCGGTGAGCGTTAAATTTCGGGCCGGATTTACGCAAAAAGAAAAAAATGCGGTAGCTTTTGCGAAAATGGCTGAAGATGCGGGCGCAGATGCCGTTACGGTCCATGGCAGAACACGCGAGCAATATTACAGCGGGAAAGCGGACTGGAATGTCATAGCTGAAATAAAACAGGCCGTGAAGATCAAAGTGATTGGAAACGGGGATATTTTTACCGCGCAGGACGCGGCGGAAATGTTCCATAGGACAGGCTGTGATGCCGTAATGGCGGCGCGCGGTGCGCAGGGGAACCCTTTCCTGTTCACCCAGATCCGCGAGCTTCTTTCAGAGGGCAAGGTAAGGACATATCCGACGGAAGCCGAACGAATTGCCATGTGCCTGCGGCAGGCGCGCATCGCCGTACGAGAAAAAGGAGAAGCGCTTGCCATCAAACAGATGCGCGGGCATGCGGCGCATTACGTGAAGGGAATGAAAGGCGCGGCCGGCCTGCGCGCTCAAGTCGTACATGCCGAAAGCTATGCGCAGCTTGAAGAGATATTAAATGGTTGGCTCGCGAAAAAATAGTTGCAATTTGCGCCGGTTCATGCTATCATATCTCTGTTACGTATTTTAACTGGAGGTTGTTATGGAGATATTATCTCTTGTTATTAAAATAGTATTGGTTGTTTTCTCTGTGTTCCTGATTGTAGTCGTGCTGCTTCAGTCAGGGGCGAAAACAGGCGTGCCCGGTGCGATAGGCGGCGGCGCGGAAGCAATGTGGGGCAAGAAGAAAGCCCGCGGCATGGAAGCCACTTTGGTACGGTTGACAAGGATCGCCGCGATCGGCTTCATGGTGCTCGCAGTATTGCTCGTCATTATGCAAAAGTATTGGATGTAAGCTGGTTTAGAGAAAACACCCGCAAACGGCAGGGTGTTTTTTTTATGAAAAGCATACCGGGTGCTTATAAAAAACAAGAAGATATCAATTGAGATTGGAGATTTATTTGGATAGGAATGAAGAGATTTTAAAAGAAATCGGAGAACGGATCTATATTGGGATAGACGAGCTGGCAGAGCGTGTAGAGCTGCCGTCAGATATGCTGAGGGGCATCGTGGACGAGCTGGAGCGGGAATATCTTGTAGCGCGGACAAAGAGCGGAAAATATGCGCTTGCGTCCACGATGGGGCTTTTCCGCGGAACCATTGATTGTAAGCGGGGCGGTTTTGCTTTCCTGCGCACGCCGGAAAATGTGGAAGATATTTTCCTTTCACCCTCTCACAAGGGAGGCGCGTTCGATGGAGAAGATGTGCTGGTACGGCTGCTCAAGCGGCAGAGCGGCGGCGGTCATTTGGAGGGTAAGGTAGTCAAGGTTTTGTCTCCTTTGCCGGTCGAGGTGGTCGGAACAGTTCAGGCGCGCAATGGAACCGTGTTTGTCGCGAACGATGCGCCCGGCTCAGACGATGTATATATTCCCAAAAGGTCGCGACGGGGAGCAAAAAATGGACAGAAGGTTGTAGCACGAGTGACACAGCGGGCCTTTCGGGGGAAAAGCGCGGAAGGCGAGATCATAGAAATACTCGGAAAAGCGGGAGATGCAGGGGTAGATATCCTTGCCTATGCACGGCGGTTCGGACTTGTCTCTGAGTTTCCAGACGCATGCAGGCGGCAGGCTGAAGCCCTGACTGCGGAGCAGACAGCCATGGAGGGGCGGACGGACCTGCGGGACCGAATGGTGTTCACCATAGACGGCGCCGACGCAAAAGACCTTGACGACGCGGTATCGCTGCGTATCCTTGAAAATGGAAATTATGAGCTTGGCGTGCATATAGCAGACGTGAGCCACTATGTTCGCGAGGGTTCGCCGCTCGATAAGGAAGCGCTTCGCCGGGGAACAAGCGTTTATTTGGTGGACCGCGTTGTGCCGATGCTTCCGAAAGAGCTTTCAAACGGCCTCTGTTCTCTTAATGCGGGGGAGGATAAGCTTACGCTTTCCTGCATAATGGAAATCGACCGGCGCGGGGAATTAGTCGCGCAGAAATTAGAAAATACGATGATACGGTCTTCCTATCGGCTGACATACGAAGGCGTGAACCGCCTGCTCGCAGGAGACACGGAAGAGTGCGGAAGATACGCCGAAATCAAAGATACGCTGGCAGAAATGAACAAGCTTGCCAAAACGCTGCGGGCACGCCGGTTTGAAAAAGGAAGTATCGACTTTAACATAGACGAGGCACAGATATTGTTGGATGGGAAAGGCATACCGAAAGCGGTTACCGTAAGAAAACGCGGCGATGCGGAAAGGATGATCGAAGAATTCATGCTCCTCGCCAATATTACAGTCGCGCAGCAGTATTATTATATGGAGCTTCCCTTTCTGTACCGGATCCACGAGCAGCCGGATGCTCAGCGCATGAAAGAGCTTGCGGTATTTCTCGGCAATTTCGGGATACATTTGAAAGGATTTCAAAATGTACATCCTCATGCCATACAAGATGTATTGACGCAGGCAGAGGGAAGACCCGAAGAAATAATTGTCAATACGGTGACTCTGCGGGCGCTCAAAAAAGCGCGGTATGCGGTGCAGCCGATTTCGCATTTCGGTCTTGCGGCGGACCAATATTGCCATTTCACCTCCCCAATCAGGCGCTATCCGGATCTGCAGGTGCACAGGATCGTAAAAAGGCTGATCGGAGGAAAGATGGACGACGGGTATATCCGGCATCTTGAAACTGTGCTTCCAGAGATTGCTACGCAAACGAGTGCGCGGGAACGGAACGCGATAGAAGCCGAGAGGGCGGTACAGGACCTGAAGATGACGGAGTATATGGCGCGGTATATTGGAGAGGAGTTTCCGGCGGTCATATCGGGCGTTACGAATTTCGGTTTGTTTGCAGAGCTTGACAACACGATCGAAGGAATGATACCTCTTGCATGTATGAACGATGATTATTATGTATATCACGAAAAGGAGTATTGCGTGATAGGGGAGCATACGAAGAGAAGGATAACGCTTGGGGACAAAGTGCGGATAAAAGTTGCGGCAGCAGACGTAGCGGTAGCAAAAATTGAATTTACCTTTGCGGATATTTGAAGTATAATAGTGTTGACAGGAATGGTAAGGAAAACGATATGGCGGGAGAAAAGCTTCTTGCACAAAATAAAAAAGCGCGGCATGAATACTTTATAGAAGATTCCTATGAAGCGGGGATCGAGCTTGTAGGCACGGAAGTAAAGTCCTGCCGTATGTCGAAGGTCAACCTGAAGGATTCCTATGTGCAGATCAGGAATGCGGAAGCGTTCGTGAACAATATGCACATCAGCCCGTATGAAAAAGGGAATATCTTCAACCGCGATCCGCTGCGTGTGCGCAGGCTGCTTCTCCATAAAAAGGAGATCACAAAGCTTCTCGGACTCACTGCGCAAAAGGGATATACGCTCATTCCGCTGCGAATGTATCTGAAATGCGGAAAGGTCAAGCTCGAAGTAGGCGTTTGCCGGGGAAAGCATTTATATGATAAGCGGCAGGACCTGAAGGAAAAAGCCGTAAGGCGCGATATGGAACGGAGGATATAGCTCCGTTTCATATAGAAAACGGCATCGCACACCGCATGCCGAAAAAACTGAATATGGGGATGTACTGGTTTCGACGGGGGCATTTGTGAGGGTAATAAGCAAGCCGCAGTTGAGTACTCTGCGTTAAAAAGATTCATCTAAATATAAACGCAAAAACAAACAAAACGGCAGAAGTGGGTTCTCCCGCTCTGCTCGCTGCTTAATTTAAATTAGCAGCCTTCCGGCCTCTCTTTCCCTGTTTGGGAGAGGATCGGGAGTCAATTTAAAACAGGCTACTACGCTGCCAAAGCTTTGCGGCAGCGCGGAGCTTATGAAGCTACCTCTTTTTGGTTTTTGTGGCCGGGGGCTTTAAAGAGGGAAATAAACAAAGGCCAATAAGCTTGTAGAAAGTTGCCCGGGCAGGCTTTCGGACAGGGGTTCGACTCCCCTCATCTCCACCAAGTCGCGGTGGATTCCGCGATTCATAACCTGCTCGGGTTTCCGAGCGGGTTTTCAAATCGCTTCATCGCCGCTCCTTTGCCGCGAAAAAGCCCGGCGACGCTCTGGCTATTCGCTTGCAAGCGCGCGAATAACGCTTTCGCTGCCTACCACTTTTTCGCGGTAGCGCGCCTCCGGCGCGCGTGATTGACGAAATAACAATTCGTTTTGACGGAAACGGGAGGAGAACCAAATTGCGAAGCAATTTCGGTTCGTCTTTAGCCCGCGCAAAGCGCGGGACTCCCCTCATCTCCACAACGCTGCAGCAAACTGCGCTGTGCTTGAAAGCCCCGTTAAAAGTGGGTTTTTTACGTTCGCTCCGTTGCTGCGCATCTTCCGCAACAAGTCGTGTTCATGCTGTCCAAGCCTTTGCAAACGCGGGTGCTACACGGTAACTTGCTCGCTGTTAACTTTTTGCGGAGTATATATGCGACAAGCAGCTTTTTTAAGAGAGAAAATATACTCAAGCAAAAAAATTACGCATGCGCGCTTGCTTCGATTTTCTTCATTGAATCCATTCCGTCTTACTGTATTGAGCCTCGGCGGTTCCGCGTTTGCTTGTGCGCTATTAGGAGAGAGCAAATTTCAGAACGGCTTTTGAGTGATCTTAACATAATAAAGAACGTTCCCTTTTTCTGTATACATATCTGTCCGTTTTTTTATTTCCATGTACTATTTACAATAGGAAGAGTGCCTTTATCGATACCCGCTTGTGTGACCGAATCACAGAAATAATCAAAAAAATAAGCTAATATAAATAACAGGAAAAGGAACAGTACCCATACGAGATATGCAAAAGATGAAAGAAAGGAAACGCGATCAATAATGAAACAGGAAAAAGCAAATATTACAGTAGATCTAAACCGCTGTCCGCAAAACCATCCGTGTCCGTCGGTCAATATATGTCCGACCGGAGCACTGTACCAAAACGGATTTGACGCTCCCGCAGCGGATATGGAGCAATGCATCGGCTGTGGCAAGTGCGTAAGGTATTGCCCTATGGGCGCGATCAGCTTGGGATAAGACAGAGGAAGGAAAAGCTATGGGCAGGAAAATATTGATCGTCGGAGGCGTGGCTGGGGGAGCTTCGGCTGCCGCACGGCTGAGGAGACTGGACGAGACAACAGAGATCGTCATGCTTGAAAAAGGAGAATATATCTCTTTTGCGAATTGTGGACTGCCGTATTATATTGGCGGCGAGATCAAAGAAAAGTCAGCGCTGACGCTGCAAACACCGCAGAGCTTCCATGCGCGTTTTAACATAGATGTCCGGACTTCTTCGGAAGCAGTGGCAATAGACCGCGTGCATAAAACTGTTTCGGTCAAAGATAAAAAAACAGGCCGCATCTATACGGAAAACTATGATAAATTGATTCTTTCTATGGGAGCGGAACCGATGCGCCCGCCGGTCGACGGTTTTGAACTGGAGCGCGTATTTACTCTGCGGACGATTCCGGACACCTATCGTATCAAGGCATATATAGAAGAACGTACGCCTAAATCTGCGGTAATTATTGGGGGCGGCTATATCGGCGTAGAAATGGCGGAAAACCTGAAAAAGTCCGGCCTTGACGTTACGCTGATCGAAATGACGGAGCAGGTGATCGCGCCGCTGGATTATGATATGGCAAGCGATGTGCACAGACATATGGAAGAAAACGGAGTCAAGCTGCTGCTCAATCATACAGTCCGTTCGATTCAAATAAAAAAAGGAAAATTGGCGGTTACCGTAAACAATGGGGAGCTTTTATGCGATATGGCGGTTTTGGCGGTCGGCGTCAGGCCGGAGACAAAGATCGCAGGAGAAGCAGGTCTGGCTCTCAGCAGCAGGGGAGCGGTCATCGTAGACGCCTTTATGAGAACGAACGATAAAGATATCTATGCGATAGGGGACTGTGCGGAGACTGAGGACTTTGTGACGGGGGAAAAGACACTGATTCCATTGGCAGGCCCGGCAAACAAACAGGGGCGGATTGCCGCAGACCATATTTGCGGAGAGAAAAACAGCTATACAGGAACGCAGGGCTCGGCGATCTTAAAGGTGTTCGATATGACTGCCGCGGCAACGGGAATGAATGAAAAGACGGCTAAACGTATGGGAATACCCTATGAAAAGTCATTCACCTATTCTGCAAGTCATGCCGGATACTATCCGGGCGCGGCAAATATGTCGGTCAAGGTCCTGTTCCACCCGCAGACCGGGAAATTGCTGGGTGCACAGCTCGTAGGATATGAGGGGGTGGACAAGCGGTGTGATGTGCTCGCAACAGCGATCCGCGCAGGGATGACCGTCGAAGACCTAACCAGATTAGAGCTGTGTTATGCACCTCCATATTCTTCCGCAAAAGACCCGGTAAATATGGCGGGATTTGTAGCTGAAAATATCCTGCGCGGAAAAGTCAAAAATATCCATTGGCACGATATTCCGGAGCTGCCGCGTGACGGAAGCGTACAGCTTGTGGACGTAAGAAACGAATTGGAATATGCGGGAGGACATATCGGAGGCTTTATCAATATTCCCCTTGATTCTCTGCGCGGACGGCTTGGAGAGCTGGATAAGAGGAAAAAAGTATATGTGACCTGCCAGATCGGGCTTCGGGGATATATCGCCGCGCGGATCCTGATGCAAAATGGATTTGAGACCTACAATTTAAGCGGAGGATACCGCTTATATCAGTCGATTTTCGGAACGGACGGACCGCCGCCGTTCACGAAAGCTATAGAAACACAGGCGCCGGAAATAGCGGAACAAAATGGCGGAAGGACGATAACGCTCGACACCTGCGGAATGGCCTGCCCCAAGCCCATGGAAAAACTGGTTTCAGTCCTGAACGAAGCGGAAAACGGAGAGACCGTTCTGTTCAGGACGACAGACCGGACTCTTGCACAAAATCTGGAAAACGATCGTGTGTCTGCGGGGAGCCGTGTAGACAAGGCGCAAAACGATAAGGGAATTTATACGGTGTGGCTTAAAAAGGAAGAGGACGGCAAAAAAGACGAACGATATAAAAAAGGAGAATGATAAAATGAACGTATTTACTATTACAGAAGAAAATTTCGCCAAAGAAGTGCTGGAAGCGGACCGGCCCGTACTGCTCGATTTTTGGGCGGCATGGTGCGGCCCGTGCCAGATGGTATCTCCGGTGATCGATGAGATCGCAGACGAGAATCCGCAGATAAAAGTAGGAAAGATCAATGTGGATGAGCAGCCGGAGCTTGCCGGACAGTTCGATGTCATGAGTATTCCGACCTTGCTGGTCATCAAAGATGGAAAAGCAGTCAGGAAGACAGTCGGCGCCCGGCCCAAGGAAGCAATATTGGATATGCTCAAAAGCTTTTATTGATAGCTCATAGCAAAAGGCAGTTCAGTTCTCGAAATATGAAAGAATTGCCTTTTTATGTTGTAAGATCGCGCAGATGCTTTTTGTCAAGAAGCGTGATGCGGCCGCGGGAAACAGAAACGAGCCCTTCGCGCTCGAATTGCTTCAGCATCCGCGAAACAACTTCACGTGCGCTGCCAATATATTTTGCGATCTGCTCGTGTGTGAAAAACAGCGTATCAAGACCGCTTTTATTGCTTTCATCCAGCAGAAATGCTGCCAGCCTGCCGTCTATTTTCATGAACAACAATTGCTCCATTGCCCACATGACGTCTGAAAAACGGTCGGCGGCCGTGCGCAGCACGTAATTTTCAACCGCCATATTTCCGGCAATAAGCTCGGAGACTGCAGCGCTTTCTACCATATAAAGGTCCGTATCCTGCTCGGCGTCGATATGTACGTCAAACGTAATATTTTTTAATATGCAGGACGCGGAGAGCACACAAACGTCTCCGGCCGACAGGCGGTAAAGCGTAATATCCCGGCCATCGTCAGAAAGCAGGTAGGTGCGCAGTCCGCCGTTTTTTATGAGGAACATACCCATACATTGATACGCCGGACCATAAAGGCTTTGACCCGCGTGATACCGTACAGCTGAAGCATGGGCAAGCAGATAGTCCTGTTCGCCGGAAGAAAGCATCTCAAAAAAAGAAAGCGTTTGGCGCAGATAGGCAGCGTCGCCTGCATTTAGCATAAAAACCCCCGTAATGATTCTATATTCTTTATTATTGTAACATAAAAAATTCAGATATATATTTTTTCAAATAAAAAAGCTGCAGGAATTGTCCTGATTGGCGAAAATAGACGCATTTTATAGGAATTTATGATAAAAGTAGACAAAAAATAAAACGCTTCCTGATATTGACTTGTGAATTTATTGGGAATAAACTAATCTATGGAAAAGAAACGGGTACGATTTAAAGATATTGTATCCGGTTTGTTTTGAGAAAGAAGGTATTGGACTATGGCGTGTTTTTTAGTACCGGTAGCAGAAGCAATCGTTGTTACGGCAGTCAAAAGAAAAGTGGAAAAGAAAGAGCGTGAATCAGCGCTCTGTCAGAACGGCCTGCAGGAAGAACTGCAGGCAGAGAGCGGAAAAATCAGTGAAATAGCGGAAAAAAGCTCTAAGATTCCATGGGGCAGGAAGCTGAGATGGCTGTCTAATCTGCTGTGGGGTGGCAGCTTTTTGTTGCTGATCGAGCATATTTGGCATGGAGAGGTCGTGCCATGGCCGCCATTTTTGACCGCAATGGGGAATCCGGCCGATATGGCAGGGATGTTTCAGGAAATGGCCATGGTTGGAACGGTCATGACGCTTGCCGTTACAGGCGTATGGGCGCTTATGGTATGGTTTGCGGAGCATAAGCTGTCGGATAAACAGCTCGCGCCTGCTAAAAGGCCGGCAGAAAAGTAAGGGTGAAACGATGTATTTGATTATTACAGCAGCTGCAGCGGTTTCGGCAACAGTGGCATGGTATGCTACTGCCCCGCAAAACCGCTATAAACTCAATGTATTGTGTCTGATTTACTGGGGCGCGGCAATTATGTGGCTTTGCGATTTTATTGTTGCCTATATCAGCGAGGGCGGGCCGTTTCCGGAAATGAGTGCGGAGGCGGCGCTGCTTGGGATCGTAGTCGTGATATGCGGTGCAGCCGCATGGCTCGTTTATCTTTTAGTTTGCGATCCCAAAGGAGTGTTCAAGAAAATATTGAAAGAAGAACCGCAAAAATAAGGATGGATACTGAAAAAAACATCTGAAAATGCGGAGCTAACGGTCGGCGCCTGTTTGTATCAAAAGCTTCGGGCTGCAGGACCGCCGGGAGGATGGCCTTGACGATTATTTCATTTTTGATTTTATTTCCATTTATTGCCGCACTGATTTTGGCGTTTATGCGTAAAGGAACGCCGGTACGGAAATATACGCTTTTTGCCTGCTGCGCATTGATCGTAGCAGGTGCAGTCTATTTTGTGGTAAACAGTCTTTCGGACGGGCATACGATGTCGTTTTTGACAGAGACCCATACGCTGGATACGGTGATCCTGATTGCAGAATGGGGGCTTGCAGCGCTTGTTTGCTATTATAGCTTCCGTTACCGGAAATATTATTGTGCGGCCCTGTCGCTTGTACAGACCGGACTGATCACGTGGCTGGAGCTTGGCGGTCATGCAGAGGTCCTGCCTGCCGCGCATATTTTTTCAGACAATCTCACTATTGTAATGTGCCTGATCATCGGCATCGTCGGCTGCCTTATCTGCGTGTATGCGATGGGATACATGAAGGATTATAAAGAGCATCATACGGAATTCAAAGACAGGCGTTCCTTTTTCTTTGCGATGCTGTTTGTGTTTTTAGGGGCTATGTTTGGGCTCGTATTTTCCAATAATCTTACATGGATCTATTTCTTCTGGGAGATTACAAGCATTTGCTCTTTCCTGTTGATCGGCTACAATCAAACGGAGGAGGCGATCAAAAATTCGTTCAAAGCCCTATGGATGAATCTGCTTGGCGGACTCGGCTTTGCAATCGCAATCGTTTATTGTATGCTTGAGCTTCATGTGGCTGATCTGCAGAGTCTCGTGGCACTTGCGTCGCAGCCCGGTTCCGCGGCGATCGTTTCAATCATTTTGCTGGCCTTTGCGGGGCTTACGAAGAGTGCGCAGCTTCCTTTTTCGGGATGGCTCCTTGGAGCGATGGTCGCGCCTACGCCGACCAGTGCGCTGTTGCATTCCGCAACGATGGTAAAAGCAGGCGTCTATCTTCTGCTGCGCCTTTCTCCGGCGCTGTGCGGCAATTTGGCCGGACTTATGGTCACTACGATCGGCGGATTCACATTCTTTGCGACCTCTCTGCTTGCCATATCGCAGAGCGATGCTAAAAAAGTATTGGCTTATTCTACTGTTTCCAATTTAGGACTTATTACGGCCTGCGCGGGCGTGGGGATGTATGAGGCCGTTTGGGCAGGGATATTGCTGATGATATTCCATGCGGTGTCTAAGTCGCTGATGTTCCTTTCGGTCGGTGCGACGGAGAACAGCCTTGGAAGCAGGAACATTGAGGATATGCACGGTTTGATCGTTAAGCTCCCGCGGCTTGCCTATGTAATGATTATAGGTATCGCCGGAATGTTTTTGGCGCCGTTCGGCATGCTGATCTCCAAATGGGCTGCGCTCCGGGCGTTTGTGGATTCCAATAGTATCCTGTTGGTCGTATTTCTGATTTTCGGCAGTGCGACGACGCTCTTTTATTGGACGAAATGGCTGGGAACGCTTGTGGCGGTACATCATAATTCGGAACCGATCAAAAATATTACCAAAAAGAGCGAATGGTTCTCGCTCATCTGCCATAGTGTCATTATGGTCGCGCTGTGCGTATCATTCCCGCTCATTTCCGTCTCATTGATCGAGCCGTTCCTTGAGGGGATGTTCCACGTAACGATGCCGCCGATCATAGGAACGGGCAACGTCATCATCATGATCATGATGATGTGCCTGATCGCGATCCTGCCGATCGCGGCACGGTTCCTGACATTAGGCAAGAAAAATCAGGTCGTCATGTCTTATATGGGCGGCGCGAATACCGGGGACGACCGAAGCTTTACGGATTCCTTTGGCAAACCAAAGCGCCTGTATTTGGCAAATTGGTATATGACGGAGCTTTTTGGCGAGAAAAAACTGCTGAATGTATCGCTCATTCTTTCAGCCGCGGCCTTGGTGATCTTGACAGTAATGGCAATAGGAGGTGCGGTCTGAGATGAACTGGTCAGTTATATCGATGCTCTTATTTATTGTTTTAGCGCCGTTTGCAGGCGGACTGCTTCAGGGGGTCGACCGGAAGATCACTGCGCGTATGCAGGGCAGGCAGGGTCCGCCGCTGCTGCAGCCATTCTATGATTTGCATAAGCTGTTTTCCAAGCAATCCGTCGTGGTGAACCATCTACAGGACTTCCTTGTATGCGGATTTCTTGTGTTCATCGTGTTTACAGGCGCATTATTCTTCTGGGGCGGAGATTTGCTGCTGGTATTTTTTGCGCTGACGCTGGCGGAGATATTTTTCATTATGTCGTCCTGCTCGGCAAATTCGCCGTACAGCTCCATGGGGGCGCAGCGTGAATTGATGCAGGCGATGGCCTACGAACCGATGGTGCTGATGGTTGCGATCGGATTTTATATGGTGACGGGAAGCTTTGGCGTTTCGGATATCATTGGCAATAGCACTCCGGCGATCGTGTGGCTCCCCGGTATTTTTGCCGGGTTCCTCTATATCCTGACGATCAAGTTTCGCAAATCACCGTTTGACCTGAGCACCTCGCATCATGCCCATCAGGAAATGGTACGCGGGCTCACAACGGAAATATCGGGCAATATCCTCGGACTGGTGGAGCTGTCGCACTGGTATGAAAATATCTTTCTGTTGGGAGTTGTTGCGCTTTTCCTGCTGGATGCGAATTGGTGGAGCGTACCGGTCGCAATCGCAGTTTGCTTCGGAGCGTACTTTTTAGAAATTTTGATCGACAATGTGTTCCCGCGCGTGAAGTGGCAGAGCATGCTGAAATCGGCATGGCTGGTGACGCTCGTGGCAGGCGTAACGAATTTTATGGTTTTGGTGCTTGTAAAGTAGTTTGAAAGCGGATTGAAAAGAGGTTGTTGAGATGAAGGTGTCTAATTCACCGTGGCTGCTCCACTATGACGGTTCGAGCTGCAACGGCTGTGACATAGAGGTATTGGCTTGCCTGACGCCGGTCTATGATGTAGAGCGTTTCGGCGTGATCAACACGGGAAATCCGAAGCATGCGGATATCTTTCTGATCACAGGCGGTATCAATACACAGAATAAGGCGGTAGTCGAGCAAATTTATTCGCAGATGCCGTCTCCGAAGGTGGTGGTCGCAGTCGGGATATGCGCATGCAATGGAGGCATATTCAAGGAATGCTATAATATTCTGGGCGGCGTAGATACTGTGATACCGGTCGATATCTATGTGCCGGGCTGCGCTGCACGGCCGCAGGCGATCATAGACGGAGTCGTAAAAGCGGTGGCGCTGCTGGACGAGAAAAAGAAGAAAAGAGACCAAAAAAAGGCGCAGGGAGGAAGCGGCAATGCGTGACGGAATCATTATGGAGGTCGGTGCAGGCAGTCTGGTTCCGGAGGTGCTGATGCTGAAACATGAGGGCTACCGGCTGGTTCAGATATGCGCGACCAAGACGGAAAAAGGATATGAGTTGACTTATTCGTTTGGGCAGGCTTATAAGCTGGTGAATCTGCGCTTGAAATTAGCGCCGGGAGCTGAAGTGGTGAGTATCAGCGATATCTACGAGCCGGCATTCCTGTATGAAAACGAGATACACGATTTGTTTGGCATCAAGGTGCGGATGATGGCGCTCGATTATGAGGGGAATCTGTACCGGATCGACCAAAAAAATCCGTTTCAATAAACAAGGGGAACGGCTGCTCTGCAGCAAGGAGGAATTTTCATGTCTACACGCAGTATAGTCCCGTTCGGGCCGCAGCATCCGGTCCTGCCGGAGCCCATCCATCTGGACCTCGTACTGGAGGATGAAAAAGTGGTAGAGGCGGTTCCGTCTATCGGCTTTGTCCACAGGGGACTGGAAAAATTAGTTGAAAAAAAGGATTTTCAGGAATATGTTTATGTAGCGGAGCGTATCTGCGGTATTTGCAGCTTTATGCACGGCATGGGCTATTGCGAGGCGGTGGAACACATCATGGGTATAGAAATACCGCCGCGGGCCAAATATCTGCGCACGATCTGGTGCGAAATGTCGCGCATACACAGTCACATGCTCTGGCTCGGCCTGCTTGCCGATGCATTCGGCTTCGAAAGCCTGTTCATGCAGTCGTGGCGCATTCGTGAAAAGATATTGGATATGTTCGAATATTCCACGGGCGGCCGCGTTATTTTCTCTGTGAATAAGATCGGCGGGCAGCGCAAGGATATGGACGGCGATATGCTGAAGCAGTTCATGGAGGTGTTGAGCGGCATTGAGGCGGAAACAAAGGTGATCGCAAAAACGTTTCTGGGTGATAAAGCGGTCAACAGCAGACTGCGCGGCGTCGGCTTTCTGACAAAACAGCAGGCGCATGATCTTGGCGCGGTAGGCCCGTTTATGCGTGCGAGCGGGATTGCGCTCGATAACCGAAAATTAGGCTACGCGGCATATCCGGACATTGATTTTGAGCCTGTCACCAGTGAGATAGGCGATTGCTATGCGCGGTGCGATGTGCGCATTCGGGAGATATTCCAATCAATCGACATCATTCGTCAGGCGGCAGCGAAGATACCGGAGGGAGAGGTCGCAGTTCCGGTCAAGGGATTGCCGGACGGCGAATATATGATGCGTGTAGAACAGCCGCGGGGGGAAGCGATTTATTACGTAAAGGCGAACGGAACAAAATTTTTGGACCGTGTCCGCGTCCGCACCCCTACGTTCGCAAATCTGCCGGGAATGCTGGAGACGCTGAAAGGCTGCGATTTTGCAGACGTGCCGATCTTGATCCTGACGATAGACCCGTGTATCAGCTGCACAGAGAGGTGAGGCAGTTATGGGATTTATGAATTTTACGAAAACGGTGATAACAAATCTGTTCCATAAGCCGGTAACAACAGCCTATCCATTTGAGCCGGAAGCCTACCCGGAACGCACGCGGGGCAAGGTCGGTATTGCGATCGAGCAGTGTATTTTCTGTGGCATGTGCGGCAGGAAATGCCCGACGGGAGCGATTCGCGTCGATCGGGCCGAAAAGCGGTGGACGATCGAACGGTTCGGCTGCATCCAGTGCGGCAGCTGTGTGGAGAATTGCCCCAAAAAATGCCTGTTTATGATGCAGAACTATCCGCAGCCGGCGGCAGATAAATATGAGGAAAGCTTTGTGCAGCCGCCTGCGCCGGCAACGGAGGAAGCGCCCAAAAAGGAAGAAACGAAAGGAAAGGTAGATTGATATGCACGAATATCATGAGGCGATCCATATTATTGAACATGCGATAGAGGAAGCAAAGGAGAAAGGCTACCGGAAAGTGACGAAGATCAATCTGGTGATCGGGGAAAGCTCCGGTTATTCCGGAGACAGTATTCGGATGCATTATGAAGATGCGGCGCAGGGTACGATATGTGAGGGCGCGGAAATTTGTGTGCGCCCGGTAAAAACAATGCTTCGGTGTCCGAAGTGCCATGAACTCTTTGCCCGCAAGCCCTTCCACTTCGAGTGTCCGCATTGCGGAACGGAGGGGGAGCCGAGCGAGATCGGCAAAGAGATGGCGATCGAAAGTATAGAAGGAGAATGATGGATGACGGTGTCCATTACCGTGCTGGGTATTGTTCAGGGAGTCGGGTTTCGGCCGTTTGTAGCACGAACGGCGGAAGAGCTCGGCATTGCGGGAACAGTACGCAACAGCGGGGGTATCGTAAAGATCATTGCAGCAGGTGAAAGGGAGGCGGTGGACGAGCTTGTTCACCGCCTCCGGTTTCAGAGCCCCAAGGGTGCACAGGTAACGGAGGTTCTTTGCGCGCCTGTCGAATGTGCAGAGAAACCGCCGGGGTTTCGTATTGTGGAGAGCGACGAGGACAGAAATCCGCTCCCCATGCTCCCACCTGATTTACCGGTCTGCGAGGACTGTCTGCACGAAATGAGGGACCCGAAAAACAGACGGTATGGATATCCGTTTATCAGCTGCGTTGCCTGCGGCCCGCGGTATAGCATCGTAAAACGGCTTCCCTATGATAGGAATACGACGACGATGGAGGATTTTCCGATGTGCGGCGCCTGTGAAGCCGAATACACGGGAAAAGGGAGGCGCAGACATGCGCAGACGATATCCTGCCACGATTGTGGTCCTCAATTGATTTTTGAAGAAAAAGGCTGCATACTGCAGCGGCAGAAAGCGCTTGAGCGCGCAGCGGAGCTGCTTCAAAGCGGTGCGGTATTGGCTGTCAAGGGAATCGGCGGTTACCAATTCATCTGCCTGCCCTACTGTGAAACGACAGTAGAACAGCTGAGGCTGCTGAAAAAACGGGATAAAAAGCCTTTTGCAGTCATGTTTCCGTCACTGCGGGCGGCCGGAGAGCTGTGCATCGTCGGAAAAGAGGAAACGGAGCTCCTGACTTCACCGGCACGGCCAATCGTATTGCTGGCTAAAAAGAAAGATATATTTGCGCCGAATGTTGCCGGGGAAAGCCGAAGGATCGGGGCGTTTCTGCCATATACGCCTCTGCATCAGATGCTGACGGATATTTGCGGACCGTTGGTCGTAACAAGCGGCAATGTGTCGTCGGAACCAATTATCACAGAGGACCGCGAGATGCTGGATGCGGTTTTGCCGAATCTTAACGGTATACTATATAATACCCGCAGGATCGAAACGCCGCTCGACGATTCCGTGGCGCGCGTCGCTGCGGGGATAAAGCAGCTCCTGCGCCGCAGCCGTGGCTATGTTCCGCTGCCTGTTCGGATCAAAAAAAAGACGAGGAAACCTTTCCTTGCTATGGGCGGCGATCTGAAAGCGTGTTTTGCGCTGTGCATGGAAAATCAGGTTTATCTGAGTCAGTATTTCGGTGATGTGGAGGAATATAAGGTGCTGCGGGAATTTCGCCGCGGAATTCAGCGGATGGAGGAGATATTCGGTATCCGGCCCAAGGCAGTACTCCATGATCTGCATCCCGCTTACCAAACCTTTGCTTTGGCGCAGGAGATGAATGAAAAACAAGCTGTTCCTTTACGCGGGATACAGCATCATCATGCGCATGCGGCGTCCGTAATGGCGGAGCATGGCATAGAGCATTGCATTGGCGTAGTGTTTGACGGAACAGGTTATGGACCCGACGGAACAATATGGGGAGGGGAATTTCTCCGGTGCCGCGGCACGGAATTTGAGCGTATAGGGCAGTTGGAGGAGATCGTTTTATGCGGTGGGGATGCCTCGGCGCGGGATGCGGAGCTGACAGGCTTATGCCATAAATATGCGGCGGGACTGCCGGATGGCAGCAGCCGGTTCGCTGTGGCAGCGGCCGCCATAAAACAGCGGGTCAATACCGAACGAAGCTCCAGCATGGGCCGTCTGTTTGATGCGGTGAGCGCCCTGCTGGGCCTAAGACAGTATAACAGCTATGAGGGGGAATGTGCGGTCTCTGTGGAGAATGCCGCGGCAGACGCGCAGGAAAAGGGCGATACACCTTTCCCGCTGTGTTTTGATATTGTAGAGCGGGAGGGACGGTTCAAGGCTCTGCGTACTCCGGTCATTCGGGCGATAGCGGATGCAGCCGGCAGAGAAGATGCAGGCAGACTGGCGTTAGGATTCCATGCGGCTCTTGCGGACATGGTCGTGCGTATGTGCAGGATGATACGGGAAAAAACAGGCGAGAACAATGTTGCGCTGACGGGCGGCGTATTTGCGAATTTGTTGCTCACCGAACGGTGTGCCGATTTGCTGAAAAATGAGGGATTTCATGTGTGGCTGAATTCTGCTGTGCCGTGTAATGACGGCGGGCTTGCGCTTGGACAAGCCTATCTTGGCGCACAGTGGTTTTGATAGGAATGGAGGAGAAAGCGGTATGTGCGTTGCTGTGCCGGGAACGGTAATATCTGTGGAGGGAACGGTCGCTGCGGTCGATTTCAGCGGAAATGTGGTACGGGCGGAGGCCGGACTCGTTTCTGTGAAACCGGGTGATTTCGTACTGGTCCATGCGGGCTGTATCCTGCAGGTGTTGACGAAACAGGATCATGACAGCCTGATGGAGCTGTTGAAGGAGATAGACGGATCATGACCGATAGAAAGGATTTTCTGAAAGCATACAGTGGTGAGCCATTACGGTTCATGGAGGTATGCGGCACACATACGGCGGAAATTTCACGCAATGGGATCACAGAGCTGCTCCCTCCTGAGATCAGCCTGATCTCAGGTCCGGGCTGTCCTGTATGCGTGACGGTCACAGACTATATCGACCGTCTGGTCTGGCTGGCGCGTCAGCCGGAAACAACGGTCGTTTCCTTTGGCGATTTACTGCGCGTGCCCGGGAGCCGGGAAAGCCTTGCGGATGCGCGCGCGGACGGCGGGTCTGTAAAAATGGCCTATTCTCCTCTCGACATCCTGAAAATGGCAAAAAGCGAGCCGAAGCGGACCTATGTGTTTGCGGCGGTCGGCTTTGAAACGACAGCGCCGGTCTATGCGGTGCTTCTTGAAAATGCGATAGCACAGGGGATAGAGAACATTCGCCTGCTCACTTCACTGAAGACAATGCCTCCTGTGATAGATTGGGTGTGTGGCAACGGAAGCAGGATAGACGGCTTTCTTGCCCCCGGGCATGTAAGTGTCATTACGGGAAGCCATGTGTTTCAAAAGTTGGCGGAAAAACACGGGCTTCCTTTCGTAATTGCCGGCTTTGACGGAGAACAGCTTTTAGCAGCTGTTTATACGCTCGTAAAATGCCGGGGCAGGGCCGGTGCTGTGAATCTATACCGGTCTGCCGTAACGGAAGAAGGAAATAAGCGGGCGCAGGCGGCTGTTGAGCATTTTTTTGAGCCGTGCGGTGCAGCGTGGAGAGGTATCGGCATTATCCCAAGCTCGGGCTTGCGCCTGCGGGAAGCGTATGCGCGTTTCGACGCGGGAAGCATGGGCCTTGACAGCGACCGCGAGCATAATCCCTTGTGCAGATGCGCACAGATCCTAACGGGCGCGCAAACTCCGGTCTCCTGTCCTTTGTTTGGAACGGAATGTACGCCGCAGCATCCGCAGGGAGCCTGTATGGTTTCGGCGGAGGGAAGCTGTTACCAATACGCAGTCCATCACAGGAAACGCTGAAAGGGGAAGAATGGTTTAATGAAAATCACAATGGCTCACGGCAGCGGAGGAAAAGAAACAAGCGGCCTGATCTCGGAAATTTTTGCACATTATTTTGATAATCCGGTCCTCGCACGCATGGAGGATTCCGGTATCGTGGATGGAGCGGAGCGTATTGCGTTAACGACGGACAGCTTTGTGGTGACGCCGCTTTTCTTTCCGGGCGGAGATATTGGCCGGCTCTCAATATGCGGCACGGTGAATGATTTGCTCATGAGCGGCGCAGTTCCGAGATATCTGACCTGCGGTTTTATTTTGGAAGAGGGCGCGGATACGGAGGTGCTGAAACGAGTCGCCCAGTCTATGGCGCAGACGGCAAACGAGGCGGGCGTTTCGATCGTTGCGGGAGATACTAAAGTGATCGAAGGCAATGGAGGGATCTATATCAATACGGCGGGCGTCGGCTTTGTACGAAGCGGGATAGAGATCGGTGCAGGAAACTGCCGCGGGGGAGACGCGGTGCTCGTTTCGGGAGAGCTTGGAGACCATCATGCGGCAATCTTAAGCGCCAGAATGCAGATCGAAAATACGATTCGAAGCGACTGCGCACCGTTAAACGATATGGTGGAAGCACTGATAAAAAATGGTATAGAGATCCATGCTATGCGTGATATCACACGGGGCGGATTGGCGACGATCGCAGGCGAATTTGCGCGGGCTTCCGGCTGCTGTATCGAGCTTGAAGAGAAGCGGCTGCCCGTCAACGAACAGGTGAAAGCGTTTTGCGGGATATTAGGGCTTGACCCGCTTTATATGGGAAACGAGGGAAAAATGGCGGTGGTCGTCGCAGAAAAAGACGAGCAGCGTGCTCTTCAGTGCCTGAAGGAAAGCAGATATGGTGAAAATGCAGCGGCCGTCGGACATGTGACGCATCGGGAGAACGGCATGGTGCTGATGAAAACAGCGATTGGAGGAACGCGCGTCGTCCCTGAATTGATGGGGGAGGGGCTTCCGCGTATCTGCTGAACAGCCGGAACGCTTTCGGCGGCTTCGGGCAATCACAAGAGGAATACCGCGTTTGCCATTTTCCAGAGCAGAAAGGCGGTTTGCTCCAATACACGGTTTGTGTTACACTATAGAAATGAATCAGGCAGACAGAGGGAAAGGCAGGCGGCTTGTTTGTATAACGATATTTTGACGATCGGGTCCGTAACGATACACGGTTACGGCCTTATGATAGGGATCGGGATCATCTGTGCGCTGTTTATTGCGCTGTTCCGGGCCAAAAAGCGCGGTCTGAGTCAGGACGCCGTTCTGACGCTTTGTATTTTTGCCGTATTGTTTGGCTTTGGAGGCGGAAAGCTTCTCTATATTTTTCTGGACTTTCAGAATTTTATCAGGAACCCGTTAGAGGTCCTTTCGGGCAGCGGATTCGTAGTATATGGCGGGATCATTGTCGCTATTATTGCCGCGGTGCTCTACTGCCGTAAAAAAGGCTATAGCTTTCTTGCTTATTTCGATCTGTATATGCCGTCTGTTGCTGTGGCACAGGGGTTTGGGCGGATCGGATGCTTTTTGGCGGGCTGCTGCTATGGTGCGGAAACAACGAGTCCGATCGGCGTAGTGTTCCCGCCCGGTTCGATTGCGCCGAGCGGCGTGAGCCTGATACCGACACAGCTTTTTTCTGCGGCGGGAGATTTCCTTTTGGCACTGCTGCTGATTTTATATGCGCGCAAAGACAGGAGAGAGGGACGCGTAGGCGCCTTATATCTGATTTTGTATGCGGTAGGAAGATCGGTCATAGAAATATTCCGTGCCGATTATAGGGGCGCGATAGGGATTTTTTCCACATCGCAGTTTATTTCTATCTTTGTAGCGGTGATCGGCATTGTATTATTTGCCGTAAAAAAACCGCCGGCCTTTCTTTCGAAAAAAATATAAATCGATATTTGCGTTTATAAAATGATATTGGGACGTTCGGGTGTGAAAACTGCGGAATTTTGTTAAAAATACACAAAAAAAATGTGGAAAACAATAGGACTTGACAAAGGGAAAGACCCTCTCTATAATTACAAAAGGTCGGCAGTGTGCAGGATGATCGCCGTGCGGACGAGCCGGACAGAAGCGAATAAAAGCCGGGGAGCCGTTTCGATTGAAAAGAAGCGGCTGATTTTTTACAAAATATGGCGAAATGTATCGAAAGAAATATAGGAATAGAATCGCATGATATTGACGAACGAACAAGCGAAAACGATATATGAACAAATGTTCAGCGCAAGGATATTTGAAGAACATGTAGACGCGCTGCTGCGCAAGGGGATGATCCATGGAACGGCGCATCTCGCGGTCGGGGAAGAAGCGACGGCGGCCGGAGGTGTGGGCGCGCTCTGTCCGGATGATTATATTATGAGCAGCCATAGAGGGCATGCGCATTGTATTGCAAAGGGCGCAGACCTCAGGCGGATGATGTGTGAGCTGCTTGGAAAACGCGAGGGCTATTGCAAAGGGCTGGGCGGCTCTATGCACATCGTAGACATCTCTGCCGGGAATTTTGGAGCGAATGGAGTTATGGGTCCGTCGATACCCATGGCGACGGGCGTTGCACTCGCGATCAAAAAAGAAAACAGCGGAAAGATCATTTTGGATTATTTTGGCGACGGCACCTCAAATTCCGGACTTTTCCATGAAGCGCTCAATATGGCGGCGCTGTGGAAGCTGCCCATCGTATATTTGTGTGAAAACAATCTGTATGGATTATCTACGCATGTATCGAAGAGCGTATCCGTGACGGATATCGCCATGCGTGCAAAGGCGTATGGCATGCCGGGCAGGATAGTCGACGGCATGGATGTTCTTGCGGTCATGGAGGCCGTGCGGGAAGCTGCCGACAGAGCGCGCCGCGGGGAAGGGCCCACGTTGATCGAAGCCAAAACCTATCGCTATCTCGGACATTCAAAAAGTGATAAGCGTATTTACCGCAGCCGTGAGGAGGAAGAGGAATGGAAGAAAAAGGATCCTATTCCGGCTTTCGCAAGGTATATGCTTGAGCAAGGTATATCCAAAGAGGAGATTCGGGAGATCGAAGACCGGTCAAGAAAAGCGTGCGATGAAGCGGTGGAATATGCTTTGGCGGCGGATCCGCTGACGTTTGAAGAAGCGAAAAAGCTTGTATTTACGGCGGAGGAACAGAAATGAGCAGGGTCACTTACGCGCAGGCAGTCTCGGATGCGTTGCGGGAAGAGCTGCGCCGAAACGAAAAGGTATTTCTCATAGGTGAGGATATGGGCGTATACGGAGGCTGCTTTGGGATCACGCGCGGCTTTCTGGAAGAGTTTGGGCCGGAACGGATCATAGACGCGCCGATATCGGAGGGCGGTTTCACGGGAATGGCTGTAGGCGCAGCTATGGCAGGATTCTATCCGGTCGTAGAGTTCATGTTTTCGGATTTTTTGACCTGCGCGATGGATTTGATTTGCAATCAGGCGGCAAAGCAGCGTTTTATGCTGGGAGGGCAGGTCTCGGTCCCGCTTGTGATCCGTACGCCGATGGGAAGCGGAACAGGCGCCGCAGCGCAGCATTCGCAAAGCCTTGAGGCGTGGTTTTGCCATGTTCCCGGTCTGAAGGTGCTCGCGCCCTCCACTCCCTGTGATGCAAAGGGGCTCTTAAAAGCAGCCATCCGCGAAAAGGATCCGATCCTGTTTTTTGAACATAAATTTCTTTATCAAATGGAGGGAGAAGTGCCGGAGGAAAACTATCTCCTGCCCATCGGAAAAGCGGATATCAAGCGAAGCGGGAAAGACCTGACGATCATCAGTTACTCCTACACCCTGCATAAAGCCCTGAAAGCGGCAGAAATGCTCGAACAAGATGGAGTAGATGCGGAAATCCTTGATTTGAGGACACTCTCCCCCCTTGATACAGACGCTGTCATTTCCTCCGCGCGCAAGACTGGAAGGGTGCTCGTGGTGCATGAAAGTGTACAGGATTTTGGCGTGGGAGCAGAAATAGCGGCTGTCATTGCGGAAAGCGAAGCATTTTTCCATTTGAAGCAGCCAATCAAGAGGTTTGGCGGAGAAAATATGCCAATGCCCTATGCGGAGCCTCTTGAGGAACAAGCCGTTCCGCAGGCCGAGACGGTTTATGAGAGGGCGAAAGAGCTTCTGAAATAAAACCCGGACAATAAAGCGGCGCCGAGATATTTACGGAATAAGCCGCTTTTATATTTAAGCGAAAAGATTTTCTGGTATAATCTATCTATGGATAAATTACATGGAAATACAGCGGGCCTCAAAGCCCGGATAATTGAAGAGCTGGAGCAGCTATACGACTTCAAACTTTCCTCTCAGGAATTTGTTTCCGAAGCATTGCTGGAAGAGATGGCGCGCCTTACGGAAGTCACCGGAAAAGAGATATCCGTGTTTCTTTCAAGAGGGGGCAAGGTTCTCGATGTATCGATCGGAACGGATAAAGATGTGACGCTGCCTTTCATGCGGAAACGGCGCGGTATGGCAGGTGTGTCGGGCATCCGCACGCTGCATACGCATCCGAATGGGAGCCCGATGCTCT
The DNA here is from genome assembly GCF_040409835.1 of Christensenella massiliensis. Taxonomy (NCBI): domain Bacteria; kingdom Bacillati; phylum Bacillota; class Clostridia; order Christensenellales; family Christensenellaceae; genus Christensenella; species Christensenella massiliensis. The sequence continues at coordinate 812,480 of NZ_CP117826.1, read as the reverse complement.
CCGATGTGGACATCGGCTCTCTTATTTCCAGCCGGTTCGACGCGATGGCTGCGGTGGCCGTACGGGCGGGAAAGGCTGTCTCTGTTTGTATCGGATTTATAGGAGAAACGCTTGAGCAGGCAAAGATCGCCGGGCCTTTCTATACAAAACGTATACCGCAGCAGGCGCTTATGCACGAGATCGCTGCTGCAACGGAACGGGTGGCACGGCTTGTCCGCGTGCAGGAGACGGAAGATATTCCCGAACGGACGGTTTTGGTGGGCCTCAATGTTTCGGAGGAAAGTATGGAAGAGCTTGCGCGTCTTGCGGAAACGGCGGGAGCGCAGGTCGTGGGAACGGTCACGCAAAGCAGGGAACGGGACAGAGCCTATTATATCGGAAAGGGAAAAGCGCGGGAGCTGGCGCTCTATCTTTCCGCGGGCGATGCGGATATGGTCATTATGAACGATGAGCTTTCCCCGCTTGAGGCGCGAAATCTGGAAGAGACGCTCGGTGTCAAGGTCGTAGACCGGACGATGCTGATCCTTGATATCTTTGCCGCACACGCACGTACGCGCGAGGGAAGACTGCAGGTCGAATTGGCTCAGCTGCAATATACGCTTCCGCGCCTTGCGGGAGAGGGCGTTTCCTTGTCGCGGTTAGGCGGAGGCATCGGTACGCGCGGACCGGGAGAAAAAAAGATAGAAATAGACCGCCGGCGTATCCGGAGGCGCATATTCGAATTACAGAAAGAAATAGAAAAAGTGACGCAGCAAAGGGAGCTTCGCAAAACTGCCCGGCGGGAAAGCGGCGTGCGGGAGGTAGCGCTCGTCGGTTATACGAATGCAGGGAAATCGAGCCTGCTCAATGCTTTGGCGAATGCGGGCGTATATGCGGAAGATAAGCTGTTCGCGACGCTCGACCCGGTCGCACGGCGGGTAAAGATACCGGGAATTGGCGAGACGGTGTTTATAGACACGGTAGGTTTTATTGAAAAATTGCCGCATGAACTCATCAGCGCGTTCCGGTCTACATTGGAGGAAACGGCGCATGCAGACCTGCTTTTATGCGTAACGGATGCGAGCAGCAGGAATGCGGAAAAGCAGATGGAAGTCGTGAGGGAGGTGCTGTCCTCTCTGCATGCGGAAGAAACGCCGCAGATCACCGTAATGAACAAAACGGACCGCCTTGCCAGCGTGCCGGAGACGGAACGGGATACCGTTTATATTTCGGCCAAAACGGGAGAGGGGATCGAGGAGCTGATCGCACTTGTTGCTGAAAAACTCACGCCGCGGCTCACAAGCTATAGCGGGATGGTCGGGTATGACAGGGGCGACCTTTTGGCGCTGGTGAATAAGCATGGAAAGGAAGTAAAGCTGGATTACAGTCCCGAAGGGGTGCGTGTCGAGGCGAAGCTTCCGATAGAAGTGATAAAAAAGCTCAAAGGGTGAGCCGGACGGCGGCATGCTTGCGGAAAGGGCGGCTTTTTGGTATGATAGGAACAGACGCCGGGAGGGAATTTTATATGTACCGGGAAGAAATGGCACATAAAAAAATAGGTCCGCTTGCGGGCATCTTGATCACGGTCGGCATCGTCGCAGCGATTCTGGGTACGATGTTCGTTTTGTCGTTTATCGGCTTTCTGCTCGATTTGCCGTGGCTGCAGCTTTTTGCTTTTGTTATCGTCGTATGCGCGGGTTTTATCGTTATCCGGCGCTATATGACGGATTACATCTATATCGTGGGAGACGGAAAGCTCCTGTTCGGCAGGCGGATAGGCGCACGGGAAAAAGAGCTTTCTACGATCCCTCTGCGTAACATCAGAAAAATGGGCGGTTATGCGGAAATGGAAAGCGGGCTTTCCGGCAAAAAAAAATATAAATATACGTTTCGCAAAAAAACAGAGGCTTATGTGCTCGACTGCGGAGATATTGCTATTTTGTTCAGCCCTACAGAGGAATTGAAAGGGAAGCTGAAACGGCGGTAGGAGGAATGCGCATGGATACACCGATTGTTTCTATGCTGGACCGCGTTTCGAAAGAGACGCGGTTGCGTTTTTGTATGCCCGGGCACAAGGGGAAAAAAGGATTTCTTTCCGGCACGGTCAATGCACAGGATATTACGGAGCTTCCGGGTGCGGATAACCTATATTGTCCGCAGGGGGTGATTCGGGAGGCGCAGCAGCTTCATGCAAAGTATATCGGTGCGCGCGAAAGCTGGTTTCTCGTGAACGGGAGCACCTGCGGTGTACAGGCGTCCGTGCTTTCGGCGCTCGAACCCGGAGATACGGTCATCGTTGCGCGGGATATCCATCTTTCAGCGGTCCATGCATTCATCATGGCGGACGTAAAGCCCGTTTTTGTGTACCCCTCCGCACAGGCTGCGGATGTGCCGTGCGTGGTGAGCGTGCAGGATATGGCGGCGGCCATTGCGCTTCACAAAAAAGCAAAAGCCGTTTATCTCACGTATCCCAATTATTATGGGCTGTGCGCGGATCTGAACGGCATTTGCGCAGTTGCGCACGAAGCGGGAATGAAAGTGATTTGTGATGCAGCCCACGCGGCCTTATTTGATTTTTCCGAGCTGCTGCCGACGGCGCCTGCTCAGGCAGGATGCGATATTTGGACGTGCAGCCTGCATAAAACGGCCGGGGCCATGAACCAGTGCGCGGTATTGAGCGCAGGTGAAGAGGCTGAGCTGCAGCCGGAGGTCATACAGTCCCGCGTCAATCTGCTGCAAACGACGAGTCCCTCCTATCTGTTGCTTGCTTCTGCCGACTATGCGCTCGGCTTCCTGCGCGGAGAAGAAGGAAGGATACGGCTCACCGCAGCGATTCAGCTTGTAGAGGAAAATATGAGGCGTATCGAAGCGCTTGGCGGTTATCGGTGCATCCTTCAGGATATTCCCAGAGATACGGGTGCGTTCGACCGGGATGTTCTGCGCCTCGTGATCGATGTGACAGACAGGGGCGTAAGCGGCTTCGGAGCGGCACGCTTTTTGCAGGAGAGAGGGATCGCGGTCGAAACGGCTGATATCTCCAATATCGTTCTGATTTGTACGGCTGCGGATACGGCCGAAGATTTTGAGGCGCTCAAAGCGGCGCTTGCCGAAATCAAGGGCTCTAATTATAAAATACGGCGGATGCTGACGGCGGGGGATCTGAAGCAGGTCTTTTTGCCTCAGATATCAGTACCCATGCGCAGGGCATTTTTTGCAGAGCGGCGCAGCGTTCCGCTTGAGGAAAGCGTTGGATGTATCGCGGCTGTTCCGGCAGGGGCCTATCCTCCGGGAACTCCGGCGGTCCTGCCCGGCCAAAAGATCACAGAGGATATGGTGGATTACTTGATCCTTCTGAAAAACCGGGGCTATAGCCTATTTGGAATTTATCGGAACGAGATAGAAATTGCTTGTATTTAAGAAAGGATAAGGATATTTTGAAAGGCCTATTTATTACGTTTGAAGGCGTAGACGGCTGCGGAAAAAGCACGCAGATGCGTTTTTTATCGGAATATTTAACGAAGCGCGGGATCGAACCGGTCTTGACGCGCGAGCCGGGAGGATGTAATATCTCGGAACAGATTCGGGATATGGTGCTTGATATTGAGAACCGCGAAATGGGCGACAGGACGGAAGCGCTGCTATATGCCGCAGCGCGGGCGCAGCATGTCGAAGAGGTAGTCAGACCGGCTGTAAAGGCGGGGAAAATCGTGCTGTGCGACCGGTTTATCGATTCGTCTCTTGCCTATCAGGGGGTAGGACGCGGCCTTGGGATCGATAAAGTGATGGATATCAATCGTTTTGCGATGGGCGATATGATGCCGGACAAGACGTTTTTTCTCGATTTTCCGCCGCAGCTCGCTTTCGGGCGGATGAGCAAAAAACGCGTGCACGACAGATTGGAAACGCAGGAAGAAGAATTTTATGTTATGCTTTACAACGGATTTGTAAAGCTGGCGGAGCTGTATCCGGAGCGTATCATTCGTATCGACGCTTCCGGAGACAAGTTCACAACGCAGGAAATCATTCGCGGCGAAATGGAAAAGATTCTGGAGGCAAATAGGTCCCGGCATGAATGAGATACTGGAAAATGCACTGAAAACAGGAAAGATCGCAGGCGCATACCTTATCGCAGGGTCTTCGCCGGAAGCGGCGCAGGAACAGATAGACGAATTCCTGCTGCGCGTATTCTGCCATACGGGAACGGGCTGCAGAACCTGTCCGGGCTGCGTGAAATATCTGCGCCGCAGCCACGCGGATCTCTTCATGATCGAGCCCACGAAAAACACGATCAGTATCGGCGATGTGCGGGATATCCCCGCCGCTATAGCAAAAAAGCCTTACGAAGGGGGCTTTCAGGCGGTCGTCATCGCACGGGCGGACGCAATGACGCCGCAGGCACAGAATGCGCTTTTAAAGGCGGTCGAGGAGCCGCCCGACCATACGGTGTTCATGCTGGGGGTGCAAAACACCAAAAATATATTGCCTACCATTCTTTCGCGGTGTATAATTTTAAAGACATCGTTTTCCCCAGCGGAAACAGAAAGATTGCTGCACGAAGAGCACGGAGTGCCTACTTTGCGTGCGCGCGTGCTGACCGCCGCGGCAAAGGGAGATTATCATCTGGCGGCGGCCTATCTGTCAAAAGGTTTTTTTGAGATACGCGATGATATGATACTTGCCTTAAACCGTTTGTTTACGGCAAGAAATATGGCGACGAGCGCAACTCTGGAGCTTTTTTTAAAGCATGAGGGGGCACTGGACTTATGCTTCGTAACAGCGCAGCAGTATATAGCGGACGTACTGCTCTATAAGCATACGGGGCGGGTGTCTGTCTATGAGGACAAGCTGCGGGAGATAGAGCAGCATGCGCAGATGCGTGATTTCGTGCTTGTGAATATACAGCGTATCCTGCTTGAATATACGGCAAAGCGCGCTCAATGCGCGGGGCTGAATGTGAAGCTGGCATTGGAAAGTATGCTTTTCCATATTTTGGAGGTTATTTTATGAGTTTTATTATCGGCGTACGGTTTGCCGAGGTCGGGAAGATATATTACTTTGACCCGGGCGAGCTTGAGCTTGAAATGAATGATAAGGTCGTCGTAGAAACGTCGCGGGGCGTGGAGTTCGGAGAGGTCGTTCTGGCGCCGCGGGAGGTGGCGGAAAAAGAGATCACGAAGCCGCTGAAGAAGGTGCTGCGTAAAGCGGATGATAGAGACCTAAAAAAAATAGAAGCGAACAGGCAAAAAGAAAAAGAGGCTTTCCGTACGTGCAGCGAGCGTATTGCAAAGCATAAAATGGATATGAAGCTGATCGACGTAGAATATACGTTCGATGGAAGCAAGATCATTTTTTATTTTACCGCAGAGGGCAGGGTGGATTTCCGGGAGCTTGTAAAAGACCTCGCCTCAGTATTTAAAACGCGGATCGAGCTGCGGCAGATCGGCGTACGCGACGAGGCGAAGAAAATAGGCGGCCTCGGGCCATGCGGGCGTCCGTGCTGCTGCAGTGCATTTTTGGGCGATTTTCAGCCGGTGTCTATCAAAATGGCAAAGGAACAGAATCTTTCTCTTTCTCCGACTAAGATCAGCGGGCTATGCGGGAGGCTGATGTGCTGCCTGAATTATGAGCAGGAGCATTATCACGATATGTGCAAAAAGCTCCCGCGTGTGGGCCGTACAGTCAAAACGCCCGACGGATCGGGAGAGGTTGCTGAAACAAACGCGCTCACAGGCAAAGTAAAAGTCAAACTGCCGCTTGAGGACGGAACGTTTGAGCTTGTGGTCTATGATCATTCGCAGGTGCGCACGATAGGCGACGGACCGAAAAAAAGCCGCAAAAAAGAAGAAAAAGGAAACGCTGCGGAGACGGAAATAAAATCTTCAGATGCCAAATAAAACTATTGCTTTTTTATGGGTGGATGGGTAGAATAGAGATGTATTAAGTATGGAGGTGAAAAGACATGGCATATAAAATTTCGGATGCTTGCATCTCTTGCGGTTCGTGTGCGGCTGACTGCCCGGTAAACGCGATTTCCGACGGCGGCGATCAGTATCAGATCAACGCTGACGAGTGCATCGATTGCGGAGCGTGCGCTGCTACGTGCCCTGTGGAAGCGATTTCCGAGGCGTAAGCAAAAGTAGACGTGCAGAATAAGAGAGGCCTGCCTCTGCGGCGGGCTTCTTTTTTTATAGACGGCAGCGGATTTATGCTATAATACAGATATGGAAAGAATCGACGATCTCCAGTTAAAGGGCTTGAAGATATTGCAGGATACGGAGTTGTTTTGCTTTGGGACAGATGCCGTCCTGCTCGCAGACTTTGTGCGTCTTAAAAAGAACGCGCGTGTTGCAGACCTTGGAACAGGAACGGGGATACTGCCCTTGCTCCTTTATGGGCGGCAGGAGGAGATCTCCGTGCAGGCGCTTGAGCTGCAGGAAAGACTTTGCAATATTGCGCGCCGCAGCGTACGGATGAATGGGCTCGAGGATAGGATAGAAGTGCTCCGCGGCGATATAAAAGAGGCACGCAGTCTGCTTTGCGGAGAATTCGACGCAGTTGTATCAAATCCGCCCTACGAAAAGGAGAAGGCGGGAATACAAAGCACGGATGAATCCCATCGGCTGGCCCGCTTTGAATGTACCGTTACGTTTGAGCAGCTTTGCAGATCGGCATATAAACTGCTTCGGTCGGGCGGACGCTTCTGGCTCATCCACCGCGCGCAGCGGTTGGCAGAGCTGTTATGCTGTCTGCGGGAAAGCAGGCTGGAGCCTAAAGAGATACGCCTGATACACAGCTTTGCAGGACGTCCTGCCGCGCAGGTTTTGCTGTCGGCCGTAAAGGACGGAAACGAGGGACTCACCGTACATCCGCCGCTGATCGTCCATCATGAGGACGGAAGCGAAACAGAGGAGATCAGAAAAATATATCACAGGGATGGGATCTAAATGGAATATGGGAAACTGATGATCGTCGCGACCCCGATCGGCAATTTGGGAGATATCACGCTGCGCGGCTTGGAAGCATTGCGTACAGCCGATATCATTGCAGCAGAAGACACACGGCGGACGCTCAAGCTGCTCAGCCATTACGAAATCAAAAATAAACTGATCAGCTTCCATGAATACAGCCGTGAAGCACGTTTTGAGGAGATCATTAAGCTGCTGATGGAAGGAAAGACGGTAGCTCTCGTTTCCGATGCAGGCACGCCTGTTATTTCAGACCCCGGCTATGAGCTTGTCCGGCGCTGCATATCACAGGGGATCGGAGTCGAAACCTTACCCGGTGCGTGCGCAGCGGTCGCGGCAGTGACGCTTTCGGGTATGGACTGCGCACGGTTTTTATTTTGGGGCTTTTTAAGCGCCAAAGGGCCGGCGCGCAGGAAGGAATTGGAAGAGATACGAAAAAAAGAGATGCCCTGTATCCTTTATGAGAGCCCCAACCGTATCGTAAAAACATTGGACGATATCTGCGAGGTCTTCGGAGAAGAAACGGCGGTCTGCATTTGCAGGGAGCTTACGAAGCTGCACGAGGAATGCCTGCGCATGAATGCGGTACAGGCAAAGGAAATTTTGGAACAGCGCGAGGCTGTCAAAGGAGAATTTGTGCTCCTGATAGGAAAGGCGGAAAAAGAAGAGAAAGAGCTGACGGAGGAACAGATTTTACGGGAACTGAAAAAAAGGATGAAAGAGGGACTGACAAAGAAGTCTGCGGCTGCGGCTGTTGCTGCGGAATATGGGCTGCCTAAAAATAAGGTCTACAAAATAACGCTTGGGAAAATACCGGGGAAATAGCGCGGATGGGTGAGGAAAATTTTATAAATCGCGTGGGAAAAGCTTTTTCAGCAGGAGAATGCTTGTATTTTGGAGTGATATGTAGTAAAATAATAAATCGGACAGTAGAAAGAAAAACAAGTAAGGGGTAATTATGAAAGTAGTTTGTTCAGCAGTTTTTCGTGACCTGCCAGTCCATGAATTGCCGGATAGAACGGCTGTTATGGTAGATGCGCTGCGCGCGTCGGCAACGATCGTTACAGCAGTATCGAACGGCTGCGACCGTATCGTTCCTACGGGTGAAGCGAACGAAGCGGCGGCCATCAAAAAAATATCGGAAGGGAACGTCCTTTTGTGCGGAGAGATCGCAGCCCAGAAGGTAGGCGGCTTTGATCTTGGGAATTCTCCTCTTGAATATACGCAGAATGTGGTGGAGGATATGGTCGTTCTATATTCCACATCGAACGGCTCGATCGCGATCAAAGAACTTGCGGCAGCGGAGGACGTATTGATAGGCAGCTTCATCAATGCGCAGGCAGTCGCAAAAAAAGCGCTTTCCTATGGGCGTGATATCGTGCTTGTATGTGCGGGAACGAAGCGTAAATTTTCGACAGATGACATTCTGGCGATGGGCTGTATCCTTGACAGAATGCTGAAGCTCGACGATACGCTCGAGCTTGATGATATGGGACGTGTCGCGCTAAAGCTGTATCACGACGCAAATCATGATATTCTGGGGGCGCTTGAGGGAAGCACACAGTTCGAATACCTGAAAAAGCTCAAGCTGTATGACGATCTTGAATATTGCACGCGGGAGGATATGTTCGACGTTGTTCCGATTTATCAGGAGGGCGTCATCATTAAAGGATAACTTTGCGGAGAATCCGGGGGCACAGCCGCGCAAAGGCTGTGCCCTTTCTGTTGAAAAAAAAACAGTAAAAGGCTATAATGGGAACGATACTGGAAAAAGGAGCCATGGGAATGAGCGAAAAATTTTATATTACGACGCCGATCTATTATCCGAGCGATAAACTGCATATCGGGCACGCCTACTGTACGACAGCAGCGGACAGCATTGCGCGTTTTAAACGGCAGACCGGCTATGACGTCATGTTTCTGACCGGAACGGATGAGCACGGTCAAAAGATAGAAAAGATCGCGACGGAAAAGGGAATGTCGCCGAAAGAATATGTGGACGGGATCGTCGCACAGATCAAAGAGCTCTGGAAGCTGATGAATATCAGCAACGACGATTTTATCCGCACGACAGACAAGCGGCATGAGGAGTGCGTACAGAAGATTTTTCAAAAGCTCTATGAACAGGGCGATATCTATAAAAGTGAATATGAAAGCTGGTATTGCACCCCCTGCGAGGCGTTCTGGACAGACCGTCAGCTTGTAGACGGAAAGTGTCCGGACTGCGGGCGCGAGGTACAGCGGGTGAAGGAGGAGAGTTATTTCTTCCGCGCTTCGAAATATGCCGACAGGCTGATACAATATATCAAAGACCACCCGGAATTTATTCAGCCGGAATCCCGCAAGAACGAAATGCTGAACAATTTCCTGCTTCCCGGCCTTGAGGATTTGTGCGTATCGCGTTCCTCTTTCAAATGGGGCATCCCGGTCCCATTCGATCAGGAACATGTGATGTATGTTTGGATCGACGCGCTGTCTAACTATATTTCCGCACTTGGCTATCTTTCGGATGACGACAGCAAATTTCAAAAATATTGGCCGGCGGACCTGCATCTGGTGGGCAAGGAGATCGTACGTTTCCATACGATCACATGGCCGACGATCCTGATGGCGCTGGGGCTTCCGCTTCCGAAACGGGTATACGGGCATGGTTGGCTCACATTGCAGGGCGGCAAGATGAGCAAGAGCCGCGGGAATGTAGTCGATCCGGTCGTGCTCGTAGGGCGCTATGGGGTAGACGCGATCCGCTACTTTCTTATGCGGGAAGCGCCGCTCGGGAGTGACCTTATGTTCTCAAACGAGCTGCTGCTCTCCCGTATCAATGCAGACCTTGCAAACGACCTTGGCAACCTGCTTTCGCGGACTGTTGCCATGATCGGAAAGTATTTTGGCGGCAGAGTGCCGGCGGCAGGCATGCTGGAGCCGGAGGACCGCGAACTGGTCGGGTTTGCTGAGCAGCTTCCGAAGCGGGTAGACGTACTTATGAGCGATTGGAAAGTCTCGGAGGCATTGACAGAGATTTGGCAGTATATCGGAATGCTGAATAAGTATATCGACGTCACGATGCCGTGGTCCCTTGCCAAAGATGAAACGAAACAAGAGCGGCTTGGAAGCGTGATGTATCACCTCGCGGAAGGTCTGCGTATCGTAAGCGTGCTGATCGAGAGCGTGATGCCGGAAACGGCGGTGCGCATGAGGGAGCAGCTTGGTGTGGCTCAGGATAAAAAGCTGACCGACTGGGCGAGCGTAGCTTCTTATGGAACGCTGCCGGATGGCACGCAGACAAGCAAGGGAGAGGCGATCTTCCCGCGCATCGATATCGAAAAAGAGCTTGCAGAGCTGGAAAAGCTGATGGCACCGAAGCCGGAAAAGCAGGAGATGAAAGAGGACACAGCAGAGCAGATCACGATTGACGATTTTAGGAAGATACAGCTTAAGACAGCCCTCGTTACGGAATGTGAGAATTTGAAGGGATCGGATAAATTATTGAAGCTGACTGTAAAATGCGGCGAGGAAACACGGACGATCGTTTCCGGCATTCGGGAGAGCTTTACGGCGGAAGAAATGGTGGGGAAAACGGTCGTGATCGTAGCGAACCTGAAACCGGCCAAGCTGCGGGGAACGCTGTCTGAAGGGATGATTCTTGCCGTAGGTACAGGTACGGATATTGCGCTCGTAACAGCCGATGCAAAGGATGGGCTGGACGTTGGGTAAGGAAATGCTCTTTGATACGCATGTACATCTGCTGGACGAGCGGTTCGATGAAGACCGCGAAGCGGTTCTTGCCGAGCTTGCGGGAAGCGGGGTGGGAAACGTGGTGGAAGCATCTTCCGGTCTTGCGGACAGTATACGCGCGGCAGCGCTTGCCCAAGAGCATGCGGCTGTATATGCTGCGGTCGGGATACATCCGCATAGCGCGGACGAATGGAGCATGGCCGTTAGAGAGGCGCTGCACACGCTTTTACAAGAGAAAAAAGTAGTGGCTGTAGGCGAGATTGGGCTCGATTACCACTATGATTTTTCACCGCGGGAAAAACAAAAAGAGGTATTTGAACAGCAGGTGGAGCTCGCGCTTGAGACCGATATGCCGATCGTGGTGCACAGCCGTGAGGCGACTGCGGATACAATGGAGATACTGCGGCGCCATCCAAATGTGCGGGGAGAGCTCCATTGCTTTTCCGGAAGCGCCGAAACGGCGGCAGAGCTCGTGAAGATGGGCTTTTATATCGCGTTTGGCGGAGCGCTTACCTTCAAAAATGCGCGAAAAACACTGGAAGCTGCGCAGGCCGTTCCGCTTGACCGCCTTTTGATCGAAACAGATTGCCCCTACATGACGCCCGTACCTTTTCGCGGAAAACGGAACGAGCCCGCCTATGTAAAATATGTGGCGGAAAAGCTGGCGGAAGTGAAAGGGGTTCCTGTGCAGGAGATCGTCCGCATGACGGAAGAGAATGCAAAACGGTTTTTTAGGATCATATAAAGGGTATGAAAGAAAAGAAAGGAACCATCGGGCGCTGAAAGATGTGTACGTGGTATGATAGGCTTTGGATACATATATTTATAAGATAGGAAATCAAAATTACATTAATCTGACGAACCGCTGCACGAACGACTGTGAATTTTGCGTCAGAAGGACGGAAAAAGGCGTAGCAGGATATGACCTGTGGATGGAGCGCGAACCCTCTGCTCAGGAGATCATCCGTTTGCTGGAGAAAGATAAGACGGATGTTGTATTCTGCGGCTACGGAGAGCCGACAATCAAAATCGATGAGCTCAAGGAGATCGCCGCTTACGTAAAGGGATACGGCGGGCATACGCGCATCAATACGAATGGGCATGCAAGCGCATATCATGGACGGGATATCGCCAAGGAGCTGGTAGGCTTGATAGACGAAGTGTCGATCAGCCTCAACGAAGCGGATGCGAAGAAGTATGAGGCGGTAGTGCACAGCCGCTATGGAGAAGACGGCTTTCGCTATATGTTGGATTTTGCACGGGACTGTGTACGGTATGGAATCAAAACAACGCTTTCTGTGGTAGATGTGATCAGCCCTGAGGATATTGAAACGTGCCGGAAGATCGCAGAAGACGTGGGCGCACATTTCAGGGTACGGAACTATATTGCCTGAACATATTGTCGGGAAAAGAAAAAGCGGACGTATGATAAACGTATGTCCGCTTTTTGAATAGAGATTTGATCCTGTTTAGCCAGCGGGTTGCTGTTGTCTGATTCCTGCCCGGCGGGTGACGAGCCAACCAAGAAAAAGGAAGAGAGCCGCAAACAACAGCCAGAAAAGCGCTGCGTTCATAATGCTGGCAAGCATCCACTGCAAGAACAGCGGAAGCGGCTGGACCTCCGGACCAACAGGAGCGGCTGTATTCATGATCAAAACGAAGCAGGTGATCGCAGCGGCAGGAATGATGATGGAGACGGTGATTTTTGCCGCTTTATTCATCCGGTAGTATGCCCCGGCGAGAAAATAACCGAACGCCATAAAGCCGAAGTTTAGCGTGAAGTAAAAAAATATCTGCATGCCGGGCGTATCTGTGAGCAGGGGAATATAGGTAGACGGCGACAGACTGGGGATCATATCGATCAGTACGCAAACAAAAGCGGTCAGCGCGCTGGAAAAAGCGGCAAAAAGCAGAAAGCTCAGGAAATGCGTTCTGCGGGAGACGCCGTTCCCGAAAGCGATATGAAGGTTTTCTGCAAAGGAGGCGCAGCCGACGACGAACAGAAAAAACACGCCGATGGAGGCCGCGGCCATATTGAAGGTCCCGTTGCCATTCCGGGCAAACACAATGGTAAGGACCGTTGTTAAAGCCGTAATAATGCAGAAAAAGATGATAAAAGCAGGAAGGCTCGATTTCAGCTGCCATAAAAACATTTGTTTGATTTTCATAAAAGGGATCCTCTCTTTCTTTCAGGAATTTGTCAGGTGAATAAAAAGCTGCTGCAGGTCGAGCGGCGTGGCGGTGAGAGAAGCGGGGATATCGCTGCGCCTACCAAGAATATGCGCCAGCATCAGCCCGCCGATCTCCTGAGAGCCCAGTATATTTTTGCCGGCACACCATTTTTCCACCTCGTCTTTTTTGCCGGAGACCGTAAAGCCCATATTATGTATTTCTTCTGCCGGACGGTCGAGAAGAATACGCCCGTCCTTTATGATGACGACATGTTCGATCAGACTTGCGATCTCTTCAATGAGATGGGTAGAAAGAATGACCGTACACGGCCGTTTGGAATAACGGGCAAGCAGCTCCTCATAAAAAAGCTGACGGTGATTCGCATCGAGGCCGAGAACCGGCTCGTCGAACAGCAAATATTCCGCTCCGGAGGCCAGTGTAAGAACAAGCTTGAAAATAGAGCGGTAGCCTGTGGAAAGCTGCCCGACCTTTTTTCTGGTATCAAGCCCAAACTTTTCAGCCAATGCAGCCGCATACGCAGTATCGAATGCGGGATAAAACATGGCGGTCCATTTGAAAATACGTTCTACCCGCACAGACGGTTCATATAAAGTGTTCTCACTCATACAGAAGATCTTTCCAAGGACTCTGTCGTTTTCCGTAAGAGGAAAACCATCCAGATACAGAAACCCCTCCGTCGGGATCAAACGGTTCGTCATTAGATTCAGCAATGTAGATTTTCCTGCCCCATTCCGGCCAAGAAGGCCGTAGATACGGTTTTCACCGAAGCTGACATTTAAGGACCGCAGTGCTGTGACGTTCCGAAAATTTTTTGTGACATTTCTTACTTCAATCATTTTTCGCTCCTTCTTTTATCATGCTGATGACCTCATCGGGACTGATGCCAAGCTTTTCTGCTTCTGAAAGAAGACTTGCGACATAGTCGTCAAAAAAGGACTGCTTCCGCCGCGCCTGTATCTTTTCCTTCGCACCTGTGCATACGAACATGCCTACGCCCCGGCGTTTATATAGGACGCCATTGCCTGTAAGCAAAGTGATTCCTTTCAGAACGGTCGCCGGATTGATCTTGTAGAGCGTGGAAAGCTCCGTCGTAGACGGCACCTGCGTATCCTCCGGGAAAATACCCGAAAGGACTGCATCCTCGATTTGGTCTGCGATTTGAAGATAGATGGGAATTCCGCTTTCAAAATCGATCTTCATTACAAACTCCTTAATTGGTTAATTACTTATGCAACTAACTATATAAGAGAAACGGAAATTTGTCAAGAAAAAATAAAAAAAGCCGCCGAAAGCGGCTGAAACGGCTCTCTATCAAAGAACCATGACAAGAGTACCGAGCGTGATGAGTATACCGCCGACCACTGTTTTTGTTGTCACGGCTTCCTTTAAGATGATAAACGCAAGGACCATACTGATGACTACGCTGAATTTATCGATGGGAACGACCTTAGAGGCGTCGCCGAGCTGAAGCGCTTTAAAATAAAAAAGCCATGAAAAGCCGGTCGCGATACCGGAAAGGATGAGGAATATCCATGATTTCGCCGTGATATTCGGAATATTGCATTGCGCTCCCGTCATAAAAACGATCCCCCACGCCATGATGAGGACCACTACAGTACGGATCGCGGTCGCGAGGTTCGAATCCATACTCTGGATACCGATTTTGGCAAGGATCGCGGTCGCTGCAGCAAAGACGGCCGAGAGAAGTGCGAAAACAAGCCACATGTTTTTTCCTCCGCGTATACTGCGCATAAATGAAATGCCTCCACAAAAAAAGCCGCAATATCATGCGGCTTTGAGCTTTGAAAGCGATCATAGCTCCTTTTGCAGCATCAGGATCTCTTCACCATCCAAAAATTCGCTTTGCATACTGTCGCTGGCTACAAAGCCAAGCTGTTCCCGATAGATCTTGAGCGCCCGGTAATTGGACGGGTCGACATTTACCTCCACCAGCTTGATGCCAAAAGCGCGCATGTCGGCGAACGCGATATTCAAAAGGGAAGTACCGAGGTTGGGGAAAGCCTGCGGATCCAAAATATTGATGCTGTGCAGAAAAACTTTATCCGGATTATCAAAATTCCGCATAAAATAGACTGCGCCTAAAATCTCGTCATACTCCACGGCAACATAGACGCGCGCATGCCTAAGCATCGCGATCAGGTCGAATACGTCGAGAGCACCGCTGTCATAAGAAGAATTTTCGATCTGTATCAACTGTTCCACTAAATCGAAGTCCCGCTCTTTTATATGGAAATATTCAATCGCCATTTTTATCCTCCGGTCGCGCAGACTGCGCGTTAAATTCTATAATACATAGAAATTATAGCGAAAAAGTTTACGTATTGCAAGTAGGCGCAGACTACTGCTGATCTTCCGCATGCAGCCATGCGGGGAGCTCCTGCATCACATGACCTGAATATTGTGCGGCGCGGGCATTTGCGGCAGGACGGCCGCCGAGGGTAAGAAGCTTTTCCGAAAAACTGAACGCCTCATGCTCGCCGATAATGATATGGTCGAGCAAAGAAACGGAGATCGCATCCATTGCGGCTACGACTTGTTCCGTAATAAGCAGATCTTTTTTGCTCGGATGAGCGCTTCCGCCCGGATGATTATGGGTCAGAAGTATTTTTTCCGCTCCGGTACGAATAACGGTCTCTGTAATTTGACGAACATAAACAGGTGTTTCTGTGGCACTGCCGCGGGAAAGACGGTCGGTATGCCGCACACGGAAGTGTGGATCGAGGCATACGACATATAGTTCTTCTTTGGTTTTGCCGCGCAGGAGGAGGCTCGCATATTCGATCGCCGATTGTATGGAAGAAAGCATAGTATGCTCCTCGATATCGGAGAGCCAATATTTCCGCGCAAGCTCGGATTGGAGCTTGATGAGGACTGCTGCATTCTCGCCGATCCCCTTGATGCGGGCGATATCCGCCGCGTCAGCATCAAAAATGTTTTTCAGACTGCCAAAGCGGGCAAGGAGCTCGTGCGCAAGGGAATTGGTATCCCTGCGCGGAAGCGCATAAAAAAGCAGCAGTTCAAGCGCTTCGTGCTCCTCAAAAACCTCGAGGCCGTATTTTAAAAACCGGCTTCTGAGCCGGCTGCGGTGTCCGTCGTGGATAGAGATACCGATCACACTCCCTAAATATCGTTCAACAAATAAATTCGCCGTGGCGGGGCCGGATTCCTTTTGCCCCGGAGAGATGCCTAAAAAAGAAAAAAAGCGGTATATATCCTTTCTGAAATCTGTTATAATAAATGATAGCTTAAGACAGACGGGAAGAAGCGAAGGAGAAAAATCTGATGCTCGAATTTACGGCAGCTACACGCCGGGATGAGATGATAGAAGCGCTTTGCAAAATACTTGCAATAGAAAGCGTAAAGAGCGCTCCGCAGGGAAACATGCCCTATGGAAAGGGCGTATTCGATGCGCTCATCAAAATGCTCGGTATTGCAGAGAAGCTTGATTTCGACAGTGTGAATTTCTATTCCCACCTTGGTTATGTGGAATATGGCGACGGGGACGACCTTTTTGGCATCGTAACGCATCTCGACGTCGTGCCGGCGGGGGACGGATGGACGGTGCCGCCTTTTGCCGGTACGGTAAGGAACGGACGCATTTATGGACGGGGAGCGATCGACGACAAGGGGCCGGCGATCGCGGCCCTGTTTGCGCTGTCTGCAATAAAAGAAAACTGTATCAGCCTTAATAAACGGGTACGCATCATTTTTGGGTGCGACGAGGAAAGCGGTTGGTCTGATATGGATTTTTATAAGAAAAACGGAGGGGAAATTCCCGGGATGGCTATTTCACCGGATGCGGAATTTCCTATCATCAATGCCGAAAAAGGCCTGCTGCAGCTTCGGGCGGTGCGAAAGGCCTATCCTGTCACGCAGGAAAAAGGCGGGCTTGTCGTGGAGGCGCTTCATGCGGGTGAACGGGTGAACGTCGTACCCGCGGTATGCTCCTGCAAGATCAGGGGAAATGCGGAAGTGGTACGGCGGATGCTCGATATCTTCAACGAGGATTCCGCGGTGAAGATCACTGCTGAAGAAAAAGACGGCGCGCTGCTTCTTACCGCGCACGGTCTTTCAGCTCACGGCTCAAAACCGGAGGAGGGCAAAAATGCGCTTTCCTATATGCTCTCGTTCCTAAATATGCTGCCGCTGCAAAAAAATGCAGTATCAGACGCAGTCTATGAGCTTGCACGGTATGTTGGTCTGCAGACGGATGGAACAAATTTGGGTATTGCTTCACATGATGAATCCGGCGCGCTTTCTCTCAATCTCGGCTATTTTAAAACGACGGAAGAGGGCGTTGAGGCAGGCATCGACATTCGGTATCCGATCCACACGGAAAAAACACCGGTCCTTTCCGCGATACGCGGTAAAATAAAAGAGCTTTCTATTGAAGAAGTATTCTCACGCCCTCCGCATTATGTGCCTGAGGATTCACCGCTTGTTGCAGGGCTCAAACGGGCTTACGAGGAAGTGACGGGGGAAAAGGCCTATTGTATGACGATGGGCGGGGCGACATACGCGCGGGCTTTTCCGAATTCCGTTGCGTTTGGCGCACTGTTTCCCGGACAGCAGGGAACGGAGCATCAGGCTGACGAATATATTGAGATCGATTCGCTGGTAAAAACGGCGGATATCATAGCCAACGCCATTTTGGTGCTGTGTAAATAGAATAGACGACAGAGGAGTTTTTTGGATGAAGTGCTTAACGAGTGATGAATTGAGACAAATGTATTTGGATTTTTTCAAGAGCAAGGGGCACGCGGTCATTAAAAGCGCGTCGCTGATACCGGAGAACGATCCGACCGTGCTCTTTACGACAGCAGGGATGCACCCGCTCGTTCCCTATCTTTTGGGGCAGAAACATCCGGCGGGCACACGGCTGACCGATGTGCAGAAATGTGTGCGCACGGGAGATATTGACGAAGTGGGCGATGAGAGCCACTGCACTTTTTTTGAGATGCTGGGGAACTGGTCTCTCGGAGATTATTTTAAAAAAGAGGCGATCACATGGAGCTTTGAATTCCTGACAGACGAAAAGTATCTGGGGATCGATAAGGACAAGCTGTATTTCAGCTGCTTCGCCGGAGACGACGACGCTCCGCGCGATATGGTGGCACACGATACATGGCGTTCTCTTGGCGTAGCGGAAGACCACATCTTCTTTTTGCCGAAAGAAAATAACTGGTGGGGCCCTGCCGGCATCACCGGACCGTGCGGCCCGGATACGGAAATGTTTATCGATACGGGGAAACCGGCCTGCGGACCGGATTGCAGCCCTGCGTGTGACTGTGGAAAATATCTTGAGATATGGAACGACGTGTTCATGGAGTACAATAAGCAGGCAGATGGAACCTTTGCTCCCCTTGAACAGAAAAATGTGGATACGGGAATGGGGCTTGACCGTACGATCGCGATCCTGCAGGGCAAGGGTTCCGTTTATGAAACAGATGTATTCGCGCCGATTATTGCCAAGATAGAGGAACTGTCCGGGAAAAAATATGAGGGCGCAGACGAGGAGACGAGGAAGGCTTTCCGTATCGTTGCGGACCACATACGCTGCGCGGCCTTTATGATCGGCGACGAACGGGGCATCACGCCGTCGAATGTAGATCAGGGCTATGTTCTGCGCAGGCTTCTGCGCCGGGCGATCCGTTTTTCCGGGAAGTTAGGGATCGAAGAGGGCAGTCTGCCTAAGATCGCTCAGGTCGTTATTGACAAATATGCGCATGCATACGAAGAACTGAAAATCAATGAAACGAAAATACTTTCCGAGATCGCAAAAGAAGAAGAACGCTTCCAAAAGACGATCACACAGGGAATGAAGGAATTTGAGAAAACAGTGGAACGGCTCGATGGAGATACAATCGACGGCAAAAGTGCTTTCCGCTTATACGATACGTTTGGCTTCCCGATCGAATTCACGCTTGAGCTTGCGGCGGAACGTGGGCTCAAGGTGGACAAGGACGGATTTGACAAAGCGTTCCAGCATCATCAGGAGCTTTCGCATGCGGGTGCGGAGCAGCGTTTTAAGGGAGGCCTTGCGGATACGAGCGAGCAAACGGCGCGCCTGCATACCGCGACGCATCTTCTGAACGCGGCCCTGCGTAAGCTGTTGAGCGAGGATATCGTCCAGAAAGGCTCCAACATCACGGCGGAGCGCCTGCGGTTCGACTTTAATTTCCCGCGCAAGGTGGAGCGGGACGAGCTCGATAAGCTTGAGGCTTACGTCAATGAGGCGATTGCCGCGGGGCTTGATGTAGTGGAAGAAGAGATGTCGGTGGAAGAGGCAAAAGCACAGGGCGCAATGGGCGTGTTCGATTCCAAATACGGCGATGTCGTAAAGGTCTATACGATCCCCGGATATTCCAAAGAGATATGCGGCGGACCTCATGCGAAAAATACGGCGGAGCTGGGGCATTTCAAAATCAAAAAAGAACAGAGCAGCAGCGCAGGCGTGCGCAGGATCAAAGCGGTGCTCGACTGACGCCGGACTGATGCAAAAATAAAAAATCCACCGGGTTTTAGCCGGTGGATTTTTTATTTGCTTATTTCGTACATGCGGTATAACTGGATCGAGGCGGAAAGGGCACGCGCGATCTCGGGTTGTTCGAAATCGGCTTGCAGGATTTGGAAAATACGTTCCAGACGATATCGAAGAGTACCGCGGTCGATAAATAGGGATTTTGCCGCCGCCGAATAAGAATTGCCGTTCCTTAGATATTGTTCCAGTGTTTTCAGGTAAGAGGTCTTGTTTTCCTGATCGAACAGGATCAATTTGTTGATTTCGGATAAAAGCAAAACAGGAACGCCGAATCGTTCTGCCGCGCTTGTCAAGAGCAGTTCTGTATAAAAATCGATATAATGATAAAGATATTTTTGTGGTGCCTGCCGTATACCGGTTTTCAAGACTGCCAACGCCTGCTGTTTAAAAAAACGCCGTTGATTTATGTTTTCAAAAGGGTCAGAAACGGCGGCAAAGAGCTGCTGCTGGTAACAGAAGTTCTCTATCTCCTCCAGTTGTGCCTGCGTATAGCCATAGAAAAATGCCAGCAGTCGATTTCTGTGGATCAATGAAAAACTATTGGGAAAATGGTATTCCAATTCATAGAGAACACGAGTATAATCCGGTATCTTCTCTTTGCTGCTGCGGAATTGCAGGGCGGCGATCACGAAGGGCGGCCGTACGGGACCGCCTTTTGTTTTCTGCTTTAAAAAAGCTTCATATTTTTGAAGACTGTTTTCGGATAATCTTTTTACAGTACCATTGTCGTAAAGAAGCAACTCCCGTGCGATCATGACATCCGTTATGTCTTTTTTTAGAGGAGGTCTTGCAGACATCTCGTGAAATTGTGTTTCGCACAGAACGGCGATAAGCGAAGCGGCCTCTTTGGCAACCGTCAGCAATTGCGGGTCATCAAACTTAAGGATCAATACCCAAGCGGGACGGTCATCCTTTCGGATCGGATAGAAGACCGTGCAGTAGGGATCTTCCGGCGTGATGGACACAATATGGGGTACAGAATCCTCAAAAATCTGTTTTGCAATATCAAAAAAAGCAGCCTCGCTGTTATCGACATAACAAATAAAATCTTCCTTACCGAGATAGGAGGAGGGGAAATAATTTGGGAGTGCTTTCGCGGCAGAGTGGAGCATCAGACGGCCATCAAGATCGAGCACAAAAATATTGAGCGGAATATGGTCGCGGACATGCTGTAAAATGATGGGAAAAGGATGCCCGTTTATAAGGTCCTGAAGGATCACACGATTTAATTCATAAGAAGCTGACGGATTCAAAACATCACTCTCCATTTTGATTTTGCTCCGGAACATGGTAATGCTGCAAAACACGCATCATATTAAGACCGGTATACAATTGCCGAGCGACCTCGAAATCCCGCACATCAAGTCCGATCAGCTCAGTTATTTTATTCAACCGCAGGCGTATGGTATTGGGATGTACGGCGAGGGCGGAAGCTGTTTCGGAAAGATTGCATAAATGGTCAAAATAACAGGACAAGGTAGTGAGGAAATCGCTTTGCTCACGCTTGTCGAAAGCTGCAAGTTGACGCAGGGCATAGGGAAGAGAAGCGTTTTCCCCTAACCTTTCGATCGTATTATAACAGATGATATCCATATACGAATCGCGAAAAGAAAAACGTTTCCGCGTGGGATTTAAACTGCTGCCTACCGATTGCGTATGGATCGCCTGCACCCTGTGATCCGGTAACGTACGGATATCCGAAAAGAAATCGGATAAACTGTAGCAGAATGTCTGCTGCAGGGAGAGCCGGAACAACAAATCTTCAATTTCTTGCAGGACTGCATGGCCGGAGACAGATGAAAACAACAGATAAAGATACTGGCTTTCAGAAGAACAGCCAATTGTATTAGGATCGGTCTTGCATATATATCCACGGGTATACTGCAATTCCACTTCGTTTGCATTCGGAAAGTAAAGGACCGCCAGCACATAAGGTGGTGAAAACTGAGACTCGTAGGCATTGATCACCTGTTGGTCGGGAACATCGGAAAGCAAAAGCTGCTGCGCATATTGCTGGGGCGAAATAATTCCCCTATGTTCGTCGTCAGCTTCATAGAGCAGGCAGCCAAGAGTTCCCGCCATTATTCCGTTGATTTCCATGACCACATCTACAAAAGGAGAATCACCCAGATCAATGCCAATATAACCGTACAAAAAATGATTATGAAAAATCGGACAGCAGGTTTGAGGGTGGTTTTCACAGGTGCCCCATGTGATGAGCGTCGGTTTCCCGTTGCGGTAGATGATATCCTGATAATCAAGCTGAGTATCGATTATTTTTTGCTGCGGCGCGCTGCCGCGTTCTGCGATTTCCTCCCAATCCTGAAAATAGAACGGACGGGAAAACGCATAGGTGATCAGGGTAAGTGTTTCATCGAATACGATGATCGGATAACGTAATTCGTTATATACATTGCGCACAAAAATATCGACATCCTGTTTTTTTAAGATTGCTTCCATGCAAAGACGCTGAATTTTAACGATATCCGGCCGGCTTTTCATGCGATTTTCCTCCAATAGTCAACATTATAATACAGGAAAGATTAGATATCAAACCGTTATTTTCTTCACAAAAAATGAGAATGGCGATTGTGTGGAAGGTGGTGAAACTATAAAATAAATTTTCACGAAATATACAATGCTTGTGAAAAATATAGCGGTTTAACGGCTTTTTGCGATGGAAGAGCCGGAAAAACGATGCAGATACGAGCGGCAGGAACTGTTTGTGATGGAAAATGTGGAATTTTAAGGAGCTGTAATTCAGCAATTCATACATTGATAAAATATTATCAAAAAGATACGATTGTATAGACGCAAAAACAGATATTTGTTCGTCTATTAAATAATGTAAACAAATAAAAAAGGGGGAAATTACAATGTTTGATCTAAAAGGAAACGTTGCAGTCGTTACCGGAGGAGGCGGCGGTCTGGGACGCCAGTTTGCCTTGGCTCTCGCAAAAGCAGGTGCAAAGGTCGCCCTTCTTGCACGCAGGCAGGCGAAGCTGGATGCAGTAAAAGAGGAAATAGAGGCTCTGGGAGGAGAGGCGCTTGCGATATCGACGGATGTTACGGAGGTAAAAACCATTATAGCGGCCCGTGATAAAATTTTGGAACAATGGGGCCGGGTAGATATCCTTGTAAATAACGCTGGCGGGGGCGTCAACGTACCCATTGAAGAACTTTCAGAAGAAGACTGGGCGGCGAATCGGGCGCTGGACTTTGACGGAGTTTTCTATTGTATGAAATATTTCGGACAGGTCATGCTGAAACAGGGATATGGGCGGATCATCAATATTGCTTCTATTCTTGGAAAAGGCGGACTCAAAGAGATGCCGATCATCGCTTATACATCAGCAAAGGGCGGCGTTGTCAACATGACGCGCCACGCAGCCGCTGAATGGGCGACTAAAGGGATCACCGTGAATGCGATCTGCCCGGGATTTTTTGCATCGGAAGCAAACAGTGAAGAAGCGATGGAGATCATGGCGGATATGATCAAGACGCGTACTCCCATGGAAAGGCCCGGGAAAGAAGGAGAGCTCGATTCTACTGTTGTATATCTCGCAGCTCCAGAATCGTCCTATGTTACGGGAGTCATCCTTCCCGTGGACGGAGGCTGGACCTGTATTTAATGTTGAACCATAAGGAGGTAATGATATGGCCTACAACTACAACCGGCTTTTTGAGCCCATAAAGATCAATGGGATGCGGCTCAAAAACCGTATTTCCCTTTCGCCGATGGGAACGTTTACCCCTAATATCGACGGAACGGACAGCGAAGAAGGGATCCGTTATTATGAGGAACGGGCCAAAGGGGGAGCGGGGCTGATCCAGACAGGGGCGATGTTCCTAACGAGTAAGCTTGCACAGGGCAGCCCGACGATCGCCGTAGACAGTATCCGCTCGATCCCGAGGCAAACGCTTATGATCGAGCGCTGCCACCGGTGGGGAGCAAAAGTCAGCCTGCAATTAAGCTGCGGTACGGGCCGCAACGGTGCGATCACCGTAACGGACGACGTGCTTGTTTCCGCTTCTGCGGTACCGGCATATTACGATCCGAATATGATTTGTCGGCCGCTGACCGTTGAAGAGATCAAGGAATCGATGAAAGATTGGGAGAATGATACGCGAATCGCATTGGAAGCAGGCTACGACGCTATAGAAATTCATGCGCACGCCGGTTACCTGATCGATCAATTTATGTCTCCGATTTGGAACAAACGTACGGATGAATATGGCGGAAGCTTTGAAAACCGGGCGCGTTTCGCTGTGGAAATCGTGCAGGCCATTCGTAATGTGGCAGGCCCCAAGTTCCCCATCTTATTCCGTATTTCCTTGGATCATCGTTTCAATGGCGGGCGCACGGTAGAAGAAAGCATGAAGCTGCTGCAGGTTCTCGAAAAAGCCGGCGTAGATGCGTTCGATATCGATGCAGGCTGTTATGAATCACAGGATTACATTTTTCCGACCTGCTACACGGGTGAGGGATGTATGGCATATGTATGCGAAGAAGCGAGGAAGCACGTCAGCGTACCACTGTTAAACGCAGGCAATCACTCGATGGAAACGGCAGTTGAATTGCTGGAGTCGGGTAATTGCGATATCATCCAGTTCGGCCGCCAGTTCATAGCCGATCCGGATTTCCCCAATAAGCTGAAGGCAGGGCACCGGGAAGATGTTCGTCCGTGCATCATGTGCAACGAAGAATGTATTGGCAGGATATTCGGACGCCTGACCCAGCTTTCCTGCACTGTTAATATCCAAACGGCGATGGAAGACGCAATGAAGATCACTAAGCTTGAAAAAACCAAAAATGTGGTTGTGATCGGCGCGGGACCGGGGGGACTGGAAGCGGCGCGCGTGGCTGCTATGCGCGGCTGCAAGGTAACGGTTTACGAAAAAGCCGATAAGATTGGCGGCATATTCCGCGCAATTGCTACAGCTGATTTCAAAAAGAGGATACGCGACCTGATTACATGGTATGGCGTACAATTGGAAAAATTAGGAGTTGAGATCAAATTCAATACGGAAATCAAACCGGACGATCCGGTGCTGCAGGACGCCGATGAAATTTTTGTGGCAACAGGTTCCGTGCCATTCCTGCCACCCATCAAGGGAATCGATCTTCCGAATGTGATCGACGTTACGAAAGCGCATCAGTTTGGTGTTGACGCTGAAAATATTGTGATCTGCGGTGGAGGCCTTTCCGGATGTGATACCGCTATCGAGCTGGGAGAACGCGGCAAAAAAGTTACGGTTGTGGAAATGCGCGATGATGTAGCTCTGGATGTTATGCCGATCAATAAGATCAGTATTACGCGCCTGCTGGATGAATACGGCGTGGATCTGCAGGTCGGGAAAACGGTTATGAGGATCGAGGAGGACGGCGTTATTGTAGTCGATAAAGAATGCAATGAAGTCAAAATTCCGGCAGATGCGGTGATTACCGCTTTCGGACAGAAGCCGGCGGCAGAGGTACCCGAAGCGATCCTTGCTAAATATCCGATGAAGACGACGCTGATTGGGGATTGCGACGGCGTATCTAAGGCTGGGAAAGCAATTCGGGAAGGCTTCTATGCCGCAATGGCATTGCAATAGGCAATCATAATAAAAAGGGGAATGTATCATGGAAAGCACGAAAAAGTTCTTTGGCTATAAAGCGTCTCTGGGCGCGTTTTTGGTCATCTTTGTGAATCTTGGAATCTGCACCTGCCTGGGAGTATTTCTCGCGAGCATCGCGGAATATATTGGTTGGGATGTAGGAACAGTAGCGATTCTGGGCACCCTGAACACGGTTGGGAATATCTTCCTGAGCCTTGTGGTCGTTCAGGTCGTGAAAAAGATAGGCGTGAGATGGACGATGCTTATTTCCATCATTGCATGTGCGCTGCACATCACGCTTTATACTTTTACTACCCCCGGACAAAACCCGGGAAGCCTTGCGCTGATGTATATTGGCGGTCTTATCGCTTCCGTTGCGATCACTTTCGGTTCGCATGCAGTATGTACAAGCCTTGTGGCGGAATGGTTTGCGGATACGCACGGGCGGGAAAAAGTGACCGGCATGGTCGTTTCCGGAGCAGGCTTTGGTGCTGCGATCTGGGTGTTCTTTGCGGGGCAGCTTCTTGCTAATTTTTCATGGCAGGACAGCTATCATATTATGGCCATCGTGGGTCTTGTGATCGGCCTTGTGGCAGTATTTATCTTTATTAGGACGCCCAAGCAGGTTGGGCAGGAACCAAAAGGACTCGAGCTTGCCCGGCAAGAAGCCAAAGTTGCCGAAGGACAGGAGCTTCCGGGCGTCACGAGAAAGCAGGCGCTTAAGACGGCTTCTTTCTGGCTTTTGTGTATCGGCATGGTGCTTGCTATTGCAGGCGCATCGGGCTTCATTTCCTATAACGCGACATACTGGCAGTCAATGGGGATGGACATCACGGAGTCGGCGAACTGGAATGCTGCATGGCTGATCCTTTCTGCAGTAATTATGCTCTTTGTAGGCAATATGTTCAAGAAGATCGGCGGAAAAGGCTTTACGATCTACGTAAGCGTTGCCTTTGCCCTTGCATGCGTATTTATGATATTGTGGGGCAACCAGCTCCAGACCTACCTCGTTATTATTACGATCATCTTCGGAGCGCTTGGTTATCCGCTTTGCGCAGCATATCCTACGTTGGTTACGCACAGCATGTTCGGACCGCGGGATATCGGCGCGATCGTCGGCACATCAATGGCGGCCGTTTACATCGGTCAAATGCTTGGGCCTCTGACACTGACGGCATTTCTCCCGATGGGCTGGACGACAGTATGGGCAATTTGGGCTGTTATGGCGATCATCGGTATGGTGATTCTTTTGATTGCAGTCACGAAATCGCCGATGAACCAGCTGGTAAAGGAAAAGAAATTAACGCAGAATTAAAAATGTTTTTATTGGATTTGGAGGGAAAATATGAAAGGAACGATGAAAGGATATGGCGTCGTCGTACCGTTTAAGGAATTCGGCTTGATTGAAGCGGAAGTTCCGGTATGCGGACCACTCGACGCAATCGCACAACCGGTCGTGATGGCAACGTGTTCTTCCGATCCGCATCAGGTTCATGCTGGCCTGCCGGCGGGACTGATTTTGGGACATGAGGTGGTCGCACGGATCGTAGAGACCGGTTCCATGGTAAAGGATTATAAGGCTGGCGATGTGGTAGCGGTCGGAGCAGTAACGCCCGACTGGCTGAAGATTGAAGGGCAGGATAATCTGCATCAGCATGCCGGCGGACAAAACTACGGAATGAACTGGTGTGTGTTTGAAAATGGAACTTTTGCAGAATATTTCCGTATCCGTCAGGTAGATCAGAATGCTGCGCGTATCCCGAATGGCCTGACCTATGAGCATGCGCTTATGACGGGCGATATGGTAACGACGGGATTTCACGGCGTTGAACTTGCCCATGTCACATGGGGAGATACGGTCGTGGTCATGGGCATCGGACCGGTGGGCTTGATGGCGGTAGCGGGGGCTGCCCTGCGCGGAGCGGGAAAAATCATTGCGATCGGAAACCGTCCGAATACCATGCGGCTTGCAAAGGAATACGGTGCGACAGATGTTCTCAATTATAAAGACGGACCGATAGATGAGCAGGTACAGGAGCTTCTGGGAGGAGGACAGCCGGATAGCTGCATTGCTACGGGCGGTACCAACGATACGTTTGCACGCTGCTTGAAAATGGTCAAACCGAACGGTTATGTGACGAATTTGCAGGCGCAGACGTTCGATACGGAAATTCCGGCGGATTATACCTTGGCATGGTGCGCACACAAGCATCTTAACGGCGGACTGTGCCCGGGTGGACGCAGAAGATTGGAACGTCTGATGGCGATTATGGCAGCAGGACGGCTTGATCCCACAAAGATGATCACGCATCGGTTCCATGGTTTTGAGCATGTCATGGATGCATATGCGCTGATGGATGCTTATCCCAAGAACGATGAGGTAATCAAACCGATCATCTATTTTGAATAATTCTATAACAGATGTGTAGATCGGGGCAGGAAATACCCCGGTCTACACAATATAAAGACAGCGAGAAATCGGTGCGTATGTATTGCCGGATTTGGCAATGCTTTTACGCACAAGAGGGGGATAAGCAGTAATGAGATGCGAAAAATTGACAGCCAAGGAACTGGGAAGCTCATTTGGCGTCGCAAACGTATATATCGGCGCGCTTGTAGGGCCAGCATTAGTGGCGGGAACCTATGCGACGACATTTTTCCTGCCGGATGGATGCAATTCATTATGGTTGCCGTTCGTCGCCTTGGCAATCGTAGGCCTTATGTGTTTTCTGGCGGCAGAAGTCATCCGGCGTTTTAAAATCTACGAATATGGTTCGCTAGCGAAAAAGATTTATTTTAACAAAAAGTTCTTTTATACGTTATTTGAAATATATGTTCTTGCATCCAATATCGTTGGCGTTGCGATCGTACAAAATATGTCGGGTACTTTCATGAAGGAATTATTCGGCATGCCGGATTTTGCAGGGATGATCATCATTGGTGTGATTTCGCTTTTTCTGATCCGTTATCGGGATTCCCTGATTCGCATTGTCAACAGCGTTATGTCAGTCGTAATGTTGGTAGGCTTTGTGATCATCTCAGTACTGGTCATTTTGCTGTTTGGACCGCAGGTAAGCGAGATACTGTCGGACTGGACCGTTCCTGAAACGGCGAATATGGGTGATGCACTTTTACGCTGCTGTCAGTTTGCATTTGCTTCCTCAGCCTTTGCAATTACTTTATGCTGTGTGGAACAACCCATTAAAAAGCATAAACAAAGTGTATGGATCGGACTTTTCATTATGATTTGTGCAGGTTTTATGATGGCGCTTTCCTGCTTTAGTTTCCTGCCTTTCCAGAGCGAGATCATGAATGATCCGGTTCCGCTTGTATACGTCATGAACAATTATATTGCCGGTTCCTATCCATGGATCCCGGTGGTGTATTACATTGTTATGCTGCTGGCTATTATTTCTTCGGTGATTCCGGCAACCTATATGATTTCCTCCAGATGGCAGAATCTTGTGCCGGACATTGGACCGATCAAAACGGATGATAGGAAGAATGTTTTTGTCGCCGCGATTTTTATTGCGATCTGTACGGCGATATCCCTGCTGGGGCTCACCAATATCGTGAACATTGGCCTGAGTATGCTTGCATATGTGGGCATGCCACTGGTTGTGATTCCGATTTGCGTGATCTGGCCGATCCTCCTGCACAAGGAAAAGAAAAAACAAAGAATGCAGGAAGAAGAGCCGGAAAATATCTGAAAAAGATAAAAAACATAAAAATCCGTCGAAACCGGCGGGTTTTTTATGTGCGGCGAAATCCTCACAATAGGCGGGGAGATTGAAAAAAGGCGGAATAGTTGTGATAGAAAAGTGTTCTGAACCTATTAAAATAGGAACTGGCCGGCTGCCAAGCGTCTTAAGGTGCTGCAATAGCGAAATGCCCTTACAGGGTTAGTACAAACTGCACGTCAGATGCGCAATTATGAATATACTTTTCTGAAATATTATGGCTGCGCTGCCCATTCATAAAGAGCGGGAGATGTGAAGTCGGCGATCACCGCATCGGCGGTATCCGCAAACGCGGAAACACCCAGACTGGATGAGACCGCGAATACCATAGCGATCCCGGCACGCCGCGCGGAGAGTGTACCAAGAGGGGAATCCTCGACCGCAAGGCAGCTGCCGCCGTCTGCGTTGAGGCGGGCGAGGGCGCGAAGGTACAGGTCGGGCTCCGGTTTGCCGCGTACCGTTCCGTCATTATATACGATCTTGTCTGCGTCAAACCAACGCAAAAGCTGGAAATGCTCAATATAAAAATCAAGATTCGATTTACCGGCAGCAGTTGCAATGGTACAGGGGATGCGTTCTTTTTTCAGATGATCCAGAAAAGCGGGTACACCTTCCGCAAGGTGAAAATGTTCCCGGTCTTCCAAACATAATGCCCGGTAGATCGCCTCTTTTCGTTCGGACAGCCTGTGCGCTTCGCTGTCGGAGAGAGCGCGTTCCATAAAATGTTCGAGGATCGCCTTGTTGGCACGCCCGTGAATATTGTAACGGCTCATTTCTTCCATAGATATTTTCCGGCTGCATACAGTGTTCAGGACCTCATGCCATGAAGCGTTGTTTTTATCCGTATCAAAAAATAAAGTGCCGTTAAAATCAAGAATAACTGATTTTTTTGTCTGCGTTTTTGGTGGTGTTTCCATCGTAGTCGAACAGAAAAAACGGTGTTTGCCGTTATAGCTCCTTTCGTTTTGCCTCATGGACAAGCCTTTTGTATGCCGTATCATTGCACGGAATGGATATTGTCGAGCGGCCAGATGACAGACAGAGCGTGGCCGACGATCTCGGAACGGGCGATCGGCCCGACTGTTCGGCTGTCTTTAGAATGCGCACGATTATCGCCCATGACAAAAACGGTATCCTCCGGCACCGTAACAGCAGCCATATCCAGATAGGGATCGGTAGTATTGATATAGGGCTCCGAAAGAGCCGTACCGTTGATATAGACGACGCTGTCCTTGACCTCTACGGTTTCACCGGGCAGTGCGATCACACGCTTTACATAGGTCGCGTCTTTCGTGTCCTCATCTTCATATTCGTCCGGGTAGTGAACGATGATGATATCTCCGCGTTCAGGCAGGCCAAAATAACGGCTCACCTTTTCGACTGCCAGCTTTTCATCTGAATAAAGCGTGGGGTACATAGAGTTTCCGTCTACTACGATGATCTCAAAAAAGAAAGCGCGTATGATAAACGCGACTGCGACCGCTATGATGATGGAAATGATCCATCCCCAGACTGCGCGGGATCTCGTCATAAGCTTTTCTTCATGGATGCGCTTTTTTTTGCGCTTGCGTCCGAATTCGTCATAAGTAACGAGATCGTCGTCAAGCGGCTCGAACTCCTGGTAGAAACGGCGTGCCTTATTGGGATTAAAAGCAGGCTCGTCCGGAGCGGAGAAATAATCTTCCTCCTGCTGGCTGGTGTCCGGTTCCTCGCTGACCGTTTCGTCCTCATAAAAGCCGTCTGTATCAAAATAGGAAGTCAAAGGCTCTTCAAGCTCACTGCGCCTGCGGGAAGCAGACATATGGGGAATATGCCGTCCCGTTCCGGAGGAAAGCGCGCCGGAATCCGATTCGTACGAGTCGTTGTAAGAAGAGGGCAATTTGCGGCCGTACGTTCTTGGCATATCGGCGCGGCGGGGTGTGTGGTCCCGTCCGCGGTGCACGGGATAGTCGTTTCTATGATCCATTTGTTAAAACCTTTTTCATTCGTTTTATAAATGCCGTATAATCGAGCATCACAATATGCCCGCAGCCAAGGCATTTCAGCTTGATATCGGCGCCGGTACGTATGATCTTCCATTTGTCGCTTCCACAGGGATGCTTTTTTTTCATAACGACGATATCGCCGCAGGAAAAATTTTCCGTCATTTTATCGCCCGGTCCGTTTCATTCTTGATCCAGTTTATTATACTATACGCGCAGGGAAAATAATAGATAAAAATTACTTGCGGATCTTCGAAATGAGACTTGCGCAAGCAGCAGGTAAAGGATATAATGATAAGCGGACAAATTCGTGTCGATTCCATTCACAGGAGGTGGGAAATACGTGGACGCAGACCCTAAACGAACGAATCTAAAACATACAGACAGCGGGTCGCGTAAGGTATTTCCGCGCTTTTGACCGCTGCCTGCTTTTGAAAGTAGGTGAAATATTTGATCAAGATTTTCAGTTCTGCGGAGAACAACCAATTTAAGGAAATTGAAACGATAGAGCCGGGCGCGTGGATCCATCTTCTCGACCCCACGGAGGAAGAACTGGTATATGTAAGGGATACGCTTCACATTGAAGATGAATTTATCCGCGCAGCGCTGGATGAAGAGGAAACAGTGCGTATCGATACGGAGGACGACCAAACATTGGTGCTCGTCGATATTCCGCTTGTCAGTGCGGAGCGGAATTCCTTGATTTATACGACCCTCCCGATGGGCATTATCATTACTGCGGATAATATCATTACCGTGTGTCTTGAGGAAACGGCTATTTTAGAGGCGTTTTGGAATGGCAACGTACGCGGCGGGTTCGATACATGCAAAAAGACACGCTTCCTGCTTCAGATTTTATATAAAAACGCGGGAAAATATCTGCAATATCTGAAGCAGATCGATAAGGCTTCCACGCAGGTGGAAAACGCATTGCATAAGTCTATGAAAAACAGCGAACTGATACAGATGCTCCGCTTGGAAAAATCGCTTGTCTATTTTTCTACCTCTTTGAAGGCAAACGAGATCGTATTGGAAAAAATGCTGAAATCCAAGGTGATCCAACGCTATCCGGACGACTTGGATCTGTTGGAAGACGTTATCATCGAAAATAAACAGGCAATCGAGATGGGAACGATTTATAGAGATATCCTTTCGGGAACGATGGATGCATTTGCGAGCGTCATTTCGAATAACCTGAATATCGTCATGAAGATACTCACCTCGCTGACAATTATCCTCGCGATACCGACGGTCTTTGCCAGCCTGTGGGGAATGAACGTGGGCGGGATACCATTTGCGGAAAACCCATTCGGCTTTCTGTGGGTAACGGTGATTGCGCTTGGCGGAACGGCTGTAGCCGTCTGGATACTCTGGAAAAAGAAAATGTTTTAATTTTGCGGAAAAGCCGGGACCTCCCGGCTTTTTGTTGTTTAAAATGGCTATGCACAGCGTATTTGAAGCTGGCAGACCTGAAAAGGAATGTTTGCTTGAAAAAAAAGGCTTTCAATGGTAAAATATAAGAAAAAATTGCAGTCTGCGATTGTGAAATAAAGGAAGTATCCAATTTTATGACAGAGAAAATTGTGATCAACGGCGGGATACCGCTCAAGGGCACGATTGAAGTAACGGGTGCCAAAAATGCGGCGGTAGCGATTCTGCCTGCCACGATTCTTGCGCGCGGAGTGTGTGTGATCGAGAATCTTCCCAACATTGCGGACGTGCTGATTATCAAGCGTATTTTGGCAGAGATCGGCGCGGAAGTGGAATTTGAAGACGGAACGATGACGGTGGATACCACCAATATCAATACGAGCAAGGTAACGATGAACCTTGTGAAAAAAATGCGTGCCTCTTATTATCTTCTGGGGGCGCTTCTTTCACGTTTTGGCGACGCGGAGATCAATTTGCCCGGCGGGTGTACGATCGGTGAACGGCCGATCGATTTGCATATCAAAGGAATGCAGGCGCTCGGTGCGAATGTAAAGACGGAATATGGCCGGGTCGTGGCGAATGCGCCGGACGGCCTCCGCGGATGCGATATTTACATGGATAAGGTTTCCGTAGGCGCGACGATCAATGTGATGCTTGCGTCGGTTTGCGCAGAAGGGCAGACGTCCATTATCAATGCGGCGAAAGAGCCGCATGTAGTGGATGTGGCTAATTTTCTGGTATGTATGGGCGCGAAAATCAAAGGAGCCGGAACGGATGTGATCCGTATCACAGGCGTAAAGCAGCTGCATGGCTGTAATTATTCCATCATACCGGATCAGATCGAGACCGGAACATTTATGATCGCGGCTGCGGCAACGCGCGGAGATGTGACGATCAAAAATGTGATACCGACCCACATGGAGGCATTGACGGCAAAGCTTGAAGAAATGGGGGTCACCATTCAGGAGGGAGCAGATTTTATTCGTGTGACATGCGATAAACGGCCGAAGGCGGTGAAAATCAATACCATGCCTTACCCGGGGTTCCCGACCGATCTGCAGCAGCCTGCGACGGTACTGCTGTCCACCGCGCAGGGAACGAGCATGATCACGGAAACGATTTTTGAATCGCGTTTTAAGCATATCAAAGAGATACGGCGTATGGGGGCGCAGATCACGACGGAGGACCGCGTAGCGGTCGTAGAGGGAGTAGAGCGGCTGACGGGCGCTCCTGTCAGCGCTACAGATCTCCGGGCCGGCGCTGCGCTTATCGTTGCAGGGCTGATGGCGGATGGTACAACAGAAATACAAAATGTAAAGTATATAGACCGGGGCTATGACCATATCGAAGACAAGATGCGCAAGCTTGGAGCGGATATACGGCGTGAGGAAGTCGTACATACGGAGGATGACGATCTTTATTAAGGAGACGGTTTTAAGGACCGGGGCGCGCGGGCTTCGGTTCTTTTTTTAGAAAGTATTTATAATCAATAACGTTGTTTATGTTATAATAGCGGTAATATCATGATTGAGGAGGATATTTTTTTGGACGACCCTTTAATATGGCAGCTTCTTTTACAGGTGGTTTTGATTGCAATCAACGCTTTTTTTGCTTCGACGGAGATCGCGGTGATTTCTCTGAATGCGAATAAGGTACGCCGGATGGCGGAAGAGGGGGACCGAAAGGCAAAGCAAATGCTGAAGATGGTAGAGGTGCCGGAAGGGTTTCTTTCTACGATCCAGATCGCCATCACTTTAGCGGGTTTCCTTGGAAGTGCATTTGCGGCGGACAACTTTGCCAGCAGGCTAACGGACTGGATGATAAACGTACAGGGAGTTGCGATCGCGCCGGATACGCTGAATACGATCGCGGTCATACTGATTACCCTTATTCTTTCCTATTTTACATTGGTGTTCGGGGAGCTTGTGCCAAAGCGTGTGGCGATGCAAAAGCCGGACCAAGTTGCACGGATGTCGGCAGGCATCATTACGGCGCTTTCTATTATTATGAAACCAATCGTCTGGCTGCTGTCTGTTTCTACAAATGGTGTCCTGCGCCTTATGCGAATGAATCCGCATGCGGAGGAAGAGACGGTAACAGAAGAAGAGATACGCTTGATGGTGGATATCGGGGAGGAAAAGGGCGCGATAGAAACTGTTGAAAAGGAGATGATAGAAAACATCTTCGAATTTAACAATACAACGGCTAAGGACGTCATGACGCACCGCACCAATGTGACAGCGATTTGGAAGGAGGATACCCCGGAGGATATCATGACGGCAATACGGGAAAGCGGTTTGTCGCGTTTCCCCGTGTATGACGAGGACATCGACGATATCATTGGGATACTATCTACACGCGCTTATCTGCTGAACGAAAAAAGCGACCATCCGAAGCCGCTTACGGAAATCATCTATCCGGCTTATTGTGTGCCGGAGTCGGTCCATACGGACGTATTGTTTCGTGAAATGCAGCGGCAAAAGATCCACATTGCGGTCGTGGTGGACGAATATGGCGGCATGAGCGGTATCGTAACGATGGAAGACCTTTTGGAAGAGATCGTCGGCAATATCTATGACGAATTTGATCCGCAGGACGAACAGGATATCCTTGAGGTGAAACCGGGCCTCTGGCGCATTTCAGGCGCGGCAGAAATAGAGGATATTGCAGAAGCGGTCGGCGTGGAGCTGCCGGAGGACGAGGATTTTGATACGCTGGGAGGTCTTGTATACAGCCAGCTCAGCACGATACCGGAGGATGGAAGTCATCCGGAAGTAGATGCCTATGGCCTCCATATCCGGGTAGAAAAGATAGAAGACCGGAGGGTGGAGTGGGCTCTTGTTTCTAAAGCTGCTCCGGAGAAAAATTCGGAAAAACAATAGCTGTATTTCATATTGCGGTCACAAAAAGGAAATAAACTAAAAATATAAGATTTTTTAGTTTCCTTACAAATGTCTGCAAACAAAGAACCTGCGGTACTCCTGCAGGTTCTTTGTTTGCAGAAGAAAAACAGTCAAAACCATACCGCACAAAGCGATTGCGCAATATCGCGCAGCACTTCCGCCGAATAACCGGAATAGCCGGCAACGATAGTCGCGGGCGGTGCGGAACGAGAGGCATAGTAAGCAGACAGGGGAAATATTTGGATATTTTTTTGAGAGGCGGCCGTAACAAGCTCCTGTTCCCGCATCCCGTTCCGTACGGTGAGCAAAAGATGAGGCCCGGCTTCAAGGCCGGTCAGCGTGATCTGCTCCCAATGTTCATGAAATCCATCCACAAAGGCGTCGCGCCGTGTACGGTAGATTTTCCGCATACGGCTTAGGTGCCGCTCAAAATGTCCGCGGTTCAAAAAAAGGGCAAGAGTACGCTGTTCAAAGCTGGGTATAGTACAGGAATAAAAAAAGAGGTCTTTGCGGTATTTTTGAATCAGATGAGGCGGCAAGACCATATAACTGATGCGCAGGGAAGGAGCAAGCGTTTTTGCGAACGTGTTCATATAGATAACACGTTCATTGTTGTCCAGACTTTTCAGGGCCGGTATCGGCCTGCCGGAAAAACGGAATTCGCTGTCATAGTCATCTTCTATGATGTACCGTTCGCCGTGGGAGGCCCATGCAAGCAATTCCTGACGCCGCCCTATAGGTGTTATGATGCCGAGCGGAAAATGGTGGGAGGGCGTAACGTGTGCAACGTTGGCGCCGCAGGCTTCGAGAGCAGAGATATCCATGCCATAGCGGTCCAGAGGAACGGCGAGGGCCGGAAGACCATTTGCGGCTAAAATGCGCTCTGTTTTCCGGTAACCCGGATCTTCATAGGCATAGCTATATTGCCGTGGCAGAAGCTGAGTGATGAGGCCGAGCAGGAATTCCGAACCTGCGCCGAGAACGACTTGACCCGGCTCGGCATCGATGCCCCGAAAATCATGAAGATACCGGACGATACCCGCCCGCAGATCCGCATCGCCCTGCGGATCGACCGGACCGAGGAGGCTGTCGCGGTCTCCGTTTAAAATTTCCCGCATCAGCTTTGCCCATGTTGCAAATGGGAAGTTTTCCGTATCTACACGTGCGGTCGAAAGAATAAAACGGCAGGGATTCGGAGAGGGCGGCAGGGCTGCGGGGCTTGCAGCAGGCCGGGGCTGCTGAAGAGAAACGTTTCCCTCTAAATGGCAAACATAATATCCGCGCTTTTCCCGCGAATAGATATATCCTTCCGCCATCAGCTGAGAATAGGCAGCCTCGATCGTTCCCTGACTGACTTTTATGTGGGAAGCAAATTTTCGTTTGGACGGGAGCCGGTGATTTTCAGGGAGCCGGTGTGTTTTGATTTCTTCGCGCAGATAGCGGTATAGCTGTTCATAGATTGGAGTTTTACGCGTGGGATCAAGCGTTGGCGTCAGCATATCTATATCCTCTCCTCAAACTGGCATTGTCAAAAAAAGCAAAACTGGCGTTTGAATATATATCAGTCATGGGTATAATCATACTTATAATACATAAAAATGTCAATGAAAAGGAGAAGAAGATGGAACAGACCCGATATGAACTCAATAAAAATCTTGCACAGATGCTGAAGGGTGGGGTTATCATGGACGTGACGACACCTGAACAGGCAAAGATCGCGGAAGAAGCGGGCGCATGTGCGGTCATGGCGCTTGAACGCATCCCGGCGGATATCCGTGCTGCGGGCGGCGTATCGCGCATGAGCGACCCGAAAATGATTCGGGGGATACAGGAGGCAGTCAGCATTCCGGTCATGGCAAAGGTGCGGATCGGCCATTTTGCGGAGGCGCAGATCCTGCAGGCGATCGATATCGATTATATTGACGAAAGCGAAGTGCTTTCTCCGGCTGATGATGTGTATCATATCGATAAAACAAAATTTGACGTACCCTTTGTCTGCGGTGCGAAAGATCTTGGAGAGGCCCTGCGCCGGATCGCGGAGGGAGCCTCAATGATTCGTACAAAAGGGGAACCCGGAACAGGAGATATTGTGCAGGCAGTACGTCACATGAGAAAAATGAACAGCGAGATACGCTGTCTCGCAGGATTGGCGGAAGACGAGCTTTTTGAAGCAGCTAAACAAATGCAGGTACCGTTGGAGCTGGTCAGATATATACATGAAAATGCAAAGCTTCCTGTCGTCAACTTTGCCGCGGGCGGCGTGGCGACTCCGGCGGACGCAGCCCTCATGATGCAGCTTGGAGCAGAGGGCGTTTTTGTAGGCTCGGGCATCTTTAAATCGGGCGACCCGGCCAGACGTGCCGCGGAGATCGTAAAGGCTGTTACGAATTTCAGCGATGCGAAGATACTTGCAGCGCTCTCCGAGGATTTGGGAGAAGCCATGGTGGGGATCAATGAGCAGGAAATTGAAATCCTGATGGCGGAGCGCGGAAAATGAAAATCGGGATACTGGCCTTGCAGGGAGCTTTTATAGAACATAAGACTATGTTGGAAAGGCTTGGCTGCGGCAGCTTTGAAATACGGAAAAAAGAAGATGTCAAAGCAATGGATGGCCTGATTCTTCCGGGAGGGGAAAGCACCGTGATGACAAAGCTGCTGCACGAGCTTGCGCTATACGAGCCGCTGAGCTGCATGATACGGAACGGTCTCCCAGTATTCGGAACATGCGCCGGATTGATCCTGCTTGCGAAGGATGTAATAGGAGGAAAAACATGCTTTGGATGTATGAATATTACGGCGCGCAGAAATGCCTACGGGCGCCAGCTTGGGAGCTTTCGGACGAAAGGATATATGGCGGGGATCGGAACGATTCCCATGGTATTCATACGCGGCCCATACATCGAACATGCCGGAGACAGAGCAGAAGTCCTTGCACGGGTAGAGGGGCATATCGTTGCTGCCCGGCAGGATAATATGCTGGTGGTCTCATTCCATCCGGAGCTTATGCCGGATGAACGGCTCCACAGTTTTTTTCTTGATATGGCGGCAAAGCACCGGGCAGAGAAAACGGCGCGGGCAATATAGCGTAAACCATGAAAAAGGCTTCGGCAGCCGCCGAAGCCTTTCCGTTTTTATTTTGAAATAATGGGGGACGGAGTAGCGTTGTAAACGGTAGTATGCGGTTCGATGGAATGGGTGAGCCATACGTTTCCGCCGATGACCGATCCCTCGCCGATCACCGTATCGCCGCCGAGTATCGTCGCGCCGGAATAGATGATGACATGGTCTTCGATATCAGGATGGCGTTTCACTCCCTTGACGGGATGACCGTTATCGTCCAGCTCAAAACTCTTTGCGCCAAGAGTAACGCCCTGATAGATCTTTACATGCCGGCCGATCGTACAGGTCTCGCCTATGACTACTCCGGTGCCGTGGTCTATGAAAAAATATTCGCCGATCTTTGCACCGGGATGGATGTCGATTCCCGTAGCGCTGTGGGCCTGCTCTGTCATGATACGCGGCAGCAGCGGAATATGACGTTCATACAGAGCGTGCGCCAAACGGTAAATACTGACTGCCTCAAAGCCGGGATAGGAAAGCAGGATCTCCTCATTTGAGATCGCTGCAGGGTCTCCGCAGTAGGCCGCCTCGATATCCGTATTCAAAAGCCGTGCGATATCGGGAAGCTGCTGCATGAAATGCAGCGTGATCTTTCGGGCGTTTTCGCGGCATTTGTCGCAGTCGGTACGCCTGCGGTTCTGCAAATGGCACTGGTTCACCATCACTTCCGCGATGATGCAGTCGAGAAGAACGGCGGCCTCCTGCAGCCTTTTTTCTACGACTTCATCGAGAGCGGATTCTTTTATGACCATATTATCATAAATATTCGGAAACATTGCGCTGCGTATCAGCCTGACAACAGCCGCGACCTTTTGCTTCATACCAAAACCGCTGATCGTTTCCCCGGTAATATTGTGGGAATTGATCGAAACGATCTCATGGGCAAGATCACGAATCGCCAGTTCATTCAGGTCTTTGAGCATACTTTCCTCCCTATATAAAACTGCCAACTGGTCCGCAGATGGCGAAAACAGAGTATAATTTCGATTTCATAAAAACGTATTCTTATTATAGTTTCTTCCGCACAGGAACGCAACTGAAAGCTTATGGTTTTAAGGAATGTATTATAAAGATTTTGTTTCTGCAGCGCTATGCTGCCTCTGCCTATAGATGAACGTGGAGCAGACAGAACGGCGTTTATTTTTAAAAGCAGATTTGCTATAATAATATCAAATGTCGGTGAGTACGGGGAAAATATAATGGAATGGAACCAACCGATGATCGTTTTCAAACGAATTGCGCTGCTGTTTGCAGGCCTTGTTATCGCGCATTTCGGAGTTACGCTTTTCTTGCTGACGAATCTTGGATCAGATCCGTTTAATGTTCTGGTTCAGGGGATATCACGCCAGATCGGTTGGTCACACGGGAACACGCATATCCTTGTGAATGTATGCATCATAGTCATCTTGTTGCTGACAGCGCGAAGATATATTAAAATCGGCACGGTTATCTGCATGCTCTGTGGGGGGCCCATCATCGACTTTTTTACATGGATAATGGCAGAGACAATATCGGACAGCCTGCCGTTTCCGTTTAAAATCATTTTGCTGTTGGCCGGATGCGTTATCTTAGCGTTTGGAATGACGGTGGTGATCAAGTCAGACGCAGGGACTGGTCCGAACGATCTGGTTTCCGTAGTGATCAGTGATATAACGGGAAAAAAATTTGGCGGTATACGTGTGCTGACAGACATCACATTTGTTGCTGTTGGTTTTTTGTTGGGCGGCGTATTTGGCGTGGGAACAGTCATCTGCGCATTTTTGGTTGGTATCGTTGCCGGAAAATTTATGCCATATAGCCAAAAGCTTGTAGAGTATGTTTTGGGCAAAAGCTGGAAAGTAAGCTCAACCGAATAGCAGCAGGGAAGCAGATGGTTTTCTGCTTTTCATATTCGGATATTTCCGGTTTTTGGCATGCTTTTTCACAAAAAGCTTCGACGATATGATATAATTCATATATTGTGAATTATTTATATTAGCTTTAATCGATCAGGGAAAAGGAGGAATGCGGATATGCCGATCAATATCAACAGCAATTTGCCGGCGGCAAAAGTATTGGCGCAGGAGGGCATATTCACGATGCCTTTTGAGCGGGCGGAGCGGCAGGATATCAGGCCGCTGAGGATCGCGATCCTGAACATCATGCCAACAAAAGAGCAGACGGAAACGCAGCTTATGCGCCTGCTTGCCAATTCGCCGCTGCAGATCGAGATCGTATTGCTGCACCCGGCTACACATGTATCGAAAAATACGCCTATTGAGCACCTGAACGCGTTCTATCAAACATTCGAGGATATCAAGCACCAGAAATTCGACGGGCTTATCATTACCGGCGCGCCAGTGGAGCAGATCCCGTTCGAGCACGTTACTTATTGGAAAGAACTGGAAGAGATCATGGAGTGGAGCCGGACAAATGTGTATTCCACTATGCATATCTGCTGGGCAGCGCAGGCAGGGCTCTATTATCATTACGGTATTCCGAAATATCCGTTGGAGCAAAAACTTTCGGGAATCTATCTGCATAAGCGTACCGACCATAACAGCCCGCTTATGCGCGGCTTCGACGACGTGTTTTGGGCGCCGCATTCCCGCCATAGTTACGTGAAGATGTCTGATGTCCAAAAAAATCCGGAATTAAATATCTTATGCGAATTTGGGGAAGACGGATTATATCTCGTTTCAGCAAAACGGGGACGGCAGATTTTTGTGACCGGGCATCCAGAATATGACGCGAATACGCTGAAAACGGAGTATGTAAGAGATCTTGCCAAGGGGCTCGATGTACCCATGCCCGCGCATTATTTTACAGATAATGACCCGAAAAAGCCTCCGCTCGTACGCTGGAGGGGGCATGCGAACCTTTTGTTCAACAATTGGCTCAACTATTATGTTTATCAGGAGACGCCGTATGATCTCCAAGCAATCCAAAACGAGGAGTGATCGTAATCATGAAACTGGCCAAGCAATTAACGGAACTGATCGGCAATACGCCGCTGCTGCAGCTCAATCATATCAATCCCGCGATCTGGGCGAAATTGGAATCCTTTAACCCGCAGGGAAGTGTAAAGGATAGGGCGGCTTACTACATGATCCAAGACGGACTCGAAAGGGGCCTGATTCGGGAGGACACGGTGATCGTTGAGTCTACAAGCGGCAATACGGGAATCGCACTTGCGTATATCTGCACCTGCCTCGGCCTGCGGCTCATCATCACAATGCCGGAATCCATGAGCGTCGAACGCAGGAATTTGCTCGCGGCGCTGGGCGCAGAGCTCGTTTTGACGCCTGCTTCGGAGGGGATGCGCGGCGCGATCAGAAAGGCAAAGGAGATCTGTGAGCAAAAAAACGGATATATGGTAGGACAGTTTGAAAATCCGGCCAATCCCAAAGCCCACAGAGAAACGACGGCGCAGGAGATCATGCGCGATCTGGTAGACGATGTAGACATCTTTGTTGCGGGAGTAGGCACAGGCGGAACCATTACGGGCTGCGCGGAAGCATTTAAAGAAAAGCTGTCAGATGTTAAGGTCGTTGCGGTGGAACCGGCAGAAAGCCCGGTGCTCTCAGGCGGAAAGGCCGCACCGCATAAAATACAGGGGATCGGTGCGGGTTTCGTTCCTAAAATTTTGAAGCGTGAATTGATCGATGAGGTGATGCAGATCAGTGCGCAGGAGGCATATCATGCTGCGCGTATGCTTGCAAAAGAAGAAGGCGTGCTATGCGGCGTGTCGTCGGGCGCAGCGCTCGCAGCGGCCTTGAAGCTTGCAGAGCGGCCGGAAAATGCAGGGAAAAAGATAGTAGTTATTCTTCCGGACACGGGCGAGCGATATCTTTCCACAGATTTGTTTTCTGGAGAATAAGCATAGAATAGAGGAGGGAAAATATTATGCTGAGGAATATACCGGATATCATTTCGCCGGAGCTTATGTATGCTTTGATGAGCATGGGGCATGGAGACGAGATCTGTTTTGGAGATGCTAATTTTCCGGCGGATTCTATGGGGCAGCGGGTCATCCGGGCAGACGGACATAA
The DNA here is from genome assembly GCF_040409835.1 of Christensenella massiliensis. NCBI lineage: Bacteria > Bacillati > Bacillota > Clostridia > Christensenellales > Christensenellaceae > Christensenella > Christensenella massiliensis. The sequence goes on along the minus strand of NZ_CP117826.1, from coordinate 770,238 downwards.
GATCACGGAGCTTTTGGATGCGGTTCTGCAGTTTTTTCCATTGGATGCATTTGTGCAAAAGCCATGTGTGCTTATGGATGCACCGGTAGGAAATGAGCCCGCCGTATGGAGGAAATACAGCGAGATCATCCATGAAAATGATTTCGCGAACGCTTTCAAAAACGGATTTGAAAAGATAGAGCGCTTTGAATTTTACGAACGGGCGAAAGAGTGCTACGCAGTCGTTGCGACGGGCGAATATGAAGGATACGCGAATATCATTTTGAAAAAGGGCGTTATTTTTAAATAACGGACGGCGGGAGGCCGAAGAAATGGAATTTCAGTTTCAGGTTCCTACAAAAATCATTGTGGGCAGGGATTGTGTAAAAAAGAACGCAGCGCTGTTCGCTTCCATGGGAAAGAGGACCGCAATCGTCAAATCAGGATCGGCCGGGAAAAACGGCGCTTTGGAAGATGTAGTGCGGACGCTCGAAGAACAGGATATTTCCTATCATGTATGCGAAAATGTTCCGCCGAACCCAACCCCGGAGGACGTTGCTTCTCTTCTCGGATATGCGCCGGATTTTGACTTTATCGTTGCGGTCGGAGGGGGCAGCGCGATGGACGCTGCAAAATGTGTGGCTGTGCTCGCAGTAAACGATATCCCGGCAATGGACCTGTATAAAAGGCCATACGCACACCGCCCGCTGCCGGTAGTGGCCATACCGACCACATGCGGAACGGGCAGCGAGGTGACAGCAGTATCGGTCCTCGAGGTAGGGGATACGAAGAAATCTGTTTCAGATCCGGAGCTGTTCCCGGCGGCAGCTTTGCTGGATGCTGAATATTTGAAGACCCTGCCGTGGGAGATAACGGCGGATACCGCGCTCGACGCGCTTGCGCATTGCGTGGAGGGCTATTTGATACTCGATTCATTAGCGGCGGAGATGTGTGCGGAACAGGCGTTTACTTACTTTGCCTCCTATAAAAAATCGCTCATAGGGCGTTCTTTTACGGAAGATGAACTGGAGCTGATGCTCTATACATCCACGCTGGGCGGAATCGTGATCAGCATGGCGGGCACTTCCGCGGTCCACACGATCGGCTATCCGCTGACCGTACATCGCAATATTCCGCATGGCCGTGCCTGTGCGCTTACGCTTGGCGAATACGTCGCATTTTCCTACGATGTAAAGAAGAAAAAAATAGACAAAATGTGCGCTCTGCTTCAGGTGGATGGCGTTGAGGGCTTTCAGGAAATGATTCGCAGGATATTGCCGGCGTTTCCGTCCTTTTCCAAAGAAGAAATCATCCGGTATACGGATATATCGGCTGCGGATGCGGCAAGGAAAAAGAATACAAAGCCGGTTTCCAAGGAAGACATCCTGCGGATCTATTCTGCATCTTTACTTGGATAGATGGGAGAGGGATGAAATATGAACAAATCTTTAGGAGAAGTATTCCGCTCTGCATGGGGAACGACAAAAAATAATTTTGGACCGTTGCTCGTGGGGATCGTGGTCTATCTGGCGCCAACGCTCATACTTTCACTTATTGAAACGGCGCTTGAGCCGACAGAGGCGGCTGGGGCAATATTGCCGCTGCAGCTGTGCAGCCTGCTGTATACCCTGTTTGTTTCGCCGCTTTATCTTGGATATATGACCTCTGTGCTGCGCTCGTGGCATTTGATGGGCGTTCCGGCGAAGATATCGGCTGCGTGGGCGGCGGCGAAAGCCAATTACGGGCGCTACCTGACGACTGTGCTCGCCGCTATGGTCCTTTCTTTTGCGGCAGTGCTGGTCATTGTTGTAATGATTTCAGCCGTAACAGTCGGAACATTATTTTCTGTAGGATTCCCGGATACAGCGGCAATGATCGGTATATTTATGCCCGCAACGATCGTGATGCTCGCACTCCTTCTGCTGTATATGCTTTTCATCAGCTTTGTCCAGTTTATTCCGGGCATGGAATTTCCAAGCGCATTTCAGGCGGTATTCAAATCCTTCCGTTATGTCGCGCGGGGAAATTTTTTGAAAACGCTGGGGCACAGCATTCTGATCATATTGATTACCGTGGGGATCACGGTGGGGCTCTATTTTGCGATGGCAGGAGGGTATATTGCGGAACTTTATTCGACTCCTTCGGCTGTGGAGGGATTGGAAATCAGCAGGAGACTGATGGCGATGCTGCCGGTTTATACGACGGTTATCATGATCGTCAGCATTTTCCTCCAGACCTTTACTGTGCCTTATATGTTTGAGGTATACCTCAACGCCAAGCATATCAGTGACGGCAAGGATTCGCATAAACTTCAGAATACCTATGGGGTGCCCTATGCAAACTTTACACAGAATAAAAACGGGGCCGGGCCGGGCGGCGGCGGAAACGGAACTCCTCCGCAAATACCGCCGCAGGCTTGAATGCGCAAATTAGTGAATCGATCAAAAAAGACCGCCCGCGGGCGGCCTTTTTGATATTGCTCAACTTAAAACTCAACGTCTTTTCCGTAGTAGGCACAGTCAAGCACTTTGCGCATAGATTCGACATCTGTCTCGCGTGGGTTGCTTCCCGTACAGGGATCTGCGACTGCATTTTCCGCAATGAAATCAGCGACTTTCAGATATTCCTCTTCGGAAACGCCATTTTCGCGGTAGGTCTGCTTGATTCCGAGCTTTTTGTTCAGATTTTTGATCGCATCCACAAGGGAATTGACAAGCTGCCGTGTCGTTGCGCCGGGAAGCCCGAGCGCATGTGCGATATCCGCGATGCGGTGGCGGCATGCCGTCGCATTATACTCGATCACATAAGGCAGCAGGATCGCGTTGCAGCGGCCGTGCGGGATATCGAATTGTGCGCCGGTCTTATGTGCGAGCGAATGGCAGATACCGAGCAGAGCGTTCGAAAAAGCCATACCAGCCATACATTGTGCGATATGCATGCGGCCCCTTGCTTCCACATTCCCTTCAACGGAAGCAACAAGATTTTCATAAACCATCTGAATGGCTTTGAGCGCAAGCGCGTCGGAAATAGGGCTGTGCAGCGCGGCAACATAAGCTTCGATCGCATGCGTAAGAGCGTCCATGCCAGTGTCGGCAGTAAGCGCCTTTGGCATCGTAAGGGGAATATTGCTGTCAAGAATAGCGATATCCGGTGTGATCTCAAAATCTGCCAAAGGATATTTGATGAGCGTTTTATAGTCTGTAATGACGGAAAAGGCAGTGACCTCGGTCGCTGTGCCCGACGTCGATGGGATAGCGACAAAAATTGCTTTCCGACGGAGCTTTGGCATTGTGAAAGGCTCTTTGATGTCATCAAAAGTCTTCTCAGGATATTCATAGAATACCCACATTGCCTTCGCAGCGTCGATAGGAGAGCCGCCGCCGATCGCTACGATCACGTCGGGCTCAAAGTCCCGCATTGCCTGTGCGCCGCGGTAAACGGTCTCTACCGACGGATCGGGCTCAACGCCCTCAAACAATTTGGTTTCAAGGCCCGCTTCATGCAGAATATTCTCGAGCTTATCGAGAAACCCGAATTTCTGCATAGAGTGACCGCCCGTTACGATGATCGCTTTTTTGCAGCCTTTCAGGCAGGAAAGCTCATTCATCGCGTCGGGACCGAAATAAAGGTCGCGGGGTAATGTAAATCTTGCCATAATAGTTCCATCCTTTCCGATTTGTTTTATACTTATATTGATAACCACGATCGTTATCTTTTATATCTCCATTTTACACTTTGTTAAATAAATATCAATTATTATCCGAATACTTTTTTAAAAGAGAAGAGCTCCGCATCTATATTAATATGGTAAAAACTATAAATAAGAAAATTGTTACAAAGGAACCGTTTTGTGCTACTATTATAAGGACGATTCGGTTGGGACTGTGCTGTCGGCACAGTTAAAGGAATATTTCATGTGGAAGCTTGTAAAATATCTGAAAAATTATAAAAAAGAAGTGATTTTAGGCCCCATCTTCAAACTGGCAGAAGCAGTTTTGGAATTGATTGCTCCGCTTATTATGGCAGATATTATTGATACGGGAATCAAAAATGCGGATGCGGATTATGTTTTGCGGATGGGGGGGATCATGATCCTGATTGCAGCGATCGGCCTTGTTTGTGCGCTTATCTGCCAGTATTTTGCGGCCAAAGCATCACAGGGCTTCGGAACAGACCTAAGAAACGAAATGTTCGCCCGCATCAGCGCGCTTTCCCATGCGGAGATAGATGCAGTCGGCACGCCCTCCCTCATTACACGTATCACGAATGATGTCAATCAGCTTCAGGTCGCAGTCGCCATGCTGATACGGCTGGTGATACGCGCGCCTTTCCTTGTGATAGGGGCAACGGTTATGGCCGTGCTCATAGATTGGAAGATGTCGCTGATTTTTGTGGCTGCTGCGGCAGGGATCGCGGTCATTCTGTATCAGATCATGTCACGCTCCGTACCTTTTTATAAAACGATACAAAAGCTTTTGGACCGTATTTCACTGATCACACGGGAGAATCTTTCCGGGGTACGCGTCATACGGGCGTTTTCCAAACAAGAAACGGAGCAGGAGCGTTTTGAAGAGGGGGCGGACGACCTGAAAAGGGCGTCCCTGCGCGTAGGGAAAATTTCTGCTCTCCTGAATCCGCTCACCTATCTGACAGTCAATATCGGAATTATCGCAATTATATGGTTTGGCGGCGGTGCAGTCAATACAGGTATGCTTGAACAGGGCGAGATCGTGGCGCTCGTGCAGTATATGACACAGATATTGCTTGCGCTCATTGTTGTTGCCAACCTGATCGTTATCTTTACCAAAGCGTCCGCCTCCGGGGTGAGGGTAAATGAGATATTGGAAATGCAGGCGGCGGTATCAGATACGGGGAACAGGGAAAAGCATCCGCAGAAAACGGATGCAGTTCCCAAAATCGAATTTCAGAACGTATCATTTTCCTACGGCGGAGATGAGATGGATCTTGAAGATGTTTCCGTAAAGATCATGCGCGGGCAGACTGTAGGTGTGATCGGCGGGACCGGCTCGGGAAAAACGACATTTGTGAATCTTATACCGCGCTTTTATGATGCTGCGCGGGGACGCGTATTAGTAGACGGGGAGGACGTGCGGGATTACCCGCTCAAGCAGCTGCGCGGACAGATCGGGATCGTGCCGCAGCAGGCGGTGCTTTTTTCGGGAACGGTACGGGATAATATGCGTTGGCGGGACAGAGAAGCTACAGACGAAGAAATATGGGAGGCCCTGCGCACGGCGCAGGCCTATGATTTTGTGAAGCGGTCGCCCGAGAAGCTCGGCATGCCAATTCTGCAGGGGGGAAAGAATCTTTCGGGCGGGCAACGGCAGCGCCTCACGATCGCACGCGCTCTCGTCGGCAGGCCGGAGATATTGATACTGGACGACAGCGCTTCCGCACTTGATTTTGCGACGGATGCAGCCTTGCGGAAAGCGCTGCGGGAGTATGGACGGGAAATCACGGTGCTCATGGTTTCCCAACGTGCGGCAACGCTCAGAAATGCAGATAAGATCATTGTTTTGAGCGACGGACGGGCCGTGGGGATCGGAACGCACGAAGAGCTGTTTGAAGCAAATGAAGTATACCGGGAGATATGCCTTTCTCAGCTTTCGGAAAGCGAGGTAAAGGGAAAGTGAAACAGAATGTCATAAGACGGCTGCTGATTTTTTTAAAGCCCTACCGCGCCTATCTTGTTCTTGCGCTGCTTGCCGCTGCCGCAAGTGTGGCTATGTCTCTTTGGGCGCCGGTGCTGATAGGCAGCGCCGTAGATTTGATCGTCGGTACGGGAAAGGTAGACTTTATAGGAGTCGCGGGTGTGCTTTTGAAAATCGGGATAGCGATTGGAGCCTCTGCGTTATTTCAATGGCTCATGACGCGCAGCATAAACCGCGTGACCTATTACGCCGTACGGGATTTGCGCGTCCGGGTATTTGAAAAGCTGAAAGCTGTTCCGCTGAAATATATTGATACGCATGCGCATGGCGATCTCATCAGCCGCGTAGTAAACGATATCGACCAAATCTCAGACGGCCTGCTGCAGGGCTTCGCACAGTTGTTCACGGGCATCGTGACCATTATAGGAACGCTTCTCTTCATGCTGTCTATCAGTGCCGAGATCACGATCGTAGTCGTTCTTATCACACCGCTGTCGTTTGGCGTCGCGGCTTTTATTGCGAAAAAATCTTTCCGTTTGTTCCGGCAGCAGGCGGCAGCGCGCGGAGAGATCAGCGGATACGTGGAAGAGCTTGTGGGAAATCAGAAAGTAGTGAAAGCTTTTGGATATGAGGAAGAAGCGCAGAAAAAGTTTGAAGAGATCAATAGCAGATTATATACGAGCGGCGTACGTTCCCAATTTGCATCTTCACTTACGAATCCCTGCACGCGGTTTGTGAACGCCATCGTGTATGCGGCGGTGGGGATCGTTGGAGCGCTGTCCGCTATAAGCGGTAATATTACGGTAGGACAGCTTTCAAGCTTCCTTATTTATGCGAATCAGTATACAAAACCGTTCAATGAGATATCCGGCGTGGTAACGGAGCTTCAAACAGCGGTCGCATCGGCAAGACGGATATTTGAAGTGCTGGACGAGCAGGATGAAATACCGGATGCTCCGGAAGCGGCTGCGGTAAAGACCTGCCGGGGAAATGTGCAGATAGAAAAAGTCTCGTTTTCCTATCTGCCGGACCGGAAGCTGATCGAAGGGCTGAGCCTATACGCACAGTCCGGACAGCGCATTGCGATCGTCGGGCCGACGGGCAGCGGAAAAACGACGATCATCAATCTCCTGATGCGGTTTTACGATGTAGATAAGGGAGCAATACGGATCGACGGAACGGATATCCGTCTTATGACGCGGAATTCGCTGCGGGCTCTTTACGGAATGGTACTGCAGGAGACGTGGCTGTTTTCCGGAAGTATTCGGAACAATATCGCCTATGGAAAGCCGGATGCGGGGCAGGAGGAAGTTATCGCCGCGGCAAAGGCTGCGCATGCACATAGCTTTATCCAAAGACTGCCGAACGGCTATGATACCGTCATATCCGAGGACGGCGGCAATCTGTCGCAGGGTCAGAAGCAGCTTTTGTGCATTGCGCGGGTCATGCTGACAAAGCCGCCCATGCTGATTCTGGACGAGGCGACGAGCAGTATCGATACGCGCACGGAGCTCATGATACAGAAAGCGTTCCAAAAGCTGATGGAGGGACGCACGAGCTTTGTGGTAGCGCACCGTTTATCGACGATTCGGGAATCGGACCATATTCTCGTTATGGATAAAGGGAATATCGTAGAGCAGGGAACGCATGAAGAACTGCTTGCCAAAAATGGATTTTATGCCAAGCTCTATAACAGCCAGTTTGAACAGACGATATAAAAAAGAGCCCGCTTTTGGGCTCCTTTTATTCAGTAAATATCTCCGCCGCCATATTCCTCAATGAATTCATCATAGGTGCCGAGGCGGTCTATGATCCCGTCCGGTGTAAAGCGGATGATCCGGTTTGCGACCGTATTGATGAACTCATGATCGTGCGAGGCGAATAAAACGGCACCCTTAAAATCCACAAGCCCGTTGTTTACAGCCGTAATGGACTCAAGATCAAGATGGTTGGTCGGTTGATCGAGAAGCAATACGTTTGAGCCGAACATCATCATGCGTGACAGCATGCAGCGGACGCGCTCTCCGCCGGAAAGAACGTTTACCTGCTTGAACACATCCTCGCCTGAAAAAAGCATACGTCCGCAAAATCCGCGAAGATAAGTTTCCGTTGTGTCCTTGGAATACTGACGCAGCCAATCGAGGATCGTAAGCTCGCAGCCGTCGAAAAAAGAGGAATTATCTTTTGGAAAATAAGAGGTCGACGTGGTGCCGCCCCATTTGAAGGAGCCCTCATCCGGCTCAAGCTCACCGGTAAGGATTTGGAATAAGGTAGTCGCGGCGATTTCGGTATCACCGATGAATGCAATCTTATCGTCTTTATTCATACGAAAAGAAACATGCTTCAAGACCTGCTCACCGTCGATCGTTTTGGAAAGGTTTTCCACGGTAAGTACCTCCTTGCCGATCTCACGGTCGGGCGTAAAGCCCACAAACGGATAACGGCGGGAGGAAGCGGGCATTTCCGAAAATTCCAGCTTTTCCAGCAGCTTTTTGCGCGAGGTCGCCTGCCGTGATTTCGATTTGTTTGCGGAGAAACGCTGGATAAAGGTTTGCAGCTCTTTCGCTTTTTCCTCGTTTTTCCGGTTCTGGTCGCGCATCATCTTCTGGATCAGCTGGCTCGACTCATACCAGAATTCATAGTTGCCCACATACATTTTGATCTTTCCGTAATCGATATCCACCATGTGCGTACATACCGTATTCAAAAAGTGGCGGTCGTGTGATACGATAATGAGCGTGCCCTCGTAGTCGAGCAGAAAATCTTCCAGCCAATGTACGCTCGCCACGTCGAGGTGATTGGTCGGCTCGTCAAGCAGGATGATGTCCGGTTTGCCGAACAATGCCTGCGCGAGCAGCACCTTGATTTTCTCGTTATCTGGCAGGGAAGACATCGTTTGATATAAGATGTCCTCGGAAAGGCCGAGCCCTTGTATCAGCTTGGAGGCATTCGATTCAGATTCCCAGCCGTCGAGCTCTGCGAACTCTGCTTCCAGCTCTCCGGCCCGTATGCCGTCCTCTTCCGAAAAATCCGGTTTCGCATACAGCGCATCCTTTTCACGGGTGATCTCGGCCAGCCGGGGATTCCCCATGATGATCGTGTCAAGCACCGTAAAATCATTATAAGCGAAGTGGTCCTGCTTTAAAACGGACATACGTGCTCCCTCTTGGATATGCACATCGCCTGTCGTAGAATCGAGGTCGCCCGAAAGGATACGCAGGAAGGTGGATTTTCCCGCGCCGTTTGCCCCGATGATCCCATAGCAGTTTCCGGGCGTGAATTTAAGGTCAACGCCGGAAAAAAGATTTGTTCCGCTGAAATTCAAGCTTAAATTGGTTACTGTTATCATTGCATACTCCTTTTGCCCAAGTTCGTCCATTATATCATAAAACCGGGAAATATGGTAAAATAGACATACTAATTTAACAGAAGGCAGTCATGGAACGCAGAGAAAATATTTCCCTATGGGAAGCCTTGAAAAATAACGATAAGCCGATCGTACTCTATGGGATGGGCGATGGTGCGGACAAAATATTGAACGAGCTCGGCCGCCGCGGCATTTGCGCGGCAGGCGTTTTCGCGAGCGACGAATTCTGCCGGGGACAGTCTTTCCGCGGCTTTCCGGTCATAAGCTATGCACAGGCAAAGGAACGTTTTGGAGACATGACGGTGCTCGTTGCCTTTGGAACACATCTGCCCGAAGTAATGGAGCGGATCAAAAGGATCGGATATGAGCAGGAGCTTTATGTGCCGGACGTGCCGGTGTATGGGGAAGAACTGTTCGATATGGATTATCTTAAGAAGCATGAAACAGAACTCGGTCAGGCGTACAGCCTGCTTGCGGATGAAGCCTCACGGCAGGCGTTCCGGGATATTGTGGACTATAAGATAAGCGGAAAGCCGGAGTATCTGTATAGCTGCGAAAGCAGCATAGAGGAAGCGTATGAGCGGGTGCTTTGCCTTGGCCGGCGGGAATGTTATGTGGACGCAGGCGCATATACGGGTGATACCATTCGGGAATTGATACGATATACAGGCGGGTATGAAAAGATTTTTGCTTTTGAACCGGACGAAAAAAACTATAGAAAATTGAAACGCTTTGCAGAAAGCCTGTCTAATATAGAATGCTTCCGCGCGGCAATATATTCGCAGAAAGGGGAGCTTTGCTTTCGGCAGCGCGGGGGACGCAATTCCGCGGCAGGACAAAGCGGCGTCAGGATACCGGCCGATACGCTCGACCGCTTATTGACAGGCGAACCTATCACCTATATCAAATATGATGTAGAGGGAATGGAGCAAGAGGCTGTGCGGGGAACGGAAAATGTGATACGGGAGCGGAAGCCTAAGCTGTTGGTTTCCGCCTATCACCGCAGTGAAGATATTTTTCGTATCCCGCTTCTTCTGTGGGAGATACGGCCGGACTATAGAGTGTACCTCCGGCATCATCCCTGTCTGCCTGCGTGGGATATGAATTATTATTTTGTATAAAAAATTTTCGGAAAGCGGCCGGGATAGGGATATCCCGGCCGCAACCGTTCATTCCGCCCGCAGCGCTTCGATCGGAGGCATTTTTGCCGCTTTATTGGCAGGATTGATGCCGAATATAATGCCGATCGCCATAGAGAAAAGAACGGCGAGCAGGGAAATACCGGCGGACATTGTATAAGAAGTTCCCATTGCGGCCGACAGGATCGCCAGCAACACCCACGACAATCCGAGCCCGATCAGACCGCCGATCGTGCTGACCATGAGCGATTCGATCAAAAACTGAAGCAAGATACGTCTGCGCCCGGCGCCAATGGCCTTGCGGATGCCGATCTCGCGCGTGCGTTCCGCTACGGAAACGAGCATGATATTCATGATGCCGATCCCGCCGACCAAAAGAGATATTCCGGCTATTCCGCCAAGCATCATTGCCATCGTATCCGTAATGGAATCCATTGATTCGAGAATCGTGGATTGATTCATTATGGAAAATGCATCCTCGTCTCCGAAACGTTCCATCAGGATGCTCGTGATGTCTGCTTCCGCTGCGTCTACAAGCTCGCTCGACTGGGCGGCAAGCGTAAAGGAGGTCACGCCGGAAACATAGAACATGCGCTGCGCCGTCGTATAGGGAATGATGATGGTGCTGTTTTCACTGCCGGCGAGAGTTTCTCCGGCATCGGCAAGCACACCTACCACAAGAAAGCTGCGTCCGTCTACAGATAAAGTCTCACCGACGATATCCGTATATCCGAACAGATCCTCCGCTGCTTCATAGCCTACAACGGCAACTGCCGAATTATTATCTATGTCCGGAGATTTCAGGAAACGTCCGGACTGTAGGGAGAGGTCGTTAATATCAGCATAGGCTGCTGTAGTTCCCGTTACTGTTGCTGTTGTACTGGTATCTCCGGATTTCAGCGTAGCGCTTTGCGTCGTAGTGGGAGCAGCGTAGGCGATACTTTCATATTCCTCAGGAAGATCCGCAATATCACTGACCGAGAGCGGCTGGTAGCGGGAGGTGGTGACTGTGACAGATAGCGTATCGGCTCCGAGGCTTTCAAGCTCGCCTTGCACAGACTCGGTCGTGCTTGAGACGATCGATACCAACACGACTACAGCCATAATACCGATGATGATTCCAAGCATCGTCAGGAAAGAGCGCATTTTATTGGAAAGAATAGAGGCAAACGCCATTCGGAACGATTGTATCATCATGCTTTGGCCTCCTCTGTTACCTGTCCGTCTAAAATGCGCAGGCGCCGTTCCGCCTTTTTAGCCACACCGTCGTCATGGGTAATAAGCACGATCGTATTCCCGTTCCCGTGCAGCTCACGGAATAGTTCCATGATTTCTACTCCTGTTTTATGGTCAAGATTTCCGGTCGGTTCGTCAGCAAGGATTAGGGAAGGCGAAGTGACGAGAGCACGCGCGATCGCTACGCGCTGCTGTTGTCCGCCCGAAAGCTCGGATGGCCGATGCTCCAGCCGCTCGGAAAGCCCCATACGCTCAAGCGCCTGCCGCGCACGGGCGCGGCATTCCCTGCGTGGGACTCCCTGATAAATAAGAGGGAGCTCTACGTTTTCAAGCGCTGTGTTTTTCGGAAGCAGGTTGAAATTCTGAAATACAAAACCGATCTTGAAATTGCGGATACGGGTCAGATCGTCCTCTGTATAGTCTTCGATCTCCTGTCCGTCCAAAAAGTATTTGCCCTCATCGGCAACGTCGAGACACCCCATGATATTCATAAGCGTGGATTTTCCGCTTCCAGACGGACCGACGATTGCGACAAATTCTCCATTCCCAATGGAAAGAGACGCATGGTCCAGCGCATAAAGTGTTTCGCCGCCGATCCTGTATATTTTTGAAATGTTTTTCATTTGAATCATAGGAAAACCTCCGTCAGCCCATCGGGCCGCCGCCCATATCACCACTTGGAGGAGTGAAGCTGCCCATATCCATATTACCGCCCATACCACCGGGGAACGAACCGCCGCCTATATCGGGCATTGCGTTTTGCTCGTCGGTTTGGTTGGAAATGGATTCGGTGTATACGATCTGCTCTCCTTCAGACAATCCGGACAGTATCTCAACGTTCGTACCATCTGAAAGCCCGGTCTCTACCGCACGCTGTTCGTTATCTCCGTCTCCATCTCCGGCGATATAGACGAATTGCTCCGCGCCGCGTTCCTGCAGCGCGTCGAGAGGGATCAGAAGTACATTTTCGCTCCTTGCGACGGAGATCGTTGCAGTAGCGTTCATACCGGAAAGGACGCCCGAATCCGCTGCATCGTCAAGCGTGATCGTTACAGGATAGGTGGTCACACCGGATTGCGCCGTGCCGGAGCCGGACACTTTCGTTACGGTCCCGTGGAACGTATCATCAGGCAGCGCGTCGAGAACAACGGAAACTTCCTGCCCTTCCTCTATGGAAAGAATATCGAGCTCATCTACATTTACGGTAAGGGAATTGGCTTCCCCTGTTTGGATCGTGATTATAGTCTGCATAGACAGGCTGCTGTCAGACGAGGTCGAATCGGCCGTGCTGACTGAGGAAGAAGCGCTTCCGCTTCCTACGGATGCTGCTGTACCGGAGGGGAAAGACGTTCCTGCACCGTTTCCATGGACAGATATATCGTTTTCAGTATTGGGAAGATGGCTATCCTGTGCGCCGTCGTTAGACGGCTCCGGCTCGGAAGCATCACCGGTTGCCTGCGTGGCGGGAAATACTGCGCTGAAAGATAGCGTATTTGTTTCGCTTTCCGCACTGACCATTACATTTTCCACCGTTGCTCCCGTAACACTTGCTGTAGCATCCTCTGAAAAACGGTAACCGTCCTGCGCGGTCAGTACGACATTTGCGGTGTAAACCGTTCCGGATTCAAATTTTGAGGCGGATGGCTGCCATGTGATAGTTCCGGTGTATCCGCTTCCGGGCATGATCGTGCTTTGCGGAGTATCACCGGTCACAGGATTATTGATATATACCTGTACCGTTCCGGAGATATCAGTAGCTGTATGATCGGTGCCGGACAGCAAAACAGGCGTGTCGGCCATTCCGGATCCGGAAGAAAGTAGGCTGGCGGAATTGCCCGCAACAGTTGTAGACATGATTTGTGCCGATGTTTCCGATGATTGTGTGACAGATGAGGAGGAAACGGAGGATACGGCCTCGACGATCGTTCCAGAAGCGTCTGCTGTGATAGAATTTGTCTGTGCATATTTTAGCAGAGCACGCAGTGTGTCAGCGTATTCGGCACGCTCGGACAGGAGCGCCGCATATTCCTGTGATACTGCGCCTGAAACGGTAAACAGAGCATCTCCGCTGTCGACCATCTCATTGAGAGAGACCTCTACGCTTTCGATCGTTCCCGTTCCGCCAAGGATACTGATCGGAGCATTTACCTCAAGCGTGCCTGAGCCAAGCGCCGTACCGTTTACGGAAATGGAAACGGTATCGCCGTAAGCAGGGCCGTCGTCTGTCAGTGTTACGGTGCAGGTATCTGCAGAAAGAGCTGCGACCGTTCCCGTTACAGTACTTCCATCGGAAAGAGTGATCTCGGCCTCCGAACCGACAGTGATCCCATCTGTGGAAGACGGGGTGAATAAAACTTTCATTTTTCCGTCAAGAGATAGTATGGCAAGCGCACCGTTTTCGCCGAGCACTTCGCCGGAGTCGTCTCCTGCCGATGCATAGATTTGCTTGACACGTCCGTTTACGGAGGCTTCGACGGAGTAAGACTCCTCGTCGGTCGATATATCACCGAGCTCCGAATCAAGCGCATCAAGCTCACTTTGAAGATTGGAAATCGCACTTTGCAGGGAAACGGCGTTGAGTGTTGCGAGAATGTCACCCTCCGATACGGAATCGCCGGCCTCTACAAGGACGGATTCTACCGTCACGCTTGAGGGAAGGGATATATTTAGTGTGCTTTCAGCGGAAAGGTTGCCCGAACCGGTCACAGTTGTCTCGATCGTTCCCCTTTCCACGGTGACGGTACGTGTTGCAGCTGCAGCAACGGCATTTCCCGCGACAGAACGAAAGAAGAACTGTGGTAATAAGAAAACGGCCAGTAAAATGCCGACCGCAGCTACAGCTGTTATGATGATCCACTTTTTTTTCTTTTTTGGTTGTTTTTTCCCTGTTTTATCCATAAAGACCTCCTGTATTCCAAAGCGTTTACGATAAATGATTATTGCCGAGCCATGTGAAAAATATGTGAACGCAGAGTGACAGGGTTCTAAAAATTGGACAAGAAGAGAAGATGTAAAATAATCCTGAAAATCGTGAATTTACTGTAAACAGATGGAGCCCAAAACGACCTGTGCGGTAAAATAAGCAGGGGAGGAAAGGAGGATATATGGTTTTTCTATTTCATTTGCATATCCCGCATTACGAAAAATATATAGAGACGGTAGCGCTCGTCATTTACTGGATCAAAGGAGCGGCCCGGGCGCGGGAACTGAAAGAGCTTTGTGAAAATGATTATATTTCCTATAAAAAAGAAGTAGCGGATGTATTGGGGCTGAAGGATGAATATGATACCAAACGGGGAAAGATGTTTCACAGCTACGAGATGTATCAGACGGGACAGACGCTGTTCCTGTATGATAAGATGTCCTATAATCCAGTATAAAAATGCCGTTCCTTACGGGGAACGGCATTTTGAAAAGATTATGAGTGTTTGACCTGATGCTTTACTTCGGTGGAACCATCTATTTTCTTCTTCGCCGTTGTCTTTTCGACGCGTTTACCGGCGGCGGTTTTTGTTTCTACCTTTTTTACGCTCTTATTCGGCGTGCTTTTTGTTTTTAACTTTGTCGTCATTTGTATTCTCCTTTCTGATCGGGGCTGCCCGGAACCGGCTGCTCATCATAAGAGGCTTTGGGGTCATCTTCATTTGCATGCTTTACCTGAAGCTTTTCTGTTTCTGTTCCTGTAACGGAGTTTTGCTTGTGTTCGTATTTTTCTTTTTCTATAGAGGACGATGAAGAGGAAGAGGAATCTGAAAGAGGCTCCTGCGCTTCTTCATCTGCCTCTGCCTTCATATCGATCGATTTTGCTTCCACCTCGGGAACGCTGTCCGCATCGTGGTCATTCTTCGGCTCCTGCATATTGGCTTCCGCCTTGCTTTCAGGAGCTTCGCTTTCCATTTCGGCCTCAAGCTTTTGCAGCTCAGCTTCATTTTCATCGATTTTTTTACTGATCGCTTTCATCTCATCTGTATATTCTTCCTGTTCTTTTATCATTTTTCCAAGCTGCTTATAATATTCTTCATTTTCACCCTCAAGCTGGACCTTTTGCGTGTTCAGCTTTGCGGATTCATAAGCTTCCTTTGATTTATTCGCGATCGTCTCGCCGAACGACATCAGGCCGTCCTTTGCCTGAGAAAATACATCGCTTAATACATCGCCTGCACTTTTGTGTTCCTGTGCCATTATTTGTTCCTCCTTTTATGTGCCGGAAACTCCGGCTGTGATCTGTTTCAGGGTTCAAAGAACCGCCTCAGACGCGCGGTATCTCCTTGATATTCTGATGAATATCCTGAGCGGTCTCCACCTCGTTTTGTTTTTGTTCCATTACGATATCGTTTCCGCGTTTTGTCGCATCCAGCTTCGCTTTTTTCAGTTCGACATTCCGTTCGCGTTCCAGTTTTGTGACCTTTTTTTCGGTCTTTAACTGTTCCACATGGATTTTAGAGTCGAGCCTATCCAGTTTGTCTTTTGCTTTTTGTTTTTCTTTTTGTATATCTTACTGAAGTCTGTCTATTTTACTGTCGTTATACATAACAATTGCCTCACTTTCTGTTTGTTTTTAAGTATCTGCAGATTCTTGGGTGCAAAATCTTTACACAAGCGGCAGGGGAGGTAAACGGAAAAAATGATTAAAATTTTTTAATTTAGGATATCGGTTTATGACAAAATCCGGCTGTTTATACTTGGCATGCAGACAGCCGCCCCGAGCGGCAGAACAAAAGGAGGAACTAAAAAATGACTGAAATGGTGCAAAAAGAACATGGAAAAGCAAAGGCGGCTTCCGGAAGCGCGATGATGCTGGTGCTCAGTATCGTGCTTCTGATCGTAGGGATCGCGCTGATCGCAAATCCGGTAGCAGGCCTTGAAGTCGTGATGATGATTTTGGGAATTATTCTGATCGCTTATGGTGTGATCACTATTCTGACGAACGCAATGAAAGGAATACGCGATGCACGTACGTTTGTCATACCGGCGATCCTTATCATCGTGGGGATATTGCTGATCGCATTCCGAGGGCCTGTTGCAGGTATCGTATTGCCTCTTATTCTGGGGATCGCAGCAATCGTTTATGGACTTGTCAACCTCGTGAAATCGAACCGTGTAAAACATGACGGGGGCTATTGGCAGGCATCGTTTATTCTTGCGCTTATCACGCTTGGCTTAGGTATCGTTATGCTGGCCGTTATGTTCGCGGGCGGAAATGCGGCCGGCGTTATTGTGGGCGTGATACTTGCGGTTTTTGCAGTCGTCAGTATCATACAATGGTTCATTGAACGGTCTGCCGCTAAAAATGCGGGATGAGCCCGGAAACGGACCATAAGGGGCGTGAAACATAGTTTCATGCCCCTTTTTCATCAAGATGCAAAAGAAAGAATGGAGGAAAACATGATGTGCGAGCGATATTATATGGACGGTAGCATGCCGGAAATTCATTCTATCTTAGAAAGAATTCAAAATATAACGGGCTGCGGCAGAACAATAAGGCCGGGAGATAAAGAGCCGCGGCAGATCGTTCCGGCGCTGGCAGGCCGGGCGGAAGACATCCGATGTATTCCGGCGCTTTGGGGGATACAAGAGCATGGACCGGGCCGCAATGGCCTTATTTACAATGTTTGGACAGAGCATGTGCTGCATGATAAAATGCTTCGGCGGGCGCTCATAGAGCATCCGGCCGTACTTCCGGCTACAAGCTTCTATGAATGGAAAAGAGTACGGAGGAACATCGTAGAACAGTATCGTTGCTACGACGAGGAAAAATCACCGGTCTATCTGGCGGGCTTCTACAGAACCGGACAGGACGCTTCCGGGAACGATATAAAAATGGCGGCGCTCCTGACTGTTATCGCTAACAAAGATATGCTCCCCTATCAGTATAGGATGCCGCTTTTATTGAAACAAAATGAAGTGGCCGCGTGGCTGAACGGAAGCTATACCGAATATTTTCTGAACCGCGTACCGCCACGTGTAGAAATAAAGCTGGCAGCACAGGAAATCGGGGAAAACAGGCAATGAGAATGAAGCTGAAACGATTTTTTACCGGCAGGCTGTTTTTGTTCCTGTTGATCGTAGGCATACAGGTTGTCCTGCTGCTTTTTTTCCTCTTCTGGTTCAGCGATCGGCTTCCGGCTGCAGAAGCCGTGCTGTTTGCCTGCAGCCTGATATTGACGCTGCATATTATCAATAAAAGGCAGGATCCTGCCTATAAGATCGTATGGATCATTCCCGTGCTCATTTTTCCGATCGCAGGCTTTTTACTCTATTTTTTCTTCAGCCAAAGAAGGATACGGAAGCGGGATAGGGAATATGCGCTGCAGATCCATCGGGAAACGAACGCCTGCTTGGAAGATGGGGACGGAATTTGCCGATTGATGGAAAGCAGGGAGGAAGATAGGCTCGGATTGATAGCCTATATCAGAAAAGCACGGAAATATCCTGCGTTTACCGATACGGAAACAGAATATTTTCCAAAGGGAGAATTGTTCCTCGAACGTTTTTTAAAGGAATTGGAGCAGGCAAAACGTTATATTTATCTTGAATTTTTTACGATCAAGCACGGAGTGATGTGGAATGCCGTTTTAAAGACGCTGAAGAAAAAGGTGCAGGCGGGAGTGGAGGTGCGGCTCATCTACGATGATCTGGGCTGTGCGGGTTCTTTGGAAAAGAAATATGCGCAGGAGCTGGAGCGGCAGGGGATCAGGTGTGCGGTTTTTAACCGTTTGAATCCGATGTTCGCATCGATGTTCAATAACCGGGACCATCGGAAGATCGCGGTAATAGATGGGGAAACGGCGTTTGTATGCGGAACGAATATTGCCGATGAATACATAAATGCGATCCATCCGTTCGGCCTCTGGAAAGATGCCTGCCTGATGGTGAAAGGTGCGGCGGCATGGGGCTTCTTGGTTATTTTTTTGCAGACATGGGATTTTCTCTGCGGGGAAAAGACATCTTTGATCGGCTTACGGCCGAAAATAGGCGAATGGAAGAAAGACGGTTTTGTACAGCCGTATGCGGACGATCCGTTGGACGAGATGCATTTGGCGGAGAATGTCTATCTGCATTTGATCTATGGTGCCCATAAGTATCTCTATGTAACGACGCCTTATCTCGTACTGAACTCCGCATTGACCGCTGCTTTTTGTACGGCGGCTGAAAAAGGAGTTGACGTAAGGATCGTGACCCCGGGGATACCCGATAAAAAGACTGTATTTATGGTGACGCGTGCGAATTACCGTGAGCTTCTGGAAAGCGGCGTAAAAATTTACGAATATACGCCCGGCTTCATTCATGCAAAAACATATATATGCGACGGGGAATATGCGGTCGTAGGGACTATCAATACCGATTACAGGAGTCTGTTCCTGAATTTTGAATGCGCGGCGCTTTTGTATCGGAATTCGGCGATCGGGGATATGTACAGCGATTTTTTGGAAACGGTGGACGCATGCAGACCGATAACATTAGAGACAGTAACTGCTGCGGCATGGCCTGTTAGGCTCGCGCAGTCTTTTTTGAATGCATTCGCGCCGATGCTCTGATTTGCCGCAGATAGGATGGGAGCGGCATAAAAGGGCAAATAAAAGAAAAGACACTGTCCGCTTGTCTGTGCGGACTTAAAACCCGAAAGGTTCCTCTGTATACGCTGCGTATGGCCCGTGGGAATTCACGGCAGACCTGATTTCTTTTGTCTACCGTTGACGGTGATCTTCATTTTTTAAGTGCGGTCTTACAAAAGGTCAGCGGCAATCAGGAGCATCTGGAAAAGTATCTTGCGCAGCCGGGCAAGCCCAACTATATTTGAACGATACGAAAGCAACAGTCATGGCGGTTTTGCCGTTTATTGGAGTGCTGACCGACCCCGACGTCCAAGGGCCTTTCAGACCGCAGACAGGCACGGGAGTATACGGAGCCGAAAGGATAAAAACATGGGTGGGGGCTTCGGATTGGTTTTTTTGTATTTGATAAAAAACGGATAGAAAGAAACGAGAGGCAGCTATAATATAAATTATGGTTGCATTTCTGGCTGTATCAAACGCCTTTATAACGCAATTATCGTATTTTTAGCTGCGTTTTTGGTTACGTTGGAAGAATTGGAGAATACGGAAAAAATGGCCTTAATAAAGAAAAACCGCTTCACAAGCGGTTTTTCCTTTGGTGCCGAAGGTGGGAATCGAACCCACACGGTATTGCTACCACAGGATTTTGAGTCCAGCGCGTCTGCCAGTTCCACCACTTCGGCTTATTTGATTGCTTTGAAATGATAGCATAACAAAAGGGAAAAGTCAATGAAAGAATGAGAATTTATGGTATACTGGAGGCATAGAAAAGTTGGGAGACGCCATAATGAAATCAAAAATAACAGCATTATTTTTATGCGGAGCGTTTTTTTTGGCGGGCTGCGCTGCGGGCGGAATATCCGAGAGGTCGGTAATGCCCACGGAGGTGAAGGCTGCTGAAGACAGCGTGACTCCGGAGGACACAGCTGCTCTTTCGCCCATGCCTACGCCGGAACTAAAAACGCTGCTTGGAATGATAGTGGAAATAGGAGAGAGCAGTTTCGTGCTAAAGGAGAAGAGCAGCGGAGAAACGCTTTCCTTTCTGTTTGGAGACGGATTGGATAGGGCGGTGACACATTCTGTTCATTCTGCTGAAACAGCGGCTGCAGAAAGCCTGCCGTCTGTACGGACGATAGAAGCCGGCGATGTTGTAGAAACGCTTTATTTTGAAAGTGCAGGAGAACGTATTGCAGCACAAATAGAGCTAAAGGAAAAGGCGCCGGATCCGCCGTTCAATCTTTACGAGGACCGTGCGGAAGAAATTATGCGGGAAATGACAGTCGAAGAAAAAGTCGGGCAGTTGTTTTTTGTACGCTGTCCGGAGACAGATGCGGCGGAAACCGCAGCAGAATACCATCCTGCGGGTTATATTTTGTTCGACCGCGATTTTAAAGACAAAACAAAGCAGGAAGTACGTGCTGCGGTCGATCGATATCAGCAGGCTGCGGATATCGGAATGCTGATCGGCGTAGATGAGGAGGGAGGCACGGTCAAGCGTGTCGGCAAATATGAGCAGCTGTGCGGAGAAACCTTTCTGTCACCGCAGGAGCTTTATGCACAGGGCGGAACGGAAGCCGTATTGGAGGATACGGCAAGAAAATCGGAGATTCTCCTCGAACTGGGAATCAATGTAAATCTCGCCCCTGTGTGCGACGTTTCCACGAGCCCGGACGATTTTATTTATGAACGTACGCTGGGAAAAGACGCTGTCGAAACGGCAGAATATACAGCGGCAGTCGTAGAGCAGATGAATAAAAGCAGCATAGGCTGTACGCTCAAGCATTTTCCGGGATACGGCTCCAACGAAGACACCCATACGGGAATCGCACAGGATACGCGCCCCTATGATGAATTTGCAGAAAACGACTTTCTGCCTTTCGAGGCGGGGATCGCGCAAAATGCAGGCAGTGTACTCGTCTGCCATAATATCGTAGAGTGTATGGACGGGAATAGGCCTGCGTCGCTGTCGCCTGAGGTCCATGAGGTACTGAGGGATGATCTGGGATTCTCCGGTGTGATCATGACGGATGACCTTTATATGGACGCGATACGCGGCGAATACGGAACAGGAGAGGCGGCTGTGCTTGCTGTTCAGGCCGGAAACGATCTTGTACTGAGCTCGCAGTTTGAAGCACAGTATGACGCTGTGCTGGAAGCGGTGAAAAACGGAACGCTTACGCAGGAACGAATCGATGAATCTGTAAGGCGGGTTTTATGCTGGAAGCTGTCTTTAGGCATCATTGATTAATTGGATGCACAGCTTTTGGAACAATAAAAATCATGTGCGGCAGTATGGCGGGCATTTTCCGTGCAGGCGGTCTGCAGAAAAAGGTTGCCTGCTATGGAAAAGGGGACTATAATGCCAAAGGGATATTTTAACGGCATGGGGGCAATCAATGAAAAGTTTATTCCAAGTGGGCGTCGTGCTTACCGTATGCCTTGCAGGTGAATTGATATCGGGAGTACTTCCGATCACGATCCCTACAAGTGTTGTCAGCATGATACTGCTCTTTGTATTATTGCTCGTCAAATGGATAAAACCGCGTCATATCGAGCAATTCGGAGATTTTCTGCTGAAAAATATGGCGTTCTTTTTTATTCCGGCAGGAGTTGCCATCATCGAACAATTCGATCTTTTGAAAGAATGCCTGTTTCCTTTTCTGCTCATCTGCTTTGTGACGACGATCATAACCTTTGCGGCTACGGCCTATACGGTAAAAGCAGTTATGGCGGTTCAAAAGAAAGCGCGGGAGGGACGCAGAGATGAGTGAATTTTTCGCTTCCCCGTTTTTTGGAGTCGTTTTGTGCATCTGCGCGTATGCAGCCGGCTTGTGGATCAACCGCAAAACGGGTTCGCCCATCGCAAATCCGCTTTTGATCGCGATCGCCATTGTGATCGTGGTGCTTCTGACCTTTCATATACCGCTTGAAAGCTTCAACCAAGGCGGAGACCTGATCGCATTTTTTCTGGTGCCGGCAACGGCGTCTCTGGCCCTGTCTATTTACCGGCAGGTATGGCTTCTCAAACGAAATTTTCTGCCAATCATAATTGGAAGCGCAGTCGGTTCTCTCGTGTCGATGGGAAGCGTATACGGTTTATGCAGGCTTTTTCATTTGGATGAAGTCATGCTGTATTCTCTGCTCCCTAAATCGGTCACGACGCCAATCGCGATGGATGTCTCCGCAGGACTTGGAGGGGAGCCGTCCATTACGGTTGCCGCGGTCGTCGTAACGGGGATCGTGGGGGCGATGCTCGCACCGTCGCTGATCAAATTGTTTCGTGTGGGGAATTCGATCGCAGCAGGCGTAGCGATCGGCACATGCAGCCATGCGCTCGGCACGGCAAAGGCGTTGGAGATAGGCGAGGTGGAGGGAGCTATGAGCGGTATTGCTATTGGGATATCCGGGATCCTCACGGTGCTCTTTGCTATGGCGCTCATGTAGCGCTGCGGAAAAGTAAAAATTCAAAAAGTTTTTACAGAATTTCCTGCCTTGCCGGGCCGGAAAGCCGTGGCCGCGGTTTGATTTTACCTATTAGGCATGATAGAATATTAGCATTGCAGCGCGGCTTTAAGGGAGGATATTATGGCGGATACATTACTTGCGATCGATGGGAACAGCCTTGTGTTCCGGGCATATTGGGCGCTGCCCACAACGATGCAGGATAAGGAAGGCAGGCCGACCAACGCCATTTATGGCTTTTTCACGATGCTTTTTCATGTCGTGGAAGAATATGCGCCTACCTATATTGCGGTCGCGTTCGACCGGCGGGAGAAGACATTCCGCCATGAGAAATACGGCGAATATAAAGCGGGACGGCGAAAAACGCCGGACGAGCTTTTAGCACAGATCCCTATGCTGCAGGAAGCGCTCGAACATATTGGCGTACATTGCGTGGATCAGGCCGGATATGAGGCGGACGATATTATCGGCGCACTTTCCGTGCGGGCGGAAAAAGAGAATATTCCTTCTTTTATTTTTACGGCGGACAAAGACCAGCTCCAACTGATCGACGATCATATCAGCGTTGTACTTACTAAAAAAGGCGTTACGGAAACGAAACTGATGTCGCGGGAAACGTTGCTCGATGAAATGGGGCTTACACCGTCACAGATACCGGATCTTAAGGCGCTTATGGGAGATGCGTCCGACAATATACCCGGGATTGCGGGCATCGGCGAGAAAACGGCGCTCAAGCTGCTGCACGAATATCCGACGATAGAGGCTCTTTACGATGCGCTCGAGCAGCTCCCTAAAAATAAGCTGTATGAAAAGCTAAAAGCAGGAAAAGAATCTGCGTTTATGTCAAAAGACCTTGCGACGATCGATACGGGAATGCCGCTGAAAAAGGATTTGGATGACTTCCGGTTCAGCGGATTTGACAGGGACGGGCTGCGCGAAATGAGCAGCCGATACGGCTTCACATCTTTTCTCAGACGCTTTGCGCTGGAAGAGGCGGAAGAGAAAAAGGTGGAAACCATACCGATAGAATTGTCGGAGCTCGGGATGCTTGACGATGCATACGAATTCTCCTTTTTGCTTCGGGACGGGATACGGCTCGCCATCGACGGGGAAACAGAATATGTTATCCCTTTGCGGCAGAGTCTGTTGGATGACGGCTATGACTTGAACGAAGCGATGCGTGCCCTGAAGCCTTTTCTGGCTGAGAAAAGGGTGATCGCGCACGATGTCAAAGCGCTTATGCACGAATGGGGCGGGGAGATTTTTCAGGATTTTTATGATACGATGCTCGGCGCATGGGTGCTTGACCCCTCCCGCTCGAAATATGACCTCGCAAGCGTCATGAAGCGGGCAGAGCTTGGTGAGAATGCAGCTGACCTATTCACGCTTTCAGCGCGTCAGCGCGATGGGATAGAGCGCAGCGGGCTTGAAAATATCCTGTACGAGATCGAGCAGCCGCTTCTGCGCGTGCTCTATGGAATGGAAAAAGAGGGCTTCCATGTGAGCGGAAAGGCGCTTGAGACGCTTGGGGAAAAATATGATAAGCAGATCGAAACGCTCACGGAAAAGATATTCGGGCTTGCAGGAGGAACATTCAATATCAGTTCGACGAAGCAGCTGGCGGAGGTCTTGTTTGACAAGCTGGAGCTTCCTGTTGTGAAAAAAACAAAGACCGGCTACTCAACGGATATTGAAGTGTTGGAAAAGCTGGAGAACAAGCATCCGATCATTCCGTACATCATTGAGTACCGGTCTCTTACGAAGCTGAAAGGTACGTATATAGACGGTTTGATCGGCATGATACGGGGTGGTGTCATCCATACGACGTTTCTCCAGACTGCGACGGCAACCGGACGGCTTTCAAGCGCGGAGCCAAATCTCCAGAATATTCCCATCAAGTCTGCAATGGCGAACGACATTCGCAGCGCATTTGTTGCACCGGACGGATTTGAGATCGTTTCCGCAGATTATTCGCAGATCGAGCTGCGCATCCTCGCGGCTATCGCGGATGACAAGCATCTGAAGGACGCTTTTCTGAAAGGGCAGGATATCCACGCGCGTACCGCGGCGGAAGTACTGAGTAAACCGATAGAGGATATCACTCCTGCGGAAAGGGCAAGCGCAAAAGCAGTCAACTTTGGAATCGTTTACGGGATCAGCGATTTTGGCCTTGCACGGAATCTTGGCATCACACGTAAGCGGGCAGCAGACTATATCGCACGCTATTTTGAGGAATTCGGAGGCGTGCGCAAATATATGGATGAGGTGATTGCACAGGCGCATGAGGATGGTTTTGTGAGGACCTTGTGCGGACGGATACGCTATATACCGGAGCTTTCCTCGGGGAATTATAACATTCGTTCCTTTGGGGAGCGCGCGGCGCTCAACACGCCGATACAGGGCAGTGCGGCCGATATCATTAAGATCGCTATGAATAGGGTCCAAAAGGCGCTGGAGGAAAAGAAATACGTCTCTAAACTCGTGCTGCAGGTGCACGACGAGTTGATTTTATACGCAAAAGAAGAGGAGCTGGAAGAGGTGACCGAGCTGCTGCGCGATTGTATGGAAAATGCGATGAAGCTGAGCGTGCCGCTTCGCGTCAACATAGCGCGCGGGAAAACGTGGGCGGAGGCGAAATGAAACGCACGATAGGACTCACGGGAAACAGCGGAGCGGGAAAAAGCACAGCTGCGGAATATATGCGGCAGCTTGGGGCAGAAATCATTGATGCCGACCAGATCTCGCGCGATCTCTGCCGCCCGGGGCAAAAAGGTTATTTAGCCGTACGGGAAACATTCGGGCCGGATTTCTTTCTGAAAGACGGAACGTTAGACAGACGCAAGCTGGGCGCCCGTGTTTTTGCGGAACCGGATGCCCTTATGCGGCTCAATGCTATTTTGCATCCGATGATACTGGATGAAGTGCGGTGCCGGAAGGCTGCTTCCAAAAAGGAGATCGTCGTCATAGACTGTGCGCTCCTGACCGATACGGGGCTTGACAGGGATGTTGACGAGATATGGCTGATTCGGGCCGGCGATGCGCAAAAGCTTGAGCGGATACGCGCGCGGGATGGGATAGACGGGGAACATGCAAAAAACCGGCTGAAAAGCCAGACAGCGGAAAAAGAGATGCTCGATAGGGCCGACGTCGTGCTCGTAAACGACGGAACGCCTGAGCAGCTGAAAAAACAGATTGAGGTTCACTTTTATGGGAAGAGTCGGGTATAGACGGCAGGGCCGCGGCAAAAAGGCTGCGATCGCAGTGATTTGCATCACGGCAGCGGTCATAATAGGATTAGTATGTATTTTCGCATTGATGCCGGAACTGGAAAAAAGCCAGTACCGGTTGGAATACGAGGACTTGATTGAACGCTATGCGGGGGAATATGGCCTTGACCCCTATTTTGTGGCGGCGATCATCCATACGGAAAGCGGGTTTGATCCGGAGGCGGTCTCAGGAGCCGGAGCCATGGGCCTTATGCAGATCATGCCGGAAACAGGCGAGTGGATCGCAGGAAAATTAGGATCAGAGGGCTTCACAGCGAATGATCTTTTAGACCCGGAGACCAATATAGAGATGGGATGCTGGTATCTGCAGTTTTTGCAGGAGCGGTTCGATTCGCTTCCTGTCATTATGGCAGCCTACAATGCCGGACATAACCGGGTCATGGAATGGCTCGATGATCCGCAGTATTCGGATGGTACGAATCTGACGAATATTCCGTACGAAGAGACGGACCATTATGTAAAAAAGGTAACAAAAGCTTATGAAAAATATAAAGAGCTGTATGAGCTTGGGTAAAAAAATGACCGCATGTCTGCTTGCATGCGCAGCGGTTGTTTTGTGCGCATGCGGCAGTATAGGAAATGACGCAGAGGGAAATCCCGGAACGGCAGCATCTGCCTCCGCTGCAGTCTCCGCAGAGCAGACGCAAAAGCAGGTGGGAGGAGAGCTTTTTATTGCGATGCCTGCTGATATAATTTCTCTTGACCCGCTTGAAGCAACGGATGAAGACCTTGTTAATTTGCTCGGCCTAATCTATGAGCCTGCGGTACGTATCGGTACAGGCGGCATGCCTGAACCCTGCCTGATCGAATCGTGGGAGACGGACGAAAGCGGCCGGATATATACGCTGAAAGTGCGGCAAAACGTTACATTTTCCGACGGCACCCCGCTTACGGCAGAGGATATCGTCTATAGTGCGCAGCAGGTCGGCGCGTTGAGCGGAACACAGTTTCAGGCTCCGGCAGAGGAGGCGCCCGAACCTGAAAGAACGCAGGAGCCGGACGCACAGGCGGGCGGTGACGGTACAGAGGAAGCAGAGGGAACGGCAGAACCGTCGGATACACTTTCGCCGTCAGCTTCTTCTGATTCGGCTGATGGGACCGGAACGCCGGACGGGTCGGCGGCCGTGGAGATTCCGCAGACCAACCGTTATACGCAATATAATTCACTTGTTGAAAGCATAGAAGCAGTAGACTCGGCTACAGTCAGACTTACTATGACGAAACCCGGAATGGAAGCATTATATTTTCTGGCGTTTCCCGTATTCAATCAGTCTCTGCACGAAGCGGAACAGACGGTAGGCACAGGCCCTTATCGCGTGGAATCGTTCGATGCGGCGAATGAGATGGTGTTGGTCGCAAATGAAGCGTGGTGGCAGACTGCACCGAATATCCCGAGGATCGTAGCAAAACCGACGGTAGGCAGCACGGCGAAGCTTGAGGCGGTATCAACAAGCGTTCTTGATTTTATAACGACAGATGTTCTATATGCGGGAAATTATAAGAGCTCCGGAAAGACGAAGGTAGTAGATTATATGACGAACTATTACGATTGTCTGATCCCTAATTTGAACCGTTCGGCACTTGGCGTCACTGAAGTGCGGCGGGCGATATCTTATGCGATAGACCGCAGAGAACTCATTTCGACGGTGCTTCTGGGGCACGGGATCCCTGCCAATATGCCGATATCACCGGATTTCTATGCATACGATTCCAAATATAAGCAGGATGACGATCTCAAAACGGCGCGTGCGCTTCTGGAAAGCGCGGGCTATAGGAGCAGCAAGGACGGGCAGGGAAATATTCTTTCGCTCACGCTGATCGTACCCGATGACCGGGAGCTTTCCTACCGCATGGAGGCCGCAAAGGCCATCAAAAAGCAGCTTGGCGAAGTGGGCATCGAAGTGACGGTAGAGGAATTAGACCAGCGAACCTATTATGACCGCTTACAGACGGGGGCGTTTGATCTTGCGCTGTGCAGCTTCTATTTGGATGAAGACCCGGATATCGGTTTTATGTTTAATCCGGGAGGCTCGGCAAATTACGGCGGTGTGAACAGTACGGAGATCACCGCCGCGATTGATGCGGCGCGTGCAGCCTTTACGGAAGAAACGGTGAAAAGTGCCTATAGTGAGCTTCAGCGGCTGTTGATCGAGCGCATGCCGCAGATAGGGCTTTATTTCAGAACGAACTCTATTGTATGCAACGATTTATTGACGGATATCGGGGAGCCGCTGCAGGGCCAGATATTTGCAGATATAAACGCTTGGTACTACAGGAGCTGAGAAAAATCAATAAAAAAACGGCTGTTACAGCCGTTTTTTTACGTTCAACCATCGTTTTACTGTCCGGCCCGCAGCAGCGCTTGAATATGTTCCTCATCTGCAAGCGAGAAAATATCCGTCTTGCTATTATTAAAATATAGGAAAGTGTGTCCGTGCATACCGCTCCCATAAAGATCGTCTCCGCCGGTCGGCATACCGAAAAGAGAAGCCGCGTATGTATGACCGTTCAGAGTGACCAATACGGCGCGGTGCTCCCATGTATCGTCTCCGCCGAAGATAGAACGGTAAGTTTCATAATCTGCCGGGGAGGGAGTCGCCACCTGTGCACAGTTTATGCCGCCGGTCCGTACAAGATTAAATGTACTGCCTGTGTTAAGGTCCTGCACGGAAAAGGAAGTATCGGCCGGGAGCAATGGATCTGCATCTTCCCAAGACAAAAGCTCGCCTCTTTGCTGGACGGAGCCGGAATATGCCGGGCCGGATACCTTTTTGACAGATGGATTCATCGGCGCCCGTTTCGCGTCGGCGGAAAACAACGCCTGATAGGTCTCGCTGCCGACCTGCCCGTCCGGTGCGATGCCGCTTTGCATTTGAAATTTTTTTACGGCCTCTGCCGTCATATCGCTGAATTTCCCGGTGGGCCGGTAATTGAGATAACCCAAATCGCGCAATCTGGCTTGGATCAAAGCGACCTCGTCTCCGGTGGAAGATTGCTTGATGGCAGCGTCCTCCTGTGCCGAAGCAAGAACAGGGAGCACTGTTATTAGGCAAATAAGCAATAAGATACCAATCATCTTTTTCATATCGCCATTTTACAAAAAAACAGGAAAAAATGCAAATTTATTCCAAATCATACCCGTTTCCAGTATAATAGTTGTATGGAAAGGATAACGGATATTCGCGTCGGGCAAAAAAATAAGGAACGCGTTCATATTTATACCGGGGGAAAGTTTGCGTTCGCAGTTTATGCGGATACCGCCGTTTCTCACCGTCTGAAAACAGGAGCATATATCACAGAGGAGGAGAAAGAACGTATTCTGCAGGAAGACGGAGAAAAATACGCGCTTTCCTGCGCAATGAAACTGCTCTCCTACCGTATGCGTACGGCAAAGGAGCTGCGCGATAAACTGCGGGAAAAAGAGATCGCGGAGGAGACGGTCGGGCGCGTGATCCGGAAATTAGAAGAGATCGGTTATCTGGACGACGGCAGATTTGCAGAGCTTTATGCGCAAGAGCTTTCCCGGAAATACGGACGCTATGTCGTGATACAGAAATTGATGCAAAAAGGCATCCCGCGCGATATTGCACAGGCTGCGGCACAAAGCACGGAGAAGGATGAAGACGTGATTCGCGGGCATATCGGCAGACTCAAGCAAAAATACCGTGCAGAAAACGAAAAAAGCGCGAAACAGAAAATCATGCGTGCGTTGATGGCAAAGGGCTTCGAATACGAAGAGATCAAACGCGCGCTTGAAAGGCATGAAGAGGAATGAGAAAAGATATTTTAAAACTGCTTTTCGATGCGGATGACTTTTTATCCGGAGAGCAGATCAGCGAACGGCTGGGCGTCTCACGGGCCGCCGTATGGAAGCATATCAAGGCGATCAAGGAGGACGGGGCGGAGGTCGAGGCACATACGAAGCGGGGATACCGCCTTGTGAAGCTGCCGGATGTCCTCAAGCCGGAATACATCGGGCTTTTTACCGAGCGGGAGCATGACGTCACATGGCTGGAGGAGACCGATTCAACGAATGAGTATGCCAAAAGACAAGCGCGGGCAGGCGCTGCTGACGGAACGATTTATATTGCGGAGCTTCAGACAAAGGGAAAAGGACGGCTCAGCCGGGGCTGGGTATCTTTGCCCGGGGATTCCGTCCAGATGAGCATGCTTTTCAGACCGGGCTTTGAACCGCCGAAAGCACCTGCGGTGACCTTTGCCGCAGCGCTCGGGGTGATCAGCGCGGTCAGGAGGATATGCGGTGTGGACGCAAAGATCAAATGGCCGAACGACGTCGTCTATCAGGGGAAAAAGCTATGTGGGATCTTGACGGAAATGTCTTCTGATATGGACCGGGTGGAATATATTGTCTGCGGGATGGGGCTGAACGTCAATCAGAAGGAATTTCCCGGCGAGCTTGCGCAAAGGGCCGTCTCTCTGTTGACGGCGACAGGGAGAGAACAGAGCCGCCTGAAGCTTGCGGCCGCTATGGCAGATGACGTATCGGCCTATTGCAGCCGGTATATTTCCGGAGGGATCGACGCGATTTTTGACGAATATTGCGCAAATAGTGCTATAATAGGAAAAGAGATCAGGGTACTGAGCGGAGAAGAAACGTTTTCAGGCGTGTGCAGAGGATTTTCCAAGCAAGGAGAGCTTCTGCTGGATATCAATGGAAAAATAAGAGCCTTTATGGCGGGGGAAGTCTCGATCCGCGGGATCGGGCAATATATCTGACGGAGATTTTTATGTACAGCGGAAGCATTACGGACATTCAGGGCCTGTTGGTGGGCCATGCGCAGGACCATGCGGGCAGCACGGGGATCACGGTCGTTCTCGTGCCGAATGGGGCGGTATGCGGCGTAGACGTGCGCGGCAGTGCGCCGGGCACGCGTGAGACGGATTTTATGTCTCAGGGAAAGGCAGTACAGGAATGCTATGCGGTGCTGCTTGCGGGCGGAAGCGCATTTGGGCTTGCTGCTGCCGATGGCGTTATGATCTATTGCGAACAGCAGGGAATGGGAGTGCGTACAGACGATGCCGTCATTCCGATCGTTCCGGCCGCCGTGATCTATGATCTTGGGTATGGAAGAAGCGATATCCGCCCTAATGCAGGCATGGGATATGCGGCCTGCATCAACGCATGCACGAAAGTACCGCAGGGAAGCGTGGGCGTTGGCATGGGAGCGACGGTAGGTAAGGCGCTCGGTATGAAGCATGCGCAGAAAAGCGGCGTCGGAACTGCCAGCCTGCAGCTTCCGGGCGGCGTTTTTGCAGCAGCGCTCGTCGGAGTCAACGCATTTGGAGATGTTGTGGAAAACGGCAGGATATTAGCCGGCACGCAAAAAAACGGTATACATATCAATACGGCTCAGCATCTGCTCGAGCATAAGGCGCAGGTGGAATTTATGAAAGGCAGAAACACGACGATAGGCGTGGTGGCGACAAACGCCGCGCTTTCCAAGGATGAAGCGGCAAAGCTTGCGCAGGTCGCGCACGACGGTCTTGCAAAAGCGATCGATCCGATCCATACGATGGTGGACGGAGATACGATGTTTTCGCTTTCCTATGGAACAAGAACGGCGGATATGAACGCGCTGATCACGGCGGTGATCGAGGTGACGCGGCGGGCCGTTGTCAATAGCGTGCTTGCCGCGGGAGAGACCAAATGATCGCGGGCGTAGGGATCGACAGCCTCCGTATCGCACGTATGGAACAGGCGATGAAACGGGAGGCTTTTCTAAACAGGGTATTTACTGAAAAAGAACGGGATTATCTTAAAAAAAGGGCGCTTGCGGCGCAAAGCGCGGCCGGAATGTTCTGCGCCAAAGAAGCGGTCCTGAAAGCGTTGTCGCTTGGTATTACAGACGCCCGGCTGACAGATATTGAAATATTACATAGGGAGAGCGGCGCACCGTATGTCGTTTTGCATGGTGAGTTGGCTGGAAAAGCAGCGGCTTTGCATATCAGTATCACACATACGGAAGATACGGCAAGCGCGGTCGTCATACTCGAAAAGGAGGAAAAGGCAGAATGAGGACATTACTGACGTCACAGCAAATGAAAGCGGTAGACCGCTATATGATAGAACGGATGAAGATACCGGGGCTCGTATTGATGGAAAATGCAGCGCACGGGGTCTATGAAGCGATACGCGCAGAGATGGAGCCGTGCAGTGTGCAGGTGTTCTGTGGAACAGGAAACAACGGAGGGGACGGGTTTGCCGTTGCGCGGATACTCCTTGCGAACGGATACGACGTAAAGGTCGTCGTGCTTGGAAATCCGTCCGATATCTCCGGCGATGCAGCGGAAAATTTTGCTTTTTTTAAAGAAACGAGAGAATTCTATACCGTCATAACGAACAGGGAGGGGCTTGAGGCGCTTCCGGAAGCGGACGTTTATGTAGACGCAGTTTTTGGGACCGGGCTTTCGCGTCCGTTGGACGGGATATACCGTATTGCCGCTGAATTTCTGAATGAACGGGATGCGTTGGTCGTCAGCATAGATATCCCGTCGGGGATCAGCGCGCAGACGGGCGCGGTCCTTGGAACGGCAGTGAGAGCGGATATCACGGTCACGTTCCAATATCCGAAGATAGGACACTTTCTTTATCCGGGCAGGGAACATTCCGGCGAGCTTCAGGTCGTGAAGATCGGTATAGATGATGGATGCGATATCCCTCTGCAGGCGGCAGTCTGTGTTTATGAGAGCGACGATCCCGATATGTGTCTCGGACAGCGTCCGCTCGACTCCAATAAGGGGAGTTATGGCAGATTGCTTATGATCGCGGGCAGCTATGGAATGGCAGGAGCCGCTGTGCTTTGTGCTCGTGCCGCTTCCCGCGCGGGCGCAGGGCTCGTTACTGCCGCGGCCTGTGGAGATGTGGTGGATGTTCTGCAGCATACTGTGCCGGAGGCGACCTGCTTTGAACTTGCGGACGAGAATGGAGTTTTGGCAAAAGAGGCGGCAGACATGGTCCTCAAGCTGTCACAGGGGAAAACGGCGGTTGCTGTAGGGCCCGGACTCGGACGCGGCGAGGCGGTCGAGGAGGTGGTAAGCCGTATCATTGCAGAATGCGATTTACCAAAAGTGATCGATGCAGACGGACTGAATGCTCTTGCGGGTCATCTGGAAGTATTGGAAGAGAAAAAAGGAGAAGTGATCCTTACCCCTCATCCAAAGGAATTTTCCAGATTATGCGGCCTTTCTGTGGGAAAAATTTTGGAAGATCCCGTTAAGGCTGCGGTCGATTTTGCAGCGGAATATGGTGTGACTCTGGTTTTGAAAGGAAGCACGACGATCGTTGCGGACCAGTTTGGGAACGCTACGCTTCTCTGTGTAGGAACTCCGGGAATGGCAAAGGGCGGCAGCGGAGATGTACTGACCGGTGTGATCGGCGGTCTGCTTGCGCAGGGAAAGGATGTCTATGAGGCTGCGATAACCGGAGTATATATTGCCGGAATGGCGGGAGAAACAGCAGCAGAGCAGGAGGGAGAATACTCTATGACGCCAATGGACACCGTAAGGTACATTGGAAAGGTCATAGACGATATGGTAGTAGAGTATATTTCCGCAGATACGATCCACGGATGCGGCGGCGGGGAATATATGCCGCATAGGCTTCAACAGCCGACGGAGATCGTTATGGAGCCGATCGGAACGCCGGTTTTTCAGGCTTCTGAGGCCGATGCTGCGGAAAAAATGGAGGCGGAGGAAACGGCAGAGAGCCCGGCTGCAAGTGCAGAAGAAGCAATGGAAGAGGAGGAGCCGACCATTGTAGTACCGCCGGTCGGAGAAGCGGAGGTGCAGCCGGACGAACCGGCAATGGATTTCCTCGAAAAATATGCGGACGATCCTAAGCCCGCAACGCGCGCGCAGCGCAGGCGGCTTGAAGGTCTGCAGGAAAAAGAACGCCGGCCGTTCTTTCGGCACAGAGCCAAAGAGGAAACGGAAGCGGCGGACGATATGACAGAGGAAGAATTAGTAAACAAAGTCCGGGAAGAGTTGCCTCCGGATACGCCGAAAGGACCAACGCGGCGTAAAATCGGTTAAAGGAGAACGAAAATGACAGATTTTAAAGAGTTTGAACTAACAGAGTGGAAAGAAAATCCTTTCCAGTCGATCGGAAAAGACTGGATGCTCGTCACGGCTGAGAGCGAAGGGAGAGTAAACGCAATGACGGCCTCGTGGGGTGGCCTCGGCGTTATGTGGGGAAAAAACGTGGCTTTCGTCGTGATACGTCCCCAACGCTATACAAAAGAATTTATAGATATGACCGATCATTTTTCGCTCGCATTCATGGATGAGAGCTACCGTAAGACGCTGAATTATTTCGGAACAGTATCGGGCAGGGATGAAGATAAGGTAAAAATCTCCGGCCTTACGGTCATACATGAAGAGAAAACGCCCTGCTTTGCAGAGGCAAAGACAATTCTTATATGCCGTAAGCTTTATGCGCAGGAGTATGCTCCGGAATGCTTTCTCGATAAGGAGCCGGATCAGAAATGGTATCCGGATAAGGATTATCACACGCTGTATATTGCCGAGATCGTCAAGGCGCTAAGAAAATAACAAACAGGCGGAAAAATCCGGCGGGCATCTTTGCCCGCCGGATTTTTGCTGCGCTTTGTTCCGATAGGAAAGGCGGAATGTGGCAGAGGAAGAACGGCATCTAAAAGATAAGGAAAATATATAAATTATAATATTATGATTTAAGGATTCCTTTTAGAGCAAGAGTATAGTAAAATATTTTGAGACGATTGTAGATTCATAAAATTGATAATGGGGTATTGGTCGTGGAAAAACGGAGTCTGTTTTCAAGTAAAATCGGGTTTGTATTGGCTGCTGCCGGTTCGGCGGTAGGATTAGGGAATATTTGGCGTTTCCCTTATCTCGCTGCAAAATATGGCGGCGGGATATTTTTGTTAGTATATATTATTCTGGTATTGACATTTGGGTTTACACTGATGGTCACAGAAATCGCTTTAGGCCGGAAAACGGGCCTGTCCGTTATTGGAGCATACCGTGCGCTAAATAAGAAGTGGGCTTTCTTGGGTGTGCTTTCGGCCGTCGTTCCTATTATCATTGTGCCGTACTATAGCGTGATAGGCGGTTGGGTAACGAAATATTTTGCGGATTTTATTTCCGGCGCGGGAACGGCGACTGCAGGAGACGGATATTTCAATGCTTTCGTCAGCAGCGAATGGACGCCTTTATTTTGGTTTGCGGTGTTTATCGCGGCGACTTTCGTGATCGTATTTATGGGGGTGGAAAAAGGCATCGAAAAAGCGAGCAAGATATTGATGCCTGTATTGATCGGCCTTACGGTCGCGATCACGATCTATTCCCTTACGCTTCCCGGCGCGGGCGCAGGCGTAGCTTATTACTTTATGCCGGACTTTTCCAAGTTTTCCGCGGAAACGGTGCTTGCCGCGATGGGGCAAATGTTCTATTCCATGTCTCTTGCCATGGGCATTATGGTCACGTACGGTTCTTATATGAATAAAAAGCAGGACCTCGAACAATCTGTAAAACAGATCGAAATATTTGATACGGGCGTAGCGATCCTTGCCGGGCTGATGATCGTTCCGGCTGTTTTCGTGTTTTCCGGCGGTGACGAAGCGGCACTGTCTACAGGACCATCCCTGATGTTCCAGACAATGCCAAAGGTATTCGGCAGCATGGGCGAAGCCGGAAACATTGTAGGCGCGGCATTCTTTCTGATGGTTCTTTTCGCAGCCCTCACCTCTTCCATCTCCCTGATGGAGACAGTGGTTTCCATCTTCAAGGACAAATTTAAAATATCCCGTAAAAGATCGTGCTTTATTTCGCTTGCGATCATTGTCGCACTGGCGATCCCATCCTCTCTTGGCTTTGGCATGTGGGATCATATCACGTGGAATGGAATGACGATACTGGATATGTTTGACTTTACAAGCAATTCCGTTATCATGCCGATCGTTGCAATGCTGACCTGTATCTTTGTGGGCTATGTCATCAAGCCGAAAGCGATCATTGGGGAAGTGGAGCTGTCCTCTCAATTCAAGCGGCGGAAAATGTATCGGGTGTTTATCAAATACATCGCGCCGTTTATTATGGCGGCGATCCTGATTTGCTCCGTATTACAGGGTATTGGCGTTATGCCCGCTTTCTAAACGGGATAACGGTATGTATAAAAGGTTCGATCAAAATATCCGCATAGAAAATATGCGGATATTTTTTATCTTCATAATATGGAGCGGACTAATGGGCCAGTATGATCTCAGTGCTGTCAAAGCCGTCGATAAAAAGAACACGCTGCCCGCCGCGCTTTACCCATGTGCCTTGCATAGAACCGCTGTATGTCCATGTACCGTCGGAACGGATAGACAGCTCGCTGGTATGGAATGGGGCGTTTATATGGCCACAGGCCAATATAAACAGACAGATAACGACGGTCACTGCAAGCAGGATTATTTTTTTCATACTAATTGCTCCTTTGGTGATCCAATGATATTGAAAGCCGGAACAGCACGGGCAGTAAATATCCAAAATGATTTTAGTACAAATATTTACTAAAGTCAACAGTAAATATATTTACTACCTTATGATAGGAGCATGAATAGAAGAAACACGATGAACGAGCTGCCCGGATATATCAAAAGACTGCGGGATCTTAGAGAAGATTGTGATCTGACACAGGCTCAGGTCGCGCAGAAGCTTGGCACTTCACAAACTATGTATGCACGATATGAACGCGGGGCCAATGAACTGCCGGTACGTCATCTGATTACTTTGTGTCGTCTGTATCATGAATCTGCAGATCATATTTTAGGCTTGGATGAATCTAAAAAGGCAGGAGATATTTAATCGGAAAATACCGCTCATAGACCGTCTGCCGCCTTTGTATTATGTTTGATACAGAACAGCTTTTGAAGCAGGGGAAGAAAACGGAGTAACAAGAAAGGGCGGGGGCGAAAGCTCCCGCCAATTTGTTTATAAAAAAAGTGTGGTCAAAAGCGTGGTCAACGAGAAAATAAAAAGCCTTTAAACCGCATGGTTAAAGGCTTTTTATTGGTGCGGTAGATGGGACTTGAACCCATACGTCATGGACACACGCCCCTCAAACGTGCCTGTCTGCCTATTCCAGCACTACCGCGAGCAACACAAAATATTATAGTATACGAACTGCATGAAGTCAAGGATAGAACCTGTTTTTTTTACAAAAACAGGACTATTTTTTCTTCCGGCCATACCGCTCTACGCGCGAGCCGACTTTGGGACGGGAAAAATCGCGAGAGGGAGAGGGAATAGAATCGTGTTCGGAAAACGCAGCGTCTTGCTCCTCCGGCTCGGTCGGAACAGGATTGGCAGCGGACGCTTCCTCTATCCGTACCTCTGTCTGCCGTGTGCGGCGGGATAAAGCTTCCTCCGCGATCGTAGGACGGGTGATTGCCGAAGCCGGCATATTATCACTGAGGGCATCTGTGCCGCCCTCATCTGCAGGCTCCTCTGTGGTGGCATTTTCTCTGTCCTCTTCATATCCATCCATTTTATCCCGTCTGCGCCGGGCAGCGATCAAAATAATAATGATGATGACAAGAGCGGCAACGATACACGCTCCGGCAACGTAGATCGGAAAATAAGGATCGTTATAGTATGCATAGGAAAGACGCTCGCTGAAATTGCGGAAAAACTGTGAAGCGCCGCCGGAGACTGTCGAGACCGTGACCTTAGGGCCGGCTTCATCGGAAGAGACCGGCAGCGGAGAAACGGAAAGTGCATCACTTTTCAGAGAAGACGGAGATGCGGCGGGGGAAACGACCGGAGTACTATCAAAACGCAAAGTTGCTAAAACATTTTCAGCCTGTTCAAGGGCAATACCCGTACCGTCGTTTTTATAGCGCAGCGTGATAGAAAATAGGCAGTTATTATCAGCGGCGAGATAAAGAACAGTCGTGTAAGGGTCTTCCGTCTGACCGCCCAACACATCGTCGGTAAGGCGGCCTGTCAACACAAGCGCAGTTTTTCCGGCTAAGGAAGCGATATCGTCCGCCCCGAATGCGTAAAGAGAACCATATTCTGCTTTTTTGCTTTGAGAGAGCAGATCTATCTGCTCGTCGGAAAGCTCAGACAAATCGGTGATGTTTTTCCCGGAAAGCTCAGGAAGAACAGTCTCAAGCGAAACAGCTGTCATATCGAGCGAGTAGGAAAGTCTGAGATTTTCATAAGCTGCCAGCAGAAAACAAGCCGGAGGATTTTTAGACTGCGCAACAGTAAGGAGATCTTCCGGCATATTTGAACTTTCCTGCGTATAGTAGTAGGTATCTGACCCTTCCGGGAGATCGATGCTGTAACGGTAGGTTTCGTCTGAGTAAGATACGGCCAATGCCGGCGCGGCGGTAAACAGAACCAATAGAAACATCACGAACGGCAGAATTCTTTTCAAAATAACTCCTCCCAGAAGCGGCTATGATTTGTTATTATATAATAACAGCGGATAATTTTCAATGAACGGTGCCTTTGCGCGCACAGACGGAAAAGCGCATTATTTTATGCGTTGTTTTTGCGCTGCTTTGCTTGGCTTTAAAAATCTCCGGTCAAAATCGTCCGTCTGTTTAACGATCACATTGCTGAGCACGAGCAGGCAGATAAGGTTCGGGATCGCCATAAGGCCGTTTGCCGTATCCGAAAAATCCCATACGATCTCAAGCGTCGTGATCGCGCCGACAAAAATGAAGCACGCAAAGATAACGCGGTAAACATAGCGCGCTTTAACGGAATGCGTAAGATATTCAAGGCTCTTTTCCCCATAATAGCTCCAGCCGAGAATGGTAGAAAAAGCAAAGAGGATCAGGCCGATCGTTACGATATAGCTTCCTGCTGGCCCCATGACGCTGCCAAAGGCCGCGATGGTAAGGGAAGCGCCGGTGACGAGCTCTCCCGCTGCATCAAGGGTGCCGAGCACACCGGAGCTTGCAATGGCAAAACCAGTCAATGTACAGACGATGAGCGTATCGAAAAATGTCCCTGTCATGTTGATATAGCCCTGACGGCACGGATGGTCTGTTTTAGCGGCTGCAGCGGCGATCGGCGCGCTCCCGAGGCCAGCCTCATTCGAAAAGACGCCGCGGGCAACGCCGAAGCGAAGCGCGCTTGCAAAAGTAAAGCCGGCGACGCCGCCGAGCACCGACGTGGGCGCGAAAGCGCTGCTTAGGATCTGGCCGATCCCAGACGGCAGCGCGTCAAGATTGGACAGAATAATGATCAGACAGCCTGCGGCATAGAAGACAGCCATAACTGGAACGACCTTGGCCGACACTTTCCCGATGGATTGGATACCGCCGAGCAATACGACGCCGACCAATACGGCGATAACGATTCCCGTGATCCATGTTGGAACATGGAAAGTTCCGGAAACTGCATCTGCAATGGAATTGATCTGGGTCAGATTTCCGATCCCGAACGACGCGATCACGGCAAATACCGCGAATGCACCTGCAAGCGCGGTTCCGAGCCATTTGATCTTGAAGCCGTTTTTGATGGAAAACATAGGACCGCCCGACATTTCTCCGCGCTGGTCCTTCTCGCGGTAATATACGGCAAGGACCGATTCCCCATATTTGGTCGCAAGGCCGAACAGGGCGGATATCCACATCCAGAAGAGTGCGCCGGGTCCGCCGAGCGTCATTGCAGTCGCTACGCCCACGATGTTTCCGGTCCCGATCGTAGCGGCAAGAGCTGTCATAAGCGATTGAAAGGGAGAAATATCACCCGCATCGGTATTATGCTCTTTTTTAATGCTGTGTTTGGAAAAGACCTGCCCCAGAGCATAGCCAAGATTGCGCAGCGGACGGAACTTTAAACGGATCATCAGAAAAACGCCCGTGCCGACAAGCAGAACGAGCATAACGGGCCCCCAAACAAAATCGTTTACGCTGCCGAGTATCCCGGAAAAAGAGGACATAAACGCTTCCATAACATACCTCAAAGATTTTTTAGATAGATACTTCCTTATATTAAACAAAAAGGGAATCCATGTCAAATAACGGGATTGACAGGAGAAAGAGGAAAGCATATAATAGATACCGAAAAGTGAATGAGTCTTCGGGGCAGGGTGAGATTCCCTACCGGCAGTAAAGCCTGCGAACTCCTGTAAGGAGCCGATGCGGTGGAATTCCGCAGCCGACAGTATAGTCTGGATGAGAGAAGAAAAATATGGTCGCATATGATTTCCGGGGATTTCGATTCACGGAAATTTTTTATGTGGAGGTATTGATCTCATGAACACTTTAGCAAAGCCGCGTTTTACGACGCGCAGCATCACATCCATCGCGGTCATGGCGGCGTTATCCGTCGTATTGGTGGCCCTGATCCATATCCCGATGTTCCTGCCGTTTCTTGAATACGATCCGGCGGATATCCCGATCTTCATTACGACCTTTGCGTTCGGGCCGTTCGTCGGCTTTATTCTTACGGTCATCGTTGCGGTCCTTCAGGGGATTACGGTAAGCGCCTCGGCTGGCCCTATAGGGATCATGATGCATATCGTTGCGACAGGCGTTTTTGTGATCGTGGCGGGGAATATCTATAAAAGGAACAAGACGCGCAAAAATGCGGCGGTGGCGCTGGCCGTCGGCGTCGTTGCATGGACGGCGGTCATGGTCGTATGGAACATCATTGTAACGCCTCTTTATATGGGAGTTCCGCGTGAACAGGTGATCGAGCTGGTCGTTCCTGCGATTCTGCCGTTCAACCTGATCAAGGCGGGCATCAATTCGGTGCTGACATTCGCGCTTTACAAGACGGTAGGACGTTTATTCGGGCTGAAAGAAGTAAAAAGCGTGCGAGAGTGCCCGGCAGAAAAATAGGTGTGCGCAGGTGTGGATTTCGTGCAGAAACCTTGCAAAAACGGCTGTTTTCCTTTATAATAAAAAAATGTGCAACGCACATAAGAGATGAGGAAACAGGCGCAAATGCAGGAATTTTTCAGCGACAGCGAACTTAAAACAAAAGAATTTGCAAAAAAGCTGGCTTCCCATCTGGTTCAAGGCAGCTTTCTTGCCGTTTATGGGGAACTTGGCGCAGGAAAGACCGCCTTTGTACAGGGCCTCGCTGAGGGGCTCGGCGTGCGGGAGAGCGTCGTAAGCCCTACCTATACAATACTTAGGGTGTATGAAAGCGGACGGCTTCCCCTATACCACTTTGATATTTACCGTGTGGAAGACGAGGACGAGCTTTACGAGACCGGCTTTGAGGAATATGCTGCCGGAGACGGCATCTGTGTGTGCGAATGGGCCGACCTGATACCGGAAGCGCTTCCGGCGCCGCGGCTCGATATCAGTATTGTAAGAACAGGAGATGCCGGACGGCATATAACCGTGCGGGAGGTAGAAAAGTGAGACTGCTTGGGATAGATACAACGGGCAATACGCTTTCCGCCGCCGTTATGGAAAACGGGAGAGTGCTTTCCGAATTTTATATCGACGCGGGGAAAAAGCATTCCGAAACGCTGATGCCCGCGGTTGACGGAGCGCTGCGCGCGGCAGGATATGGAGCGGCGGATATGGACGCTTTTGCGGTAGCCTGCGGCCCCGGCTCTTTTACGGGCATACGGATCGGCACCGCGGCCTGCGCGGCCATGGCTCATGGGGCAGGGAAGCCCGTGATCGCGGTCAACACGCTGGAGGCGCTCATTGAAAATGCGGGAGCGGAGGAACGGCCCGTCTGTGCGGCAATGGATGCACGGAGGGGCGAAGTCTATACGATGACGAAGCATAATGGCAGAGTGCTTGTGGCGGAACGTGCGGTACCGCTTACGGTGTTGCTGGATCAGCTGCTTCCGGAAGGGCCGGTGGTATTCGTGGGAGACGCGGCCGAGCGGTTCCGCGAGGAAATAGCCGCACACAGGCCGGACAGTGTGTTCCTGCCGCAGCAGTTCCTGCTGCAGCATGCTTCTTCCGTATGCGCGGCTGCTGAAAAAATATATGTGCAGGGCGGCCTGCTTAAATATGATGAATTAGAGCCCCATTATCTGCGGGAAAGTCAGGCGGAAAGGCTGAAGAAACGTTGAGAGCTTTAAGCGATGTAGTGATTCGGCGTGCGGAGCGCGGCGATCTGGAAGATATCCATTACTGTGAGAACAGCAGCTTTGACCTCCCGTGGTCTTATGCCATGCTGTATGACGATATCATCGAAAACGATAATACGGTCTATCTTGTCGTAGAAAAGGACGGAACGATCATAGGATATGGCGGCATGTGGATCATTCTTGACGAGGCGCATATCACGAACGTATGTATCCTGCCCGCTTATCGGGGAAGAGGTTATGCCTACGCTCTGATGAAAGAATTGAACCGCGCCGCAAAGGAGCACGGAGCGGACGCGATGTCGCTGGAAGTCAGAGTGTCGAACAAGGCGGCGCTCAGGTTATATAAAAAATGCGGTTTTTCGATCCACGGGATTCGAAAACGGTATTATTCCAACAATGGGGAAGACGCGTATGTTATGTGGACGGAACGCGGCCCGGGATTGGAAGCTCTGTAGGCAATCGCACGGAGTGTGTGAAAATAAGATTTCAGGAGGAAAGGATATGCAGAAAATAAAAATGCCGGTGCCCCTTGTCGAAATGGATGGGGATGAAATGACAAGGATTATATGGGATATGATCAAGCAGGACCTGCTTTTGCCATATATTGAACTGAATACGGAATATTACGACCTTGGGCTGCCCTACCGGGACGAAACGGACGATAAGGTAACCTATGACGCCGCCAATGCGATCAAAAAGTATGGCGTAGGCGTAAAATGTGCTACAATCACCCCGAATGCGCAGCGTGTAGAGGAATACGGCCTGAAAGAGATGTATAAGAGCCCGAACGGTACGATTCGTGCGCTTCTTGACGGTACGGTGTTCCGCGCGCCCATTGTAGTAGACGGTATTTCTCCGTCCGTAAAAACATGGAAAAAGCCCATCACGATCGCGCGTCACGCGTATGGCGACGTATACCGCAACACCGAGTACCGCGTACCGGCAAACACAAAATTTGAAATGCTGTTTACGGCACAGGATGGAACGGAAACCAAGCTTCCCGTGTTTGATTACGAGGGCGGCGGCGTTGCACAGGGCATGTACAATACGGATAAATCCATCGGCAGCTTTGCACGCAGCTGTTTCAATTATGCACTTGATACGAAACAGGACCTTTGGTTTGCGACCAAAGATACGATCTCCAAGATCTATGACCATACGTTCAAGGATATTTTCCAAGAGATCTATGATGCGGAATAT
Source organism: Christensenella massiliensis (assembly GCF_040409835.1). Taxonomy (NCBI): domain Bacteria; kingdom Bacillati; phylum Bacillota; class Clostridia; order Christensenellales; family Christensenellaceae; genus Christensenella; species Christensenella massiliensis. The sequence goes on along the minus strand of NZ_CP117826.1, from coordinate 727,271 downwards.
AAAGAGCGGTTCGAAGCGCTTGGCATTGAATATTTCTATACGCTGATCGACGATGCGGTGGCCCGCGTGATCCGGTCGGAGGGCGGCTATATCTGGGCGTGCAAAAATTATGACGGAGATGTCATGAGCGATATGGTGGCAACGGCATTCGGCAGTCTTGCCATGATGACGTCCGTGCTCGTTTCGCCGGACGGTAACTATGAATATGAAGCGGCACATGGTACGGTCACGCGTCATTATTACAGGCATCAGGCAGGAGAGGAGACGTCTACAAACTCTATGGCCACGATCTTCGCATGGTCGGGCGCACTGAAAAAGCGCGGGGAGATGGACAAAAACGAGGCTCTCGTGAAGTTTGCAGATGCGCTTGAGCGGGCGTCGATCCGCACGATCGAAGAGGGCGTGATGACCAAAGACCTTGCCCTCCTGTGGGAAAAAGGAGAAAAAACGGTCGTGAATACGCACGATTTTATCCGGGAGATCGCAAAACGGCTCGACAGGGAGCTTGAGGAGGTGCTGTAATGGCTTTATATGAACAGTGGAAAAACCTTGCGCAGATGGCGCAGACTCCGGCGCAGCAGCAGGCATTCTGGGACGATTATTTTTCGGCGGAGACAGACGTTTATGAAAAAATTCTGGAAGATACGTCCGTTTCATACGAAGGCGCTTTGAAGGACGTGGCGGAAAAGGTCGGAATGGAGCCGGTCGTTTTCTGCGGATTTATCGATGGTATCAATACGAGCCTTAAAGAGGAGATCGACCTTGACGCACTGGAGGAAGATACGCCTATCAAGCTGGATATCGACTTTGAAAAGCTATATTTCAATATGCATGAGGCAAAGGCAAAATGGTTATACACACTGCCCCAGTGGGACGGTGTGCTTTCCGCAGAGCGGAGAAACGAGATCACGCGGGAATGGCGCGCTTCCAAGCAGGCTGTGAGCGAAAAAACAGTCGGGCGGAACGACCCGTGTCCATGTGGCTCCGGAAAGAAATATAAAAAATGCTGCGGCAAAAATGTGTAAGAAAAAAATGCCTTTCCGCATGAGTGGAAAGGCATTTTTGCAATAGAGCGGCGAAAATGCCGGGAAAATGTTGTTTGCGAAGCGTCAGAAGCACCGATATAAAGTAGACGGCGGTAAAGTATATTCGACAAAGATATATACTTTTAAGACAAAAAAATATATAATAAAGGTGTAATGAATTTGACGGAGACAAATCTATGAAACGGGGAAGCGGGATACTGCTGCACATATCATCCTTACCATCTCCTTATGGGATCGGAACGCTGGGAAAGGCGGCCTATGATTTCGTAGACAGGCTTCATGCGGCAAAACAATCCTATTGGCAGGTTCTCCCCTGTACGCCTACGGGCTATGCAGACAGCCCCTATTCCGGCACGAGCGCTTTTGCCTATAATCCATATTTTATTGATTTCGATCTTTTGGAAGAAGACGGCCTGCTGCGCAAAAGCGATTACGAGGCGCTCAACTTTGGAAAGGATGAATCCAGCGTAGATTATGAGGCGCTTTTCCAGCTAAAGCACGGCGTATTGGAAAAAGCCTATGAGCGCGGGATAGAGAAATATGCGCATGAATTTTCCGCTTTTAAATATGAAAATGCAGGATGGCTTTTTGACTACGCGCTATTTGTCGTCTTGAAAAAGCATTTCCATTATTTGCCTTATGGGCAGTGGGCGCCGGATATCGTAGAGCGTGAACCGGCGGCGATCATGGAGCTGACACAGCGATATAACAGGGAGATCGAAGCGATCCAGTTCACGCAGTTTTTATATGAGCGTCAATGGTTTGCCTTGAAAGAATATGCGAATAAAAATGGGATACAGATGATTGGAGATATCCCGATTTATGTGGCGCTCGATTCTGCGGAAACATGGGCGCATCCCGAATATTTTTTGAAGGATGGAAGCGTTGCGGGAACGCCGCCCGACTATTTCTGTGACGAGGGTCAGCTTTGGGGCAATCCATTATATGACTGGGACTATATGCGTGAGCATCATTATGAATGGTGGGTACGGCGCATGAAACGCAGCCTGCATTTATATGATATCCTGCGGATCGACCATTTCAGAGGCTTTGAGGCTTATTTCAAGATCCCCAAAGGCGGCGTTCCGAAAGATGGAGAATGGGTAAAAGGACCGGGCGGCGCACTCTTCGATGCGATAAAAACGGCGCTCCCTATGCCGCCGATCATTGCGGAGGACCTTGGGGCAATAGACGATGCAGTCAGAGGATTCCTCGATTATTGCGGCTTTCCGGGATTAAAAGTGCTCCAGTTTGCGTTTGACGAACGAAACAGCGATTATCTGCCGCACAATTACCCGCGTAACAGTGTAGTCTATACAGGTACACACGACAACGATACGACGCTCCATTGGTTCAAAACGAGTCCGCCGGAAACGAAGCGCTTTTTGGCAGGCTATATTGGAAAAGCGACGGAGAAAAATGTGGTGCGCAAGCTGATTCGTCTCGCCATGATGAGCGTCGCGGACATTTCCATCATTCCCATGCAGGACATATTGGAGCTTGATGGGGAAGCGCGTATGAACTATCCGTCAAAGGCTCTTGGAAATTGGAAATGGCGTATGAAAAAGGGTGCGTTTGACAAAGAAAAAATAGACTGGCTGCGTTCCGTAACGGAGATCTATGGCCGGGCGGAATAAGATATTGTGTGAAATGGCCGGAAACGGCTTCAAAATATTTGAAAATAACAAAACGGAGGATCAGAAATGAAGATCGATTTTAACCACATGCTTGTTCAAACGATCGGAGAACATGGAATTGAGGAGCAGGATATACAGAAAATGGCGCTGAAAATCCCGCAGATCCATCAGAACATGTGCGCAAAAAAAGATGCTATGGCGTGGCGCAGTCTGCCCTATAATCAGGCCGCGGTCGTTGCGGATATCAAAAAGGAAGCGGAGCGCATCAACGCAGGCTTTGAAAACTTTGTCGTGCTCGGAATCGGCGGAAGCGCACTTGGCTCAAAGGCATTGTTTACCGGCATCAAGCATTTGAAATATAATGAACTTCCGCGCGAAAAACGCGGCGGCGTACGCTTTTATGTAGTCGATAATGTAGACCCGGATGGGATCAACGCATTGTTTGATGTGATCGACGTAAAGAAAACGTGTTTTCATGTGATCACCAAAAGCGGAAATACGGTAGAGACGATGTCTCAGTTCATGATCGTTCTCGGTAAGCTGAAAGAAGCGTTGGGAGACCGTTTTCAGGAGAACATCATCTTAACAACGGATAAGGAAAAGGGGATACTGAAAAAAATATCCAATCAATACGGATTCAAGACGTTTACCGTGCCGGACGGCGTCGGCGGACGCTTTTCCGTATTATGTCCGGTCGGTCTTCTTTCCGCAGCTGTACTCAACATTGATATCGAAGCGCTTTTTGCGGGCGCACAGGAAATGGACGAGGCATGCACCAAAGAAAACCTTTGGGAAAATCCGGCCTATATGTATGCGCTTCTTTATTGCGCGGCAATGAAAAAAGGCGCCAATATTTCCGTCATGATGCCATACGCAGACGGACTGCTGAATATGGCGGAGTGGTACGCGCAGCTATGGGCGGAATCGCTCGGAAAACGCTATGGAAATGATGGAAGCATCGTCAATAAGGGGCAGACGCCGGTCCGTGCGCTTGGCGTGACCGATCAACATTCCCAGATACAGCTTTATACGGAAGGGCCGTTCGATAAGGTGATCGCGTTTATCGATGTGGAAAAATTCCATACGGAGCTTAAGATTCCGCAGGCGCCCATCGATATGCAGGACGCATCTTATCTGCAGGGGCAGACGATCAATAAGCTGATCGCTTCGGAGATGCGCGCAACAGAATATGCCGTCACACAGGCTGGCAAAATGAATATGCGTATCACGCTTTCGGAAATGAATGCAAAAGAGATCGGAGCCTTATTTTTCTTCCTTGAAATGGCAACTGCCGCAGCAGGGGAATTTTTGGAGATCGATGCATTCGACCAGCCGGGCGTAGAGGCGGGCAAGATTGCGACTTTCGCTCTGATGGGACGGGATGGATATGAGGAAAAGGCAGCGGAGCTGAATCAGGCTTCGCAGAAGGACGAGAAATTCGTTTATCAGGTGTAAAACGTTGTCGGGGATATTGAAAAAGGACGGTGAGCACGATGAAAGAGAGCTATCAGGCGTACTTGCCGGAGTATGACATCTATCTGTATAATACCGGGGAAGCGCAAAGGGCATACGAGTTTTTTGGATGCCACTATATTCCGAAGCTTCGTATGCACCGTTTCTGCGTGTGGGCTCCCAATGCAAGGAGCGTGAGCGTCGTAGGGGATTTCAATGGCTGGGACATCGAAAAGAACCCGATGGAGCCTTGGAAAAATGGCGTATGGACTGCATTTATCCCCGGCCTTGCAGATGGAGATAATTATAAATACTTTATATACGGATATGACGGCAGCAAGGTCATGAAGGCCGATCCTTTCGCATTCCATGCGGAGGTTCGGCCGAATACGGCCTCTAAAGTTTGGGAGCTCGGCGGATATGAATGGCATGACTCATCATATATGAAACGCCGGCTCAAGAAGAATATATTGAAAGACGCCGTATCCATCTATGAGGTGCACATTGGGTCGTGGCGCACGAAAGAGGGATATCGCTTTCCGAGCTTTCGGGAGGTGGCAGATGAGCTGGCTGACTATGTGAGCGATATGGGCTATACGCATGTGGAGATCATGCCGGTAGCGGAATATCCCTACGATGGGTCATGGGGCTATCAGATCACCGGCTTTTACGCCGTCACATCACGCTATGGAACGCCTCAGGATTTCATGTATTTCGTAGACAAGCTCCATTCGCGCGGGATCGGCGTTATTATGGACTGGGTTCCCGGGCATTTCCCGAAAGACGAACACGGACTTGCAAAATTCGACGGCACACATTTATATGAGCACGAAAACGTTTTGCAGCGGGAGCATCCCCAGTGGGGAACGCTGATCTTCAACTACGGCCGGCCGGAAGTGGTAAGCTTTCTCGTATCGAACGCCATGTTTTTTATGGACAAATATCATATCGATGGCCTGCGGGTAGACGCAGTCACCTCCATTCTGTATTTGGATTATGCGAGAGACGGCTGCTTTGTTCCAAATGAGGAAGGTGGGAACATCGACGGCCATGCAGTAGAGATGCTGCGCCGGATGAACAGTACGGTGCTGACAAATTATGCGGGAGCCATGACCATAGCGGAAGAGAGCACGGCTTACCCGATGGTCACAAAACCCCCGTATGACGGAGGCCTTGGCTTTACGTTCAAGTGGAACATGGGATTTATGCACGATACACTCGATTATATGAAAATGGATCACTATTTCCGGCAGTTCGAGCATAACAAGATATCTTTCTCCATGTATTATGCCTTTTCCGAGAATTATATCCTGCCTTATTCGCACGATGAAGTCGTGCATGGGAAAAAATCGATGGTCGATAAAATGTTTGGGGATTATTGGCAGAAATTTGCGTCGCTTCGGGCACTTTATGCCTTTATGTTCGCACATCCCGGAAAGAAGCTGATGTTTATGGGGGATGAATTTGCGCAATTCATAGAATGGGACTATAAAAAACAGCTTGATTGGTTTTTGCTGGAATACGATTCCCATGCGGGCATGCAGAGGTTCGTGAAGGACCTGAACCATATTTATACCGCATATTCTGCCCTCTATGAGCTCGACGACAGCTGGGATGGCTTTCGGTGGCTGAATGTAGACGACAGGGAGCAGAGTACGTTTGCCCTTATGCGTATGAGCGGGGAGGAGGCAGTCGTGTGCGCCGTTAATTTTACTCCTGTCGTGCGGGAGGATTACAGAATAGCGATGCCGCAGAGAGGGAGCCTTGAAAGGCTGATCTGCAGCGACGATGAGATCTACGGCGGTTCGGGCGTGATGCCGGATAAGAAGCTTCAGACGGAAAAGCTTGCCTTAAACGGCATGCCGTACAGTGTAAAAATAACGCTGCCGCCGCTTGGAGCAGTGTACTATCGGTTCACTTTGAAAAGCAAAGGGGATGGGAAAAGATGATTAAAAAGAAAAAATGTATCGCAATGCTTTTGGCCGGAGGGCAGGGAAGCAGGCTCGGGGTTCTCACCAAGCACCGTGCCAAGCCAGCCGTTACCTACGGAGGAAAGTATAGGATCATCGATTTTCCGCTTTCCAACTGTATCCATTCGGGCATCGATACGGTCGGCGTTCTGACGCAGTATGAGCCGCTCGAGCTGAATGCATATATCGGAACAGGCTCACCATGGGACCTCGACGGGATTACGGGAGGCGCTTTTGTACTGCCGCCGTATGTGAAAGGCGAGCGGGGCGAATGGTATTCCGGAACGGCAAATGCGATCTATCAGAATATCTATTTTATCGAGCAATATAATCCGGATTATATCCTCGTGCTATCGGGCGACCATATCTATAAAATGGATTACAGCCAAATGATCGAAGCGCACGAGGATAACGAAGCCGATGCGACGATCGCCGTGATCGAAGTACCGATGGAAGAGGCGGCACGGTTCGGTATCATGAATACCGATAAAAATCTTCGTATCGAAGAATTTGAGGAAAAGCCGAAGAAACCGAAAAGCAACATGGCATCTATGGGCGTTTATGTTTTCAGCTGGAAAAAGGTGCGGGAATATCTGATTGCAGATTCGAAAGATGAAAGATCGAGCAACGATTTTGGAAAAAATATCATTCCTGCTATGCTGGAAAACGGAGAACGTCTGTTTGCCTATCCCTATAAAGGATATTGGAAAGACGTAGGAACGATCGATTCCCTGTGGGAGGCCAACATGGAGCTGCTGCACGATGAGCCGGGGCTCAATCTTTACGACGACGCATGGCGCATTTTTTCGCGCAATCCGAATAAGCCGCCGCATTTTGTCGACCGTGGGGCGAAGATTAAAAACTCTCTTATTTCAGAAGGATGTTATATTTATGGAACTGTAGAAAATAGCATCCTTTCGGCAGGTGTCATAATAGAAAAAGGGGCGGTCGTACGGGATAGTATCATTATGCAGGAGACGGTGATTGGAGAAAAAAGCAAGGTGCTGAAAAGTATCGTGGACGAAGAAGTCTCCGTAGAGCCGGGTGCTGTCGTCGGCGGAAAAGGCGAAATTACGGTGGTGGGCCATAAGGCGGTCATACGGGCCGGAGCGAGCGTTGCGGCCGGTGAAAGCGTGGCTGCAAAGAAAGTGATCAAAAATACGGCAGGAGGTGCTTCCTGATGCTTCGGAATACATTTGGTTTGATTTATGCGGGAGAACAGAATATCAATCTGCGTGAGCTCGTTTATCTTCGGACGGTTGGGGCGCTTCCGGTAGGGGGACGCTACCGGGCGATCGACTTTATTCTTTCCAATATGGTCAATTCGGGGATACGAAATATCGGTGTGATCGCGCAGCGTTCCTATCATTCCTTGATGGATCATCTCGGCTCCGGAAAAGAATGGGACCTCTCCCGGAAAAACGACGGGCTCTTTATTTTGCCGCCCTTTTCCAGTTCGGAAAATATGGGGACCTACCGCGGTGTAGTAGATGCGATCAAGGGCGTTATGAGCTATATTACGCGTTCTAAGCAGCAATACTGTATTTTGTCCGGCTCCTATACGATCTATAACCGGACGTTTGATGATTTGGTGGAATATCATCTCGATAACGGGGCGGACATCACGATGCTGTACAACGAAGACGAGGCGGACTATTTCCGGGGAGAACGCTATAACGACGTCCGGTTGCATCTGAATGACGAAGGAAGAGTCGTTGATTTGGAAATAAACGCAGCCGCGAGCGATTCGCGGAAAGTAGGAATGGATACCTATGTAATGCGGAAAGATCTTCTGGAATATCTGGTGGAGGACTGTGTATCGCGTGGAAAATATAATTTCGTCAGTGACCTCCTAATGGGGAATCTGAGCCGGATCAAGATCATGGGCTATGAGCATAAAGGCTATGTAGGACGTTTGCACTCGGTTGCTTCATACTATAAAATCAATATGGATTTTCTCGACCGTAGTGTTCAGGACCATCTTTTCAACGGAGACAACCAAATCTATACGAAGATCAAGGATGAGGTTCCGGCAAAATATGCAAAGACCTCTAATGTTAAGAATTCGTTGGTCGCAAATGGGTGTATCATCGAGGGGGAAGTGGAAAACAGTATCCTGTTCCGCGGCGTATATGTCGGAAAGGGTGCAAAGATAAAAAACAGTATTATTATGCAGAACAGCGAAGTATACAATAATTCGGACCTTGAATATGTCATCCTCGATAAATCCGTCAACATCCGGCAGGGAAGAAGGCTGATCGGAGATGAAGTATTTCCGGTCATTATCCGCAAGGGGGCGATCGTATGAGCAAACTGAAAGTATTGATCGCAGGAGCAGAGGCAACGCCCTTTGCCAAAACCGGAGGGCTTGCCGATGTGATCGGGGCTCTTCCGCGGGCGCTTTGTGCACAGGGGATAGACGCGCGTGTCATATTACCCAAGCATAAGACGGTTAAAGAAAAGTACGGGGATCGGCTGCGCGTGCTTGCAACGATGAATATCCAGCTTGGCTGGAGGACGCTGTATCTTGGTATTGAGACGATGGAGCTTGAAGGCGTCACCTATTATTTTATCGACAATGAATATTATTTCGGCTGGTGCATTTATAAAGGCGGCGAAGCGGAAGCGGAGCAGTATGCGTATTTTTGCCGTGCTGTGCTTGAAGCGCTTCCGTTTCTCGGATTTGAGCCGGATATTATCCATGTCAACGACTGGCATACGGCAATGATACCGTTTCTCATACGCACCCAATATCAGGGAAGACCGCAGGGAAATGTGAAAACGGTGCTCACGATCCACAATCTGCAATATCAGGGGCAGATATCCTTTGATTTTGCCAAAGATATTCTGGGGGTGGAAGACAAATATCTTACGCCGGAATATGTGGAAGCGTACGGCAGCGCCAATATGATGAAAGCAGGCATCGTCTTTGCCGATAAGATCACGACGGTAAGCCCCTCCTATGCACAGGAAATACTCGATCCTTATTATGGACGTGGTATGGAAGGGATCTTGCGGGCGCGCAGCAGCGATTTAGTCGGTATTTTGAATGGGATAGATACAAAAGAGTTCGATCCGGAGCACGACGCTCATTTGAAATACCGCTATGCGCCAAATGACCTCGGCGGGAAATACCACGATAAGGAAGAACTCATGCGGGAACTCGATATCAAAGTGCGTCCCAGCATGCCGCTTATCGGAATGGTAACGCGCATGACAGAGCAAAAGGGGCTTGATCTTGTGCGCGCAGTGCTTGAGGAGCTTCTATATGAGAATGTGGCGTTTGTGCTTCTCGGCAGCGGCGAAGAACAGTATGAAAGCTTTTTCCGTTATATTGCGGATAAATATCCGGATAAGACGGCAGTATGCCTTGGATACAGCGATCCGCTCGCGCACCGGATCTATGCGGGAAGTGATTTTTTCCTAATGCCATCAATGTTTGAGCCATGCGGGATCTCTCAGATGATCGCTCAGCGCTATGGAACGCTGCCGATCGTCCGCGAGACCGGCGGCCTGCGAGATACAGTCATACCCTATAACATTTATACGCGGGAAGGCAACGGTTTTTCGTTCACAAATTATAATGCGCATGATATGCTGAATACGATTTGGTTTGCTTTAAATGTTTATCAGGATAAGGCAAATCTGGCGGAGCTCATTCGGAAGGCAATGGCGGCCGACAATAGCTTTGACCGGTCTGCAGCGGAATACATTGCACTGTACCGTATGCTCTTATAGCAGGCGAAAAGCCGGGGATAAGACCAAAATAGAGTGCTCGCGCGGATGGGAACGCAGCATATTGACGAAAAAACATTTTTTTAATACAATATATTGTAAATCCGGTGTGACGGCTGCAATGCAGCGTATGCAGGCAGGACGGTCTTGCCGGGCAGGATTCTAAACGACACGAAAGGAAGAATAGATTGGAACATACAAAAGATGAGGCTGGAGGCTGTTGGGGCAATATAGGCGAAAAACGCGGGGCAGGTCGGGAAGCGATCGGCGAGATAGCGCGGGAGCTGGAGCAGGAGCAGCTTTTGGAAGAAAAGATAGATGAAGCGATCCATGTAGATGATTATACGATCCCGGAGGAAGCCGAAAATGAACCGGCAGTCCGGGCGGCAGAGGAAACGGAAGAAATATTTGCCGTTTTGGAACGGGCGTCCGATCGTTTAGCTGAGGAAGAAGAAGAAATATTCAGCGTATTGGAAGAGGATGCCTCCTGAAAGTAAGATGCAGCGACGGGAAAATACATGGGAAAGAGGCGAAGGCGCCGGAGCTGAGAACAGCTGCAGAACGCCGTGGAATAGGGAAGAAATGAGGAAAACTGCCGTTTTCGGCAGTTTTTCTGTACGTAAAATTATTGTGAATAATCGTATTCCCGCGAGGGTATATGATATAATATTGACATGATTGCTGAAAGCAGGATAAACAGGAGGTTCTTATCATGGCCGATCCTATCGTAAAAAAAGAAGAGATCAAGGAGCAGATTCTGGGCAAGCTGAAGCGGCATTTTGGCAAGACACTGGAAGAAGCGACGAAAGACCAGATTTATAAATCGTGTGCACTTTCTATACGTGACGTGATCGTGGAAAAGTGGACGGACGCCAATAAGCAGGTGCTCAATCAGGGACTGAAACGCCTGTATTATTTATCGGCAGAATTTCTGATGGGCCGTGCGCTCGTCAATAATATGATCAACCTGCATCTTTTAAAGGATTATCAGGAAGTTTTAAGTGATATGGGGCTCAGCTTGGATGACATCGAAGAGCAGGAAAGAGATGCGGGGCTCGGAAACGGCGGTCTCGGGCGTCTTGCGGCATGCTTTTTAGACTCCCTGTCTACGCTCGATCTTCCCGTGACTGGCTGTAGCATCCGATATGAATATGGATTATTTAAGCAGCGCATTTTAGACGGCGAACAGGTCGAGGTGGATGATAACTGGCTTGAAGCGGGAAATGTGTGGGAGATCCCGCGCCCGGAAGAGCAGGTGGAAGTCCGTTATGGCGGCGAAATAGAAGAGATATGGACGGAGCAAGGCCTTAAGATCGATCATAAAAATTATTACAGCGTGCTTGCGATCCCTTATGATTATCCGGTCATTGGATATATGAGTGAAATGCCCGCAACGCTTCGCTTGTGGAGCGCAAAAGCCAAAACAGGGCTCGATATGCATTATTTCAACCGGGGCGATTACGCCCGTGCTATGCAGGAACGGGAACTGGCCGAGGTCATTTCCAAAGTGTTGTATCCGGAGGATAATCATGAACAGGGGCGGCAGCTGCGCTTGAAGCAGTTTTATTTCTTTACATCCGCGACGATGCAGCACATGGTGCATAAGCATAAGGCGAATTACGGAGATCTTCACACGCTGCCTAACTATTTTACAGTCCAGATCAATGACACGCATCCGACGCTTGCCATTCCAGAGCTGATGCGTATCCTTATGGATGAGGAAGGTATGGGCTGGGACGAAGCGTTTGACATTTGCAGCAGAATATTCAATTATACCAATCATACGATCATGTCGGAAGCGCTTGAGTGCTGGGAAGAAGAGATGTTCCGGGAGCTTTTGCCGCGTATTTATGAGATCATCAAGGTAATAAACGATAAGTTTTGCAGTAAGCTATGGGACGTATATCCGGGACAGTGGGATAAGATCAGTAAAATGTCTATCATTGCGTATCATGAAATACGCATGGCGAACCTATGTATCGCCGTATGCAACAAGGTGAACGGCGTTTCCAAGCTGCACGGGGAAATATTGAAGGCGCGCACGTTCCGGGATTTTTATGTGGTATTTCCGGATAAATTTTTGGGGATCACGAATGGTATCACCCATAGAAGGTGGCTTGCAAAGGCAAACCAGCCTCTTACACAGCTTCTTGCAGACCATATTGGAGACGGCTTTCTAAAAGATTACAAAGAGATGGATAGGATTGCAGACCTTCTCGGCGATGCGCGCTTCCTCGATGATTTCATGGAGGTCAAGTACCGGAATAAGGTGCGCTTTTGCGAGCACCTGAAAAAGAAGCAGGGGATCGAGATCGACCCGGATACGATATTTGATGTGCATGCAAAACGGCTGCACGAATACAAAAGGCAGCTTTTAAAGGCGCTCCATATCCTGCATCTGTATAATTTGAAGAAGGAAGATCCCGCGGTCCACATAGAACCCTGTACGTTTATTTTCGCGGCGAAAGCATCGCCGGGCTATGTGCGGGCAAAAAATATCATACGCCTCATTCTTGCCGTGGCAGAGCTTGTCAATAACGATCCGGCAACCAAAGGCGTGCTTCAGGTAGTATTCGTAGAAAACTACAGCGTATCCGAGGCCGAGCTCATGATACCGGCGGCGGACATCAGCGAGCAGATTTCTACGGCAGGACTGGAAGCATCCGGAACGGGCAATATGAAGTTTATGATGAACGGCGCCGTTACGCTTGGAACGATGGACGGCGCAAATGTAGAGATTTATGAAGCGGTAGGAGAAGATAATATCTTTATCTTTGGTGCGACAGAACGTGAGATCAGCCGAATGGAGCGCTATGGAACCTATAAACCGGGAGAGTATTACGAACAAAATACGGATTTGCGGCTCGCGCTCAACCGCCTGATCGACGGAACGCTTCATATCGCGAATGACCGCCAGTTTTCTGATTTATATCATTCTTTGCTTTTCGGAGATATGGACCGTGCGGATAAGTATTACCTGCTGTATGACTTTGCGTCCTATTCGCAGGCATACGAGCGGGCAGTCGCCGCCTATCGGGACAGAGAACGCTGGAAAAGGATGGCGGCGACGAACACCGCGAAATCAGGCGTATTTTCATCCGACCGGACGATACGGGAATATAACGATAAAATATGGCACCTGCGGGAATTGACCTGACGCAGGAGGGAGAGGTATGCAGGAGATCGATTTCTCAAAGCAATTGATGCATGATTCGGCCGAGGAAATATACCGGGTACCGCTTGGAGCAGTCGCCGCCGGAACAGCGGTACGTCTTTCGCTTGCGGCGTATGAGCTGGATTTTAAAAAGGCCTATTTGATACTGATGACAGACGGAATGGAAGAATCGGTCGAAATGCGGCAAACCGAGAACGGATTCTGGCAGGCGGAGTATACGGCGCCGGATATACCGGGGCTCGTTTGGTATTGGTTTCGTATCTGCTTAGACGAAAACTGCAGTATCTATTATGGCGCCCGTTCGGGATATACAAGCGGTACGGGAGAGGTCTACCGGAATCCGCCGCCGCCGTTTCAGCTTACGGTATATGATGGAGCATTTACAACGCCGGATTGGGCAAAGAGGGCGAATTTGTATCAAATTTTTCCGGACCGGTTTGCACGGGATGAGAGCGATACGTTCCGCCGCGGGGCAGACTATCACCGCAGTCTTGGCCGGAACGTCCTTGTGCATGAGGACTGGAATGAGCCGGTGCTCTATGAGGCGATAGAAGGACAGGAGCATTATGAACCATGCGATTATTATGGCGGAACGCTCCGCGGGATCATGGAAGCATTGGATGAGCTGTGCGGCATAGGAATCACTGCGCTCTATCTTAATCCTATCGTAGAGGGAGCCTCCAACCACCGCTATAATACGGGGGATTACAAAAAAGTAGATCCGATCCTTGGAACGGCAGAGGACTTTGAGCAGTTAGTACGTGAGGCGCATAAGCGGGGAATACGAGTGATACTCGACGGCGTGTATTCCCATACGGGGGATGACAGTGTCTATTTCAACAGATATGGACGGTATGATTCCATAGGAGCCTATCAGAGCAAGGCGTCGCCTTACTATTCATGGTACCGGTTTACAGACTATCCGAATGAATACAAATGCTGGTGGGGCTTTCAGACGCTTCCGGAGGTGTGTGAAACGGAGCCGGAATGGATAGATTTTGTGATCGAAGGAGAGCAAAGCGTATTTTCCACATGGCTCGCGCACGGCGCAGACGGCTTCCGGTTGGATGTGGCGGACGAGCTGCCGGATGAAACGATCGAAAGAATGCGTGTGAGCCTCAAGCGGGAAGCACCGGACAATTTTCTGCTCGGAGAGGTTTGGGAAGATGCGACAACCAAGCAAAGCTATGGAAAGCTCCGAACCTATGCGCTGGGTAAAGGACTTGATTCCGTCATGAATTATCCGCTTGCAGGTGCGGTAACGGAATTCCTGCAGGGGAAAAAGAATGCGTGGGAGTTCAAACGTTTTTTAGTCGGGCAAAGCCAGAATTATCCGCGCGAGATGTATTACTGCCTGATGAATCTGCTTTCCAGCCATGATATCGCCCGCATACGGACGGTCCTTGGAACGCGGATCGACGCGCGTTCTCTTTCGCGCGAGCAGCAAGCGCATTTTGTCGTATCGAAGGAACAGGATGAATATGGTGCAAGACTGCAAAGACTCGCTGCAGGCATCCAGTTTTCGCTGCCCGGGATGCCTTGCATTTATTATGGGGACGAGACAGGCATGCATGGCCTGCTCGACCCGTTCAATCGGGGTCCTTATGAAGTGCGCGACAGAAATATGAAGGAATACTATAAAACATTGGCGCTCTTGCGGAAAGAAAACGACGCATTCAAAACGGGCTGCTGTATATTTTATGTACAGGAGGAAAACGTTTTGGGTATTCTGCGTTATTGTGCGGAGGGAAAAGACGCGTTTGGAATGCCTGCGCGGAACGGCCTGTTTTTGACATTGATCAATCGGGGAAAAGAAACGCGCCGTGCAGCAATAGACCTTTTTGCGCGGGAAGAGCTGATGCCGGAGAAACACCGCTTGATTTTTCGGGAGTTGGAATTTGAATGCGCTGAATGCAGGCTGACGGGAGCAATATATCCCGTTCGCGAAGGGCTTGTGCAGGCCGAGATCCCGGCAGAAGGCATCAGAATATTAGAGATCAAATAAATAAAAAGAGAAGAACATAAAACAACGGGAGTGGAGACAAACGGGCATGAAGTATAGGACGGTATTATTTGACTTTGACGGCACTTTGATGGATACGAGCAGAGGAATATTGTATTGCGCAAAAAAGACGATCAGTGATTTGGGATTTGAGATCCCGGACGACGCAGCTCTGCGCAAATTCATAGGGCCGCCGCTGAAGCTTTCCTTTATGGGGGTATGCGGGATGGATGACGAGCAAGCTACGCGGGCAGTACAGCATTATCGGGAGCGCTATGCGGAAAAAGGCATGCTGGAGGCGGATATCTATCCCGGTATGGAGAAATTGCTGAAAAGCTTGGGTGAAGGAGGAGTGACCTGCGCAGTCGCGTCTGTCAAAATGGAAAAGATCGTACGGAAAACGTTGGCCCATTTTGGATTGACCGATTATTTTGATGCGATCTGCGGCGCACCGGAAGATGTCAATATCAAGGGGAAAGAGGCGATCGTCCGGGAGGCGGTCTCGCGTACTGATTCAAAGCCGGAGGATTGCCTGCTCGTTGGAGACAGCGATTATGACGCAAAGGGGGCAGAAGCCGCAGGGATCGATTTCTGCGCTGTACTTTGGGGATTCGGATTCAGTAAAATGGAAGATGCGGCGCAGTTTACCTGCCGGTATATTGCGGAAGATGTTCCGACGCTTGAGCGGTTTCTGCTGAAATGATAAAGCAGGAGACGATAGACCTGCCGGAATATGCAACATACAGCGCGCGCAATGCAGCTTGCGGAAAATGCATTGACGCGCGTTTTTTTATTTCCTATACTCAAAAGCAGGAAAGGAGAAACGACATGAAAATAACGCTCGATATCGATCCGAAGTATCTGCAGGAGGAATTGATCGTCCGTTGTCCGGAAATAAGCGATGAGCTTTCAAAAATCATTGCGCTTGCGGGCAGTACGCAAAAAAAAGTTGTCGGCAGCCGGGAACGTCAAACCTTTCTGCTCGAGCCGAAAGATGTTTACTATTTTGAAAGTGTGGATGATAAAGTATTTATCGCCACAAGAGATGAGATATACGAATGCGCACTCAAGCTATATGAGATCGAAGAGCGGTTTCCGAGAACAGATTTCCTGCGCGCAAATAAGTCTACGATCATTAACTTGGCCAAAGTACGCAGCCTGAACCCGGTTTTGAATGGGAAGATAGAGGTAGTATTGGAAAATGGAGAGAAGCAGATCATATCCCGGCAGTATGCTCCGATACTAAAAGAAGCGTTAGGACTGGAAAGGTGAAAGAAATGAAAAAAGCGATTCGTTTGTTTGTAACAGTATTGATCACCGCGTTTTTGATCGCATTGACGATCAGTACGGTCATAACCTGCGCCTTAGGCTGGGATGCAGTACTGATCGTTGAAATAAGAAATGACCTGCTCCTTGCGTTGTTCATTGCATGTGTGCAGCTGTTATGGGTAGGCTCCGATAAGAACAATAAAACCTATATCATACGTACAGTGATTCACTTTGCCGTATTGATGACAGGCTGCACCCTGCTTATGGTATGGTTCGGCTGGCTTCCGTTGGGGAATTGGCTTGCCCTCTATTACGTGACCTTTACGGCGCTCTATGCTGTTATCTGGCTCATTATCTGGAATTTGAACCGGAAGAAATGGAAAGTGCTGAACCGGAAGCTGGAAGAATATAAAAAGAATATACAGGAATAGAGAAAGGATGGCTCAGACCTCCTTTCTCTATAAAACCAGCCCTTACAGGCCGGAGGCCTTCGCCTGTTCCAGTCGCTTCATAGCTCTCATCTCTTTTGAAACGAAAAGGACCGCGACGAGTGCGGCGATTCCATCGGCAACCGGACCGGCATACATCACGCCGTCTATCCCAAGAAAGATAGGGAGGATCAGTACGAGGGGGAGCAGGAAAATGATCTGGCGTGTCAGGGAAAGCCAAATTCCTTTTGTTGCCTTTCCAATGGAGGAAAAGAAGTTGGACGTAACTGGCTGAATGCCGTTTACAAAGGTAAATAAAAGGAAAATACGGAAGCAGCGCTCGGCAAAATAGAAATACTCCTCGCTGCCGGAACCGAAGATGCTGATGATCTGGCGCGGGAAAAGCTGAAACGCAAGGAATGCACAGATAGAGATAATAGTGGCAGCGGTAATCGCTTTGCGGTATGTCTCGCGTACGCGGCCATATTTTTCCGCCCCGTAGTTGAAGCTGGAAATAGGCTGAAGCCCCTGCGCGATACCGATGATGATGGACATGAAGATCATATTGACTTTCATAATGATCCCTACAACGGCAAGCGGGATCTCGCTTCCATAAACCGACAGAGCTCCATAATATGTAAGAACATTATTCAGAGCGATCTGAACGACCATCATAGCAAGCTGATTGAAGCATGCGGCGGCGCCAAGCCCCATGATTGCACGGCTTTTTTTCCATGTTGCACGGAACGCGCTTTTTTGGAGACGGACGGTTTTAAAGCGGACAGTCAGATAATATGCCGCCAATACGGCGGAAGCGATCTGCCCGAGGATCGTCGCCCATGCCGCCCCTGCGATCCCCATTCCAAAACCAAAAATAAATAAGGGATCGAGTATCGTGTTGATGACGGCACCCGTCAGCACGCAGGCCATAGAGAATTTCGGACTGCCATCCGCGCGAATCAAATTGCTCGCTCCGGTCGAAAAAATCAGAAAGGGAAATCCCAAAGATGTAATGCCTGTGTATGTAAGCGCATATTCAAGGACGTCTGGCGTTGCGCCGAAAGCATGCATCATTGGATCCAGAAAAATACGTACGACAACCATGAGGGCGATACCGCATGAGATGAGCAGGATGATTGCGCAGCCGGCGAATCCGGCCGCTTGCTTTTCCTTTTTTGCCCCCATGGAAAGATTGAAATTAGCGGCTCCGCCAATCCCGAGAAGCAAAGCGATCGCCGTGCATACCGTCGTCAGAGGAAAAGCGACGTTGGTAGCAGCGTTGCCGAGCATTCCGACACTTTGACCGATAAAGATCTGGTCCACGATATTATAAAGAGCGCTCACGAGCATGGCGATGATGCTTGGAACGGCAAATTTGATGAGCAGTTTCCCCGGCTTTTCTACACCGAGCGGGTTACTGGACGTTTGCTCCATCATCGCGCCTCCTTTTCCGGTGAGAGAGCGTTTTCTACCATTTTTGCGAGTTGCCCGCGCAGACTGGAAAGCTCTTCCGGCCGAAAATCCCTGAGCAGCACTTTGTCCCAGTCCTCAAAGCTTTCGAGCAGGAGAGGGATCGCTTTATGCCCGCGCTCAGTGAGAAAAAGGGAAAAAGAACGCATATCGCCCGTATCTTTTTTTCGCATCACAAATCCGCCGTCTGCAAGTTTTTTCACAGCGCGTGTTACCGCTGCCTCATCGATAGACAGCATGGCCGCAAGGCAGCGCTGATTGATCCCTTCGTTTTTTGAGATATGAATAAGAAAAAGATGATCCGAAGAGGTGAAGCCAAACGGCTGCATTCTTTTGTTGATGTATTTCTGTGCCGCGCGGTGAAGAATGGCGATATATCTGCCGATCCGTTCGACATAATCTGCATTTTCCATAGAAGCCTCCTAATAATTGATAAGTCAATTATTAAGATAGCGGAATATAATTGACAAGTCAAGCAAAAATAAAATACAAAATAACGTTCTTTTAAAAAGAACCTGAAAAGCAAAAAGAGAATAAAAATGCAGAAAAGCTCGGTTTTACGAAAGCATCAGCGGCTGTCCTCCGGTAAGGGAACAGAGCCCTTGCGCACAAGCCATTCCGGAAGAGGATTGCCTGCCTCAAGATAGGCACACCGGAAGAGCTCGATCTGGCTGTCGACGGACGGTGCTCCCGGCGGTACGGGAAGCTTCTGATAGACTCCTTTTCCTATTTGGTGCCGTGCTTTTACATTATCCATAAGCTGGATATCGATCAATTGGTCGATCTCTTCCTTAAGATCGGGATCGAGGATAGGAACGGCGACCTCTACCCGCCGTTCGGTATTACGCGACATAAAATCTGCGGAAGAAATGTAAATTTTCCGCCGTTCTTTTGGGCCGAACATGTAAACGCGCGAATGTTCGAGATAACGGCCGACAATACTTGAAATCTCAATATTGCGTGTTTTACCGGTCTTTTCCACGTTCAGACAGCAAATGCCGCGTACGATCATTTTAATTTTGACGCCTGCATCGGACGCCGCGATCAAACGCTTTATGATGTCGGTATCATTGAGCGAGTTTATTTTAAAGATAAGCTCTGCCGGCGCGCCGGATTTTGCCATTAAAATTTCTTGATCGATATAGCGCAATACGGACTGCTTGAGCGTCAAGGGGGAAACCATCAGAATATCGGAATTTTCAACGAGACTCCCCATGCACAGATTCTTAAAGACATCCTGCGCGTTCATAGCAATCTCTTCGTTGGCTGTTATAAGAGAAAGATCTGTGTAGAGCTTGGCTGTACTTTCGTTATAGTTACCGGTACCGATCTGCGTAATAAAGCCAAGAGAACCATCTTTCTTCCTCAGTGTGATCAGCAAAAGCTTGGAATGGACTTTATAATCCTCGATACCGTAAATAAGGGAAGCACCGGCTTCCTGCAGCCGCTTTGACCAATCGATGTTGTTCTGCTCGTCGAAACGGGCGCGCAGTTCTACGACGGTAATTACTTCCTTTCCGTTTTCTGCGGCACGTATCAGAGCGTCGATCACTTTGGAATTGCGTGCTACACGGTATAAGGTGATCTTGATCGACATGACATTCGGATTGACAGCCGCCTCATCCAAAAGACGGATGAACGTCTTCATATCCTGATAGGGATAGGAAAGAAGTAAGTCCTTTTTCTGGAGCTGAGGGATCAGCTTCTTGTTTTGATCGATCTTTCCGGACGGCTGCGGAACGAGGGGAGGATAAAAAAGAGGCTTATATTTTTCATCCGTAAGCTGATTGCGCAGATCGGATACGAAAGAAAGGATCGTAGGCATTTCGTTGAAAAATACATCCTCCTGTGTGAGACCCAGATGCTTCATCAGACGTTTGGTGATCTCGTCGCTTTGGCTGCGGCAGATATCAAGACGTACAGGCTCGAGTTTTTTACGTTTCTTGACGATGATCTCCATGATATCCCGATAAGACATATCATAATCAAAGAAAGCCTCGTCGGCATCTATATCCGCGTTGCGCGTGATAGAAAAAATACTGCGCGCCTCTATCTTGTGCCGCGGAAAGACACGCTCCGCAAAATGATAGATCAAATCTTCGATCAGAGTGAATTTGATATATTTGCTGGGCAGGAGCAAAAGACGCTCGAAATATCCGCTTGCCGGAATGATGCCAAGCTGGCTTTTTCCTTCCTTTGATTTCAGCAGTACGGCGATATATACCGTATTGTTTTGGAGAAAAGGGAACGGGTGGTGCTTATCTAAGATGTGCGGAGAAAGCAGCGGCAGCACGTTCCGCTCAAAATAGCGTTCCAGAAAACGTTCTTCATATTTCGTAAGATGCGCACCCATACGGTAAAAAATCTGATAGTCCTCTAATTCCCGGAGAATTTCGATCAGAGCTCTGTTCTTGCGCGGTGTCAAGCGGTGTATTTCCCGGTTGATCGCACGAAGCTGCTCGAGCGTCGTCATACCGGAACGCGGATCTATTTCATCTTTTTTTAAGAGAAGCCGGTCATGCAGACCGCCGACGCGGACCATGAGAAATTCACTGAGATTGCTGTGATAGATCGCAATAAAGTTGAGCCGCTCGAACAGAGGATTAGATTTATCCTCAGCCTCTTCGAGGACACGTTCGTTGAATTTGATCCAGCTCAGGTCACGGTTTATGAGATGCTTATATTTATTCTCCGCCATAATACACTCCCGAATAATACGATCTTTTATTTTTATTATACCCCAAACACTGAAAAAACGACGAGGAAAATCATGGCCATACAAAAATTTTACAATTGCCGATTCCCTTGCTAATGGGGAGGAATAACGGTATAATAAAAAAGTATGTAAACAGGAGAAGCCATGGAATTTTTTGCAAATATCACAACGGTACAAATCGCGGGGCTTATTTTATTGGCGGGAGGCGCGGTGCTCAGCTTTGCGGCAAAATGGATCGCCGGCAGGCTGCGGCATAGGCATGCGGATATCGCTGTTAAAATAGCGGGTCTTTGCGTTGTGATTGCAGGATTTGTCATGATTTTTATTTAAGAGTGGTTGGAGGCAGAAGAATGCGCAAAGAGCTGAGCAAAACATACGACCCAAAGCAGGTGGAAGAAAAGCTGTATCAGAAATGGCTTGACAAGGGATATTTTCACGCGGAAGTCGACCACGGCAAAAAGCCTTTTACGATCGTGATCCCACCGCCGAATATAACGGGGCAGCTGCACATGGGGCATGCGCTCGATAATATGATGCAGGATGCGATCATCCGTACCAAGCGGATGCAGGGATATTCTACGCTGTGGATGCCGGGAACAGACCACGCGAGCATCGCAACGGAGGTAAAGATCGTAGACGCGCTGCGCAGCGAGGGAACGTCTAAGGAGGAGCTGGGACGTGAAAAGTTTTTAGAGCGTGCGTGGCAATGGCGCAGCGAGTTCGGCGGACGGATCGTTGAGCAATTGAAAAAACTGGGCTCGTCGCTCGATTGGGAGCGGGAGCGCTTTACGATGGACGAGGGCTGCAGCAGAGCGGTACGCGAGGTGTTTGTACGCCTGTATGAAAAGGGGCTTATTTATCAGGGAAACCGCATCATCAACTGGTGTCCCGAATGTATGACCGCACTTTCAGACGCGGAGGTCGAATATGAAGAACAGGATTCACATCTTTGGCATATGCGTTACCGGGCCGAAGACGGCGGAGAGGGCATCGTAGTTGCGACGACGCGCCCGGAAACGATGCTCGGGGATACGGCGGTTGCGGTCAATCCGGCGGACGAACGGTATAAAGACCTCGTCGGAAAAAATGTGATTCTGCCGCTGCTCGATAAGCCGATCCCGGTCGTGGCAGACGAATATGTCGATATGGAATTCGGTACCGGCGCGGTGAAGATCACGCCGGCCCACGACCCGAACGACTATGAAGTGGGCGAGCGGCACGGGCTTCCGATCGTGCGCGTCATGAACGATGACGGCACGATGGCGGATAATGCCGGAAAGTATGCTGGGCTCGACCGCGATGAGGCGCGCAGGCAGATCGTGGAAGACCTTGAAGCGTGCGGAGCGCTTGTGAAAATTGAAGAGTATAAGCATAACGTCGGACATTGCTACCGCTGTCATACTGTGATTGAGCCAATCATTTCGAAGCAGTGGTTTGTTCGCATGAAGGAGCTTGCACAGCCTGCGATCGAAGCAGTGGAAACGGGCAGAGTGAAATTTGTGCCCGAACGGTTCTCAAAGATATATTTCAATTGGCTGTATAATATCCGAGACTGGTGTATTTCCCGTCAGCTTTGGTGGGGGCACCGCATTCCAGCCTACACGTGCGCGCAGTGCGGAAAGCTCATCGTAGCGGCAGAGAAGCCGGACGCTTGTCCGGAATGCGGCTGTAAGGAATTCGCGCAGGACGAGGATGTGCTCGATACATGGTTCTCATCGGGGCTTTGGCCCTTCTCTACGCTTGGTTGGCCGGACAAAACGCCGGAGCTCGAATATTTTTATCCGACGAATGTGCTCGTGACGGGCTATGATATCATCTTTTTCTGGGTCGCGCGTATGATCATCTTCGGGCTCGAAGTAATGGGCGACGTTCCGTTCCATACGGTGGATATTCATGGCATTGTACGCGACAGCGAGGGGCGAAAAATGTCAAAGTCGCTTGGGAACGGGATCGATCCGTTGGAGGTGATTGGGAAATACGGAGCGGACGCGCTGCGGTTCTCGCTTGCTGTGGGTAACAGCCCGGGAAACGATATGCGTTTTTATTGGGAAAAAGTAGAAGCAGCCCGTAACTTTGCCAATAAAATATGGAATGCGTCGCGGTTCGTGCTGATGAACATCGGAGAGGACGCAATAGAGCCGATCAATGAGAGTAAATTAGATATTGCAGACCGCTGGATCCTTGCAAAGCTGAACGACGCTATCCGCGAATGTACGGCAGACATCGAGAAATATGACCTCGGCCTTGCCGCGCAGAAGATATATGATTTCTCGTGGAGCGAGCTGTGCGACTGGTATATCGAGATGGCGAAGCCGCGCCTATACGGGGAAGATGAAGCGGTGAAAAAAGCGACGGTCAGCGTGCT
Organism: Christensenella massiliensis; assembly: GCF_040409835.1. Lineage (NCBI taxonomy): Bacteria > Bacillati > Bacillota > Clostridia > Christensenellales > Christensenellaceae > Christensenella > Christensenella massiliensis. The sequence goes on along the minus strand of NZ_CP117826.1, from coordinate 704,006 downwards.
CGTTTATGTACTGGAGAACACGCTGAAGCTGCTGCACCCATTCATGCCGTTTATTACGGAAGAGATCTATACGAATTTGCCCGGAGCAGACGAGACGATCATGCTGGGGCCATGGCCATCCGTCGCCTATGAGGGCGAAAAAGAAAAAGCGGATATGATGAACGGCGTGATGGATATGATCCGTTCTATCCGCAATGTGCGTGCGGAGATGAATGTTCCGCCGAGTGTTAAAGCTAAAATCAATGTGCTGACAAAGCATCCGGATGCTATCCGTGAATGCTCGGAGTATTTGAAGCGCCTTGCCTATGCGAGCGATGTAGAGATCGTGGAAAGCAAAGAAGATATCCCGCGGGACAGCGTGTCCGCGGTTTGTGCGGTCGGGGAAGCGTTTATGCCGCTTGCGGAGCTGATCGACGTCGAAAAGGAGCTGGCGCGGCTCACAAAAGAAGCGGAGAAAAATGAAACCGAGATCAGGCGGGCAGAAGGCAAATTGGCGAACAAGGGCTTTACGGAAAAAGCACCGGCCAAGGTCGTGGAAGAAGAACGGGCCAAACTTGCGACCTATCTTGAGATGCGCACCAAACTGTCGGAACGCATTGCGTTTTTGGAGGGAATGAAATAAAGATGCGGTATATCCATTTGGCGGGAACGAACGCCAAGGGGTCCACGGCGCAGTATATTGCCGAAATGATAGCGGGGGAGTACAGCTGCGGACTTTTTACATCGCCGCATATCGTTTCCCCCCGCGAACGTATGAAAATAAACGGTCAGGAAATATCCCGGACGGAATATGATGCATATATGCAGCGCGCGAGAGGTGACGGAAACAGGCACCTCTTTTGTGTCTGGACAGATGCGGCGCTCGCATGGTTTAGAGACAGGCAGGTAGAATACGCTGTGATCGAAACCGGACTCGGCGGCCGTTTCGACCCGACTAACGTGGTTCCGGCAGATATACAGGTGCTTACGCCCATAAGCTATGACCACATGGCTGTGCTCGGAAATACTCTCACAGAGATCGCACGGGAAAAATGCGGTATCATCAAACCGAATGCCACGGTGTTTTCTCATCCTCAGCCGGAAGAAGCGATGCGCGTGATTCGGCAGACATGCAGAGGAAAGCATGCGCAGCTTATTGTGCTGGACAAATCAAAAATACATGTGAAGGAAAGCACGCCGGCGGGCCAAAGATTTGATTTTTCTTATGACGGGAAACAGTATCGCGACCTTGTGATACGGGCGGCTTCTCCCATGCAGATAGAAAATGCATGTGTCGCGCTTATGGCGGCCGTCCAAGCAGGAATCGGGGAAAGCCCGGTTCGGGAGGGGCTGCGGCGGACTGCAATCACCGCCCGCGCTCAGATTGAGGGAAAAATAGTGATCGATGGAGCACATAATCCGGCGGCAGTAAAGGAATTGGCGCGGATGCTTGAAAAGTACTATCCCAACGAGGACGTCACGGTCCTTACGGCTGTTATGCAGGATAAAGACCTACAGGGCATTGCGGACGAGATCGGCCGTTTCGCCGATAGGGTTGTGTGTACCTGTGCAGAGAAAAGAAGAGGGCTTCCGGCGAAAGAAATGGCCTCCTATTTCCAGTGCTCCACTGCGGTGGAGGCGCCGGATCATGCTTTTGCGGAAGCAAGACGGCAGGCAGAACAAAAAAAGGGCCTGCTGGTCGTGTGCGGCTCCTTTTATTTGGCGTCCTATGTGCTCGAAAGCTTAGCCTAAACGCAGGATCACATCTTTATAAATATTGACCGCATTTTTTCGCCAGTTATCTACGATGTTCTGTGCTTCGGTCTTTGAATATACGATACTGTTGATTTCGAAGATAGTGCGGTCATGCTCAAGAACTTTCAGAATGACCCGGTATTCGTTCTGCGAAAGCTTGATATATTCGCCGACTAACTGAGATTCCAGCTCCAGCTCGCCGCGATGCTCCTTGAGATATGCATCGACTGTTTCACGAAAAGAAAGGCGAAGATCGTTCACAAGCACGTTCAGCATATTCTCGCCCGCTTCGGTAATACCATAGACGGTATTTTGAGGGGTCATTTTAGAATAGAGGTGTCCGCCTTGCTCAAGCTCGAAAATACATTCCTTCAAATCGAAATAGCCCATGAACGAAAGCTCGGCCATGATGCGGACCAATTGCAGCTCAGAAAGAGCCATTCCGCTTTTCTGAAGCAGATAAAGCAATAATAATTTATTGTGTGCCATCGTTTGCTTTGGCTTTATTTGCATAATAAAAATCCCTCCGGTTTTTATTATACCATACCCGAAAATCTTTCGAAAGGAATGCTTGAAATTTACATGATTTTATGTATAATAAGAAAGGTAATGAAGCTTGGGGTTGTAACTCAGTTGGTCAGAGTACCACGTTGACATCGTGGAAGTCGCTGGTTCGAGCCCAGTCAACCCCACCACGTCGCGGTGGATTCCGCGATTTATAACCCGCTCAGAAAACCGAGCGGGTTTTCAAATCGCTCCTTTACCGCAAAAAGCCCGGCGGCGCTGCGGCTATTCGCTTGTAAACGCGCGAGCAACGCCTTCGCTGCTTACCGCTTTTTCGCGGGATGCGCGCCTACGGCGCGATTTATTACAAGCAAGGAGTTCATATTTGGTAGGTGTACCCATACCGGAGCAAAACAGGTCTTGCTCCGGTTTTCTTTTCGTGAAATATTTTTTGAGGATATCCTTGTGCTGCCATTATACGAGAAATGCGGCTGTTTTTATAGGGAACAGGCGCCGCCTGTTAGAAATTGGAACGGATCATCAGACCATACGGATCGTTTCAAATTGCTGGGAACGTGGGAGCTTCCATATTTTTGCGTCAGGCGCGTTTCTGTCGTTATCATACAGACTGATCTTGCAGATTTGACTGTTATTATATGTCTTAAAATAATAGGTACACGTATCACAGAACATAGCGGAAGAGTATTGCGTATAATCCGGAATCTTCCGGTCGGTCATAACACTGCCTTTTGGGATATCCACGGAAGCTAAAATGTGGAAAGCGGCAGTTAGGGTCTCCGTTTCAGTTCGCGGATGCTTGAGCGTTTCTTTTCCAAAAAGGACACGGAGAAATCTGGAGGGCGGAGTATAGTCTCCCGGAAGGCCGAACGTTCCGGAGCCTTGACTGAACGGAGCAAAGGAATAGCCGCCCAATGTGATTGGCTTGAGTTGATTCGGACGCACGCCGATATAGTTCCGAATATTTGTCAGATGCCAGTTAAGGTCCGGGCTGTTCGACATGACGCCAACGGGATTATCATATATCTTAAGGCCGTCTTCGAGCGGCTCTATCACGATACAGGCCCCCGTTTTGTCCGTAATGATCCAATGGAAGGGCGGAGTGAGCCCAAGCATTTTGACCTGCATATCAATGATATTGAGTTTTGGGAGCGCCTCGCGGACCTCGTCGACGCTTGCAAAGCTCGATAAAAGCCAAAATACTACCTCGTGCGGAGCGAGATTCAGCATTCCTTCCGAGATGGTATCGTGGTAGGATGCATAACCGGGAAAATAGAGAACAGCACAGCAAAGCCCGCGATCGTTGATGCCGTCGGCAAAGATATATTCCTCCTGAAACCTTCCCAGTCCTGTAAAGGCATATTTTGTCTTATACATTTTTTCATCGGGTCCTGCACGCCACGAATAGTTTCGTGGGACCAAGACCACGTCCGGGTCTAATTCAAACGAAAAGTCCATTGTACGCGCGAGCATATTAGGGCCTTCCGGTGTTTGATAGGTAAAACTTGTACACATAATTCCATCTCCTGCTTTCTGTTGATACTATAAGTTAAACTGCGAAGCGAAGCGTTAAACGGGAGGCTGCTGTGCAGCATAGCGAAAAGAAAATATATTTTTGTGTAGTCCGCGCCTGCCGAAAATGATATAATCGTTATGGATAAAATATGCAACGGAGGAAAAAGCAGTGGGCGGCGTATTTGGAGCGGCGAAAAAAGGGAATTGTGCTTACGACTTGTTTTTCGGAACAGACTATCATTCGCATTTAGGCACATACCGCGGAGGAATGACGGTCTATTCAGACGGAAAATTTCTGCGGGCGATCCACGGAATACAAAATTCGCCTTTTCGTACAAAATTTGAACGGGATGTAGAAGACCTGACGGGCCCGATGGGGATCGGAAGTATTTCGGATACGGCTCCGCAGCCTCTTACCGTGCGGTCTCACCTCGGAACCTATGCCGTGGCTACGGTGGGGCGCATCAATAACACGGATGAGATCATCGGGAGATGCTTCAGCAACCATTTTGCCCAGTTTTCCGAAATGGGGAACGGTCAGGTGAACCCAACGGAGTTGGTGGCCGCGCTGATTGGCAGTCAGGAAACGCTTGCGGAAGGAATACGTTATGCGCAGGAACTGATAGACGGCTCAATGACGATGCTGGTGCTCACCAAAGAAGGCATTTATGCGGCCCGGGATAACGTCGGACGCACCTCTTTGGTGCTTGGCGAAACGGAGGATGGCTACTGCGTGGCATCGGAGAGCTTTTCCTTTTTGAATCTTGGTTACCACGATGTGCGGGAATTAGGACCGGCAGAGATCGTTCTGATCACGCCGGAGGGGATAGAACAGATCCTGCCGCCCAAGCAGGAGATGAAAATATGTGCCTTTTTATGGACCTATTACGGCTATCCAACGACCTATTACGAAGGTGTAAATGTGGAGCAGATGCGCTATGAAAGCGGACGGCTGCTTGCTTCGCGGGATAAGGGCAGTGTACAGCCGGATTCTGTGGCAGGCGTGCCCGATTCCGGAACGGCGTATGCAATTGGATATGCGAACTGCTCGGGCATTCCGTTTGCGCGGCCCTTTATTAAATATACGCCGACGTGGCCAAGATCGTTTATGCCGCAAAAGCAGGATTTGAGGAATCTGATCGCGCATATGAAGCTGATTCCGGTAGAAGGGCTCATCAAAGGGAAAAAGCTGCTGATGATCGACGATTCTATCGTCCGCGGAACACAGATGAGGGAAACGACGGAATTTCTGTATCAGAGCGGTGCGCGCGAAGTGCATGTGCGTTCAGCCTGCCCGCCGATTTTATTCGGATGTAAATATCTGAACTTCTCGCGTTCGACTTCGGACCTCGCTCTGATTGCGCGGAAAATGATCGCACGGCGCGAAGACCACGTATCTATGGAGCTTTTGCAGGAATATGCCAATCCAAACAGCGAATGCCATGAATGCCTGACAGATATGGTATGCAAGGAATTACACTTCACCTCGCTGCGGTATCATCGTCTGGACGATTTGGAGAAATCGGTTGGGATCGAGCCGTGTAAATTGTGCACCTATTGTTGGAACGGAAAGGAGTAACGGTGGGGATATAGCTGTGGAAGCGTTTTTGAAAACAAACGAAAAGCGGAGTAGGATCGCAGGAAATAGTATGATAACGGGCGTGGATACGCCCGTTATTTTATGAAAAAAGAAAAGCATAGAAGGGCAGTTTATTCGTATTGAAAACGAAAAAAATCCTATTGACATATAAAATAATTGTTTTTATAATAAGTAACATGCTACAGAATAAAAGTGTAGCACACTACGAAAAAGGAAGGCTTTTGGATGGATACGCACAGTATTGGCGGGATGATAAAAATATTGAGCGAAGCAATCGGTCAGAAGACGAATGCCGACTGCAAGGAGTTCAATCTGACGATGCAGCAAATGAAGATACTTCGCTTTCTGAAGCTGCGTGAGGGAAAAAAAATAACGAGTCAAAAGGATATACAAGAGTATATGAAGATATCACATCCGACGACGGTGAACATCATTCGCCTGCTGAGGGAGAAAGGATTTATCCAAACGTCGACAAGCGAGAAAGACAAACGAATGCGGATCGTCTCGCTGACGGGGCAGGAAGAACGGTTTTTTCAGGATATCATACGGTGCAGAGACGCCATGGAACAGGAGCTCATCCGAGGGTTGACGGAAAAGGAACAGGATGATCTGCGCCGCTATCTGAAGCATATTTATAGAAATATCTGTGAACCGGACAAGCAGGATATCAAAGGAGGGAAACGAGCTATATGAACAGATTATTGATGAGATCCTTGCGCGAATATAAAAAACAGTCGTTTCTGGCGCCTGTCTTTGTTATTTTAGAGGTGCTGATGGAGGTTCTGATCCCATTCCAGATGGCCAAGATCATAGACACCGGTATTCAGGGACAGGATATGAATTATATCATCCAAGTAGGTCTCGAACTCGTTGTCATGGCTATGCTTGCGCTTCTGTTCGGCGCTCTGGCCGGAAAATATGCAGCGGAAGCAGGCGCAGGCTACGGCAAAAATCTAAGGCATGATATTTTTTATAAAATACAGGAATTTTCCTTCAAGAATATCGACCATTTTTCAGCGCCGAGTCTTGTGACGCGAATGACGACGGATATCACCAACGTCCAGATGGCATATATGTTCACGATCCGTCTGCTTGCCCGCGCGCCGATCATGATCATTCTTTCGATGGTCATGACATTCAGTATCAATACGGATATAGCGCTGCTGTTTTTGATCGCAATACCGGTGCTTGGCATTGCACTGATCGCCATTGCGAAGATAGCGCATAAATATTTCATCAAGGTTTTTGATGAATATGATGTGCTGAACAACGATGTGCAGGAAAATGTCAATGCGGCCCGTGTCGTTAAGGCCTATGTGCGGGAAGACTTTGAAGACCGGAAATTTCAGAAAATTTCTCAAACGATTTTCAAGCTGTTCACGAAAGCAGAAAAGATCGTCGCGCTGAACGGGCCGGTCATGACGTTCGTGATGTATGCGGTCATCCTGATCATGGTGCTGATCGGCGGAAAAGCGATCGTAGGCGGAAGCATGGAAGCAGGCGAGCTGACAAGCGTTTTGGTATATGCGATGCAGATACTGATATCGCTGATGATCGTATCGTTCGTTTTTGTTATGATCATGATCGCGGAAGCATCGACAGACCGCATTACAGAGGTCATGAAAGAAGTGCCGGAGATGCAGGATAAAGAAAATGCGGTAAAAGAAGTAAAAAACGGAGATATCGATTTCGAAGATGTGAACTTCAGTTATGCGGGAAAGGGCGGAAAGCTTGCGCTGAAAAATGTAAACCTGCATATTAAGTCGGGCCAAATGATCGGCATATTCGGAGGAACCGGAAGCGCTAAGACGACTTTGGTGCAGCTGATACCGCGGCTTTACGATGTAACGGAGGGCAGCGTTAAGGTAGGCGACGTCGATGTGCGGGAATATAATCTGGAAGCGTTGCGCGATCAGGTGGCGGTAGTTCTTCAGAAAAACGTACTGTTTACCGGAACGATTTATGATAATATCCGCTGGGGCGACGAGGAAGCAAGCGATGAAGAGGTACAGCGCGTGTGCCGGCTCGCGCAGGCGGATGGATTTATCCGGGAGTTTCCAAATGGTTATGATACGATGATCGTGGAGGGCGGAAACAATGTTTCCGGCGGACAGAAGCAAAGACTTTGTATTGCGCGTGCACTCCTTAAAAAACCGAAAATATTGATTCTGGATGATTCGACGAGCGCTGTGGATACCAAAACGGACGCACTGATCCGTAAAGCTTTCCGGGAAGAGATACCGGATACGACAAAGATCATCATTTCTCAACGGGTCTCCTCTATTGAGGATGCAGACCAGATCATCATTATGGATAATGGAGAAGTGAACGGAATCGGTACTTCGGAAGAACTGTTGAAAACTAACCAGATCTACCGTGAGGTTTATGAATCGCAGGTAAAGGGGAGGTCTGAAGATGAATAAGAAAAAGCAGGGCAAGATGAGCAAAAATACGCTGAAAACAGCGGGCAGACTGCTGAAATATGTTACGGGGACCTATAAAAAAGAATTCGTCATCGTTATCGTGTGCATTATTCTTTGCTCGATCGCGACGATCGCAGTATCGTTTTCCATGAAATATTTGCTGGACGATTATATTCTGCCGCTTGTCGGGCAGACAGATCCGGATTTCGGAGGCCTATATCAGGCGCTCACGGTTCTGGCATGCATCTTTATCGTCGGCGTAGTCGGCTCTTTCCTGTACAGCAGGCTGATGGTAAAGATCGGGCAGGGTGTTCTGAAACGGGTGCGCGATGAGATGTTTGAACATATGCAGACCTTGCCGATCAGGTATTTCGATCAGCATACCAATGGTTCTATCATGAGCCTTTATACGAATGATACCGATACGCTGCGGCAGATGATCAACCAGTCTGTTCCGCAGGTGCTGATGTCTGCAATTACGATCATTGTTACGTTTATTGCCATGCTGGTACTGAGTCCGCTTCTTACCCTGCTTGCAGTCGCTATGATCTTTGTGATGTTCCTTGTCGCGAAAAAGCTGGGCGGAAGCAGCGGAAAGTATTTCATAAAGCAGCAGATGGATGTTGCCGATGTAACGGGATATGTGGAAGAACAAATGAATGGGCAGCGTGTTGTCAAAGTGTTCAATCACGAAGAAAAATCGGAAGAGGAATTCGACGTGCTGAACGAGAAATGGTATCATAGCTCTTCGCGGGCGCATACCTTTGCAAGTATCATGGGCCCGGTCATGGGGAATATTGGGAATATCCTCTTTGTGCTGACTGCTATATTAGGAGGCGTGTTGCTGCTGGAGGGGATCGGCGGTCTTACGATTGGTACGATCGTCGCCTATCTCCAGTTTACCAAAAGCTTTACGCAACCGTTCATGCAGGTCGCGCAGCAGTTCAATGCCATTATTATGGCGCTTGCAGGTGCGGAACGGATATTCCGCATGATGGATGAGGAGCCGGAGGTGGACGATGGATATGTTACGCTGGTAAATGCGAAAAAGGATGCGGACGGCAACATCATAGAGTGCGAAGAAAGGACCGGGATGTGGGCATGGAAGCATCCGCATCAGGCGGATGGAACTGTTACCTATACAGAACTGAAAGGAGATGTGCGTTTTTACGATATGTCCTTCGGATATACGCCCGATAAAATGGTGCTGCACGACTTGACGTTATATGCAAAGCCGGGCCAGAAGCTGGCGTTTGTCGGTTCCACAGGGGCCGGTAAGACGACGATCACGAACCTCATCAACCGTTTCTATGATGTTCAGGACGGCAAGATACGCTATGATGATATCAATATCAATAAAATCAAAAAAGCGGATCTGCGCCATTCCTTGGGTATCGTCTTGCAGGATACGCACCTGTTTACCGGAACGATTATGGAAAATATACGCTATGGGAAGCTGGAGGCAACAGACGAAGAGGTATATGAAGCGGCAAAGCTTGCATACGCGGACCAGTTTATTCAACGGCTTCCGAACGGCTATGACACCATGCTGACCGGAGATGGGGAAGAGCTTTCACAAGGCCAAAGACAGCTTCTTGCAATCGCGCGGGCTGCGATCGCTAACCCGCCTGTGTTGATTCTGGATGAAGCGACTTCCAGCATCGATACCCGTACGGAGGCGATTGTACAAAAGGGTATGGATAATCTGATGAAAGGCAGAACGGTATTTGTCATTGCGCACAGGCTTTCTACGATTCGGAACAGCGATGCGATCATCGTGTTGGAGCATGGAAGGATCATCGAACGCGGTACACACGAAGAACTGCTGAAGCTGAAAGGAACGTATTATCAGCTTTATACAGGAAAGCTGGAACTTTCCTAAGAGGAAAAAGAGCACGGACTAAAATCCGTGCTCTTTTCTCTATAGAAGCTTAAGATTTCATATCGCGGTATTCGATATTTCCGCATTTTTTGCATCGGATCTGGAGTCTGTTTACAGACGGACAGCCGATAATGTCCCAATCCTTGCAGCCGCATTGATTGCATACGGCATATTTGTTGCCATACCAATGATGCTCTGGATTGACTTCGACTCCGCCGTTTGCCTCCTGCAACTCTTCCTCTGTGAGCGGCACTCCTTTTACATCTGTAATTTTCATTTTTGCTGACCTCCTTGTATCGATTTCAGGTTGTTTTTCCTGTATCAAATTGATGATATAATATACGAATCGATTTTACAAGCATCTCAAAACGAGACAGGAAAGGAGCGCTTATGGAAAAGATGAGCGCACTATAGCTTATATGTATGAGAATGATTACGGACAGAAAACAGGAATGGAATATCGTACTGAAAGGATATGCACAAGGAAAGAAAAAGAGGATAAAATACTCTGTGTATGTTTTAGAAATAGATAAATTCTGTCAGTCGTTTTCCATAGAAAAACTGATTCATGCCCGAAGTGCAAACCGAAAATAGATACTGTAATATTTGCACTCATCGTGGACATGAAATGTGGACATGAAATAAAGAAGGGGATGGGTCGATTTGCAAGGGATAATATAGTAGAAAATATGTATTAAAAGAATTCGGAAATAGTAGAAAAATGCGAGCTATAAATTATCTCTTTTATATTTGATTTGGTATGCATAAATAAAAATTCCCCGGCGTAGTCAGGGGTATTTTTATTATTGATTTGAAGTGACCCGCCCCTTGCGGCGCAGGCATATGCTTATAAAGGTTGGCAACGACAGTGAGCCGTCGCGAGGGCACCTATAACAGAACGGCGAGCCGAGCGCGACTTTTTGCGGAAGAAGGAGGAAGCGTGGAGCAAGCAGTTGATTTTTTATAAAATAAAAAAATCGGAACGAGTACAACCCGTTCCGACGTGGCAGCGGAATAAGGGCTCGAACCTTAACTAAACGAGTCAGAGTCGTTTGTGCTACCATTACACAATTCCGCTATCTTTTCTAAATTACCCCCAAAGTGCCGTCCGCCTTGCTTCTAAAACCCGCCTCACGGCAGGTGGGTATCCTGTTTGCAGCTTCAGGCTTTCTGCCCGTAACAGACTTGCTCACTGCTGTAAAACCCGGATTCCCGAATTTAGAATGTGGGTTTAAAATACAAAGCGTAACGCACACCCCAGGAAAACAATATCTAATTTTCGTGTATTATAATATCATAGGAGGCAGGATTTGTAAACCCTCATTTTCTGATATCGGCTTTGTTTTTTATTCATATGGAACAAAGGGGCTGAGGAACTTGATATGGAAAATATAATTATATGCATAAATACAGCATTTAAGAACTATTCTCAATCAAGAAAGCAACCATTTCGCCACGAATTTATCATGATTGAATGAGCCTTGATATGACAAAAAGAGCAAGAAGAGGTTGCGCTAAAACACGTCTCTTTTTTTCTTATGGCTACGATTATGCTTTGCTTCAGGCATAAATTTCAACACGGATTTCATAAGCTCGTTTTGTATTTCATCCTCTCATTCTCCGTCTGTCCTTATGCTGACCTTACCGTTTTCATAGCAGGAGGAGCGCAAATATAATTTTGATATATCCGTCATAAAGCCTAAAAATTTCTTTGATTGCCTGTTCGTTACCGTTGTGTCGGACGTATTGATGATCTTACCATAAGCAGGGTAACCACAAGCTTTTATTATTTTCTTTCATTCACCGACGTTTGCAATTTTTACGTTCATCTCTTGCTTGTACAGCTTGCAGAAGAATGCAATACATGGGTAAGTAAAGCCCGGAAAAAAGGAAAAGCCCGTACAGGACATATAGTTTGCACGAGCTAAGCCAATATAACAGCTTCTGAGAATACGCAAGAAATCAGAGTGTTATTTTGCGAAAAAAATTCCATAAACGACAATAACGGCAAAGAAAACAAGAGCTGCAGCTCCAATTGCAAGACATACTTTGATAAATTTTTTGCCTTCATTCATGTCGTTATATACTGAAGATAATTTTTCGCTATTTATATTTTTTTCTCTTACTTCCTGCACATCAATATCCTTTACCAATTCATCTAATGACAAGCCGAAATAATCGCTCAATAATACTAAACGCTGAAAATCCGGATAGGATTGGCAAGATTCCCATTTTGAAATAGTTTGTCTCGAAACTTTTAATTCATTCCCCAATTCCTCTTGTGAAAGCCCTTTGGATTTTCTTAAGCTTATTAGCTTTTCATTGAAATTCATAAACTGCCTCCTAATATTGTTTTGATTTGCGGCCGCAGGAAAAGTATTACAGATACAGACGGTTTCTTCAACCAACCTTTGTTGGAATTTTGTCAACCAATTGTAACAAAGACATTATTTTGCGTTTTCATTAAAACAGAAAAAGTGTATATAGCACCCGAAATGGGTATCTATCTTCAAAGGGACAAGGAGGAGCAGGACATGAGAAGAGAATACGAAATCATTTCCGTAAGAGGGCGCGAGATCATAGATTCACGCGGAGAACCTACAGTAGAAGCTGAAGTAGAACTGGCGGGCGGGGCGGTTGGCAGGGCCAGCGTGCCTTCCGGCGCTTCCACCGGGATATTTGAGGCGCACGAGCTGCGCGATGAAGATGCGCTGCGGTTTCATGGGCACGGCGTTTTAAAGGCAGTCGGGCATGTAAACGGAACGATTGCGGATATTGTTCGGGGCATGGACGCATCGCGGCAGGCCGACGTTGACCGCGCGATGCTCGCGGCGGATGGAACGGAGAATAAAACGGTGCTGGGAGCCAATGCGATTCTCGCGGTATCGCTGGCTGCTGCAAGAGCGGCGGCTCGTGCGATGCATATACCGTTCTACCGCTATTTAGGAGGAACAATGGCGCATATTCTTCCCGTTCCGATGATGAATATTTTAAACGGAGGCAAGCATGCCTCCAATAATATCGATATCCAGGAATTTATGATCGTTCCGGTAGGCGCCCACAGCTTTCGTGAAGCGCTTCAATGGGGAAGTGAGGTTTATCATGCGCTTGGGGTGCTTTTACGGAAACGGGGACTGCCGACTGCTGTAGGAGATGAAGGCGGATTTGCCCCGGATCTCAGAAATGACGAAGAAGCGCTACAAATGATTGTCGAGGCGATCGAAGCCTCCGGCCGTACTACGGACGAGATAGGACTGGCGGTCGATGCGGCGGCCAGTGAGTGGTATGCGGACGGGCAGTACACTTTGCCAAAGCGGAAGCAGCGGTTAAAGACAGACGAGCTGATTGGCTACCTTAAGGAATTGACACGCAGGTTCCCGATACTTTCTATAGAGGATGGCCTTTCAGACCGGGACTGGAGCGGATGGAAAACGCTCACGCAGGAACTGCCGATCCAATTAGTGGGCGACGATCTATTTGTCACTAATACACGACGGCTGCGGAAAGGGATAGGCGAGCGGGCCGGAAATTCTATTTTGGTGAAAATAAACCAAATCGGGACTCTGACAGAAACCTTTGAAGCGATCGATATGGCTCGGGATGCGGGATATACCGCTGTTATATCTCACCGGTCGGGCGAAACGGAAGATACCAGTATCGCAGATATCGCGGTGGCTGCAGGAACCGGGCAGATCAAGACGGGCGCGCCTGCCAGAACGGAACGGACTGCAAAATATAACCGTCTGCTCCGAATCGAAGAGGAACTGGGAGAAGCGGCGGTTTATGCAGGAAAGAGCGTCATGTGGTACAGAAAATAAGAAGCAGGCAAACGATTTGCGGTCCTGCAAATTGCCCTGTGTGCGCGGCAGACAAAATGACGCACATGCGTTGGGCAGAAAGAATCATGAAAAATGCGGAGAGCGGGTTGGTGTTCTCCGCATTCTTTTTAACACCCCATGTTGCGCGCAGCCTCCTTTTTTGATAAAATATACAAGTTAAAGTTTGAATCAATTTTCAAGGGAGGCAACGATATGTCTGCATTGATGGAAATAACGATCGGAGACCTGCTCGAGAAGCAGGCGGCTTTATATCCGGATCAGGATTGTTTGGTCTCGCCTTATCTTGGTGTCCGTTATTCGTACCGGGAATTTAACGAACTGACAGACCTTGTGGCGCGTGCATTTATGGGAATGGGCATAGGAAAAGGCGATAAGGTCTCTATCTGGGCCAGCAATTACCCGGAATGGATGATCACCCAGTTTGCCACCGCCAAAATGGGTGCAGTCATGGTTACGGTCAACACCAACTATAAACAGTTTGAACTGGAATATCTTCTGAAGCAAAGCGACACGATGACGCTCATCATGATGGAGGGCGTAAAAGACAATAATTATGTGAATCATATTTATGGGCTGTGCCCGGAACTCAAAGAGTCGGAGCCGGGACAGCTTTCCTGCGAGCGCCTGCCATTCCTCAAGAACATCATCTTTTTGGATGAAGAAAAGCATCCGGGTATGTATCAGTGGAACGACATTTTTGCTTTTGCAGATAAGGTGAGCCCGGAGGAACTGGCTGCAAGGAAAAAAGAGCTGGATATACACGATGTGATCAATATGCAGTATACGTCCGGGACCACAGGCTTCCCCAAAGGCGTTATGCTGACGCATTACAATCTGGTCAACAACGGAATGGCGATCGGCGACTGCATGAAGCTCACGCATGAAGACCGGCTGTGTATCCCAGTACCGCTTTTCCATTGCTTCGGCTGCGTTTTGGGCGTCATGGCCGCATATACGCATGCGGCGTCTATGATATTGATCGATCATTTCAATCCACTTAAGGTCATGGGCGCGATTCAGAGCGAACGGTGTACGGCGGTGCACGGTGTTCCTACGATGTTCATTTCCATGCTGGATCATCCGGATTTTAAGAAATATGATTTTTCAACACTGCGGACGGGGATCATGGCGGGTTCGCCCTGCCCGATCGAATTCATGAAGCGGGCGATGGCCGATATGAATATGCGGGAGATCACGATCACCTACGGACAGACAGAATCTTCCCCGGCGATCACCATGACGAGCACGGACGATCCGATCGAAGTGCGCGTAGCTACTGTCGGAAAGAAGATACCGCATGTAGAAGCAAAGATCGTCGACCCGGAAACGGGGGAGGACGCGCCGTTTGATACACAGGGCGAAATTGTTGCACGCGGCTACAATCTGATGAAAGGCTATTATAAAATGCCGGAAGCGACTGCGCAGGCGATTGATGCGGACGGTTGGCTGCATACGGGCGACCTTGGCACTATGGATAAAGACGGCTATTTCAAAATCACAGGCCGGCTGAAAGACATGATCATCCGCGGCGGCGAGAATATTTATCCGCGCGAGATCGAAGAATTCCTGTATACGAATGCAAAAGTACGCGACGTGCAGGTGATCGGTGTGCCGGATAAGCGGTATGGCGAAGAAGTGCTAGCCTGCATCGTGTTGAAGGATGGCGAAGAGGCAACGGAAGAGGAAATGATCGAGTTTGTGAAAAACGGACTTTCCAGATTCAAGGCGCCGCGCTATGTGCGTTTTGTAGAAACGTTCCCCATGACAGCCAGCGGGAAAATACAAAAATATAAGATGCGCGAATGGGCCATCGAAGAGCTGGATCTCAAAGATGCGGCAAAAATAGAAACTGCGTGAGGAAGTAAAACATGGGAACGCCGGACAAAATAGCGATCCACAATTTATTCGGGATAGAAGGCCTCGATATAGCGTGGTATGGAATACTGATTGCCGCAGGGATCGTTGCGGGCGTCATGCTTGCGGTCCACGAAGCGAAAAGGCGGGGCTATACGTCGGAGCTGCTGGTAGATTTTATGATTTTGGCTCTTCCGCTTGCAATCATTGGAGCGCGCATCTATTATGTGGCGTTTGAATGGGATTATTACTCCCAGCACCCCGATGAGATCATCGCGGTCTGGAACGGCGGTATTGCGATCTACGGGGCGGTCATCGGCGGCATCGTCGCGGCGCTCATTCTTGCCAAATGGCGGAAATTCCCGATGGGACGGCTGCTCGATATTTGTGCGCCCGGCCTTATTTTAGGGCAGGCGATCGGACGTTGGGGAAATTTTGTAAATCAGGAAGCATTCGGGAATATCGTAACAGACCCGAATCTCCAGTTTTTTCCATATGCGGTGTATATTGAAGAGCGTTTCACCGGTACAGAATGGGTGATCGATCAATGGGTGCAGGCGACGTTTTTCTATGAAAGCATGTGGGATATTGGCGTAATGGTCCTGCTTCTTGTGTATGCACGCAGGACAAAGCATGACGGGAATGTATTTGCCATGTATTTGATTGGATATGGGGCAGGGCGCTTCTGGATAGAGGGGATCCGCGTTTCAACACTACAAACAGGCTTCGGAATGCCCGTCTCGCAGCTCCTTTCTCTGATATTGGTCATCATAGGGATTCTGTATATTCTTATTATGCATAAAAAGAATAAGCCAAATGCGTTCTACGATGGGAAATATTGCAGGGAATACCAGAAAGCGCAGACACAGGAATAACGAAGATGGGCGGATCTCTCCGCCCTTAAATTTTAATGGCAAGAGGTGGATGGTGTGAGAAATTTAACGATGATGACGGATCTGTACCAACTAACGATGATGTACGGATACTTCAAAGCAGGGAAGCACAAGGAGCGGGCGGTCTACGACCTGTTTTTCCGCCGTCAGGGAGATGAGACCAATTATGCAGTCTGTGCGGGCCTTGAGCAGGTGATCGATCTGATCAATAATCTGCGTTTTGAAGAAGAGGATATCAAATATCTGCGTTCCCTGAAGCTTTTCGATGAGGAGTTCATGGCGTATTTAAGAGATTTCCGCTTCACCGGAGAGATTTATGCGATGCCGGAAGGAACTGTTGTGTTCCCGATGGAACCGCTGGTGCGTGTCAGCGCACCCATTAGTGAAGCGCAGCTTGTGGAAACGGCGCTTCTCAATATTGTGAATCATCAGACACTTATCGCCACAAAAGCAAGCCGTGTCGTCTATGCGGCGCAGGGAGACCCGGTGCTGGAATTCGGGCTGCGCCGGGCGCAGGGGCCGGATGCCGGCATCTACGGTGCGCGCGCAGCGATCATCGGCGGTTGCACCTCGACCTCCAATGTGCTTACGGCGCAAATGTTTGGCGCGACGGCTGCGGGCACGCATGCGCACAGCTGGGTCATGAGCTTCCCGGACGAGCTTTCCGCATTCCGCGCCTATGCGGATACGTTCCCATCGGGTTGTATGCTGCTTGTGGATACCTACGATACGCTGAAAAGCGGGATCCCGAATGCTATTACAGTCTTTAAGGAGTTGCGCAAAAAAGGATATGAGCCGGTGGGAGTGCGGCTTGATTCGGGGGATTTGGCCTATCTGTCAAAACAAGCGCGTAAAATGCTGGACGAGGCGGGATTCCCGGCTGCAAGGGTCTTTGCATCGAGCGATCTTGACGAATATACGATTGCCGATCTGAAGCAGCAGGGAGCGAAAATTGATGTATGGGGCGTGGGTACGCGCCTTATCACCGGACACGACCATCCGGCGCTCGGCGGCGTCTATAAATTGTGCGCCAATACGGAGGACGGAAAAATGGTTCCCAAGCTCAAAATCAGTGAGAATGTGTGGAAGATCACAAACCCGGGTATCAAAAAGGTCGCTCGTATTTATGGAAAAAAAGACCACATGGCGATCGCAGACCTCATCATGCTGGAGCATGAAACGATCGATGAAACGAAGCCGCTGACGATTTTTGATCCAATCGAGACATGGAAGAAAATGACGGTTACGGATTATGAGATACGCGAGCTGCTCGTGCCGGTATTTGAGGATGGGAAGCAGGTCTATCGATCGCCGTCTTTAAAGGAAATACAGGATTATGCGGCAAACGATATGGCGACGTTCTGGGACGAGTTCAAACGGATCAAGCGGCCGCACCTCTATAAGGTGGACCTTTCGGACGAGCTGTATAATCTGAAAAAGAAATTGCTGAATGAACAGAAATAAGAGGATAACAGATGAAAACAAGTCGTTGGTTTCGGATTTTTATGATGGCGCTCGATACAGTCGTGCTCTTCTTCCTGCGCATGTTCCGCAGGTTCGACCACGTCTATCAGTATGAAAATATAGAGGGCGGAACGATAAACGAAAGACCGCGTGCAGTCAAAGGAACCGCACAGGCGGACCTCGGGATCGAGTGCGAGCTGGAGCTGAATGGAACGCCCGTGCAGGAATATCAACGGGGAAAGAAGATGGATTTTCCGATTGGCCGTTCCTATACGGATATGGAAGGGATCGTAACGTTCCGCGGAGATAATTTCAGGAGCGGAGCGGCGTTCGGAACGCTTTCCCATACGCCGAAAGCGTTGGAAAAGGCATGGTCTGTTTCCACCGGCCGGCTGCAAAAAGGATATGGAAAAGGATATTGGACCGGGAGCGGATGGACGGGGCAGCCGCTGATCGTCCGGTGGAACCCGGAGCTTCGCAGGCTCATGAACATCTATCCGCATAAAAAGGAAAAAGATGGGCTTACGGAAGCGATCTATTCCACGATGGATGGAAACGTTTATTTTATTGACATTGAGGACGGTGAAAAAACACGCGACGATCTCTATGTAGGGCTTCCCTTCAAGGGAGCGGGAGCGCTCGACCCGCGTGGAATCCCAATGCTTTATCTTGGGCCGGGAGATTCCTGCGGAGATGAGCCTGCGCGCGGCTTTATTTACAGCTTGATCGACTGCAAAAAGCTGTATGAATTCGGGGCAAACGACCCGTTTTCTCTGCGTAAATTTCATGGATATGACAGCTCGGTATTGATTTCGGAAAAAACGGATACGCTGATCGCGCCCGGAGAGAACGGCATCCTGTATACGATGAAGCTGAATACGAAATTCGACCGGGAGACGGGCGAGCTATCCATCGCTCCGTCGGATATTCTAAAGCTGCGGTATAAAACGTGGCGCTCCAGTGAGCAACGCTATTGGCTGGGCATGGAAGACAGCGGCGTGATGTGGAATAATTATCTCTATATTGCGGACAATGGCGGGAACCTGATGTGCATCGATACCGATACGATGAAGATCGTATGGGCGCAGGATGTGGTGGATGATACGAATGGTTCGCCGGTGTTCAGCGTCGAAGATGATGTACCTTATATTTATATCGCGACTTCCCTTCATTGGACGGCAAGCCGCAGGCTGAAGCTTGGAGACGTGCCGATATTCAAGATCAACGCGGTCACAGGAGAGTATGTGTGGCGACATACCTATCTTTGTAATACGGTTGCCGGTATCTCGGGCGGAGTACAGGCAACATGTGTCAATGGCAAGCATAATATCTCCGATTTAGTCCTTTTTCCTGTCGCACGTACGCCGCAGGTGCGTGCGGGGATCCTCGTGGCGCTGGATAAGAAAACGGGACGCGAGGTATGGCGCTATCATACGGGCAGATATGTTTGGAGCTCGCCCGTTGATATTTATGATGGAGATGGAAACGCATATATTATTGTGTGTAATTCGGCAGGCGATATGGACCTGCTTGAGGGACGCACAGGCAAACTGATTTCGCGGCTCAACTTTGGAGCGAACATTGAGGCGTCTCCGGCGGTTTTTGAGAATATGCTGGTCGTAGGTACACGGGGGCAGGAGATCGTTGGCGTAAAAATTTCATAATTAAAGTTTATGGCAAATAAAAAAACGGGCAAACTCCCGCCCGTTTTTTATTTGGTTTTTCACTCAATGACGTTTTTTTTCTGCCTGCGCTTTTTATGCGGGCTTTTTTGGATCACATCTTTAGGCGTGGTATATTTTTCTGCCGCGACACCTTTCTTTTCGAGCGAACGGTTGATGCAGGCTTTGATAAGAGAATAAATGATCGTAAAGACGGGAACACCGAGCAGCATGCCCCAGAAACCGAATAGACCGCCGAACAGGATGAGTGCGAACAGGACCCAAAAGGCAGACATGCCGATGTTAAGCCCAACAATTTTCGGCATAATGATATTGCCGTCTATCTGTTGGAGAATCAGAATAAAGATAACAAACGCCAGTGCATATAATGGATCAACGATCAACAGAATAATTGCGCTCGGGATCGCACCTAAAAAAGGGCCGAAGAAAGGAATGATATTGGTACAACCAATGATGACCGCAATAAGAAGCGCATAAGGGAAGCCGCATACGGTCATGAAGATAAAGGTCGTAACGCCTACGAAAGCGGCATCGATCAGGGTTCCGTTGATAAAACCGAGAAAGACATTATTCGAATACCGGAGAACATCGAGAAAACGATCGGCAAAGCTTTCCGTAAAGACGGCGTAGACAAGTTTTTTGGCCTGCCTTTTGAATTTCTCGCGTGCGAATACGACATAAATGCTGACGATCAAGCCGACAAAAAAATTAAAAAGACCAGTTCCCACGCTCGTTATCATAGTGGGCAGGCTGTCTATCAGCTTATCGAAAAAGGAGGTAACGTCGAGTACGGTGTTGCGCAGGTTTGAGATCTGATCGGCGACCTGCGGTGTGTAGATCCCCCACGAATCCAAAAAGCCAACGACCGTCTCCTGAAGCTGGTCGAGATATGCGGGGATATTATTGAAGAGCATGGTCAGGCTGGCGAATACTTGGGGAATAACGGAATAAATAAGCAGAGCAAATAGTGCAAATGCGATCAGGATGACAGTAAGAATAGAAAGAGAACGGCGCAGACGCGGATGCGGTTTCCTGCGTTCCACGAAGCGAAACCAATGCTTTTCTACAAAGCGGCAGGGGCGCACAAGCAAATAAGCGATGGCGAAACCCACGATAAAAGGCATGAGTATCGTGAAAAAGGCAGCGACCGCGCTGCCGAAGAATTGGATGTTCAGGAAAAACAAAACGATCATTGTAATGATTGCCGCAGCAATAATAGCGTAAACGGTAATGGTCGTATATTTTTTATTCCACTCTACTTTCATGAACAGCTCCCGTATCGAATTGATTTCATCATTATACACTATATAAGAAGGGGATGACAATGGAACAGTGGGGGTTTTTTACGAAAATACAAAAGCAACACCGCATAAGCGATGCTGCCTCCGCAATTTATTGGTCCCCACCAATATATAACGAATCAACTATTTTTATTGTAGCAAAATCATACGGAAAAGGCAAGTGTGTTGCAAATTGAAACAAAATATGAAAGAAAAGACAAAAAAATTGCAAAAAATTGCAAAAAATACTGTAAAAACCATTGAAATCTACTTGTTTTTGAATTTTACAAGTGTTATAATGTCAAAGTAATATTAAAGAAAACACAAAGCAATGGAGGTTTGTGAAATGTCTTACGTGCAAAATGTATTAAGCAAAGTGAAAGAAAAAGATGGCGGACAACCGGAGTTCATTCAGGCGGTTACAGAAGTGTTAGGAACGCTGGAGCCGGTATTTGCAAAGCATCCGGAATATGAGAAAGCAGCGTTGCTCGAGCGCCTTGTAGAGCCGGAGCGTGTCATTATGTTCCGTGTTCCGTGGGTGGATGACAATGGCGCTGTTCATGTGAACCGCGGTATGCGCGTACAGTTTAATAGCGCAATCGGGCCTTATAAGGGAGGACTTCGCTTCCATCCGTCGGTCAATCTTGGTATCATCAAATTCCTCGGATTCGAGCAGGTGTTCAAAAACAGCCTGACAGGAACGCCGATCGGCGGCGGCAAGGGGGGCAGCGATTTTGACCCCAAGGGAAAGAGCGATAATGAGGTGATGCGTTTCTGCCAGTCTTTCATGGCAGAGCTTTACCGTCATATCGGGGCTGATACGGACGTACCGGCAGGCGATATCGGCGTCGGTGCGCGGGAGATCGGCTATCTTTTCGGCATGTATAAGAAGATCAGAAACGAATACAGCGGTATACTGACCGGAAAAGGGCTTGAATATGGCGGCAGCCTTGCACGTAAGGAAGCTACGGGATACGGCCTCGTATACTTTATGAAAGAAGTGATCGAAGCAAAAGGGAAATCCTTTAAGGATGCAACGGTCGTTGTTTCCGGTTCGGGCAACGTTGCGATCTATGCGACGGAGAAAGCGCAGTCCTATGGTGCCAAAGTTGTTGCGATGTCGGATTCAAACGGATATATTTATGATCCGAACGGCATCCGGCTTGACGTAGTAAAAGAGATCAAGGAAGTACGCCGCGGCCGCATCAAAGAATACGCCGATATCGTGAAAGGCGCAGAATATACGGAAGGCTGCAAGGGCATCTGGACGGTAAAATGTGATATCGCACTTCCGTGCGCTACGCAAAATGAACTGGATGAAGAATCGGCCAAGATACTTGTGAAAAACGGCGTATATGCGGTTGGAGAAGGCGCCAACATGCCTACGACGATCGAGGGAACGGAAGTATTCCAGTCGTCCGGCGTTCTGTTTGCACCCGGAAAGGCTGCAAATGCAGGCGGGGTTGCGACATCGGCGCTTGAAATGACACAGAACAGTATGCGCCTGCCGTGGACGTTTGAAGAAGTGGATGAGAAACTTCACCAGATCATGATCAATATTTATAAGCAGTGCGAGCAGGCAAGCACAGAGTATGGGTTCAAGGATAACTTCGTCGCCGGAGCGAATATCGCAGGCTTCCAGAAAGTAGCAAATGCAATGATGGCACAGGGGATCGTTTGAACGCTCACAATAAAAGGCATGAAAAACAGGAGAATTCATTTCTCCTGTTTTTTTCGTTTAATGAAAAGAAAGAGTGTTTATCAATAACAGAACAAGAAATGAATCTTATTTGGAGGTACGATTTTGGATATTCGAGTAAATTTCGATGAACAGGCAAATAAAATCATAGTAGATCTGGACGGAGATCTTGATCTGAACAGCGTGGGTGACTTCAAGCGCAGAATGGACGAGGAGATAGATGCACATAAGACTGATATCATGGTAAACTGTGAAGCGCTCCGTTATATCGATTCCACTGGGCTTGGTATTTTGGTAAGCATATTGAAAAAAGTCAGGGAATGCGGCGGCACAATGGAAATCAAACAGCTGAAGCCCTATTTGTTTAAAATCTTTGATGTAACGGGCCTTACGAATGTTTTTAAAATTGAGGTGGCTGAATAATGGCAGAAACAGTTAAAATGCAATTTCCGGCAAAAAGAGAGTATTTAAAGGCGATCCGCCTTGCGGTATCTGGTATCGCATGCAATATTGCATACGATGTGGACGAAATAGAAGACCTGAAAACATGTGTTGCAGAGTCGTGTATCTTGTTTCTTTGCCGGCAGAAAAGCGAGGAGCTTGAAATCAGCGTGGAATGTAAAGATGATGTACGCGTCATAGTGCGCGGTCAGGGCAGGCAGATACTGTGCGAGGAATGTGCGGAATGTACGGGATTCAGCGAGGAGATCAGCAGGCTGATGATACAGTCGTTGAGCGATGCTGCAAGCTTTGAAGAAGAAAACGGAATGCTGAAGTCGGTTTCATTCAGCAAAAAACCGGCAGCTTAAAGAACGAGGAGTTTTCAGTGACGGATTATACGAAAATAGACAGTGACGAGCTGTTTCGGCTATATACGAAAAATCATGATGTAGAAATTAGGAATATACTGATCGAGCGGTATTTATATATCGCGGAGATCGCGGCAAAAAAATTTGCCGGGAGAGGCGTGGATTATGAGGACTTATTTCAGGTTGCAAGTCTTGCGCTTGTCAAGGCGATCGAGCGGTTCGAACCGGAAAGAGAGATCAAATTCTCCAGTTATGCGACGCCCTCGCTGATCGGTGAGATCAAAAATTATTTCCGGGATTCTTCACGCGTGATGCGTCTTCCGCGCCGGGACACGGAGCAGCTTAAAAAAATCAAGCTTTATACGCAGGAATATATGGCGCGGAATGGTAAAAAGCCTTCTCCGAAAGAAATCGCAGACGAGATGGGGCTTTCTGTGGAGCGTGTCCTCGAAGTACTCGAAATGCAGCAGGCGGATAATATTCTTTCGCTTGACAGCGCACTTGCGGCTGACAGTGAGAATTTCTCGCTTGGGAATATCTTGGGGCAGGAAGATGCAAGCTTTGAGCATGTGGAGAATCATGATTTTATTAATTACTGTATGAGCCTCCTGAATGATACGGAAAAGAAAATAATCGAACAGCGCTATCTTGGCAACAAAACGCAGAAGCAGGTTGCTGATATGCTTCATGTTTCCCAAATGCAGATTTCGAGGATGGAGCGTAAGATACTGAACAAGTTGGCTATGGTCTACAAAAAGTAAGAAGCTTTCAAAGGAGTGCAGGGAAGCAGAAGACACTGTGCTCCGGCATCCAGAAAAATCGGAAACGTACGAGAAAACGGTATTTAGAGATTATTTACATTTGTTTTGTTAGTTGCTTTTTCTTAGGGGGTATGAATACTCTGAAAAAAGCAATAGGGGTATGAAACGTTGTTAGTAAGAAAAAAACTGTTCAGTCTAAGTGAAATGAATGATGCGATCGGCTCGGTAATAGATGGAGTAAGAAAGGAACGTGAGCTCGATGCGGGACAGATATACCGCATCAGGCTCGTGATGAGTGAGCTCGTTGTCAATATTTTTAAATATTCAGATGCCCGTGAAGTGAAACTGAGGGCAGAATATGACGAAAACAGCCTGCATATTGTATTGGCGGATGATGGCGGCGGCTTTGAGACAGGTCCTGTTTTATCACGGAACGTATCATCGGGGGAATTTCTGATGCGCGAAACCGGGAGAGGGGTTTTTCTGGTACGCATGATGACGGACAGTTTTCATTACAGCGAAGCAGGAAATGTTGTAGATGTAACATTAAAGCTATGATAATTCTTCAAATTGTGGTATAATAATATACAACTACTGGATATAGTGGTGATAGGAAAAAATTTGGAGAAGGTTTCCGAAAATGGCAGTGAAGCGGAGAAGACGCGCAAACACTAAATTTTACATTTTTATTGGTGCGGTCGCAGTGGTTGCGGCTGTCATCCTTTTTTTTATTTTTAATATGCAGACAGCGGAAGTTGAGACGGGCACCATTCCTTTCGAAACGGAAGTGGCGGCTATTGTTGTACGGGACGAGCAGGTCGTTTCAGCGCAGAACTATGGAAAGGCCAACTATCTTGTCTCAGAAGGGGAACGCGTAGAAGCGGGCTCACCCGTTATGCAAGTGTATAAATGGGGCTATAATGAAAAGGTCATGAACGATCTGATCGATTATCAAACCAAGATAGAGCAATATCAGGAAAACGGATTTCAGTCGGAAGAGCTGACGGGGCTTCAAAAAGCGATCGCAGAAAAAGCGGCGGAGATCCGCGGTATCGTAAACGGCACGCAGGATGGCGATACTGTTGTGGCAGAACGCGAGCTTGAGGCGCTCCTCGCACAGAAGCAGCAGTATCTCAAGGAGAACGTTTCGGCGGACCAGCAGCTGCAGGAATTTTATGCGCAGGAGCAGGAGATACAGGGAAGGGTAGATAACTGGGTGCAGGAATTGACGGCCGATTCGGCAGGAATAGTCAGTTACTATTTTGACGGCGCGGAAGACGCGCTGAATGCTGCAAATATTGAGAATATCAAGTCAGAGGACATTTTGGATATCTTAAATGGCAACGGAGCGCCGAAAGGACAGGAAATACAGGATGCGGATGCGGAAAAGCCTGTTTATCGTCTCGTAAACAGCTTCCGGTGGTATCTGGTCGTATGTTCGGAGGAAGAAATACCGGAATTGGTAAATGAACAGGAATTTTCCATCGCTTTCGACGATTATCCCGCACGGCAGTATCAGGGAACGGTAACCGGTACGGTAAAGGAAGAAGATTATCTTTATGTGATTGAGATTTCCGATGATATCGGGGAATTATTGAATGTACGCCGGGCCGATGCAAAGGTATTTACGCAGTTTGCAGGGCTTAAGGTGCCGGAAAAGGCTTTGAAAGAGCAAGATGGAGTAACGGGCGTAAATGTCGTGATCGAGAATACAAAGACATTCGTACCGGTGACAGTAAATATCATAAAGGATGGAAATGCGATCATAACGCCGACAGAGGCAAACAGCCTTCTTGCGGCGGGGCAAAGGGTCGAGGTGTAAAATATGGGACTTTCAGAAAATATTGCTATCGTGCAGGAAAAAATCGCCTGTGCCGCTGAGAAAGCCGGCCGCAGCGCGGAGGATATTACGCTGATTGCCGTATCGAAAACGGTAGATGCCGAGATGGTGAAAGCGGCGTATGATTATGGACTCAGGAGCTTTGGAGAAAACCGGGTACAGGAATTTCTCCGGAAAAAAGAAATTTTGCCGGAAGATATACAGTGGAACCTGATTGGACAGTTGCAAACGAATAAAGTTAAGTATATAATTGATAATGGAGTAGCGTTATTACATTCGCTTGATCGTCCGGCTTTGGCATCGGAACTGCAGAAAGAGTGTATAAAAAAGGATGCGAGTATCGATGTGCTCGTGGAAGTAAATTTTGCAAAGGAAGAGAGCAAATCGGGCCTGTATCCGGAGGAAGTAGATTCCTTTTTGGAACAGCTTGCGGACTGCCGGCGGATTCACCTGAGCGGGTTTATGACGGTAGCGCCTTATACGGACGACAGGGTCTATTTACGGAAGCTTTTTGCGCAGGCAAGAGCTCTGTATGATAAAAAGAAGAAAGAATTTCCGGAGATTCGCTATCTTTCAATGGGAATGTCAAATGATTATGAGGACGCGATTCTGGAAGGCTCGAATATGGTACGTGTGGGGACTGCGATATTCGGGCACAGGATATATCAATAAACGGGAGGCTTGATGCATGGCTAAGATTGGAGAAAAATTGCTCAATTTCATCGGGTTGGAGCCAACAGATGAAGAAGAATATGATGATGAATTCGAGGAACAGGAAATGATGGACGACGATATGAGCTTCCCGCCGGATGATTATGAGCCGGCCCCGGTGGAAGAAAAGAAGTTTACGAAAAAAGGCAGAGAGCATAGAGGAGATACCGGCAAGGTGGTCGGCATACCCGATACAAGCAAGGTACGTGTGCTGATCTATAAGCCTGTTTCGTATGAGGATACGCAGAGCATTATCGATAATTTGAAGGAAAAGAAACCGATTATTATCAATCTGGATGAGTTGGATACCGATGTTGCCCAGCGCATTCTGGATTTTGTGAGCGGCGCTGTATACGCGTTGAACGGAAATATTCGGAAAGCAGCGAGAAATATTTTTGTTGTTGCACCCTATAATGTCGACGTATCTACAAACGCAGCCGAATCGGTTGACGATTTTGGATTTGGCGGCTATCTGGAACGGGATTAAACGGATGATTTGAGGTAAATCTGATGAATATCACACCGAAAAATATACTCGAAAAGGAATTTTCTAAAAAGTTCAATGGTTACGACCAAGAACAAGTCGATGAGTTTCTGGACGAGATCATTAAACAATTTGAGTCCCTGCTTGAAGAAAACGAAAATGTGATCGCGAAAAATGAAGAACTGAAATCGGAGGTCGCACGGCTGAAGCAAAAAGCGGATAAGCTGGAAAATGTGGAAGAAAAGCTGATGGCCACTGTTATTACTGCACAGCGGAATGCGACGCTCTATATTGAGAAAGCCGAGCTTCAGGCGCAGAAAATCATGGATGTTGCTAATCAAAATGCAAAGACGGTGATTGAAAGTACGCAGCTGCGGATGGAAGCGGCTAAACAGGAAATCAGGCGTTATGAAAAGCAGATCGCAGATTATAAAAAGCGTTTCCGTTTGTTTCTCGACGAGCAGATGGCGTTCGCCGAATCTAAACTCGACGATGAAGAGGTGCTCAAGCATCAGGCTACGGAGATCAGCCAGTCGATCAGCAATCTGACGAATCAAATGGCGGACATCGATCATGATTCCCAGAACACGTCGATCCATCTGAACGAGATATTGAAACAGTCTAAAGAAGAGACGGAGCATGATTTCAAGCAAAGCACTGCAAATTTACAGGAAATCGTAAATGAGATCATTGATGACTAAAGCATGGGATACCGCTTGCAGCGCAGGCGGTATTTTTTTTGCGCGGAATATGATATAATACAGTCTGACTATAAAAATGGAGTGCTTACTTATGATTTATGCATTGTTGATCGCGGCGATCGTGATAGGAGATCAAATAGCAAAATATTTTACAGTGGCTAATTTGGCGTTGGGAGAAAGCATTACTTTTATTCCCGGCTTTATGGACTTTACCTATGTGAAGAATACCGGAGCGGCATTTAGCATGTTCAGTGGGGCAACGTGGCTCCTTGCTTTGCTTTCAGCCGTCATGGCGGCTGTTATTATTTTCCTGCTTTTTAAATATAAAAAGCAGGTGAATTCCCAATTGTTCAACGTTGCTATGGCGTTCATTGCGGGAGGCGCGATCGGCAACTTGATCGACCGGGTAGCACAGGGCTATGTAACGGATATGCTGCAGTTCACCTTTGTGGACTTTGCAGTCTTCAATGTAGCGGATAGCTTTGTATGTATTGGTGCGGTACTGCTTGGTGTTTGGGTGATTTGGTTCTGGGATAAGCATAAGAAAACGGAAGTGGCAAATGGCGACGCTCAGAAAAAAGGCTGAATTGCAAGGAAAACAGCGTTTAGATGCATATCTCGCGGAAGTTTATCCGCAGTTTTCACGTTCTTTTTTAAAAAAATTGATCGAACAGGAGAGCATCCTGCTGAATGGCCGGGTGGTAAAAGCCGGAAATAAGGTGAAAGCCGGTGATACGATAGAACTGGATGTTCCGGAAGCGGAGGAGATATCTGTTGTTCCGCAGGATCTCCCGCTTGATATCGTTTATCAGGACCACGATATTGCAGTTATCAATAAACCGCAGGGTATGGTAACGCATCCGGCGCCGGGCAATTATGAAGGTACGCTGGTCAATGCGCTTCTGTATCATATAGGCGATCTGTCCGGTATCAATGGACAACTGCGCCCGGGAATCGTCCATAGGCTGGATAAAGACACCTCCGGTCTGCTTATTATTGCGAAAAATGATGGGGCGCACAAGGCTCTGGCGGAGCAGATCGCCCAAAAAACTGCTCAACGCATCTATCTCGCGCTTGTTTATGGAAATATAAAGGATGAGGAAGGAACGATAAGCACCTTGCTTGGACGCGATGTGCGGGATAGAAAGAAAATGGCCGTAGTACGTGCAGGCGGCCGGGAAGCAGTCACGAATTACCGCGTGCTTGAGAGATATGGAAACTATACGCTCGTGGAATGCAGGCTCAAAACAGGGCGTACACATCAGATCCGCGTACACATGAAATATATCGGACATCCGGTAGTCGGAGATCCTGTATATTGCAGACAGAAGGACCCGTTTGGACTTTCCGGTCAGCTTCTCCATGCGAAGAGGCTGGAGATCATACACCCGCGTACCGGAGAAGAGATGGTTTTCGAAGCGCCCTTACCGGCGTATTTTACAGAGGTTTTAACGCAGCTGAAAAAAATATAAAAACACATTGAATCCACAGGGAAAGTTTGATATACTATTGAAAAGAAAATCCTGCCTTTAAACAGGTCCGCTGAGAGGCCGTAAGGTGAACAGATCAAAGTAGCTTTTTGTGTGCCTTGCTGTGCCCTGCGGCGCAGCGAGGTTTTTTTGTGGAACGGAGACGTACAGACGCTTGGGTGTATGTAGTCGGAGGGAAAAATTGGACGCAAAAAGAAAAGCCACGATCATGGATAAAGAGACGATGCAGCGGACGTTGAAACGCATTGCTCACCAGATAATCGAAAATACGGATGGAGCAAAAGAGCTCGTTTTTATCGGCATTGCCCGGCGCGGAGTTACGATCGCCGAGCGTATAGCAGACTATATTCGGGAATTTGAACATATCACTATTCCGATCGGAACGTTGGACATAACCTTTTACCGGGACGATCTTTCACATGACTCCGAGCAGCCTGTCGTGGGAACGTCAAATATTGGTTTTGCCATAGACGGCAAGCGGATCGTAATGTTTGACGATGTGCTCTATACCGGCCGTACCGCACGTGCCGCCATGGATGCGATCATGGACATGGGACGTCCCAGTTTTATTAAATTTGCGGTGCTTGTAGACCGCGGGCATCGCGAGCTTCCGATCCGTGCGGATTTTGTAGGAAAAAATGTACCGACGGCGGCACACGAACAGGTTTCGGTCAGGGTTGCGGAATTTGACGGCGAAGAAAGCGTCGATATTTGCGACCTAAAAAATGATGGATAAGCCTTATCGCACCGATAAGGCTTTTTCATGCTTTTATACTGCTTCAAGCAGTATAAAAAGAACTTATATATCATATCATTTGGGAGGTATTGTATGGAAAACTCATTAGACCAACAGAGCAGCATGGGGAAAAAGCTGATCCTTGGATTCCAGCACTTGTTTGCCATGTTTGGCTCGACAGTATTGGTTCCGCTCCTCACGGGTCTGAATCCTGCGGTAGCGATTTGCTGTGCGGGGATCGGCACGCTGATCTTTCATCTGATCACCAAGGGAAAGGTTCCGGTGTTTCTTGGCTCCAGCTTCGCATTTATTGGTGTCATCGTACTTGTAGCGACACAAATAAGCGGCGTGGACCCGTCGGTGGAGGGCTACCTCGCGTCGCCGGAATATCAGGCGGCTCTTCCGTATGTAGCAATAGGGATCATGGCGGCCGGAGCGCTGTATTTGATTCTTGCGCTTGTCGTTAAGTTCGTTGGGGTAAAACGCGTAATGTCCGTATTCCCGCCTATCGTAACGGGACCGATGATCATGGTAATCGGCCTCACACTGGCGCCGACGGCGTTCGACAACATCGTAACAGCGCCCGCAGCGGCAGGCGTGGCGGATGTTCTGTGGATGCGTTGGGTCATCGCGCTGATCGTCGTTGTGACTATGGTCGTGATTTCTATCTTTGCGAAAGGCTTTTTTAAGCTGGTTCCTATCATTATCGCAATCGGAGTCGGATATGTCAGCGCCGCGCTGATGGGGCAGGTAGACTTCTCGGGATTTCAGGATGGGGCGAATCTGGGTTTCCAAATCCCCGCATTCAATATTTTCGTGACGCATGAGCTCGACCCGCAGGGCGTTATTACCTCAGTCAGCATTATCGCGCCGATTGCGATCGTGACTTTTATGGAGCATATCGGCGACATCACAACGAACGGCGCCGTGGTCGGCAAAAATTTCATTGAAGATCCGGGCCTGCACAGGACCTTGGCGGGAGATGGAATTGCAACAATGGTTGCAGGTTTCCTCGGAGGCCCGGCCAATACCACCTATGGCGAAAACACCGGCGTGCTGGCTGTAACGAAAAATTATAATCCGGCGACTCTCCGAATCGCAGCAGTATTTGCAATTATCATAAGCTTTTTCGGCGTATTCACGACGTTTCTCGGCTCCATTCCGGGAGCGGTCATGGGCGGCGTATCGATCCTGCTGTTCGGTATGATCGCGACGATTGGCCTGCGTACTCTTGCGGAAGCCAAGCTTGATTTCAGCCATAGCCGGAACCTGATCATTGTTTCCTTGATGTTGGTGATCGGGCTCGGTCTTTCGGGCGGTATCCAGTTTTCAGAATCCTTTACGCTCTCCAATATCTTCCTGAGCGCTCTTGCAGGAATTATTCTGAACGCAGTGCTTCCCAAAAATATTTGAAAAAAGCGGGCGGGGCGACCCGCCCGCTTCTATGCATAAAGGAGCTATATGTCAATACTGATCCGGAATATTACGGCTGTAAATGCAGACGGAATACAGCAAAATACAGATATCTATATTGAAAAGGACCGTATTGCGGAAATCGCGGCGGGAATTTCTCAAACGGCGGAGCGGGTGATCGATGGAACCGGGCTGGTGGCGTTCCCGGGTTTTTTGGATCTGCACTGTCATTTAAGGGACCCGGGACTCACTTACAAAGAAGACATCAGATCGGGTACGCGCGCGGCGGCTGCGGGAGGCTACACAGCGGTATGCTGTATGCCCAACACCAAGCCGGTCATAGACTGCGCAGAAGTGATACGCTATGTTTTGCGGCAGGCAGAGGAAGCCGGATATGCGGAGGTACTGCCCGTTGCTGCAATAACACGCGGTATGGGGGGAAACGAGTTGACGGATTTCCCCGCGCTGCTTCGGGCGGGAGCAGCCGCTTTTTCAGACGACGGACTGCCCGTTGCGAAAGATGAGGTGATTCTCGCGGCAATGCGGCAGGCGAAAGGATGCCGTGCGCTTTTGATGCTGCACGAGGAGGATCTCAAAAACCGGGGACAGGGTATCGTGCACGATGGGCAGAACGCCAAAAAAGCGCGTCTTGCAGGAATACCGCGTGCGATAGAAGAGGACATGACGGCGCGCGATATTGCTTTTGCCGAGCAGGTTGGCATTCCAATCCATATTTGTCATGTTTCGACAGCCGGAAGCGTTCAGCTTGTGCGTGATGCCAAAAAAAGAGGCGTGCGTGTGACCTGTGAAACGGGTCCGCATTATTATTCCATTACAGATGCAGAAATTCTGGATGGTAATCCGAATGCGAAGGTGAATCCTCCTCTTCGTGAAGAAACGGATAGAGAAGCAGTCTGCCGGGGGCTCGCAGACGGAACGATCGATGCGATCGCCACAGATCATGCGCCGCATAGTGAAGAAGAAAAGGCGATGGGGATTGCAAAGGCGCCATTCGGCATGATCGGGTTTGAAACGGCATTTCCCCTGACGGTGACGCATTTGTTTGAAAGCGGGATCATCGGGCTCACCGATATTGCAAGGCTGCTGTCAAAACGGCCGCATGAGATATTGGGCAGAAACGGCGGGGAGCTCAAAAAAAATACAGCTGCAGATATTGTGATATGCGACATGAACGAGAAATTCGTGTATAATAAAGATAGCGTTGTTTCAAAAGCAAGAAACAGTCCGTTTTTGGGAATGGAGCTAAAAGGACGCGTATGTTATACGATCAGGAAAGGGAATTTTACCTATGATAGACAAGCTGATTGAGCGGATTGCAGAAAAACAGAGCCCGATCTGTGTAGGGCTTGATACGAAGTTTGATTATATTCCGCAGGAGTTTTTATCGCGCGAATTCGAAAAGGACGCGCTTACCTATGCGGCGACGAACATATTTCAGTATAATTGTGCTTTGATCGATGCGGTTGCAGATATCGTGCCGGCGGTAAAGGTTCAGATCGCCTATTACGAAATGTATGGCTGCGAGGGAATGAAGGCGTTTCGGGATACGATCCGCTATGCTAAAAATGCAGGGCTTATTGTAATTGCCGATGTGAAGCGCAATGATATCGGCGCGACGGCTACGGCCTACTCCAGCGCCTATTTGGGGAGGACTAAGATCGGCGAGGAAGAGATCCCTGTGTTTGATGCTGACTTTGCGACTGTTAACGGATATCTTGGAACGGATGGGATAGCACCTTTCGTAGAGGATTGCCGGAAATATGAAAAAGGGATATTCGTGTTGGTAAAGACATCCAATAAAAGCTCGGGAGAGCTTCAGGATATTGAGATCGAAGGGAAAACCATCTATGACCGCATGGCCGACTACGTTGCCCGGTGGGGGGAAGATTGTATCGGCGTTTATGGATATTCCTCCGTTGGAGCAGTCATAGGGGCGACTTATCCGCAGCAGGCGGAACGCATCCGCGAGACCCATCCGCATATCTTTGTCCTGATTCCGGGATATGGCGCGCAGGGCGGCAGCGCAGAAGGGCTGATACCAAATTTTGACAAAAAGGGGTTTGGCGGGATCGTCAACAATTCCCGGGCGATCCTGACCGCATATCAGAATGAAAAATATGCGGGCCTGTCGTTTGAAAAAGCGGCGAGGGAAGCGACTCTCGCAATGCAGAGAGATATTTTAGAAACATTCGCAAAGCATGGAATAGCTTATTAAATGGGCTGCATAGAAAAAGGAAAGAAGCCTTACGGAGGTGGCAGAAAAGAATGGCATATTTGACACTTGAAGATGGAACGATCTTTAAAGGAGAATCCTTTGGTGCAAAAGTCGATATTATGGGCGAGGTCGTTTTCAATACGGGAATGACGGGATATCAGGAGGTTCTGACCGATCCTTCCTATTGCGGACAGATCGTAACGATGACCTACCCGATGATCGGAAATTACGGGATCGACGAAGCCGTTTCGGAATCAGCGAGGCCACAGGTGCGGGCATTTGTGATGCGTGAAGTGTGTAAAGAGCCGTCGAACTGGAACTGTAAGGAAACGCTGCAGGAATATTTGGAGCGTTATCAAATCGTTGGCTTGGCGGGGATCGATACGCGCGAGTTGACGCGCAAGATTCGTGATAAAGGAACGATGCATGGCATCATTACACAGGTTCCTCCATCCGTCCATCAGATCGAGGAGATGAAAGTGTTTGAAGTGGAACGTCCCGTGGAAGTAACGACATGCAGGGAAAAATATTGTTATTGTGACGGGGAACGCAAGGTAGCCGTATTGGATTTCGGACTGAAACGCAATATTTTGCGCAGCCTTGAAAAGCGCGGCTGCGCGCTTACTGTATTCCCGGCACGCACGGCGCCGGAGGAGATTCTTGCAGGCGGCTTTGACGGCCTGATGCTGACGAACGGGCCGGGAGACCCTAAGGTCAATACGGAAATCATCGAAAACCTAAAGCAGTTGATTGGGAAAATGCCTATTTTTGGGATTTGCCTCGGACATCAGCTGGTGGCGCTTGCAATGGGCGCCGATACGGAAAAACTGAAATATGGCCATAGGGGAGCGAATCATCCCGTCAAGGATATGCAGAAAAACAAAGTCTATATCACGTCGCAGAACCATGGTTATACGATCATGAGCAGGTCGCTTCCGGCATGCGCCGTTGTGTCGCACAAAAACTGGAACGACCAGACGATAGAAGGCGTAAAATATATCGGTTATCCGATGTTTACGGTCCAATTCCATCCGGAGGCAGCGCCGGGGCCGGAGGATACAGCCTATTTATTTGATGAGTTCATTGAATTGATTGACAGGAAGAGACGGACATGATAAAGAAGCAGTTTGCGGAGCGGGTGTTGGAGAACCGCTTGATTGCTGAAAACACCTATCTGATGAGGCTGACGTGTGCAGAAGAGGTTATTCGTCTTTTTCGGCCGGGACAGTTTGCGCATATAGAGATACCAAACGCCGGAGAGCTTTTGCTGCGCAGGCCGATCAGCATCAACTATGTTGACAGTACAAAAAAAGAAGTGCATCTTGCTTACAATGTTGTCGGAAAGGGAACCGAGCGTCTTTCATACGTACATCCGAATGATGTGATAGACGTGCTTATGCCGCTCGGAAACGGTTTTCAGCTTACAGACAGCATGAAAAAAGTATGGCTCGTTGGAGGCGGTATCGGGATCGCGCCTTTAAAATCCCTGACGTGTAAATATCCGGACAGGGAATATACGGCATTTCTCGGCTACCGCAGTAAAAGCTGTGTATATGAGGTGAAAGATTTTGAAGCGTTTGCCAAAACGTATGTGACGACGGATGACGGGAGCTATTGCAGAAAAGGATTCTGCACAGACGTATTGCTTGAGGAAATCGAAAAAAGCGGAGCGCCGGACGTCATTTTGGCCTGCGGACCGCATTTGTTCTTTCGCTCTCTTGCGCGGGTGGTGGAAAAGATAGGCGGTATTCCTGCATTTGTTTCTTTAGAGCAGCGTATGGGCTGTGGTACAGGGGGCTGTGCGACCTGTGTCTGCAAAGTGGGCGGAAAGCACAAAAAAGTGTGTCTGCAAGGACCGGTATTCCCAATACGGGAGGTGGATTCCCTATATGACTGATATGCGTGTTGAGATCGCCGGAGTTGAATTGAAAAATCCGGTCATTACCGCCTCCGGCACATTCGGATTTGCGGAAGAATATGCGCCGTATATGGAGCTTTCCGGCATTGGTGCGGTTGGCCTGAAGGCGCTTACGCGCGGGGAACGACAGGGAAACCCGCCGGTACGTATAGCAGAGACCGCAAGTGGGATATTGAATTCGGTCGGGCTCCAAAATCCGGGAGTGGACGAATTTCTGCGGACGATTTGGCCGCGCATCAGAAATATCGATACGGTCAGGATCGCCAATATCGCAGGAGCATGCGTTGAGGATTACCTTTATGTTACGGAACGTCTTAACGATACGGAGATCGAGCTTTATGAGATCAACGTGTCCTGCCCGAATGTAAAACATGGCGGCGTCAACTTCGGGACGGATGCAAAAACATTGTATGGAGTAGTTTCAGAAATCAAGAGGATATCAAAAAAGCCCATTATCGTGAAACTGACGCCCAATGTCGCACATATTGCAGAAATGGCGCGTGCGGCTTCGGACGGGGGAGCAGATGCTCTGTCGCTCATCAATACTCTGACGGGAATGGCGATAGACGCACATACGAAGCGGCCTGTGCTGGCAAATATAACGGGCGGCTTATCCGGGCCGGCGGTAAAGCCGGTCGCTCTGCGTATGGTATGGGAAGTCTATCAGGCAAAGCTTGGCCTTCCGATCATCGGTATGGGAGGAATCATGACAGGAGAGGATGCCGCAGAATTCATGATCGCCGGAGCAGACGCAGTTATGGTGGGAACAGCAACGATGCGTGATCCGGCTGCGGCAGAAAATATTGCAGGAGAACTGGAGCGCTTCGCGCAGGAAGAAGGACTTCAGGCTGTCCGGGAACTGACCGGTTCGCTGAGTATAGAATAGAGAGGGAGATACAATGACGAGAGAAGAGATTATAGCGATTTTTAAAGAAAAGGAAGTAATGCTGGAGGGACATTTTCTGCTTACGTCGGGAAGACATTCCGATAAATATATGCAATGTGCAAAATTATTCCAATATCCGGACGTATCGGAAAAGATTTGCGCGCAGCTGGCAGAGCAGTTTTCTGATATGAAGATAGACCTTGTAGTTGGCCCGGCAATCGGCGGGATCATCATGGCCTACGAAATGGCTCGGCAGCTTGGCGTAAAAAATATTTTCGCAGAGCGGGAAAATGGAAAAATGACCCTGCGCCGCGGATTTTCTGTAGAAAAAGGTACGCGGGTATTGGTCACGGAAGATGTTGTAACGACGGGAGGCTCCGTTAAGGAGGTTATCGCGCTTCTTACAGAAATGGGAGCAGAGGTCGTTGGCGTAGGGAGCGTAGTGGACAGAAGCGCCGGGAAGGTGGATTTCGGTGTGCCGTTCCGGGCGGTGCTCTCCATGGAAGTAAGATCCTATGAAGCAGATGAGTGCCCGATCTGCAAGACGGGGATGCCGCTCGTAAAACCGGGCAGCCGGACACTGCCGGTAAAGTAACAAAAACAGAAAACAGCCGTGGAGACTCACGGCTGTTTTTTTACAGCTATTCACTCTAAAGAAGAGGGAAGTTCGGAATATTTGGGAGCGTGAAAGCGCAGGCTGCGCTGGAACCATTGATTGAACGGCCAGATGCCGTCGATGTGCGCAGGAAGAGAGCCATGATATAAAAGACGCTTGTCATACAGGCGGGCATCATAAAAGCCTTTCCCTGCACCTTTTTCTCCGAGATTTACATAAAAACTGCGAATTTCCCGCCCCAGAATATTATCTGCGCATATACTGCAATATTTACGCGTGAGAACGGTAGGAGGTATCCTGCGGCGTATGATAGATGTGATATGGAGATCCCCCTCAAAATAGGCGCGCGTGCTTCCGTCCGGATAATCGGCATAAGCGATTATTTTCCTTAAAATATCTCCGTCATACCAAAGAAACATCAGCTCATTCAACTGAACATAATCCCACGTATTTACAACAGGAGAAAGCTGAACGCGGATACGGTCTTTGTTGGAAAGGGAATACCATCCATTTGGGGAATGGCCGCGCTTGACGATATATTTATCCGGAATCAGAATATTCCGGTTTTCATTTCGATCTATCCCGCTTGTAAATATGTCATAGATCTCACTGCGGATATCCATCAGCTATCCTCCGAGGGCAAATATGTTTTCCCCTTTTCCGCATCTATATAGACGGTAAAATAATCGTCATAAATCACTTTGCCCGGTCGTGCAGCCGGAGGCTTTTTGAGGTTTTTACGCTGTGTATAATCGACAGGCGTTTTGCCGGACTGGCGAGCGCGGGAGTGCGCTGCGGCAAGCTCGGCGGCCATCACAACGGTCGCATCGTCGAGTTGCTCGAGCGGGGTGCCGTTTGTTACAAGCAGTACGTGAGAGCCGGGGATTTTTTGTGCATGGAACCAAATATCCTCGCGTGTAGCCATCCGCATGGTGAGCCAATCGTTTTGCCGATCATTTTTTCCAACGAATATTTCGTATCCCGACGGAGAACGGAACCGCAGGGGAAGCGACTGTGTTTCCTGCGCCTTTTTGCCCTTGGGGGGAGCGGCGAAATAACCCGCGCGAATCAAAGTATGCCGAATGTCGGCGATATCCTCAGACGTTTCCGCATTCTCCGTAAAATGAAGAGCCCCCTCTAAGAATTCGAGCTCTTCCCGCGCGTCCTCTAATTTCTGACTGCTGATAGCGGCGGCGGTTTTCAGTTTTCCGATTTTTTTATATAGCTTTTGCGCCGTTTCCTGCGGTGTGCGCGACACGTCGAGAGGAATCGTCACGGTGTTTCCGGTTTCATAGTCAACGGCTTCAAACTCTTTCATACCCTTTTTGAGACGATAGATGTTCGCTGTAATGAGATCGGCACGCTTTTGCAGTTTGGATTCCTTGGCAGCGTCGCGCAGGGTCGCTTCGTAGATTCCGGAAAGCTTTTGCAGTTTGGTATAAATTTTGTGTATCGACTTATAGAGGGATTCGCGCTGCTGCCGTATCCGCGCAAGCTCTAAACGTCGGCCATAATAAAAATCCAGCATTTCGTTGACAGATATAAATTTTCTGCGCGTTTCGGCAGGATAGATCTCATAAGGAATGCAGGAAAAAAAGACGGGCATTTTGTCAGCGTTGAATTGTACGCAAGGCTCCGGATGCTCTGCCGCCTCTGTAAAAAAGCAATGGATATGCTCTGCAAGACGGTCTGCAAGGCGCGGCGTCAGCTCGGAGGTGAGCGACGCTTCTATTTTGGATCTGTACAGAATTTCTTCCGCAGTCTGCAGAGACATACCGTCAAATACAGAAACCATGTGATGAACGATCTTAGTTTCCTGCCGTGTTCTGAGCGCTTCGGACAACGTCGTCAGAGAGAGCGCGAGGGGGTCGAACTTTGTCTGCGGGGGATCCTCATAATGTACCCCCGGGAGGATTTGCCGCTTGCTGCTCATATCGATGGATACGCGGCGTATACTGTCCAAAATTCGATCGTTTTCGTCTGTCAGGATAATGTTGGAATATTTCCCCATGATCTCAATAATAAGTTTTAGCGTAATGGGGTGCAGGAGCTCGTCTTTGGTTTCCAGTGTAAAAATGACGATCCGGTCAAGGCCGCGTTGGCTGATATCTGCAATGCGCGCGCCTGTAAGATACTTTCTCAAAAACATGCAGAATACAGGAGGGACCTTTGGATTTTCCTTTACCTGCTGTGTGAGATAAAGGGAGCAATCGCCGGCGTTGGCATTCAAGGCAAGGCGCAGAGTTCCCTCGGCCGCTGAATAAAGCTGCAGGACGATCTCCTCACGGCCGGGCATCAAAATCTTTTGTATTTTAGCATCTGAGCAGCGTTTGCGCAGCTCGGAAACACATATATGTAAAGTCAATCCATCTAATGTCATAATACGCCTCCGTTCGTTTTATTATACCACATCCAATTGTATGAACACAGGAATTGTGTTAAAATGAAGCAAATAAGAAACAGGAGAAAACAATGCGAAATAATGGCAGAAAACTCGACGAGCTGCGAAAACTGGATATTGAAGTTAATGTTTTGAAAAATGCACACGGAAGCGTATTGATCAGTACGGGGAATACGAAGGTATTATGTACGGCTATGCTGGAAGAGGGAGTACCGCCGTTCCTTGCAGGCACAGGCAGCGGTTGGCTTACAGCGGAATATTCCATGCTGCCCGCTTCAACGCCGCACCGCAAAAAACGCGACGGTATGCGGCAGGACGGCAGGGGAGTCGAGATACAGCGGCTGATAGGCCGTTCGCTCCGCAGCGTATGCGATTTTGCAGACATGGGGGAGTATACGGTCTATATCGATTGTGACGTTTTGAATGCGGATGGAGGGACACGGACTGCTTCCATCAGCGGCGCATTTTTAGCGGCCGCCCTGTGCCTTGCGCATGCGCGGAAAGCGGGAACATTACAGAAAATGCCGGTCAAAAAACATATCGCAGCTGTTTCCGCTGGAATCGTGGGAGACGTTCCTATGCTCGACCTCTGTTATACGGAGGACAGCAGCGCGCAGGCAGATATGAATATGGTAGCAGCAGACGACGGAAATATCGGGGAAATACAGATCTGCGGGGAAAAACGTACTGTTACGGAAGACGAATTTATGGCGCTGATGGCCCTGTGCAAAAAAGGGATATATCAAATCATAGAGCGTCAGAAAGAAATTTTGAAAGAAGAGGGGATCACGATATGAAAAGGCTTATTATTGCGACGAATAATCAGGGAAAGGTTCGCGAGATCAAGGCGATCCTTGGAGATTTTTATGATGAGATACAATCCTTAAAAGACGCAGGGATCCATGCTGAGGTTGAAGAGGACGGAGACAGCTTTCACGCAAATGCGCGGAAAAAAGCGGTTGAGATCAGCAAAATAGTGGAGGGAGATGTGTTAGCCGACGATTCCGGCCTGTGTGTAGAAGCGCTCGATATGGCGCCGGGGATTTACTCAGCCCGTTTTTCGGGAGAAGGCGCAAATGATAAAAAGAATAATGAAAAGCTTCTTGCGATGGTAAAGGATAAGGAGAACAGACGGGCGTGGTTCGTTTGCGCCCTTGTTCTTGCGAACAGCGGAGAGGAAAAAATATATGTAGAGGAACGGGCCGAGGGTGAGATCATCGATGAACCCCGCGGAGAAAACGGCTTTGGATACGATCCGCTGTTTTTCGTGAAAGAATATGGGAAAACCTTTGCGGAGATCGCGCCGGAGATCAAAAATAAAATAAGTCATCGTGCAAAAGCGCTTGCAAGCTTGCAGAAAAGAATACAGGAGAACTGAGTGGAACAGTATATACATGCGCTTGTCTTAAGCGATACGCATGGAAATAAAGGCGCGGTCGACCGGATATTACAGCAAAATACGGATGCAGACTATATTTTCCATTTGGGGGATTATATTGCAGATGCGCGCTATATCGACCGAAAAACCCGGGCAAAGGTGATATGCGTAAAAGGAAACTGTGATTTTGGAGATGCGGGCAATACCGAAGATGAGATCACGCTGATGGGAAATAAACTACTGCTTACCCATGGACATCTTTATAAAGTCAAATATTCTTATGACAGGCTTTTCTATCATGCATGTGAGCGGGAAGTGAAGGCGGCGCTGTTTGGACATACGCATACGCCGTACTGCGAATTCGAGGAGGGCGTATGGCTTGTAAACCCCGGAAGTGCAGGCGCATCAAATGACGGGCTGCTTCATTATGCGACTCTGCTCATTGGAAAAGTGGGGGTCATACCAAAATTAAAAACTGCAGACGCAATATGAAAAGCAGGCCCGCAGGGGCCTGTTGCCCGTATGTTTGAAATATTGTATAATATATAAGATAATTCAACCCACGACGACATCTGAAAGGACCGATGGAATGAACCCGGTATATTATCAGTTAAAATTGGACAGGGATATTCCTGTTCCATTGTATTACCAATTGAAGCAGTTTATGATCACGAATATAGAGAACGGAAAGCTAAAAGAGGGAGATGCCGTTCCGACAGAAGAAGAGCTTTGCAGTATATTGAACATCAGCCGGGCAACGATTCGGCAGGCATTCAGCGAACTCGTAACGGAAGGGCGTCTGAAACGGCAGAAGGCAAAGGGAACGTTTATTGCTAAGCCTAAAATAGAGGGGCGTTTTTTTCAGGTTATAGAAAGCTATAACGACGAAATGCTGAAAAAAGGGCTGCAGCCGTCTACGATCGTAGTGGATTCCGGGCTTACGCATGATAGGGATATCTTGGAGAAATTAGGACTGGACGGCCGTTCCTCCTGCGTATATATCAATCGTGTACGATATGCGAACAACGAGCCTATGGTATATACGAGGACCCACCTTCCGGCAAAACAGTTTAAGGGGCTGCTTGCGGTCGATTGGGGAAAGAATTCTTTGTACAAAACATTGGAGGAAGAATTTGGGATAGTCGTACACCGGGTATCCCGCAGGCTTCAAGTAGCTCTTTCAGATGAAGAGCTTTCGAAGCTTCTTGGAATACCGGAAGGTTCTCCAATCTATGTAGTGTATACAACGTCTTACACAAAAAATGGAATGCCGGTAGAATATTCTATCGCAAAATACAGAGGAGACCTCAACGAATTTCGAATCGACCTCGAACGGGGATAACACCGCTTTCATACATTTACGATTCAAATCGTATATAAATTTGAAAAAACGGGGCTCTGCGATTTAAGCTGCATTCCAAAAGCGGAGGAGTCTTATGCTTTTTTACGCGTCAAGACGCTCCCGATGACCGCGCCGATAAGGATAGCCGGTGCGAATCTGACAAATAACCATTCAAATGCGTGAAAAGCCGCTCCGGCAACGGCGGTTTCGGGGTCGCTGTAATCCCAGTTCAGGTAAGGACTATTTAATATGATCAAAACTACCGAGACCGTTGCTGTGAACGCGCACAACGAGATAAGCAACCAATGAAACATCTTCCGCCTCGCAGCCTTTCGTTGCGCAAGCTGCAGGTTTATGATCTCCAGTTTTTCGGAAAGCGTTTTTAAATCATCGCTTCCCGACTCAACAACAGTTTCTCCAAGCAAAATGCTTACGGGGGTTTCAAGCGCTTCTGCTATGGAAATCAGCATATCGGAATCCGGGACTGACAATCCCTGCTCCCATTTAGAGATCGTTTGCCGCACCACATTCAGCTTGACGGCAAGCTCTTCCTGTGAGAGTCCCTTTGATTTTCTGATCGCTTTTATATTGGCATTTAACATTAAGAATCCCTTCTTTCTTTCAGTCTTTGCGGCTATTGTATAAGGAACTGACCATTGCTACAAGCAACGCATATTAACATTCCGGAATTGAAACAAGAAAAAAAACGCTTATCAAGCGGTTTTTACCTTATATATCATCTTTTCGCAGCCGCTCTACCAATTCGGTTACGATTCTTACGTCATCATCTGACAACCCTTTTACATTGATACTTGGCTCTTTGCTATAGCCTAAAAGATAATCTGTTGACGTATGGTATAGATGCGCAAATTTTAGAAGTATTTTATAAGATGGCAAACGGTGCGTTACTTCATACGAACTAACCATAGACTTTGAAATGCCTAAACGTTCCGCAACCTGTTGTTGTGTTAGATTATGGTTTTTTCGCAATTCTTTTAATCTTTCGTTTAACTGGTTCATGGCTTACCTCACAAACATTCTAAAAGAAATATGTACCTAATAGGAGTACACGAAAATATATATAAGTTGACTATTGCGCTGATTTTATATAGAATTAAAGAAGAATACTGATAGTGAGGAAGAAACATGAAAAAGTATATTGATGATCTGAAAAGGAAATATGCAACGCGGTATATAATAAGCAAACAAGAATACGATGCCGCGAAGCGAAAGACAATGGAAAAAGAATTTTGGGAATCCTATGAAGAAGATGCAGGGGAGTACTATTATTTGGAATACCCTAATGACGCAGAATTGAAAGCTATGATTTTAGATGACAGGTTAGGGGAAATATCAAACGATATTAAATTTTTTAAGAATCTTACAATTGCTGGAATGGTGATTGTTGCCATCAGATTTATTATATGGTTGTTCGAGATATTGCCATCATAAATAGGATAAAAGCTACGCTGCTGGGGATGATTAGCGGGATTTTCAAGTCTTTCTTTCCTGCTTTTCACTTATGGTTATATATGCCGTATAGCTCTTTTTGTAGGATAATGAAAAAGAAAATTCCTATATTTTATAGGAATTTATCTTTTTATATATTTGTCTTTTCAGATTAGAGCAATTTATTCTTTGATTCAGATGTTACTAATAAAAAAACTGCCTGAAACCCTTTGTTCAAGCAGTTTTCTGGTGACCCACCGGAGACTCGAACTCCGGACACCTTGATTAAAAGTCAAGTGCTCTACCACCTGAGCTAGTGGGTCGTCTATATGAGACGTGAACTATTATATCATAACTGCAAAAGTATGTATAGTCTTTTTTCTTTCGCAGAAATTTTTTTTTGGCTGGGGTAGCAGGATTTGAACCTACGAATGCTGGAATCAAAATCCAGTGCCTTACCGCTTGGCGATACCCCAACGCTCAAGATAAAAGAAAAATGGGGTGAGTAGTGGGATTCGAACCCACGACCTCCAGGGCCACAACCTGGCGCTCTAACCAACTGGGCTATACCCACCATGTCCTTATTATCTTTCTGGCGCGCCTGAAGGGATTCGAACCCCTGACACACGGCTTAGAAGGCCGTTGCTCTATCCAACTGAGCTACAGGCGCATAGCACTTGCGGCACAACGTTTTTAAAACATTCCAGCCTCGGCTGACAATTAAAAATTATAGCAAACAGCCCATTAAAAGTCAATTGCTTTTCTATGATTTCCTAAGCGAAAAACGATATATTCCTGCTTTATCCTATTTTTAACGTTTTATTCTCAGGGCTTTCCGGTTATATTAAAGCGGTAATCCGGCATCTTGCCGAAGTTAATGAAATGTTCAAAATTTACGTATGGAATTAGACACATTACCGTGCTATAATTTGGACTTGTGTGAAAAAGTCGGTTCCGCGAACCACATGGCGAAGGAGGTCTTAACTTGCTATCATTCATTACTAACTTCAATCTGGCGATGTTTATACTTTTCACCGCGCTTTATTCTTATCAAGCGATTTATGTTGTGATCGCCCTGTTTAAAAAACCGAAAAAGCCTGAAAAGGCATTGAAGAATCATCATT
This sequence comes from Christensenella massiliensis, assembly GCF_040409835.1. Lineage (NCBI taxonomy): Bacteria > Bacillati > Bacillota > Clostridia > Christensenellales > Christensenellaceae > Christensenella > Christensenella massiliensis. Next base: position 659,324 of record NZ_CP117826.1, on the reverse strand, counting down.
TCGCCGTATTGATCGCGGCTCGCAATGAAAGCGCTGTGATCGGTCAGCTGATCAGCAGTATCAAAAAACAGAAATATCCACAGGATAAAATCGACATTTTTGTAGTCGCCGATAACTGCACAGATGATACGGCCGATGTTGCACGAGAGGCAGGGGCGACTGTTTATGAGCGCTATAATAAAAAATATATCGGAAAGGGTTATGCTTTAAGCTTTGCCCTTAATGCAATCAAACGCGATTACGGAAAGGATGCCTTTGAGGGTTATTTCGTATTCGATGCCGATAATCTGCTCGATGAAAACTATGTTGCCGAAATGAACAAATTATTCGATAAAGGCTATCGTGTGCTCACCTGTTATCGCAATTCAAAGAATTATGGCACGAATTGGATATCGGCAGGGTATTCCTTATGGTTCCTGCGCGAATCCAAATATCTCAACAACCCGCGCATGATGCTGAAAACGAGCTGTGCGATATCGGGGACTGGCTTCCTGATCCATAATGATATCATACAGAAGAACAATGGATGGAAGCATCATCTGCTGACGGAAGACATTGAATTTTCTGTGGATAGTATTATCCATGGAGAGACGATCGGCTATTGCGGAGATGCTAAAATTTATGATGAGCAGCCCTGTACATGGAAGCAATCGTGGACACAGCGTCTTCGGTGGTCCAAAGGTTTCTATCAGGTGCTTGGAAAGTATGTAAAGGGTCTTGTGAAAGGATTTACAGTAGATAGGCGCTTTGCATGCTATGATATGTTTATTACGATCGCGCCGGCGATTTTTGTTTCCCTTGCCAGTATTTTGGTAAATGCCTGCTTTCTTGTAAACGGTATGATGAATTCCAGCTTTTATCTGCAGCATTTGATTTTTTCGACTACGACGTCCGCTATTTTGACGTCTCTGTTTAATTTCTACATCATGCTCTATTTGGTTGGACTCATCACGACGATTACGGAGTGGAAAGAGATACATGATACTAGTCCGGTCAAAAAAGTATTGTATACATTTTCTTTTCCGTTTTTCATTCTGACCTATATCCCGATCTCGATCGCAGCGTTATTCAAGAAAATCGGCTGGGACCCGATACCGCATAATATTTCAAAATCGATCGAAGATTTTGAACGTCCTTGACCGCAATGTGAAAAAGCTGTCCGATGCCTAAGGGGCAGGACGGCTTTTTATATTACGGGCGGCAGCCGATATCGATAGAATCAGAGGAGCAAAAATTTTTGTTCAGCCCTATTGATTTGACAGCCATGGCCCTGCGTGATACAATCAAAATAAAATTTATGATTACGGTTTCATTCGGGTGAACACCTACCGCAGACAAAAGGTTTTTTGTTTGCGGTTTTTTGTTCTGGAGGGAGGAGATTCTATGTGGAATATGCTTTGGCCGATTTTGCTTGTTGTAGGAGCAAATACATTCTATAATATCAGCACAAAATCGATGCCGGGAAAAATAAACGCCTTTGCATCGCTTACGGTGACTTATTTTACCTGCTTTGTGCTTTCTATTTTTATGTTTTATATTACATCCAGCCAAAAAAATTTGATTGCCGAGCTGTCTCATATAAACTGGACCTCTTTCGTACTGGGGATCTCAGTCGTAGCGCTGGAATTTGGTTATATCAGTCTTTACCGGGCAGGATGGAAGGTAAGCGCGGGTTCTTTGGTCGCGAATATCAGCCTTGCCTGCGTTTTGCTCATTGTAGGCTTACTGGCCTATAAAGAATCGGTATCGCCTCGGCAGCTTGTGGGGATCGGCGTGTGCGTAGTTGGTCTGCTTCTTATCAATAAATAAGAAAATGGACCGCTGCCTGAAAATAGGAGTGTGTGTTTCAAATTTGCCGGCACAAAAGCTTTTGGAAGCAACGTTTATTCAATTGACATCGGGTGTATATCATAATAGAATAAATTTAAACAAACCGGCACAACAGCCGTAAACAGGAGGAACGCCTGAATGGATAATGATATTTTTTATAATCCGACAAAAGTGATATTCGGCAAAGGAACAGAGCTGCTTTGCGGACAGGAAGCGGCAAAGTATTGTGACAAAATGCTCCTGCACTACGGCGGCGGAAGCGCAGAGAGATCGGGCCTTTTAGATAGGGTGCGTGCATCTCTGCGGGCTGCAGGCATCACGGTATTTGAACTGGGCGGGGTAAAGCCTAATCCTCGTCTTGAACTGGTATATGAGGGCATCAATCTCTGCCGTGCAAAAGGGATTGGTTTCATACTGGCTGTAGGCGGCGGAAGCGTGATCGATTCAGCGAAAGCGATCGCCTGCGGCACGCCGAACAGCGATGATGTTTGGGATTATTTTCTTGGAAAGAAAACCGCACAGGCATTGCTTCCGATCGGAACCATACTGACGATACCGGGGGCGGGTAGTGAATCTTCGGACGGTATGGTCATTACAAATGAAAAAACGATGGCTAAGCTTGCCTATGGAGACGAGCGGTGTCGTCCTGTTTTTTCTATTTTGAATCCGGAACTGACTTATACCGTACCTGCCTATCACACAGCGGCGGGGATCGCAGATGCGATCGCGCATGTTATGGAGCGTTATTTTACAAAAACAGAGCATACAGACGTGGTAGACAGGATGTGCGAGGGAGTCATACGCTCTTTGGTACGGAACGCAAAACAAGCCGTAACAGACCCTGAAAACTATGACGCGAGGGCCGAGATCATGTGGGCCTGCAAGATCGCGCACGACGGAACGCTTGGAATGGGGCGTGAGGAAGATTGGGGGTCACATAATATTGAGCATGAGCTCTCCGCTAAATATGATGTGTCGCACGGCGCGGGTCTATCTGTTGTTTTCCCTGCATGGATCAAATATGTATATAGAAAAGCGCCAAAGCGCTTTATCCAGTTTGCAATGCGCGTATTTGATGTTGAATACGATGGAAACGACCCGGATTGGACCGTGATGCAGGGCGTGAAGCGGCTGATGTTCTTCCTGCAATCCATCAGTATGCCGACTTCTTTGCGTGATCTTGGCATCAATGATAAATCTGTATTGGACGAGCTTGCACATCGCTGTGCTGAAAATAACGGAGGAACGGTAGGCCGGTTCGCCGTACTAAATGAAGCGGATATCCGCAATATTCTTGAATTGGCATATTAATCGCAGAAAAGCTCCCGGATACGGGAGCTTTTCTTAGGATGCCCGCTTTGTGATACGCAAATAAAATATGATATGATATTTCCGGAGGGAATTTATGCGTATTCTACACACTTCAGATTGGCATCTGGGGATCACTCTGAACAACATGCCGCTGCTGAGCGAGCAGGAAAAGTTTCTTAAAGCGCTGTACCGTATCACGGTTGAAGAAAAAATAGATGCGGTCATCATAGCGGGCGATATTTTTGACCATGCCGTTTCAAATGCAGATGCGATCGCACTTTATAATGAAGCGATGACAGAGCTTTGCGCCGTGCAGAAAAAGACGGTGATGGTCTGCGCAGGGAACCATGACGGAGCCGCACGCCTTGCGTCCTGCAATGCCTTGCTCGAGCAGGCGGGATTATTTGTTGCGGGAAGACTACGGGATGGCATAAAGCAAATCGAGATAGGAGAAAATATTTTTTATCTCCTGCCTTATTTTTCCATCGATGAGGTACGCTATCTTTATCCGGAGTGCGAGATAAACGGATATGATGCGGCGATGAGGGCTGTAATAGACCATATAAAAACAGATCAGAAAAAACACAATATATTGGCAGCGCATTGCTTTGTGACGGGGGCGGAACCAACCGAAAGCGACCGCTCGGCAATGGTAGGGGGAGCCAACATGGTGGGCGCGGCGGCTTTTGCGCCGTTCGATTATGTTGCGCTTGGACATCTGCACCGTGCGCAGGATATTGGAGAAAATATAAGATACAGCGGTTCGCCGGTCAAGTTTTCCTTTGCGGAAGCAAATACGAAAAAGAGTGTAACGGTTATCGATACGGAAGATTTTTCAAGAACAGAGATACCGCTCGCGATGGAACATGATCTGCGCGTATTGAACGGAAATTACGAGGAGCTTCTCAATCGGGCCAAAACAGATGATAAACGGGAGGATTATATCAAAATCGAATTAAAGGATGAATATCCACATGTAGAAATTCTGAACCTATTTCGCAGCTTCTATCCTAATCTGCTTTCTCTTTCGGGAAAACAGTTAAAAAATATGGAATCGTCTCTTTCTATAGAAAAAGCAGAAAGTCTGCAGCCGGAGGATATCATGAAAATGTTTTACAGGGAACATACAGGCGAGGAACCGAACGAACGCCAGCTTGAATGGTTTCGGAGAGCGCTTTCCGCGCAGGAAGAGGACGGTGATATGCAATGATGCCGGAGCGGCTTGTGTTTGAGGCATTCGGCCCTTATGTGGAGCGGCAGGAAATCGATTTTTGTCCGCTTGAACGCGCGGGGCTGTTTTTGATCCACGGTAAAACCGGTTCCGGGAAGACGACGGTGCTCGATGCGATGGCCTATGCTTTGTTTGGGGAAAGCAGCGGCGGTCTGCGGGGAGATATCACAGCTATGCGAAGCGATTTTGCGGCAGATGAGCAGGATACAAAGGTGGATTTCATCTTTCGGATCAACGGGAAGAAATACCGTTTTCTTCGTACGGTACGCACCCGCATCAAAAAAAACGGCGAAAAAGAGCTGCAGGTATCCCAAAATGCTTTTTTCTTGAATGAAAGCGGGGAATATGAACCGTTTTTTGAAAATCCGGGGATCAAGAATATACGCCAAAAAGCAGAAGAATTGTTAGGGCTTACTTACGATCAATTCAGGCAGGTGATCCTCCTGCCGCAGGGAAGGTTTGAGCAGCTTCTGGTCGCAGATTCGGCCGAAAAGGAAAAAATATTAGTGACTCTGTTCAAAGCGGAAAAATGGCAGCGGGTCACAGACTGGCTTTGCGGGCAGGCGCTGGAATGCAGACGGGAAAAGGATACTGCAGAGCAGGGAATCGAATCTGTTTTGCATCAATATGATTGCGAAACGCAGGAGGAGCTGGAGAGCTGCGCCCGGGAAAAAAGAGAATTGCTGGTAGAGTTGAAAAAACGCTGCGAGGAGGCAGAAAAACAGGCTGCGGCAGCTGAAAAAGCTGTAACCGGTGCACAGACAGTAGAAAGTATGTTTCAGGAATGGAAGCAGGCTCAGGAGAAGGCAGCCGTTATACGGGCGCAGGAAAAGGAGATCAGACGTTTAGAGGAAAGCTGCAGACTTGCGGAAGCGGCGGCGCAGCTTCTGCCGTTGCGCAAAGAAACGGTCGCGCTGCAAAAACGGTGGCAGGAATGTGATCGGAAAGCGCAGGAAGCTGAAAAAACGATAGAAGACTTTAGCGGAAAAATAGAAGAATGCATAGAAGCGCTTTACGGAGTTCTGTATGAATTGCAAGAGGAACGAAAAGAGGAAAATGAGAAAAAAATACGCAGCGAGGTCTTGTTAGGGCAGAAGGAAAGGCAATATCAGGAGCTTTTTTCAGGCTATATCGAAAATACGGCGGGGATGCTGGCAGAAGCCTTGGAGGAAGGAAAGAAATGTCCGGTATGTGGGAGCATCCATCATCCACATCCAGCTGTACGCGCGGGCCGTATTGTTGGTCAGGAGGAGGTCAAAGCGGCAGAGCAGGATTTACGGAAAATCAGAAAGGAGATCGCCGAACAGGAAAAGCGGTTGTTTGTTCTTGAGCGTCAGGAAGAGAGCTGTAAAAATGGACTCCGGAAACTGGGTGCGGAATCACAAAAAGGGGAAAAAAGCAAAAAGGGTGGCGGAGACCCGAAGAAATGGCTGGAAAGGGCGGAGGAATTCAAAACAGGACGGAATACAGCTGTCAATTCCCGGAAGATATTCCGGGAGGAAGCGGAACAGGCGCATGCGGCATTTGAAAGTGCTATGGAAAATTTTCGGACAGCCTGCCGAACGCAGGGCTTTGAGACAGACGAAGAATTCCGAGCGGCCTGTTTGCCGGACGAGCGGCTGAAAGAGCAAAAAGAGAGGATACAGAGCTATGCTATCGATCGGAAAATAACGGAAGAAAATGAGCGGACGCTGGCAGAACGGTTACATGGCGTCGAACGTCTTGATATTGAGCAGATGCAAAAGGAATGGGAGCAAAAAGCCCGGGAGAAACAGAAAGCGGACGCGGAATTTGCAAAAATAAAAGCGGAGGAGGATCTGCTTCTCAAAGCAGAGGGTATCATAAAGAAAAAGGCTGGGGAGTTAAAGAAGATAACAGAAAAATATGTGGAGCTCGACCAGTTTTCCAGAATTTTGCGGGGCTCTAACGGCGTGGGGTTACAGCGGTATGTTTTAGGCGTTATGCTCAGCGCAATCACGCAGGAAGCGAACAGGCTCCTCCAAAAGGTCCACGATGGGCGGTATCAGCTTTGCCGCTCTATAGAAAGCAGCGGACGGACAAGAAAGGCAGGGCTCGATTTGGAGGTGTTCGATGCATATTCCGGCGAAAAGCGGAATGTTAAAAGCTTATCCGGCGGCGAAAAGTTCTTGGTTGCACTGGCCCTGTCACTCGGGCTTTCGGCGGTCGTACAGGCGCAAAGCGGCGGAATACACATCGATGCTCTTTTTATCGACGAGGGCTTTGGTTCTCTTGACCCCGCATCCATCGAAAATGCGCTTGACGTATTAGCCAGTGTAAGAGGAGGCTCGAAGCTTATTGGCATCATATCCCATGTGCAGATGCTGCAGGAGAACATAGAAACAACGATAGAAGTGTGTAAAAACCGTACGGGAAGTACGCTGGCAGTTACCTGCTGATCAGCATACGCTCGTGTCCGCAGACACATGATATGGAAAGGATGATTTGAATGGCTGTAGATAAAATGGATTGGCACGCCGTAACATTCCCGGACAGTATTCCTTACGAGAATGCAGGAACGCATATTGGAATGTATTTAGCGTGGCTGATTTTAAATGATCATGTACAGGAGGACTGGAAAGAAGAATTCTCCAATGCTTTGGACCGCGTTAAAAGCCGTGAGATGACAGGGCGGGATTTTTTGATGGAGTACTTGGATGAAACGCTGCCGGAAGAATTTATGACAGATGAAGCGCTGGAGTTTACCGGCGAATATTATGTTTCTTCCTATATTGATGATTTTGCGAAAGCCTTATCCGGCGAAGACACGGATTCCGAGTTTGCAGTCTATCTTCATGACGATACATGGGAAAATTATGACAAGGTAGAGCCGCTGATAAGTGCGAAATTTGAGCGGTGGAAAAATAACGAGTGGGAATGATCTGCTGACGCTGCGGGATAGAAAAATAACAACTGAAGCAGCCTCATACAGAACAGGGGCTGCTTCTGTTTTACAGCAAGGAAAAAACTCGCTTACTTTACTCCCCGTGTAAAATGACCGCGTGTGAATTCACGCGGAAGCGCGCGGGGGGCTTTGCCGTGCATGGCATCCCGATATTCCTGAACGAGACGAGCGCACTGCTTGGGAGTCTCCGTCGTAAAAACGAGCCGCAGAACATTGGCGCTGATCAGGGGCAATTTATCTGCCATATAGATGGGAGCGGAATTCAGAAGAGCGATGCGGCAGCCGGGCCCGAGATATAAGATGGGGAATTTTTTGCCCATACGGTCGGTCAGTACCGCTTTACCGGCTCGCGCGGCACAGTGCTTTGGATCGCCGCAGCGCAGCGGACAGCGGTTTGTCGTCATTAGGGTAAGCCTTCCATAAGCAATCACTTCAGTGGGGAGGACATCTGATAAATCAGATATCTGCGCCGCGTTCAGCTCGACACTGACCGTTGCCCTTTCACAGCCGAGCATACGCAGCGCTTTTAAGGTCTGGCTGTTTGCGGCATGCAGAGAAGCGTCGGATATTCTATGAGGTGCATCCGAAGCGCCCAAAGTGGAAACCAGCTCCGTCTCAAACCCGGAAGCGCAGGCGCTGTGCTCACCGTCATGCGAAACAAGGGAACGGACGCCGACGATCTGCGCTTTATTCTTGGCAAGCGCTCCAGTCCAGCCCGCATGGCAGGGAACATAAAGAATGTCAACCAATGGAAGAACGGCACGGGCCTGTGCTTCCGTTAAGACCTGCGCCGCAAGCTTGCGCGGCTTTTTGGGTTTACCTTTTTTAAGAGGCGCGTATTCACTGAAACCCGCACCAATACTTGCGGCCCCGGACGGGTGTGCTTTCAAGGCGGAATGGCTCCGTGGAAGAATATCGGGGATTTCGGCCGAAAAAGGACGGTCTGTGAAACCGCGTCTGCTGAATACGCGCAGAAGCTCGGCTTTATCCTCTTTCGTGATTGGCTTACCGTCGAGCGCTTTTCGATAAATGCGGGTAACGGTACCAACATATTGCGCCGGCTTCATTCGGCCCTCGATTTTAGCGCTGGCGATACCGGCCTCGTCCAGTTGGAGAATATGATCGATCAGGCATAGATCGCGGGGAGAAAGCAGGCGCCCCTTTTTTCCGTTTGCGGAATAATCGAGGCGGCATGGTTGAGCGCAAAGGCCGCGGTTAGCGCTTCTGCCGCCGATCAGGCTGCTCATCAGGCACTGCCCTGAATAGCATACGCAAAGGGCCCCGTGAACGAATACCTCGAGATCGATATCGACATTTTCCTGTATCCGGCAGATCTCAGAGAAGGAAAGCTCGCGCGCGAGTACAACGCGTTCAAAACCAAGTTCTTTCAGGGCGCGTACCCCGGCGGTGCTATGCGCGGTCATCTGTGTGCTTGCATGCAGACGGACGGAAGGACAAAGCTCTTTCAGAAGCATCGCGCAGCCGAGGTCCTGAACGATGAAGGCGTCTGCACCGGCTTCTGCGGCTGCTTTGGCGGTATCCAGCCATGCGGGGATCTCCCTGTCGCGTACAAGCGTGTTGAGGGCGAGATAAAGCTTTACACCGGCACGGTGCGCAAACGAAACTGCTTTTGCGATATCTTCGAAATTGTCTGCTAAGTTCCGCGCGCTAAAATTCTTAGCGCCGATATATACGGCGTCCGCGCCGTTCTCAACCGCCGCTTTCAGACTGTCCCAGCCGCCGGCAGGAGATAAGAGCTCCATTATACGCCTCCCATTTCTTTTTTCTACATTATAACATATAGATATACCGGCTGTATCCCTTGCATACAAGCGTTTTTTGATATATAATAAATTGTTTTGAAGAAAGGGAGAATGAACGTGTTAAGAGAAGATTTAAGAAATATAGCTATCATAGCGCATGTAGACCACGGGAAGACGACTTTGGTGGACGAAATGCTGAAGCAGGGCGGTTCTTTCCGGGAAAATCAGGTGGTAGCCGAACGTGTGATGGATTCGGGAGATTTGGAGCGGGAACGCGGCATTACGATTTTAGCAAAGAATACAGCTACTTACTACAACGGTGTCAAGATCAATATCGTAGATACGCCCGGACATGCAGATTTCGGCGGAGAAGTGGAGCGCGTCTTGAAAATGGTGAATGGTGTGCTGCTGCTTGTGGATTCGTTTGAAGGCCCGATGCCGCAGACGCGCTTTGTGCTGCAAAAGGCGCTTGAGCTCAATCATCGCGTTATTATTGTAGTCAATAAAATGGATAGGCCGGATGCACGCCTTAATGAGGTGGGGGATGAAGTGCTTGAGTTGCTTCTCGAGCTCGATGCGACAGATGAACAGCTTGACAGCCCTATCATCTATTGTTCCGGACGTGAAGGCACGGCAACAATGGACCCGAACCGGAAGGGAACAGACTTAAAGCCGCTGTTTGATACCATATTGGATTATATCCCGGCACCGGAGGGAGACCCGGACGGCCCGTTGCAAATGCTGGTATCTTCAATCGATTATAACGATTATGTAGGCAGGATCGCCGTCGGCAGGATAGAACGGGGAACGATCAAAACGGGGCAGGAGGTATCTCTGTGCGACTATCATGTGGAAGACCTGTGCACCAATGGACGCGTTACGGCGATTTATCAATATGACGGTCTGAAGCGTGTGGCGGTGGAAGAAGCGAAAGCGGGAGATATCGTAGCGTTTTCCGGTCTCGAAAACGTAAATATCGGCAATACCGTATGTGCACCATATGAATTCGAACCGATCCCGTTCGTCAAAATATCTGAACCGACAGTGGAAATGACGTTTTCCGTAAACAATGGCCCGTTTGCAGGACGCGAGGGAAAATATGTGACGTCCCGGCATTTGCGCGACCGCTTGATGGCAGAGCTGCGCAAGGATGTTTCGCTTGGTGTGCACGAGACGGAAAGTCCGGAAACCTTTCGGGTGCTCGGACGCGGGGAAATGCATCTTTCGATCCTGATCGAAACGATGCGCCGCGAAGGATATGAATTTATGGTAGGAGCACCAAAAGTGCTTTATAAGACCATAGACGGGCACATGTGCGAACCGATCGAACGGCTGCTTGTAGACGTACCGGCGGAAAGCGTTGGCAGCGTGATCGAAAAGCTCGGATCGCGCAAATCGGAAATGGTCCACATGACACCGCAGGGAGAGCGTATGCGCATCGAGTTTAAAATTCCTGCCCGGGGCTTATTTGGGTACCGCGGAGAATTTTTGACGGATACACGCGGAGAAGGGATACTGAATACGGTTTTTGACGGCTATGAACCGTATAAGGGCGATATCGAAAAACGTTCCGTAGGTTCGCTGATCGCCTTTGAGACGGGCGATGCGGTAACGTATGGCTTGTATAACGCACAGGAGCGCGGAACTTTGTTCATTGGAGCGGGCACTCCTGTTTATATGGGCATGGTGGTAGGGTCATCACCGAAAAATGAGGACCTTGTGGTCAATGTCTGCAAGAAAAAGCATGCCTCCAATGTACGCGCGTCGGGAAGCGACGATGCGCTGCGGCTGATTCCGCCTAAAAATATGAGCCTTGAAGAAATGCTCGAATTTTTGGGAGATGACGAGCTTTTGGAGGTGACTCCTGAAAGCCTGCGCATCAGAAAGAGGATACTGGACCATCAACTACGAATGAAAGCGAATAAGAAATGAAGACACCCGATGAAATATTGCAAAACTGCAAAAAACCGGAAGGCGCTTTGGGGGAAGAAACGATTTTGCGCATGAACGAGAGCCATGCCGAGCTGACCGCATGGGGGATTTCGCAGATCGAGATAGCCAAGCAGGCAGTCGTACTCGATATCGGCTGCGGCGGCGGCAAAGCGCTGGGAAGACTTTCGAAGAAGGCAAAAGACGGCAGGCTGTATGGGCTCGACTATTCCGAGACCTCTGTTGAAATGGCCAAACAGGAGAACCGGGAAGATGTTGAAATGGGAAAGATGGAGATCGTCCATGGGAGCGTTTCCGCTCTTCCGTTTCCGGACGGTATGTTCGACATCGTAACTTCTGTAGAGAGTTATTATTTCTGGCCCGACCTTTCCCATGACTTCAGAGAGGTTCGGCGTGTTATGAAAAACGGCGCCGTTTTTGCGGTCATTGCTGAGATGTATAACCACGAAGGGCAGAGCGAAGAGGATAAGTACATCGTCAAAACGCTCCAAATGCATAATAATACGCCGGAAGAACTGGAAGACATGCTGAAAAAGGCAGGTTTTCGGGAAGTACGCATAGAGCTGGAACAAAACAAAGGCTGGCTGTGTGCGGTCGCCGTCAGGTAGTCAGGCTATCAAAAAATATAGACGGATCAAAAAGGCCGGAGTAGATTCGGCCTTTTGCATACAATGATCTCAAACGGAGCGTTTCTGCTTCGGTAAATTGCTTTTGCAATACAAAAGCATATTTATGCAACAGTGTTTTTAGAAAAAGCCATGCAACGGAAAAATAAAGCTTTAAATGACAGATCAAGCCTAAAATTTTTCTAAAATATGTTTTCAATGAAATGAGAGAATGCTATACTGTTTTTGGATGTTGAAAAGTAAATATTACGACAAAGGAGAGACCAATGGAATTTTTGGTGGAAGGTTTTGCTGCGCTCACATGGCAGCAAGTGGTCATGTTTATCGTGGGAGGCGTATTGATTTATCTCGCGATTTCCAAAAAATTGGAACCCGCCTTGCTTTTGCCTATGGGGTTTGGAGCGATTTTAGTCAACATCCCTTTTTCGGGAGCCGTCGATCAGGTAATGGAAGGGATCGGCCCGGTAACAGGGATCGTGGACTGGCTTTTTGATGTGGGGATCCACGCATCGGAGGCAATGCCGCTTTTGCTCTTTATAGGAATTGGGGCTATGATCGATTTCGGACCATTGCTTAAGAATCCTAAGCTGCTGTTTTTTGGTGCGGCGGCGCAATTCGGGATTTTTCTGACCGTATTCGCGGCGGCAGGAATGGGGTTTTCGCTTACAGACGCTGCTTCTATCGGTATTATCGGCGCTGCGGATGGCCCGACGTCTATTCTGGTTTCGCAGGTTCTGGGCAGTAATTATGTCGGACCGATCGCCGTGGCGGCCTACTCATATATGGCGCTCGTTCCCATCATACAGCCGCTTGCGATCAAGCTGGTAACGACTAAAAAAGAGCGTGCGATCAAGATGGAATATCACGGAGAAGATATTCCGCGAATCGCGAAAATTTTATTCCCGATCGTCGTAACGATGATTGCCGGTCTTGTAGCGCCGTCTTCCATCGCGCTCGTTGGGTTCCTGATGTTCGGCAATCTGCTCAGGGAATGCGGTGTGCTCGATTCACTTTCAGATACGGCACAGAAAGTATTGGTCAATCTGATCACCTTGCTTCTTGGGATCACGATCGCTTCTACGATGCGGGCCGAAGCGTTCGTAAATGTGCAGACGATCCTCATTATGTGCCTTGGCCTCGTAGCATTCTTCTTCGATACGATCGCGGGCGTTTTGTTTGCGAAGCTGCTGAACATATTCAGCAAGAAGAAAATGAACCCGATGGTAGGAGCGGCCGGGATCTCCGCATTTCCAATGTCTGCGCGCGTTGTACAGAAGATGGGACTTCAGGCGAACAATCAAAACCACTTGCTGATGTTCGCGGTAGGAGCAAATGTTTCCGGACAGATCGCTTCCGTCATTGCGGGCGGCGTTATTCTTGGACTTGTACCAACGCTGATTTAGGAGGAAAAATAATATGGATGCAATTACAGGCTCGCTTCAGCTTATGTGGCAGGGCATGGTATCGATTTTCGTGGTGATCGCCGCAATCTGCGTGGCAGTCGTCATTGTGCAGAAAATAAGCAAAAAGAAAAAGCAGTAATGATATCGGATTATATAAAAATCTTGGAGGGCGCTTATATTACATTGTATGGGAGCGCCTTTCTGCCTTTTCGGCAAAGAGTATATGAAGAACTGCCTTATGTGATCTCCTTTGCTGTTCCCCTACCGCGTGCAGTCGTGCGGGAGATCGCAGCCGAGGGTCCGACCAAAACATATTTTCATCATTACCGGACCTGCAATTCCTACATCGACCACGTTTCCTACCGGCTGACGCTTGCGATTCGAAAGGCCGGCTATGATGCGCTGTATGTTCCGGCTTCGCAATCTGTCAGCAAAGATGGATTTCAAGGACTTTTCCCGCATAAAACAGCAGCTGTGCTGTGCGGATTGGGAGGGATCGGAATGAACGGGCTTTTAGTGACTGCGAAATACGGGGCGGCGGTGCGCCTTGGAACCGTAATGACAGATATGCCGGTTCCGCAGGCAGAGCAAATTGAAAATCCGTGCAGAAGATGCGGGTGCTGTGTAAGGGCATGTCCGAGCGGAGCGCTTTACGGAACGGCATGGAAAGACAAAACGCCGGTTCAGGATATATTAGACGTGCAGCTGTGTAGTGCATATATGAAAAAAACGTATCGTGAAATCGGCAGAGGAGCCGTGTGCGGGATCTGCATGGCGGCCTGTCCGGTAGGAGCGGAATAGAAAGCATTTTATTTTTTCTGATTTTTCGGAAAATTGTATTGAAAGCTATGGATTTGAAAGAACTATGAATAATTTATTACGAAACTATTTACAATTGCGCAGAAAGGAGGTATAATAAACAAAGTTATAAAGTCTGGTCGATTTATAACTTCGTAAAAAAGCAGAGGAGATTAATATGAACCATATTATATCTAATGTTAAAGAGGGGCTCTCTAAGGCCGGAAACGCAGTAAAAGGCGGGCTTTCCCGGATAAAGGGTTCACTTTCTCAAACGGTGGCAGGACCTGCCGCAGGAAGATCAGGAAGAAAAACAAGAATAACAATGCAGCATCCTGTGCGGCGGCAGACCCGCAGATATGCGGCGAGGAAAGTAAATCAGAAGAGATTTACGGTCGTTGTGGCAGTTGCAGTCGTAGCGGTGATGGTACCTGTTATGGTTATGGCTGCGAATGGTGATACCGCTCAGACAGTGGCGCCGGAAGCGGCACCGGAAGCGGTACAGGTCGCTGATTATACAGTAGAGGAGCCTGAAACACAGGCGGTTACAGCATCTGCTCCAGAATTAACGGAAACGACGGAGAGTGCAAGCGCGCTTGAAGAGAGCACGGTAGCCGAGGATAAGGAAACGGAAACGGATGTTGTGGAAGCAAAGACAGCGCCGGAACCGGAACCGACTCCGGAGCCGACTCCTCAATATATCAATCTGACGGAAGGTGTTACGGATGATTCCGTAGCCGCTTTGCAGCAGAGATTGATGGAATTGCACTATATGAGCGAGGATCAGCCGACAAATTATTTTGGGCCGGCGACTTTAAGAGCGGTTCAGGCTTTTCAGAGAAAGAATGGCCTTACGGTTGACGGCGCGGCCGGACCAGAGACACAGGCTCTTATCTTCTCGGACAGCGCGAAAGAGTATTCGGCTGCTTTTGGTGCTGAAGGCGACGATGTATGGGAAATTCAGGAACGTCTGCAGGAGCTTGGATATGATGTGTCTCCGACAGGATATTTCGGTGAGGATACAGAAAAGGCAGTTAAATATTTCCAGAGAATGAATGGACTGGACGATGACGGAAGCGTAGGGAATATGACGAAAGAAGTGCTGTTCTCCGATAATGCTGAACCGTCTGAAGAATTTACACAGGAGGAAGAAGAGGAAGAAGAAAGCTCCTCCGGTTCTTCCGGAAGCAGTTCGTCCGGCGGCAGTAGTTCTTCAGGCAGCGGCAGCAGCTCGGGTGGAAGCAGTTCGTCCGGCGGCGGTTCATCTTCCGGCGGCAGCGCGCCGTCCGCAAATCCGGGTGATGTAGAGGCGTTTATCGACGCAGCGCTTGCGCAAGTCGGAAAGCCTTATGTGCTTGGCGGAAAAGGTCCTGATGTGTTCGATTGTTCCGGTTTCGTATATTATGCATTGAAGCAGAGCGGAAACGGCATTGGCTACATGACCTCCGGCGGATGGGCAAACTCGGGTTACACCTCGGTAAGCTGGGATAATCTGCAGAGAGGCGATATCGTCTGCGTAACAGGACATGTAGGGATTTATCTTGGCGGCGGACAAATCGTTGATGCCTCCTCGAGTTCCGGGCAAATTGTTGTTAGAAATATGGGATCTTGGTTCCAGAGCAGATTTATCTGCGGAAAACGGGTTCTGTAAAACAGACATAAATTGAACAAAAGAGCGGATGCGAAAGTATCCGTTCTTTTTTGTGTTCTTGTATAGTTCACAGATATTTGCTATAATATTTTCTCAGCGGGAGGTAGTTATGGCAGGATATAGATTAGGCCTTGATATTGGCTCAACAACGATCAAGATCGTTTTAATTGATGATAATGACCAAATTTTGTTTGAAAGATACAGAAGACATTTTTCAGATGTACGGGGAGAGCTTTTAAACCTTTTTAAAGAAATCGCGGAGGAATGCGGGGAATATACGGTAACGTCAGCCATTACAGGTTCCGGAGGACTTTCGGTGGCCAATCTTTTAGGATTGCCTTTTATCCAAGAGGTCGTTGCCGGGGCACGGGCGACGCAAAAATATATTCCGCAGGCAGATGTTGTATTGGAGCTGGGCGGAGAAGACGCTAAAATTACTTATATGAAGCCGTCGCTTGAGCAGAGAATGAATGGAACGTGCGCAGGCGGCACAGGTGCTTTTATTGACCAGATGGCGACCTTGCTCAATACGGACCCTATGGGACTGAATGAGCTTGCCAAGGGCTATCAAACGCTTTATCCGATTGCGGCACGCTGCGGTGTATTTGCAAAAACAGATGTTCAGCCGTTGATCAATGAGGGGGCAGCCAAGGAAGATATTGCGGCTTCTATTTTTCAGTCTGTCGTAAATCAGACGATATCGGGCCTTGCATGTGGAAGACCGATACGCGGCAATGTGGCGTTTTTGGGCGGGCCGCTGCATTATCTGACAGAATTGAGACAGCGTTTTATTGAAACCCTAAAGCTGCAGGGCGAGGCGATCATTCACCCGGAGAATTCGCATCTGTTCGTAGCGCTTGGTTCAGCTCTTATGGCGGAAGGGCGGGAATTTCAAATCAGCGATTTGCCCAGCATGCTGGAGAACGCGGGCGATGGAGAGCATGAAACGCGCAGATTGCGGCCTCTGTTCAAAAATCAGGAGGAATTTGACGCTTTTCAGCAACGGCATGCACAAAGGAATGCTGAGCGTTCAGAGCTCAAGGCTGCGGCAGGAGAATGCTATTTAGGCCTCGACGCCGGCAGTACGACGATCAAAGCGGTATTGATCGATGATAAAAGCAGGATATTGTACTCCCATTATCATTCGAACGAGGGAAGCCCGCTCGATTCAGCGGTAGAGATCGTTCGTGATATTTACCGTAAGCTGCCCAAACATGCCTATATTGCAGGCGCATGCGTAACGGGATATGGGGAAGCGATCATCAAAGAAGCATTGAAGCTCGATCTTGGAGAGATCGAGACAATGGCGCATTATAAAGCGGCGGAATTTTTCAACAAGGACGTCGATCTGATCATCGACATTGGCGGACAGGATATGAAATGCCTGCGGATTAAAAATGGAGTAGTGGACGGGATCATGCTGAATGAAGCCTGCTCTTCCGGCTGCGGAAGCTTTTTGCAGACGTTCGCTTATTCCTTGGGAATACCGATTCAGGAATTTGCGCAGGAGGCGCTGCGGGCGCAGAATCCAGTAGACCTTGGAACAAGATGTACTGTGTTTATGAACAGCAGGGTAAAGCAGGCGCAAAAAGAAGGCGCTACGGTTGGGGATATTTCAGCCGGGCTTTCCTATTCGGTCGTGAAAAACGCGCTATATAAGGTCATCAAAGTAAAAGACCCGGCTGATCTTGGAAAAAATATCGTGGTGCAGGGCGGTACTTTTAAAAATGACGCTATCCTGCGCTCTTTTGAGCTTGAGCTCGGCCGTGAAGTTGTGCGGCCGGACATTGCAGAGCTCATGGGAGCATTCGGCGCGGCGCTGCTTGCCAAAAAGGAAATGGCTGGCAAGCGCTCGGGTATTTTGTCTGCGGAAGAGTTGGAACGGTTTACCTATAAAGGAAGCTTTGCACGGTGCGGTAAATGCGAGAACCGCTGCATGCTGACCATTACGACGTTTGAGGACGGAAGGAAATTCATATCGGGAAACCGCTGCGAAAAAGGGAGCGGTATCATACGAAAAAACGATATGCCGAATCTGTTTGAGTATAAATTGAAACGGGTGTTCGACTATACCTCCTTGAGCGAGGAAGAAGCAGTCAACGGAACGGTCGGCATACCGCGCGCCTTGAATATTTATGAAAATTACCCGTTTTGGCATACGATGTTTACGAAACTCGGGTTCCGTGTTGTACTTTCCGATCCGTCCAGTCATTCCATGTTTGAAAAGGGAATGGAGACCATTTCTTCGGATACGGTATGCTATCCGGCCAAACTGATACACGGGCACATAGAGAATCTCGCGGAAAAGGGCGTCAAACGTATCTTCTATCCCTGCGTTCCGTTTGAACGCAAGGAGTTTGACAATACCAATAATCATTACAATTGTCCGATCGTGACCTCGTATCCTGAAGTCATCAAAAATAATATGGATGTTCTTCAGGAACAAGGGATCGAATTTATCAACTTCTTTGTAGCTCTCGATGAACCGGACTTCATGCCGCAGAAGATCATGAAGGAATTCGGGAAATATGGAATCACGGAGCAGCAGGCAAAGGAGGCAGCAGAGGCTGCATACGCCGCTCTTGACGCTTTCAAGCAGGATATGAGGGAACAGGGCGAAAAGACCATCAAATGGCTCGAGGAGACCGGAAATACGGGCATTGTGCTTGCAGGGCGGCCCTATCATGTGGATGCGGAGATCAATCATGGAATCCCATCGCTTATCACTGGATATGGACTTGCGGTACTGACAGAGGACAGCGTTGCTCATCTCGGGCATTTAGAGAGGCCAATCCGCGTGATGGACCAGTGGGCGTTCCACACGCGTCTTTATGAAGCTGCGGCGGCAGTTGGACGTTACGACTGTCTTCAGCTTGTGCAGCTCAATTCTTTTGGCTGCGGTCTTGACGCGATCACGACCGATCAGGTGCAGGAGATCATCACGGCGGCAGGAAAAATATATACGCTGCTGAAGATCGACGAGATCAGTAACCTCGGCGCGGCGAAAATCAGAATACGTTCACTCATCGCCGCGTTAAAGGAGAAGCGGGAAGAGGAACGCGAGCAGCCGAAGCAGGAAAAAAGAAATGCCGTATGGCACCGCCGTATTTTTACAAAAGAGATGCGGGAAAAAGGAACGATCGTATGCCCACAGATGGCGCCGCTGCAATTCCAATTTTTAAAGCAGGCGTTCGACCCGACGGGGTATCATTTTAAGGTCCTTACGGAGGTCACGAAAGAGGATATCGACGTTGGCTTAAAATATGTGAATAACGACGCGTGTTACCCTACGATCATCGTAGTAGGACAGCTTGTGAATGCGTTCCTGACCGGGAAGCTCGATCCGGACAATACGGTCATCATGCTGACGCAGACGGGCGGAGGCTGCCGCGCGTCCAACTATCTCGCGTTTTTGCGCAAGGCGCTGAAAGAAGCGGGGTTCCCGCAGGTCGTCGTGGTGTCGATCAATTTTTCAGGACTCGAAAAAAACCCGGGCTTCCGCTTTACCGCCGGGCTTGCGATGCGTCTTTTACTCGCGATCCCGTTGGGCGACCTGCTGCAAAAATTATTGCTGGCAACGCGGCCGTATGAAAAAAATAAAGGGGAGACAGACGCTCTGTTTGATAAATGGGTGAAGAAAGTACAGGATATCGTAGAGCATACCCGCTATTTTGGTTACCGCAGGGCGGCCAAACAAATGGTACGGGATTTTGAAGCGATAGAACGCACGGGCGAGGTGAAGCCTAAAGTTGGTATCGTTGGAGAAATATTAGTGAAATATCACCCGGATGCGAACAACCATGCGATTGAAGTGATCGAGCGGGAGGGCGGAGAAGCCGTGATGCCAGCGCTGATGGAGTTCTTCACCTACAGCCTGTATAGCTGCAAGTTCAAGCATGAGGAAATGGGAAAATCCAAAGGCGTTTATAAGGCCGCCATGTTTGGAATATGGCTGGTAAATTGGTTTAGAAACCCAATCCAGCGTGCGCTGCGCAAGAGCAAATATTATGAGCCGTATCCGAAAATACAACACCTTGCGGAACGGGCGGAGGAGATGATTTCCTGCGGGAACTGCACGGGCGAGGGTTGGTTCCTGACGGCCGAGATGCTGAGTCTCATCGAAGAGGGAACGCCAAATATCATCTGTGTACAGCCGTTCGCTTGCCTGCCGAATCATGTAGTCGGCAAGGGAATGATACGGGGGATCAGAAATAAATATCCGCAGGCGAATATTGTCGCGGTCGATTATGACCCCGGTGCGTCGGAGGTCAATCAGCTGAACCGAATCAAGCTGATGATCTACAGCGCGTTCGAGAATTTGAAAAAGCAGCAGGCGGAAAAGGCCGCGGCAAATGAACGGAAATAAAAGGAATGCAAAACCGGTATTGCTTAATGCCGGTTTTTCTTTTCCGCAGAACGGGCGGCCCGTGCCTTGTGTCTGCGGCGATATAGGATCTCAAGGACAATTCCCGCTAAAATGCAGACGAGATATACCGCACCCCAAATAAGCCATAGATTGTCTGTTCTTCCACCGCCGGGGTCCGTTCCATAAGAATGGAACAGGATACCTGAGAAAAAACCGACAGCATAGCCAATGGGTACGGAAAACCGTATGGCATGAGAGACGGACGGGAGGGAAAGGAAAATCACTCCCATACCGAAAAGAAACAGCAAAAGCGGAAAATCCTTCATGCCATGCCAATCAAACAGAATAAAACGGCAGAGCAAAAATTCAACCAGTAAAATAATGGCGGCGAAAATAGCCTGAAGGAAATGCTTTCGGGGCATTTGGCGGCCTCCTTATGTATCGGTCAGGAAACAACCGGAAGTTCAGATTCTGAAACAGGTATTTCCTCATAATCAAGGCTTTCCCATAATACATCGTATGATATGGGAGTGATAGAATACAGCTTGCCGTCCTTTCGCAGAAGAGAGCCGTTGCCGCCAATGGAAATAACGATATCTGTTCCGCCCGTTAAATGGAACCGAAAATGCAGGCCGATCCCGCCCGCAACCTCGTCCGCTTGGGAAGCGCTTCCAAGAAATTTGATTTGATTGACTGCTTCAGTGAGCCGTTTGATATCCTCTTCGTGCGAAACTGTTTTTCGTACCGCCGCAGCGGGAACGCTTCCCGTAAAAACATCGACCGACTGCACCTCCGCAGGGGAGAGTGAAAAAGCAGATTGGCAGCCTGTAAGCAGCAAAAGAAGACCAACGGAGACGGCCAGCAGAAAAAATTTTCTCACGATCTTTTCCCTCACTTTGAGTATGGTTCAAAAATGATCCAGCGAAAGCAGTCCTCCCCCTCCGGCATATAGACCTCTATCGTATCGTTCGAGCCGAACTGATATCCGAAGCCGGTACCGAAATTGGACTGGCCGTTTTCAGCGGGAAGCTTTGCACCGTCTACGGAAGAAGTGATCTCGCCGTCCAAAGTTCCGCAGCGGTTATGGACGGCGCTCCCGCGTCCGGTGCTGCGGTAGAGAATGCCGTCTACCATGAGCATCGGAGGTTTGTCCTGCTGCGCTTCCTGTTCAAAAATGATCCATTTGCCGTCCATATTGACGTAAAGCGTTTCATCTTCGAGGACATATCTGCTTCCGACAAAGCCAAAATTGCTTTGCCCGTTTTCCGTTGGAAGCTCCGTGACGCCGGTAGAAGAGCATATCTCGCCCGATATCGCCGCGGAAGCGCCCATCGGGCTTTCCCTGCCTGTATCCAAATAGAGCGCGCCGTCCACCATGACCATTGGACGCCTAGCCGCCGGGGATTCGGAGCCTTCATGCTCCTGAACGGGCGGAGACGAAGCGCCGCGCAGCCGATACCATTCGCCGTCGAGAACGAGATAGCGCTCATCCGGGCCCAAATCCTGAAATGAAAAAAGCGTCATGCCGTCCGGCGTCCTGAAATCATAGCTTTCGCCGCCGTCTATGGTTTGCCCCGGATACTCGCCGTCCTTGAATTTTTCTTTCCGTTCCACATCAAGCTCTAAGAGCCATTCGTGCAAATTTTCAAGCATTCCCGGTGAAACCGTGAAGTTCCTTTCCTCCGCATAGATGAAGTGGGAGGCGTTCAGGGTATTTATGTCTTCCGGTATGATCTCCAGAAGTTTGTCTTTTGATAAAACAGTACCGCAGGACGCGGAAACCAACAGAACAGGAAGCAATACGGCGCACAGCACGGCATTCCATCGTTTCATGGTGTATCCTCCGGGCAAAATGAGTGTCTGTAAGAGAATGAAAGCTTTTATCTATTATATACCCTGATATTTCATGATTGAACAGTCTTTTTTGAGAAAATTCATAAACTGTTCAGAAAAGAGCCGCTATTTGCGCAGCTCCACATTTTCGAGGCCGTCGGCAAAAGCAAGCAGCTTATCGCGCATTGCCATAGCGTCGTCATAGCCGACCTGATACTGCGCAGACAGTTTCGCAGGATCCTTTTCCATACGGCCCGCGATGATTGGCTTGGTAGGACGAATGATGAGAGCGTTTCCCGCCCGTTCCTGCTGCTGTGCGATCTCGATGCTCTTGTTGTAGTATTGCCAGCGTGTGGCGACCGTGTGTGCGAATGCCCTGTGAGCAGGGTAACGCAGGTAGGGAAACCAGCTAAACCTGCTTTTCTGATGCCGGAAGCCTTCGCATCTGGTCAGCACGATGATATTCTTGGCGTTGCCTTTCGCAAGAGAATATTCGATTGGAATAGAATCAGAAGCTCCGCCGTCCATGAGCTTATGGCCCTCTACCTTTACGATGGTGGAAGCCATGGGGATAGCGGCCGTCGCACAAAGATATTTCATATCCGCATCCTGCTCCAGATCGGTAAGCTGTTTATAAAACGGTTTTCCATCCTCCACGTTTGTGGCGACTATCGTAAGCCGTTTTTTGGAATTTTTGAACCTATCGTAATCAAATGGGATGATATTACGTGTCACTTCATAGAAAACATATTTCATGCCGAAAAAAGAACCGGTAGTCAGAAAATTCCATGTACTCAGATATTTGCGGTTGATGCAGGTATTGTATATAGTAAGGTTTCTGCCGCGCTGCTCAGAAATATAAGAGATACCGTTTGCGGCGCCGGCAGATACGCCGATGATGTCCTGCATGTGAAGCCCTATATCTAAAAATGCGTCCAATACGCCTGCAGTATAAGAGCCGCGCATGCCGCCGCCTTCCAAAATCAAACCTGCTTTTCCCATCAAATCCACCTCATATTTATTATAACTTTTCTGTAGCAAAAAATCAAAAGTATGATACAATAGAGCGCGGGAGAATTTGGATATGTTTTGGATCATTTTAGCGGCAGTTGTAGTTGCGGGATTTTTTGCTCTTTATCGGTTCATGACAGCCGGCCGGCCGACAGATTCGTGGCTGGCAGATTTTGACTATGCGCACCGTGGACTTCATTCACAGGAAGCGCCGGAGAATTCGTTGGCGGCTTTTCGCCGGGCCATGCAGAACGGATATGCCATTGAGCTTGACGTTCACCGGTCGAAAGACGGAAGGATCATGGTTTTTCATGACGATGATTTAGAACGTATGACGGGAACGCGCGGGAAAATAGAGGATATGACGGCAGAGGAGCTTAGAGCTTTGCGGTTGAATAAGAGCGGGGAGTGTATTCCGTTTTTAGAGGAAGTACTGGAATTGGTAAATGGGAAAACGCCTCTGCTGATTGAATTGAAGAATACGGGAAGAGCCGGAATGCTTGAGGTAGACGTATATAAACAGATGAAAGACTATCATGGGAAATATGCGGTTCAGTCTTTTTCGCCGTTTTCTATCCGCTGGTTTTATAAACATGCGCCGGAGATATTGAGAGGACAGCTTTCCGCGACCTTTACGGAGGGAGCGGAAGCGATCCCTTTATGGCAGCGATGGGGTCTGCGGCATCTTTTGTCTAATGTCCTTTGCAGGCCTAATTTTATCAACTATGAGAAGCAAGGTCTGCGGGAGACTATTCTGAAAAGACTGAGAAAAAAGGGCTTGCCTGTTTTTGCATGGACGATTCGAACAGAGTACGAGGCAAAGCAAGCGCTTTTCTTTGCCGATGCGCTCGTCTTTGAAAATTTTGAGCCGGAGGAAGAAAAGCGTGCATAAGAAGCTTTCGGCTATATTGGTGCTTGCGTTAGGAGCGTTTTCCTTTCTGATCATGATCCCGGAGCTTTTATGGCTGGGACTTGCATTTGCAGGCGCTGGAGTGATCGCGGGTGCGGCAGGTCTCAAGAGGGCCCCGGTCTGTTCGGGCATTGGCATCGTTCTTTCGATCATTGCGTGAGTACTCTGCCTGAACAGCATGATATGAGCAGAAAAATTTCTGCCGCTTTGATAAAATCTGGTTTCGCAGTTCGTTCCGAATGGTATCAATAAATAAAAATGATAGTATCAGGAATGGAGTGAGCGAATGAACATCTATGACTTTACCGTAAAGAAAATGAACGGAGAACCGCAGCCTTTAAAGGATTATTCCGGAGAGCTGCTGCTGATTGTCAACACGGCGAGCAAATGCGGTTTTACGCCGCAGTTTGAGGGGCTGGAAATGCTCTATAAAAAGTACCGCGATAAGGGATTTATGATCTTAGGCTTTCCATGTAATCAATTTGCAGGACAAGATCCGGGAACGAATGAGGAGATACAGGAGTTCTGTTCCCTTAATTTTGGCGTAACGTTCCCTATGATGGCTAAGATCGAAGTGAATGGGGAAAACGAGGAACCGCTTTATCAATATTTAAAAGAGCAAAAGGGCTTTGGCGGCTTTGACATGGCGCATCCGATCGCCGCAAAGTTAGACGAGATCCTACGCGCGGATGACGAGGATTATGACAAAAATAGTGATATCAAATGGAATTTTACAAAGTTTTTGATCGGCAGGGACGGAACGGTGCTCGAGCGCTTCGAGCCGACTACGACTCCGGAACAGATCGAAGCAGTTTTGGAACGGGCGCTTGCCCAATAGACAGCAAATAAAAACACCGCTTAGGCGGTGTTTTTATTTGCGGTGTTTTTATTTGGAATAGTACCAACATAGCTAAAAGAGCCCAACTATTTCGCCCGCTTCATCAAAGCCGATCGCTTCTGCGGCAGGCCGTTTGGGTAACCCGGGCATGCGCATGATCGTTCCGCACAACGCTACGATAAAACCAGCGCCGGAGTTCAGCGTCACATCACGCACCTCCATCACAAAAGCTTCCGGAGCACCGAGCTTTTTCGGGTCGTCAGAAAACGAATATTGAGTCTTGGCAATACAGATCGGAAGATTAGAATAACCCTGTGCTTCATACATTTGAAGCTTGCGGAGAGCTGCTTTAGAGAAATCGACGCGCTCCGCTCCGTAGATCCTTGTGGCGACATCGGTGATTTTCTGCATAAGCGGCGCGGCATAATCGTATGGATGGCTGGGCGAAGAGTGAGTGAGCATAGAATCGACGACTGCATCTGCAAGCTCAAGCGCGCCTTCGCCGCCCTTGGCCCATACATCGCATATCACAGCCTTTACACCTGCGGAATGCGCCTGCCTGCAGATCTCTTCCAGTTCTGCATCTGTGTCGGACAGAAAACGGTTGACTGCAACTACAACGGGCAGACCATAGATATTTTTCAATGTATCTATATGACGGCGAAGATTAGCAGCGCCTTTTGCGAGCGCTTCCACATTCTCCTCTGTCAAGCTTTCGCGAGGAACGCCACCGTGATATTTCAGTGCGCGCGCCGTAGCGACAAGAACGACGGCATCCGGCCAAAGATCAGCGGCGCGGCACTTGATATCGAGGAACTTTTCTGCGCCGAGGTCTGCGCCGAACCCCGCCTCGGTCACGGTGTAATCAGCGAGATGATTCGCCATCCTTGTAGCAATAATGCTGTTGCAGCCATGCGCAATATTGGCAAAGGGACCGCCATGCATAAAGATAGGCGTATGTTCAAGGGTTTGTACAAGATTCGGCTTGATCGCTTCCTTGAGAATGACGGCCATGGCGCCGCCTGCACCGATATCCTTTGCGAAAACCGGCTCTCCGTCTAAATTGTAACCGATCGTGATACGGTCGAGCCGCCGGCGCAAATCGTCTAAACCAGAGGCAAGACACAAAACGGCCATGATCTCGGAAGCAGCCGATATATCGAAGCCGTCCTGACGCGGAATACCGTCGGTACGTTCGCCAAGGCCGCAGACGATGTTGCGCAGGGCGCGGTCGTTCATGTCCATACAGCGCTTGAAGGTAATGCTTTTTATATCGAGCCGCAGCAGATTACCATGATAAATATGATTATCGATCATTGCACACAATAGATTGTTGGCAGTCGTTATCGCATGGATATCTCCTGTAAAATGCAGATTGATATCTTCCATCGGAATAGCCTGCGCATATCCGCCCCCCGTCGCGCCTCCTTTGATACCGAATACAGGCCCGAGAGAGGGCTCGCGCAGAGCAAGGCACGTTTTTCTGCCGCTGCGCGCAAGACCATCCGCAAGGCCGATCGAAACGGTCGTTTTCCCTTCGCCCGCAGGGGTGGGGTTGATTGCTGTAACGAGGATCAAACGTCCCGGCTGCTTCGATTTTTCAAGCTGCTCCAGATAGGAAAGCTCTACCTTGGCGATGTTTTTGCCGTAAGGCAGCAATACATCGTCCGGGATCCCCAGCGTCTCAGCGATTTTGGCGATAGGCTCCGGTGTTATAGAATTTGCGATTTTCAGATCGTTGTTCATGGGTGTCACTCCTACTAATGATTGGCTTATTTCTTCTATTTTCATCTATCTGACTATGTTTGTCAATGTATGTTATAATAAATACTATGGAAAAGGAACTTGCATTTTTTAAAATCGATGGAAGCTATTACGGCGGAGACCAGAACTGGCATACACATCACATGATGAAGCTTGGAGGCTGTTCGGCGGTATGCGCATGCGAGCAATGTATTTCTGCGGCAAAGACGTTCCCCGCGCTGACCGGATTATATCCGTTCGATCCGGAGCGTGTGAGCAAAGACGATTTTTTGAGGTTTTTCGAAAAAATGTTCCGCTATATCCATCCGGGGATCGGCGGCCTGACCAGTATCGATAAATTTGAAAGAATGTTTTTGAAATATGCGCATGCCGCCGGGGTCGATCTGGCATTAGAAAAGCTTGACGGACATGCGGACGTCAAACAAGCGGGAAGATTCGTACAGGAGGCCATTTCATACGGCGTACCCGTTATGTATCTGATGCTGAAGCACGCGGACGCTGCATTTGACGAATTTGAATGGCATTGGTTCAATCTGACCGGCTTCAAAACGCAGGAGGAAAAAATGGATGTGTCATTCGCCACGTGGGGAAGAAGATGTACCTTTGATTTTATGCGTGCGTGGGATACCGGGAAATTTTGGAGAGGAGGAATGCTGCGTATTGCAAAAAGCTGTTTAAAATAGCTGTATGCAAATTTGGATGGAAACGGGCGGTAAAACTCTTTACATCCGGAGCGGTTTTTAATATACTAAAAGAATCGGGTCTGCGGCCGGACCAAATTTGAAAAAGCAGTCACGGCAGATGCGGCCCGGCGAAAGGGGCATATATCAAAGAAGATGAAGAAAAAACTGATCGTACTATTTGTTATTGTAATAGCGGCGGCCGTTGTCTTTACTGGCTGCGGCGGCGCGCAGCAGATCGCGCGGCCGGAGGCGGATTCAGAGACGACATTTGAAGTGACGGGTTCCTGCACGGCGGAACTCGTGGATGGGAAACTGGTCGTTTCCGGAGAAACGAATCTGATGGATGGAACAAACGGCATTATCAGCGTTCTCAATTCCGACGGAACGCGCATTGAGCAGCAGAAAGTAACAAAGGAAGGCGATAACCTGAAAGCGGAATTTACAGTAGGAGAAGACTGGCCCGATAAGGTCTATGGATTCCTTATGTTCGATACCTCAAAGTCGGACGGACAGCCGGACGAAGTAAAAGAGGCTTATGGAAAGAAATTTCAAAACCTGACGGGAGACGACCTCATCTGGGATCAGAACGGCATCATTGTCGTTTTCCAGAGCGAAGCGGTCGAGATCAATTAAAAAATGAGACAGCATAGGAATACCCCGCGCTTTTAAACGGGGTTTTCCTTTTTCAGATAGGAGTTTTAAAAATGAATGAAATCAAAGAGATCGCACAGAGGATCAGTGTCCTGCGGGAGATCGAAGAGATCAGCATTGAAGAAATGGCTGAGCTTACCGGAAAAACAGTAGACGAATACCGCGAGTATGAGTCGGGAGAAAAGGATTTTTCGTTCAGCTTTCTGTATACGCTGGCGAACCGCTTCGGCGTAGACATTACAGAGCTTCTGACAGGAGATAATGCCAAGCTTAAGACCTTTACTTTGGTAAGAAAAGGCGAAGGACTGAAAATGGAGCGGCGCAAAGCCTATAAATATCAGCATTTGGCGCCCATCTTCAAAGAAAGAGCGATGGAGCCTTTTCTCGTAACGGTAGAGCCGAAGGATACGGATGCCGTCAAGAAAAATGCACATGAGGGACAGGAAATGAACTATGTTGTGGAGGGAAGCATGACCATTTTCATCCATGACGCAGAGATACGGCTGAACGAGGGCGATACCGTGTATTTTGACGCTTCCACTCCGCACGCGATGCGGGCGGAAGATGGGAGACCCTGTAAATTTTTGGCGATCATTTCAAAGTGAGGGCAAATATGAGGATATACGAAAAATTCAGTACGACAGGCTTTACCAGCTATGAAGATTTTGCAAAGAATTACAAAACGATCGTTCCCGAAAATTTTAATTTTGGCTTTGACGTAGTCGATGTGCTTGCACACGAAAAACCGGATAAACGTGCGCTCCTGTGGACGAATGATGCGGATGAGGAACGGACGTTTACGTTCGCGGATATCAGTAGGCTTTCCAATCAGGCTGCTAATTTTTTCCGGGGAGAGGGAATCGGAAAAGGCGACAAAGTAATGCTTATTTTAAAGAGGCATTATGAATTTTGGATCTCGATCATTGCACTGCATAAATTAGGAGCGATTGCGATCCCCGCCACGCATCTTTTGACGAAAAAGGATATCGTCTACCGTAATAATGCAGCGGACGTTAAAATGATCGTCTGTACGAAAGACGGCGAGCTCAAGGAGCATGTGGAGGACGCGGAGGCGGAGTCGCCTACGCTTGAGAAAAAAGTTATTGTAGGGGAAAAAAGGGAAGGCTGGCTCGAATTTTGGGAAGAAATGGAACGGTATGGGCAGGATTTTCCACGCCCACAAGGCGATGAAGCTACGCATAATGATGATATTATGCTGTTATACTTCACGTCGGGAACGACTGGGATGCCGAAAATGGTCGCGCATAATTTCACCTATCCGCTCGGGCATATCGTGACTGCGGTCTATTGGCATAATGCCGACCCGGAGGGGCTGCATCTTACCGTTGCAGATACCGGGTGGGCGAAAAGCGCATGGGGAAAGCTTTATGGGCAATGGCTCGCGGAAACGTGCATTTTTGTGTACGATATGGATAAATTTGTACCGGATAAGCTCCTGAAAAAGATAGAGGAATACCGCGTAACGACATTCTGCGCGCCGCCGACGATCTATCGCTATTTTATCAAAGAAGACCTTACAAAATATGACCTTTCAGCGCTGAAATATGCGACGATCGCAGGAGAACCGCTGAATCCGGAGGTCTACTATCAATTTAAGGAAGCGACGGGCCTGAAATTGATGGAGATATACGGGCAGACAGAGCTTACCGTAACGATCGGGAATTTTATCTGGATGGAGCCGCGGCCCGGTTCTATGGGAAAACCGAATGCGATGTACGACCTTGATATCGTAGATGAAAACGGCGATTCCTGTGCACCCGGAGAAACGGGGGAGATCGTGGTATATACAGATAAGGAAGTCCCTACGGGAATGTTTCTTGGATATTACCGCGATGAGGAACGAACGCAGAGCGTATGGAACTATGGCGTATATCATACGGGAGACGTGGCTTGGAAAGATGAAGACGGTTATTTCTGGTATGTTGGACGCGCGGATGATGTGATCAAATCATCGGGATACCGTATTGGCCCGTTCGAAGTGGAAAGCGCACTGATGGAGCATCCTGCCGTATTGGAGACCGCCATCACGGGAGTTCCGCACCCGGAAAGGGGACAGATCGTTAAAGCAACGATCGTTTTGGCAGAGGGCTACCAGCCGTCTGAAGAGTTGAAAAAGGAATTGCAGAACCATGTGAAAAAGACGACGGCTCCTTATAAATATCCGAGGGAAATCGAATTTGTAACAGAACTGCCGAAGACGATAAGCGGAAAGATCCGCAGGGTAGAGCTTCG
This sequence comes from Christensenella massiliensis, assembly GCF_040409835.1. Taxonomy (NCBI): domain Bacteria; kingdom Bacillati; phylum Bacillota; class Clostridia; order Christensenellales; family Christensenellaceae; genus Christensenella; species Christensenella massiliensis. The sequence goes on along the minus strand of NZ_CP117826.1, from coordinate 629,529 downwards.
GGAAAAGGACAACAAGAAAAAATAGAAAGGTAAGAATATGGAAACGACAGTAAATAGAACGAAAAGAGCACCATTTATTATTTTAGCCATTATCATTCTGGCGGCCTGCGCAGTTTTCTTCACGGGATTCGGAGGATATATGCATGAAGCTGCCGCCGCTTCCGGAATGACGCTTGGAATTCAAATGATACTCTATTATTTGTACCTGTACGGCGGCATGATGGTCGCCTGCATTGTAGTCCTCATGCTGATGGTATTATTGCTGAAAAACAAACGCGAATTTTTTGCAAAAATATTCGTATGGGGCGCTTTCCTTTTGGCCATGCTTGCGAGCGCAGGCTTTTTCGGGAATCTGGTTCAGGTTTCGAGCTTCACCACGACCGAACAAGGAGTTGCCTATTTCGCCACCTATATTCCCTATGTGGTGTTTGTTGTATCCTCCATCGCCCTGATCGTACAGTGGGACAGCAGCAGCCGCAGGGCGGTTAATCTGGTCTCGCTTGTCAGCCTGATGGTTTCTGCGGTTTTGACGGTTCTGCTCATCGCAAACATCATGACACAGATGCAGTCTATGCTGGATACGTTGGGAACGATCCAAACGGCCTATATTTATCAGTATATGTTCATGATCGCGATAGGGATCATCTGCACTCTCATGTGTGCGCTCTATTTTTCTGTTACACTCGACAGAAGAAAATTTGACTGCAATATGATCGGAATGACAGACGAAGAAGCGGCGATCGTGGAGCGGATCGAAGCACGGGTCGACGAGATCGCCGATGAAGTCGAGGAGCTTGCGGCGGAAGGAGAGGCAGTCATCGCGGAAGAAAAAAAGATAGAAGAAGCGAAAGCCGACCGGCAGAAGCAGGAAGAAAATGATCCGGAAAATGAAAAATAAATAAGCTGCGGCAAGAAGCGCTTCGGCCTTTAGGCAGGAGCGCTTTTTCAATGAAATCGTTTTGCGCTATGGTATACGCTATGGTATAATATAATATCTGGCAATAAGGAGATGAAAAAATGAAAAGTTATCGCAGCGTATTGGAATTCGATTTGCCTCAGCGCAGGCAATTTGTCAATATCACGCCTCAGGTAGAACAGGCGCTGAAGGAAAGCGGCGTTCGGGAAGGACTGTGTCTTGTGAATGCCATGAATATCACAGCAAGCGTTTTTATTAACGACGATGAAAGCGGACTCCATGCTGATTTTGAAAAGTGGCTGGAGCGGCTGGCGCCGGAAAAACCATATAGCCAATATGCACATAACGGTTATGAGGACAATGCAGATGCCCACATGAAACGGACGGTCATGGGCAGGGAAGTCGTTGTCGCGGTTACGGACGGGTGGCTTGATTTTGGAACGTGGGAGCAGATTTTTTACGGCGAATTTGACGGGAAGCGGAAAAAACGCGTATTGATCAAAATAATAGGAGAATAACGTTTTTGAAACCAGAAGAGGAAGATTTGAATAGACAAGAGCACAGCGAGCCGAAAACAGAACTGGAAAAATTACGCGAAAATGGCAAGCGGCGAAGAAAGGGCCCGGCAGAACGGATGTGGGCGCCTATTAAATTGCACCTTGATGAAGATTATCAGTATGTGACGAAAAACTGGGGCCTGCGTTTTTTATATTATTTTGCGATGTTTGTCGGAATGCCTTTTGGCTATTTGTTTTTCAAGATACGCTGGGGCTTCGGCGTGATCGGAAAGAAAAATGCAAAGCTCGTAAAGAAAACGGCGGCGATCACAGTAGCGAATCATGTGCACAATATGGATTCTCCCATGCTGACCTACGTATTTTATCCAAGCGCACCCTATTTTGTCGCTCTAAAACACAATTTTGAGGCATTCATCATTGGCGGCTTGGTGCGGGTCCTGCGAGGTGTTCCGTTACCGTCGGATATAAAAAATTTCGAGCATTTCTCCGAGCAGATGAATCATGTGCTTCAGCATACGACGCGGAAAGTTCATATGTATCCGGAGGGAGAGATCGCGCCTTATTCACGCGAGCTGCGTTCCTTTAAAAATGGGGCGTTTCATTTTGCCGTAAAAAACGACGTGCCCGTGCTGCCGATGGTGTTTGTATTTCCAAAGCCTAAGAAAGTAAAGCTGATCGTCGGAAAACCGGTTTATTTGAAAGACGTACCGGGGACGGAAGGGGTAAAAGCACCGCGGCAGACTGTTATGCTGTGCAGATATGTGAAAGAAAGAATGCAGGAAATGCTGGATGAATACTATGGAGGGCTCGAACATGAAAATTAGGAAAGCCGTGATTCCCGCGGCAGGGCTTGGAACGCGCTTTTTGCCGGCAACAAAAGCTCAGCCGAAAGAAATGCTTCCCATCGTAGACAAGCCGACGATACAATATATTGTTGAAGAAGCGGTCGCGAGCGGAATAGAGAGCATCGTTATCATTACAGGACGCAGTAAACGTGCGATCGAAGATCATTTCGATAAGTCGATCGAGCTTGAGCTTGAATTGACGAAAAAGAACAAAACAGAGCTTCTGCAGCTTGTGGAGGATATTGCGCACATGGTAAACATGATGTATGTGCGGCAAAAGGAGCCTCTTGGCCTCGGACATGCAATACTGACAGCCAAAGATTTCATTGGCAATGAACCGTTTGGCGTGATTTTGGGCGACGACGTGGTAAAGGGACAAGCACCGGCACTGCGGCAGCTTATGGACGCTTATGAAAAATGCGGAACAACGGTCCTTGGCGTACAGAAGGTAGATATTATGGACACGGACAAATATGGAGTGATCGCAACGGACGATAAAACCGGACGGCTGCACCGTGTCACAGATCTTGTTGAAAAGCCGGGGCCGGAACATGCGCCGTCCGATATTGCCATTCTTGGAAGATATGTGCTCACCCCCGGTATCTTTGAGGCGATCGAAAATACACCGCCGGGAAAGGGCGGCGAGATACAACTGACAGATGCGATCAAAAGACTGAACGGCGAAGAAGACGTTTATGCATACGAATTCGAGGGAAAACGGTATGATGTGGGAGATAAGCTTGGTTTTTTGAAGGCGACCTGCGAATTTGCTCTTGACAGAGACGACCTGCGGGATGACTTCACACAATATTTGAAGGAATTGGTTGGTAATTTGAAATGAGTGATATCAGAGATATAAAACTTGCACCGGCGGGAAAACAAAAGATAGAATGGGTCAAACGGTATATGCCGGTCTTAAGCAGCTTCCGGGAGGAATTCGCTTCCCAAAAGCCTTTCGAAGGCTATCAGCTTTGCGTATGCTGTCACCTTGAGGCGAAGACAGCCTATTTGATCCAAGTGCTTCAGGCATGCGGGGCAAAAGTCGCGGCATGTGCCTCCAATCCACTCTCCACGCAGGATGATGTAGTGGCGGCGCTCGTTGAGGGGGGCGCAGATGTATATGCGATTCACGGTGAAACGATGGAGCAGTATGAAGCACATATCAAAAGTGCGCTTGCGGCAAAGCCAAATTTAATCGTAGATGACGGCGGCGATGTGATCACGATGCTGCACAGAGAGTTCCCGGAGTTGCTTGAGAACGTGATCGGCGCGAGCGAAGAAACGACTACGGGGGTGTTGCGTCTCAAGGCAATGGAAAAAGCGGGAGAACTCAAAATCCCTGTGATTCCGGTCAATGACGCGCAATGTAAATATTTGTTCGATAACCGTTATGGAACAGGGCAATCTGTCTGGGACGGTATTATGCGGACAACGAACCTGATCGTCGCAGGAAAACGTGTCGTAGTCGCCGGATACGGCTGGTGCGGCAAGGGCGTAGCAAAGCGGGCGGCAGCACTCGGCGCGCGTGTGATCGTAACGGAGGTAGACCATATCAAAGCGGTCGAAGCATTAATGGACGGCTTTGATGTAATGAGCATGGATGAGGCAGCGGCGCTTGGGGATGTGTTCGTGACGGTCACGGGCTGCGAAGATGTGATTGTGAAACGGCATTTTGATCAGATGAAAGACGGCGTGCTTCTTGCAAACGCCGGACATTTTGATTGCGAGGTCAACGTTGCGGAACTTGCGGCAACCAGCGAAAAAGTGATCGAAATGCGGAATAACGTAGAGGGTTACATCCAGACGGACGGGAGAGTGCTCAATGTCATCGCGGGAGGACGCCTCGTTAATTTAGCGTCGGGCGACGGACATCCGGCGGAAATCATGGATATGAGCTTCGCGCTGCAATTTTTGGCGCAGAAATATATTCGGGATCATTATGCTTCTATGAAGCCGGGGCTGATGAATCTGCCGGAGGACATCGATTACAGCGTGGCGGTCCGGAAATTGAACGCGCTGGGAGGATCGGTCGACGTACTTACCCCGGAGCAGCATAAATATTTATATGGAGACTGATGATATGATAGAAATTCGGAACGCGGTAATTATCACCAATAGCGATACAGGCGATGTAATAAAAAATGCGGTTGTGCAAGTAGCAAACGGAAAAATCGCTTATGCCGGGGCTGCGGAACATGCGCCGGACTTTGAAGCGCAGCGCGTGATCGATGCACATGGGAATATTGTGATGCCCGGCTTTGTAAATATGCATACGCATGTTCCCATGAATCTTTTCCGGTCGTATGCCGATGACCTTGACCTGATGACATGGCTGAATACACGGATTTTTCCTGCCGAGGACCGCTTGACGGAAGAAAGCGCCTACTGGGCCAGTATGGCGGCTATGTGCGAGCTTGCCGCATCTGGAACGGTCGCATTCAATGAGATGTATTTTTTTATTGATTCCATAGCAAAAGCGGCTCAAGAGAGCGGACTGCGGGCGTTTTTGTCCCGCGCGGTCGTTACGCCTGCCCCGGGCGTAGGCGAGCGGATGCTGGATGAGAGTGAAGAACTGTTCCATAAATATGACGGGAAGGGGAGACTGCGTGTATTCATGTCGCCTCATGCCCAATATACAGTAGAAAACAGCATGCTGGAAAAGATAGCGGAAAAAGCAAAAAAGCTTGGAACAGGCGTTCACATGCACATATCAGAAACAAGAGGAGAACATGAAAATTGTGTGCAGGAGCAGGGCATGACGCCGATTGAGCTTTGCAAAAGCGTCGGACTGCTGGATGTTCCGTTTTATGCTGCGCATTGCGTATGGGTGAGTGAACATGATATGGAACTGATGGCGGAACATGGAGGCACGGTATTATCCTGTCCGAAAAGCAATTTGAAGCTTGCAAGCGGGATCGCTCCGCTTTCCAAAATGATGGAAAAGGGGATCAGCGTGACTTTTGGAACAGACGGAGCATCGTCCAACAATAAGCTTTCTATGATGGAAGAAATGACGTATGCCTCTTTTCTCCAAAAAGGAACGACCTACGATCCGAAAGTGATGCCTGCAGTACAGGCGCTGAAGATGGCCACACGCGGCGGAGCGGAAGCGTTAGGCCTCGAAAGCGGCGTGATCGAAGCGGGCAAAAATGCCGATATTATTATGCTGCGTACGGATGGAATACGGTATACACCGGATTATGACCCGGTATCCCTTGTCGTATATGCAGGCAGCGATGCGGACGTATGCATGACTATGGTGGGCGGCGATATCATCTATGAAAACGGAACATTTTCCTTTGCAGACATAGACGAAGTAAAAGCGAAGATCGCAGAATATGCGGAAGATATGAAAAGGATTTAAGGATAGATTCTATGCAAAAAAAGTTCAGCTGCATTTTAATGATTTTGCTTGCGGCGGCTTGTCTTTTTGTTTCGTGCGCACAGGAGGGGCAGCAAACGCCGAGTGAGCCGCAAACCGAAAAGCAGGTCGCTGGAACTGTGACAGGCGGGGATCCCTCTTTAGGAGACGCGGTAAATCTAAAAGATATCAATGTGGAACAGCAGGGAGAAAATACAGTTATTACGATGTATTTCCTAAACGGCTCAAGGCTATCGGGAGTAGATGAATCCAAGCTTTCCGCTGTACCGGGATACAGTGTAAAGCTGTTGTCTTCTCCTTACCGTTTGCAGGTAGACCTTTCTGTTGGTTATTGGGATTATGTGGAAAATAACGAGACTTACGACAACAGTATTTTATATGGATTATTCAGTGCGATCCATTCGGAGGGAGAGAAAAAGCTTTCCGTATTTTTTCAGCTGAATAATAATGCGAAGGCTGTATTGAGCGAAGAAGACGACAAACTGGTCATCACCTTGTCACCGGACGAACAGGGAGCGCGAGAGGCCTATTTTGTAGGTCTGAACGCCTATGAAGCGTATGAGCAGGGGCTGATCCCGGAAGATGCGGGTCTGACACCCACGATGTGTGAGGGGCTTACCGATGTTACTTTGGTTTCCGCACCTCTGCGGGATGAGACTTCGGCACAAAAGCTGGCTGAGGAGATCGACCTGAAGATCGCAAGTGCGGTGCCCGCTAAAAAGGCTTATGTATTCACAATGAGCACGGATGGGCTTCCGGCTTATAATAAAGATGCAGATACGGAATCGGTAAAAGAAGAGCCGGTTGTTTTGAAAGATGGAATGCCTGCAGTATTGCCGGTATTGGTAGAAAACGGACGCTATCTTTGCACAACGGTTCAGGGAAATATCATTTATGCGCGTTCTTATGTACCGAACAGCGGTGAAGACACGGAGCAGGTATTGAAAGAACGGCTGTGGATGATTGAGACGAACGGCAAAAAGACGCAGTTTGAGCTTCCGGACTTTTATGGGATAGAGAAAGCTGCGGTCTCGGCTGATGGACGCTATATTGGGATATTGGATTCCGGTATTGAAAACAAAGTGCTCTATGTTTACGATATGCAGGACAATATCCTGCATAATCTTGGAGAAGAAGGACTGGGCACGATCACAACTTCCTTTGCGTGGGATGCTGAAAGGCCTGTTATTTATGCAATGTCCGGAGTGGGCGCGGCGGAGGGAACGAGCTCCCTGCAGCTTGTGAAATATGATTTTTCACGAGAGGGAGGGGAGCGGGTCGAAGCGATTGGCGGAGATATGCCGGGCACCGACAGCAAAATAACTCTTGTGAACGGAAGTATTTACTTTGCAGATAAAACGGCCGGAGAAATATATGCTGTTGACACCGCCGCGGAGGAACGGCGTAAAGTCGCTGATGGGATCGACTTTGCCGTATCGCCGGACGGCAATCATATAGCGGCAGTCGTGCCGGTCGTAGAGGCAGAGGAAGAGGGGAGCTCCGTCACGTTTAATATCACGGTCACAAATCTGGCGACCGGAGAGAAGCGGGATGTGTTTCAGGGGATCGGCGAGGGAGAGAGCCCAAGTATTGGATTTGATGCGGGAAGCGATATCCTGTATTTTACAACCTACTCCTATGAGGGCGTGACAGAGGATTATCAGGTAGCGATCATGGAATATACGATCTCTTCTGATGAGCTGTCCCTGATGGAATATTCGAAAACAGAACGTATCATGCCGGGGGTGAATGTTGGAGAGATCTATGTGATCAATTATTACAGTCAAAATGAAGACAGCTTTTATGTTACGTATGTCCAGACAGAAAAATAAAAAAACCGGCCAGGCCTATCCTATAGAAAATGTGACAAAAAGGGATCAAGGCCGGTTTTCTATTTGCTGTAACGGAATATTTTTATGAAAAATTTATTGGTTGCGTTAAATTCCAGTTATATCCATACAAATCCGGCGGTCCGCTCGCTTTCCGCAGCCTGCTGCGGAAAAGCCTTTTTTTCGGAATATAATATCAATGAGGACAGTCATAACGTTCTGCGGGATATTCTTGAACAGCATGCTGATGTCGTTGCTTTTTCCTGCTATATATGGAATATTGGGAATGTACTGCAACTTGCGGAGGACCTCAAAAAGGCGGCGCCCGAGACGATGGTCGTCTTGGGAGGCCCGGAGGCTTCCTTTCGTGCAGGGGAACTGATAGAACTGTGGTACATTGATTTTTTGGTATGCGGCGAGGCGGAGGAGAGCCTGCCGGAGCTATTTTTGGCATTGGAGACCGGAAGCGGAATAGAGAGCCCGGGGCTCCTCTATAAAAAGAACGGGCGGCCTGCGGGAGAAAAAGTTTATCGTATCGTAGAGAAAATGGAAGCTCTGCCTGCGCCGTTTGCTGCCGGAGACGAGTATGACGAAAATAAAATATATTATTACGAATCGTCGCGGGGATGTCCGTTTTCCTGCGCATACTGCATGTCTGGCATTGGCATCCCTATACGCGAGAAAGCTTTGGAACAGGTAAAGAAAGAAATCAGACTCTTTACTGAACGGAACGTAAAGCTGGTAAAGTTTACAGACCGCACCTTTAATGCACATGTATCGCGTGCAAAAGAGATACTGCGTTTTGTGATGGATGATACGGGAGAAACATGTTTTCATTTTGAAGTCGCGCTCGATTTAATGGATGAGGAAATGATTGCGCTTCTCCAAAAAGCGGCGCCGGGTAAAATACAGCTCGAAGCGGGCGTGCAGACGACGAATGCACGTACTCTGCAGGCTATTATGCGAAAAACGGATTTGAAAAAAGTAAAAAAGAATGCGAAGCGGATCATGGCGCAGGGCAATATCCATCTGCATTTGGACTTGATTGCCGGCCTGCCCTATGAGGACTATCACAGCTTTCGCAATTCTTTCAATGAAGTATACGGCCTCTATCCAGACGCGCTGCAATTGGGTTTTTTGAAGCTGCTTCCGGGAACTGCGTTAAGAGAAGCGGCAGAGCAGTATGGGGTCGTCTATCGGAGCTATCCGCCGTATGAAGTGATCGAAACCAACGACATTTCAGCAGGCGAGCTTTTGCACTTGAAAGAGATCGAAGGGCTTTTGAACCGTTATTATAATACAGGGCGGGCGAGAAACGCGCTTGATTTTCTTACTCAAAACGCTGTAATGGAGCCGTTCGAGCTTTATGACACTTTATGCAGCTTTTGCAGACAAGAGGGCTATGCGAGCCGGCCCTTAAGCGCAAGGAACCAATTTGTCGTTTTGATCGAATTTGCAAAAAAGAGTCTTGCAGCGAACCTCTTGCCCCCCTTTTTTTCTTTGCTGAGACAGGATTACGACCGCGTCAGGATCAAGGGAAAAATTCCGGAAGAATTGGAAAAAAATGTTTGAAAAATATGTTTATTCTGTTGAAACAGGGGTATTATTAAAATAAAGGTCAAAGAAAGTCAAAGAAAGGAGAGGAGGAAAAAATGTCGGTGCTGAGCGACCATATTGAAGATTTCATTAAGGAGCTGATGACGGAAGAGGACGGAACAGCAGAACTGCAAAGGAATGAATTGGCACAGCGGTTCCAATGTGCGCCGTCACAGATCAACTATGTATTGACCACAAGATTCTCTCCTAACAGAGGATATATAACGCAGTCAAGACGCGGAGGAGGAGGTTATATCCGGGTCATTCGCCTGAATGTGGATAAATGTGCTTATATCTCGCAGATCATAGAGCAGAACCTAAGACAAGGGATCAATATGAGGCAGGCAGGAGAGCTCATAGAGGGGTTTGTACAGACTGGCGTTATAAACGGGAATATGAAGAATATGCTGCTGGCCGCAGTTTCAGACAAAGCGCTCACAGGTGCCGGAGAACAAAAAGACGAGCTGAGAAGTTCGATTTTGAAAGAAGCATTGACTTCTGTTTTATTAAAGGAGGATTGAATAATATGTTATGTGATAAATGCAAGCAAAGAGAAGCGAATGTCCATATCAAGCAGAGTATCAACGGTGTGACAACAGAGCGCAATCTATGCGAAGTATGTGCGCGGGAAGAAGAGGGGCTGATGAATGCTTTTTCAATGGACGGCCTTTTCAATGACCTGTTTGCGACAAGTCTGATGAAACGGGGAAGAGGCAGACTCGCCAGCATGTTCGATATCATGCCGCAGCTCCCGCAGACGGCAAACGAACGGTATAATGCAGAGTTTGCAGGCGTTGAACAGCCGTATGTAAGCGGGATAGAGCTTCCCGAAATAAACCTTGCGCCTCATGGAAAAGAAAAAACGCAAAAGGTGGAAGAAAACGATTTGAGAGCGCAGCTGGCACAAGCAATCAAAGAAGAAAATTATGAAAAAGCAGCAGAGATACGCGATAAAATGAAAAAAGAAAAAGAGGGCCGCGAAGAAAAGGCCTGAATTGTTTGAATAAGGGCAACAGCGGTTATTTTATAACAAAAGATAAAATAGAAAGAATAGGCTTGCCGTTTGCTGAAAAAAGCGGTGGCTTTCTGAAAGAAAGCCTAAGGGAGGAATCAATATGAGCAACAATATGTCGAGATTTACCGCGGGGGCGCAGGAAGCTGTGAACCAAGCGGCACAATTTGCAAGCAGTATGGGAGAAAATTATGTAGGAACGGAGCACTTGCTTTTGGGTATGATCTTAGAGGGCGGCGCAGCCGCCGAGATCCTGCAAAAGCAGGGGATCGATGCCGAAAAGGCAACGGAATATATTCGTTCGGTATCTACGGACGGCGGCTATGGAAATCCGCAAGTGATCGGATATACGCCGCGTACTAAAAAAATCATCGAAATGAGCGTCGTTTTTTCGCGACAGCTCGGACAGAATTTTATTGGAACGGAGCATATGCTTCTGGCAATCATCAATGAGCGTGAGAGTATGGGATTCCGTATGCTGCGCGACCTCGGAGCAGATTTAGCCGCTATGCAGCAGGAGATACTGGCTGTTGCGCAGGGCGCGCCTACAGGCAGCGAAGAGAACAGCAAATCGAGTACGCCGAAATTGGATAAGTTTGGCCGGGATCTTACGCTTGCAGCAAAAAACGGTGAGCTTGATCCTGTGATCGGACGTTCAGAAGAGATAGAACGGATCATACAGATACTGAGCCGCCGTACGAAAAACAACCCTGTTTTGATCGGTGAACCGGGCGTTGGGAAATCTGCAATCGCAGAAGGCCTTGCAGAAAAAATCGTGGAAGGTAATATACCGGATATGCTGAAAAACAAGCGGGTCGTGATGCTTGATCTTGCTGGTATGCTGGCAGGCTCAAAATTCCGCGGAGAATTTGAGGAGCGCTTAAAAGACGCGCTTGATGAACTGAAAAAGGCGGGAGACGTTATCCTGTTTATCGACGAGCTCCATACGCTGATCGGCGCAGGCGCGGCAGAGGGCGCGATGGATGCGGCAAATATCTTAAAGCCGATGCTCGCGCGGGGCGAAATTCAAGTGATAGGCGCGACGACGATCGATGAATACCGCAAGCATATCGAGAAGGATGCGGCTCTTGAACGTCGTTTCCAGCCGGTCAATGTCGGGGAGCCGACACCGGAAGAGGCACTGCAGATTCTGGAAGGACTGCGCGATAGATATGAAGCGCACCATAAGGTGACTATTACGGATGAAGCGCTGAAGGCAGCGGTAGACCTGTCTACGAGATATATCATGGACAGATTCCTGCCGGACAAGGCGATCGACCTGATCGACGAGGCTGCTTCTAAAGTGCGGATCGCGATGTTTACCTCTCCGCCGGACCTCAAAGAATTGGAAGACAAGCTGGAAGAGATCGGAAAAGAAAAGGAAAGCGCGGTCGCGCATGAAGATTTTGAAAAAGCAGCGAAGCTGAGAGACGAAGAAGCGGATATCAAACGTGATATTGAGCACTGCTCCGAGGAGTGGCGTAAGGCTGTGGCAAAAGAGAAGGGCGTCGTTACAGAGGAAGATATTGCGCAGATCATCTCAAGCTGGACGCATGTTCCGGTCAGTAAGCTTACAGAGGATGAGAGCAAAAAGCTGCTGAATCTTGAAAACATGCTTCATGAACGTGTGATCGGACAGGATGAAGCGGTCACAGCAGTCGCAAAAGCGATTCGCCGTGCGCGTGCCGGACTGAAAGACCCAAACAGACCGATTGGTTCCTTTATCTTCCTTGGACCGACCGGGGTAGGCAAAACAGAACTCACGAAAGCACTCGCAGCGGCGATGTTCGGTGATGAAAACGCAATGATCAGGCTTGATATGTCGGAATATATGGAAAAGCACTCCGTATCTAAGCTGGTAGGTTCGCCTCCGGGATATGTAGGATACGATGAGGGCGGGCAGCTTACGCAGGCAGTGCGTACCAAGCCTTATTCGGTCGTGCTGTTTGATGAGATAGAAAAAGCGCATCCCGACGTATTCAATATGCTGCTTCAGGTTCTGGAAGACGGGCGGCTGACGGATTCAAAAGGCCGGACGGTCGATTTCAAGAACACGATCATCATCATGACATCTAACGTAGGCGCGCATGAGATCGCAAAAGGGAAGATCGGCTTCGCAAAAGAGGACGACGGAGATAAAGAAAAGCTGAAAGAATACGACGAGATGAAAGAGCGTATGATGGAAGCGCTGAAGAATACGTTCCGGCCGGAGTTTATCAACAGGATCGACGATATCATCGTATTCCACAAGCTCACGGGCGAAGATACGGAACGCATCGCAGAACTCATGCTGAACAGTGTCGCCAAACGCCTGCATGATAGGGAGATCGATCTTACCTATACGAAAGACGCGGCAAAACTGATGGCCAAAGACGGCATGAGCGACCAATATGGTGCACGCCCGCTGCGCAGGATGATCCAACAGACAGTAGAAGATAAATTGTCTGAAGAGATCCTCGCAGGGAAGATCAATATTGGCGATAAGGTAAAAATGTATGTAGAGAACGGAGATGTTGCATTTAAAAAGGAAAATTGATATAATGTAGCAAAGCACAAGTGCGGCAAATAATCTTTGCCGCTCTTGTGATATTTACTACTAGTTACGGCATGGAAAGAGGAATCGTCTATTATGGATGTACGCTCGGGCATTTTGATTGTGATCGCGTTGCTGTTTACGTTTTTTGTAACGTACACAACGACGCCGCTTGTCCGTAAGCTTGCGTTCAGAGTGGGCGCCGTTGATATTCCCAAAGATGAGCGGAGAATGCATAGCAAGCCGATCCCGACGATGGGAGGGCTTGCTATATTTGTCGCTTTTGCGTTTGGCATTCTTGTATTCGGCGAGATGGATCCTACCTTTATTGGCCTGCTGGTCGGTGCTTTCATGATTATCATTTTAGGAATATTAGATGATATTTATGATCTGAAGCCGTATATCAAGCTGCTTGGACAAATCGCTGCGGCACTTGTCGTTTGTTTTTCGGGCGTGCTGATCACCCGGGTAACGCTTTTCGATCAAATCATCTATTTCGGAAATTGGGCGATCCCGATTACAGTACTCTGGATCGTAGCCATCACCAATACGATCAATCTGATTGACGGCTTGGACGGCCTTGCCTGCGGCATCGTAGCGATATCATCCTTTGCGCTGTTAGCGGTTTCCCTGCTTTCAGCCTATGCACCTACAGCGTTTACTATAACGGTGATTGCCGCGGCGCTTGCAGGCTCGTGTCTCGGATTTCTGCCGTATAATCTAAATCCTGCAAAAATCTTTATGGGAGACGCAGGCTCCATGTTTTTGGGATTCGTTCTTTCAGTCATTTCGATACAGGGATTTTTCAAGATCAATGCAGTCGTATCGTTTGGTATCCCTTTTCTTGTTCTGGGATTACCTATCGCAGATACGGCGTTTGCGATCCTAAGAAGACTGCTGAAAGGGCAGCATCCGTTCCATGCAGATCGGAAGCACTTACATCATAGACTGATCGATATGGGGCTCAATCAGAAGCAGTCAGTTTCCTTGCTTTATGCGATCTCGGCGCTTCTCGCGATTTCGGCAGTCTTGTTTGCAGAGCGTGAATTTACAGGCGCGGTTCTTGTATTGGTGCTGTCTTTTGTAGTAGGCTCGATCAACTGGATCGTTTTGAAGCGGGAGCATCAGCACTCTCTTGCGGAAGAAGAAAGACAAAAAAAAGAAGAAAATAATATGCCGCCGCATTGACATGGATGCGCGTGCTTTTTTTATACCGCAAAATAAGCTGACAGCATTGTGCCCGGCGCATAATGTTAGGATAAATTTATATGAATGACCAGAAAGGAAGAAACGCACATGAAAATTACGGAAGGCCTTACATTTGACGACGTTTTACTGAAACCGCAGAAGAGTTTTGTTACGCCGAATGAAGTAGACGTTTCGACGCATATTACGCCGAACATCAAACTGAATATCCCAATCATGAGCGCTGCGATGGATACCGTTACAGAAAGCGGGCTTGCCATTGCGATCGCCCGTGAGGGAGGAATGGGAATTATTCACAAAAATATGTCGATCGAGCAGCAGGCAGATCATGTGGATAAGGTGAAAAGAAGCGAGCATGGCGTTATCAGCGATCCATTTTCGCTCTCTCCGGACCATACGGTAAACGATGCGGATCAGCTGATGGGACGTTATAAGATTTCGGGTGTGCCGATCGTAGAAAAGGATGGAAAACTGATTGGGATCATCACCAACCGTGATATGCGTTTTGAAACAGACTATTCACGCAAGGTAAGCGAAGTAATGACAAGTGACCATCTGATTACTGCACCGATCGGCACGACGCTCGACGAAGCACAGCAGATCCTGCGCAAATATAAGATCGAAAAGCTGCCCTTGGTAGACAAAGACGGAAAACTGATGGGGCTTATCACGATCAAAGATATCGAAAAATCGATTCAATATCCATTGTCAGCTAAAGATAAGGGCGGACGCTTGCTCGTCGGTGCGGCGGTAGGAACCGGGAACGGAACGATCGAACGTGTGGAAGCACTGGTGAATGCAAAGGTGGACGCGATCGTGATCGATACGGCGCACGGTCATTCCGCTTATGTACTGCAGGTACTGGAAAAGGTGCGCACGAGATTCCCGGAGCTTGATATTATTGTAGGGAACTGTGCGACCAAAGAAGCAGCGCATGATTTGATTGCGGCAGGCGCCAGCTGTGTAAAGGTAGGCATTGGGCCGGGCTCGATTTGCACAACGCGTGTTGTTGCCGGAATCGGCGTTCCGCAGCTGACTGCAGTTATGGACTGTGCGGAGGAAGCGGCAAAATACGGTGTCAAGGTGATTGCAGACGGCGGGATCAAATATAGCGGGGATATTACAAAAGCGCTTGCAGGCGGTGCTGCAGCCGTAATGATCGGGAGCCTCTTTGCAGGAACAAAGGAAAGCCCGGGAGAGATGGAGATTTATCAAGGAAGAAGCTTCAAGGTATACCGTGGTATGGGTTCGATCGCTGCAATGCAAAAGGGAAGCGCCGACCGGTATTTCCAAGAAGGAACGCAGAAATTGGTGCCGGAAGGCGTAGAAGGCCGCGTTCCGTTCAAGGGGCCGCTGGCGGATACGACTTACCAGATGGTAGGCGGATTAAAGTCCGGCATGGGTTATTGCGGGGCAGCGACGATCGAACAGCTGCAGAAAAATGCGGAATTTGTAAAGATCACAAATGCAGGGCTTTTGGAAAGCCATCCGCACGATATTAATATTACAAAGGAATCACCAAACTACAGCGCGAAGTAAACAGAAAATGACGGCGCAGAAGAAGTTCAGCCGACTTGTTCGGCTTATTTATGAGCTCGATCATGTGGCAGTGGCGTTTTCAGGAGGAATCAAATCGTCACTGCTGCTTTGTGCCGCACAGGAAGCGCATGGGCGTGACGTGTGGGCTTTGACTGTAAATGCAGCGTTTTTTACAAAGGAAGATTTATATTGCGTCCATGAGGTGCTGGAAGATTATAAGCTGAATGATGCCCGTATCCCGGTATATGTACTGCAGGAACAGGCGGTCTCCCGCAATGGCAGGGAGCGATGTAAAGTCTGCTCCGGAATGATGTCTGCAGAGCTTGCGCGATATGCGGAGCAGGTGGGCGCAGAGGTATTGCTGGATGGCTGTCTTAAAGGAGGCAAAAGCTGTATTGCTTTGCAGCGCTCGGAAAAGCTGGAATGCAGAAGTCCTTTTATAGAATTGGGATATGATATGCAGGATATCTGTGATATGCTTCAGGCAGTAGGAAGAGGCTACTATATCCGCAAGCCTGCCGGATGCCTTGCGGACCGTTTTGCACCGGAGGAGTATTTGACCGCGGAGAAGCTTGATTTTGTGGAAGAGGCGGAGGTTTTCATTCGGAAATTCGCGGGAAAGGAACGTCGCCTGTATTTTACAGATTGGAACGTTATAGTGTATACTAAAAAGGATTTATTGGAAGCGGAAAAGGAGAGCATTGGTGCTGAACTAAGAAAAAGAGGCGCAAAAAATGTGATGTTTGCTTCTTTGCAAGAGGATGGAGAGGAAAGATGCCTATGAGAGAAACGATTATTGTGTTGGATTTTGGCGGACAGTACAATCAGCTGATTGCCCGCCGTGTTCGGGAAGCCCATGTATATGCTGAGCTTATGCCATATCACACGGACGTCCAAAAAATCAAAGAAAAGAACCCGATTGGAATCATCTTTACAGGTGGTCCTAAGAGCGTATACGAAGCGGAAGCGCCGGTGTGCGATGAAAAAATTTTGTCGTTGGGGATCCCGATTTTGGGGATTTGTTATGGAAGCCAGTTGATCAGCATGCAGTTAGGAGGGCATGTCGCTTCAGCTCCGGCAGGAGAATATGGGAAAACAGAGATAGAGTATCAGACAGCAAATCCATTGCTAAAAGATATGGAAGTCAAATCAGTTTGCTGGATGAGTCATATGGATTATATCGATAAAGCTCCGACGGGCTTTGAAGTATTGGCGAAAACGACCTCCTGCCCGGTTGCTGCCTTTGGAAACCGGGAGAAGAAAATCTACGGTGTGCAGTTCCATCCAGAGGTACAGCATACGGCAGGCGGACAAAAGATACTGGAGCGTTTTTTATTTGATATATGCGGTGCAAAGGGGGATTGGGATATGAATGATTATGCAAAGCAGGCAATTGAAGAGATTCGGGAAAAAGTAGGCGATAAAAAAGTCCTATTAGCTCTTTCGGGCGGCGTAGACAGTTCTGTCTGTGCAGTCCTGCTGCATAAAGCGATTGGCAAAAATCTGACCTGCGTTTTTGTCGATACAGGGCTTATGAGAAAATATGAGCCTGAAGAGGTGGAAAACGTTTTCAAAAAACAGTTTGATATGAATCTGGTTCATGTCAAGGCAGAGAAGAGGTTTCTTGAGAAACTGGCTGGCGTCACAGAACCGGAACGGAAACGCAAGATTATTGGTGAAGAGTTTATACGCGTCTTTGAAGAGGAAGCGAAGAAAATCGGGAAAGTGCATTTTCTTGCACAGGGAACGATCTATCCGGATGTCGTTGAGAGCGGCGTAGGCGACGCGGCGCTTATTAAAAGTCATCATAATGTAGGCGGACTGCCGGAGCATGTTGATTTTGATGAGATTATAGAGCCTTTGCGCGAATTATTTAAAGACGAAGTGCGGGAACTCGGCGAAGAACTGGGACTTCCGCGCCATATGGTATGGAGACAGCCATTCCCGGGCCCGGGCCTTGCGATTCGTGTGATTGGTGAGATCACAAAAGAAAAGCTCGACCTTCTGCGAGACGTAGACTTTATTTTCCGTGATGAAATCGCCAAAGCAGAACTGGATGAAAAAATATGGCAGTATTTTGCGGTGCTGACCGACATGCGAAGCGTAGGTGTAATGGGGGATGAGCGGACCTACGATTACACGGTCGCCCTGCGCGGCGTGACGAGCGTGGACGCAATGACGGCGGACTGGGCCCGTATTCCGTATGATGTGCTTGGAACCATTTCCAACCGCATCATCAACGAGGTGCCGCACATCAACCGTATCGTTTATGACATTACGAGCAAACCGCCGGCAACGATTGAGTGGGAGTGATGTTTTTGGCTTAACCATGCGGGTTTGAGCCGGACGGCGTTTGAGTGGGAATCGCATCAAAATTCAAAAGATAGGTGGTAATCATGACCACCTATTTTTTATTTTTGGAGGTGTTATTCCTTATGGAAAAACAGACGAAAGAGCCACAGGTAACAAGAAGAAAAAAGTTATTGGATTGTAAAGTAACGGATATTGGTTATGATGACCTGTACCGTCTTTACGAACAGGAATGTAAATTAAAGAATTTAGCGGACGTAACAATCAAAGGATATGAATTTGCGCACAAGCATTTCTGCGCGTGGGCAGGGAATGATTTACGGTGTTCAGATATCACGCAGGATTTAATCAATGAATATGTATTGTATCTGAAAGATAGGTTAAAACCCGAAACCGTTAATTCCTATCAATTCAAAATATCCCCTGTTATTAAGTACGGCATCAAACGGGGGTACATCAAAGACAATATCCTGTTTGTACATTTAATTGAACAGGAACACATCAAAGACATTTATACGAAAGAAGAATTAGAAACCCTTTTGAAACGTCCCGAAACAAATAATTTTGCGGAATACCGTTCATGGATAATAGTCAATGTATTGCTTGCAACGGGCATACGGGCGCGGGAATTGCGAAAATTACAGGTACAGGATGTGGATATGGACGGGAATATTATTCATTTGCGACACACCAAAAACAGAAAGCCGCGCATCGTACCGATACCGACGACTTTAAGAATCCGTTTAGCAGAATATTTAAGGATACGGAAGGGGACAAAGGAAGAACCGCTATTCTGCAATATTTATGGGGAAGAATTGCCGCGCACCACCCTACAAATCAGTGTTACAAAATACTGCAAAAGACGGGGCGTGGAAAAGCACAGTTTGCATCTGTTCCGGCATACATTTATCACATTAAGTGTAAGAAATGGAATGTCGCCCGTATTGCTTCAACGGATAACAGGACATCAAAGTATGAAAATGCTGAACAATTATTACCAGTTTAACCCCGCCGATTTGGTGAATGTGGTAGACACATTTAATCCACTGGAAGGATTCAACATAAAAAAGAAATTATTTTGACCTATGATATACGCCAGACATCACAGAAAACGGCAGGACAAAGGATATGGTTGAAGGAATAGGATTATAGGATTTATCAATCAGAAAGAAAAAACGGTTACAGGGCATCTGGGGCAGGCTGAACACGAATAGCGGGATTATAGCAAGAAACAAGCGGGGAAATTTCCCCGCCTGTTTCTTAGGGGATATTTCCTTAAATTAAGACGAAAAACACGCGAGAGAAAATATCCTTGCGGAACGAACGGCATTTTTCTTTGATGAAAATTGCCGAAAAACCTGTCAACCATGCGGGTTTCGCGGGCTTATGCAAAGCCAAAGCCCTTGACAATCCCCCTTTTTCATGGTATAATTATACATAAAGAATGAATAATGCGCAGTGTTCATTCTGCACGCTTCCGAAGTGCAAGGAAGTAAAGGGCTGTAGTATAAGGATATCCAGACAGCCCGAAATCCATGCATGGTAAAATAGAATAGTAGGGTAAACAGGTGCATTGCAGTCCTTTGTTGGATAAAGGGATATGATGTATTATGTTTTGTGTACGCTTTTTTCTGGAAAGGGGTGACTATAGCATGAAATACATATAAATAGATACACGCGCAAGCGAAAATGTGTTATACAAGGTGGAAACAGCGGGTGCATGGAACGCAAATCCCTTGACATCATATTTGTTTTATGGAATAATCCAAACAAGGCAGGGCGAAGGACGTTCCTTTTATCTGCGGCATTTTAGAAGCAAGGTTACAGCCGTAACCAATAATTCAAATAAAAAAAAGAATGGGCATATAATGTATAATATAATGAATTTTTATTCATTTATATTTGTGCGCCTAAAAACAAGAAAGAAGGTAGATTATATATGGTTTAAAATAGAATGATATTTAAAATTAAGAATAAATGAAAGGTAGGAAACAAAATTGATAAATCTAATTATAAAACATAAATCATTAAGGAGGAATCAACTATGATAACAGAGCATGATTTTAATATTATGAAGGCTCACTTTACTTGCCTTATGGAACATAATAGTAGGGATAAACATTTAGTATTGACTGATGATATAGACAGTCTAATGACATGTTTATTCTTAAAAAATAGATATAATATTCCTATTGGTGCTTTTTTTGACTTTCGGACAATGGTATATAATCCGTATGTGTTTCAGCCATGGTACTGTGATGGGATACGGCGCAATCATTCCATTTTTGTAGATTGTGCGGTGGTGAATTGGGAATACAATGTAGACCAACATGTAACATGCAGGAATATCCCGGTATCTTTGAATGTGAATACAGGAATTGCCATAGGAAATAACAAATATATTTCAAAATATGCGGGTTCAACCTATCTTACCACATTGATTATGGCAGGTATCAATGTCAATGAATTGCCGGAAAATGAATTGTTATTCTTACTGCTAATTGATTCATTCTATGCACAATATTACCGCGAATATAATAATACATGGGATACATGGGTAAATCTATTGGGATGCCAAGCAATGACAGAAATTGTCCGCGCACACCCTAAGGAATATTTTGAAAATTTACAGCGGGAATTTAAAATTGCCGGATATGGTGATGATAGGAAAAGATTGGGGAAAATATGGATAAAAGATGATGGGCATTTAGATTCTAATATCGACTTTGACGGAATCAGAAATCATTTTGGCATAGAAATTGAATTGCCCGATATTCAATTTAATTATGCGCCGCGTAGGTTTAGAAGGGATGTAAATCTAATAAAATGGATTGATGATAGGGAAAAATACGGAAAAAAATGTAGGCAATACAGAAAGCAGCTAAAGGTAGTTACCCCAGAAGAAGTAGCGACAATGTATACATGCGCTATGGTAGGAACAGATGTTATACGGTATTCAATACCTGAATTTCAGGATTTACGGGTTATATGTATTGATGAAAATCAATCTAACGCCAAAAAGCAAATAGATGTAATTAACCGCATTAATAATGTCCAAGATGCAAAAATAAGGCATTGCTACCAAGATCAATAATCTAAAAAATAATTGAATAAGGGTATGCGAACGGCGCATATTGAATTGCGCTTTGTTTCGTATACCCTTAGAAAGGAATTTAGATATGTATGTATCGGATTTAATAACGGAAGACATCATTGATACATGGTGCGGGAACGACAGGATTTTAATAAAATCGCCCTGCGGAACAGGTAAAACAAAATTTATCACAGATACGTTTTACACCTATGCGAAACAGCGCAGTAAAAAAATATTGATATTAAATAACCGCCGTTTCTTGAAACAACAGACGGAAAAGGAATGTGAAGGAAAAGAAGATGTTATTACTGTCAAGACCTATCAGTCATTGGAACAAAATTTAGATTATGCCAATATGATGTTAGGCGAATATGATTATATCGTTGGGGATGAAGCGCATTATTTCTTTACCGACAGCGTTTTAATGAACAGTAAGACATATAAATTAATGCCTATACTGGAAGAAATAGACCGCCCCGTTATTTTTATGACGGCAACGCCGGAAACATTGGAACAATGGATAACATTCAATGCTAACAATATATTTGACACTGAAAAGCCGCCGCAGATAGAAAAATTGTATTATTTCAGAAAGCGTAAAGCGATAGATAAATTATTGAAAGTGATACCACTGGATGAAAAAGTGATATATTTTTGCAGTGATTTACGGTATATGGAAGAATTATATAATCAATATAAAGATGAATGTATGTTCGTGTGTTCGGAATCGCAGGAATATTATTATAAAAAATATGTTGATAAAGACAGGGTAGAACATGAAATTATCTGCAATGAAACATTTTCCAAACATCTTTTGTTTACTACAAGCGTCCTTGACAACGGGGTTAATTTCAAAGACAGGAATATCAAACATATTATCTGCGATTATGCGGATATTACAACGATGATTCAATGCATTGGACGAAAACGGTATATAGATGAAACCGATACAATCAATTTATATATCATGGATTATATACAGGAAAAATTACAGGGGCGAATCGGATTGATGCATGAATTTTTTCAAAGGATTTCTGAAATAGAAAATATGTCAAAGGAAGAATATGCCCGGAAGTATGAAACCAATTATTTCCATAATGGATTGATATTAAATACAGATGAAACCGAGGAATTATGTTTTACACCGAAATTATCGGTTCAATTAAAATATCAATATGATATTGATTTATATGACGTGATTTTCAGCCGCTATGATAACCGCCATTTTACAAAATATTTATGCGATAAATTAAGATTAGGAAATATGGCATTACAATCATTGGAAGCGGAATACGATAATCAAAAAATAATGGAATTATTTTCTGAAATAGTGAATCAAAAATTATTCGGAAAAAAAATAGAATCCGTCAAGGATTTTTTTCAAAATACTTTAGTGGATGACTGTACGGCACGAAGTATAGGCGGCATCAATACCTATCTACAGAAAAGGGAATTGTACTACTACTTTGAATCAAAACAGGAAAAATCATACAAAGACGGAAACCGTGATAAAACATATTGGATATTAAGGGATTATTCGGATGTTATGGAAGATGTGGGGTAAAAATGGTTAAAATCCTTATAAAAGGCATAAAAAATACCCCAAAATTTTATTTTTGACTGCGGAAGTATTCGGCCAATTCAGTCAACATGCCAATTTCTTTATCGGATAAGTCATTTGCATCAATCAACATATTCGTTTCTAGCCCAAGCAAATAATCGGTAGAAACATGGAATAAATCAGCCATAGCAATCACATATTGCACGGTAGGACAGGAAACGCCCATTTCCCAAGCGTTCACGGAAGCGCGGGTTATTTCTAATTGTTTGGCTAATCCTGCCTGTGTCATATCATATTTTTCCCGAAGCATTTTGATGCGGTTAGCAATTTTATCTTTGATTATCATGGCAATATCCTTTCTGATTATTTTGATGTTATATAATCAAATAAAATATTGCATTATCTAAAAGAGGTTTTGAATTGACTTAACGGAATATGACATTTATAATTTGATTATCAAAAAGAGGTTTATAACATACTATGAAGCAAAGTATTTTTGATTACTGCGAATGGAATAATATGCAGATTCAATTTCTGTTGGAAGAATTGCGGGCAAATAATATTGCCCCGCAATATGGTTTTGAATTACAAAAGACAGTCAATTTGAACCGCCGCAGAAATTGGGTGAAATGGGATTCGTGTAATGTAATTGATTTACCACGCATGGAAGGGATAGCCGTTGATGATATCCACCGGAAAATAATTTTGTTTTTTTATTCGGGTGATTTACTGCAAACCAATGCTCTTGAAGATGAAAGCCGCGCTTATGACTTTCTGCTATTTGATTTTGACGATATATTAGGTGTCCGATTGGAAACGGACGCGCGGCGCATTTATGAAACAACAGTAGACGAAAGCATCTTACCGCCTGCGCCTGCCCGAACGCTTAAGGGGATTATCAAAGAATTATATCCAAATGAAATTATTTTAACATTGGCAACGCGCCGCGCGGATGCACAGGTGATACGGTTGCATATACAAAGGGCAGAAGATGGTTCGCTTGATAAATATATTTCAAATGCGATGAACGGAATATTTTCGGCATTAAATAAGAAAATAGCCGTTTTATCGGGAACGGACGAAAAATCCTATATATTAAAAAGGGTTTATAGGGATGACTGCCGGGATGTTCAATTACAGGGAATACAGGATATCAGAAATATGCTTTGCTTATTTGCGGTTAGAATTGGCGCGGTAGTTAATAAGAATATGGAGACATCATACCATTATAAATCTATAAATTAAAAATTTATTTAAAAATAAATTTTTTAAAATCCAAAAAAGGAGAAAGTAAGATGAAAAGGATAATCTGTCTGGCAGTTGTATTGCTGATGATTGTTTTCTCAATAGCAGGATGTACTCAAGAAGGGCAACAGCAATCGTCAGAACCTACAGAAACGACTACCTCAAGTGCTGAACAACAGGAAAGCGAAGAACAGTCAAATGATGAATATGAAGATGAACTGTTTGCGGAAGCGGCACAATTCTTAAATAATAAGGATTATGTTTCGGCGCATGAAGTAGCGGAAAAAAGCACATCGGGGAAATGCAGGGATGCGGTTGAATATGCTATTGCAGATGCGTTTTCAAGGGAAATGTTATATGGAGTGAATGTTATTACTGAGATTCTTAATACGGTAACCGCTGAAAGCAATGTGATAAATGACACGATGTTAAAAGCGGTAGCTAATGTACCCGTATTGGCTGAAGAGCGGGTAGAGCCGTTATATCGGATTACGAGTGAAATTCCGAAAGATATTTTACCAGAGGAAGTACATACGAACTACGATAGTTATCTACAGTTGTTGGATTTAGGCAAGCAAATACTGTCTACTTTACCGGACTGTTGGAATGATTCGGGGGAACAAACGGAATATATGACTGAATGGAACGCTATATCTGCAACTTATAGCGAAATGTTGACACCAACCTTAGATACTACTCAATACCTAAACGAAGGATATACACTTCCGGCAGAGTACCGTGAATTATTGGATGCGAACGTTTTCTTTAATTATGGGTCGGGTACAAGTGCATTAAAGATAGATGATGATAGTTCGCAGGCTACGGAAGGCGATTTCCGAAATGCTGTATGGGGAATGTCGCAGGATGAAGTAAAACAGTCGGAAACCGTAGAATTGATTGATGTGAACGGCGTATTGGGCAGCGGTGAATTTTCAAATTGGGAAGATGACATCGTACAGCGAGAACTTGATGGTAGTACAGATGTATACTTATATGGCGCGGTAACCGATAATGAGGGAGCGGAAAACATCATTTCGCATGTTTTCTACGGATTCAATACGAACGGGCAACTATCCAACGTAAGGGTTTACATTGGGAAAGACGTAGGAAGTTATGCCGATGCAGAAGAACAAAAGGCTATTGCCACGCAACTTTATAATACTTTTACGGAAAAATATGGGGAACCGGTATCCGCTTCTGATGAAAAAGATAGTGGCGCATGGCAAACGGACAGAAGTGTCGTTGCATTAAATTGCCAAAATAACGAAGAGCGGGGATGGGAAGGGATTTGGTTACAATTTATATCGCAGACGATTGACCTATCGTCATCTGTAGAAGATTCTGATGTACAGGAAGATAAATCGACAAATAAAAGTACAACGGTCAGTCAAAGCAACGCGGTAAATAGGGCAAAAAGTTATTTAGATTATACGGCGTTTTCGAGACAGGGATTGATAGAACAGTTGGAATACGAAGGATTTTCAAATGCAGATGCGACCTACGGCGCAGATCATAGCGGTGCAGACTGGATGGAACAGGCGGTAAAAAAGGCAGAAAGTTATTTAGAATATTCGTCTTTTTCAAGGTCGGGGCTGATAGACCAGTTGGAATATGAAGGATTTACGCATGAACAGGCAGTACATGGCGTTAATTCAGTCGGATTATAAATACGCTCTATGCTGAATGACAACGGAATGCGGGAAAGGAAAATGAAGATGAAAAAGATTGTAGGTTTGATTTTAACCATATGTTTTATTTGTGTATTCCTGATTTGCGGATGCTCTCAAGCACAGGCAATACAAGAGGCCATCGGTAATAAAGATTTTGGAATGGCACGTACGCAAATTGAAGAAATACAGGGCGGTTCTGAAAAAGATGAAATCACGGAGAACTACGAGGATGCGTTGTTTGCTGAAGCCGCGCCTTTATTAAATGACCATCGGTTTATAGAAGCAGATGAATTAGGAAAGCAAAGTATATCAGGAAAAGCACAAGAAGCGATTACACATATCATTTTACAATATTATGTAGCTAGCCTTGGTGATGGATTTACTGCGATTACAAATTCTACATCAAGTGCGATGGATATGATGAATATCGATAAGTCAGCGTCTATGAGCGCGTTTTCAACATTTGCAGAAGCATTTACACCTTATATAGAATTGAATGACGAAGTACCAAAAGATATACTACCGGATGAATTTTCAGAACTTCATGAGCTCGCGGGAACGCTATTTTCAGATGTTTATCATGTATTTGCTGAAATTCATAACCATATAGATGAAAATGGGCAAGTAGATAACGAATTTAATGAATTATTTGCTAAGGTTAGTAGTTCGCTATCTACTATATCCATCATGCTGCAAGATTTATCACAGCAATATACGGGCTTCGCCTATCAATTGCCGGAGGAGTACAAAGAGTTGATAACTTTACCATCCATATCCTAAAAATGACTAAACCGTGATGCAGAAAATAATATCGGAATAGAAACGGGCAGAAATTATTAGCGGATATTTTTATTATGTTACGAAAAAAAGATGTACTAGTATAGGATGATTAGCGGGATTTTTAAGTGATATATTCCCGCTTTTCACTTATAATAACAATGCCGTATAACATTTTTTTACGGTATAACGCAAAAGAAAATGTCTATATAATTTATAGGCATTTTTTATG
This sequence comes from Christensenella massiliensis, assembly GCF_040409835.1. Lineage (NCBI taxonomy): Bacteria > Bacillati > Bacillota > Clostridia > Christensenellales > Christensenellaceae > Christensenella > Christensenella massiliensis. Next base: position 603,264 of record NZ_CP117826.1, on the reverse strand, counting down.
CTTATATTTATACGGAAGCAAAATCATTTTTTTGATTTTGCCTGTGAATGTGTATTTTGCGTTTTAAGGTGTTTTGACAGGCATGTGGTGCTTTTGATTGCTTGTATCATAAATCTGTTCTGAGGAGGTTATATGAGACGACAACGCTATATCTGATTGATTTATGTCTATAAAGGTATACCTTTACAGACAAGGAAAAAGAGGACTGAATCGTAAGAAATAACCGTCTTTAAATTATAAAAAATAATTTAAAGATATATCTGCAAATATATTGACATTTAGAGATGTACTCGATATAATTCCGGTATCAAACAAGGACGGTGGTCTACAATGTGTGAAATGAGAATACACGGATATGCGCGGGTATCTTCTAAAGACCAAAATGCGGAACGGCAGATTGCGGCATTAAAGGAATTTGGCGTACAGGACAGGGATATTTACACAGATAAAATAAGCGGGAAATCTTTTGACCGTCCTGCTTATAATACAATGATAAATATGCTCCGCAAAGGGGATTTGCTTGTTATCCAATCCATTGACCGATTGGGACGCAATTATACTGAAATACAAGGGCAATGGAAACATATCACGGAAGAGGTGGGAGCGGATATTAAAGTGTTGGATATGCCTCTTTTGGATACACGGACAACAGGGGAAACGATAGACAGCCGTTTTGTTGCTGATTTAACGTTACAAATACTTTCTTATGTGGCGCAGAAGGAACGGGAAAGCATCAAGGTAAGACAGGCGCAAGGCATAGCGGCGGCAAAGGCGAAAGGAAGGGTGTTAGGCAGACCAAAAGCCACTTATCCCGATAATTGGAAAGAAGTATACAAAGAATGGAAAGAGGGGGCTATAACAGCGGTCAAGGCGATGGATAAATTAGGGTTGAAACGTTGCACGTTCTATAAATTGGTGAAGCGGTATGAAGCGCAATAGTGGTATATGATACAAGTATGAAAGGCAAATTATGAGCAAGCAAGATTTTTTGTATAGCTTTGAAATAAGTTACCAAGAAGCAATAGACACTATCAATAGAAGTTGTAGTAATTCAAATGGTGTTTCGCTTTCAAAAGAAGTACATCATAAATTAGGAATTTTAATACACTCGATGATGGATTTATGGGGCAGAATAGCGCCAGACAATAATAACATGCTTGAAGAAGAAAAAAAGATTATGCAGGCTTTTAGGTTTATTTGCAATGAATTGAAGCATAACAAAGAATATATTAGTATTCACAAGAGGGTTAGCAGTTCAACTTTTCCCTTTTCTTTTCCTTTTCGGTTTGGTAGCAACTCTTATATCGAATGGAAAGAGGCTGACGTTAAATCTAATATCAAATTTGAAAACCAACGAAAGGCCTATCAATCGATGTTAGCGGGGAAATCGGTAATAGCGACTATTCAAACTGCAAGAGAGATAATCGAAAAATATATCTCTGGAAGTCGTTGTGATAATTTTTAAATAGACAAGCAAATTTATTTGACTATTAGCGAAAATAGGTTATAATAAAAGCAGGGACACAACCGCAAAGCGGTTAGCCCGCGAAGTTATTTCAAGTGAAAATAACTGCCCGTGCCGGGGCGGTTATTTTTTATCCTTCGAAATCTGCCAAACAATGATTAATATCACTGCAAAAACGACAAGATATTCCATTGGCATCACCACTCTCTAGCCCTAAATAGGGAGATGTGGCTAACCGCCCGCTTTTGTATCCCTGCCCTTATATTTTATCATAGCGTGATTCAGCCGACAATTAGTAACATTAGAGTGGGAATAGGGCAAGGGGATGGTAAACATTTTTCACCTTAATTGAAAAATAGAAGATTCTAGTTAGTAGGTAAATTCCCGAACGCTGATGCTAAAACAATAAATCAATATTCGTGACATATTAGATGATTTCCCACTGCAACGTAGGCAATTCCCACTGAAAAAAGGGGCTGTTTTTTAGTGGGAAAGGGCTCCAAAAGAGGATTTCATATGGTATGATATAAATGGTACATGGAAACCACCTAGATTTTGAAAAACATGGTGGCTTTCCCACTACAAACAAACCAATAGTGATGGGCGTAAATGGTTTTGTTATGCGGTTATTTTCCGTGATGAAATTGCTAAAGCAGGGCTAGATGAGAAAATATGGCAGTATTTTGCAGTGTTGACAGATATGCGTTCTGTTGGTGTGATGGGAGATGAAAGAACCTATGATTACACAGTTGCGCTTCGCGGTGTAACCAGCATAGACGCAATGACGGCAGATTGGGCGCGTATCCCATATGATGTGCTCGGAACAATTTCAAACCGAATCATTAACGAAGTGGCCCATATTAACCGTATTGTTTATGACATTACGTCAAAGCCCCCGGCGACAATCGAGTGGGAATGATTTCTCTCCTTTGAAGAGCCCGTAAATAAAGGCTTTTCGCCGCTTTGAAGCCCTTAATGGCAACATTATTTGGATGATTGCAAAAGTAAAGAGCTATCTGATTTCAAGTTGAAGTCAGATAGCCCTTTTTTGTTGATATGTAAAATTGATTTATATTTTCTGTCGAATCATGCCGCTAAAAGTAAAGGTGAAATGCTGTCCTATAAAAATGGAAAAATTGTTTTCAATATCCGCAAGCGTTTGAAAATGATGCGAGATAAGGAAATCTTGTGAATAAAAAAGGAGTACAGAAATGGATACTATCATTCTGGATATGGAATGGAATCAGCCGTTTAGCAAGAAAAGAATGGTGAAAAGCCCCGTGTGCTTAACCGGAGAAATTATACAAATAGGGGTAGTTAAACTGGATAAGAACTATTGTATTGTAGATACTTTTAAAATAATGATCACGCCGCAATATTATACCAAAATGCACAAAAAGGTTTCTGATCTCACGAAAATTACAACGGAGGAGTTGCAATATGGTTTTTCATTTCCTGCTGCATTGAAATATTTTAGAGCGTGGTGCGGTAAAGAATTTATATTTCTGACATGGGGAACTGATGATATCACTACACTTCATGCTAATCTGGAGCTTCACGGATTAGATTCCGCTTGGATTCCCGAATCATATGATATCCAGCCTATTTTTGACGAGCAGATTACGAAAGAAAAGCGTCAAGTATCCCTTTCCGATGCAGCAAAAAAATAGGTGCGCCAACACTTGAAGCTCATGATGCGTTACATGATGCAATAAATACAGCCAGTATTTGCCGATACCTTGACATGTCCAAAGGCATTGACGCTTATGATAAAATTCAAAAGAAAGGACAGAGCAATAAAAACTGCGTATTGTAAAAAAATTCGATAAGCTCTATTCTGCGAGGATGGCGGCTCTTGGAGATCCGCAATTGACCCGGTTCTATTGTGGATCATGCGGTTCACAAATTGTCTGCAAAGAGACTATACGGCAGAATACTGATAAGTATATTGGGATTGGCTACTGCGAGAATGGAGAGGAAATATTTATTAGATTTTAAATTTAGAAAGTGCCGGAATGGCAATTTTTATGTTTCGCGTATTATCTATCAAATGAATGGGAACAATAAACAATATCATTTGCTGAAAAAGCAGAAAGTCGAAGAAGCTCTGGATACCTATTAATAAAATTTATCAGTTTGAAGATCTGTCCTATAGCTTATAGCTATCGCTCAAAAGCCAGATATTTTGGAAATACAGAAGGTAGGGAAGGGGGATGAAATAAATTATATTCGGAATATATCGAACAATAAAGATACGATTGGATAAATAGTTCGATAGTATATTGCGCTATGTTTCCCTTTCAAGTATGATAAATACGTAAGCTTTTTGGCTTATATATCATATTTGCAGGAGGTATCATAATGGAAAGGTTTTTCAAGCTGAAGGAAAACGGAACCAAGGCATCGACCGAAGTGATCGCCGGATTAACGACGTTCTTCGCGATGTCCTACATCATTTTTGTCAATCCGAGCATTCTTTCAGCAACGGGCATGCCGACACAGGCAGTATTCTTGGCAACGATCATTGCGGCGGCGATTGGTACGCTGGTAATGGCGTTGTTTGCAAACGTACCGTATGCGCAGGCGCCGGGTATGGGGCTGAATGCGTTTTTTACGTATACAGTATGCTTTGCACTGGGCTTCACATGGCAGCAGGCGCTGGCAATGGTCTTTATTTGCGGTATCGTAAATATCATTATTACGGTAACAAAGCTCCGCAAAGCAATCATCAAATCTATCCCTGAATCATTGCAGCATGCGATTGGAGGCGGTATTGGTATCTTTGTCGCATACATTGGTATCAAGAATGCGAATCTGATCAATTTTACTTCCGATCCGGGTACGATCATGTCTATCAACGGCTCTGCATTTGCAGCTGACGCGACCTATACGGGGATCACCAGTGTTGTATCAAGCGGCGGTGCGGTTCCGGCACTGGCGACATTCAATACGCCGGCTCTGATCCTCGCACTTATCGGTGTGATTATCACGATCGTTCTTTTGGTTGCAAAAGTAAAAGGAGCAATTTTGATCGGTATTGCGATTACAACCGTTATTGCGATCCCGATGGGCGTAGCAGATGTATCCTCTGTAAGCCTCAGCGCAGACAGCCTTGGCAATTCGTTCAGCGAATTGGGAACGACGTTCGGTGCCGCCTTTGGGCCGGAGGGGATGCAGAGCTTATTTGCAGACCCGTCCAAGATCGTTTTGGTCATTATGACAATATTTGCCTTTAGTATTTCTGATACGTTCGATACGATCGGAACCTTTATTGGTACAGGACGCCGCAGCGGCATCTTCAGCGCAGAAGATATGAAGCAGATGGAGACCAGCAAAGGCTTCAAATCCAAAATGGACAAAGCGTTGTTTGCTGATGCGATCGCGACCTCCGTTGGCGCGATCGTAGGCACTTCCAACACGACGACATTTGTAGAAAGCTCTGCAGGAATAGGTGCCGGCGGACGTACCGGACTGACCAGTTTAGTGACGGCCATTGCACTTTTGGCCTGTATGTTCCTTGCGCCGGTCATGGGCATCGTTCCATCAGAGGCAACTGCTCCGGCGCTGATTGCCGTAGGTATTATGATGATGTCTTCCTTTAAGGAGATCAAATGGGGAGAATTCGAAGAAGCGGTTCCAGCATTCTTTGCAGGAATCTTTATGGCTCTGTGCTACAGCATCTCCTATGGTATTGCAGCAGGTTTCCTGTTCTATTGCATCGTCAAGATCGTGCGCGGCAAGGCGAAAGAACTCCATCCTATTCTGGTGGTGTCCACGATTTTGTTTGTGATCAACTTTATCATATTGGCAGTAATTTAATGAGAACGACGTTAAGCCGGCGAAAGCCGGCTTAACAGTATGTTTTATATTACGAATGAGTTTTAAAGGAGAAAGAAATGAAAGCAGCAGTAATTATGGGCTCAAAAAGTGATTTGCCGGTCTTAAAGCCTGCAATAGACACATTGAGAGATTTTGGAATCGAGGTAGAAGCGCATATTATGTCTGCGCACCGTACGCCTGAGCTTGCGGCGGATTTTGCCAAAAACGCGAAGGATAACGGTGTTGAGGTAATCATTGCCGCTGCAGGAAAAGCGGCGCATCTGGCCGGAGTGATCGCGGGGCACACGATTCTGCCCGTCATTGGCCTGCCAATCAAATCATCTACTATGGATGGTATGGATTCCCTGCTTTCCACCGTCCAAATGCCGGAAGGGATCCCGGTCGCTACGGTAGCGATCAACGGCGGCAAAAATGCCGCGCTTTTAGCAGTGCAGATTCTCGCATTGAAGTATGATACGTTAAGCGATTTATTATATAAATTTAAAGAAGAGATGCAGCTCAAGGTAGTAGCGGCAGACGCTGAACTCAAGGAGGAGTTATCGAAATGAAAAAGATGGAGCAGTTGTATGAGGGCAAGGCGAAAAAAGTATTCAGAACAGAGGATCCAAATTATGTGATTGTAGATTATAAGGACGACGCGACGGCGTTCAATGGGCTGAAAAAGGGAACAATCGTCGGAAAAGGAGCCGTAAATAATAAAGTATCGAATCATATGTTCAGAATGCTGGAAAAACACGGAATACCCACACATTATGTGGAGGAGCTTTCTGATCGTGAAACGGTCGTAAAGAGCGTCTCGATCGTTCCGGTAGAGGTGATCGTACGTAATATTGCTGCGGGAAGCCTTTCCAAGCGGCTCGGGATTCCGGAAGGAACCAAGCTGAAATCGACGGTGTTGGAATACAGCTATAAAAACGACGAGCTCGGCGATCCGATGATTAACGATTATCACGTATATGCGATGGAGCTTGCGACGCCTGAGGAAATGGAAAAAATTGCGGAATATTCGTTTAAAGTAAATGAGATCATGACAGATTATCTCAAGCAGTTTGGGATCGAACTGATCGACTTTAAGCTTGAATATGGCCGGTGTCAGGAGTGCGGCGGAAAAATCATCCTTGCCGATGAGATATCGCCGGACACCTGCAGGTTCTGGGATTCCAAAACGGGAGAAAAGCTTGATAAAGATCGTTTTCGTCAGGACCTCGGCCATGTGGAAGATGCTTATCAGGAAATTTTGAAAAGACTGATGGGAGAATGACATCTATGTGTAAGCTCACATCCTGTCAATATGACCGCTGGAAACCAAAGGACGATGTGATGCCGGAAGAATGCGGCGTATTTGGGATCTTTATGGACGATCAGCGTTACGACCCGGCAGAGGCGGCCTACGTAGGACTTTATGCGCTTCAGCACAGAGGACAGGAAAGCGCGGGAATTGCCGTTACAGATGGAAAAGACGTTAAATTCCATAAGGGAATGGGCTTGTGTTCTGAGGTGTTCAAGGATAATCTTGGGAAACTATTGGGAGGACATATCGGGATCGGCCATGTGCGGTATTCAACAACGGGGGACAGTAGAGCGGGAAACGCACAGCCCCTCGTTATGTCGTACCGCGGCGGGAGACTTGCGCTTGCACATAACGGCAACCTGATCAACAGCAGTGTTTTACGGGAGCGGCTGGAAGAGGAAGGCTCTATTTTTCAGACCACTCTTGATACGGAAGTCATGGCAAATCTGATTGCACGGCAATCGAAAGAAGGGATTTTAAAAGCGATCACTGCAATGATGAGGGTCGTAAAAGGCTCTTATGCGCTTGTCATTATGACACAGGATGAATTGATTGCAGTCCGTGACCCGTTAGGCATTCGCCCTCTTGCGTTAGGGAAACTTGACAACAATTATGTAGTAGCCTCTGAATCGTGTGCATTCGATGCGATCGATGCGGAATTCGTACGGGATATCCGGCCGGGTGAGATCGTCGTTGTTAATAAGAATGGTTTAAAGTCTTATCAGGCCCAATCGTCGATGGAAACGGCATTGTGTGTATTTGAGTATGTCTATTTTGCCAGACCGGATTCAGATATTGATGGGATCAGTGTATACCGTTCAAGGGAAAACATGGGAACAAGGCTTGCACAGGCTTTTCCGATCGAGGCGGACCTTGTTAGCGATGTGCCGGATTCGGCAACACCGGCCGCATCGGGCTATGCAGCGGAAAGCGGGATACCTTATGCGAAAGCATTGGCAAAAAACCGCTATGTCGGGCGCACGTTTATTCAACCGTCACAGGCACTTCGGGAACGCGGCGTAAAGCTGAAGCTGAATGCCATGAAACGAAATGTGCATGGGAAGCGGTTGATTTTGATCGATGATTCTATCGTCCGCGGCACAACGAGCCGTAAGATCGTAGAAATGCTGAGGCTCGCAGGGGCGCGGGAGGTGCACATGCTGATCAGCTCTCCGCCGGTCGTATGTCCCTGTTTTTTCGGGATCGATACACCTTCCCATGACCAGCTGATTGGGTCCAAAAATTCCGTGGAGGAGATACGGAGGATCATTGGAGCGGATACGCTGCATTACCTCTCGATCGACGATCTGCTGAAAACGGTGGAAGGAGCGGGATGTAATTTTTGCGTAGGTTGTTTTAACGGATGTTATCCGATCGATATTCGGAAAGCTCTGAAAGAGACAGAGCAGCTTGACTTAAAGACGATTGAATAAAGTAGAGGAGCGAAAAAATGTCAGTAACCTATAAAGATGCCGGCGTAGATGTGGAACGCGGATATGAGGCCGTAAGGCTGATGAAAGAGCATGTGAAAAAGACGTTTGATAAAAATGTGATTACCGATTTAGGAACATTCGGCGGGATGTATGACATCGGAAACGGCCAAGTACTGGTATCAGGAACGGACGGAGTGGGAACAAAGCTAAAAGCGGCATTTGCTATGGATAAGAACGATACGGTAGGGATCGATTGTGTAGCAATGTGTGTAAACGATGTTGTGTGCCACGGTGCAAGACCGCTTTTCTTTTTGGATTATATTGCGACTGGGGCGCTTGTTCCGGACGTTGCAGCAGATATTGTAGGCGGAATCGCAAATGGCTGTACGCAGGCGGGCTGTGCTTTGATTGGAGGGGAGACGGCCGAAATGCCGGGCTTTTATCCGGAGGGAGAGTATGATCTTGCAGGCTTTAGCGTCGGTATCGTGGAACGCAATAAAATTATCAATGGTTCCGATATAGCGGCGGGAGATAAAATCATCGGCCTTGGTTCTACGGGTATTCATTCGAATGGATTTTCGCTCGTCAGGAAGCTCTATGCAATGGATGAAAGCCTGAAAACAAAAAAGATAGACGAAGCAGGCAAAACACTTGGGGAGCTGCTTCTTGAGCCGACAAAAATTTATGTAAAATCGATTTTAAGTCTGATCGAAAAGATAGCTGTAAAGGGGATTGCGCATATCACAGGCGGTGGTTTTTACGAAAATATCCCGCGTATTCTGCCCAAGACAGCAGATGCGAAAATCAAGCTTGGGACGTGGGAGATGCCATATATTTTCGATATGCTGGTAAAAGACGCTCAGCTCTCACAAAAAGATGCCTATAATACGTTCAATATGGGGATTGGCATGGTCGTTGTAGTGAAAGCGGAAGATGAAAAAGAAGCGCGCGAGGCATTACTTGCATCAGGAGAAAAGGCGTTTTTGATTGGTGAGATCGTACCCGGCAGCGGAAAGGTTGAATTATGTTGAAATTCGCAGTAATGGCTTCCGGCGGCGGAACGGATTTTCAGTCGCTGATCGATGCGGTATCAGCGGGGAAAATCAACGCGGAAATTTGCTGCTTGATTGCCGGAAAGCCGGGCATTTACGCAATAGAGCGTGCACGTAAAGCCGGTATTGCGGCTGAAGTAGTACAGAAAAAGGAATTTGCCGGAGCGGATGAGTTCGATGAAGCGGTTTTGAAAACATTGCAGCGGAATCAGGCTGATTTTGTTGTGCTTGCCGGATATTTGAATATCGTTGGGCCAAAAACGATACGTGCTTATAAAAATAAAATCATCAATATCCACCCGGCGTTGATACCCAGCTTTTGCGGGATGGGAATGTATGGAAAGCACGTGCACGAGGCAGTCATTGATTATGGAGTCAAATATTCCGGAGCAACAGTGCATTTTGTAAACGAAGAGGCGGACGCCGGGCCGATTATCATGCAGGAAACAGTTCCGGTGCTCGAAAACGACACGCCGGAGACTCTTGCGGCACGTGTTCTTGAGACGGAACATATATTGCTGCCGAAGGCCGTGGCTCTCATGGCAGATGGAAAGCTTAGGGTAGAAGGAAGAACCGTTAGAATCTTAAAATAGTTTGGAGGAAAATAATATGGCGAAAAAAGCTTTTTTGAGTGTGTTTGACAAAAGCGGGATCGTAGATTTTGCAAAAGGACTCGTAAAATTGGGATTTGAGATACTCTCCACAGGCGGAACGCAGAGAGAATTGGAAAATGCGGGCATAGCGGTGACGAACGTTTCGGATATTACAGGATTTCCGGAATGCCTTGATGGGCGGGTAAAGACGCTGCATCCAAAGATTCATGCAGGCATTCTCGCAATGCGCGGGAACGAAAAACATATGCAGCAGCTTGCGGAGCTGGGAGTTGATACGATCGATATCGTAGCTGTCAATCTCTATCCGTTTAAGCAGACCATCTCAAAACCGGATGTTACGTTGGAAGACGCAATAGAAAATATCGATATCGGAGGCCCGACGATGCTGCGCGCAGCGGCAAAGAACTGGCAGGACGTTGCGTCGATCGTGGACAGCGCCGATTATGAGACCGTGCTGCAGGAGCTTGCAGAAAAAGGGGAAGTGTCGCGGGAAACAAAATTCCGGCTGTGTGCCAAGGTCTTTGAAACCACAGCAGCCTATGATGCGCTCATCAGTCAATATTTGAGGAAGCAGATAGGTACGGAAGAACTGCCCGAAAAGCTGACTCTTACTTATGAGAAGCAGCAGGGGATGCGCTATGGAGAGAATCCGCATCAAAAGGCAGCATTCTATCGGGAACCGCTTTATGTGCCGGGAAGTCTTGCAAACGCGGAGCAGCTGAACGGTAAGGAATTGTCTTTTAATAATATCAACGATACGGCCGGGGCGCTCGATTGCTTGAGAGAGTTTGAGGAAACGACTGTCGTTGGTGTAAAGCATGCGAATCCCTGCGGCGTAGGGAGCGCCGAGACCGTATACGACGCTTATATGAAAGCCTACGAATGCGATCCGGTCTCCATATTTGGAGGAATTGTGGCCTGCAACCGGGAGATAGATGAGAAAACAGCGGCGCAGATGAGCAAGATATTTCTTGAGATCGTCGTTGCTCCGTCCTATACAAAAGAAGCGCTCGACATTTTATGTCAGAAAAAGAATCTGCGTGTTTTACGCTTGCCGGAGATTTCCGCACCGCTTCCAAAAGACGGATTGGATACCAAGAAGGTGCTGGGCGGCCTGCTTGTGCAGGGCTTGAACAACAAGATGTTCGACGGCGAATTTAAGGTCGTCACAAAGCGGAAGCCGACGGACGAGGAAATGGAAAATTTGGAATTTGCGTTCAAAGTGGTAAAATATGTAAAATCCAATGGGATCGCAATCGCGAAGGACATGGGAACGCTTGGGATCGGCCCCGGGCAGACAAACCGTATTTGGGCTGCGGAAATGGCGCTTGAAAGAAGTGGAGAAGAGGCAAAGGGAGCGGTGATGGCTTCAGATGCATTCTTCCCATTCGACGATTGCGTAGAAGCGGCAGCGAAAGCTGGGATCACTGCGATCATTCAACCCGGCGGCTCGATACGTGACGAGGATTCTATCAGGAAATGCGATGAAAATGGAATCGCCATGGTATTTACAGGGATTCGCCATTTCAGACACTAAGAGACGGGAGAGACGAGCGTATGAAAAAGGTATTGGTAGTCGGTGGAGGCGGACGTGAGCATGCGATCCTGTGGAAGCTGAAGCAAAGCAAGGAAGAAATGGAATTGTTCTGTGCTCCGGGAAACGGCGGGATCGCACAGATCGCAGCGTGTGTGCCGCTGAAAGCAGATGATGTAGACGGGATCGTGAGCTGGGCGAAAGAAAACGCAATGGACCTTGTCTTTGTCGCGCCCGATGATCCGTTGGCACTTGGCATGGTGGATGCTTTACAGGAAGCTGGGATCCGGGCATTCGGACCGACAAGGTCTGCTGCGGAGATTGAGTGGTCAAAGGCTTATTCAAAGTGGCTGATGAAAAAATACGCAATACCGACCGCAGATTTTGAAGTATTCGATGATGCAGAGCAAGCGACTGCTTACCTTTCCGGTGCGTCTTATCCAATCGTTGTAAAGGCTGATGGCCTTGCGCTGGGAAAGGGAGTCCTGATTTGCGAAAATTTTGCTCAGGCAAAGCAGGCAGTTCAGGATATCATGCTGGATAAAAAGTTTGGCAAAGCAGGAACACAAATCGTCATAGAAGAATTCATGACAGGACCGGAAGTTTCTGTGCTTGCATTCTGTGACGGGAAAACGATTTTACCGATGGTAGCCGCTCAGGACCACAAAAGAGCCTACGATAATGATGAAGGCTTGAATACAGGAGGAATGGGAACCTTTGCACCTTCGCCTAAATTCACGCCTGAGCTGCAGGAATATGCACAGAAAGAGATATTTGAAAAGACGGTAGAGGCTTTGAATGCGGAAGGCCGTGAATTCAAGGGCGTTATATTCTTTGGACTTATGATTACACCGAATGGACTTAAAGTATTGGAGTATAATGCAAGGCTTGGCGATCCGGAAACGCAGTCGGTTTTTATGCTGCTGAAGACGGATCTCGCGGAGGTCATTGATGCTGTTATCGACGGAACGCTGGACAGGATATCTCTTGCATGGGAAGAAGGCGCTGCAGTATGTGTTGTGATGGCATCGGGAGGATATCCCCAAAAATATGAGAGCGGAAAGCAGATCGAAGGCCTTGACACCGTTGACAAAGATGTCGTTGTTTTCCATGCAGGTACACGAACGGAGGATGGAAAATTCTATACTAGCGGAGGCCGTGTTCTTGGTATTACGGCAGCAGGGAAGGATATTCCGGCAGCGCGGGAAGCAGCTTACCGCAACTTAGAGAAAATCAGATTTGACGGAGCGCATTATCGGAAAGATATTGGCATCAAATAAGAAAAGCCGCACTTCTATGATTTGAACAAAAACGGTTGTATATGAATATAACCCCACCTGTTTTGCAGGTGGGGTTATTATAATAGTTCTGATTACGGTCACATGGTTTGAGAAAGGAGCTTATCCGCCACATACAACCCATTTGCAGCTGCCTGCGAAAGGGAACGTGTGAAGCCTGCGCCGTCTCCGGTCGCGTAGATATGTTCAAAGCCGTCAAGCTCGAAATCATGAGCGAGCGGCCGCGCCGAATAATATTTGCATTCGATGCCGTACAGAAGAGTATCGTAATTTGCCGTACCGGGCGCGATCTTATCAAGTGCATATAATGTTTCAATGATATTATCCAACTGCCGTTTAGGGAGGCACAGGCTGAGATCGCCGGGAACAGCGTGGAGAGTTGGCCTCGTAGTAGACTGTGCAAGACGTTTTGCATCTGTGCGCCGCCCTGCGAGGAGATCGCCGAAGCGCTGAACAAGTACGCTGTCGCCGCTAATCAGATTAGCCAGACTGGCGACATGCCGCGCATATTCGATCGGCTCCTTAAACGGTTCTGTGAACCGAATCGTAGTAAGCAGGGCAAAATTCGAATTCTCTGTCTTGCGTGATTGGTCACGATAGGAATGCCCGTTTACGGTAAGCACGCCGCTTGTGTTTTCCGTAACAACGTTCCCGCGTTCATTAAAACAAAACATACGCGTCGTATCACCATATCCCTTGCTGCGGTACCAAATCTTAGGTTCATAGATTCGCTTGGAAAAATGCTCCCACACACTGGAGGGAAGCTCGACGCGCACACCGATATCGACCTGATTGTTGATAAGTCCCACCTTGTTTTTCTTGCACCACTGTGTGAAAAATCGACTGCCAGCGCGGCCTACGGCAAAAATGATATCCTTTGCGCTGAATGCCAAATCACCGGAGCTTGTCTGCACAAAAATGGTATGTGCCGAGGCATCCACATCAGTCACGTTAGAATCGGTGTAGATATCACATTTTTTCGCAATATATTCAATCATTTTGCGCATCGTATCAAAGTTTTCGTCGGTGCCCAAATGCTTCAGCTGCGCCTGCGACATGTGAAGATCGTATTTCAGACATTCTGCTTTCAGCGTATTATCCGGCATAAAGCGCTCTGTAGTAGCTCCAAAAGAAACAAGCAGTTTATCTGCCTGCTCGATATAATCGATCACCGTCTCGGGAGGAAGAAAGTCTGTCAGCCAGCCGCCGTATTCTGTTGAAATAACATATTTGCCATCGGAAAACGCTCCGGCCCCAGCCATACCCTCCATGATCGCACAGGATGGACATTTGATGCAATGATCGGCTTTCTTTTTGATAATGGGGCAAATACGGCCTGTGATCCCGTGCCCTTTCTCAAACAGTGCGACCCTAAGAGCCGGATTGGCATCGGTCAGGCGGTATGCGCACATGATTCCGCTGATACCGCCGCCGATGATAGCTATGTCATAGTTTTTCAATTGATCGTATACCTCCGGATGGGGGATTATAGGTCAAAAGCCTGCGTAACAGCCTTGATTGCTTTGGTCACATCGGTACTTTGCAGGCAGAAAGAAATCCTCGTATGTGAATTCGTTATGATATAGGTCTTGATACGGTCTGCGGCAAGTGCCGAGAATAGTTTGGAGGCCACGCCATATTGACGGGCCATACCATCGCCCTCGATTACAAGCGTCGTAATACCGGAGATCGCTTTATATTCCAAGCCATCCACTGTATCCAAAGCAGCTTTTACAGCATCGAGCGCAGGGCTTGCAACTGAGAACGTAATATCAACAGTTCCGTTCTGCGGATATGCTTGACTGATCGTATCGATGTTGATGCTGTTGTGGGCAATGATGTCAAACACGTTTGCAATATAGGCAGGATCATGCGGAACATTGATGAGCGTAACGATCGCATTGTTTTCCTCCTCAGCGTAAATACTGCTTACGATTTTCTTTCCGGAAATGATATCTTCCATGGAATAGAGACCGGCAGAGCGGCCTGCGATAAATTGTGCTGCCCGCACCGCTCCTTCCGCAAAAATCTGTTTGGAAAGAGCGCGGTGATGCACCTCTATGATTTCATCATTGCCAAGAAACAAAACATCGTGATCGCCGACGACCGTACCGCCTCGTACAGCGTGAATACCGATCTCGCGGGGATCGCGTTTTGCACGGACCTTAGGTGTACGGCCGTAAATATATTCTTTTTCGCCGGAAAAGACGCCGTTGATCTTATCGGCGATGGCGAGGGCGGTGCCGCTGGGGGCATCGACCTTTTGATTGTGATGCTTTTCGATGATCTCAATATCAAATTTTTCGCCTAAAAATTCTGAAGCCATTTTACAAAGCTCCATTTGAAGATTCACACCCAAAGACATATTGGCCGAGAAGAACAGCGGAATATGCCCGGCATATTTCACGATCATCATCTTATCGTTCGCGGAATATCCCGTAGTTGCAAGGACGGCGGGAATTTGCCTGCTCTGCGCAAACTCCAAAAGCCCATGCAGTGCATCGGGGCGTGAAAAATCGATGATAACATCGACGGCTTCCACAACATGTGAAAAATCACCATATACAGGAAACGGATTTTCACGGATATCCGGCATTTTATCGACACCGGCAACAACGACCATATTTTCTGTTTCGGATACGCAAGCGGCGACCGTCTGGCCCATTTTGCCGTTCGCGCCGCTGATCAATACTTTTATCATGTTAGGACCTTTCTTAATCGCAGAGACCAAAGCTGCGCATCTGCATCAGGAGATTCTCATAATTTTTCTGCTCCAGTTCCGTGAGGGGAAGACGGAACGGCCCCATATCGAAGCCAATCATCCGGAGAGCGGTTTTTATGGGAATCGGATTGACCTCCGTAAACAGAGCGCTCACCAAAGGATTGATCTCAAGCTGCATCTCGCATGCTTCCCTTATTTTACCGTCAAGATAATTCCGCACCATGTTATGCACATATTTCGGCATAATATTGGCAAGAACAGAAATCACGCCGTTGCCGCCAAGAGAAAGCAGCGGAACCACCTGATCGTCATTTCCGCTGTAAAGAGCGGCTTTTCCGCGGATACGGCGCGCTGTTTCAACAACCTGCGCAATATTCCCGCTTGCCTCCTTGATTCCCGCTATCTTTTCATGGCAGCAGAGGCTTTCGTAAATGGCAGGGGAGATATTGACTCCCGTACGGCTGGGAACATTATACAATATGACGGGAAGATCGGTGGCGTCGGCAAGGGCCGTAAAATGGGCCAAAAGCCCCGCGTTCGTGCATTTGTTATAATAGGGAGTCACGGCGAGGAGAGCGTTCGCACCAAGCGCCTGCGCGGCTTTGGCACTGGTGATTACATGAGCCGTATTATTGCCGCCGACGCCTGCAATGACAGGAACTCTGCCCGACGCGGTTTTCACTACGCATTCGATGACAGAACGCTGCTCATCATCCGTCATGGTGGCAGGTTCGCCCGTCGTGCCGCATGCGATCAAGGCATCGGTGCCGTTTTCGATTTGGAATTCGACAAGCTTTTCAAGCGTATCGTATGAAATTCCATTTTCCGTAAAGGGCGTTGCCAAAGCAACGCCGGAACCTTCAAAGATCATGATTGAATCTCCTATGAGCTAAATTTATTTGTTCTGCATGTCGATCCACTTTTGAGCGATCTGAACGGCGTTGGTAGCTGCGCCTTTCCGGATATTATCCGCAACGACCCAAAGATTCACACCGGATTCTACCGAACGGTCACGGCGAATACGCCCGACATAGACCTCGTCTTTTCCGGCGATCTCGACCGCCATGGGATAAATACCGCTGCCTTCTCCCTTTTTTACTTCATCCATTACGATGAGGCCGGGGAAGTCGGCAAGCGTTTTCTTGAGGTCGTCAAGATCGTAATCCTTCTCAAATTCCACATTGATGGATTCGCTATGCCCGTGGAACACAGGAACACGCACAGTAGTTGCCGTTATGCGCATATCGTCGTGATGCAGGATCTTACGAGTCTCATTTATCATCTTGAGCTCTTCCTTGGTGTAATCGTCCTCGTCAAATACATCGATCTGCGGCAGACAGTTGCCAAAGATCGGATAAGGGAACTTTTTGGGGGCATCACCGTTGATCCCGTTCTCAAGATCGCTGTATCCGCCCATGCCTGCGCCGGAAACAGCCTGATAGGTCGAATAAACGACGCGTTTGATTTTGTATTTATCATCAAGAGGCTTCAATGCGACCATTGCCTGAATCGTGGAGCAATTCGGATTTGCGATAATGCCGCTGTTCCACGCGATATCCTCGGGATTGACCTCCGGTACGACGAGCGGGACCTTAGGGTCCATACGCCATGCACTGGAATTATCGATCACAAGAGCGCCGGCCTTTACCGCAACAGGGGCGAACTTTTCGCTTGTTCCGCCGCCCGCGGAGAAAAGGGCGATATCGATGTCCTTGCCGTCAAAACAAGTTTCCGTCAGTTCTTCCACGGTATACTCTTTTCCCATAAATGCAACCTTTTTTCCGGCGCTGCGCGCGCTGGCAAAAAGATAATAATTTTCTACCGGAAGTTTGCGCTCTTCAAGGACCTGCAGAAATTTTCTGCCTACCATACCCGTTGCGCCAACAACAGCAACATTATACTTTTTCATTTCAAGCTCCTATTCTTTGCCGCCATGCGGCATTTTTAAATATTTTAACGGTCTCCCGCTTTATACAAAAAACAACGGCGCATTGCTGCGCCGCATTCTGCATTCCTGATTTATCTGGTAGCAGCAGCGCAACACCGCGGAGCGGTGACAGTGATACGGCTATTGACCGCATCCCCAGACCGCTACGCCCGGCGTGCATAGCGTCTTCGGCGTTAAGCCCTTTCCCGCCTGATGCGACCGCTCCGCCGAGAGCTTGTCATCCTGCGGTACTGATGCTGTAACGCGCCTCTGTCTGTCCTTTTGCCATTATACAACATCGTTTTCAGCATGTAAATACTTTTCCCGGCACTTGCGAAAAATACCTGAAAACGGTATGATTTAATTGGTGGCAAGGAGCGGGAAAGGAGCGGAATGAATGAAGATACGGAAAACAGTAGAACAGCAATTTGATGAATTGATCAGAGTACGCAGGGATCTGCATAAAATTCCGGGATATTCGTTTGACGTTTCCGAAACGCGGGACTATCTGACGGATTATCTCCGGGAGTTAGAGCCGGATATCCTGCAGCCTTGCGGAGAGGGCATAAAAGCGGTATTCCGGGCGGAGAACGCACAGAAAACCGTAGCAATACGGGCGGATATGGACGGCCTGCGCATACGGGAGGAAACAGGCTGTGCATTTGCCTCAAAAAATAAAGGCATGATGCATGCCTGCGGACATGACGGCCACATGGCGGTCGCGCTTGTATGTGCGCGTATGATTGCGCAGGCCAGAAACCGTTTGGATAAAAATTATGTATTTCTGTTTCAGCCGGCAGAAGAGACGGTAGGCGGAGCGCAGCCTATGATCGAGGCAGGCGCGCTCAAGGAGCCTGATGTAGACGAAATCTATGGGATACATCTGTGGCCATATCTGCCGCTTGGCATTGTTGGCACGAAACCGGGGCCGATCATGGCGCAGATGTGCGATTTTATCATCGATATTTATGGAAAAGAGAGCCATGGCGCTAAGCCGCAGGACGGCAGAGACGCGCTTGTGGCGGCGGCAGATTTTATCATGGGGATACAAAGCATCGTTTCAAGAAATATTGATCCGTATGAAACAGCGGTGGTCACAGTCGGACATATAGAGGGAGGACAGGCGCAGAATATAGTTTGCGGGCACGTACGCCTTGAAGGAACGATGCGGGCATTCGAAGCGGAGGTCATGGACCGCATAAAGAAAAGGATGAACGATATGCTGAGGGGGTTTTCCGCTGCGTATGAAGTAAAATATGAATACCGCGAGCCGATGACGTATCCTGCCGTTGTCAACGATAAAGAATTGTTTGAACGGGCTGCAGAAAAGATGGACAAGGATGAAATGCAGATCGCAAAGCCTTTTATGATGGCGGAAGATTTTTCTAATTTTCAAAGAGCTGTTCCGGGGTTATATTCATTTATAGGTGTTGGAGACCCGGAGCATAAGGAACCGCTCCATTCGGGAAAATTCGATTTTAACGAACAGGCTTTGCTGAATGGTGTAGAATATTTTCTGAGGGTGATCGAATTTGACTGAACGATACAGCGCGCTTGCGCAGATATACGACCGTCTGATGTATGACGTCTCGTATGAAACATGGGCAGACTATTTGTTGGGGTTTCTGAAAGAGCAAGGAATAGGAAAGGGAGAACGTATTTTGGAATATGCCTGCGGTACGGGGAATATTACGCTTCCGTTGGCAAAAGCCGGATATCATGTGATTGCACTTGACGCTGTGGAAGAGATGCTCTTTATTGCACAGGAAAAGACGAGGAAAAAAGCACAGCAGGTGGAATACGTATGCGGAGATATGGAGCGATTTGTTTTGAACCGACCGGCCCGGGCGGCAGTATGCGCGTGCGATGGCGTAAACTATTTGCCGGACAAAGACGCGCTCAGACGTTTCTTCCGGTGCGTTCATACGAATCTGCAGGAGAACGGGCTGTTCTTGTTCGATATCAGTTCTGCTTATAAGCTGGAAAATATTATCGGGAACGAGTTCTTTTACGACGACGGGGAAGAGGAGACGGTGTTCTGGAAAAATCATTTTGATGAACAGAACAGGATGGTGACGATGGAACTGACCCTTTTTATCGCGCAGGGGTCTCTTTATGAGCGGCAGGACGAAGAACATATCCAGAGAGCATGGGAACGTGCGGAAATAGAAGAGATGCTGAGTGAAACGGGCTTTACAGATATTCGAGCCTATGGCTTTTTAGAAAAACAGGAGCCAAAGGAACGGGAAGAGAGGATACAGTTTCAGGCGATCAGGAAAGGAACGAATCATGGGTGATATATTGATAAGGGCGATGCTGAATAATGAAGCATCGGTATGTGCATGCGACATCAGTGAGATGACAGAGACTGCGCGGAAGATACACGGCACGATGCCGGTTGCAACGATCATTCTTGGCCGCGCTCTTGCGGCGGGTACGATGATGGCCTCGATGCTGAAAAACAAGCAGGACCAACTGACCCTTATGATAAACGGAGGAGGGCCCGCGGGAACGATTATGGTAGCGGGAGATGCGAAACTCCGAATGAAAGGATATGTGGCAAATCCGGCGGTGAACCTTCCTGCGAATGAAAAGGGAACGTTCGACATTGAGGGAGCAGTTGGACGGAAGGGATTTGTGACGGTAGTAAAGGATTTGGGACTGCGGGAACCATATACCGGAAAAACGCCGGTGCTTACCGGAGGGATCGGAGAGGATATCGCAAATTACTTTTTGGTATCGGAGCAGCAGCCTTCGATCGTTTATGTAAACACATGGCTGGAGACGGATATGAGCATTGTAAACGCAGGCGGGGTGATCGTCCGCCCGCTTCCGGGATGCAGCGAAGAGACGTTGAAAGAAATCGAAAAGAGGACTGGAGAGATTGCCAATTATGCAGTTTATATGCTGCCGAAGGGGGTGCGCGGCGCGCTCGAACAAATCTTTGCAGGAATGGATATGGAGCTGTTGGAGAAGCAACAGCCTGTATGGAGGTGCGACTGTTCCAGAGAGAGGCTTAAGGAAGTAGTGCTGTCCCTTGGGAAAAGCGAGATAGAGGATATGATCGAAAAGGATGGAGGAGCAGAGCTTGTTTGTCGTTTCTGCAATACGAAATATTGGTTTTCGGCAGGCGAGTTGGCCGCTCTTCTGAAGCAGAGCACAGAGGAGTAGGATGGAAAAACAGGAACAGAAAATTTTAGAATTTGACCGTCCGGCGGATTTTTATTTCCAGTCCGCGTTGAAAATGGCAGAGCGTATGAATTATCTCGGTGCACTGCCGATGATACGCCGCGCGCTTGAAAAAGACCCCGGAAATATCGAATATATGCTGAAACAGGCGGAGGTCTTGACAGAGCTTTCCAAATATGAGGAATCCAACAGCATCCTGTTCGAGGTGCTCTTAAAAACAAAAGAGGCGCGCAGCGAATGCTTTTTTGGAATGGGATGCAATTTTATCGGTATAGGAGATTTGGATAAAGCAGGGGAAAGCTTCGAAAAATATCTCGCTATATCGCCGGATGGAGAATTTCGTGATGATGTGGAAGACTTTCTGGCTCTATTTGGCGATATGGAAGAAGAGGAGGAATACGTTCTCGAGGATGTACACGATGCAAAACAACAGGAGCTTGCCGAGGAGGGAAAACGGCATTTGGATAATTGCGATTACCAAAAAGCTGCGGAGGTCCTTGAGAAGATCGATACGAAAGATCCGGAAATGCTGTTCGCAAGAAATAATCTTGCGCTTTCTTACTATTGCCTGAAAAAAGTTGATAAAGCGGTCGATATCACTCAAAAAGTATTGGCCTGCGATCCGGAAAATATACATGCAAACTGTAATATGGCGATGTTTTTGAATAAAGAAGACCACGAGGCAGCATGTAAATATATAGAAAAAGCGATCGACAGACAAAAGAATACGCAAGACGACCTGTATAAGATTGCGATCACCTATTGCGAGATCGGAGAGCATGAAAAAGCGCTTCAGTATTTAGAGAATATTTTGAAGATGGCTCCGTATGATGAAAAAGTATTATTTTGCGCGGCAGTTGCCAGCTTCAATATGCGGCGGTATACCGATGCAGTAAATTATTTCGCGGATATTATTAAAATGGAACCGGAAGAAAGCATAGCCGGCTACTATCTGAAATATGCGAAAGACGTTATGGCCGGACGGAAGCAGCATCAGGAAATCGGATATGTCTTTCAGGTACCGCCCCAAGAAGCGAGAAAACGAATCAGATATCTGAATGAAAAAATGAAATTACCGGAACAGGAATTCAGAGAGTTATGGAACAGGGAACGAAAATTAAAGGATATTCTTCTGTGGGGCCTTGAATATGGAGATAACTTCATCAAAAAAGCAGTCGTTGAGATCATAGGAGGACTGGGAGGAGAAAAAGCAGAAAAGATATTTCGGCGGTATATTCTGAAGCGGAATCAACCGGATGAAATCAAAAACGAGGTATTCGTGACCTTGAAAAAAATGAAGGCTGCCGAACCCTATGTCGCTTATTTTAACGGGAGTATCGTAGAAGTAAAAGTCGGAATATTGGATCATATCGAGGAATCCGGTACAGAGCAATTCAATAAGCTGTTTGATTTGGTCATAGGGATCGCCGGTGAGAGATATTCCGAACAGCTGGCAGGACAGGCGGCTGGACTGCTGCAGGGTTTTATTGAAAAAGGGACGGGTAGCCGTTATTTGAATGAAATAAATGAGCTTGCCGGTGCAGTCGTATTCGCAGCGCTGTACTTTAGGGGAGAAGTGGAAAAGCCGCGTGAGATAGCGGCTCTTTTTCAGGCGGACGTGAACAGAATGGCTGCCATCGCAATGGAAATCATCAATACGGCAGAGAAAGGGAAGGAAATATGATGGCTAAGATATCATCGGAAGATGTTCAGAAAAATTCAAGAATCAGGATTCTTGTAGAGCAGGCAAACGCATGCCTTGAAACGTTAGGATATACAGATCACGGGCCGCGGCATGTAGGATATGTCAGCAAGATCGCAGGAGAGATACTGGAAAAGCTTGGATATCCGGAGGAACGTGTCGAATTAGCGCGCATCGCAGGATGGACGCACGACGTGGGCAATATGATCAACCGGAAAATGCATTCGCTTACAGGCGCGACGCTTTTGTTCGACGAGCTTCAACGAATCGGGATGGATCTGCAGGATGTATGCGATATCTGTTCGGCCGTAGGCTCCCACGATGAAGAGACGGGAACGCCGGTGAGCGATATTTCGGCTGCGCTGATCATTGCCGATAAGGTGGATGCCTATAAAAAACGCGTGAAGAGAAAGGATATGGACGATATCCACGACAGGGTAAACCTCTCTATTTATGAGACCGATGTCCGGGTATCTCAGGAGAAAAATCAAATCACGTTTGAGCTCAAGATGAAAGAGCATGCAACGCCTATGGAATTTCTGCAGATTTATCTGGGACGGATGAAAATGTGCGAAAAGAGCGCGAAGTTTCTCGGATGTACATTTAAGCTGGTGATCAATGGACTCGTAATGAACAAAGTAGGAGGACAGCAAGCATGAACTATAGATGCTATGCTTCCTGTGCTTTTGGAATAGAGGGTATCCTTGCCGGAGAACTGAGGACACTCGGCTTTCAGAATGTAGCCGCGAGAGATGCAAGAGTCTATTTCGACGCCAATGAGCAGGAGATCGCAAAAGCAAATATTTTTCTGCGCACGGCAGACCGGGTTTATCTGATATTGAAGGAATTTCGGGCGGTCACTTTCGAAGAGTTGTTTGAAGGAATAGCGGCGATACCCTTTGGTGATATCATGCCGTCAGATGCAAGATTTCCTGTCGATGGGAGCGCGGTGCGCTCCGTGCTTGGGAGTGTATCGGATGTACAGGCAGTCTCTAAAAAAGCGGTCGTAAAAGCGATGCAGCGTGTTTATCCCCAAGAACACTTTGAAGAAACAGGCAGTATGTTCAACTTATATGTGAATTTGCTGAACGATCAGGCGACCGTAGCACTCAACACCAGCGGAGCAGGGCTTAACCGGCGCGGATATCGTTTAAAGAATGCGCAGGCGCCGCTTAAGGAAACACTTGCTGCGGCGCTCATTATGATTTCCCGGTGGAGGACGCGTGATTTTTTCGACCCCTTGTGCGGCAGCGGTACGATCGCCATTGAAGCGGCAATGCTGGCCGCGAATATGGCGCCGGGCATCAAGCGCAGATTTGATGCGCAGGGATATGGCAATGAATTCCGGAAAGAGTTTGCAGAGATGAAAGAGTACGCTAAAAGTCTTCTGAAAATACCGGAAATGGAAATATATGCGAGCGATATTGACGGACGCACACTTGAGCTTGCCAAAGAGCATGCATATAATATGGACGTAGCGCAGTTGATTCGGTTTTCGCGGAAAGATGTCAGAGACTTTGAACAGCCGCAGCGTCAATCCACTATCGTCACAAATCCACCTTATGCAATGCGAATGGGGGCTGAAAAAGAGGTTGCGGAATTGTACCGCGCAATGGGAGAGCGCTTCTGCGGACTTCAGGACACGGTAGTGTTCGTAATCACCGCAGACGATAAATTTGAATCGAAATATGGGGAAAAAGCCGATAAGAAAAGAAAATTATATAACGGGAACATAAAATGTACCTATTACCAATACTTCAGAAAGAAACGATAGAGGAAGCATTCTGTTTGGAATTTAAAATTCTGTCTGTAATTTTTAAAAAAGTGGTTGATTTTTATGATAAATCTGATAAAATATTAGAAGTCGGCACAAATAGGAATGCCAACGTGGCTCAGTTGGTAGAGCAGCTGATTCGTAATCAGCAGGTCAGCGGTTCGAGTCCGCTCGTTGGCTCCAGATTCGGGGTGTAGCGCAGCTTGGTAGCGCGCTTCGTTCGGGACGAAGAGGTCGCAGGTTCAAATCCTGTCACCCCGACCAACGCGAAAGAAAATCAAAAATGGTTTTCTTTCGTATTTTTTATACACATATTAAACAATAGGGTCTCCTACACTTAAATGTTGTTTTCAAAGAGAATAAAAAACGCATCATCCTATTTTCAAGACCATAAAAGCGAGACATACATGCCTTGCAGTAGCTTCCCCATGTTACAGGATATTTTATTTCTTAATAAAGTATTAACAATCCATGAAAACCAGACACTCAAATTGAATTTAGCAGAAGTCCATGCTATAATTCAGCTATATTAACTGATGAAAGGTAGTTCCTATTATGTTAAAAAAAATAATTGCAGTTGTGCTTACGCTCGTATTAGCGGTATCCTTTGCAGTTCCGGCATTTGCCGCCGGTCAGGAAGCGCGTGTTGTGATCGGGGCGGATAATTCGGAGGAGCAAATTGCGGATGTTTACAGTTCTTTTGGAATCAATCGCGGAGATGTAACGGAGTTGCAGGTAACGAACAGCGAGGAACGGCATTATCTGGAGGGACTCGTTCCGGATCAAAAGATTGGTGACGTCGCCCTTTCCTGCGTATATATACAGCCGAATGACGGCGGTGGGATCGAGCTCGAGGTCAATAATATCAATTACGTAACGGAAAAAATGTATATGGCAGCACTTTCCACGGCGGGAATAACCGACGCAAAGGTAAAAGTTTCCGCTTATAAGCCAGTATCCGGTACGGGAGCGCTTGCGGGGATTTATAAAGCGTATGAAGATATGACAGGTACGGTTTTAAGCGAGCTCGCGAAAGATACGGCAGTAGAGGAGCTTGTCGTTACAGGTGAGCTGCAGGAGGCATTAGGAGATGTATCGGTCGATATCATCAACGACCTGAAAGGTAAACTGAAAGAAACAAAGAATATGACGGATGACCAAATCATTGAGTTGATTCGGGAGACCGCCGATAAATATGAAGTGACGCTGACGGATGATCAGGTACAGCAGATATTGCAGCTTGTTAAAAAGTTCAATGAATTGAATTTAGACCCGGATACATTTTTGAACCTGTTTCAGGCGAAGGAGGGCGTGGAGAATTTCTTCACAAGCGTAGGGGATTTCTTCAAGAGCATCGGGGACTTCTTTGTAAATCTCTTTGGCGGAGGAAACTGAATAGATATTCAGGATAGAAGAGACTGATCAAAAACCGCTTCCATAAGAATTCCGGAAGCGGTTTTTGATTGATGAAGTGTTCGTTCAGATGGAAACGTTGCAGAAACTGTGATAAAATAGTGTTAAAATAATCGGGAGTATTACGATTTTGGAAGACCGTTTTTTATCTGGAAAAAAGGTTGCTATCCTTGGGATCGCAGCCAATATTATCCTGTTGCTGCTGAAACTGACGGCGGGGTATGCGTCGGACAGTCAAGCGATGATCGCAGACGGATTCAATAGTTTAGGAGATGTGTTTGCATCGACTGTGACGCTTTTGGGCAGTATCTATGCAGCAAAGCCAAAAGATGCGGAGCACGTCTGGGGGCATGGCAAAGCAGAATATATTGCTTCCATGATCATTGGATTTTCTATGATCGTAATGGCGGTCTATACAGCTGTAGGATCGGTGGAATCGCTTGCGGCAGGGGAAAAACTCGAGTTTTCATGGTGGCTGGTAGCGATTGCCGCTGCTACGATCGTGACCAAATTGAGCCTCTATTGTTATTGCATTGGAAAAAGCAGGCAATATAACAGTGTATTGATCAAAGCAAATGCGCAGGATCATAGGAATGATGTGTTTGTCACATCAGGTACGCTTGCTGCGATTTTTTTAAGTTTCGCGGGCTGGTATTTTATGGATGGCGCGATCGGTATCGCGATTTCGGTTTGGATCGTATACAGCGGCGTTATGATTATTTTGGAATCGGCACGTGTTTTAATGGATGCGGGAATGGACCGGGATACGTTGGAGCAGTACCGTAAAGAGGTATTGCAAATAGAAGGGATCGATCATGTCGATAGTCTGAATACAAAACCGGTTGGGGCAAAAGCGATCCTTGTGGTAAAAATATCGGTAGATAGGGATATGACCGTAATCAAAAGTCACGAAATAGGTAAAAAGGTCGAAGACGAATTGCTCGCATGTCATCCGGAGCTGGATGACGTGATCGTGCACATCAATCCGGACCTTCCGCACGATCTTGAAAAAATGGAATTTAGAAAAAAATAAGAATATGCAGCAAGAAAAAAATCTGCTATTCAGCAGATTTTTTTCTCGGAAGTATCATATTTATATATGTTTAACGCCTGCCGGCGGTCTTACCCAAAGGCCTTTCGGCCTTTTTAGAGAAAGAAGATTTATGAAAAGTTGTGACTGCTTTTCTTTTTGATGTACTTATCATAACAATGAAATATGAAATGCGTATGAATGAAATATGAATAGAAAATGAATAATAGAATATTCAGGAAAAAATGATGAAAGCGTGTTGAGCACGGACTGCTTGCCTGAGGGATTTTTATTCAAAAAAAGAGAAAATAGTATAATAAAAGAGAAAATATTCGCAGTATCATTATAGTAAGGTATATTTCAAAATAAAAATTGCTGAAAGGCAAAAAGGGGAGGAAATTTGGAAATGAGCGTTTATGAAGATTTGAGCACGTTGGTTCAGCAGGGGAGAGCGAACAACGTCAAGGAAATTATTGCGGCAGAGCTTGAAAAAGGGACCAATGCTCAGGACCTGCTGCAGGACGGCCTTCTTGTAGGGATGTCCATTATTGGTGAGAAATTTAAAAATAATCAGGTATATGTACCGGAAGTGCTGATTGCTGCCCGTGCTATGCAGGCCGGAATCGATTCTCTTGCGGGTGCACTTGCGTCTGAAAAGGTGGAATCGAAGGGAAAAGTTGTGCTTGGAACGGTAAAAGGCGACCTGCACGACATCGGTAAAAATCTGGTCAAGATCATGCTTGAGAGCAAAGGGCTTGAAGTAATTGACCTTGGTGTAGACGTATCCGCAGAAAAATTTGTCGATACGGCAATTGCGGAAGGAGCTCAGGTCATTGCGTGCTCTGCGTTGCTTACGACAACGATGGCGGTCATGAAAGAAGTGGTGGATGAAGTCAATGCGAAAGGCGTAAAGGATAAAATCAAAGTCATGGTCGGCGGAGCGCCTGTAACGGAAGACTTTAAGAATAAGATCGGCGCAGACTATTATACAGCAGATGCTTCGAGTGCAAGCGATGTCGCTTTGCAGATCTGCCAGTAAGTCATGTACTATTTTAAGAGCTGCCGGGTGTGGCAGCTCTTTTTTCATAAAAGCAGAACTGTATCGTTTTGGGGGGAAGAACATGGAAAAAGAGCCGGTATGCAGGGGAGAATGTCTGTTTGGGAAATGCCCGCATAAGCGCTGCATTAAATTCGCGCAGCGGAATGCCGAAGCAAAAGATTTGCGTGCGGAAATGGAAATCTTAACGGAAGGGATAATGCCCGTACTAAAAACAGGCAGGCATGGTTTCGGCATAGCCGTTGATATTGGAACAACAACAGTAGTGGTTTATCTCTATCGCTTAGATGAAGCAAAATGCGTTTGTGTAAAAAGCCGGATCAATGCGCAGGCATCGCTTGGTTTAGATGTGATATCACGTATCAAGTTTTGTGCGGATCATGAAGACGGATTGCAAAAAATGAACCGTGCGATCGTTCGGGAGTTGGATTCCCTCATTGGAGAAGCGGCGGAAGAGACGGGGATCAAAACAAGTGATGTGTCGGAATGCGTG
This sequence comes from Christensenella massiliensis, assembly GCF_040409835.1. Taxonomy (NCBI): domain Bacteria; kingdom Bacillati; phylum Bacillota; class Clostridia; order Christensenellales; family Christensenellaceae; genus Christensenella; species Christensenella massiliensis. The sequence goes on along the minus strand of NZ_CP117826.1, from coordinate 575,430 downwards.
ATCACGGGAAATACGACCATGCTGCATCTGCTTGCCGGCTTGTCGCCGGTCTCGATGGGCACTTTGCCGTTTGAACCAGCTTCTAAATTCGGAATATCCATTTCTGCGAAAGAGATAGGGCTCGATTTGCCGGGGGCTGATTGTTATTTAACGCCTTGTATGTCTGCATTTGTCGGAGGAGACATTACGTCAGCTCTCCTTGCGACGGGTTTCGTTCATTCAGACGATATCTGTTTACTGATGGATATCGGCACGAATGGGGAAGTTGCGATTGGAAACAGCGATTTCATTTTAAGCACATCGACCGCTGCAGGTCCGGCTTTTGAAGGCGCGCAGATCAGCTGTGGAATGGCGGGAGTCAAAGGAGCAGTCAACAGTGTAGATGTTCTCCAAGGGAAATTGCAGGTCCATGTGATCGGAGGAGGTGCTCCGCAAGGGTTATGCGGTTCCGGCCTTTTAGATGCGGTCGCTTTGATGTGCAATGCGGGAGTAATCGACGAAACAGGACGCATCGCAGAAGAAACGAAAAGCCGCTATATTATTGAGAAAGAAGGAGAGCCTGCTCTTTTGATCGCAGAAAATGTATTTATCACGCAAAAGGATATCAGGGAGCTGCAAACAGCAAAGGCTGCGATTGCCGCAGGTGTCCTTTCCCTGGTAAAGGAAGCGGATCTCGAAGTCGGGGATATTAAGCGGGTCTATCTGGCAGGAGGATTTGGCAACTATATGAATCAACAGAGCGCGATGCGGATCGGCTTGCTGTCAAAGGATTTCAGGGAGATCATCAGTGTTGGAAATGCAGCAGGAGCAGGAGCAGGAATGGCTCTGTTTGATGATGAATGTGAAAAAGATATGAAACACATTTGCAGCCTTGGAAAGCATGTAGAGCTTGGAAGCAATCCCTATTTCATGGAAAAATATGTAGAGTGCATGTATTTTTGAAGCCTGAGATCTCGAGCGGGCAGGAAAAGCTTGTGAGCTTTATCAGCCGGACGATAACACCGGAGAATTCCTCGTATGCAGGCAGGAAAATCTGTCGGCCGAGCGGATAAAGACAAGAAACACAAAAGGTTTCTTCATTGATAGGGATTTTTTCAGTAGTGTATTGGTACAGGGTGGAGTGAGCATTTTTTGCGTTTCCATCATCAGACAGATCATATTTTTTGAGTAGAGCACGGCTTCTGAGTAAGGCGGAGACTTTGCGAAAAAAGGGATAATGACGTGAGGAGAAAAGCGCTATAGGAGCTGTAGGTGCATGAGCAAAGCTCCGTAAAGGTTAAAAAGTATGGCGAAAGCCCCGGTAATGATTTCCCATTTTCGGGGTTTTTGTTTTGGAGAGAAAAGAAGATAAGACAAAACAAAGGGTAAAAGGTCTACCGTATAGCGTGCACCGAATTGCCAGCCCCCAAATGTTTTATGAATGAGAAGAAGAAAAAGATTCAAGGCGAGGCCCACGGCCAGAATGGCCTTTTCGGGTGTCATCTGTTTTTGAATGATGTCGGCCGCCAGTCTGACAAACCATACGATAAAAATCGGATTGGCAAGATAAAACATAAAACCATCAAACAAGGGGAGTACAATAGCGCCGTTTTCCGAAAAAGATGGCAGGCGAAGAAAAATATTATAAGCATTTGCCGGAAGATACTCTAAACCGAACTGTGCGTTTCCCACACCGGTAAATTCAGGGAGATAATTGTGTCCAAATTCAAACGGGTCCTGAAACCGTATGAAATTATAGAGTAGATATCCGGCTGCAATACACGCAGGGATTATTAGATATCTTGTTTGCCGGAGGACACAAAGGAAAAACTTGTTATGAGATTTGCGGGATTCAGAAAGTACAAGATAGAGAAAAACGGCGAAAAAGAAACAGACAGAGAATGGACGGCAGCCGACCGCAAGTGCCAGCAAGGTCAGACATAATGCTTTTTTATGATAAAGTAAGCTTAAAATAGCAGCAAAACAAAGCGTCATATTCAGCGCTTGGGCGAGAAACCACGAGCCGCCCGAGGTCGACATCCACAGCATATTGCTGCCTAATACAAAAAAGAGCGCCCAAAACATTGCAGAGAGCTTCCGCAGCCCGGTCCTTTGAAAACACTTATATGCAAATGTAATGCTCAATAGAGCATAGAGCATGATGATGAAATTACTTGGTACGAGACCCTCAAACAGGAAAGTGAGAGGAAACATGACAAGAGAGGGAACGGGAGGAAAGGACACGAAATAATTTCCGTTATATTCGGCCAATTCAAGCCATGAATAGTTTTGCGGTAAGGAGACTGCGCCGTTCCGCCATGCAAGCGCCTGAAGCGTATAGCTATCCCAGTCATTATAGGAGAAAAGAGTCCCACCAAACAGCGAATGGAACAGCAGATATGCAAAAAATAAAAAAATAAGTGTGACGATCAGAACCCAATCGATCTTATGCTGATATACCGGCGACACCTGAAAAGAATTTTTCATAGATTTATTATAGCACTACAGAGAGAATGAGGTAAAGACAGGAAGCTTTAGAAAACAAAAATCCTGCGATAAGCAGGATTTAATTGGTGGAGATAAGCGGATTCGAACCGCTGGCCTCTTACATGCGAAGCAAGCGCTCTACCAGCTGAGCTATACCCCCATGACAACGATATGATTTACTGTGCGAAATATATTTTACCAAACAATGATGAAAAATACAAGTACTAAATTAGAAAAAACAGTTGCAAAATTTGCAGCTGTTTTCAGATATCATATCGTTCAAAAGACCCGTTTTGCTCCAAGAAAATTGCGGGCGTAATAGCCGGACGACATACTGCTGACCGCCACGCCGCCGGAGGAAGGAGCCGAATGGATCATACTGCCTCCGCCAAGATAAATACCAATGTGACCAACGGACGAGCTTTTATCCGACCTAAAGTAGACGAGGTCTCCCGGCTGCAAAGCATTCACATCCTTTATGGTGTCCCATCTTGAAACAGTCGAATACCCGGCAGAACTCAGTCGGCTGGCAGCAACGCCGGAATTCTTTAAACAATAATATACGAATCCGGAGCAATCATAAGAATTCGGACCACTGGAGCCATACGAGTAGGGCTTCCCGATTTGCGTATGCGCGATCTCGATCATACGGTCGGCGCTGGAGTTCCCGCTGCTTCCGGCTGAAGAAGATGATGAGGCGGAAGAACTGCCGGAGCTTCCTTTTTTAGCATCGGAAGAATAGAGATATTTGCGGGTGTCTTTGCCGACTACACCATCTACGGCTAAACCGTTTGCACTTTGAAAGCTTTTAACGGCACTTGTTGTAATACTGCCGAAATAGCCTGTAGAGGTCGCGTCGAAATATCCAAGCTCGCCTAATCTGTCCTGCATTTCCCGAATATCGTCTCCGCTGTCTCCGGGATACATCGTGTAATATTTACTTCCGGATTTTAGAAGCTCAAGACATTTCGAATCCATGATGCCGTTCACCGTAAGATGATTGGTACGCTGAAACCGTTCTACAGCTTCGGTCGTGACCGGACCATAGTATCCGGTAATACTGGAATAGTCATAATATTCCAGATCCTGTAAACGCTGCTGAAGGTCGGAAACCTCGCTGCCTTTATCTCCGGGATTGAGGGAAGTACCGGAAGAAGTCTGCTGTACCGTCTGGGGGCTCGCGGAGCCTTTTACCTCGCGGCTGGGATCAATCTCAGAATATTCGTCGCCGAAAAGTGCTTTTCTGGTGTTCGGGCCGGCCTTTCCATCAACAACAAGACCGTTATCTGTTTGAAATTGTATCACGGCATTCTGCGTATCCGTTCCGAAATAACCGGTAGGATTACATTTCAGATAGTCTGTTTCATGAAGCTTTTCCTGAAGCTCTTCTACCCATGCGTCTTCATCTCCAATCTGTAATACTTCATATCGGGAGACGGCCAATGCGGAAAATGGCGCCAATACAACGATGGAAAGACAAATGGAAATACTGAGCATTAACTTTTTAAACATAAACAGACCTCTACTTTTAGCATGTTATAACAATATGAAATAATTGTAACAATTTCTTAACAATTATACAATCATTACATACACATTCCAGAAGCGGAAAAACATTAAAATCGTAAGATTGCATAAAATAGCGCCGGTTTACTAACGAATACGCCGAATATCAGCCAAAAGCTGATACGGCGATAAAATAAAACAGCGGCATTTCAGACCGCTGTTTTATTAAACCTGCTGCTATTCCAAGGTTTTGCTTTCCAGTTGCATATATGCTTTCAAAGATTTCATTACTTCTGAAAAGCGAGTAGGTGTGAGGGATTGTTTTCCATCTGAAAGAGCGTGTGGAGGGTCATTATGGACCTCGATCATAAGGCCGTCGGCACCGGCTGCGATCGCAGCTTTAGCAAGAGGCTCGACCATCCAGTCGAGCCCGGCGGCATGACTGGGGTCTGCAATGACTGGCAAATGAGAAAGCCTTTTGAGCATGGGGATGGCACTTACATCAAAAGTATTGCGCGTATAGGTCTCAAAGGTGCGAATACCGCGTTCACATAGTATTACGTTCTCATTCCCGCCAGACATAATGTATTCCGCGCTCATTAAAAGCTCTTCGATCGTATTCGCCAATCCACGCTTTAAGAGAATGGGTTGTTTTAATTTTCCAAGTTCCTTTAGGAGACGGAAATTTTGCATATTGCGCGCACCGACCTGAATGATATCGACATCTTCAAACAACGGGATATCTGAAATCCCCATGATTTCGGTTACAATTGGAATACCATATTTCTTTTTGCATTCCAACAGAAAATCTATTCCATATTTTTCAAGACCCTGGAATGCGTAGGGTGAGGTCCGCGGCTTAAAAGCGCCGCCGCGCAGAAAGGTCGCGCCGCTTTGCATAACGCTTTCAGCGACTTCAAGGATCTGCGGCTCACTTTCAACAGAACAGGGACCTGCCATTACGGCAAAATGCCCGCCGCCTATCTTTTTCCCTAATACTTCAACAATAGTATCATCCGTATGGAATTTACGGTTCGCTTTCTTATACGGCTCGGAAACGCGCCGCACATCCTCTACGATATCACGGGCTTTCAGGCTATCGATATCCACGAGAGAGGTATCGCCGACAAGGCCTATGATCGTAGTATTTTCACCCTCGCTCAAATGTGTTTTAAAGTTCTGTTCCTCCAAAGAATGGATCAGGGAAGTGATTTTTTCCTTGGAAGTGTCTTGCTTTACGATAATGATCATTGCATTTTTACCTCGCTTTTCTGTCGATTTTATTATATCGAAAAGGAAAAGAGAAAGCAAAAAGAATATTATCAAATCAAAAACTTACAAAAAATCTTACAGAAATTTTACGCAAAAAGAAAACTGCGGCATTGCCGCAGCTTTCTTCAAAAATTATGATACTGGAGGAACATTATATTGAAAAAAATCATTAACTCTGTTTATAGATTATCACAAGAAATTTATCTTGTAAAGAGTTTTTTGTAATATTATCGTAATATTTTTTGCGCAGTCATGAAAAAGTGAACCTTTGGCTGAAAAAGTAAAAAATACAGCTGCGCAAAAAAATCTTGAATTACCGGTTCAAATCACATATAATAAAAAACAAGGAGTAATAAAACGATGATGGCAACAGTATCGACACGATTTTTTAACATGTTTTGCTTTAACGGCTTTTACCGTTGGAGCTTTTTTGCATGTTAATTTCTGTCGGTATGCACATATAAACGAATAGCATTGGTAATATGCTGTGAGTGCCGGCAGGTGCCCACAGCTTTTTTATTTTAAAATCTTGAAGAAATGAGGATGAGTCAACATGATCGTAGTAATGAAAAACAGCGCGTCTAAAGAGGAGATACTGCGAGTGACCGATGCGTTAGTCAAAAAAGGGATGCAGGTACAGACGAACAAGGGCGTAGATTGTACAGTACTTGGCGTTTTGGGCGACACCTATATGGTGGATAAGGAGCGCGTGGGTATGATGAACGGGGTAGACAGGGTGGTATCCGTTCAGGAGCCCTACAAAAAAGCGAACCGCAAATTTCATCCGGAAGACAGTATCGTTCATGTAAGCGGCGTCGATATCGGCGGCGGAACGCTTACGGTAATGGCAGGGCCATGTTCGGTCGAGTCTTTTGAGCAGCTTGAGGGGATCGCCAAAAGCTGCAGGAAATCCGGTGCAAAAGTTCTTCGCGGCGGTGCCTTCAAACCACGGACTTCTCCTTATGCGTTCCAAGGACTGGGAGTAAAAGGCCTTGATATTCTGACCGAGGTCAGACAGGAAACCGGAATGCCGATCGTAACGGAGATCATGGCGCCCAAATATGTTGAATTGTTTTCGGAAAAAGCGGATATCATACAAATCGGTGCACGTAATATGCAGAATTTTGATTTGCTGAAAGAGGTAGGGCAGACGAAAAAGCCGATTCTTTTGAAGCGCGGACTATCTAATACGATTGAAGAATGGTTGATGAGCGCGGAATATATTATGTCGGGCGGAAACGAGAACGTAATACTGTGCGAGCGCGGTATTCGCACATTTGAGACCTATACGCGCAACACACTCGATATCAGTGCGATCCCTGCAGTCAAAAAGCTGTCACATCTGCCCGTTGTCGTTGACCCGAGCCATGCATCCGGGCTATCCTATATGGTAGAGTCTCTTGCGCTCGCCGCCGTTGCAGCCGGGGCGGACGGACTTTTGATCGAAGTGCACAACGACCCGAAGCATGCTCTGTGCGACGGTGCGCAGTCGCTTACACCCGATCAGTTCGACAGCATCATGCATAAGCTCACAGCGCTCAAGAACGTCATGTCCTGACGGGAGGAATTATGAAAAAGGTTTTGGTAGACGCGGATAATGGAAGATATGATATAGTAATAGGAAACCGTATCATTTCGGATGAACCGCTGAAAAGATATACAGATTATGCCGTTATTACGGACGATATCGTATATCCTTTGCTGCATGAGTATTTTCCAGAGGCAAAATGGATCATTTTGCCTGCCGGAGAAAGCTCGAAAAGTATGCGGAATCTGGAAATGATCTATCAGAAATTGATGGAATTCGGGATAGACCGTAAAGGCGCGGTCGCTGCGCTTGGCGGCGGTGTCGTAGGAGATATCGCAGGCTTTGCGGCGGCTACCTTCAAACGCGGTATTTCGTTTGTTCAGTATCCAACGACGCTGCTTGCGCAGGTAGATAGTTCGGTAGGAGGAAAGGTAGCGGTCAATCTTCCGGAGGGGAAGAATATGGTGGGCGCTTTTTATCAGCCGGATATTGTCATAGCAGACACTGGAACGCTTGCAACACTTGATACGCGTCAATATGCAGCGGGCATGGCGGAAGTCATCAAATATGCGTATATATATGATGCAAAATTGCATCAAACGCTTGTTTCAGGGAGGGCAGATATCGCGGATATCGTAAGACGCTGCTGCGAGATCAAGGCAGATTATGTGAAGCGCGATCCCTATGATACAGGCATCCGTATGCAGCTCAATTATGGTCATACGCTTGGGCATGCGATTGAAGCAGCGGCAGGCTACGGAGCCTTTTTGCATGGAGAAGCGGTTGCCATAGGAATGGTATACGCAGCACGAATCGGGGAGAAGTTAGGAGTATCTCCGGCAGGCTTAACGGAGGACACAAAGTCGCTCTTGGAACAAAACAGGTTGCCGGTCGAAACAGAGGGCAATATACTGCATAAAGCGCTGGAGCTTCTGCTTGCAGATAAAAAAGCTGAGGGCAGAAAGATCAACTTTATACTGATCGATGAAATCGGGCATGCGGTCATCCAAAAGCTCGATGTAGAAGAAATACAGAAAATATTAAAGGAATAGAGTTTATGAAAAAGATAATCCCATCAAAAATTCGAGGAAACATCAAAATGATCCCATCGAAAAGTGTGTCACATCGTGCGCTCATCTGTGCCGCGCTTGCCAATGGAAAATCGATATTGAGGAATATGGCCTTTTCCGAGGATATAACAGCTACGGCTAATGCGTTGCGGGATATGGGACTATGTAAATATGAAACGGACGGATATGTATGCACTGTATACGGCGGCTTTCACGAAGCGGGAAAGAAAATGATCGATTGCGGAGAATCAGGCTCTACGCTTCGTTTTCTGATCCCGCTCGCGCTTGATGGGAAAGAACGTACTTTCATCGGGCACGGAAGACTGATGCGGCGGCCGCATGACGCGTACGATAGGGTTTTTCTAAGAAATAACATAAGAGCCGAAAAGCAAGATAATGCACTTACGCTGTGTGGAACGCTGGAAAGTGGAGAATATGCCATGCCGGGCAACATATCCTCCCAGTTTATATCGGGGTTACTGTATGCATTGCCCCTTTTGATGGACGATTCCGGTATTCATCTCACGACAGAGATCGAATCGCAGCCCTATATCGATCTTACACGGGATATTCAGCGGGCGTTTGGTGTGGAGACCAAATGGCGGGGGAATATTATCGATGTGTTTGGGAGACAGGGCTATCGTCCGTGTGATATGACGATAGAAGGAGATTATTCCCATGCCGCTTTTTTTGCCGTCTCAGCGGCTCTTGCGGGTGAGGTGCTTCTTACTGGCTTGAAGCAGGAGACAAAGCAGGGGGATAAGGAAATATTGGGGATATTGAAATGCATGGGGGCAGACGTTGAATATCGGGCAGACGGAATCCTTGTGAAAAAAAATTCCCTGAAACCGATTGAAATAGACGTAAGTCAGATACCGGATCTTGTGCCGGTGCTGGCTGTTCTTGGATGTGCAGCAGAAGGAAAGACGCGCATTTATAATGCGGGACGGCTGCGGTATAAGGAAAGCGATCGCCTGCATGCTATAACGCAGGAGCTGGAAAAGCTTGGAGCGGATATTATAGAATATGAAGACAGCCTGACGATCCATGGAAAAGGGATGTTGAATGGAGGAGAGGTGGACAGTCACGCCGATCATCGGATCGCTATGGCATTGGCTGTAGCTTCTTGTATTTCAAGGGAGCCCATATTACTGAATGGTTCAGAAGCGGTCGGGAAATCGGCTCCGCTTTTTTTTGAAGAATTTGCCAGCGTAGGAGGTTGTGTAAGATGAGTGCAACATTTGGAAATAATCTGAAAGTAACGATTTTCGGCGAGTCTCATTCGGCAGGAATTGGTGTTGTCATAGACGGACTTCCTGCAGGCTTGAAGATCGACGAAAAAAAAATAGCAGAAGCGATGAAACGGCGTGCACCTAACCGCTCTGTTGCTTCTACAAAGCGGCAGGAAGCCGATATTCCGGAAATAGTGAGCGGGTATTTCAATGGGAGAGCGACGGGAACGCCGCTTACCGCACTGATCCGCAACACGGATACACGTTCTCAGGATTATGAGAGAACGGTCGAATTGCTACGCCCGGGCCATGCAGATTACACCGGATTCGTTAAATATCACGGGTTCAACGACTACCGGGGGGGCGGACATTTTTCGGGCCGCCTGACTGCCCCTATCGTGTTTGCGGGAAGCATTGCGCGCCAGCTTTTAGAGCAGCACCATATCCATGTTTCAGCCCGAATCAAACAAATAGCGGACGTTATGGACCCGGGGCCATATTCTGCGGCGGAAATGGAGGAAACAGAGAGGAAAGATTTTCCGGTCGTAGATATGGATATTGGACGGAAGATGCAGGATAAGATACGTGAAGCGCATAGCAAGGCTGACTCGGTAGGCGGAGTGATCGAATGTGCCATCAGCGGACTTCCGGCAGGCTTAGGAGATCCTTTTTTCGACAGTGTTGAAAGCACGCTTGCACATATTATGTTTTCGATTCCCGCTGTAAAGGGCTTGGAATTCGGAGATGGATTTAAAATAGCGGGCATGCGCGGCAGCGAGGCAAACGACACTCCCATTCTAAAAAATGGAACTGTTTCCTTTGCTTCAAATCACAGCGGAGGGATCGGCGGCGGCATCACAAATGGAATGCCGGTTTTGTTTCGTGTTGCGGTCCGGCCGACGGCATCGATCGCCCAAGAGCAAAAAACGGTCAATATCCGCACAATGGAGGAAGCATCTCTGCGGATACACGGACGGCATGACGCGTGCATCGTGCCGCGCGCAGTAGAGGCGGTAAAATGTGCAGCTTCGCTTGCTGCGGCCGATCTGTGGTTGGAGGTGAACCATGACTGAACTTGAAAGCCTGCGCAGAAAAATAGACGAAGTAGACGCTGTAATCGTACAAGCGTTTGAAAAGAGGATACAGATCGCAGAAGAGATCGCAAGATGCAAGATAGAACGGGGACTGCCTGTCCTAGATAGGGGACGTGAGGTGGAGGTGCTGAAAAAGCGCGAGGAGATGCTTTTCGATAAGCGGCTGTGTGGAGACATCGACAGGCTCTATGAATTGCTTATGAGCATGAGCCGTGCCTACCAAAGACGAGTCGTCGGAAAACATGCAGTAGAGAAAAAAAATTGCAGCGGAAGCGGAAAGGTTGGGTATTCCGGTATTCGCGGCGCTTATGCGGATATGGCGCGGAACAGGTATTTCGGAGAACAGATGCAGGCAGTCGGCTATCAGGGCTTTGAAGATGTCTTTGCTGCTGTGGAATCAGGAGAGGTCGAATTTGGCGTATTACCGATCGAAAATTCCTATGCAGGAAGCGTACAGCAAGTCTATGACCTGCTGGAGAAATACGATGTTGCCATCACAGGCGAACAACTGATCCACATCAGCCATGCACTGCTTTGCGTTCCGGGTGCGTCGATAGACGATATCGAGGAAGTATATTCGCACGATCAGGGTTTGATGCAGTGCGCGGAATTTTTAGGCCATTATCCCCAGTGGAGGAGAATACCGTATTACAATACTGCCGCCAGCGCAGAGTATGTCTCCAAGACGGGCGATCCGTCCAAGGCGGCGATCGCCAGCGAATATGCAGGGAAAATTTATGGGTTGGAGCCTTTGGAGAAAAATATCAATACCAGCGGAGAAAATACTACACGGTTTATTATGATCGGCCGGACAGAAAAAGCGGACGGGAGTGGTAATAAAGCAAGCATCAGCTTTGTGTTGGAGCATAAACCGGGAGCGCTGGCCTATATTTTGAACGTATTTGCGGAACGCGGTCTCAATATGGTAAAAATCGAATCGCGTCCACTGAAGCACCGGACTTTCGAATATCGGTTCTATGTGGATTTTGCGGGAGATGAGTTGCAGGAACAGATCGAAAAAGCAATCGACGGCATCAGCCGCTATTGTTCGCAGCTAAAGCTGCTTGGTATCTATGAGAACGGTTGTTGATATGAAACATATTTTTTTGATTGGCATGATGGGATGCGGAAAATCCGCAGTCGGACAAGTATTGGCGCAAAAGCTGAGGCTTCCGTTTACCGATCTTGACTCCAAGATCGAAAATGAACAGGGGAGGACGATCAGCGATATTTTTCAAGCGGAGGGAGAAGCATATTTCAGAACTCTTGAAACGGAAGCGCTTGAAGAAATGGCAGAGGAAAAAACAGATCACGTTATTTCCTGCGGCGGAGGGATCGTGCTGACAAACCGGAATATTGAGATCATGCGAAAAACGGGAACGGTTATATGGATAGTTCGGAACGTAGAAACGATCGTAAATACTGTAGATACAACAAAACGCCCTCTTTTGAAAGAAGGCGCCGGACGCGTACGGCAAATATTTGAAGAACGCAGGAGTTGCTATGAAAAGGCAGGCGATATTCGTATCGAAAACGACGGTACGGTAGAGCAGACGGCGCAGAAAATCATGTGTGCACTAAATCTTTGAGCAAAGCTGCTTCGACTGCCTGATAATCTCCGCGGTCAGGTAAGATCCCAAACCACTTCTCAAAAGAAAAAAATGCCTGCCAGATCAGCATTCCAAGGCCGTTCATCGTTAAGAGGCCGCGATTTGCCGCGTATTGAAGAAAAGACGTCTGAGCGGGAGAATAGATAAGATCGCACACAGCAGCACTGACAGGAAGAGAATCCAAAAAGGACAAGTCTTCGAAGTCCTGCCCTGTTCCGTGCATGCCGAGCGGGGTAGTATTGACCAGAAGCTCACAGTTTTTTAAATGCTTTGCAATGTTCGGAAGAGAATCAAAAGAAGCGTTGATCTCCCGCGCTATGCCTTGCGCTTTTTCGGGCGTACGGTTCACGATGACAACGCTTTTTGCACCCTTTTGAACAGCGTCATGCGCAAGCAGGCGAGTAACGGCTCCGGCACCGATGAATACGACATTCCGTCCGTGATAACCGGAACCAATATTTGTAAGAGACGCATAAAAGCCAGCTGCATCGGTGGAATAGCCAAAAAGTCTTCCGTCAGCCTGAACAACGACGGTGTTGACGCCTCCTGATGCCTCGGAAGAGACCGAGGAAAGATACGGGAGGATCGTTTGTTTGAGCGGCATTGTGATGTTAAACCCATAGATGCCGCGGGCGTCCAAAGAGGAGAGAAATCCTTCCAGCGTATCAGGCCGCACCAGTTCTTTTCCATACGAGCATTCAAGCCCATACCGGGCGTAAAGCATGTTATGGATCGCAGGCGATAGGCTGTGGGCGATAGGGGAACCGATCACACAATAATTTTTCCGCATGGCAATAGTAAAACTCCTTCGGGTTATGATACAATCAAGTATATTATATTTCAATGATTTGGGAGAAAGCAATGAAAAAAATTTTAGTGATGAATGGGCCGAATCTAAATATGCTCGGTATTCGTGAAAAAGGAATTTATGGCGTAAAGACGTTAAATGAAATCAATTCGTTTATTGCGGAGCAAACAAAAAATATGGAGGTAGAGCTGGAATTTTTCCAGTCCAACCATGAGGGAGTATTGATCGATAAAATCCACGACGCCTATGGAGACAAGGATGGCATCGTATTGAACGCGGGGGCTTATACACACTATAGCTATGCGATACGCGACGCTATTTCGTCCGTTAGTATTCCGTGTGTGGAAGTACATCTTTCAGATATCCATGTGCGCGAAGCCTTTCGGCACATTTCGGTGATTTCTGATGTGTGCGTCGCACAGATATGCGGAAAAGGAGAACAGGGATATGTAGACGCGATCGCTTTATTGACGGAGGAGAGAAAATGATAAAGAGCTTGCAGGATACGGTACGGATCGCAGACGGCGTGGATATGCCCAGATTCGGACTCGGCCTTTATAAGGCAAGAGCCGGAGAGGAGGTGTACCGAGCGGTGCGTTTTGCACTTGATTCGGGTTACCGGCATATCGATACGGCTACCTTTTACGGGAATGAAGAAGATGTTGGGCGCGCCATACGCGACAGCGGGATTGCGCGGGAGGAATTGTTTATAACGACAAAGCTATGGCCGACCGATTTTAAGAATGCGGAAGAGGTGTTCCAAAAAAGCCTTGCTTCCCTTGGCGGGGACTATATCGACCTTTATATGCTTCACTGGCCGGGAACGGATGAAACGCTTCGTTACCGCACGTGGGATACGCTTCTCTCCCTGCGTGGGAAAGGCTTGATCCGTGCGGCGGGCGTCTCTAATTTTACGGTAGAGCAGCTGCGGGATATGTATAAGAAGACAGGGGCGTATCCTGCGAACGATCAGGTGGAGCTGCACCCGTGGAATCAACAGCGGGAATTAAGAAAGTTTTGTTTGGAAAATAAAATATCCGTTACAGCATGGGGGCCGATTTTTCACGGGCATCTCAGTGAAGAGCCGCTTATGGAAGAGATCGGGCGAAAATATGGAAAAAGCGCGGCACAGGCGACCCTGCGCTGGCATATTCAGAACGGCATCACTGTGATACCCAAATCTGTAAAACCAGATCGCATCGCTGCGAATGCAGATATTTTCGATTTTGAGTTACAGGAGGAGGACATGAAAAAAATCGATGCACTCGACGGTAAAAAGATGTTTGCATGGGATTCGGCAAAGTTTGACGGGAAAGTTGAATAACATGTAGCGCAAAAGGCTGGTGAATTGGAAAAAAGCTCGAAGAAATACGCAGTTGCGCTGCTTTGAAAGGAAAGAAGATTATGATAGATGGCACGTTTGTAACGGTGACAGGATTTCGACATTATCGGGATAGAGTACCGTTTTCCATTGGTGCGGAATTGTTGTGCTGTAAAGAGCCGGAAAATGCTTACGACACAGAGGCGATCAAAGTAGTAGCTGAAGATGACGGCAGTAGGGTCGGATATATTGCGAATAGTGCCAATACAAAAGCAAACGGTACAATGTCTGCGGCACGGATTTACGACAAGGTAGGCGATTTTTTTCTGGTTGAAGTTTGTTTCTCCACTCAGACTAAAATAATATGCCGGATCACAGACTTTAATGTTACAGATGAAACAACGCTGGAACGTTTCCGGGATAAAAATGAAATAATAGAAAGCAGTTTTGGAGAACCTATAGACTGGTATGATCTTGAAGAAATAAAATTTTAGCAATAAAAAACGGGAGAATTTTTCTCCCGTTTTTTATTACTTATTGATTCTTAGTACATTCCGGGCATTCCGCCGGGAGCGCCGCCGCCCGGCATTGCCGGCGGTTCCGGCGCCGGAAGATCGGTCACGATGCTTTCCGTCGTGAGCAGCATAGCCGCAACGGAGCATGCGTTCTGGATCGCAGAACGGGTAACCTTCGTCGGGTCGATGATGCCTGCTTCGATCATATCTACATATTCGCCCGTAGCAGCGTTGAAGCCAAACGTCTTAGATTTGTCAGCAACGATTTTCTCTACGATAATGCTACCCTCAAGACCTGCGTTTGCAGCGATCTGGCGGACAGGCTCTTCCAAAGCGCGCAGCACGATCTTAGCGCCCGTTTTTTCATCACCGGTCAGTTTTTCGATCAGCGCCTTGATATCGTCTGTTACCTTCAGCGGGGCAGTACCGCCGCCCGGAACGATACCTTCTTCAACAGCAGCGCGCGTTGCTGCGAGAGCGTCTTCGATCCTCAGCTTTGCTTCCTTCATTTCCGTCTCCGTTGCTGCGCCGACGCGGATAACAGCTACGCCGCCCGCCAGTTTAGCAAGACGTTCCTGAAGTTTTTCCTTATCGTAATCGGAGGTCGTTTCCTCGATCTGAGCCTTGATCGATTTGATGCGGCCATCAATATCCTCTTTTTTGCCCATGCCTTCCACGATAGTCGTGTTATCTTTGTCGACCTTGACCTGTTTTGCGCGGCCGAGCATATCCATCGTCGCTTCCTTAAGATCGATACCGACCTCTTCGGAGATGACCGTGCCGCCTGTGAGCGTTGCGATATCCTGAAGCATCGCTTTTCTTCTGTCGCCAAAGCCCGGAGCTTTTACTGCAACACAGTTAAACGTGCCGCGCAGCTTGTTGACAACGAGGGTAGCGAGCGCTTCGCCCTCAACGTCTTCAGCAATAATAAGCAATTTTTTACCCTGCTGTACGATCTGTTCAAGAATAGGGAGGAGATCCTGAATATTGGAGATTTTCTTATCTGTGATCAGGATAAGAGCGTCGTCCAGAACAGCTTCCATTTTTTCCGTATCAGTTACCATATATGCGGAAGCATAGCCGCGGTCAAACTGCATTCCTTCCACAACGTCGAGATCTGTCTGCATCGTCTTGGATTCTTCGACCGTAATAACGCCGTCGTTCCCAACCTTTTCCATAGCGGAGGAGATGAGGGAACCGATTTTTTCGTCGCCTGCGGAAATGCTCGCGACCTGAGAAATCGCTTTGCTGTCTGCAATCGGCTTGGAAAGAGCTTTCAGACTCTCAACTGCCGTTTCGCATGCATTGAGGATACCTCTCTTAACGCCCATCGGATTTGCGCCGGCAGCAACGTTTTTAAGTCCTTCACGAATAACAGCCTGTGCAAGCAGGGTGGCAGTCGTGGTGCCGTCGCCGGCTACGTCGTTGGTCTTGGTCGCAACTTCTTTTACGAGCTGCGCGCCCATGTTTTCAAAAGGATCTTCAAGTTCGATCTCTTTTGCGATGGTAACACCGTCGTTTGTGATCAGCGGTGCTCCGAATTTCTTATCCAGAACAACGTTGCGGCCTTTCGGTCCGAGCGTTACTTTTACGGTATCTGCTAACTGGTTTACGCCTTTTTCAAGCGCGCGGCGTGCTTCTTCGCCAAATTTTAACTGTTTTGCCATAATTGATCAGCCTCCTTACTTATTTCACGATTGCAAGAATATCGGATTGACGAACGATCATCAGTTCTTCGCCGTCCAATTTTACTTCCGTACCGGCATATTTGGAATACAGGACCTTGTCGCCCTTCTGTACTTCCATTTTGATCTCTTTGCCGTCCACGACTCCGCCGGGACCTACTTCTACAACTTCTGCGACCTGCGGCTTTTCCTGTGCCGAACCGGGCAGAACGATGCCGCTTTTCGTGGTTTCTTCCGCTTCAACGGATTTGATGACGACTCTGTCACCCAATGGTTTGATTGTCATATCTCATGCCTCCTGTAATAATAAATATCTGTGTCCTGTTAGCACTCGACTTAAATGAGTGCTAATTTTTCTAAACCTAATGATATCTATAAACAGAAAATAAATCAAATAACATTCATTATTAAAAATATGAAAATATTATGTTTAAATGAAAATATTTTTGAAAAACGCAAAAATACTTCATATATCTCTTGATATCTATCAAATTTGATCCCGACATATAATGTGAAATAATGTACAATAAAAATCATAGAAAGCCATACAAATTTATATGACGGAAAATAACTTCAAACGATTTCAACAATCTATCTTTAAAAGGGGAACAGAATGGATAAGTGGGATAAAAGGTTTATGGGCCTTGCAGAAGAGATCGCACATTGGACGAGCTGTTATAAAACCAATCGAAGCATTGGAGCTGTGATCGTAAAGAACAAAAGGATCGTCACGACGGGTTATAACGGCGCGCCCGCGGGGATCGACAGCTGTAAGGAGCGTGGAGAGTGCCTGCGTATCAATTTGGGGATACCTTCAGGGGAACGTGCGGAACTGTGCTATGCGATCCATGCCGAGCAGAATGCGATCATACAGGCTGCAAAGTTAGGAGTAGCAATCGACGGAGCAACAATGTACTGTACGCATCAGCCTTGTTCGATTTGCGCGAAGATGATCGTCAACGCAGGAATCGTACGCGTTGTTTATAAGCATCCGTATCCGGACGAATTTGCGAATAAAATTTTTGATATGGTAGATATTCAGATCGAGCAATATAAGGAATAGGGGAACGGAGGAGGATTTATGAAAGTAGCGGAAATTGCAAAGCTGTTGGATGCGGAATTTCTCTGTGGCAGCGATAAGGCGGAAACGGAGATCCTGTGCGCGTGTGGTGCAGATATGATGAGCGATGTGCTTGCTTTTACAAAACACGATGCGATCCTCATGACCGGCCTTGTCAATAACCATGTGATCCGTACTGCCGAAATGATGGATATCCCGTGTATTCTTTTTGTACGCGGTAAACGGCCGGCGCAGGACATTGTCGATATGGCGCAGGAGCGGGATATGATCCTTCTCGCGACCGATAAGCCGATGTTTACGACCTGCGGGATATTATATGAAAATGGAATAAAAGGCGGAATGCGGGGGGAATGATATGATCTATACCCGGGATTATGCAATAGAAAAAGATGATTTTGCAGCGGCAGGGGAAGTCTCTGCGCGTATTAAAAATAAACTGAAGCAGATGGGCGTGGATCACACGCTGATCCGTAAAATAGCGATCGCTTCCTATGAAGCGGAAATCAATATGATCATACACAGCTTTGGCGGACACATGCAGCTCGATATCGACGAGGATTCCATCACGATCATTTGTGCCGATACAGGGCCGGGAATACCGGATATTGACCTTGCAATGCAGGAGGGGTATTCGACAGCATCAGATACTGTGCGTGAAATGGGCTTCGGAGCCGGTATGGGGCTGCCCAATATGAACAAAAACAGCGACAATATGCAGATCGAATCCAGTCCTGCCGGAACGACGGTGACTCTGAAATTTAAAATGTAATAGAAATAGAAAAATGGCGGTTGACGATCATGGAGAAATATTTTCATTCCGTACGCCTCGAAAAAGAGAAATGCTCGGGATGTACCAATTGTATCAAGCGGTGCCCGACGGAAGCCATTCGGGTACAAAAAGGCAAAGCAAAAATTTTAAAGGAACGGTGCATTGACTGCGGAGAATGTATCCGCGTATGTCCTTATCATGCCAAAAATGCAGTCACAGACCCGCTCTCAAGCATTAGCCAGTTCAAATATAAGATCGCGCTTCCCGCGCCCGCGCTTTATGCGCAGTTCAAAATGGTCAGCCAAGTCGATAAAGTCGACAGGGTCCTTTCAGGACTGAAAGCAATGGGGTTCGATGATGTGTTCGAAGTGGCAAAAGGGGCGGAGATTTGCAGCAAAGCGATTGCCAAGGAGCTGGAGAAGCCGGGCATACGTCCTCTTATTTCGTCCGCTTGTCCGGCTGTTGTCCGGCTGATACAAGTGCGTTTTCCGGAGCTCCTCGATAATGTGGTAAAGGTAGATGCACCGGTAGAGGTTGCGGCAAAAGTGGCAAAGCAAGAGTTTGCACGGAAAAATAACGTGGATATCAGCGATATCGGCGCCTATTTTATTACGCCTTGCCCGGCAAAGATGACCAGCATCAAATCACCGCTTGCCAAAGAAAAAAGCGATGTGGACGGAGCGATCTCTATTTTGGAGGTTTACGGCCTGCTGACAGGACAGCTGAAATCGGCTGACGCTAAGCGCTTTGAGGGAGACAAGGCCTCTGCAAAGGGGATCGGTTGGGCAAACAGCGGAGGCGAGGCGTTTGCGGTGGGCGAGAAAAATGCGCTTTCCGTGGACGGGATATCAAATGTGGCGCGGGCACTTGAGGATATTGAGAACGATAAGCTGAAAGATTTGGATTTCTTTGAGGGACTGGCATGTACGGGCGGCTGCGTAGGGGGCCCGCTCGTATTTGAGAGCGCATTTGTGGCACAGTCGCGTGTGCAGAAGATCTGCGACGAGGTTGGGTTCAATGAAAGCATAGAGCAAAAGGCCCGCGAATACGCAGAGACAGGCGTTGCAGCAACAAAGAAGCAGATGGAAGCCATAGATGTGATGAAGCTGGACGACGACCGGATGGAGGCGCTTCGGAAAATACAGAAGATCGAGGAGCTTGCGAACAAGCTGCCGGGAATGGACTGCGGAAGCTGTGGAGCACCCTCGTGCCGTGCGCTTGCGGAGGATATCGTGCGCGGACATGCACAGGAGATGGACTGCGTTTTTATGCTGAAAGAGAAAGTACGGTATCTTGCGGAAGAAATGGTCGACTTGGCAAGTAAAGATAAAATAGCGGAGGATGATGGGGAATGAAAACAGCGGAAATAGCCGAAAAGATGGGACTCAAGCTGCTTACGGACGGACTTTCGGAGGACGCGGAGGTAACGGATGGCTGCGTATGCGACCTTCTCAGTTGGGTCATGGCGCGCGGCGAGGCGGGAATGGCATGGATAACGGTGCAGACGCATCTTAATGTGATTGCTGTGGCGTGTCTGCATGATTTCGCATGCGTGATCGTACCGGAAAATATCGAAGTGCCGCAGGCAACGATCGAAAAAGCGAAGGAAGAGGGCGTTGTGCTTTATTCATCGCCCGATACGTCGTATGCGGTCTGTTGCAAATTATACGGACTGGGGATCGGCAAATAGCGTTATGCTCCTTTATTATGACCTTCATATCCATTCGGCGCTTTCACCTTGTGCGGACGATGATATGACGCCGAACAATATTGTTAACATGGCGAAATTGAAGGGGCTTGACCTTATCACAGTGAGCGACCATAATTGTGCGCGGAATGTAGAGGCGGCGGCAAGGGTGGCTGCCGATGCCGGGCTCCTGTTTTTGCCCGGGCTCGAGATGACCACCTCCGAGGAGGTGCATGTACTGGTTTTCTTTGAGGAAGCGCGGGCAGCGCGGGAGTTTGGCGATAAATTATATGCCGAGCTTCCAGATATCCGAAATCAGCCGGATTTTTTCGGGAACCAGTTTATTTTAAATGAAAAAGATGAGGTCGTAGGAACGCTTGATAAGCTTTTGATCTCTGCGCTTCCCTATGATATCGACGAGAGCTGTGCTTTGGTTCGTGAATATGGCGGATATGCGGTTCCCGCGCATATCAATAAAGGAGCGAATTCCGTTTTAGCAAATCTCGGCTTTTTCCCGCCGCAGCTTTTTTTCAAAACGGTCGAGACGGTTCCGGGGCTTGCGATCGAAAGCGATATATCGCGTTTTGAGCAGATACATTCGTCTGACGCGCATAATTTATGGCAAATCGCGGAACGGGAGCGGGCGCTTGAAGTGGAGATTGCAAATGTCCGAACAATTCTACAAAAATTATGTGACTAATTTCACAAAAACTAATGCAAAAGAAATTATTATATGGTAAAATACTTCTCGGACACAATGAGATCAAGAGGTCGATTATTTTAAGGAGGCACTTTTCATGGGGAACACAGCGGAAGTACAAGCAAAATATGACGAACTAAAGGGCTTTATTGCGGAAACAATGAAAAAGCCGGGGCCGTTAATGCCGATCATGCAGAAAGCACAGGATATTTTCGGCTCTCTCCCGTTTGACGTTCAGAGGTTCATTTCGGAAGAGATGGGGATCCCGATGTCTGATATTTATGGAGTTGCGACATTCTATTCCCAATTTGCACTCGAGCCGAAGGGAAAACATGTCATTGGCGTATGCATGGGAACGGCCTGCTATGTAAAGAAAGCGGAAAGTATCCTCAATGCACTTGGCGACGAGCTGCAGACGGCACCGGGCGGAACGACCCCTGATGCGCTGTTTACACTGGAAGCGACGCGCTGCCTTGGGTGCTGCGGGCTTGCTCCCGTCATGATGATCGACGATCAGGTATACGGCAGGCTGAAAGCGGAGGATATCCCCGGGATAATCAGCCTGTATAGAAATAAACAGTAACGCGCCGGAAAATCAATGAAAGAGATTTCCCTACACATCATGGATATCGTGCAGAATTCGATCACCGCAAACGCTGCGCTGATCGAGTTGTTTCTCAATATCCAAAGGTGTAAAAACCGTCTTTCCATTATCATAAAAGACAATGGAAAAGGAATGAGCAAAGAAATGGTAGCGAGCGTAACAAGCCCATTCGTAACAACACGGACGACACGCAAGGTTGGGCTTGGGATACCGTTGTTTAAAGCAGGAGCGGAAAACGCGGGCGGGATGTTCGAAATTTCTTCCGAGCTCGGCAAAGGAACGGAGGTGAAGGCGGTCTATGTACTCGATCATATCGATCGCCCGCCGATCGGCGATTTTGCCGGAACAGTGCACTCGATCATTGTTTGTAACCCCGGTATCGATTTTGTAGTCAGCGTTACGCTTGATGAAAGGGAAGAGGTGCTCGACACGCGTGAAATAAGAAAGATACTGGGCGAAGATGTACCGCTTGATCTTCCGGATGTTTCGGCGTGGATCAAAGAGAGGCTGGACGAAATATTCCCAGCCGAATATGGAATGCTTTAAAAAGACCCGGTCTTTGAGACCGGGTCTTTCAGTGGCGCTGCCGAAGTGTTATAGCATATATGAAAATCAACTTCGAATGGTACGAATGTAAGTACAAATAGAAATAAATTGATAATATGGTTAATTTTTCACGAAAGAAGTTGATTTGGCAGGATATTACTGCTATAATAGCAAATGGAGAAATTGTCTTTTTTTTCACTAATCAAAACATGAATCGGATATTTATGTGAAATATACCGCATAAATAACATTTCATATCTCGGCTGACCGCTTGCCGGAAAAGCGGCCCGCGGCATATGGCATATAAAGAGATAAGACTGCCGCGTGGTATGGGGAGTAGAACATGAAGTCACTTGAGGAGCTGGAAGCAATCAGAAAAAAGATGCAGGGAAGGGTAGATATCCGTAAGAGCGATGCCGAAAAGCGTGTAGTAGTGGGTATGGCGACCTGCGGGATCGCGGCAGGCGCACGGCCTGTCCTCCAAGCGTTTGTTGACGAAGTCGCGACGCGCGGGCTTTCCGACGTAGTCGTCTCGCAGACAGGATGCATTGGCGTATGCCGGTTGGAACCGATCGCAGAAGTATTCATGCCGGGGCAGGAAAAGGTCACCTATGTAAAAATGGACGCTGAAAAAGCCAAACGCGTCGTTGCAGAGCATCTGGTCAACGGGAATGTCGTAACAGAATATACGATTGGCTACTACGAAAAGAACAACGCTTGACTTTGTATATTTAATTGGAGGTTTAGGATAAATGGATTTTTATCGTGCGCATGTATTGGTATGCGGAGGCACAGGATGTACTTCCTCCGGTTCAGCGGAGCTGATCGAACGTTTCGAAAAGGGACTGGCGGAGAAAGGTCTGGAAAAAGAAGTTAAGGTCGTCAGAACAGGCTGTTTTGGACTCTGTGAAGCCGGACCGATCGTGATCGTGTATCCGGAAGGCGCATTTTATAGCCGGGTACAGCTTGAGGATGTTGACGAGATTGTCGAAGAGCATCTTCTGAAAGGGCGTATTGTTGAGCGGTTGCTGCATAAGGACGAAAAAGAAGAAGATGTCGCAACGACTCTTGACGATATAGAGTTTTACAAAAAGCAGAATCGTGTCGCGTTGCGCAACTGCGGTGTGATCGATCCGGAAGTGATAGATGAATATATCGCATTTGACGGATATAAAGCACTTGGAACCTGCCTGACTGAAAAGACGCCGCAGGAAGTGATTGACATCATCAAGGCCTCCGGTCTGCGCGGCCGTGGCGGCGGTGGTTTCCCGACAGGCGTGAAATGGCAGTTTGGCCATGATGCAAAGGGAGATCAAAAATATATTATTTGCAACGCCGACGAAGGAGACCCGGGTGCGTTTATGGACCGTTCGGTCTTAGAGGGAGACCCGCACAGCGTTATTGAAGCGATGGCGATCGCCGGTTATGCGATCGGCGCGAATATGGGGTATGTATATGTACGTGCAGAGTATCCAATCGCAGTAAAACGCCTTCAGATCGCAATCGATCAGGCGCGGGAATACGGCCTGCTCGGCGAAGGGATATTCGGTACGGATTTCCAATTTGACATCGAGATCCGTCTTGGCGCAGGCGCTTTTGTCTGCGGAGAGGAAACGGCGCTGATGGAATCGATCGAGGGACGCAGGGGAGAACCGCGCCCGAAGCCGCCGTTCCCGGCAAATAAAGGACTATTCGGCAAACCGACCGTTATCAACAATGTAGAAACGCTTGCCAATATCCCGCAGATCATTTTGAAAGGCGCGGATTGGTTCGGTTCCATGGGAACGGAAAAATCCAAGGGCACGAAAGTGTTCGCGCTCGGCGGAAAAATCAATAATACGGGTTTAGTAGAGATACCAATGGGAACGACACTGCGTGAAGTCATTTATGATATCGGCGGCGGAATACCGGATGGAAAGAAATTCAAGGCAGCGCAGACAGGCGGCCCCTCCGGCGGTTGTATTCCGGCCGAACATCTTGATCTTAAGATCGATTACGATACCTTGACCTCCATTGGTTCTATGATGGGTTCGGGCGGCTTGATCGTAATGGACGAAGACAACTGTATGGTGGACGTCGCAAAATTTTTCCTCGATTTTACCGTAGACGAATCGTGCGGAAAGTGTCCGCCGTGCCGGATCGGCACAAAGCGGATGCTTGAGATCCTGCAGCGCATCACGGATGGTAAAGGAAAACCGGGCGATATCGAAAAGCTGATCGAACTCGGAGAGAGTATCAAAGCGGGCGCACTTTGCGGCCTTGGAAAGACAGCTCCGAATCCGGTGCTTTCTACCATTAAATATTTCCGGGACGAATATGAAGCGCATATCTACGATAAACGGTGCCCGGCGGGTCACTGCCAGCAGCTTTTGGTTTACGAGATCATTCCGACAAAATGTATTGGGTGTGGAATGTGCGCACGTGTATGCCCGGCGGAAGCAATTACCGGAGAAAAGAAACAACCGCATCACATTGATCCGGATAAGTGCATTAAGTGCGGCGCTTGCATCGAGAAATGTAAGTTCGATGCGATCAAAAGGTAAAAGGAGGATTATGTGATATGGTATCATTGACGATAGATGGCGTAAGAGTAGAAGTTCCGGAAAATTCTACCGTGCTTGACGCCGCAAGAAAAGCAAACATCGATATTCCGACTCTCTGCTTTCTGAAAGGGGTCAACGCGATTGGCGCATGCCGTATTTGCTTGGTGGAAGTAAAAAACAACCCGGCATTGCAGGCAGCCTGTGTTCTTCCGGTCGCAGAGGGAATGGAAGTATTTACAAAAACGGAAAAAGTGCTGAAGGCGCGTAAGGTGAGCCTTGATCTTCTGCTTTCCAATCACGACCGGGAATGCCTTACCTGTGTGCGCAACCGGAACTGCGAGCTGCAGACTCTGGCGGAAGAATTTGGTATCCGCAATATTCAGTACGAGGGTGAGAAAATACATAAAGATATTGATGATAAATCGGTATCTGTTGTGCGCAATCCCAACAAGTGCGTATTGTGCAAACGCTGTATTGCAGCCTGCGAGAAAATACAGACGGTAGGTGTCATAGGTTCTACGAACCGCGGCTTTAGAACGATGGTAGAGCCGGTATGGGGGAAATCTCTGGTCGACGTACCGTGTATCAACTGCGGCCAATGTATCGTATCCTGCCCGGTCGGAGCACTTTCTGAAAAAAGCGAGATCGATCAGGTGTGGGCCGCTTTGCACAATCCGAATATGCATGTGGTCGTGCAGCCTGCTCCGGCTGTGCGTGTAGCTCTGGGAGAAGAATTTGGCATGCCAATGGGCACCCGCGTGACGGGAAAGCTTGCAGCGGCGCTTCGCAGAATGGGCTTCGATAAAGTATTCGATACGGATTTCGGTGCAGACCTGACCATTATGGAGGAGGGGTATGAGTTCATTAACCGTGTGAAAAACGGTGGGAAGCTCCCGATGATTACCTCCTGTTCTCCGGGATGGATCAAATTCGCAGAATATTTCTTCCCGGATATGCTCGACAACCTTTCCAGCTGTAAATCTCCGCATCAGATGCTCGGTGCAATCATAAAATCTTATTATGCACAGGAAAACGGTATCGATCCGGCAAAGATTTTTACGGTATCCGTCATGCCGTGCACTGCTAAAAAATATGAGAAAGACCGGGCGGGAGAAGATGCCACCGGGTATCCTGATGTAGATGCGGTGCTTACTACGCGTGAAATGGCGCAGATGATCAAGGAAGCCGGGATCGATTTTGTTAATCTTCCCGATGAAGATTTTGATCCTGTTCTTGGTACGTCTACAGGTGCAGGCGTTATTTTCGGCGCGACGGGCGGCGTTATGGAAGCGGCTCTCCGTACCGTTGCCGAAGTACTCACAGGGCAACAGCTTGAGAGTATTGATTTCTGTGATGTACGTGGGATCGCAGGTATCAAGGAGGCAGAAATCATGGTAGGCGATATGCCGGTAAAGGTAGCCGTTGCAAGCGGAACGGGTAATGCGAGAAAGCTTCTTGAAGCGGTGCGTGCAGGCGAAAAAGAGTATCACTTTATAGAGATCATGGCCTGCCCGGGCGGCTGTGTCAACGGCGGCGGGCAGCCTATCGTTTCGGCACGCGTTAAGAATGTTCTCGATCCGCGCGTCGTACGTGCGAAAGGGCTATATGATGAGGACTGCGACAAGCAGCTGCGGAAATCTCATGAGAATCCGGATATTCAGAAATTGTATCAGGATTTCCTCGGAGAGCCGAACGGACATAAGGCGCATGAGCTGCTGCATACATTCTATGAAGCGAAGCCTAAATATAGGGAACAATAACTAAAAAACGGACAGCAAAAACGCCCGGTATTTTCCGGGCGTTTCGTTTATTCGAACAGATTTTAACAGAAATTTAAAGGATTTAACGTTTTATACGTGTAATATTATAGTATAAAATATGCAGAGGATTCGGTTAAGGGAGGCATAAATGCCGTTTTTTCCAGAAGAATGGATTCAAGATCTGCTGTCTAAGGTCGATCTTGTCGATTTGATCAGCGGATATGTTACATTACAAAATAAAAGTGGGCGTTGGTGGGCGTGCTGCCCGTTTCATAACGAGAAAACGCCCAGTTTTTCTGTAAATCCGGAAAAGGGCTTTTATCATTGCTTCGGGTGTGGAAAAGGAGGAAACGCGATCCAGTTTGTTATGGAACAAGAAAAAATGACGTTTCCTGAGGCATGTCAGTATTTAGCGGAAAGGGTCAAGCTTCCGCTCCCGGAAAACAGCGACGATACCGGATATGAAAAACGTAAGCAGCAGCGGAAGCGGATTCTGGAAATGAATAAAATAGCCGCACGGTATTTTCATCAAAATTTATATTCGCCGGATGGAAAACAAGCGCTGGATTATTTGCAGGGCAGAGGGATAACCGAGAGGACCATCAAAACTTTCGGAATGGGCTTTGCACGAAACGGTTGGGATCATTTGATGAATTTGCTTGCGGAAAACGGATATACCAAACAGGAAATGCAGGCAGCCGGGCTCATTAAACTAACGGACGGGAAAAGCTATGATATGTTCCGTAACCGCGCCATGATCCCGATTATCAATGCGTTTGGGGATATCATTGGTTTTGGCGGGCGCGTGATGGA
This sequence comes from Christensenella massiliensis, assembly GCF_040409835.1. Classification (NCBI taxonomy): domain Bacteria; kingdom Bacillati; phylum Bacillota; class Clostridia; order Christensenellales; family Christensenellaceae; genus Christensenella; species Christensenella massiliensis. Next base: position 548,820 of record NZ_CP117826.1, on the reverse strand, counting down.
TGACGGCATGCCCAAATATCTGAATTCGCCTGAAACGGCGGTATTCAACAAAAGCCGCAATTTATATAATTTAAATCTGATCCGGCGGCAAAAAAATCTTTCTCATTTAATATTGGTAGAAGGATATATGGACGTGATTGCGCTTTTTTCCTATGGAATACCGGAATGTGTCGCAACGCTCGGAACAGCACTCACACAGGACCAAGCCCGGCTTATCAAGCGGTATACGAACCATGTATATATTTCCTATGATGGAGACGGAGCAGGGCAAAAAGCGACGCTGCGCGCGCTTGGCATATTGACGCAAGAGGGGATAGAACCGCGGGTCGTTGTGATACCGGACGGGCAAGATCCGGATGAATACTTGAGAAAGCAGGGACGGAACGGTTATATTCAGCTGATGAAAACGTCCTTGCCCGAGATGGATTACCGTTTTCGGAATGTAGAGGCAAAATATGATCTTTCCGATGGGTATCAAAAAGAAAAATTTGCACAGGAATGTGCAGGGATATTGAAAAGTGTGGACAGCGCGGTCACGAAAGAAAAATATGCGCGCAAACTGTCAGAAATAACAGGCTTTTCTCAGGCTTCTATTCTCCAAGATGCCGGCGGTACCCAAAAAGAGGTGCCAAAATGGATACCTCCGAAAGCGGAAACAGGTGAAAGAACGGCTGAGGAGAAAGCAGAAGTTTGCCTTGTCCGCAGGTTATATGTAGATCCGCAGTTTGCGTTGAAGCTGGATGGAAAGCTTTCAGAAGAAGATTTTCAGAAGCCGGCGAACAAAAAAATATTTTCTTATATTATGGGGAAAGCAAAAAAAGGGATTTTTACTGCAAACAGCGAATTATTATCCGTACTGAATGAGGAGGAAGGGGTCTATCTTAGGAAAATATTGAGCGCTGAAGATGCACAGGAGCAGACAGACGAGTTTATGAAGGGATGTGTAAAGCAGCTGCGGATCAGTAGATTGGTGCGTCAGCGAAAATCACTTCTCGCAGCATGCGGAACTGAGACACAGCCTGAAAGGAAGCGCGACATACTTCAAAGGATAGACGAATTGGGAAAAGAGCTCCATAAGCTTAAAAATAGTTTTTAATATTTTAATATAGTAGGTGAAATTTATTGACAGAGAAAAATGAAAAATTACAGAAAGAATTAAACGATGTTTCCATTGAAGCCGCAGCTGCGGTAAAGCAAGACAGCACGGCAGAAAGAAAAGGACAGCAAAAACTGTCAGATGAGCGAATTATAAAAATCGTTGAGATTGGAAAAGCAAAAGGCGTCTTGAAATATGCGGAGATAGCAGAATATATAGATGATGCCCATGCTGCTCCCGAGCAGATCGATAAGCTGTATGAAGCGCTGGAAGAACAGAATATTGACGTTCTTGATGACGAGATCGAAAAAGAAGTACCCAAAATTGAGGAGGAAACGGTCGATTTTGAGTTGTCTATGCCGGAAAATATTAATATCGACGATCCGGTTCGCATGTATTTGAAAGAGATCGGGAAAGTTCCATTGCTGTCCGCTAACGAGGAAGTTGAACTGGCAAAGCGGATGGGAGAAGGAGATCAGGAAGCCAAACGGAAATTAGCAGAAGCAAATCTGCGTCTTGTCGTCAGCATAGCCAAACGTTATGTGGGCCGTGGAATGCTTTTCTTGGACCTTATTCAGGAGGGAAATCTGGGGCTTATTAAGGCTGTTGAGAAATTTGACTATCAAAAGGGCTATAAATTCAGCACATATGCCACATGGTGGATACGTCAGGCGATTACACGGGCGATTGCCGATCAGGCACGGACGATTCGTATTCCTGTCCACATGGTAGAAACGATCAACAAATTGATTCGCGTATCACGCCAGTTGCTGCAGCAGTATGGGCGGGATCCGTTGCCGGAAGAGCTGGCAAAAGAAATGGATATCCCAGAGGAAAAGGTGCGGGAGATATTGAAGATCGCGCAAGAGCCCGTATCGCTGGAAACACCGATTGGTGAAGAAGAGGATAGTCATCTGGGTGATTTTATCCCGGATGATGATGCGCCAGCTCCGGCAGAAGCAGCAGCCTTTACGTTACTCAAAGAACAGTTGATGGACGTGTTGGATACGCTGACACCACGCGAAGAAAAAGTATTGAAGCTGCGGTTTGGTCTCGAGGATGGCCGTGCACGGACATTGGAAGAGGTTGGCAAGGAATTTCAGGTAACGCGTGAACGGATCAGGCAGATCGAGGCAAAGGCACTTCGCAAGCTGCGGCACCCATCGAGGTCAAAAAAACTGAGGGATTTTCTGGAATGAGGATATTACTTACTGCCGGTTCTTGCGGGCGCTATGCTTCATTATTCCAAAAGTCAGGAAAACGATCGAAGAGTGCTTGTTTGCTGATAGGCAGATAAGCACTCTTTTTTCGATGCGCAAAAAGAGTGGTGCGAAAAACGTTTTCATATCAAAAAGGATTAAAAATAAGATGAACATTCGAAAATGGTCCGAGAGTGAAAGCGGATAAATGATTTTTGACTTGATTTTTTTATTCATAAGCTCATACAGCTTGCACAATGAGAATGAACACCCCCATCTGATTATCGAATGTAATTTTTTTAAAAAACACTTGACTATTGTAATTCGATTTGTTATATTATCATTGTACTAAATACATATAATATTTTAAAGAGATATCCACTAAGTGTTAAAATGAAGAAAAATATTTTGATATAAATAGTTTAAAATATTTGCGTTGAAATTACCGGAGAGTGGTAAATTGTTTACACCTTGATAACCACTATTATATCGTGCCTTTATGCGCTCAAAAGAGCGCATTTTTTTATGGTTAAAATTCTGTAGTTTTTTTGACAGGAAAACGTTTTTATTTATAAATAATACTGTTGAAGAAAAGATAAGGAGGAGAAGAAATTGCCGGAAAAAGCACTTGAGATGAAAAATATATCAAAAAGCTTTATGGGTGTGCATGCGCTGCGAGATGTATCTTTCAATGCATACCGGGGTAAGGTCAATGTGCTGATAGGTGAAAATGGAGCCGGTAAGTCAACGTTGATGAAAGTTTTATCGGGAGCGCATACTATGGATTCCGGTGAGATATATATCGACGGTAAACTTGTCGACATCAAAGATCCTACGTCGGCTATGGAAAGCGGCGTAGCAATGATCTATCAGGAACTTAATCTTTGCTCCGATATGACGGCGAAAGACAATGTTTTTCTGGGAAGAGAAAAAGTCAACGGTCTTTTGGTAGACGAAAAAGAATGTGAAAGAAAAACCTTGGAGCTTATAAAAGAGTATGAGATGGGCTTTCATCCCAACGATAAAGTTGGAGATCTGCCGCTTGCAAAACAGCAGATGCTGGAAATCGTAAAAGCTATTTCCAAAGACGCAAAGATCGTTGTAATGGATGAACCTACATCTTCCCTTACTGTAGACGAGGTCGAGCACTTATTCAGGATCATAAAAAAACTTAACGCAAACGACGTCACTATTATATATATTTCCCATCGCATGGAGGAGCTCTTTGAAATAGGCGACTATATCACCGTCATGAGAGACGGAGAATTAGTAGGAGAATGGCCCATAGAAGAGGTAACGAAAGATTCACTCGTTGCTTCTATGGTAGGACGTGAAATAAAAGATATATTCCCAAAACAGCAGGTGCCGATAGGCAGTACTGTACTTGAAGTCAAGAATCTCACGAAGGAAGGCGTTTTCAGAGATGTAAGCTTTTCTGTAAAAAGCGGAGAGATATTGGGAATGTCGGGTCTTGTGGGCGCAGGCAGAACAGAGGTATGCATGTCGATTTTCGGTGCGTTGAGCAGAGACGGCGGGGACGTTTATCTGAAAGGAGAAAGGGTCGATATCAAGTCTCCTGCGGATGCCATGAAGAAAAAAATAGCTTACCTCTCGGAAGACAGAAAGCTTATGGGGATCAGCCTTATGAATACAATAAGAGATAACATAAGTCTTTCGAATATGGAACAGGTTTCGAAAAACGGTTTTATGGTAAAAGCGAAAGAGGAAGAGTTGAGCAATAATGCAGTAAAAATGCTTAGCATCAAAACTCCCTCTATCTATCAGCTTGTTGGTAATCTTTCAGGCGGCAACCAACAGAAGGTCGCTTTGGCTAAATGGATCGAAAGAGATATTGATGTTTTGATACTCGACGAACCTACCAGAGGCGTGGATGTAGGAGCAAAACAGGAAATACATTCACTCATAGGCGAGATAGCAAAACAGGGTATCGCCATTATATTGATATCCTCAGAGCTTCCGGAGATACTGGGTATGTCGGACAGAATAATCGTTATGCACGAAGGTGAAGTAAAAGCCGAAATAAATGCCGAGGAAGCCACTCAGGAATCCATTATGTCTTATTCTGTATAAAAATTGGAGGAGTTAAAAATGGAAGAGAGATCGTTAAACAATGTTTCGTTCAGCGCAAAGCTGAAACGATTCCCCCAGCTTACTATATTGATTGCATTCATTGCGCTGTTTTTAGTTTTTGCGTTCGCAACAGATACGTTCCTGACACCCGGAAATATGATGAATGTTTTCAGACAGGCAGCACCAAATCTGATCGTTGCAATCGGTATGACATTTGTACTCATTTTGGGTGAGATAGACCTTTCGGTTGGATCGGTAGCTTGTATGTCCGGTATACTCGCGGGCGGATTCATGGTCAATCAGGGTATGCCTTGGGTGCTTGGCATGGTATGCGGTATCGCCCTCGGAACGCTTATGGGCTTTATCAATGGTATTCTTGTCGCAAAGGTAAAAATGCCTTCCTTTATAGCAACGCTTGCGATGATGAGTACCGCGCGCGGTATCGCTCTTGTATATACAGGCGGTTATCCTGTATCGGGAATCCCGGATGAAGCTCTTAATATCGGCCGCGGATATGTTGGAGAGCTTCCGATCCCTGTGATCATAATGCTTGTCATCGTAGTTTTAGCATGGATACTTCTCTCAAGGACAAAATTCGGAAGATATGTTTATGCAACGGGCAGCAATTCCGAATGTGCAAGACTTTCCGGCGTTAAAATCGGAACGATCAAAATATTGGTGTTCACCCTTTGCGGACTGTTTGCTTCTATAACAGGCTTTGTTATGGCGATGCGACTCGGTTCCGGGCAGCCTACTATGGCGGACGGCCTTGAGATGGACGCTATCACAATGGCGGTCCTCGGCGGCACAAGCCTTTCGGGCGGCAGAGGATTTATGCTTGGTACGATCATAGGCTGTATGTTTATGACAGTACTTTCAAATGGATTCAATATCATTGGAGTTTCTTCTTTCTGGCAGCAGGTACTCACAGGCATCATTCTTGTTGCAGCTGTATGCATGTATGGAAGAATGAATAAAGGTAAAGTATGAGAGACTTAAGTTTGGCAATCTGCCAATAAACAATATAAATTTCAGGAGGAAAGCATGAAAAAATTATTGGTACTAGTACTTGTTGTTGCAATGGTAGCGGCCATGTTTGTCGGATGCTCTTCTGCTCCGGCAGAAGATGCGGCGACTGAGAGCAGCGCGGCGGCAGAGGAAAGCGCAGCAACCGGGGAAACGGCCGGCGACGGCGCTGCAGCGGACGGTGACATAACCATAGGTGTTACGCTGATGGATTATCAGTTTGCATTCTATCAGGATATGCTTGCCATGATGAAAAAGACGGCTGATGAGCTTGGGGTTACTATCGTAGACGTTGACGGTGCAGGAGATGTTCAGACACAGCTTACGGCAGTTGAAGACCTCATTTATGCAAAGGATGTTGATGCCATCGTGATGTGTCCTGTTGATACGGAAGCGATCAGTACAGCTACGCTTGAGTGCAATGAAAACAATATTCCGGTCGTAACGGTTGACGTTAGATCGGCTGACGGGGACGTCGTGTCACATGTCGCTTCGGATAACTATCAGATCGGTGTAGAGGCTGCTAAATATGCAGAACAGCTGCTCGAAGAAAAATATGGTGAAGTAAAAGGAACGGTCGCTTGTGTAGGCTATCCGCAGATTACGACGATCGCAGAAAGAGCAGACGGCTTCACAGAGTATTTCGCTGATAATCCAAATGTTGAAGTGGTTGTTCAGGACCCGATTTCCCTTGACCCTGATACGGCACAAGGGGTTGGCGATGACCTGCTTCAAGCATATCCGGAAGGCTCGCTCGATATAATATTCGGCGCTAATGAAACGAATGCGGTTGGCGTTATATCTGCCGCTGAATCAGCAAACAGAACAGATATTGCAGTCATTGGCGTTGATAACAGCCAGGTATTCCTCGATGCTCTCCAGACGGATACAAGCGTACTGGTCGCTACGATCGCACAGGCTCCAACTGAAATGGGCAAGATCGGTATCGAAACGGCTGTCGCATATCTCAAAGGCGAGGATTATGAAGAAGAAGTCGGCACAGAGCTCACAGTCATAACGAGAGATTCAGTTGCAGACTATATTGCTTCTCAGGAAGAATTGCAGGAATCCATTTCATCCTACAAAGCAAGCTAATCGGCAAAACGAACGAAAGGGCAGGTTTACCTGCCCTTTTTATATGCCCGTTAAGCGGAAAGCGAAGTATAGCAGCGCGTTGTACAATAGACTCACTCTATGTATATGTACCGGCAGAAAAGTAAAAGGCATAAGCAGTAAGCGATGTTCCCATAAATGGTATGATAAGGGCAAAAACAAAAGCATTCAGAAGGAAAAGAATATTGTGATCGTCTTGCTGAAGTGATATACTTGTAATGGAAAAAACGCGATGATATTTGCAGGGAAGCACGGCTCTGCAGTTTTTCCAAAACGGAGTAAAATAGTTGAGAAATTTTGTGAATTAAAGCAAAAAATATTTTTAGTAAATGGCTGCGCTTATAGAAGCGCAGATTAGAAAACAGTTTTGCAGGACTGATAGGGATTTGAGACAGTTGAAACGTGTGGAAAAATGGAGGGAGCATAAAGGCGGCGCAAGGCCGCCTTTCATATCTGAATGGAACTGACAGACAGATTGAGGGCAATATTAGACTTTGTGGAACCTGCTGATACAGCTGCTGACATCGGGTGTGATCATGGCATGATATCGGCGGCGTTGATTGAAGAAAAAAAAGCGCGCCATGTGTTTGCCTGTGATATCAGCCCAATGTCACTGAAAAAAGCGGGATTACTTGCTGAAGAGCGCGGATATACGCAGATTGAAACGAGGCTTTCAGACGGACTGGCTGCCCTCAAGGGAGAGGCTATAGATACGGTTATTATAGCGGGCATGGGAGGGCTTTTGATTCGCGATATTCTTGCAGGAGGTTTGGAAATAGCCGCACATACCCGCCAGTTTGTGCTTGGACCGCAGGGAAATGAATATGAGCTGCGCAGATTTTTATATGAAAATGGATTCGTCCTTGAAAATGAAGCGATCGTAAGGGACGATGGGAGATATTACCAGATTTTGAATGTAAAACATGGTAAATCGTCTTTACCAAATGAAATTTATTTGTTTTTCGGATATTATCCGGTACTGCGCAGGGAAGTTCTGCAAAAAGAATTTCTGCAGTGCAAACGGAATGAACTGGCTACGATCATCGAACGGGCAGGACGCGGGAAAAATACGGAAAACTATATTGCAAATAAGAAAAAACTTCTTAGAGAGGTGGAGGAGGTATTGAAATGTCTGTAACGATGCAGCAGATGGAACTGATTTTAGAGAAGATCGCCCCCGTGCGCTTTGCAGAAGAATGGGATAACAGCGGTTTTAATGTAAATTTTCATAATAGAGAAATTACAGGAATCATGATTTGCCTCGATGTTTTGCCGGAAATTATAGAAGAAGCAGAGAAAAAAGGCTGCAATCTGCTTATTTCACATCATCCGCTTTTGTTTCGTGCAACGAAAAGGATCGATTCGGAGCGCTATGAAGGAAAATGCATACGAATGCTGGCGGAACGGGGTATCTCGTTATATTGCGCGCATACAAGCATGGACAGTGCTCCGGATGGCATCAATACGTGGCTGGCCGATCAATTTCATCTCACAGAGCGCGAATATATTCAAGATGGAGTGGCCGAACATTTTTATGAAATAGCTGTGCACGTTCCGTGCGAGCATGCGGATAAAGTCCGGCGCGCGATGACCGCGGCAGGGGCGGGAAGATTAGGAGAATATGAGGAATGTACTTTTAATATTTATGGAGAGGGAACGTTTCGGCCCAATGAATATGCGCATCCCTATATAGGAAAGACAGGAGAAATGGAAACTGTAAAAGAAGTGCGTATCTCGGCGATATGCAGTGAATCTGATACAGAACGGGTGCTCCGCGCCGTGCGTGCAGTTCATCCGTATGAGGTGCCGGCAATCAGTGTATTGAGGACTGAAGAGCCGAAGACGCTCCAGTCGGGGCTCGGGATCGTCGGCGATCTTCCCCAGCGGCTTCCCGTAAGAGAAGTGCTTGACCGGCTAAAAAAGATATTGCAGACAGACAGCGTTCGTGTAGCGGGCGACATCGAAAAGTCGGTCGCGCGTATCGGAATATGTGGGGGCGCAGCGGGAGATTTTGCAGAAGCAGCCCGTAAAAAAGGCGCAGAGCTTTTCATCACCGGGGAGATCAAGCATAATGAGTATGCGGCGCGCAGCGAAATCATTCTGGCAGAAGCAGGGCACTTTGACACTGAAAAGTGTTTTTGCAGGATATATGAGCAAGGTTTACAAAAATGTTTGGATGATGTAAACTATAACATAGCGATTTATGTGACGAATTTACGCAGACCATACGTAAATTATTAAGGAGGTCTATGTTGAGTAATGATCTGAAAGCGTTGTGGGATTATCAGGCTGCAGAAAATGAGCTGGAATCCTATGAACGTACGTTAATGAATACTGAAACCAGAAAAAAATTAGTGCATCAGCAGCAGGTTTATAAGAACAATCAGCAAAAGCTCAAGCAGCTGGAGCAGGAATCTATGCTGCTTCAGAATAAAATGAGCGGCATTGCTTCCCAGATCGATACACTGCAGAAGCAGATGCAGGAAAAGAAAGACGAGATAAACGAAGTTTCCGGATATGATTTGGAGGATATGTTTCTTGAAGACGTACGGGAAATGATTCAAGAATGCGAAGAAATCAAAGCGTCTGTAGAGGTAAGCAAGCGTAAAATCGTAGAAATTATGCATCGCCTTGAAAAATCGGAAACAGAGATCAAAGAGACGCTCATAAAAATGAGCAACGCAAAAAAACAATTTGACATTCTGAAAGAGCAGCATGCCAAAGAGGTTGCCGCAGGAAAAGATGATTTGGATAGGCTGAGGGCGAATGTTGTGCAGGCTGCAAAAGGGATCGAGCCTTCTCTGATGGAGCGATATAAGGCAATCAAGCAGCACCGCGCAAATCCTATGGCAAAATTGGTGGGAGACCGTTGCGAAGGTTGCAAAATGCAGCTTCCGTCAGGAGTTCTCCAAAGCCTGAAAGTAGAAGGCAGTATTGTAGAATGTGAAAATTGCGGCAGGATTCTTTTTGTGGCGGAGGATTAAATATTTGAGCAGACTGGATGGCTGCGCGCTTTGGCGTGAGGAAAGTCCGGGCTCCGCAGGGCAGAGCGCCGGGTAACACCCGGTGGAGGCGACTCCAAGGAAAGTGCAACAGAAATAAACCGCATCTCTCTGGATGCAAGGGTGGAAAGGCGAGGTAAGAGCTCACCGGCGTTATGGCAACTTAACGCGTCAATGTAAACCCCGCTTGGTGCAAGATTGGTATGAGGACATTTAATGGCGGCCCGTCACGTCCTTTGTAATCGCATGAGCCGTTTGGCAACAGACGGCCTAGATAGATGGTCATCAAAACAGAACCCGGCTTATAGGTCTGCTCAAATCATTTATAAAGCATGTGCGGCAACTCGGAAACGAGTTGCCTTTATTATTGCTGCAGATCATATTAATGCACTTGACACAGGCATTTGCAGAATGTTATAGTAGCCTTAAAAGGTATTATATATGCGCTGTTGTAAATCTGATCAATATAAAAGGATAAAATAAAATAATACCAATTAAAGATGGTATAATTATAATAAAAATGATATATAAACATAAATAGGAAAGGAATTTCAAAATGAAAATGGGTCAGCATAAAAAATTAATGTCTGTGATTCTGTGCATCGCTATGTGCCTGACATTATTTGGAGGGAACATTGCGTTGGCGCAGGGGAAAGAGGACGAACCCGTTCAGGGGATCGCCTGCAGCGAAGGGTGTATATTGGAAAGCGGCCATGAGGGAGATTGCGTAATGGCTGTCGATGATGACACGGAATCCGTATCGGAGCAGGACGCAGGTGCAGAAGAAGTAATAGAAGAAACTGAAAAAACGGAACCGGCAAATGACGCCACGGAATCCGAGAGATTGCCTATGCTTTCAAGAAAAGCGGTTCCAATGACTGAACCGTCTTCAACTGTTGCAACGATAGGCGAAGACAGCTATGCTTCTTTGAAATCGGCCTTTGAAAATGTAAAGACCGGAGAAACGATCATACTTCAGGAGAACATTACCGGTTTGACGACAGACGGCATTGCAACATTAGCTGCTGGAAAAAAAGCGACGTTCGATATGAACGGAAAAAGCATTACAGTAGCTCCTGATTTTGCGGGAAGACCGATCGTAAATGAAGGTGAGCTGACAGTCGTGGGGAATGGCGTGATCGATGCTTCTGCCTCTGAAAGCGACGGACTTGGTGCAATCAATAATAAAGGAACTCTGACGATCGAAAACGGAACCTATCGCGGAGCCAAATACGCTTCCGGTTCGGCAATCCGCAATACAGGGAGCGGTGCGGTATTGACGATCGAAAACGGAACATTTGATGGAGCAACATGCGCAGTATTCAATGAGGGAACGGTCACGATCAACAACGGTACATTTACGGGAACGACATGCAGTCAATGCAATGGTGATATTTGGTCCTATACGATCCGCAATTATACGACGGATTGCAAAATGACGATTAACGGCGGAACATTCACGGGTGTACAAGGAGCGGTATCGGCTTCTGTTGGATATCTCGAAATCAATGGAGGGACCTTTAAAACGGTAAAATGCGTAAGCGATCCGTCTCATACCGCTACATTCTATGCGCTTTATGCGGCAGGAGAAGTGGGAAAGGTAAAATGTGTGATCAACGACGGCCATTTTGAAACGGAAGGACAATATACTGCCGTTTTGATCGGAAACGATAATGATGGTGGGATCCATGAAGAGGCTACTGGGATCATCAACGGCGGAACGTTTGTAGCGCCGGAGGGTGTTCCAGCCTTAAAGGGTGCAGAAAAAACAGGAGATCCGCAGATCAACGGCGGAACGTTCAGCAGCGATGTAAGCAAGTATGTAAGTGACGACGCAGGAAAAATGATCGAAGATAAGGACGGTAATTATGTCGTCAAAGAGTATGTCGCGGAAACAGGCGGAGAAAAATATATCTATCTTCAGGACGCGATCAATGCGGCGAACGGAGGTACGGTAACGCTGGTCGCGGATACAACGGAGAGCGTGGAGATACCTGCGGGTGTAGAGGTAACGCTTGATCTTGGAGAATTTACGTTGACCAACGAAGCGGGAAAACATACGATTACGAACCGCGGCACATTGACCATTTCCGGCAATGGTACGGTAGACAATATTTCGCATGCGCGCGGTGCATTGGTGAATTATGGAACGGCAACGATGGTTGGAGGAACGCTTACCCGGTCGGCTGAAGCGGGGAGTTCGCCTACTGAAAGCGGCGGTAATTCATGGTATGTTGTAGATAATAACGGTGGAACGATGACGGTGAAAGGCGGAACGATCGTCAATACGTCAGGTTTTAGTTCCTTGATTCGTAATTTGAACGCAACGTTTAATATGGAAGACGGCGTACTTCAAAATAAATTTATTGCGCTGAAGAATGACGATAACGGCGTAATAGATATGACGGGCGGAACGATCACTACCACAGGAGCGGGCGGAAGCGCCGTCCAGAACTGGGGTGAGTTTACGATGTCCGGAGGAGAGTTGAACGCACCCGATGATGCAAAGGCAATTTACGCGCTTGCATGGGATGACCAGTATAAAAAGCCGACGGCAGTCATTCGGGACGGAGCGGTCGTCAATGGCGATATTCTGGTAGAAGTAGACACAGCCAATTCCGATGGGATCGCGCGTCCGGATTTGGTCATCGAGGGCGGCGACATCAATGGTGATATTGAAGTCGGAACGGATGGCGACGTCGTAGTGGACGGTGGTTCGGTAAGCGGAAGCGTTACGTCGACGAATGAAGGCGGCACTTTGAAAGTCAGCGGCGGGGAATTCGCTGTGATGCCGAATTCGGAATATATCGACCCGAATATGACGGCGGTTGAATATACGGCGCAGGATGGCAGTAAGGTCTCTTACATCGGCACTGCGGAAGAGGTTGCTCAGAAATTGGCTTCGGCAGGCGCAGGAGATACTGTTGAGATCGTACAGGGAGATGTTGCTTTGACGCTTCCTGAGGGCGTGACGGTGGAAAACAAAGGAGAAGGCGAGGTCGTTGTAAACGGAGAAACAGTAGAACCGGGTAAAACGATTATAGTAGCCGAAGTGAAAACGGTATATTACAAAGACGCAGCGACGGGCGTGATACTGAACACGGATACGACCAAGGTGCCGGATGGCTCCTATCTGCTCGTGAAGCCGGTAGCGGAGACAGAGCAGGCGCACGCGGACGCGAAGGAAGCGCTGAAAGATAAGGCGGGGCGGTTCGTGCTGTATGACATCACGCTGGTGAATGCGGCGGGCGAGCCGATCCAGCCCGCGGGCGACGTGCTGATCGGGATCCCGACGCCGGATGGGTACGACACGTCGAAGCTGGCGGTGCACCGCATCAATGAGGACAAGACGACGGTGGAGCACGGGGTGACGGTGCAGGACGGCGTCTCCTATTTCCAGACGGACCACTTCAGCAAATATGCGCTGATCGAAAAGGGGAGCATGAGCGGAGCGGGAACGGATGACACAGCGAAAGATGAGGGCGCCGACTCCTCCGACACGCCGAAGACGGGCGACAGGGCGGACATGACGCCGTATATCCTGCTGGCAGTTATGGCGGGAGCGGCGGTCGCTGCTGCGGTCACCGTAACGATGCGGAAGAGACGGCAGTATGAAAAGTAAGAGATAGAAAACAAGAAAAACGGCGGCGATGCCCTATGTATCGCCGCCGTTTTTGGTTGCAATGGCAAAAAGGTGGTATTATAGAAAGAAATAGAGTATTATGGATTTGGTGCCATGTAGTAAAAAGACGAAAGGTGACTGCTGCGATGAAAGGGCTGATACACATTTACTGCGGAGATGGAAAAGGAAAGACGACAGCTGCCGTTGGGCTTGCTGTACGCGCCGCAGGACATGGAAAACGCGTGCTTTTCCTGCAATTTATGAAAGATGGAACCTCGGGAGAATTGAGGGTATTGGCTGATATACCGGGCATAACGGTATTTCCCGGAGAAAAGGGCGTTAAATTTGCGTGGAGCATGAGTGAACAGGAAAAGGAAGACGCGCGCACACTTCAAAACAAAAGGCTGAAAGATGCAGCGGAAATGGCGGAAGATTATGATCTTTTAATTTTGGATGAGGCGGTAGGCACATGTGAAGCCGGTTTTTTAGATAAAGATGTTTTATGTAGTTTTTTGGATGATAAGCCGGAATCGCTGGAAGTAGTTTTAACAGGGCGCTCTCCGGGCCGCGAGCTTTCAGAACGTGCGGATTATATATCGGAAATCAAAAAGATCAGGCACCCGTTCGATAGAGGGATCAAGGCCCGTGAGGGCATTGAACAATAGTGGAGTGTATGCTTTACTTATCGAATATATTGACATATGCTCATAATGTTGCATATAATGAGCAAAAATGATGTGAGGTATTCAAAATGGCACGGCCGTTTAAATGCAGATGTATTTGTTCCAAACCAAAGACGACCTGTTTTGTTCCGCAGAACAGCGCCGGAAATGGAATAGTAATATTGGGATATGATGAATATGAGGTCATACGCCTGCTCGATCATGCGGCGCTTACGCAGGAGCAATGCGCAGATAAAATGAACGTATCCCGGTCGACGGTAGCACGTATCTATGATATCGCACGAAAAAAAATGGCGGATGCACTGGTCAATGGAAAAGAGATCCGCATCGGCGGCGGCGATGTGATCGTCTGCAATGCACCGAAGCCTGAATGTGCCCATGAAAAGCATTGCTGCCGCAGAAATCAAGATAGAGAATGATTATTGGGAGGGCACGGGATTCGGCGACAGATTTTTATTGTGGAAGGATAACGTTACTAAGCCGCCGGACCTGCCGATGGTGATAGAGGATGAATGGCTTTTTACCCATATCAAAAGCAGATATGGCAGAACGCGGGATCGGGCAATTGGATTTTATATTGGTAACAGGGGATGCCTATGTGGACCACCCTTCGTTTGCGCATGCCATTATTTCCCGGTATTTATCTGCGCATGGATATTCGGTAGGGATCATTGCGCAGCCCGCATGGAAAGATATAGGAGACTTCAAACGGCTGGGGCGTCCGCGGCTCGGCTTTTTGATCAGCGCAGGAAACATGGACAGCATGGTGAACCTATATTCAGTAACCAAGCACAGACGGGCACGCGATTTGTATTCGCCGGGCGGCAAAGCGGGGAAACGGCCTGCACGGTCTACAATTGTTTATGCAAAAAAAATAAGGGAAGCCTATGGAAATATTCCGATAATTATTGGCGGTATAGAGGCCAGTCTGCGGCGTTTTGCTCATTATGACTATTGGGACAACACAGTGCGACCGTCGATCTTGGTGGAAAGCGGGGCTGATCTATTAGTATATGGCATGGGAGAACGTCCTATCGTGGAGATAGCTGAAGCGTTAGACGGCGGCCTTGCAGTACAGGATATTACCTATATCAATGGAACGGCTTATTCCGCTCCGAATCTAAAACGGGTCTATGAATATAAAAGTCTGCCGTCCTACAAGCAGGTAATAAGCAGTAAAGCGAGCTATGCTAAAGCTTTTATGACGGAAATGAGAGACCGGAAAAACACTCTTGTGCAGGAATATGACAAGGGCTTTGTCGTACAGAATATCCCTTCCGAACCGCTTGAACAGCGTGAATTGGATTTTGTTTATTCTTTGCCCTATATGCGTGCGGCGCATCCGATTTATCAGCAGCCGGTTCCGGCATTGGAAGAGGTAAGATTCAGTATCACTGCAACGCGCGGCTGCATCGGAGCCTGTGCATTCTGCGCCCTTTATTATCATCAGGGAAAAGATGTGACGTGGAGAAGCGCTGATAGCATTGTGCGAGAAGCTGAGCAGCTTACTGCTGAAAAGGATTTTAAAGGGTATATCCATGACGTAGGCGGCCCGACAGCAAATTTTTATGGGGTAAAATGTATAAATCCAAAGGGCAGGTGCAGCACGCGGAGATGTCTGACACCGGAGAAGTGTAAATTTCTGAAAGAAAATCATGGCGAATATATTCGCCTGTTGCGCAGAATAAGAGCGGTAAAGGGCGTTAAAAGGGTATTTATCCGTTCTGGGATACGATACGATTATGCACTGCTTGATAAAAGCGGAGAATTTATCAGAGAGCTTGCAGCCCATCATGTAAGCGGGCAGCTGAAATTAGCGCCGGAGCACGTAAGCGAAGAGGTGCTGCGTTTGATGGGAAAGCCGGGAATAGAAAAATACCAGCGGTTTTGTCAGAAGTTTCGTGCGGCCTCACAGCACGCGAATAGGAAACAGTATGTGCTCCCTTATTTTATGTCTTCTCATCCGGGATGTACGCTGGATAACGCGGTGCAGCTTGCAGAATTTATCCGGGACACCGGGTTCATGCCGGAGCAGGCGCAGGATTTTTATCCAACGCCGGGAACATTAGCCACCTGCATGTATTATACGGGTATAGACCCGGAGACAGGCAAAAAGGTGTATATCCCCAAGACTGCCGAAGAGAAAAGCATGCAACGTGCTTTGATTCA
Organism: Christensenella massiliensis; assembly: GCF_040409835.1. Taxonomy (NCBI): domain Bacteria; kingdom Bacillati; phylum Bacillota; class Clostridia; order Christensenellales; family Christensenellaceae; genus Christensenella; species Christensenella massiliensis. The sequence goes on along the minus strand of NZ_CP117826.1, from coordinate 532,819 downwards.
GTATAAAGCTCCAAAGAATCGTACGATCGTGAAAAAAGCGTTGCACAAAGCAGGCAGAGAGGACCTCATCGGACATGGAAAGAGGAAGCTGATAAGGGATTAGAAAAGGGTTTTGAAGGAGAAATATATCTGTTAATTCGTATTGCACGCGGGGTATAAATATAGTATACTATTCTCTGTATTGTTCTGCAATTTTATAGTTTTGAAACAACTAGGAGGATGAAAATGGCTGCTAAATTAGAGAAGCTTGAAGGGAACAAAGCGAAATTAGAGATCAATGTTCCCGCGAATAAATTTGAGGAAGGAATGGCGAAGGCATATCAGAAATTAAAAGGGAAATTCAACATTCCCGGTTTCCGGAAAGGAAAGGCGCCAAGAAAGATGGTCGAAAACTTTTACGGCCCTCAGGTGTTCTATGAGGATGCACTCGACGAGATCATTCCACAAGCCTATCTGGATGCAGTCAAGGAGCATGAGCTGGATGTGGTTTCAAGACCGGAATATGATGTGTTGAGCATCGATCAGAAAGACGGCGTAGTCGTAACGGCCACCGTGATTCTAAAGCCGGTCGTGAAGCTCGGTAAGTATGAAGGCCTCAAGGTCAAGAAGCCGGTTGAGAAAATCACCGCGAAAGAAGTAGACGCAGAGGTAAACAGAACGCGTGAGCAGAATGCAAGATGGATCGACGTAGAACGTGCCGCTAAAAACGGCGATACGGTGTTGATTGATTTTGTCGGCAGCATCGACGGAGTAAAATTTGAAGGCGGGTCGGCGGAGGACCAGACGCTCGTTCTTGGAGAAGGACGTTTCATACCCGGCTTTGAAGAGCAGATCGTCGGCATGAAAGCAGGAGATGAAAAAGACATCAATGTCAAATTCCCAGAGGATTATACGCCGGAATTTGCTGGAAAAGACGCAGTATTTGCCATTAAACTCAAAACGGTAAAGGAAAAAGAGCTGCCGGAGCTGGATGACGATTTTGCACAGGATGTGTCCGAATTCGATACGCTCGCAGACTATAAAAAAGACGTTAAAAAGAAACTGCAGGACCGTGCAGATATGCGCGCGAAAGCAGAAATGGAAAATCAGCTGCTCGAAGCAGTTGCAAAGGGGATCGAGGTAGAGATTCCTGATGTAATGATTGACGACCAGATCGACTATCAGATTCAGCAGATGTCCTATCAGTTGATGTATCAGGGAATGAAGCTTGACGATTACCTGAAATACATTGGCAAGACGCTTCAGGACCTGCGGAACGATTACAGGGAAAGTGCGCAGGAGCAGGTGCGCATGCGTCTCGCCGTAGAAGCGCTTCTGAAGAAGCTTGAGATCGATCCTACGGATGAAGATATCGAAAAGAAATATGAACAGCTTGCGAAAGAAGCGAATAAAACCGTGCAGGAATTCAAAGACACTATGAGCACGCAGGAGATCGATTATTTCAAAGAGCGCGTCGCAATGGAGCAGCTTTTCGATTACCTTGTATCCAAGGCGGAGATCGAAGAAGTAGATCCGAAAAAAGAAGCGGCTGAAAAGAAGAAGGCGGCAAAAGAGAGCGCGAAAAAAGAACCTGCCAAGGATTCCGAAAAAAAGGCAGCCAAGAAAACAACGGATAAGAAAGAAAAAGATGCCGGGAAGTCAAAAGCTGCTAAGGAATAACAAATTTCTGTGCGCGTCATGAAGTGCCGCGCAATAAGGAGGTTATTTTATGAGCTTAGTACCGATTGTAGTAGAACAGACAAACAGAGGAGAACGGTCTTACGACATTTTTTCCCGTTTGCTGAAAGACAGGATCATCTTCCTGTCGGGAGAAATAGATGATACGGTTGCGAATTTAGTTGTAGCGCAGCTGATTTTTCTTGAAGCGGAGGATCCGGATAAAGATATTTATCTGTATATTAATAGCCCGGGCGGCTCCATAACGGCAGGAATGGCCATTTATGATACGATGCAGTATATCAAGTGTGACGTCAGCACGATTTGTATCGGTATGGCTGCTTCCATGGGAGCGTTCCTGATGGCAGCAGGGCAAAAGGGAAAGCGTAAGGCTCTGCCGAACAGCGAGATCATGATCCATCAGCCGCTTGGCGGTGCGCAGGGGCAGGCGACGGATATAGCGATCCATGCCCAGAGAATCATCGCCATCAAGGATAAGATGAATAAGATATTGAGCGAACGAACGGGGCAGCCGCTTAAAAAAGTGCAGAAGGATGTTGAACGTGATTATTTTATGACGGCGGACGAAGCGCTTGCATACGGGATCATTGACGAGATCATCCCGGCTAAGGACGCGAAATAGCGTCAGAGGTGGATAAAATATGTATGATAACTATAACGAAGGCGACAGCCAGATAAAGTGCTCGTTCTGCGGAAAGACGCAAGACGAGGTGCGCAGGCTGGTAGCTGGGCCCGGTGTGTATATCTGTGATGAATGCGTTGAATTGTGCCGGGAGATTATTGACGAGGAGTTTAAGGAGGCAGCAAAGTTTGAGCTGAAAGAGATCCCCAAACCGTCAGAGATCGTAAATATTTTGAACGATTATGTGATTGGGCAGGATAAGGCCAAAAAATATCTTGCGGTGGCAGTATATAACCACTATAAGAGGATCAATGCGGAAGCTGCGGAGGATGACACAGAGGTTCAGAAGAGTAACATATTGATGCTTGGGCCGACGGGAAGCGGGAAAACGCTTTTGGCACAAACATTGGCGCGGATCCTGAACGTACCATTTGCGATAGCAGACGCAACGTCATTGACAGAGGCAGGCTACGTAGGCGAAGATGTAGAAAATATTCTGCTGAAACTGATTCAAGCTGCGGATTTTGACATCGAACGTGCGCAGAAAGGGATCATCTATGTAGATGAGATCGACAAAATCGCCCGTAAAACGGATAATCCATCGATCACAAGAGATGTTTCGGGCGAAGGCGTACAGCAGGCGCTGCTTAAGATTCTGGAAGGAACGGTTGCAAGTGTGCCGCCGCAGGGTGGACGCAAGCATCCTCATCAGGATTTTCTCCAGATCGATACCACGAATATCCTGTTTATATGCGGCGGAGCGTTTGACGGGCTCGACTCCATTATAGAGAGCCGCGTAGGAAAGAAAACAATGGGCTTTGGGGCCGATGTCAAGAGCAAAAAGGAAAAGGACATCAGCGCGCTGTTGGAACAATTGCAGACCGAGGATTTGTTGAAATTTGGATTGATTCCGGAGTTTGTGGGCCGCTTGCCGGTTGTGGTGAACCTGCAGTCGCTCGATGAACAGGCGTTGGTCGAGATACTGAAAAAGCCTAAAAATGCATTGACAAAGCAGTATAGAAAGCTGTTTGCGATTGACGGTGTGGAGCTTGAGTTTGAGGATGAGGCTCTGGAAGAGGTCGCAAAGCTGGCAATTGAGCAAAAGACGGGAGCGCGGGGGCTGCGCAGCATCATTGAAACGTCTATGATGGATATCATGTATGATTTGCCGTCAAGGAATGACGTTTTAAAGTGCGTTATTACAAAGGATACGATCGATTCCAGAAAGCCGATGCTGGTAATGGGAGAGAAACCGGCTCTGCCGAAAGCTCGTGATAAGGAAGAAACCGCATCGTAAGGTTCAGTTTGCAAGGAACGGGAGAGGTTCTCCCGTTCTTTTTTGTTTGCTATATTTTGTGGCCTGTTATATAATATTACAGTATGTATACACAATGTTGTGGAGGATAGATTGATTATGTCGAAAGCATATACAGCGGGGGATATACAGGTTCTGGAGGGGCTTGACGCAGTGCGCCGCCGTCCGGGAATGTATATTGGCACGACGAGCTCGCGCGGCCTGCACCATCTGCTTTGGGAGATCGTTGACAATGGCATCGACGAGGCGGCAAATGGGTATGCGGATAAACTTACAGTAACGATCCATCAGGATAATTCGGTTTCAGTAGAGGACAACGGGCGGGGCATCCCGACCGGCCTGCATCCGGAGCTTAAAATATCCGGCGTGGAGGTAGTGTTTACACAGCTCCACGCTGGCGGAAAATTCAATAATGACAATTATGCTTACTCCGGCGGCTTGCATGGTGTCGGTGCATCCGTGGTAAACGCGCTTTCTAAATGGCTTGAAGTAGAGGTCTATCAAAACGGAAAAGTCTACTATCAGAAATATATAACAGGGACGGACGCTAAGGGAAAGATGCATGTCGGCAAGCCGATAGAGAGCCTGAAAGAGATTGGAGAAACCAAGAAAAAAGGCTCCAAAATAACATTCCTTGCGGACGATACGATTTTTGATACCATTGATTTCCAATTTGATGTTGTCAGGAGGCGGCTGCGGGAGTTGGCTTTTCTCACAAAAGGGCTGCACATCACCCTGATCGATGAGCGTCAGCTTACAAATGGCCGTCCGCGTAAAGAGATATTTGAATATACGGGCGGTATCGTCGATTTTGTTCTTTATCTTAATAAGGAAAAAACGCCGCTTCATGCTGCGCCGATATTGCTTGAGGGTATCAGAAACGGAGTGGTAGTAAGTATTGCAATGCAATATAACTCCAGCTACACGGAAAGCATCTTTTCTTATGTCAATAATATCCCGACAACAGAGGGAGGGATGCATGAGACCGGATTTAAAACCGCGATCACGAAGGTGATGAACGATTATGCCCGCAGTAATAATCTGTTGAAGGACAAGGAGCCTAACTTAACGGGTGACGATTTTCGCGAGGGACTGTGCGCGGTCGTCAACATTAAGATGAAAAATGTACAGTTTGAAGGACAAACAAAGACAAAGCTCGGAAATGCCGAAGCACGTGTTGCCGTAGAGGCGGTCGTTACCGAGAAGCTCTCTGCCTTTATGGCGGATCTCAACAATACCCAGATATGCACTAAAATATTGGAAAAAGCGATTGGCGCGGCCCGGGTGCGTGATGCCGCCCGAAAAGCCAAAAAAATGGAGCGGGCAAAAAACAAATTGGAAACATCACCTCTCGTGGGTAAGCTTTCCGCTTGTACGGGAAGAAAGCCGGAGCTTAACGAGTTGTTTATCGTGGAGGGCGACAGCGCGGGAGGCAGCGCGAAGCAGGGAAGAGACCGGCGGTTCCAAGCCATTCTGCCATTGCGCGGGAAACCGCTGAATGTTGAAAAAAAACGGATCGACCAAGTGCTTGCGAACGAGGAGTTCCGCTCGATTATCACAGCGCTTGGAGCGGGATTTGACGATAGCTTCAATATTCGGAACATCAAATACAATAAAGTCATTATTCTCGCGGATGCCGATCAGGACGGCGGGCATATCCGTACGATCCTGATCACCTTTTTTTACCGCTATTTTAAAGAGCTTATTACAGATGGGCATTTATACATTGGCCGTCCGCCGCTTTTCAAGATTGCGAAAGGGAATAAGGTGCTGTACGCCTATAACGATGAGCAGCTGGAACAGGCAAAAGCAGAAATAGGGAGAGGATATACCGTGCAGCGCTATAAGGGACTGGGCGAGATGAATCCCGAACAGCTGTGGGAGACCACTATGGATCCTGAAAAAAGATCGCTCATCCGTGTGACGATCGATGATTTGGCAGATGCTGAGCAGATCGTTACGACCCTGATGGGAGATAATGTGGAACCACGGAAGCAGTATATCGCAGAGCATGCGAATTTCAACAAGCAGGATGATTTTGAGGTAGTACAACATGAAATCGAAACAAATTAATTTCAGCGAGGAGATCGTGGATGCTGCTCTGGATGAGATCATGCATACCTCGTTTATGACGTATGCCGAGTATGTAACGCTCGAGCGCGCTCTGCCGCGGGTCGAGGACGGCCTGAAGCCGGTACAGAGACGTATTCTTTATACGATGTATGATCTTGGCATCCTGCCCGATAAGCCTTTTAAAAAATCCGCAAGGATCGTGGGCGAAGCGCTGGGCAAATATCATCCTCATGGAGATATGAGCGTATATGACGCAATGGTCCGGCTTGCACAGGCCTATTCCCTGCGCATGCCGCTTGTGGACGGACACGGGAATTTTGGTTCGCCCGACGGTGACAGCGCCGCCGCCATGCGATATACGGAAGCGCGGCTTTCACCGCTTGCCCTTGAAATGCTGCGGGATCTGAACAAAGATACGGTTCCGTTCCGGCCTAATTTTGATGATACGGAGCGGGAACCGGATATGCTTCCCGCGCGTTACCCGAATCTTCTGGTAAATGGCTCATCTGGTATCGCGGTAGGCCTTGCGACCAATATTCCGCCGCATAATTTAGGAGAAGTTATAGATGGAGTCGTTGCGAGGATAGAGAAGCCGGAGTGCAGTCTCGATGACATAATGCAATATATTAAAGCACCGGATTTTCCGACCGGAGGCTATCTTCTGCGCGGAGACGGTCTCAAGCAGGCGTATGAAACGGGCCGGGGCAAGGTATTTATACGTGCAAAAACACACATTGAAAAAAGCAAAAACGGCAGGAATATGATCGTTATCACCGAGATACCGTATGAAGTGCGGAAATCGGCAATGCTTGAAAAGATATTGGCAGTCAGCGAAAATAAAAAAGAGCTCTTTGCCGGAATCGACGATATACGGGATGAATCAGACCGGGAGGGGATTCGCGCGGTGATCGAGATCAAAAAAGGACATGATCCGGAAAAGATATTGAACCTTTTGTTCAAATATACGGATCTTCAGGTCACCTTTGGAATCAATATGATGGCGATCGCGGATGGTTCCCCGAAGCAGCTCGGCTTGCTTTCCATGATCGATTATTATATTCGCCACCAGAAGACCGTTGTCACGCGCAGGACACAGTTCGATCTGGAAAAAGCAGAAAAGCGCGAGCATATTTTGCTTGGACTCATTATTGCGGTCAAAAATATCGACCGGGTGATCCAAATCATTCGTTCATCCAAAAATTCAGACGAGGCTAAGCGGCGGCTCATGAAGGAATTCAACCTGACGGGCGTACAGGCGCAGGCTATTCTTGATATGCGTCTTGCACGTTTGACAAATCTGGAGGTTGAGCTTCTGGAAAATGAATACAAAGAGGTCGTCGCGCTTATCAAATATCTGCGTTCGATATTAGGCTCTGAGGAGAAACTGCTTGCGGTGATCCGCGACGAGCTGTTGGAGGTAAAAGAAAAATATGCGGATAAACGCCGGACGCAAGTGATAAAGGAAGAACATGCCCGCATCGAAGTAGATGAGAGCGAGTTTGTAGTGGCCAGCGAATGTACTGTGATCCAGACGAGAAACGGAAATCTGAAAAGAATGACGCAAAAAGCGCTGCAAAAGGGAATGGAAGCGGGAGAATTAGAGGAAAAATTCCAGCCTGCCCTGCTTATACCGACGGATACGGCAGGAAAGCTGTATATTTTTACCAATCGAGGCAATATGATGATCCTGCCGGTTGCTTCCGTACCGGAGGCGCGCATGAAAGAAGCGGGAAAATCGATCAACGCTTTAATACCGGGCGTAGAAGCCGACGAAACGATTTTATGCATTCTTACCAAAAAGGACTTTGAACATAAGTTGATGTATTTTGCAACAGAGGGCGGTCTTGTAAAGGCGACCCCAATGGAAGAATTTGACGTAAAGAAATCAAAGATACTGGCATGCGGCTTAAAAGACGGAGACCGGCTTATTTATGCGAAGCCGGATGCTCCCGATCAGGAAAATATGCTTTTCATCACCTCCGACGGGATGTCTATCAATATCCGGAAGAAAGAAATCTCCGTTATGGGACGGAGCGGAAAAGGAGTTGGGGCGATACGCCTCGGAAAACATGCTAAAGTCGTGTTCGCGGAACAGCTCCGAAACGGACAGGATGGCAATATATTGCTGATGACAGAAAAAGGATATGCAAAGCTCACGCCGATTGCAGAATTTGAAGAACAGGGAAGAAACGGAAAAGGACTGAAGGCATATCAGCTTGCGGGAGATTCCGGAAGAAGTATCGTAGGCGCGCTGCTCGTAGAAAAGATATCTATGGTTACAGGAATACAAAAATCGGGCGATATGAGCAAGCTGTCTACGGATACGATACCCATAGCAGCGCGCAATACGCGTGGTGAGCAGGTGATTCTCGCCGTCATGGGAAACGACGTAAGCGAGTTGTATCAAAACATTTTCGATTGACTTTATTTTCGCATGGTAATGTGCTAAAATACGGAAGGGATAGCTTTAGACCGTATCACTACATTGCGAGGTGTTGAAAATGTATCGTTCCAAACTGGAATCGAAAGAGCTGGATATGCTGTTTCAAGCGGTTTTGTCGCTTAAAAATGAAGAAGAATGTTACATGTTTTTCGAAGATCTGTGCACGGTTGCAGAGCTCACGGCGATTTCTCAGCGCTATAAAGTAGCGCAGATGCTGAAAGAGGGAACTACCTGCCATGCGATCGCGGAAAAGACAGGCGCGTCCACAGCGACGATCTCCCGCGTAAACCGTTGCCTCAATTATGGAACAGGCGGCTACAGGACGATTCTTGACAGAAATGAGAAAAAGGGAGAATAGATTTGTATCAGTTAAATGAACGGCAAAAGCAGGCGGTGGAAACGATATCGGGAGCCGTGCTCGTTCTTGCGGGAGCAGGCAGCGGAAAGACGCGTGTGCTTACCGAGCGTGTCGCGTATCTCATCAACGGGAAAAATGTAGCGCCGTGGCAGATTCTTGCCATCACGTTTACAAACAAAGCGGCACAGGAGATGAAAGAGCGCATTGCAGGCGTTGTTTCCGCGGACATGAGGGATATGTGGATCAGCACGTTTCATGCGATGTGCGTGCGCATGCTTCGCCGTTATGCAGACAGTCTTGGCTATACTAAAAATTTTCTGATTTATGATACGGACGATACCTTGCGTCTTCTGAAAAAAATATTGGAACGAATGGGCCTGAAAGAGAATAAAAGCTATTCGGACCGCTATATCAAGAATCTGATCAGTAAATATAAAAATGATAATACGACCCTTGATTTTGCGCAGTATGCGGAAGAGCGCAATCCATTTGTGGCAGATCACGCGGGTGAGATATTCGATGAATATACGCAGGAGCTCCATAAACAAAATGCTATGGATTTTGACGATCTGCTTCTGAATACGCTGACGCTTTTAGAGACAGTTGATGAGGCGCGCATATATTATCAGAATAAATTTCACTATATCATGGTGGATGAATATCAGGACACCAATATGGTGCAGTATAAATTGATCAAAATATTGTCGGGAGGATACGGCAATATTTTTGTGGTAGGTGACGACGATCAGTCGATTTATGCGTTCCGCGGAGCGAATATACGGAACATTCTGGAGTTTGAAAAGGATTTTCCCGGGGCGGCAGTTATTCGGCTGGAACAGAATTATCGCTCCGATAAAAAGATACTGGATGTAGCCAACTGCGTCATCAAAAACAATGAAGGACGAAAAGGGAAGACGCTTTGGAGTAATATCGACGACGGCGAAAAGCCGGTGCTCTATACGGCTGGCAGCGAATATGAAGAAGCCGAAACGATCGCACGGGAGATACAGCGGCTGTCGGACGAGGGAACGAGATATGCAGATATGGCGATTCTATATCGGATCCATACGCTTTCCAGAATTTTAGAAGAAAAGCTGCGTTTATATGCAGTTCCATACCGCATTTATGGAGGCATCAGCTTTTATGAGCGTAAAGAGATCAAAGACATGATCGCCTATTTGAATATTATCGCAAATCCGGCGGCAGATCTGCAGCTCTTACGAATCATTAATACACCAAAGCGCGCGATCGGTATGGCTAAAATCGATGCGCTCGCTCGGGCTGCGGAATATGGCGGGATGTCTATTTTGGAAGTGATGCAAAAGGCGGAAGCTTTGCTTTCGGATAAAGCGCTCATAAAAAAAGCAAAAGAGTTTTATGAGATGTATGAACGCATGTGTGAAAATGCAGAAGAACTTACCGTACATGAGCTTTTGGAACGCGCGTATGAAATTTCGGGATATAAAAAGATGCTGGAGGAAGAGCAGACGCCGGAGGCAGAAGCCAGAATGGAAAATATCGCCGAACTGATCAATTCCGCCTATACCTACGATGAGGAAGAAGAGGCATCTTTGGAGGGATTTCTGCAGAACATTGCTTTGATCACCGACCTTGACAGCATGGATGATAAAGGCGGTGTCACGCTGATGACCATGCATGCAGCCAAAGGCCTTGAATTTGATACAGTATTTATTGCAGGAATGGATGAGGCCATCTTTCCGAGTCAGCGTGCGATCGATGAAGATAACATCGAGGAAGAACGCCGTCTTTGCTATGTAGCGGTCACGCGTGCAAAGCGAAAACTTTATATGCTGCATTCCAATATGAGGACTCTGTATGGCCGCACGCAGCCATCCGTGCGATCGCGCTTTTTAGATGAGATCGACGACAGTCTGCTAAATGAGATTGGAAAGAAGAAACCCGTTATATCCGCAAAACAACCGGCTTCTGCTTCCGAAAGGAAAGGCCTGTTCTCGGGCGGATTCGGATTCCAGAAAAAGGCTGTTCCGCAGAAGGTGAGCGGAGACTATAAGATAGGAACGATCGTAGAGCATAAAACCTTTGGCCGGGGAAAGGTGAAAAGCATTGCGGGAGAGGGAGATTCCCGCGTTGCAGTAGTGGATTTCTATGAGGCTGGCGAAAAGAAGATGTTTTTAGCTTTTGCATCGCTGAAAATTTTGAAATAGGTGGCTGCGTGCGATGGAACGTATGAGACAACTAATCGACAAGCTGAACGATTATGCTTACCGCTATTATGTTTTGGATGATCCGGCCGTTGCAGACGCAGAATATGACAGGCTATACGATGAGCTTGTACGCTTGGAAAAACAGACCGGTACGATAGAACCGGATTCACCTACACAAAGAGTGGGCGGAAAGCTTTTAGAGGGTTTTCGCAAGCACACGCATCTCGCGCCATTATGGAGTTTGGATAAGGCACAGAGCATAGAGGAAATATCTGCATGGCAGGAGCGTACCAATAAGCAGATCGACGCATTAGGACTCCCGCAGCCCAGCTACTCATTGGAATATAAATTTGACGGGCTGACGATCAATTTGACTTATAACGGCGGATATCTGGTTTCTGCAGCGACGCGCGGAAACGGAACAGTGGGGGAAGATGTTACGGAACAAGTCAAAACGATACAGTCCATCCCTTTGAAAATTGATTTTGCCGGGAAAATGGAGGTTCAGGGAGAAGCGATCATGCGGCTCTCTGAACTGGAAAAATATAACCGGACAGCAGAGGAGCCTCTGAAAAATGCGCGCAATGCAGCGGCGGGGGCTATCCGCAATCTGGATCCGTCGCAGACTGCAAAACGGCATTTGGACGCATTTATTTATAATGTAGGCTATATAGAGGGAAAGATTTTTGCCAATCATCAGGAGATGATCGCGTTTTTGCGCGATAATCGGTTCAACGTAAGCTCCTATGAAAGAATACTCACGGATATTGCCGAAATCACAGAAGCTGTCAATGCAGTGGATGCAGAACGGGAAAGACTGGATTTTCTGATCGATGGAATGGTCGTAAAGATAACGGATTTTCAAACGCGGGAGGCTCTCGGATATACCCAAAAGTTTCCGCGCTGGGCGATTGCATATAAGTTTGCTGCGGAGGAGATGACAACGAAGGTTCTGTCTGTCACATGGGATGTAGGCAGAACGGGGAAGCTTACGCCGCTTGCGCATCTCGAGCCGGTAGAGCTTGCAGGAGCAACGATCCAAAGGGCCACGCTGAATAACTATGAGGATATTTTAAGAAAACGTGTGCAAATCGGCGCCGATGTATTTATTCGGAGGTCAAATGATGTGATCCCGGAAATTTTAGGAGCTTCTCCGGTTCAGGACGGGACGCTTATACCGATCCCGAAACCAACACATTGTCCGGCCTGCGGAACTGCTTTGGAAGAGAACGGACCAAATTTGTTTTGCCCGAATTCCCTGAACTGCAAGCCGCAGCTTACTTCGCGCATGGTGCACTTTGTATCGCGTGACGCAATGGATATTGAAAACCTGAGTGAAAAAACGATAGAGCTGATTTTTGAAAAGCTTGATATCAAAGATATCGCTGCGATCTATACTTTAACAGATGAACAGCTGCTGGCGCAGGAGGGATTTAAGGAGAAAAGGACTCAGAATATCTTGGATGCTATCGAAGCAAGCAAAAAGCCGCCGCTTTCTCATTTTATTTATGCGCTTGGCATATCGAATGTAGGAAAAAAGACCGCCAAAGACCTTGCACGTACGTTCCGGACCTATGATAGGCTAAAAGCGGCGACGATAGAGGAGCTTGTGGCTATACGCGATGTGGGCATGGTCGTCGCACAGGATGTTATCGACTTTTTCCGGAATGAAAATTATATGCGCGTCGTACAGGAGCTCTTTGACGCAGGCGTACAGCCACAGGAGGACAAAGGAGAAGAAGCCGGCGGAAGGCTGGAAGGAAAAACGTTTGTACTCACGGGCACGCTTGCGCAATATACACGAAAGCAGGCACAGGAGCTGATTGAAAGCATGGGTGGAAAAACGAGCTCTTCGGTCAGTAAGAAAACGGATTATGTTTTGGCAGGCGAAGACGCAGGAAGCAAGCTGAAAAAGGCTCGGGAGCTTGGCGTAACGATTATTTCGGAAGATGATTTGAAAGAAATGATGTCATAAAGGAGAGAGGGAAAAATGTTAAAAGAAAGGGCACGTATCTATTATCAGGAAAAAGACTGCAATTGCGCGGAGGCAATTATTCGTGCCGCAAACGATGAATATGAGCTCGGAATAAACGAGGAAGGCATGAAAGCTTTCGGCGGCTTTGGCGGCGGAATGCAGTGTGGAAGCATCTGCGGTGCTGTTTGCGGAGGAATGGGGGCGATCAGCGCTAAAGAGATAAAGACGTGCGCGCATCAGACGAGCGATCTGAGTCCAAAGTGCAAAGCGATGATGAACGGGTTCAAAGAAAAATTTGGCAGTGCATTCTGTGCCAAAGTACGCAAAGAAAATTTTAACCGGGAGAGCAAATGCTGGAAAGTCGTGGAAGGTGCGGCGGAAGTTCTGGAAAAAATCATGGAATAGTGAATATGTGTGTGTATGTGGGGAGTGGAGGATTCATTCCCCACAAGCATTTTAGTATGGGCAAAAAGATTCACGCAGCCCTTATTTTATGATATAATTAATGATTGTGAAACGACTCATGAAAGGGACGAAAATAAAAATGCGCGTTACATTAGACGAAGTAGAACGGATCGCATCGCTTTCGATGCTGAGCCTCGACGATGAAAAAAAAGAGATGCTCCAGAAAAATCTGGATGAAATACTCGGCCATGCTCAAAAGCTGAATGAACTGAACACAGAAGGCGTAGAGCCGACCTCGTATATTTTGAAGCAGCAAAATGTAGTCAGAAAAGATATCCCCGGAAAAGTATGGGAACGGGAAGATATGCTGAAAAATGCACCGGAGCAGGAGGATGGTTTTTTTACTGTTCCGAAAGTTGTGGACTGATGGGAGGAACTTATGGAGCTTACATCTCTTAGTATAAAGCAGGCGGCAGAACTGCTTGAAAAAAAGGAAGTCACTTCCGAGGAACTGACAAAGGCCTGCCTTGAGCGGATCGAGGCGGTCGAGCCGCAGATCAACGCGCTGGTCACGGTATGTGCGGACGAGGCGGTGGAAGCGGCAAAGTGCGTAGACGAAAAACGGGCTAAAGGAGAAGCGCTTGGAAAGCTGGCGGGGATACCCGCTATCATCAAAGATAATATGTGTACAAAAGGCATCTTATCTACCGCGTCTTCTAAAATGCTGTATAATTATAAGCCGGTCTATGATGCCACTGTGATCGAAAAGTTAAAAGCGGAAGACTACGTTTTGATCGCTAAAGCAAATATGGACGAATTTGCGATGGGCTCATCCACAGAGACGTCCTATTTTGGAGTGACGAAAAATCCATGGGATATTTCACGGGTGCCGGGAGGCTCCTCGGGCGGAAGCGCGGCGTGCGTTGCCGCAGATGAAGCGATTTTTTCCCTTGGCTCCGATACAGGCGGCTCTGTCCGGCAGCCGGCCGCATTTTGCGGCGTCGTAGGCCTGAAGCCTACCTATGGCACAGTATCGCGGTTCGGCCTGATGGCTTTTGCTTCCTCGCTCGACCAAATCGGCCCTCTGACGAAAAACGTTGAAGATTCCGCATTTGTTCTGGATATTATTGCGGGGAACGACAGCAAAGATTCCACGTCGGCTATTATGGACTATCCTCATTATGGCGAAGGGATGAAGAGGGATATCAAAGGCCTGAAGGTCGGGATCCCCAAAGAATATCTGGAGCAGGAAATAGATGCGGAAGTACGGCAGTCCTATTTGGATGCGGTCCGGCTGTTTGAGGAAATGGGAGCTATTGTTGAAGAGACTACGCTTCCGACTTTCGATTATGCCCTTTCCGCATACTATGTGATCGCATCTGCGGAAGTGGCCTCCAACCTTTCGCGGTTTGACGGAATACGGTATGGTTACCGTACGGAACAGTATGATGATTTGAAAGAAATGTATAAAAATACGCGGTCTGAAGGCTTTGGCGACGAAACAAAGCGCCGCATTATGCTCGGGAATTATGTTTTGAGTTCCGGATATTATGATGCTTATTATTTGAAAGCGCTGAAAGTAAAGACGCTGATCAAAAACGATTTCGACAGATTGTTCGGCCAGTATGATATCCTGCTTTCGCCTACTGCGCCCACGCCGGCATTTCAGGTGGGAGCGAAGTCAACGCCGCTTGAAATGTATGTGAACGACCTGTTTACCGTTCCGGTGAATATTGCGGGTGTAACGGCGATCTCCGTTCCTTCGGGCGTAACGAAAGAGGGTCTGCCGGTCTCTGTGCAAATGATTGCGAAAGCGTTCGATGAAAACACGATGTTCCGGGCAGCATGGAACTTTGAACAGGCTGCCGGATTTGACAAAAAACCGACGTTATGATGGAGAAAAACGATGAAATATGAAACTGTAATAGGCCTTGAAGTCCATGTTGAAATGGCAACGGAGACGAAGATTTTTTGCTCCTGTAAAAACGAATTCGGATCGGAACCAAATACGAACGTATGTCCGGTATGTCTGTCTATGCCGGGGACGCTTCCCGTGCTGAATGAGCAGGCGGTGGAATATGGAGTGCGCGCGGGGCTGTCGCTCAATTGCAATATTCCGAATTATTCCAAGCTGGACCGAAAAGGATATTTTTATCCGGACCTTGCAAAGGCATATCAGATATCCCAGTATGATTTTCCGCTATGCGGACATGGAGAAGTAGAGGTAGAGGCCGATGGGGAAAAACACAAAATCGGCATTACGCGTATCCATATCGAGGAAGACGCTGGGAAATTAGTCCATCAGGGCACGGAGAGCTTTGTGGATTACAATCGGGGCGGCGTTCCGCTTATGGAGATCGTAACAGACCCGGACTTTAGAAGCGCTGCGCAGGTGAAAGCGTTTCTCGATACTGTACGGGCCAATATGGAATATATCGGCGTATCGGACTGCAAGATGGAGGAAGGATCTATGCGGTGCGATATCAATATTTCCGTGCGCCCGATCGGTTCTGAGCGATATGGAACGCGTACTGAGCTGAAAAATATCAACAGTATCTCGGCGGCGCAGCGTGCGATAGAATATGAGGCCAAGCGCCACATTGAGGTGATCGAGGACGGCGGGGAGATCATTCAGGAAACGCGCCGGTGGGACGATGCCAAAGGCAGGACCTTCCCGATGCGCGACAAAGAAGAGGCTCATGATTACCGCTATTTTCCGGACCCGGATCTTGTTCCGGTTTATTTGACGGATGAACGGATCGCAGATATCAAGGCTTCGCTTCCAGAGCTTCCTGCTGCGAAACGGCAAAGGTATGTGGACGAATTCGGGCTTCCGGAATACGATGCCGGCGTTCTGACGATGTCAAAATATACGGCGAAGTTCTTTGAAGACAGTGTGGCCGTCTACCGCGAGCCGAAAGCGATCAGCAATTATATCATGGTAGAACTTGCACGTCTTCTAAAGGAAAATAATGTCGAAGCAAAAGACATTCCCATCTCGCCGGAGGATTTTACCGATTTGCTGAAGATGGTAAACGACGGGGTCATCAATTCGAGCGTAGGCAAGCAGGTGTTTGAGGAGATGTTCAAAACAGGCAAGAAGCCCGCGCAGATCGTAGAAGAAAAGGACCTGAAGCAAAACGATAATGCGGACGAGATATTGGCGCTCGTGCAGAAGATCGTGGCGGAGAATCCGAAGCCTGTCGCCGACTATAAGGGCGGAAACAAAAAAGCGATGACCTTTTTCGTAGGACAGGTCATGAAAGCGACCAAAGGAAAAGCGAATCCTAAGACCGTGAATGAACTGGTGAAAGCGGAACTCGATAAAGCATGAGACAGGGAAAACTGACCAGCGCAAAGCTTCGGGAGCTTATTATAGATCAAATACAGCCGCACAATGAAGAAACGGTCGTAGGTGCCGGTGTGGGTGAAGACTGTTGTGCAGTGATGACAGGAGATTTGTGCGTCGTGTCGACGGACCCGATCACTGCTGGCGGAGAGCAGACGGGAATGCTTGCCGTCCATATCAATGCCAACGACGTGGCCGCTGCAGGCGCTGTGCCGGTAGCAGCACTTGTAACGATCCTGATTCCTCCTTCTGGCAAGGAAGAACAGGTGCGTGATTTGATGGGCAGTTTAACAAAGGCGGCTCACGAACTCGATATCGACATTATTGGCGGGCACACAGAGGTAACGGACAGTGTGACCCGTATCATAGTTTCAGTCACGATGATTGGAAAGCCTGTGATCCCGGGCAGGATGTTTCGTACTTCGGATATGAAAGCAGGAGACGATATCATCATGACAAAGTACGCAGGCCTTGAAGGAACTGCCATTATCGCGGGAGAATATCCGGAGGAACTCGGTCTGACGGAGGAAGACCAAAAGCAGCTGCGCAGCGTGCGCGGCTCCTTAAGCGTCGTAGCAGATGGAAAAACAGCGGCGAAAGTCGCAGGAGTACATGCGATGCATGATATTACGGAGGGCGGTGTTCTGGGCGCGGTATGTGAGATGTGCGAGGCGTCCGGTATTGGTGCGGAGATAGACCTTTCATCTGTGCCGGTCCTTCCGGTCACAAGCAAGATATGCAAAAGATATGCTCTTGATGTGTTTGGGCTGATCTCATCAGGCAGCATGATGATTGCCGCGGAAAACGGTGCGTTGGTAATAGAAACGCTCAAGAAAAATGGAATTTCGGCTGCGATGATAGGAAAAGCAGGGGGAGACGGCGTTTATGATATATCCTCCGGGGAGAAAAAAGCAGTGCTTCCATATCCGTCGGACGAGCTTTATAAAGTATTGGAAAGAAAAGAATAATTGTGTTATAATCATATTTAACGATTTTGAAAGAGGGCTGTATCTTTGAAAAGCATGACAGGCTTTGGCAAAAGCGAAATTGCACTTGACGGCAGAAAGCTTCGGGTAGAGATCAAAACGGTAAACCATCGTTTTCTGGATATCAGTATCCGAGAACCGAGGTTTATGGTGTTCTTGGAAGATGAGGTGCGCAAGCATATCAAAAAGAGTATCAACCGCGGCAGAGTAGATATTTTTATCTATTATTCATCTGAACGGGAGGATGCAAAAAATGTGATTGTCGATATGCCGCTTATAAATGCCTATATAGAAGCGGCGGAGAATATCAGCAGACAGCATGGCATCGTCAATGACTTGGGAGTAACGGCCTTGATGCGTTTACCGGATGCAGTCACCTATGAAGACGAACATTCGGACGAGGATGCTCTGCGTGAGCTTTTGTATACGAACCTTGATGCGGCTCTTGAGGAACTGAAAGCGGCGCGCGAGAAAGAAGGCGAGCAGCTGAAAAAAGATATCATGAAGCGTTTGGATACGATACTTGTTTATGTGAACAATATCGCCTCTAAAGAAGATATCGTAGTCTATGAATACAAGATGAAGCTGAAAGAGCGGCTGCAGGAGCTGCTTGACGGTGCGGAAATAGACGAACAGAGGTTGGCGCAGGAGGTCGCGTTTTACGCAGACCGCTGCAATATCACGGAGGAACTGGTACGCATCAGGAGCCATGTGAAACAGTTTAAAGCAGCAGCGGAGGAAGACACGCCGCAGGGGCGCAATATGGATTTCATTGTGCAGGAGCTGAACCGCGAATTTAATACGATCGGCTCGAAAACACAGGATGGCGAGATACTGAAGCAGGTGATTGCCGGCAAAGGAGAAGTGGAGAAAATCAGGGAACAGATACAGAACATTGAGTAAGGAGACGAGTCAATGGCAATCAAACTTATCAATATTGGATTTGGAAATATTGCATCGGCGAACCGTCTGGTTGCAATCGTCAGCCCGGAATCTGCACCCATTAAGCGCATTATTTCAGAGGCGCGCGCTGCCGGGAGGCTGATCGATGCGACCTATGGAAGGCGTACGCGCGCAGTAGTCATTATGGACAGCGATCATGTGATTCTGTCCGCAGTACAGCCGGAAACAGTGGCAAACCGGATCGTTACAAAGGATAACGATGAAACTGATGATTGAGGAAGAGCGTATGAGTGAAATGGGAAAATTGATCGTCCTTTCCGGTCCTTCGGGAGCGGGGAAGGGAACGATCGTCGACCAGCTTTTAAAAAATGGAGAATACGAGCTTTCAATCTCTTGCACAACGCGTGCGCCGCGCGGACAGGAAAAAGAAGGCATAAATTATTTTTACAAGTCCAAAGAGGAATTTGAGAAAATGATCGCGGAGGGAAAATTCCTCGAATACGCAGATGTGTTCGGCTGTTACTATGGAACGCCGCGGGATTATGTGCTCGGCAAATTAGAGCAGGGGAAGAGTGTTATTCTCGAGATCGATGTGCAGGGAGCGCTGCAGGTAAAAGAAAATTATCCGCAGGCGATCATGATTTTCATTTTACCTCCGTCGGAAGAGGTGCTTTTGGAGCGACTTCGCGGCAGGGGAACCGAAACGGACGAGCAAATTGCAAAACGTTTCGGCAAAGCGAAGGCTGAAATGGAACTTGCATGCCGCTATGACTATTCTGTAGTAAACGACGACCTGATGACTGCTGTTGAGGAGATCAGGCGGATCATAGAGAAAGATTGACGGAGGTTTTATCAATGATACATTTGGAATTGAACGATTTACTCTCAAAGGTAGATTGCCGCTATACGCTGATCGTTGAGACAGCAAAGCGTGCCCGCCAACTGATAGATGGAGCGCAGCCTTTAAACGAACCGGTTGACAAAAATCCTGTTTCGCAGGCTGTAAATGAAATTTTAAACGATAAGGTGACGTATATCCGTGTTACAGACGGAATCAAATAAAATGCTGCAGGGAAAAAATATTCTTCTTGGCGTTACGGGTGGCATTGCCGCTTATAAGGCCGCGAGTCTTACTAGTATGCTGAAAAAGACGGGAGCCGGAGTCGATGTTGTCATGACAGAAGCGGCTACCCGTTTTGTTGCCCCGCTGACATTCGAAACGCTGAGCAAAAATGCGGTAGCGACAGACTTGTTTTCAAGGGAAAGGCCATGGGAGGTCGAGCATATTGCGCTTGCGCAAAAGGCTGATCTTGCCATCGTTGCTCCGGCAAGTGCCAATACGATCGCAAAGCTGGCGTGTGGCCTTGCGGACAATATGCTGACCACAACGCTGCTCGCATGCACCTGCCCGATATTGATCGCACCTGCGATGAATACGGCGATGCTGCATAATATCGCGACGCAGGTGAATTTGCAAATTCTAAGAGACAGAGGCTATATGATTCTGCCGACTGGAAACGGAGAGCTTGCGTGCGGACAATCGGGCGATGGAAGAATGCTGGAGCCGGAGGGTATTCTAAAAGCTGTTGAGGATCATTTTAAGAATCGGGATGATCTTGCGGGGAAAAAAGTTTTGATTACGGCGGGACCAACACGGGAAGCGTTCGATCCGGTCCGGTATCTGACAAACAGGTCCTCTGGAAGAATGGGCTATGCGCTTGCAGAGAATGCGGCAGAGCGGGGAGCTGAAGTTATGCTTGTCTCCGGCCCTGTTGCGATTGAAGCGCCTCCCAAGGCAGACCTCTATCCGGTAGAGAGCGCCGCTGAAATGTATGACCGGGTGATGGAGCTTAAAGAGCGGGCTGACATCATTATCATGTGTGCTGCCGTTGCAGACTATGCGCCGGCAAATTGTGCGGTGCATAAAATGAAAAAGCAGGAAAGCATGACTGTTGAGCTTGTGAAGACAAAGGATATTCTTGCGGAGCTTGGTCGTGAAAAGAAGGCATTTCTTGCCGGTTTCGCGGCGGAAACGCAAAATTTGGAGCAATATGCAAAGGACAAGCTCGTGCGGAAAAATCTTGATATGATCATCGCAAATGATGTATCTGCTCCGGAGATTGGCTTTGACAGCAGCTATAATGCTGTATCCATTTATAAGAAAAACGGGGAGACGCTTCACTTGCCAAAGGATACGAAGCGAAAATTGGCGGAAAAAATTCTGACAGAGATTAGGAACAGCATTTAAACAGATAGCGCGCCTTTAAGAAGGAGCGCTATTTTTGGAAAGGAGGGAAACTGCATGTATGCTGAGGTTATCGTCGATATCTCCCATACACAGGTAGACCGCGTATTTGAATATCGCATACCGAGCGAAATGGAGATTCGGCCCGGTATGCGTGTAAAGGTTCCCTTCGGAAAAATGAAAGATACAGAGGGGATCGTGATTGGAATCAAGGAGATTTCTGATTATGAGCCGGATAAAATACGGGAGATCATAGAACCGCTCGAATCCTTTTGTGCGCTGACGGAAGAACAGATTCATCTGGCGGAATTCATACAAAAAAAATATAATACGACTTTGGCGATGGCGCTGCGCTTTATGCTTCCCGCACAGGTGCGGGGGGGGCGCATATCGGCTAAAACGCAAAGAATGGCGCGTCTGATCTTGAAAGGACAAGAGCTGGAACAGGCTGAGCGTGCGCTTTTAAAAAAAGACGGCAGGCCGAGATCGCCGAAACAGATGGAAGTCCTTACCTTTCTCAAGCATAATGGACAAATGGCTCTTCGTGAGCTGAATACATCCGCGGTGCATGCGCTTGAAAAAAAGGGAATACTTGAAATCGTGCGTGCGGAAATAGCGCGGCTGCCCTTTGAAAAGAGCGTTCCACGTACACGGGATTATGAATTGACGGAAAAGCAGAAGCAAATTTTGGAAGCGATTAGGAACGGAAAACAAAAGCGCTTTTTACTGCACGGCGTTACGGGAAGCGGAAAAACGGAGATTTATATCCGCGTCATGCGCGACTGTATTGCAAAGGGAAAAACCGCGATACTTCTTGTACCTGAAATTTCGCTGACGCCTCAGACCTATCTTTTTTTGAAGCAGCGCTTTGATGAAGAGATTGCTGTATTTCATTCCGGACTCTCCGCGGGAGAACGGTTTGACGAGTGGATGAAAGTAAAGCGCGGTAAGGCAAAAATCGTACTTGGGGCACGATCGGCTATCTTTGCGCCGCTTGATGATCTTGGCGCGGTCATTATTGATGAAGAGCATGAAACAAGCTATAAGGCCGACAATTATCCCAAATATACCGCACATGAGATCGCAGAAGAACGCTGCCGCCTCAGCGGTGCTCTTTTGATTCTCGGAAGCGCTACGCCGCAGATCGAAACCTACTATAAAGCATGCCGCGGTGAGTATGAGCTTCTCAAGATGCCGAACAGGCTTTTTGGCCTTCAGCTTCCTGCGGTCGAGATCGTGGATATGTGCGGGGAACTGAAGAAGGGAAACCGCACAGCAATCAGCGGACGATTATATGAGGAGCTTGAACATACGCTGTCTCAAAAAAAGCAGGCTATGCTTTTTCTGAACCGCAGAGGTTATTCTACCTTTGTCATGTGCCGGTCCTGCGGCTATGTAGTAAAGTGCGGGAGCTGTGATGTGACGATGACTTATCACAAGACACAGGATATTTTAAAGTGTCACTATTGCGGACGCACCAAAGTACCGGAAACAGTTTGTCCGATATGCGGAAAACCGCATCTGAAATATTTCGGAACAGGAACCCAGCAGATAGAGGAACAGGTCAGACAAATGTTTCCGCAGGCTCGCGTTTTGCGTATGGACCTCGACACTATGACAACAAAAGGCGCACATCTTGAGTTATTTGAAGATTTTGCCGCGCATAAGGCAGATATCCTGATAGGAACCCAAATGATAACCAAAGGCTTCGATTTCAAGAATGTGACCCTATCGGCAGTGCTTGCAGCCGATACGATGCTGAACATACCGGATTACCGCAGCGCAGAGCGTACCTTTTGCCATATCACACAAATTGCCGGACGCGCAGGCAGGAAAGAGCCGGGCACAGTGATCCTGCAGACCTATAATCCGAAGCATTATGCGATACAGTATGCGAAATATCATGATTACGAAGGCTTTTACCGGGAAGAGATCGCTATGCGCGAGATGGCACAGCTCCCGCCGTTTTCGACCTATGTGCAGATACAGTTTTCCGGGGAACGGGAAGAGCAGGTAGTGGAAGCCGTGAAAGATTTCATCAGGAGATTAAAAGCGGTGCTATTGCCCCATAAACGTGGTATAATAAGTATCAGAGCGTCTGAAGCGGCCATCAAAAGGATCAAGGATATGGAACGTTACCATATCTTGATTCATCTAAAGAACGATGAAGATTTGATTGGACAGATATATCAGCTGTTTCAGAAGACAAGATATGGCAACGTTTTGACCGGTATCGATATCAATCCGGTCAATATGGCGTAACGGAGGAAAAATATGGCGACCAGAACCATACTTTTAAAAGACAATCCGAGGCTGCGTAAGATCTCGCGTCCGGTAACTAAAATCAATAAGCATATTACCGAGCTCTTGGATGATATGGCGCAGACGATGTATGAGGCGCGTGGAGTTGGATTAGCGGCCCCGCAGGTGGGGGTGCTCAGGCGTGTTGTTGTAATCGATGTCGGCGATGGCCTCATAGAGCTCATCAATCCTGAGATCATACATGCGGAGGGGCAGCAGCGGATGGAGGAGGGCTGCCTTTCCTTGCCGGATGATGCGGGATATGTGGTGCGTCCTGCTAAAGTAACGGTGCGCGCATTGGACCGCAACGGGGAAGAGCATGAATATACTGGGGAGGAACTGTTAGCACGTGCCTTTGCACACGAAATAGATCATTTAGACGGCATTTTATTTACAGATAAAATGGTAGAGCGCATTGAACCGGAGGGGCATGAGGAGCATGCGGATGAAAAAGGACTTTAATATCGTTTTTATGGGAACGCCTGATTTTGCCGTTCCCTCCTTAGAAATGCTGATTCGGGAAAACTATCATATATCGGCAGTCATTACTCAGCCGGACAGAAAAGCGGGCAGAGGCCATAAATTAACGCCTCCGCCTGTTAAAGCGGCTGCTGAGGCGGCGGGGCTTCCGGTCTATCAATTTGAGAAAATCAAAGCGCCCGAGGGGGTTGCGCTCTTAAGGGAGTTGTCGCCGGATTTGATGATCACAGCGGCGTTCGGGCATATCCTGACGGAAGAGATCCTTTCGCTTCCGCAATATGGCTGTATCAATGTGCACGCTTCTCTTTTGCCGAAATTGAGAGGAGCGGCCCCGATCCAGTGGGCGATCATCAACGGAGAGAAACGAAGCGGAGTGACGACTATGTATACGGCGCTTGCGTTGGATGCAGGAGACATTCTGGAGCAGGAGGCAGTCGATATCGGAGAAGATATGACAGCAGGAGAGCTGTATGAAACCTTGAGTGTTCTCGGCGCAGATGTATTGCGCAGAACGTTGGAAAAAATGAAAGCAGGCACGCTTATGCGCACGCCGCAAAAAGAAGAAGAGGCAACCTATTTTCCGATGTTCAAAAAAGGCTTCGGACAAATTGATTTTAGTAAAACAGGACGTGAGCTCCATGACTTTGTGCGCGGCACAAACCCCGCGCCCGGAGCCTATATGATGTATCGTAATGAGAAAATAAGAGTATACCGTGTATCTGCGCATGACTATTCCGGAAGCGAGCCGTGCGGAACGGTTTTGTATGCCGATGACAAACGGGGGCTCGGGATCCGCTGCGCGGACGGTTTGGTGACGATCGATGAACTGAAACGAAGTGGAGCACGGTGTATGGCCGCGAAAGATTGTATGAGAGGCCGTCCGCTCGAGTCAGGATATATTTTTGAAAAGCAAGGGGAACAACAGGATTGAATGCGCGGCAGGCGGCGCTTGAGATCGTATCGAATGTGCTGCAAAACGAAAGCTATCTGAACTTGGAATGCAAACGTGTGCTGTCAGGCAGGTGGAGCGTTGAGGATAAGCGCTTTATTATGGCGCTTGCAAATACTACGATCGAAAACCTGTTTCGTATCGATCATGTACTAAAGCAATTTATTACTGTGCGGCGGGTACATACGGTGATTATGAATATTCTGCGTTTGGGCGCGTGCCAGCTTCTGTTTTTTGAATCGGTTCCTGTTTCTGCAGCGGTTAACGAAAGCGTGAAATTAGCGGAAAAAAGCGGCAAAAAACAGCTAAAAGGCTTTGTGAACGCTGTATTGAGAAATCTATCCAAAAGCTTTGGGAAGATTCATTATCCGGATCGCGACGGCGATCCGGCGGAATATTTTCATGTTTTCTACAGCTATCCCAAATGGCTGTGTAAGAAATACATAAAAGAATATGGCGAAGAACAGGCAGAGCAAATGATGAGCTATACCGGTGACCGCTCTCTGACGTGTATACGCTTAAACCGGCTGAAGGCAGGGCCTGCAATTGCTGCGGGATATTTGTCCGGACTGTATTGCGAGGACGCATATTATATCAAGGGAATGGAAGCGCCGGAGCAAATGCCTGAATTTCGCGAGGGGCTTATCACGATACAGGGAGAAGCATCTCAGGCTGCTGTCTGTGCAGCAGGAATCAAGCGGGAAGATAAGGTGCTGGATGCCTGTGCCGCTCCCGGCGGAAAGAGCGCTTATGCAGCATGCTTTGCACTGAATGGCAAAATTGTTTCTCAGGAGCTGCATGAACATAGGAAGGTACTGATTGAAAAAACGTTTGCGCGGCTCGGCGTTGAGAGTGCAGAAGTCTGCCTTGGAGATGCGGCGGTATTCAAACCGGAATGGAAAGAGGCATTTGACGTTGTTCTTGCAGATGTACCGTGCAGTGCGCTTGGCCTTTTATATCGAAAGCCGGATATTAGGCTTTTTAAAAAGGAAACGGATATTTCAGAACTTGTCCGTATCCAGCGCGCGATACTGGATACCTGTGCAAACTATGTACGGCCAGGCGGCGTTTTGCTCTATTCGACTTGTACGATAGACTGGGCAGAGAACGAAGAGAATGTCCGGAATTTTCTGGAACGGCATCCGGAATTTTCAGAGGACAATTTAGCTCCTTATCTGCCGGGAGAATTGAAGGAACGCGCCGACGGCGGAATGCTGCAATTATTTCCGCATATCGACAGTATAGACGGTTTTTTCATGGCGAGGTTGAAGAAATCATGAAACGGCCTTTGATCGACTATACATACAGCGAATTGAAGGATGAGCTTCGGCACATAGGTGAGAAATCGTTCCGGGCGAAGCAAATTTTGAAATGGATCTCGGAACAGAAACCGATTGAAGAGATGACGGACCTTTCAAAGGTACTTCGGAGCCAATTGCGGAAAGAGTATGGAGAAGGTTATGCCGAATCGTGCAGGGTGCTTTCTGCCGCAGACGGAACGAAAAAATATTTGTTCCGTTATTTAGACGGCAGCACGGTCGAAAGCGTATTCATGCCAAAAAATTATGGAAACACGATCTGCGTTTCTACGCAAGTAGGCTGCCGGATGGGGTGTGCGTTTTGTGCTTCATGCAGAGATGGCCTGAAGCGTAATTTGACTGCCGGAGAGATTTTAGCACAGGTGATCGCTGTAAATGCAGAACAAGGGCCCGGGCGTAATATTGATCATATCGTATTGATGGGAATGGGGGAGCCTCTTGATAATTATGACCATGTCGTCCGTTTTATTCGTATGGTGAATGAACCGGAGGGAATGGGCATAGGACTGCGCGGGATATCCCTTTCGACATGCGGGCTGACAGACGAAATAAAAAAGCTCTCGGAAGAAGGCCTTGGAATCACGCTTTCTATTTCCTTGCATGCCGCGTCTGATGAAAAGCGCTTGAAAATCATGCCGACGGCCCAAAAATATAAAATCGCTGAAATATTAGATGCAGCGCGAACGTACTTTCTAAAAACAGGACGGCGTATTATAATAGAATACGTCGTAATAGACGGCTTTAATGATACAAAGAATGACGCCCGCATGCTGAAAGAGATATTGACGGGGATGAATTGCCATGTCAACCTGATACCGCTGAATGGAAACGATGGGATAACTTTGAAAGCGCCATGCAGGAGAAAAGTATATGCTTTCTGCAATATGCTGGAGAAGGAAGGGCTTTCAGCGACGGTGCGTAAGTCTATGGGCAGCGATATCGCCGGAGCGTGCGGACAGCTTAGGCAGCAATATGTTGGCAAAAATGGAGATAGGACATGAAAGCAGCGGCACTGACACACATCGGAAAAGTAAGAGCGACAAACGAGGATTCTATTTTAGTACACGATCAAAGCCAGCCTTTTTATATGCTGGTAGCGGACGGAATGGGCGGGCATGCCGCAGGCGAAGTCGCGAGCGGTATGGTGTGCGCTGAGCTTGAGTGCTATATTAGTGGATTAGGCTGTTCCGTATTAAGCGAGCTGCAAATCATAGAAGGCATTCGCTTTGTGAATCAACGCCTGATCGAGGCGGTGGAAAAGGATTCGGCGTTGCAGGGAATGGGAACTACGCTTACCTTTGCGGCCTTTGATGAAGACAAAATCACGATCGCTCAGGTAGGAGATTCAAGAGCCTATCACAAGCGGGCGGAGGATATTTATAAGATCACGAAAGACCATACGTATGTTCAGCACCTGATAGACAGCGGTGTTATCAACGAAGGTGCGGCGAAAGACTATCCTTTTAAGAATATTATCACGCGCTCTGTAGGCATGAAAGATTTGGAAGTGGATTTGTTTTCCGTGGAGTGGAGCGGAGACGATATTATTCTGTTATGCTCAGACGGTTTGTCAAACTATCTGGATAAAGAAATGATGTTTCGTATTTTAAAGGGGCCGAACAGTCTTGAAGAAAAAGCGCAAAAGCTTGTTGATATTGCCTTGGAAAGCGGTGGAAAGGATAATATTTCCGTTATCCTCGCCCAGCGTACGCAAGAAGGAGGCGCCTTATGATAGGACCGGATACGGTGCTGGGCGGACGGTACCGCCTGATCGAACAAATCGATTCAGGAGGCTCTGCATATATCTATAAAGCGGTGGACGAACTGTCAAAGAAAACCGTGGCCGTTAAGGTGCTGAAGCCTGAGCTTACAGAAAATGAAGAATTCGTACAGCGCTTTAAAAAAGAAGTGCAAGCCGCGGCAAAGCTTCGCCATGCGAATATTATTCGTGCCTATGATGCAGGGCTGGATGACGGTACCTATTATATCGTAATGGACTTGATCGAGGGAAAAACGCTCAAGCATTTGATCAATGTGAATGGTCCGCTGCCTGTCAAATATGCCGTCGCCGTTGCGAAGAAAATATGTCTCGCTCTCGAATATGCACATGTAAAAGGATTTGTGCACAGGGATATCAAACCGCATAATGTGATGGTCGATATGACAGGAGAACCCTATATTGCTGATTTTGGGATCGCGCGAAATATAGCGCAGAATACGATCACAGCAGAGGAAGGAAGCGTCATGGGATCGGTTCACTATTTTTCGCCGGAGCAGGCACGCGGCGAACGGGTAGATAAACGCTCCGATATCTATTCCCTTGGAATATTACTATACGAAATGGTAACGGGGAAAGTACCGTTTGACGCGGATACGTCGGTTGCGATCGCATTGAAGCATATCAATGATCCAATGCCGGATGCAAGAGCGGAAAATCCTGCTGTGCCGGAAAGTATCAATAAAATAATCCAGAAAGCCACACAAAAGGATAAGCATTTTCGCTATAAATCGGCTTTCAATATGTATGAAGATCTGCAGAGGTGTTTGCTTGAGCCGGATGGAGAATATGTAAAATACAGCGAGAGCAAACGCACGCAGCAGCATTTGGAGGAACATGCAAGGCGTTCCAAAAAAAGCATGAAGCGCCTGTTGATGATTTTTGGAGTTGCTGCAGTCGTTATTTTTGCGATCATTGCTATTGTGAGCGCAGTCATCAATTTCAGTGCAGAAAGGCCGGTCACCCTTCAGGATTTTGTTGGAATGACGGAAAAAAACGCGGTAGAAGCAGCACAAAAGGTGACGACAGTTCCAACGGTAGTTTATGAGAATTCATCGGAAGCAGAAAAAGGGATCGTAATTCGTCAGGAGCCGGCGGCAGGTGCGGATTTCAAAAAGGATGACCCGCTTACCCTTATCGTAAGCAACGGAACAGGCTCCGATATTATGCCAAATGTAACAAATATGGATAGAGCACAGGCGGAGAAAGTGCTGCTCGAAAATGGGATAGAGTGGGACCAAATCGTAGAAGATACGAAGGGAGACGCTCCGGTCGGTTATGTGATCGAACAGCATCCGGCGGCAGGAGAATCTGTATCTGAGAGCGGAAGTGTTTGGCTCACCGTAAAGGCCTCGCCGGATACGCAAAAGATTTCTGTTCCCAACATACAGAGCATGCAGCTTGCAGATGCGCTGAACGTGCTGCAGTTAAAAGATTTAAACCTGTTTTTTGTCTATGAGAAAGAGAGCGGTGAAGAAGAAGGTACCGTAATATCTCAGAATCCACCTGAAAATACGGAAATATCTGTGAACGATCCGGTAGCGCTGACGATTCCGTCGGCAGATGGAAAACGGTATCAAATGAAAGACGAATTCAGTCTTAATATCCCAAAGGATGTTACATCGGTGCGGATCGGTGTTCCGGGCAATATCAACGGCGTTCCTGTTTATTATATCATTTACGATACTATCATGGAAGCGGGCGACCATGTTGTGGAACCGGGTGGGACCGTTTACATCGATTCGGATGAAGAGATTGTTCAGCAGGATGTAGTGTTGTTTCTGAACGACGTCCAAGTGCGTACCGAAACAGTAGAATTTACAAGGAGGTAAAGAAAAATCCGCGGAAGGATCATAAAAGGGATTGGCGGTTTTTATTATGTAAGCGACGGTAAGGGTAATGTTTTTGAGTGCAAAGCACGCGGCCGTTTTCGCCGGGAAGGCCTTAAACCAATGACGGGCGACCTCGTAGAATTTGAGGCGCTGCGCGGCGGCGGCTCTATAGAAGAGATCCTGCCGCGCAGAAATGCGCTTGTACGTCCGATGGCGGCCAATATAGATAAGCTGCTGCTTGTCCTTTCGGCGGGAAAGCCTGCACCGGATCTTATTCTTGCCGATAAACTGCTGATTCAGGCAGAGAAGAACAAAATAGAGCCTGTTATTCTTATCAATAAAACAGATATGGATAGAATACAGGCAGAAGCTATTCGCCGCCAATATGCCTGTTATGCAGTTTTACTTACCTCGGCGAGGACGAATGAAGGGATCGGCCCCTTAAAAGAAATATTGCGGGGCAAAAGCGCATGCTTTGCCGGTCAGTCGGCAGTCGGGAAATCATCGCTGCTGAACCGGTTGGACCCTGCTCTGACATTGGAAACAGGCGGTCTCAGCAAAAAGACGGCCCGCGGACGACATACGACCCGGCAGGCGGAGTTGTTTTATATTGCTGACTGCGATGCGTATATCATAGATACCCCCGGGTTTTCCATGTTTGAGACGGGGCTTGATAAATCGGAAACGGCAGTTTATTATCCTGAATTTCGTATTGCTGCGCAAGCCTGCCGATTCGCATCCTGTCGGCATGACAAGGAACCGGATTGCGCTGTTAAAGCTGCAGTGGAAAGGGGAGATATTCCCCGAGAGCGTTATGAAAGATATATACGGATTATTCATTCTTTGGAGGAAAAATAAATGATAAAAATAGCACCATCTTTATTGGCAGCAGATTTCTGCAACATGGAGCAAGGCGTAAGAATGATGGAACGGGCCGGAGCGGACTATCTCCACTGCGACATTATGGACGGAGTTTTCGTTCCCAATATTTCGTTTGGTTTTCAGATGATTTCAAGACTGAATGAGATCACGGATATCCCGCTTGATGTGCATCTGATGATCGTCCAGCCAGAGCGGTATATTGAGCGCTTTGCAGAAGCTGGCTCTGATCTTATTACAGTACACGCGGAAGCAACGGATCATTTGCAGCGCGTCCTGAAGCAGATATCACAATGCGGTAAAAAACCGGGTGTCGTTCTGAATCCGGCAACTCCGCTTGAAGTGCTGAAATATGTTTTGGATGACGTCGACATGATTCTTTTGATGTCCGTCAATCCCGGATATGGCGGACAAGCCTTTATTCCTGCAGTGCTGGAAAAGGTAGCAGACCTGCGCAGAATGATAGACGCTTCCGGAAAAAAGATCGATATCGAAGTGGATGGGGGAGTCGATCTCAGCAATTGTATGCAGCTGCGAGAAGCAGGAGCAACGGTACTCGTAGCCGGGAATGCAGTGTTTAGTGCAAAGGATCCGGAAAGAACAGTGCGGGAACTGCGGGGAGAAGCAGAATGAAAGCTCTCTTGGTGGCGGCGGGGGACGAACCGGGAAAAGCTCTTTTTTTGGATGCCGTGCAGCAGGCAGAGCTGTTGATCGCGGTTGACGGCGGACTGCGGGTTTTCGATAAATATGGAGTTGAACCGGCGTTTGTCGTTGGAGATATGGATTCAGTGGAGCCTTCTTTGCTGAAAAAATATGAAAGAAAAAGTTGTTTTCTTACGGCTCCCTCAGAAAAGGATGATACCGATCTGACATTGGCGGTCGATAAAGCAAAGGAGGAGGGTGCAGAAGAGATACGGCTTCTTGGAGCGACAGGGGGCCGAATCGACCATCTGCTGTCCAATCTGATGCTGCTGAAATACACGTTTCAAAGAGAGATGTCTCTGACGATAGAAGATGACATTCAGGAAATCACCCTGCATATAGGAACCTTTCATATCAGCGGTCAGCCGGGACAAACGGTCTCCATAATCCCGGTGAACCAAAAGGCCACGGTAACGGCGAGCGGGCTGTATTATCCGCTTGAGGATCTTGTATTGACCAACGGAAGACCCCGCGGCGTAAGCAACCTAATGCTGGGGAACAGAGCGGAGATCAGCAGCGATGATTTTGTTTTTATCTGCAAAGATAAGAAAGTTCCCCTGTGCCGAAAAGAGAAATAAAAAATAATATAAAAAAGGACGGAAACACATTGAAATCCGTCCTTTTTGCATTATAAAACTTATTATACGTAGCGTTCAACTTTGCCGGAACGCAGGCAGCGCGTGCAAACATATTTTCTGGTAGGGGTCCCATTTTCAATGACCCTGACACGCTGTACGTTTGGAGCCCAAATTCTTTTGGATGTTCTGTGCGAATGGCTGACTTTGTTGCCAGATACGACACCTTTTGAACAAATCTCACAATATCTTGCCATCTAAAACACCTCCCTCTTGGTGTATACGTTCAAACAGCGTTTATTTTACCATCAAAAGCGACTGAATGCAAGTGTTTTTTATGAATAATGGTTAAATTTAGTGATTCGGAACGGGATATGCGATTGCTATTGGCAAAAAGTTGGTATATAATAAATATCAATAAACCATTAGGAGGTTTTTTTCATGAGTGCAAGTTTGAAAGTCGATTTGGGTACGGTAACCTATACGGAAGACTATATTGCTTCTATCGCAGGATACAGTGCGCTCGAGTGTTATGGCCTTGTCGGGATGTCGCAAAAGAATATCACGGAAATGATTGCCAATATGTTCACTGGCGATAATCTGAAAAAGGGCGTGCATGTTAAGACCGACGGTTCTGAAAATATCGTCATCGAATTGTATATTACGGTAAAATATGGGGTTTCTCTTGCTGCAGTGGCAGAAAACATTATAGACAAAGTAAAATATACGGTGGAAAAGGAAACGGGCCTGAATGTACAGAGCGTAGATATCATCGTACAGGGAATCCAGATTTAAGGGGGAACTCGAATTGATCGAACTGCTGGATGGGCAGCAATTTAAAGATATGATCGTAGGCGCGGCAGCGACTCTGGAGAAGAATAAAGAGTCGCTCGACGCGCTTAATGTATTTCCGGTACCGGACGGCGATACGGGAACGAATATGTCGCTTACCATGATTTCAGCTGCGAAAGAGGTGGCGGCGGCAGATCCGGCCGACATGAAAGCGATCGTGCAGGCCTTGAGTCTGGGTGCGCTGAAGGGAGCACGGGGAAATTCGGGCGTGATTCTGTCACAGATATTCGCAGGCTTTGCCGATACGCTCTCAAAAGCAGAAGGAAGTATTGGAACTGCTGTATTTGCAGAAGCGTTCCGAAACGGCGTAAATTATGCATATAAAGCGGTCATGAAGCCCAAAGAAGGTACAATACTCACAGTCGCAACAAAAATGGCGGAAGCAGCGGAACTCATGGCCGAAAAGTCGGCCGATTTATATGCACAGCTCGAATACATCATCCAAGAAGGTGAAAAAGCCCTGAAAGAGACGCCTGAGCAGCTCCCGGTCCTGAAAGAAGCAGGCGTTGTGGACGCAGGCGGGGCAGGCTTTCTTGCCATTATTATGGGTTTGAAGAGCGTGCTCGACGGTGCTGATGTCGATGCAGAAAATATTTTAGGCTCGCAGGGAGTTGTCGTCGATTTTACGAACCTCGAAGCGCCGGATGAAGAAATCAAGTTTGGATACTGTACGGAATTTTTTATCAAGAATATCTATCCGGAAGTCAAACAGAGGGATATCGATACCTATAGAAATAATCTTTCCAAAATAGGCGATTGCGTATTGGTAGTCGGCGACCTATCTTTGGTAAAGACACATGTGCATACAAACGAACCGGGACTGGCACTCCAATATGCACAGATATTAGGAGAACTGAGTCATATTAAGATAGACAATATGAGAGAACAGCATCGTGAGCTTTCGGAGATAGCTCCGGATATGGAAGCTCCCGTACAGGCGGAACAGCGTAATATAGCGGTTGTTGCCGTGACTGCAGGCGATGGAATACGGACGATTTTCCGTGATTGGCAAATCGAAGCGTTCGTAGACGGCGGGCAGTCGATGAATCCCTCTACAGACGATATTTTGCAGGCGGTAAAGAAAGCTCCGTCCGATAATATCATCGTTCTGCCGAATAATAAAAATATTGTTCTTGCAGCGGAGCAGGCAGCAGAACTGAGCGAGAAAAATGTGTTTGTACTAAAAACCACTTCAGTTCCACAAGGGATCGCAGCGGCGGTCGCGTATGACCCGGAAGCAGACCTTGAAGCCAATGTAAAGCGTATGGGCCGGGTGATAAAAGAAGTTAAAACCGGGTTGATCACCCATGCGGTGCGCGATACAAGATTAAATGGAAATGAAATCAAGAAGGGCGAACTGATTGGGATTGCTGAGAATGATATTGTTGCGAACGGAACAGAGCTCAAAACGGTTTTTATGGAACTGCTGCGCGTGATGATCGATGAGGATTCTGAAATGATTTCGATTTATTATGGTGAAGGTGCTGATGAAGCCAGCGCAGGCCAGCTTGAGGAATTATGCGGAAAAGAATTTTCAGATCGTGATATCGAGCTTCATTACGGCGGGCAACCGGTTTATCCTTATATGATTGCAGTGGAGTGATCGAAGCGACGAAAAAAGCCGGCAAAGCGTCGGCTTTTTTCTTTATCGATAGGGACCTTTAAACGGTTTATGGGTATGGAAATGGAACTGAATGAAAGTGTAAAAGGCCTCTCGGGCATAGGAGAAAAAATATTTCAAACGTTACAAAAAATAGAGATCTCTACCCTAAAGGATCTCGTATATCACCTGCCGCGCGCTTATAAAGACTTTTCCCACATCAAAAAAATCGGGGAAGCCCGCTTTGGAGAAACGGCTTTTTTTGAAGGGAAAATAGTATCGCAGCCTACCGTCAAAAGACCAAAACGCAATCTTGAGATCACAAGCTTTCAAATAGCAGATGGTACAGGAATAGCGGCGGTAGATATCTTTAATCAATTTTACATCAAAAATAATCTTGCGACTGGAAATACGCTTTATATTTATGGACGGTTGGAGCATAGATTTGGCAAAGTGCGTATTGCAGTGCCGGAGCTGTATTTCAAAAAGCCGGAAGAGGCTTTTCAGCCTGTTTATCCTCTGACGGCTGGGCTGACGCAGAACATGATGAGGAAATTCATACGGGAAGCCCTGCGGGTCATGGAACCGGTAGAGCTTTATTCAAGCAGTTTTTTACGCAGATATAAATTACCGGGTATCAAGGCGGCGCTGAAAGAGGTACATTTCCCGGAATCAGCTGCGCATATAGAAAAAGCGAGAGAAAGAATCGTTTTTGATGAACTCTTGATTTTTAATAGAATGCTGACGCTTTTGGGAGATGAAAGCCGGGCGCAAAGCTGTGCGCGTATAAATGAATGTTCTGTCCAAGAATTTGAACGGTCTCTTCCGTTTGAGCTCACCAACGCTCAACGACGCGTTATGAAAGAAATCATGGATGATATTGAGGGAGACACAGTCATGAACCGTCTTGTGCAGGGCGATGTAGGGAGCGGCAAGACGGTAATTGCTTTTTTTGCTATGTATTGTATGCGCAAAAACGGCTATCAGAGTGTCCTTATGGCGCCTACCGAGATATTGGCGCGGCAGCATTATGAAACGGCGGTAAAATTGTTCCCGGAAAATGAAGTGATTTGCCTGACGGGAGCACCAAACGCTAAAAAGAAAGACGAAATGCGGCAAAAAATATCTGACGGTTCTGCGATGATCATCATTGGTACGCATGCGCTTTTATACGGAGAACTTTCTTTGAAAAGGCCCGGACTGGTCATAACGGATGAACAGCATCGCTTTGGCGTAAAGCAGCGTGCAGCTCTTTTGGGAGGACGGGATATCCATACGCTTATCATGTCTGCTACGCCAATTCCGCGTACGCTTTCCCTTGTGCTTTTTGGGCATACGGATATCTCCATAGTGGACGAGCTTCCGCCGGGACGCAAAGAGATCAAGACATATTTGATCCATCGGGATAAATATGATGCTATGGTTGGTTTCATCAGACGGGAGCTGTCTGCGGGAAGACAATGCTATTTCGTTTGTCCGCTGATCGAAGAGGGAGAGGGGATGGAGGCCAAGGCTGCAAAGCAGATGCTTGAAGAAATACGGAAGTTCTATCCCGGAAGCAAGGCTGCCCTTATTCATGGCAAATTAAAGAATGCGGAAAAACAAGAGATCATGGATGATTTTTCGAAAGGCAAGATCCAGATATTGGTTTCAACTACCGTAATTGAAGTGGGGATCAATGTACCAAACGCAACGGCAATGGTCATTATGAATGCGGAACGTTTTGGTTTAGCACAGCTTCATCAGTTAAGAGGACGAGTGGGCCGGGGAGGATTTCAATCTTATTGCTTCCTTGTCTCCGATCATCAAGAGGCGTATGAACGCCTGCGCGTTCTTGTGCGGAGCAGCGACGGTTTTGAGATTGCGGAAAAGGATATGCAGCTGCGCGGCTGCGGTGATATTATAGGAACACGGCAGCATGGCGTGAGTACGCTAAAGGCGGCGAATCTTATTACAGATGTGGAGCTTTTGACCGAAACGAAAGAGATTCTTGCGAATATGGAAAAAGTTTATCCAAAAGAATATCAGATGATCACAGAGCAGGCTAAACGCCAGCTCGCGGGGAAATTGCTCGAGATTGCACTGAATTGATTTTTCTTGACAGACGGC
The DNA here is from genome assembly GCF_040409835.1 of Christensenella massiliensis. NCBI lineage: Bacteria > Bacillati > Bacillota > Clostridia > Christensenellales > Christensenellaceae > Christensenella > Christensenella massiliensis. The sequence continues at coordinate 496,907 of NZ_CP117826.1, read as the reverse complement.
GCGGGATGGATTATTATAGTAATGTGATATCGATTTACTACGCTAAAATATCAAGGAGAGGGCTATGACAGAAAAATTAAAAAAGCAGGTGCCGGCCGGCGCATGGGATTATTTGCCGGAAGAGTGCGCTGCAAAGCGTAAGATAGAAAATGAAATAAGAGATAATTTTTTGGTAAGCGGCTATCAGGAGATCGAGACGCCGTCTTTCGAATATTATGAAGTTTTTATGCATGATTCTGTTCCCTACGTGCAGGAAAATATGATGAAGTTTTTTGACCAGCAGGGTAGGATACTGGCGCTCCGCCCCGATCTTACGGGCCCGATCGCACGCATGACGGCGACAAAATTATTAAGCGAGGGAAAAGTATTCCGTCTATGTTATATTCAGAATGCATTTGGATTTTTGAACCGGGGCATTGCGGGAAAAACGGAATTTACGCAGGCGGGCGTTGAAATGATTGGAAAGAAAGGCGCAGATGCAGATGCTGAGGTGATTGCGCTCGCGATCGGAACTCTGCTGAAAATAGGATTTGACGGTTTTAAGATAGAGCTCGGACAAGTGGCCTACTTCAAAGGTCTGCTTGCGGGATGTGGTCTTGATGATGAGCAAACAGAACGTATCCGTGCGCTTGTAGATGCTAAAAACAATGTGGAGCTGGAATATGAACTTTCACGGCTCAATATAGACACGGAGAAAAAAACGGCACTTCTTGAACTCGGAAGCCTTTTCGGCGGACCCGAGGCGCTTGAGAGGGCGGACCTCCTTGCTGAGAATGACGAGTGCCGCGCCGCAGTAGAAAATATAAGGGAAGTTTATGATATTTTATGTGGATTCGGATATGAGAAATATATTTCTATCGATTTTGGGATATTGAATAATTTTAACTATTATTCGGGAATCATCTTCCGGGGGATTTCAGATGGGATCGGAACGCCGATCTTGTCCGGCGGACGTTATGATGAATTGCTGCGCGAATTCGATGCCGATGCTCCGGCGACCGGATTTGCACTTGGTGTAAAGGAACTGCTTGTAGTACTTGAGCGGCAGGGAAAGCTGCCGAAGCTTTCCGGAAAAACGCTTGTGGTACGGACAGATAGGAAGCACATGGCTGCCGCGTTTTCGTATGTACAGAAATTGCGCGAAAGCGGAAAGCGGGCATTGTTGGAATTAAGTGATGAAAACAACTACGACCCCGTTCTGTTTGAGACTATAGATTTTAAGAAGGAGGCGTAATATGGAACTCACAGTAGCGCTCGCAAAAGGAAGACTTGCAAAATTTGCGGTCGATCTTTTTGAAAAATGTGGGATCGATGTGTCTGAATTACGCGGGGATACGCGCAAGTTAGTGATTTGCGACAAAAAAAATGAAATGAAGTTCGTCTTAGTAAAGCCCTCGGATGTTCCGGTCTACGTCTACCGCGGTGTAGCTGATATCGGTATTGCCGGAAAGGATACGCTCCTCGAGGAAGGACTGCCGTTATATGAAATGCTTGATCTGAAGTGCGGAAAATGTAAAATATGTGTCGCCGGATATCCTCATCAGAAAGAAAGGATCACTTCCAATATCACGCGAGTCGCCACAAAGTATCCGCGCATCGCAAAAATGTATTATGACGAAAAAGGAGAGGGCATAGAGATCATTAAGCTGAATGGGAGCATCGAGCTGGCGCCGATCCTCGACCTTTCTGATGTGATCGTAGATATTGTAGAAAGCGGGACGACGATTCGCGAAAATGGACTTACCGTTCTGGAAGAGGTATGCGATATCAGCGCACGTCTCGTAGTCAACCAAGTGAGCCTGAAAACGAAAGCGGAAAAGATACAGCCGCTGATCGGGAAGATGAAGAAAGCATTGGAGGATATGTGATATGCTGCCTATACTTTCCGCACAGGAAACAGAAAAAATAAAAAGGCGTCTTATGGAACGCGCTAATACAGATTACTCGCAGCAGCAAAAGATCGTAGATGAAATTCTTCAAGATATTCGGGAGAATGGTAATAGGGCACTGTTTTCCTATATCCGGAAATTTGATGGCTTTGATGTCAATGAAAAAAATCTCCTTGTGACGGAAGCGGAGCTTGAAGAAGCTTTTCGTATGGTAGAGCCTGAGCTTCTCGCAATCATGCGGGAGGCAGCCGTAAATATTGAGGAATTTCACAAGCGCCAGAGAAGAGAGAACTGGTTTATTGAGCAGGATGGAAAATATATAGGACAGTTGTATATACCGGTAGAATATGCAGGCGTCTATGTGCCCGGAGGAAAAGCTGCCTATCCGTCGAGTGTGCTGATGAACATTATTCCGGCGAAATGCGCCGGGGTAAAAAATATTTTTGTGGCTACGCCGGCACAGGGGGGAAAAATCGATCCCGTAACGGTCGCTGCAGCGAAAATAGCGGGTGCGCACCGTATCTATAAAATGGGGGGCGCACAGGCAATTGCAGCTTTTGCCTATGGAACAGAGAGTATACCATGCATGGATAAAATCACCGGACCGGGTAATATTTATGTAGCGTTAGCTAAAAAAAGCGTTTATGGACAAGCTGGGATCGATATGATCGCAGGGCCGTCCGAGGTGCTTATCCTTGCGGACGAAACCGCGAATGAACGTTTTATTGCGGCTGATTTTCTTTCACAGGCGGAGCATGATGAACTGGCAGCCTGCGTGCTTGTCACGGTAAGCGAGCAAAAAGCGCATGAGGTCCGCACAGAGATCCTGCGGCAGGCAGAAACTCTGCCTAAAAAAGAGATCGTCATGAAGTCGCTTGAGAATTACGGAACGATCATCGTTGCAGACACGATAGAGCAGGCAGTGGAAGCGGCGAATCATATCGCGCCGGAGCATCTGGAAATCTGTACGGGAGATCCGCAGGCTCTTCTTCCTAAAATACAGAATGCAGGCTCTATTTTTCTGGGGGAATTTGCGCCTGAGCCGTTAGGCGATTATTTCGCAGGCACGAACCATGTGCTGCCAACAAATGGTACGGCGCGTTTTTCCTCTCCGTTGAATGTGGACGATTTTCAAAAGAAATCCAGTGTGATATACTATTCCCGGGAAGAATTTGAAAAAGTGTACCGCAAAGTCCAGACATTCGCAAAAGCGGAGGGGCTGGAAGCTCATGCGCGTTCGGCGGCAATTCGTTTTGAGGACTGAGGGGGTAAAAGATGGAGAGAAAAGGCACGGTTAGAAGAAAAACGAATGAAACGAATATCAGCGTGGAACTGGCGCTCGACGGCTCCGGCGTTTACTCGGTCAATACGAGGGTCGGTTTTTTTGATCATATGCTTTCTCTTTTTTCTAAACATGCGATGATCGATTTGAATTTGTCTTGTGCAGGCGATATCCAAGTGGATGCGCACCATACGGTGGAGGATTGTGGGATCGCGCTTGGCGAGGCGATAAGGAACGCTTTAGGAAACAAGGAAGGGATCCGGCGCTATGCTACAAAATTTGTACCGATGGATGAAACGCTCGTCATGGTGAGCCTCGACATCAGCGGACGTCCTTTTCTGGCGTATCAGGCAGAATTGCGGCAAAATAAAGTCGGAGACTTTGACGCAGAATTATGCGAGGAATTTTTCCGGGCGGTTGCCGTCAATGCGGGGTTAACGCTCCATTTAAATATGCAATATGGGAAGAATACGCATCATATTCTGGAAGCATTTTTTAAAGCATTCGGGCAGGCGCTTCGGGAAGCGGTGTCATTAGATCCGCAAATCAAAGGCGTATTTTCCACGAAAGGCATATTATGATAGCAGTCGTTGATTACGGTATGGGCAATTTGCGGAGCGTTGAGAAAGCATTTGAATACCTCGGCTTCGATGTGCATGTTACAGATAATAAACAGGCCTTACGGGATGCGGACCATATTGTTTTGCCGGGGGTGGGGGCGATTGCCGACGCACTGATACACCTTGAGAAACGCGGCCTGACCGATGAGCTCATAAAGCAGGCAGAGAGCGGGAAACCGTTTTTGGGTATCTGCCTTGGAATGCAGCTGTTATTCGATAAAAGCTATGAAAACGGCGAATACAAGGCGCTCGGCTTGATAGAAGGAGAGGTAAGACCGTTCAAATTGCCTGATATGCGTGTTCCGCACATGGGCTGGAATTCGCTGGAAGCAATCACAAATCCGCTTTTTTGCAATAGCGGAGAAGTAAAATACGTTTATTTTGTGCATTCCTATCATGCTGCAATGGTGCCGGAGGAAAATGTGATAGCAAAAACAGAATATGGCTATCCATTCGTTTCGGCGGTAAGAAAAGGGAATCTATTCGGGCTGCAGTTTCATCCGGAAAAGAGTGGAGAAACGGGGCTTGCTATGCTGAAGAATTTTGGAGGTTTGAAGTCATGAAAATTTATCCTGCGATCGATATTCGGGATGGAAAGTGTGTACGTTTGATGCAGGGAGAGCTCACAAGGTCTACGGAATACGGCGACCCGATCGATATGGCTAAGCGTTGGGAAGACGAAGGGGCATATTATCTCCATGTCGTCGATCTTGACGCTGCATTTTCCGGTACCTTTGTGAATCAGGATATCATTACAAAATTGGTACAATCTATCAAAATACCTGTTCAAATGGGCGGAGGTGTACGAACAAAAGAAGATATCCGAGTCCGTCTTGATGATGCGGGGATCTCGCGTGTGATACTCGGCACGGTCGCGGTAGAGGAGCCGGAGCTTGTCGAGTGGGCCGTTGGCCGGTATAAAGATCGGATCGCAGTGGGGATCGACGCGAAAGATGGGAACGTTGCAATCAAAGGATGGGCGGAAAGCTCAGGGATCGACCCGGTAAAGCTGGCAAGCGAGATGCATCAGCGTGGGGTAGATAATATTATTTATACGGACATCTCGAAAGACGGCATGATGGAAGGGCCGAATTTGGAGAAAACGGAATTGATCGTGAAAAAAACATGGATGAATCTAATCGCCTCGGGAGGGATCAGCAGCTTGGAGGATATTCGAAAGGTACGTGCAACCGGAGCGAGCGGATGCATTGTAGGGCGTGCGCTTTACGACGGCGCTTTCACCCTGCAGGATGCAATGAAGGCGGCTAAGTAGATGCTGACACGGCGAATCATTCCTTGCCTCGATGTCCATGCGGGCCGAGTCGTAAAAGGGGTCAATTTTGTTGACCTAAAGGATGCGGGAGACCCGGTGGAGATCGCGAAAGCCTATAACGCGCAAGGTGCAGACGAGATCACATTCCTCGATATCACCGCGTCCTCGGATGACCGGGGGATCATGGAGGATGTTGTCGCACGAACAGCGGAGCAGGTATTTATCCCACTTACGGTAGGGGGCGGCATTCGGACGGTAGATGATTTCAGGCGCATCCTGAAAGCGGGTGCGGACAAGATATCGATCAATTCGACAGCGCTGAAAACACCGGAGCTGATAAATGATGCGGCGGCACGTTTTGGAAGCCAGTGCGTCGTTGTGGCAATCGATGCAAAGAAAAACGGCGGTAAATATGAAGTATATCTCAACGGCGGCAGAGTAAACACCGGAAAAGATGCTGTCGAGTGGGCAAAAGAAGCAGTGCAACGCGGCGCGGGAGAGATTTTGCTCACCAGTATGGATGCGGATGGAACAAAAGCGGGCTATAATATCGAATTGACGAAAATGGTCTGTGAAAATGTAGGAGTGCCGGTGATTGCATCAGGCGGAGCAGGAAAGCTGGAAGATTTTGCAGAGGTGATTCGCGAAGCGGATGCCAGTGCGGTACTCGCAGCGTCTTTGTTTCATTATAAACAGTTGTCGATCAAGCAAGTAAAGGATTATTTAAAGCAAAATGGAATTGCGGTAAGGAGCGTGTGATAATGGAAATCAAATTTGACGAAAAAGGATTAGTGCCGGCGATCGCGCAGGAAGCGCGCACAGGCGCAGTATTGATGCAGGCCTATATGAACAAAGAGGCGTTTGATAAAACGCTGGAGACCGGATATGCGCACTATTATTCCCGTTCAAGGCAAAAATTATGGAAAAAAGGGGAGACATCGGGCAACGTACAGAAAATCGTCAGTGTCAGTCTTGACTGTGACGGGGACTGTGTACTGCTGAAAGTAGAGCAGACCGGGGGCGCATGCCATACAGGGGAATATTCGTGCTTTTTCAATATGGTACAGGAAAATGCGAAGATAGCAAACGCTTCGATGCTCTATGAGCTTTATGATCTGATTGCGGACAGAAAAGTCAACCCGAAAGAAGGCTCCTATACCAATTACCTTTTTGAAAAAGGAATCGATAAGATTTTGAAAAAAATCGGAGAGGAAAGTGCGGAAGTGATCATAGCGTCTAAAAATCCCGGTACTTCCGAGCTTCGTTACGAGGCGGCCGATTTGATATACCATTTGCTGGTGCTGATGAACGAAAAAGGTCTTACTTTAACGGAACTGTTCGGAGAACTGCAGGGAAGAAGATAATTCTATTGCAATTGTGCAAATAGATGTGGTATAATATCATCCGATAACGCACCCAATGCGGATCCCGGCACTCGTGCCTGTAAGGTCATGCCGGATAAGAAGCTTGGGGAGGCATAAAACGAGGAGGTAAATTTATTATGTCAGTTATTTCTATGAAACAGCTTCTTGAAGCTGGAGTACACTTTGGTCATCAAACGCGCCGTTGGAATCCGAAGATGAAACGTTTTATCTTTACGGAGCGGAACGGCATCTACATCATCGATCTTCAGAAAACAGTAAAAGAAGTCGAAAAAGCTTATTATTTCGTGCGCGACATTGCAATGGATAATAAAACGGTTCTTTTTGTGGGAACGAAAAAGCAGGCGCAGGAATCGATCGAGGCGGAAGCAAAGCGCTGCGGTATGTTCTATGTTTCTAACCGCTGGCTTGGCGGAATGCTTACGAATTTCAAAACGATCAAAAGCCGCGTGGCGCGTCTGAACAAGATCGAAGAGATGGAGCAGAATGGCGACATGGATCTGCTGCCCAAAAAAGAAGTTATCCAGTTGATGCATGAGAAGGAAAAGCTTCTGAAAAACCTCGGTGGTATCCGCGAGATGAAAGACCTGCCGGGGGCATTGTTCGTCGTCGATCCGAGAAAAGAGCATATCGCAATCGCAGAAGCAAGAAATCTGGGGATTCCGGTCGTTGCAATTGTTGATACGAACTGTGACCCTGATGAAGTAGATTATCCGATCCCGGGCAATGACGATGCGATCCGCGCGGTCAAGCTCATCACCTCTAAAATGGCGGACGCTGTTCTGGAAGGCAAACAGGGAGAACAGATGGAGGAAGAAGCTGTGGAAGCTGCGGAAGTATTGACGGAAGCAGAGGAAGAGGCAGCTGCTGCAGAGGAGATCGCGGAAGAAATCGCACAGGAGATTCTTCCTGAAGCAGAAGCAACGACAGTAGAAGAAAACTAAGTAAGCGGAGGTAATTGACAGATGGTTTCGGCAAGTGATGTAAAGACGCTGCGCGAGCGTTCCGGTGCGGGCATGATGGATTGCAAAAAGGCCCTGCAGGAAGCAAATGGAGATATGGAAAAAGCAAGTGAACTGCTGCGGGAAAAGGGACTTGCGGCAGCAGTAAAGAAAGCCGGAAGAATTGCAGCAGAAGGTATCGTCGGCTCCTATATTCACATGGGTGGAAAAATCGGCGTTCTGGTGGAAGTAAACTGCGAGACGGATTTTGTTGCGAAGACGGATGCGTTTCAGGCTTTCGTAAAAGATGTTGCAATGCATATCGCGGCAGCAAATCCGATGTATGTGTCGGAGGAGGAGATCGATCCGGCAGTTCTTGAAAAAGAAAAAGAGATTCTTACCGCGCAGGCGCTCAACGAAGGAAAGCCGGCAAATGTAGTAGAAAAAATGGTAGAGGGCAGAATCAAAAAGTTCAAGAAAGAAATTTGCCTGCTCGATCAGCCGTTTGTAAAAGATCCTGACAGAACGGTTCAGGAGTTGGTAAACGATCAGGTCGCTACGATTGGTGAAAAAATCTCTATCCGCCGTTTCACCCGTTATGAAATGGGCGAAGGCCTTGAAAAGCGGCAGGACGATTTCCAGAAGGAAGTTATGGAGCAGGCTGGCCTTTGATTTCCAACTCACTTTTGGGAATCATTTAAATAATTATTCCTAAAATCAGACCAAACATTCAAAGAGTGTTTATTTGTAAAACATGCATCTAAACACTCTTTTTTATTTTACTCAAGAAATGTTATGGGTACAAAAAGTACTTTTATAAAGCTGTAAAATGGTTCTCATGTTTCAAAATGACTGTCGCATCATTTAGGAAAACTGGAGACGGGCAGGTATAGGGAAAATAAGAGAAAAGATGATTTGATTTTTGGAAAGAATTGAGTGGACGGAGACATGTACTTTTTTCAAAATAGTTTTTGTCAAAATAATGCATATATGCTAAAAATAGTTTGAGGTTATGCGGACTAAAAAAATGTGCTTTTAAAAAACAGAATAGACTAAAAAACTTGAGGGAACTTGAGGGGGAAATCCTGTTAGTTATGGATAAAAAAGTAGAGAAAATTTGGTATGGAGCAAAATCGAGCGGTTTCCACAGCTAAGCATTCCCGTGCGCGTTCATTGTGTTATTGTCTGTGGCATCCGACGCCTCCTTATGCGACGTATAGGCGACACTATCGGTACTCGACAAGGGGAAGTGCTGTGTACTGTGCGGTAGTGCGTATGGCACTGCAAGTTCTGGTTGTGCTCGACAAAAAAATAGGCGAAGAACAGTGATGAGGTGGTATGAAAGCGTATCCATGGTAGCGGTATACGCGCATGACGGTGCTACGTACATCGTGAAATGCGACAGCGAGGGCAATGTTTTGGACGATCTCACAGGTAAGGTATACGATAAAATCAATGTAAGAGCGAATGCGGGAGCGCCGTCGGTGGCTTTTGAAAATACAATTGTCGCTGAAACGTGCAGTTTTCAGATTGTCGGCATGAAAATCCTTTAAATGAATAAGAATTATTAAATTTTGTCATGACCGATGACATACGCCGATCTCCGTAGTTCGTAAGGAGAAACGTGTTTATATAAAAACGGCAAAATAAATACAAGTTTTCAATAAAACAATATAGAAGACGGAAAAAAGACATATTTTTCAGAGAAGTTTACGGCTGAATACATGCTGTTGATAAAAGATGAGCATACACAGATTACACAAGAAAAATAATAACAGCTTTGGTACAACTTATTATTGTTTTTACTAAAAAACTCTCTATTTTTTAATAAAAATGTAAAAAAAAGAAATAATAATACAAGTTTGTGCTCGAAAACAATGTTTTATAATACAAGTTTGTGTTGAAATGGCGGAAAATCCGTTGACACATGTATTGTAAAATGTTAAATTACATATAGCGAAAAGAAATAAAATTCTTTACTGAGAATTCATAAGAGAAAATTGAAATGAATGCCTATATGGTAGGCGTCTAAAAAAGAGGAGGGACGCTGCCGGTGTATTTTGTTTACCATTTTTAAAATAGTTTGCCCGAAAGGCAAAATAAAGATACAAAAGGAAAAGGAGAAAGATCATGTTAAAAAAAGTTTTGTTAGTCGTAATGTGTGTTGCATTACTGGGAACGATGATAGTAGGGTGCTCGTCCCCTACATCCGAAAGCTCTGCGCCAGTAGCGTCAAACGATGCGTCGGCTACAGTAGAGGCAGCAAAAGATAGTGTTGCACCCAAAGCGGACGGTGAAAGAATCAAAATCGGCGTTAATTTTTTCAATTACACAATGCCTCTTGCGCAGGATTTGAAAAGGATGATCGATTCTGCGGCAGAAGCGCTTGACTGTGACGTTGAATACGCAGCAAACGATTTTGAGGATGAAAAGGTTGTTACCGGTATCGAGAACCTGTTCGCAAGTGGATGCGACGCGGTCATTGTGTGCAATACAGCTGAAGGCCAGATCCCTAAAGCGCTGAAGGTTGCCGAGCAGTACGATGGCAAGGTATTCCAGTTCTTCCGTACGCTGAATGAAGAAGAGGTGAAAGACGCAGCGTTCTCATCCCCGTATTATGGCGGACAGGTACATGAGGACGAAATGCAGGTTGGTTACAACATGGGCAAGATTGTCAACGACAAAGGCTGCAAAAATGTTGGCATCATCAACTACAACCACGGCGACCTCACGGCAGAAACAAGATATGAGGGCTACATGAAAGCTTTTGAAGAATTCGGTATCAATGTTGTTGCCGAAACATGGGAAGTAGCGACAGGCGAGCAAGGCACGCAAGTTACGGAAAACTATCTGGCTTCCTATCCGGAAATGGATGCGTTGGTTGTTGTAGGAGGCGGTGGTGAGAACTTGATTGGCGCAATGAGTGCGCTACAGAAAGCAAACAAGACGGACGACATCGTACTCGTTTCCACAGACTTCACGGATACGCTGATTGAAGACATGGAAAGTGGTACGCTGGACGCTATGTCTGGTGGTCATTGGTGCGACCCATTCTTCTCGTTCATGTTGGCTTACAACTCCGTTGCAGGCGCTGAGTGGGCGCAGGAACCGGTAGAGATTGCCATGGATATGATCTATGTAACGAGCGCAGAAGAAGCAAAACAGTATGACGAATGGTTCCGCGGAGACATCCTTCCTTACACGGCGGAAGAAATCCAGCAGCTTTCTATTACACATAATCCTTCCCTGACAAAAGATGAATTCATAGAAACGGCCCAGAGTCTCTCGTTGCAGGATGTTATGGAAAGACATGCCGATCTTAAAGAATAAGCGTGGTTTAAATTAAAGTAATCAATTAAAAAGAAGCCTGAACCTGCCCGGGACGCTGCAAAGTCTCGGGCAGGGAAAAGGCAAACTGGTTTTAAAGGAAGATGTGGTTTTGCGATCTCTTCTTAGGACAAATACACAGGAAAAGAAATAAAACGGAGAAACGTAGGTAAAATCTTATGAAAAACAAAGTGAAGAGTTTAGTTTTACTGCTGGGTTTACTCGTTGCTACCTATTTAGTGTTCTTTATCTTGCAGCCCACACGTTTTGGCAGCGCGGAAAGTTTGTTTATTCTGTTGCAGCAATGCCTGCTGCCATCCATCGCCGCCTGCGGCTTTTACTTCGTGCTGACGATGGGGTTGTTTGATTTCAGTATTGGCGCAAATATCATTCTCAGCGCGCTCGTAGCGTGCATGCTCTCCGTACAGTTTGGTTTCGTGGGGCTAGTGATCGGCGCAATTTTGGTAGGAACGTTGGTAGGCGTAGCAAACGGATTTTTGTATCTGAAGTTTAAGATACCGTCCATTATCGCTACGGTAGGACTAATGATTATTTACGAATGCGTTGCAAGCTACCTGGCGGGCGGAAACAGTTATGTATTGGCAGAAGAATACCGGATTTTAGGACAGGCGCCGTGGAATATTATCATTGCGGTCATCGCGTTTGCGATCGCTATGTTTATTATCAAATTTACACGTACAGGTATTTATATCAAAGCAATTGGAAAGAACGAACCGATGGCGCAGAATATGGGCGTTAACGTTTCAAAATATAAAGTAATCGGATTTATTCTCTGCGGTTTCTTTACAGGGATCACGGCGTTGCTGACGATTTGTTATAGCTCAACGGTTATACCCGTACAGGGTATGAGCAGCATGTCCAGGAACTTTACGCCGATTATGGGTTGCTTTATCGGGCTGGCGTTCAAGAAATATGTCAATCCGGTTATCTCGATTATCATCGGTGAGTTTATTATAGCGATGATCATCAGCGGGATTATGACCAATGGGTTGGATTCGACGCTGCAAAACACGATCATCGGCGTAATTCTGTTGGTCATTGTGGCGGCTATGGGCCTCAAAAACAAGGGAAAGGCCGAAGTGGTTAAATAACCGCTTGCGTGCGGGCAAAGGAGGAAAAAAGAATGAGTAAAGAAGTACTGATTAGAACTCAGGACCTTTCCAAAACATTTGGTACGACCAAAGCCGTAAAGCAGGTTTCCTTTGAAGTATACAAGGGAGAGATCCACGGCCTCATAGGGGAAAACGGCTCGGGAAAATCGACGATTACCAATATGATCACGGGGATCCATACCGTGACCTCGGGTGAAATGTTTTTAGAAGGGCAAAAATACGAACCGAAAAACCAGCTCGACGCGAACAGGCATGGCGTCAGCATCATCGTGCAGGAAATGAACACTATCGAAGACCTGACTGTAGCGGAGAATATCTTCTTTGGTAACGAGGAGCTTTTCATCAGGAACGGGGTCATTGATTCCAAGGCAATGAACAAAAAAGCGCGGGAATACCTGGATGTTTTCGGCTTTGATAAAATAAATCCGGCTGACGACGTGGTACATTACACGTTTGAAGAAAGAAAAATGATCGAGCTTGTAAAAGCGACTTATTTCAATCCTAAGTTGCTGGTTGTGGATGAAACGACGACGGCGCTCTCGCACGACGGCCGCGAAAAGCTTTACGAGTTGATTCGACATGTAAAAAATAGAGGTGGCAGCGTGATCGTAATTTCGCACGACCTGCAGGAAGTGCTTGAGCTTTGTGACTCTATTACCGTCCTGCGCGACGGCGAGCACATCAAATCCTTTCCAGTGACGGATGAAATCACAGAGGATGATCTGAAAAAACATATGGTCGGACGTGAGCTTTCCGGAAAATATTACAGGGAAGACACACATTCCAATATCGAAGGCGAGGTCGTGATGTCACTCAAAGACGTCAATGTGGAGGGCATACTCAGCAATATCAATTTAGAGCTGCACAAAGGTGAAATCCTCGGTATCGGCGGCCTCACGGAATCGGGCATGCACGAACTGGGTAAGGTGATGTTCGGTGCGCTTGAAAATCAGACGGGTACGGTAAGCCTGCCGCAAAAGAATGTGGAAATAGGCAGTATTAAGACGGCGATTGCGTCCGGCGTAGCATATGCTTCAAAAAACAGAGACCAGGAGGGCTTGATGATCAATGCCAGCATCCTTGATAACGTGTGCCTGAGCAGTATGGACAAGCTCCAGAGAAAAGGATTTATTTCTCCCAAAAGGGAACGTAGATTCACGAACGAATATGCAACCAAGATGAACGTAAAGATGGAGAATATCAACCAGTTTGTGTCGGCGCTTTCCGGCGGCAACAAGCAAAAGGTCGTCCTTGCAAAATGGCTGGGGCGGGATTCGGATATTCTCGTTCTGGATAGCCCGACGCGCGGGATTGATGTCATGGTAAAGGCGTCTATCTACGAGCTGATGCAGGAACTTACGAAGCAGGGTAAATCCATCGTAATGATTTCCGAGGAAATCCTAGAGTTGATCGGTATGTGTGACAGGCTGGTCGTGTTAAAAGACGGCGAAATCACCGGCGAACTGCTCCGCGAAGAGGGACTTTCCGAAGAAAAGATTATTCACTACATGATCTAAGGGGGAAACATCATGAATAAAAAGATGTTACAAAGCGCTGTCCCGTACCTCGGACTTGTGATCGTCATTGTATTGTTTACCATACTGACACAAGGAAAATCCATGGACGGCTCCAACTGGAAACTGATTATAGAACAGGCGCTTACATTGCTTATTTGTTCAGCCGGCGTTATGTTCGTCATGACGATGGGATCACTCGATTTCTCGCAGGGTTCGATTGTGGGTCTCGCGTGTTATGCGGCGGCGGTCGTATCGAGCTTCAGCATCCCGCTGGCCATCGTGGCGGCGGTCGGTGTGGGCGCGGGCATAGGCCTTTTAAACGGCGTGATGCATGCAAAATTTAAAATACAGTCCTTTATCGTTACTATGTGCACGATGTTCATTTTCCGTGGCTTGGTCGTGTTCTTTACGAGCAACTTCCCTGCAGAGACGCCTTATGCGATTTATGATTACGACAATCTGGTCGGAAAATTCATCGTCGTAGTGGCCATCGTGGCAGCCGGATTCATTGTGTTCAGATTCACCAAGCTGGGACGGCAGGTACGTGCAATCGGTTCGGGAGAGATTGCTGCCGCTTATTCCGGCGTAAACGTAGACCGCACCAAGATACTGGCATTCGTCATTGCGGGTGCGCTCGCGGGCATAGCGGCGTTTTTCGCACTGGTGCGTACGGGCAGCGCTACGGCGCAGACGGGTAATCTGATGGAAACAAATGTAATGATCGCATTGGTTTTGGGCGGGCTTTCCGTATCCGGCGGTGCGAGATCCAACTACATGGCGGTTATTATCGGCGCCATGATGCTCACCTGCCTGACAAACGGCCTCGTCCTCATTGGGGCGGACCCGATCACGCAGCAACTGATCAAGGGTATTATCTTCCTATTGTGCATTATTATCACGACGGACAGAAAGAGCGGACTGATCAGCAAATAATGAGACCTACACTCCTGAATATTTCTTGTGTGTGACCCGGGCGGCGCGGTTTTGATAGGGCTGTGCCGCGCAAGGTCGCACAGATTTTAAAGCAAAGGGTGTTTTTGATAGTTACATCCTTAAATATATAAAACATGCAATAGAAAGGAAAGCTTGCAATGGAAACACGAAACGACTTCAAACACCTGTTGTCTCCGTTTACAATGGGTAAAGTGACCTTTAAAAACAGATTTGTTTTCCTGCCTCATCATACGGGCTATGCGCTTGACGAGGGATATCTGGAGAATGGACTGTTTTCAGACCGGAACGTAAGGCATTACGTAGAGCGCGCCAAGGGCGGCGCGGCTGCTGTAACGGTGAGTCAGAATGTCGATCCGAACAGTCAGATGTCTTTTAAATATGTTTTAGGATTTGAACCACGGAATAAGGATAATTTCAAACGGCTTGCAGACGAAGTACACGAGTACGGATGTAAAGCGATTACTCAACTGAATCAGGGCGGCCACACGACCCTGATGAATCCTCCTCAGCTTTTGGTCGCCCCGACGCAGATGAACGAGCCGTATTGCCATTTTAATACAAAAGAGCTTGAAAAGGAAGATATGGAGCTCATCAAGGAATATTATGTGAATTCTGCTGCATGGCAAAAAGAACTTGGATGGGACGCAGTCGAGCTGAAAATCGCGCACGATGGGCTTTTACGTACTTTTGTCTCGCCATTTTTCAACCGCAGGGAGGATGAATATGGCGGAAGCTTTGAAAACCGTATGCGTTATCCGTTGGAAGTGATAGCGGCCATCCGCGAGGCGGTTGGGCCGGATTATCCGATCGGTATCCGGTTATGTGTGGACGAGTTTACATGGTATGGATATTCGCTTGAATATGGGATGAAGATTGCCAAAGCTCTGGAAAAAGGAGGCGTCGATTACCTAAGTACGGACGCGGGTACTTTCAGTAGCTGGTATATGCAGATTCCGCCGTCGC
Source organism: Christensenella massiliensis (assembly GCF_040409835.1). Taxonomy (NCBI): domain Bacteria; kingdom Bacillati; phylum Bacillota; class Clostridia; order Christensenellales; family Christensenellaceae; genus Christensenella; species Christensenella massiliensis. Next base: position 481,626 of record NZ_CP117826.1, on the reverse strand, counting down.
CGTTGCCGCTTGGTTGGGCGATTTATGAGAGCGCGGAACTTAAGAAAAATGTAGATATTCCGATTACGGCATTCGGGCGTATCAACGACCCTGTGCAGGCGGAAACAATTCTTGCGGAAGGTAATGCGGATTTGATTGGCATGTGCCGCCAGTTGCTTTGCGATCCGCAGACGCCTAATAAAACGATGGAAGGGCGGCTTGATGATATCCGCCACTGTATCGGCTGCAACGAGGGTTGCGTAGGCGTTGACGGGATTTATGTAGAATGTATCCAAAATCCCGGTGTGAGCAGGGAAAAGCGGCTGGGCATCGGGACTCTTGAAGAGGCGAAAGAAAAGAAACGTGTTATGGTCGTCGGCGCGGGCGTAGCGGGCCTTAAGGTAGCGGAAATCGCGGCCAAGCGCGGCCATAACGTACAGGTATACGAAAAAGACAGTGTTGTAGGCGGACAGGTGCGCCTTGCAGAAAAGCTCCCCTACCGCAACGAACTTGAGGAAGTGTACCGCTATATGAAAATACAACTGCAGGAACTGGGCGTTCCCGTACACTATAACACAGAGGTGGATGAGGCGCTGGTAATGCAGGAGGATCCTGAGGTGCTGGTGGTGGCGACAGGTTCTTCGCCGCTCATTCCCGATTTTAAGGGACTCAAAACGGCTGAAATGGCAGTCATGGACGTACGCACGGCGCTCAAGAACGTAGAAAAAATCGGCAATAACGTGTTGGTATACGATGATATTGGATTTTGGCAGGGCGGCGGCGTAGCGGATTACTGTCAGGCGCTAAACGCGCAGGTGACGGTGGTGACACCGTCCGCGAGCGTGGGAGTGGATATTGAGAGTGGGCAGGCATACCTGCTCAACAAGCGCCTTTATGAAAATGGTGCGCGTATCATTACCAATCACGCGATTGCTCGCTTTGACGGCGGGGACGTTGTTTTAGAGAATGTTTATAACCACGAGGAAATGCGGCTTGGCGGACTGGATACCGTATTGATTGCAGGACAGAGCCGGTCGGTAAACGGTCTTTATAAGGCATTTAAAGGTAAACGGCCGGAAGTATATTCCGCAGGCGACTGCGTAGCACCGCGCGCAATAGAACAGGCGATCTTAGAGGCCGAAGTTCTGGCGCGCCGGATATGATGGGAGGCATGATATGAATATCATTGTATTTGTAAAGCAGGTACCGGATACCAGCGAAGTAAAAATAGACAGCAAAACAAATAATCTGGTGCGCGAAGGCGTCCCCAGTATTATCAATCCCTACGACGAAAACGGTATGGAAACCGCACTTGCCCTGCGCGATGAACTGGGTGGCAAGGTGACCGTCGTTTCCATGGGACCCATGCAGGCAAGCTCCACTCTGGAATATTGCCTTAAAATGGGGGCGGACGAGGCGGTGCTTGTATCGGACCGGCTGATTGGCGGTTCGGATACACTTGCTACGGGCTACACGCTTTCCGAGGTCGCAAAAAAACTTGGTTATGACCTGATTATATGCGGCAATGAGGCCATCGACGGATGTACGGGACAGGTGGGACCGATTATGGCAGAAAATCTGGGCATCCCGCAGTTCACATATGTGCGCGATGTACAGGTGGAAGCGGGTAGGTTGAAAGTACAGCGCGAGGTGGGCAGGAATATCGAGTTTTATGAAGCGGAACTGCCGGCGCTCGTATGCGTTTTAAAGGATATCAACCGACCGAGGAAAGCGGAAAAAACGGACAAGAAAGTCCGGTTGATGAAAGTTGCGGATTTAGATTTGGATCTCCAGAAAATTGGCAATGGTGGTTCGCCTACCAAGGTAGTAAAAATCAAGATGTCCGACGCACGGGCAAAAAGCTATGTGACGATTGACGATTCTCTTTCCGCAGAGGAGCGGATCCGCATGATCATAAACGGTGGAATCGAGAAAAAGGAAAAAATTGATCTCTGGCGGGGCACGCCGGAAGCGATCAGCGACAGGCTGATGGAATATGACGGTTTTAGCAGGTATATCGTTTGAACATATAGGGAGAAGAAATATGATAGTTGTTGATAAAAATAAATGTATCGGCTGCGGACTGTGTGCGAAAGCATGCTCGTTCGGCGCGATAGAAATGAGAGATAAGCTGCCCACGGTACTCGACACTTGCGTTTTTTGCGAGGAATGCGTTAAGGCGTGTCCTGTACAGGCGCTCAAAAATGACAGTGTTTCTGCGAAAAAACAGGATTTCAGCGAATATGCGGGCATATGGGCGGTCATGGAAATAAACCATGAGCGTGGACAGTTACAAAAGGTGTCGCTTGAGCTTCTGAGCGAAGCAAAGCGGCTGGCAGATATATTGGGAGAGCAGGTTTCGGCAGTGCTTCTTTGCCGCGATATTCCCGAGGATTTTGAACAGAACGTTGCCAATGTAGGATGCGACATAGTTTATATTGTGAAAAACGACCTGCTTGAAAGGTATGATACGGAGCTTTATACCAGCGCGGTCTGTGAACTTGCCAAACAATATAAACCGGCAGGCATCCTCTTTCCGGCAACGGAAAACGGACGCGACCTTGCGCCCCGTGTGTCGTGTAGGCTGCAAGTCGGGCTGACGGCGGACTGTACGGCCCTGGATATTGATGAGCAGCGTAATCTGGTGCAAATCCGGCCTACGTATGGTGGCAATATCATGGCTTCTATCATATCGCCCGACCATCGTCCGCAGCTTGCGTCCGTACGGCCGAATGTATTACTGGTAAACCCTTTGAAAACGCCTGCAGATACACAGTTTGTCTGCGTGGATATGGAGCTGGATGCAGAGAGCAGTAAGGCAAAGTTTGTAAAAGCGGTGGAAAAGGAAGGAGTGTTTCGTGACGTTGGAGAAGCGGAGATTGTCATTTCCGGCGGTTATGGGATAGGAAGCGCGGAGAATTTTCGGATACTGCAGAAACTGGCAGTTAAAATGGATGCCGCAGTGGGTGCGACAAGAAAGGCGGTAGACGAGGGTTGGGCGCCGTTCGACATACAGGTTGGCCAGACAGGGAAGACCGTCGCGCCTGAGCTTTATATTGCGTGTGGTATTTCCGGTGCATTGCAGCACACCATTGGCATAAAAAATGCCAAACACATCATTTCTATCAACACCGATCCGGCAGCGCCGATTTTTACAATGAGCGACGTAGCGATTATGGGCGACGCGGTGCAGGTGCTTAGCAGATTGTGCGATAAGGTGGAAAAGTATGGCAGGGATTCGTTGCTTACAACAGGTGGAGCAAAATAACGCGGTAAGCGACGGTATTGGCAGAACGGCTGAAAGGAGCAAAAGATATGTTCAAATATAGCTATGACGCGCTGGTATATTGCGGCGAGCCGATTAGAACGAGTATTGAACGTTTGGCAAAGTATGGATACGATGCGATTGAGATGTTGGGTGAACCGGACAACTTCAATATAAACGAAGTAAACGGGTTATGCCGTGATAACGGGATTAAAGTGTCCTCGACTTGTTCAATTTTTACACCGCAGCGCGATTTGGTACATCCGGATTATAAAATCCGTAACCACGCGAAAGATTATGTGAAAAAAGTCGTCGATTTTACTGCGGCTCTTGGCGGAGAAAAGGTTATCGTCGCTCCGACGGCGTGTTCGAAAGTCGCGCCTATTGCAGATATTGAAGAAGAACTTAGCTGGGCAGTGGAGAATGTCCGCGAGTGTGCTGAATATGCACAAAAATGCGATATTACGATTTGCCTTGAATCGTGGAACAGGTATGAAACGTATATCACGCACAGCCTGTCGCGCGTGCTTGCCTTATTAAAGCGGATCGATATGCCGAATGTAGGCGTGATGGGCGACACGTTCCATATGAATATAGAAGAGGCGGACATGGCGCAATCGCTGATCGAATGCGGAAAGGATCTGGTGCACATCCATCTGGCGGACAGCAACCGCGCCGCGCCGGGAGCCGGACATATCGATTTCGAGCCAATCATAAAGGCACTGGTTGAAATCGGATACGATGGATACCTGACGTTTGAGCTTCTTCCCGCAGGGGCAGATCCGTTCGCTGTGATGGCGCAGGGCGGTTGCGATGAGTTTTATGACAAGTACACCAAGATGGCGATCGACACCATCAAAGCGGTGGAAAAGAAATTGAATGTATAACCGGGCTGGATAAATCGGTTTACATAAACAAAAAAATTGCGGAGGGGAAAAATGAACAAAGTAGTAATCATTGGTGCAGGCAGTGCAATGTTTGCAAAGAAGCTGATTGGAGATTTACTTCTCTACGATGATATCAGGATCGACAATATATCGCTCGTTGATATTAATGTGGAAAAACTGGAAGTGATGGAAAAAGTTGCAAAACAACTTTGCAAACAAGCTAAGAAGGATGTTATAATTAAAGCAACCGATAAGCGCAGAGAAGTGCTTGAGGATGCTACTTATGTAATCAATACCATCAATGTCGGGGGAGTGGAACAATACAAGTTGGATCTCGAAATACCGGACAAGTATGGGGTGCATCAGGCTATCGGTGACATTATCGGACCAGGGGGGATGTTCCGTTTCTTGCGCGCATATCCCGAGATACTCGCGATTTGCCGCGACATGGAAGAATTGTGCCCGGATGCATATTTATTCAATTATACGAATCCCATGGCCCCGCTTTGTCTGGCGCTGGGCAATGCGACGCCGATCAAAGTATTTGGTTTTTGCCATAACGTGCAGAGTACTGCGCTACAATTATCGGCGTATCTTGAGGTGCCGCGTGAACATGTGTCCTTTTGGGCGGCGGGCATCAACCACATGGATTGGTTTTTGCAGTATAAAGTGGACGGCAAGGATGCCTATCCCGAGCTTTTCAGACGCGCTGAAAAGGTGGAGGATATTATCAAGATGGCCGACCGTGAGCCTGACTATATTACGATGGGTGTACGCCTTGTCGATATTGTCAGGTTCAAAATTATGCAGAACTTTGGGTATTTCGTATCCGAATCGCCTTTCCATATGTCGGAATATGTTCCGTATTTCCGCAAAAACGAACAGGCGATCCGCGATTTGCAGGTAGACAGAAGATGGTGGCTGGACCATGAGATGGCGGCCGATGATTATTTTGAAGAACTTAAAGGCATGTTGGAAAAGGGGGAGGAGATCCCGATGGTCAAGACGTTTGAATACGCGCCGGAGATCATACATGCCAATTTGACGGGCAAGCCGTTTCGGGCGAACCTCAACGTAAAGAATACGGGGCTGATCGAGAATCTGCCCAGGAACAGCATCGTGGAAGTGCCGTGCTATGCGGACTCCGAAGGAATTCACCCGTGCTATGTAGGCGAGTTGCCGGACGCATTGGCTGCGCTTAATATTTCCAATATCAATGTGCATGTGCTGATGGCAAAAGCCGCAAACGAAAAGAAACTGCAATATATCTATGAGGGCATCAAGATGGATCCGCTGACGGCTGCTATACTCAATCTGGACCAGATCAATGAAATGGTCGGGGAACTCATTGATGCTAACAAGGAATATATTGCTGATTTTAAATAGAATGACAGAAGCGCGAAAGGGCTTATGTTTCCTGCGCGGCTACTGATAATTTGTAATAGGCGAGGACGGACTCTTGAAAACACAAGCTGCAGAGACAACTAATTTTAAATACAGGGCGTTGCGCGACTGGTTGGTCGAAAATATCGATAAAGGCCGGTTTCAATACGGCGACAAACTGCCATCAGAGAACATGTTGTGCAGTAAGTTTTCAGTCAGCAGGCAGACGGTGCGCAAGGCGTTGGACGAACTGGAAGATGCAGGCGCGATCGAACGCCGCAAAGGTAGCGGTTCGTATGTCAAAAAGCAGATGCTGAAACCGAAAAATAATATGGTCGGCGTTTGTATGAGTTTTCTCGATAACTATATTTTTCCGGAGGTCCTGTCAGGGATCGAAGGAGTGCTGACGGAGGCAGGCTATGGCATTGACCTCGGATTCGGGCATAACCGTGTGGAAAACGAAGCGCGGTTTTTAGAACGTATGATCGATTCCAACGTAGCGGGACTCATTGTGGAAGGTGTCAAATCCGCTTTGCCAAATCCGAATATCAAATATTACAAGGCGCTTACGGCAAACAAGGTGCCGATTGTATTTGTCAACAACTATTATCCTGATTTTCCGTGTACCTGCGTGCTGATGGAGGACGAGAAGTGGACATACGACATCACCAATCTGCTGATTGCCGCCGGACATAAAAAAATAGCCGGATATTTTAAGTTTGATGATTTGCAGGGACATTGGCGTTACGCCGGTTATATCCGTGCGTTGATGGATGCGGGACTTGAAGTGGACGAGAACTGTATCGGTTGGTATGATTCATCCAATACGGCACATACGCCGCAGAAGATGGATATGCTGGAGGAGGACCTTGTATCGTCGATCGACGAATGCACCGCTCTTGTATGTTACAATGATTTTGTAGCTAAGAGGCTGATAGGTAAGCTGGATAAAAAAGGCAGGAAAGTGCCGGATGATATTTCGATTGTCGGCTTTGATAATTCGGTGGATGCGAAGATCAACGGGAACGACTTGACATCCGTTAACCATCCCAAGGAAAAGGTAGGGATCGAAGCAGCGAAGAGATTGCTGCACTTGATTAAAAATCCGGAGGAAGTCAAGGAAGAACGCGTGTGCTGTTATATGCCTTCCTTTATTCGTGAAAGAAGCTCTATCAAAAAAATATCGGAGTAATGTAAAGGAGTCGGAAAATGGCGAAATATTCTATCGGTATCGATTTTGGCACGCTTTCAGGGCGCGCTCTGCTTGTGGATGTCCGTACGGGCGAGGAAATCGCGACAAGCGTGTATGATTATCCGCATAAGGTAATGGACGAGATGCTTCCCAGCGGGAAAAGGTTGGGCGTGGATTTTGCTCTGGAGCATCCGCGGGACTATTTGGATGTGATTGAAAAGACGATATCGGCGGTGATTCGCGAAAGCGGCGTTTCGCCGGATGATATTATCGGAGTGGGCGTGGACTTTACGGCCTGCACGGTGATGCCGGTCAAGGCAGACGGAACACCTGTCTGCTTTCTCCCGGGATTTAGAGACAATCCGCACGCATACGTCAAGCTATGGAAACATCATGCGGCGCAGGATAAGGCAAACAAGCTGAATGAAACAGCGGCTGCACGCGGGGAAAAATGGCTGGCGCGCTATGGAAACAAAATATCCTCGGAATGGCTAGTGCCGAAAATCTGGCAAATCCTTACCGACGCACCAGAGGTATACGAGGAAATGGACTGCTTCATAGAAGCGGCGGACTGGATCGTGTGGCAGCTCACCGGTAAGGAAACACGCAACTCATGCTGCGCCGGGTACAAGGCGATTTGGCATAAGCAGGACGGCTATCCGTCCAAAGAATTTTTCGCGGCCCTCGACCCGAGGCTTGAAAACGTGGTGGAAGAAAAGCTGGGAGGGGAGATATTGCCATTGGGGAGCTGCGCGGGAGGAATCACGCCGGAAATGGCGGCAAAGACAGGTCTTGCCGTAGGTACGCCCGTTGCGGTTGGGAACGTGGACGCGCATGTATGTGTGCCTGCGGTAGGCATCGACGGCCCGGGTAAAATGCTCGCAATCATGGGCACCTCGACATGTCACATCCTGATGTGCGAAAAGGAATGTAGTGTGCCGGGGATCTGCGGTTATGTAGAGGACGGCGTGATGCCGGGGCTCGTCGGCTATGAAGCGGGGCAGTCATGCGTGGGAGACCATTTTGCATGGTTAGTGAATAACTGTGTGCCACCACGGTATTTTGAAGAGGCAAAGGCGCATGGTATGGATATTCATGTATACCTGCAGGAAAAGGCGAGTGAGCAAAAGCCGGGAGAAAGCGGCCTTTTGGCGCTCGATTGGTGGAATGGAAACCGTAGCGTACTGGTAGATGTAGACTTGACGGGCATGATGCTCGGGATGACTCTAACCACGAGGCCGGAAGAGATGTATCGCGCGCTTGTGGAAGCGACGGCATACGGAACGCGAAAAATCATTGAGAATTTTGAAGAGAACGGCGTACCGGTCGATGAGTTTTATGCATCCGGCGGGATTGCGGAAAAGAGCGCGTTTGTTATGCAGATTTATGCGGACATCATCCGAAAGCCAATCAAAATTTCGGGAAGCGCGCAAGGTCCGGCGTTGGGGGCGGCGATTTTTGGCGCGGTTGCGGCAGGAAAGAAAAATGGCGGGTACGACAGTGTGTATGATGCGGCCCGCATGATGGGAAAATTAAAAAATATCACGTACTTGCCCAATGAAGAAAATGCAAAGGTGTATGATAAATTGTATGCGGAATACAGCACGCTGCATGATTATTTTGGTACGGGCGGCAACGACGTGATGAAACGCTTAAAGGAAATCAAGAAAGGCGTTCAGAATGCTTGAACAATTAAAACAGAAAGTATATGAAGCAAACATGCTCCTTCCGAAATACGGGCTGATTACGTTTACATGGGGAAACGTGTCCGGTATTGACCGTGAAAAGGGACTCTTTGTCATCAAACCGTCCGGCGTGGAATATGAAAAGCTGCGTCCGGAAGACATGGTGGTAGTGGACCTTGAGGGTAAGGTGGTGGAAGGAGATTTAAATCCGTCTTCGGATACGGATACGCATCTCGTGCTGTACAGACATTTCAAAAATATCGGCGGCATTACGCACACGCACTCGCGTTGGGCAACCGCGTGGGCTCAGACAGGTAGAGGGCTTCCAGCTTATGGAACAACGCACGCGGACTACCTGTACGGTGAGGTTCCGTGCACGCGCGCGCTGACCATGGAAGAGATTAGAGGCGAGTATGAATGGAACACAGGCAAAGTGATTGTTGAAACCTTTGAAGAGTTGGATCCTGATTTGATGAACGCGGTGCTTGTGAGAAGTCATGGGCCGTTCGTATGGGCGGAAAACGCGACGAAATCCGTGGAAAAGGCGGTCGTGTTAGACGAAGTGGCAATGATGGCGTTTGTAGGCGAAGCTGCGACGGCCTGCGCAATGAAAGCGATTCCGCAGGAACTCCTGGATAAGCACTATTTGCGCAAGCATGGAAAGCACGCTTATTATGGACAGAAACAAGAGTAAACTTATGAAAGCATTCGGGCAAGCAGTATAACCGGACGATTCCCTTAAATGAGATCGATATGGATTTCATGAATCTAAACCAGAGCGCGCACGGCGACCGTGAAGCGCCGGCAAGGATGATTTTCGAATCCGCCGCCGGAAAAGCGATATTACTGTATCGCTCGTCGATATGGGAGGCAGAATGCGGCTGACCGTGGCCGACGTTGAGTGTGTAAAGCCTATCGGAAAGATGCCGAATCTGCGTACGTCCGCAAAAGCATAGATACTCGCGGATGGTGCGCACCATTCGGTACTCAGTTATGCGCTTAACGCGCAGCACATGTGTGATTATGCAGAAATGGCAGGTATTGGACCTGTCCACATCGGTAAGGACATCGATATGAATAATTTTAAAACGGGATCTTGCGCTTTTGGACATGTTGTGGCAAATGAAACTGAAGTAGCATAAAGATAAAAGAGGATGATTTAAGCATCCTCTTTTTGTTTCTTCAATTATTGTTTCGCTCGTCAACGCAAAAAGCGGGAATCAAGGAATCGATGATTTTATAGCGGAGCATGGGGAAAAGTCATAGTTATCTTGAAATCCTTGAAAATTCCACAAATTACATCGTAGGTCCTCTTTAAGGTCTGCGGATCGTATCGTTTGCCATATAATAAATAATCCCCAGCTTTTCGTTGCAAAAAGCTTCTATTATATGCTGTTTGTACGTTGGATTCAAAAGCGGAAGAAACATAAAAACCCCTTTCGTGAAAAGGGGTTTTTATGTGATAGTTTGTCTCTATAAAACATGCTCGGTCCTTGCGATTATGTCATTTTGCAGGTCACGGTCAAGCGGCGCGAAGAGCGCACTGTAGCCTGCCACGCGGACCATCAGGTCTTTATACTTCTGCGGCTCTTTTTGAGCCTCTTTCAGTATATCCGCGTTGACTATATTAAACTGGATGTGCATTCCTTTTAGATCGCCGAGGAAAGTGCGTACCAGCGATATAAACTTTTGCCGTCCCGCTTGTGTATCCACAGACGCGGGACTTAGCTTCAGATTAAGCAGTGCACCACCCGATACAAGCACGGTAGGCAGTTTGCTGACCGACTTTAGAGAAGCCGTGGGCCCGTGCGTATCTGTGCCATGCATAGGAGCGGTAGTGTCTGCAAGGGGCTCTCCCGCGACACGTCCGTCAGGCGTCGCGCCTACCATCGCCCCAAACGGTACGTTGGCGGAAATGGTACTGGTGGACGGCTGCCACATGGCGCCGATAGGGCCACGACCATAACGAGTCGTCTTGTATTTTACGATTTCTTCGCAGATGAAGCGGAAATATTCGACAGTCAGCTCATCCACGTAATCGTCATCGTTACCAAATTTAGGGGCACTTACAAGGATTTGCTGAATCTCAGCACCGGTAGGCGAGGTTTCCATATCCTTGAAATTCGTATGGAGAGCATGCATAACCTGTGCAGCCGTCAGCGTTTTGTCCTCAAAAACGACTTTTTTGATGGCGGCGAGGCAGTTACCCACGTTGGCGGTGCCGATGAATTCCGGCCCGGCATAATCGTAATACATGCCGCCTTCTTTAAGGCCGCGCCCACGGCCGATACAATCCTCAATAAGCATGGAAACGAGCGGATCGCCGATATACTGCTCGGTGCATTTATCAATGATGTTGTCCCAGATGACCTGCTCGCGGATATACCATGCGCTGAATTGCTTGATTGCCTCAAATACCTCATCGAAGGTTTTGAACGTTGTCAGGTCACCGTTGCCGGCGTGGGGGCAGATGCCCGTCCTCGGATCGACGCCGTTGTTTAACGCGACCTCGACAATCTTGCCCAAATTGATCAGACCGGAACCGTTGGGACGGTGTCCGCATTTGCCTTCGCACACGGCTTCCACACAGCCGACTACGGAATATTCAGTCGCGTCTTCCACGGACATACCACGGTTGACAAGCGCTGGAATATAGATTTCGTCGCTGTAAAACGCGGGTTGTCCGCCGCCAAGGCGGATACAGTCAAGACACGCATGGATAAACTTGTTGGAGACACGGTCGTGGTAACGCGCGGACACGGAGGGCGTATGTAAACGGATAGCGGCTTGTGTTTCCAACACAAGGTAGGAAAGCTCGTTGGTGGCATCGTGGCCGTTTTTGTCCTGTCCGCCGATGGTAATGTTCTGGAAAAGCTGATAACCAGAAAACGATTTCTGATTGTCAAAGGTAAAAATCTTGTTCAATTGGAATAGTTTCAAAAACAAGCAGCTCAAAAGCTCCACCGCGTCGTCAGCGGATTCCAGTTCGCCGGATTCAAGGTCGTTCTTATAAAAGGGATACAGATTAGTATCCATGCGGCCGAGCGAATAGGAATGTCCGTTGTTTTCAATTTGGATAACCAGATTGATGAACCAGTACGCCTGCAGCGCTTCATGGAAAGTACGCGCGGGGTATTCAGGCACGCGGTTGCAGATTTCGGAAATCTTATAAAGTTCCGCCTTACGCTGCGGGTCATTTTCTTTTTCACCCATCTCTTTTGCAAGCGTGGCGTAGCGGTGCGCAAAGGCGGTGATGGCATCGCACAGGATGACGCAGGATTGCAAAAACGGCAGTTGCGTCATATCGTCCGGCACGGAAAGATCAAGTGAATCAATTTTGGAGAGAGCTTGTTTTTTAAAGGAAATCAGACCCTCGTAAGCGACACGCTTTAAGTCCACCGTCAGGTGACCGTCCGCGCCGTTCATCAGCCAGTAGGAATCGACCGCGCCGATGGCGCCTGTATTGCGAATATCGTCCGTAAGTAGCTTCTCGCAATGCTCGGCATGCGTTTTGCCTTTCCAGAAAGGAGCCAGTTCACGTATGTTTTTTTCGTGTTCTTCGCTGATGATAAAGCGGTCGCCCTGACGTTGGTCGGGACGCATGGGCTTGCCGTCAAGCTCGTCGATGATCCAATTAATGGAAAATTCGGGAAAGACGGGTGCGCTGCGGGGTGTGGATGCCTGGTTGCCAACCAGAAGCTCACCATCCAAAATAAAAATACTCATTTCTTCCAATACTTTTTTGAGCGCCTTGGCACGCAAGATATAAATATTTTCCCCTTCGAATTCTTGATACGCCTTGGTAACGGCTACCGCGCGCTGGGAACAAATAGTGGGAGCGGAAGCAAGCAAAAGGTTGCGCAGGTCCTCGATTCTCTTGCTGCGGTAAACAGTCTTGCCGAGAATCGAAGCATTGGTGTCCTTATATCGTTTCGTAACTTCGTCGACATATTTCATGACAAAATTCTCCTTTTCTGAAAAATAACATTTATGAATCGCCCGGCCAAAATCCGGCGGTATTGGAAACTTACATGTGGGAAACGATAGATGTCTTCTTGTGTTGATTATAGGTGCAATACGTCGGGTTGTAAACGGCAAAAAGCCTGTTTTAAGCCATTTTATAACAACTTTCTACTTAGGTGGGCAGAATTTATAACAACATTTCTGACATATGTTTTCCAAGTTGTTATACCCGTAAAATATGTTGTATTTGAATCGGAATTTAGTCTTGAGTTTCCGTTTTGAGTACTCTAACATATGATTTGACAAGTGTCATAAATATTGGAATCCACACTATCATTTTTTACACGGCGCCCGAAACGATACACTTCAGATATTTTCAGAAAAAAGGAGAAATAGAATGGAGAGAACGGGAAAAGTATTTAATATAGAAAAATTCCATATCCATGACGGCGAAGGAATCCGTACGGCCGTTTTCCTGAAAGGATGCCATCTGCAGTGTCCGTGGTGCAGTAATCCGGAATCCCAGAAAACGGGCAATGAAATCGTAGTATTCGATAATCTGTGCACTGCTTGCCTGCGCTGCGAGAATCTATGCCCGCAAAAGGCGATATACCATATTGAAAATAGAATACGTACCAACACTACGCTCTGTAATTTCTGTGGTAAATGTGTGGAAATGTGCCCTACGTCTGCGCGTCAGATCTATGGTGAAGATATGACGGTAGCGGAAGTTATACGCGAGGTCATGGAAGATGAAATATATTACGCGCGTTCGGGCGGCGGCGTAACGGTCACCGGCGGGGAGCCGCTTTTGCAGGCGGAATTTGTGCAGGAGCTGATTGCGGCATGCAGGAGCGAATATCTGAGTGTAGCGGTAGAAACATGCGGCATTGTGAGTTGGGATAAGATGTGGATGGGGCTGGAAAACGCAGATGAAATCCTGTTGGATATTAAGACTACGGATCCGCAGAAGACAGTAGTTATCATGCCGAACGGAAGCGACGATTATATTGGTGTTTTAAGAAACAATATCCGCAAACTAAGGCAGAAAGATAAAAATGTGATTTTCAGATGCCCGATCATCCCGGGCTTCAATGATACGAAATCCCATGTGATGTCTGTTGTCATTTGGGCGAAAGAATTTGACGTACAGCGTATTGACCTGCTCCCTTTCCATCAGTTTGGCAGGCATAAGCACCGCGCACTGGGCCTTGGCTATGTAATGGAAGATAAGAAGCAACTGCAAAACGAAGATATGGAAAATTTGAAATCTCTGATTGAACGCGCTGACCTTACATGTATAGTCGGCGGCTGAAAACGGTACCAAAATTCATTTTAAATAAACGGAGGATAAAACAATGTATGAGGAAGACAAAAAGGCAGTCATAGCGGCGGCGCTCGAAATGAAAGACAACAGGCTGATTACGCTTTCGGGCGGCAATGTGAGTGTCAGAAAAGAAAACGGTGACATCATTGTCACGCCATCCGGTATGAGTTATGTGGGCATGGTGCCGGACGATTTGATTGTTTATAACAAAGAGGGTGAAATCATTGAGGGCACGCGCAAGCCGTCGGTAGATACGGTTGCCCTGCAATATATTTATGAGCATATGCCGGAAGTGAATGCAATCATCCACACGCATCAGCCCTACGCGACGGCAGTAGGCCTGATCAGCGACAAGCTGCCGGCCTGTTGCACCACGCTTTCCAACGTGGCGTTGGGGGAAGTATATGTCGCACCGTACAGCACGCCGGGCAGCCTTGAGATGGGGATACTGACTGTGGACTATTCCAAAGGAAAACGCGCCGTCATCCTGCGCCACCACGGCGTAGTTACTATTGGCGGTAACCTGAAAGAGGCACTCTATGCGGCGGTATATACGGAAGACGTTGCGCGCAGTTATCTGGCTGCCAAGGCAGCGGGCGATCCGGCGGTCATGACGGAAGAAGAAGATAGGCTCGCGGTGGAAATGTTCAGCAGGTACGGACAATAAGGGGAAAGGCATGGGCTTAAAAGACTGTAAGGTAGGGCTTTACGAAAAAGCTTTGCCCAAAAGCTTCGGATGGAAACAGAAAATAAAAGAGGCAAAAGCAGCTGGATACGATTTTATCGAGATCAGCATCGATGAAACGGATGAAAAGATAGCGCGGGTCCGGTCGGGCAACCCGCAAGGCATAGAAATTAGGGAAGCGCTGCTGGAAGAGGATTTTCCCTTGCTGACGATGTGCCTGAGCGGCAACCGGCGTTTTCCAATCGGCAGCATGGACGATGGTACGCGCAATACAGGACTTGCTTTGATACGCGAGGCGGTGGATTTTGCAGTTGCGGCGGGCGTACGTATTGTGCAGCTTGCGGGTTATGACGAATATTACGGCCCGCGAAGCAAGGAAACAGAACGGCGATTTTTGGACGCGCTGCGCAGCGCGACGGAATATGCTGCGCAGCGTGCGGTGACGTTGGCGATTGAAAACGTGGACACCGATTTTATGAATACGCTCAGCAAAATCAAGACCTATGTCGATGAGGTGGATTCTCCGTGGCTTAAGATATACGCGGACATTGCGAATCTTACCGCCTGTGGCATGAGCATGCAGGATTTATATGAGGATATCGGCTGCGCATACACGGATACGATCGCATGGCATGTGAAGGACGGAAAATTAAACGTCATTCGCGATACGCCGTACGGCACCGGAATTGTGGATTTCGACACATTCTTTACGTTCCTAAAAGAAAAAGAATACGCCGGATTATTCGTCATGGAAATGTGGTCGGACCAAACGGAAGAGTCCGTCCGGTATGTGCGGACTGCACGGCAGTTTTTGGAAGAGAAAATCGAGATGGCGTATGGGAAACGATAGGAAGGAAGGCGGAAGAAGATATGGCGGGAAAATATTACATCGGGCTGGATAACGGCGGCAGCGTGTCCAAGGCGGGTCTATTTGATTGTGCAGGAACCGAACGCGCAGTGGCGACGGCAATCGTGCCGCAAATATTGCCACAGGCCGGTTATGTGGAGCGCGATACAAACCTGCTGTATCAGGCAAACGTGCAGTGTATTCGTGAAGTCATCAGGAAAAGCGGCGTAGAACCACGGGAAATCGGCGGCGTTTCGGTAACGGGGCACGGCAACGGGTTATACCTGATCGGCAAGGATGGTAAGCCGTCTTATAATGGCATCATCTCAACAGATATGCGTGCTGCGGATTTGGTGGAAGCATGGCTGGATGACGGAACGTTTGATAAAATCCTGCCTAAAACAAAACAATCGTTATGGGCAGGTCAGATCGTTCCGCTTCTGAAATGGTTTTCGGTAAACAGACCGGAGGTCATAAAGCGGTCGCGGTATGCGTTTAGCTGCAGCGACGTGATCCGTTATTTTCTGACGGGCGAGGCTTGGGGAGAGATTTCCAATATGTCGTCCATCAGCGCCATGGACCTTGAAAAGGGTGAGTATTCACGTGAAGTGCTCACGGCCCTGGGTGTAGAAGACTGCATGCGGCTACTGCCGCCACTGCGGCGTTCGACAGATGTTTGCGGCAAGATCACGGGGCAGGTGGCGCGGGAGACAGGTCTTGAACCGGGAACAATTGTCGCGGGAGGATTGGTCGACTTTACCGCTTGCCCGATTGCCACAGGTATCGTCGACGAAACGGTGCTCAGTATTGTTGGCGGAACATGGGCGATCACCTGTTATGTGGATAAACAACCAGTTGAGGACAAGGATTTATTTATGTCTTCTATCTATACGGTTGACGGATATTATAATATAATGGAAGGTAGCATGACGTCCGCTAGCAACTTGGAATGGTTCATCCAGAAAATACTCAAGGATGAAAATAAAAGCAGCAAGGAATATTACGAGCTGTGCAATGAGATGGTGGATTCCAAGCAGCCGGAAGATTGCGACGTGGTATTTTTGCCGTATTTATATGGAACGAACGCAAACCCCAAGGCAAAGGCGTGCTTTATAGGCCTTACATGTATGGACGATAAGGCAAGCATGCTGCGCGCTATTTATGAGGGTGTGGTTTTTTCCACTTGTTACCACGTGGAAAAGCTGATGGGCTACAAGAAAGATGGCGTAAAGGTCGCGCGTATATCGGGTGGCCCATCCAACTCCAGAGTATGGGTACAGATGTTCGCGGATGTGTTGGATATGCCCATCGAGGTTTGCAGGGCGGGAGAGTTGGGAACGTTGGGCGCGGCGATGTGCGCGGCGGTTGCGGATGGGCAGTTTGCAGATATGAAACAGGCGGCACAGACATGCTACCACGCCGACTATACTTGTGAACCCAACCATATGAACGTGGAAATTTATGCCCGTAAATATAAAAAATTCAAAAAGCTGGTCGATACACTGGACGGTTATTGGTCCGTATGTGTTTGACGCAGGAGCAATAGGGCGGTGAGAACGTAAGTGGACGGTAAGAACGACATCCAGATCATGGTGCAGTGCGCCAAAATGTATTATACGGAAAAGATGACGCAGGCGGAAATTGCTAAAAAGTTAGGAATTTCGCGTTCCGGCGTGTCGATGATGCTTTCGGAAGCGATGGAGAATGGGATCATTGAAATCAATATCAAGGACCCATACGCCAACAACGATTCGCTTTCGGGCATCTTTAAGGACCGCTTTCACCTTGATGACTGCCGTGTCATACCGACCAACGTGACCAGTGAGGAAATGCTCATCCGAATCGTTTCCTCGCAAGGCGGGTTGCTCGCGTCTAAGATACTCAAAAGTCATTCCGCCCTTGGTATTGCATGGGGACGGATGTGCTATGAATTTATGCAATCCTTTCCAATCAGTAAAGATATCTACGATGTGAACGTAGTGCCGCTTTTAGGTGGCTCTAACCGTGTAGGTATGGAATATCAGCTCAACGAAACGGTGCGTATGTTCGCGGAAAAGCTGCATGGCACGCCGTCATTTATCTATGCACCCGCAATTGTAGAGACGATTGCGGACCGCGCGCTTTACATGCAGAGCGTATATATGCAGTCTATCGTGGAAAAATGGGCGAATATCGATTTTGCCGTAATATCGGCAGGTGCGCCGCCGAACTATTACGAAAATAATATGCAAGTTCCATTGGACCGCATGATTGATATGATTAATGAGAATTATGGGAAGCCGGTAGGCGATATTTGCGCTTTCCGTATTAATATCAAGGGCGAATTCGTCAATAATGATTATAACAGCCGTATCATCGGTATCGGTGAGGAATATCTGAAAAAGGCGGGTAAGGTAATGGGGATTATTGCTGGAGAATACAGGGCGCTTTCCGCCATCGGCGTACTTAATACCGGATTGCTTAATTATCTGGTGATCGATGAGAGAACCGCGCAGCGCGTACTGGAAATTTTAGACAGAAAACTCATTCATTGCTTGCAGTGAAGAAAATTTTAAGGCCGGAGGCCCTAAGAACGGTATGGACGACAGCAGTAAAAATTTTAATTTTAAGTATATTATCCTCAAACAATGGATCGTGGATAATATCAAAAACAAAACCTTCCGGCAAGGAGATAAATTGCCGTCCGAGAATTTGTTGTGTCGGAAATTCGGGATCAGCAGGCAGACGGTGAGGAATGCAATGGCGCAATTGAGCGAGGAGGGTGTAGTTAAAAAGGTACGCGGAAGCGGGATGTACGTCAACAAAACATTCGCGGCTGCTACGTCCAAAACAGTCGGGATCTTGATTAGTTATTTAAACGAATATATATTCAAGCATATTTTCAAGGAGATCGAAACGGTATTAAAGCTCGAGGGATACGAAATCGACCTTTGCATTTCTGAAAACAGGATTGAGCAGGAACGCGGTTTTCTGGAGCGTATGTATCATTCGGATGTTGCGGGGCTGATCATCGAGGGAACACGCTCTGCGCTACCCAATCCGAATATCGAATATTACCGCAAGCTGGAAGAAAAGGAAGTTCCTTTCCTGTTTATCCATAATTATTACAGTGACGTGAAATGTCCGAGTATTCTGATGGACGACATTGGAGCATCCAAAAAAATGACGCAAATGCTCATTGAAGCAGGACATACCGATATTGCGGGAATTTTCAAGGGAGACGATTTGCAGGGACACAGGCGTTACTTGGGATACGTACAGGCACTTGGTGAAGCGGGCATTCCCGTACGCGAGGAACTAATTGGCTGGTTTTATTCTAATTATGATAATAATATCCTGTTGGAAATCAGTATCAAGGCCATTCTTGACACGCTCGATTATTATACGGCGATGATCGCTTATAACGACTTGATTGCGTTGGAGATCAACAGGTTTTACGTGCAAAATGGAATCAGCATCCCAAGGAATGTTTCGATGGTCAGCTTCGACGATGGCGCAGCGTCTAGTAATCTGGGGATCATTTCAGCCAAACACCCCAAAAAGATGCTGGGTATTGAAGCGGCAATGCGTATATTGCGTATGATACGCGAGGGCAGGGACGCGATTCCTCCTGTGCCGTATGTGATTAATACGGAACTTGCGCTGCGGGATTCTATTAAAAAAATTGCCAGATAAATTATAAAGTGTAACCAGCGAGGCTACCGCAAAAAGGCGGATTTTTATATGTAGGTGGAATACCGATAAAGGTAATGGAAAGCTGTTGCCGCTGTGTGTAATTGACCGTTTATCCGATACCGCCGCCGGATGTTAGGCAGGCTGAACCTTTGTTTGCGTAGTGTGCGGGAGTATATAAACCAGCCGTATTGGATAGATGATAGTATTCTTATTTCCAGTACAATGGAACAAATAACAGATTAGCACCCCGCGCCATACTACAGCAAGAGACATCTCGAACCTGTGCTATTTTGATATGGGTGCAGACAATTCCGTAGCTATTACGAACAATGTGGGCAAACCATGCCTCCTGTTCAAGGGAGCATTGTGAAATCTATCAACCAACGGTATAACAAACAGATAGCCCGCATTATAAGTGAGCGGACTTCTGATTCCAAGGTAAAGCTATTATGACACCGGAAATCAATTTGTTATGCCTGAAGCGAGATAATCAAATTAGCGATTTAATGCACAAAACGACCAGAAGTATTGTTCAGTGGTGCGTGTCGGCAACAATATTGATATCCTTGCCATTGGTAAAATAAGATTTTGGAAGCTTGAAAGCAGAAAACGGAAATATTCTAAACTTCTATTTTCCATGGATTGATAATACCGTTCTCGTCAAGGGCATAAATGCGATTGCGTTTTCTGGCGGGCTCTTTCCCAAAATGCAAAGTAATTGACCAAAAGGGATACAAGAGGAAACAGGTGGTGCTTTATTTCTATTCAAGATACAGATCTATCCCAAATGACTGGGAGCGGGAATCGCGATCAATATGCTGACAACCGGAAAATTAAATCATCATAGCATATATCCTGGCATATAATGGTCGCATTTAAAAGATATCAAGAAACGGATAGAGAAGCTGCCGCTGGCGGCTTTTCTGTTTGCTAAATAATAGCGTATGGTTTATTATAAATAATTCGGACATAGAAATTTTATGTTAGCTTGAATGCTGTCTCGACAGTTTATGTGATTTAATAAAGAAAATGGACAGAGCCAGTACAGAAGCAAAAGCGCCTGAAAAGAAATGTGTCTGACGCATTTTTTGTTATGTTATATAGATTTTTTAAGATAGGAGGGGAACAACTATATCTGCAGCTTCCGCTTTTAGAAATATGAGCATGGAGTTTCGCAAACGTTTTCTGGACGCTTTGCCGGTAATAGTATTCTTCCTGCTGTTATTTTACACGGTCGTTTTTTCTGTAGGAACGAATTACGCGCTGATCGTTTCTATCACCACGACTGCATTCAAAGTGAATTTTAAGAAAAAAATGGATCTGCCGGGCATCTTTTTGTTGCTTTGCTCTCAAATAATCATTTGTGTTCTTGCATTTTTAGCGACGTTGAATATACCACTGTGTGTTATTCTGAATGGAATTGTTCCCTTCGTATTGATTTATTTGCAGTCATCTCAATTTAATCAAAAGGGCTATTTTGTGAGCGCCATGACATTTATTTTTTTGCAGCTGCGGCCGGTAGGATGGGATGGAATACTTTCTTTGCTCGGTATTATGGCACTGGCAAGCGGCTGCCTTGTAGTAGGTCTATTGCTTTATTCGGCATTCCATAAAAAAACTACCGATTATACGGCGGTCAAAAAAGGGATTATGCTTCTGTCTCAAGATTTTTGTGAAATGTCGGGGGGGAATGCAGAGCCGCATGGTTTACAGGAAAATATTCTTCAAATACAGGCTACGTTACACCGTAGAGTATACAGCAACAGAGATCTCATCTATCTGACCCGATATGAAGGAGAGATCCATTATATGTTTGCCCTGATGTTTCAGCGCGCGGCATACTATATTCTGGATTTCGGGGAAAGTATAGATGAAAATACGGAAAATAATCGAAAGATATTTTATAGGCTGGGTATTTTTCTAAATAAAGTAAATGATACAATGAATACTGCTGACAACAGCGAAATAATTAAAGAGGCTGAAAGTCTAATGAAAGAAACGAGCGGATTGACGGAACGGTTTGCTACATTTCTAAGGAACTTTCTCCGACTCTTGATCATGGCGCTGAAGGGGATGACTGAGGTGGAAAATAAGCCGCACCCTCAATGGAAGCTCCCGGTGAATTTACGGCCTATCAGCGGTCTCCGGGCCAGTATGCGGCTGAATCAATTTGAAGTAAGATTTGCCCTGCGCTTATCAATGACGGCAGTTATCAGCTTTTTAGTCGTAAGACTTACAAACAGCGAGCACTCCTATTGACTTCCGCTGAATGCATTTTTATTGTTGCAGCCAATGTATGAAGAAAGTGCCTACCGTATCAAAACAAGATTGTTTGGAAGCAGTATTGGCTGTCTGCTGTCCTATTTCGCACTTATGCTGTTTTCAGGGATTACGGGACATCTTATTTTTGCCACCGTTATGATAACCTTAATGTATTGTTCTACTCCGGGGAAATGGGTACAGCCAATTTTTTCGACAAGTTTTGCACTTTCACTTGCTTCCTTATCTATTGGAAGCACAGCGGCGGTTGAATTTAGATTGCTCTACCTTGGATTGGCGATAGGCCTTGTATTTTTCATTAACCGTTTTTTCTTTCCGACAAGTGCAAAAGGGCAATTCAAATTCAACATACGGGAATTGTTCCGCATACAGGATTCCTATATGAGTATGCTGGAAACAAGTTTATTACATTCCATAGATTCTCTGGTGCTGAGCGATTCTCTGGTGCATTTTCATCTGTTGCAAGATGAGATACGAAAATATGCGGATAAGAATTGTAAAAAGGAGGAGCAAAGGGCAATACGTAGCATGACGCTTCTCATGTGGCGTATGCTTGCGGAAGCGGAGCAGATGATCGTATTTATACAACGTGGAGAGTTAGCGGAGGAAAAACGTGGAGCAGTCCTGCAGTTTTCACATACTATGCGCCGCTGCTTTGAGAAGGGAATTTCCCCAAAACAGGAAATCCTTTCTCTGCCTTGTACGGAGTCTCCTTTTTTTGATGTACTTGAACAGCACTATTATTGCAACTTAAATGAACTGCAAAAATTGATCGGCACAGAAAAAGGGAATCTGCTATTCCTGTCTGTCAATCTATAAAACCAATCAGCGGGAAAAGCAGCCATTTTATATTGCCGAGCGATGGTTCTTTTGATATAATCAATATAAAGGCAAAGCATATTATCCAGAAGTCTATTGAGCCATTTTGGAGAAAATAATGATAGAAATATTTTCGGAAAAATCATTTGCATTTATGGATGCGGCCGCTAACGGGCTTGATATTCTTCTGATAGCAGTTAGAGCATAAAAGAAACACAATTGTGTTTCTCTTTTTATGTGTAAATTTATATATAAGGATGAACATGCTCGCCGCCAATACCGGAGGGATGTGAGATAAAAATGGAGGGAAGACAGATGACAGAACCTAAATATAAACGAGTGATTATGAAAATAAGCGGTGAAGCGCTCTGCTCACCAAATAATAAACCATTGGATTTTGATATTATAGATAATGTGACAGAACAAATTATTGATATTGCCGCACAGGGAGTAGAGATCGGTATTATCGTCGGAGGGGGCAATATTTGGAGAGGCGCCCGCGTAGGTAAGCACATGGATCGTACGACGGCAGATTATATGGGTATGCTTGCAACGGTCATCAACGCGCTTGCTCTTCAGGATTCCCTGGAGGAAAAGGGGCTGCAGACGCGTGTGCAGACAGCGATAGAGATGCGGCAGATCGCAGAACCATACATCCGGCGGAAAGCAGTAAAGCATCTGGAAAAAGGCCGGGTCGTGATTTTTGCATGCGGAACAGGAAATCCATATTTTTCCACAGATACAGCGGCTGCACTGCGCGCGGCAGAAATGGAAGTGGATCTGATCATGCTGGCCAAAAATGTAGACGCGGTATATGACAGTGACCCGAAAGAAAATCCGGGCGCGGTACGTTTCGATTCGATCAGTTATATGGATGTGATCAATAGGGGACTCAGCGTGATGGATAATACTGCGATTACCTTATGTATGGATAATCATATTCCGATCAATGTATTTGGCGTGAACGAAAAGGATAGTATCAGGCGTGTTGTTTTCGGAGAAGAGATTGGAACGATGATTCGTTAGGAGCGGTAAAATCCTATAAGTTAGGATTGAGTTTTAAAACGCATTACGGTACAATAGTATTAAATACAAAACACCTTTTTATGATTTGGAATGATGAAAGGAACGGGTGAATATGCAGATTAAACATGAGGCACTTGAAACTGCCGCAACCAAAATGGATAAAACATTGGGCGTTCTGAGAAAAGAGCTCGTCAGCATCCGGGCAGGACGCGCAAATGCACAGCTTTTAGATGGAATTATGGTGGATTATTACGGTACGCCTACGCCGATCAATCAGGTCGGCAACATTGCGGCACCCGAACCGCGGCTCCTTACGATTTCATTGTGGGATGCGAGTATATTGCATGAAGTAGAGAAAGCGATCCAAGCATCGGACCTTGGCATCAATCCGGCCAATGACGGGAAGATGATTCGCCTCGCTTTCCCTGAAATTACAGGAGAAAAAAGACAGGAGCTTGTAAAGCTGGCTAAGAAAAAGACCGAGGAAGCAAAAGTTGCGATACGCGCCATTCGCCGTGACGCGAACGAAGTGTTTAAGAAAGATAAAAAAGCAAGCATCATTACAGAAGACGATTATGAGATATTGGAAAAAGAGATTCAAACGCTGACAGACAAAAAGACGAAAGAAGCGGAAGAGATTCTTGCTGCAAAGGAAAAAGAAATTCTTGAAATATGATTTTTTGGGGGTAGAGCTGAAAGAGGCCGAGAGGATATTGAAACGGGATAAGCAGCCTTACAGTATTGTCCGTTATGTATCCTATAGACCCTATACAGATGCCGATTCAATACGGGTCCTGCGGATGCGTTTCCGTAATGGGATCTATGAACTTGTGGTCGGCGAATTTATAACGAATGTTAGGACGTCTCAGGGCTGATGCCTTGAGACGCACTTTTTAAGGGAGCAGTAAATGGGATTCTTTTCAAGAAAGCGCTCTGCAGAATTGTCGGAGCTTGACCTCGGCAATCTGCCTGCGCATGTGGCGATCATTATGGACGGAAACGGCCGGTGGGCGAAAAAACGTTTCCTGCCCCGCGCAGCAGGTCATCGGGCGGGGATGTATAAGGTGAAAACGATCATTCGCATGAGCAGCGATATCGGTATCAAGCACTTGACCCTATACGCTTTTTCAACAGAGAACTGGAAACGGCCGAAAGAAGAAGTAGGGGCGTTGATGAATCTGTTGATTGAATTTTTACAAAAAGAACTCGACGAAATGCATGAGCGAGGCGTAATATTCCGTACGATAGGGGATATCAGCCGCTTGCCGCAGGCTGTGATCGATGTGCTTGAGAATGCAAAGGAAAAAACGAAAAACAACACGGGATTAACGCTTAATATTGCGCTTAATTATGGTTCGCGTTCCGAGATCAAAAACGCTGTGATCAAAATCGCAGATAAAGTAAGGAACGGGGAGATCGCCCCTGAAGAGATCACAGAGCAAATGATCTCTGAACATCTGGACACTTGCGGACAGCCTGACCCTGATTTTATGATACGCACAAGCGGTGAGGAACGGCTTTCCAATTATTTGCTTTATCAGCTTGCCTATGCGGAATTTTATTTCACACCAGTGTTTTGGCCGGATTTCGATGAAGCGGAATATGAAAAGGCTCTTATTGAATATCAAAACAGACAGCGCCGTTATGGCGGCCTTTAAGGAGCAACTATGCTGAAAAGAATTTTAGTATCGATTCCGATTGTGGTCATCGTAGCACTCGCCGCGATCTTCCAAAGCTGGATATTGGTGATCCTTGCGGCGGTACTGGCCCTTACCACACAGTTTGAGATCGTCCGGGCGTTAAACGGCAACGGAAAGAGAGTCGTAATTTTCACCTCTTATTTATTCGCAGTCGTTTTAGCAGCTTTTTTTGTCGGCTTTTTTCTCTTACTGCAAAACGGTGCGGATTATGTCCCGTGGATGCCGGTCTTATCTCTTTCCGCATTTGTTATACTGATCATGCTGACGTTTATTATTGCTATGTTTTCGCGGAAGCATACGGCAGACAGTGTGACAAATACGATTTTTACGTTTGTATATCCCCAATTATTTATGGCGTTGTTTTATATGCTGATTCTTGCGAATATAGGGGAATACTACCGCATGCTCGTTGTATTTCTTATGGTTTTGATTCCCGCCATGTTTTCAGATACATTCGCTTATTTCATTGGTATGGCACTGGGCAAGCGCAAACTATGTCCTCAAATCAGTCCTAAAAAAACGGTAGCCGGCAGTATAGCGGGCATAATCGGCGGAACGGTTGGTGCGCTCCTGATCACCGTATTATTTTGGGGAGGAAAAGATATTCTTTATTTTATGGCATCAGGAGCAATATTGGGAACGATTTCGCAATTTGGAGATCTCAGCGCATCGTTCATAAAGCGTTCATTGAATATTAAAGATTTTGGCAAGATTTTACCCGGTCATGGTGGTATAGTGGACAGGATGGATAGTATCCTGTTCTGCATTCCGGTTGTGTTTATTTTGACAACAACAGGATTGATATGACTGCAAGGAGACAGCATTGAGAAACATAACGATATTAGGTGCGACCGGTTCGGTCGGAAAACAATCGGTGGATGTGGCGAAGGCCTATCCGGACAAGATACATGTCGGCTGTATTTCAGCGCACAGAGATGTTGAGGCTCTTGCGGAAGCAGCAAATGAGTTGCGGCCGGAGTATGTTGCATTTACGGGAGCAGAGACTGAACTGAACCAAGTAGAAAAGCTGCTGGACTATCGCCCGGTTATTCTATCGGGACGGGATGCGCTGAAGAAGGCGTGTACATGCGGCCAGCCGGATATGGTGGTGTTGTCTGTTTTGGGGATCGCAGGTCTTCCTGCGTTTGAGGAGTGCCTGAAGCATAAAATCACAGTGGCGCTTGCCAATAAGGAATCTTTGGTGTGCGGAGGGCATATCGCGCAGAAACTGATTCAGGAGACAGGCACGAAGGTACTTCCGGTCGACAGCGAACACTCAGCACTATTTCAATGCCTGAATCACCATTTTGATACGAAAGGTGTAGAAAATTTGTGGGTCACCGCCTCTGGCGGTCCTTTTCTGAATTGGAGCAAGGAAGAGATAGAACATGCTCCGCTCGAAAAAGCGCTGAAGCATCCCAGATGGAATATGGGGCAAAAAATCACGATCGATTCAGCTTCTCTTGCTAATAAAGGGCTTGAAGTAATGGAGGCACATTTTATGTACCATATTCCGCCCGAACATATTAAGGTATTGATACACCCGCAGAGTATCGTTCATTCCATGGTGGAATGGGAGGATTCCTCAGTAACTGCCCAAATGGGGCCGGTCGACATGCGGATGCCGATCCAAAAGGCGATGCTGTTTCCGGAAATGGTACCCAATCCTTGTATAAAGCCGCTTAATTTCTATGAAATCGGAAGCTTGGAATTTTCAGAGCCCGATATAGAACGGTTCCCATGTCTTGCACTTGCGTTTGATGCAATCAGGGAGGGCACGACTGCCGTCTATAATACGGCGAATGAAGAAGCGGTCGCCTGCTATTTGTCAGCATCAATTGAATTCGGAGAAATAGCGCGGTTGATACAAAAAAGCATGAAGGAGTTTCGCGAGAAAAAACCGCAGAACGTTGCCGAAATACTGGATTTGGAACAGGATGTCAGAAATTATGTGAGAGCTCAGGTCTGGGATATCCGGAGGTAAATGATTGCAGGTCATAATTAGTATTATCGTAACGCTGCTCGTCCTTACTGCCCTTGTGGTAGCGCATGAGTTTGGTCATTATATCGTTGCGAAGAAGCGTGGAATAAAGGTAACTGAATTTGCGATCGGCTTTGGGCCAAAGCTGATCAAATGGCATAGGGGGGAAACGGAATTTTCGATTCGGCCCTTCTTCATAGGAGGTTATAACAAATTTGCGGATGACGAGGAGCACGAGCCGGTACCGGGGGATTTTCGTGCTGCCTCTCTGAAAAGCCGTTTTTTAGTGATCATTGCCGGCCCTCTTATGAACGTTATCCTTGCCGTTGTGCTGGCTGCCGTATATTTAATGTCTGTTGGAACGGTTTTACCGAAAGTGGTTGCTGTCGACGCGGGTTCTCCGGCATATGAAGCGGGGGTTCAGGCAGGAGATGTGATAAAAAGCATGGACGGTATCAGCATCGATTTTACAAACGATTTGACGACTGCCATGACTGCGCCGCAGGGAGACTCGTTGGAGCTTGTTGTGCAGCGCGATGGCGAGACGCTGCGGTTTAGCGTGCCTTATGAGGATGAAACGGTAGATGGGCGCAAGGTGACCGGTTTTACCATGGGGGGAGAAAATGGCTGGCAGGAGGTGCGCTATAATTTTTTTGAAGCCGTGGGCCTCAGCTTCAAATGGCTGTTTTTAATTACGCAGCAGATGCTTTCCGCATTAGGACAGTTGTTTTTTATGGGGCAGGGAGTCCAGAATATGTCGGGGATCGTCGGTGTAGCAACTGTCGTGGGGCAGGCGGCAATGATTGGATTTGAACCGGTGCTCTATTTGACAGCTCTGCTGAGCATTAATCTTGCTATTGTTAATTTGCTTCCGATCCCGGCGCTCGACGGCGGTAAAATTGTCCTATATGCAGTTGAAGGGATCCGGAAAAGACCAGCCTCGCCCAGAGTGGAGGGAGCGCTAAACCTTGGCGGAATGATATTGATTTTCGGATTAGCGATTTTTTTGGTTTTTCAGGATATTCAACGGCTGATTTTGTAGGAGCGGGATATGAAGACACGGGTGGTAAAAATTGGGAATACTGCGATTGGAGGAGGAATGCCGGTCGCAGTCCAATCTATGACAAATACAGATACGAAAGACGCTGTAAAAACGATAGCGCAGATCGCCTCTCTTGAAAAAGCAGGATGTGAAATCGTTCGGTGTGCAGTTCCGGATGTGGAGAGCGCAGCGGCTCTGCGTAAAATCAAGGATGCGATCTCCATACCGTTGGTCGCAGATATTCATTTTGATGCACAGGCAGCCATTGCGGCAATTGAAAACGGGGCAGATAAAATACGCATCAACCCCGGCAATATCGGGAACCGGGAAAAGATCATAGCCGTTGTGGAGGCGGCAAAGGCAGCGCATATTCCGATCAGGGTCGGAGCAAATGCAGGTTCGTTGGCAAAAGATGTGTTATCTAAATATGGCGGGCCCACCTCTGATGCTTTGGTCGCAAGCGTCATACAAAACATACGAATTTTAGAACGGGCAAAATTTGAAGACATTGTTGTGTCTATCAAATCCTCGAATGTTCCGGTTTGTGTAGAAGCCTACCGGAAGATCGCAAAGCAGATCGATTATCCGTTGCATCTCGGAGTGACGGAAGCCGGCACCTATCATATGGCCGTAATCAAATCTGCTATTGCGATAGGAGCCTTGCTTCTTGACGGGATCGGCGATACTCTGCGGGTATCCGTTACAGGAGATCCGGTGCAGGAGATTTACGCTGCGCATGATATATTAAAGAGCTGCGGGCTTCGCAAGTCAGGCGTAGAAATTATTTCCTGCCCGACATGCGGAAGATGTTCCATCGATATTGAAAAAATTGCCGGAAGCATTGAGAAGTTTACACAGGATATCAAAGCTCCGCTGAAAATTGCGGTCATGGGGTGCGCGGTCAACGGGCCGGGCGAAGCGCGTGAGGCAGATATCGGAATTGCTGGCGGACGCGGCGAGGGGCTTTTGTTTGCCCATGGGGAGATCATTAAAAAAGTAGATGAATTCAACATTCTGCCGGAACTGCGCAGGATGATCTTGGAGCTTGTAGAGGAAAGGGAAGAACAACATTGAACGCGCTTGTAAACGCCCTCGCAAAGATAATCGAAGCGATCAAAAAGGACGAACACTTTTCAAATATCATACAATTCGATAGAGTGGAATACAGCTCGGAAGAAGAAAAGATGAAGGCTTTCTTCAAAACAGTAAAGCATCTTTCTCCTTTTGAGTTTATGCACATAAAACAGAAATTAGAAATATCTGGAAATGAGAAAATAAAGATTCTGCTGGATCAGTCCGATTATGCAGAGGCGATCCTTTCTGATGAGACTATTTTAGAGCAATATCTGAAAGATTTTATAATTCTGTCTGAACCTGCGGTCATGCCGTTTATCAGTCAGGCAAAAATAACGATGGCGGACCATAGTCTTGAAATCGTATTCCCGTCTGAAATAGCAGAGGGGATATGTAAGACAATGGAGCTTGGCATGCTTGCCGAATATTTTTTAAAGGATACCTACGGCCTGAAGATGGGGATACGCACCTGCGTAGCAGAGGATGCGCAAAGCAGCTATGAGGTTTCTCCCGAAGTGAAGAAATCGATCGAGAGCCAAAGCAGCAGGAGCGAAAGAACGAATAAGCGCCCTGCAGAACGAAAGGAACCTATCGCTGAAGAAATGACGCCGCCACCGTGGGAAGCGCCTCCCGAAACAGAAGAGCCGGCCCCCATATCCGCTCCGGAAAAGATACCATCCCCCGTGCAAATGCAGACTGATTCATCGGCGGGCGGAGCAATAACAAAAATATGTGATTTGCAGACAGATACACGCGTCTCCATAGAGGGGGAAGTCGTTTTTACAGAGGATAAGGAACTTAAAAACGGCGAGCTGATCAAGCATAAATTTGTCGTAACGGATTACACCTCCAGTATTACCTGTTTTTTTCTGGAAAGCAATAAATATAAAACACGTCTGACCGCACCGAAGAAGGGCCAGTGGGTAGTAGTTACCGGCTTATGCGCAGACGATAGCTTCGAGCATGAAAAAACGGTCAAAGCGCAGAAAATCGAAAAATCCAATCATAAGGACAGGGAGGATAAAGCCGAGGTAAAGCGTGTAGAGCTGCATACGCATACTCAAATGTCGGCGCAGGACGCCGTATCGGATGTGAAAAAGATCGTGGAGCGCGCAGCTAAATGGGGACATAAAGCGATTGCGATCACAGATCACGGTGTCGTACAGGCGTTTCCGGATGCGGCAAATGCCGCTAAAGCAAACGGGATCCATTTGATTTATGGAGTAGAAGGATATATGATAGATGATTCCCGGCGGATCTATGACGCTGAGGATCACCGGAAATTCACGGATGAATATGTGGTATTTGATATCGAGACGACCGGACTTTCTCATATCAACTGTGATATTACTGAAATAGGCGCTGTGCGCGTGAAGGATGGGAAACTAACGGACCGCTTTCAGACTTTTGTTAGACCGCGCGGCCCGATCCCGCCCAAAATCGTCTCTTTAACAGGGATCAATGACGATATGGTCAAGGATGCGCCTTTGCCGGAAGAGGCGCTGGAGGAGTTCCGGCGTTTCTGTGGGGAAGAAGCGGTACTTGTCGCGCATAATTCAGACTTTGATACAAAATTTATTTTTCACAAGTCGCGGGAGTTTGGGATCACCTATCCGCATAAGGTAGTGGATTCCCTTGCCTTATGCCGCCTTGCTTTTCCTTCCTTAAAAAATCATAAATTAAATACAGTGGCAGGGCATTTGCATATTCCGCTTGAGCATCACCGCGCGGTGAATGATGCGGTATGCACTGCGCGCGTCATGCTGGAATGCTTCCGAGAATTTGAAAAGCAAGGCGCGGCGGATATGCAGGGTATAAACGAAATGTTTGCAAAGCAAGCAGACAGTAAAACCGCCAAGACTTATCATGTTATTTTGTTATGTAAAAATAAGCAGGGACTTAAAAATCTGTATAAGCTTGTTTCGTTTGCACATCTCGATTATTTTTACCGCAAGCCGCGTATGCCGAAAAGTGTGATCGAAGCGCATAGAGAGGGCCTGCTTATCGGTTCTGCCTGCGAAGCGGGAGAATTGTATCAAGCCTTGCTCGCAGGAGCGGATGAACAGAAGCTAATGAACATTGCTTCGTTTTATGATTATTTGGAAATACAGCCCACGGCCAATAATGAGTTTATGGTCAAAAAGGGTATCTTGGCAAGCAACGAAGATATCAGACATCTCAATAAAAAGATCGTAGAACTTGGGAAAAAACTCGATAAGCCCGTCGTGGCGACCTGTGACGTCCATTTTTTAGACCCGCATGAAGAATATTTTCGCCGCATCATTTTTCAGATTCAGGGATATGACGACACAGAGCAGGCGCCGCTTTATCTGCGTACAACAGACGAGATGCTGAAAGAATTTGCGTATTTGGGGGAAGATACGGCTTATGAGGTAGTGGTCAAAAACTCCAACAGCATCGCTGAGATGACAGAGGAGATCGAGCTTTTTCAGTCCGAGACAGCAATGCCGAGCCTTCCGAACGCCGCAGAAAATATTACGGAGCTTGCCTTTAAAACGGCAAAAGAAAAATATGGGGACCCGCTTCCGGAGCTTATTGAAGCGCGTTTGAAGCGCGAACTGGATTCGATCGTATCCCATGGATTCTCTGTGCTTTATTACAGCGCGCATCTGTTGGTAAAAAAATCCAATGAGGACGGCTATCTGGTCGGCTCCAGAGGGTCCGTTGGTTCCAGTCTTGCCGCTACGATGACGGGGATCACGGAAGTAAATCCTCTGCCTCCGCATTATATTTGCCCAAAGTGTAAACATTCTGATTTTGATATCGATAAAGAGAAGTATCCCTCAGGCGTAGATTTGCCGGATGCGGTATGCCCCGTTTGCGGCACACAATATCTGAAAGACGGTTATGACATTCCGTTTGAGGTTTTCCTCGGGATAGATGCGGATAAGGTGCCGGATATCGACCTTAATTTCTCAGGAGAATATCAGCCGACTGCGCATAAATATACGGAAGTGATGTTTGGAAAAGGACATGTGTTCCGTGCAGGAACGATCAGCACCGTAAAGGATAAGATCGCCTATGGTTATGTCAAAAAATTTCTTGAGCAGACGGGAACACAGGCAAATGAGGCGGAGATCAACCGCCTTGTACAGGGAGTATCGGGAGTAAAAAAGACGACCGGACAGCATCCGGGCGGCATTGTTATCGTGCCGCACGATATGGAGGTGTATGATTTTACGCCCGTACAGAAGCCGGCCGATTCAGCGGAGGCAGAATGGGTTACGACCCATTTTGATTTCAATTCCATGCATGATATTTTGATCAAGCTGGATATTCTCGGCCACGATGTTCCTACAATCATTAGGCTGCTGCAGGACGCGACCGGGATCGATCCGCTGACGATCCCCTTGGACGACAAGCCGACGATGGAGCTTTTTTCCGGGCTAAAGCCGCTTGGACTTAAATCAAAAGACCTTCTCGGCATTCAAACAGGAACGCTCGGGATCCCGGAATTCGGAACGAAGTTCGTGCGCCAAATGCTGATGGATACGAAACCGACAACGATGTCTGAGATTGTGCGGATCAGCGGCCTTTCCCATGGAACAGACGTATGGCTCGGAAACGCGCAGGACTTGATAAAGGCTGGCACCTGTACGCTGAAAGAAGCGATTTGTACGCGGGATGATATTATGAATTATCTGGTAGATAAAGGCGTGGAAAAGCGCATGGCGTTTTTCATTATGGAAGCGACCAGAAAGGGAAAGGTAGCCAAAAACGGCTTTACAGAGGATATGCAGAAAGCGCTCGATGATGCGCATATTGCGGACTGGTTCATAGAATCCTGTAAAAAAATCAAATATATGTTCCCCAAAGCGCATGCGGTCGCATATGTGATTATGGCATACCGAATCGCTTATTGTAAGGTCCATTATCCGGAGGCATTCTATTCCTCTTATTTTACAGTCCGCGCCAATGACTTTGACGCATCGTATGTATTAGGCGGACTTGAAGACATTAAAAAGAACTGGCAGGCCATAGAAAGCAACGGAAATGCGACGGCGAATGAGAAAAATATGGCGACGATGCTTGAAGTAGCGTGCGAGATGTATTTGCGGGGTTATCATTTTCTGCCCGTAGACCTTAAAAAATCAGATGCAGAAAAATTTTTGATCGAAGAGGGCGGACTGCGGCTGCCGTTTTTGTCGATCCCCAAGCTTGGGGGAAATGCGGCGGCAAAAATCGTTGAAGAGCGTGAAAAAGGGGCGTTCCTGTCTATAGAGGATTTGAGAAAGCGGGCCAAAATATCGACCGCAGTCATCGAGGAAATGCAGAAAATGGGGACGCTTACCGGGCTTTCCCAAACGAACCAGCTCAGCTTGTTCGATTTCTAAACGAAGCGTTTTCAATTGACTATTCCTTTGCACAGCTATATAATATTAAGGTGAGTTTTTAGCCGCAGATGCTTGCGGTTTCTTTTCACAGCGGACAAAGGCTTGATTTTGTCTGACAATTAGAAAGTTAGGAGGAACATTGATGAAAAAACGCAGTGTGATCGGCATTATTGTGACATTTGTAGTCATCATATTGTTGTGCTTTGTTGTCATCAACGGTTTCGATGTTGGAGTCTACGAAATCAGGCCGCTCAACGGTATCCAACAGGGACTGGATCTGACAGGCGGCGTTTATACCGTTTATCAGGCAGCTGACACCTCGGTTGATGATTTTGATGAGAAAATGGACGGTGCCATGCTTGTGCTTCGGGATAGGCTCGATGCAAAAGGATTCACGGAAGCAACCGTTACAAGACAGGGAACGGACCGTATCCGGGTCGAGATACCGATCAACAGTACTAGTGAAATGCAGGACCCAAACGAGGTGGCTGAGTTCATCGGAACGCCTGCTAAGCTGGAGTTTGTGGACCCGAACGGTGAAACGATTCTGGAGGGCGGAGATATCCAAAAAGCAGAGGCGGTACAGAATTCGCAGACGCTTGAATATGCCGTAAGCTTTGAACTGACGCAGGAAGGAGCAGAAAAATTCGCCGAAGCTACGCAGGAATTTCTGAACCAGACGATTGCCATTACGATCGACGGAGAAACCATCTCTGCTCCTACTGTAAACAGTGTGATTGCCAATGGGCGTGGAGAAATCACAGGAGATTTTACCATGGAAGAAGCGCAGGATCTTGCAATGCAGATCGAAAGCGGTGCGCTTCCTCTTGATCTTCAAGAAATAGAGGTGCGTTCCATCAGTGCTACGCTTGGAGAGGGAGCGCTTCAAAACAGTATCTTTGCGGGGATAGTCGGCCTTGTGATCCTCTTCGCTTTTATACTGATTTATTATAGGTTGCCGGGGCTCACGGCTTGTATGGCACTTATCGTTTATATTATGTTTGTTCTGCTTTTGCTTGGCAGTGTGCCGGGGGTACAGCTGACGCTACCCGGTATTGCAGGTATTATCCTCGGTATCGGTATGGCGGTCGATGCGAACGTCATTATATTCGAACGGTTCAAGGAAGAATTTCGTTCAGGAAAAACGCTACGTACCTCTTTTAACGGAGGCTTCCAAAAAGCGTTCATTACAATTCTGGATTCCAATATCACGACGCTTATCTGTGCGGTGGTGCTTGCGGTGTTTGGCACGGGAACTCTGAAAAGCTTTGCGTATACGCTTATTATCAGCATCATTGTTTCCATGATTTCAGCACTGCTGATTACAAGAGGGATCCTGAAAATGTTCATCAACCTGAATATTAAAAATCCAAATGTGTTTATGGCGAAGGCCCGACAGCTCCGCGAAGCAGCGAAGGCTGCAAGGGAAGGGGGTAATGCGTAATGATTACGAAGCATTTTAAAAAGTTTCTGATTGCTCCCATCGTTATTCTCGCTCTTGGTGTTATTTTCGGTATAGTGAACGGCGGTCTGAATCTCGGTATTGATTTTACCGGAGGCAGCATCGTTACGATCGACTTTCAGGAAGAATTTGATACAGCTGTCGTACAGCAGGCCCGTGATCAAAATGGAATGGGAGATTCGCCGATCGTGAAATCGGGGGAGGGGTATACGCAGGCGGAGATTCGGATGCGTACGCTCGATACGGATGAATTGCAGTCCACGACAAACAATGCAATCTTGGAGGACATCAAGGAGACTTATCCGGAAGCAGAAATCACAACTGTCGATAAGGTCGGCGGAGTCGCAAGTGCTGATCTTGTGAAGAATGCATTTTTGGCAGTGGCGATCGCATGCGGTCTTATGCTGATTTATATCTGGATACGGTTCCAGCTATATAATGGTATTAGTGCAGTCGTCATGCTGGTGCATGACGTAGGTATCATGATTGCCATTATGTGCATTCTGCAGATACAGATCAATAGCGCATTTATTGCGGCCTGCCTCACTATAATCGGTTATTCCATCAATAATACGATCGTTATTTTTGACCGTGTGAGGGATAATCTTAAAATCATGAATCCGAAGCGTATTCCGCGCGCAGAAATTGCAGATACCAGTATCAAAGAAACGCTTACGCGTACGATCAATACATCTGTGACAACTTTGATCATGATCGTGTGCCTGTATATTTTTGGCATATCGACGATCAAGGAATTTTCTTTCCCGATCATCGTTGGTTTGCTTGCAGGCGTTTATTCTTCCGTATTTCTGGCGGCCCCTATGTGGTCGCTTATGGCAGACCGCTCCGACAGGAAGAAAAATGGTGCTGCTAAAACAAAATCAAAGAAGAAAACAAAAACAGCAAAGGCTTAACAAAAAAAGACCTCCCTATGAGGAGGTCTTTTTTCTAAGGAAACAATATGAGGTATATTTTAAAACAGAAGCCTCAAATGAATACAGAAAAAGAAGCGGTCGCACGTTTGCGGAAAGAATTGAAGCTATCCCAAATCACGGCTTCTCTGCTATGCGCCCGCGGTCTGTCGGATACCGCGGCAGCTTATGATTTCCTGAATCCCGGAGTCAGCCAGCTGCATGACCCATTCAGTTTTTTAGATATGCGCGATGCAGTAAGCGCGATCAAGCATGCAATAGCGTCTAAAAAAAGAATCTGCGTTTATGGGGATTATGATGCAGACGGTATCTCTGCCAGCGCGATTCTGTATAAAACGCTTGTGCAAATGGGCGGACAGGTGGAAGTATTTCTGCCAAACCGTATGGAGCATGGCTACGGCCTTACGATGGATAACGTAAAGAGCTTGCAGGGAATATCCCTGCTCATCACTGTAGATTGCGGGATCACCAGCATAGACGAAATAGAGCAAGCAAAAAAAATGGGGATGACGACGATACTTACCGATCATCACGAATGTCCGCCGGTTTTGCCGCAGGCCGATTATATTTTAAATCCACACCGTCCCGGGGAGACATATCCGTTTGATTCTCTTTGTGGAGCGGGCGTTGCATTTAAATTAGCTCAGGCCCTGATTGGCGATGCTGCGCTTGAAATGATCGATCTTGCTGCGCTTGCTACGATTGCCGATATCGTTCCGCTGCTTGGTGAAAATCGCTCGATCTCGGCTTTGGGTTTAAAACGTCTGAATGAGGAACCCAACCCGGGCGTTGCAGCACTCGTGCAAAAAGCCTGCACAAAACGCAACGCGGAGATCGACGCGCAAACGGTATCTTTTGTTCTTGCCCCCCGTATCAATGCGGCCGGACGTATTTCCACCGCAAAAACTGCTTTTGAGCTTTTAACGGAAAACGACGAGGAGAAACTCAATGATCTTGCAGAGCAGTTATGTGCGCTCAATGCAGACAGACAGCAGAGGCAGGAGAAAGTCGTAAGTGAAGCGGTCCGGATGTATACTGAAAGCGGTGATCCATCGGCGAGCATTATTATTCTCTATCAAAAAGACTGGGATATTGGCATCGTGGGATTGGCGGCATCTAAAATCGCAGAAGCATATATGCGCCCGACGATCCTGCTTGGGGAAACTGAACCGGGCCTTTATACCGGCTCGGCGCGCAGTATCCCCGGAATCAACATATATGAGGCGATGAGGTCTCAGGCTAAATTATATGAAAAATTCGGCGGGCATGCCGGAGCCGCCGGCTTGACGGTAAAAGAAGAATATCTTCCGCAGATTGCACGGCGCCTTGATGGCTATTTGAAGCAAGCCTATAAAGAAGATGTTTTTAGACCGCTTAAGACCTATGATTTTGAAATCGTTCCCGCTGAAATCAATAATGCACTGATTTCTGAATTGGAGCGGCTTCGGCCTTTCGGTTTCAAAAATGAGCAAGTAGAGCTTTTAGTGCGTGGCGCCCGTTTGGAAAATATCCGTTCTATAGGGGAAGACCGCCATGCAAAGTTTAAGATATCAAAGCAGGGAAGGGAAATAAACGCCGTTGTTTTTGGAACATCTGCTTCCGAGCTCCCCAAACAGGCGGATATCGTGGGAACGGTAAGCGTGAATACCTATGATATGAAACCGCAGATGGTTGTAAGTGTATTGTCTTATGAAGACACTCTATTGCAACGGCTTCAGAAAGCAAAAAAATATTTAGAGCGCATGACAGCTCCGGCGGTGTCGGACCGACAGATA
The DNA here is from genome assembly GCF_040409835.1 of Christensenella massiliensis. Taxonomy (NCBI): domain Bacteria; kingdom Bacillati; phylum Bacillota; class Clostridia; order Christensenellales; family Christensenellaceae; genus Christensenella; species Christensenella massiliensis. The sequence goes on along the minus strand of NZ_CP117826.1, from coordinate 444,292 downwards.
TATTTTGTTCCTCGTTCTCTTTTGCTTGAGATATATGCCGTCCTGAAAGGGGCGGCAGAGCGTAAAATAACGTTTTCGGATGAAGCGGATGTCGCCGCTTTCATCCAAAAATACGCGCCAGTTACTGAACCTGAAAGAATCGTTTTCGCATTAACTGTGTTTCGGGAAATTGGTTTGCTTGAAATGAAAAAAAATGATAGAATACACATTGTGATATATACGGGAAAGCGCGAGCTTTCGAACAGCAGATTATATAAAATGTTTACTTCGGGAGAGATGTGAGATGGATTTAAAGGAAAAAATAAGAAATATCAAGGATTTTCCAGAGAAAGGGGTTATTTTCCGCGATATTACGACATTGATCAAAGACCCGGATGCATTTGAGTATGTAACGGATGCATTGGCCAAACATGTTGAAAAGGAAGATATCGATGCGATCGTTGTACTTGATGCACGGGGTTTTTTGTTCGGAGCGCCAGTTGCATATCTGCTGAAGAAAAGAATCGTGCCGGTTCGCAAAAAGGGCAAGCTTCCAGCCGAGACCTATCAGGTGGAGTATCAGCTTGAATATGGAACAGGACAGCTCGAAATGCATAAAGACGCGATTCAAAAGGGGATGCGGGTCGCTGTTTTTGACGATTTGTTGGCTACGGGCGGAACGGCTAAGGCGGCGTGCGAATTGGTCGAGCTTGCAGGTGCGCAGATCGTATCGCTGAATTTCGTGATTGAGCTGACTGAGCTGGGCGGCAGAGAGGCTCTGAGCGGATATCAGGTATATTCATTAGTACAATATTGACGGGGAGATAGTTTGGGTGTCGGAATATTATAACGACTTTATCAGACGGCATAAGCTTGAATATGACCCAATGGTCGAAAAGGCCTTTACGATAGCGGAAAAAGCGCATGCAGGACAGCTGCGCCATTCCGGCGAGCCTTTTTTTACACATCCTCTTGCGGTGGCGGATATCGTTGCAGATTTGGGCCTCGACCATACGACGATCATCGCTACGATCCTCCATGATGTAGTAGAGGACACCCAATTTACGACAGAAGATATCAGCCGGGAATTTACTCCTGAAATTGCAAAGCTTGTCGACGGAGTAACGAAGCTCAATAATTACGATTTTAAAACGCGCGAGGAGCAGCAATGGGAAAGTCTGCGAAAAATGTTTCTCGCAATGGCTTCCGATATCCGTGTAGTAATTATAAAGCTTGCGGACAGACTGCACAATATGCGGACGCTGAAATACCAGTCTGAGAACAAACAGATAGAAAAAGCCAAAGAGACGCTTGAAATCTATGCGCCGCTTGCGCACCGTCTCGGGATCAGTACCATACAGTGGGAGTTGGAAGATCTTTCTTTAAAATTTTTAAATCCAGACGAATATTTTGAGATCGCCAATAAAATTGCATCGACCCGCGAGGAACGTGAGAAACAGATCAGTTCCGTAATAGTCAAGCTGGAAGATAAGCTTGCCGAAATGAAAATAAAAGCGGAGATCGAAGGGAGACCCAAGCATATTTATAGCATCTATAAAAAGATGAAAGAAAAGCATAAGGTTTTTGAAGAGGTATACGACCTGATTGCTATCCGGATCATTGTATCCAGCATCAAGGATTGCTATGGTGTGCTCGGGATCGTTCATACCATGTGGAAACCGATCCCGCTCCGTTTTAAGGATTATATCGCAGTACCAAAGCAAAATATGTATCAATCCTTGCACACGACGCTTCTCGGCGAGGACGGGAAACCATTTGAGGTGCAGATCCGGACATATGACATGCACCGTACTGCTGAATATGGAATTGCCGCGCACTGGAAATATAAAGAGGGCGGCAAGGAAAACAGTATGGATTCCAAGCTGGCATGGCTGCGTGAATTGATGGAATGGCAGAACGATCTGAAGGATTCCCGAGAATTTATGGAAACCTTGAAGGTCGATCTATTTGCGGATACCGTTTTTGTGTTTACGCCGAAAGGCGACGTGAAGGACTTTGTGGCAGGGGCAACGCCGCTCGACTTTGCCTATAGCATCCATAGCGCGATAGGAAATAAATGTGTTGGAGCAAAAATAAATGGCAAGATCGTTCCGTTGGATTACAAACTGAAAACGGGAGATATCGTTGATATCATCACTTCTAATTCAGCGACGCCAAGCCGTGATTGGCTCAAATTTGTTAAAACAGCACAGGCGCGCAGCAAAATCAAACAATGGTTCAAAAAGCAGCTGAAAGAAGAAAATATCGTTAAAGGCCGTGAAATGCTTGAGAAAGAAGCAAAACGGCAGGGCTATCAGCTGTATGAACAGCTTTTGAAGCCAGACTGGCTGAGCGTGCTTTATAAGCGTTTTACGCTGAATTCACAGGACGATATGTTCGCAGCGGTCGGCTATGGTGCGCTTTCTGCCCAGCAGATACTTTCCAAGCTGATCGAACAATATAAGATGGCGAACAAGATCGATTCAGGCTCGGAGGAATTGAAAATCGTAAAACGCACGGGAAAGGGTGCGGAGGAAGATATTACAGTAGAGGGAAATACCGGGTTGGCAGTCCGGTTCGCGAAATGCTGTAATCCGGTTCCCGGAGACGATATCATAGGATATATCACGCGCGGCCGCGGTGTATGCGTACATACGAAAGAGTGCAAGAACCTGCAGAATGTAGATAAGGAACGGTTGATAGAGGTCGCATGGGCGGGCGATCAGACGACCTCCTATAATGTTGAGATACAGATCGTTGCGGATGACAGGCCGGGTCTTATGGTAGAGATTGCGCAGGCAATGTACAATATGGGACGTGATATCACGGCGATCAATGCACATTCTGCCAAAAATGGAGTCGCTACGATATCGCTTCGTTCTAATATTACCTCCGTGCAGGATCTGCACGATCTGATGAATAAGCTGAAAAGCCTGAAAGGCGTGCGGGATGTGTTCCGCGTGAATTATTGAGGGAAACGGCATGAGAGCAGTTGTTCAGCGCGTGAAAAATGCTTCTGTTTTCGTAGAGGACGCAGAGATATCAAGGATCGAAAACGGTATCTTGGTGTTTTTGGGAATCGCAGGGGATGACACGGAAAAGGATATGGAATATATTGTGGAAAAGTGTGTTAACCTGCGCATATTTGAAGATGCGGAAAACGTTATGAATCTATCTGTACAGGATATTGAGGGGGAGATTTTGCTCGTATCTCAGTTTACGCTGTATGGGGATGCCCGCAAGGGAAGGCGTCCAAGCTATCAGAAGGCTGCTTCGCCAGATATGGCGCGCGGTTTGTTTCAAAAATGTATATGGCTCTTTGAGCAGAAATATTCTAAGGTCAGAACAGGAAAATTTCAAGCAGAGATGCAGGTAGCGCTCATCAATGACGGACCTGTAACGATTTTGCTCGACAGCAAGAAGGATTTTTAAGATGCAGGTAATCTCGCTTATAACAGGCCCTTTAATGGAAAATACTTATATTGTTTCCGATGAGCTTTTTCAGAATATGGTAGTGATAGACCCGGGGAGCGAAGCGGAAAAAATCATGGAACAAATAGACCGTAAAGGCGGAAAGGTTTCTTATATCCTTCTAACGCATGGTCATGCGGACCATATCGGTGCAGTAGACGAACTGCGGAAGCGATACAGCGCGCAGGTAGCGATACACAAAGAAGATGCGGATATGCTTGGCTCGTCCTCTGGAAATCTTTCTCAATTTCTGGGGAACCCGTTTACCGTTCTCCCTGCGGATATATTTCTTGCGGATGGCGATGTCATTCGTTTTGGAGAAACGGAATTGAAAATCATACATACGCCCGGGCATTCTCCGGGAAGCATTTGCCTGCTTGGCACAGAGGTTATTTTTTCCGGGGATACGCTGTTTGAAAGTTCCATCGGCCGGACAGATTTCCCGGGAGGAGATATTGAAGCAATGCGGGAATCGCTCAGTATTCTTGAGGCGCTGCCGGGCGACTATACAGTCTATCCCGGTCACGGCGGAACAACGACGCTTGCTCAGGAAAGAGCAATGAATCCATATATGGGACGGTAATCCATGGTTTCGGTTTATACAGATACACCTTCTTTCTTTAATGATATTTGCGAAGAGATCCGCTTATTTTTGCCGGAAGAAAAACATGTCGAACAATTAAGTGCGCCGAAAAATACAGGCCGCGGTGTTGTGCTGCACCATTTTTGGAAAAAGGAGGGCGCGGCATGGCGCAACCGGGCTGAATATTATGTTGATGGGATACTTGCGGCGCATGTTTCCGAACGACATACGCCCGCGGAGGAGTTTGGCAGAGAAAGAAACCGGAAAGAAGCTCCTCTGCTCGTCAAAAGAATGAAAAAGCATGCGGTAAAGCGTATCGTCTATGAAACGCTGCGCCAATATTATCAGAAGGATATGCCATGGGGTTCGCTTACAGGGATTCGTCCGACTAAATTTCTGCGCGAGTTGTCCGCAGAGCATGGCGCGGCGGAAGCACGCCGTATTTTTGCCGCCGCTTATCATGTTTCTGAACAAAAAATACGGCTGGCTGAAACGATTTGTTCCGTTCAGGCTCCTTTTATGGACAGGAAAAAAGAAAATGAGCTTGATATTTATATTGGGATCCCTTTTTGTATCTCCCGTTGTAAATATTGCTCTTTTATCTCAAAAGACCTGCAGTTCAATCAAACGATCAAAACACAATATTTACCCCGGCTATTTTGGGAAATGGATTCTATGAGACCGATCATAGAAAATTATCATGTCCGCGCCGTTTATATTGGCGGGGGAACACCGACTGCATTAAGCGAAAAGGAATTGGAAGCCCTGCTTTTGAAAGTGACCAGTCTTTTCCGCGGAAATTATGAGTTTACGGTCGAAGCCGGGCGTCCGGACACCATTACAAGAGAGAAGCTTGCCATTTTGAAAGAAAATAATGTTCAGCGTATTAGCATCAATGCGCAGACAACAAATGACAGAACGCTTGAGTTGATTGGACGCAGACATACGACGCAGGAATTTGAGCAAGCCTTTTCGCTTGCAAAGGAGTTTGGATTTCAAAGCGTCAATACGGATATGATCCTTGGGCTTCCCCGCGAGGAGCTGACAGACGTTGAAAAAACGCTTCGTGATATCATGCGGTATGAACCCGATAATGTAACGGTCCATACTCTTGCGATTAAACAATCCTCTTCCTTTGCGGAAGAGCAGAGGAACGACCTTCCGGATGCAAAACTGGTTTCCAATATGGTAGAGCTTTCTCAGAACTTTTTACAGAAAAAAGGATATCTTCCCTATTATCTGTATCGGCAGAAATATATGAGCGGAAATCTTGAGAATGTAGGCTTTGCACGGCCCGGAAAAGAGTGCGTTTATAACATAGATATCATGGAAGAGACCGTTAGCAACCTTGCATTTGGCGCGGGTGCGATATCAAAGCGTTTATTTCCGGAGAAAAATTTGATCAAACGCGCACCGAATGTAAAAGACTTAAAAAATTACATCGAACGGACAGACGAGATGGTGCTGCGTAAAAAGGAACTATTTTAATCTGTGCAGCGCACGGATTCAGAAATGCGTTCAAAACGAGAAGAAGGCTTTTGTGCTGTTTTCAGCTTTATTGACAGCCCTTTGTTTTCCCGGTATAATGGAATCGGTAAAAGGCAATGATGTGGAGAGTAACCGTGCGCCTTGCGGAAAGAGAACGGTTGTCGTGGCTGAAAACAGCCGTACGTTCAAGACATGGTGAAGAACGCCACGGAGCTTCTGTCGTGAAAGCGGTCTTGTAATTAGCGGCGGGCGCAGGTCTGCGTTACGGACGAGAGCGGAGGATTTGATTCTCAATTTGGGTGGTACCGCGGATTTTTAAACTTCGTCCCTGTCTTGGTCAGGACGTTGTTTTTTTATATGAATAAGAAGCAGGCAAATGAGGAGGGAACTGTAACGTGGCAGTAAAAGCCCCAAAAGGAACAAAGGATATTCTTCCACAAGAAAGCTATAAATGGCAATACGTTGAGAAGCTTGTACGAAAGCTTACGGCACTGGCCGGGTACCGCGAGGTGCGTACACCGATTTTTGAGCATACGGAATTATTTTTGCGCGGTGTCGGCGATACGACGGATATCGTGCAGAAAGAAATGTATACCTTTACAGATAAGGGCAATCGCTCCATCACGCTTAGGCCGGAAGGAACGGCAGGAGTTGTACGCGCGTTTCTGGAGGGTGGGCTGCCTTCCAATGCACAGCCGACAAAAATGTATTATCTGAGCGCGCCGGTGTTTCGCTATGAAAAGCCCCAGTCCGGACGTCTGCGCGAACATCATCAATTTGGAGTAGAAGTGTTTGGCGCGCCGGATGCGAGCATTGACGCTGAGGTGATCGGGCTTGCCCTGACGCTTCTTGGAGAGCTTGGATTAAAAGGGCTTCGGCTCAATATCAACAGCATTGGCTGCGAGAAATGCCGCCCTCAGTATAATGAGCTTTTAAAGCAATATCTGCGCGAGCATACAGAAGAATTGTGCGACTCCTGCAAGGAACGTATGGACCGCAATCCGCTGCGCGCATTAGACTGCAAGGAAGAGCGGTGCCGGGCCGTTGTAAAAAATGCTCCGCTTATGATCGATCATTTGTGCGGAGAGTGCTCCGGGCATTTCGAAAAGCTGAAGAAATATTTGGATGCCATGGGCATCGGTTATGCGGTTAATCCTTTTATTGTACGCGGGCTCGATTATTATACTAAAACAGTATTTGAGATCATATCGGACAGTATCGGCGCACAGGGAACCGTATGCGGCGGCGGGAGATATGATCGGCTCATGAAGCAGGTCGGCGGCCCGGACATGCCGGGTATCGGCTTTGGTATGGGGATAGAGCGTTTATTGCTGGTGATGGAAAACGAAGGTATTTCCATTGAGAAGCCGTCTCTTACAGATATCTTTTTGTGCGCACATGGAGAAGAAGCGCATCTTCGAACTGCACAGCTGGTACGCGAGCTGCGGGCAAAAGGGATAAAAGCCGATATGGACCATTGTGCACGCAGTATGAAAGCACAGTTTAAGTATGCAGATAAATTGGGCGCAAAATTTGTCGGGGTTGTCGGAGAAACCGAGCTTGCAGACGGAACCTTGGTTTTGAAAACGATGCAGACCGGCGAAGAACGCAGCATACATCAGGACGAAATTGAAAAGTTTTTATAAAGAATTTATGATTGGGAGAAAAGCTATGGGAGAATTTTTAGGAGATTGGAAACGGACTGCGTTGTGCGCAGAATTTACTACGGCAGATATCGACAGGGAAGTGACTTTGATGGGGTGGGCCGATACCCGGCGTGACCTCGGCGGCTTGATTTTTGTCGACCTTAGAGATCGTTCCGGAATCATGCAGGTCGTATTTGATGAATCTATGTTCGAAGGGGATTTTAATAAAGCCGGGAGTATTCGCAGCGAATTTGTATTGGCTATCAAAGGAAAGATCGTGAAACGTTCCGAGGATACGGTGAATCCAAAGCTGCCGACCGGATTGATCGAGGTGAAAGTACGTGAGCTTAAGATATTAAGCCGCGCGGAAACACCGCCGTTTGAAATAGAGGACGGCAGCAAGGTGCGCGAAGAACTGCGCTTGAAATACCGTTATCTTGACCTGCGGCGTCCGGAAATGCAGAAAAACCTGATTTTGCGCAACAAAATCGCGAATTCTGCGCGCGCTTATCTGACAGAAAATGGATTTCTCGATATCGAGACGCCGATGCTGCAAAAAAGTACGCCGGAGGGCGCAAGGGACTATCTGGTGCCGTCGCGTATCCACCCGGGCTGCTTTTATGCGCTGCCGCAGTCTCCGCAGCTTTTTAAACAGATCCTGATGATTTCGGGGTATGACCGGTATTTCCAGATCACAAAATGCTTTCGAGATGAAGACCTCCGTGCAGACCGTCAGCCGGAATTCACACAAATCGATACGGAGATGTCTTTTGTAGATGCGGACGATGTAATGACGATGCATGAGGGCTTGATCCAACGGGTATTCAAGGATGTGCTTGATGTTGACATCAAGCTCCCCCTAAAACGTCTCCCTTATCAGGAAGCAATGGACAGATTTGGCAGCGATAAGCCGGACACTCGCTTTGGGTTCGAACTGAAAGATGTAAGCGATATCGTGGCAGGCAGTGAATTCAAAGTATTCAGCTCCGTTGTGAAAAACGGGGGGAGCGTCCGCGCGATCAATGCAAAAGGATGTGCAAATCTTCTTGCGCGGCGGGAAATCGATGCGCTTGTCGATTTTGTCAAAATCTATGGCGCAAAGGGAATGGCGTGGATATCGATTCGGGAAGACGGGTTGAATTCACCGATCACGAAATTTATGACGCAGGAAGAGATCGACGGTATCATGCAGAGGCTTGATGGTCAGGTAGGGGATATCCTGTTTTTTGTCGGCGATAAAAATTCAGTTGTATATGATTCTCTTGGCGCACTGCGCCTGAAGCTGGCTGAAAAGCTGAACCTGATTCAGGATGGCACATGGGATCTATTGTGGGTAACGGAATTTCCGCTGTTCGAATACAGCGAAGAGGAAAAGCGGTATGTTGCCAAACATCATCCGTTCACATCACCGATGGACGAGGACATCGACAAAGTGGAAGGTGATCCGGAGCATGCGCGCGCAAAAGCATACGATATCGTTTTGAACGGAAACGAGATCGGCGGTGGAAGCATCAGAATACACAGCACGGAATTACAGGAAAAAATGTTCGGGGCGCTTGGCTTTTCCAAAGAAGACGCATGGGAGCGTTTTGGGTTCCTGCTTGAAGCGCTGAAATATGGCACGCCTCCGCATGGCGGGCTTGCGTATGGTCTTGACCGGCTGGCTATGCTGATGGCTGGAGTGGATTCCATTCGGGACGTGATTGCATTTCCGAAAGTACAGAACGCTTCCGATTTGATGTCGAAAGCACCGGATACGGTGGATAAGAAGCAGCTGCGCGAGCTGCATATCAAAGTGGATGAAGATTGATGCTTGATTGCTCGAGAACGATTTCATTGATCGGCGAGGAAGGAGCGGCGCGTCTGCGCGCCTCTGCGGTAGCCGTATTTGGTATAGGCGGCGTTGGTTCGTTTGCAGCGGAAGCGCTTGCGCGTGCAGGGGTCGGAACACTGCTTTTGATCGATAATGATGTTGTGAAGCCTTCCAACTGCAACCGGCAGTTGGTTGCGCTTCATTCCACGATTGGACAAAAAAAAGTGGATGTCATGGCGCGCCGCGTACAGGATATCAATCCGGAGATCAAAGCAGTTTGCCTTGATTTATTCTACGGACAGGATGACTCGGAGGAAATATTTTCCCAAAGAATAGATTTTGTCGTCGACGCGATCGACAGTCTGCGCTCCAAGGAAGCGCTGATTCTTGAATGCATCAAGAGAAAGATCGATATAATATCTGTAATGGGAGCAGGCAATAAACTGTATCCGGAGCGTTTCTCTATCATGGATCTTTTCCAAACGCGATATGATCCGATTGCCAAAATCCTGCGGAGGAATTTACGGGCGGCAGGCGTACGTTCCCTTTCGGTCGTTTGCTCGGACGAGCCGCCGCACAAGGCGCAGTGCAGAGATGAAGGGAAGACTGTTCCCGCCAGCATCTCGTTCGTACCGTCTGTGTGCGGTCTGCTTGCAGCGGGGGAGGCAGTCCGAAAATTAGCGGGGATTCAGGAATGAACGAATCAGGACTTGTTATAAAAACAAATGAAGATATCGCTTATGTGAGATTCGAACGGACCTCGGCTTGCTCCAAGTGCGGCGCCTGCGGAATGCTCAGCGGACAGAATGACATTACTGTTTCCATGGAAAACAGTCTGCATGCTAAGACGGGCGACCGCGTTGAAGTCCAGTTTACAACGAAGAATGCGCTGCAGTCTTCTGCGATTGCCTATATCTTTCCCTTGCTGATGCTTTTTTTAGGCGTATGGATCGGATATATCATTCCGCAGAATATATTTCCGGTAAACGATGTGCTTGCCGCACTGCTCGGGATCGTTTTTGCAGCGGCTGCTTTTGTCATATTAAAGCTTCTGAATCCATACTTCAAGAAAAAATTTTCCAATGTATATACTATGACAAAGATCATAAAAGAAAGCGAGCAAGATAAGTGTTCCTGAAACGGATTGAACTTAACGGGTTCAAATCTTTCTGTAACAAGAAAGAAATCATCATTAATAAGGGGATCACGGGTGTCGTCGGTCCGAATGGAAGCGGTAAAAGCAATATTGCAGACGCTATGCGTTGGGTGCTGGGAGAGCAGAGCTCTAAAAACCTGCGCGGGACGAGCATGCAGGATGTTATTTTTAACGGGACCCAGACGCGCAGTAAGAAGGCTTACTGCGAGGTCTCTCTTATTTTTGATAATTCCGATATGCGTATCAAATCGGATTATACGGAAATTTCGGTCCGGCGCAAGATGTACCGTTCCGGAGAGAGTGAATATTCCATTAATAATACGGGCTGCCGATTGAAAGATATCCTTGAGCTTTTTCGCGATACCGGAATTGGGAAAGAGGGTTATTCCATCATTGGGCAGGGAAAAATCGACGAGATATTGACCAGTAAGGCGACAGACCGCCGCAAGGTATTTGAAGAAGCAGCCGGAATCATGAAATTCCGGTTTCGCAAAGAAGAGGCGGAACGCAATCTTCGAAAAACAAAAGATAATATTACTAGAATAGATGACATCCTTGCTGAACTTTCTGCGCAGATCGAGCCCCTTGAGAAGCAGATGAAAGAGGCGCAGGACTATCTGAAGCTGCGCGACCGTCTGAAAGAGCTTGATATCAATCTATATTTGTATCAATATGATCGTGCAGGGGAACGGATCGCAAAAACGGAAGAGCAGATCCGTGGAAACGAACAGGCGTTAGAGGAACTGACCGCTCAAATCGCACAGGAAAACATAAACGCCGCGGAAACAAAAAAGCATTTAGCCGCTCTTCAGCAGGAAATTGAAAAGCAGAACATACAGCTTGGGGAATACATGAGCGAGCAGGAGCGCCTGAAAGGCTCATTGAACCTTTTGGAGGAGAAGGAGCATGTGAACCAGAGCGCTATGCGTGAAAATTTTGAGAAGCGGGATTCGTTGGAAGCGCGATTGATATCCGATGAAAAAGCCCTTCAGGAGCTCGGAACACAGATCGGTCATAAAAATACTCAGATCGATGAACAATATGCACAGATTATAGAGTTGCGGAAAAAGATCGAAACGATCACCGGGGCGTCCGGAGATACGCAGGAAGAAATCGATGAGGCGCGTGCTCAGGTGGAAGAAGCCCGCACTGTGTTGCAGACTTTGCTGATCGACTTAAATGAAAAACAGGTAAAAGCCGAAGTCGTTGTGCAAAAGAAAGAGCAGGCACAGGCAGAGGCGGAAAAGCAGGCGGCTTATGTCGTACAGCTGAAAGAAGAGGTCAAAGAACTGGAGGCAGATAGGCAGGCCTGCGAAGAGCAGGGGGCGGAGCTGCGCAGAAAGCTGAACGAAACCTCCCGGCATTTTCAGGAGCTGCAGGAGGAGCGTGCTCAGACCGAGCAAAAAGCCGCGGAGATCCTCCGGCGGTTAAATGAGGATGAATCGCGTCTAAAGCTGCTCGAGGATATGCGGGAAGGATACGAGGGGTATTTTGACAGCGTTCGCGCCTTATTTCGGGAAGCGAAAAAAACGCCGGAGATCGAAACAAAAATAAAAGGCGTTTTAGCCGAACTGATCGATGTTCCTAAAAAATATGAAACGCCGATCGAGGTGATTTTAGGCAATGCCTTACAGAATGTGGTCGTGGAACAGGACACGGATGCAAAGGATATTATTTCTTTCCTGAGAAAGAATAACCTGGGGCGTGTGACGTTTCTGCCGACCCGATCTTTAAAGGTGCGAACCCTGCAAAAGGATGAGCGTTCGTTTCTTTCACTCAGCGGAGTAGAAGGCGTTGCCAGCGAAATGATAGGTTGCGCGGATGAGATACGTCCTGCGGTCGATTTTCTGCTTGCGCGTACTGTAATTGTACGGGATATGGATAGTGCAATCAATCTGATGAAAGGAGCCGATTACGCTTTCCGCGCTGTTACGATGGACGGAGATTTTATCAAGCCGGGGGGAGTGATTACCGGAGGCAGCTTCAAAAAAAGCAATGTCGGACTTCTTGCACGTAAACGGATGGCGCAGGAGTTAGAGAAAAATATCAGAGATAATAAGCAGGCATTGGAGCAATGGAGGACAGTGCTTGCAGACAGTGAAGAAAAGGCGGAGCAAGCGCGGAGCATGCAGCAAGAATTGATGCAGGTCCTGCGCGAGCAGGAGATAAAGGCAGTCGAAGCAAAGCAAAAGGCGCTCACGGCGCAGCGTTTGCTTGCGGAGAATGAAAAAAATGCAGAAGAACTTGCGGACGGTCTTTTTGAGACGGAAAATGAACGTGAAAAAATATTGGCGTCAGTGCAGGAATTGGAAAAAGATGCCAAGCAGGCACAGGCTGATTTTGACAGGCTGAAGAAGCGGCAGGAAGCGGCAGAGGCGCATGCAGCAGGAGTTGCCGCCCAGGCGGCCGAAATAAAGGAGCTGTTATCGTCAAAAGAATTGCGCCAAAACGAGCTGAGCAATGAAAAAAATATGCTGCTGAACGAAGCGGAACATCTGCGTAAAGCTATTGCACAGAACAAAGAGGAAGTGGAGCGGCTGCTGCAGCGCAATGAGACGCTTTCCGCAGAAATGAAAGAGCTCACGCACTCTAAAGCCGAGATGCGCGGTTCTTTGGACAATATTTTGACTGCTATTCGTATGGCGGGGGAAGAAGCGCGCGGGAAGCTGGCGCAGCGTGACAGCTGGAATCTTCAGGCGGAAGAGGCCGCTCAAAAAGCGGAGGAGCTGACCGTACAGAAAAATTCCCTGATCGAACAAAAATATAAATTGGTCGCAAACCGTGAAAAGCTGGAGCTTTCACGGGAAAATCAACAAAATAAGCTTTGGGAGGACTATGGACTTACGTATGCCAACGCTCTCCCGTTCAAAAAATCAGATTTTGCCTACCAATCCTCAGGACGCGAGGCAGATAGGATCCGCGAGCGGATCCGTGGAATGGGAGCAGTCAACCCCAATGCGATTGAAGATTATACACGCGTGCGGGAGCGTTACGACAATTTATCTATCCAGCGCGAGGACCTTATAACGGCCGGAAACGACCTTCAGATCGTGATAGACGGGCTCTTATCCGGTATGAAAGAAAGCTTCCGCGAAAAGTTTGCGCAGATCAACGAAAACTTCCAAAGAACATTTCACGATCTGTTCGGAGGCGGTCACGCGCGGCTGGAGCTTGAAGACGGCGATATCATGGAATGCGGCGTAGAGATCATCGCCGAACCGCCGGGAAAAAAGCTGCAGAATATCAGTCTTTTATCGGGGGGAGAAAAAGCGCTTACGGCAATAGCACTTCTGTTCGCAATGCTTGATATCAATCCATCGCCGATCTGCCTGCTGGATGAGATAGACGCGCCTCTCGACGATGCCAATGTGATTCGGTTTTCAGAATATCTGAAGAGCCTTTCGGCGGAGCTGCAGTTCATCGTCATCACTCACCGCAAGCCATCTATGGCAATTTGCGATACTCTTTACGGGGTGGCGATGCAGGAAAAGGGCGTTTCGGACATTGTATCCGTACAACTTTAAAAAAGTAGGAGTGATAAAAATGGGTTTTTTTGACAAACTAAAGGAACGCGTCAATAAGACGCGGGAGAATTTTTCGACAAAGGTCAACAGCGTGATCAAAAATTTCCGAAAAGTAGACGAAGAATTTTTTGAAGAGCTTGAAGAAGCGCTGATTCTTTCAGACATTGGCTATGCTACTACGGAAAAAGTGATAGAGACGCTTCGGGACCGCGTGAAAGAAGAAAAAATATCGGATCCGGCTGAAATAAAGGACATGCTGATCCATATTCTTGCGGAGTATATGACGGCCGACCCGCTTGAGATCGTCAAACCCACCGTTATGTTGGTCGTTGGAGTAAACGGTGTAGGAAAAACAACTGCAATCGGAAAACTGACCAACTATTACAATAAGCAGGGGAAAAAGGTGCTCTTGGCGGCAGCGGACACATTCCGCGCAGCGGCAGCGGAACAACTTTCTATTTGGGGGCAGCGCACGGATACGCGGGTCATCAAATATGCGGAGGGCGCAGACCCTGCAGCAGTCGTTTATGACGCGATCGATGCAGCGAAGCACGCGGGCAGTGATATTTTAATAATAGATACGGCAGGACGTCTTCACAACAAAAAGAATCTTATGGGCGAGCTTGAAAAAATAAACCGGGTGATCGATAAAGAATATCCGCAGGCGAACCGTGAAACTTTCCTTGTTGTGGATGCAACGACTGGTCAAAATGCGATCTCTCAGACCGAGGTGTTTAACGAAAGCGTAAAGTTGACCGGTATCATCCTGACTAAGCTCGATGGAACCGCAAAGGGCGGCGTAGTATGTGCGGTAAAAGATATGACCGGAGTTCCGGTACGCTTTATCGGCGTAGGGGAAGGTGCTGAAGACCTTCAGCCGTTTGACGCATACGATTTTGCAAAAGCAATTTTGGAATAGATGGCCGTTACAGTTACACGTTTACGCTTCGGGGGTGATAACTGCTATCTACTGGAGCAAAATGGCAATACGATATTAGTAGATACCGGGAGAGCCTCTGCACGGGCACGGCTGTCTGAAATTCTGGAACTGCACCGAATAGAACTCGCTGTCCTGACGCATGGGCATTTTGACCACATTTCCAATGCGGCCTTTCTGCAGCGGGAGCATGGGATCAAAATCGCGATGCATCGTGCAGATATCTTCTTAGCAGCGGATAACCGTATACGAAGCATCGACGCCCGCGGGCTGCTGGGGATTTTGATAAAGAAGCGGTCGCTTGCGTCTATCCGAAAGACCCGGATCGATTTTTTCCGGCCGGATATTCTTTTGCAGGATGGTCAGGAGTTAAATGATTTTGGAGTCGATGCGCAGGTGATAGAGCTTGCGGGGCATACGGCAGGCTCTATTGGGATATTAACGGCGAAAGCGTGTATTGTAGGCGATCTGCTCATGAATGTTGGCTTTGCCTGTTCCGCGCGGATTGCTGAAGATTTTACGGAAACAAGGCGGAGCATAGAGCGCCTCAAATGCACAACATCGGATATCTTTTATCCGGGGCATGGCGGGCCGATCTTACGTCAACGGCTTATGAAGCTGAAGGTGTAAAGGCCTGACGCTTGACATCAGGAGAAAATCATGTATAATAAACAGATGTAAAGCAGTCAGCCTTTACATCTGTTTTTTGATTGGCGGTGCGCTATGAAGCATGAAAAAGATTTGAGCCTCATCCTGTATTACGATTTCTATGGAGAGTTTCTTACGGAACGGCAGGCAAAGATATTTGAGCTCTATTATAATGATGATTATTCTTTAGCAGAAATCGCGCAGGAATGCGGTATTTCGCGGCAGGGCGTATTGGATGCCCTGAAACGTGCTCAGGTAAAATTAAAAGATATGGAAAACAAGCTTGGGCTCATAGCTGACAGCAAGGAGATTTAAATGGCATTTGAGGGGATCGCGGAAAAACTTCAAAACGTATTTAAAAAGCTAACGTCCCGCGGGAAGCTCTCGGAGAGCGATATTAAGGCCGCTATGCGCGAGGTCAAGCTCGTCCTGTTGGAAGCCGACGTTAACTTTCTGGTGGTGAAAAAGTTTATCAAGGAGCTTTCTGCGAAAGCGGTTGGAGCCGAGATATTGGAAAGCCTGACTCCGGGACAGCAAGTCATCAAGCTCGTGCGCGATGAATTGACGGAGCTGTTGGGCGGAAAGCAGTCTGAAATCAAGCTGGCCGGTTCGCCGCCCACCGTCGTATTGATGATGGGGCTTCAGGGTGCGGGAAAAACGACCTTTTGCGCAAAGCTTGCGGGATATTACAAAAAAAAGGGAAAAAAGCCTCTGCTTGTAGCGTGCGATATTTATCGGCCCGCGGCCATCAAACAGCTTCATGTAGTCGGGGAGCAGGTTGACGTCGACGTATTCGATATGGGACAGGATAACGCATCGAATATCTATCGGGAAGCAGCTAAATATGCCATGAAGCTGGGATGCGATATGATCATTGTCGATACCGCAGGACGCCTGCATATTGATGACGAAATGATGGCGGAGCTGAAAGAGCTGAAAAAAACGTCGAATCCGACAGAGACTCTGCTCGTTCTCGACGCTATGACAGGACAGGATGCTGTAAACGCGGCCACCGCCTTTAACGACAATATCGGTATCGATGGGGTGATCCTGACGAAGATAGACGGAGATACGCGCGGCGGTGCGGCAATGTCTGTTCGCGCAGTGACCGGAAAACCAATCAAATTTGTAGGCGTAGGAGAAAAGCTCACTGACATCGAGCCTTTTCATCCAGATCGTATGGCTTCCCGTATTCTCGGGATGGGAGACGTCATGTCTCTGATCGAAAAGGCGGAAGCGTCCTTTGAAGAAAAAAAAGCGGTTGAGCTGCAAAAAAAGATTGCAAAAGATCAGTTGACACTGGAAGATTTTCTCGACCAGATGGAGCAGCTGCAGGATATGGGTTCTGTAAGTGATATATTGGCGATGATGCCCGGCGGAAATAAATTAAAGGGCCTGACCGTAGATGAAAAGCAGCTTGAACGCACAAAGGCGATCGTGCGTTCCATGACGCGGGAAGAGCGTCTCAATCCGCAAATCGTAAACGCGTCGCGCCGGCGCAGGATAAGCGCGGGCAGCGGTACGACAGTGCAGGACGTCAACCGGCTGCTGAATCAGTTTGAGCAAATGAAGAAAATGCTCAAGCAGTTTTCGGGAAAGGGCGGAAAACGGCGCGGAATGATGAAGTTTCCCTTTTGATGCAATGCTTTAAACCGCACGACGCGGTAAATTATATTTCAACAAGGAAAATATTTTGGAGGTAATATGTCATGTCAGTAAAAATCAGATTGAAAAGAATGGGTTCTAAGAAACGGCCTTTTTACCGGATGATCGTAGCAGATGAACGTGCTCCGCGCGATGGCCGCTATATTGAAGAATTAGGGTATTATAACCCGCTCACAAAAGACCTGAAGCTGGACAATGAAAAAGCACAGGGATGGATCAGCAATGGGGCGCAGCCTACGGATACCGCGCGTGCTTTGCTGAAAAAGAGCGGTGCAATCAACTAAGAAGGTAGAATGCAATGCGTGAATTAGTGGAATATATCGCCAGAAATCTGGTGGATGACCCAGAGGCTGTGCGCGTAAACGAACGCGAGGAAGAAAACGCTTTTATTCTTGAGCTTACTGTGGCGCCTGACGACATGGGGAAGGTGATCGGTAAGCAGGGGCGTATCGCAAAGGCGATTCGGACGGTCGTAAAAGCCGCGACGACGAAATCTCCGAAAAAATATATTGTCGAGATTATATGACGACGGAATATTTTGAGCTTGGCCGCATCTTAAGGCCGCAGGGAATCAAGGGAGAGGTAAAATTCGACGCGTTCACCGACGATTTGTCCAGATTTGATACGCTTGATTTTGCATATTTTAAAAATGAGGATTATGAGCGTATCAATATCGAAAGTGCACGTATCGACGGCAAATATGCGTATTTGAAGCTGGAAGGGATCGATACACGCAATGAGGCTGAGAACCTGCGCGGATGTTTTCTGTATATCGATAGGGCGCATGCCGCAAAGCTTCCGGAAGGCGCATGCTATATTCAGGATCTCATTGGCTGTACGGTGAATGACACAAATGGAGCGATCATCGGTACGCTGAAGGATATTCTTCAAAATGGTGCTGCCGATGTATATGTCGTCAAAACAGCCAAAGGGAACTGTATGTTTCCGGCAGTCAGGCATGTTGTTTTGGAACGGGATATTAAAAGCGGTACGATAACTGTCGACGCTCAAAGGCTTGACGAGGTTGCCATACATGATTTTTAATTGCCTCACGATCTTTCCTGAAATGTTTGCAGGATTTACGGGGACGAGTCTCTGCGAAAAGGCGATCCAAAAAGGCTTGATCGAAGTCAATCCTGTCAATTTCCGGGATTATACGGAGGACAGGCATAATCGTGTGGATGCTTATCCTTTTGGGGGAGGCGCCGGAATGCTTCTCGCGCCTCAGCCCTTATTCAGTTGTTTTGAGGCTCTTGACAGGAAGTATGAGGGGAAAAAGACGCACAGCGTCTATATGAGTCCGGCGGGGCAAGTCCTGACGCAGCAAAAAGCCGCTGATCTTGCCGGGTATGAGGTGCTCAATGTTTTATGCGGCCATTATGAAGGGGTAGACCAACGCGTGTTGGATCATTTGATCGATGAGGAGATCTCGATCGGAGATTATGTATTGACCGGCGGCGAATTACCGGCAATGGTGCTGATAGACTGCGTTATGCGGTATATTCCGGGGGTCCTTTCAAACGGAGATTCACTTGCAGAAGAAAGCTTTTCAGGCGGTTTGCTGGAATATCCGCAATATACGAGGCCCGCTTCTTTTCGGGGCATGGATGTTCCGGAAATCCTGCTTTCCGGTCATCATAAAAATATTGCAGCATGGCAGCGGGAGCGAGCGCTTGCTAAAACGCTTGCATGCCGTCCGGAGCTTTTGGAGCAGGCAGAACTGACCGCGGAAGACAGGAAAATTTTAGAGCATCTAAAAAAACAGCCTTGATATTTTTATCTGGTTATGATAAACTTTTAATGTTTTGAATTAGGATGGTCCGCTGCCCGAATATGCGGGTATGAACGTCTGAAGGGGAAGGAGGAATTCAAAATGAACGATATTATCAAAGCGGTGGAAGCAGAACAGCTGAAGACAGATTTGCCCAAGATGAAAGTGGGCGATACAGTTCGTATCTATGTAAAGGTTGTTGAAGGTACGCGAGAAAGATTGCAGGCGTTTGAGGGATATTTAATCGCACAGAAAGGCGGCGGCCTCTCTGAGACGATTACAGTGCGTCGTGTATCGTATGGTATCGGCGTGGAAAGAACGTTCCCGATCCATTCGCCTCGTGTAGACAAGATCGAAGTCGTCCGTCATGGTCGTGTGCGCAGAGCAAAATTGTTTTATCTGCGCGATCGTGTTGGTAAAGCAGCAAAGATCAAAGAATCTTAAGGCGGGGGGCGTAACGCCCCCTGTTTTTTATCTGTCTTTTTATGACCGACTGAAAAATTCCGGAAAGGAGCGGATAAAATGGATATTCAATGGTATCCCGGGCATATGGCAAAAGCGCGCCGGCAGCTAAGAGAGAATTTGAAAACGGTGGATCTCGTCATCGAGGCGTTGGATGCGCGTGCGCCCGCAAGCTCCTTAAATCCCGATTTTGACGATCTTTTTTCTCATAAGACGCGTTTTTATATTTTAAATAAAGCAGATTTGGCTGACCCGAATATCACCGCTAACTGGTTGGATCATTTTAAAAGAAAGGAAATAGACGCCGTTTCCTTTTCCGCTGTCTCCGGAAATATACAGTTCCTGAAAAAACGCATACTCGACTGCGCCGCAGCGATCCTGAAACGCTATGAGGAACGTGGTATGCATAAGACGCTGCGCTGTGCGATCGTCGGCATACCTAATGTTGGAAAATCAGCAATTTTAAATCGACTTTCAGGCGAAAAAAAGCTGAAAGAAGGAAACCGCCCGGGGGTAACAAAATCACTTCAATGGGCACGAATCGACGAACATCTCGAGATCATGGATACGCCGGGGCTCCTGTGGCCGAAATTTGAGAACGAACAAACAGGAGCCGTTGTTGCCCTTATCGGCAGTATCAAGCTTGATATTCTTGACGAGGAAGCCCTTGCCTTCTATTTGCTCGGCCGTTTGAAAAACACGGCCCCCGGGCTTTTGAAAGAACGGTATCATTTGGACGAGTTGGATAAAAATGATTTTGAGCTTTTAGAGGATATCTGCCGTAAGCGGGGATTTCTTTTGAGAGGCGGAGCGTATGATACAGAACGCGGGGCAAAAACGCTTTTGGATGAATTCAAAAATGGAAAATTGGGGCGTCTTTCGCTCGAAAAGCCGGAGCAGTAAAATGGGAAAACGAGAAGAGCTGTGGCAGCAAAAATTGCAGAGTATGACTGTTTATGAAAGGCCTTATTGGGAACGCGGAGAACTGGTCGCCGGAATTGACGAAGCGGGCCGCGGCCCGCTTGCCGGACCTGTTGTGGCGGCATGCGTCGTCATGGATCCGCGGGATTTGATTTTGGGAATAGACGATTCCAAAAAAATATCCGAAAAGCGCCGCGAAGCATTCTATGATATAATACTGGAAAAAGCGGTTGATTGTTCTGTATATATCGTGGATAATAAAGTGATAGACGAGATCAATATACTGAACGCAGCACGGCAGGCGTTTGAAAAAGCGCTTGCGGGCCTCAAGGTACAGCCGGCCCATATTTATACAGACGCTATGGATATCGATACGGATATCCCGTATACGCCGCTCATAAAGGGAGATGCAAAGGTCTATACGATCGCGGCGGCTTCCATAGTTGCAAAAGTGACCCGGGATCGGATCATGCGGGAATATGACAAGAAGTATCCCGGTTATCTTTTTGCAAAGCATAAAGGATATGGAACAAAAGAACATTATGCCGCGATTCGTTCATATGGGATACTTGACATACACAGACGAACGTTTCTAAGGAAGTTTTTGCAGAATGACTGATACATTGCGTCTTGGCAGGGCGGGGGAGGATGCCGTCTGTAAATATATAATAGACCGGGGAATGAAGCTGCTGGCGAGAAACTATCGTGCAGCAAAGGGCGAAATAGATTTGATTGCCTGCACGGGAGATACCGTTGTCTTTATAGAGGTAAAATCACGTTCCGGGCTGTCCTATGGAACGGCGGCTGAGGCAGTTGGGTTCCATAAGCAAAAAACAGTGATCCGTACTGCGCAGCATTTTATTGCGCAGCATGGTCTATATGAAAGCAATATACGTTTTGATGTAGCCGAAGTATATTTGGCACAGGAATGCCGCATCAATTATATTGAAAATGCATTCGGAATATAAACGATATGGTGGTATTTTATGGAAGCTCAAAATGAACTGATCGTATGGTTTACCGTGATAGGCGTTATTTTTCTTTTTTTGATCGCCTATTTGTATTATGGAAAAAAGACGAGAAATCCTTTTGAAAGGCCGCTGCCGGCGGGAATGCTTTTTGCTATATTTGCCGCTGCAGCCGTTTTGATCAGACTTATACTCGCCTATTCGCTTCCGGGTTATGTAACGGATCTGGATTGCTTTAAAGCATGGGCTAATTATTCTTATACGGGTGGTCTGGAAAATTTTTATACCAGCGATTTTTTTGCAGACTATCCTCCCGTATATATTTATGTACTATATTTCTTTGGCTTCCTGCAAAATGCTCTTTCTTTGAATCTCGGAGGTCCTGAGTTCGCCTTATTGATTCATATTCCGGCTATCTTCTGTGATATTCTGGCAGCCTATCTTGTTTATAAACTGGCGCGTACGAGATTTCGTCCGGAACTTGCGCTTCTATTGGGTGCCCTCATTTTATTCAACCCGGCAGCGATCTTTAATTCCAGTATATGGGGCCAGATCGATATTCTGATTACACTTGCCATTGTGCTCGTTATCTATCTGCTTGTCAAAAAGCGGCCTGTCCTTGCTTCTGCGGCATTTATGGCCGCCTTTCTTCTGAAGCCTCAGGCGATCATGATATTACCGCTCCTGCTGTTTGTTTTGATACGCAATATCATTATTTCCCGGGATAAGAAAAAAGAGATCGGAAAGCTGCTTGCTTCTCTTGGCGTTATGGCCGGCCTTTTTTTCCTGATCCCATTGCCGTTCGGAAACGGTCAGGAGCCTTTATGGCTTTTCAAACAAATGATAGAAACGATGGGGCAATACGATCAGGCTTCTCTCAACGCCTTTAACCTATTTGCGCTCCTTGGCCAAAATTTTGTTCCTGCGGATCAGGCTGTATTCTTAGGGCTTCCCGCTAATGTATGGGGCTCCATTATGATCGCGCTTGTATGCGCATATTCACTTTTTTTGTTCATCAAAAATCAGAGCAGGGAATTTCTGTTTGCTCTTGCTGCATTTATCATAATGGGCGTATTTTTTCTCGGCCACGGGATGCACGACCGCTATTTGTTCCCGGTACCGTTCTTGCTGCTCTTCGCGTTTATTTTTATGAAAGACAGACGCCTCATATGGCCGGTCGTCCTCAACTTTATCGTACTTCTTCTGAATCAGAGCATTTCTCTCTATTATTATCAGGTTTTGATTCCCGAAGCATGGACCATCAGCGTATCGGCAGTATGCATGGCAGTTTTTGTCTATACAGCAATTATTATTACAAAGCTGGCAGTCAGCCCCGTACAGCAGAAAGCAGAGGATACCGATGTTTCCGCTATGGAAACGCTTGAGAAACCGCCTGCCCAAATACGTCTTGAAACCTTTCAAGAGAAAAAAACGCTCAATAAAAAGGACGGCTTGTTGATGCTGGCCATTTCTGCGATTTATGCTGTCGTAGCCTTTACGAATCTCGGTGCATTTCAGATTCCGGAAACATCCGCACTGCTTGAGGATGAGCCGATCGTAATAGAGCTTCCTGCAGAAGAACAAATTTCTACGATCGAATACTACGCGGGTTATGGGGAAGGGAATTTTATCTTTTCTTATTCGGACGACGGAAAAGCTTATACGCCTGTCGTTCTTGAGAAGGGTGAAACAAAGCTTTCGGAGATCGAACATAAATTTGCCAATATGTATAAATGGCAGATCTATACGGTAGATATTCAAGCGAAATATATTAAAATCGAACCGATCTCCGGCTCTCTGCCGGTTTTGGAGGCCGCTTTTAAAAACGAGCAGGGAGAATTGATCGTACCGGAGAAAGTTATTCCTTCCTCTGCGCAGGCACTTTTTGACGAACAGGCACTCGTTCCTGAAGAGTCTACCTATATGACGGACTTCTATTTTGATGAAATTTACCACGTCCGGACGGCGTATGAAAATATTCATGGTATAGAGCCTTATGAAATTACACATCCTCCGCTTGGCAAGCTGATACTTGCCTGTGGTATCCAGCTGTTTGGGATGAATCCATTCGGCTGGCGCTTTATGGGGACATTGACCGGCGTTCTGATGCTTCCCGTCATGTATATTTTTGCGAAAATGCTCTTCAAAAAGAGCAAATATGCAGCGATCGCGACAATTCTATTTGCTGCGGACTTTATGCATTTCGCGCAGACGAGGATCGGGACCATAGACAGCTATAGCATATTATGGATCATGCTGATGTACTTGTTTATGTACCGTTTTACGCAGAGCAATTTCAACTGCCAGAAAATATCGAAATCTCTCGTTCCTCTTGCACTATGCGGTCTGTTTTTCGGCATCGGCGCAGCAACAAAATGGTTATGCATTTATGCAGGCGCAGGTCTGGCGGTGATATTCTTTATTACGCTGTATAAGCGCTACAAAGAATACCGGTTTGCACGTGAACAATTGCTTGCTCATGAGACAGGCAGGGCATCTGATTCCGGCGGCCTTTCTCTCTACCGTTCCATCGTCAGAAAATATAAAATCAATGTTGCGCTTATCCTGTGCTGGTGCGTGCTGTTCTTCATCATCATTCCTGCGGTCATTTATGTCGCTTCCTATTATCCCTATACAGTTGTTATACAGGGAGAAGCATATCAATTTATCGTGCCCGGGAATCTTAAAGAGCATCACAGTATTATCGGAAACCAGTTTTATATGCTCAATTATCACTCTACGCTCAATCCGGATCACGTTCATCCTTTCTCATCAATGTGGTATACATGGCCGTTGGATGTCCGTCCGGTACTGTTTTTTAACGGACATAACGATGCGAACTATACGACCTCCACACTTTCTACTATGGGAAATCCGCTTCTTTGGTGGGCGGGGGTCGTTGCGTGCTTCTGGCTCATTATAGATTCCGCGCGCGGCAAGCACCGTAATTATGGCGTTATGTTTACCGCTATTGCCGCGCTTTCACAGTTTATGCCGTGGTGGTTCGTTACGCGCGAGGTCTTTATTTACCACTATTTTGCGACGGTACCGTTCCTGATCATTCTCGTCGTATACTGGCTGAAAAACATCGAAAGCGACTTTAAATACGGGAAATATTTTATGTGGGAATTTGTGATTGCCTGCATCGCCATGTTCGCGCTCTTTTATCCGGTCATCACTGGCATTCCATTCAATACGGATTATATAACGAATCTCCGCTGGCTGCCGTCGTGGCCGTTTTATGGTTGAGATAAGGAGGGGATGGGAATTTGCTGGCTAAGGTTCTGAGCTTTGGACTTCAGGGACTTGAGGGATATCCCGTCTTGGTGGAGGCGGACGTTTATAATGGCTTACCGGCATATGAACTTGTCGGACTTCCGGACACGGCGGTCAAGGAATCTAAAGAACGCGTCCGTTCTGCAATCAAAAATTCAGGATTCGAATATCCGGCAAAGCGTATCACGGTAAATCTTGCGCCTGCTGATATGAAAAAGGAGGGACCGCTGTATGATCTGGCTATCGCCGTCGGTCTTTTGGCTGCGAGCGATCAGGTGCTTCCCGATTTTTTGAAATATATGGTGATTTTTGGCGAGCTTTCCTTGAACGGCGACGTGAGACCTGTCAATGGAATATTGCCTCTTGTAATAGAGGCGAGGAAACGCGGTTTTAATCTGATGGTCGTTCCTTACGAGAATGCGCGGGAAGCAAGCTATATCAACGATGTACGCATCCTGCCGGTCAGAAATCTTAGGGAGCTATCCAAAATACTGAATAAACAGGAAAAGCCTGTTTTTGATTCGGTATCCCAATGGAAAGCACCGGAGCACCAGAGTCCGGATATCGATTTCAGCATGATAAAGGGGCAGGAAAAGGCCAAGCGTGCAATGGAGATCGCGGCTGCAGGCGGTCATAATATTCTATTGATTGGCCCGCCGGGGTCCGGTAAAAGCATGCTCGCAAAATCGCTCCCCGGTATACTTCCGGATTTTACCTTTGAAGAAGCGCTTGAGGTAACAAAGATACATTCGATAGCCGGCGAGCTGCGCAGCCAAAATCAGGAAATCGTATGCAGGCGGCCATTTCGCAGTCCGCATCATACATCTTCCGCGGCCGCGGTGATCGGCGGCGGTGCAAAAAGCCGTCCCGGGGAAATCAGCCTTGCCCATAGGGGAGTTCTGTATTTTGACGAGCTTCCTGAATTTAATCGCGCGCTACTCGAAGCGCTCAGGCAGCCGTTGGAGGATGGGATCATATCGATCTCACGGGCAAATGCAAAGGTTTCCTATCCGGCTGATTTCATGTTTGTTGCCTCTATGAATCCCTGTCCGTGTGGAAATTTCGGTTCGGAGGATGCGGAATGCAGATGCAGCCCCGGGCAGATCGCGCGTTATCTTTCAAGGATATCAGGCCCTTTGCTTGACCGGATCGATCTTCATATAGAGGTTGACAGAGTACGTTATGACGATATCCGCAGTAAAAAAGCACAGGAAAGTTCGGCGGAAGTACGAACCCGCGTCAACGAAGCGCGCAGGCTGCAGAACGAACGTTACCGGGAAATCAGAAAATTTTGCAATGCACAGCTTTCCTCGGGTCAGATCGGAAAATACTGTGAAGTTGAGCCGCAGGCGGAGACCCTTTTGAAGAGCGCATACGAAAAGCTGAAGCTGAGCGCACGGTCCTATACGCGGGTCGTGTTGGTCGCGCGTACGATTGCGGATTTGGAGCGAAGCAAAACCGTACAGGCCGCGCATGTTGCGGAGGCGATACAATACCGGACGCTTGACAGAAAATATTGGGGGAATTCTTTTCATGACTGATATCACGCAGGAAGAACGGTATTGGCTGTGGTTCTCTTCGATCGACGGGATAGGCCCGGTACGATTTTATGATACGCTTAGCGTGTTTACGGATATCAGCAGTGCTTTCAGAGAATGCCGCTCCATTACAGCACGAGTACAGTCGGTCGGCAAAAAATATGAGCAGGCGATTTGCCAAAGTGCAAACGAAGCGTATATAGACCGAATTTTAGAACGCTGCTATCAAAAAGATATCCATATATTGACCCGTTTGAACAGAAACTATCCGCAAACACTGGCTGAAATAGAAAATCCGCCGCCGGTCCTGTTTTATAGGGGAACGCTTCCGAATTTTGACGATAAGTCCTGCGCGGTCGTCGGCTCGCGCAGGCCCACCAAAAATGGGTTTTCAACCATCCGCAGTCTTGCAGGCGGACTCGCGAATGAGCAGGTTGTGATCGTATCGGGGATGGCGCGCGGCATCGATACAGCCGCTCATATGGGCGCGCTCGATTCCGGCGGGATCACTGCTGCGGTTCTCGGCTGCGGCGCAGATGTTGTATATCCTCTTGAAAATAGAGATTTGTATGAAAAGATTTTGGAAAAGGGCGCAATTATTTCGGAATTTCTTCCCGGCGTGGAACCTAAGCCTCAATTTTTTCCGCAGCGCAACCGGATCGTATCCGGTCTTTCCAGCGTTTTAGTAGCGGGCGAAGGCGGCGAGCGCAGCGGCGCGCGAATCACGGTGGATTATGCTCTCCGGCAGGGCCGGGATGTATATACGACGGCCTGCGACATGAAATCGCCAATGGCGAAGCTGCCGCTTTATCTTATGGAAGCGGGGGCTCCTCTGGCGCGCAGTGCGGCCGATATTATGCATGGAATGGGTTGGCCGTCTGTCAATAAAGAATTACCGCAAAACAACGACGCTGAAATAAATGGGCTTGATTTATCGGAGTCCCGGATATATAATCTGCTTTTAAAGGAGCATTTATCGGCTAGCAATCTTGCGGAGGAAACAAAGCTTCCTATCCGCGAGGTCAATATTCTTCTGACCGTAATGGAATTGAAGGGATTGATCGAGGGAATTCCGGGCGGAAAGTTTAGAATTAACAGTTAATTTACATTAAGTATGCTTTTTGTGATTATAATATATAGTATTAGTTAGAATTTGGAGGAAGAGAATGGCGAAGGAAGCGACTGGCACTGCCGGGAAAACAGCTGCAAAAAAGAAGACGGCAAAGAAAACGGCAGGAAGCACAAAAGCGTCCAACCGGAAGCTAGTCATTGTGGAGTCTCCCGCAAAGGCTAAGACGATCGAAAAATTTTTGGGGAAGGGCTACACAGTGCGTGCCTCGAACGGCCACCTTCGGGATTTACCAAAAAGTAAAATCGGGGTAGATATTGAAAACAATTTTGAGCCGGAATATACAACGATTCGCGGTAAGGCTCAATTGATCAAGGCGTTAAAAGATGAAGCAAAAAAATCTTCGCGTGTCTATCTTGCGACAGACCCAGACCGTGAAGGAGAAGCGATATCGTGGCATATCGCAAATTTACTTGGGCTCGACCCGGCGGACGCAAGCAGGATCGAATTCAATGAAATCACAAAAGACGCAGTTACAGCAGCGATCAAAACGCCGCGCAAAATCGATATGGACCGCGTAGACGCACAGCAGGCGCGCCGCGTTCTTGACAGGCTTGTCGGATATAAACTAAGCCCTTTGCTTTGGAAAAAAGTGAAAAAGGGACTTTCTGCCGGACGCGTGCAAAGCGTTGCTGTCAAGGTGATCGTGGACCGCGAGAATGAAATACGCAGTTTTAAGCCTGAAGAATTCTGGACGATCAGTGCGAATCTGAGGAAAGACGAACAGGAATTTGAGGCAAAATATTACGGAATGGCCGGGAAGAAAGCGGCACTCTCTACGGAAGCCGATGCGGCGGCCGTTTTGAAAGCAGTGGATGGCGCAGATTTTATCGTATCGAAAGTAAAAAGCGGTACAAGAAAGAAAAATGCGCTTCCTCCTTTTACAACCAGCTTCTTGCAGCAATCCGCTTCCGGGAAGCTTGGATTTACTGCTAAAAAAACAATGATGCTCGCTCAGATGCTTTATGAGGGCGTACCTCTTGAAGATGGAAATACCGTCGGTCTCATCACCTATATGAGAACCGATTCCACGCGTGTGTCTGCAGAAGCGCAGGCTGCTGCACTGAGCCACATCAGCAAGGTTTATGGAACGGAATACGCGCCGGAGAAGCCAAATATTTATAAAGGCCGCAAAAATGCGCAGGACGCGCATGAGGCGATTCGGCCTACCTATATCGAGAATACGCCGGAACGGATAAAGCAATATCTTACACCTGACCAATATAAGCTCTATAAGCTGATTTATACACGTTTTCTTGCCAGTCAGATGATGCCGGCAAAATTTGAAACCCTTGGTTACGACATTGAGGCGAACGGCCATACCTTTAAAGCAAGCGGCTCCCGCATTTTGTTCAAAGGCCATCTGGCGGTATATGATTCGCGCACGGATGATGACGAGCAAAAAATGCTTCCCCGTGCGGAGGAGGGGGAAGCGCTGGAATGTCTCGGCGTCATCCCAAAACAAAATTTCACGCAGCCGCCGGCACGTTACACGGAAGCGGCTCTCATCAAATTTCTCGAGGAGCGCGGTATCGGACGTCCGAGCACATACGCCCCTATTATTTCAACCATTCAGGACCGCGGCTATGTTCAGAAGGAGGCGAGGTCTTTCGTGCCGACAGAGCTGGGAGAGATCGTAACGGAGCTGATGGCAAAAAACTTTTCCGATATCGTCGATATTGCGTTTACAGCAGATATGGAAGAAAAGCTTGACGGCGTAGAACAGGAAGGGAACGATTGGAAAAAAGTTATCAGCGATTTTTACGGGCCGTTTGAAAAAGATTTGGAAAACGGCGAAAAAAATATAGAGCGTGTAAAGCTTCCGGAAAAAATATCGGATGTTATCTGCGAGAAATGCGGCGCAAACATGGTCTATAAAACAGGACGGTTCGGCGAATTTTTAGCATGTCCAAATTATCCGGAATGCAAAAATACCAAGCCAATCGTCAAGCAAATCGATGTGCCTTGCCCGAAATGCGGCGGCAAGGTCGTCGTAAAACGCGCGGGGAAATCCGGAAAGAGTTTCTATGGATGTGAAAATTATCCGGAATGCGATTTCGTATCGTGGGATAAGCCTCTCGATGAAAAATGCCCTGAATGCGGAGCCTATATGGTAGAAGCAAAATTTCGTTATGGCGGCAAGACATATAAGAAGTGTTCCAATCCTGAATGTGTGACGAACCAGAAGAAGAAAACAGATGCAAAAAAAGAAAGTTAACGTAATTGGCGCGGGCCTTGCGGGATGCGAATGCGCTTATCAGCTCGCGCGGCGCGGGGTTCCGGTCCGCCTCTATGAGATGAAACCCGGCAAAAAAACACCGGCGCATGTAAGCGGGCTGTTTGCGGAGCTTGTATGCAGCAATTCCTTGAGATCGGACCGCATTTGTAATGCCGCAGGCCTTTTAAAAGAAGAAATGCGTCTTTTGGGAAGCCTTATCATGCAGGCCGCCGATGCAACGCGCGTTGCAGCCGGCGGAGCGCTCGCGGTCGACAGAAACGCTTTTTCCGAGTATATCACGCGGGAGATCCGGCAAAACGATTTGATCGAGATCGTGCCTGCTGAAGTGAGCGATCTTTCCATATTTCAGGATGAATTTGTAGTAGTTGCAAGCGGGCCGCTGACCTCTGATGTGTTATCCGATGCAATTATGGAAGCGACAGGAGAAGAATATCTTCACTTTTTTGATGCGGCGGCTCCGATCGTCTCGGCGGAAAGCATCGATATGGGATATGCTTTTTTTGCATCCCGTTATGACCGGGGAAGCGATTATGTCAACTGTCCGATGACGAAAGACGAATATGAAGTGTTTTATCATGCACTGCTTCGCGCGGAATGCGCCGAGCTCCATGAATTTGAAAACACATGCGTATTCGAAGGATGTATGCCTGTGGAAACGATGGCGTCGCGCGGCCACGACACCTTGCTGTTTGGTCCTTTAAAGCCAAAGGGGCTTATTGATCCCAAAACAGGCAGGGAACCATTTGCAGTCGTACAGCTGCGTAAAGAAAACGAGGACGGCAGTATGTATAACATCGTCGGTTTTCAGACGCATCTGAAGTTTCCGGAGCAAAAAAAGGTATTCGGCCTTATTCCTGCGTTGAAGAACGCAGAATTCCTGCGGTATGGAGTTATGCATCGAAATACATTTCTGAATGCTCCGCAGCTTCTGGACCGCTATTACCGCTTGCGCAAGAATCCGGCGATTCGTTTTGCCGGACAGATCACAGGAGTCGAAGGATATGTGGAAAGTACCTCCAGCGGACTTTTGGCCGGAATATTCACGGCGTGCGAATATTTGGGAAAGCCTCAGCCGGAGTTCAATGACGACACTGCATCCGGCGCTCTGTGCGCCCATGTTTCGGGGGCGATTTCCGGGAATTTTCAGCCGATGAATATCAATTTTGGGATCATGCAGCCGCTTGGATACAAAATCAGAAACAAGGAAGAAAAAAATACACGTATTGCAGAGCGTGCTCTTGCTAAAATAAAAACGACGGTCCGTGAATACGGATTATAAACGGAGGATATCGATGGGATTGAAAGGAACGACAATATTAGCAGTAAAAAAAGGCGGCCAATGCGCGATTGCAGGCGATGGTCAGGTGACGCTCGGCGAAAGCGTCATCATGAAAAAAGGGGCGACCAAGGTCCGCAGGATCTATGGAGACAAGGTCGTGATCGGCTTTGCCGGAAGCGTGGCAGATGCTTTTGCGCTATCTGAAAAATTTGAGGCCAAGCTCGAGGAATATGGCGGAAGTTTGCAGCGCAGCGCCGTTGAACTGGCACAGGATTGGCGCAGCGATAAAGCGATGCGGCAGCTTGAAGCAATGCTGATTGCGGCAGACAAAGAAAATCTTTTGATCATTTCCGGTACCGGCGAGGTCATCGAACCGGATGACGGCGTATGTGCAATCGGCTCGGGAGGAACGTACGCGCTTGCTGCAGCCCGCGCGCTTATCCAGAATACAGAGCTTCCGGCAGCAGAAATTGCATATAAAGGCTTGAAGATCGCAAGTGAGATCTGTGTGTATACAAACGACAATATTACAGTAGAAGAAGTGTAGGTGAAATGAATGTCATATTTAACGCCAAAAGAAATTGTAACAGAGTTGGATAAATATATTATCGGACAGGATAAAGCGAAAAAGGCAGTAGCGATCGCGCTGCGAAACCGTTACCGCAGGAGCCTGCTCGAACCGGAGATGCGGGAAGAGATCACGCCGAAAAATATTATTATGATGGGCCCGACCGGGGTTGGTAAAACAGAGATCGCCCGGCGTCTTGCAAAACTGATGGATGCTCCTTTTGTTAAGGTGGAGGCAACAAAATTTACAGAGGTCGGCTATGTGGGCCGCGATGTGGAATCTATGGTGCGCGACCTTGTCGAGGCTTCTATTCGTATGGTAAAGCAGCAACGGTTCGAAACTGTAAAAAACCGGGCGGCGGCAAATGCGGAAGAACGTCTGGTGGATATTCTCGTTCCCAACAAGCAGGCACGCCAAAATACCAATCCGCTCGGCGCACTTTTCGGCGCGCCTCAAATCGAAGCGGCGCCGGCAGAGAGCGATGAAGAAAAACAGAAGCGCATGTCCCGTCGGGACGAGATACGCGCAAACCTTCGTGCCGGAAAGCTGGATCATTTGGTGATAGAGCTTGAAGTAGAAGTCAGTCAGGGAATGGGTATGGAAATCCCCGGTATGGGCGGAGAAAGCATGGGGGATCTTCTCTCGGGGATTCTGCCGCCTAAAAAGAAGAAACGAAAGGTAAATCTGATCGAGGCAAGAAAAATTTTGGAACAGGAAGAAGCTGAAAAACTGATCGACATGGACGAAGTCACCCAAACCGCAATCGAACGGGCAGAGCAGGACGGCATCATCTTTCTGGACGAGATCGATAAAGTCGCCGGAAAGGGAGCCGGAAACGGTCCCGATGTTTCCCGCGAGGGAGTCCAGCGGGATATCCTGCCTATTGTAGAGGGAAGTACAGTCGTTACGAAATACGGCCCTGTCAAAACGGATTATATGCTTTTTATTGCAGCGGGAGCGTTCCATGTAGCTAAAATATCAGACCTGATCCCAGAGCTTCAAGGGCGTTTTCCCATCAAGGTTGAGCTTGAAAACCTGACAAAAACGGAATTCGAAAGGATTTTAACACAGCCTAAAAATGCGATCACCAAGCAGTACGAAGCATTGCTTGCAGCGGACGGCGTTAATCTGAAATTTACGCCGGATGCTCTGAAGAGGATAGCGGAATTCGCACAGGTCGTCAATGAGAGCACGGAAAATATCGGCGCGCGCAGATTGCATACGATCATGGAAAATCTTCTGGACGATATCTCTTTTAACGCAAGCGGCATCGAGCCTGCCGTAGATGTTGTGATCGACGGCAATTATGTGACAGAGCATCTAAAAAATGAAGAGCAATACACTAATCTGCAAAAATTTATCCTGTAAATGCAGAGTCAGTATATTTATGGTATAATGGTTACAGAAAAGACAGAGTAGAAAAGAGAGATCAATAAAGTTTGGAAAATAAAAGAGTAAAAACAAAGCAGCCGCGGCAAAAGCAACAAAATAAGGCCCCGGCTCCGTCGGTCAAGATCATTCCATTAGGCGGGATCGGCGAGATCGGCAAAAATATGACGGTGATCGAATTTGAGAATGATATCATCGTGATAGATGCGGGAATGATGTTTCCGCGCGAGGAAATGCTCGGCGTCGATTATGTGATAGCCGACACCGCATATTTACAAAAAAATGCACATAAAATCAGAGGTATCTTTTTCACACACGGGCATGAAGACCATATTGGCGGCGTTCCGTATGTTCTTCAGACATTGAATGTCCCCCTGTATGGTTCTACGCTTACGATGGCATTGATCGAAGCTAAATTGGCAGAACATCCGGAAATCGAAGCGGATATCCATGTTGTAAAAAATGGCGACAAAATCAAAGCAGGCGTTTTTACGGTAGAATATATTCATGTCAGCCATTCCATCGATGATGCAATGGCGCTTGCTATTACGACCCCGATCGGCTTGCTCGTTCATACGGGCGATTTTAAGATAGACCTCACGCCTGCCTGCGGAGAGGTCATGGAGCTTTCCCGTTTTGCAGAACTGGGTAAAAAGGGTGTTTTGGCGCTGATGTCTGACAGTACGAACGCGGAGCGGCCGGGCTTCACGATGTCGGAAAGTCAAGTTGGTGAAACATTCGTCAACTATTTCCGGCAGGCCAAGGGAAGGATCGTTGTCGCTTCCTTTGCCTCCAACGTGCATAGGATCCAACAGGTGATCGATGTTGCACGTATCTTCAACCGGAAAATATGCCTTTCCGGGCGGAGTATGATCAAGATCGTGAACGTTACGCGCGAGCTTGGCTATTTGAATGTTGACGACGACATGTTCGTCAGTTTCGATGAATTGAAAAAGCTGCGCGATAATCAGATCGTTATTTTGACGACAGGCAGTCAGGGCGAGACGATGTCGGGCTTGGTACGCATGGCAACAGGCCAGCACGCGAAGCTCAATGTTAAGGAGGGGGACCTCGTTATCATTTCAGCATCACCGATCCCCGGGAATGAGAGATATGTATCGGATGTTATCAATATGCTGTACCGCAAGGGAGCAAGCGTGATCAATGATGCGGTCGATATGGTGCACGTTTCCGGACATGCGTGTGAAGAGGAGCTGAAATTGATGCTTTCCTTGGTCAAACCAAAATTCTTTATTCCGGTCCACGGAGAATACCGGCATCTCTATAAGCATGCGGCTCTTGCGGAAAAAATGGGGCTCAAAAAGAAAAATATTTTTATACCTGAAATCGGTTCTGTGATCGAACTGAACCGCAAAGTAGGCGTTCAAAAGGACACCGTACAATCGGGAAGCGTACTGATAGACGGCCTTGGGGTAGGCGATGTCGGAAATGTTGTTCTCCGCGACAGAAAACAGCTTTCTTCCGACGGCTTGTTCATCATCGTGGTAACGACGTCGAGCGAAACAGGCGAGCTTTTGTCTGCACCGGATATCGTTTCACGGGGCTTTGTTTATATGAAGGAATCGGAAGACCTGCTTGAGCATGCACGCGATCTTGTGATCGATATTGTAGATCATTGCAATGCGAACGGCCTTTCCGATTGGTCGACGCTCAAAAGCTCTATCAAAAAGGAAATATCGAATTACTTATATGATATGACGCAAAGAAGCCCGATGATCCTGCCTATTATTATCGAAGTGTAAAGGAGAACAAAGCATGATAAATATTTATGATAAAGCGAATGAGCTTGCCTCTCTCATCAAGCAAAGCGAAGAATACAAAGCTTATGATAAGATAAAAGATGAAGTATATGAGGATGAGCAGTCCAAACGGATGATCAAGGATTACAAAAAGCTGCAGTTCGAAGCACAGGCGGCTTATCTTACCGGAAAAGAGCCCGAAGCGGAGCTGATGGAGAAAATTCAAAAAATGGGAGAGGTGCTCCAATTCAATCCGAAAATCACTGAATTTTTTTCCGCAGAATATAAATTCAATACGCTTGTTTCCGATATCTATAAAATTATCGGCGAGGCATGCGACGTTGGAGCGAATATGTTTGACGAAGACTGACACAGGAGTGAAAGCCCTTGGCAAAGAAATTGGAAAATCCATATACGGATGATGGAATAGAATACGGCGCGCCGGAAATCCTTTCAAATGGGAAAAAGCCGAAAAAAAAGCCTTCCAAAAAATCAATGTGGAGCAAATTGCGCCCGCTGCTCACGGTCGTGATTAGTTTGGCGATCGTTCTTTGCGTGGCTTTCGGCCTTTTCAATTATGTGAAAGAGCACTACTTTGACCCGGTCGATATAAGCGATACGTCAACGGTGGAGGTCGAGATCC
Organism: Christensenella massiliensis; assembly: GCF_040409835.1. Taxonomy (NCBI): domain Bacteria; kingdom Bacillati; phylum Bacillota; class Clostridia; order Christensenellales; family Christensenellaceae; genus Christensenella; species Christensenella massiliensis. Next base: position 409,439 of record NZ_CP117826.1, on the reverse strand, counting down.
CAAGAGGTTCTTCGCTCAACACCATTTCCGAAATTTTGTATGAAAATGACTTGATCCGCAATACGCAGGTATTCAAGCTTTATGTGGATTTTTCCGATATGTCTTCCAAGCTGAAAGCGGGAACCTATGAGCTTTCCCGCAGCATGACGTTTGACGATATCATCTATACTCTGCAGGAAGGAAACGCAGCGCAGGCGGCTCTTGACGTGCGTTTTATCGAAGGGCGTACTGCGGAAGAGTATGCGCAGCAATTAGTTGATAATTACGGTATTTTAAAGAATACGGAGGATTATATGGAGATCGTCCGTACGGGCGGAGATTTCGTAAATAGCGGCGATTATCCGTTCCTTGCTGAAGCAAAGGCAAAGGATGATGCGCGTCCTGCTGAGCAAAAGCGTTATTCCCTATTGGAGGGATATTTATTCCCGGATACGTACAACGAATATTCGGATGCTTCTGCCGAAACGATCATAGAAGACCAGCTGGATCGCTTCAAGGAGGTCATCAGCATGAAAAAGGAAGGCGAGGAGCAGACTTATCAGGAACGGGCGGCGGAGCTTGGCTGGAGTATCGATGATGTTGTGACGCTTGCTTCTATCATCGAAAAAGAAGCGTCCAAAGCAGAGGATTACGCAAAGGTGTCCGCAGTCTTTCACAACCGTTTGGATTCAGAGGAGGAGTTTGCACATTTTCTGGATTCTGACGCTACGCAGATGTATGGTCTTGGGATTACAGGGCAGATCACGATAGGCGATGAAGAGCTTATGACATCGACGCCATATAATACGCGTCGGAACGGCGTCGGCTTTGCAGGGCTTCCCGCCGGTCCGATCGGCAATCCCGGAAGAGCCGCCATCGAGGCCGCGCTGTATCCGGATGAAAGCCTGATGCAGGAGGGAGAAGAATATTATTACTTCCTTGCAACAGATATAGAAAACGGTGTTGTCGAGTATACCCAGACGCTGGAGGAATTCAACGCATTGAAAGAACAGTGGCAGCCCGTATGGGACGCGCTCGACGCTGAGGCCTCGGCAAATGCGGAAGGTGGACAATGATCGAATTGCTTGCCCCAGCCGGGAATCTTGAGACTCTTGAAACAGCTTTGTATTTTGGCGCTGACGCCATTTATATGGCGGGAAAGCAGTATGGCTTACGGGCATTTGCAGATAATTTTACGGAAGACGGTCTTGCCGCTGCCTCAAGGCTTACGCATGAATACGGAAAAAAGCTGTATGTGACCGTCAATTCTGTCCTTTGGAACAGGGATATACCCGGATTGGAGGGATATCTCCGTTATCTTTCCGAGATACGGGCCGACGGCATTATCGTAACGGACCCTGCGGTTCTTCTGTTGCTGCGGCGTTCCGGCATCCCTCTTGCCGTGCATATCAGTACGCAGGCAAATACGACGAATTATTTGTCTGCTTCTTTTTGGTATGAGCAAGGGGCGGAGCGAATCGTTTTATCTCGCGAGGTATCTCTTGATGACATAGCGGAAATACGGAAAAATGTGCCCGCCGGTCTTGAATTAGAGGCATTTGTACACGGTTCCATGTGTATCGCGCATTCCGGGCGCTGCCTGCTGAGCTCAGTCCTGACAGGCCGGAGCGGCAACCGCGGCGCTTGTGCGCAGCCCTGTCGCTGGGAATACCATCTTTATGAAAAGGGCTATGACGGCCAATACTTCCCAGTATTTGAAGATGATCACGGGACCTATATCATGAACTCACGCGACCTGATGATGATCGAGCATATCCCTGAATTGGTGCAGGCGGGCGTTACGAGTTTTAAAATCGAGGGACGTATGAAATCTGCCTATTATGTTGCTTCCGTTGTGCATGCATACCGCAGGGCCATCGATGCCTACCAGAAGGACCCATCTGCCTACTGCTTTAACGAAAATCTGAAAGAAGAGCTTATAAAGTCCGCGACACGCGGCTTTACTACTGGTTTTTATTTTGGGAATCCCTATGAAGACGGACAGGATACTGTGCGGGATACAGACCCGCGGCGGTATATTTTCACCGGAAAGGTGATCTCAGCGGAAAAAGATGGCTTCATCGAGGTGGAGCAGCGAAATAAATTCAGCGTTGGGGAAAGATTGGAAGTGCTTTCTCCGCGCCTTGAAAGCGCTGCGTTTTTTGTAGAATCAATCAGAGACAGTGACGGAAATATGCAAGAAAGCGCGCCTCATCCGCAGCAGCATGTCCGAATCAATTGCCCCTATGCGCTGCAGCCGGGCGATCTGCTGCGCAGACAGGATGGGTGATAAGGAGATTTTATGATACGATTTGGTCCTGCCGGAAATTCCGAGGCATTTTATGCAGAAGGCAATAAGCATACCTACGAAGCACCAAAATGGCTGTGGGAGCAAGGTTTGAACGCTTTTGAATATTCGTTTGGCAGAGGCGTTAAGCTGAAAGAAGCTACCGCATCAAAGATACGCGAACAAGCGGAGCAATATGATATTGCCGTAAGCGTGCATGCGCCATACTATATCAATCTTGCAAACGACGCGCCGGAGAAATTTGAAAAAAACCTTGCTTATTTTCGGGAATCAACGGCTGCGGCGGGTTATCTCGGCGCACAGCGTATCGTTTTTCATCCCGGTTCCTGCGCCAAGCTGGAGCGCTCGGAAGCATTTCGCAATGTATGTAAAAATCTCAAGGATATTCTCCATGCGCTGCATGAAGAGGGATATCACGATTTTATTTATTGCGCGGAAACGATGGGCAAGCTCAATCAAATTGCCGATCTCGAAGAAGTCTGTATTCTGGCGCAGCTCGATGACTGTATCTATCCGGCGATCGACTTCGGGCATCTCAATGCGCGTACGCTTGGAGGGCTTAGGACGCAGGAGGATTATACGGCCGTTCTGTCCAGTCTCGAAAATAGTGTTGGAAAGGAAAAGACTGATAAAATGCATGTTCATTTTTCTCATATACAGTATACTGACAAAGGGGAAAAGATGCATTTGACGTTCGAAGACCGTGAATGGGGACCCTTTTTTGAACCGTTGGCCGCAGTATTAAAGGCACGGCCGGGCATGGAGCCTGTTATTATCTGTGAATCAAGCGGAACGCAGGCAAAGGATGCAGTAAAAATGAAACGATTATACGAGGAAGCATAAACGGATGGAAAATGTAATTGAAAAAATCAGAAAAACAGGAAAAGCGGATGCATATTTGCTTTCCTCTATACAAAATGTAGCCTATGCGACAAATTTTTCAGGGGATTGCTCCCAATTATTGATCACTGGAACGGGCGCATATTTTTTTACTGACTTCCGCTATGTGGAGCAGGCGCGGAGTGAAGTAAAGGATGCTGAGATCATTATGACTGCGGCAGGAGACCGTCTCGAAAAAATCAACGAATATCTCCGAGGGGAAGCGATCCGCATGATCGGGATCGAAAAAAATGACGTTACGGTCAAGGTATTCGAGGGATACCGCGGAACGTTCGAGCCTTATTATTCTTATATTGATATCGCAGAAGAGCTCCTATTGCTCCGGATGATAAAAACAGACGATGAGCTCGCCAATATCCGAAAAGCCGCGCAGGCAAATGAAATTGCGCTGCACGGGCTTCTTCCTTTGATCAAGCCCGGAATCAGCGAACTGGATATCCGCGCTGAGCTTGAATACCGTATGCAGAAACAGGGAATGGATCTTGCTTTCCCTACGATTGTTGCCGCAGGGCCGAATTCTGCATGCCCGCACGCGACGCCCTCCGCCTATAAGCTGCGGCCGGGAGATTTTCTGACCATAGATTTCGGCTGCCGGTATCAAGGATATTGTTCGGATATGACCCGCACTTTCGGCATCGGAAATATTGACGGGAAGAGAAAAAAAATATATGATATAGTTAAATATGCACAGGCAAGCGCCGCTGCGGCTGCTGTGCCGGGTGCAAATACGCACGATGTAGACGCTGTTGCGCGCGATATCATTGCAAAAGCTGGTTATGGGGAATATTACGACCATGGTACGGGTCATGGAGTCGGGCGTTTCATCCATGAGCTTCCGGTTTTGAATCCCCGCACCTCCTCTATCCTCGAGGAAAAGATGGTGTATACTGTTGAGCCGGGGATCTACGTTCCGGAAATCGGCGGGGTGCGGATAGAAGATATGCATATCGGCGGATACGGCAGCGTTTATGAATTTACGAAGGATTTAATTTTGTTATAAAACAGGAGGTATGGTTGTATGGTTTCAGCCGGAGAATTCAGAAAAGGGATGACAGTAGAAATAGACGGACAGGTGTGGGTCATCGTCGACTTCCAGCACGTAAAGCCGGGAAAGGGCGCTGCGTTTGTACGTACTAAAATCAAAAATGTCGTGACCGGGAATGTTTTGGAGCGTACATTCAATCCGACGGAAAAATTCCCGAAAGCGCATATTGACCGTAAGGAGATGCAGTATCTTTATTCAGACGGTGAGCTTTATTATTTCATGGATACGGAGACTTATGAGCAGCTGCCGCTCAATCATGACAAGGTGGAGGATGCGCTTCCTTATATCACAGAAAATATGAATGTGACCATCAAATTTTTTAAAGGGGAAGCGTTTTCTGTCGAACCGCCGAATTTTGTCGAATTGACCATTACGGAAACGGAGCCCGGGTTTAAAGGGGATACGGCAACGGCAGGAAATAAGCCGGCAATCATGGAGACCGGTGCAAAAATCATGGTTCCTTTGTTCATTGATACAGGAGATAAGATCCGCATCGATACCAGAACCGGCGAATATATGGAACGCGTATAAAAAGATTCATAGACAAATAATGGTTTTCCACCGGACGATGTGGGTATAAATGGTTTATATTAAAAATGAATCGGAGGCGGTTTAATTATGGCAGATACAAATTTAAGTACACAGGATACGACTGCGGTCAAAAAGGAAAGCAATGGAACGGTAACGTTCGCAAATGAAGTAATTGCGACGATCGCAGGTTTGGCAGCTGTAGATATCCCGGGCGTTGCCGGAATGAGCGGTGGATTTGTGGACGGTTTTACTGAACTTCTCGGCCGCAAGAATCTCTCTAAGGGAATCAAGGTTGAGGTCGGAACGGAGGAAGTGGCTGTCGATATTGCTATCGTGGTGGAATATGGTACGCCTGTGCCGGAAATCGCCCGTAATATCCAGATGGCGGTCATGAAAGCGATCGAAACTATGACCGGTCTTAAGGTTGTGGAAGTGAATCTGAACGTACAGGGAATCAAATTCAAGGAACAGACAGCGCCTGTTCGCAAGGAGAAAGAACCGAAAGAGGAGAAACCGGAGAAAGCACCCAGAGTCAAATAGCAAAGCAGAAAAGCTTACCGGGCCATACGTGGTAAGGCAGAGCTTTGCTTGCTTTATAGCAATGCTGCAAATTTTGTATACCCGGCCATTTCAGGCCGGGTATATTCAGTAAATCTTTGTTCGGCAGAATCTTTGGGAGGAAAAATATATGAAAATGAAGGTGGGAACCCGTGTTGTCCTAACGATTTATTTGATCGCTGTCATCATACTGTGCGGCTTTATACTGGCAACGCTTGGCGGGCTGATTCCGGGCAGCAATTTGTCGGATTTTACAGATACGGTTCTGAACGGTCCATTGGGATACAAAATTCTTTACGCCGTAATTGCGGTCGTTGTCATCATCATAAGTTTTATGCTGATGTTCTTTGGGGTGGGAAAGGCCCCGGCGCCGAAAACGGCAAAGGTCGCTTCTTTTGAAAGCGGGAATATCCTGATTACCGTAAAAGCGATCGAAGAATTGGTAGAGCGTTATGTTCACGAAAACAAAAATGTGAAAGGACTCAAAACAACGGTCGTTTCACATGAAGATTCGCTGGATATCGCGATCGATATTTGTGTTCTTCCAGATGTCGATATCCCGGCTGTCACCAAGGAGCTGCAGTCTGGGTTGGCATCTTATATCCAACAGCATACGGGCATTACTGTGAACGAAACAAAGATTATGGTAACGGGCCTCAAGGAAAATGCCGGACGGGCTTCCTGATTAGCGGAGGCGCGCGGAATGAAAGAAAAATTTTTTGAATGGTACAGCGAGAACAGCGGACTGTTTTGGGGAATCGTGATCGGTCTTCTCGTTGCGATCCTATTCCTGACGATTGGCTTTTGGGCGACTCTTTTGATTGCATTATGCGTAGGAGTCGGTGCGTTTTTGGGGGCGCGTCCTGATATTCGGTTAATGATCCGGGAATGGTTTATGGGACTCTTCACAAAGAGAAATCATTAATTATGAATTATGGGGGTATTGTTTTGGCATGAGCAGGACGAGTGCACGCGAAACTGCAATGAAACTTCTATATGAATATGGCGTCACTGGAACGCTCAGCAAGGATTCGCTCGAAAATGCTCCGGACGTTTTTGATACGGATTCTCTGGATGAGAATAATATGCGGTATATCGATCATATCGTAACGGGCTTTCCGGAAAAATGCGGAGAGATCGACGCAATTATTTCCACACATTCCAAGTCATGGAAATTGGAGCGGATCGCAAAAGTCGATTTGGCTATTTTGCGTCTTGCGCTTTACGAAATACTTTTTATGGCGGATATACCCGCCAAGGTAACAATCAACGAAGCGGTCGAACTTGCGAAAAAATATTCTGCTGAAAAATCTTATCAATTTGTCAATGGGCTTCTCGGCGGTTATCTTCGAAGCGGAGGAGACAAGTGACTGCATATCTTGGGATCGATACAAGCTGTTATACGACGTCTCTTGCAATTGCGAATCAAGAGGGAGAAATTCTGCGTCAATTAAAAATACCGCTTGAGGTTGCACAGGGCAAAAAAGGCCTTCAGCAATCTCAGGCTGTATTTCTTCATATCAAAAATTTCAGCCGTATGTTTCGAGAGTATCGTCTGCACGATTATGGAAAATTAGGCGGCATCTGCGTAAGTGAAAGGCCGCGTCCGCAGTGCGGCTCTTATATGCCTGTCTTTACCGTCGGGACCATGCTCGGCGATGCTTTTTCCAGCCTGTCTTCTGCGCCGGTCACTTATGCTACTCATCAGGAAGGACATCTGTCCGCTGCTCTGATCGGCAATCCGATGCCGGAAAAATTTTTAGCAGCACATGTGTCCGGCGGAACAACAGAGATCCTTTCTGTTCAGAAATCCGAGGCTTCCTTTCTGATTGATAAAATCGGCGGAACAAAGGATATTGCGGCAGGTCAGTTGATCGACCGGCTGGGCCAAAAGCTGGCGTTTCCGTTTCCAAGCGGGAAAAGCATCGAGCAGGCCGCCGCAAATGGAGAAGATCTTAAATTAAAAGTCAGTGTCTCTGGTACTGAAATCAATTTATCCGGGCTTGAGGCGCAGCTTTTCAGGATATTCGATAAAAGCCGTGCAGCCGATCTTTGCTCTTCTGTTTTGCTTGGGATCGCACGCACGCTGGAGCTTGCTTTGGAAAGCGCCATATCGGCGACAGGAATAAGGGATGTTCTTTTATTTGGCGGTGTAATATGTAACGGTCTTATCCGTTCCTATCTTTCTGATCGATTGGAGCGTGTCCGATTCGCAAAAATAGAATTTTCTTCCGACAATGCGGCTGGTCTCGCCGTTTTGGCGGCTCAAAGGAGGTAAACAAAATGAGCGCACAAATTTTAAGCGGAAAAGAGCTTTCCGCAGAAATCAGGGAGCAATTAAAAGAAAGAGTTTCTTTTCTGAAAAAAGAAAAAGGGATCACGCCCGGCCTTGCTGTCATTCAGGTGGGGAATGATGGCGGATCTACAGTTTATGTGAACAACAAAGAGAAGGCCTGTGCTGAAGTCGGTATTTATTCCGAGGTCAACCGTCTCCCGGAGGAGACTACACAGGATGAGTTGCTCGCAATGGTAGAGCGGTATAACAATGAGCCTAAGATCCACGGCTTGCTCGTGCAGCTTCCTTTACCGCCGCATATCGATGAAACGGAAATATTAAAGGCTATCAAGCCGCAAAAAGATGTAGACGGATTCCATGTCCAAAATGCGGGCAGTTTATTTACAGGACTTCCGGGGCTGGTTGCATGCACGCCGAAAGGTATTATCAAGCTCATCAAGAAATCAGGGATCGATATCAGCGGTAAAAACGCGGTCGTGATCGGGCGCAGCAATATCGTCGGGAAACCAGTGGCGATCTTACTTTTGAACGAAAATGCTACGGTGACGATTTGTCATTCCAAAACGAAAGATCTTCCTAAGATATGCGCGCAGGCAGATATTTTGGTCGCGGCAATCGGCAGACCTGAATTTGTGACCGGAGAATTTATTAAGCCGGGAGCTGTTGTGATCGATGTCGGCACTTCTCGTATAGACGGCAAACTAAAGGGTGACGTCAAATTCGATGAAGCAAGTGAAATAGCAGGATATATCACTCCTGTTCCGGGCGGCGTAGGTCCGATGACGATCACAATGCTGATGGAAAACACGATCGATGCCGGAGAAATGTATGGATGACCTTGTTCTTTCCGTTTATGAACTGAACAGTTATGTTTCCGATAAGCTGTCCAGCGATCCTTTTCTGGAGGAAATATGGGTACGCGGAGAAGTGACCGATGTCAATCTGCGGCACAATACTTTGTTTTTTGTGCTAAAAGATGACGCGGCCTCCGTTAGCTGCATGTTGTTTGACTGCGCGGAGGCGATCGAGTGTGCCGATGCCATCGTGGAAGGACAGACCATACTGGTCCGCGGAGAGATATCTCTTTACCGGAAAAATGGAAATTACCGTATTATCGTAAAGGAAGTTCAGCAGATTGGATTAGGGGAATTATATGCCCGTTTTGAGCGGATCCGGGCCCGGCTAGATAAGCTTGGTGTCTTTGATGAGGCACGAAAGCGGAAATTACCGCCTTATCCTCGGAAAATTGCTGTCGTTACATCGGCGCAGGGTGCAGCCATTCAAGATATCAGGAATATCGCGCAGCGCAGAAATCCTCAGGTAAAGCTGGTTCTGTATCCAGTTAAAGTACAAGGACCGGATGCGCCTGCGGATATTGTGCGAGGAATTGAGTATTTTAATGAAAACAGCGACGCGGATATTTTGATCGTCGGAAGAGGCGGCGGAAGCGCGGAAGATTTGGCCGCCTTTAACGAGGAGGCTGTTGTTATGAGTGTGTACCGTTCGCGGATCCCGGTCGTCAGTGCAGTCGGTCATGAAACTGATTTCACACTGTGCGATATGGCGGCAGATCTGCGGGCACCCACACCTTCCGCAGCAGCCGAGCTATGCATTCCGGCGCGCGACGATATTTATTCCCACATACTTTCTCTGCGGGAGGGAATCACACAAAGGCTTTTTCAGATATTATACGAGAAAAAGACGGTTTTTGAGCAGTATCGCCAGTTTTTGCGCAGAGACCTTCTTATGTTTCGTATTTCACACGCCCGGTCTCTGGCCGATTCTAACCGTGAATTCTTAAAAAACGCTGTCTTTCAGCTTTATAAAAACCGTAAAATGCAGTATAATGGTTATAAAGGAGCGATTGAAAATCTTAGCCCTATCAGCGCATTTGAGCGCGGATATTCTGTTGCCATGTATCGCGGAACAGAATTGCGCAGCATAAACAGCGTAGGGGAGGGAGACGAGATCGAGATCATTTTAAAAGATGGTTCGATCAAAACGCGTGTCATAAGGAGCATAAGCAATGCCTGAAAAAGACCTTGAAGCTTATCTGGATGAATTAAAAAAAATATCGGAACAAATCTCCGATGAAAATATCAAGCTGGCGGATGCCGTTTCTCTATATAAGAAAGGAATGGCCGCTGCGGATAAAGCTTCCGGAATATTAGAAAAATTCGAACAAGAACTTGAAATTGTCCAAGATGAAAGCGAGGAATAAAAATATGCCGGAGATCCTGAACAAATATACGGAGATCATCAATACACGTCTGAAGGAATTGCTGGATTTGAAGCAGGTGCATCCTGTCATTAAGGATGCGATGAATTACAGCGTTATGGCAGGAGGAAAGCGCCTCAGACCGACGCTCAATATCATGGCGAATGCCCTTCTTTCCGGGAATGTACGGGAAACGCTTGATATTGCATGCGCCATTGAGATAATACACACCTATTCTCTGGTCCATGATGATCTTCCTGCGATGGACAACGACGACCTGCGGCGCGGAAAACCGACGAGCCATGTTATGTTCGGAGAAGCTTTTGCCGTGCTGTGCGGAGATGCCCTCCTCAATTTTGCGTATGAGGTCATGATGAAAAACGCGCTTCGTCATGCTTCCAATATGGATTCCCACCTAAAGGCCATGCTTGAAGTTGCTACCGGCGCTGGTGTGTACGGCATGATTACCGGTCAGTGCGGAGATATCGAAAATGAGGGGCAAATTTTAACAGAAGCAGAACTCAAACAGGTGCACGAGCATAAAACCGGCGCTATGATAAAGTCATCGCTTCTTTCCGGTCTGCTGTTATGCGACCCGCGACAGGAGTATATCGATGCCCTCACCGTTTATGGCAATAATATCGGGCTGACATTCCAGATCATTGACGATGTACTCGATATCGTCGGAGACAGTAAAAAGATGGGGAAAACGCTCGGTAAGGATAAGACCTCCAAAAAGTTTACTTTTCCCACTTTATACGGAATAGAGAAATCTATGAAGATCGCGGAAGAGAAAACGGAGGAAGCTGTAAATGCTCTCACAATTTTCGGAACACGCGGAAAAGAGCTTACAGATCTTGCTTATTTTATCTTGAAACGGGAAAGATAACGAGTGCGGATATGAAAATAGCGATAGATGGCCCGGCCGGCGCCGGAAAGAGCACCGTTGCTAAGGCTGTGGCCCAAAAACTAAACTTGAATTATCTCGACACGGGCGCAATGTACCGTGCCGCAGCCTATGCGATGTTAAAACGGGGGATCGAGCCGTCCGACCGTACGGCTGTCCTTTCGGCGCTTCCTTCTCTCTCAATGGAAATCGTTTATGATGCGGGCAGCCAAAAGGTGATCGCAGACGGGGAGGATGTGACTCCGTTTATCCGTACAGCACGCATTTCAAAGGGCGCAAGCGATATTGCCGTCATTCCCGAGGTGCGCTTGAAGCTTGTGGACCTGCAGCGCAATGCCGCACAGCACTATGATATCGTTATGGACGGAAGGGATATCGGCACCTATGTTCTCCCTGATGCAGATATCAAATTTTTCATCACCGCCTCTCCGCGTGAACGCGCACGAAGGCGGTTTCTCGAGTTAAAAGAAACTGTTCCGGAAGCAGATATCGATGAAATCGAGCGGGATATCATCGCACGTGACAAGACGGATTCTACGCGTGAATTTGCACCGCTTCGTCAGGCGGAAGATGCTATTCTTGTCGATACGACAGATATGAACAGAGAACAAGTGATCGATTTTGTTTCTGGGCTGATTGCCGAAAAAAAGCGGAGATAGGAATTATCATGGTATATTTTCTTGCGCGTGTGTTTGCTTATATTGTTCTGATGCCTATTTTTTTTGTACGGGTCCTCCACAAAGAAAATCTGCGCATACACGGAGGATGCGTCGTTATTTGCAATCATATCTCTAATTGGGATCCCATTGTCCTTGGTCATAGTGTGAAGACACAGCCTGTCTGCTATATGGCGAAAGAAGAATTGTTTCGCAACAAAGTGGCAAATTGGTTTTTGAGGCATCTTCACGCGATTCCCGTAGCCCGTGGTAAAAGCGACCTAAAAGCGGTAAAAACGGGGCTGTCTGCACTGAAAAGCGGAAAAATATTGGGAATATTCCCGGAGGGTCATCGAAGTGAAACGGGTGAGCTGCTTCCGTTCGAGCCGGGTGCTGCGTTGATGGCGCTGAGGGCCGGTGTTCCCGTAGTTCCTGTATATATCAGCGGTAATTATAAGCTGTTTCACCAAATAAAGCTCTATACGCATCCTGCTATTGATTTGAAAGAGATCGTCGGCGATAAGACGAACAGCGCCGCGATCGAGCAGGCAACAGAATATCTGCAGGCCGTGATGGCCGAATTAAAGGAAAGCGCATGTCAAAAATAATCGTAGCTCAAAATGCAGGCTTCTGCTTCGGTGTCGCACGGGCAGTGGATACCGTAAATGAAACGATCGGAAAATATGAACACATCTATACCTATGGGGAACTGATCCACAACAAAGATGTCATTGCCGATTTGGAAAAAAAGGGCGTGCTGGTAACAGAAGATATAGATTCCATACCGCAGACGGAACGCACGGTCGTTGTGATTCGCTCTCATGGCGTCTCCAAAGCGGTATATGAAAAGATAAAGCAATGCGGCTTTGAGGTGTTAGACCTTACGTGCCCGTTTGTTGCACGGATCCATAGCCGTGTGATAGAGGCGGGAGATATGCCCGTTATCATTATAGGCGCTGAAAATCATCCTGAAGTGATCGGGATCAAAGGCTGGGCGCAGGGAAAGGTATATATTGTGGGGAGCGCCGCAGAAGCCGAAAAGGTTCCGTTCCTCGAAGCTGCGCTTGTTGTCGCACAGACGACGATCACTCACAGGCTGTGGGATGAGGTGGTTTCTGCGCTAAAGACGCGCATTCGCCAACTCGATTTGTTCAATTCTATCTGTGATACCACGCAAAAGCGGCAGAAAGAGGCAGTGGAGCTGGCCCGCGCTTCCGATATCGTGCTTGTAGTAGGAGGAAGACATTCCTCCAATACGGAAAAATTATATCAGCTTTGCAGAAGGCATTGCGAAAAAACCTATTACATAGACAATATCGCACAACTTCCACTTGAAAAAGTGACGAATCATGTTATAATAAGTATTGTCGCCGGTGCATCGACACCGGATTGGTTAATTAGGGAGGTAAAGACACTTATGAGCGATGTCGAAAAAGTAGTGGATACGACTGAAAATATGGAGGAACAGGAAGTAGTATCCACCGAGCAAGAACAATCACAAGCAAACGAGGATTTCATGGCTGAAATTGAAAAATCGTTTGTATATATTAAGAGAGGGCAGATCGTGACCGGAACGGTTGTTCAGATTTCCGACAGTGAAATATGTGTCAATATTGGCTATAAATCTGACGGTATCATCAAAAAAGAGAACCTTACCGCCGCCGGAGACGAAAATCCGATGGACCTGTTCAAGGTAGGCGATGAGATCGAGGCGGAAGTCGTCACTCTCAATGATGGGGAGGGAAATGTTGTCCTTTCCAGAAAATCTATTGAATCCAAATTGAAATGGAAAGAACTGGTAGAATCGCTGGACGAAAATGCAGTTTATACTGTAAAAGTCGATAAAGTTGTCAAGGGCGGTGTTCTTGCAAAGCTGGACGGCTACGATGCGTTTATCCCGGCTTCACAGCTTTCTCTTCGTTATGTTGAGGATTTAAGTGAATTTGTTGGACAGGAGCTTGAGGTCAATATCATCGAAGCTGATAAGCGTCAGAGACGTTTTGTTTTATCGCACAAAAATATTCTGAAAGCACAGGCGGAGGAGCAGGAGAAGAAGCTTTATGAAACCTTTAAGAAAGGTGACAAGGTCACCGGAAAGGTGAAACGTCTGACGGATTTCGGCGCTTTTGTCGATATCGGCGGAATCGATGGGCTTCTTCATATCACTGACATCTCGTGGGTCAAGATCAAGCATCCGTCGGATGTCTTGAATGTAGGCGATGAAATCGAGGTTTTGATTTTAAATGTCGATCCTGAGAAAAAACGGATTTCTCTTGGTCTCAAGCAGCTTTCACCGAAGCCATGGGATCTCGTTCCTGAAAAATATATCGTAGGAGATACCGTCGAAGGAACCGTTGTTCGTATCATGCCATTCGGTGCATTTGTATCGCTTGAGCCTACCATTGATGGCTTGGTGCACATTTCTCAAGTAACGAACAGGCGTCTTGAGAAAGTTGAGGAAGAGTTGCGTATAGGCGATAAAGTGACTGCTAAAATCATGGAGGTGAATCCCGCCAAAAAGCGTATCAGCCTGAGTATTCGTGCGCTGATGGATGAGCCTGAAAAGCCTGCGAAGAAAGACGACGATTCCAAAGATCGGGAAGAGAAGTTCCATTATGAAATTCCTCCGGTCGAGGAAGCAACTTCTTCTCTGGCGGATTTCTTCCCGAAAATGGACGGCAACGAAGATAACGAATAATTTGTGATAAGCTTAATATGCTGCAAAAAGACCGCAAAATGCGGTCTTTTTGCGTGTCTCTTCCTTTAAAGATTTTCTTATTATAAAATCTCAAAAAAAGCGAGAAAAAGTATTGACTTTTAAGCCGAATTAAAGTATATTATAAAGCGTCGCAAATAACGGAGTATGCTTCGGGGTGTAGCGCAGTTTGGTAGCGCACGTGCTTTGGGAGCATGGGGCCGGGGGTTCGAGTCCCTCCACCCCGACCAACAAGCTCTTCCCCGAATTTGCACAATGGCCCCATGGTCAAGCGGTCAAGACATCGCCCTTTCACGGCGGTAACCCGGGTTCGATTCCCGGTGGGGTCACCATTAGCTTTTGAGCAGGGTTTACTCTTAATTTGCTTGCGGGCCCTTAGCTCAGTTGGTCAGAGCGGTCGGCTCATAACCGATTGGTCCGGGGTTCGAGTCCCTGAGGGCCCACCAATAGAGCAAAAGCCCATCTGGCTTGGAGAGTGAACACGCATGGCAGGACCCGCTGCCAAAGTTGGCCTGGTAGTTCAGTTGGTTAGAACGCTAGCCTGTCACGCTAGAGGTCGAGAGTTCGAGTCTCTTCCAGGTCGCCAACATGCCTCTGTAGCTCAGTCGGTAGAGCAGGGGACTGAAAATCCCCGTGTCGGTGGTTCGATTCCGCCCGGAGGCACCATTTACACCAGCTGGTGTAGCTCAATTGGCAGAGCAGCTGATTTGTAATCAGCAGGTTGCGGGTTCAAGTCCCATCACCAGCTCCAAATGTGGAGAGATTCCCGAGTGGCTAAAGGGAGCAGACTGTAAATCTGCCGGCGACGCCTTCGATGGTTCGAATCCATCTCTCTCCACCAATTTTGCGGATATGGCGGAATTGGCAGACGCGCACGGTTCAGGTCCGTGTGAAGGCAACTTCATGGAGGTTCAAGTCCTCTTATCCGCACCATGTCGTGGTGGATTCCGCGATCAAGAACCCGTTCGGCAATCCGAGCGGGTTTTAAATTTTGTCTTAGGTATGACAGCAGTAGCAGTATTTGTCAGAATCAGTATTTTTAATTCCGTCACTGCATTCAGGTACTATTCAAATTATTAAATTTATGTTACAATTATCTCAATATCTGGAAGGAGAATTGCGGTATGCGAAGAAAATTTATCAAGGTAAGACGACATACCTATTATCCTTTTTCATTACGTGTCAGAAGATTTTTCCTGAATTTCAAGGATAAAATGACCCGGATGCCTAAAACAAAGCGTTTGACGATGACAGGCTCTGTATGCGGTGCTGTCGTTGTGGTCGTCCTCCTATTTTCGTTTGGAGTGTTCGGGAATATGCCCGCCTTTAACTCTAATACTAATGCGGCGAATGCAGATGATACGCTCTTGGCAAATGATGCCTCCGCCATGGCAGAGGCTGCTCCCACCCCGGCTCCAACACCGGAACCTACTCCTGAGCCGACCCCGGATCCCACTTTGAAAGAGGGAATGGAGGGCCCGGAGATACAGACGCTGCAGCAGCGGCTAATGGATCTTGGATATCTTGATATTGATGAAACAACGCAATATTATGGCCCTGCAACAGCAGGAGCTATCGCTTTTTTTCAAAGACAGCATGGTATTGAGCAGGATGGTGTATGCGGTCCTAAAACACTTGCGATCATCTATACGGATGATGCTAAGCCCTATACTCTTCTGGAAGGCACAGAGGGGGACGACGTAACAGTACTTCAGGAGCGGCTTCAAGAGCTTGGCTATATTTCATCGGTGACGGGTTATTACGGAACAGAGACGATCGATGCCGTTAAACGGTTCCAGGAGAGAAACGGACTTGGTGTGGACGGAAAAACGGGAGAAATGACTCTCGGGCTCATCTATTCCGCAGATGCAAAGCCAACGGCCGAAATGGCGGCGGCGATCCAGCGCAAGGGTAATATCGACAAATTCATTTCCGTTGCAGAAGAGCAACTGGGCGAGCCATATATATGGGGCGCTTCCGGCCCCGATTCTTTTGACTGTTCCGGCCTCGTGACCTATTGCCTGCGGCAGGCTGGTTCTTCGACCGGACGTTTGAATGCGGCAGGCTTTTCGCAAAATTCTTCTTGGGAAAAAATATCCTTTGACGATCTTCAGCGTGGGGATTTGATTTTTTATTCCAACAATGCGGGAACACGGGTAGGACATGTCGGGATCGTTGTCGGCGATGGGATGATGATAGACGCTTCTTCCTCTAACGGAAAAGTTGTCCATCGCAGTTATGACACCTCCTATTGGAGAAATCATTTTGTTTGCGGGCGAAGGCCTTGGTAACAATAAAGAGCTGCTCGTGTGTTTCACCGGGCAGTTTTTTTATTTCATTGAAATAGGCAAGGTGGATTTTATCACGTTTTTGCATTATAATATGAACTATGAATAATATGAATCATTTGAAAAGAGAAATCAAGGAAAAATCCTTAAAATATCATATCATTACCTATGGCTGCCAAATGAACTCACATGAGTCTGAAAAAATAGCCGGGCTTTTGGAGGAAATGGGATACGGACCGGCGGATTCGAAAGAGGACGCTGATTTTATTTTGTTTAATACTTGCTGCGTACGGGAAAATGCCGAGCAAAAAACCTTTGGCAATGTAGGCCGAATCAAAAAACTAAAGCTTAAGAACAAAGACCTTCTGGTTGCTGTCTGCGGCTGTATGATGCAGCAAAAGCAAGCAGCCCAAAAATTGTTGGATACGTTTCCATTTGTGGATATCGTTTTCGGAACCCATAATATTCATGAGCTTCCGAACATGATTCTTGCTGTAAAAGAAAAACATGAGAGGGTTTATCAGGCTCCGGAGCTTACAGAATTGCATGACGATGTTCCGCAGAAGCGGGCTGCCGGCCCGCTTGCATCGGTCAATATCATGTATGGATGTAATAACTTCTGTTCTTACTGTATTGTTCCGTATGTTCGGGGCAGAGAGCGTTCCCGGAATGCGGAGGAGATCATCCGCGAAATCGCAGAGCTTTCCCCACATGGTTACCGCGAGGTCATGCTGCTCGGTCAGAATGTTAATTCCTACGACGGCGGTATCGGTTTTCCACAACTGTTAACCCGTATCTGTGAGGAAACAGATATTCCCCGTATTCGTTTTATGACTTCTCATCCGAAAGACCTTTCTGATGAATTGATTTCTGTGATTGGACGGTATCCGCAGATTTGCCGTCATATTCACCTTCCGGTTCAATCGGGAAGCTCGCGCATCCTAAGAGAGATGAATCGCAATTATACGCGGGAGGCCTATATTGGATTAGTCGAAAAAATTCGTAAAAATATTCCGGGAATCGCCATTACGACCGATATCATCGTCGGATTTCCGGGAGAGACGGAAGCAGACTTTGCAGACACGCTTTCGCTTGTGCGTGAGATTCGTTTCGATTCCGCTTTTACGTTTGTTTATTCGCCGCGGTCCGGAACGCGGGCTGCAGAAATGCCCGATCAGATTGGTGAAGAAATACAATCAAAACGAATCATAGAATTAGTTGCTTTGCAAAATGAAATCACAGAGCAGCGTAACCGCGAATATGTCGGGAAAACGTTAGAGGTGCTCGTCGAAGGGATCAGTACGCGTGATCCGGGGCATATGTGCGGACGGACAAGCACCTCAAAAATGGTAAACTTTCCGGGTCCGCCATCTTTGACTGGAGAATTTGCCGATATCAAAATTACGCAGGGCAAAAAGACGACATTATTTGGAGAAATGATCAAAGAGGAACCATAATGGCAGAACTGACACCTATGATGAAGCAATATCTCGACCTAAAGCAAGAATATCCGGACTGTATCCTGATGTTTCGGTTAGGCGACTTTTATGAAATGTTCTTTGAGGACGCAGAAACGGCCGCGCGGGTTCTTGAAATTGCGCTTACCGGTCGGAATTGCGGTCTTAAAGAACGCGCCCCCATGTGTGGCGTGCCTTATCATGCTGTTGACAGTTATATCAGCAAGTTGATTGCAAATGGCTATAAAGTGGCTATCTGCGATCAGTTAGAGGACCCGCGGGCTGCTCAGGGAATCGTAAAGCGCGGAGTCACGCGGGTCGTGACCCCCGGAACGGTTGTTGAAAACTCGATTTTGAATGAATCGGAAAACAATTACATTCTGTGCGTCCATTACGGAGAACAAGGGAGATACGGTATCTCCTACTGTGATGTTTCTACCGGCGAATTTGTTCTTGAGGAGCTCGAAGACGATACAGCTCTTTTTAACGAAATGACTCGTCTTAATCCTCAGGAGCTCCTTATCGCCGACTCCCATGCCAAAGAATTTTTGATCATGACGGGGAAAACACGTTTTAAAAATACGTTTGTCAATCCATATTTTGATTGGGCTTTTGAAGCTAAAGCTGCGGAAAAAGCGCTGCGCGGACATTTTAAGGTTTCTTCCCTAAAGGGCTTTGGCTGCGCCGAAATGGTGCTTGGTGTTTGTGCGGCCGGAGCGTTGATGCAATATCTGATCGATACACAAAAGAACGCATTGCTCCACATCACTACGCTCCGCACGTTAAATGAACGCGCCTATATGATACTCGACCCTAATACGCGCCGGAATCTTGAGTTGACTCAGACTCTTATGGAAAATAGTAAACGCGGTTCTCTTTTGTGGCTACTCGATAAAACGCAGACTGCAATGGGCGCCCGTTTGCTGAAAAAAATCGTTCTTCAGCCGCTGAAGCATCTCGATGCGATAAACGAACGGCTCGATGCAGTAGGAGAGATCCGTGAAAGTATCTATCTTAGGGAATCTCTTGCGGATTCTCTAAAGCATGTTTATGATCTTGAACGTATCATTTCACGTATTTCATACGGATCGATCGATGCGAAAGACTGTCTTTCTCTAAAGCGTTCGATCGGCATACTGCCAGAATTGCATAAGCTTCTGGGGGAAACAAAAAGCGTGCTTCTTTCCCGTCTTTATAGCGGCTTAGATTCCCTGCAGGATATCTATGAGCTGCTTGACAGTTCTATCAGCGAAGATGCGCCGGCAGGCATCATGGACGGCAATATCATAAAGCCCGGCTACGACAAAGAGATAGACCGCTTGATCTCCGCCTCCAAAAACGGAAAAGCATGGCTGGCCGAGCTTGAAGCGCGGGAAAAGGAAGAGACTGGGATAAAAAATCTCAAAATCGGATATAATAAGGTTTTCGGTTACTATATCGAGGTGACCAAATCTAATCTTTCTCAGGTTCCTTACCGCTATTTGCGCAAACAGACGCTTGTGAATTGCGAACGTTATATTACGGAAGAATTAAAAGAAATGGAGGATACCATTCTTGGAGCGGAGGAGAGGCGTAAGGCGATTGAATATGAAGCTTTTCTAAAAATAAGAGACATGCTCGGGGAAAACGTTGGGCGTATTCAGTCCTGTGCTGCCCGTGTAGCCTTTTTGGATGTTCTGCAGTCATTCGCTTGTGTCGCCTATGAAAATGCGTACGTGCGGCCGGAAATGGCCGATGACGGGCTCCTTGATATCAGGAATGGCAGACATCCCGTAGTAGAGAGTATACGCCGTCAGGAATTCGTTCCTAACGACGCACTTCTTAATGATGATACGCAGAATATGCTTTTGATCACCGGACCTAACATGGCGGGTAAAAGCACTTATATGCGGCAGGTCGGTCTGATCGTCTTAATGGCGCATATCGGCTGCTTCGTTCCGGCTTCATCCGCGCATATCTGCCTCGTTGACCGAATTTTCACCCGTGTAGGCGCTTCCGACGACCTTGCTTCCGGTCAAAGTACCTTTATGGTGGAAATGAATGAACTAGCCAATATTCTAAACAATGCAACGCCGAAGAGTCTTTTGATTTTAGATGAAATAGGACGTGGAACCAGTACGACAGACGGTCTTTCTATCGCATGGGCAAGCGTAGAGTATATTATCAATAATATCCGCGCAAAAACTTTATTTGCGACTCACTATCACGAGCTTGTGGAGCTTGAGAACATGTTTGACGGTATCTGCAACTATTCGGTAGCTGTAAAGGAAGTGGGGCATGACATCATTTTTCTTCATAAGATCGTAAAAGGCGGTACCGACCGCAGTTTTGGCATCGACGTTGCCAAACTCGCAGGGCTTCCGGAAGAGGTCATCTCGCAGGCGCGTATATTCTTGGACCGTCTTCAGGAATATGAGATCTCACTCAATGGGTTGCCCCGTGAACGAAAGGAAGAGAAGCCTGAAAATCCTTCTACTTCTGCGCTTCCTGCTTATATTGCGGAGCTTAAAAATGTAAATATCGATACACTCACGCCTATTGAAGCTCTGAACCTCGTCTATTCGCTTAAAAAGGAGCTGAACCATGAAGCATAGGATCAATGTTTTGGATGAAGCGATTTATAAGCGGATCGCAGCTGGGGAAGTCGTGGTGAATCCTGCTTCTGTTGTTAAGGAATTGGTGGAGAATTCTATGGATGCAGAAGCTACTGCAATTACGATCGAAATCGCCCAAGGCGGAAAAGAGCTGATACGCGTCACCGATAATGGAGTTGGTATCATTGCTGAAGATGTACCGCTTGCCGTTCAAAAGCATGCAACGAGTAAAATTCGTTCACTCAGTGATCTGGAGCAAATAGAGACGCTCGGGTTTCGAGGTGAAGCCCTTTCCAGCATGGCGGCGGTGTCCCGTCTTACGATCAAGACCCGCCCGCATGATAGTGTAGAGGGTACTATACTTTCGGTCAGCGGTGAGCACCGTCCTGAAGTTTCTTCTGCCGGGCTTGCTGAGGGTACGACTGTCCGGGTAGAGAATTTATTCTATAATATTCCTGCGCGAATGAAGTTCTTGAAAAATACGGCACGGGAGACGGTGAACGTGACTTCTGTTGTCTCCAGATTGATTTTCGCTAATCCTCATATTGCCATCAAATATATCAATAATGGAAAGGTGATATATCACAGCCCCGGGAACGGAAGCCTGAAGGATGCTGTTATCGCCGTATATGGTAAAGATATCTCCCATAGACTGATCGATCTGGAATATCCGGGAGAAATTGCCATACACGGTTTGATTTCCCGCCCGGATTTTTTATATAAAGGTACAAATCATATCTGCTTTTTCCTGAATAGCCGATATATCCAGTCTAGAAATCTCCAAGCCGCAGTTCTCCGCGGATATGGTGAGCGTTTGCTTCGCGGACATTTTCCATTTTCTGTCCTGCATGTCACGCTCCCGCCGGACCGTGCAGATGTAAACGTACATCCCGGCAAGCTGCAGGTGATGCTTTACGACGAAGCAGATGTATTGTCTGCGGCCGAACATGCAGTCCGTGCAGCATTAGAGGAGGACAGCAAGCCACCCGTGCTTTCTCTTCAGGATATTCCGCCTGCTTCTTCAGGAAGTCCGTCCGCGCCGTCAGTCAGCAAGGACAGCAAAGATCCTTCTTTTCATCATTATCCGCAGCTTCGGAGCGCAGAGAAGCTTTATCGAAACGATTGGAAGACTGCGGCACAGGAAAGTGGATATATAAGAACAGAGACATCTTCAGCGTATGGAGGAACATTCACGCCGAATCAGGATTTTAAAGAGATGATTCATTCTGTTGCCGAATATCATGCCCCTGTTTCAGAGCAGGAAATGATCGAGGACGTACGCCGCTTGCTCGATTACCGAATCATCGGGCAGATATGGAATACCTATATCATCATCGAGTGTGCTGATCTACTTTATTTGATAGACCAGCATGCAGCGCATGAGCGTATCAATTTCGAGCGTATGAAAAAAGCTGCCGCCGGAGGTACAGTTGCTGCCCAGGGGCTTTTGGTCCCTTATATCACAACTTTAACGGCTGAAGAGTTTTCCCTCCTTATGAAAAACAAAGATCTATTGAGTTCTCTTGGATTTGAATTGGAGGAGTTCGGTCCGCTTACTTTAAAATTCAGTTCGTTCCCGGCACAAATAGAGAAAAGCAGCGCTGAACAGCTGATCGAAGAAATACTATTCGAATTGAAAAACACCCGCGGCGATATCCTGCTGCAGCGCGAAGCCGTTATCCGTGCTTCCTGCCGTTACAGTATCAAGGCGGGCTATGAACTATCTGACGAGCAAATCGAAGAGCTCATGAAAGAAATTACGGAGCTTGATGCGATCCCCAACTGTCCTCATGGGCGTCCGATCGCTATAGTACTCCAAAAAAGTGATTTGCAAAAAGGATTTAAACGGACCGTATGAAAGAAAGAGTATATGTAATCGTTGGTCCTACCGCTTCCGGAAAAACGGCAGCGGCCGTAAAGCTGGCAAAACGGATGGACGGGGAAGTAGTTTCCGCAGATTCCATGCAGATCTACTGCGATATGAATATCGGAACAGCTAAGCCGGATCAGAAAGAAATGCAGGGTGTCGTTCATCACATGATAGATATCGTTTCACCGGATGCCGCTTATTCCGTTGCAATGTTCCAGCGCGGCGCATTCGGATGGATACGTGATATTGTGAAACGCGGCAAAACTCCCATAGTAGTAGGGGGAACAGGACTTTATATCAATTCTCTCACTTACCGGCTCGACTTTACAGAGACCGCTCATGATCCTGAATTTCGTGCTTTATTGGAAAAAAGGGAGCCTGCAAGCCTGCATAGGGAACTTGCGCAGGCAGACTCCGAAGCCGCCTTGCGTATCCATCCTCACGACAAAAAGCGTATCATTCGCCGATTGGAGATCCTTCGTCATCAAAAAGAGCGGGGAAGTTATTCTTTCGGCGTTCTGAATGACGACTATGATTTTATCATGTCAGGACTCACAATGGAGCGCGCTCTCCTATATGACCGTATCGAACGGCGTGTAGATCAAATGATGGAACGCGGACTTCTGGAGGAAGCGAGGAGCCTGTTCCAAAAATACGGCGATGCTCCGGCCTCTATGCAGGCAATCGGGTACAAAGAGTTCATTCCTTATTTCATGGGCTCTATCTCATTGGAAGAGGCAGTCGGTTTGCTCAAGAGAAATACCCGTCGCTATGCAAAGCGGCAGCTTACATGGTTCCGGCGCGATCAGAGGATCCGCTGGTATGATGTACAGGAAAACGGCATAACAGCAACTGAGCTTGCAAAGCAACTAAGTGAACAGGGGAGAGATAAAAAATAATGGATATCCTTTCATATATCAGTGATCAGTTTCATATCAGGCGCGAATTGGTACAGTTTGTTTTTGAATGTGAAGAAGATGTAAAACCAGTATTTCGAACACTTCAGGAAACCGCCCAGCTCGGACAGTTCCGCGTTATCGATGCATTTCAGAAAAATTGTGTTTCTGCACGGCATTTTTATGCGTCTACAGGCTATGGCTATGGAGATGAAGGACGGGAAAAACTCTGCCGTATATTTGCCGATACTTTCGGTGCAGAGGACGCCATTGTTTCTCCAATGCTGATGAGCGGCACACATGCGATCTCTACGGCGTTATTTGGATTGCTGCGGCCGGGCGATACCTTATATTCCCTGACAGGAAAGCCATATGATACTTTACGCTCTACTTTATACGGGGCGAACGGGTCGTTGGAAGAATATAATATCCGCTTTGCCTGTACTCCCTTGAAGGAGGATGGCAGTATCGATCTCGCCGCTGCTCTTTCCGCAATAAAAAAGGAACCGTCTGTTACGGTCATTTACTTGCAGCGCTCCACCGGCTATGAAATTAGACCTGCTTTCACAACAGAGGCCATCGGCCATGTAATTTCTGTGATTCATAGGGAATTTCCCGACAAGATCATTATGGTCGATAATTGCTATGGGGAATTCGTCTGTACAAAAGAACCAACAGCAGTTGGCGCCGACGTGATCGCCGGCTCATTGATCAAAAATCCGGGCGGCGGTCTTGCTCCAACCGGAGGTTATATCGCCGGCCGAAAACCACTGATCGAAAAAATAGCCGGGAGCTTTTCTGCTCCGGGGATCGGAACCGAAATCGGCTCTTATGCTTTCGGCTATCAGCAATATTTTCAGGGATTTTTCATGGCTCCACACACGGTTTGCCAGGCTTTGCAGGGTGTTGTGCTTGCAGCCCGTGTATTCGAGCGGCTCGGATATCGTTCTCAGCCTGCCTATAATGCTGTACGCGGCGATATCACGCAGTCTATTATATTTGACAGCGAAGAACCTATGACTGGTTTTGTACGCGGTATACAGCGGGCCTCCGCAATTGACGGACATGTGGTTCCATACGCATGGGATATGCCCGGTTATGACGATAAAGTAATTATGGCGGCCGGAACCTTTGTGCAGGGCGCTTCTGTTGAGTTGACTGCCGACGGCCCCATGCGCCCGCCGTATGCAGCCTATCTACAGGGAGCGCTTACCTATGAGCACGCAAAGCTTGGAATATTGTATGCCCTCGATTCAATGGGAATAGCGCTGTAAGCTCTTTTCCCATTATTTACTTGCGCAATTTCACTGCTTTCGAGGCGCGTTTGCGGTTATCTTCCGACATGGCGGCATAATGCTTTCGCGTCGTATTAACATCCTTATGCCCGAGCACGTCTGCAACAAGATAAATGTCTCCCGTCTCATCATAAAGCATCGTGCCGTATGTACTGCGCAGCTTATGCGGAGAAATCTTTTTCAGCGGGCTAGCGATGCGCGCATATTTTTTCACCATCAGTTCTACGCTGCGAACGGATATTCTCCTGTCCTGCATAGAAAGAAACAGGGGAGCGTCAAGCGCATAATTTCCCCGCTCCTTACGTTCGGAAAGATAGGCCTCAAGCGCTTCAGCTGCTTCATCGTCGAAATAAAGCATAACTTGGTTACCGCCTTTTCGCGTGACCTTAAAACAGCCGTTTTTAAAATCAATATCATTGATATTGAGAGAGACCAGTTCCGATACCCGTATCCCCGTGGTCAGAAATAGAGTCAAAATGGCAACATCGCGTTTCACATTTTTTTTGTGATATTGTCTTTGCTTTTTAGTAAGCTGTTCACCGTTTTCCGCTATATCAAGCAAATTTGCCGCCTCATCGGGTTCTAAGCGTATAATCGCCTTTTCATGGATCTTTGGAGTATCCAGTAAATCACATACGTTGCTTTCCAATATCCCTTTTCTATAATAATGCTTAAAAAAAGACCTTAGACATGCTACTTTCCGCGCTTTTCCGCGTTCATGATTTTCAATAAATTTTTCGTCATTATCAGCCGCAGTATATAAATTCAAATAATCAAGAAAAAGATAGAGGTCATCGACCGTGACGGCTTTAAGGTCTTCTTTCGTAATAGATGAGATGCTTTTTTCAGCAAAATAGGGAACTTCACGTATTAAAAATTGAAAAAAAATGCGAAGATCAGCCGCATAGTTAACGCGCGTTAAAATCGTTGAAGTATTTTCAACAGCAATAAAAAAGCTTGCTGTAAAGGAAGGAAGCTCTTTCATAATTTCCCGCAGCTTAAGGGTCATCTTTTGATTAAAATCCTGATGATAATTGTTAGAATCCATATTAAGAAGAAAGCTCCTTTTAAATTAAAGCTTATAAAAAGCAAAAGAGAGAACTAAATTTTACTCCTTAGAAAGGTATTATACCATAGAGAACAATTAAAATGCAAACAACTATTCGCAAAACTTGTGTTTTGCGAATAGTTATCTCTCTCCCATTTTTGCTTCTTTCAGTTATTTTTCAAGTGTTCTTTTTGATTTGCTCCCGCGCAAGCTTATCGCAGCGGTTATTCATTTCATCGTCCGCATGTCCTTTGACCTTAAACCATTTTACTACATGGTTTTTCGATGCATTTACAAGCTGTTTCCACAATTCCTGATTTTCCACCGGCTTTTTTGCCGCTGTTTTCCATCCATTTTTCTGCCACGCAATGATCCAGCCTTTATCAAAAGCGTTGTGAATATAGGCGCTGTCTGTATATACTTTGACACTGCACCGTTCTTTTAAAGCCAAAAGTCCCTGCAGGGCTGCCATAAGTTCCATGCGGTTATTGGTCGTATCTGCCACAAACCCCGATAATTCCTTTTTGTTTCCTCTATAGTCGAGCACACAGGCCCACCCGCCGGGGCCCGGATTGCCGGAACACGCTCCGTCGCAATATAAAATTACTTCCTTTAGCATAAATTAGAATATCCTTTTTTAATTAATTGTGGCTCTTCTATTTAGAAAGCTCTCTTGATTTCGCTACGCATGCGTCGACAGCCCACTCAACGACTCCGCGTGTTTCATTCATATCAAATATTTTCATTGCTTCTATGGTTGTGCCGCCCGGCGAGCAGACATTATGGATCAGCTGTGACGGAGTATCTCCCGTTTGCTTCAGCATTTCGCAGGCTCCCTCAAATGTCTGTACCGCAAGACGCAGAGATACATCTTCCGGCAAGCCATGTTTGGCGCCTGCTTTCGCCAATGCATCGATGAACATATAAACGTATGCGGGTCCGCTGCCCGAAACTCCTGTAACGCTATCCATCAAATCTCCGCTTACATACTCTATGATACCGAGTGGCTGAAATATGTGTTCAATAAAATTCTGCTCCTGTTCCGTAAAATCAGTCGGTATCTGAATACAAATAGCGCCTTTCCCTACCAGAAGCGGTGTATTGGGCATGATGCGCATAATACGTCCAGCAGGTTTCAATAAATCTCTTATCTTTTCCGTTCTAACTCCAGCAGCAATGGAAACAAATGCTTTTCCTTCTGCTTTGATTTCCTGCAAAACATCCGGTAAAACATTCGGCTTTACACATAAAAAGATAATATCTGCCTTTTCGGCAACCTCATTGACATTTTGGCATAAAGAAGCGCCCTCAAATTTTTTACATTTCGCTTGATCCTTATCATAGATGAAAAGGTCAGTGAATCCCGCTTTTTCCATACCGCCTATGATAGCGGAAGCCATGTTGCCACAGCCTATAAATCCTGTTTTAAAACTTTCCATCGAGTCCTCCAAAGATGAATCCGCCTGATTCAATTATATTTTATTCTGTACTTTTACATTATACCATAATAAACTGAAATAGAAAGCCGTCTGCGCTGTGCGGGACGCAGACGGCTCTTGCTATCAAATAGATGTAGTTTCTTTCTAAAAGAAACTACATCTATTTGATCGTCGTTATTATAGTTACATCCGGATGCAAACGCAGAAAAGATACCGGAAAATCTGTCCGCAGGCTCGTATCCTCCCAAAGCCGATGGATCGCTTCCTCCTTATCGTCCCCGTCTGCCACCAATATAATTTTTTTTGCTTTCAGGATCGTTCCCATTCCAATCGTAAGTGCCTGCTTTGGTACCTCTCCTTCATTCCTGAAAAAGCGTGCGTTTGCTTCTATCGTACTTTGAGTCAGCGTCACACAATAGGTCGCGTAATGGAGACTGTCGGCTGGTTCATTAAATCCGATATGTCCGTTTCTTCCTATGCCCAGAAACGCTGCGTCAAGACCGCCCAAGCCGTCTATCATCTGTTCATACTGCTCTGCCGCCTGTTCCGGGTTTTCCGCCATTCCATCCGGAACGTGCGTTTTTTCGAGATCCACATTCACATGGCGGTAAAGATTCTCATACAGGAAATGATAATATCCCTGCTCGCTTTCCCGGGAAAGTCCGACATATTCGTCCACATTGAAAAAATTCCCTTGGGAAAAATCCACTTTCCCCTCCTTGTTGAGTCTTGCTAAGGCCCGGTAGGTCCCTATCGGTGTTGAACCGGTAGGCAACGCAAATACCGCCGACGGTTTTCTATTCAGTTCTTCTGTCAAAAATTCAGCGGCTGTTTCGCTCATCTGGTCGTAGCTGTCTGTTAGGATAAAATTCAACTCCCGCCCTCCTTTTTCCACTCATAAAATATGGTAAGGCGCCGAATCACAAGTATCGGCGCCTTGTCTTTTGCCAGCAAGTCCTTTACGGCAGCAAACGCTTTGTACTGAACCGCGGCCAACCGGCGTATTGCCGAAATCCCTCGGCGTATGGAACGCCGCACTGCAATCCCCGGTATTTTGAACAGGTACGTACAAAATCTATGAAATCTATTTTGTCATGCTCCAGCATCCATTTGATCTGACTCTCGTGGCATGCGAGCATTTTCAGTTTCGTTTCGATCGTCTCTGTTACGTCAACATATTCCGTTGGCACGAAATTGATCCCCGCGAGCGTATCCATATAAAAAATCGGAACGATTTCACCATATGCCTCGGTTGCAGTTTGAATATGAGGAATGGACGAACCGAAGCTTGCATGAAAAGCCAATTGGCTCGTCTGCTGATGATCGCGCATGTAATCGTCCGGATTATGCGTAATGATCAGATCCGGCTTGGCATAACGCACCACCTCAATGAGCCTGTTGATCGTCTCCCGTTCCGACGCCTCTACATGCATATCTCCTACGTCTATGTTGATCGATTCCGCTCCAATCAGCGCCGCAGCATCCTCCGCTTCCTTGGTGCGCATTTTACGCAGCTCGTCCGGCATGATCACTACATGCCCCAGATTTCCGTTCGCCACATGGCACATGATCACTCTATCGCCGCGTTCCGCATATTTTGCAAGCGTTCCTGCACAGCCGATCTCAAGGTCGTCCGGATGACAACCGATCGCTAATATATTCATAATAAGGACTCTCCCCTTTCCATGTTCAGATCTCAGACAATTCAAGTGTTACCGTATAGCTTTCACTGGTATGCGGCGCTACCCACTTCACATATCTTCCCTCATTGATCGCATTGGGCGTTCCCAGCCACGGCTCTGCCGTTACGAGCCCATCGAATAAGGTGCATACCACCAATGCTTCAAATGCATCGTCCGTTTGTATCGACACTTGATATCCGTCCGCCTGATTTATGATCTTTGTTTCGTTTGAATGCTTTTTACTGAATACATAATCTCCGGGCTTTGTGAAATCTATCTCACTGTCATAACGCCGCTTTGTTCCATCCAGATAATTCACATATTCTTCCATATCGATCTTATATCTTAATCTGCTTTTGTCTGAGACCTTAAAATAGTGGTGCCAGCCAAAATAGTGCGGCATGGGCCTATCGGAACGGTTGCGGACCACAGCGTTGAATACCACGTGACCGTTTTCCATACGATAGGTGACCTCCAGACGAAAATCAAAGGGAAAATGCTCCTGCATGGATGTTTCGTTATTCGTGATATACAGCGTTACGCTGTTTTCTGTTGCTTCCTGTATCCCGAACGCCGCATTTTTGACGAGTCCGTGAAACGGCATCGCATATTCTTTCCCATCTATCGTGTACCGGTCGTCGGCTGTCCGGCTTGGAAATGGGAACAGCACCGGGCAGCCGCCTGCAATCACGTTCGTTGTATAAAGCTTACTTTCATCTATTGTTATAATTTCTCTGCCCCGATAAAGCAGTTTCGTAAGCATTCCGCCATAATCCGGAACAATCTCTCCGATAAGATTATTTTCTTTATTTTGTATAATTAATTTTCTCATATTTGTTCCTATCCTACAATCTTATGTCAAAATAGAATTATGATGATAAATTGTCAGGGGATTGCATTTTGAATGATCCATCAACCCCCTGACAACACTTGTTTATATACGGCATTATCTATTATGCAACGGTGATGCCGCCATCTGCGACGAGGATCGCGCCGTTCATATAGCTTCCTTCATCGCCTGCCAAAAACAACGCGATGTTCGCAATATCTTCCGCCGTTCCCCATCTTCTCAGCGGTGTGCCCTGCGTCAGAAATTTCTGTTCGTCAAACGTAGGCTTGTTGAGGTCGCTCTCATAGATCATCGGCGTATGGATCGCTGCCGGCGCAATACAGTTCGTCCGAATCTTTTCCGGTCCGAATTCCACTGCCATCGCACGCGTGAGCGATATCGTCGCTCCCTTTGACGCGCTGTAAGCGTCGCAGTTTGGAATACCGATCACTCCGCAGCTCGATGATGTGTTGATGATGCTTCCTCCTCCACGCTTCTTGAGCAGCGGAATCGCCGCTTTCGAGCAATACATCATTCCAAACAGATTGATCCGGATGATCTGCTCGAATATATCCACATCTATCACGTCGAGCGCTGCGTCCTTCGTTCCCCAGAACACCGATGCATTGTTATACAACACATCGATCCCTCCGTACTTTTTCCCGATCTCCCCGAATACCGCCTGTACCTGCTCCCAGTCTGCGATATCCAGTTCGAAAAATTCAGCCTTTCCTCCGGCAGCGCAAATCTCTTCTTCCGCCTTTTTGCCGCTCTCTTTGTCCCGTTCTAGAATCAGTACGGTCGCGCCTTCCTTCGCAAACAGCTCAGCCGCCGCTCTTCCGATCCCGCTTCCTCCGCCTGTGATGGCCGTTACCTTTCCAGATAGTCTCATATCCCTGTTCTCCTTACCATATCGTATAGCCGCCGTCAGATACTACGTTGGCTCCCGTCATATAATCTGACGCTCCAGACGCCAGAAACACCGCTATATCCCCAATATCCTCCGGTTCTCCCCACTTTTTCAGCGGGATCTGCCGCAGGGAATCCTCATAGAATTCCGGGTGCTCTGCTACATACGCCTTATTGATATCTGTCATATAATATCCCGGACAGATGGCGTTTACCGTAACGCCGTATTCCGACCATGCTCCCGCCATCAGCCTCGTTAGGCATTCGATCCCTGCCTTTGATACGTCATAAGCGCCTACTGTTGGATTGCGCATGGCAGCTAAACTTGTCATTGAAGTAAGATTAATTACTTTTCCATCTCTCTGTTCGATCATGATCCTTCCAACATGCTTCATCATGAGGAATGTACCCGTCAGATTCGTTTCCAGAATACTGTTCCATTCCTCAAGCGGTTCATCAATGAGACGGACATCACTGCGGCCAACTGCCGCATTATTCACGAGAATATCTATTTTCCCTGTAATTTCTAATACTTCAGCGCAGGCATTTATGATACTTTGCTCGTTCGTAATATCCAGCTGGATGGCATGTGTTGCCGTTCCCATCTCGTCTGCGATCTCCTCCGCCGTACGTGTAAGGCGTTCCAAATTCCGCGCCATCAGGAATACCTCCGCTCCCGCTCCTGATAATGCTCTCGCAAACGATCTCCCAAGGCCCTGCCCCGCTCCTGTCACTACCGCTGTTTTCCCGCTCAGGTCAAATTTGTTTTTCATGGCACCTGCCTCCTTGTTCCGCTTTCCATGCCTGCTCAATTACATTCTGCTTCGAGCGGGCCTGCCAGCTCCTTGATGAAGAACAGCTTACCCGGAAGCGTCGGCATGAAGCTCGCCGGCACCCACATATCCGGTCCGTACCGCAGCGCCACCCACAGTGACATCCCCTGCCACATCATCCCGCGCTCGTAACAGCCGTCGCACCCTCCTATGATCCGGTCTGACTGCAGGAACAAACCCGGCCCGATCGTATTCGCAAACGCCGGCACCTGCGTCGTCCTGCTTTTGAAGCTGTGCAGCGCATTCTGCTCGATCGTCAATGGGTTCAGATGCGCTCCCAGCCTGTGCGTTGCGCTTTTCCACTCCTCCAAAGAGCTGTATTCTCCTGCAAACTGGGGCTCCCAGAATGCAATATGGAACACACGCCCGATCCCGAATACGGTGACCAGCTCCGCGCCCTCCGCCTTCAGTGCCGCGATCTTTTCCGCATACGCCGGCAGATTCTCACGCGTTGCAAAATTGCGCTGCTCCTCCGGTATCGTCAGCTCTCCGAGCGGCCCATAAAAGTTTTGTTCCATTGCATACTGGAACGAGCCATGATTGTTCTTCTCCAGCGTATTGCCTTCCTCGTCGCTCCACTCGTCCATATTGAACCCATAGACATGGCCGCAGTCTATTCCCCACTCCTTCAGAAAATATACCGCCCATTGATACATCCCCATCGGCCCTACCGGGAAGATCATCGCCAGCTTCCTGCCTGCCTCCTTCGCCCGCCTGATCTCAAGGGCGATCTCATGCCCCATCATCATTCCGAAGACCGTATTGTCTTCACATTCCACCGGCCTGAAGTCCCTGTGCCAAAATTCCTGTCTCTCAAAAATCTCTGCCGGCGCGTGCCCGCAGCATTCATCTATTTTCGCTAAATCCCATCCTTTTGGGAAAAAGTTTTCCATGTTTGAATTCTTTATTGTTGTCAGTAGATTCATGTTATTCCTGCTCCTAATTTTATGATATTTTATAGCCTTGGGTTTCCTTTTTCTGCGGATAGGAGATTGACACTTCTATCCGCAGAAAGGAAAATCTTTTTAATACTGTACCGTGATCGGTTCCCTCTTGGCAGCAGATTCCAGCACGGCCAGAAGCGCCAGCGATGTGTTCGCAGCATCCTCCGTGCTCACAAGGAACGGCTTCCCGTCTATCAGCCTGTCTACAAACGACCGGATGCTCTCGTATGCGAAGCCCTTTACCTTTCCGTCCACGCGGTCTCTTACGATCACGTCCGGCGTCGTCACCTTTTTGTCCGTTACTTCTTGGATCATCGTATGGCTCGAGCAATCGATATTGATCATCCCATCCGTTCCCAGCACCGTGAATTTGATATCATTGATGCATGTGTTCGCATTCGGGGTGATCCAGCCGTTTTCCATCTGGGCGATGCCTCCGTTCCTGAACTCGAGCGTTGTCAGATACATATCCGGTACATCTACTCCCAGCTTTTTCAGCACGCCTTCCCGCGACACTGCATACACCCGTTCTACCTCGCTTCCCATCAGCCATCTCAGCGTATCCAGGCAATGGCTCCCGAGAAACCACAGGATAGACGACTGTGCCGCCCACGACAGCATGTCTGTCGCTACCCATTTGATATCGTTCAGACGTCCGTATGCGCTGTAGGGCGTACCCAGATTCCCGGCGTCGATCGATTGCTTCGCGACATTGACCGCCGGGTTCCAGCGGTTGTGCAGGTCTACCATGGCTCGGACATTGTTCTTCCCGAACGCATCCATCATTCTGTGCACATCGTCGCGTGTGGTTGCCAGCGGCTTTTCGATCAGCAGATCCTTCTTTGCGTTGGCACATGCCACAGCGATATCTGCATGCAGGAAGTCCGGCGTTACGATCGCGATCGCATCGCAGCTCGATTTTTCCGCCATTTCGCGGTAATCTGTATACACCTCTTCCACGCCGAATTTTGCTGCCAGTGCCTCTGCTCTTCCTTTATCTTTATCGCAGATTGCTACCGTCTGGGCAAACGGATGCTCGTTGTAAATGCTTGCATGCGTTTCTCCCCAGATCCCTGCTCCTACGATTCCCATCCTCAATTTTTCCATTGCTTTATACCTCTGCCATTTATTAATATCTTTCGTCATAATATTCCTGCGCATTTTCCGTCGTTACTTTAATAACCGGGAAATGATCATATTTTTCTACTGTACCTCCGTTTAACAGAGTCTGCATGTTTTCAAGCAGGATCTTGGACTGAGCTCTTCCGGAATCAGGACTGATAGAACCTTTCTGCGGATCTCCATTAATGATATTCAGTACTTCCTGTTCCGTTGCATCAATAGAAAACAGTGCATATTCTCCATATTGAGAGGGATCTACAGAAGCTTTGATTGCTTCATTACCACCAACGCCACCGCCCGCGCCAAGACTTAGAATTACGCGGCAATCCGGATTTGCTTGTAGTATTGTTTCCGTATTTTTCATTCCCTCATCTACGGTAAGTGTCGCGCCATGACCAACCTCTACAGAATTGGGAACGAGTTCCGGCATTTTCTCACGTACAGTTTCGCCTTCACGTACGCCGATTTCTACGGTGGGGATATCAAGGAAACCCCATTCCACTGTCTCGTCTTCTGAATAATGTTCATTGATCCAATCTGCTGCAATCTCAACAAGTGCCGTTGCAGTCGAAACCGGGTCCATTGATAGAGAATAGTCGACATTTTCCATCCCTCTTGCATAGTCTACAACTATGATTCCCTCATCCATAGCTTTTTTTGCAATAGGCTCAACGGCCTCAACATCAATAGCAAGGATACAAATCGCGTCCATGCCGCTCTGGATAAAATTCTCAATTTGAGAAATCTGCGTTGAAGAATCTTCTCCAGCGTCTACATAGGTTACATCCATACCATATTCTGGTCCTAATTCTACAGCCGACTCAACAACTTCTGCCCAAATTGGATTTGAAAGATTGTAGAAAGCAAATCCGACCTTAAAATTTTCGCCCGTGGAGTTTGTTTCCTCTGCATTTGTATCAGCTGATTCAACAGATTCCGACGTTTCTGTAGAAGCAGATGCAGAAGGTGCGGTTTCCGCTGTACAAGCCGCGAACGTAAACAACATAGCTACACAAATTACAATTGCAATTACCTTTTTCATTTTTTCCTCCATTTTTCGTTTATCCATTTTTTGAATTAAAGACTTCCGAACTTAAAACGTATCTTTTATTTTCCTCCTTTCTTCCCGCCTTTCGGCACGATTTATTTCAGACTTGGTTGTTAACATTAATTGCTTTGATTTTCTTAATACGTTCGTTCTTTTCGCGGGACAGAGTGTCATAGACAACTGCCGCAAGCATCATGATTCCCTGAATCACCAGTTGCGTGTATTCATTGACGTTCATGAGAAGCAGACCATTTTCCAAAAATCCAACGATCAATACACCAACCAATGCTCCGAAAATCGTTCCTTTACCGCCTGACGCGCTTACTCCGCCTAATACGCAGGCTGTGATAACATTAAATTCAAAACCATCGCCATTTGAAGATAATCCCGAATTTGTACGCGACAGCATCAGCAGAGCACCAATAGAAGTGAGAAATGCGCATAATCCATATGCAAAGATTTTTAATTTTCCCGTATTGATTCCCGAAAGCTTAGCTGCCTCTTCGTTACTGCCAATCGCATAGAAATATCTGCCGAAATATGTTTTTTTCAGAATAATTGCCCCAACGATGAAAATTGCAATCATGATAAGGAGTGATATCGGTATTCCTGCAATGCTTCCCTGTCCGGGAACAGAAAAACTTTTATCGAACCCAAAAATTGGCAGGCCTTTTGAAACCATAAAGCTTAATCCATTCAGAATATTCAGCATAGCAAGCGTAACGATCAAAGGTGCAACATGAGATTTTACGATTATAATACCGTTTAAAATACCGATTCCGGTCGTCATCAAAATAGTTATGACAACTGCTAATATCGGATTTAAACCTCCATTTACCATGAGCCACGCACATACAACGTTCGCTAATGATATTTGGAATCCAAGAGATAGGTCTATTCCTCCGGTTATCAACACGATCGTCATCCCTACAGCACAAATCCCAAGCGTACAAACCTGTCTTGCAACATTAAAAATATTGTTGATATCAAAGAAATTCGGTGCAATAAAACTAAATAGTATGAACATCGCTATAAGCACCAGAAATATTCCGTATTCACCAAGTTTTTTCCCTGTTTTTTTAGCTTTCAATTGTTCCATCATCTTTTCCCTCCGCAGCGTATTTCAATACTTTTTCTTGTGTACATTCTTCTTTTTCAAGAATACCGGATAGTCTGCCTTTGCTTAAAATCACCATTCGGTCAGACATTCCAAGGAGTTCCTCCATGTCCGATGAGATCATAATGATTGATTTCCCGCTTTTGGTAATGTCGACCATCAGCTTGTATATTTCCTGCTTAGCCCCTACATCTATTCCTCGTGTCGGTTCATCAAAAATCATAACGTCGGGATCCGTTCCCATCCATTTTCCCAGAACAACTTTCTGCTGATTGCCCCCAGATAAATTCTTTACTTTTTGGTCAATAGATGGCGTTTTAATATTGAGGCTGCTTACATATTGGTTGGTAAATTCTTTCTCTGCCTTTGCATTAACGAATCCCTTATTGGAGAGTCTTTTCATAGATGCCGCTGTCAGATTTTCTTTTACTGTCATATCTAGAATCAGTCCTTGATTTTTACGGTCCTCCGGTACTAAAGAAATCCCAGAAGCAATCGCTTCTTCCGGTAACCGCGGATCAACCTTTTTGCCTTTTAATATGATCTCTCCACCAGTGATTCTGGCATTTCCAAATAGTAAGGCCGCAAGCTCTGTACGTCCGGCACCCACAAGACCTCCAAAGCCGAGTATTTCTCCCTTTTTCAAATCAAATGAAATATTTTCTACCCCGTTGCCCGATAAATTTTTCACTTCAAGAATCACTTCATCTGTAGAGTTGTTCCGCTCAGGATAGGTCTCTTTTAGAGTCCGTCCTACCATATAGCTGATTAATTCATCTTTCGTGGTATCTTCGATATTTTTTGTCGTAATATATGTACCATCGCGCAACACCGAGACTCTGTCTGCTAAGCGAAAAATCTCTTCTAACCGATGAGATATATAAATAACAGTAACTCCACGTTCCTTTAATGTGTCTACAATATTAAACATTGCCTCGACTTCATTTGTCGTAAGAGGCGCAGACGGTTCGTCCATAATTAATATTTTTGCATCTTTGGCGACCGCTTTTGCTATCTCAACTATCTGTTGATAGCCAGTTGTTAGGTCTTCTACTTTTACATTAGGATCCAACTCGATTTTCAGCATTTTAAAAAGCTGAGCGGCTCTTGCGTTCATGGCTTTTCTATCGCATATCAAACCTTTACGGATAAATTCTCCTAAAAAAATATTTTCGGCGGCAGAAAGAACCGGAACCAGCGTAAATTCCTGATATACGACTGCAATACCATTTTCACGCGAAAGCGTAGGAGTAAGGCTTTCAAAATGTTTTCCTTCCACCGCTATCGTTCCTGCCGTCGGCTCGATTGCTCCTGAAATCGTTTTGATCAATGTAGATTTCCCGGCTCCGTTTTCTCCGACTAAAGCATGCACCTCTCCTCTACGAAAAGAAAGGGTCACATTGTCAAGCGCCTTCACTCCCGGATATAGCTTTGTTATCTTTTCTAATTCCAAAATATTTTTATTCACCATTGCCATATTATCCTTCCAACATTTTTTATTTCAGACTCTCACGCTCCGGAGTTATTCTAAAAAAATCAACATGAAATAAACCTCCTATCATAGAATTATGTGTGAGTAAAAATCTACCTATTTGCTGAAAATTTCCAAAGTGAAAACTGTTGGGACTATTCTGATATCATTACTTTCAAAATGGATTATATTTTTGAGTAAAACACATTTTTATAACAGATGGTTTAAAATTCTTTTCCTCCTCAGTTAATTACTTTCTGCAGAATAATATTATTAAATACATATTCTTTTAATTCTTGTATGCCGCCATATAACTGGGCATCTTCACCAAGCGTGCTAACTCTGATTTCCGGTTTAAACATACCGAGATCCGCAAACATTTCTCTCAGAGTATTCAATATATAATGATTTTTTTCAGATATTTTACCTCCAAGTATGATCATTTCAGGATTCAGTATCAAATCTATATTAATTAAAATAATCGCCCAAGCTTTCAGCATTCTATCAAAAATATCTTTTACATCTAAGTCGCCTTCTTCTGCAGCTTTCTCCAATAATTCTAAAGATATCTCGCACTCCTGTTCTTCCATGAGCAAACGAAGGACTTTACAGCCACCATTGTTCAATTTTTGCATAACACGACCATACAACGTCTGAAGACTGGCTTCATGTTCAAATTGACCACTGCCATCTCGATATTCCTGAAAAGAATAGCCGCTGTCAAAACATGTCTGTCCAATCTCGCCGGCATAATTTCTCCCGCCTTTTACTAATTTATTTCCGATGATGATCCCCATACCTATTCCAATAAATTCTGTAATATTGATATAAGCCATATCTTCGATAAAAGGGTAACTACAGGTTTTTTCCCCTACCGCTGCCAACCATGCAACATTATTGATAATAACAGGTACACCTAAAATCCGTTCGGCATAATCAAAAAATTTTGTGTCACTCAAAAAATAAATGTCCGGAATTTTATGAATCATTCTTAGTTTTTGGTTTATAACTCCGGGGATTGAGAATCCTGCGGCTAAAAGCCTCCGATTTCTTTGCCCATTTGCTGTCATAAGCCGATCCTTGATTTTCTCAATCACTCCTAATAATTCTTCGAGTGTTCCCTGAGAACGATATTTGACACCATATTGTTCCTCCAAATGTCCTGTTATATCCAATAAATATCCATGAATTTCGGCCGCGGTCATATAATAGTGAAGCATATATCCATAGCCTCTATTAATACTAAATAATTCAGGACTACGTCCTTTTTCTGTTTTTTCTTTACCAAGATATTGAATAAGCTCCTTTTCTTTTAAGTTGCGAAATACTCT
Source organism: Christensenella massiliensis (assembly GCF_040409835.1). Taxonomy (NCBI): domain Bacteria; kingdom Bacillati; phylum Bacillota; class Clostridia; order Christensenellales; family Christensenellaceae; genus Christensenella; species Christensenella massiliensis. Next base: position 371,152 of record NZ_CP117826.1, on the reverse strand, counting down.
ACTTATCGTCGCTGCACTAATTCCAATCTTAGAAACTATATCAGAGGCTGAAACTTTATCATGAGAAATCAATTCTTCTAATACTTGTAACTGATTCCGATCTTTTTCTGATAGCTCTACTCTGTTTATATCTATCATCATCCGCTTTTCCCGTCCTGCCTGTCGACAAATTCTCGAAGTATTTATATTTAGTTGTGCTAAATCTGATATTAGTAAAATAAATGATAAATTTTCTATAGAAATTTAACCACAAAAAAACACGCCTTATTAGACGTGTATAAACAGTAATATAATAGTGGTTATAAAAGTATACTAAATAATCCAAATGTATTTTACATTTATAATATAATATAAAATCGTTCCGATGTCAATTATTATTTTCAAAGAAAAATTATATTTTTAAAATAAAAGCCGTCTGCGCTGTGCGGGACGCAGACGGCTCTTGCTATCAAAAAAATGTAAGTTTCTTTCTAAAAGAAACTACATCTATTTGATCGTCGTTATTATAGTTACATCCGGATGTAAACGCAGAAAAGATACCGGAAAATCTGTCCGCAGGCTCGTATCCTCCCAAAGCCGATGGATCGCTTCCTCCTTATCGTCCCCGTTTGCCACCAATATAATTTTTTTTGCTTTCAGGATCGTTCCCATTCCAATCGTAAGTGCCTGCTTTGGTACCTCTCCTTCATTCCTGAAAAAGCGTGCGTTTGCTTCTATCGTACTTTGAGTCAGCGTCACACAATAGGTCGCGTAATGGAGACTGTCGGCTGGTTCATTAAATCCGATATGTCCGTTTCTTCCTATGCCCAGAAACGCTGCGTCAAGACCGCCCAAGCCGTCTATCATCTGTTCATACTGCTCTGCCGTCTGTTCCGGGTTTTCCGCCATTCCATCCGGAACGTGCGTTTTTTCGAGATCCACATTCACATGGCGGTAAAGATTCTCATACAGGAAATGATAATATCCCTGCTCGCTTTCCCGGGAAAGTCCGACATATTCGTCCACATTGAAAAAATTCCCTTGGGAAAAATCCACTTTCCCCTCCTTGTTGAGTCTTGCTAAGGCCCGGTAGGTCCCTATCGGTGTTGAACCGGTAGGCAGTGCAAATACCGCCGACGGTTTTCTATTCAGTTCTTCTGTCAAAAATTCAGCGGCTGTTTCGCTCATCTGTTCATAGCTGTCTGTTAGGATAAAATTCAACTCCCGCCCTCCTTTTTTGATATACTTTTCACCTTACTTATCTAACCATAGCCGAATAAATTTATAGCGTAGTTTATCTATTTTGTTGACAAAATCAATTGACGTAAAAGCTGATTTCATGTATAATTTATTACGTTGTCCTTAATGATTAGGGGTGTAGTATAATGGTAGTGCATTGGTCTCCAAAACCAATTGTGGGAGTTCGATCCTCTCCACCCCTGCCAAAAATATGGTAAGGCGCCGAATCACAAGTATCGGCGCCTTGTCTTTTGCCAGCAAGTCCTTTACGGCAGCAAACGCTTTGTACTGAACCGCGGCCAACCGGCATATTGCCGAAATCCCTCGGCATAAGGAACGCCGCACTGCAATCCCCGGTATTTTGAACAGGTACGTACAAAATCTATGAAATCTATTTTGTCATGCTCCAGCATCCATTTGATCTGACTCTCGTGGCATGCGAGCATTTTCAGTTTCGTTTCGATCGTCTCTGTTACGTCAACATATTCCGTTGGCACGAAATTGATCCCCGCGAGCGTATCCATATAAAAAATCGGAACGATTTCACCATATGCCTCGGTTGCAGTTTGAATATGAGGAATGGACGAACCGAAGCTTGCATGAAAAGCCAATTGGCTCGTCTGCTGATGATCGCGCATGTAATCGTCCGGATTATGCGTAATGATCAGATCCGGCTTGGCATAACGCACCACCTCAATGAGCCTGTTGATCGTCTCCCGTTCCGACGCCTCTACATGCATATCTCCTACGTCTATGTTGATCGATTCCGCTCCAATCAGCGCCGCAGCATCCTCCGCTTCCTTGGTGCGCATTTTACGCAGCTCGTCCGGCATGATCACTACATGCCCCAGATTTCCGTTCGCCACATGGCACATGATCACTCTATCGCCGCGTTCCGCATATTTTGCAAGCGTTCCTGCACAGCCGATCTCAAGGTCGTCCGGATGACAACCGATCGCTAATATATTCATAATAAGGACTCTCCCCTTTCCATGTTCAGATCTCAGACAATTCAAGTGTTACCGTATAGCTTTCACTGGTATGCGGCGCTACCCACTTCACATATCTTCCCTCATTGATCGCATTGGGCGTTCCCAGCCACGGCTCTGCCGTTACGAGCCCATCGAATAAGGTGCATACCACCAATGCTTCAAATGCATCGTCCGTTTGTATCGACACTTGATATCCGTCCGCCTGATTTATGATCTTTGTTTCGTTTGAATGCTTTTTACTGAATACATAATCTCCGGGCTTTGTGAAATCTATCTCACTGTCATAACGCCGCTTTGTTCCATCCAGATAATTCACATATTCTTCCATATCGATCTTATATCTTAATCTGCTTTTGTCTGAGACCTTAAAATAGTGGTGCCAGCCAAAATAGTGCGGCATGGGCCTATCGGAACGGTTGCGGACCACAGCGTTGAATACCACGTGACCGTTTTCCATACGATAGGTGACCTCCAGACGAAAATCAAAGGGAAAATGCTCCTGCATGGATGTTTCGTTATTCGTGATATACAGCGTTACGCTGTTTTCTGTTGCTTCCTGTATCCCGAACGCCGCATTTTTGACGAGTCCGTGAAACGGCATCGCATATTCTTTCCCATCTATCGTGTACCGGTCGTCGGCTGTCCGGCTTGGAAATGGGAACAGCACCGGGCAGCCGCCTGCAATCACGTTCGTTGTATAAAGCTTACTTTCATCTATTGTTATAATTTCTCTGCCCCGATAAAGCAGTTTCGTAAGCATTCCGCCATAATCCGGAACAATCTCTCCGATAAGATTATTTTCTTTATTTTGTATAATTAATTTTCTCATATTTGTTCCTATCCTACAATCTTATGTCAAAATAGAATTATGATGATAAATTGTCAGGGGATTGCATTTTGAATGATCCATCAACCCCCTGACAACACTTGTTTATATACGGCATTATCTATTATGCAACGGTGATGCCGCCATCTGCGACGAGGATCGCGCCGTTCATATAGCTTCCTTCATCGCCTGCCAAAAACAACGCGATGTTCGCAATATCTTCCGCCGTTCCCCATCTTCTCAGCGGTGTGCCCTGCGTCAGAAATTTCTGTTCGTCAAACGTAGGCTTGTTGAGGTCGCTCTCATAGATCATCGGCGTATGGATCGCTGCCGGCGCAATACAGTTCGTCCGAATCTTTTCCGGTCCGAATTCCACTGCCATCGCACGCGTGAGCGATATCGTCGCTCCCTTTGACGCGCTGTAAGCGTCGCAGTTTGGAATACCGATCACTCCGCAGCTCGATGATGTGTTGATGATGCTTCCTCCTCCACGCTTCTTGAGCAGCGGAATCGCCGCTTTCGAGCAATACATCATTCCAAACAGATTGATCCGGATGATCTGCTCGAATATATCCACATCTATCACGTCGAGCGCTGCGTCCTTCGTTCCCCAGAACACCGATGCATTGTTATACAACACATCGATCCCTCCGTACTTTTTCCCGATCTCCCCGAATACCGCCTGTACCTGCTCCCAGTCTGCGATATCCAGTTCGAAAAATTCAGCCTTTCCTCCGGCAGCGCAAATCTCTTCTTCCGCCTTTTTGCCGCTCTCTTTGTCCCGTTCTAGAATCAGTACGGTCGCGCCTTCCTTCGCAAACAGCTCAGCCGCCGCTCTTCCGATCCCGCTTCCTCCGCCTGTGATGGCCGTTACCTTTCCAGATAGTCTCATATCCCTGTTCTCCTTACCATATCGTATAGCCGCCGTCAGATACTACGTTGGCTCCCGTCATATAATCTGACGCTCCAGACGCCAGAAACACCGCTATATCCCCAATATCCTCCGGTTCTCCCCACTTTTTCAGCGGGATCTGCCGCAAGGAATCCTCATAGAATTCCGGGTGCTCTGCTACATACGCCTTATTGATATCTGTCATATAATATCCCGGACAGATGGCGTTCACCGTAACGCCGTATTCCGACCATGCTCCCGCCATCAGCCTCGTTAGGCATTCGATCCCTGCCTTTGATACGTCATAAGCGCCTACTGTTGGATTGCGCATGGCAACATGCCCGGTCATAGATCCGAGATTTATGACTTTACCGCTTTTTTGTTCGATCATAATCCTTCCAACATGCTTCATCATGAGGAATGTACCCGTCAGATTCGTTTCCAGAATACTGTTCCATTCCTCAAGCGGTTCATCAGTAAGCTTTTTGTTGCTTCTCCCGACCGCCGCATTATTGATCAATATGTCGATTCTGCCGGCTGCATCCAGAACCGCTTGGCAGGCTGCCTTTACGCTTTGCTCGTTCGTAATATCTAGCTGGATGGCATGTGTTGCCGTTCCCGTCTCGTCTGCGATCTCCTCCGCCGTACGTGTAAGGCGTTCCAAATTCCGCGCCATCAGGAATACCTCCGCTCCCGCTCCTGATAATGCTCTCGCAAACGATCTCCCAAGGCCCTGCCCCGCTCCTGTCACTACCGCTGTTTTCCCGCTCAGGTCAAATTTGTTTTTCATGGCACCTGCCTCCTTGTTCCGCTTTCCATGCCTGCTCAATTACACTCTGCTTCGAGCGGGCCTGCCAGCTCCTTGATGAAGAACAGCTTACCCGGAAGCGTCGGCATGAAGCTCGCCGGCACCCACATATCCGGTCCGTACCGCAGCGCCACCCACAGTGACATCCCCTGCCACATCATCCCGCGCTCATAACAGCCGTCGCACCCTCCTATGATCCGGTCTGACTGCAGGAACAAACCCGGCCCGATCGTATTCGCAAACGCCGGCACCTGCGTCGTCCTGCTTTTGAAGCTGTGCAGCGCATTCTGCTCGATCGTCAATGGGTTCAGATGCGCTCCCAGCCTGTGCGTTGCGCTTTTCCACTCCTCCAAAGAGCTGTATTCTCCTGCAAACTGGGGCTCCCAGAATGCAATATGGAACACACGCCCGATCCCGAATACGGTGACCAGCTCCGCGCCCTCCGCCTTCAGTGCCGCGATCTTTTCCGCATACGCCGGCAGATTCTCACGCGTTGCAAAATTGCGCTGCTCCTCCGGTATCGTCAGCTCTCCGAGCGGCCCATAAAAGTTTTGTTCCATTGCATACTGGAACGAGCCATGATTGTTCTTCTCCAGCGTATTGCCTTCCTCGTCGCTCCACTCGTCCATATTGAACCCATAGACATGGCCGCAGTCTATTCCCCACTCCTTCAGAAAATATACCGCCCATTGATACATCCCCATCGGCCCTACCGGGAAGATCATCGCCAGCTTCCTGCCTGCCTCCTTCGCCCGCCTGATCTCAAGGGCGATCTCATGCCCCATCATCATTCCGAAGACCGTATTGTCTTCACATTCCACCGGCCTGAAGTCCCTGTGCCAAAATTCCTGTCTCTCAAAAATCTCTGCCGGCGCGTGCCCGCAGCATTCATCTATTTTCGCTAAATCCCATCCTTTTGGGAAAAAGTTTTCCATGTTTGAATTCTTTATTGTTGTCAGTAGATTCATGTTATTCCTGCTCCTAATTTTATGATATTTTATAGCCTTGGGTTTCCTTTTTCTGCGGATAGGAGATTGACACTTCTATCCGCAGAAAGGAAAATCTTTTTAATACTGTACCGTGATCGGTTCCCTCTTGGCAGCAGATTCCAGCACGGCCAGAAGCGCCAGCGATGTGTTCGCAGCATCCTCCGTGCTCACAAGGAACGGCTTCCCGTCTATCAGCCTGTCTACAAACGACCGGATGCTCTCGTATGCGAAGCCCTTTACCTTTCCGTCCACGCGGTCTCTTACGATCACGTCCGGCGTCGTCACCTTTTTGTCCGTTACTTCTTGGATCATCGTATGGCTCGAGCAATCGATATTGATCATCCCATCCGTTCCCAGCACCGTGAATTTGATATCATTGATGCATGTGTTCGCATTCGGGGTGATCCAGCCGTTTTCCATCTGGGCGATGCCTCCGTTCCTGAACTCGAGCGTTGTCAGATACATATCCGGTACATCTACTCCCAGCTTTTTCAGCACGCCTTCCCGCGACACTGCATACACCCGTTCTACCTCGCTTCCCATCAGCCATCTCAGCGTATCCAGGCAATGGCTCCCGAGAAACCACAGGATAGACGACTGTGCCGCCCACGACAGCATGTCTGTCGCTACCCATTTGATATCGTTCAGACGTCCGTATGCGCTGTAGGGCGTACCCAGATTCCCGGCGTCGATCGATTGCTTCGCGACATTGACCGCCGGGTTCCAGCGGTTGTGCAGGTCTACCATGGCTCGGACATTGTTCTTCCCGAACGCATCCATCATTCTGTGCACATCGTCGCGTGTGGTTGCCAGCGGCTTTTCGATCAGCAGATCCTTCTTTGCGTTGGCACATGCCACAGCGATATCTGCATGCAGGAAGTCCGGCGTTACGATCGCGATCGCATCGCAGCTCGATTTTTCCGCCATTTCGCGGTAATCTGTATACACCTCTTCCACGCCGAATTTTGCTGCCAGTGCCTCTGCTCTTCCTTTATCTTTATCGCAGATTGCTACCGTCTGGGCAAACGGATGCTCGTTGTAAATGCTTGCATGCGTTTCTCCCCAGATCCCTGCTCCTACGATTCCCATCCTCAATTTTTCCATTGCTTTTTCCCTTTCGTCGGCTCGTAGCTTATCACTATCCATTATCCTGTTTATATCCGGTATCCGGGAGCCCCGGATACCGGACAACAGTTATCGTTTTAGAATTCGTAATCGTGAATATTATCTTTGGTGAAAATGATACTCGGGATATAACCAACAGTCGTTCCTTCGGGAACAATAATCTCTCCGCCATATTCTCCGAAGTTCTGTCCATCCTGCGGAAGACTTCCGTCGTTCAGATAGTTGATCGCTGCCGCTGCTGCATCATATCCCATCACGCCGGGATCCCATAGAATCAGTTCCGGAATCGTACCAGAATCAACATATTCCGAGCACTGGGACGGCAGGCCGATTCCGAGAGAAATAATCTCCCCGGTTTTCCCAGCAGATTCAATCGCCATCGCAGCAGCCGGTGGGTTGACAGTGGAAACGCCTGCAAATGCCTTGATATCCGGATAGGTCTGAATCAGATTTTCTACCTGAGAAACACACTTTTCGAAGTCATCATCGCAGGCTTCCGTTGCAACGATTTCGATATCCGGATAGTCTGCTAAAACCGCTTCGATTGCATCGAGTCTCTGATTCAAGGTGTCGGAGCCAAGGCCGCCCGTGAGAAGTGCAACCTGTCCTTCTCCGCCGGTCTGTTCTACAATACTCTCACCAATCGCCGTTCCGCTTTCTACCGCATCGCCTGCCGTAATGCAGAACAATCTGTCGCTGTCCGGCGCATCAATATCGAAAGTGAATACTGCAACGCCCGCTTCTATCGCTTTGTTGATCGTGGGAATAATCGCCGTACTATCTGCCGTAGACACAAGGATCGCATCTGCCCCCTGTGTGATCAGATCCTCAATAAAAGTGATCTCCTGATTGACATCTTCAGAGGACGGACCTGTGTAAGAAATAATTTCTGCACCCATTTCCTCGGCGGCTTTCTTCGATCCCTCCGCAGCATAATCAAAATACGGAGCACCCATCTGTTTTACAACTATGCCGATTTTCCACGGTTCTCCATCGCTGCCTGTCTGTGTTTCCTCAGCTGTCTGTGAGCTTTCTGCAGGCGTCGAGCTTTCCGCAGGTGCTTCAGACGAACATCCGAACATAGCGAATACCATAACTGCTACTAAGGCCAGTATTGCAAATACTTTAACTTTTTTCATTTTTTTCTCCTTTTTTCGCTTCATAATTTTTTGATCCAACTGCTTTGTTACTTTCTCTCCATGGATTTTTTCTTTTCACCTCCTCAGTCGACACAATCAATGCGCTGCCACTGCCTTGTTGCGCTTCTTTACTTTAAAACCGCCGCTGCGGCGTTTTGCATCATATCCTACCGCTACAAGCAGTACGCATCCCGTAAATATCATCTGCCAATATGCGTTGATGCCCAGAAGATTGAAGCCGTTGATAATGAAATTCATGATCAGTACCCCAATAATCGTTCCGGGGATATTTCCTTTCCCTCCTACAATACTGGTTCCCCCCAGCAGCGCAGCCGTTACTACGTCAAAAGCAGTATTATCTCCTGCATCAGGGGAGGCGGATATCAGTCTGGAGGAAAAGATTATCCCGGCAAAAGCTGCCAGTAATGCACTGATCACGTAAACAGATATCGTGATCTGATCCGTATTTACTCCCGCAATATTCGCTGCTTTCGGATTTCCACCCGTCGCATATACAAAGCGTCCAAACTTTGTTGACGTCATGATCCATGCAAATACGATTGAAACTACAATCATCAATATAATAGGAATCGGGAAGCCTCCTACCGTACCATGCGCGAGTTCCTCGTATCCGTCTGGAAACGTGCTGACAGGCCGTCCGTCCGTAATTACATAGATGATACTGCGCAGAGCCGTCATCGTTGCTAACGTTCCAATGATTGGCTGGAATCTTGCCTTTGCAATCAGTATCCCGTTTAAAAGTCCGATTACTGCCGCGACCAGCAATGCTAAAATAAGCGCCAGTGCAAAATTCATTCCCATTCCATAGCATATACCTGCAATTGCCGGTACGATCGCCATGACCGTTCCGACCGAAAGATCAAAGCCTCCCGCAATAATAACGACCGTCATGCCAATCGCTACAATAGCCGTTTCACTGATTCTCGTAAGAACCGTTATGATGTTGTTCGGAGTAACGAAGCTGGAATTTGCAAATCCCATAAATACGAACCATGCAGCCAAAAAGAGCAACAGAACGATTTCGTATCCGAATTTGAAGCCGCCTTTTGATTTTTGTGTGTTTATTTTCTGCATTACTGTCTCTTCCTTTCTTTATACAGGGTTCTCGCTGTATCGAGCAACAATGCCAGAATGATAACAACGCCGGTAATCAATCCCTGATAATTGGCTGAAATTTTCAGCAGCGTCATTCCGTTCATAAGCAAACCCATCAGAACTGCACCTAAAAGTGTTCCAACGACTGAGCCCTTTCCGCCGAGAAAACTGACGCCGCCGAGGACAGCCGCTCCAATCGCATCCATTTCGTATCCTGCTCCAGCGCTCGGCTGGATCGCTCCCGTACGTCCGATAAAAATCATGGCCGCTAACCCTGACAGAAGCCCGGAGCACATGAATATCATTCTCTTTGTGTGGTCGACGCGAATACCTGCAAGACGTGCAGAATCTTCATTGCTGCCGATTGCATAGACATATCTGCCGAAACGCGTATATTTCATAATGACCGCGAAAACAACGACAGTTGCCGCTAAAATAAGCCCTGGTACGATCCCGGTTCCCATAACCAAGAAATCATCTGAAAGATTTGTCGTCCATTTGCCACCGGAATACACATAGGCGATCCCTCTGAAAATGTTCATAGTCGCAAGCGTCACGATGATTGGCGCTACCCGCAGCTTCACAATCAAGGCTCCGTTCAGGAACCCGCATGCCGCTCCTAATCCAAGACTAACCAAAAGAACGAGCCACGCGGGAGCTCCAACTTGAATCAGCGATCCTGCAACCGCACAAACAAGCGCAAGAAGCGAACCTACTGAAAGATCGACGCCTTTTGCAATGATCGCTAACATCATACCGATAGATATAACTCCGTTTACTGCAATCTGCCTCGTAATATTCAAGACGTTCGTGCCAGTAAAAAATATATTGGACTGTACCCCGATGAATATGGCGACGATCACAATAAATAAAACAATCGTTAGCTCCGGGATATTGAATAAAGCACTTAGGAAACCTCTATGAGATTGCCTTTTTGCATTCGCTGTTATTTCATTTTTCACAATAGAAATACCTCCTGTTTGCAGTTGTCAAGCTATTTAATTATGTGTTCCGGTCGCATATCCCATTACGATCTCCGGTGTTGCTTCTTTTTTATCTAAGATTCCCGTGATCTTTCCTTCGTGCATAACCATGATCCGGTCACTCATCCCCATTACTTCAGGCAGCTCTGACGAAATCATAATGATACTGTAGCCCTGCGATACCAATTCATTCATCAGTTCATAAATTTCCGCTTTGGCACCAACGTCGATACCTCGTGTCGGCTCGTCGAATATCAAAATTTTTGCAGAACTCGCAAGCCATTTAGCGATAACGACCTTTTGCTGATTCCCGCCCGACAGATTTTGCGCCAACTGCTTGATCGATGGTGTTTTGATCAATAACTTATCCACATATCCGTCAACCAACCCGGCTTCCTGTTTTGCTTTGATAACAAAATTGTGCTTATTTCCTGCAAGAGAGGGCATCGTTACATTAGATTGTATCGACATCATCAGAATCAGGCCTTGCTCTTTTCTGTCCTCCGGCAGAAGTCCGATCCCCAGCTTCAGCGCTTCCTTTGGAGATCTTGGGATACGGCATTTCTTCCCTTCGACCATCATTTCACCGGAATCTACCCGGTCTATTCCAAAAATTGCCCGCGCGACCTCAGTCCGTCCTGCACCGACCAGCCCGGATACGCCTAATATCTCTCCGCGGCGCAGCTCGAAGCTGATATCTTCAAACGCTCCCTTAGCCGTAAGATTTTTTACAGAAAATACTGTTTCGCCAATTTCATTGGTACGTTCTTTAAAACGCATATTTACCGTACGTCCGACCATCATAGACAATATCTCATCCAAATCAGCATCTTTCGTATCCTTTGTTCCAATATATTCTCCGTCCCGTAATACGCTGATACGGTCCGATACCTCGAATATTTCTTCAAATTTATGTGATATATAGAGAACCGAAACCCCCTTAGAGCGTAAGTCCTTAACGATCTCCATCAGGGTATTCACCTCATGCTCAGAGAGTGACGATGTAGGTTCATCCATAATAATCAGCTCTGCGTTCATGGTCAATGCGCGAGCAATTTCAATCAACTGCTGCGTCGCAACCGTGAGTGAAGATACCTGAGCAGCAGGAGAAACATTTACCTTAAGCTGTGCAAGTACCTCCTGCGTCATCCGGTTCATCTTCTTCCAATCAATCAGGCCATTTGAAAAGCGCGGCTCACGCCCCAGAAAAACGTTCTCGGCAACGGAAAGGGCCGGACAAAGTGTGAGCTCCTGATAAATCGTTGAAATCCCTGCCTGCTGTGCTTCCCACGGTTGACTGACATTCAGCGGCTCATCTTTCCATAATATTTCTCCCGACCAACCGCTGAGCGCACCTGTCAGTATCTTGATCAAGGTGGATTTTCCCGCACCATTTTCTCCGACCAGTGCCAGAACCTCTCCTTTCCTGATGTCGAGCTGCACATTGTTAAGCGCTAAAACCCCGGGGAATTCTTTCGTAATATCGCTTAGCTTCAGCAATACATTATTTTCCACTTTCTTCACCTCGCATTAAAAGTTTGTATCAAGCAGGCTACCATATCATATATCCGCCGTCTACCTGAATAATGGTACCGTGTACATAATCCGACGCATGGGAGGCAAGATAGAGCAGTGTTCCGGCTAAATCCTCCGGCTGCGCCATCTTTCCTGCCGGGATCAGGCTGAGTGCTAAATCATAAAAATCCGGATCTGCCGCAAAAAATTCTTTATTCGGATCTGTCATGAAATATCCCGGAGCAATCGCGTTCACATTGATGTTGTAGGAGGCCCATTCAGCCGCAAGCGCTCTCGTCAAGCCGTCGATCGCTTGTTTAGATACATCATAGGAGCCTCCATGCACTCCTTTGTTGATGATTTTCCCGGAAATAGAAGACATATTGATGATCTTCCCTTTCCGGTTCTTTAGCATGATCTTTCCAACCGCCTTCGCACAAATAAAACTGCCGTTCACATTGATGTCGATCACTTTCTCCCATTCTTTCAGCGTAGTATCCTGCGGCGTTTTGTTCAGTCTGCCAATCCCGGCATTATTGACAAGAATATCGATCGTTCCATATTTCTCAACACATGCTGCTACGGCTGCTTCCACCTCCGGTTCATTTGTGATATCCGCATAGTAACTCATCACGTCATATCCGGCATCTTTCATTTCCTGCTCCGTACGCAGCAGGTCCTCTTTCTCAAACGAGAGCAGGCATACCTTTGCCCCGGCCTGTGCTAACGTATTGGCAAACATTTTCCCAAGCCCCTTACTGGCTCCTGTAACGAATGCTACCTCTCCTGTCAAGTCAAAAAAATTCAACATTAAATAAACCTCCTATCATAATATGATTTTGAGAACACAAACTATACTTATACAATTTACTGATCAGAACATAAATTCATTGAAGTGATTTTAAATTTCAGCACCGCACCTATAATATTGTGGCACCATCCATGCTAAAATTAATATTTAATTTTTGCTACATGAAATGATAAGCGTTCAACTCCTCTCATTCCGTTATCGAATCAGCTTATAACTTCCTGAACTATAATATTGTTAAATACATAGTCTTTTAGCTCCTGTATTCCGCCAATCAACTGGGCATTTTCCCCCAGTACGCTCAGCCGTATTTCAGGTTTGAACATTCCGTCCTGCGGGATAAATTCCTGCAGGGCACCGAGTATATATTCATTCTCCGTTGATATCCTGCCTCCCAGAACAATGACTTCAGGATTCATAATCAAATCAATATTGATTAAAATCGAAGCCCATGCCTTTAATGTCGTATCGAATATTTCTTTAACATCCTCATCTCCTGCCATCGCTGCTTTTTCAAGGCTCTCGAGCGAAACAGCTTCTTCCTCATCTTCTGCCATAATTTTCTTTAGGGTCACACATCCGCCTTTTTGCAGCGCTTTTTCAATTCGGCTATATAAAGTCTGCAGACCAGCTTCAAACTCAAAATGACCTTTGCCATTTAAATAATCTTCGAATGAATATTCACTATTAAAACGCGTTTGGCCGATTTCTCCTGCATAATTTCTGCCGCCTTTTACCAATCTGTTCCCTACGATGATTCCCATACCAATACCAATCGATTCTGATACATTAAAATATACAAAATCTTCTATAAACGGATAAACCGACGCTTTTTCGCCGATTGTCGCCAGTCTTGAAACATTGTTCAGGATAATCGGCACTCCTAATATTCTCTCGGCATAATCAAAAAACTTTGTGTCACTCAACAAGAAAATATCAGGTATCTTATGAATCATTCTTGCCGTCTGATTGATGACACCCGGGATGGAAAAGCCCGCCGCCAATAGTCTTAATTCTCTCTGCCCATTCGTAACGACTAAATCGTCTCTTATGATTTGAATGACATCAAGCATATCCTCCAAAGTACCCTGCGGCCGATATTTTACGCTGCATTCTTTTTCCAGGCGTCCTGTAATATCAAGCAAGTAACCTTTGATCTCTGTTGCTGTCATATAGTAATGAAGCATATATCCATAAGCCTCATTTACGCTGAAAAGCTCCGGACTCCGTCCCTTTTCTGTTTTTTCCTTTCCCAGATATTTGATCAGTTCTTTTTCCTTTAAATTCCGAAAAACCCGGCTGATCGTAGCTGCGCTGATCCCTACCTTGGAAACGATATCCGAGGCCGATATCCTTTCATGGGAGAATACCTCTTCCAATACCTGCAACTGATTTTTGTCTTTCTCAGATAGCTTTAGCCTGTTTATATCCAACATACCCCGTTTGTCTCACTCCACAAAACATAATTTTGAGCATATTTTCTAAACTGTTACTGCCTATAATTTTACTGCTCTATTCAATTATAATCGCCATTGATCGTAAATGATAGTTTGAAAGATAAATCACTAACTTCTGTTTCTGTTTTTATAATAATATGAAATCAGTTCAATGTCAACAATTATTTTTATTCTGAAAATAATTATTCTATTTTAATATTTAAGCGCTATAAATCAGCAACATTTAGCCATTTTTATATTTAAACAATATAATTTCTCATTAAAATTATAGAGGAATTCCAGCATAAAAAACGAAGTATTCTTCAAAAAGAATACTTCGCTGCACATCTCTTATAAGCTTGTTTTTATTTACCCGCGCTCATCAAGCGGAATATAGGGCCGCTCATCCTGAATATTTCTATACGCCGGTCGGATGATCTTTCCGGCATTGGATAATTCCTCGATCCGGTGTGCGCTCCAGCCTGCTATACGCGCAATCGCAAAGATAGGCGTAAATAATTCTGTAGGCAATTTAAGCATCGTATAAACAAAGCCACTATAGAAATCTACATTTGCACTAACGCCTTTATATATTTTTCTTTCCTTAGCAATGACTTCCGGTGCGAGCTTTTCTACCAATGTATAAAGCTTGAATTCATCGGAAAGCCCTTTCGCCTCCGAAAGATTCTCTACAAACTTTTTGAAGATATCCGCGCGCGGATCAGACAACGAATAAACAGCATGCCCCATTCCGTAAATCAATCCCGCCTTATCGAAAGCCTGCTTATTGAGCAGCTTCGTCAGATAGTCGCGCACTTCGCTTTCACTTGTCCAATCAGAAAGATTCTTTTTCATGTCCTCGACCATCTGAACGACCTTAATATTTGCGCCGCCATGCTTCGGTCCTTTCAGCGATCCTAGCGCCGCTGCAATCGTAGAATAGGTGTCCGTTCCCGACGAAGACACGACATGCGTCGTAAATGTCGAATTATTGCCGCCGCCATGCTCGGCATGCAAAACGAGACAAACATCTAAAATCCGTGCCTCAAGCTCCGTATATTGGCTGTCCGGCCTAAGCAGGTGAAGCAGGTTCTCTGCTGTGGAAAGCTTCGGATCCGGAACATGGATGAAAAGGCTTTGTCCGTCATGATAATGCCGGTAGGCTTGATAACCATATACCGAAAGCAAAGGAAACAATGCAATCAGTTGGAGCGACTGTCTTAAAACATTTGGAATGGAAATATCGTTTGCTTTGTCATCATAGGAGTATAGCGTAAGCACGCTCCGAGCAAGCGTATTCATCATATCCGGGCTGGGAGCTTTCATGATAATATCGCGGACAAAACTCGTTGGCAGCGTACGGTAATGCGCCAGTAAATCTGTAAAATCTGCGAGCTGCTGTTTATCCGGCAGGCTTCCCATTAAGAGCAAATATACTACTTCTTCAAAGCCGTGCCGCTTTTCCTGCATGAAGCCGCGCACAATATCCTTGATGTTGATCCCGCGATAAAAAAGCTTTCCTTCACACGGGATACGCTCTCCATCCTTTTCAGTGAAAGACTGTATATCCGATATTCTGGTCAGTCCGGCCAAAACACCTTTTCCGTTGATATCGCGCAAACCGCGCTTTACTTCATATTTTGTATATAATGCAGGATCAATGTTTCCTGTTTGATAAAGCCTGTCTGTCAATTCATAAATTTCCGGCGTAATTTCTGAAATATTTTTTGAAATATTCTGTTTCTCCATACACTTTCCTCCTGTTTTTATACTAAAAACCGCCTTGTTCCCAATATGGTAAACTTATAAAGCCCGGCACGTAAATCCTATATTGATTTATGGTTAGCCCTGCCCCGCAGAGGGAAATGACTATAGCATCATAAACTTCTAACAAACGGGTAACAAATTATTAATAATTGTATTATACTACAAAATCGGCTTCTTGTAACGTTTTTTTTAATTTTACACCATACATCATAGGGAAAACTACAGAAAAAAGCTGCTCAAAAATTTCTTTTCAAGCAGCTTTTTTCTTATGGGAGCCGGTTTACATTCGTCTCTCTCGCCGCTTTGGCAACAGCCTCTGCAACAGCCGGCGCCACTCGTTCGTCAAACGGAGAGGGAATAATGTATTCCGGAGTAAGTTCGTTTTCCGGGATCAGCCCGGCAATCGCACATGCTGCGGCTATCTTCATAGCGTCGTTGATATCGCTTGCGCGAACATCCAACGCTCCGCGAAAGATGCCGGGAAAAGCCAATACATTATTGATTTGGTTCGGGAAATCACTTCTCCCTGTTCCCACAATCGCAGCGCCTGCATGACGGGCGGCGTCCGGCATGATTTCCGGTATAGGATTGGCCATCGGAAAAAGGATGGGATCCTCCGCCATAGAACGCACCATTGCTTCACTTACTGTTCCGGGCGCCGATACGCCGATAAAAATGTCTGCTCCCTGTATGACATCCTGCAGGGAGCCTTTTTTATGTCTCTTATTCGATATTCGTGCCATTTCCTGTTTTTCTTGATTCAGATGGCTCCTGCCTTCGTAAATAGCGCCTTCCCGATCACACATAACGACATCTTCAAGTCCCATTGCCATCAGAAGCTTTATGATTGCAATTCCTGCCGCACCAGCGCCGGAAGTAACAACGCTGATATTATGGATATCCTTTTTCACAAGCTTTAAAGCATTTAAAAGCGCTGCAAGCGTTACGATCGCTGTTCCATGCTGGTCGTCATGAAAAATCGGAATATCGCACCTCTCCTTTAGCTTCTGTTCGATCTCGAAGCAGCGAGGCGCACTGATATCCTCAAGATTGATGCCGCCGAAACTCCCTGCAAGCAGAGCGACCGTATTGACGATCTCGTCAACATCTCTGCTGCGAATACACAGCGGAAACGCATCCACGCCTCCAAACCGTTTAAATAAAACGCATTTGCCTTCCATGACCGGCATTCCTGCCTCCGGTCCAATATCTCCAAGACCAAGGACTGCAGAGCCATCTGTTACAACTGCCACCAGATTGTTTCTGCGCGTATATTCATAAGACAGAGAGCTATTTTTCTGTATAGCAAGACAGGGTGCCGCGACTCCCGGTGTATACGCGATAGACAAATCATCCTTGCTTTGCAGCGGAACGCGGCTTTCTATCTCTATTTTTCCACGCCATTCCTTATGCATTTCCAGCGCCTTTTTTTCGTAATCCATACAAAACGCCTCCTCGTTTTAATCATTGTTTCCCATTTATAAATAAACCAAAAAACTGAAAATTAAAACAAAAAGGCGTATGATATTTCATATAGCTGAAAAAACAGTCCCTATCTTTTCTTTGATCAAAAGATCGGCTTTTTTATCATACTGTGTTGGCGACTGATTGATCAATACCAAACGTTCTCCTGTATAATAGTCGATCAATCCGGCAGCCGGATAAACATCCAAAGAGGTTCCGCCGACGATCAGCATATCTGCTTCCGCGATTTTTTGGACCGCTTCTTCGATCGTCTCTGCGTTAAGCGCTTCTCCATACAATACAACGTCCGGTTTGATGATTCCGTTGCATTTTCTGCAATGCGGAACTCCCTTGACTTTCGCGACCTCCTCAATGCTATATTTTTCTCCGCAGTCCATACAGAAATTTCGATAGACTGAGCCATGCAGCTCCAGAACATGATTCGAGCCCGCCTTTTGATGCAATCCGTCTATATTCTGCGTAATCACTGCCGTCAGTTTTCCAATTTGTTCCAGCTCTGCCAGCTTTTTATGGGCAGCATTTGGCTTTGCATCCGCCGCAAGCATTTTTGCCCGGTAAAACTCATAGAATTCTTCCGTATGGCTCATAAAAAAATCATGACTCAAAATAACTTCCGGCGGATAGCGGTAGGTCTGGTTGTAGAGTCCGTCTGCGCTCCTAAAATCCGGGATCCCACTTTCCGTCGAAACTCCCGCTCCTCCAAAAAATACGATCCTCGAGCTTTTATCCAGCATATTTCTGAATATCTTCATCTCATCCATCTTGATTTTCTTTTCCCTCCAGCGCTTTCAGCACCAATCGAAATACATTCTGCGCCGTCATGTGTCTGATGTAGTTTCTTTCATCCGCCTTATGATAGTTGATATTCAATTTCAAGACCGTTGTAAGATCATCGCTGTCGATTCCAACATAGACGAGCCCAACCGGCTTTTCCTTTGTTCCGCCGCCCGGCCCTGCAATCCCTGTCGTAGAGACGCCGATATCGGAACCTGCCAGTCTGCGGATCCCGCTCGCCATCTCGCGCGCTGTCTGCTCCGACACCGCACCATATTTTTGAAGCGTTTCTTCCGACACTCCTAATACGCGGTGCTTTATCTCGTTCGCATAGGAACAAACTCCACATCCAAATATCCTGCTTGCTCCCGGTATTTGCGTGATGCGCTCTGATATCAGCCCGCCTGTACAGCTTTCTGCTGTCGCTATTGTAACATTATGCTCGAGCAATTTTTCCACAGCAGCCGTTTGAAGATCCGGAACATCGATCCCATAAATATATTTTCCTATAGCTTTCTTTATTTTTTCGATCGCAGGTCCGATCAATTTCTCGCATGCTTCTTTTGTATCTGCTGCAGCCGTTATGCGCAAAGTTACCTCACCCATTTTGGCATAGGGCGCAATCGTTGGATTTGTACTGTTCTTCATCAATTCATGCAGAACCTCCTCTACGCGCGATTCCCCCATTCCAAAAATGCGCACATTGTGCGATACCAATACCTTATCGGAAAAGCCCATTAAATAAGGCAATACTGCCGACTGGAACATAGGCTGCATCTCCGCAGGCGGTCCGGGAAGAAGGATAGCTGTTTTTCCATTTTCAGAAACAGCAAGGCCGGGCGCCGTTCCATTGGCATTCGGAAAAATAGTCGCTCCTTCCGGCATCATTGCCTGCTTTTTATTGTTCTCCGTCATTGGTCTGCCAAGCCTCTTGAAAAATCCCTCAATACTTTCAAGCGATGCAGCGTCCAGTTTCATGTTCCGGTGGAAGTATTCCGCTACTGTTTCTTTTGTAAGATCGTCGTAGGTAGGCCCCAAGCCTCCAGTCATAACGACAATATCCGCGCGGGAAAACGCAAGTGCAAGTCCTTCTTTCAGCCTATTGTCGTTATCTCCGATAACAGATTGATAGTATACGTCAATACCAATGTTTGCCAACTCTTTTGCGATATATGCCGCATTGGTATTGACAATATCGCCGAGCAAAAGCTCTGTTCCTACGCATAAAATTTCAGCTTTCATTCCATTATACTTCCTTATCCGTAAATAATTTGTCCAATTTTGCGGTAAAGCCCGCTTTTATATAGCTTATATTTTGAAAGAATACGCATCCTTTTCCATATCCCATATCTATCAAGGCCAGCGAATGCGCAGATCATCTCTTTTTGTTCGTCGTTTAACATATCGTCATAGGCATCTAAAAAAGCAGCAGCCTGCCGGTACGTCTTTTGAATAGATTTTTTTATTTGTCCTGTGTCCGATAGCTTTCCCTTCACATAGGAAACGCTTTTCACATCCTTTGCTCCCACCTCATTGGTTTGATGCTGCCTATAGTGGATGCGGTTAGGCGCTATTAGGATGCCGCCAAACGCTGCGGCAACGAGGCCGATCCACCAATCATGCATTAATGCGCCTTCATTCGGGCGAATTATATCTGCCAATGCGCGGTTTATCATGACCGTGCAGC
This sequence comes from Christensenella massiliensis, assembly GCF_040409835.1. Taxonomy (NCBI): domain Bacteria; kingdom Bacillati; phylum Bacillota; class Clostridia; order Christensenellales; family Christensenellaceae; genus Christensenella; species Christensenella massiliensis. Next base: position 351,592 of record NZ_CP117826.1, on the reverse strand, counting down.
CTGTAATATTATTTTGTGAAAGAAGTTGATTGAGCCGCCGCCGTTCAGGGTCTAATTTTTGTAGTGCAAACATCGATGAATGGAGAATTCTGTCCTCTTCATCTACTACAGTAAGGTCTGAATGTACCAGCAGGGGGGCCCCATTCTGCTTTCGTTCTGCTTCCCGAAGAACTGAGAGCGTACTCTCCACCTTATCCGGCATCCAAATATCATCCTGATCGGCAAACATGATATATTTGCTTCGCGCATTCGAAAGGAGAGAAAAAAAATTATCGCGCGCAGAACCTTTCCTCCGTCCGTCTCTCAGTACTGTAATTTTATCCGGATATGCCCGGCAAAATCCGTCCAAAATAGCAGGTGTTCCATCCGTTGACCTATCATCCCGTGCATAAATATGAAATTCATGGTAAGTCTGTCCGAGCAGGGAATCCAACATTTCTTTCAGATAACGTTCCCCATTATAGGTTGCGAGCAATATATCGACCATCTGTTTCTCCCGTTTGAAAATCCTATCTTTAATTTATCACGATTGCACATAAAAAAAAAGAGCATTAGCCCAATCATCATAAAAAAGCGGAGGATAAATATCCTCCGCTTTTTTATGATCAGCCTCAATAGTTGTCTTCCTTCAACTGGAAGTATGCCTTTGGATGCTGGCATACCGGACATTTCTCCGGAGCAGCCTTAGATTTCTGGATGTGACCGCAGTTGATGCATTGCCACAACACTTCTGTATCCCGTTCAAATACTTTTCCGTCCGTCAGATTATCCGCCAGCTTGCGGTATCTGTTTTCGTGCTCCTGCTCAACAGCTCCCGCTCCTCTGAACTGGCGGGCAATTTCCGTGAATCCTTCCTCTTCAGCAATCTTTGCAAAGGAAGGATACATTTCAGACGTTTCATAGTGTTCCCCTGCCGCCGCATCTTTTAGATTTGTGATCGTGTCCGGAATCTTGTTATCCGGATGCAGCCACTTAAACCATAATTTTGCATGCTCCTTTTCGTTTGCTGAGGTCTCGGCAAAGATATTGGATATCTGAACATAGCCATCCTTTTTGGCCTGCGAAGAATAATAAAGATATTTCATGTGAGCCATCGATTCTCCCGCGAAAGCGTCCTGCAGACATTTCTCTGTTTTCGTTCCCTTTAAATCTTTCATAAGATACATACTCCTTTTCTCAAGTTAAAATAAATGAATAACATATCTTATAATTAAACCGCTAAGACTGATTTAAACAATTTATACGTTGATTTCTCCCTGCATAGTTAGATCTGAATAATTTGCGAGAATCGGATCTGCGACTTCACGCACAAAATCCTCTGTCTGCACATCTGCAAGCCCAATAAAATTATGGGGCTCCATCAGCGCGTCGATTTCCGCAGGCTCCATACGAAAATCTGCATCCGCCTTGATCCGCTCTATCAAATCATTCTCTTTTCCCTCCACTTTTACGCGCGTACCGGCTTCCATAGAATATTTCCGTATCCGCTCATGAAGTTCCTGTCTGTCGCCCCCGCGTTTTACTGCATCCATCAAAATCGTTTCTGTAGCCATAAACGGCAATTCTTCACGAATCCTCTTCCCGATCACCTTAGGGTAAACGACCATGCCGCTTGAAACATTCAAATAAATATTCAGCACTGCGTCCAAAGCCATAAATGCCTGCGGGATGACCAGCCGCTTATTCGCACTATCGTCAAGCGTACGTTCAAACCATTGGGTCGACGCGGTGATAGCCGGACTTGAAGCAAGGCTTATGATATACCGGGCAAGAGAGCAAATTCTCTCGGAGCGCATCGGATTCCGCTTATATGCCATAGCTGATGAACCGATCTGATTTTTTTCAAACGGTTCTTCTACTTCCTTTAAATTCTGCAGCAGGCGGAGATCGTTTGCAAACTTATATGCGCTCTGTGCGACCGAAGAGAGAAAATCGACCACAAGGCTGTCAAATTTTCTCGGATAAGTTTGTCCCGTCACCGCAAATACCTTTTCATAGCCCAATTTTTGCGCTACCTTTTTCTCGAGCGCCTTCACTTTCTGAGCGTCTCCCTCAAAAAGCGTTAAAAAGCTCGCCTGTGTTCCTGTCGTTCCTTTCACGCCGCGCAGCCTGACTTGGGATTTTACAAACATGAGCTGTTCATAATCCAGCACAAGGTCCTGCATCCACAGAGTGGCGCGCTTTCCGACCGTAGTGAGCTGCGCCGGCTGATAGTGCGTGAAGCCAAGCGTCGGCAGGTCTTTATATTTCAGCGCAAATTCTTTTAGCCGTGCAATCACATTGACGAGCTTTTTTTCAATAATAGCGAGAGCTCTATCCATCACGATAACATCTGTGTTATCGCCTACATAACAGCTTGTCGCACCCAAATGAATGATTCCCTTTGCTTTAGGGCATTGCACGCCGTATGCATAAACATGCGACATAACGTCATGACGCACCTCGCGTTCTCTCGCTTGTGCAACATCATAGTTGATGTCCTCCGCATGTACCTTTAATTCATCGATCTGCTCCCTTGAAACCGGGAGCCCCATTTCATGCTCTGCTTCTGCAAGAGCGATCCACAGCTTTCTCCATGTTTTAAATTTAACATCGTCAGAGAACGTATGCGCCATTTCCCTGCTTGCATATCGTGTGATCAATGGATTTTCGTAAACATCTTTCATGAAAAAACTACCGCCTTTAGTTTGATATTCTTTTTTTATTGTAACGGGTTTACCGCTCTATTTCAAGCTATCACATGGAAAGAATACTTCCCTTTGAGTTATATGCAAACGAGCGTTCTCTCGGATGACCAGCCTTTGTTTTTCTCCGTGTTATTATGTCTGCCATCCGCTTTCTGCAATATTGCTCTCCCGCATGCATGTTACATAAAAAAGGAACGGTATAAAACCGTTCCTTTTATTTATTTTGCATAATCTGTCGTTCTCGTTTCCCGAATCACATTGACTTTGATTTGCCCCGGGTAGTCGAGTTCGTCCTCGATCTTTTTCACGATATCTCGTGCCAGCAAAGTTGTTCCTGCGTCGTCGATCTCATCAGGCTTTACAATGATTCTGATCTCTCGACCAGCCTGAATTGCATAAGATTTATCAACGCCTGCAAATGAATTTGCAATTCCTTCAAGGTTTTCAAGACGTTTGATATAGTTTTCCAAAGATTCTCTTCTGGCTCCCGGCCTTGCAGCGGAAACAGCGTCAGCAGCCTGCACCAAGACAGCTTCTATGGTCTTGGGCTCCACATCTCCATGATGTGCAGCTATCGCATTGATGACGTCTGCATTCTCTTTATATTTCTTCGCGAGGTCAGCGCCAATCTGGATATGCGGACCTTCCACTTCATGGTCGACCGCCTTTCCGATATCATGCAAAAGTCCCGCACGCTTCGCGAGCTTTGCATTCGCTCCGATCTCCGATGCCATCAGGGAAGCTAAATGTGCAACTTCGATCGAATGCTTCAATACATTTTGTCCATAACTGGTACGATATTTCAATCTGCCCAGTAGTCTTACAAGTTCAGGATGCAGGGAATGGATCCCTACGTCAAAGACTGCATGTTCTCCGGCCTCCCGAATTTGTGTATCGACTTCTTTCTGTGCTTTATGCACCATTTCCTCAATACGCGCGGGATGAATACGCCCGTCAACGATCAGTTTTTCAAGCGCGATCCGTGCGACTTCCCGCCTGACCGGATCGAAGCCGGAAAGGATGACAGCCTCAGGAGTATCATCTATGATCAAATCAATTCCTGTAGCCGTTTCCAATGTCCGGATATTTCTTCCTTCTCTTCCGATGATCCTGCCTTTCATTTCATCGTTAGGCAGGTTGACAACGGATACCGTGCTTTCTGCAACATGGTCCGCCGCGCATTTCTGGATTGCCAGCGAAAGGATATTGCGGGCCTTTTTATCCGCCTCGTCTTTTGCTTTCTGTTCAATATCCCGAAGCATTACGGCCATATCATGCCGCGCCTCATGCTCCACTTTCTCAAGGAGCAGGCCTTTTGCTTCATCAATGGTCATTCCCGAAATGTGCTCGAGCTGCTCAAGCTGCTGCGCATGGACATGCGCAAGATCTTCCTTAGCCTTTGCGATCTCTTTGGTTTTTCGGTTGATTTGCTCTTCTTTCTGCTCTATGCTGTCTAATTTCTTATCCAGCACTTCTTCCCTTTGTACAAGTCTTTTTTCGATCTTTGTAATTTCATTCCGTCTTTCTCTTGATTCCTTGTCAAATTCGCTACGCAGTTTATGAACTTCTTCCTGAGCCTCCAGAACCGTCTCTTTCTTGATCACCTCAGCACGCTTTTGCGCTTCGTCGATCAACTTCTTAACGGAATCCTCCGCGCGGCCGATTTTAGATTCCGCAATATTGCGTCTGTAAAAATAGCCGATAATAAGACCCGCTACCAGACATCCCGCGCCTATGAGGATAGGAATCAGCACATCCACTTAGCAAATTCACCTCCCATTCTTCCATATTCTGTTTTCAAAATTCAATTCGGCAAGTTTGTAATAATAACAAATATAACCAATATATATTGTATCTTTATTTTAGGATAATGTCAATCAAATACGCTCGTTCCCGCCAGAAATCCGGTGGAAAATGCGATTTGAAGATTAAAACCGCCTGTTTTTGCGTCTACATCTATTACTTCGCCCGCAAAATAAAGATTATGCACCAATTTGGATTCCATAGTGGAGGGATCGATCTCGCGGACACATACGCCGCCAGATGTAACAATTCCCTCTTCGATCGGGCGTGTGTCGGCAATCGAAATCGAAAAAGCTTTCAACTGCCTGCAGAGCGATTCGCGTTCCTTCTTTGTAATACTGTGGACCGGTTTATCCGGTTCTATTCCCGTTTCCGTCAGAAATGGATAAATCATTTTTCCCGGCATAAGACTGGCCATGACCGTTTTTATCCGCTTATTTTGGGAAGAGGTAAATTCCCGCAGGATCCGCGCTTCCAGTTTTTCGGCACTTAAAGCCGGCTTTAAATCTATCTCTGCACGCAGAGACAGCGGCTGCTTTTGATGGTCTATAAAACTGCTTGCGGAAAGGACGACCGGACCGGAAAGTCCAAAGTGGGTGAAGATCAGCTCCCCTTGTTCGCCATAGATACGCTTTTCATTTTGGAATAGTGTAAAATAAATATTTTTGAGGGTCAGCCCCTGCATTTTAGGACAAATGTGATGGACATCTTCCAAGGGCACAAGCGCCGGATGCAGCGGTCGCACCGTATGTCCCAACTCCTTTGCAAACCGGTAGCCCTCTCCGGTGGAGCCTGTAAGCGGATAAGATTTTCCGCCTGTTGCAATCAAAATGGCATCTGCTTCTAATGTCTGGCCGTTCCGCAGGAAAAGAACAAACTTGTCTTGATTTCGTTCTATCCTGCACACCTCTGAATTCAAGCGTATCCTCGCGCCTGCCCGTTCCGTCATGGACCGCAACGTGCGGATCACATCGCTCGAATGGTCGCTTTGAGGGAATATGCGCCCTCCGCGTTCCACTTTAGTCGGGAGACCATTTTGGTTGAGCAATTCGATCAAATCTCTGTTGCTGAAAGAATAAAGCGCGCTCATCAAAAACTTTTCATTATGTACGACCTGTGGGAAAAAATCGCTGATATCACAATCATTGGTGATATTGCAGCGACCCTTTCCTGTAATAAACAGCTTTTTTCCTACTTTTTCATTTTTTTCCAGAACGATCGTCCGTATCCCCCGCGACGCAGCCGCATAGGCAGCCATCATCCCCGCAGCGCCCGCACCGATAATAATCAGCTTATTCATAGATATCCTCATCTGTTATTTGGGCATCCAGTTCTTTTGTTGCATACACATCATTTGTCTGCCATAGTTCTTCCAGCCGATTGAAATTCGCAAATAATATATCTTTTTTCCGCAGGCCCAGCATAATGATCAGAAGGTTGATAACGGCCAAAGGAGCAACGAAAGAATCTACAAATGAATTCATATAGCTTTTTGCCGTCAGCGTATAGTCAGCAATTTGAGCAGGAGGCGAGGTTTCGTTGTCCGTTATGGCGACCACCTTGCAGCCGCAGTTTTTCAGATAGGTCATCCCCTCTATCGTACGCATCGAATAACGCGGAAAGCTGATCGCGATCGCAACGTCTTTTTCATTCGCCGTAAGGATCTGACTGAATATATCGCTCCCGTCAAAGCGGATCAGCCGGATATTTTCCGTCATATAGTTCATATAATAACGCAGAAATTCCGCCAGAGGGCCGCTGGAACGGGTCCCTAAAATATAGATATTTCTTGCCTTATCGATACTGTCTACAATCTTTTCAAGATTTTCCGTCTCAATATGCTCACGTGTTACCCGCAAATTATTGATATCCGTTTTAAATGATGCGTTTACGACCTCGTCCGAACTAAGCCCTTCCATCATATTAAGGCGTTGTGCGGTCGTCAATTTTGTCTGGATCACCTCTTGAAGGTTTTTTTGCAGCTTCGGATAGCCGTCATATCCTAATGCATAAGCAAACCGCACTACAGTCGATTCACTAACGCCTACAAGCTTGCTGAGTGTCGCTGCAGTCATGAACGCCGCTTTGTCGTATTCTTTTAAAATATAGTCGGCGATCAGCTTCTGTCCTTTCGACATTTTTGCATATTCTGTATTGATACGGTCGATCACATTCCCGAACATCGTTTCCTCCATAAGCCATTGACTTTCATATCTGTTTTATTATAGCAAAACAAATTCAAAAATGCAATTTTATCTGTTCAATCTTGCATTTCGAGCGTGCCAATTCTGTTTCTACCGTTTGATTCCAGCGCAGCGGCGTAATGGAGATATATCCCTCCCTGCACCATTTGACATCCGTTTGATGCGATTCGTTATAGCTATGCCCGATCATTTGTCCGCTGATCCAATAATAGTCTCTGCCAAACGGATCGACCCTTTTGTCGTATGCTTCATCGTATGCACTGATTCCCTGTTCACACATTTTGATCCCTTGAATAGCTTCCTGCGGAACAGCCGGAAAATTAACATTATATATATAATCCTTCATTGCTTGTATCTCAAAATGCCGAATCAATTCCATGGAAAGGGCTGCTGCATTTTTCAGATAGAGATCTATATTCTCTCTGCTCTGTCTGCCTAAAGCCTGTGAAAAAGCGATCGCGGGCATACCAAGCATATTTGCTTCAAGCGCGGCGTTTACAGTACCCGAATATACGATATCCGACCCAAGATTAGCTCCGATATTGATACCGGAAAGCACAATATCCGGCTGCTTATCTTTCAGCAGATGTGTCAGGCCTACTTTAACACAGTCTGCCGGAGTGCCGGATACGGAATAGGCTTCCTCCGCGATCCCATCTATTCTTTTTATTGTAAGCGGCATATCCATTGTGAGCGCATGCCCGCATGCACTCTTTTCCCGGTCCGGCGCTATAACCGTGACATGATGCCCCGCATGTATGGCGGCATCTGCAAGCGCGCGTATCCCCAGCGCATGAAACCCGTCATCGTTTGTGATCAAAATATTCATGGTATTTTTCCTCCTTCTTACCGGTCATTATATAATAATTTAAAAAAATAAAAAAGACATGGAGATAACTGCTATGCAGAAAATCAGATCGGGATCTTGTTTCTGTATAGGACCCGCTCAGTCCATGTCTAAAATAATATTATAAGCGATATGTGATGTATATTATGCAGCAGCATATAGATTTTGCACACGCAAAAATCGGTCATCCAACATTTTTATCTTGTCTGGGCTGCCCGTTCCACGCCGTAAGGCCGCCGTCCACCGGAAGATTGTGGCCACAAATATGCTCCGCCTGCGGTGAAGCCAAAAATAATACTGCATCCGCTACCTGCTCCGGTAATCCAATTTTATGATCAGGCAGAGCGTCCTGAAATGCCTGCATCACATTGCGGCTCGTTCCTGACAAAAACATAGGAGTTGCCGTTGCAGATGGTGATACGCAATTGATTCGAATTCCCTTTTCCATATAATCGAGAGCTGCTGCACGCGTCAGACTCACGACTGCACCTTTGCTGGCGCAATAAAGCGGGGCGTTGTAATCTCCGCGCATCCCCGATACCGAGGCGACATTTACGATACTTCCTCCGTGTGCTTCCAGCATCAGCGGTAATACCGCCTTCATCATCAGGTAAGTTCCCCTTACATTTATGTTGAACTGTATCTCATAGTCTTCAGTGACAGATTCATGCAAAAGTCCTCCGCGGAATACTCCTGCACAATTTACGAGTACATAACGATCCGCTTTTATTCTCTTTATTTGATCGGTCAGTACATCAATGCTTTTTATATCCGAAACATCGGTTTCGTTGCACATAAACCTTCCGTTCCATGCTTCAAGTTCTTCTTCTACTGTCCGCAATCTTTCTAAATTCCGGTCAACGAGGATAACTTTATGACCAAGCTGTAAAAATTTTTTTGCAACGGCCTTTCCGATGCCACTGCTGGCGCCCGTTACGATCGCTAATTGTTCCATTCCCTATCTTCCCCCCTGTTGCCCTCATAAAATCTGGTCAAATTCTATTTCCTCGCCGCCCGGTCCTTTGATTTTAAAATAGCGGCATCCTCGTTCCCATGCGTTGTCGATAGACTCTATACCATTCGTCGTGCATTCGTAGCCACTCGATATGAACCAATAATAGTCTTTTTCGATATCGTCTGACGTATAGGAAACGTGATCCACCTTTTCCGTCTGGCCCGGAGCTACTCCCACAGCCGGTTGAAATACTTCATATTTCAGACTTCCATTCCGCAGAAATTTAATAGGCGTTCCATCCGGAGCAACGCATTCGCCAAACACTTCAAATCCCAAAATTTCTGTATAAAAACCGACTGTTTTGTCAAGATCGTCTGTTGCAAGACCAATATGATCATGCTTTCTTTTCTCTGTCATTTTCCCGTTCCTTTCATCCAATCAATTTATGCTGCGCCGATTTGTCCTTTAAAAAGGCCAATGCTTCTGCTTCCATGCTCTCAAATTTTTCTCTGCTGACTCCACGGGAAATATCTCTCCACACACCGATAATCGCGCTCATGTCCCCTTCGGGCAGCATAAACACTTCAAGATCCATATACCCATTGAAACCGATCTCTTTCAATGCGGAAAAGAATTCATCCCAACAGAAATCTCCCATTCCGGGAAATCTTCTGTTTCGTTCTGCAACATGCAGCGCAGCAAGTCTTGAGCCTGCTGTTTTGATCGCCCCTGCAATACTGTCCTCCTCGATATTCATGTGGAAGGTATCAAAATGTACTTTTACATTCGGGTTTCCCACTCTATCCACAAAGTCTGAAGTCTCCTCACTGCAATTGAGCAAATATGCCTCAAATCGATTGAGCGTCTCTATGGCACAGGTCACTCCACATTCTTCTGCCGGCTGCGCCGCAAGCCGATACGCTTCCGCTGTCCGTTGTATAAGCTCTTCTTTATGATCCAGCGAAAGCGCTTCTGTTCTGCGTACGGGCCACTTTGTATAGTGGCAGCCTACGAGCAAGTCCGCATTCATTTTTTGCATGAGTAGGAGGAGTTTATGCATATATTGAATACCATTTTCGCGGACGGCTGCATCGTCGCTGAGCATATCACATTCTTCCGGGAAGCCTCCGCAGAAAGCCAGCTTAATTCCCTTTTTATTTGCATAATCTGCAATTCTCAGTCCCTTTTCTTCCCCGTTCCGCTCCATAAGATCGCCGAACGGGATCTCTAATGCATCAAATCCAATTCGCGCCGCACGATCAATCGTTTTATAAGGATCGTACGAAAATGAATTGATTCCAATTAAATAATGGGTGCCAAATTTCATATTTTTTCTCCTATCCGTATGCTCTTTTATGAAATGGATTCACAAAGCTCTACAACAACGCCGTTAGGATCGGAAATCAAAAGAGCACGTTTTCCGATTTCAGGCATTTCAGATATTTCCTGTACAAAGGGGATTCCTTTTTCTTTGAGAAAAACGTTCCAAGCGCTGATATCATCAACCTCGAATGCGATGTGCCGCAGACCGCGGCAATTTTCAGCAACGACCCAACATTCCGTGTTGCCACGCAAATCAAACAATTCCATGTAGGCATCTTCCGAAATTTTCATATAGACCAGCGTACATGGCCCCATATCCGCCCGTTTTACTTCTTGGAAGCCGAGAATATCCCTATAGAAGCTTACCGATCTCTCGATTTCTACTGTATTGACAGCAATATGATGCGTATGGCTTATCTTCACGTTCTTGTCCTCCGGATTATTCTGCTTCCTTATATTCGCCATATTTGGTCTCTTTTGTATCAAAATCAAATTGAATATCCTGTCCGATTCCGCCAAGCCTCCGCCAGCTTCCCATGTGAAAGAAACGGGCCCCCGCATCGATCATCTTTTCTGCAGTCTCGCGCGAACGCACTTTTCCCGCGACTTCAATTTCCAGCTTGTCGCCCCAGTTGTTATGCAGCCATTCAATGTGCTCCACCTGCATTCTTCCAAAATGGATTCCGGCACTTGTCTTTACAGACGTGATCCCGAGTTCTACATAGATCTTACACAGCTCATCTACGATCTCAAATGGAAATTTGACCATCCACAGCATCGGTATAATTTTTACTTCTCCGCCCGCTGCTTCCATAATGAGCTTCATTTCTTCCCGCACTTTATCAAAATCTTTTGATGCAGCCGCAGTCACATTGAATCCAACGTCTACTTCATCAATATGCTTCTCTCTTGCATATCGGACAAGATACACCTTCATATTGGTAGACATGCCGCCGTAGGGATATCCTATGACCATACCCGTCCGTGAATATCCGTTATCATACTTTTCCTTGATATCGTTGATAAGGTCGCATTGACCGGGAGCAACGATTGCCGAACGTATGCTGTTTTTATATCCGTCCACAAGCTCCTGCCGGACGTCGTCTTCAGATAAAAAGGAAACGAACGGTGAAGTGATCGCTCTTTTTACAAAATCTCTATCGTACATAGTATCCTCCCATTATTTCCAGCTTCGCAGGATATCTGCCGCATATTCCGAGCTAATATAATCAGCTCCAGCTTCCAGAAGTTCCTTACATTTTTCCACGCTGTCCACATTCCCTTGTGCAACGATCTTCACTTTATCCTGTACAACCGCTTTTATTTTACGAATATCATCCGGCTCCACCCCAATCAATACATCGTTTTTATTTTCATCCGGCCGTGTATACACACCAATAGAGGTGCAAACTCTGTCTATTTTTTCCTCTGCGGCGATCTCGCATACCTTTTGAATCATTTCATCCGTCAGCCATTCGCATTCAAGAATCGCTTTTACCACATGGCCGTCCGCAGCCTGTCTGCAGGTTTTGAATTCCTCACGTACTTGCTTCCATTTTCCCGAGCGCACATTGATATTATGAACCACAAATTCAACCTGTGTCGCTCCTGCTGCGATCGCATCCTTGATCTCAAATGCCTTTTGCTCTGGCAGAAATGTTCCGTGCGGATATGCAACGACCGCACACACCTCGAGCTTTCGCCCATTGAGTACCTCCTGTACCTTAGGAAGCATATTCGGGAATACCTGAATGCATTCCAATTCAAAATCAAGTGCCTCATATACTAAATTCGATACATGGGCATAATCGTAATAACTCTCCATAATACGTCCGCCCATGATTTTGCCCAATTCTTTTGCCGTCATTTTCGTTTCTCCTTACTCGAACGATTTTACGATCTCGATGGCAGACTGCGTATTGATGCCGAAGCGCTCCACTCCCATCGCGAGCAGCTCGTCGAATTCCGCGCGCGTGCGGATCCCCCCCGCTGCCTTTACCTTCACTCCTGTTCCCGCAAGGTTCTTCTTGATCCTCCGGATCCGCTCGATGTTCGCATCCCCCGGCACCCAGCCCGTGCCCGTCTTGAGAAAATCTGCTCCGCTCTCCACAACAAGCTCGCACGCCTTGTCCGCTTCCGCCTCTGTCAGGCAGTTCAGCTCGATCAGCACCTTCGTCAGGATCGGCCGCCCCGCATTCTTCGCAAGCCCGATGATCTGCTTCAGCTCGTTCAGCGCGTAATCATATTCCTTATTTTTGAAGCGCCCAACGTTCATCACGATATCCATTTCCTCGATGCCGTCCTGTATGAGCCCAACCGCTTCCAGAATCTTGGTCTGCGTCTTGTGCGCCCCCGACGGAAAGCCTACCGGGCCGCCCGCATATACCCCGTCTACATCTTTCAGCATCTCTGCAAGCTGCTTCATCCAGTTCGGCAGCACATGCACATTGATGAATTGATATTCCTTTGCATACCCCACGATCTCCTCGATGTCCGACATCGTGTGATGCGTCCTTACCGCGCTGATATCGATCAGATGCGCCGCTTCTTTTGCATTCATAACAAATTCCTCCTGATTGATTCTGATTTCAATTTATTTCACAGCAGTAATGCTGTTATATACAAACTTCATATTTTATTTTTACACTCCCATCTCGCGGGACCTGTCTGTCCCGCGAGATGCCATTCAAACTAATACTACCTTGCTTGTTATTTAATTATTGATCATTCGGGAAACAATTCTCCTACATTGTCCTTATCAATAATCATAGAGTGCGAAGCGAGCACAGCTTCTTCCGGTTCCTGATCTGCTACCACTTTGTTATACAGATACATAAATCCGTCAAACGATACGCCGGTAGGATTCTGTCCGATTACCGTCATTTCTCCCGTGCGTACATAATCGAGATTTTCCACTGTCTCATCGTGCCCGATCACAAACACTTCCCCGGTTTTCCCCATATCAGCAATCGCTTTCGGCGCTCCATAAGGGCCGCCTGCTACGCAGTAGATCGCTTTTACATCAGGGTTTGCAGTCAGAATGTCTTTCGTAAGCGTATAGGTCTGGTCCGCACTATCATTTGCCTCAAAGTCTCCTACGCTGACATATCCCTTAGATTCAAGATAATCTTTAACGGTATTGCGCTTGATCTCCAAATTTTCCATCGTGAAAGAAGCAGTAATGATCGCAAATTTAGCCCCCTCTTCGCCGCCAAGCGCTTCATCCATCGCCTCAGCAACAGTCTGCCCCGCTTCTTCGTTATCCTGTCCGATGAAAACAAAACGCTTACTCGGTTTTGTGCTTTCTCCATAAAGAGTTACGACTGGGATACCTGCATCGACAGCCGCGTCGATATAGTTTTCAACTCCCGTTACGAAAGGCGTAGTAACGATCCCATCATACTGCTGTGCGATTGCTGCTTCGAGACCGCTGTTAATTACAGTTGCATCGATCGATTCACCAAGATTGATATTATCGATCGTTACATTGTGTTCTCCAAGGAATTCCGTCGCTTCAGCAACACCGTCCTGCACCATATTCCAGAACGGGTTGTTCTGGAATCCAAGAAATGCAAAACGCAGCGGTTCATCGGGTTCCTGTTCAACGATCTTCACATTCTCCACTTCTCCTACCTGCTCCCATTCATACGAGCCGGTACTTTCTGCCTCCGCAGATGTTTCAGCGGATTCTTCCGGTGCAGCGGATTCGGAAACCTCCGCAGACTGGGAAGGAGCTTCACTAGCAGCGGGCTCCTGTGCGCATCCGGCCAATAGAACCGTTGCAAACAAAACCGCTACCACAATCAGACTAACAATCTTTTTCATTTTTTCCTCCTGAGGTTTTATATTTTTAAGCATCAGCTTAAATTGGATTTCTTTTGACCGGTTGCGTACATCATAATATTCTCTTCAGAATAGTCCTGAGGCTCTATGATGCCGCTTATCTTCCCCATATTCATAACAACGATCCTGTCGCTGAGCATCAGCAGTTCCGGAAGTTCAGAGGATATCAGCAGGATGGTGATTCCCTGATCTGCCAAATCGCGTATTATCCCATAAATCTCGGCTTTAGCTCCCACGTCGATTCCGTGGGTCGGCTCATCGAGTATCAGGATTTCCGGCTCTGTCTGCAGCCATCGCGAAAGTATTGCTTTCTGTTGATTACCGCCTGATAGATCTCCAATACGTTTTTTGGCATTCGTCGTTTTGATATTCAGCTTTTCTATATATTTCCGGGCTGCTTCCGTCTCAAGTTTTTTATCGATCAGCTTTCCTTTTTTCAGTTTCCGGTAACTTGCAATATTGATGTTGTCACCTACGCTCAGATCTGGAAACAGACCTTTTACCTTACGCTCCTCCGGTACCAGTGCCAGCTTATGCCGAGCTGCGTCATAGGGGCTTCTGATTCGTACAGGATTTCCCTTAATAAACACTTCTCCATCATCTATTTTGTCAAACCCAAAAATAGCTTCCATCAATTCGCTTCGTCCGGCCCCTACAAGGCCGCCAAATCCAAGGATCTCTCCTTTGCGTGCAGCAAAACTGATATCTTCAAACTTGTTTTTCCGTTTTAAGCCGCGCACTTCAAGAATCACATCTTTTCCAATGCTTTCCGGAGCACGCTTTTTCATATTGTTCATCTGGCTTTCTAAATCTCGGCCCACCATCAGCCGAACAGCCTCATCAATGCTTATATCTGTCTTGTCGACTGTTTTGATCATGACCCCATCGCGCAGGACGGTAATTTTATCCGCTACTTCAAACACTTCTTCCATACGGTGCGATACATAGACGATAGCGGTCTCTTCTCTGCGCAGCTTATTTATAATGTTCATCAATGTATGCGTTTCTTTAGCTGTAAGGGCCGCCGTTGGCTCGTCCATCATCAGCAGCTTTGGTTTTAGTGAAAGCGCCTTTACGATCTCAACGAGCTGTTTTTGTGCAACGCTCAATTTTTCCACCGGAGTATCCGGGCCGATATCCGGCACATCGAGTTCATCCAACAGAGCAACGGCATTTTCCCGTAATTTTCGCTTATCAATGAATGCTCCGTTTTTGGGGTAATGTCCAAGATAAATGTTATCCATTACACTAAGATAGGGAATAAGTGAATTTTCCTGATGTATCATAGATATTCCAATATGTTGTGCCTCGATCGGTGAATTCAGAGATACCTTTTTCCCTTCCCAAATAAGATTTCCTTCTTCCGCATGATAATAACCGAACAGGATATTCATCAGCGTCGACTTTCCCGCGCCATTTTCTCCAAGTATCGCGTGGACCTTTCCTTTGCGGAAATCAATGTTGATATCATTCAATACTTTTACGCCCGGAAAGGATTTAGAAATATGTTCCACGCGGAGCAATGCCGAATTTTCCATATCTGCTCTGCCCTCCTTACTGTTTGCTGCGACGGAACATATCGAATGCACAGGCCGCGATGATAACAAGGCCGATCGTGATCATCTGCCAATAATTGGAGACCATCAGCAGTACAAATCCATTTCGTATCACGCCCAGAATGCCCGCACCGATCAATACGCCGACGATAGATCCTTGTCCGCCGGAAAGGCTGCAGCCGCCGATAACCGCCGCCGCAATTACGTCGAGTTCCATTCCGGAACCAGCCGCGGTATCTGCGGAGTTCAGATTCCCAGCCGTAATGATGCCCGCAAAGGCAGCAAGTACACCGGTGATTGCATATACTGCGAATTTAACGCGGTCTACCCGTATACCCGAGAGCTTGGCCGCCTTTTCATTTCCCCCTACTGCAAATATGTTCCGTCCGAATTCTGTCTTGGTCAAAACAATGTGCCCAATTATTATGATGATAAACATCAGAATGACAGGAACTGGAATCGGGCCTACTGTTCCGCCCAGAACAGCAACCGGATTATCAAAATCAATGGGGAGACCTCCGGAGATCAAATAAGAAATTCCCTTTACAATATTGAGCATCGCCAATGTTGTGATGAATGGATTGAGCTTCAGTTTGACGACACATAGGCCTGATGCGAATCCAAGGCCTACTCCTAATATGAGTGCAAAAATGAGACCCAGCCATGGATTTATCCCCGCTGTGATCATTGCGGCACAACTGACGCCGCCGAGGGAAATAAAACTTCCGACCGAAAGATCTATCCCGCTGGTAATAATCACAAATGCCTCTCCTACGGCGATGATCCCCATAACGGATATCTGGCGCAGCACGTTGATCGCATTTGTCGCTGTGAAAAAGACTGGATTGAATAGACCGATAAATACGCACAGCGCTATTAATACGATCAATATACCAAGCTCGTTGAAAGTCTTTTTATTTGCTTTTTTGATGTCCTTTTGAGCAATATCTGCCCCTGTTGTGAAGTTCCACATTGCACGTTATTCCCCCTTAAAATGTAAATTGACTCATTTCTTTATATACAGGCATCAAGCTTTCATAAAAATGCTTAAATATTGGAAGAAGCTGCCTATATTTTTCCATATCCCCGGCATTCGGCTGTGCACAGTCGCTCAATTCAATCACATCGCCCGCCGCATCAAGGCTATTGATAAGTCCGGCGCCTACGCCTGCAATCAGCGCCGCACCAAGCGCGCCAATATATTGCAGATTTTTGGGACGGATCATTTTAACGCCAAACATATTGGCCAATATCTGCATCCACAGCCTGTTATTTGCCCCGCCGCCAATCAAACGGGCCTCATTCGTCATCACTCCCATCATCTTATAAAAGTCAACTCCCATCATCAGATCAAAGGCCGGACCTTCCATTGCCGCCCGGAGGATATCCGCTTTTGTATGATGCATTTTCAGTCCTACCAGACTTCCTGCCAAGCTTGCGTCGGAGTAAAAAGTATTTCCACTAAACATAGAGGGCAAAAAGAAGATGCCGTTTGCTCCGATTCCAGACTGCTCTGCAAGAGCTGTAGCTGCTTCGTAAACCTTTTTTCCGTATTTATCTTTGAGCTCTGCACATAAATTGCTGACGACCCATTCATAGGAAACGCAAGCGGAATGAGAGTGCACACTTGTAAAATATGTATCGTTTCCAACATAAACTATATTGGACATAAAGCCGTCTGCCATTAGAGGTTTTTTGTTATTTACGCCAACCCATCCGGCGGTTCCTAGGCATGTAACAAAAGTATTCTTTTTACGTACGCCGCCGCCAAGTGCACACGCATAATTATCCCATGAGCCAAGAACGACCAACGTATTCGTGGTAAGCCCCATATCCGCAGCTGCTTGTTTGGTAAGATAACCAACCGGCGTCGTATTTTCAGCAGGTATCAGTAATTTCTCTTCATCCACACCGGAGATTCGCAACAGTTCTTCATCCCACTTATGTGTATTCATATTGTAAAGCCCGCTCATGCCTGCATCGCCGTAATCTGTATTCCGATAGATTCCCGTCATGCGGTAAGCAAGATATTCTTTCGGATTTAAAAATTTAACAGCCTTATGATATATTTCAGGCATATTACGTTTCAGCCAAAGCAGCTTGGAAGCTGGATACAAGGCGACGTCAAAGCTGTTTCCCGTTTTTTCATAGCGTTCCCGCATACCGATATTCTCAAGAATATATTTTGCTTCCTCCGTACTCCTCGCGTCCATCCAAGTCATGACCTGTTCCAGCAGGAGATTGCCGTCTTTATCGATCGGGATAGCAGTCATTCCATGTGAACTAAAGGAAATCGCTTTCACATCCTTTGGCGCTATCCCAGATTTTGATACGACCTCGTGAGTAGCATCTTTTACCGCCTGCCACCATTCTTCCGGGCGCTGCTCCGCCCAGTCTGGCTGAGGATAATAAGTTTTGATTGGATAGTATGCCTCTGCAAGAAAATTACCATCGGTGTCAAAAATACACGCTTTATCGCCGCTGGTTCCGAAATCGTGTGCTAATACATAATACTGGCTTCTCATTTTTTCTTCCTATCGATATAATAATTTTATTTTGTCTAAATTTTTGTAATTTTTTATCCGTACAAAAAATAAAAAAAAGAACGCTTTTTTCAAGCGTTCTCGAATAAAAAATATCTGGTTAAAAAACTACACCTTTTTTATCATTTGCCGAGACATCAACTTCTGCAAATACTGTATTTCTTGAGTAACGGTTCATTTTAAACACGTAATACTTTTACATGATAATCTGTGATTTTTTGAAGCTCTGTCTCATTCTCAGCATAAAAATCAGTAATCAGAGTATGGATCCTTTCTATGCTGCAAACTTTATAAGCGCTTACCTTTCCTACCTTCGTGTGATCACACAGCAGAATCACTTCTTTGCTATTTTTGATCACCGCAGATTTCAATTCGCTAAAATCAAGTCTTGGAACAGAAAAACCGTTCTTTGCATTAATTGCGATCGATCCTAAAAAAGCTTTTGTAAAATTGTACCGATTGATGGTATCAATGGTCATTTTTGAAGCCATGCTTTCATCTTCCGCTTCTAATTCTCCTCCCGGCAAAAGCACCTTAAATTGTTTTTTCCCTACAAAGCACCTTGCAATATTAAGTGCCGCACAGGCAATCATGACTCCATTTAAGTCAGTCCGCCTCCCGAGCATAGCTGCAAACTCATAGGTCGTTGAGCCGCTGCCAATATAGAGAAAATCGTTATCTTCTACCAGACTCACGGCTGCTTCAGCAATTTTATGCTTACTCTCTTGGTTTTTGGTCACTCGCTCTGTGAAAGAACCATAGCACGTATTTGCCAAAACTCCGCCATGAAATGACTGAATCCGCCTCTCTTTTTCCAATACTTTTACATCTCTACGAATCGTAGATGTGGAAAGCTTTAAAGCCTTGCCAATTTCCTGAATAGTAGTTACATTGGCGTTCGCTATAAATTCATAGATTTCACGCTGTCTCTGGGTAATTAGATCATCATTCATCTTCAATTTCTCGCTTTAGTAAAAATATATCAAAATGAAAAAAAATTGTCAAGCAATTTTGGAAAAATATTTTTATAAGAATATCATGACGGCAAAAGATAAACCGATTGGACAGAACCATGCGATTTCATTCTATGGTTCTTTGTTGATTGTTATAAAAAAGCCGCATACATCTAATATGTATGCGGCTTTCTGATTTTTGTCAGACAGGATGAATCATATTCTCTTTATCCAACATATCGGAATCAACTTTATATTTGTTCGCTCTCCGGAACTCAAAGAATTTAGGCGCGACCTGCGGGAACATCGCATAGGTCACGATATCTTCTTCCTGCTCCATCCACCCCTTGACCTCTTCTTTATATTTCTCGAGCTCAGGAGGAAGCAGATCTGCCGGACGTACTGTGATGACCTCTTCATCTCCAATACATTTCTTACGTACCTCTTCATTGACAGGAGCCGGTAATCTGCCATATTCTCCGCGCAGCATCGCTTTTGACTCTTTTGTGACCATCTTATACCGCTCACCGGAAAGCACATTCAGCACAGCTTGTGTACCGACGATTTGACTGGTGGGCGTAACGAGCGGCGGATATCCAAAATCCTCGCGGACGCGCGGTACTTCGGCAAGCACATCCATCAGCTTATCTTCAGCTCCAGATTGTTTTAACTGGCTGATAAGGTTCGAAAGCATCCCCCCCGGAACCTGATACAGAAGCGTATTGATATCGATCCCCAGAACTTTCGGGTCCAAAAAACCATCCGCTTTTAATCTGTCGGCCACCTTGGTAAAATATTTTGCTGCTTCCGTCAATTTTTTGAGATCAAGACCCGTATCATATTCCGTACCAGCAAGTGTGGCAACAATCGATTCCGTTGCAGGCTGGGAAGTTCCATTCCCAAGCGGTGAAAGAGCAGTATCAATAATATCTACTCCTGCTTCGATCGCCTTTAGATAGGTCATATCTCCTACTCCACTTGTATTATGCGTATGCAGATGGATCGGAACTTTAACATGCTTTTTCATTGCCGAGACGAGATTATAAGCCTCATAGGGCAAGAGCAGATTTGCCATATCCTTAATGCAGATGGATTTTGCTCCCATTTTCTCAAGCTCCTGCGAAAGCTCCACGAAATAATCGAAGGTGTGCACAGGGCTTGTGGTGTATGAAAGCGCTACCTCTGGCCAGCCGCCGTAACGATTGGTCGATTCGATAGACTGGCGCAAATTTCTCGTATCGTTGAGCGCATCAAAGATACGAATCACATCAATACCGTTTTTGCAGGCCATTTTGATGAAAAAGTCGACCACATCGTCCGCATAGTGCTTATATCCGAGCAGATTTTGTCCACGCAGCAGCATTTGCAGCTTTGTATTCGGCATTGCCTTTCTCAGCTTACGCAGACGTTCCCACGGATCCTCGTTCAGAAAACGAAGACATGCATCAAATGTAGCGCCGCCCCAGCATTCGATCGACCAATAACCGATGCTGTCAAGCAAGGGGGCGATTGGAAGCATCTCTTCCGTAGTCATGCGCGTCGCAGCCTGCGACTGATGCGCATCCCTTAAAATCGTATCCATTATATTTACTTTAGCCATATTATCTGTTTCTCCTTCAGTTCATTAGCCGAACAGCGAAAGCAGCACGCCTGCCGCTACCGCTGAACCGATCACGCCCGCAACGTTCGGCCCCATTGCATGCATCAGCAGGAAGTTTGATGGGTTCTCCGCCTGCCCTACTTTCTGAGACACACGCGCAGCCATGGGAACTGCGGAAACGCCCGCAGAACCAATCAGCGGATTTACTTTTCCGCCAGTAAGCTTGCACATGAGTTTTCCAAGCAACACGCCTCCCAGCGTACCGCCGGAGAATGCAATAACGCCAAGCACGATGATTCCCACCGTCGTTGCGGAAAGGAATACGGAACCGTTTGTTGTTGCACCGACCGAAACGCCGAGAAAAATCGTTACAATATTCATCAACTCGTTCTGTGCCGTATTGGAAAGGCGGTCGCATACTCCCGATTCACGCAGCAGATTACCAAGCATCAGCATACCCACAAGCGGCGTCGCCGACGGAACAAGCAGCGATACGAAAATCGTAACTGCAATCGGGAATATGATCTTTTCGCGCTTCGATACGTGCCGAAGCTGCTCCATCTTGATCGAGCGTTCCTTTTTCGTCGTGCACAGCTTCATGATTGGCGGCTGTATGACCGGTACAAGCGCCATATAGGTATAGGCCGCTACAGCAATCGGCCCTAAATATTCCGGCGCAAGCTTTGACGTCACATAAATCGCCGTCGGGCCGTCCGCACCGCCGATAATGCCGATAGACGCAGCTACATTTGGTGCGAAGCCAATCAAAAGCGCCAAAATCAGAGCAATAAAAATGCCGAGCTGTGCCGCCGCCCCCAAAAGTAAGCTTTTAGGATTTGCAATCAGCGGCCCAAAATCCGTCATAGCGCCAACACCAAGGAAGATGAGCGGCGGATAAATACCAAGCTTTACGCCGAGGTATAGATAATCCAACAGACCTGCTGAATTCTGGAAATTAGCCCAGTCTACATGCCCGCCCGCAAAGAGTTCTGTATGATACATCTCCGCGATCGGTAAATTTGTCAGCAACATGCCGAAAGCAATCGGCAAAAGCAGCAACGGTTCGAATTTTTTAACAATAGCAAGGTACAGCAGTATACACGCAATACCTATCATTACCCACTGCTGCCAGTCGGTAGCATTAAAAAACCCGGTCGATTGCATGAAATTGGATAATGTCTCTCCAAAATTTTCCAAAATGAATCAACCTCCTTAATTGTCCAGCCGTTTAACCAATTACCACAAGAAGGTCGCCGGTTTCTACAGTAGCTCCTTTTGCAACAGAAATCGTCTTAACAGTTCCCGCATGAGGCGCCATGATCTCATTTTCCATTTTCATTGCTTCAAGAATAACAAGCACATCTCCCTCCGCGACTTGCTGCCCAACAGATACCTGCACATCAAGAATGTTCCCCGGCATCGGCGATGTAACTTTCGTTCCATCGGCCGGAGCCGCAGCAACAGGTGCCGAAGCCGATGCAGGTGCTGCGGCCGGGGCAGCCTGCGGCTGAGGCGCCGGAGCTTCCGCAGCGGGTGCAGCAACAGGCGCTGCGGATGCTGGAGCTGCCGTTGGTACGGCAGATGCCCCTATTTCCTCTACATCGACTGTATAAGAATTTCCATTCACATTGATCATAAATCTACGCATATTTGATTACCTCCGAAATAAATTTGATTACCAGTTCGTAATTTGCGAGTCCCGTCCGGCATGTCTCCATGCTTTCGCTCCAACCGTTCTTTTATAGGATCGGATCACAAATGGCGTCCTACCGCCCTCTTGTTCCATTGCTGCTGCAACAGCCGCTGTCAGCACGGCCAAAAGCTCATCGTCCTGTACTTGTACTGTGACCGGCTGCGGTACCGGCTTCTCAACGATTTTTTCGATCGTCGGTTCTTTTTCCGCATTCTTTTTTCGCTCCTTCAAAACAACGGATAGAATCGTAATAACAACAATCAGCAAAACCAGACAGGCAAACACCACTACAAGCCCCAGTGCTGTTGTCTCTCCTGCAATCGATAACTTTTCAGCTAAGCTAAGTCCACTATTCATGACGTTTTCCCCTCCTTAAAGCGGTAATACGCCGTGCTTCTTGGGCAGCCTATTCTCACGCTTGGTAAGCGTCATTTCAAGTGCGGCCGCAAGGATCTGGCGGGTATATGCCGGTTCTATCACATCGTCAACCACACCCTGTGCAGCAGCTTGCCATGGGTTTGCATATTCTTCAATATATTTTTCTTTCATCTGCTCCTTGGCAGCGATGCCATCTTCTGCCGCTTTGATCTCATCTTCATATAAAATAATAGCACCCGCTTCCGGAGGCATAGAAGAGATTTCTGCACTTGGCCATGCATAAACCAAATCTGCTCCAAGGGCCTTGGGGCACATGACCGCAAATCCGTCGCCGACTGCCTTTCCTGTTACCAGCGTCAGCTTTGCAATTCCTGCCTGTGCATAGGCGGAAAGCAGACGCGCAGCATCTGTGATCAAAGAATCCTGCTCTGCATCGATGTCGATCTCGGTGCCGCCGCAATTGACAAGAGTTACTGCCGGGATACTGAACGCATCAAGCAATCCAACAAATCTTGCCGCCTTTTTGGCTCCTGCCGCCGTCAATTCTGCCTTTGCATTGGCAATGATGCCGCATACATTTCCGTTGATCCTGCCAAATGCAAGAAAGATGTCCGGAGCAAAAGCAGCCTGAATTTCAAAAATATCACTATTATCGCAAATAGAAGCAGCAACTGCCCGCGCATCAAACTCTTCCTCGCCCGTAAAAGGCAGCTGCCGGTTAAGATCATCCGCAGAAGCTTCATACGGCGCCTCATCTAAATTATTGGAAGGCAGGAATGACAGGAGCTTTTTCACCCCCTGCGCGCATTCCTCCTCATTTGCATAGGCAAATTGTGCGATCCCTGTCTTTTCCGCATGATTTTTAGCGCCGAAAAGCTCGGTTTCTTTCAAGCTCTTCCCAGATGCCGAAGCATAGATTTGCGGTCCGTGAAGTGCAACTTCAGATATTCCGTCTGTCATAAACGTAAAATCCGAAACTGCTGCAATATAAGCGGCAGTTCCAATACAAGGCCCTGCAACGACGGTCAAAGTGGGAACGACCCCCGATAGCTCGCTATATTTATTTAGAATTGCGGCCGTGCTTCCAATTGCCGCAACCCCTTCAGATATCCGCGCTCCGCCTGAATCCAATATTCCGATGACTGGAACGCCATTTTTTGCCGCCATATCCATTACTTTTATGATTTTGGATGCATGCGCAGCAGAAAGAGAGCCTGAGAGAACCGTATAGTCCTGTGCATATACAAAAACTGCACGCTCTCCAATCGTTCCATAGCCGCATACAACGCCTTCCCCTGCTTCGCTTGCCGCCTCGAATCCCGGAGTTGCGAACGTGCGTTTCACAAATTTCTCGATTTCAACAAAGCTGCCTTTATCAAGCAGGCTGTCTAATCTCTCCCTCGCGGTTTTCTTGCCGGCAGCATGCTGCGCCTGAACGTTTTGCCCGTTTCCTGTAAGAATCGCCGCATTCTTTTGCCTGAGCTCTTCCAGTTTGCCCATCATGATACCTCCACATAAAAAATTTAAAATAAAAAACATGATTACACGCATCTGTATTTACTACAGACTACCTTGCGCACTGCTCCGTATTGGGAGCGATTGAGCAATTATCAGCGGTATCAAACCGTGTAATTAAAAACTTATCCTACTTATATAAATTCAACATTTATCCTTTATATCCTGCCTGAAAAATATTTTTTTCACAAACAAATAAATTTCTTCAAATAGTCCGTTTCTTCTTTTGTAAGCATTCTGTAAGAGCCCTTTTTTAAATTTCCCAATTTGATGTCGCCGATCGCTACACGCTTCAAATAGCGCACGTTTTTATCGATCGCCTGAAACATCCTGCGTATCTGTCGGTTTTTGCCCTCGGATATTACGCACAAAATTTCGCTTCGCGCCGCAGAGGCCGAAAGAAGCTTAAGTACACACGGTGCTGTCTTATAGCCGTCGTCAAGAACGACCCCTTTTGCCAGCTTTTCCAATTCCTGTTCCGTTATTTCCGTATCCAAAACCGCCAAATATTTCTTGGGAACGTTATGCTTAGGGTGCGTGAGCGCATTGGTGAGCGCGCCGTCATTCGTCATTAAAAGAAGCCCTTCCGTTGTAAAATCCAACCTGCCGACCGGATATAGCCGTTCTTTGATATCTCCCACATATTGCATAACTGTTTTGCGTCCACTCTCGTCGTGACAAGTGGAGACACATCCGGCTGGCTTATTCAGCATCAAATATATCCTTTTGGCGGAAGGTTTTACGATTCGGTTCAAATACTTAACCTCATCTTTTTGAGGATCTACGAGATATCCCATTTCACGTACGGTTTTTCCATTTACTTCGACTCTTCCCGCAGCAATCAGTTCTTCTGCCTTTCTGCGCGAAGCAATTCCCGCATCAGCTAAAAATTTTTGCAGTCTCATTTGTGTTATCCCCCCATAAAAAACAGCCTTACACAAGGCTGTTTTTTTCTATTTCTTCAAAATCAATTTCCGGAAGCTCGGCAATAGATGAAATTCCGAAATGTCTTAAAAACTCATCTGTCGTTGCAAAAAGCAGCGGGTGTCCGAGTACATCTTTTTTCCCGACCGCGCGTATCAGTCCTTTTTCAACAAGAGTAGCCACCGCATAATTGGAGCGCACCCCGCGTATCTCATCAATTTCGGCTCTGGTGACCGGCTGTTTATAGGCAACGATGCTTAAGGTCTCAAGAACCGATTTTGATAAAGAAGTATGCTCATCCGGCGCGAGAAGCGCACGTATCTTCTCCGCGTATTTAGCGTTCGTACAAAGCTGCACCTTATCTCCGACCCGCGTCAAAAGCAGGCCGTCTCCCAGATTCTCTTTCTCCTCAATCAGCTCCTGCAGTATTTTGTCGAGCTCGTCGCGATCTATTTCAAGCAATTGTGCAAATGCGGATATCTCTATTGCGTCTCCTGCTACAAATAAAGCCGCTGTTATGATCCCCGCGATCTCATTTTTCGTCAATCTTTTTCTGCACCTCCTCGGTATACAAGTGCAATATCCGAAAACGCTTTTTTTTGCCGGACAGCAAGTTCACCAATGTGCCAAAGCTCTAAAAGCGCTATGAAAGTTACCGCGATCTCCATACGAGACGCCTGCCCATCAAACAAAGACGAAAACGCGATCTCTTTTTCCTGCCTAAGCCGTCTCAATATCTTTCTCTTCTGTATCCGTATGCTAAATGTATCCTGCTTGATCTCAACGCGACGAGGCGCTTCTTCCGTCTCACTGTTCCGCCGCCTCAGCAGCTCTAAAAATGCTCGGTATAAGTCGTCGGCATCGCTGCCATCAATAATGATCTCCTGCTCTACATCTATAAGCTCTTCCGGAAGCTTATAGTAAACATCCTTTGCCCGTTCCTCCAGCTTTGCCAAACGCTCTCCTGCTTCTTTATAAAGCTTATAGGCACGCAGACGCTCGATGAGTTCTTCCTCCGGGTCTATAAAATCCTCGTCCTCCGATTCCTCGCGTTTAACAGGCAGCAAGGCTCTCGATTTTATATAGAGAAGCGTAGCCGCCATATTCAAAAACTCGCTGGCCCGCTCCATATCCAGCTCTTCTATCTGCTCCATATAAGATAAATATTGTTCCGTGATTTCCGAAACAAAAATATCCTGCAGGTCGATCTTTGCTTTACTGATCAGATGAAGCAGAAGATCAAGCGGCCCTTCAAACTGTGCAAGCTTAAAAAGAATAGGCGAAGACATACGATACCTGCAAAATCCCTTTCATTCCGGGAGCAAATAAGCTGAAGAACGAATCGTAAACGCCAATCAGCCAAATAGTGAAATTCCCGAGGAGCCACCCCGTAAATCCGCTAATGATCAAAACCAATAGAATGATAAATCCGTAGCGATACAGCACATTAATGACCGCCGTCGCTTTCCTCGTTAAGAAGCTGTTCAAGAACTGAAAGCCATCAAGCGGCGGTATTGGGATCAGGTTGAATATCCCAAGCGTAATATTCAGTGTAATTACGGGAACCATGATATGGATAAATATTTCGTTGACGAATCCAAGCCCCAGTGCAACAAAAAGAATCGCAGCTGAAATAAACGAGAGGATAAAGTTCGCAATGATTCCCGAAAGCGAGACAATAATATTATCTTTCCTCGGATGCTTGAAATTTCGCGAGTTGATCGGAACCGGCTTAGCCCATCCGAAACGAAACAAAAGGAGGCATATCAGCCCTATCGGGTCAAGATGCTTCACCGGATCAAGACTCATCCGCCCAAGATTCCGCGCCGTTGGGTCCCCACACCTATAGGCTGAATATGCATGAGCATACTCATGTATGGAAAGTGCCAGTAATACCGCCGGTATACTGTATAAAAGTCCCATCCAATAATTAGGATTTGAAAAATAACTGAACATATCTTAGCTACCTCACCTGCTGCTCCATCCGTACACTATAAAACACATGAATCCATTCTAACATGTTTTGCCGCGTTAAGCCATCATATTTTTTCAAGGAAGCCGTCTACAAGAGCGCGCATCTTGGAAGCTACGGCTTTTCCTGCTTCCAAGACCTCTTCCATTGTAAGAGCATGCTGCGCAACTCCGGCTGCAAGATTGCTGATACAGGAAACCGCAGCCGTTTCCGCTCCTGCATGAGATGCGGCAACGACCTCATGCACGGTAGACATTCCAACGGCATCGGCGCCGAGCACGCGCAGGGCGCGTATCTCCGCTGGTGTTTCATAGGACGGCCCCACCATATATCCATAGACTCCATGCCGGAGAGAGATTCCCTTTTCCTCTGCAACTTCGTCTAACAATCTGTTCAAACGCTTGGAATATGCGAAAGACATATCCGGAAACCGCGGACCAAGCTCCTCGATATTCGGCCCTGTCAGCGCATTATGTGCAGAAAAGTTGATATGATCGGTAATCACCATGAGATCACCCGCCTGAAAATCCATATTGATCCCTCCCGCAGCATTTGTAAGTATGACAAAATTTGCTCCGAGCATCAATAAGGTCCTCAGCGGTACGACCGTTTCTGCCGCCTGATATCCTTCATAGCAATGGAACCGGCCTGAAAGAAGGGCGACCCGTTTGTCTTTTTTATATCCGAAGGTCAGCTTACCCGCATGCCCCGGCGCAGTAGAGACCGGAAAGCCGGGAATTTCCGAATAGGAAAATTCCGCTGCGACACTTTCTATCGTATTTCCATAATCACCCAGTCCAGAGCCGAGTACAATGATCACTTCCGGCTTAAACTCTGTTTTAGATTCGATATAATTTTTTGCAATTGTAATCCGTTCCTTCATTCCCGTTTTCCTTTCAGATTTTTGTATCACGAGATCATCTTTTCGGCAAGCGCGGCAATAAATTCTGCGTTTGTGGGCTTTCCCTTTTCCGAGCTGATTGAATAACCAAAATATTCATAAAACGCATCCGTATCGCCGCGTGTTGCCGCGGTTTCTATGGCGTGCCGTATATTGCGTTCCACGCATTTTACAGTAGAGCCATACTTTTGCGCAAGGGGCATATAAACATTCCGATTAAGGGGCCGCATCTTTGCCGAATCGGTACATACTGCCATCAACGCCTCTCGCAGCAGCTTATACCCCTTTATGCTCATCGGTATACCTAACCGTTTCAGGGCTACCGAAATTCTGCTGTCAAGCAATTGATCGCTTTCCGCAAAAGCCTGCCGGCGGCCCTCCTGCATTTTGGCAGCCTCCAAAACGCGTCGGATAAAATACTTTTTCACGTAAGGCTTGACGATAACATAACCTGCTTCCAGCTCAAACGCCTTTTTCACAATGAGCTCTTGATTCGCAGCAGCCAAAACGATCTTTGTTACATGCTTATCCGGCAAAATATGTTCCATCAATGCAAACCCGTCATATCCCGGCAAAATAGCCTCTGCCAACACTAAATCCGGCTGAAAGCTGTCATAAAGCTTCAGAGCCTCTTCCCCGTCGGTCGTAGCTAAAAAGGAATCCGACTCTTCAGCGAGCATTTCCTTTACTTGTCTGATATAATCGTTATTTTGTTCGACGATCAACGTACGCCTGAATCTTGCCAAGGCCGCCCTCCTCTACCCATCCAGCGCTTTCTTGATCTCCCGTGCGTTTCGACGTAAATCGCCGGCGTATTTTCTTGAGCTCGCCGTTTCTATTCCGCCTGCCAAACGTGCGATCTCATCTGTTGCCTCCTCTTCCGTAAGCCGCGCTACCGTAGTATGAGTCGCTCCTTCCTCCGCGTATTTGCGAATCAAAAAATTTGCATCTGCCATCGCTGCGATCTGCGGAAGATGTGTCACGCAAATAACTTGGCGCAGTCTCGCGATAGATGCCATTTTTTCAGAAACGACCAATGCCATTTTGCCGCTGATCCCCGTATCGATTTCGTCAAAAATCAAAGTAGAAATATCATCCAGCCCCGCCGATATATTTTTGAATGCCAGCATAACGCGTGAAATTTCTCCTCCTGACGCGATCTTGGAAAGCGGCCTTAGCGGTTCTCCCTCATTTGTAGAAAGATAAAATTCCACTTCGTCTATTCCGCTTTTTTTCCACGGCGAAGCTTCTCTTCCCGGCAGCGGAGCAAAACGCGCTTCAAAATCTGCTCCCGGCATTCCTAAATCCGCAAGCTCTTTTCGGACCTGCCGTTCTAATTTTTCAGCAGCTTTTCTCCGCGCTTCTGAAAGTGTCGTATATTCCGTGTATAAGGCGTCCTGAAGCTTTTGGATCTCCGCCGTCAGCCTATCTGCTTCTTCCTCCGCATTTTGCAGTCGTTCCAGTCTTTCCCGCGCTTTCTCACAAAACGCAAGAACTTCCTCTTCCGTGTTTCCATATTTCCTTTTTAAGGCGCCAATCTGTTCGATCCGCTCCTCGATCTCTATTTGCCGTTGCTCATCAAAAAAGACATTCTCCGAAAAATCCCGCAGGTCATGCGCGCATTCTTCCAAAATAAAAGCGCTTTCTTGGATCCGCTCCAACAGCTTTCCGTAAGCTTCGTCATACATAGACACCTGCGATAGCTGCCGGATCACATCTTGAATCAGAGAAAGCGCGCTGCCTCCTTCATCTCCGCCCATATAGAGTTCTGCATATCCGGCGGAAAGCGCCTGCATGATTGCCTGCGCGTGATTTAATTTTTCTCTTTCCTCCCGCAAGGCGTCTTCTTCCCCTTTGGAGAGCTGTGCCTCTTCGATTTCCTGTACTTGAAAAGCAAGAAGCTCTGCATCTCTGGCGCGCTCTTTTTCGTCTCCGCCTATTCCGGCAAGCAGCTTCTGCTTCGATATAAGCGATTCATAAAGCTCTGATATGCGTAAAACAAGCGTCTTTATCTTCTCTCCGCCATAGTTATCGATAAATGAAAGATGATTTTTTGCATAAAGAAGCGACTGATGCTCGTGCTGCCCGTGAAGGTCCACAATTCTATCCATCAATGCTTTTAATGTTGACAGACTGACTACCACGCCATTCACTCTGCATACATTCTTTCCGGTGATAGAAAGGTCTCTCGAAATAATCAATTCATCATCGGCATCCAATTCATTTTCCATAAAAAAATCTGAAAACGCATTGGAATCGATATAGAGCGCCGCCTCAACATGCGCCTTTTCCTGCCCGCTCCTGATCAACTCCCTGTCAGCGCGTTCTCCTAACAGAAGGTTCATGGAATCTACTATGATTGATTTTCCGGCGCCGGTTTCGCCCGAAAGTACATTGAGTCCCTTCACAAAATCGATATTCAGTTCATCGATCAACGCAATGTTTCTGACCGTCAGACTCTGTATCATTATGTGTCACTTTCTTTTATCTGTTTATCATCTTTGCAAAACGTTCTGCGATATCATCCGCCGCCTGCTCTGATGTCGTTGCGATAAAAATCGTATTATCCCCTGCCAGAGTTCCCAATATGCCGTTGTAATGGAAACTGTCCACGACTTCCGCAGCTGCATTGGCGCTGCCTGTAAGCGTCTTGATCACAACAAGATTCATGGCGCTGTCGATCGATAAAACGGTATCCCTGAATATCCGCATCAGCACGTCCATGTCGTTGCCTCTGTTTTTTTTATTATCTGCATATTTATACGCACCCGATGAAGATTGTACCTTGATAAGATGAAGCTCCTTAATATCACGCGAAATAGTCGCCTGCGTTACTTTATAACCGGCTTCATTCAGCAGAGCCACAAGCTCTTCCTGCGTCTCCACTTCATTATTTTCAATAATTTCAATAATTTTATTTTGTCTTTTGGATTTCATATAATACGGCTCCTATTTTTTCGGTACGCTCCACTGCGCAAGCTTATCTTTCAGCTGCGGGAAAAATGTATCATTTGTAAAACGCAAAAATCTTGCCTTGATATCCGACCTGCGTATCATGACCTTGTCGGCTTCGCTCAAATACTGCAATTCCTGTCCGTCCGCAGAAAAGGTTACATTTTCTTCTCCGGCATGAGGCCGCACCATGATCGTATCGCTGAATTTCGTCACGATACTACGCGCATATAGAGAATGCGGACACATCGGCGTAATCAAAATGCAATTTACATTGGGAGCAATGATCGGGCCGCCGGCGGACAAAGAATAGGCTGTAGAGCCGGTCGGCGTCGCCACGATAAGCCCGTCCCCGTTATAAAACTCCGCAAGCGTACCGTTTACATAAAGGTCAAGCTTCACCATTCGGGTACGGTTGATTTTGGTAATAATAAAATCATTGAGTGCCAAAAGCTTCGAACACTTTCCGTTGATACTCGCTTCAAGCATCATGCGCTCGTCGATCACATAATCACACTCTTTAATATGACGAATCATCTTATCAATATCCGAAAGGTTTATCTCACTCATAAATCCTAAATGCCCGATATTGATCCCTACAAGCGGCAGTCCATAAGAAACATACTTGCGCGCAGCACGCAGGATCGTTCCATCGCCGCCTAAAATAAAGAGCGCATCTGCTTTCGCCGCATCCCGATACCTTTCCAGCCCCAAAAGCGCCGCTGTTTCCGCATCGTAGCAGATACTGCAGTCTGCCATTTCCAGCGCTTCAATCACTTTTCGGGTCGCATGCAGGCCCGGATCCTTATCTTTATTTGTATACACCCCAATGTTCAGCATACTGGGCCTCGCTTTTCCTATATCGATTCAAAGTATATTATACATAAAAATGCATAGATATACAAGTTAATTTAACGCTTTATGCGCCGCCTGTACAACCGTGCCAACATCTATGTTTTCCTGAGCTTCCGTTGAAGACGAAGTGGAAAAAAACGCCAGATACTCGATATTTCCATTTGGTCCTTTTATTGGAGAATACGTAAGCCCACGCAAAAACAGCCCATATTCCTGCGCGCTTCGTATAACATTTTCAATCACGGTCTCATGCACGCCCGCATCACGCACTACCCCTTTTTTCCCTACGTGCTTTTTTCCGGCTTCAAACTGCGGCTTGATCAGGGTGACGATTTGCGCCGCCTGTCCAACAAGGCGTAGGATAGCCGGAAAAATCAGTTTCAGCGAGATGAATGAAACGTCCACGCTTACAAAATCAACAGGCTTATCCTGCCTTTCAAGATATCGGGCGTTGGTTCTTTCCATCAGCTGAATCCGTTTATCGTTTCTCAGTTTCCAGTCAAACTGCCCATAGCCTACGTCTACCGCATAAACAAACGCTGCACCGTTTTGCAGCATACAGTCCGTAAATCCCCCCGTAGACGCTCCAATATCCATGCATGTTTTGTTCTCCAAACAGATCCTGAATTCCCGAATCGCCTTTTCGAGTTTCAGGCCGCCCCTGCTTACATAGGGACATACATGGCCTGTCACTTCTATCTCTATATCCGTTTCATATTGCTCGGATGGACTTTTTACTATATGCCCGGCGGCCTTTACCTGTCCGGCTATAATGAGCGTTTTGGCTTTTTCCCTGCTCGGTGCCAATCCGTTTTCAAAAACCAATACGTCGATCCTTTTCTTCATCCTTTATCCCTTCCTCCGGAAAAAAAATTGGCAATAGAGCCAATCGCAAGCACGATATCCTTATTTCTTTTTAAGGCGATCGTTTTTCCCCACGCTTTACCCGCTACTGTCGCCGCTGCGATCAGTGCCGATATCGCAATGGAAACGACAAGATCGGGAAACGGGAAATCGAACACCAAGGCTTTCAGCGTGATCGAGGCCCCGGCCGCACCGCTGACGATCCCGCAAATATCTCCTATCACATCATTACAGAAGTTCGAAACCACATCTGCATTTTTCAGCATTTTGAGTGCAGAATGAGCCTTTTTATTTTTTTTTGCAGACATCGCGATAAACGGCGCTTGATCGCAGCTTGCAAAAGCAACGCCGACAATATCAAACACCACGCCAACAGCGATCAAGGCTGCCAAAATGCCTATCGATGCCAAAAGCGATAGATTGGAAATAAAATATTCCGCAGCGACGGAGACACCTGCGGAAATAAAAAGGGTCATAAAAAAAATTTTGATCGTCCAGTGTTTGATTACCTTCATGGTTTTCCTCTGTCTATCAAACAAACTCATTCATATATGGTGGCGGCAATAAGGGTAGACCTTGCAGTATATGGTCCGGTAGGATTTCCCCACAGACTACTTCCCGTCGCCGAAAGAAGCGGTTTCCCTTAAAAGCCTGTGATGCGGCGTTGCCGCGCGCATGACCAGATTGCCTGTTCAAACCACACTATAATCCCCTTATTGCCTGAATACAACAGTCTAGGAGCTTTCCTCAACAGCACAAGTTCCGGTTCCTAGTCTCTTTTGCCAGCATGGTTTTTTACGGTCGTGCTTCCGCTGCCCGTACGCTGCAAACGGTTCGCAGTTTATCCCGCATTTTCCACCAAGCCAACTCAAGGCAGGCTACTCTGTACACAGCTTAATACCGCATAGCAGGTTTTTCCCTGTCCAGTAATCATGCTTACCACCGAAACAGGTCTCCGCGAAAGCTGGGTCAACGCCCATATGCCCTTATGGATCGCCCTTCTTTCTTAACTCCCAGCATCAGCCCCCGACGGGGCGTCAGCAGCCAACACCAGAAACTTCATCGATGTGCCCTATAACGGATTTTTAGGCCCGTCTTCGGAACCGGCAGTACCGACTAGAATACTGCGCCACCAAAACTTAATTCCTTATTCTATGTGCAAGGTTCACAAAGGACTTATTTTTCTTCGCCGTTTTCTCCCTGCAGCTCCATATCCTTATATTTCCCCAGCCCATAGGTCTTGAGCACTTGCTGCTTTACTTCTTCCATTATGTCAGGATTCGCCATCAAATATTGCCGTGCATTGTCTCTGCCCTGTCCGATATGCTCCCCATTATAAGAGAACCACGCACCGGACTTTGTGATCAGTCCGAGCTGCGTTCCCAAATTGAGTACGCTCGCCGGTTCACTGATCCCCTCTCCGTAATAGATTTCAAACTCTGCTGTTTTAAACGGCGGAGCCACTTTATTTTTAACGACTTTGATCCGCGTCCTGTTTCCGATCATCTGGTCGCCTGCCTTAATGGTTTCGATCCTCCGCACATCAAGACGTATCGATGCATAGAATTTAAGCGCTTTTCCGCCGGTCGTTGTCTCCGGGTTTCCAAACATAACACCTATTTTTTCGCGCAGCTGATTGATAAAAACAACAACTGTATTCGTTTTATTGATCGCACCCGCGAGCTTGCGCAATGCCTGTGACATCAGGCGCGCCTGTACGCCCACGGAAGAATCTCCCATCAAGCCTTCTATCTCTGATTTCGGAACCAATGCCGCGACCGAGTCTACTACAACGATATCGATCGCTCCGCTTCTCGTCAACATATCAGCAATTTCAAGCGCTTCTTCGCCGGTGCTCGGCTGCGATACATATAGATTATCGATATCGACTCCCAAATTTTTTGCATAGACCGGGTCGAGCGCATGTTCGGCATCAATGAAAGCCGCTGCCCCTCCAAGCTTCTGCGCCTCTGCGATCATATGCAGCGCTACAGTCGTTTTACCGGAAGATTCCGGACCATATACCTCTATGATCCTTCCCCGCGGAACTCCGCCGATCCCCAGTGCAATATCGAGTTCCAAGCAGCCTGTTGGTATCGCCTCGATATTCATATTTTTGGACGCATCACCTAATTTCATGACCGCGCCCTTTCCGAATTGTTTTTCAATCTGTGCCAAAGCCGCATCTAAAGCTTTTTCTTTGTTATCCATACTATTTCCTTTCCACCATCAATCTGTAAATACGCTGCGGTTTTTAACAAAATATTCAATACACGAATAAACCGACAATACAACGCTTATCCAAATCAAGATCGTTCCAACTGACACGGGAACAAACATAAACGGCCAATCGTTCAGCAAAAGAAGAATGATCGCAATGAACTGCACCACCGTCTTTAACTTTCCCGACTTATCCGCCGCGATAACAACCCCCTTAGAGGCTGCTACCGACCGCATACCGCCAATCAGAAGCTCGCGCGCCTCTAAAATCAGCACAGCGATAAAGCCGACCTTTCCCCAATCCATCAGCAGCAGCAGCGCTGCAAGCACCAAAAGCTTATCTGCGATCGGATCCCACAGCTTTCCAAAATTTGAGACCTGATTATTCTTGCGGGCCAGATAACCGTCGAGCCAATCCGTTACCGCAGCTACAATAAATATTATAGCAGCCCATATGTTCCAATGCGGTAAACCCGAAAAATAAAACAGTACAAAAAATGGGATCAATATGATCCGTATGACTGTCAGTATATTTGGCGCATTCCATTTCATCTTTCCAACTCTCCTATGCAGTCATAGCTATAAGCCATCGTTATTTTAACAGGATAATACCGCCCCGTTTCAAGCGGCTCCTGCGTTTTGATGAATATTTTTCCATCCACGTCCGGCGCTTCGGCATAAGACCTTCCATAGTAGAGGCCGGAATGTTCGTCAAAGCCTTCTACCAGGACATCGTAAACCTTATCCACACGCGCCTGATTCCGGTCTAAAGAAATAGACGACTGAGTATTCAATACAGAATCGCGCCGAAACTCTTTCTCTTCGTCATCGATTTGGCCATCCATTTCAGCAGCCGGCGTTCCCTCTTCCTGCGAATAAGAAAATACTCCTAACCGGTCAAACTGATATTTTTTTAAAGTCTGATATAAATGAATCACATTTTCGCGTTTTTCCCCCGGGAAGCCTACGATCACCGTAGAACGAATGATAAAATCATCCGAGGCATTTCGTATTTTGTTCACGACCTCCTCAGTCAGCTTCCATGTGTTGCGTCTATGCATCTTTTGCAGGATTTCGTCATCCGTATGTTGGATGGGGATATCGAGATATTTTACGATGTTATCGTGTCTGCACATGACCTCTAACAATTCATCCGTTATCCCATTCGGATAGCTATATAATACCCGCAGCCACTTTACTCCGGGAATTTGCGCCGCACGATCCAAAAGCTTGGCAAGATCGATATCTTCCTCCAAATCTTTTCCATATCCTGTAGTGTCCTGTGCAATTAAAATAATCTCGCTGTATCCATCTCTTGCGAGTGAAGCGATCTCCTCCAGAATATATTCCGGTTTTCTGCTCTGATATTTTCCGCGGATATCAGGAATGACGCAATAGCTGCAGCGATTATCGCAGCCCTCTGCGATCTTCACGTAGGCCGTCGGCGGCACCGTTGTAAGAACTCTTTTTGAAAACGTCTCATCGATCGTTTGATCTGGATAACTGCTGAAAGAGCCTCCCGCAACAACAGCCTCGATCGCCTTTCGGATATCCTTATATGCCGCCGTACCAAGAAAGGCATCCACACGCGGCACCATCTGCTTCAATCTTTCACGATACCGCTCCGGAAGACAGCCTGTTACGATAATGCCTTTCAGTTTGCCAAATTTTTTTTGCTGCTCTGCTTCAAGAATCGTATTGATGGATTCTTCTTTCGCATCATTGATAAATGCACAGGTATTGATCAGCATGATATCCGCATCCTGCATATCCTGCACAAATTCAAAATCCCCTTGCAGCTCGGCAAGCATTTCCTCCGTATCGACCCTGTTTTTTACACAGCCGAGTGAGATCACACCAATCTTTACCGCCATTTTATTCTCCCTCTTCCTGCGGATTCATCATTTTTTGCAGCTCTTCCTTTGTGACCAGCACCTGCCGTCCTTTGCTGCCATCCATCGGCGAAATATAGCCGTGCTCTTCAAGCTGGTCGATCAACCGGGCAGCCCTTGCATATCCGATCCGCAGCCTTCTCTGCAGCATAGAAGTCGAGGCTTGATCATATTCTATGATCGTTTCAAGCGCGCGTATGAAAAGCTCATCTGTTTCCGCCTGCCCTGCGATCGGGTTCGCGCTATCCTTTGCGATTCCGTCTATGACCTTTGCGTCATATTCAGATGAAAGCCGTTCTTTCAAGAACTTCGCTACTGCATCCACTTCGCGGTCTGATATGAAACATCCCTGAAGGCGCATAGGCTTTGGTGCCCCGGAAGGATAAAAGAGCATATCGCCCTGCCCAAGAAGCTTTTCAGCTCCCGCCATATCAAGGATAGTCCGTGAGTCCACCTGAGATGAAACTGCAAACGCGACTCTGGAGGGGATATTTGCTTTTATAATTCCTGTAATGACATCGACAGACGGCCGCTGTGTTGCAATGACAAGATGGATCCCGCTGGCACGTCCAAGCTGTGCGATCCGGCAGATCGCATCCTCTACATCGCCCGGCGCCACCATCATAAGGTCGGCAAGCTCGTCTATAATAACAAGAATATGCGGAAGCTCTTTCCCGTCTTCCTCCGCCTGCATCAGCTCATTATACTTTTTCAAGTCCTTTGCGCCTTTTGCCGCAAACATACGGTAGCGCATCGTCATTTCATTGACGGCCCAATTCAGTGCAGACGCCGCTTTTTTCGGGTCTGTGACCACCGGTATCAGGAGGTGGGGAATATCATTGAATACATTGAGCTCTACCACCTTCGGATCAACCATGATCATTTTTACTTCTTCCGGAGAAGCATGATATAGAATGCTCACAATCAGAGAATTGATGCAGACGCTCTTCCCTGAGCCTGTTGCTCCTGCAATCAACATATGCGGCATTTTCGCAATATCTGCATAAACGTTTGCACCTGCAATATCTTTTCCAAGCGCAAAGGCAAGAGGGCTTTTAAGATTTTTAAATTCTTCGCTGCCCACCAATTCCCGCAGCCCGACCGAGCTTGTTTCTGAATTTGGTATTTCGATGCCTACGACTGGCTTGCCCGGCACTGGAGCTTCGATCCGTACGTCCCTTGCCGCAAGATTCATGGCAATATCATCGGCAAGATTTACGATCTTGCTTACTTTGATCCCCGGTGCCGGCTGTACCTCGTACCGTGTCACGACCGGTCCCCTGCTGACATTTACCACCTTCGCGCTTACATTAAAGCTGGCCAGTGTATTTTCCAATACATCAACATTTTTCTTTAGATCCGCTGAAGAAGTTCTCGCGCTTTTGGCCGGCTGTGAAAGAAGATTGAGCGGCGGCTTAATATATTTTTTGTCTCCTCCTAAATTCCCCTGCACGCTTATGGGAGCAAATTCTTCTGTTTTCTGCGTTACCTTAGGCTGCTTGTCCGTTACTTGAGATACGCCTATCTTACGCGGCCCCTTTGTTTCCGCCGGAAGCTCATCATCAAATTCTATATCTGTATCTGAAAATACTTTCCGGTATTCCTCCGGGTCATAATCCGCGAATTCTTCCGGTATTTCCGAACCATATACTTCGTCCGTCAACTCCGGCTCTTCCACATGCAGATTAAATTCACTTTCCTCTTCTCCGCGCATGCGCGCGGCCTCTTCCTGCCGCCGGCGCATTTCCTCTTCCTTATCGAGGTCAAGGCTCTCTATATAAAGGCGTTTTTTTTCCCTCCTCTGCTCCGCGCGAACCTTGTATTCATCATATGTTGTTTTGACAGCCGCTCCGATATCCTTACTTACTTTTTTGATGGAAAGATTCGTAAGCGCAAGAATACATGCTGCGATCCCTGTGATGAAAACGATATAGCTGCCAACCGCACCCAAATAGCGATAGGTCCAGTAGGTTAAAAGCGCGCCTAAGGCCCCTCCTCCTGCAAGTTCCGACATTCCATATTCAAAAGAATTCCGGATAAATGCACCATATTCGCCGCCTTCCGCATAAATAGCATTGATCGGAAAAAGATGCGCAAGAGAAAAAACAAAAAAAACTGCCAGTGCGAGTAAAATCAATTTTCCTGCATTCGTCGATTTTTTTCTTGAGGCGATGAATAAAACACCGATCATCCCTATAATGACAGGAACGATATAACCAAGCGCTCCGCATGTTCCAAAAACAGCACCCGCGATCATACGGCCAAATACGCTGTCAATATTCATATAGATTGTAATCGCAACAAAAATAGCCAGTCCTATAATAATAATACCGGCGATCTCATTTTTTTTATTGGTATTTTTTCTTCTACGTTTCTTCCTCGCTGCCATAAAAATCCCTTCGCATCCAGACTTACAATCTTTTATATTATAGCATCAAACGCCATATATTTCAATCGCCCTGCCGTTCGGGTCATCCCCTCAAATAAATATAGCGGCATTATGTTATATATGCCGCTATATTTATATCATTGAGCATATTCTCTTAAAAAACGACCCGCCGCAGTTCTCCGCTCTCCGGCACTTTCCCTACACACGTTACTGTCATACGGTCAAAATCAAGGCAAGCGTCTATGATGTCCTGCGTTTCTTCGTATCGTACTTCTTCCATCAGCCGAAGCACTTCTTCATCTGAATAAACGTTTCCGGTAAGGATCATTGCCTTTCCTATAGAACTCATTTTAGAGGAAGTGCTCTCAAGAGATAAAATTAAATTTCCCCGGGATTGTTCTTTGCTCTGAATGAATTCATCCTTTGTGATCCCTTCCTTTTTAACGTTTCTCAGTTCTTTTAATATCGTTTCCGCGACCTGCAGCGTATTGCTTGCCATCGTCCCGGCATAGACACCATACATACCGCTGCCAGCATAAAGAGCCGGATAAGTAAATACGGAATATGCCATTCCCATTTCCTCGCGTATCCTTTGGAAAAGACGCGAGCTCATTGAGCCTCCGATCACATTGTTTACGATATTCAACGCATATTTTCGTTTGTCATCGAGCCGTATCCCCGGGAAGCCCATACACAAGTGTACTTGTTCGATGTCCCTATCGATTTTTGCAAAATTATCTTTTTGCGGCTCAAATCCCCGGCACCCTGCGAATTCCGGAACAGTAAGCTGCTTTTGGTTGACCTTTTTCAGCAGCATATTCAAGCAATCCCGAAGCTCCTGCGCATCAAAATTTCCCGCTACTGCAACGACGATATTTTCCGCCGTATAATACCGTTTCATATAACTGACCAAATCCTGCCGCCCAAAGCGGCGAATATTATCCGCCGGGCCAAGAATCGTCTTTTCAAGAGAACAGCCATGGAAATAGGTGCTTGCGATCAGATCCATTGCCAAATCTTCCGGATTATCGTTGCTCATGGCGATCTCCTCCAGAACAACGTTTCTTTCTTTATCCAGTTCCTCTGTAGGTAACGTCGCATTGCAAAAAAGATCTGTCAGTATTTCAAGTCCTGCGGCAAGCTTTTCATCGATTACCTTAATATAATAACAGGTACATTCTTTAGAAGTAAATGCATTGATCTGTCCTCCAATATTATCGACGTCGACCGCGATTTGCTTTGCCGTACGCTTTTCCGTTCCTTTGAACAGCATATGCTCGATCAGGTGCGATATCCCATTTTCATCCGGAGTTTCTGTCACGGAGCCTGCACCTACCCATATACCTGCTGTTACCGAGTGGAAATTCGGCAATTTTTCGGCAATCAGACGCGCGCCGCATTCCAGCTTCTCATTAATAAATGTTCCGTCCATTTATCGTTCCTTTCCTGAATGATAGAAAAAAGCCGACGCAGGAAGCGCGCAAAGACCGCGCATACTCAAAGTCGGCTTTTTAAACTGCACTTTAGTCCAATTCTTCCGGTTTTACACCTTTATGCGTAAGGTTGATCCTGCCCTGCTTATCGATCTCGATCACCTTAACGAGCAATGTATCTCCAATATTGCACACATCTTCCACTTTTTTTACATACTCTTTGGAAAGATTCGAAATGCGGCACATCCCTTCCTTACCGGGTGCAAGCTCTACAAAAGCGCCGAAGTTCATGATACGCGTTACTTTTCCGTTGTATACTTCGCCGACCTTGACGTCCTTGACGATCGTTTCAATGATCTTCCGTGCTTTGGCAGCGGCTTCATCGTCAGGAGTCAGAATCGCAACGCGCCCATCGTCCTCGATGTCGATCTTTACTCCCGTATCATCAATAATCTTATTGATGACCTTTCCACCCGAACCGATCACCTCACGAATTTTATCCGGGTCGATCATAAACTGTACGATCTTCGGCGCATAGGGCGAAAGATGTTCGCGCGGCTGTGCAAGCACTTCATTCATTTTATCAAGAATATATAATCTTCCACGCAATGCCTGTGCCAAGGCGCGCTCCAATATCTCCTTATCGATACCCTTGATTTTAATATCCATTTGAATTGCCGTAATGCCATCTTTGGTGCCCGCTACCTTGAAGTCCATATCTCCCATGAAGTCTTCAAGCCCCTGAATATCTGTAAGAACCACGACTTTTCCGGTATCAGGATCTTTGATCAGTCCCATAGCGCAGCCTGCCACCGGCTTTTTCAGCGGAACACCGGCATCCATCAATGCCAGCGAGCTTGCACATACGCTTGCCTGCGAAGTCGAACCATTCGAGCTGATGACTTCAGACACCGCACGAATTGCGTATGGGAATTCATCCTCCGAGGGGAGCATCGGCTCGATCGCCCGTTCCGCAAGCGCCCCATGTCCGATCTCGCGCCGGGAAGCGCTGCGCATCATTTTCGCCTCGCCCGTCGAGAAAGGCGGCATATTGTAATGATGCATATAGCGCTTGAAATCTTCGTCTGTGATGCCGTCCAAATTCTGTCCTTCCCGTAGGCCGCCCAACGTAACGATATTCATGACCTGCGTCAATCCGCGTGTAAATACCGCACTTCCGTGCGTCCTTTTGAAAAGGCCCGTTTCGCACCAGATCGGACGGATATCTTCATATCCGCGGCCGTCCGGACGAACGCCGTCATTCATGATCTTGCTGCGAAGCACCTCTTTCGTCATTGCATACAAAACATCGCCGATATCTCCGGCGCTGTCCGGGAATTGTTCCGCAAAATGCTCGGTCGTCTCCTGTTTCACCTGTTCTTCACGCGCTTCACGCTCATCCCGCTCAAACGTATCGAGGCTCCACACGACCTTTTCTGCTGCAAACTCACGCACTGCTTTCTCGATCTCTTCCGAAGGCTTATGGATCTCCACTTCCTGCTCGGGTTTCCCAATCTCATCCTTGATATTCTGAATAAATGCGCAAATCCGCTTGATCTCCTCGTGCGCGAATAGGATAGCATCCAGCATTTCTGCTTCGGTCACCTCTTTGGCGCCTGCTTCCACCATCATGACCGCATCTTTTGTGCCGGATACGGTAAGATTCAAGCGGCTTTTTTCGCGCTGCTCACTGTTCGGATTGATGATATATTCTCCGTCTACCATACCGACCGCAACCGAGCCCGTCGGCCCTGCAAACGGAAGCCCCGAAATGCAAAGCGCCGCAGAAGACCCGATCATCGCCAATACTTCCGGCGGATTGTCGAGATCAACGGACATCACCGTCGCAACGACCTGAACGTCCTTATAGTATCCTTTCGGGAAAAGCGGACGAATCGGGCGGTCGATCAAGCGGGCCGCCAAAATAGCCGACGTTGCCGGCCTGCCTTCTCTCTTGATAAAACCGCCCGGTATTTTCCCGGCGGCATACATTTTTTCTTCATACTCCACACTCAGCGGGAAAAAGTCGATGCCTTCCCGTTCCGTTTTCGAGCCGGTCGCATTCACCATAACGGCCGTGTCTCCGCATCTGACGATCACAGAGCCCCCTGCCTGAAAAGCATATTTGCCGCTTTCTATGGAAAGAGTACGGCCGCCGAGCTCCATCTCGTACACATGATTCTGTACTTGCTGCATAGTTTCCTCCTATGTTCTTCTTTATATTCCTCAATTGGTAACAAAACGGATAAAACCGGAACGCCATATAGGGCTCTCCGCCCGCCTGCGTTCCGGTGACATGCAATAAAAAGAGCGAGAAAAACCCGCTCCTTTTTGCTTACTTTCTTAAATTCAGGCTGCTGATCAGGCTTCTGTACCGCTCGATATCCTTTTCCTTCAGATAGTTGAGCAGGCCGCGTCTTTTACCAACCATTTTCAGCAAACCGCGCCGCGAATGTGCGTCTTTTTTAAACTGCTTCAAATGTTCGTTCAGATGATTGATCCTATACGTGAGAAGTGCAATCTGCACTTCCGGAGAGCCTGTATCCCCTTCCTTTTGAGCGTACTTCTGAATGATTTCTGTCTTTACTGCCTTTTCCATGGTTTTCCCTCCATTTTTTTAGAACTCGTGATGCTACGGTGCCGCCGGAGTTGTCGTACATCGGAGCATACGATTGATTAATCAACGTATTTCAGTTTACCACACGATATTACGTTTGTAAACCTCTAAATCCTCCAGCATTTTCTGCGCCGCCCGGGCATCGCTTGCAATCTGCCGCCGAAGTGCGTCTACATCCGGGAACGTTGTCTCTCCTCTGATAAAAGATACGAAACTTACACGTATCTCTTCGTTGTAAACATCCCCCGAAAAATGGAAAATAAAAGTCTCGATATTTGGAATGCCCGAATTCGATACGGTGGGCTTTATGCCGACATTCGTTACCGCGGGATAACATTTCCCGTCTATCTGAACGATCGTCGCATAGACGCCGTATTTCGGCAAAAGCTTTTCAGTAGATATGTTAGCGGTGGGAAAGCCTATCGACGAGCCTAAATGCTTCCCTTTTTCTATCTTTCCATCTATAAAATAGAAGCGCCCGAGCAGATCTGTGACCCGCTCCATTTCTCCCCGTTCAATATGCTTTCTGATCAGCGTACTGCTCACTTTTCCTTCACAGCACTTGACCTCCGGTACGACGTGCACCGTATATCCAAAGCGTTCTGCCTGCGTACGTAAATATTCAGCCGTTCCTTCTGCATTTTTCCCGAAACGGAAATCGAATCCTACCGTGATATGCTTTGCATTCAGCTTTCGTACGACCCATTCCAAAAAAGCCTCTTTCGAGGTGTTGGAAAATTCCGGCGTAAAAGGCTGCCGATAGAGCATATCTATGCCAAGTGAAGAAAAAATGGCTTGTTTCTCCTCATCTGTATAAATATTTTTATAAAACGTATGATTTGGCTTCGTATCAAATGTGTAGACCAATGACCGCATATCTTTCCGGCCTTTGATATCATCTATCAGCGCTATATGCCCCTCGTGTATTCCGTCAAACAAGCCGATCGCTACCGCTGTTCTATCTGTCAGCGGCAAATCATTTGGTGTCAGCAGTTTTAGTTTCACCTGAAGCACCCCCCAGTTCTTTCAGCATCGATATTATTTTCAGCTTATCGCCTATTTTTTTCCCTATCCCTATCAGCTCGCCGCCGCAAAAAACTGCATAATCGACATCCGGCTGCAATTCAAGTTTCGTTTTGGTAAGATCGATCGGCGTTCCTGTTGTCAGAAAAGGATAAAGCCGCTTCTCGCAGTGGAGCGATTTCAGAAAGGACAGAGCTTCCTCCATGGAATACAATGCGGAAGCCAGCGTTCCCATTTGCACCATCATTTCGATCTCCGGTAAGGTATATGCGTCCTCGACTAAAAAGCCGCATGTTTCTGTTCTCAGCAAAAACGAGGTGTAAGCACAGCAATGGAGCGCTTCGCCCATATCTGCACAAAGCGTACGGATATAAGTTCCCTTTGAGCACCTGATTTTCAGCAGGAATTTATTGATCTGTCCGCCAAGTATATCGATCTGGCGGATATAGACTTCGCGCGGAGGTTTTTCAATCGTGATTCCTTTCCGCGCCAACTGATAAAGCTTTTTCCCTTCATGCTTCACAGCCGAATACATCGGCGGTTTTTGAAATAATTTTCCGGTAAATTCCGGCAAAACCGTCTCGACAGCTTGCCGCGTAATATTACATTCGCATCTGCGAAGAGACGTTCCATAGCTGTCCTGTGTATCCGTTTCGATTCCAAACGTGATCTCCGCGATATATTCCTTATCGCCCCGCATGATATAATCTGCGATTTT
Source organism: Christensenella massiliensis (assembly GCF_040409835.1). Taxonomy (NCBI): domain Bacteria; kingdom Bacillati; phylum Bacillota; class Clostridia; order Christensenellales; family Christensenellaceae; genus Christensenella; species Christensenella massiliensis. The sequence goes on along the minus strand of NZ_CP117826.1, from coordinate 306,932 downwards.
TGTCGCACGTCCTACACATATCGGAAGTACGCCGGCAGCCCCGGGGTCAAGTGTTCCGGTATGTCCTATTTTCTTTTGCCCCAATATTCTCCGCAGGTGCGAAACAACGTCGCTTGAAGTCATCGCAGGCGGCTTCAATATATTCAATACACCGTTCACTTCAAATAATTCCTTGCCGATTTGATAAGAGTCTCTGTCACATCATAGATATTTCCCCGCAGCATGCAGCCTGCTGCTTTCGCATGTCCGCCCCCGTCAAATTCCCCCGCCAACGCGCCTACATCCGCATAGCTGTTTGCGCGCAGACTGATTTTATAGGTATCCTTCTTCATCTCGCGGATAAACGCCGCGATTTCCACCCCGTCTATCTCCCGTGCGTAATCGATCAATATCTCGCTATCCGACACATCTGCGCCGCACTGCGCAATATCGTCCAATAGAATGACCGATATCGCAAGAGAATCATTTTCATACAGCCTGATATTGTCGATAAAACGTGCAATCAGCTTAGTTGCCCCCAGCGAACGTTTGTTGAAAATCTGCGCCGCCATCTGAGCAAGAGGCAGTCCCTCCGCGACTAAGCGGGAAAACAGCAGAAGTGTGGACTCCTGTGTGTTGGAATACATAAAGCTTCCGGTATCAGTCGAAATCGCCATATATGTTGCCATACGCACCGTCTCGTCCGCTTTCGCTCCCAACTGTTCCGCGATCCGCCAAATAAGCTCTCCCGTTGCCGCCACATTCTCCACATAATTTACCTGCGCATATTCGGTATTGGAAATATGATGGTCGATATTGCAATTCGGCAGACTCCGGAAAAACTCCTGCGCGGAAGACAAACGCCCTATCGTGGCACAATCTACTGCCACCGCAGCATCATAACTGCACTTTCCCGTTTCCTCTAAAAGCCGATATAAGGAATCAAACTGACTAAACCGATATTTGGAGGGCGGTTCACATAATAAAATAACCTCGGCAGACTTGCCAAGATTATTCAAGCTCCGTGCAAGCGCATAAGCGCTCCCAAGCGCGTCGCCATCAGGATTCAGATGAGTGAGCACCGCAAATTTGCGGTGCTTCTCCAAAAATTCAATTACCCTTTTCATGACTCTTCCTTGCCTTTTACATCATCGATCAGCTTGGAAATCTTTATGCTGTACTCGATCGAATCGTCCAATACAAAGGTAAGCTCGGGAACGCGCCTGATATCCACGGCTTTTGCCAATTTGGTACGGATAAAAGCAGCGCCATGATTAAGGGCATCAATAGACGCATACTTTTTCTTCTCCGTATCATACACGCTGATATACACTTTCCCAAATTTCAGATCCGGCGTGATTTCCACCCTTGTTACAGTTGCCATCACAGACAATCTGTCGTCCTTTACATCATTCCGAATGATCTCTGCAAGAGCGCGTTTCACCTCTTCGTCGATCCGGCTCAATCGGTTTGTCGCCATAATTGTTTCTCCTTAGCGCGCGATTTCATGCATCTCGAAACACTCGATCACATCGCCTTCCTTGATATCATCAAAGCGTTCCAGCGAAAGACCGCATTCATACCCCTGCGCCACTTCCTTGGCATCATCCTTAAAGCGTTTCAGAGAGCTGAGCGCTCCTTCATAGATAACCACATTATCGCGCAGCAAACGCGCCTGTGCATTCCTCCGGATCATTCCATCAGTAACGTAACAGCCGGCGATCGTTCCCACAGAGGAAACTTTGAACGTCTGTCTGACCTCTGCATGGCCGATGACCAGTTCTTCAAACTCAGGCTCCAGCATTCCCTTCATGGCAGCCGTTATATCCTCGATCGCCTTATAAATGATACGGTAGAGACGAATATCGACCTTTTCGCGCTCTGCAGCCGTCTGCGCCATATTGTCCGGCCGCACATTGAACCCAATAATGATTGCATTTGCTGCCGAAGCAAGCATAACGTCCGTTTCTGTGATCGCGCCGACGCCGCAATGGATCGCACGAACGCGCACTTCGTCATTCGAAAGCTTTTCAAGCGACTGCCTTACCGCTTCTACCGAGCCCTGAACGTCAGCTTTGATAACGATATTCAAATCTTTGATTTGCCCTTCTGCGATCTGATTGAACAGGTCGTCAAGCGAGACTTTCGTCATTTTCTTTAGGATCTCAGCTTTCTGCTTGTCCTTTCTTTCCTCAGCCACCTGCTTAGACAGCTTGTCTGCAGGAGTCGCATGCAAAATATCTCCAGCTACCGGCACCTCAGAGAAGCCAATTACCTCAACCGGCTGGGAGGGCAACGCTTCGCTTACGTTCTGTCCGATATCGTTTACCATCGCCCGCACCCGGCCATACGCCGTTCCCGCAATGATCGTATCTCCTGTCCGCAGCGTTCCTGTTTCCACCAAAACAGTCGCAACTGGGCCGCGGCCTTTATCGAGCTGCGCTTCAATAATTGTTCCTTTTGCCAGCCGGTCCGGATTTGCCTTGAGCTCCTGAACCTCCGCAACCAGAAGAATCATTTCAAGAAGTTTATCGATCCCCTCGCCTGTCTTTGCGGAGACCGGAACCACGATCGTCTCTCCTCCCCATTCTTCGGGCAGCAGGTCATGCTCGGTAAGCTCCTGCATGATTTTTTGCACATTCGCATTCGGACGGTCTATCTTGTTGACAGCAACGATGATTGGTACATCTGCTGACTTTGCATGGTTGATTGCTTCTACTGTCTGCGGCATGATACCGTCGTCCGCCGCAACCACGATGATCGCAATATCCGTTACCTGTGCTCCGCGGGCGCGCATCGCCGTAAATGCCTCGTGCCCCGGCGTATCGATAAAAGTGATTTTCTCCCCGTTCAGCTCGACCTGATAAGCGCCAATATGCTGCGTGATTCCGCCGGCTTCTCCCTCAGTCACTTTAGACTGCCGTATCTTATCGAGCAGAGATGTTTTACCGTGGTCAACATGCCCCATGATCGTAACGATCGGCGGGCGCTTTTGCAGCTGCTCCTCAAGATCCGGCGCTTCCTCGATCAGGATATCTTCCGCTGTCTTTTCTATCTTTTGTTCAAGCTCGATCCCGAACTCACCTGCCACCAGTGAAGCCGTATCGAAATCGATCTGCGAATTGATCGTGGACATCATCCCTAAAAGCAATAGCTTTTTCAGTATTTCAGAAACCGGTTTTCCTATTTTTTCCGAAAATAACTTGACGGAAATCGTCTCTTCCGTAATAACCGCTTTCTCGATCTTGATGGGTTCGATCACTGTTTTAGGCTGCTGCTTTTTATTGCTGCGGCGCTTACGGGAGCCTCTCGGGAAATCATCGTCATCGATACTAAATACGCGCTCCTTGATTTTTGGCCGCTTTCCACGGTCTTCTTCCATTTGCTTCTTCGATTTCTTACCGTGTTCAAAACCACCCGGTTTCGCATTTTGATTCGCAAATTTTTTGGCCGGCTTGGCTTCGTTCTTTTCAGGCTTCTTAGCTGTCTCCCGTTTCTGCTTCGGAGCAGCTTCTGCTATCACTTCTTTGCCCATGGGCTTCTCCGTCTCTTCTGCTTTCGGCCGTTTAGAGCCCGTCTCTGTTTTGGGGGCAACAGAAACCTTCTCTTCGATAACGGTCTCTTTCGGAACCGGAACTTTTTCCTTGGGTCTCTCTTCCTTTGGCTGGGTGTTCTCCGGTACTTTTGCTTCTTCCTGCCGTTTCCGGGCTTCTTCTTCAGCTGCCGCTTTTTCCTCCGCGGCTTTCTGCTGAGCCAATTTCTTCGCTTCTTCCTCAGCGCGCTGCTGCTCTTCCTTCTCTTGTCGCGCTTTTTCATTTCTGAGCTTTTCTATATCAAGAATCTTAGCCTCTATGGCCTTGATATCACGAAGCTGGCTGTCTGCTTCCGTCTGCATCTCCAAAATACGGTTAAAAATACCCTGTGCATTCGTAAGAAGAGATTTGTTTGTTTCTAAAATTTTAATCTTGCTCAATAGTTTCACCCCCGGAATTAGCGTAATATTTGTCCATCGCACTCTGCGCAAACTGCGGACACACTATTCCTATGACTTTATTATTTGGTTTATGGAAGCTTGCCTCCAAAATACCGCGCTCTTCAAGAATGACGAGCCGTATACGATAATAAGTGCAAGCATCCATGATTGCTTTTTTTGTATTTTCGGAAGCGCTGCCGTCTAATATCACAAGCTTCGCTTTCCCCTTTTTTACCGCCTGTTCTACGGCCTGCATACCATACACGATTTTTCTTGCACGCGCAGCAAGTCCTAAAAATTTAAAAAAACTCTCATGCGTTGCCATGCTCGTCTGCCAATTCTATAAGCATATGATACGCCGCTTCATCCATCTCGCAGTGCATCACTTTAGGAAATATCCTTTTTGCCTTTTCAATGCATTCCCTATTCCTGCATACATAAGCGCCCCGTCCCTGTGCCTTACCCGTTCTGTCAACCAAAAGCTGTCCTTCCTTCGTACGCACGAGCCGTATCAATTCGCCCTTCAACTTTCCGCTGCGGCAGGCAATACACATTCTTACCGGCTGCTTCTTATTCAATCCGTTTCACCCTTACTCGTCTGTTTTAGCCGCATCGTCCTTTTCCTGCTCCGCGGCTTCAAGAATATCCTGTTCCGCTTCTTCCTCTGCGGCCTCCTCGTTCAGCCGTCCGACCATTCCAAATGTCTCCGCAAGCGAATCGAAACTCGTATCTGCGTTTGCAAATTCTTCTCCGAAAACTTCCTGTTCTGTCTGCGACTGACTCTTGATATCGATCTTCCATCCCGTAAGCTTAGCTGCAAGGCGGGCATTCTGTCCTTCCTTGCCAATCGCAAGAGAGAGCTGATAGTCTGGAACAATGACCTTTGCAGCCTTTTCATCCTCGTTGATCTGCACCATAACAACTTTTGCGGGGCGCAGTGCATTCGCTATAAATTCAATTGGGTCCGAGCTCCACGGAACTACATCTATCTTTTCACCGCCCAGTTCTTCTACCACTTTCTCGATACGCGTTCCTTTGTGTCCAACGCATGCGCCGACGGGATCGACGTCCTTTTCATCGCTCCACACCGCAATCTTCGTGCGTCCGCCCGCTTCGCGCGCTATGCTCTTGATCTGCACAACGTTCTGCCGGATCTCCGGGACCTCGATCTCAAATAAACGTTTGATCAATGCAGGATGGGTACGGGATACAATGATCTGCGGTCCTTTATTCGTTTTCTTCACTTCGAGCACGTAAACCTTCAGTCTGTCGTTGATATTATATTGTTCGGAATACACCGTTTCGCTCACCGGTATGATTCCCTCCGCGCGGCCAAGCTCTACATAAACGTTTCCGCGTTCTATTCTGTGCACGATCGCCGTTAATACTTCATTTTCCTTTTCTGAATATTGATCGTAAATAATACCGCGTTCCGCCTCACGGATTCGCTGTACAACGACCTGTTTTGCCGTCTGCGCTGCAATACGTCCAAAATCGCGCGGGGTCACTTCTGTTTCCAGCACATCTCCCGCCTCATATTTCGGATTAATGGCCCGCGCATCTTCTACCGATATTTCCGACTCTTCATCTTCCACTTCATCCACAACATTTTTGACAGCGAATACCTTAATCTCGCCGGTATCTCCATCGATTTCAACACGCGCATTCTGATCTGTGCCAAAATGCCTTTTGTAAGCAGAAATCAGCGCCGTCTCAATCGCTTCCAGCAAAATATCTTTTTTGATTCCCTTATCATGCTCTAAATCTGATAAAGCTTCCATAAATTCCGTATTCATAACCTTTGTCTCCTTATCAAAAATCCAAGTGAAGGCATATTTTTGCGGTTTCTTTACAATCGAAAATGATCTCGCTTTCATCTGTTTCGATCGTGATACTGGACGGCGTATACGCCGAAAGCACACCGGTATATTCTTTTTGACCCTGAAATGCCTGATAGAGCTTTACATCTACTATCTGTCCAAGGCAGCGCGCAAAATCGCGTTCATTTTTCAGAGGTCTGTCTAATCCCGGAGAAGACACACATAGAATGTAGCTTTCCGAAATAGGATCTTTTTCATCGAGGGCCGCTTCTACTGCACGGCTTACCGTCTCGCAATCCTCAAGAAGTACTCCGCCCTCTCTATCGATATAAATCGTAAGCAGCCAATCTTGCCCCTGCTTCGCATATTCTGTATCGACATATTGGAAGCCGCAGCTTTTTACGATCGGTTCTGCGATCTCTTCAACGACTGCTCGTGTATTTCTTGCCATAACAACTCCATAAAAGCATTCATAATGCGAAAGAGTGGGGTTTTATTCCCACTCTTTAGTCAAGCATTTATTAACCTACTCCAGAATACCATAACAGCGCCTTTTATGCAAGCCTTTTTTACTTTTTGGAGAGGCTTAATTTCCGTTCGTTTCCATGGATCAGCCGTTCTATATTTTCCCGGTGGCTCCATATTCCAAGCGCCGCTATGATGAGCAGCGCAATATCCTGATACGGATCTCCCGGCGCAACGATAAACGCCGCTGCCGCACTTAAAATCAGCCCAATAATAGAACCGATGCTCATGATTTTTGTGGATATCACAATAATGATCGCAATCGTAAAGATAATAAGCGTCGGTACTGTCTGTATGATGAGCAATACGCCAATCGTCGCCGCGATCCCCTTGCCGCCTTTGAAATTGAGAAAACAGGAATAATTATGCCCAATGATCGCAAAAACCCCCGCTACGCACATCCCGATCTCTCCGCCGAAATGCAGACCGATCAACGCTGCAAACAGGCCTTTCAGTACGTCTCCCGCAAACACAGCGAGGCCCATGCCCCATCCATAGCTACGCAGAACATTCGTCGTCCCCGCATTTCCGCTACCCTTTTCGCGGATATCCTCATGTCTTATCTTCTTCGTAAAAATGTAGGAAAACGAGATAGACCCCAACAGATAGGCAATCGCCGCACATAAAATCAGTATCAAAATCCCGTTCATAGCCTACTCCCCTTTCTCGTCACTTTTCTGTCTTACTATTATTTTAATCGGTGTGCCCGTAAAGTCAAATGTTTTGCGCAAATAATTTTCAAGATAACGCTGATAGGAAAAATGCATCAGCGCCGTATCATTCACGAATAAAACAAACGTAGGCGGTTTGACGCTTACCTGTGTTGCATAATAGATCTTAAGCCTTCTGCCGTTCGTCGAAGGAGGCTCCGCCGCTGTGACAGCCTCCTGCAGACAGTCGTTCAGCACTCCCGTCGGAATGCGCCGAATATTGTTTTCATAAGCCTCATGTAGCATGGAAAACAATCTGTCGACGCGCAGCCCCGTCTGTGCGGAAATATAAATACGTTGAGCATAAGGCATAAACGCAAGATCTGCAGCTATTTTTTTATTATATTTCTCAATCGTATAGGTGTCTTTTTCTACGGCATCCCATTTATTGACGACGATCACACACGGCTTGCCCTCTGAATCCACATAGCCCGCCACTTTCACATCCTGTTCAGTGATCCCTTCTGTCGCATCGATCATGACTGCCACTACATCAGCCCGGCGTACCGCCCCCAGAGAACGGATCACACTGTACCGTTCGATCGATTTGTCGTCAATACGGCCCTTTTTCCGCATCCCCGCCGTATCGATGATCGTATATTTTTGACCATCCCGTTCAAACACGGAGTCGATCGCATCGCGCGTCGTTCCCGGGATATCGCTTACAATGACTCGTTCATAACCTAATATCTTGTTGGTCAGAGAGGATTTCCCCACATTCGGCTTCCCGACCAGCGCGATCTTTAGGGTATTATCCTCCTGCTCTTCCGTTTCATACTCGCCCAGCTCGCCGGCCACCTCATCCAAAAGGTCTCCGATCCCAAGCCCCTGTGCAGAGGATATTCCCATCACATTGCCAAGGCCAAGCTCATAGAAATCAAAGATATTTTGTTCGTCCGTTTTATTGTCTGTCTTGTTGACTACAACGATGACCGGCTTTCCGGATTTCCGCAGCATTTTTGCTACCTCGTAGTCCTCCGATGTGATTCCCGTTTTCCCGTCTACGAAAAACAAAATCAGACGGGCTGCATCGATGGCGAGTTCTGCCTGAATCCTCATCTGTTTTAGAATGACGTCGTCTGTATTCATGTCCACGCCGCCCGTGTCGATCAGGGTGAATTCTTTCCCCAGCCATTCTGCATCCGCATAGATCCTGTCTCGCGTCACACCGGGCGTATCTTCGATAATCGCCAATTTTGTTCCTGTTATCCGGTTAAAAAATGTGGACTTTCCAACATTGGGGCGACCTACGATCGCAACCAAAGGTTTTGCCATAAAATTATTCCTCACTCTTCCAGCAGCATTTCTATCACTTCATATCCGTCTCCGCTCGCTTTATAGCAAGGCGTATTCAACGCACCGCTCAATTCTTCCAGCGTTACATCATCAAGCATCCTGTCCTCGTTTTCCTTAAAGCAGCAACGGCTTAAGAACAACGCTTCTTCCTCCTGCGTCTTTACCTGTCCGATGATATCCCGGCCTGTCAGCAGGCCTGCGACCGTAACACTCTTTCCGAAAAAACGGTTCTCTATCCGATAGACATTCACCTGCAGGCGAAAGGAATCCTGAATCTGCAGGGCAAGCCTCTTAAGAAAGGGATAAAAATCTTCTCCTGTAATAAACCCTATTTTTCGGTACCGCACTTTCCTGCCGCGAAAAGCCTCCAGCGCTTCTTCCGCTTCTGTCAGAAACATGCGCACCAGACCAACTCCATTTTCGATCTGTACGAAATCTTCATAGCTCTCAAAAGACGGAAGCGGCATTCCTGCACGAATATACATTTCGTCTGATGCAAATACGAATCTTGTTTCATTATTCTGCTCTAAAAAACGTTTTTGACCGCTTTCTATCATTTGAATCGTTTCTTCCGCCGCTTTCCTGCTGACCGGTGAAAGCGGATAAAGACCCTTCCGATAGCGTGTAAGCCCTACTGGTACGACCGCGACCGACTGTACGGCCGGGAAAAGGCCATATAACGCTTCTATCGTCTGTTCTAAAACGGCTCCGCTGTTGAGCCCCTCACACATCACGACCTGTGTATGCATGTGAAGCCTGTTGGCCGCAAAACGGCGAAGCAGCCCAAAAGTCCGTTCTGCATCCTTGTTTCCGAAGAGCTTCTGCCTGACTGCATCGTCGTATGCGTGAACAGAGATATAAAGCGGTGATATTCTCTGCTCAATGATACGGGCGGCTTCTTCGTCCGAAAGATTAGTAAGCGTGACATAGCTTCCCATAAGGAAAGACATACGCCAGTCGTCATCCTTCACATACAACGTCCGCCGCATCCCCTTCGGCATTTGGTCTACAAAGCAAAAAAGACATTTATTCCGGCAGTATATCTTTTTGCCGAAGCCGTCGTTTTCAAAGACGATCCCCAATTCTTCATCCGGTTCTTTTTCGATCTCGATTTCTTCGACTGTTCCGTCAATTTTCTGAACGGCAAGAACAATTTCAGATTCCGCAAGCCCATAGATATAATCGATATAATCCCTCAATTCGCGTCCGTTGATCGACAGCAAAGCATCGCCGGCAGAAATCTCACATTCTTCAGCGATGCTCCCGGCATCTACTTGTTTTACAATCATCCGCGCTTCCTCAAAATCGGGCGGAATATATCTCCGCCCGATCTAAATATTGCCTTTATTTATACAGCGGAAATGCTTCGCATAGCTCTGCAACGCTCTTCTTTACTTTTTCCGACGCCGCCTCTCCGTTCAGGATCATATCTGCAATCAAGGCGCCGATCGTTTCCATTTCCTTTTCTTTCATTCCTCTTGTGGTCACGGATGGCGTTCCGATCCTGATGCCGCTCGTAACAAACGGGCTTAATGTTTCAAAAGGAATGGTATTCTTGTTTACCGTAATATTTACCGTGTCCAGCAAAGCTTCCACTTCTTTTCCCGTTTTTTCTTTTTTGCCTACGTCCACCAGCATCAGATGGTTATCCGTTCCGCCGGAAACGAGCCTCAGCCCGTTATCCATAAGCGTTTTTGCGAGCGCCGCGGCATTCTTCACGATCTGCTTCTGGTATTCCTTGAATTCCGGCTGCATCGCCTCATGGAAAGAAACCGCCTTCGCCGCAATCACATGCATGAGCGGTCCTCCCTGCGTTCCCGGGAAGATCGCCTTATCCACAATTTTCGCATATTCCTCAGAGCAAAGTATCATTCCTCCGCGCGGTCCGCGCAGCGTTTTGTGCGTCGTTGTCGTCGTAAAATGCGCATACGGAACCGGATTCGGGTGAAGCCCCGCCGCAACGAGCCCCGCAATGTGAGCCATATCTACCATCAAATACGCGCCTACAGAATCCGCGATCTCACGAAATTTTGCAAAATCGATCGTACGCGGATATGCACTTGCGCCCGCAACGATCATTTTCGGCTTATGTTCCTGCGCAAGATCATACAGTTTGTCATAATCGATTTTTTCATCCGCCTCGCTCACACCATAGGGTACGATGTTAAAATATTTTCCCGAGAGATTCACCGGACTTCCATGCGTCAGATGTCCGCCATGCGAAAGGTTCATTCCGAGAATCGTATCGCCCGGCTTGAGCACACCGAAATAGACCGCCGTATTGGCCTGCGCCCCCGAATGCGGCTGAACGTTGGCATGCTCCGCTCCAAACAGCTTCTTCGCCCTTTCCCGCGCAAGCTCCTCTGCCTCGTCTACAAATTGACAGCCTCCGTAATAACGCTTCCCCGGATATCCCTCTGCATATTTATTTGTCAAATGCGAGCCCATCGCCTGCATAACGGCAGGCGACACAAAATTCTCCGAAGCAATCAATTCTATATTATGTTCCTGACGCCCAAGCTCGCGCATCATGGAATCATAAATTTCCCTGTCCGTATTCTTTACCGCTTCAAATTCAAACATCACATTTTTACTCCTTATAAATTTTCTTAAAATCCGCGATCGCAGATTTAGCTGCATTTTGTTCCGCTTCTTTTTTCGAGCTCCCCGTTCCTTCACATAACGCTTTTCCGCCTAAAAAAAGGCCTACATGGAATACTGAATCATGCGGCGGTCCCTCCTGCCGAAGCACCCGGTAGGCGATCTCCTGTTTGACTGTCCGTTGGACAAGCTCTTGAAACTGCGACTTATAATCATGATCTCTTCTACGCTCTACGGCATCCTGCACCGCATCAGCAAACAAGCGGCGTACCACCCGCTGCGCTTCCTGAAAGCCGCCGTCCAGATAAACAGCTCCCATGACTGCCTCCATCACATTTTCAAGGATCGACGTCTTTTTCCGCCCGCCGGACTCTTCTTCGCCTTTTCCCAAAAAAATATATTCCCCAAGGTCAATAGACCTTGCGATCCGTGCAAGCGACTTAGAGCAAACGATATCTGCCCTCCGCTGTGTCAGCATGCCTTCGGAAAGCTCCTGATATCCCCGAAACAGATCATCGCTGATAATGAGCTCTATCACTGCATCTCCCAGAAATTCAAGCCGTTCGTAATTCGGAGCATTTCCGCAAGACGGGTGCGTCAATGCATGCCGCAAAAGCTCCCGGTTGCGGAAAGAATATCCAAGTCTGCTCTCAAGCTTCTGTTCCGTCATCTTCAACCGCCAATTTCGATATTTCCTGCCCGATCGCACCTACAACGTCGCCTGCGATAAATTTGCGCGCCGCGGCGATCGCATGAAAAATCGCCTGCCTATCCGAACTTCCGTGTGCTTTCATTACACCGCCGTTCAGCCCCAAAAGCAACGCGCCTCCATACTCCTTATAATCCATCTTTTGTTTCAGCCTGCTAAACGCGCCTTTCATGAATAAATAGCCGAACTTCGCACTTCCGCTTTCTTTGACATAGACTTTCAGCATACCCAATATCGTCTTGGCACATCCCTCCAAAAATTTTAAAACGATATTCCCGGTAAAGCCATCGCATACAAGCACGTCAAAATCACCGGAAAGAAGCTCGCGTCCCTCTGCATTCCCAACAAAGTGGATCGGCGCTCGTTTCAGAAGCTGGTAAGCCTTTTTCGTAAGTTCGCTCCCTTTTTCTTCCTCCGCGCCATTATTGACCAAGGCGACCCGCGGAGCTGCCAAACCAAACACCTTTTGCATATAAATGCTTCCCATCACGCCAAACTGCTGCAGATATTGTGGCTTGCAGTCTGCGTTTGCGCCGCCGTCGATTAGAAGGACCTCCCCCGTCTGGGTCGGAAGCACCGGTGCGAGCGCCGGACGCTTGATCCCCGGAAGCCGTTTTACAATCAAAGTAGAACCCGCTACAAGAGCGCCTGTACATCCGGCCGATATCAGCATTTCGCCTTTTTTTTCCGCCAACAGATTCAAGGCAACCACCATGGAAGAATCTTTTTTCTCCTTCAGCGCCTTGACCGGCGAATCGTCCATTTCAATCACCTGCGTCGTGGGAACGATCTCCATTCGGGCAGAATCATATTTCTGTCCCCCGAGCAAAGCCCGGATTTTATCTTCATCTCCCGTCAGCAGGAATGAAGTGTCTTCAAATTTTTCCATTGCAGCCAAAACACCTGCAACGATCTCCTGCGGTGCATGATCTCCGCCCATCGCATCAATAATAATCCTCATGCCGTCTCCCTCAAAACGATATACAATAGATACAGTATACACGAAAAAAGTCCTTTTTCAAAGAGAGAAAACAAAAAAGGTTTGCTATCTGCAAACCTTTTTTAACATTTTATTTTGCCGCTTCTTTCGGCGCAACTGCCAATCTGCCGTTATAATAACCGCAGTTTGGACAAACTCTGTGAGCCAGTTTCGGCTGGTGGCACTGCGGACACTGAGATACGGCCGGAGCCGTCAGTTTCCAATGTGCTCTTCTCGTATGTTTACGCTGCTTCGACGTTCTATTCTTTGGTACTGCCACTTTCACACACCTCCCTTAAGGTTTCAGAACAATCCCTTTAATTTTGCAAACGGATTCGTCTCATCCGTATCTTCCTGCTTACAGTTGCATTTTTTGCGATTCAAGTTTTGTCCGCATTGCGGGCAAAGTCCTTTGCATTCTTCGCTGCACAATAATTGAGGCGGCAAATTAAGAATGATCGCGTCATACACCAGCTTATCGAGTGACAGCGCATCATCCCGATAGGCATATTCCTCTTCCTCCTGCGTTCCGTCCGGAGAAAACGTTTCGTCGAAATAACAGGAAACTTCTGTCTCCATTTCATCCAAGCACCGGTCGCAAACAGTATGCAATACGGTCTCAAACGTTCCTCTTACCGACACTTTCCGTTTCAGCACACTATATTCCGCCTCTAATATAAGCGGCTTTGCAAAGCTTATATCCTCGCCCAAATCGGGAATTCCCTCATAATGGAACGTATAAGCAACGCCTTCGTTTTTCAGTGCCTCCCGGATATCCAATTCTATCATCGCTCTTCTCCACGCAAGAAAACGAGTACCACTACATTATATTTTTATGCGGCGCTCTTGTCAACTGTTTTTTCCGTTGAGCTATCGAGAAGCGTTCCTTACTTACAGCAGATATCGTAGGTATCTTTTGCGATCGTCATCTCTTCGTCCGTCGGAACTACGAGGATCTTTACCTTGGAATCCGCCGCGGATATTTCCGCTTCTTCTCCGCGCAGGCCGTCATTTTTCTCTTTATCAAGCTTAATTCCCATAAATTCAAGCCCCTCAAGCGCATGAAGTCTCACGTCCCAATCGTTTTCTCCTACGCCTCCTGCAAACGTGATCACATCGACTCCGCCCATCGCCGCTGCATACGCGCCGATAAACTTTTTAAGACGGTAATTGAATACGTCAAGAGCCAGCTTCGCACGCTCATTCCCTTTTTCTTCTTCGGCCCAGAGGTCGCGGAAATCACTGGAAACACCAGATATCCCCCAGACGCCCGATTCTTTATTCAGATAGTTGATTGCCTGATTGACGTCCATATCCATCTTGTCCATAAGATAAGGAACGATCGCCGCGTCAAGATCGCCGGAACGCGTTCCCATCACGAGACCTTCCAAAGGCGTGAAGCCCATAGAGGTATCTACCGATACGCCGCCGTTCACTGCGGCAACGGACGAACCATTCCCAAGATGGCAGGTAATGATCTTGAGGTCTTTTATATCTTTCCCGAGCATTTCTGCGGCACGGTGGGAAACATATTTATGCGATGTTCCGTGGAAACCGTATCTCCTAACTTTATAATCCGTATACGCCGTATAAGGAATGCCGTACAAAAATGCCTTTTTCGGCATATTCGCATGAAAGGCAGTATCAAAAACACCGACCATGGGCACATCAGGCATCAGCGCGCGGCACGCGTCGATCCCCATCAGATTTGCCGGATTGTGCAGCGGAGCCAGCTCAATGTTCTCCTTGATCGCCTCAATCACTTCATCTGTGATGAGCACTGACTCACTGAACTTTTCACCGCCATGTACGATCCTGTGCCCGACTGCGCATATTCCCGAGAGATCGGAAACCACGCCGTGAACCGGATCTGTCAGCGCTGCGATCACCTGTTTCATTGCATCGTTGTGGTCTTTCATCGGCGTTGCGATCTCTACTTTATCCTTGCCCGCCGGTTTGTGCTTGATTACAGAACCATCGATCCCGATCCTTTCAACAAGTCCTTTCGCGATGACGTCCGCGTTTTCCATATCGATCAACTGATATTTCAGGGAAGAGCTTCCCGCATTGATTACCAGAACATTTTTCATTTTACTATACCCCTTTTGATTAAAAAGACTGAGCCTGTACTGCCGTGATCGCTACAACGGAAACGATATCTTCTACGCTGCATCCGCGCGAAAGATCGTTTACAGGACGCGCAAGCCCCTGACAAATCGGCCCGATGGCTTCTGCTCCGCCCAGCCTCTGCACTAATTTATATCCAATATTTCCTGCCTGAATATCAGGAAAAATCAGAACGTTTGCATGCCCCGCAACCTTGCTGCCCGGGCTCTTCAGCTGGCCAACCGCTTCGATCAATGCCGCGTCCGCCTGCAGCTCGCCGTCTATATTAAGCTCCGGCGCCATTTCTTTTGCAAGCTTTGTCGCTTCGATCACTTTATCGACCTTTTCATGCTTCGCACTGTTTTTGGTAGAGAATGAAAGCATCGCGATCTTCGGATCCGCGATCCCTGCAAGGTCTTTCGCCGAATCCGCAGACGCAACGGCGATTGCCGCAAGCTCTTCCGCATTTGGATCAATATTGACTGCGCAGTCCGCGAACACCATTACGCCGTCCTGTCCCCACTTGCTGTCCGGGTGCTCCATAATGAAGCAGCTTGAAACGATCGGTACGCCCGGTTTCGTTTTGATGACCTGCAGAGCCGGACGAAGCGTATCGCCGGTGGAATGGATCGCTCCGGACACCATACCGTCCGCATCGTTTGCCTTGATCATCAATACTGCGTAATACAGCGGATCTTTTGTCGTTTCCAGAGCCTGCTCCGGCGTGATCCCTTTCTTCTTGCGCATTTCATAGAACATATCCGCATATTCCTGAAGCTTCGGCGATGTAGCAGGGTCGATGATCACCGCGTCCGAAAGATCGACGTTCTTCACGTTCGCTTTTTTAATCTCTTCCTCATTTCCCAGCAGGATCACATTTGCGATTCCCTGCTCGATGATCTTCGCGGCCGCTTCGATCGTACGCGGTTCGCTCCCCTCAGGTAAGACGATGTTCTTCCTGACCGACTTTGCTTTGTCCTTGATTTTGTCCATTAACGACATTTTTCTGCACCTCACGATTTTTATAAAATGAATTTTAAAATTTCGATTTCTCTGCTATAATAACACTCATATATTATAGAGTAAAAAGCGTTGCTTTGCAAAGGTATTTTATGAAAATTGCCGGAATCGTCGCAGAATATAACCCGTTTCATACCGGGCATGCCTATCACGTTGAAACCACATGTGAAAAATGCGGTGCAAATCACATCATTTGTGTGATGAGCGGGAATTTTACACAACGCGGGGAGCCGGCGATATGGGATAAATGGACCAGAGCGCGGGAAGCGCTGCTGCACGGAGTCAGTCTTGTACTTGAGCTTCCTTTTATTTTTGCTACGCAAAGCGCAGAAGGCTTCGCGCAGGGCGCTGTTTCGCTCCTCAACTCTTTAGACTGCGTAGATGTGCTTTCCTTTGGTACGGAAGAGGCCGCCTTTCCAAGTCTTCTGGAAGCCTCTCATATATTGGCGGAGGAACCTCCGGCTTTCAAAGCGCTCCTAAAAAAAGCGCTTATGTCGGGCGCTTCTTTCCCTGTCGCACGGGCAAAAGCAGTTTCCGCCCTTCTGCCGGAAGCGGAACCTTCCATATGGAAAAAGCCGAATAACATTCTTGCGCTTGAATATTTAAAAGCACTTTCCCGCATAAAAAGCAGGATAGTGCCTTTGCCTATCGATCGGCTTGGCAGCGGATATTCCGACATCTCCCTCGGTCCGCTCTACTCAAGTGCCCGCGCGATCCGCGAAGCGCTCAAAACAGGAAGCTCTGCGTGCAGGCAATATCTCTTCAGGGACATAGATGCTTTTCCGCCCGCGGTGTTTCCTGAAGCTCTGTTCCCGTTTCTCCTGTTTCAGCTCCGCCGCATGACGACAGATGACATCGGCCGGGTCTACGGCGTTTCCGAAGGTCTTGAATACCGTATTTTCAAAGAAGCAAAAAATGCGGAAAGCTACGAAGCCCTTGTCCGTTCTGTTTCCAGCAAACGCTATCCGCATTCCCGCATACGGCGCATTCTTCTTTACTGTCTTTTTGGCGTCACTGCCGAGCGTATGGCGGATTATGAGCATCACCCGCTCTATGCACGCGTTCTGGGCGTTCGCAGAGATGCGCTCGGCCTCCTTTCTTATCTTGCAAAGAAATCCTCTGTTCCAATTATAACCAAAGCGGCTTCTTTTCCAAATAACCCCCTTTTTGAAATGGATATTCAGGCTACCGAGGTTTATTCTCTTCTGACAAAAAAAATCGCGCCCGGTAAGCGCGATTTTACACAAAAATTATTAATCGTTTAATAAATTCACGATTTCCGGGAGTGCCTCATGCGCGGCCTGTTCCCCCCGTGCAATGATGTTTTGAATATCTTTATATTGGCTCCCGTCTATTCCGCTCACGTCTGGAAAAATGCACAGGCTGGCTTTAGGAAGATTCACCTGCGCGAGATGCCAATCTGCAATCGTAAAGGCCGTTTGCGCCAATCCAATCACACTCTTAGGGGGAGTGATCTTTTCTCCTTTATATCCAACGTCTACGGCGATCACGATATCCGGCTCCATATCCCATGCCGCATCGATCGCTGTGCGATCGATCACCCCGCCGTCAACGTAGGTTTTCCCGTCGATCTCGTGCGGCGTAAACATGCCGGGAATAGAGATGCTGGCACGCACCGCTTCATGGATCGGGCCTTTTGTAAAGCGTGTCAGGCGCGCATCCTCAAGGCAGGTAGCAATACAACAAAATGGGATCCTCGCTTTTTCGATGGAAATATTTTTTGTCATGAGCTTGATGAGCTCCTGAACCTTATTTCCTTTCACATATCCTTTGGAAGATAGGGTGAGGTCAAAATATTTCTTAAAATCAAATACGCCTGCAAAATCTTCCAATGTTTCAAGGTTTGCCTCCGATGCATATATGCCCCCGATCAAAGACCCCATGCTGCAGCCAGCTATCATACTGACCGGAATATTATTCTCAAGCATGACGCGCAGTACGCCGATATGTGCAAATCCACGGGCAGAACCACCGCCAAGCGCAAACGCTACCTTTTTCATTTTCCCCATATACAATTGCTCCTACAAAAAAATCCTTGCATCTGCTCTTCAGGACGCAAAGATTTTTTTGGTTTACTCAAATTCCGCCTGATCTTTGTTCTTTTTATTGATAAAATTAGACTGATTTTCTTTTATGATATCCATATACTCTTTCATATAGGACGAAAGGTCTTCCAGCACATTTACTGCATAATCATTTGCATTCACCCGAATTTCATACGCTTGTTTCTGAGCCGTATCGATCACACGGTTCGCTTTCTCATAAGCAAGCTGCGTTACCTTGTGCTCTTCGATCAGCTCAGAGAGCCTCGTATCTACTCCATCGAGAATATTTTTAGCTTTTGCCTGTGCCGAATCGATGATCTCACGTTTATGATCCAGAACCTCCTGTGCATATACGATCTCGTCCGGCAATGCTGTTTTGATTTCCTCTAATATTTCAAGAACGAATTCTACATCGATCGTCTTTTTATTTCCAAAGAGAGATTTACGGCTGTTGTCTACTTCTTCTATGATCTCATTCAGCAAATCAAAGATTTTCATTTTTTATTCCTCCGTTTATCATATCCGCTACCTCTCTTGGAACATAGCCGGATATATCTGCATGAAATTCAATCAGTTCCCGCACTGCGCTTGAACTGATAAAATAGGTCTCCGGTTTTGCCAGCAGCGCAACCGTTTCTGCCCCCGGAAGAAGTTGTCTGTTGATTACAGAGAGCTGCTGTTCAAGCTCAAGATCCGCACCTGTCCGCAGTCCGCGGATAATGATTCTGCAGGAGAGCCTTTCCATGAGATCGACCAGCAACCCCTCAAAGGACACGGCTTCCACTCCATCCATTCCGCCTGTCGCCCTGCGGATCATCTCTACACGTTCTTCCACCGAAAACAGATTCCGCTTGGCAGTATTGTTTAATACGCCGACATAAACTTTCGGAAAAATATTGCGCGCCCGGCATATAATATCTATATGCCCGTTTGTAATGGGATCAAAGCTTCCCGGATAAATACACGCGTTCATTGCTTTCCTCTCCAACGGAAAAACGTCAAATAAACTTTTCCATATTTTTTTTGTTTTTCCAAAACAAGATTCTCCGTGAAAAACTCGATTGGCCTATCACTTTCCGCTACGACAGCGGCATGCTCCGCCAACAATCCATATTCCACCAATCCGTTTAAAGCCGTCTCATAAAAATCGCTGCTTCGGTAAGGCGGGTCTATCAATACTATATCAAACTTCCTGCTGTTTTGAAATAGTTTCAACGCATTCCTAAAATCATTTTTTATAAACTGTGCGCGCCGCTGCATTCCTGCCGCCGCAATATTCTTTTTGATTATCTCTCCGGCCTGCTCGTCGCAGTCAACTAAAACCGCCTCTTGCGCACCCCTTGAGAGAGCCTCCAGCCCCAAGGCTCCGCTTCCCGCAAAAAGATCCAGCACACATTTTCCGCTGATTTCAAATTGCAGCCTGCCAAACAGCGCTTCCTTTACTCTGTCAAGCGTCGGCCTTGTTTCCGCTCCATCCTTTGCCGCGAGCTTAAGGCCTCTCTTTTCTCCTGCGATGATCCTCATCTGATCCTTCCATCCGGCGTAATGATGATATCTACCGGGATATCGTGCGTTTCCTCCGGTATAAAGTCCACGATTTGAAAATCGTATGCCAATGCGATCTTCTTCGCCTTCGTCGCCCTTTTCAGGAATCGGTCATAATACCCGCAGCCAAACCCTATTCGCCTCCCGCCCCTGTCAAATGCAATACCCGGAACAATGACGATATCAAGCTCCTCCGGCGCCGCAAAAGAGGCTTTTTCATATTTAGGCTGGGCAATCCCGAACCGACTGAGCTCCAGCACCGCACTTTTGATATCTGCCGCAAACATCTCTTTCTGATAGACGCATGGAAGGCAGAGACGTATTCCATGGAACATAAGCCATCCTGTCAGCATCGCAGTTTTTACTTCGTTGTCAAAATCGCTGTATGAAAGGACCTGTTTTGCTCCGTCAAAGAGTCCGCTGTCCATCAGATGCTCATATATTTTAGCTGACTCATCTTCGATATATTTTGAAGTAAGGCTTCGGCGCATATCGAGGACCTTCTCGCGTATTTCCTGTTTTGTCATTCTTTCTCCTATGGTGTGGCCGGCTTTGTTTCAAAGCTATCGTCAGTATAGACCCTCGGTATCCGTTCATTAAAATCCAGCAGCACTTCATAGCTGATCGTTCCGCAAATTTTCGCAATATCGTCCGCCGTTATCGATTTCCCTTCTTTTTCGCCAAGCACGGTCACAATATCACCTGTATATATTTCTCCGTCTATATCGGTGATATCCAGCATCGTCTGGTCCATACACACTCGTCCTATGATCGGAGCATACCAAGAGCCGGATTCAGTCGTTACGATCATACTGCCCTTGTTTGAGAGCAAACGGTTATAGCCGTCTCCGTATCCGATCTGTACCGTCGCAACTTTCGTCGCGCGGGCAGCCGTAAACGTACTGCCGTACCCTACGCTTTCTCCCGCCTCTATCGTCTTTATATGCGAAATTTCCGCAAAAACCTCCATAACAGGTCTGAGCCGAACTGCCTGCTTATCCACTTCGTCTGACGGATAATATCCATACATTGATATACCGAAGCGTACCATGTCGTGTGAGAACTGCGGAAGATCGATCGTTCCGGCGCTATTGTCGGCATGTACGACCGGATGGAAGCCGCGCGCATTTAAAATCTCAATATAGTGCAGAAATTTTTGATGCTGCAAACAGGTGTCTGCTTTGTTCCGTGCATCGCTGTTCGCAAAATGCGTAAACACCCCCGCCAGATGTACATTGGGGCACGCGGAAAGTGTTTTGATACATTCTTCCAATTCTGAGTTGCTGCGTATCCCGATTCGGCACATTCCCGTATCGAATTTTAAATGAATGTCTATCGTTTTCCCTGATTTTTTACAGATCCTTTGAAGAAACAAGATATCATCCGGTGTAAAAACACAGGGCTGGAGCCCAATTTCCGCAGCCAAAGAAAGCTGCTCGTGATTGGAACGCCCGATGATCATAATCGGAATGTCCTTATCCGCCTCGCGCAAAGGCAGCGCTTCCTCCGCCAAGGCGACCGCAAGCATGCATGCACCCGCCTGCTTTGCCGCGCGGGCGCATGCGACCGCTCCATGTCCGTATGCGTTTGCTTTCACGACCGCTACGATCCCGCACCCATGCGGCAAATTCGCCGCTGCATTCTTTATATTTTGCTTCAAATTCCAAAGGTTGATTTGAGCGTATGTCTTTCTGTACAAAACTCTTCCTCTTAAATATTATAGACCATCTCTTCCGTAAGCATTTTTAACCCCGAGCCTTTCAATGCTTCAAATGCTTTTTCCGTTTCCTTCACATGGAAGATTACGATCGCATTTTCGCTCATCGTACCTACGAAAGAATATAAGTACTCAACGCTGATCTCGTTTTCGTGCAGCACCTGCAAAACTTGAGCCAGACCGCCCGGGGTGTCCTCCACCTCTATCCCGAGTACTTTTGTCATAGAGGCCGTAAAGCCTGCGTCTCTCAATATTTTAAGCGCTTCGTCGGGCTTGTTGACGATACAGCGCAATATCCCAAATTCCGAGGTGTCCGCGATGCTCAGGGCTTTTAAGTCGATACCATGATCGGCAAGCGCCCGGGTCAGGCTGTACAGCCTCCCTTTTTTATTTTCCACAAAAACCGATATTTGCCTGATCAATGTATTTGCCTCCTCTTTCGCCAATTGCCGCCGCAAGTTGCTTACAGCGTTCTTTTATAGTGCATATCCAAGCTCAAATGTAGTCTCGTTCAAATCAATAAATTTTGGTTTGACTACAGCGCGTATCGCATCTTTCCATACTGTTTTTTCAATGTCCATGTTTCTTGCAAGAACACCAAGCAGAACCGTATTCACAGCTTTCACACTTCCCGCCTGATTGGCCAAGGCAAGCGCGTCAACAAAAACCGCATCCGGAAAATGTTCCCTGATTTTTTCAGGAATATTCTCCGGATATACTTCTGCACCCGTAATAACAGGCATAGGCAAAATTTGCTGCGTATTACAGTAGATCTTTCCTCCCTGCGGATTAAGGTATGGCAGCCAGCGCAGCCCTTCCAGTTCTTCGAACGCAAGCAGAATATCTGCCCCGCATTCGTCTATCACGGGAGAATATACCTTTTCCCCTTTATCTCCGATTCGAACATAAGTTACTACGCTCCCGCCGCGCTGTGCCATTCCGTGCACTTCCGAAAGCTTTACATCGTATCCGAGCTTAAGAGCGATTTGACCAAACACAGTGCTCGCAAGCAAGGTTCCCTGTCCGCCTACTCCGGCGATCAATATACTCTTCATTCGCATTTTCCTCCAATCGCGTGGAATGGGCAAACGTCTGCGCACAGGCCGCAGCCAATACAAAGCGATGCATCAATGCGCACCGCATTTTCTCCTTTTACAAGGGCGGGACATCCAAGCTTCATGCATGCTCCGCAATTCCGGCAGTCATCTGTGACGGCAAGCGTCTCTTTGACGGACCCTTTATCAATCAAGACGCAGGGACGTTTGGTAATGATCACGGAAACTTCTTCCCGCGCCGTTTCCTCGCGCAGCGCCGTTTCAAGTGCCGGAAGATCAAATGGATCTACAACACGTATATTTTTCACACCAAGCGTTTTTACAAGCTGCGGAATATCCACTGCCGGTGCAGGCTCGCCTTTTGCGTTCTTCCCCGTGGCAGGATGATCTTGATGCCCGGTCATGCCCGTCGTGGAATTATCTAAGATCAGTACGGTAGACGTTGCGCCGTTATAGACCATATTCGTAAGCCCTGTAAGCCCGGAATGCATAAAAGTGCTGTCTCCGATCACGCTTACAAGCCTGCGGGCAAATTCTTTTCCGCGCGCCTTTTCCATGCCATGTGCCATACCAATGGAAGCTCCCATGCACAGCGTCGTGTCGATCGCCGAAAGCGGTGCGCCTGCTCCAAGTGTATAACAGCCGATATCGCCCATTGCGGTCAGCTTAAGCTTATTAAACATGTAATAAACTGCACGGTGCGGACAGCCCGGGCATAATACCGGCGGGCGCTGCGGCAGTGCCCCCGTCTCTACCGGCTCACACGCCTCGCCGCACAGCTTTTCACGAATCATTTTTGTAGAATACTCGCCCTGTACTGTGAAGAGCTCTTTTCCCATCACAGAAAGACCCATCACTTTGATTTGATTCTCAAAGAAAGGCTCCAGCTCTTCTATCACATAAAGCTTCTTTACCTTAGCCGCAAATTCCTGTATCTTCTTAGCCGGCAACGGATAAACGATGCCCAATTTCAGGATGCTTGCCTGCGGCATGGCTTCTTTCACATAATTATAGCATGTACCGCTCGTTATAACGCCTATTTCCGCGTCTTCGTATTCAATGCGGTTCAACTCCGACGCTTCCGCATATTCCGCCATATCTGCCATGCGCTTTTCGACAACGATATGGCGGCCCCGCGCCATTCCGGGCATCATCACATACTTTTTAATATCTTTCTTATATTCCCGGACAGGCACTTCCTGCCGCGCCTGCACCTCCACGATCCCGCGCGAATGCGAAATTCTTGTGTTGGAGCGAAGAAGTATGGGCGTATCGAATTTTTCACTTAACGCAAAAGCTGCTTTCATAAATTCCTTTGCTTCTCCGCTGTCTGCCGGCTCAAGCATTGGAACATGCGCGCTGCGCGCATAGAAACGCGAGTCCTGCTCATTCTGACTCGAATGCATTCCGGGATCGTCCGCCACTAAAATGACCAATCCGCCGTTTACTCCCGTATAAGATGCCGTAAAAAGCGGATCGGCCGCAACATTGAGGCCCACATGCTTCATACAGCAAAGTGCCCGCGCGCCGCCATAGCTTGCTCCCGCCGCCACTTCCAGCGCTACCTTTTCGTTCGGCGCCCATTCGGCGTATACTTCATCGTGCTTTACGATGTTTTCGGTGACCTCTGTACTCGGCGTTCCCGGATAAGACGAGACGACACGAACGCCAGCCTCGTACGCTCCCTGTGCATACGCCTCATTCCCCAACATGATCTTTTTCATCCCAATATCAAACCTCTTCCGTCGTAATAATTCTCTTGCTTCAGCAAACGGCCGTTTATTCCGTCCTCATATCCGTGACGCGGCGCGCTTTCCCCTCAAAGCGCTTCAAGGTGTGCGGCTCCGCTAAAGTCACTTTAACATGCATATTCAGAATAGAATAAATATTGTTTGCGATCTTTTCTTTCAGATTCTCCAACGCAGAGTAGCTCGTCAAAAGCTCTGCATCCGCAACCTCCACCTTTACTTCGATGCGGTCCAAATGCTTTTCTGTCGTAAGTACGATCTCGTAATGCGGCGCGACATCGTCCATGCCGAGCAAAACTCCCTCGATCTGTGACGGGAATACGTTGACTCCGCGAATCACAAGCATATCGTCCGTCCTCCCCGAGACCTTTTCCATCCGCGTCGTTGTCCGCCCGCATTTGCACGGTTCGTCCATCAGGCGCGTAATATCCTTCGTACGGTAACGCAGGATCGGTACGCCCTCTTTTGTCAGACTCGTTACGACCAATTCTCCTTTTTCTCCCATGGGGAGCGTCTCTCCCGTCTTCGGATCGATGATCTCAGAAATAAATTCATCATCTGCTATGTGCATTCCGTTTTGTATATAGCACTCACCGGAAAATCCGGGACCAATCACTTCTGTCAGCCCATAGTTCTCTGTATCTGTGATATTCAAATATTTTTCAATTTGTTTTTGCATCTCTTTTGTATGCCCTTCACCACCGAAAAGGCCCAGACGCAGCTTCAGCTTCTTAAAATCGATGCCCATCTCCTGTGCTGTCTCGCCCAAATACATGGCATACGACGGCGTGCTGATCAGCACGGTGCTCCCGAAATCCTGCATGAATTTGATCTGCCGTTTCGTATTCCCGCTTGATACCGGGATCACGCTGAGTCCGACCCGCTCTAATCCATAATGCAGGCCGAAGCCGCCTGTAAACAGCCCATATCCAAATGATATCTGCGCAATATCATCGGGAAGGACTCCCGCAGCGCAGGCAACACGGGCCACGAGCCCAGTCCACATGTCAAGATCGTGCCGCGTATAGCCTGTCACGACCGGATTTCCCGTCGTTCCGGAGGAACCATGTATCCGTACGATATCCTTCATCGGTACAGCGAACATATCGTATGGATAGTTTTCCCGGAAATCTTCTTTTGTTGTAAACGGTATCTTTTCAATATCCTTGAGCGTTTTGATGTGCTCGGGTTTAAGGCCTATTTCATCGAATTTCTTTTTATAATGAGGTACGTTGTCGTAACAATACTGCACCGTATGCTTGAGCCGCTCCAACTGCAATTCCTTGATTTTTTTTCGATCTGCGCATTCAAATTCCCTATCCCATATAATATGTTCCAACGCACCATTCCTCCTATAGAAAAGCGGTATTTCCCCGCTTAAAAACAATTAACTAATATTATAATACATCCGGTCCAAAAAGGAAATAGCTTTCGGCAGTTATCTTCCCGAAAGCTACTTCTGTCCGGATGCTTCATTTATACTGTAACCGTTACAAATTCCCCGTTTCCAATGTCCCGTGTAAACACATCCGCCATTTCTCCTGTCAGCAGCGCCGACCAGCATGCGAGAATAAATCCCTTGTGTGCGACGATCAATATTCTGTTGTTTTCATACTCGAAAAGGATATCATGGATAAACCGGCTGCAGGAATCATAAAAATCTCTTGTTCCGTCTCCCTCTGGAAAGACAAAGTCTTGCCAGTCCTGCATATACCGTTCCCATTCTTTAGGATACTTATCCTGCGCTTCATCCGCTGAAAGTCCTTCGAATCTTCCAAAGCTCATTTCCCGAATCTGATTTGATTTCAAAATGATCTTGGGAACCTCCTTCATCTTGCTCAAAACGTAATCTGTCGTTTGCAGGACCCTTTTCGCCGTACCATAGAAAACAGCGTCGAAATGTTCGTCCGCCAATATTTGCGCTGTTTGCTGCGCGCACATTTCTCCCGCTTTGCTAAGCGGCAGATCGCTGCTGCCGCTGAATACGCCTTTTGCATTCGCCTCCGTCTGTGCGTGACGTAAAAAGGTAAAGCTCGTACTCATATCTCCTCCTCTTTCCCCTTGAGCGGCAATAGTACCCCGCTCACCGAAAGATAAACCTGCGCCGCTTCCGCTGCGATCATCTGATTAGCGCGCCCCACAGCGTCACGAAACACTCTGCCCAGCGGATAAGCGGGTACAAGACCCAGCCCGACTTCATTTGACACTACGATAAAATTGCCGCCGCATTCTTTCATAGCAAGGACCAATTCCCGTATTTTCTTCTCAACGGCATTTTCCAGCTGCATTTGTTCCGACCGCTCCAAAATATCGGAGTCCCAATTTTCCTTTTCTTTTAAGAGCAGATTCGTGATATAGACGGTCACACAGTCTATCAAATAGGTTTCGTGGCTGTGTGACCGTATCACCCGCGCAATATCGTAAGGCTCCTCATAGGTCGTCCATTCCTGCGGCCTTTGCTCCTGATGCCGCTGCACCCTCAGCTTCATCTCATCATCTGTTACGATTCCCGTTGCAATATAAGCAACGTCCCGATACTGCCTCGCAATTTCTTCCGCATGAGAGCTTTTCCCGCTTCTTGCGCCGCCCGTAATAAACAGAATATTTCCCATAAAAATATCCCCTCTTCTTTTTCCAAAAAACCGGGGGCTTTTAGCCCCCCTATCTTTTATAACGTTGTTTTCCGTTTTGTAAGGCTCAACCTTGCCATTGCCCGCGCAAGCGCGATCTTATTACGCCTGTATTCCTGCTCGCTCCGCCTCTGCCGGAGGCGCTCTTCAGCGCGTTCCTTTGCGCGTTCTGCACGTTTTACATCGATCTCCTCCGGCCACTCCGCAGCCTGCGTGAACATGATCGTTTCGTCGGGCCGCACTTCTAAAAAACCCTCTGCAACGGAACACATCAGCCATTTTTTCCCAGTATTGATCTTCACTTCCCCCGGAACGACTGTCGCGACCTCCGACTCATGCCCTTTTTGGATGGACATTTGTCCATCTTCCGTCGGAAAAATGACAGATACGATGCTTTCGCAGAAAAACGACCGTTCCGGCGTCAGAATCTCCAATAAAAATTCCGAAGCCATTTATTTCATTCCCTTTGCTTTTTCTTTTGCGTCGTCGATATCTCCAACCATCAAAAAGGCTTGCTCCGGCAGGTCATCCACCTCGCCGTCAAGGATCGCTTTGAAGCTTCTGATCGTATCTTTCAGCGGAACGTACCTCCCTTTTATTCCCGTGAATATCTCCGCTACGAACATTGGCTGCGACAGGAACCGCTGCACCTTCCGTGCCCGGAATACTGTGATCTTATCCTCCGGCGCAAGCTCTTCCATACCAAGGATAGAAATAATGTCCTGCAATTCCTTATAACGCTGCAGCGTATGGATCACGCGGCTGGCTACCTCATAATGCTCCTCGCCCACGATGCGCGGGTCAAGAATGCGCGATGTGGATTCGAGCGGGTCGACCGACGGATATATACCGAGCTCTGCAATGCTTCTGGAAAGCACCGTAATGGCGTCCAGATGAGAAAACGTCGTAGCCGGCGCCGGGTCGGTCAAATCGTCGGCAGGAACATAAATCGCCTGCACCGATGTAATGGAGCCATGCTTCGTAGAGGTGATGCGTTCTTCAAGCTCTCCCAGTTCGTTCGCCAACGTCGGCTGATATCCGACCGCCGATGGGATGCGCCCCAAAAGCGCCGACACTTCCGAACCCGCCTGAATAAAACGATAGATATTATCGATGAACAGGAGCACATTCTGCTGCGTCTTATCCCTCAGATACTCCGCCATGGTAAGGCCTGTCATTGCAACACGCATGCGCGAGCCCGGCGGTTCATTCATCTGTCCGAACGCAAGCGCAGTCTTTTCCAAAACGCCGCTTTCTTCCATTTCACCGATCAGGTCCCGTCCTTCCCGGCTTCTTTCCCCAACCCCAGTAAATACGGAATAGCCCCCGCTTTCCGTAGCGATATTGTGGATCAGCTCATTGATCAGCACGGTCTTTCCGACTCCCGCGCCGCCAAAAAGCCCGATTTTTCCGCCCTTTGCATAGGGCGCGATCAAATCGATCACTTTTAATCCTGTTTCAAATATCTCGGATACTGGATTTTGCTCTGCAAAAGCCGGCGCCGGCCGATAAATCGGCCAATAATCCTCCGCTTCGATTTCTCCCTTTCCGTCGATCGCACGGCCCATAACGTTTACCACACGCCCCAGTATGTGTTCTCCTACAGGTACGGTGATCGGCTCTCCTGTATTATACACCTTCATGCCGCAGGCAAGGCCTTCCGTTGCTTCCAATGCAATGCAGCGCACCACGTTGCCGCCAATCTGCGAAGCAACTTCCATCCACACACGTCCGCGTTTCTCTTCTTTTTCCTGTGCATAAAGAATCGTATGGATAGATGGATCTGCCTTTTCCGGGAATTTTACATCTATAACAGGGCCTGTGATCTTTACGATAGTCCCCTCGCTTACAATTTTATAATCGTACATAGTTGGTTCCCTTCTCTTCAGGTCAATGCTTCTATTGCACCGACGATCTCCGTGATCTCCATTGTAATCGCCTGCTGCCGGGCACGATTCAGCTCAATATTCAGCTTTCCCAGCATCTCTTCAGCGTTTTTGGATGAAGAATCCATCGCTACCATCCGTGCGCTGTTTTCACTGGCAAACGCCTGAATCAGCGCACCATAGACAAGTCCGATGATATATTGCGGAACAAGCACGTCAAAAACTTGCTTGGGCGAAGGATGATAATTCATCTCGTTTTCATATTCCAGTTCCGTTTCAATATCTGCAAAGCTTGAAAGCTCCACCGGGAGCAGCTTCAAGGCCGTCGGCACTTGCTTTACAGAGGAATAATACCGCGTATAAAGAAGATATACCTCATTCATCTCGCTATCCTTATACATTTTCGAGAGATCGTCTGCAAGATTACGTGCTTCATACAGGGTCGGATTTTGCGAAATATGCAAATATTCCACATCGATCGGAATATTTTTTCGTTCAAAAAACGCGCGGGCTTCCTGTCCTATCGTGATCACAAATTTATCGTCCGGCTTCATGAAGTCATGCGCAAAATTCAGAATATTGTGATTATAAGCACCGCACAGCCCCTTATCCGCCGCAATCACAATATAGGCCGGTCGTCCTTTTTCATGCTTTTCCAAAAACGTATGATGCAGCTCGTGCGAATGTACGAGGATATCCTTGAGCGCGCTGCGTACACGGTTAAAATAAAGTAGGTTCGCATCATAACGCTGAATAGCTTTCTGCATCTTCGAGGTGGAAATCAGCTTCATTGCATTTGTGATTTTGCTGGTATCACCGATTGCACGTATGCTGTTTTTGACATCTGCAAGACTTCTCATAACTGCCGCCCATCTTTCACCGATGCAGGAATGATTTCTGATTGCTTTTCTTTTCCGGCAAAGAAACCGCGTTCAAACTCTTTTACCGCTTCCAAAATCAGTTTTTCGTTTTCCTCCGAAAGCGCTCCCGTCTCTTTAATAGAGCCTCTTACCTGCGGATACTTTGCATTCATAAAGTCCAGAAATTTTTCATTGAACTCCCGCACGCGTTCTGCCGGGATATCCATCAGCACTTTATTCGTCGCTGCGCAGAGCAAAATCACTTGGTTTTCGACCGTATACGGCGTATATTGCGGCTGTATGAGCGCACGCGTCACCTTCAGCCCATTATTCAGAGCATCTTGCGTCACTTTATCTAAATCAGAGGCAAATTGCGAGAACACCTCCAACTCACGATACTGTGCCAATTCAAGCCGCAGCGGTCCCGCGACCCTGCGCATCGCTTTGATTTGTGCGCTTCCGCCAACGCGCGACACGGAAAGTCCTACATTGACTGCAGGCCTCTGCCCTGAATTGAATAACTCCGTTTCAAGATAGATCTGTCCGTCGGTGATCGAAATCACGTTGGTGGGAATATAGGAAGAAATATCTCCCTCCATCGTCTCGATAATAGGAAGCGCCGTCATCGATCCGCTGCCAAGCCCTTCTGCAAGCTTTGCAGCCCGTTCAAGCAATCGGGAATGCAGATAAAAAACGTCGCCCGGATAGGCTTCCCTGCCCGGCGGTCTGCGCAACAGCAAAGACATTGTCCGATATGCAACGGCATGTTTGGAAAGGTCGTCATAGACGATCAGCACATCCTGCCCGCTGTACATAAATTCTTCGGCAATTGCACAACCAGCATATGGTGCGATATATTGCATAGGCGCCGTATCGCTTGCCGTAGATGCCACGACTGTCGTATAGTCAAGCGCACCGAATTCGTCAAGCCGGCTTACGATCTCTGCAATGGTCGACGCCTTTTGAGCGATCGCTACATAAACGCATTTTACATTCTGGCCTTTCTGATTGATGATCGTATCGACTGCGATCGCCGTTTTTCCCGTTTGGCGGTCTCCGATAATCAATTCCCGCTGTCCCCGGCCGATCGGTATCATAGAATCTATTGCCATAATGCCCGTTTGCAGCGGTGTATCGACCGGCTGCCGATCGATGATTGCAGGCGCGGGCGTCTCGATCGGCCGGTATTTCTCTGTTATGATCTTTCCGTTTCCGTCTATCGGAATGCCGAGCGGATTTACGACCCGCCCCAGGACTGCATCTCCGACGGGCACTTTCACCACATCTCCTGTATGGCGCACCATAGAGCCTTCTACAACGTCAGTAACGCCGTTCAAAAGTACTGCGCCTACGCGCTCGAGCTCAAGGTTCATAACGATCCCATAGGCATCATTTTCAAACTGGAGAAGCTCGCCATATTTGCAGCCGTCCAACCCCCGCACAAATACGACGCCGTCTCCCGTGCGTTCTACAATGCCAATCATTGCAATATCATACTTGACGTCGAATTGTGTGATTCGCGCAGCCAGATTTCTTCCTATAGCGTCGTCGCCAAACGTACCGTCTACACTCCTTTTAAGGCTGACAGCCATATCCTCCGCTGTTTTTTCGTCTTTTGTGTCATCCCCATCCATATACTCCTGCATACGGTCAAGATAAGATTTCGCGCTTAGGTCATAGACCATGTTATTGACAGTTACAACGAAACCATTCAGCAGTGAGGAATCGACCGTCACATCAAAATCTATTTTTGCATCGAATAGTTTATCAAACTTTTCGGTGATTGCTGAAAGTTCATCCGGCGTAAATTCAGTTGCACAAACGAGTTTACCCTTCATTTCCATTCTCAATATCAGCCTACTTTCTCAAAGAATTCGTTGATCACTTTCTTGTTGTCCTCGTAAGATACTTCCCGCTGTAAGACCTTTTCCGCGATTTGGATCGCCATTCTCGTTACTTCCTGACGCATTTCAAGCACCGCCTGCTGCTTTTGAGACTCGATATGTTTTTCCGTGCGCATTCTTATCTCCTCCGCGCTTTCTTCCGCTTCCGTCACGATTTGCCGTGCTTGCTCATCAGCGACAGATTTACTCTTATTGATGAGCTCCGTTGCAAGGTCCTGCGCATTTTCCATCATTTCATCATACTTTGCTTTCAGCTGTTCCGCATCGGAATATTTTTGTGCTGCCTCGTCGATCTGCTTTTGGATCTCATTCGTCCGATTGTTCAGGAAGCGTGTGATCGGCTTATAAAGCAGCCACCGCAAAAAGAAGAACAAAATAATAATATTGACGATGTAAAGTATGATCTCCAAAAAATTAATTTCCATTTTACTTTCCCCTGTGCCAACGTGCACGCTCCTATTCTGCGTGCATGCCTCCTATTTACTGCCCCATCGTGAAAATCATGATGATCGAAATAACAAAACCGTAGATTGCCGTAGATTCTGCAAGCGCCAAGCCGATCAGAAGAACCTGATTGATCTTGCCCGTAGCTTCAGGCTGTCTTGCTACCGCTTCACATGCTTTGCTTGTGGCAATACCCATACCGATTCCCGCGCCCATTCCTGTAAAAACGGCCAGTCCTGCGCCGATCGCAATCAAACCCATATCCATAATTATTACCTCCGTTCATTTACTAAGATATTCCAAGAAAATTCCGTTTAAGCTTTTTCCTCTATGAAAGACATCGTCAGCATGGAGAACACATAAGACTGCATCCCCAGATGAAACAAAATAAAATAAATAGAAGCCAATGCAGGAACGCCGACAGCAAAATATCCCATTGCGCCATACAGCATATCCATGACCACGAGTCCGCTGAACATGTTGCCAAAAAGCCGGCATGCAAGCGAGATAGGAACCGCCACCGAGGAGAGTACATTGATCGGAACCATAAATGCTTTGGGCTCCGCGTATGTTTTAAGCCAGCCTTTCACGCCCCGGAAGCGGATCGAATAGGCAATGATCAGTACAAATGTGATTAGGGCCAAGCCAATCGTACAATTCAAATCAGTTGCGGGAGACCGTATTCCTATAAATTCAAGCAAACCGCCGCATATAATAAAACCGAATATCGTCATGATATAAGGCGCCAGTGAGCTTGCTTTTTTCCCCATTCCCATAATCGAAACAGAAAACTTGTTGATTCCTTCCACCATAAGCTCCATGACATTTTGCAGGCCTTTGGGTACTCTTTTAAAATTTTTTAAAATAATAAACCGGAAAATGAGCCCGAACAAAATGATGGCCAACGTTGTTCCAAACGCCGCAATTAAAGTCGTTGATATGCTGAATCCACCGAAAATCACTATTTTTTCAGGGAATACGCTTGGTATTTCCATTATTTCCGCTCACCTCCGCCTCGTTTATACTTTTTAATCATCCGAATGCTTAGAATGACTGGAATCCCGATCATGGCGGCTGCAATCCCCGCTGCACACCAAACCATTGCGCTGAGCGATACAAATTCTGCAAACAGCCATAAAACGATCAAAATAAGAGCAAGCTTCGCAATAACGATCGGAACTGCAGCACCTGCCCCGCCTTTTCCAGCCGTCATCATCGAAATCAACTTTTTTAAGACGTAGATCTCAAACGCACCGAGACCTATCCCAATCAGAATGCTCCACATTTTTAACTCAATTTATAGTTTAGTCTTATTTTTGCCGGAATACAACCGGAAATTTATAATTTTCTGTTGATTGAACTGTTAAAAAACGGTATCTTTATTTTTTTCATATTAATTACTCAATAGGTTTCAAAAAAGCAAGAGGTCTGCGGAACAAAATATTCTGCCGCCTTCCCCGTTTGATATACTCCGGTAACCATCGCAGCAAGCTCTTCCGGTGACGCTTCGATATCCGCCTTTGCTTTCGTAGAGAATACCCGATTTTCTGTCTTCTCCTTTCGGACCAAAAAACGGCCTTCCTCTTCTAAAAATTCATCATACACATGTATAACGAATTCGTCTTTGGCGATATGGGCATTTCTTAAAACTGCTTCCGGCTCCAACACCCGCATCATCGTAAATTCTTCACTTTTTTCCGCCGTCTGATAAGCCGGAAGAAAATATCTCAGTTCAGAAGCAGATATCCCCTCTAAGAAGTCTGAGGAATGCCCGGGCACGAGCTCGAATACTTCTGCAATTTCATTTTCTTTATAATAAAGCGCATAAGCCAACGCTGAGCCGTCATCATATACCAACGCCTCTCCGCCGTCCGCAAAAAGGAGACGCAGCCATGCTGAAAAACGCTTTTCATCGCGCAGGAAACAATTATCAAACCGCTTCATATATTCGCGATATGCTTTTACCATTTTTTGGATGGGCACATCTTCCATCTTTCTGCAAACTTTCGTATGCGGATGGCTGCCTTTCGGATTTTTCCGTGTTTTTCGTTCTATATAAGCAATTGTTCCATATCCAAATTTGCGGTAAAACGCATGAAGAAACGGATGAAGATAAGTGACGCTGCGTCCCCTCTTCCTCATGTCGAGCATGGCATACCGTACCAGCTCGCGCATAAGCCCGCGTTTTCTTGCCTGTGGAAGCGTGGCACAGCCTGCCAAAAAGTCTGCATGGCAAGCATGATTTGCAAGCTTTGGACAAAAGTCCAGCATAAAAAGATCTGCTACGAGCTCGTTTTTATCATAATACCCCAGAGACGCGTTCCAATCCGCCACTTCGCTAAAATAGACCTTAAGAAAGTCGTCCGAATCGCCAAAGCATATTTTCCAAATCTCTTTTGCCTTGTTTTCATCGTCCGGAGAAAGGCGCCTGATGTTCATGCTGTTTCCCCACTTAAAATCACATCGTATTTTTCGAGCATAAAAGCCGGATGGTAGGATTGTTTCGCCTTTCGTATACCGGGTACTCCCATGTCCTCCGCACGGTTGATATAGGTGCAGTGCCGCCACATGTTTGCCGCAAAAGCATTGTTGATATAGGTAAACAGCCCGTTATAATCCGCACGCGCTTTTTCAATATGAATAATTGCCGTATCCGGACAAATTTGCTCTCCGAACGAAAAAGCGGCTATTTCTCCCCCGATTTTGACAACACAGCCTCTAAAATTTAGTTCCCGCCAATGGTCCAGCGCTTTTGTGATCGAAAGCAGTTCTTCTTCCGCTTCCCGAGGATCCGCATCTTTATCAGATGCCCATTCTTCTTGAAGCCTCAGGCATTCATCCCGGTATTGATCTTCATAAGGGGCGAATTCACTTTGATAGGTGCGCAGGAACGCATTGATATGATTCCGCTTGGAATGATATTTTTTCCCGGAAAGCTCGATCAGGTCTTTCGCGTTATATACATATTCTGAATTATATTCATCATATACGAAATCATACCGATCCCCACAATCCAGCCTGATTTTTTCTACCATACGCGGCGTAGCGCATTTGATATAAAACACTCCGCCCTTATCCGCCATATATTCCTCACATCTGCGCATATAAGGCTCGATCGACTCATTCGGATCTTTGAGATAGGGAGGCAGCATAAACGGCTTATAAACGTCGCTGTCCATCCAGATATACAGTCCATTTCCCTCCGTCGCCATTCGAATGTCCCATGCTTCCTGCCACGTATACATATTCGAAAACGACGCTTCCGAATGCCTGAAATTCTGCGGCAATACGATGCCGTCAAAAATCGGCTTATCTTCCAGCTCCAACGGTTTAAAATTCAGCATAAGCAGTATCAGTCCTCACGATTTTCATTGCAGACAAGCCCGCGGTCCGCATCCAGTTTGATGTGCGTACCGCTTTTCAGGATCTGTGTGGCGCTTACGGCTCCCACCAATACCGGAATATCGAGCGCCATTCCAACGATCGCTGCATGTGTATTCGGCCCATCCTCTTCTGTTATGATACCCGCCGACTGTTTCATTAAATCCAAAATATTGTTGGAAGTCGTGGGAACCACTAAGATGTCGCCGCGCTTGAACGTCTGTCTCGCTTCCTTTTCTGTCCGTGCAACGCAGAGATTGCCGGATGCGCAAAGACCGTTGATCCCATTTCCTTTGACGAGCACATCCCCGACGATATGCACCTTTAAGAGATTGGTCGTTCCGGCGATCCCAAGCGGCACACCGGCCATAATGACTACAAGGTCGCCGTTTTCAAGCAGTCCGGCCTTTTTCCCATCATTTACGACCATCTCAAACAACTCGTCCGTATTAAATTTTTGTTCCACCTTCATCGGCACAACGCCCCACGACATATTAAGCTGCCTGCACACCTGCTCATCGGGAGAGCATCCGATGATAGGAATGGACGGCCGATATTTAGATACCATGCGCACCGAATTTCCGGTTTTTGTGACCGCGATGATCGCAGAAGCACCAAGATCATAAGCTGTAGTACATGCCGCGTGTGAGATCGCGTTTGTCACATCCGATATCTGCATCATGTCATTTTTCTTGAAACGCATTTTATAGTTGATATCTTTTTCTGTACGGAGGGCGATCCGCGCCATCGTTTTCACACACTCCACCGGATATTTTCCCGCTGCCGTTTCTCCTGAAAGCATGATCGCGCTCGTTCCATCATAAATCGCATTTGCGATGTCCGTCGTTTCCGCACGTGTCGGCCGCGGATTATGCATCATGCTGTCCAGCATCTGCGTAGCTGTAATGACCAATTTTCCTGCACTATACGCTTTACGGATCAATCTCTTCTGAAGGACAGGTACTTCTTCCAGCGGGATCTCCACGCCCATATCGCCGCGCGCCACCATAATACCATCGGAGACCCGCAGGATATCGTCGATATTTTTAACGCCTTCCGCATTTTCTATCTTAGCAATAATCTTGATGCTTTTGCATTTATGCCCGTCAAGTATGCGTTTGATGTCAAGAATGTCCTGTTCGCTGCGCGTAAAGCTCGCCGCGATAAAATCCAGACCGTTCTCAATGCCAAAGATAATATCCGCTTTGTCTTTTTCGCTGATATAAGGCAGAGAGATCGAAAATCCCGGCACATTGACGCCCTTCCTGTCTGAAATAATACCACCGTTCAGCACCTTGCAGGTAATCTCTGTATCTGTAACGCAAACTGCCTGCATCTCTATCAGGCCGTCGTCTATCAATATGATGGCTCCCTGTACAATATCCTGCGGCAAATTTTTAAAAGACACCGATACACGGGTCTTATCTCCCTCTATCTCATCCGTAGTAAGCGTAAACATATCGCCTTCATGCAGCTCTACACTTCCATTTTTAAAGGTGCCGATCCTGATCTCGGGCCCTTTCGTATCCAGCAGGCAAGCAATAGGCTTCCCTGTTTCTTTCCCTATTTTTCTAATGTTCTTTACTCGTTCAAGCTGTATTTTATGGTCGCCGTGAGAAAAATTAAGGCGCGCTACATCCATACCGGCCTCTACCATACGCCGTATCGTGTTCTCATCTTCGCTGGAGGGTCCCAGTGTGCAGATAATCTTCGTCTTTCTCATATGATTTGTTCTCCTGTGTGACTCAAAATATTTATCATAGCGATTTTATTTTATCATAAAACCGCTAAAAAATCCCTTTTCGGCCGCCCGCGAAAAATAAAGGCTGTGTCTCCACAGCCTTTATCTTATCAGTTTTCAACTCATTCTTCCATATCTTTTTTCGCCTGTTCGATAATTTTTCCCGCCATCTGGGCCGGAACCTCTTCATACCGCTCAAATGTCTGCCGGAATGTTCCGCGCGCCTGCGTCATAGACCGCAGATCTGTCGCATATTTAAACAACTCGCTCTGCGGGACCTCTGCGGTCACCTCCTGCATTCCATCAATCGGATTCATCCCAAGAATACGTCCGCGCCTGCGGTTCAAATCTCCTATAATATCGCCCATATATTCATCCGGTATCGTTACGACCACTTTCATAATCGGCTCCAAAAGAACCGGATTTGCCTCCGCAACGCCTTTCTTGAAAGCGAGGTTAGCCGCCACTTTAAACGCCATCTCCGAGGAATCGACCGTATGGTAAGAACCGTCATACAGCGTACATTTCAGACCAACGACCGGATATCCGGCTAAAACACCCTTTTGTATGCTTTCTTTTAGACCTTTTTCCACCGCAGGAATATATTGCCGTGGCACGACGCCTCCGACAATCTTATCCTCAAAGATAAAATCTGCCAAGCCATCCGGCACAGGAGAAAATTCGATCCATACATCTCCGTACTGTCCATGTCCGCCCGATTGCTTCTTATGTTTTCCCTGCGCCTTTACCGCTTTCTTGATCGCTTCGCGGTAAGGAATGCGCGGATCGTGCAGCTCGCCCTCCACGTTGAACTTGCTCTTCAATTTATTGTTGATGACCTCGAGATGCATTTCCCCCATGCCATTTGCAAGCATATCCCCTGTTTCTGTATCCTTTACGAGCTTAAAGGTCGGATCCTCGTCCTCCAGACGGTGCAGGCCCGAGAATACTTTTTCTTCTTCTCCTTTTTTCTTGGCGCCGACCGCCAGACAAATGCACGGTTCAGGAAAAACGATGGGCGGGAATTTTACAACGCAGGAGGCAGAGCACAGCGTATCCCCGGTGGCCGTATGCTGTAATTTAGCGACTGCGCCGATATCCCCGGCCTCCAGTTCGCTTTCATTGATCAGCTTTTTCCCTCTCATCACGCCAAGTCCAGAACATTTTTCTGTTTTTCCCGTGTTGGCGTTCACGATAGACATATCCGATTTAAGCGTTCCCTGTACGATCTTGATAACGGAAAGTTTCCCGACGAATGGGTCCGCGATCGTTTTCAATACATGCGCAACAAAAGGCGCCGCAGGATCGATCTTGAGCGTTACGGGATTTCCCGATGCGTCGAGCGCTTCTGCATCCGGCATTTCGGCAGCATTCGGCATAAGCATAACGATTTCATCCATTAATTCTTTTACACCGATATTCGGCGCTGCTGCGCTTACAAATACGGGGGCTATTCCTCCTTGCAGGATCCCCTCACGCAAGCCTTTCAAAATATCCTGTGTAGAGAGCTCTTGTCCGTCAAAAAACTTCTCCATCAGTTCCTCGTCGTTTCCGGCTGCATTTTCTACTAAGGTTTCCCGCAGGGCCTCCGCATCATCAGCACATTCTGCCGGGATATCGCTCTCTTTTACGTTCGTTCCGTCAAACAGATAGGCTTTCATTCCGATAATGTCTATCATCCCGGCAAATTTTCCCTCTTTCATGATAGGCATTTGCACCGCGGTCACTGCAGATGTATATTTCGTTCCGAGCGCCGCGACAGTCTTCATATAATCCGCATGCTCTTTATCTACCTGATTCACAACAAAAGCGCGGGGGATATCATGCTTTGCGCAATAGTCATACGCTTTTTGCGCTCCTACCGGAACCGTTCCATTCGCCCCCAGCACGATAAGCGCACTGTCACACAGCTCATAAGCCGCAACAGCTTCGCCCTCGAAATCGAAATACCCCGGCGCATCGATCAAGTTGATTTTTTTATTTTTCCACTCGACCGGCGCTAACGCAAGACCGATCGATATTTGACGTTTTACTTCTTCCCCATCATAATCCGTCGTCGTATTTCCGTCCTCTACGCGCCCCATACGTTCCGTGGCGCCGGAATCAAAAAGCATTGCCTCAACGAGCGTCGTCTTTCCTTCTCCGCCATGTCCGACGACAGCAATGTTAAAAATGTCCTGTGGATGATATACTTTCATGTAACAAGCCTCCCTAAAGATAATTATTTATGTGAAGCCTTTAAACTTAAATTCGCATATTGGAAATGAAGATATTTTTAGTGTAACAGATTCTTTATAAAAAATAAATAAATTTTTCAATTTAATATAGAATTTAGAGGCAATCTATGTAATAATAGGAAAAGTATTTGTATTTAAGGGGTATATTATGAAACAAATTACGGAAAAGCAATTGAAATTTCTGCAAATTTTTCTCGGGATCGTTGCCGGCATCGGAATATGGCTTGCAATTTATTTCGGCAGTGAAGCCGACAATGTCCTTCTGCAATACCTGTTTATCATTATTTTTGCCGCTATCATCTTTATCCAAAGAGCAGTCGAACGCAAGATCGATCAGCGGCTTACCCTATTTACAAAATTCTGGCTGATTGGTCTCATTATTGGTCTTGGCATCTTTATTCTTATGGGCGCCGTTTCCGGCAGATTATTTGCCTCCTGATCCAACGCATAAAAATCCGGCTAAACGCCGGATTTTTTCTTTACGCTAAATTCTCTCTGAACAACTGCATCGTTTTTTTAAACAGTTCTGCGCTGGTGGGCGGCGTATAAGTAATTGCATCCGCTCCACAGTCGATGGTCTCCCGGATACTGTCGTCTGTCGGTCCGCCTGTCGCAATAATAGGGATATACGGATATTTATTGCGGATCCTTTCGATGATCCTGCATGTATTTTCCGCACCGGATACATTGAGGATATCTGCTCCGCTCTCGATCCGGCGTTCTATGTCCTCCTTTTCTGAAACTACAGTCACAACAACGGGAATATCGATGCGTTTTTTGATTTTCGCAATGATCTCATTATCGATCTCCGGTCCGAGCACCGCCCCTACCGCTCCTCTGAATTCGGTTTCAAGCGCTAAATGAACGGCTCGTTCGTCTTTCAGCTCACCACCGCCCACGCTGCACATCACAGGCACATCTGCCGTCGTCATGATCGCCTGATTGATCGACGGCTGAGGTGTAAACGGATAGACCGCCATAACTGCATCCGCATCCGTATTCCGTACAAACGCAATATCCGTTGTAAACAGAAATGACTTTAACACCCGTCCGAATATTTTGATCCCGGGCGCTTCTTTGATGATTTCCGGCACAGAAATGATCAGATATCTCAGTTTGCTCTCAAATTCTTTTTCAGACATTGAAACGTTCCTTCCACACATAATTTGCTATTTACTCTTTAGTATCATACATCTACCTCAAAAAATCAACCTCAAACAAAAAAACATAGAAAAAAGCAGGATGCCCGCATCCTGCTTTTGAAATCTATCTTCAGCCGCATTTTGAATAACCGCACGAACGGCAAATATTACATCCGCCTTCAAATGCCAGCGGTTTCCCGCATTCCGGGCATTTGGAATCGTCATGCACCTCCTGCTCTTCCTGCATTACAAGAGGCGCGATTTTTTCGCTTTGCATTTGAGCGACTGTTTGAAGAACTCTTCCAATTGCGTCCGGACAGGAAAGGACTTTTACGTCGCCGCCCTTACGAAGCGTAGAATGGCAGCGTATCCCACGAAGCTGTTCTACAATAGATTCTACGTCCATTCCGGAGCGCAGGGCCGTGGATATCAGCCGGCTCGTCGCTTCAGACTGCGACGGACATCCGCCGGCGCGTCCTAAGTTCGTAAATACCTCGCATATCCCATTCTCGTCATAGTTGACCGTAATATAAAGATTTCCACACCCGATCTTGACTTTTTGGGTAATTCCCTGCGTCACCTCCGGCCGCATCCTTGGCGCGACCCGTCCTAATCCTCTTTCCGCATCAGCAGCAGGCTCTGCCTCTCCCGCCTTATTTACTTTTCCGATATTTAGGACCTGTGCGTCGCGCGAACCGTCTCGGTAAATAGTAACGCCTTTGAGTCCGAGCTCATAAGCCAGCTCATAGACCATACGTACATCTTCCTGTGTAGCTTCGCGCGGGAAATTGACCGTTTTTGATACTGCGTTATCCGTATATTTCTGGAAAGCCGCCTGCATCCGTATATGATATTCCGGCGTGATATCGTGTGCGGTCACAAAGATATCGCGGATATCCTTCGGTATCTCTTCCAGATGTGCGATCGTTCCCTCTTGCGCGATTTTTGACATCAATTCTTTACTGTATAAGCCCCTTTCTTTCATCACTTCCTCAAAGTAAGGATGAATTTCCAAAAGCTCGTCATTATCCATGACATTCCGAATATAGGACAAGCCAAACACCGGCTCGATCCCAGACGAAGCGCCGCAGATGATGGAGATCGTTCCCGTAGGAGCGATCGTTGTAACAGTCGCATTCCGCTGCACCATTCCCTTGGATTTGAATACGCTTTCTGAATAGGTCGGGAACGTACCACGCTCCTTCGCAAGCTCATTGGAAGCATCGCGCGCTGTTTCCCGCAGGAATTTCATGATTTTTTCCGCCAGCAGTATGGCTTCTTCCGAGTTATAGGGAATGCGCAATTTATATAAAATATCGGCAAACCCCATTAATCCAAGGCCAATCTTACGAGTGGATAGAGTCATGTCGCGTATTTCTTTCAGCGGATAATTGTTGACGGTAATAACGTTATCCAAAAAATGGACTGCATTGCGTATCGTTTTTTCAAATTCGGTATAATCGAATTCATACGCTCCGTCTTTGCAGACAAGCATAGCGTCCAAATTGATGGAGCCAAGATTACAGCTCTCAAAGGGAAGCAGCGGCTGTTCCCCGCAGGGATTCGTGCTCTCTACTTCTCCTAAGGAAGGAACAGGATTATCGCGGTTGATGCGGTCAAGAAAAACGATTCCCGGCTCGCCGTTCGTCCACGCCATCTTGACGATTAAATCGAAAACATCCGGTGCATATAATTTCCCGCATTCCCGTTTGTCATGCGGATCAATAAGCGAATATTCCCTTTTTTCATGCACAGCCTTCATGAATTCTTCCGTTATTCCCACACTGATATTGAAATTTGTGATCTCGGCCGTGTTTTTCTTGCATTGTATAAATTCCATGATATCCGGATGATCGATACGCAGGATCCCCATATTTGCCCCGCGGCGGGTACCGCCTTGTTTAACCGCTTCTGTTGCGGCATTGAACACTTTCATAAAGCTGATCGGCCCGCTTGCTACGCCGCCCGTCGAATTGACCGCTGCCCCTGCCGGACGCAGCCGTGAAAAAGAAAATCCTGTTCCACCGCCGCTTTTATGGATAAGAGCGGCGTTTTTCAACGCATCAAAAATATCCTCCATACTGTCTGCGACTGGAAGGACAAAGCACGCTGAAAGCTGACCAAGCGGCCGCCCCGCATTCATAAGCGTCGGAGAGTTTGGCATAAATTTAAGATGATACATCATATCATAAAAAATATCCTGCGTCGCTTTGATATCTGCATCCACATCGTATTCTTTATCCGCTTCCGCAATTGCCTGTGCTACGCGTTTAAAAAGATCCTCCGGACTTTCAGTCGGTCTTCCCTCCGCATCTTTTTTCAGATAACGTCTTTCAAGCACCGTTATCGCATTTTGACTCAACATAAAAAATCCCCCCATGCAATATATTTGGTAGCGATCATAAGACCAGAACACTACATATAGTACACCAGTGGGCTTTAAAATACCAGACCTTTTTTCGGCTATTTGGAAATTTTTTGCAGGAAGCGCTTAAAAACAGCGATATGAGGCGCTTCTCCTGAAGAAAAAAATTTTACGCTTCCTTGTTCCTCAGAATCATTCAAAATTTTCTCTTCTGCAAGCACATCGGCAATATGCCGTGCCGTGCCATACATACCGTCGAATATTTCACACGGACCACCGCATATTTTTTTAGCTACGTCGCGGATTTGTGCGCTCACAAAAGAATAATGCGTGCAGCCGATAACGATGCCGCTGAAAGCCGTTCCGCGGTAAGGAGAAAATTTTTCGCAAAGATAAGCTTTAATATGGGGATCAGAAAGCTCTCCCTCTTCTACCAGTTCCGCTAGGCATTCGCAAGCGATATTTACAGTCTGCTGTTCTGCATTCAGCTTTTTTAAAAGAGCATGATAGCGTTTCTGCTGTAAGGTAGCCGGAGTCGCTAATACTGCGATCTTGCCGTCCGGATACTTCTCCACCGCAGGCTTTACCGCTGGCTCAATACTAATAATCGGGATATTGTATCTCTCCCGCATCGTTTGCACCGTGATACTGGTTGCCGTATTGCAGGCGATCACGATCATTTTGACGCCCTTCTGGTATAAAAAATCCCCGCACGCAAGAGAA
Organism: Christensenella massiliensis; assembly: GCF_040409835.1. NCBI lineage: Bacteria > Bacillati > Bacillota > Clostridia > Christensenellales > Christensenellaceae > Christensenella > Christensenella massiliensis. The sequence continues at coordinate 263,770 of NZ_CP117826.1, read as the reverse complement.
AGATCGCGGATCTCTTCCTCTGTCCGCGTACCATAAGGAGCATTTGCGCTATCCCCATAGTAAATAAAATTTTCCTGCGGCAGACGCAGCTTTGCCTGTGCCAGAACGCTTACGCCGCCTGCTCCCGAATCGAAAACTCCGATCGGCCGTCTCTTTTTATCCATAATTTACCTTAATACTAAAAATGATGCGGTTTTATTATATAACAATACTGAGCCGGAGTAAAGCGGACAGAAATACAGCCCGTTCTCACAAAAATAAACTTGCAATGGGCATTACAATATGATAAAATACCAAATGCTGGATTAAAATATTACGGGGGGGTGAAACGATGCCTAACATTAAATCAGCAAAGAAGCGTGTCAAAGTGATCGCAAAAAAGACATTGCAGAACAAAATGATCAAATCTGCACTTAAAACGGATTTGAAAAAATTTGATGCTGCAGTTGCGGAAAACAGCGCAGATATGGATGTATTATACAAAAATGCTGTCAGCGCGATCGATAAGGCTGCTTTGAAAGGTACGATCCACAAAAATAAAGCAAATCGTACAAAAGCGCAATTGGCAAAAAAATTAGACGGAAAAGCCGAATAATTTTTTGTCTCCCCCATAAAAATAAAGTATAAAAGGCTGATTCACCCTCAGCCTTTTTTATTTGCGCCCATATAAATATCCACCAAAAGTGCATAAAGGTCTGTTTTCAACTGAATGACGCCCTGTTTGGCGTCGAAATCCATTTGCGCAAGCTTTTCAAGTGCGCGCCGAAGCTGCGCTGCCGTGAACTGCTTAGACTGCGCTAATGCTCGCTTAGCGGCAAATTCCCATGCTCCCGTCGCTTTCATCACATGAGTCAAAATCTTCTGTTCCGGAAAACGTGCATCTCTGCAGGCGCGCGCAACAAGCATCTGTCTGAAATTATTGGACAGCAGAGTCAGAAATCCTATCGGATTGCTATCCTCCGCAAGCAGCCGCCCGACTAGCGCGTAGCTCTCTTTTGCCCGGCCCGCCGTCATTAAATCGTGTATTTTATAAACATTGTACTGCATAGACTTTACGGCATATTTTTCAATATCCTCCGCCGCAATACTTCCTCGGCAAACGCAGGCAAGCTTCTCCAGCTCATTTTGGGCCGTCCCCATATCTCCATCCGAAAGCTCTGCGATCGTCTGAGCATTTTTGGCCGAAATAATGAGCCCTTTTTGTTTGGCTGCTTTTATGATATAAGCAGTAAGCTCCGCATCCTTCAGTGCACTGCACTCCAATAAAAAGCCATTTTTCGAAACATATTTTACGAATGCTTTTCGTTTATCCACATTTCCCTGCTGCACGATGATCAAAACATTCTGTTCCGGAAAATTTGCTTTTTCAAAAGAGGCACTCCATTCTCCCGATGCTGCGGAGGAAAGGATATCTGTATTTTTTACAACTACTACCCTGCGCTTTCCCATAAAAGGCAATGTTTCAAAGGATCGTACGACTGCGACCGGATCCGGCCGTTCTTCAAAAACTGATAGATTCAACTCCGGCAGCTCGACAGCGAGCGCCGATAATACAGCATGAAACCCCTGTTCTCTTAAAGCGCCGTCTTCTCCACTGAATATCATGAAATTGGGAACCGTTCCCTCTTTTATTTTCTTTAACGCATCTTGTATCTTCATGCTTCGCTCACATTTCCGTCCGCAGGCTGATCTCACCCTGCTCGCTGATTTCTATGGTGACTGCTCCGCTGTCTGCTGTAGAAAGCACCTCTATCTGCCTTTCAAATAGCAGATCAGTCACAGCAAGCGCAGGAAGCTGCCGTTTATTGTCTTTTTTCACAGAAAGAATGGCATACTGCGGCTGTATCGTCCGCAGCAGCTCCTCCGTTACGGCCCCTGCCTTGCCGCCGCCCGCTACTTTTAATACCGGGACTTTTTCATCCACCCGCATATCTTCCGGCAGCGTCTGCTCGAACAGACAAATTGGCTGATCTTTATAGCAAAGCAGCAACGATAAATATTTCCCATCGCTTCCAATCACTTCAAGGAAGCTCTCGTCTTCTAAATGTATTTTATCATAGATTCCATATTCTTTCACCGGATATTGTGTATCATACTCTTTTTCTATATAGTTGCCGGGAACATACAGCGCTTTGATTCGTTCATCTTCTGCAAGTCCATTCAGGTTTTTTGTCCTGTCGTTTGTTACGATAACAGCGTCAAAAACGATTTTATTTTCTTCCGCATAATCTCTGACATTGGAATACTGTATGTTTCCGCCGTTATCGATCAGATAATCTCTCCCATCTGTTTCTATATGAATCGCATCGCCCGTTCCGACATCCAATACTGTCACGCGCATAGCGCTTTGAGGAATAAACGCCATACTCACAAATAAAAAGACAGCAGCCATTGCTCCCGCGGTAAACAGCTTGGTTCTGCGTTTGACCAGCACATAATCGGAACACAGAAAGATGAATGCCATTACAAAGAAGCATAACCAGACCGGAACATGCGTTACTTCTATAAATCCCAAAGAACTCTGCGCGATTTTTTCGTTAAGCCATGTAAGGCCGCGGATCGAAAGCTCTGCCGGAAAGGCGAAGAACTTTCCAATCAGCGGAGAAAGGAACGCCAGCAGAGTGCCTGCTCCAGTAAACAATACGATAATTCCTGCAAGAGGTATCGCAAAAAAATTAGCCAAAGGAGCGGCAAGTGCAATATTATTGAAAAAATAGGCCGTCATCGGAAAAACGGAAGCCGTTGCCGAGATCGATGTTGCGAGCGACGTATCGAGCCGCACTTTGTTCAGCTTAATTCTATGGAATATCCGCTTGAGCGGCGGATTTAGGCATAGAATGCCGAATACGACGCCATACGACATAAGCAGACCGGGAGAAAATAGCTGGGCGGTATTGATAAAAAGCGTAACAAGCAGAGCTGCAGAAAGAAATACGAGCGTATCCCGTTTGGAGAATCTCCATCTCCCAATTATTACAAATACCGTCATGAGAACCGCACGCAGAATGGAGGGCGCGAATCCGGTAAGCGCCGCGTATAAAACGAGTAAGGATATATTCAGCAAAAAACGTATTCTGCGTTCCGCTTTCATCTTCTTCAGAAGAAAATTGAAGGCATAGGAAATAATAGCCACATGCAGGCCCGATATCGCAAGAATATGCGCAATACCTGTTTTTGAAAACTGCTCCCTCATTTCCTGCGGTATTTCGTCTTTGATCCCTAAAAACATCGCTTTTGCAACAGGGGCGCTTACCTCCGAGAAAACAGCATCTATTTTCTCCGCCATTTTCTCTCTTAAGAGAAATGGATACTGATACCATGAAACATGATTCCCTATTACCTCGACCGATGTTTGGTAAAGGCTGAAGCCTGCCCCTTTTCCCGCCAAATACATCGCTTCGTCAAAGTCTCCCGGATTCCGTGGCGGAGAGGGCTGCTCGATTTCGCCGGACATTAAAACCGTATCCCCATAGGAAAGAGAGGCCGGCGAATATAAGATCACGCTCTTATCGAGCTTCTCCCCGCTAACTTGCACATTCGTGAGCGTATAAGTATGGGTTTGCGCGTTCATTTTAGAGCGGTCCGATACATATCCTTGTATTTGGTATTCCACATTAGGCTCAAATTGCGAAAGATCCGTTTTGAACTGGACTTGAAAAAGAAAAGCTCCAAAAAAGAAGAAAAGGAGATAAAAACAGAAAAACACCTGTTTTCTGCCTGTACACAGGCAAAAAGCAAACAGTCCTCCGCTTATCAGACATAATGGCAAAATCAAATAAACAGGAAGATTCAGATAATAGGATGCGGCGATCCCAACAATAAAAAAGAAAGCAAGAAAAGCAACGGGCCGGGGATTTAGTATACGTTTCATCTCTGTTACCGTTCAAAGCGTCTGAAAAAACCGTTTTAAATAAAGTACTGTTTCATCTCTTCTACGATTTGAGTATTTTCAAAACGCTCCCTTGCTTCACACAGAAGCGCTTCCTCTTCATAGATGGGATTGATATGAGTGAGCAGCAGTTTCCCCACATTTGCTTTTCGCGCCGTTTCCGCCGCTTCCTTCACATACATATGCGGAAGGCTTCCCGTATCTTTCTGCGAGGATAAAAAGCCGCTGTCACAAAGCAGGACATCTGTACCTTCACAAAAAGCCGTGAGTTTTTCACTATACCGCGAATCACCCGAAAACACAAAGGAACGCGATCCATTTTCAAATTTTGCCGCATAGCATTCCACCGGATGTATGGTTCGGCAAAAGGAAACTTTTACTTCTGCATCCGGCATCTGTATTTCCATACCGTCTGAAAGCACGGTCGTGTCGAAACAGGAGCAGGCATCCAGCAGACGATATTCCGCCTCCGGCGTGCGCGGCAAAAACAGCGGCAGCTTTTTCTTCTTGAGCGCATACCGCAGAATAAATAAGTCACTGCAATGGTCGGAATGAAGATGCGTCAGAAAAACAGCGTCGATCTCTTCCAAAGAACAAATCATCTGTATTCTGGAAAGGCTCCCGGTTCCGGCATCAAGCAGAAATTTTTTGCCCTGTTCTTCAACAAGATAAGAGGTAGTCGCTCCTCCGCTTTTGGGATAAGGCCCATATTTTCCAAGTATAGTGATTTTCATATTGCCGTCCTTAAATTCAGTTTGTTCCGCATCATATATATCGGGCGGTAAAGCACGATCGCGAGCGCGGCCCCGCATCCGGCCTGAATCAAATTCGGAAGCAGCGTAAGCAAGGCCCCGCCAATACCAACGAGAAAAACCTCATATCCGAAATATCCAAATGCCATGATTAATGCCGCTGTTATGCAGGCCGCTATATATTCCCGAAGAGAACGTTTTTTCTTTGTGACCGCACCTGCAAGCAGCGCCATACACGCCTTTATCACGACTGTTGCCGGAATATAGATCGTAGACCCCACCGTAAGATCAGCAAATCCGCTTCCTATTGCCGCCGCAGCCGCTGTATATGATCCGCCCATAATATACGCGGCGCAATAGATGACTACGTCCCCCAAGTTGAAATAAGCTCCTTTTACGGCCGGGATCTGAATCACTAAAAGCAGCGTCACCACATAGACTAAGGCTGCCGTCACTGCTGTTGTCGTTAATTTTCTCGTCTTTACTCCCATTTTTTCTTCTCCGTTTTATTCATCCTTGATCACTCCCGGATTCTTTAGCAGCGGGTCGATCACATTAAGATTGCCTCCAAGGCTTTCTACACGTTCGCCGTCGATCAAAAATTGCACTCTTTTGATATTATTTATATTGGTTAAAGTATTGACGATGGAATAAATCATCATAGATTCATCCCTTCTGCTGACTCCCGCCAGTTTTTCAATGATCGAAGCTTTAAAGTCGACGACCGCTATATCTTTCGCAAGATATACGTCGTTTACATCTTCCATCGATATCCCAGACAAAAAGGAAGGGCTCACATCTTTATCATCCGCCTCCGTGGGCCCGCGCATAAGCTCTGCAAGCATTTCCTTTGGCGCGCCCGCTTTTTCCTGCGCTATCATTCGTTCCACACCAATAAACAGCGTATAAGTCGAATTTGGGAAATAAAGCAGAATATTGTTCCCCAAAAATTCGCTGCACATATCCTGCGTATATATGACCGGATCTGCCTGTGCATTTCCATTTACATAAATTTCCACTCCATCAATTCCGGGCAAAAAGCCCACAATCGTTTTCGTGATGGCAAGCGCCGCAAGTTCCTCACCATTACTGAATTGCTGTGTGATCGCCACGGGCGCTTTATTGAAATTAAGCCGGACGACCGTCCGTCCATCTTCCAAGCTTACGATCTCCGTTCCTAAAAGCTCTGCGATTGTTCTGTCTATCACCGGCATATGCTGATAGGTATTCTCCGGCCCCCTCATGAGCCCCTGAACAACAGAACTGATCATCTCCTCCGGCTGACTCGTTTCAAATTGAAAGCTTCTTGTTTCCGGAATCAGAAACCGCTCCGTTCCATCCAAAAAATATAACACAACATCCATTACGGGATTATCTACGCTTGCCCGCTGCTGTATTTTGGTTTGCTCCTCCCGCAAGGTGCCCGATGGTTTTTGCAGTACCCCTATCGGTTCCCCCTCACAACCATTCTTCACTCCGTTCACAAATATGTTGACATAAGAAACGCCGGAAAAGTCAGAGAGCGTAGAGGTAAGCGCCAACTCCATCAAAATGATCTCATCATCTGTTTTTTCTTCTTCCGTGCTTAAATAGACGTTTATTACATCCGGAAGTATCTCGATGCCCTCATAGGCAAATCCCTCAGCTACCGGTTGATAATTTTCTGTCGTCGGCCCGGCGATAACTGCTTCAATGATTTTTTTTTCGGCACGTTCATTTTGCTTTACTGCAATGCTGCGCGTTTCCGCAGCCAGCTCAGATTTGGAAGCATCCAGAAAATACAGGGCGGGAGTAACGATGATCCTCGGCTCCAAATCGACCTGCTGCATGACCATTTCCGGTATCTCTATATTTTCCTGTTGCTTGGTATCCTCCCGCACAATAGAACACCCTGCCAGAAAAAATACGCCTGCAAGCAGAATTATCAGTACTCGTTTCATATATCACCTATGATAGAAAATTCCTTTTGAATTCAGTGTACGTCATTTTCCAAATATCATTCTCCATAATCAGTTTAATGGGAACATTTGCAACAGTCTGGGCATCTCCGTCGCGCAGCTTCAGCACATAGCTGGCCATCACGACCTCTGCAAGCCCATCCGCTCCCTCTATTTCATCCCCGATTTTGAAATCTGAAATAACAAGCTTTGCGGCCGTGACCTCACTCCTGAATTCCTCCAGGGACGGCTTATCCTCGCCATATAAATTTTTATAAGATATGTAATTGTATAGTGTATCCCACGATTTATTCTCTATGCAGCTCATGATCTCACGCAGGGTATTCGGGCCGCTCAAATTTAGCGCTCCATTGCGTTCCAGCGCTTCCGTTGTTCCGTCTGTGCCAAGTCCCGCTTCTGCAAGGGTCAGCGGACGTCCGTTTCCCGTTCCATCGTCATCGATATAAATTTGTACCCGCGAATAAGTTCCCTGTTCGATCAAAGTATTGACGATAGAATAGACTGCAAGCATCTTTCTCGTTTCTTCATAGGTCTCGTTTTCCTGACTGTCTGCCAATGTCTCCTCCGGAGGCGACAAAAATTCCTTGCTCAATGTTACAAATAGATTAGTTCCTTCCGAACGCACACTCACTACTTTTGTCTCCGGATTGATGATTTGAGTAAAATCTGCCCGGGCTGCGGATGGTCCTTTAATCAGTTCCGTAATGATAGACGTCTGTATATTTTCGTTAATGGGAACGGAAAAAACGCGCACCTCTCCAATCAAAAGCGGTTCGTGCATATAACCAAAATACAGCCGGGCCGTCTCCTTATCCTTGCTTACTGCCTCCGGCAGCGGATTGATTTGGATCGACACTTCCTCGGAAGACGATGCAGCATCCTCTTCCGGTTCTTTAACACACGCCGCAAGACCGCATAACAACAAGCCGCATAATAGTATGCACACTATTTTTTTCCATTGCCTCATTCTATATCCTCCGTATCCTGTACAAGCGGGAGCACCAATGTGAAAACAGAGCCCTTTCCTTCTTCACTCTCCACGTCAACGCGGCCGCCGTGCATCAGGGCGATCCTTCTCACGATATGCAGGCCGAGGCCCGTTCCACCCGTCTCGCGCGAACGCGCTTTATCTACCCGATAGAACCGTTCGAATATATGTCCCAGATGCTCCTCGCTCATTCCGATACCATCATCCTCCACGCGTATCGCTCCTTCGCCTGCATGATGCTTTGTTGTTACTGTCACATGGCCGCCGTCTCCCGTATATTTGATTGCGTTTTCAATCAGATTATTGATTGCCTGCCGCAGCTTAAGCGGATCGCACTCCAATTCAAAGTTATCACTCATATCAGTTTTTATGCGGATATTCCGTTCCTTTGCAATAGGCTCGAGCGCAGTTATGCATTTACGGATGATGCTGGATATACGTACCCGTTCTAAATTGATCGTTACAATATCGCTATCCATCTTTGAGAGCAGAAGAAGATCCGTGATCAAGCTGTTCATCCGGTCTATTTCACCATTGATATCGCCCAGAAATTCCTTATATACTTCTTCCGGCACATTATCCTGATACAGCATAGACTCTACCAGTATTTTCATGGAAGCGAGCGGTGTTTTCAGCTCGTGCGATGCGTCTGAGACGAACTCGCTTCTCTGTTGGTCCATATTCTGTATTCGTCCGCACATCATGTCAAAAGTCTGCGCAAGCTCGGCTACCTCTCCCTTCCCTTTGATATTGGCCCGTTGTGAAAGGTCTCCATTCGATATCTTGATTGCAACATCGGTCAATTTTTTGATTGGCTTTGTAATTTGATTCGTTGTAAAAAGACTAATAACAATTATGATCCCGCAGGCAAACAGAAAAATCGTGAGCGTTCTTGCCTGAAGCATTGCAGTAGCATCTACCACATCCTGTATGCTCGACGAGTAGAGCACCGCACCAATGATTTCACCGTTATGGATAATAGACGACGTGCAATAGACCGCCCAGAATCCTCCATTTTCATCGTTAATCAGATGAAATCCATAAGAAGATGAGTTCTGTCCATATAAAATGTCGTTGACTTCCCGATCAGATAGTTTTACGCCATTCATGTCCGAAAAGCTATCCACAACGACGATGCCCGAGCGGTTGAGCACAAGAAAACGGCCGCCGGAATCGTTTCCGTTTTTCACCGCGATATTATACATGCTTCCCGCGTCATAATCTGACAGATAGGACGCCATTTGCACCGCGGTATTGTTAGTGACGTTCATGACTGATTTTATTCTTTGGTCCACCAAGTAATCTTCTACCAGAGAAGATATGGCAACGGATACTACGCCGAAAACAATCCCCACGAGGACCAGATAAATAACGGCAAATTGCCATCTGATCGAATATAGCAGCTTATTTGTGCGCAAAAAAGCTGTTCCTCCACTTCCATACGATTTGTCGGGACTGCCGCTGCTTCAAAATACTTTTTTCGGATATTTTTCCGCTTATGAAGCTATGCCCCGCCGGTATATGCGCATCAAGCTCTTGCTTTTCAGTGTCGGCCTATACCTGTTTTCTTTTACAGATAGTATACGCCGCCCTTCTAAAAAACTCAAGTTTATCGTCGCCGCCTCTTTCTCTGCTTTCCCGAGCTTTATGTGTCCGGCGCATGAAAACGGCAAAACCATTTATATGGTTTTGCCGTTTCTTCTCTTCATTCCTATTTTATTTCGTATGTCTTCTTTTCTGCTTCACGAATATGCATACCGTCAGTACAGGCAGGGCGGTAAGAAGCAATATCATATAGCAGAACATTTCGTTTGTTTCACCTGTTTTAGGATTTTCTCCATCTTCTGTCTGTTCTGCCGGAGGCGTACGGTAATTTTCAAAAATAGCTTTTACGGTATCTCCGGGCATAATCGTTCCTTCATTCCCTTGCGCCGTCACCCGATAGTCTTCTGCTTCATCTTCTATCACCGTATAGCCCGTACCCGCCGGTAAGCCTAATGCAGTTACCGTTTCTCCGTGCTTTAGTGTGAGCCTCGCGGTTCCGGACTGAAATACCATATCGCCATATATTCCGTCGATAGACACATCGTCTGTCCGAACAGTAAAGTGAAAGTCTCTGTCTTGCTCTCCTCCGTTTCCCGTCACAGATTTAGAGACGCTGAGATTCCCTTTCTGTACGTTCTCAACGGTAAATCCATGATAGTAAGCGTCATAACCATCCGGTACGTCTGCTTCTGCTATTGTATAAACGATCTCGACGCCGTTCTCATCATATTGAGGCAGACCTGTGAATGAATATTCCCAGCTGTCACCCATATTTTTCTGTCGTACCCCCTCTTTTCCGATGCCGATTTCTGCACTCGCTGCCTCTGTACCGTTCGCATAGAGGATAATGCGAATCGTTTCCGGCCGTGTTCCAAACGCATTTCCGTTATCGTTCCATATCTTAACGACCGGAATATCGATAACTTTGGACAATATATTTGTGAAGTTCTGTCCGTCCTGTTCCCCTACATATCCTTCCGGTACGGCCTCCTCCACATGATAGGTATATGGATTCCCTGCATCGTCGGTCATCGGGAGTCCCGTATAGCGGTAGAGCCATGTATCGCCCCTTTTATCCCATATAGGCTCCTCATCTACTTTTTCGTCCTCGCCGCCGCTTATGCTGCGGTATAAGGTAAGCGTAAGCTCTTCCGGCCGTGTTCCATAAGCGTTGCTGTTGTCTTTCCACCTTTTCACGCCGGAAACCTCAGTCGCTGCGATGTTTGCGATGGACGTTCCATGATCGTCTGTCGTGGAATGAACGATATATTCCGTCTCCTCTATCGGCTTTTCCCCTACTGCAAGCTCCTGAGCGAAATATAAATGACGATTTCCTTCTTCATCAAACCGCGGAAGCTCCCTAAATACGTCCTGCCACTGGTTATCCTCATGCAGCTTCAACGTCATATGGGCTCCCTGCTCGTCACAGACCTTTTCCGCCTCTTCCGCTTCATTCGTCTTACGGTAAAGCCCAACTGCGATCTCGCCCTGTTCATCTTCCGGTACTCCTCCCCAGACTTTCAGTACCGGCAACTCAACCTGTAATGTGTTGATTATTGTAAATCCGTCTGTTTCAGACCGGTATTCCGGCGGAATATCAAACTCTTTCACCGTATAGGTGATCCGTTTTCCGCTCGCATCATATTCCGGCAGGCCTGTAAATGTGTAGCTCCATATGTCGCCCTGGCCTGTGAGCGCTTTCCAGAACTCCTGTATGATATTTCCGGCTGTGACCGTTTCCCTCCGCACTTCAACGCCGTCCGCGTAAAGTGCTACTGTTATAGAATCCGGACGCAGGCCGTCTGCGTTCCCTCCGTCCTTCCATACCTTAGTGACAGGAATATCTATCTCATCTTCCAACGTGTTGGTCAGGGCAAAGTCCTCCTGCTTTCCGGCATATTCGCCGGGCACAGCTTCTTCCACACGGTATGCATATGTATTCCCGGCATGGTCCGTTACCGGAAGCCCGGTATAGCTGTACTTCCATATATCTCCGTTCTTTTCCCACACAGGCTCTGCATCTACCGTTTCCTCTGTGCCGCCGCTTATACTGCGGTACAAAGTAAGCGTAAGTTCCTCCGGCCGTGTTCCATAGGCGTTTTGATCGTCCCGCCATGTCTTTGTGCTCGATATATCTCTCTTTCCAATATTTGCAATAACAGTCTTGCTTTCCGTATCCTCATGATAAATAAAGAATCCTGCATCTTTCGCCGGCTTTCCGCCTATGGTAAGCTCACGCGCAAAATATGTATATGCGGCTCCGCTTTCGCTATATCTGGGTAATCCCTCAAAGCTTGCTTTCCAGCTTCCCACCGCCGTAAGCGTTCGTTTCAGCTGCGTCCCGTTTTCATCTTCTACGGGAACTGCCTCTTCTTTATCTCCGGTCGTTCTCCATAGGCCTACCACTACATTCCCTTGCTGTACCGCCGATACACCGTACCATTTTTTCTCCACGCCAAAGGACGTTTCCGCTACATTCGTATAATGATATTCAATAGCTCCGTCCTCTCTCGTTTGGACCGTTCCGCTTTCCTGCACATAGCCGGAGGGCAAAGTCTCCACTACTCTATATTGCGTCTTGCCGTCCTGTGTCAAAGCGCTTCCGCGTATGACTTCCGGCACTCCATTCCATACGCCTTTCCAGCTCTCGTATTCATAGTATACCTTTCCGGGTGTATCTGCCGTTCCGTCCAAAACCACAAGCGCCCGGTTCTCAAAGGACCTCCAGCGCCCATCCGCGCCTTTGTATTGAAGCTCCATAGTGACCGGAGCCGGAGTGGTAGAGGGGTTCCATACTTTGGAGACGTAAACCGCCGTTTGGTTCAGGGTGTTTTGAGCCGTCGTTCCGTTTGGATAGGTTGTCGTGTAGGCGTCATAATAGAGCGCGCCGTCCCCGATGATGTCTTCATTGGACACTTGTCCTGCAGACACCGTATATCCCGGCTGCAGCTCTCGTGCGCGATAGAGATAAGCGGCCCCGCCTGCCTCCGCTGTTTTGGGCAGTCCGGAAGCAATAGCCTGCGCCGAAGCTTCCTGATTGGTCCCATACACGGTAACGACCAGATCCTCGCGCGTTCCGTCCGCGCCATACACGGCTACATTTTCCCATGTCTGCCCTTCATTTGCAGACCGTTGTATGATAAAGCTTACCTCCCAGTCATATTTCTTCCGTTCTGTTTCAGGCCGTGTGGCATAGATGTTGTCATTATCTCCGCTCCATATTTTCTTTGCCACAAGCTCCGTCGTTTCCATTCGGTTGTATATATTGCGGGTCGTATTAAGGTTTGATTCCGCCCATTCTCCCTGCGGGTCCTTATACGCAGGCGAAAACAGCCCGGCTGTAAATTCATAGGTATAACCCGTTTCATTGACATCATGAACGGTGACCGTCTGCGTTGTGCTCCCATAGGAAATCTCGGTTTCAATTATCCGATAAGCAAGACGTATCGTTTCATCGCTCGCACCGTTTTCCCGGATAAGGTATGGAAGCCCGCTGAACCGTCCTTCGGCTCCCCATACCGTACTATCATTGATCCGACCTGTCTTTTTCTGCTCAAATGCATAATCGGCGAATATCGCGCGATAGACCGCATCGTCTAAATGATTACTGAAATACTCCTCCGCGTCCTGCCATGCTCCGGTGTTCCCGTCTGTCCGTTCCGCTACCTGCAGCTTAAAAGAAACGGTAAGCTCGATGCCAAGATAGTCTTCCGTAATAACGGCTCCATCCGCATCGATCCATGTTTTGCTGTACGGCACCGACGTGGCGATCGTATTCCGCAAATCGTACATTGTGATTTCCGTCTCCTGCTGGCTTTGCTCTGTCACGCGGCCGTTTGCAGGAGAAACTGTATAGACGTTTTCACTTCCCTGATGAGCCGTTTCCGTCACAACATATTCCCACGGCATTCCATTAGGCGCGTAGCGCTCCAATTCACCTGTTCCGGCTTTTCCGCTGATCGCATAGGTCCACTTATTCCCGTCACTTCCTTTATCCCAAACGATCTCATACTGTTCTTCCGGGAGAACCAACTCTCCAATCCCATTTCCCTGTCCGGGCTGTTGATTTGCATAGCGCGATACTGTGATATTGATTTCTTCCGGCCGAAGCTGAAATGCATTGCCGAAGTCGTCCCATACTTTCGTTCCGGTCAGGGTCACGGTCTCCCGCCCGTCCTTTACAGGGGCGTTGATGAATGTTGCTGCAACCGCAACATTCTCGGCTGTTTCCCCTCTTCCCCCATCTTGGTTCATCGTTAACGCAAGGGCAGAAACCGATTCTCTTTTGTTTTCATCTTTTTTGACAGTCTGCGCCTCGTCTGCCGTTATGCTCCCGGATACCGCCCATGTTTCATAGTCTCCCAGATAGGTCTTTATTTCCGTTACCGCATAGGAATATTGCGAGCCGTTTGGCGCGTAGATATCCAGCCCTTCAAAGGTAAACTCTTTTTCCACCGTAATATTCCGGGATGCCTCGTATACCTCCCGCATTTCTTCAGACGACCAAATTTGCCTCTCTACGACTTCCGGTACAGATTCCCCCTTTGGATTTCCGTTCGCATCGTATACCGTATAGGTCCTTGAAAGCTCAAAACGGACAGCCGGATATGCCTCCGGTTTTCCATCGGCTCCAACGGGGAGCTCCATGAGCTTTTTTACCTTCAGCGCGCCTTGAATACTGTCGTAAAAATTCGTAACAATATAATTGTTAATGGTAGGCGTGCCAAACACAAGCGTGCTGTCCGGTGCGCTGCCGTTCGGCCATGTCACGGAGGTTTCCCTTAGAATATAGGTATACAGTCTTCCGTCCTCCGTATATTTAGGCAATCTTTGTGCATCACTGCTTTCTCCGCTGACAACGATTTTGCCGTCCGGATCTGTGCTCATACTATTTTTTCCCATATATTCCATTTGGAATATATAGCTTCCGTTATTATAGAAAGACGCCCAGTCTGTTATTGTCAGAGTTGCGATCCCCTCCGTTTTTTGTATTGCGCCGTTGCGGTCTGTATATTGACGGTCAAGCGAGAAAGTGACCGCCGGAAGATCTTCTGCCGGGAACCCTGCCGAAAGGTTATTCCAGCGTTTTTGTCCTTGTACCGTAACAGGGGCCGCGATCGTATTGGTAAAGGTTCCTTCTTCTATCAGCGCATAATACGGCTCCTCGCTTCCAATCAAGCTACCTATGTTCTGTACATATTCCTCCCCCTGATATTCCGCTTCAACGTCATATTCCGTTCCGATCCGTATGGTTGCCAGTCCTTCGTCTCCGTTCGGGATAGAATATCCCACCGGAAGGTAATCAAAATCCTGCGAATTGACGGCCGTATGCTCGGAAGCATAGTACATGATCTCATATCCCAAAGCGTCATATTTGGGCAGCCTCGTTATTTCCGCATGCCAATGATTTTGTTTGTCATATAAGCCGTCCGGATCCGAACCGGGGTCTAACGACGAGTAGGTCCATTTATAATTTGCGCGATACAGAACGGTTTCCAGCTTATCGGCCGATATATGGCTCGTCTGATAAATATCAAGATAGATATCCGGGCGATAATTGGATTGATAATTATAATCATCCTCCCATTGTTTGTGCCACAATACATCTTTAGTACCCTGCAAACGGTTCGTTACCGCAATTGTCTGACTGTCCGCTGCATGAAGCTCGCCGACGGTATATTCCGTCTGCTTATAGCTGGTCTCATATTCCGTAAGCAGCGAATACAGCGCAGGATACTTCTTCTGTATTCGCTCCATACTTATGGCGTTTCCGCTCTCATCTACCCAGATCTCATGCACATCATACTGCACGACAGATCCGTTTCTGTCATATTTGGGAAGATTGAAAAAGGTATATTCGGATTCCGGCACGCTAATATCGAGCCTCTGTACAGAGGATTCAGGCTGTCCTGCGCTGTTTTTAACAGCTACCATATCGTCCTGATTTCCAACCGTGACCGCATCTGTCGAATCCAAACCATTTCGGGTGATCCTATAATAGCTTTGAGCAGTTCCCTCTGCAAAATCCAAACGGAGAGCAGGAAAGAGCGCCACGCCCTCCTCGGCAAAGAGCCGCTCAAGCTCATTCTGTATTTTCTGACGGTTCTCACCTGCGCCGTCCACCCAATTCTTCGTCACAGTCAGATCGATGTTCCCTAACCGGCGGTTGATTACCGTATAGCAAAGCTCTCCCGCAATTTTTTCGCGGCTGTACGTCGCATCATACCTGTGGTATTGCGTTTCATACTGGATTGCTGTATAGTCATCATTATTTCCTCTATATTCAACAGGCGCCTGCGGCTCACTATAGTTGGGTTCCGCTTCTCCGTTTAAATAATAAGTCGTAAACGGAACGGGGGTATCTCCTACCGCCGTTTCAAGGATATAAACCTCTTCCGGCTGCAACCTTCCGATACCCGCGATCTTATACCACACCCCGTTTCCAAGGGTGACCTCCGTTATCTTTTGATTGCTTTGATATCCGTATTTATCGACTCGGCTGTATACTGCTACCGTTACGGGCAAACGGTGTGCATTATCGCTGTCATCTGTCCAAATCTTGCGCACCATAATATAATTTCCTACACCCGGCGCGTTATATACAGTGGTTTGATAGCCTTCTTCATTTCGCTGCGTTTCATAATTCGGAATATAGGTACCTCTTGTTCCAGCCTCCAGCAGGATATATTCATATTGCCGCCCCTCTGCGTCATATTCAGCCAAGGCGGTCACTTCGGATATCCACGGTTCTGTTTCCTGCGCGTATATCCCCAGTTCTTCATTGACAAGCACCGGAGTTTCATCCGCCGTTCCGTCCATGGTAAATAGAGCGACCGGATCGCCTATCTGTTCTCCGCCGATGCTTCTGTAAATATGGAATGTTGCGCTCTCGCCCGCAGGGGCTTCTGTTGGTTCGCCCTCGCCGTTCATCCATATTTTGGTCGTTTCATAATCGATCGTATTGGCGATAGAATTGGTGACCAGCGTGCTCCCATCAGTCTGCACTACTGAGGAGGAACGATAATCGATTTGTCGCCCGTCCTGTTGCAACGTAAAAACGCCGCCGGTTTCATCAGGTACTAACAAATTATCCGTGCTTCCCTCTCCCTGATAGACTGCTGTTTCTATCCAACGATATTCCAATTTTCTTCCCAGCGCATCATATTCCGGCATCGACTGCTGCATCGTGACCGTTAAGTTCTCTGCAAAAAATCCATCTATTTCCTGACTGGCAGACGTCGTTTTCCACTCCCCTGTGCTTCCTGCAATACGGGATTCCAAAGTCAGCTGTATCCTCACATCCTCAAATCCGGATTGAAAGGCGGCTGCCTTCCACGTTTTGGATACCGGTACAGATATCGTTCCTACGATTCTGTTGGAAAGCGTTCCGCCATCGTACAAAAAGGTATTGCCGGATGGTCTCTCGCCTGCTTCGACGATCTCACCGTTCTGGTCAATATGGTCTCCTATGCTCCCATCCTCCGCTACAGTTCCAAATACTTGTTCATAGGAATTAGCCGCAGCTCCTTCAGCCGTTTTAGAGTCCAGATATTCCCGGATCACATAAATATATTCGAAGCCCTCCGAATCATATTTTTCAAGATCGTCGAATGAGATCAGTTGGCTGTCCTCTCCCGTATTAAGGGTAATCGTTTTAATCGTGCCGTCAGTATTCCGTATCGGTGCAGCGGTTGTATAGCTTTTTCCACGGCGGTAGCGCCAGAGCTGGAATTCTCCCGTGGGGCGCTGCGCGATGAACTCTCCGCCCTCGTCTAACCATATTTTATATGCATCATAATCTGTTTTTCCGGTCAAAGTAAGATAGATTCTTCCTCCGTTATGCGCCTTATCTGTAACTGAGCCAAAATTCGGTGCGGCGGAGTTATCATAGGCAACTGCGAAATAATCTTCCTGCGGAAGTACCGGGAGCGTGATCCCTCCTGCGTCCGAATCATTTTTTTCCATGGTGCAGAAGATGGAGGAGCCATCCAGATTGTATTTCCAGATATTTTGAATGATCAAGGTTCCTGATGTAGGATTATTCGGATCGGCAGACGGATCGACCGTAAACACAACGCTTTCCGCAGGCAGTTTGCTCAGCTGATATTCCTGTTTCTCTCTGTTTGTCTCTACAACAAGCTTAAAATAATCCTTGATTGCATTGGTAATTCCCGGCGCACTCCCAAGCGTTCCCCACCTGATACGAAAATCGGATTTAAACTCCGACGTCAATACATAATACCATCCTATTCCCGTTACGGAAGCGGACGGATTTTCTCCTATATTTTCGTCTGTGATCTCAACCGTGCTGTATCCATTTACATCTTGCGGTTCAATTTTCCAAACAACTTTATGTGCCGCTTCATCTCCATAGCTGTCGATATACGTGATCTGCGACGGCAAGGTATTCCTGCCGATGGATAACATATAATTTCCCGCTCCACGCTGAGTATCAATATCTATCTGCGGAAATTCCTCCATGCCGAGCGTTTCCATATTACTTTCCGTCAATTCTTCAAACGTATTTCCATCTATGGAAAAATTTAATTTCGGGCGTGGATACTCCTCTCCGCCGGGCCGGAGCTTTTCTTCATTATTATGGTCTATCCAAAAAATATTTTGACTGTAAGCGTCACGATAGGCATCGATGCGCACCTGTTCTTCGATTGCGGCAGGCACCGCTGCGACTGCGCCCATATCAGTAATATTTGATATCTTTTCCTGAAACTGCTCCCCCGGAAGCTCTGCAAGGATCGGCAGATATTCCTTTACACTCTCCGTCTTTTGGATGTTGTCCTGCCCTGTAAAGGTCGCCATACTGATCTCCAGAAGAACTACCGCATCATCGCTTAATTGCATATCTTCAGTGCAGGAAAAGGCCGCCCCTGAAAATATGAATTCATATTGGAGGTCAGAGATTTCCTGCACAGCCGGACAGTCTATCGCAAAACTAAGATGCTGGTCGCCGGCACGGTCTTTTATTTGAATTTCCGCATCTTTCCCGAGCCCCTCTATACGCAAAACAGACGCCTTATCCGCCATGATTTGGTTGTCCAGCACAAAAAATTCTCCGGACAGATGCATCCCCTCCGGGAGCATTAAATTCGCTTCAATATAATTCCGGACTTTTGTGTCCTTTGTCTGTTTCGCAGATGCCTGTAGTTCGGCGTGCAGCCGGAAAGAAAAGTCCGGGAGAGACTCTCCTGTGAGCCTCAGAGAGTCTTGATCTGCTTTCAAGCTAATAGTCCATTCTGGTATATTTTCTGTCTTTCCCTCGTTTTCTTCTCCAACAGATGCAGGCAGCTCCGATGCTTCAGGTACTGGAGCATCCGGCGATTCGGCCGTTTCTCCCCCTTCTTCTAAGGAAGAAGGCTGCGGACTGTCTTCTGCTATTTGTACTGCGTATTGCTCATTCGCTGTCTCATCTGCATAGGCGATCGCTGATAGCGGCATGATCGAAATCGTCATGATCACTGCTAACAGAAACCCGAAAAAGCGTTTGTTTTTTATTTTGTTTTTCATCGTTTCTCCCCTGTATTGCTTCTGTTTATTAAGCTTAAGCAATACCTTTGTCCGTTCGTGCGCTAATAGCATACAGCTTATTTTCAGGGAAATAGGCTGATATCATTTCTCCGTTTTCATAAATTTTCATGACTGCATTGGTTTTGGTCGTCTTGTTTTTCCTTGGGGTATTCCGGATTTGACGGAAAAGTGTGAAAAGAATTGTATATGCTTTTGCCGAATGAAGCTCTATTAAAACGGTTATACCACGATAAACGCCGTATCAGTCGGCTAACATTAAAAATGTTTATTCCTCCATTAAAATATATCATTTCCTCTAATTTATCTTTTTAAAGATAGTATTATTTTTTCTTAGCTCAGCCTCATAGATCCTCTCCCGCTTCTGCCGCCTCCTCTGTCGGCTGTCTTTTCTATACCGTGATCTATAAAAGCAATCACATAGTTGATTTTTTAATTTTTAGAGATTACACTTGATATATTCAATGAAAAAATATTTATGTGTGAAAAATATTATTTATGCTCCACACCAGCAAATGGCAATTTTATTTCTATCGTTTCCCCGCTTTCCAATCACCATACCTATAATGATGCACTTACTTGCGATAATTCACATTACGGAAATAAGTATCACCAAAAAAGTATAGTTTTTATTCAGATATAGTGTCGTTTTTTAGACTTTCTTTCCTTAGCAGAACAAATCTTAACCATAAAAAAGAGGCGTTACTTGACAGTATCACTGCGAAATGATATATTTTATACAAAAATAGACTGTATTTTAATAGTTAGATAGTTCCTATAATGTGAATTAACGCAACAGAGCGAATATGGCGGCTGCCATATTCGCTCTGTTTTTCTATACTTCAGCATATCATGTTTCAGGCTGCATCACAAGCCGTTCCAAATTAAATTTAAAACACTTGTTCCTTCCTTAAAATATAACTTAACAGCAGCCAAAATTTTCCGCCATTTAGCTTCTTGTCAAAAAAGAGCCGCATTCTGCCAGCTCTTTTCTCATTTCCACGATATGGATATTTTCATCTTGCTGCTTTCGCTTTTTAATATCTCCTTTGGAAAAAGAGTGATAGCAATAGTTCGGTCATTTATTTGTGAAGAAATAGCCGATACCCCATTTGGTAAGGATATATTCCGGCTTTGCCGGATTCTGTTCTATTTTCTCCCGGAGACGGCGAATATGCACATCGACTGTACGTAAATCTCCCTGATGCTTCCATACAAGCTCGAGCAGCGTATTCCGGTCGAATACCTTTCCACGGTTCGTAATAAAGAGGTTGAGAAGATCAAACTCCTTGGCCGTCAAATTGATATCCTCTCCATTGATCTCCACACTGCGGTTGATCAAGTTCACTTTCATATCCTTCACTTGAATCGTCTGCGTATCTGCCGCCGGCTTTTGAGCCCCCGCCCTGCGCAGGATCGTTTTAATACGCGCTTTCAGCTCCAGCATGTTGAACGGCTTCGTCATATAATCATCCGCGCCAAACTCCAGCCCCATGATCTTATCCATATCCTCTCCCTTTGCGGTGAGCATAATGATCGGTACGTCCGATACGCTGCGAATCTTCTGGCAGACTTCCATTCCGTCCATTTTAGGCAGCATCAGGTCGAGAAGAATCAGGTCATGCTTTTCAGGGTCAAACACCTGCAGCGCTTCCTCCCCATCGTAAGCAACGTCGATCGCATATCCTTCCTGCTGCTCCAGATTAAAACGCAGGCCTTTGACTAATGTCGGCTCATCGTCCACGATCAGAATATTTTTTGCCATAATGAGTGCTCCTTTAAAAGACATTGCTTTATTATAGCATATTTCATTATAATTTTGTAATATTTTATATGAAAAAAGCGGCAGCTATTCTGTTGGCCGAAAAAAGCAGATATCAGCCTGCGCACACCGAATCCCCGCCTAAAACAGATACGACCTCCATGATATGCTCAAAGAACGTTTTCCGGTCATTCTTTCCTTTATTCAGTTCTGAAAATATCATGCCATCGCGCAGAAATAAAATACGGCTGCACCAACTCGCCGCATAGGCGTCGTGCGTTACCATCAGAATCGTTACGCCAAGCCTTCTATTGATTCTGGAAAAGCTCTCCAGAATCATTTTGGCGGCATGTGAATCAAGCGCCCCCGTCGGCTCGTCCGCAAGTACTATGGAGGGCTGGACGGCAAGCGCACGCGCCGCCGCTACGCGCTGCTTTTGCCCGCCCGAAAGCTCTTGCGGATATTTTTGCAGAATATCGCCTATCCCTACCATATCCGCCGCCTGCATCACAAGCGTCCGAAGTTCCGGATAGTTTCTGCCTCCTATAGCCAACGCGACCGCAATATTTTCATAAGCCGTCAAGGTATCGATCAATTCAAATTCCTGAAACACAAAGCCAATCCGCTCTCTGCGGAACTGCGCAGTCTGATTTCTCTTTAGATTGGTTATATCTACTCCATCTATGTAAATATGCCCCGTCGTTACTGTATCTATCGCTGAAATGCAGTTCAGCAGCGTTGTCTTTCCGCTGCCGGATGGGCCCATGATCCCAACCAATTCCCCTTGCGCTATATTGAAGCTGATCCCTCCAAGTGCTTTTGTAATCCTGCCGCGGCCGCCATAGATTTTCTCGACCTCCGAAACGTTCAGCAACTTCTCCATGCCTGTTCTCTATGCTCTTCTATAATCCGGAATGACCTTCAGTGCTTCGGTCTCATTCAGCCCTGCGCTGACCAACAGGAAAGCACTCATCCATACCATCGCCGCATAAAATACCTTTTTCACTTCGCTCACTCCTTTTTTTATTTGACTTAAAAAATTATAAACCGTACTTCTTAACGGTAAGTAGTTGAAATCCTTACGATATTCTTACAATGTCACATATCCACAAAGAAGGCGGAAGCAAATACTCCCGCCTTCTTTACAAGTATCATATCACCTATGGATGTTTATCACTTTTCTTTTATGATCTTCTTGCTGCTGATATAGGTCATTATAAAGTATATTCCATAAATCACGGCAATCAGCGCCAATCCCAGAAATACATCCTGATAGACATTTTCATACCACACCATATTGATCATACTCATCAGTCCCTGTATTCCGAATATTGCGTGGATCGCGGCCACCGCCAGCGGTATCAGGAAATAGATGGCAATCTGCTTTAAGAGCGACCGGTTGATCAGCTTTTCTTCCGTTCCGAGTTTTCGAAGCGTCGCATAGCGTTTCCGGTTGTCGTTTGCCGCTGAAAGCTGCTGCAAAGCAAGTATGACCGCAGCAGTAACCAGAAAAGTAATCCCTAAATAGATGCCTACGAACGAGATCGTGACGCGCAGGCCAATTCCGGAATCCTGCGAAGTGAGCGCTGTCGTGAAATAACTGAACGGACGTTCCGGAGCTGCCTTGCGTAATTCATTCTGTTTCGCCCATACGGCATCTTCCGTCTCTTCTTTGGGGACGTTATCCACATAAACGCCGTCGACCATTACGTCTCTGATTTCGAAGCCTGAAACATCTCCGTCCGGATATACAAGAATGATCGGCGACACTGACGATGAACCCATGATCCGCGTATTTTCAATACGGATATCGCTTGCTTCAAGGCTGTATTCCCTGCCGTTCGAAACGATCTTATTTCCATCCTGTGCAAAATTCTCCAATGCTTTTGCCATCGCTTCATTGTAAGTCACGACGCCGACTTCATTTGCTCCGATTTCTATTGGTTCGTCTCCAACCATATCGAGAAAAGTATTGAATTCCGATACGCTCACAGCTCCGGTATAGGCACGTCCTTTCATATTACCTTCTATTTCCTTTAGTTGAGCAATGTCCAGATGGTCTGCAAACTGCTCCATAATATCCACATCGCTGTCATACTGGGTATATTCTGCCGTCCTTTGATAGAATTCGTTCACCGGTATTCCATACGCCTCCAGTGCTGCCACGCCACCGCCCGCGTTTTCCGCATCTGCCGTATATACAAAATATTCTGCGTCGAACCGGATATCCCGGTTCGTTTCCTGATTGACCGCTGCTGAAACGCCGGAGCTCGCTCCTAATGTCACGATCGTTACAAACAGCATCAGGCAGATGAGCGCCATCGACGTATGTGTAGAATTGATTTTACTGGTAAGCTGCCGCGTTACAAACAGATTCAAGCCTTTGAAATACCTTGTTTTGTTATGCGCCGCTATTTTATATACAAAACCGGAGAGACCGGCAAACAGAAGGAATGTCCCCGGGATACCAAACAGCATAACAAATGGAAGATACATGATCAACATGCCTTTTATGATCAGATAGTAGGCTATGATGATCAGTACAATTCCGGCAGCCGTAAGTGCTACGGATACGCCTGTCTTTTTACTGAGCACTTTTTCATTTTCGGTTTCCGAATGGAGGAGCTTGATCACCTTTTGCTTCGATACTCGGACGGCATTGAACACCATAACGCACAGGAACATCACTCCGAAGTAGATCACAGACTGTACAGCGGCACGCGGTGAAAAAATAAATACATATTCCTTTAACTCCGCTTCAAACATTTTTGCTGTAACAAGCGACATTCCCTGTGAGAACAAAACGCCCAACAGAAGTCCTGCTGCAAGTGCAATGATCCCTACAAGCAGCGTCTCGAGCATCAAAATACCGGCTACGCGTCCCTTTCCCATACCAAGTATCAGATAGATGCCAAGCTCTTTGTTCCTGCGCTTGATCAGAAAATTATTTGCATACAAAATCAAGATCGCCAATGCGACTGCGACAAAGACCGAGAATACCTCGATGCTCTGAAGCATCATCTGCGCGGCTGTCTCCTTATTTTCATTCAGGTCCATAACTGCCTGCTGTGCATCCAAGGAATTGAATGCATAGAAAAACATAACGGCAAACATCAGCGTAATAAAATATACTGTGTAATCGCCGATGCTTTTACGAACGTTTCGGAATGCTAATTTACACAGCATCGGCTACGTCACCTCCCAGAAGAGACACCACTTCTATTATTTTGCTGAAAAAATCTTTTCGGCTGTCTGTGCCGCGCAACAGCTCCGTGAATATTTTCCCGTCGCGCAAAAACAGTATCCGGCTGCAATAGCTTGCCGCGAACGCATCATGCGTTACCATCAAAAGCGTGGCGCCAAGCTTTTGATTCATATCCACAAAATTCTCAAGCAGCATACGCGATGATTTGGAATCAAGCGCCCCTGTCGGCTCGTCCGCGAGAATCAGTGATGGATTTGTGATGATTGCCCGTGCCGCTGCAACACGCTGCTTTTGTCCGCCTGACATCTCACATGGATATTTATATAATACGTCGCTTATTTCCAGCGTCTTTGCGATATTTTTGATACGCTCCTTGATCTTTCCATAGCTTACTCCGCAAATCGTCAATGCAAGCGCGATATTTTCATAGCCTGACAGTGTATCCAGCAGGTTGAAATCCTGAAATATAAATCCAAGCTGCTTTCTTCTGAATTCCGCAAGGCTTCCGGCTTTCAACATCGTGACGTCGGTATCGTGTATC
This sequence comes from Christensenella massiliensis, assembly GCF_040409835.1. Taxonomy (NCBI): domain Bacteria; kingdom Bacillati; phylum Bacillota; class Clostridia; order Christensenellales; family Christensenellaceae; genus Christensenella; species Christensenella massiliensis. The sequence continues at coordinate 239,590 of NZ_CP117826.1, read as the reverse complement.
GTGATATGGCCGCTTGTTACCGTATCGATCGTAGAGATGCAATTCAGGAGTGTTGTCTTTCCGCTCCCGGACGGCCCCATTATTCCGAGAAATTCCCCCTTTCCAACATCAAAGTTCACATCATCAAGCGCCTTAGTAAGGTTGCCCTTCCCTCCATATATTTTTTCGACATTCCTGACTTTCAGCAGTGTTTCCATCTTTACCTCCCAATAGATGCTCATTTTCATTCTCCGTTTATAGGATTTCGGCAGGCAGATTCTCTCTGGCCTGCGATTTTATTATAAATGAAGCGATCAGAAACACCTATCTTCCTGTCTTACACCTTCCTTACAGTTTTGTAAGCAGGCAAAAACAGCCAAGCTGTTTTTACTGGAACATGGAGCTTTCCGGAAACACGATCGTTACCGTTGTTCCTTGCCCTTTTTCGGAAGAAATTTTAAGACCGTGTCCCAGTTTTTCGCACAGCCTTGCGCATAGATAAAGACCCATTCCAGTCGATTTTCCCTGTTTCCGTCCATTTGTCCCAGTGAATCCCTTTTCAAATACCCGCCCTATTTCCTCCGACGGTATGCCGATCCCATTGTCCGCAACATCGAGCAATACAGCATTTGGCTTTGTGCGAAGAGAAATTTGTATCTTAGGTTCTTCCCGGCGGCCATATTTGATAGCATTACCGATTATCTGGTTGAGTATAAATTCGAACCATTTTCCATCCGTATTCACTTCGCGGTCAAGGCCGAAAGTCTCTACTTGTATTTTCTGCTCGATCAGGATATTCGCATTCCGGCGTACCGCGCCATAAACGATGTCTTTCAGATTTGTCCTGCGCACCATATAATCCTTTTCCACCGCATTGCTGCGCGCATAGAACAAAACCTGTTCAACGAGATTTTCGAGCGTATCCAAATCCTCGCAAAGCCCTTTCGCTCCGGGAATGTCCTCATGATTTTCAAGCATAAGGCGTGAAGAGGCAATCGGCGTTTTGATTTCATGGACCCACATCTCTATATATCCGCGATATTCTTCCTGTGCTTTGCGGTATTGCTTGATTTCCTCCAGCATGGCTTTATTCGAGCCTTTTAGAATATCGTAGAGGATGATCCCCTCCTTAAAATTCGGTTGCTCCATAACTTCTGCAATCAAATTTTTCTCTTCTAATGCGTCGAATAAAGATAACAGACTATGATAAAATTTTCTTCGCCTGCCGTAGTCGATAATAAGTGGTAGAAGAAGGCACGCCAAAACGATCGCGCTGAAAAAAATGATGACCATAGTTCCTACGGAAAGCAGATAAAACAAGAGTGCTAACGCCGCCACGAGCAATATATCTGCCAAAAGAAACAGGCTTTTATCTTTTAGATAGTCTTTCAGTTTCATTTCAGCAAGTATCCTTGTCCTCGTTTTGTTTCGATCACGTCCGCGAGCCCGGCGTCTTCCAATTTTCGGCGCAGCCGATTCACATTCACATTGAGTGTGTTTTCGTCTACGAACATGTCGCTGCTCCATAAATCTGTCATCAGTTTCCCGCGCGAAACGATACTGCCCGCATTCTGTCCCAATGTATTCAAAATACGCAGTTCATTCTTGGTAAGTTCGATTTCCTGCCCATCATATTCCACGATACTTTTCGAAAGGTTTAAAACAAAACGGCCGCATTCCAGTTTATCGACCGTATGATAGGCCCGTTTCAGGACAGAATTGATTCGCGCAAGGAGAATCTGTGTATTATAAGGCTTCGTGATAAAATCGTCCGCCCCCAGATTCATGCTCATCAGTTCATCCATTTCCGTATTGCGGCTCGTCACAATAATGATGGGGAGCGCCGACCGCTTCCTTATTTCACGGCAGATAGAATAGCCGTCTACTGCCGGCAAATTGATGTCGAGCAAAAGCAGGTTCGCGTCCTGCTCCATAATCGCAGTCACGATATCTCCATCAAACTCTTCTACCGTACACACTGAATAACCGTATTTCTGCAAAAAAGACGCCAGTTCTTCCCGTATTTTCCGGTTGTCCTCCACAATGCAAATTTTCATTTTTGTTTTCCTTTTCTTTTTTCTCTTCCAAATTATAGAATAATCCCTTTTTTTATTCAATGTACCGCCGTTATCTTAAAAAAATATTAAGTATTGCCGATTTCAGGCAACAAAAAAAGACGGCAAGGGCCGTCTTTTTTCAAATAGTGTTTATCCCTTAGCTTCAGGAAGCCTGAACCAAAAAATGCTCCCCTTTCCAACTTCACTTTCCGCACCATATCCGGCATGGTGTAATTCCAAAATCCCTTTTACGATCGAAAGCCCAAGCCCGGTTCCAATAGATGCCCTCCGATGCGTTTTATCCACCTTACAATATCTATCCCAAATATATTCAAGCTGTTCCTTTTCGATCCCAATACCGTTATCTTCGACCGCGACCGTAACCATTCCGGCTTCGGCTGTCTGCCGTATAACGATCTTCTTGTTCTTTCCCGCATAATTAATGGCATTATTGAGCAGATTACACAAGACCTGCCCGATCTTTACCTCATCCGCCTCTACGAAAATTTCCCGGTCATACAGAAAACTTAAATGATATCCTCCTTGTTCTGTCATCTTTACATAACGTTCTGTGATATGCCGCACCATATCTGTAAGGTCGAACCGATGAGCATGCAGTTCCTGTGCTCCTGCCTGCAGCTTTGAAATATCCATTGCATCATTTACAAGCGTTGTAAGCCGTTTTGCTTCGTCTATAATGATCTGGATGTTTTCGGGAGAATTTTCTCCCGGTATATCCCGCATGACCTCTGAATAGCCTATGATCATAGTAAGAGGCGTACGGAGGTCGTGAGAAATGTTTGCCAAAAGCTCTCTGCGCAGCTTCTCTACTTTAGAAAGCTCACGCGACGCATAATTGAGCGTATCGGCAAGCTCTGCAATCTCCCTGTAACCGCCATCATCGAAGTGAACCTGATATTCTGCCTGTGCAAGCTTTTTGGCGCTTTTATTGATTCTTGCAATAGGCCGCGATACCCATTTAGAAATCAGGAACGCCAGCAACAGGGCGCATCCAATCAAAATGACCGTAATATAGATGAGCTGAACACGCAACGTATCGACAGTAGCGTCTACAGGCGTAATACGGGAAGCGAGGATGATTAGTACCTGTGAACCGTCCTGCACCTCCGCGATCTGCGAATAGATCAGTGTCTCAAATAATTCCATCTCGCGCGGCGGTATATTCTTTCCGACGAAAGCTTGTTCGTTATAGGTCGGATCCGGCAAATTTTCCCTCCGCAGGATCTCCATCATGCTCCCGCCGTTCTCCTGCGTCTGCTGCGCGATACCGACAAGCTCACTTTGAGAAATCTCCGGTAATGTCTCCGTCGAATAGAGAACTGTTCCATCCATTTCTGCGATCTCTGCATGTATGTCGAAGCGTTCTCCGATCCGGTCGATCAATGATTGGATATCTTCATGATCGATATTCTGCGATATGGTCTGAGCTGTATTTTCAATCTCATTTTTTTTGATCGCCTTATAGAATTCATCTAAAAATACAATCTGGAACAGCCACAGAAGGACGATCATGGCCGCTGCAAATATCAGAATATAGAAGAATATTTTCCATTTTGCGGTCATCGTATTAGGCTTCAAAACGGTATCCCACTCCCCTAAGCGTTACAATATAATCTCTATATCCTTTCAAAGCACTTCTCAACAGCTTGATATGCGTATCAAGCGTCCTGTCATCGCCGTAAAAATCATAGCCCCACACTTCAGTGATCAGGGTTTCACGCGTAAGAGCTATTCCCTTATTTTTGGCCATATAATACAGCAGCTCGTATCCCTTAGGCGAAAGCTCCGCCTTTTCGCCGTCTACATAAACGAGCATTGCCGAAGTATCGATCACAAGCCCTCCAAATGTCATTTTTTCATTTTCCGTACCATTTCTCCGTGAACGCTGCAGGATCGCATTTACACGCATCATAAGCTCCTTCGGCGAAAACGGCTTTACTACATAATCGTCGATGCCGAGCTCAAACCCATGTATCCGGTCATATTCTTCTCCGCGCGCAGAAAGCATCAGGACCGGGATATCCTTCTCTTCCCGAATCTTGCTGCATGCCGAAAAGCCGTCAAGCTCCGGCATCATGATATCCATAATGATAAAATCATAACCGTGCGCACGACATTTTTCTACCGCTTCCATACCGTCTTTCGCTTCATCTACTTCATAGCCCTCAAATTCTGCATATTTGCGAATCAGGGAGCGGATATTCTCTTCATCATCAACAACCAATATTTTATACATTGCACTGCCACCCTCCTATTTTTTCCATATTCTACCCTGATAATGTGAATGCTGTGTGAAAGCAATCTGTTTTTATACGAAAAAACGGCTCTTTAGGAGCCGTTTTACCGATCTTCTATGCCTTTTTAATGTCTTTCAGAAACTTTTGATAATGTCTTTCAAACGCTTCATCACCAACTGGCTGATACGTTCGAATATCACATGAGGCGGCACAAATCTCTCTCGCTTCCTTCAAATCCTTGAGAATACCGCGTCCGATCCACTGGGTAAGAATATTTCCGATTCCCGTCGCATCGGCGGGCCCTGTTTTGACCGGCTTATGCAGATAATTTGCTGTCAGCTGGTTTAAAAAAACATTCTGACTTCCTCCGCCAATAATATGCAGACATGGAAACTTCTTGCCTGTCAGATATTCGATATTATCGACAACATACCGGTATTTGCAAGCAAGGCTTTGCGTCACGATCCGCACGATTTCAATATCGCTGCGCGGCGTATATCCTTTCTCTTTTATCATCTGCGCTACGACCTCAGGCATATTGGCGGGTTCAAACAAACGCTCGTCATCTGGATCGATAAATACCATGTCGCAGCCGACGATTTTGCTTGCTTCCTCCGCAAGTCCTGCGAAATCGTAAGCTTTTCCCTGAAGATTCCACATGCGAACGCATTCCTGAAGGATCCAGAGCCCCATTACATTGCAGATAAAACGGTTTCTGCGCATCACTCCGCCTTCATTTCCGAAGCCAAGCCGCATGCTTTCCTCTGTCATAATAGGATGGCGAAGCTCTGCTCCTACAAGCGACCATGTGCCGCTTGAAATAAAGAGGAATTCTTCATCATCTGCCGCGGGCGCCGCTACGACGGCGGAAGCCGTATCGTGTGAGCCAACCGCATAAATCTCCGCAGACGGAGTCTGCAATTCATCCGTCACATCTTTCGCGATCTCTCCTACTTTCTCTCCCGCGTATACGATGGGCATAAAAATCTTTTGCGGCAGACCGTATGCATCAAGTATCTCCCTATCCCATTCGTTTCGCACGAGATTATATAGATTCGATACGCTTGCAATCGTATACTCCGAATACTTTTTCGCACCGAGCAGATGCGCAAGATAATCCGGTATGAAAATCAGTTCTTTTGCAATTCCAAGGATATCAGGGTCCTGTTCTTTTTCCGCAAGCAGATGATAGCTTGTCTCAAATCTCTGAAACTGCTGGCCTGTACGCCTGTAGACCTCATACTGCGGCATTAGCCCAAAAGAGCGCTCTACCCAACCAAATGTGCGGCTATCACGATAATTTCTCGGGGAACCGATCATCGTTCCATGCTCGGAAAGAAGTGCGTAGTCATTACACCACGAATCGATCGCGAGCGAAGTGATCCGTCCGTCAAATTCCCGCTGCGCATGGGCATAGCCCATTTTGATTTCATCAAAGATACGCAGGAAATCCCAATAGGCTTTTCCTTGTGCAAGCACGATTTTATTCTTGAATTTATGCACCGGGTAAATTTCCGCTTTCCCGTCCTTTAATTCACCAACGAAAAGCTTGCCGCCCGAAGCGCCGAGATCGACCGCCAGTGCGAGTCCGTTTGTTTTCATTTGTGTAAGTTCTCCTGAGCTGCATAAACAAAGGGCTTGAAAATATTTGCCATCGCGTCATACTCAACACGTTCTACGATACTGAACGCTTTATTGAGCGTCGGAGCCGCGGCAACGATACCATGCTGCGGAAGGATGCCCTCAAGCCCCATCTTCTGCGCACGCTCACGATTGTTCATAAAATACTCGTTGGTGCGAATCGCTAATTCCTCCGAATATGCCCATGCCTGATGGATAACGCCGCAGTCTCCCATTTTCATCGTCGCTTCCGTTACAGACGGAATCGGTTGGCTGAATGCAGCAAAGCACATCGAATACTGCGGATGGGCATGAATCACCGCGCCGAACTCAGGGAAATTTCTCAAAAGCATTGTGTGCATTCTGCTTTCACGTGAAAGCTTATCCGGGCCCTCGATAATATTGCAGTCATAGTCGATTATCATCAAATCCTCCGGCTTTAGACGGCATCTGTGATGCTCAGACATCATCGTCGGCGTGATCAGCACACGGTTCTCCTCGACACGCTCGGAAAGATTGCCTCCGGCTGCATTGGTAAGCTTGCGGTCATACAAGAACTCGATGATCTCAAGCATTTCCATTCTCTGTTTCATATAAGATAATTCTGCCATTTTATTTGCCTCCCAGTATAAACTTTATATTTCCGGCATTGCCGGATCTTACTCATGATAAAACAGGCTCTAACGAATCACGTCGATCTTAACGTCTTTCATCCATTCCTTAGCTTTTTCAATATCAAAACCAACCGTTTGATTGCTTGCCGCGCAGGTTGCAGAAAGCGCCGTTGCATAGGCAAGCATATCCATTACGGGCATGGGATTGCACTCAAGACCATAAATAAGTCCTGTCAAAAGCGCATCTCCGCATCCGGCTGTGTTGCCCACCTGAACTTTCAGTCCATAGCCACGGTAGATCCTTCCTTCATAACGGAACACCCAGCCGTCTCCCCCCATCGATACCATAACGACCGGGATATCCGGGATCTCGTCAAGTGCTCCTACCACGTCGTCTGCATTTTTTAGCTCTCTCCCTACAAGCTCGGACAGTTCCTCGAGATTAGGTTTGATAAGCTGCGGATGATATTTCATGCCCTCTTTCATAAAAGCGCCGGAGCTGTCCAAATAGAGCTTGAGTCCCATTTTCTTTGCAATTTCAAGCAGCTTTTTCTGGACATCCTTGTCTTCTACATTCGAGGCATCTCCCGCGATGATGAGCGTATCTCCCTCTTCCATCTGAGACTCCATTAGGGCAAGAAGCTTTTCCGTGATCTCGCGGGTAAGCACCTCCCCTTTCCCTCCAAGAAAAGTACAGTTCCTTTCTTTATCCACAATAAGATAATTGGTACGCGTTTCGGGCGTCTCATACCAAAGGTAGTGCGTATCTGCTCCCGACTCTTTCAAAACGTCTATTACTTCCTGTCCCCGCAGACCGAAAGAGACACCAAACGTACGGTTGGGTACGCCTAAAAGCGAGAAATTGTAAGCAAGATGCGTTCCCTTGCCGCCAAGACATTTTTCTTTTTTTTGAATACGATTCATACAATTTTCCTGAAAGGATTCAATATAGAGGATCTCATCCATTGCCGGATTCAAAGTAACTGTATTTATCATGCGCTTCTCCCTCTTAAACTTGAAAATTTTTACCTCTTTTGAAAATGTTGTTTTTAGTTGTTTTCTGTTTGTTTACGGTTCTATCATATACCAAAAAGAGGTTGAAGTCAACACTTTATAATGTTAGAAACAGTCTCATGTGAAATTTGAATACCTAAAAAACAACTGCAAAAAGTGTGTTGGCTTTTGCCCGTTTCAAATTTGAAAAAATAACTTTTTTTGAAAAAATATTTTCATTTTTCTATTGAAACCCCTAACCTGATTGATTATAATAAACTTATCGCAACAACATTATTTTGAATGGAGCTATCTCATGAAACAGTATATTATCGCGTATGATTTCGGAACAGGCGGCATTAAGGCGTCTCTTTATACTGCCGATGGTCTTTCTCTCGCATCATCGTTCGAACCTTACGACACCCTTTATCCTCATGTCGGTTGGCACGAACAACGGCCCGCGGACTGGTGGAAATCCATTTGTGTCAGCACGAAACGCCTGCTCGAATCGTCAAAGGCTGATAAAAACGAAATTGAGGGCCTTGCGATTTCAGGGCATAGCCTCGGTGTAGTTCCTGTAGACAAAGACGGTAATTTGCTTCGGGAGACGGCGCCGATTTGGTCGGATACACGCGCCCAGAAAGAGGCAGATGAATTTTTCGCTTCTCACAGCAAAGATGACTGGTATATGATGACGGGCAACGGTTTTCCGAGCCACTTATATTCGGCTTTCAAGCTGATGTGGTACCGAAAAAATGAGCCGGAAATGTTTCGCAGGATCGCAACTGTTTTAGGAACGAAAGATTATATCAATTATCTTTTGACCGGAAAAATGTTTACCGATCATTCTTATGCCTCCGGTATTGGGTTTTACGATTTGAAAAAAGGCTGTTATGACGAACGCTATATGAAAGAAATGGGGCTTCCTTCCGATATCTTCCCGAAGATCGTTCCTTCCACCGAGATCATCGGCACCTTAACGAAAGAGGCTTCAGAAGAAATCGGACTTCCTATGGACGTTAAGGTCGCATGCGGCGGCGTGGATAACTCGTGTATGGCGCTTGGCGGCCGCTGCATCTCAGATGGACGGGCTTATGTATCTCTCGGTTCTTCCGCATGGAATGTCGTTTCCAGTCACGAGCCTATCTTGGATACAAAGCTGTCCCCCTTTGTGTTCGCTCATTGTATTCCCGGCCTATTTGTTTCGGCAACTTCGATTTTTTCGGCCGGTTCCTCTTTCCAATGGGTGCGTAACCAGCTTTGCAAGGATATTATGCAAAACGCCGGCACAAAGGATCCCTATGTCGTTATGAACGAACTTGCTGCACAGTCTCCTATTGGAGCGCACAAGCTGTTATTCAATCCAAGTCTTGCCGGCGGTACTGGCGCCGATCTTACGCCTAATATCCGCGGAGCCTATGTTGGTCTCGATCTGAAGCATACGCAGGCTGATTTGATTCGTTCAGCCATGGAGGGTATTGCTCTTGCCTTGAGGATCGCGCTTGACTATATGAAAACAATGACAACGCTTCAGGACGAAATACTTTTTGTAGGCGGCGGCGCAAACAGCCCTCTCTGGCTGCAAATGTTTGCGAATATTTATGGAATGAGTGTCGTTAAGACCAACGTCGGACAGGAAGCCGGGTCGCTTGGTGCGGCAGCTATTGCAGCAGTAGGCTGCGGGATGTGGAAGGATTTTTCTCCTATCGACCATATCCACAAAATCGAAAGCATCAGCCGTGTACAGCCGGAGGCGCAGGCCGAATATAACAAGATTTTGGGCGTCTATAAGGAAACGTCCGATTATCTCGCAAAAATCGGCGACCGGCTATACGCGCTTGATATTGCGGAATAAGTATTTTTCTTGCACTGTGCAGGCGCTCTTATTTCCCGAAAAAGAGCGCCTGTGTTCAAAACACAACAAAAAGACGCATGGGAAAAGGATAACGGAGTGTAAGGATCATCGTTTCCCCTATGCGTCTTTTTTACGTTTCCTACCTATCTTTTATTTGATTTCGGAAACCTCAACGCGCCGTTTCTCATCGCTGGAAAGAGCCGCCGCCTCGAGCGTACGGATGATCTTCTCTCCATCGTGGAAGTTCGGCTCGATCGTCTCGTTCTTTTCTACTGCCTTCAGGAAATCTGCTACGGCGTGAACAAACGTATTTTCATAACCAATCACATGTCCTGCCGCCCACCATGCCGCATAAGGATGCGTCATATTTGTTACAAGGATCGTTTTGAAGCCTTGCTCGTCAGCCGGATCATCTAAATTCAAATACTGAAGCTCGTTCATGCGCTCAAAATTGAATGTAAGCGCGCCCTTGCTTCCGTAAATCTCAAATGTATTATAGTTTTTCCGTCCGGATGCAAATCTTGTCGATTCAAACGAACCCAGAGCGCCGTTCTCGAACTCCGCGATCATAAAGCTTGCGTCCTCTACTTCAACTTTCCCCTTTTCACTATTTACTTCTCCGCCCGCCGTAAAGGTTGCAGCACGTTTTCCCGGCAATGGCCGTTCCTCAATAAACGTCTTATTGACTGCCGTGACTGCGTCTATCTCACCGATCAAATAGCGCGCAAGGTCTACAGAGTGCGAACTCAAGTCAAACAGAGGACCGCCGCCGCAAAGGTCTTTCTTAAAGTGCCATGTAAGCGGGAAGTTCGGATCCATGACCCAATCCTGCAGATATGCGCCCCGATAGTGATAAATCGTTCCCAGTTTTCCTTCTTCGATCATTTGCTTTGCGAAAGCAACGGCCGGAACCCTGCGGTAGTTATGGTTCAGATAGTTCACAACCCCCGCCTTATCGGCAGCCTCCGCCATTTCTTTCGTTTGTGCATAATTGACTGCGCATGGCTTTTCGCAGAAAATATGCTTTCCCGCTTTTGCTGCAGCCACTGCCATATCCTTATGGATATAGGTCGGCGTAACGATATCTACGATGTCGATGTCATCACGGTTGATTACTTCTTCCCAATTCATGGAGATTTCTTCCCATCCCCATTTTTCTGCAAATTCTCTTGTGATGTCTTCATCCGTACCAAAATTCACTTTCAGCACCGGTTCATACGGAACATCAAAAAATTTGTTTACCAACGTCCACGCAAAGCTATGTGCTTTTCCCATAAAGCCGCTGCCCATCAAGGCAATATTCAACTTCTTTTTCATAAACAGTTTATTCTCCTTTTCTTATTTGAGCGAATCGCCTATCTTGCGAAGGTTCTTTACGCTGATGCCGACTGCTTCGTCCTCAAAGCCAGCCCAATCGCTATGCGGATGGTCTATTTCTACGGCAAGGAAGCCCTTGTAGCCATTTTTATGGAGAATCTCCGCCAACTTTTGGTTATCGATCAGCCCCATCCCTACCGGAACGCCGGCAAAGAAGAACCAATCGGTGGGGTTTGCGGTAGGCTCGATCTTGAGGTCCTTGATATGTGTTGCAAATACGTAGGGAGCCAGCTTCTCCATACCTGCAATCGGATCGTCAAGCAGCCGCAGGAAGTTGCCCGTATCAAAATTCACGCCAAAGTTCGGAGAATCAACCCCCTCCAGAATCTGATAAATTTCATCTGCCGTAAAGTCGATATGATTTTCAACGGCCATCTTTACCCCGTTGTCCTCCGCGATCTTAACAGCTTCCTTAAACTGTTTAATAAGCGCTTTTACCTGCGGACCGTGATCCTCATGACGGAACATAAGGCTTGAACCTGTAACGCGCATCGTATCTGCACCGATCATTCTGGTGCACGGGATCAGCTTTTTCATTTCTTCAAACGCCTGCGGATTTCCGCCGCGTTCGAGACCGTCGGGATGTCCCCACGCAAATACCCGGTCGAATCCGTATTCGTCAAGCTGTGCTTTCAAATCAGCCAAATACGCCTCGTCAAAGCTCGGGAAAAAACAGGACTCAAGCGACACTCCGTCTACGTCAAGCTCTTTGGCCCGGCGCAGGAAGTCTTCCATCGTCATATTCTTTTTCGGAGCCTCCTGATCGTCATACACTTCTCCCAAAAATCTATGATAGCAATAGCTATCAATACCTATTTTCATAGTTTATTCCTCCTTTTCCTATATTCTGTGTTTATTTTTTATAAAACCGTCGGTTCCAAGCCAAATACTTTTGCCATCTGGAGCAATTCCACTTTCCAATTGCCCGACATTACAATGGCATGGTGTGAACTCAGACTCTCCATCACCTTATGCCCGTCTTTATAACGAATAAGCGCACCGTTGCGGCAATCACTGCCCGGATACTGTACATAGTCTTCGATCTCAGCTTCAATGATAACGATATGCTTCATATCTGCTGCAACCTTAGCCAGCGTTGCCGGTCCTTTCGGCAGCTCGCAATCGACAACGACCGCATTGTCGTCTACGATCTCAAGAGCCTTTGGCCGGAGGATCCACCGTGAACAGAACTGCCGCGCGACGAGGCCGAAATATCCGCAATGAACGACCAAAGCATGATTATCCGGGTCTTCAATATCCGGGAATTTATCTATTTTTTCATGCGCAAGCGCGGCCATGCCCACAAGGAACGGATATACATTGCTCATCATGAACGGCGCTTTCAGCGACTGATAAATCATATAATTGGACAGGAGCGTCAGCGTATCTCCCTCGCAGGCAAAAATGATCCCGTCGCGTTCAAACAGCATGTTCCATGCCAGACACGGCGTGCTGTCAGAATAGAAGCTTTCATTCAGACAGTTACAGCCAATACCTACTACGTTGCCTTCCTTTTCACACTCCGCTTTCGCCGCGATATACAGCTTTACTGCGGAAAGAAAGGCCTTTTCCGTAAGGTCTTCCGCTTTATTGATATCCCAGTCGGCGCTTATCTTGCGCGCCTCATCATCCGATATCGCTTTCGCATCCTCGGCTAGCTTTTTCCAGCTCTTATGGATCAGCTTCATACCAAACGTGTCGGCCATCGTCTGTGTTGCTTCGTCTTCCCACCAATAGAAGCGCTTAAAAATATAAGCCTGCATGCCTTCGCCCGGCGTATCCTGAAACATCAGGAATTTTACGCCCTGTTTGAGCTGTTCTTTAGCCGCGATTGCACGAATTACGACTTTTGCAAGCTCAATATTATAGGGCGAGAACACATTCATACCTTTCTGGCGAAGGTAATATACGATCTCCCAGTCCCACATCTCTACTGTACCGAACTTTGAGGTCAGAACAATCATCGGCTTATTATATTTTTTCAAGCTCTCGCTTTCTTTAAAAGCTGCGCCGATCAACTGCGGAAATACGACCGCATCCGCATCCGGCAATTGCTCGCCTACACAGACAGGCTCCAGAAATTCCGCAACATCTCCATACATTTCTTTCAAACGACCGAGCTGTTCCTTAAACTCTCCCCGTTCTCTTTCGTTGGCCGCATCAAAATAAAGCGGCACCAGACGTGCTTTCATCATAACAGGTTAACCTCCTCAATCTTCTCTTTTCCGAGAATTCATTTCAAATGATTCTATTATTTTCCCATTCCCTATTATAGCACTAAGTGCTAATGCAATCTACACAAAACGACAAAAACCGATAATATTTTTATACTAAAAAACTAACAAAAAACAATATTTGATATAAATATATTTTTATTGTAACATAAAGCGCAAATAAATCAATGGATTTGACAAAAAAAAGCCGCTGTTTTCAGCGGCTTTTTTATTGCTTACAATTTTGCACAAATCTCGATCTCTGTTCCGTCTGGATCTTCGATCAAAAGAACACGCGCATTCAAGTGCGCAAGGCTCTCCGGGCCATAGCAGATCGGCACGCCGTTATCTTTTAAATAAGCTGCCCATTCGTCCACATCATCGACTCCGATCGCAAGATGCCGGTAACCAAGATCGCTCTCTGTGATTTCTTTTTTCCGGCTTTTTCCGCGATAATCAAAAAGCTCTATCCGGGAGTGCTCTCCCAACTGCAAATAATAGACGTCACTCTCGCCATTTTCAATTTTTTCCTGCAGCACCGGAAGCTTCAGCAGATCACGATAAAAGTGGAGCGCCTTATCCATATCGCTTACATTAATGCCGATATGGTTTACCCCTTGTATTTTCATGCTTAAAATACCACCCGTTCCTTGATCTCCGGAGAAACAAGAACCTTGAACAGGTTCGGATTGGTACGCAGCTCTTTCAGCGCATCTTCCAGCTCTTCGAGCGGAACGACCATAGAGATCATCGGCTTCGGGTCGATCCGGTGATATTCAAGCAAACGAATCGCATCGCCCCAGTCGTTGCCGATACCTGCGCAGGAGCCGCTGACTTTCTTCTCTCCAAGAACAAACTCATACGGGGAGAGTGAAGCCATGTCATCCGTCGCACATACGCCGAACGCTTCAAGCTTGCCGCCGCGGCGCAGCATTGCAAAGGCTTGCTCATATGTGCTGTGATGGCCGACTGCCTCAATTGCATAATCTGCTCCGACTCCGCCCGTCAATTTTTTCACTTCCGCTACCGGATCGTCAACTTCCTTGATATTGATTGTGTAATCGATCCCCATTTCTTTTGCCATATTCAGGCGCAGCTCACTGTCTCCCACCAGAATGACCGGTGCGCAGCCGCGCAGCTTTGCGAGCAACGCATGAATCACACCGAGTCCGCAGCCGATCACGACGCAGGATGAACCGATCTTGGCGTCCATTTTCTTGCTCGCCTGCAGCGTTGCCGTCAAAGGCTCCACAAAGGTTGCCGTGTAATCATCCATACTGTCCGGGATATGGTAGATATTTTTCCATGGAGCTTTTACATACTCAGCGAATCCTCCATCCGTATGGATACCAAGCTGTGTAAAGGATTCACAGAGAAGTCCGTCGCCGCGACGGCAGAAATAGCATGTTCCACAGGTAAGACAGATATCCACTGCTACACGGTCACCCTTTTTGATCCCCCTTGCGTTTTTGCCCACCTCTTCGATCACGCCGAAAATTTCATGCCCTGTAATCAACGGCAGTTGATCCGCAGCATATTTTCCGGTAAAAATACTCCAATCGGAACCACAGATACCGCAGTATTTCACTTTGATCAGTACTTCATCATCGTTTATCTCAGGAACCGGTACTTCCTTCAGAACCATATTGTTTGGTGATTCTACAACCTGTGCTTTCATCATTCTTGCCATTTTCATTTACCTCCTAATAGCAAAATCACTTATTTCTCGCAGGGATTGTTGAATATCTTATCCCGTCTGCCCTCATACGGCGCCTTGATGATCAGCGGCTTCAGGAACGCCGATACTTTCTCGACTCCGTCTCCTACGCTCATCGTCACATCTTCATGCTCATAACTCAATACATAATCATACCCTACCAACGACAGCTCCGTGATCACTTTCTTCCACGGTACGCTCCCCCAGCCCGGTATCCGGAACCGGAACGTCCTGTCTATCCTCTGCCAGTCTCCCTGCATCAGGATCCCGCCATACTGGATGTTGTGCTCCACGATCTCTCCGTCCTTCGCATGTACGTGGAAGATCCTGTCCCCAAGCTCGTCCACGAAGTTCTCGATCCGCAGCCCCAGATAGATCAGGTTCGCCGGGTCCATGTTGAACCCCAGGCACGGATGTCCGTCTACCAGCTCGATCGCTCTCTTCGCCGTGTGGATATCATAGATAAAGTTGTTCGGATGCGGCTCTACTGCGAACTTCACCCCATATTCCTTGAACTTATCCAGTATCGGCGTGAAGTATTTTACAAAATCGCGCTCCATCATCTCCCAGCCCTGCGGGCACGGAAACGGGAAATATCTTCCCCAGTTCGTTACTCCCGTGAATCCGTTCACCACCGGCACTCCAAGCGCATTCGCCGCCTGCGCCGTCTTCAGCAGGCTCTCTGTTCCATATTTGATCTTTTCTTCCTTCGTGCCTTTATACAGCCCGTCCGTGTCTTCTCCCCACGGCCCCAATATCAGCAGCGAATCCGCATGGTTCGACAGCGCCGAGATCGTGATCCCATAGCCCGACAGCATCTTCTTCAGCTTTTCCGCATTGTTCCCCTTCAGGATCTCGTCGCAGTCGAACTGCCCGTTCCCTATATACGCCGGGATCTCCATCATCTCATACCCATGCTCACACATGATCTTCGCTACTTCTTCCAAGCTCAGGTGCGCATAGTTTGCCGCAAAGAATCCTAACTTCATCTCGTTACCTCCCATTCATTTTTCGTGTATTTTACAAACTTAATCAAGCTTTTATTCTGTAACACATTTTTGAAAATGTTGTTTTTAGTTGTTTTGTGTCTGTTTATGGTTCTATCATATACCAAAAGGAAGCGTAAGTCAACAAAAATCCTGTAAAATCATGCTGTTTTTTTTGACAGAATGTACGTACATTATTTTCCCGATAAAGCAAAGATTGCGAGAGTTCTTCAGAACCTCTCGCAATCTTCTTCTTTCCCAACAAAATTTATTTGCGTGCTTCGTGCACTGCCGCGACCATTTCTTTTGCGATCCGCGTGATCGATTCATAGTCGCCTGTCTTTGCACCGGCAGTCAAGTCTCCGCCTGCTCCTACCGCGACGGCACCAGCCTTGATCCATTCGCCTGCATTTTCGGCATTCACACCGCCTGTAGGCATGATGCGGACCTGCGGCAGCGGCCCTTTGATATTTTTGATCATTTTAGGACCAGCCAGATTTCCCGGGAACAGCTTTACGATATCCGCCCCCGCTTCGAGGCAATCGACGGTTTCTTTGATTGTCATCGCGCCCGGCATGCATGCTATCTGATACCGCAGGCACATTTTTACCGTCTCTGCGTTGAGGCACGGAGAAACAACAAATTGCGCTCCCGCAAGGATCGCCGCCCGCGCCGTCTCCGGATCAAGAACTGTACCTGCACCGATCAAGACATCTTTCGGGTCATAACGCTTTGCAAGCGCCTTGATGATATCCGCGGCGCCCGGAACCGTGAAAGTAACTTCGATTCCAATGATTCCGCCCGCAATGCAGGCATCGATGATCTTCATGACCTCTTCTTCGCTGTTGCCGCGTACGACCGCAACAACGCCGCATTCTTCCAATCTTCTCAATACTTCTAATTTTTCCATACTATTTACCTACCTATTTATTCAGAACATGCGGGCATTCTTTGCCCGAGAGAACTGCGATCACATTATCAACCGCCATACTTCCCATTCCGCTTACCGCTTCCGCTGTATGTGCGCCTGTATGAGGCGTGAAGATGACATTGTCAAGGCCTTTCAGCGGAGAATCGATCAGCGGCTCCTGTTCGAACGCATCGAGTCCCAATCCGCCAAGCTTACCACTCTTTACTGCCTCCGCAGCCGCCTGCTCATCAATAATCCCGCCGCGCGCCGTGTTGATTACGATCGCACCGTCTTTCATCTCAGCGATTTTCTCTGCATCGATCATATGACGGGTGGAATCATTAAGCGGAACATGCAGAGAAATGAAGTCCGATGTGGTCAGCACTTCATCAAGCTCCAATCTTCCAATTCCATTTTCCTTTGCAAAAGCTTCATCAAAATAAGGATCGTATGCGTTTACAGTCATTCCGAACGCCTTTGCTCTTATTGCAAGATTTTTACCGATCGCTCCCATGCCGACGATGCCGAGCGTCTTGCCTCTGAGCTCGATTCCTTGGCTGCGCGGCCATTCGCCTTTTTCTACTGCAGTGTGAAGCTTCGGAACATTTCGCGCCGCGCACAGCATCAATGCAAAAGCAAGCTCGCAAACAGCAACAGAATTCGTACCCGGCGTATTGGTCACCTTGATTCCCTTTGCCGTCGCCGCAGCCATATCAACGCGGTCTACCCCCGCGCCATAGCGTGAAATCACTTTCAGAGAAGCGGGCGCCTTTTCGAGAACGTCTGCCGTGATATAATCGAGCCCTGCCACATAACCGTCGACTCCGTCTAACCGTTCTAAAATCTCGTCAGCCTGCAGCGGCCGCCCTAAATCATTATAAACGACCTCATCCGCGAACAGCTCGAGCTTTGCCTTTGCTGCCGCATTTTCCGGTTTTAGAAAAGAAGTAGGCGTCACAAGGATCTTCATGCTCATTCACCCCACTTAGGATTCGGAACTGCGACTGCCTTTCCGTCTTTCTCAACTACAAGATTCCTATAGCCTTTCGTCTCGATCGTGCCATAATCGTGTCCTGCATCTCCACGGAATACAAAGAACGTGACCAACGGCGTGTCGCCGATATTGATGCTTCTATGAGCATATCTCTTAGGTACGTAAACAGCCTCTCCCGGCGTCATCTCCTGCAGGGACCAATCGCCCTCCGGGCTTTCCAACAGCATATAACCGTGCCCGCTTAAGCAATAATATACTTCTCCCGTATCGAGAATCGTATGGAAATGGCCTTTCGTCATGAAATATTCGTCGCCTACCTTACCCGGATAAGTAATGCTCGTACCAAAAGCAAGATCGCCGGGATGCTCAGGCGCGCCCATTTCGTAAAATTCATATACGAGCGGATCCTCGCCGCCTGCAAGCATTTTGTCGAATGCTGCATCGTCCGCATACATCCCTTTCATCTGGGAAAGATACCGTTTTGTGCTTTCCGCTGTTTTGGAAAGACCACTTATAAGGTCATAATCACATGTAAAGCCGCGGAGCCAATCGAATTTTCCTTCGTTTGCCATTTTGAAATCCTCCTTAATAACCATTTGCCGGTCGGTCCGGCAATTCCGTATTTTACGCATCAAGGTTCCGCTTTCCGATAGGAAAAGCGGAACCTGAACTGTTTTCAATTTATCTCTGGTTAAATTTAGCAGCAATCTTATCGAGTTCGTCCAGAACGGCTCCCTCGATCGGAATATCGAATACTTCCGAAATCACCTGTGTCCATCCATAAATGAAATATTTCCAACCGTCTTCCACATGGAGATTCTTTTCTTTTGCCTGCGCTTCCGCCTGATGCATGAAAAGAAGATCTCCGCGATAGTTGATTTCCCATACCAATGCATTTTCAGGGAACTGCGCCGCATCGGTAAGCGGGCTGCCCGGTCTGTCTTTTCCAAGCCCCGTCGCATTGATGATCAGGGAACCCTTACCCATTTTTTCCAAAACCTCATCGTTCTGGCCCGGTTCAGGCGTAAGATAATAAGAGCATTTTACGCTACCCGGATTGAGCGTCTTGTTGATCGCTTCTATCTCGTCCAGCCTCGGCTTGGAACGGTTCCCGATCACAATCTCGGACGGATAATTCCCCTCAAACTCCGGACGCATAAAATAGGAGCACATAGAAATCGCACTGCCGCCTGCGCCCATAATGAATACGCCCGATTCCGGATGGTCTTTCCAATAATTTTTAGGAACAAATTCCTCCAGCGCAAGACCGCTTGAGATCGGGTCCTTTGCGTGCCCGCACAGCTTGTCGCCGCGCTTTGAGATGGAAGAAAGCTCGCCAAATTTCTGCGCATACGGGTCAAGATATTCAAACATATCTTTCGTCGCATTGTAAAGATCGATCTTGTGCGTCGTTACGAGAGCGCCATAGGAAAGCGGATCGTTTTTGATGAACTCGACGACCTTTCTGTATTTTTCAGGCTCTGCGTGGATCTCGATGTCGATCCCTTTCATGACCGTGTCCTTCAGGCCAAGAGCCTTTGCCCACTCCGGAAATACCTTCATGATGGAAGACTTTCCCGTCGTTACCCCAATGAAGTACATTGTTGGCTGCGTTGCAGGTTCGAAATTAAACATTTTACACACTCCTTTTTATTTTTAATGCCTGCGGCGGATTCGCAACAAGCATCTTATGCATCATTTGTCTGCTGATTCCCCGTTCCTCCGCAAAAGGAACAAAAGTCTTCAGGATGAAATCGAGTCCCATATCCGCTGCGCCATAACTGCGCAGGCGCGCGTTCGTTGTATCGAGCCCCAGCAGCAACTGTTCTTCAAAGCCGCTTTCCAGCATGAACGCAATAAGCTCCGCTTCTTTTACATCATCATGATATTTCAGCCGGTGGATCGTATCGTATTCCATAAAAGCACCCGTCTGTGCACAATCCTTATGGTAATCGAAATCATATCTTGCCCGGTCAAGATGGCATAAAATCAAGTGCTGCGGCGGCAGGCCTCTTTTTGCGAAAAAATCCACAACATGGAGCGCATCTGCTTCCTGTTCGATATGTACCATGACCGGTACGCCAGTAGCCAGAGCCGCATCAGCAGCGGCGGCAAACAGCTTTTCATAGGTCTCGTCGGCGTGTATTCCATTTTTGTCGATCGCCGTCTTGATCTGTCCGGCCCGGCAAGCAAGCCGCTGTGCACCCGTCTGCTTCGACGAGAACATTCCCTCTTCGATTTCTTCTATATAAAGCCGTGCGATCTCATCCTCATTTTTATAGAAAAGATAGCTGTCTTCATAATAGAATATCGTTTTATGGAATCCTGTCGACGCTATGATCTTTACACCGCTCTCCACAGAAGCCCTTTCGAGAAGCTCCGCCATGCGGCCGCCAAGCACAGGCTGTGCATCGACAATCGTTCCGCCGCCCGCTGCACGATACTCCCGCAGCTCCGCGAGAGACTTGTCGTAGTCGTCCATATATAACACCGGAGACACTTCATAGGATCTGTCCATTTCCAAAAAAATGTGTTCATGACACTGACAATGTCCTAATGTATCCGGAGCAACATCTCCCGTTACGGTCCTTACGAATTCACCCATCAGAAGCCATCCCTTTTTATCCGAATGTTATGACATTCTTAAGCCCTTTTGCCGCTTTTGCGTTATCAAACGCTGTCAGAATGTCTTTAATATCATAATGTCCTGTAATAATGCTCTTGATATCGATCAAGCCCTCCGAGACAAAATCAAGCGTCTGTCTGAACTGGCAAATACTTGCGCGCGTCGAGCCCGTCAGGAATAGTTCCTTATAATGCACAAGATTCGTATCGATCGGTACAGGCTGCTTCGCTGCCGGTACGCCGCCGAAGAAATTAACACGGCCGCCATAGTTCATGAGCGGGAGCATAGCTGCCTGAACCGCCGGAACCGGGCATGCGGTGATCGCTACATCAAGACCTTTCCCTCTCGTTTGCTCCTTGACGAACCCTGGGAGGTCATCTCCGCAATAGGTCACAACGCCCGGAATGATTTTTTCACATTCCGCAAGCCTGTCTGCTGACAAATCGTTCATCATGACCTTGGCTGCGCCGGCCATTTTTGCAAGCATCGCGTGCATGATACCAATCGGGCCTGCACCAACGACGAGCACATACTCACCCGGCTTGATATTACATTTTAAAGAACCGTTGTACGCACAGGAAAGCGGTTCGTTTACGGCTGCTTCTTCCGCGGTCACGCCCTCCGGCATGATCATCAGATTTCCATAAATGATGGCTTCTTTCGGCACTTTCACATATTCGGCGAACGCCCCATCCATATTGATCCCAAAAGCTCTGTAGTTATCACACAGATGCGGCTGCCCTGCTACGCAACGATCGCATATCCCGCATCCGATATTCGGAGCGAGCGCGACTTTCATGCCTTTCTGATAGAACTTTACATTTTTGCCTACTTCAACAATAGTACCGCCAAATTCATGCCCAAGCACGCGCGGATGTTCTTCATCTACACCGGCATAGCCGTTTTGCCACATACGGACATCCGTACCGCATACGGCTGCCGCATCTACCTTCAGAAGTATCTCGTCCTCCGTTATTTCCGGTACCGGTATATCGTCCAAACGAATATCATTTGGGCCATATAATCTTAATGCTAACATATTTTTCCTCCTTAGAGCTCGATGATACGCTTTTCTGCAATCGACTGATTGCCTACTTCTACGATCTTGACCGCCATTTTACCGTCATGTCCAGTCACTTTTGGTTCCGTATCATTTAAGATACACTCTGCAAAACCGATGTCTTCCGCCAGATAAGCATCCTTAAAAAGCGTCATCCAGCTATTGATATACGGTGTGGAGATCCCCGTTCCGGGCGCAGCGACCGTATAATTGCTTCCGTTTTCTTTCCCGATATGAATCACGCCTTTTGTTCCTACGACCTCGACCTTTGCATCATATCCATACTGAACATACGCCGCTCCGTCTATCGAGTATTGGATGCCATTCTCAAATACTCCCGTCATCACTACGCTGTCGTAATAATCCGGATATTCCTCTGCGATCTCACGATTCCTGTAATTACCTGCAATGGCATATACGGTTTTGATCTCACTGCCTGCCAGCCATCTCACACAATCGATATCATGGCTGTTGAGTTCCGCAAGGACACCGTTGCTTTTTTTGATGTCATACATCCACGGACGCGGCTTGCTCGGCCCGCGCGTATTGGATCGAATGAGCACGACATCGCCGATCGCTCCGGAATCGATCACTTCCTTCGCCTGAATGAAGCCTGCGTCATGACGCCGCATAAAACCGATCTGCAGCTTTACATTGTTTTTCTTTGCCGCCGCTTCCATCTCTTCGCATTCTTCCGAGTTCATCGCCATCGGCTTTTCGCAGAAGATGTGCTTTCCCGCGTTGGCACAATCGATCACGATCTGTTTATGCAGGTTCGTCGGCGAAACCACTACAACTGCATCGATCTCGTCGTCCTTCAGGATATCTTTATAGTCCGTATAATATTTCGTGATCTCCAGTTCTTCCGCCGCAGCCTTTGCAGCGTCCTCTACGACATCTACAACAGCTGCCATATACGCGCCGTTTACTTTATTCTTAAAATTATTCGCATGGATCATTCCCGCGCGGCCTGCGCCAATGAGACAAATTCCCAATCTGCCGTTTTTCATTTTCTTCCTCCTTTGGAACACCTGATATCTGGTATAAAACTAAAAACTTTCATTGCTTTTATTATACTGAAATCATTATCGTTTTGCAATACTTTATTATCATTTATTCTCATTTTCTGTAATAATAGTATCGTTTCATACCCTTGCGGTCTCAACGCTTACGTCCTCCCGCTCCAAAAGCTCCATATATTCGGGATCAACTCCGGTATCTGTAATAATGAGATCGATCTCACTCAGCCCGGCAAACTTTACGAAAGTCGAAGTGTCGAACTTACTGCTGTCCACGAGCAGCAAGACCTCATCTCCCAGAGAAACCAATTTTTCTTTTACATGGGCAGTGTCGATATTCGGTGTTGTGATCCCGCGTTTGATACTCACCCCGTTTGCCGCAAGAAATGTTTTATCTACGTTCAGGTCGGAAAGCGTGTCGATAGCCTTTTGTCCCGCTGTACAATGAAAATTGCGCCGGACTGCTCCGCCCGCCATAATGATATTTGCTTTCCCGTTGCGTTCCAGAAAGGCGGCGATCTGAAGATCATTTGTTACGACCGTAAGATTCTCGTATGTAACCAGTTGCTTTGCCAACTCAAAAGTTGTCGTTCCCGTATCGAGTGCGATCGTATCTCCCTCATGCACATACTGTGCTGCACGCTTCGCTATCGCTTTTTTCTCGTTTACATGCTCGATCTCCTTTTGATAGGCATTCGGCTCATAATTCGCCTTGATATTACTAATTGCACCGCCATGCGTGCGTTTTAAAAGGCCGGCTTCCTCCAACTCCCTCAAATCGTTACGGATCGTCGCGGGAGATACGGAAAATTTTTCGCAAAGATTGCTTACTGTCGTTTTGATATTTTTATTGACAAGATCGACGATCATATGTTTGCGTTCTTCGGCAAACATACCGTCTTCACTATTTTTGCTCAATCTATATACCTCCTTACCCCTCTATTTCATAGACATCGCTCTTATAGACCGGCTCGAGCGCTTCGATCACGTTCAGATATTGTTCCGCGTATTTTTCATACTTCTCATGATTTTCCATATCAGGCATGATGGGCGCGCTTTCTTTTCCTAAATTTTTCATCGGTTCCCGATAGTCTGCAAAAACGCCTGCGCCGCATCCTGCAATGATGGCACTTCCGGCAAGCGCTGTTTCTCCCTGCTCATAAGCGATGACCGGGATCCCCAAAACATCCGCCTTGATTTGGTTGAACAGCGGGCTCTTAGATCCTCCTCCTGTCGTATACAATTTTTCAAACCGGGTATGCCGGTGCTCCTTTTTCAAAATATTGAAGTAATACGCATATTCATACGCGATCCCCTCCATGACCGCACGATATAGATGTCCGCGGCCATGCTTCCAGTCGAGGCCGACAAAGCTGCCTTTCACATAAGGATTATTCGGTAAAACACGGCCGCAGAAATGCGGAACGAATAATATTCCCTCGCTTCCGGCCGGAAGGTTCTCCGCCTCCGCCATCAGATCATCATAGGAAGCGGCAGGTTTTCCGGTAAATTCATCGCGGAACCAACGAATGCATAATCCCCCGCCATTGATATAAGCCAACGGGTGCCACAATCCCTCGATCGGCGACGGCATTTGCACCAGAGTCTCAAATTCCGTATCCGGATGATATTCATCCGACGCACAGCATAATACAGAGGCAGTTCCGGCCGTATCCATCAACATCCCCGCTTCTACGATACCCGAACCAAAGGCACCCGCCGCCGTATCTCCTGCCCCTACGACGACCGGTATTCCTTCTATAAGACCGCTTTGTTTTCCAAATTCAGCAGTTGTTTTTCCTGCAATTTCAAAGGAAGAGGCTATACGCGCCATCTTCTCTTTTGCAATCCCAAACATCTCAAGAAGTTCTTCTGACCATTCTTTTTTTACATTGTCTCCAAAATTGGAGAAATGGATGCAGGTATGTGTGAAAGTCGCTTCTTCCGCTTTCAAGCCACACATTTTTCCAATCACATATCCGCTGGGAAGAACAAACTTTGCCGTTTTTTTGTAAGCTTCCGGCTGTTCATTTTTCCACCAAAGCATCTTTGGGCCATGCGTATAAGATGCCGGACCGCCGCATATTTCAATAATTTTCTTTCCCGCTTTTTCCTGCATTTCATGCATATATTTTCCACAGCGCATATCGAGCCACGAATCATAATAGGTGGAAGCCTCGCCATCCTCTGCGATCCCCATAATTCCTGCCGACTGGCTGTCAATGCCGATTGCGCAGACATCAGAAGCCGCTATATCCGACTTTTCCATAACTTCCTTTACAGTCCTTACACAGGAGCCATAAATTTCTTCCGCCTCCTGCCATACGACGCCCGGTTTCGGACTGATCAGACGGGATACCTCAAAGGCATCTGCTTTCATTTTCATATTGGTATCGAAAAGAATGCATTTTGTTCCCTGTGTTCCAATATCGATTGAAATAATATACTGCATATAACTTCCCCCTATTTCATTTTCACATAAAGAAAAACATTATTTTTATTTGTAATTGTTTATTATTGTTTGTTATCATTATAATGTTTTAGGAAGTAAGTGTCAATACAGAGTAAAAACTTGTGCAAATAAAAAATTATATAACGAAAATGATTTATTTCACAAAAAAAACTTCCGCCTGTCTTCTGACAAGCGGAAGTTTATCATGGATAGAAAAGATCAGTCTCTCTTCTTATGCTGCAGCAGAACCGCACCAATGATAATCGCGCCCTTAACCGCATTGACCAGATATACGTTCAAGCCGACGATCGTTATGATATTATTGATGACGCCCAGAATGATGATACCAAAGAGAACGCCTATCATATGTCCTTTACCGCCCTCCATTGCGATACCGCCGACAACTGCCATTGCAATCGCATTCAACTCGTATTCGTTACCAGAGGAAGCAGAGTTGATCGAGTTCATTCTTGAAGCCTCGATGATCGTTGCGATTGCTACTGTAAGGCCGAGCAGCACAAACGCCATAATTTTTACCTTATCGGTATCGATACCGGACAGCCTCGTCGCTTGTTCATTCGAACCGACTGCATAGATCCTGCGGCCAAGAACCGTATACTTCGAAATATAGAAGCAGATAACGAATACTACCGCAAAATAAATCAGCGGCAGCGGAAATACTCCGCCAATCTCATAGTTCGAAATTTCTTTGAATGCATCTACATTACCGGTGATTCCGCGCGCATCTAAGATGAACAATGCAAGGGACCTGTAAATATACTGCATACCTAACGTAACAATAAAGGACGGAACGCGGCCCTTTGTAATAATCGCGCCAACACCGGCCGATAACGCACAGCTGCAGGCGACCGCAACGATAATCGCGAGAACAATATTGCCTGTCGCATTCAAGATGGACAACAATATGATACCTACGATAACCAGCTGCGTACCGACAGACAAGTCGATGTTTCCGGTGATAATGACAAATGCAGTACCAAAGGCAATGATACCAACAACTGCATTGCCGCGGAAAATATTAATAAAGTTCTGACCATTCATAAACGTCGTGCCGCCCAGAATCGTCGCAACGATGATCAGCCCGGCCGCGACCAAAATGATAGAATACTCTTTAATGAACTTATTCCAAGCAGTATTCTTCTGCATCGCTTTTACTTCTTCAGACATTGCTTTTCTTCTCCTCTCAATCTAATACACCGCCGGTCGAGAGTATCATGATCGCTTCCTCCGAAAGCTCATCCCGCTGAAGTTCTCCCTTGAGAACGCCATGATACATAACCAAAACGCGGTCACAAATCTTTAAGATCTCCTGCGCCTCACCCGACGTCACAATGATACCCATTCCGCTCTTCGCAAGCTCCATAATAACTCCGTAGATCTCATTTTTCGCACCTACGTCAACGCCCTGCGTCGGGTTAGACAGAATCATGATATCGGGTTCCGCAGTCAGCCATTTTGCAAGCACGACCTTCTGCTGGTTACCACCCGAAAGGCTGGTGATCAGGTTCGCCAGATTATCCACCTTAATGTTCAGCTTTTCCTTATACTCCAACGCTTTTCGATTTTCCTTCGCCTTGGAGAGAGATAAGCCGCTCTTATACTGGTCCAGCGTTACGATGGTCATATTTTCCGTAACAGTCAGATCTTTTATGATTGCGTTTTCCTTACGGTTGGACGGAAGCAAACCAATGCCTGCTTTTTTCGCTTTTGCCGGATGATTATACTTGATGACCTTTCCATTTTTCTCGATGGTTCCGCTTGTGAAAGCCAAATCTCCAAACAGTCCGCGCACCAGCTCGTCCTTACCGTCCCCGAGAAGACCAGTGATACCGAGAATCTCTCCTGCATGCAGGTCAAAGCTTACATGATCGACGCGTCTATCAATGCAAAGGTCTTTTACGCTTAGAACCACATTTCCAATTTCATGCGGCTGATAAACCACAACATCCATAACGCTTTTACCAACCATCAGCCTTGCAATATCGGCTTGTTTTGCAACTTCACCATTTTCTCCTTTGATTGGGTGAGTGCCTACCATTTCGCCATTGCGCAATACGGTATAATAATCGCAGAATTCCACGACCTCGCCTAACTTGTGTGAAATAAAGATGATCGTAACGCCATGTTCCTTGATCAGATTCCGCATGATCGCGAATACATTTTCCACCTCAGGCTGCGTAAGCGATGTCGTTGGCTCGTCCATAATAATGAGCTTGGCATCCATTAAAATTGATTTAGCAATCTCTACGATCTGCTTATAGGAGGCCTGCAGATCTCCCATCATGGCCCGAGGATCGATGGTAACGTGCATACGCTCGAAAACTTCCTGCGTTTTTTGGATCATCGCCGCAGCATCTATGCCGCCGCCCCTTTTACGCAGCTCATGCCCGAGGAACATATTTTCGTAAACATACAGGTCGTTTACAACATTCAATTCCTGATGAATAAATGCAATCTTATTTTTCTGTGCCTCCGCCGGGCTGGCAATTTTCACCGGCTGTCCAAACAACTCGATACTGCCGCTGTCCATGGGGATAACGCCGCCCAGAATATTCATCAACGTCGTTTTCCCGGCGCCGTTTTCGCCCAAAAGCGCATGGATCTTTCCCGCCTCCACGTTGAAATCAACGCCTTTCAAGACCGGAACACCGCCGAACCCTTTACGGATATCGTTCATTTTCAGTGCATATTCCATTTACGCATGTCTCCCTTGTCTATTACCGCAACTTTAGCGGCTACAAATTCCTCTTGAAATAATCCAACGGGGTCGTAAAGGCCCCGTTGGATATTTTTCATGTTACAACATTCTCATTACAAAGCCATGCTTAGTAAGGAGCGTCCTCCGTGATACCATTGTCTGTCAGGTACTGTTCAACATTCGTGCGGTCAACAACCGTCGTCGGGATGATCGTCGTCTGCTCAACTTCTTCACCCTTGATCAGCTTGTCAGCAATCTTAACAGCTTCCGACATCATGTACGGAGCATAGGTCTGAGAAGAAACCCAGATGTCCGGGAAATCATCAAACATGTCGAAGTAGGTCTTCGCGCCACCACCACCGGTGATAACTTTGATGTCCGTGCGGCCCGCTTCTTTGATAGCCTGCAGGATACCCTGGGACATTTCATCGTCTGTGGAGTAAATCGCATCAATTTCCGGGTTTGCCGTCAAAACGTCCGTCATAACTGTCAGGACTGTTTCCGGAGCGCCGTTATCGGAAGCCCACTCACCGAGGATATTGAGTTCCGGATGCTCAGCAGCAACTTCTTTAAAGCCATCTGCACGTTCCGTGAAAATCGCACCATAGGACGGAATGTTCATGATAACAACATTTCCGCCTTCCGGCCCAAGTTTCTCAACGATGTATTCGCCGCCTGCAACGCCCATGCCGTGGTTGTCACCAGCTACATAATAGTCAGGCTCAACATCGCCCAGCGTACGGTCAAAGTCGATCAGCGTGATGCCGGCATCTTTGATCTTCTGAGCTGCAACAGCCAGTTCATCATTTACCGGGAGAAGTACGATATACTCGCAGCCCATCTGAATGAACTCATCGATCTTGTTCGCCTGATCGTTTACGTTAGCGGACGCAGCCAGAACATAGTTGAGACCGAGCTCTTCAGCCGTAGTCTTAGCAGACCACTGAGCCGCAGCAACCCAACCTGTCGGGTCGTTCGGGCAAGAGATACCTACCAACGGAGCGTCACCGTCTGCTGCCGGTTCGGACGCTTCAGTCGATGCTTCTGCAGATGCTTCCGTGGATGCTTCCGTGGATGCTTCAGCAGAAGGAGTTTCAGCCGGAGCTGCGCAGCCTGCAAACATAGCAACTACAAGTGCGATGCAGACTACAAGAATCAAAGACTTTTTCATTTTTGTTTCCTCCTACTTAGTCTTAATATCTCAAACGGGTGACCCCATTTTGAGCTTTGCCAAAGCGGACATAAAATCACACTTTCCACCCCACCTCTTATTTTACCTCAAAACGTCCTTAGGGGCGTATTTTTTATGTCCTTTTTTTCTGGTTGAAAATGTGTAGTTTATTTGCCACGCTTTCCTGTGGTACGGTTGTATTATACTTCACAACATTTAAATTTTCAACCACTATTTTATATTTATTATCAAATTTTTGTTATTTGTTTTCTTTTTGACGATTATTTGTTATCCCTTTATTATTATATGGTAATATTTATTTTCGGTTTATCTAACCACTTTATACCATAATTTCTCTCCTCCGTGAGTCTTATGTATCATACAGAATTTCATACAGTTTGTCAATCGTTATTTCATTTTGTTCATAAAAATGTTAATTCAGCCTATAGTTTTCATAGTAAAACAAAAACCGTTCTCCTGATATCAAATCAAATAGAACGGTTTGGTGCCGAAGACCGGGATCGAACCGGTACGGTGTTTGACCACCGCAGGATTTTAAGTCCTGTGCGTCTGCCAGTTCCGCCACTTCGGCATAAAGCAAACATAAACTAACCTTAAATAGTTTAACACAAGATATGCGCCTGCACAATAAGGTCAGTCATATTTCTTTCCGTTCTTTTTTAAAATTATCCATACTCCGCAGCAATAAACTGCGGAGTATGGAATAAATATTCTTTTCAGATAACCGATCAGGTATGATTCTGTGTCAGCTTGCCTTTTTCTTTTCGCACGTTTACGAGAACGTCCGTATAATATTTATTGTACGTGCAGCAGCCGATGCGCTCCTGACGTATCAAAAGCTCAAGACAGTTATCGCACAGCGTGCAGAAATGAATGTCTTTCTCATTACCATCTGCCAGCTTCTTAGGCAGCAACGGATCCGCAAAGGACTGACGTCCAAGACCGATCATATCCACGATACCTCTCTCGATGTTCTTGGCTCCTGCTTTGAACATCGTATTGTCCTGCGGGTCGATCATCTGCAGATTTTTGTTTCCTTTTCCCCATACGGAATAATTCGAGCCAATCAACACGGTCTCCGGTTTCAGCACTTTCTTGAATTCCTTTTGCCAATACGGATGCAGATAGGCAATATACGGATAGTTCTTTTCCGCCTGCGTAAGTGTAACCGTGATGGACGGGCTTCCGGCCGACTGAACGATATACTGCGCACCGCGTTCCTCAAGCCCCTTGATCAAATCGAGCGGCTCAGTCAGATCCATGATCGGCGAATCCGGGCCTTCCGTACCAAAGCCGCCCGGGAAGCCTTCCCATGCGGAAATCTTAGAGCCAATCAGGAAGTTCTTATCATTGACTTCTTTCGATATCCTCTCATAGAGATCAAATGCAAAACGTCTTCTGTTTTCCCAGCTTCCGCCGTATTTCCATTTGCGGCTGTTAAACGGCCGCAGGATCTGGGAACCAAGATAGCCGTGGCACAGCTTCATATCGATACCATCAGCGCCTACATCGTGTGCGATCTTTGCAGCCAATACGAAATCGTCGATGATCTTATCTACTTCTTCCTCAGAAAGAAGGTCTCCGCCATAGCTGTAAGACGGCATCACCGTTACTCTCCGCGAGAACTTCGGGTTGCTCAACTCTCCGGAATGCGTCAACTGAAATACGATGAGCGGGTCTTTGTTGACTTCTTTCATCTTTTTCATGAAATTTGTCAGGGCCGGCACGTTCTTCTCCATGATCATCAGCTGATTCAGTCTGGAACGGCTTTCCTGCGTAATAGAAATCGCCTCGAGGTCAATGAGGCCCCAACCACCCTTATACAGATTTTCGTATCTTTGATAGGTAAGGTCTGTTGGATTGCCGTCCGCATCTGCGTCCGTGCATTCCATAGCCTGCACAAAGAACCTGTTCTTACATTCCCTTGTACCGATCTTGATCGGGTCAAGCAGGGTTTCCTTATAACTCATTTCAGTATCCTCCTAAATTTTTTTATTCTCAGTTCATTAACTACTTATTTCTCGCAGGGATTGTTGAATATCTTATCCCGTCTGCCCTCATACGGCGCCTTGATGATCAGCGGCTTCAGGAACGCCGATACTTTCTCGACTCCGTCCCCTACGCTCATCGTCACATCTTCATGCTCATAACTCAATACATAATCATACCCTACCAGCGACAGCTCCGTGATCACTTTCTTCCACGGTACGCTCCCCCAGCCCGGTATCCGGAACCGGAACGTCCTGTCTATCCTCTGCCAGTCTCCCTGCATCAGGATCCCGCCATACTGGATGTTGTGCTCCACGATCTCTCCGTCCTTCGCATGTACGTGGAAGATCCTGTCCCCAAGCTCGTCCACGAAGTTCTCGATCCGCAGCCCCAGATAGATCAGGTTCGCCGGGTCCATGTTGAACCCCAGGCACGGATGTCCGTCTACCAGCTCGATCGCTCTCTTCGCCGTGTGGATATCATAGATAAAGTTGTTCGGATGCGGCTCTACTGCGAACTTCACCCCATATTCCTTGAACTTATCCAGTATCGGCGTGAAGTATTTTACAAAATCGCGCTCCATCATCTCCCAGCCCTGCGGGCACGGAAACGGGAAATATCTTCCCCAGTTCGTTACTCCCGTGAATCCGTTCACCACCGGCACTCCAAGCGCATTCGCCGCCTGCGCCGTCTTCAGCAGGCTCTCTGTTCCATATTTGATCTTTTCTTCCTTCGTGCCTTTATACAGCCCGTCCGTGTCTTCTCCCCACGGCCCCAATATCAGCAGCGAATCCGCATGGTTCGACAGCGCCGAGATCGTGATCCCATAGCCCGACAGCATCTTCTTCAGCTTTTCCGCATTGTTCCCCTTCAGGATCTCGTCGCAGTCGAACTGCCCGTTCCCTATATACGCCGGGATCTCCATCATCTCATACCCATGCTCACACATGATCTTCGCTACTTCTTCCAAGCTCAGGTGCGCATAGTTTGCCGCAAAGAATCCTAACTTCATCTCGTTACCTCCGTATTCTTTATATTTATTAAAAATTTACTTTTTTTCTTCGCAATCAAAGATATCCATGATCACATTATCAGATTGAAGCATTTCCTGATAACGTGGCTCCAGTTTTCTATCCGTGATCAAAACGTCGCATGCGTCGATGCCGGTAAGCTTCACCGGCCCGTTCTTTTCAAATTTCGTATGGTCGACTACGCAAAACGTTTTCTGACTTACCTGCATCATATTCTTTTTAAAGGCGGCTTCATTCATGCTGCAGTCTGAAAGCCCGTATTCAAGCGATATCCCATAGCAGGAAATAAAGGCTTTGGACGGGATGAACTCGGTATGCATATAGTCTGCGATCGAGCCGGTAAGATACATTTTTTCCTTGTGCAAAACGCCGCCGCTGCTGATCACCGTCACCTGATTTTCAAGTGTAGCCGCTAAATGTAATACATCTACCGAATTTGTAAGCAGAGTCACATTCGCATCCTGTTGAATAAAACGAATCAGATTCAGCAAGGTCGTACTGTTGTCTACAAAAATCGTATCTCCCTCTTCAATAAATTCCGCTGCCTTTTTGCATAGCTTTATTTTTTCCTTATAATGCTGCTTTACCCGCAAAGAATGCAGTGTATCTGCTTCTTTCTTTTCGGCGAGTACTGCTCCGCCATGCGTTCGCTGCAGGACTCCCTGCATCTCAAGCTCTTTCAGGTCCCTGCGAATCGTTTCAGGCACAACTCTCAGCATCTGCGCAAGCTCGCTTACTTCTGCCTGTCCCTTTGCTTCCAAAAGACCGACTATCTTGCTTTTGCGCTCAACTGCCAGCATTGTTGCACCTCCTATCTCTCAAATATTCCTATCCATTGTTGTTTGGAATTGTTGATTTTGGTTTGTTTTTGTTTGTTTAATGCTATGATACAACAAAAAACCACATTCGTCAACCTTTATTTTTGAAATATTTCTATAATATTTTCCCTATTAATATAGAAGCAAAAAAACAGCGGAAATATCTGCTATACTTCCGCTGTTTATTCTTTGTTACAAAGCATTTTCCTGCTTTACCGGCAGCCTTATTTATCCAACGTTTGCATGAGCCGCATGAATCATGGCATCTATATTCTCTTCCGGCGTGATCGGCGGAAGATCGCAGCCCGGCATCATGACATATCCTCCCTGCAGGCCCCCTTCTTCCGCAAGCTTCAGACAGATATCATAGATTTCCTCCGGAGTTTTTTCGTTCATAACAGATACGGTTCCCATATTTCCAAAAATCGCAAAATCTTTATTTGCAAGCATCATTGCCGTTTTGATATCGACAGAGTCCAACGAAAATCCATCGATCCCGCACCCTCTCAGCGGCTTGATCCGTTCTTGTGTATTCCCGCATATATGGAGCAGCTTTATTGCGGCTTCATCCCCTATCAGCCCGGTAAGCTTCCTGATAGAGGGGAGCGAATATTTCCCGAACATTTCCGGACTGATCAAATCTCCCGATGAAGAAGGATCGCCAATAAAAATAGTATCCGCACCAGCCTGCAAAAAGATATGGAAAAATTCATAGCACACACGGACTGAAAAATCCAACAGTGGCCAAACAGCGATTTCATCACTATACAGCTCCATCATAAAATCTGTAATACCAATCAACTACGACGCAAGTGTAAACGGTCCTATATAATTGATCGCAATACAGCGTTCCTTGCCAAAAATTTTAACGATCTCCTCTGTTTGGCACAGCATCGCCTGAATGCCGGTATCTTCCAACAATCGCTCTGAAATTTTCACCCGATCAAATCGTTCAACATCGTTTATGCTTTTGATGAGCGGCTCTAAAACCTCCGGGCATCTTCCTTGTGTATCACCTCCCAAGGCACGGATCGCTAAATTATAGCATGCCGGTGCAGGCCAGACGATATCTGTCTGGAAGCGGTCATAATATTCACAAATCAACTCCGCTCCCCAATCTTCCATGGCGAACAGTTCCCCATAGGAAATTCCTTTCTGATAAACGAGCCACGCACCGCCGTCTATAAAAGCTACCGGTGTTCTCGGCACCTTTTGAAAATGAACTGCACGCGTTATGACTTCCTTTCCCGTCATGCCGCTTCTCCTCTCATTCCATTATAAAATCATCCGCGAAAACCATTTAGAAATTACCTTTATATTAGAGCTGCTTTTCAGCCATGTCAATCAAAAAACAATTTATATCACAATATTGTCTTATTTATATCATTATATAGCTCTTTTTCTGTTGTTTATATTTTTTCTGCTGTCTATATTGGTCCTATCAATATAATAATGATTGCCGTATTCGTTTCAGCCAAAAGCAATTTGCGCAGCCAAAGCACACAGCATGTCGCCGTTACGATTCTGTGATATGGAACTTCTTCCGCGCTCATGCCTCAAGGCTTTCACTTATGAGGTTCCGCAGACACGAAACACACAGGGGAAAGCCTATATGGTTTCTCATGCTTCGATTTTTGTAAATAAAAAACGGAGCAAGCGTGATTGCTTGCTCTGGCATGGAATACCCTACCAAATCTGAACGCATCACTTATACCAAAATGCGCCGAAGGCACGCACCCGCAAAAAAGCCGGTAGGCACGCAAGGAAAAAAGCCGAGTAAGGGACGATCGAATGTTTTTTCTCTGGGAGCGCAGTTTGCTGCAACGTTGTAGAGATGAGGGGAGTCCCGCCTAAAGACGAACCGAAATTGCTTCGCAATTTGATTCTCCTCCCGTTTTCGTCAAAATAAAATTACCGCGCTGACGCGCGGCAATTTCATTTTGGGTACACCTGCCAAATATGAACTCCAACTTGCAACAAGCGCGCCGCAGGCGCATACCCGCAAGAAAGTGGTAGCGACAGCGAACCGTCGCGAGGGCGTTTACAACCGAGCAGGTGAGCCAAGCGGGCTTTCTTGCGGAAGAGGAGGAGCAAGGGAGCGGGCGAATGTTTTTCTTTGAAAAAGAAAAACGGAGCAAAGCGGACTCTGCTCCGACGTGGCGAAGTCTTACGAAATTGATATTTGTTTTCGGGATATAAAAAATTCGCAAACCACTTACGCTTATCGAATATGATCTAAACTATTGATTTCGAAACCGAGAAAAGTTGGTAGCACAGCGGAGGCGTTATGTCCGCGTTTACAAGGGCATAGCCGCAGCAAGCGTGACTTTTCTCGGAAAAGGAGCATCAGCGGCATAAGACAATGACCCCATCGCTTTTGCGATGGGGTCATGTCAAGGTCGCTTGATGCGACGTGGAGGCGCCACCCAGATTTGAACTGGGGGTGAGGGCTTTGCAGGCCCCTGCCTTACCACTTGGCTATGGCGCCATATGGAGCGGAAGACGAGATTCGAACTCGCGACATTCGCCTTGGCAAGGCGACGCTCTACCACTGAGCCACTCCCGCGTCTGTTCCCTCCTAAACACAGAGGTTTAAAAGGGATTCTATGGCGACCTGGAAGAGACTCGAACTCTCGACCTCTAGCGTGACAGGCTAGCGTTCTAACCAACTGAACTACCAGGCCATAAAAACTGAATGGTGGGAGTAACAGGGCTCGAACCTGTGACCCTCTGCTTGTAAGGCAGATGCTCTCCCAGCTGAGCTATACTCCCACACATCACATGCGCTAACTCAACAGCGCGTTTATTATTTTATTATAAATGAACCTTTATGTCAAGTTCTTTTATTAAGTTTTTAGAAATTTCTTTTCTCAAAACAAATCTCATTCTTCCTCAGGCTCTTCTTCATAATAAAGCTGTTGGAAAATTTCCCATAACTCGTCAAGCTCTGCCTCCGTCTCGATCGGCAAATAGACGTCTCCATCCTCATCTTCCTTGATGCGCATGATCAAAACTTCTCCTACATCAAACTCTTCCATTTTCTCAATAGGCGTGAATGCAACATAAAATTCATCATCCACTTCAAAAGTAAGCAGATGCTCAAATTTCAGTACATTTCCCTCTTCGTCCTGCATTTCGATCAAGTCCATCTCTTCTTCTTTCATTTCTTCCTCCTCATAAACTATCCATATATCCCTGCAGGATATAGATGGCAGCAATCTTATCTACGACCGCTTTACGCTTCTTCCGGCTCATATCCGCTTCAAGAAGCGTTTTATGCGCGCTTTTCGTCGTTAATCTTTCGTCCCAGTAAACGAGCCTGCGGCCACTGGCTTCTTTCAGCTTTTCCGCAAACTCCTGCACTTTTTCAGCCTGCTCACCCAGCGTTCCATTCATATTTTTGGGCAGACCCACAACGAGTGTATCGACCCCATATTTATCCATCATATCGCAAAAATATTCGATATCTGCTTTTTCATCCACCCGCTTATAGGTTTCAACGCCCTGCGCCGTGATCATCAAAAGGTCGGAAAGCGCCACGCCAATGCGTACATCGCCCACATCCAAACCAAGTACTCTTCCCACGCTTTGCTCCTTTACGTACAAAAAATCACGCCTGAACGTGAAAGAATCAGGCGTGATTTAGTTGTCCTACATCTGCTTGATATAGTAACTCACTAATTCTTCAAGCAATTCATCGCGATCTACACTCGCAATCAAAGACCGCGCATTTTTATATCCCGTTACGTAAGTCGGGTCTCCTGAAACGATATAACCGATCAGTTGATTGACCGGATCATACCCTTTCTCGCGCATCGCCTCACTGACGATCCTAATAATACCGCGAACAGGGTTTTCCAGCTCTTTATCAAAGTTGAACTGCATCGTCTTATCAAAATCTGACATTGACCCGCCTCCCTCACTTCAAACTGCCTGTCTTCATTATACAACAGACTGTATCAGAAGTAAATCGCTATTTGTTCTGCATAAGCACTTTATGAAGCGCTGCTTTCAGCGCATCTTCCGCCAAAAGCGAACAATGCACTTTTTCAGCCGGCATTCCGCCAAGCTCGTCTACGATGTCGTTTTTCGTGATTTTCAACGCCTCTTCGATCGTCTTTCCTTTGACCATATCGGTCAATACGCTCGAACTGGCGATTGCCGCAGCGCAGCCGTATGTCTGAAACGAAATATCCTTAATGATATCACCATCCATTTTGAGATAAACCGTCGTCGTATCTCCGCAGGTCGGGCTGCCTGCCTCTCCCACGATATCCGCATCTTCCATAACGCCTACGTTATGAGGTTCCTGAAAATGTTTGATCAATTTGTCTGTATACATATTTTTCTCCTTTTCTTTAAG
Source organism: Christensenella massiliensis (assembly GCF_040409835.1). Lineage (NCBI taxonomy): Bacteria > Bacillati > Bacillota > Clostridia > Christensenellales > Christensenellaceae > Christensenella > Christensenella massiliensis. Next base: position 202,748 of record NZ_CP117826.1, on the reverse strand, counting down.
CGTGCATCTGCTGATAAAGCGGCGAAATCTTCCGCAACCGTTCAGCAAGCTGCACAAGCTGATTTACTGTATAGTCGATCTGTTCCTTGGTCGTCGTGTCTCCCATCGTGAACCGCAGTGCGCCCTTAGCGATTTCCGGCGGGATCCCCATCGCAAGCAATACATGCGAGGAAGCCAGCGAACCGCTCGCACACGCCGAACCGCTCGAGCATTCGATCCCCGCAAGATCAAGGCTCAGAAGCGATGCCTCCGCCTCAATAAACTCCAAAGAGATGTTTACATTATTGCAGAGTCTTTTTTCAGGATGACCGTTCAGCTTTGTATAGGGGATCCTTGTCATGATTTCATGGATCATATAATCCCTCAGCTCCGTCAGCCTGCTCTGCGTTTCGTGCAGCGAGGCCGTCGCCATAGACAGCGCCTTTGCAAGTCCTATGATCTCGGGAACGTTTTCCGTACCTGCACGCCGTTTGCGTTCCTGTGCCCCGCCGTGCATGAACCGTTCGATCTTTACACCATTCCTAATATACAGCATCCCGATCCCCTTCGGGCCGTAAAACTTATGTGCCGAAATCGACAGCAGGTCTATATTATCCGCTGCTACATCTAAGGGCAGATGTCCTGCCGCCTGTACCGCGTCCGTATGGAACAACACCCCCGCCTCTCGGGTCACTTTTCCGATTTCTGCAATCGGATTGATCGTACCTACTTCATTGTTTGCATATACGACCGACACAAGGACCGTATCGTCTCGTATCGCATTTTTCACCTGCTCTGCTGTTACCATGCCATATTCATCCACTGGCAGGAAAGTGACGTCATAGCCTTGCTTTTTCAGATACTCCGCCGTGTCAATGACTGCATGGTGCTCGACCGCCGTGGTGATCAAATGCTTTCCTTTGGCCTTATTTGCCTCCATAACACCTTTTAAGGCCCAATTGTCGCTTTCCGTTCCACAAGCCGTAAAATAAATCTCGTTGCTATATTTTGCGCCAATACATTTTGCGACTTCTTCCCGCGCGCGGTCAATTGCATTCTTTGCATATCTCCCGCTTTCATACAGGCTGGATGGGTTGCCGAAATGCTTTTTATAATAAGGCATCATAGACTCCAGCACTTCATCTTTCACGTAGGTCGTTGCTGCATAATCCAAATAAATTCTGTCCATAGCAATACCTTCTTTGTTCAAAATTTTCATCCGGTTAATTTATAAACCGGTCACTTTTTTCTTAAACATTTTTTGTATCAAGGCTGATAAACGAACCCATAGCGCCCGTATTCCCTTTGTCTCTTCGATGAGAAAAAAACAGTTTCTCATGCGTATAAGTACAAAGATCCGCGCAGGTTATATTTTCAGGCAAAGCGCCTCTGCCTGCGAGCTGAGATAAAATTGCATACTGCAGATCCACGTGCAGCTTCTTCTCTGTTACAGATACCGCATCTCTTCCAAACTTTTCATAAAAGGGCTGCGCTACATCCTCCTGTACTTCAAACTGTTCTTTCATGATATGGGGGCCGATCCCAATCAAAAGATTTTCCGGCTTCGTTCCATAGCTGCACAAAAACGTTTCCACGACCTTTGCGGGCAATTCTCCAAAAACGCCCCGCCAGCCTGCATGGCTCACACATGCAATTCTCTGCTTCTTGTCGGCAAAAAAAACAGGAACACAATCCGCATGCAGGGTCACCGCCGTAATACCCTCTTCATCGATGATCATCGCATCGCAAGGAGGAAGGTCGCTCTCCCGTGCGATCCCCTTTCCCGCATCTGCCGCAGTTGCCCGATAAATTCCATCCCCATGTGCATAATTGACCAATGCAAGGGATTCATACGGCACCTCCAACGCGCCGCATACCCGTCTATAGTTCTCCTCTTTATTTTGCGGAGAATTTTCCCTCGTTCTGCTGAGATTCAACGACGCATAGCAACCGCTGCTGACACCGCCGACACGCGTTGTATAGCAATGCTTTGAAATGCCTGCTTCAAGAAAAGAAGGAATCTCTAAAAAAGAAATTCCATTTTTTTGGCGCAATAAAAAACCATGTTTTATTTTTGACTGAAACGTCTCCATTATTTCTCCGTTAAAAGTTTATTGAGTTCTTCTTTAAAAGTGTTGATATCCTTAAACTGGCGGTACACAGATGCAAAACGCACATAAGCGACTTCATCCAGCTTTCGGAGTCCGTTCATAACGAGCTCGCCCACTTCATGAGAAGTGATTTCCTGAGTGGGCGCATTATATACTGAACGTTCTATTTCATTGATCAGCTCTTCAATATCCTGAAAGGAAACCTCTCGCTTTTCGCAGGCTTTTATGATGCCTTTCTTAATTTTTTCAATATCAAAGATTTCGCGTTTCCCATCCTTTTTGATCACAAAAACCGGGAGACTCTCTACTTTTTCGTACGTCGTAAAGCGCTTTCCGCATTTCAGGCACTCCCTGCGTCTGCGAATAGAAGTCCCATCGTCTACCGGCCGCGAATCGACCACTTTACTTTCGGGAAAATCGCAATAGATACATTTCACTTGTTTTTCCTCCGCAGCGACAGATTTCTCTTTGATTCAGTATATCATATTTTGCGCAGGAATACACAATATTTCACTTATCGCACATCTTTTTCCATCATCTTTTTTAATAAAGCTGTAAATTTTCTTTCTGCCTTGCTGACACATGATTGGGATATCCCCATTTCTTCCGCCACTTCTTTTTGAGAGCTTTCTTTTCCGCTTCCCAAGCCAAAACGTTTCCAGACGATCTCTTTTTGACGTGCCGGGAGTTTACTGGCTGCTTTTTTCAACGCTTCATGGTTTTCCTTTTTTTCAACTGCTTCCCACACGAGGTCCCTTGTATCTGCGTATAGTTCTTTTTCCCAATTATCCAGCAAGATTTCTTTTCTATTATTTTTTCTCAGATACATCAATATTTCGTTTCGAATACACCGCGCCGCATAAGTGGAGAACTTGACGTTTTTGTCCTCCCTAAAATAACCAGCCGCTTTGAGCAGACCTATGCTTCCGACGGAAATCAGGTCTTCAAATTCCGCTCCGCTGCCTGTATATTTTTTTGCCTCCCATACGACCAACGGGAGGTGCTCTTCGACCAGCAATCTTTCTTCCTCGGTTTTCTCCCCGGAAGCCTTATCTGTCTGAAAAAAGCTTATTTTCTTTTTTTCGGTTCCATACATAGCGAAAGTCCACCTTTGTTATATCGTAACACTCCGGAGCTGTCGCATTTTGTCGCTTTATGTAGGTTTTAATGAAATTATTTAATGAAATTTCATTTTTTATACTATTATAAAAAAGAAAGACCCTTTTCTTTTAGAAAAAGGTCTTTTATTCCAGCTTTCTCACAGATACAGCCGATTAATAATCTGTACGATTTCTCCTTGGTTTTTTCTTAAGGAAAGAGGGTATCTCAAGGTCTTCATCACCAAACGGTTCCAAAGCTTCCTGCCCTTTCGCCCCCATTTCCTTCAATTCCGGCATAGCCGGCGAAGAAGTATTGAGGGTCGCTTTTTCGCGGTCACGATGCGGGATCGGCGGTTCGAGGTTAAGAGAGACTTCATCAGTAAACTCTATCTTCTCTTCAACTTTCTGCTTCTGCACCTTAGGCATACCTGCCGTTTCCGGGGCGTCAAAGCCAGTGGCTATTACTGTAATACGCACCTCGTCGTCCAAAGACGGGTCGATGCATACACCAAAGAATACATCCGCTTCCGGGTCCGCCCCCTCCTGAATAATTTTTGCCGCTTCCTGAATCTCATACATACCGAGCGACGGATCTCCCGTTACATTGAAGATGATTCCGCGCGCACCTTCGATCGTCGTATCGAGCAGCGGACTGTTGATCGCCTGCTTTGCGGCCTCAACCGTTTTATTTTCTCCGTAACCGATACCGATTCCCATATGCGCAACGCCGCGCAGCGTCATAACCTTTTTGACATCCGCAAAGTCAAGATTGATAAGGGCGGGCTTGCCAATCAAATCAATGATGCCCTGTATTCCCTGCCTCAGGACATCGTCCGCTACACGAAACGCATCAACGAGAGGCGTATCCTTACCTACCGTACTGAGCAGCTTATCGTTTGGGATCGTTACGATCGTATCGACGACTGATTTCAAATCTTCAAATCCAGCTTCTGCCGCTTTCGCGCGGGGATGCCCTTCAAACCAGAACGGTTTCGTAACAAACCCGATCGTAAGGCAGCCGTCCTCCTTTGCGATCTCTGCGATCACGGGTGCGGCTCCGGTTCCTGTACCGCCGCCGAGGCCGCAGGAAACAAACACAAGGTCGGCCCCTTTGACCGCCTGCTCCAGTTCGTCCCGGCTCTCTTCTGCCGCTTTTCGCCCCGTAGACGGGTCTGCCCCAGAACCGAGCCCCTTCGTCAGCTTCTCGCCGATCTGTATCTTCTGATCGGCTTTCGAAAGAAAGAGGGCCTGCTTGTCCGTATTGACGGCAATCAATTCCGCTCCTTTGACTCCAAATTCTATCATTCTGTTGACGGCATTATTTCCTGCGCCGCCAACACCGAAAACGCGAATTTTTGCAAAATTTTCGCTGTTATTATCAAATTCAAGTGACATTTGTTTTCCTCCTTGGTATGGATAAGTTATTCAAACAGTACATCCTGTCCCTTTCCAAAAAAGCCCTTTTTTCTGGTCGGAGGCTTGCTTTGAATGTAACCGTCATACGCATATTGCATCAGCGCATAGGCCGAATGCATATCCGGCGGCTGAAGCTTGGTGTTTGGAACCTTGATCAGAGAGGGTATCCGCCCCGATACCGCCCGGAAAAAGCTGTCTGAGCCTTTCATAAACGCGAGTCCCCCACCTGTCAGATAAATATTGATCTTTCTGCCAAGCTTTGCTTCGACCCTTGATATATATCTGCCGATATACATAATAAGATGCTCAACACGCGCGTCGATGATCTCCTTTAACAAATCGTAGGGATACTTTCTAAGCTTTCCTTCTGCATCCTTTGCAAACAACTGTGATATGCTGTTGTTGTCACTCAGGCCAAATGTATAGCGGCGCTTCAGCTGTTCCGCCGTTTCCGCCTCAACTTTCATGGCATAAGAAATATCGCTTGTTATATGTCCACCGCCCATCGGGATCGTTGCAAAATATAAAATAGAATCTCCATAGACGATAGAAAAATTTGTACTGTAATAGCCGATATCTATCAGGGCAGCAAAGGAATCCCGCTTTTCTGCCGGAAGCAGATAAAGCGCCTCCGCAAGAGGCTCGGGTATAAAATAATCCACTCTGACGCCTAAATGGTTCAAAAGATCGAGCGCATCCTTTAAGAAAAACTTATTGGCAAACGTAAACGAAACGCTCCCCCGCAAATTTTTTGTCGGAACGTCATAGGGTTCCAGATATACATTTTTATCGTCGAGTAAAAACCATGCCGGCCACTCATGAACGAGCGATAGGTCTTCCAGAATGTCAAAGCGCCGTGCTCTTTCTACAAGTCTGTCTACATCGCGCTCTGAGACCCGTCCTTTTACAGGCACCTGCGCAGACTGGGTAATCACTTTAATAAAAGAACCCGGTATCCCTACATCAGCGCTCCTGATGCGAAATCCGGTTTGACGTTCACACGATTCCAAAGCCTGCTCTACCGCATAAATAACATTTTTGGAATCCACCCAATTTGCTTTTTTGATGCCCGAATAGGGAACCTGCGCGTAACCTAAAACCTCCAGCCCCATGCGCTGCTTTCTTTCAGCGACGGTGCAGGAAATTTTCGAAGTTCCAAATTCAACAACCGTTTTGAAATCTTTCATTCAAAAACCAACCTTAGCGTCCCGTTTTCTTACGTAATTGAAAACCATTATGCATATCATACCACATTTATTCTAAAAACGAAACACTTTTGTGTAAATTCCGTTCTATTTGCGGCCCTTCCTGCTCCTTATTCCCATCTGCAGCCTATTCTGCCGCTTCCTCTTCGGGAGTTTGCATACCATCCCCGCCATCCGGCTGAGTCGTATCCTCAGATGGCACGGCAGCTTCATCACCATTCAGCTGATAGGTCGCCGATATTCCCAGAGTCACATCAAGCGTTCCTGTTATATCCCCACTTGCTGCAAGCTTAGGGATCATGCGCTTTATCATTTTTACTTTATCCGCTACCTTATCTGCCTGTCCGAATTTGATATCCAGACCTTCCCTTGTCCGCATTTTGATATTGTTGATATCCGTCAGGTCTATTGTTTCTATTTGCTCTGCAAGCTCTCTTTCCCGAAGAGCAGTTAGAATCTCTGAATATACATTTACCTTAAAGCTGTCCTGCGTTGATAATTGCTCCCCAAGATTTACTGCCTCTATCGAAAATCCAGTAACGACCGGATATTGCTCCGCCGGCAGCTCTGAGAGCATCTCCAAAACATTTGCATGGACATCTGCCAGCAAATACTGCTCCGCATAAGGGATCACCGCTGCCGCAGTACGTTCTTCCACTTCGATCACCAAGGTTTTGGGATAGTCTTTCGCAATATCTTTTACTTCCAAATAAGGCTCCGCTTCGATCCGTTCCTTTATTTCATCCTCGTTTACAAAAAACATGTGGGTTTTAGGCTCGATCTCCGCCAATTTTGCAATATTGCTGTTGGAAAATGTTGGGTGCGTTCCCGTAATCTTGATATTCTCTACCTGAAAATAAGCATATACAAAGTAACCTGCTCCTGCCAAAAGCAATATAATCAATACGACCATCAGTATCGTTTTTCCGACGCTGTGCGCTTTTCTCCGTTCCTTCATATCTCCTCCGTCATGCCTTTCTGCGCGCCGCGCTGCCCGCCATCATGATTCTCCGGCCCTGCTTTGAAATATTGAGCAATATCCCAATCATGCTCATAAAGATGATCAGCGACGAGCTTCCATAGCTAATAAACGGCAAAGACACGCCTGTAGGCGGCAAGGAGGCAGTTACTACGCCCACATTAACGATCACCTGCAGCCCTATCAGCGTAATAATTCCCGTCGCAAGCATCGTGCCGAATAGATCGGGAGCCGTTGCCGCAACCTTGATGCCTCTGTAGATCAGAAAAATAAACAAGGCAAGCAGCAGAACCGCCCCCACAAGCCCCAGCTCTTCCGCTATGATCGAAAAAATAAAATCCGACTCTCCGTACGGAAGCCATGAAAGCTTCTGCGTTCCATTGCCGATGCCCTGTCCGAATAGCCCGCCCGAGCCGATCCCATATAATGCCTGAATCACCTGATACCCATCCCCTGTCGGATCCTGCCACGGGTCCATAAACGAGGTGACTCGCGCAACGCGATATCCTTTTTGGAACATGAGTACGAAAAGCCCAACGGCGCCGATCCCGCCTATCGCGGCAAGATGCCAGCCTTTTGCGCCTCCTACAAAAATCATAATAAATGTAAGCGCGCATAAAATAAGAATGGCAGAATAATTAGGCTGAAAATAGAGCAGGATGCAAATCGGCGCAAGCACCAATAAAGGTGGAAGAATACCATGCCGCAGCGTATTCATTCGATTACGGTTGATATAGACAGAAGCCGCGATAAAAACGATCAAGGCAAATTTAGCAATCTCCGCAGGCTGAATACTGATCCCAAATACCCGAATCCACCGGGAGGACCCATTCAGATTCGTTCCCGCGCTCGTCAGAACAGCAATTAAAAAAATGCCTGCGACCGCGAGGAGGATATACCGCAGCTTAAACAGCTTCTTATAATCAAAAAACATAAAGAATATCATCGCCACAAGCCCTATTGCTGCGCCAATGAGCTGCTTTTTGAAAAGCGCCAGCCCATCATAATCATACTCCGCGGAGGACTGCGCCATATAATAGCTGGCGCTGAACACCATGATGACTCCGTAGGCGATCAATATAAGCGTTACGATCAGAATGGAATAATCGATCGACCCTTTTTGTAGGATACTCTTTTTCTGCATATCAAAGTCCGTTTACGATCTCCTTAAAAATACGTCCCCTCTCTTCGAAGTTCGGGAACATGTCCCAACTGGCGCAGGCCGGCGAAAGCAGAACGTTATCTCCCTCGTCCGCTATGCTATACGCCTTGAGCACTGCGTCTTCAAAGCCATTAGCGCAAATATAGTTCCGATATCCGCAGTATTCAGCCGCTTCCATCAATTTTTCCGCCGTATCTCCAAGGACGATGACCGCCTTGATCAGAGGCGTAAATGCTTCGAACAGCGGCACAAAATCATTCTTCTTATCATAACCTCCCAAGATCAATACGGTCGGTGCAGCCATCGCGCGTATCGCGTTTACCGTCGCATCCGGATTCGTTCCTTTGGAATCGTTAATAAAGGTGACCCCGTTCACCGTTCGAACAAATTCGATTCGATGTTCTACACCCGGAAAAGTGCGAAGCGTATGCGCGATTACATCTGGAGCGATCCCATATAGACAGGCCAACGCCGTAGCTGCGAGCGCATTTTCGAGATTGTGATGTCCCGGGATGCGCAGCTCCGCAGCAGGCATAATATTTCTCTTCCTTCCATTCAAGGAAAACCGGATTTCTCCTTCCTCCACAAAGGCGCCGTCCTCCACTACTTTTTCTGTACTGAACCAAATCACCTTTGCGCTGATCTGTCCCTCAAGCTCTCTCACGATCTCGTTGTCATAATTAAGCACACAGTAATCTTCCGGCGTTTGATTTTTAAAGATCTTTGCTTTCGCTGCAATATAATTTTCCATCGTTCCATAGCGGTCCAGATGGTCTTCTGTAATATTCAGTATGGCGCTTTCCCGCGGACGATAGGATTCGATCGTATCGAGCTGCAGCGCCGCTGTTTCGGCTACTACAACATCCCCCGGCTGCGTTTGCATCGCCTCCTGCGTGATTGGAACGCCAATATTGCCCAATACATGCGTTGGGATCCCTGCATTTTTGAATATTTCCCCCGTCAGAGCCGTTGTCGTCGTTTTCCCGTTCGTTCCCGTGATCGCAATAAAGTCGGCCTTCGAGACCGCAAAGCCAAGCTCGATCTCTGCAATAACATGCTTGCCTAATTCATATGCTTTGCGGATAAAAGGAAGCCCCAGCGGCACTCCCGGACTAAGGACGAGAATGTCCATCTCAGGGATGATATCCGTAGGCTCCTTTCCCAACATGTCGTGGTAAACGCAGCCATCTAATTCCTGAAGCAGTTCCTGCGGAATATCCTCGCGTTTTTTTACATCATAGACCGTTACGTCTGCTCCAAGCCTGCATAAAAGCGCGGCGGAAGATACGCCGCTTTTCGCCATTCCGATAACCAGTACTTTTTTATTTTTGTAGTCCATATTACGCCTCCTGAAGTACATCCGCCTAAACCGTGAAGAAGAATAGCAAAAAAGCTCCGGCGCTCAGAAGCACCGTTGCGATCATATATCCTGTAACGACCTGCGTTTCGCTCGCGCCCCCAAGCTCAAAATGATGATGAAGCGGCGCCATGCGGAATACGCGTTTCCCACGCAGTTTGAAGGAGCCGACCTGAATAATAACGGATATCGCCGAAAGGACAAACATAAAGCCCATGACCGGCAGAAAAAGCTGCAGGCCCGTCGCAATGCCCATAGCGGTCAGCGCCGCTCCGAGCGCAAACGCACCCGTGTCTCCCATAAAAACTTTCGCGGGGTGTACATTAAAGCACAAAAATGCAATGCATGCGCCTGTGACCGACGCCGTAAACATTGTCATGTTAGACATATCCGTTAAAATTTCTGCGCTCGACATGCCAACTGCGCCAATGACACTCAGCAAGAATATCAAAAGAAATGTGGATGAATTGATCAGCGTGACTCCCGTCGCAAGACCATCAAGCCCGTCTGTTAAATTTACGCTGTTGACCATAGCAAGGAGCACGAACATCGTAAACGGAATAAAACCGGCCCCCATATGCCATAACTGGGCAGACACCGGTATCATCACGAAATCGATCTCAAGCCAATAATATGCGAGGCAGGCTACAAGAGCCGCAGCTACGAGCTGCAGTACGATCTTTTGCCATGCCCGCAGGCCGAGCGAACGCTTTTTAAACAGCTTGAGCCCATCGTCTAAAAAACCGATCGCCGTAAAAGCCAAAACGGTGACGACAGCGAAAAGCGTATCATTTAAATCTCCAGACGAAAAGACGAAGCTCGCCGCAATAATGCCGATCAGCATCGCGATCCCGCCCATCGTCGGCGTCCCCTCTTTCACAAGATGTGTCTGCGGACCGTCATCACGAACATGCTGCCCTGCTTTTGCTTTCTTCAGGATCGGAATCAATATCTTCGATGCAATGAAAGTGATCGCGAAAGCGATCAATATCGTAACCAGTATCTGTACTGTAAAATTCATAAAGCGTTAATCCTTTATCTTTCGTTATTTTCCTGCGGGCGCCATCCGGTCCAGAATTTCTTCCACGACAACCTTTTCATCAAAATCATGTTTCACGCCTTTGATTTCCTGATAGTCCTCATGGCCTTTTCCTGCCAGCAGAATCACATCATCTTTTTTCGCATTGCGGATCGCATATTCTATTGCATCTCTGCGGTTTTCTATACAGACATATTCTCCGCCCGTTTGCTTCATTCCCTCTTCGATCTGCGCAATGATCGCTCCCGGCTCCTCAAATCGCGGATTATCTGATGTGATTACCGTAAAATCCGCACGCTCGCCCGCTATTTTCCCCATAATGGCCCGTTTGCTCGAATCCCGGTTTCCACCGCAGCCGAAAATGGTCACGACGCGGGCAGGCGCAAAACTTTTCGCCGTATCGAGTGCATTTTTAAGGCTATCCGGTGTATGCGCATAATCGAGGATGATACTGAAATCCCTTCCGTGTGTATCGAGCGGCTCAAATCGTCCTGCCACAGGCTTCATCTGCTTCAGGCCATGTTCGATACAGTAGCTGTCGATCCCCGCCGCATGACAAGCCACAACTGCAGCCATAGCGTTATATACAGTAAAATATCCCGGTATCGGCACTTCAATATGCAGATCACGTCCATCGATCTCCACTGTGAATTTTGTTTTTTCATGGGTCAATTCCAAATCTTTTGCCGCATACTGTATCGGCTGCAGCACACTATATTTTATGACCTCCCGTTTAGCCGCTCCCATCATATTGGCTGCACTGTCGTCATCGATATTGATGATCGATATCTCCGACTGTTCAAACAGCATGCTTTTCGCTTGTATGTAATTATCCCATGTTTCATGGAAATCCAAATGGTCCTGCGTCAAATTGGTGAAAATACCGATATCAAAATCGATCCCGTAAACGCGCTTCAAAACCAAGGAATGTGAGGATACCTCCATCACAAGGACTTCGCACCCCTCATCCGCCATTTCTTTCAGAAGTCTTTGCAGATCAATAGATTCAGGAGTCGTGCGCTCCGTATGAAGCACCCTGTCTCCAATCATATTACGAATCGTTCCGATCAATCCGACTTTGCGGCCTGCCTGTTCCGCGACCGCTTTGATCATATAGGTCGTAGTAGTCTTGCCGTTTGTTCCCGTTACTCCAATCATTTTCATACGGCGGGCGGGATAGCCAAAAAAGCGGCAGGCAACAAGCGCCATCGTTTCTCTGTCGTTTTTCACAATGACCTGCGGCACCTTAATATGCTCCTGATACTCCGTTACCACGACTGCCGCTGCGCCTTTTTTCACGGCATCCGGCGCATACTTGTGCCCATCTTCTGCAAATCCGGAAATACAAAAGAACAAATCGCCTTTGCGTACGCTGCGGGAATCATACTTCAGGTCCTTGATCTCCGTCGCACCGTCTCCGTGAATTTGACAATTCATATCGCGAAACAACTCTTTTAATTTCATTTCCCAGTTCCTCCTGAAATCCGGATTTTATTATACCACAAAATATTGTATCCATCTACTGCGCCGCCGCAATTTGTAGTTTGAAATCAACTACGATACTGCTGCCACGGCTCACCTGCGTTCCCGCGGCCGGAGATTGCTCCTGTACGACTCCGTTTCCTCGTGCAACAAACACCAATCCGGAGGCAATCGCCGTATTTTTGGCCTGCGTCATATCCATTCCGGTAAAATCAGGAACAGTGACCATTTCTGTTCCCTCCGGCTGTATCGCTTTTGTTTCCATCGTAAGCGCTACCGTGCTGTTTTTATGAACTTCCGTTGCTGCCGTCGGAAACTGGCTGACCACACTTCCGCTCCCATCATACGACGACCGCAGGCCAATATCTGCAAGAGCATCCCGCGCTTCCTGCAGCTCCATCCCAACAACATTTGGTACAGTCACCGTCTCTTCCGGCTGCAGCGTTTCATCCGGCATGATATTCCCGTTTTTCAGCGTTCCCAGAAGCGTATTCTGTACATAAGGCGCACATACCGACTCCACCGAATCTGTAGCGGTTACCCCCGTCGCTGTGATCATCACCATATATTTAGGATCGTCGGCAGGCGCATACGCGATATAGGTCGCCACGGCTTTATCTGCTACGACCGCACTGTCTTTATGCTGGACTGCTGAACCGCTGATCGCTCCTGCGGAATATCCCGTCAGACTGATCCCGTCCTCCTTTGCCCGCGCTTCCATGATCGTTCTGACCTGAGCAGAGGTCTCTGCGGTGACGCTTTGCCCCCTCACCTCTGGTTCATAGCTTTCCACCATATTGCCCTCGGCATCCGAAAGTCCTAAAACCAGCTTTGGTGTATAGAGTGTTCCTCCGTTTATCAACGCGCATGCGGCGCTTGCGAGCTGTATTTGCGAGATCTCCAGACCTTCGCCCGCCCCCATCGCAGCTACATCCGCATTCCTGATATACCGCTTTTCCGCAAGGCTGCCTGCCGTATCCGACGAGAAATCAATGCCCGTTTCGCTCCCAAAACCAAACCCTTTTACATATTGATAGAAAACATCTCTGCCCATAGCGTTCGCCTGCATGGCTGCGCCCACGCTGCAATGATCCAGCACTGCATCCGTGAGCGTTTGTGTTCCATGCGCTCCGTTCAGGCAGGATACTACGTCCCCGTCCGTCGCAAAGGAACCGGTACAGGAATATTCCCCCGCTGCACTGCCGCTGTCTATTGCAGCTGCTGCCGTAAATATCCCAAAAATGTTTCCCGGCTCGTAAGCCGTTGCCGTGATAACATTAGTAGAAAGAGCCGAAAGCGCTTCCGCATCCTCCCGCGGCGGTGAATTCAAATCAAATTCCGGTATATTGGCCATCGCGAGAATCTCTCCATTTGTCACATCCATGACCAAGCCTTGTACGCTTTCCGGCGCTTGGGACTCATACAGTTCCTTGCAGGCGCTCTCCAGAAAGCTCTGTGTGATCTCGTCGATCGTCAACACTACATTTAGGCCGTCCTGCGGCTGTATCATCATCTCCTGTCCGTTTGGAACGCCGCTGCCGTCCTTTGCCGTTTCAGCCACCTGTCTGCCCGCCCGCCCGGCGAGCGTTGTATTATAGCGCCGTTCGATCCCTGTCTGCCCTTCGCCGTCCAGCGTCGTATAGCCAATGACCTGTGCTGCAAAATCCTTGTTCGGATAGAAACGTTTTACATCGTCCCGAAAGGCGACTCCCTCAAGCCCCAGAGCTTCGATCTGCTCCGACTGCTCGGTAGATATCTGCCGTTTCAGCCATATCTCTTTTTTATCTGTGTTTGTCGCTTTTTCGTAAATATCATTTCGGTCAAGGCCCAGTATCTGAGACAGCTGATCTGCGATCTCATTGGCATTTTGAGCTTTTTCTATCTTCTCCGGCAAAAGGACTACAGTATCTGCCGCCGCGCTCTGCGCCAGAATCTGCTGATTGCGGTCCATAATCGAACCACGTTTTGCGCTCACTTCAATATCTTTTACCCATTGCGATTCCGCCTGAGCCTTAAGATCTTCTCCCCGCCATAAAGACCAATATCCCACTCGTGTCATGAGCAGGATAATGAGTATGATCAATATAAGCAATAAGACGAGCAGCCTTTTCCTTGTAATCAGAACATGAGAGTTTGCCAAACTTCCAACTCCTTACCTACGCTTGAAACCATCCTTTTACAGCTTCCATTAAGTCGGCAAAGAAATTTTTCAAGCCGTCAAAGACTCCGGCGGTTTCAGCATTGCCTGCTCCTACCTGTACCGGAGACTGCTCCTGCATTTCCGCTGCTGCATTTTGCGTGCCTTTGTCAACCGTACTGCTTGCCGCCATCTCGTCCGCATCCGGCTCGAGATAAACGATTTGGTCGTCTGTCGGATAGTACATCCCGAGTTCCGTCCGTGCCTTCTCCTGAATACTGTTGAGATCTTCCGCCAAAGCGATATCCATTTTCACCTTTTCCAATTCGTCTTTCAGAACTTCGTTCTGTGTCTGTATCTGCGCATTGTTGTAGCTGATATTGCTGATCGAAGCATAACGGATCACAATACCGCTTAATACGGCAAATACAAAGGCGATCAGGAGGATCGTAGATACAACGCCTTTCTTTTTGGGGCTTTCATATTCTACTGCGATCGGTTTTACGCCATTGTATGCCGTGTTTTCGATCTCACGCGTTTGTTCATAGCGCTGCGTATGTTTTCTTGCTGCCGGTGCATAACCGCCATAGCTCGCAGCCGGACGCGGACGTACGGCTTCGGTACGGTAATACTGTTCCGCGCTTTCCCTATATACGTTTGCCTTTTGCGGCCTCCGCGCCTCGCTTCTTGCCGGCGCATAGCCGCCCTCATAAGCAGGCGTGAGCCTTCTGCCCCCGACGACATTTTTTACGCCCGTCTGACGTATTCCATAGCGCTCTCCCTGCTGTTCAGTTGGTCTCCGGTAATTCGCTGCGGCGTGCGGCTGCTCTATTTTTCTTCTATCTGCTGTCCGGCGTTCCTGCCGATAGTTCGTCCGTATATTTTGCGTGCGCGGCGCGGCATTGACCGCTTCAACACGCCTGCGTGCATATTCTTCGTCCTGAAGCCCGAGCCTGCGCCGTTCTGCCGCGATTTTTTGCATGCGGTAGGCTTCCATATCGGAGATACGTCCGCGCTGTACATCGTTTATTTTGCGCGGCAGCTGTATTCTTTCGTAATTGTCGTATGCCCTCTGGGGTATCGCGTTCATCGCTTTTTCCTTTCGCTATCTCTTCTCCACCACCCGCAGTTTTGCGCTCCGCGCACGCGGGTTTTTTCCCAATTCCTCTTGACCCGGCTGGATCGGTTTTTTTGTTATTATTTTTATCTGGCTGACCTTTCCGCATACGCATACCGGAAAATCTTTCGGGCATTCACATGGCTCGAACAATTTCCGGAACGTTTGCTTTACGATTCTATCCTCGAGGGAGTGGAAAGTGATTACTGCGAACCTCCCTCCACTTCTCAGGACAGAAACATAATCCTCCAGTGCTTCTCTAAGACCTGTCAGTTCCCCGTTTACTTCGATGCGCACTGCCTGAAATGTACGTTTCGCAGGATGCGGCCCATCTCTTCTAGCAGCGGCAGGGATCGCTTGTTTAATGATCTCTGTCAGTTCCCCGGTTGTTTCTATCTTCTTCTTTTTCCGTTCCTCTGTTATAAATTTTGCAATACGCGCCGCCCAGCGCTCTTCCCCGTATTCCTTTATGACCCGATGAAGTTCATCCTCGCTATATCCGTTTACTACATCACACGCACAAAATTCATTCGTCCGGTCCATACGCATATCGAGCGGCGCATCCGCCTGATAGGAAAATCCCCGTTCTCCTTCGTCCAGTTGAAACGACGATACGCCGAGATCCAATACCGCTCCGTCTATCTCTTGGACTGCAAGGCTGTCTAAAATTTTTCTGACGTTTTTAAAATCGTCATGAACGAGCGTAAGCATTCCTCTGTATCTGTCGAGACGTTCCCTGCACCGCTCTATTGCCGCAGCATCTCTGTCTATCCCGATCAGACGTCCGTTCGGCGAGACCGCCTCCAGAATGCCGCGCGCATGTCCTCCGCCGCCAAGCGTGCCATCTATGATAATATTTCCGGGCTCAAGCTCAAGTGCTGTGAGCGTTTCCCGATAAAGCACCGGGACATGTCCGGTCTCTTTCATATACCAAGCTCCGCTAATTTTGCAAGCGTCTCCTCATAGTCCTGATAAGCGCTGTCGTTGTATTCTTCCCAGCCCTCTTTTGACCATATCTCCGCCCGTGTCATCACACCGATAATAACAGTTTCTTTCGTCACGCCGATATGGTCGCGCAGACGCTGAGGCAACAGTATCCTTCCCTGCTTGTCCCCTTCACATTCGCATGCGCTGGCAAACAGCATACGTGTGAAACTCTGCGCCGCAACATCAGAAATCGGCAGACCTTTGAGCTTCCCCGCAAAATTCTCCCATTCCTCTGATGAAAACACAAACAGACACTTGCCAACGCCTTTCGTCACGATAAAGCTCTCGCCTAAATCGTCACGGAATTTCGCCGGCATGAATATCCTGCCTTTGGCGTCTATGTTGTGTGTGTATTCACCAATCAACATTCCCGCGGAAACTCCTTCCCCCACTTTTAACCACTTTTCACCACTTTTAATCAAATTTTACCATTTTACGTGCCATTATGCAAGTATTTTCACGAGAAATACAAAAGGACAGCGAACTTATTTTTCGCTGTCCTTTTCTTTAAAATTCGTGTTTTTCAGCATCTCCTACCGTATCTTCTTCAACTTGAAATCAAGGTAATCCGCTGAGACAAGATTATAATTCACATTCTTTTCCCTGACGTCTGTCAGATGGACTGTTTTCAGGATATCGCCGTGCAAATGTCCGAATACGACCTCCGACACATGCTCTTCCTCTATGATTCGCGCAAAATCCGTATCCCTCATATGCTGATAAATCGGCGGAAAATGCATCATAACGATCTTTTCTTTTTCAGGGAATCTTTTGGCTGCATCAAGCGAGAGCTTCAGGCGTATTTTCTCACGCTCGTAAATCTTTCTATCGTTTTCACTGAATCCGCCGTCCTGCGGAAGCGTCCAGCCCCGCGTTCCGCAAACCACATATTTCCCCGCTTCAATACAATTATTCTGCAAAATATGGGTGTCATTATGCAGCATTGCGTTCACTTTTGCCATCGATCCCCACCAAAAGTCATGATTCCCTTTTATCATAACCTTTTTTCCGGGTAGTCTGCAAATCGCATCGAGGTCCGGTCTCGCGTCCTCCAGCTTCATTGCCCAGCTGATATCGCCGGGGATCAGAACCATGTCCTCTTCCGTCACGCGCGCTTTCCAATCAGCGCTTATCTTTTCAAAATGATTCTTCCAGTGCTCTCCAAAAATATCCATTGCTTTCGGCTGGGCATTGGAAAGATGGAGGTCCCCGATCGCATAGACGTTCATTCCGCATCCTCCTGCGGACCTGTCATCTTTTCGAGATAGCCGAGCAATTTTTCTTTTCCCATTTTTCCCGCAGACGACACGGGCAGTATTTCAAAATCCGTATCAATATCCAAATTTTCAGCAATATACTTCGCCATTTTCATTGCATAGTGATAGCGTTTCGATTTTGCCACCTTATCCGCTTTCGTCGCCGCCACAAGAAATGGTATCTTGAAATGAGCGGCCCATTTTATCATTTGCAGATCGTCTTCCGTGGGCTCATGACGAATATCGGCCAAAATGACAAGCGCACGCAGAAACTTTGCGGCCGCAAAGTAATGCTCCATCATATCTGCCCACGATTCTTTCTCCGCTTTTGAAACCCGCGCAAATCCATAACCCGGTAAATCGACCAAATAGAACGCTTCATTGACCAAGAAATAATTGATCAATCTCGTTTTCCCCGGCTGTTTGCTGACATACGCAAGCTTTCCATTATTTGCCAAAAAATTGATAAGCGAAGATTTCCCCACATTCGATTTTCCGGCAAAAGCGATCTCGGGTTTTCCATCGTTCGGATAGCCGTCCGCATGCTTCATGCTCGTATAGAAAGACGCTTTCTTGATCTCCACTATTTTTTCTCCGTTACAAGCGCATGTTTCAATACATCGTCGATATCCGCGGCAAAGATGAAATGAAGCTCTTTCCGCACCGATTCCGGCAGTTCCTCCAGATCGCTTTCATTATCCCTCGGAAGAATGATCGTATGGATACCCGCCCGCAATGCAGCAAGCGCCTTTTCTTTGATTCCGCCTATCTTCAAAACACGCCCTGTTAGCGTGATCTCGCCTGTCATGGCGATATCATGACGAACCGGGCGCCGCGTGAGCGCTGACGCAAGCGCCGTCACCATAGTAACGCCTGCCGACGGCCCATCCTTGGGGATCGCCCCTTCCGGCACATGGATATGCAAATCGGTCTTTTCATTGATGTCTTTCGGAAACTTCAGCTTGCCAGACATCGCGCGTACAACAGATATTCCTGTTTTAGCAGATTCTTTCATGACGTCTCCAAGCTGGCCTGTAAGCTCCATCTTTCCGGTTCCCGGGATGACCGAAACTTCGATCGGCATCGTCTGCCCGCCGGCAGCGGTCCATGCCAGTCCAGTCACAACTCCCACCGTATCGCGTTTCAACACATTGGTCTCTCCGCGTTTGGGAAGTCCCAGAAAATCCTTCAGATTTTTCCGGGATACCGTAATTTTTCCAGCGCCGCCTGTCACCGTCTTCGCCGCAGATTTCCGCATGATCGCGGCGATCTCCCGTTCAAGGCTTCTTACGCCGCTCTCCGCCGTATACCGGTGAATGATATCCATAAGCGCTGCATCGCTGATATGGACCGAGGACGGTTTTAAGCCGTGCTCCTTCGCCTGCTTCGCCACCAGATGCTTCTTTGCAATGTTCAGCTTTTCCACGTCCGTATAGCTGTCTATCTGTATGACTTCCATGCGGTCATATAACGGCCCCGGGATCGCGCTGATATCATTTGCCGTCGTAATAAACATCACCTTGGAAAGGTCAAAATCAATATCGAGATAATGATCTCTGAACGTATTATTGATCTCCGGGTCAAGCACTTCCAGCATCGCCGACGCCGGATCGCCCCGGAAATCGCTCGACATCTTATCGATTTCATCAAGCAGGAACAATGGATTCATACTGTCCGCCTGCTTGATGGACGTTATAATGCGGCCCGGTATCGCACCAATATAGGTGCGGCGGTGCCCCCGTATTTCCGCCTCGTCATGCACGCCGCCAAGAGACATGCGCACAAACTTCTTATTCAGCGCCCGTGCGATCGAATGCGCAATAGAGGTCTTCCCCACGCCGGGAGGTCCGGCAAGGCATAAAATCGGTCCGTGCATATCGTTCTTCAGCTTGCGTACTGCCAGAAATTCAATGATCCTATCCTTGACCTTATCAAGCCCGTAATGCTCACGGTCCAATATCTCTCGCGCATGCACAAGGTCCATATCGTCCGTTGTTTCCTTTCCCCACGGCAAACCGACGATCCAATCGATATAGTTTCGGATAACGCTGATCTCCGGCGAGCCCGGTGCCATACGCGCCATACGCGCCAATTCCTTTTCCGCTTTTCCGCGTGCCTCTTCGGAGAGCGGAAGTTCTTTTATTTTTTTGCGCAGTTCATCAAGCTCATCCGCGTCATTTTCCGTTTCACCCAGTTCTTTTTGGATCACCTTCAATTGCTCTCTCAGAAAGTATTCTCTTTGAGATTTATCGATCTGCTGTTTGACTGAAGAGGCGATTTCCTTGTCTATCTCAAGGATATCGATCTCTTTTTTCAGTACTTCCATCACCAGCCGGAGCCGCTCCAGCTCGTCGATACAGCTCAGCACTTTTTGCTTATCATCCAATTTAATTGCTACATTGGAAGCGATCATATCCGCGAATTTCCCCGGTTCTTCCACCTCGCTTACCGTAAAGAGCGTTTCGCCCGGTATGCGTGCTCCGAGAGCTGCAAACCGCTCGAACAAATCCGTTACACGGCGCATATAGGCTTCTTTCACAACTTCCCGTGTCGAATCATCCTTCGGTTCGTCAGGGATCGCTTCCACTTCTGCCTGCAAATAGGGCTCGCGCGAAGCATAGGCCAGAATACGCGCCCGCCGTTCTCCCTCCACAAGTACACGGAGCGTATCTCCCGGGAGCTTCAATACCTGCTTTACTTTTGCTATCGTGCCGATTTCATATACGTCTTTTATCTCCGGCATTTCAATTTTCAGGTCTTTCTGCGTCACGAGGAATATTTCCCGCCCCTGTGTAACGCACTCCTCCACTGCGGCTACCGACATCTCCCGTCCAACGTCAAAGTGCAAAACCATATATGGGAAAATCACAAGCCCCCGCAAAGCCACCATGGGCATGATCGTTTTATCCAATTGCTGCTTTTTCTCCTTTTTTATTTTACATTGTCGTTACGATTATACCTTAAAAAACGCTTCATTTCAAATCATACAGGCTTGTTTCTTAATTTGTCTGTTCTTTCTCCCTGTTTCGCCTGCGAAATGGTAGGCAGACATCCCCGTTGGCCGGATCGTCGTTCGGCATAAAACCCGCTCCCCGTATTTGTCCTGCGTCTCCCACAATGATAAAAGCGTCCGGATCGATCTTATAGATTAAATGATACAGCTTCGTCACTTCCGGTCTATGTACGGCGCATACGAGCATCTCTCCCTCCCGTCCGGTATATACACCACGCGCCTTAAGCGCCGTAACCCCTCTTCTCAGTCTGCAGAGTATTTCCTTAGCGATCCTCTCATTTTCCTTCGAAACGATAAACAGCATCTTCCCCGTTGCGACGCTCGTTCCATAAAGAATCACATCTATCACCTTTGACTCGATAAAAATAACGATCACCGCATATAGAGGACTTTCCAGATTATCATACACGAATCCCGAGCATACGACCACCACGATATTTGTCAATAAAATCATTTTTGCCATCGGGATATGCGGAAAACGTTTGCTGATCAAATTCGCCACAAGATCGGTTCCTCCGGTCGTTCCGCCGCGCATGAGGATAAGCGCCAATCCCACGCCATATAAAGCACCTCCAAAAACAATAGTGATGAGTGGGTCTCCCTGATAAGCGGGGAACATTCCTTCCGTTATATCTATCAAGATCGAGGATATGACGGTTGCAACAACCGTTTTGATAATAAATGCAAAACCAAACGAAAAAAAAGCCAAAATGAACAATGGGATATTCATAATGAGCGCCATCGTTCCGATCGGTAGTCCAAACATGTAATTGAGCATTGTAGCAATACCGGTAAGGCCGCCCGGAGCAATATTATTCGGAGAGATAAAGCAGTTGACTGCGATTGCAAAAATAAAACTTCCGGCCAAAAACAGGAGCAGATCGGCCGTAAAGACCTTGCCTTTTATATGCACTCTCTTTTCCATATTCATCTTTCTCCTTGTGGTTTTTAAAAAAGCGTTTTTTTCTATCATACTGAAATCCTGTTCCTTTTACAAATGAAATCCAAGCTTTTTTTGCTTACAACAAAAGACGCATCCCATATTATTACATGGAATGCGTCTTAAAAATTATTATCCGCAATAAGTTCCTAAGCTTATTTGGACTTTACGACTGCATGTGCTGCTGCAAGACGTGCAATCGGCACGCGGAACGGCGAGCAGGATACATAGTTCAGTCCAATACTATCGCAGAACTCAACTGTGGACGGATCACCGCCATGTTCTCCGCAGATTCCCAGTTTGATATCCGGGCGGGTCTTGCGGCCGAGTTCCACAGCCATCTTGACAAGCTTGCCTACGCCGTCCTGATCGAGCTTCGCAAACGGATCGGATTCGTAGATCTTCTTCGTATAGTAATCGTCAAGGAACTTGCCGGCATCGTCACGGCTGAATCCAAACGTCATCTGCGTCAGATCGTTCGTACCGAACGAGAAGAATTCAGCTTCTTCCGCAATTTCATCCGCAACAACGGCAGCTCTCGGCACTTCGATCATCGTACCAACTTTGTACTCGATCTTTTTGCCTTTTTCTTCCATAACTTTTTCTGCCGTCTCAACAACGTAATCTTTTACGTATTTCAGTTCTTTCTTGTCGCCCACGAGCGGAATCATGATTTCAGGAACGATATCATAACCTGTTTCTTCGATCGTTTCGATTGCGGCTTCCATAACCGCTCTCGTCTGCATAACAGCAATCTCCGGGAACGTGACCGCAAGACGGCAACCACGATGACCGAGCATCGGGTTGAACTCATGGAGTCCTTCGATGATGCCCGTCAGTTCGTCAACATCAAGCGACATTTCCTTTGCCAGCGCTGCGATATCGTCGGGGTCTGTCGGCAGGAATTCATGCAGCGGCGGATCGAGGAAACGAATCGTGACCGGGTTTCCTTTCATCGCCTTATAGATGCCCTTGAAGTCTTCCTTCTGCATCGGAAGAAGCTTCGCGAGCGCTTTCTCTCTCTGCTCGACCGTCTTGGAGACGATCATCTCGCGCATAGCGGCGATCCTGTCTTCCGCAAAGAACATGTGCTCCGTACGGCACAGGCCGATGCCTTCTGCTCCAAACGCCATTGCCTGCTCCGCATCGTGCGGTGTGTCGGCATTCGTGCGTACCTTCAGCCTGCGAATGGAATCCGCCCAACCCATAACGGTCGCAAAATCTCCTGTGACCTGAGCTTCCTGCGTCTCGATCGCTTCGCCATATACGTTACCCGTAGAACCGTCGAGGGAGATCCAATCTCCTTCTTTATAGACCTTACCGTCTTCCGTAGTCATCGTTTTAGCGTTCTCGTCGATTCTCAGTTCGCCGCAGCCTGCTACGCAGCAGGTTCCCATACCGCGGGCAACAACAGCCGCGTGAGACGTCATGCCGCCGCGTGCCGTGAGGATACCTTCGGAAGCATACATACCTTCAATATCTTCAGGAGAAGTTTCCTGCCGCGCGAGAACTACTTTGTTCCCGTTTGCAGCAGCTTCCGTAGCAGCCTCCGCCGTGAAATACAGCATGCCGCAAGCCGCACCGGGAGAAGCCGGCAGACCTTTTGCGATCGGCTTCGCCTTCTTGAGCGCATCCGCATTGAACATCGGGTGGAGGAGCGAATCGAGCTGTTTCGGTTCTACTTTGAGGATCGCTTCTTCCTCAGTGAGTTTTCCTTCTTTTACGAGGTCTACGGCAATTTTGAGAGCAGCCGGAGCCGTACGTTTTCCGTTTCTCGTCTGCAGCATGAAGAGCTTGCCGCCTTCGATCGTAAACTCCATATCCTGCATATCTTTGTAGTGATCTTCCAGAGACTGCGCAATCGTCGCAAACTGCTCGTAAACTTCCGGCATCTGATCTGCCAGATGCGAGATCGGCTGAGGCGTTCTGATACCTGCAACAACATCCTCGCCCTGTGCGTTCATCAGATATTCGCCATAAAGCTTCTTTTCGCCTGTGGAGGGGTTTCTGGTGAAAGCAACGCCTGTTCCGCAATCGTCACCCATATTGCCGAATACCATTGCCTGTACGTTGACAGCGGTACCCCAGCTTGCCGGAATATCATTCATGCGGCGGTATACGATCGCTCTTGGGTTATCCCACGAACGGAATACTGCCGTTACTGCTTCAAGAAGCTGTTCCTTTGCGTCCTGCGGAAACTCTTTGCCCATTTCACGCTTATAGATCTCTTTATATTTTTTAACGACTTCTTTCAGATCGTCCGCATCCAGCTCAGTATCCATCTTCACGCCTTTTGCGTCTTTTGCAGCCTGAAGCTGTTCTTCGAACAATTCCTTATCGATGCACATAACAACGTCGGAGAACATCTGGATGAATCTTCTGTAGCTGTCATACGCCCAACGCGGATTGCCGGATTTCTTCGCCATGCCCTCCACCGCAACATCATTGAGGCCAAGGTTCAGGATCGTGTCCATCATGCCCGGCATGGAAGCGCGTGCACCGCTGCGGACGGATACGAGGAACGGGTTTTCCGGATCGCCGAATTTTTTGCCTGCGATCTCTTCCGTCTTTGCCATCGCATCATAAATCTGCTCTACTACTTCGTCGGCAATCTTTTTACCGTCTTCATAATACTTCGTGCAAGCCTCCGTAGAAACCGTGAAACCTTGGGGAACCGGCAGGCCAAGATTGGTCATTTCAGCCAGATTGGCGCCTTTGCCCCCGAGAAGGTTCCTCATGGAAGCATCACCCTCTTTAAAAAGGTATACATACTTCTTTGCCATCTAAAACTCCTCCTGAATTTATATTTATTTAAAAATGACTCGTTTATCGCATCCCAATCAGCTCATGAAAAGCCACGTATATTATACATGATTAAATGTAATAAAACAACAAAAGATTACACTTTCACAAAGATTTTTCCCGGAAATATCTCATTGTTTTCAGGCGCAGATCCATCATGTTTTCAAGATACTGTTCCATCAATTCTATCGTTTCTTTCGCCTCTGCTTCATCAGCCGCCGCCTGCACAATATCCTGCGGCCTCGCTTTCCCCATCACTTCCAGCCCCGCGAGCATATTGCGCGAGACCGTGCGCACGCTTATATGAGGTGCACAGGCAGTACATATCTCACCGCCCTCTTCCAAGGAAAACGCCGCCGTTTCCCCGCCGTCCGCCGTTTCCCGCCCGCAGACCGCACACGTTCCCAGCGCCGGGAAGATCCCCATGCGCTCTACCGTCCGCGAAAGGAAATACGCAAGTGCCCGCGTACCGGAAAGCCTGTCCTGCTCCATCGCAAACAGAGAATATATCAGTGCCAAAAAAAGGTCCTCATAGTCGTCTGTGTTTTGAATGAGCTTATCCGCCAACTCCAGCATGACACAGGCCGCTGAAAACTTATCGTAATCATTTTGGACCCGGTAAAATTCCTGCTTCATGAGCGCCGCCGTAAGAAACAGCTTATCGTCTTTTTTATAAAACTCATATTCTCCGCAGGCAAGCGGCTGACAGGCCGTCGCAAGCTCGCTTTTTATTCTCCTCGCACCTCGTGCCTGTGCATGTATCCGTCCATGTGACCGCGAAAAAAGGGTCAATATCTTATCGTAATCTTTATAATCCACCGTGCGCAGTACGATACAGTAATGTTTTTCCACTCCAATATCCTCCACCACAGCGTGCATCAAATCAGCCGCCGGCAGCGCCTATTGCCTTTCATCATACCCTAAGGACCGCAGAACCAAAAGTTTGTTCCTCCAGTCCGGCTTTACTTTTACCCATACCTGAAGAAACACCTTTTCTCCAAACAGCAGCTGCATATCGGCGCGCGCTGCGGATGCGATCTTCTTCAGCATCCTGCCTCCCGCGCCAATAATGATCCCTTTATGGGAATCTTTCTCGCAATAAATCACCGCATCAATATGCGTAATATTTTTCCCCGCTTCCCGCTCAATCTTTTCCACAACTACGCCGATCCCGTGCGGTATCTCTTTCCCGATGCTTTTCAAAGCTTTTTCCCGAATAAACTCCGCTGCGAGCACCCGCTCCGGCTGGTCTGTAACCATATCGGCCGGATAATACATCGGACCCTCTATCAGATAGCACTTTAGATGCTCTATCAATCCTGCAAGTCCAAGCCTTTCCGCAGCAGATATCCGGAATACTTTTTCGCCATATTTTTCCAGTATCTTTTCCTGTTCCTCTATGCGCGCTTCATCGACTGCGTCTATCTTATTGAGCGCGATCACTAACGGCACTTCGCTTGCTGCAAGACGCGACAAGGCTGCCTCGTCCTTTTCCCGCACCCCCACCTTTGCATCTGCCACAAAAAGAACGGCATCGACTTCCCTCGCAGTTTGTTCGGCCGTCTTCAGCATAAATTCTCCCAATTTGTTTTTGGGACTCTGAAGGCCCGGTGTGTCCATAAAGACCATTTGATAATCCGCGCCTGTAAGGACGCCGGTAATACGATTCCTCGTAGTCTGCGGCTTCTTGGATACGATCGCTATCTTCGTTCCGATAAGCGCATTTAAAAGTGTAGATTTTCCCACATTCGGGCTGCCGGTAAGTGCTATAAAACCTGATTTGAAATCCATCTCTTTCTCCTGTTCAGCGTACGATCAGCTCACCGATCTCAAAAACCAGCACGGTGATCACGACCCCCATCAGCGCTCCCACCAATACCTCTGCAAATGTATGCACTTTCGTCTCCATGCGGCTTTCCGCGACGATCAGCGCCAATACTGCCGCAAATGTTGAGGCCACAGGGTCTGCTGAAACGAACGCGATCGCGGTAAACAGCGCAAAAGCAAAAGCCGTATGGCCGCTTGGCATCCCGCCCTGTATATAGTTTCCGCCCTTTTTCATAAAGCGCGACTTCATGACGATGACTGCCACAAATACCAGCATCAGGACCGCAAATGTAATGTATGCGGGCAAATTGTTGATATAACTTATCGATGCGTAAGAAAGTGTATACAGCTTCCGGAAAAAAACGAGATACCCAACGACGAGAGCGCTCATTGCGGCAACAAAAACGCCGCCGGCCGCGACATCCTTCGCAATGCGTGCAAGCTCGTTATATTCTCCCTTCGTCGCAATATCCACAACCGCTTCCACCGCCGTATTGAAAAGCTCTGCAAAAAAAACAAATGCGATGACCAGCACAAGCGCAATCATCTCAAAACGCGTTACCTGCGTGAGGAGCGCCGTGACCGTAACGACAGCGGCCAACGCCACATGTATTTTCATGTTGCGCTCCATCTTGAACGATTGCAGGAAGCCGTTTATTGCATGATTAAAGCTTCCTAAAAGCGACTTTTTCGGCCTGTACTTTTTCCCCTCGTTAGATTCCATCCTGCTCCCTGCCGATATTCACCGCCGCAAGAAGCGCCGCCTGTTTTTCCGTCATAACCGCTTCCTCTTCCTTCGTCATGTGGTCGTACCCCATGAGATGAAGCATCCCGTGGAGCGCTAAGAAAGCTATTTCCCGCTTCAAGCCGTGTCCATACTCCTCCGCCTGCTCCTGTGCCCGTTCTGCTGAGATCGCGATATCTCCCAGAAAAAGTGCCCCGTCTATATATTCCTTATCGATCAGTTTTTCTGCACACGCGGCCAAAGGAACAGAAAGGTCATAGGCGGGGAAAGACAGTACATCCGTCGCCCTGTCGATCCCGCGAAACTCCCTGTTCAGTTCCTGTATCCCTTCATTATCGGTAAACAACAGATTGAGGCATGCCTTTTCGGCAAGCTCTGAACGTTCTGCCGCTTCCAGAACAGCGCACACCCCGTCTGTGAGCTCAGCCGTTATCTCTATCTTGTTCTGCTCGTCAGAGAATGCTATCGTCATCTTCCGCTCCATGTATCTTTATTTCCGGATATTTGATCCGCTGATGGTATACTCCGTCAAAAATATTGATAAACGCCTCGGCAATCAACTTCAGATCCCGCCTGTTAAGCGGCGCGTGGTCAAGCTGTCCTTCATCATAACGCGCCTTGATCAATTTATGCACCATTGCCGCTATTTCTTCCCGTGAAGGATTATCTAAGCTGCGGACAGCCGCCTCCACTACGTCCGCAAGCATCACGATTGCCTGCTCTTTTGTTTCCGGAGGATTTCCCTCATACTGAAAATCTTCTTTTTTGGTATGCGGATCTGCTTTCAGAGCCTCCGCATAAAAATAGCCGACCGTTCCGCTGCCGTGATGATTATGCGCAATATCAATGATCTCACGCGGCATTTTATATTTGCGCAGCAGTTCAACGCCAGCCGGAACGTGCCGCCGTATGATCTCCGCGCTGCGTTCAGGCGTCAGAGAATCATGCATATTGATGTTGTTCCGTTGATTCTCTTTAAAATATAATGGATTCTCCACCTTGCCGATATCATGATAATAAGCCCCCACGCGCGCAAGCAAAGAGAAGCCCCCCACTGCATTGCAGCCTGCCTCTGCAAGATTTGCAACAAGGACGCTGTGGTGATACGTTCCCGGCGCTTCGATCATAAGACGTTTTGTAAGCGGGTGCGTCGGATCTGATAATTCAAGAAGCTTGGTCGGCGTCGTAAGCTTAAAAGCATTTTCGATCAGCGGAAGAACACCAATGCTTACGATCCCGCACAGTACGCCGCTCCCTGTTATCATAGCAATGCTCGAAAGCGTCTGCTGCAAATTCGGCGCTTGCTCAGAAAGCAGCGGCACCTGCGCCATCCAGATAAGCAAAGAGACCGCTACGCCGGGTATTGCCGCCACCAAGCCTGCAAGCACAAGCCGCGACCGATAGCGCATATCTTTCAAAATATAGACCGCAAAGAAGCCGCCTGTGAGCATAACAAGCAAAAGCATCAGGGAAGTCGTACTGAACAAATTCTGTCCGCCCGTCGTCACGCTCATCAAGAGTAAGGATAAAAATACGCTGTATACGATCGCATTTTTAGGTGAAAGCAGGACCGCTCCGAGAATAACGAATAAAAAGACGGGCACAAAATGAATCGCGACAAGCTGGGCAATCGAAGTCACTCCATAAGCGGCAGCTGTCAGAATCGCCAGAATTGCGATTTTTTTCGTATCAGTCAACAGTCTGCGATTGAACACCGCTAAAAAAACACCGTACATAACGAACATCAGGACAATATAGATCATAACGACGGCATACGGCTTGATCGAAGTCGATTCTGCCGTCAGCATTCCGAGGCTCTTCAGCATCTCGTATTGATCGTCTGTAACGACCTCGCCCTTGCGAACGATATTCTGCCCCTTTTTATACTCTACGGGAACGACCATCTGCGCGACTTCTTCACGTTTCTGCTGCGTCGCTTCCTCATCGAATACCATATTGGGATATAGATCGTTCATAATAACAGCAGTCGCCAGCTCCTTGGCGTCTGCTGTCATATCTGCTTGTCCCGTAACGGTTTCTGCCGCCTGTGCCTTTGCTTCGTCGATATCATCAGAGGATATCCCCGTATATAGAAGATCTTGGACTGCACCCGAGATAGAATCCTGTATCGCCGTCAGCTGACTGGCTGTCATGCTGATGATACTGTATAATTGCGAAGTCGTGACATAGTCCGGCAGAAGTGCTTTGAGGCTGTTAAAGTCCTCTTCCGTCAGAAGCGTATCCCATTCTACTTTTTCAGGATCAAACGGCTCCGCCGTATATGCCGTCGGCACCGGCACGGGCTGAGTCGGATTTGCAGCGTTGGCCTGTTCTGCGGCAGCGATCTCTTTTTCCACCTCTTGCCGTTTCGCTTCCTGCTCCGCACTATAACGTTCCTCTGCACCGGCGCGCGCTTCTTCAAACGCAACAAAATCTTCCGATATTTTTTTGACGATCTGCTGTGTCGTATTGGCGTCATTTTTATATACCGGTCCTACCTTCGCCTGCTCCTCTTCAATAACACGCTGCGTAGCGGCTTGATCGACCACATCCGCCGGAGCTGTGATGGTGATATCCGATATTTCTCCGCTGACAATGTCATAAGTTTGCGGCATAAGAGAAACAAGCGCGACAGCAATGCAAATCGCCAGCGATCCTGCGGCCATGAGCAGATTCATGACTGCTTTTTTTTGAAATGTTTTCCGAAAACCCATTCGTCAATCCTCAAGACTCGTCTTATACGATCGTATGTTTGCGCCTATTTTCATATTTTTCAAACGCTTTGATGATGCTTCTTACCAAAGGATGGCGTACGACATCCTTCTGGTCAAGCTGGAGCACCGCGATGTTTTTGATATCTTTCAGGATCTCAACCGCCTTTTTCAGCCCCGATGCACGCTCTTTGGGCAGGTCTATCTGGGTCACATCGCCCGTAACGACCACCTTGGAATTTTCTCCAAAACGCGTAAGGAACATTTTTATCTGTTCCATCGTACAGTTTTGCGCCTCATCCAAAATAATAAATGCATCGTTTAATGTCCTGCCCCGCATATAGGCAAGCGGTGCCACCTCGATCGCTCCTTTCTCAGACAGACGCGCATAAGCATCCGTTCCCATAAAATCATAAAGAGCATCGTAAAGCGGCCGCAGATATGGATCCACTTTATTTTGCAGATCCCCCGGCAAAAATCCCAAATTCTCACCCGCTTCTACAGCAGGTCTTGTCAGTATGATACGCGATACCTGTTTATTTTTCAACGCGACGACTGCCATTGCCATAGCAAGATAGGTCTTTCCCGTTCCGGCGGGGCCAATGCATATCACTACGGTATTGTCCCGTATCGCTTTGATATATTCCTTCTGGCCATAGGATTTGCATTTGATTTGTTTCCCCTTGGCGGTAATTGCTACTACGTCTGACATCATTTCATTTACAAGTTCTTGCTGTCCATCGTGAACAAGGTCAAACGCATAGTTGACGGAATCCTGATCGATCGTTTCGTTTTTCCCATACATCTTCTTTAAAACTTCGATTACATCTGCAGCGGTCTGCGCTTTTTTTGCTTCTCCTGTGATCCTGATCCCATGCTCAGTCGCCCGGATCGCCGTTTCTGTCTCTGCCGAAATAATATTGATATTCTCATCAAAGTTTCCAAAGACACCAGCCATCTGCTCCATGTTGTCAAATGAAATATCTATTTGTGTTTCAGCCAAATTAAACGCTTCCTCCTGACTTCATACCCATATATGCATAGTACCACATTTTCTTCAAAAAGCCCACACCTATTTCCGTTTAAAAAAACAGGCCGCCTCGTCTGCACGAGGGGCCCGTCATGTTTTGAAAATAGTCAGCGCATAAGCCGCTTTAAGCTCAATGCTTTCTTTTTCTAGCTGCTTCTGCTTTCTTTTTTCTCTTTACACTGGGTTTTTCATAATGCTCACGTTTCCGGATCTCAGCCAGAACTCCTGCTCTTGCGCATTTACGCTTGAATCTTCTCAGAGCACTTTCCAGTGTTTCGTTTTCGCCTACGCGTATCTCAGACATTGATCTCCCCTCCTCCCGTACTCGGTTTTCATGCTGCCATAAAAACTGGGAGTTATTTCATACCCCTGTATTATAGTAAAATCGTCTCATTCTGTCAACAGCTAATTCATAGCTCCGATCTTTCCGCATCGTTTCAGCCGGGCGGCCATTCCATATATCTCCCGCCCAGAAGATGCATGTGAAGATGGTGAACGGTCTGCCCGCCGTTTTCTCCCGTATTGAAAACGAGCCGGAAACCATCCGCGGCTATTTTCTGTGTCTCCGCGATTTTTTGTGCCGCACGTACCATAGCGTCTAAATATTCAAAATCTTCTTCCGATACTTCGAGAATACTTTTGATGTGCTTTTTAGGGATCACCAAAATGTGCACCGGCGCCTTGGGGTCAATATCGGTAAACGCATATACCCTCTCGTCTTCATATATTTTGTTCGAGGGGATCTCCCCTGCTATGATCTTGCAAAACAAGCAATCTTCCATCCTTCGGCCTCCTCGCTTATCTTTTCCCATACAGTATACCATTTTCGCAACGCTGCAGCAAAACTTTTTCCAATGCTCCGGGAATACCGTCCGCATGCACTCGCAAATAGCGGTCTGTATATCCTTCTGCCATACCGTCGCCTGCCGCCTGTTCAAACAGGACATCCTGCACCGTTCCTATAAACCGCTCCGCATAATTATATTCCAGCTGTTTTCCAAGCTCGATCAAATCATTCGCGCGTTCGCGCCGGACAGAAACGGGAATTTTCTCTTCCATTCTTTCGGCAGGCGTTCCTTTACGCTCCGAATAGGGAAACACATGGATTCTGGAAAATTGCTGTTCCTCCAAAAAACGGCGTGTTTCCTGAAATTCCTGCTCAGTCTCTCCGGGAAAGCCGGTAATCACATCCGTCGTGACGGCAGGGCAGTCATACGTTCTGCGGATCGTATCCAAATATCCCGCGAATTGCGATGCAGTATATTTCCTGTTCATTCGCTTCAAAACGGAACTGCTCCCGCTCTGGAGCGATATATGAAAATGCGGACATACTTTTCCGAGCGTTTTGAGCCTACACACGAAATCCTCCGTCAGGATATGCGGTTCAAGGGAACCAAGACGTATCCGCCGAATCCCGGAAATCGAATCAAGTCTGTGCAGTAAGTCAAAGAGTTCTTCCCCGGTATCCTCCCCATAAGACGAAATGTGTATCCCCGTCAGCACGATCTCCTGCACGCCAGCCTCCGCAAGCCCCTGTGCCTCCGCATAAATCCCGCCTGAGCCGCGCGACCGCACTCTGCCGCGCACATAGGGGATAATACAATAGCTGCAAAAATTATTACAGCCCTCCTGTATTTTGATATATCCGCGCGTCAATTCTCCTGCCGTTTTTACCCGCAATTCCTCATATACACTGCCAATCTCCTGCACACCGTCTACCCGCTTCCCGTCAAGACACTCCCGAACGATAGCAACGATCTGTCTGCGCCGTTCCGTTCCGATCACCGCGCTGACTCCCTCTGTTTTCAGAAGCGCTTCGCCGTCCCGCTGAGCCAGACAACCGCATACACAAATAATGGCGCCGGGATGGCTTTTGTGCAGGCGCCGAATCATATTACGCGATTTTTTATCTGCAGCGTTCGTCACCGTGCAGGTGTTGATGAGATAGACATCCGCTTCCTCATGAAACCCTACCCGCTGAAATCCCGCTTCTTCAAGCAGCTCCATCATTGCATTTGTATCATATTGGTTCACTTTGCATCCAAGCGTATATGCAGCTGCTTTCATTTTATTCCTTCTCCATGAATTCATAGCCTATCATTGCAGCAGCGGCAAGTCCCGCTGTTTCTGCACGCAATATCCTCTTCCCGAGCGAGCATGAAACTGCTCCGTATTCCTTCAGCACGCTGATTTCTTCCTTCGAAAATCCGCCTTCAGGCCCAATGAACAATGCTATCTGCATCGAGTCAGCCTTTTTCAGCGCCCTCTTCAGCGTCCGTTTTTTTTCGTCCTCATAAGCAACTAAAATCGTTCCGCCAAGGCTGCATGCAGCTTTGGCCGCTTCTCTAAACGGTAGGATATCCGTTACCTCCGGAACGATGGAACGCCCGCACTGCTTTGCCGCTTCCAGAGCGATCCTATTCTCACGTTCCACAAGCTTTCGCGCCGCTTTTTCGTCCGGACGCTTCACACAACGCTCGCTGATAAACGGCATAAATCTATATACGCCGGCTTCTGTGCACTTTTGTATGGCATAATCCAGATGATCGCTTTTCAGTACTGCCTGAAATAAAACGATCCTGACCGGCAGCTCCCGGTCTGAAGGCTTTCGCTCTATGATATCTACAACTACGCTTTCCGCACCTATTCGTGTTATCGTTCCAATGCAATCGACTCCGCTGCCGTCAAACAGAATAAGCATATCGCCCGGCTGCATGCGCAGAACGCGGGAAATATGCTTTGCTTCCGTTCCTGTTATAGCAACCTGCCGTCCGGCGATATCCGGCCAAAAGAAGCGTCTCATCCTCTATACTTGCAGGCGATCGCCCGCCATTCTCCATCCTCTAAAATCTGTATGACCTTATAGCCCTCTTCCTCCAGAGACTTGCGCACATCTCCAAGCCGGGAATCAATGATGCCGGAGCAGATATACATTCCATTGCGCTTCATATATTTCTGCGCTTTTCCGTTCAGAGCGATCACAACGTCTGCAATGATATTAGCGACAACGATATCTGCCTGCGTTCCCTCGGGCACCTCCGTCAAAAGATCAGACCTCTTCGCCTCTATTACGTCCGCACAGCCGTTACGTTCTGCATTTTCCGCAGTTACATCTACTGCGACCGGATCAAGATCGAGCGCGTATACTTTTTCTGCGCCGAATTTTGCCGCTGCGACGGAAAGAATGCCGCTGCCGCAGCCGGCATCGATCACCCGCATTCCCGGTTCCATATATTCTTCTAAAAAACGCACGCACATGCGCGTCGTCTCATGGTTTCCCGTTCCAAACGCCATTCCCGGATCGATCTCGATCACGATCTCGTCCTGTCCGGCCGAATATTCCTCCCATGTCGGTTTGATCACTACAAAATCAGATATCTTGACCGGTTTGAAATATGCTTTCCACGCATTTGCCCAATCCTCTTCGCGCACAGTTTGGGTAATGATCTCAAGAGTTCCGAGCGGCAGGCCGATATCCATCCCCTTCACATCACGCACCCGTTCCTTAATATCTGCCAGTACCTCCTGTTCGCTACCGTCGCATGGAAAAAACGCCGTTACGCAAAACGGGACTTTTTCCAATACTTCTTCATCCAAATAGTCCCATGGAAGCCCGCCCTTTGAGCATGCCTCATTATCTCCTTCTATAGAAACGCCTTTCGCTCCTGCTTCCATCAATAACGCGGAAAAGATCTCCTCCGCTTCTTTTTGTGTCCGTATTCCTATTTTCAGCCAATCCATATCTGATTGCACCTCGCATATTGTATTTTATTATTATACTCGCAAATCTTTTGTCAATGCAACAAAAAAAGAGCGGCGGCCCGCTCTTTTCTTTATTTTATCAAAATGCATCGTTTGGTTTTGTGAAAGACGTTTCCTTATCCTTCGTCCGTATCTTATCCTCAAATTCACGCAGTATTTTCTTCTGCCGCTCGTTCAGCTTTTTGGGGATCTGCACATTGGCCCGCACATAAAGGTCGCCCACACGGTTCGAATTCAGATACTGTATTCCCTTGTTCTTCAGTCTGAATACCGTACCCGGCTGCGTTCCCGCATCGATTTTATATCGTACTTTCCCATCGAGCGTAGGCACCTCTACTTCATCGCCGAGCGCCGCCTGCATCATCGTGATGCTCATATCCAGATAAAGATCGTTTCCAAGACGCTCAAACAGCTTATGCGGCTTTACCGAGACTACGATCTGCAAATCACCGGCCGGACCTCCCCGCTTTCCCGCATTTCCTTCGCCGCGCATCGTAAGGATCTGACCGTTATCGATCCCCGCCGGAATGTTGACTGCGATCGTGCGCTGGCGCTGTATGGTTCCTTTGCCCTTGCATTTTTCACACGGCGTATCCACGATCGTTCCTTCTCCGCCGCAGGTCCGGCAGGGCTGCACATTTACAAAGCTCCCGAACATCGTCTGCTGCTGTACGCGCTCCTGCCCCGTTCCATTGCAGGTAGGGCAGGTCCTCCGCTCCGTTCCCTTTGCAGCTCCTGTTCCGCTGCATTCATCGCATTGTTCGAGCCGCGTTATGGTAATATCATGTTTTATACCGTGCGCTGCGTCTTCAAATGAAAGCCGCATGTTCACCCGGATATCGCTTCCGCGCTGCGGTCCGTTTGCCGGACGGCTCCGCATACCGCCTCCGAAAATATTATCAAAAATATCTCCAAAACCGCCGAAACCTTCAAAGCCGCCGAAGCCGCCCTGACCGCCGAAGCCGCCTGCATTTCCGTCCGCCGTTCCGAAAGTGTCATATTGTCTGCGCTTCTGGTCGTCGCTCAATACCTGATAAGCCTCGTTCACTTCCTTGAATTTCTGCGCCGCTCCTTCATCGCCTTTATTCAGGTCTGGATGGTATTTTTTTGCAAGCTTTCTGTATGCGCTTTTGATCTCGTCCGCACTTGCGTCTCGTCCGACTCCAAGCGTTTCATAATAATCCTTAGCCAAAATCTATGATACCTCTTCCATTTCATTCTGAAAAATCCTCAAAAGCCAAAGTATAATACTCTGGCTTTTTGAGGAATTCCAGCACACATAACTCAACGGCGCTTATTTTTTATCTTCGTCCTTTTTGTCGTCATCTACGACTTCATAGTCCGCGTCTACCACATTGTCATCCTTTTTCGCCCCGCCGTTCGGGTCATAGTTGGGATCGAAGCCCGCACCGCCCTGTGCTCCGCCTGCTGCATTCGGGTCTCCGCCTGCCTGCTGATAAATCTTTCCGAAAGTATCGAACGAAACCTTCTGCAGCTTTTCTGTCGCAGATTTGATCGTATCCGGATTATTTGTTTTAAGCGCTTCTTTTGCAGCTGCTACTTC
Source organism: Christensenella massiliensis (assembly GCF_040409835.1). Lineage (NCBI taxonomy): Bacteria > Bacillati > Bacillota > Clostridia > Christensenellales > Christensenellaceae > Christensenella > Christensenella massiliensis. Next base: position 167,027 of record NZ_CP117826.1, on the reverse strand, counting down.
ATCCTCTATCTTTTTCTTATCCTCTTTCGGCACCTTATCTCCGAGGTCTTTCAGCGTCTTTTCCGTTTGGTAAATCAGAGAATCCGCATTGTTGCGCGCCTCTACCTCTTCCTTGCGCTTCTCGTCCTCTGCTGCGAACTTTTCAGCTTCTTTAACGGCCTTGTCGATTTCTTCATCCGAAAGATTCGTAGAAGCTGTGATCGTGATCTTCTGCTCTTTCCCGGTCCCCATATCCTTTGCAGACACGTTTACGATGCCGTTTGCATCGATATCAAAGGTGACTTCGATCTGCGGTACACCGCGCGGAGCGGGAGCGATGCCTGTCAGCGTAAACCGTCCAAGGGTTTTATTTGCCGCGGCCATTTCGCGTTCGCCCTGCAATACGTGGATCTCTACGCTGGTCTGCCCATCCGCTGCCGTCGAGAAGATCTGACTCTTTTTCGCCGGGATCGTCGTGTTCCGGTCGATCAGCTTCGTGCAGATACCGCCCATCGTTTCGATGCCGAGCGAAAGCGGCGTAACGTCAAGCAGCAGTACATCCTTTACCTCGCCGCCCAATACGCCTGCTTGGATCGCTGCGCCCATTGCAACGCATTCATCCGGATTGATTCCCTTAAAAGGTTCTTTTCCTGTGATCCTCTTGACCATATCCTGTACTGCGGGGATACGGGAAGATCCGCCTACCAGCAGCACCTTATCGATATCTGAATTGCTGATGCCTGCATCTTTGATTGCACTTGAGGTCGGTCCCTCCGTTGCCGCAACCAAGTCTGCCGTAAGCTCATCGAACTTCGCACGCGACAAATTGAGATCAAGATGCTTCGGGCCTGTCGCATCCGCCGTAATAAACGGCAGATTGATGTTTGTCTGCATCACGCCGGAAAGCTCTATTTTCGCTTTTTCAGCCGCCTCTTTCAACCGCTGCATTGCAATCTTATCGCCGCCGAGGTCTATCCCATTGCTCTTCTTGAATTCTTCTACCATCCACTGTACGATCTTATCATCAAAATCATCGCCGCCAAGGCGGTTATTTCCACTCGTTGCAAGAACTTCAATAACGCCGTCGCCAATCTCCAGAAGCGATACGTCGAACGTGCCGCCGCCAAGGTCATATACCAAAACTTTCTGATTGTTGTCCTTTTCCAGTCCATAAGCAAGCGCTGCTGCCGTCGGCTCATTTACGATACGCAGAACTTCAAGACCTGCTATCTTGCCCGCGTCCTTTGTTGCCTGACGCTGTGAATCCGAAAAATAAGCCGGAACAGTAATGACCGCCTGTGTCACCGTCTCACCGAGATATGCTTCCGCATCCGATTTCAGTTTCTGCAGAATCATTGCAGATATTTCCTGCGGAGAATATGCTTTCCCATCGATCGTAACTTTCCTGTCTGTCCCCATATCGCGCTTGATCGACATAACGGTATGGTCGGGGTTCGTTACCGCCTGACGCTTCGCTACCTGTCCGATCAGTCTTTCTCCGTTGTTCGAAAACGCAACGACGGACGGCGTTGTTCTTGCTCCTTCTGCGTTTGGTATTACGACGGCTTCTCCGCCTTCCATAACTGCTACGCAGGAATTTGTTGTTCCAAGGTCGATTCCGATTACTTTACCCATTTATAAAAACCTCCTGTAAATGTTTTTCACTTCTTTGTTATCAAACAAGGCTTACGCCTGTTTCTGCTTATTTAGCCACTTTCACCATGGAGTGCCGAAGCACTTTTCCGTTCAGGCTATAGCCCTTTTGCAATACCTCGATGATCTGATTTGTTTCATATCCCTCCTCTTCCGCCTGCATGACTGCATTGTGGAATTCCGGGTCAAACTGCCCCTCCGCAGGGATCTCCTCTACTCCAAGGCTTTTCAGAGAATCCTGCATCTGCCGCATGATCATTTTCATGCCCTCGAGGAAAGCTTCATCTCCGCATTCGGCTACGAGTGCGCGCTCAAAATTATCAAGGATCGGCAGGACTGCCATAACAGTGTCTGCTACACCGTTTTGAAAAGACGTCGCGGCAAGAGCGGCATTCCGCTTTTTATAATTTTCAAAGTCGGCGCGTTCCCGCTGCAGCGCGTTCAGATATTCGTCCTTTTCTGCTTCCAGCTTTTTCAGCTTCTCTTGTGTCTTATCCTTTTTGGGAGCGGACTTATGCTTAGCTGCTTTTTTTTCTTGCGGCTGTTCCTCCTCCGCTGTCTTTTTCTGCTCTTGTTCCTGCTCTTCCTCAGCAGCCTGACCAGCCTGCTTCTTTTCCTGTTCTTCCGCCAATTTTCTTACCTGCCTTATTTTTTATTCTCTGTATTTTCTGTTTGCAGCAAACACGAAAGAATGTCGCTCAAACTCATTCCGACATATTTTAATACAGACAGCACCCTGCCGTAATCCATCCGCGTAGGTCCTATCACGCCGAACGAACCGATTTTTTCCCCGCCGATCTTATAGGTCGCCGTTACGATACTCATATCCTTAAAATCGTCATAGGGGTTCTCTTTTCCGATCCTGATTGAAAATTCAAGGTCGGTCGCCGCGGACATCACTTTATATAAAACGTCTTTTGTCTCCAAAAGCTGCAGGAAATGCTGCGCCTTGCTGACATCCTTATATTCCGGGTAGTTAAAAATATTCTGTGCGCCGCCGAATACCATTTCTTTCTTTTCCCTGTTCAGATTGATGGCATCCAACACCTCGCCCATGATAAGCTTCTGCTCCTTCAGGCTGTCCATACAGGAGTTCCGGATCACTTCCTCCGCTTCCGAAAGAGAGAGATTCTGCACCCGCTCTGTCAGCATATTCGACAGGAGCTCCAATTGATGCATATCCATCGCAAGAGGGATATTGATCATCTTATCCTGCACGAGACCGTTATCCGTAACAAAAATGAGTATCCCTTTCGTTTCCGTGATCTTTACGATCTGTATTCTCTTGAGTCTTACGCTTTCAAGATTCGGGGCCGTTACCATCGATATATGCTTTGTTGCATCCGACAGCGCCTTTGCCGCCGATGTAAGCACCTCACTGATCTCGTCTACGCGTGTGTCAAAGTAATTGCGGATAAACATCGCCTCGTCTTTTGTGATACGGTCTATGTGCATCAGCCGGTCTACATACAGCCGGTACGCCCTGTCGCTCGGCGTTCTTCCCGCCGAAGTGTGCGGCTGTTCGAGAAAGCCCATTTCTTCAAGGTCCGCCATCTCGTTGCGGATCGTCGCCGGGCTGTAATCAAGCTCCGGTTTTTTGGACAGCGTACGCGAGCCCACCGGGATACCGGTATCGATATAATCATCGATAATCGCTTTTAATATTTTCAGTTTTCTGTCCGATAGTTCCATAGTCCGGCGCGCCCTCCTTTCCGCGCTTATCTCTGCACAAATTAGATATATACACAAAAAATCGGCTCTAAACCGTTTTGTTAGCACTCTATTCAGTTGAGTGCTAACCCTTGATATAAAGATACCACCGCTCCGGGTGGTTGTCAATATGGTTTGTTAAAATAATAGCCGTACAAAATGAATATTCTGTGAACTTCCGTTATCCGTTTATTCCATGCATGTCATAGAGGTTTACAGGTTTTCGGTCAGTAAGGACACGAGTTGGTTCTGCAGATCGAAGCCGCGCCGGGTAGGCCGCATGCCCCGGTCGTCCATTTCTACAAGTCCATAGAAAACTGCCCGCCGTATCTCCTCTGGGAATTCTTCCCGGAAATCTTTTGTGAATCTGCTCTTGTAATCAAAAAAAGTAAAACCATCCTTCAAACGCAGTTTTAGCATGATATATTCCAATTTCCGTTCCTTTTCCGGCAAAAATTCCGAGGCTGCATACCGCAGAACGCCTCCCGACAGGTTTTTAATATATTCCTCTATATCCTCCGTATTTGCAAAGCGCATCGAATCGATACACGAATGTGCGGCGGCTCCAAGCCCCAAATAATCCCTCACATTCCAATATTTCAGATTATGCCGGCAGGAAAAGCCCTCCCGTGCAAAATTGGATATTTCATAGTTGGTATAATCGTTTTCTGCCATCGCCTCCTGCGCCGCATGATACATGGCAAGGTCTGTTTCTTCGTTGGCAGGATGCAGCTTTCCTTCCTGTACCTCCCTGTACAGCGGAGTTCCCTCCTCTATTTTCAGCGCATAAGCTGAGATATGCTCCGGCCTCTTTTCCAGAACAAAATCCAGCGTCTCCTGCCAGTCCTCCAGACTCTGCCCGGGAAGCGCATAGATCATATCGATATTGATATTTTCAAACCCTGCTTCACGCGCAAGGCCGTACGCCCTTTCAAATCCTTCTTTCGTATGCTGCCTGCCAAGCATCGCAAGAAGCCTGTCCTGCGCCGCCTGCAGTCCGATGCTGAGTCGATTGATTCCTGCTGCACGGTAGGCTGCAAGCTTCGGGCGGTCAAGCGTGCACGGGTTCGCTTCCAGAGTGATTTCCGCATCTGCGCTGACATCGAACGCCTGCCGCAGCGCTTCCAGCAATCCTGTGATATATCGCGCCTCCGGCAGCGACGGCGTACCACCGCCGAAGAAGACAGAATCCACTTTCCGGCTATACATTTTTCCTGTTGCTGCGATTTCGTTTTTCACAGCAGAAAAATACTGATCGATAAGCTCTCCGTGTTCGACGGATACAAAATCGCAGTAATTGCATTTTTTGATACAGAATGGAATGTGCAGATAGATCCCCAGCATAACGCTCTCCATTTGAAGCGGGGCGCCCGCCGCCGGACGCCCCGCCCTATTTTTCTCTTATTTATCCATTTTCAGTACGCTCATAAAGGCTTCCGACGGAACTTCGACACTGCCTACCTGCCTCATGCGCTTTTTCCCCTCTTTTTGCTTTTCAAGCAACTTTTTCTTCCGGGTGATATCTCCGCCATAACACTTCGCAAGCACATCTTTGCGCAGTGCTTTTACCGTCTCCCTTGCGATGATCTTTCCGCCGATCGCCGCTTGTATCGGTATTTCGAACATCTGGCGGGGAATGACTTCCTTGAGCTTTTCGGCAATAGACCTTCCCCGTCCATAAGCGCGGTCTCTGTGCACAATGATGGATAGGGCGTCGCACATCTCTCCGTTCAGCAGGATATCGAGCTTCACAAGATCGCTCTTTTCATATCCGCTGACCTCATAATCCATAGAGGCATATCCTCTTGTTCTTGATTTCAGATTATCGAAAAAGTCGTATATGATCTCATTGAGCGGTATCTCGTAATGCAGCAGCACACGGGTCGATTCAATATATTCCATATTCTTGAACGTTCCTCTTTTTTCCTGACAAAGCTCCATAACTGCGCCTACGTAGGTATCGGGTGTCATCACACTGACCTTGGCGATCGGTTCCTCCATATATTCAATGGTAGACGGATCCGGAAGATTCGTAGGATTATCTATTTCCAATTCTTCTCCGCTCATCATGCGCACCCGGTAGGAAACGCTCGGAGCCGTCGTTACAAGATCAAGATCAAATTCCCGTTCTAACCGTTCCTGTATGATCTCCATGTGCAGCAGGCCGAGAAAGCCGCACCGAAATCCAAATCCAAGCGCTGCGGAAACCTCCGGATCGTAGAGCAGAGATGCATCATTGAGCTGCAGTTTTTCGAGCGCATCCCGCAGGTCATCATATTTGGCCCCATCTGCCGGATAAATACCGCAGTATACCATTGGGGTGATCTTTTTATATCCCGGAAGCGCCTCTGCCGCCGGCTCCCGGTCATTTGTGACCGTATCTCCCACGCGCGTATCCGCAACATTTTTGATGCTTGCCGCGATATATCCGACGTCTCCTGCTTTCAGCTCTTTCGTCGGTACAAACTCCGGCGAAAAAGCGCCGACCTCCGTCGTATCAAAGACCTTGCCCGATGCCATGAAGCGTATCTTCGTTCCCTCGGAAACCCGCCCGTCGATCAGCCGCACATAGCTGATCGCGCCCTTATAGTTATCATAATAGGAATCAAATACAAGCGCTTTCAACGGCCTGTTCTCATCTCCCGACGGAGCCGGGAGCTTATCCACGATCGCATCCAGCACCTGCTGCACATTTTCTCCGCTTTTCGCACTGATGCGCGGCGCATCGGAAGCGTCCAGTCCTAATACATCCTCGATCTCTTTTGCGATCTCATCCGGACGTGCGCTCGGCAGGTCTACTTTATTGATGACCGGAATAATTTCAAGGTCGTTAGCCATCGCGAGATAAACGTTGGCAAGCGTCTGCGCTTCAATTCCCTGACTTGCGTCCACCACAAGGACAGCGCCCTCACACGCCGCGAGCGACCGGGAGACCTCATAGGTGAAGTCCACATGCCCGGGCGTATCTATCAGATTCAGCTCATATTCCTCGCCGTTCCGCTCATAGATCATGCGCACCGCCTGCGACTTGATCGTAATGCCGCGTTCCCGCTCAAGGTCCATCGTATCCAGAAGCTGATCCTTGATGTCCCGCTGCGATACTGTTCCTGTCATCTCGATCAGCCGGTCTGCAAGCGTTGATTTTCCATGGTCTATATGTGCGATGATACAAAAATTCCGTATATTTTTCTGATAGTCGTTTTTCATGTGTGCTCCTCGTATTGTTCTCCTCTCTATGATACGCAAAGCGCATTCAAAAATCAATAAAATAATCGGTAGCCCGCCGCGCTCTTGTGGTATATAATAAAGAATAAAGATTCCTTATTTCTGCGAAGAGGGAGAGCATTTTTATGAACGAATATCAGGATCTGATCGACCTGCTGAACAGCAAGCGGTTCCATGCCGAATTTTTTGAAGATGCAAGTTCTGCAAAAAAACGCGTAATAGAGCTTATCGCCGATGCTGCGTCCGTCGGGATCGGCGGAAGCCAGACCATTATGGACACCGGACTTTTTGACGATATCGTTTCTACCGGAAAAACGGTTTATTCCGCAGTTCTTGAGCAGCAGAAGGAAAAGCCCGATAAAATGGCCGCATGGAAAAACGCTATGAGCGCGGACGTCTATCTTACATCCACCAACGCCCTTACCCGCGGCGGCGATCTCATCAATATCGATGGAAACGGCAACCGGGTGGCAGCCATGTTTTTCGGGCCGGATACCGTGATCGTATTATGCGGCGTCAACAAGATCGCAGGCAGTCCGCACGACGCGATTGACCGGATCAAAAAGACGGCCTGTCCGCAGAATGCGCGGAGACTGAATCTCCCTACACCATGTGCCGTTGAGGGCGTATGCCGTGATTGCAGCCTGCCTGAACGCATGTGTAATGTGACTGTGCGGCTTCAATATCCGCCGCGCGGAAAAGAAATCTATATTCTGCTCGTCAACGAAGCCTTAGGCTTTTAAACAACGCAGTACCTTATAAAATACGCGTCCCGTAAATATTCGGGCCGCATCAAGCACGAGGAGGCACTCTCATGACTTACCGGGAAACCTATGAAATTTGGAAAAATGCCCTAAAGGATACGGAATATGCGTCCGATCTGGACCGTATTGCAGATGACGAAGACCTGCTTCAGGATTCTTTTTATAAAGAAATGGAATTCGGCACCGCCGGGATGCGCGGCATCATCGGCATGGGCACAAACCGCATGAATGTATTTACGGTAAAGCGCGCTACCCAAGCGCTTGCCAACAATATCCTTGCACACGGCGATCCTGTTGCCGGCGTTGCCGTCGCCTACGACACGCGTAAAAACAGCGACCTGTTTGCGCGCGAAACGGCAGGCGTTTTGTGTGCGAACGGTATCAATGTGTTTATGTATGACACGCCGCACAGCGTTCCCCAGCTTTCCTTTACGATCCTTGAGCTGAAAACGACGTCGGGGGTTGTCATCACAGCAAGCCATAATCCGCCCGAATATAACGGCTATAAAGTATATGGCAAGGACGGCGGACAGTGTCCCGTTGCGGATTCCGACCGCATCACGGAATACATTTCCCAAATAGACGACATGTTCCACATTGAATCCATGCCTCTTGATGAAGCAGAACGGAACGGGCTCTTGACCTATATCGGCCATGAGCTTGATGAGATCTATTTCAGCAAGGTAGAAGCGCTTTGTATCCACCCTGAGATCATGAAGCAGCAGGCGGATAAGCTGAATATTGTATACACGCCCCTCCACGGTACCGGAAACGTTCCCGTACGCCGCGTTCTCAAAGATCTCGGTATTCGCCGGCTGCACGTCGTTCCCGAGCAGGAACACCCCGATCCGGCATTTCCGACCGTCAAGGCGCCTAATCCGGAGGAAAGGCAAAGCTTCGATCTCGCAGTAGAGTTAGCAAACCGCGAAAACGCCAACCTGATCCTTGCGACGGATCCGGACAGCGACCGCCTCGGCGTTGCGGTCCGTAATCCTGCGCATGAGTTCGTCATTTTGACCGGCAATCAAATCGGCTGCCTGCTTATGGATTATGTGCTGTCCCAAAAGCAAAGCACCTTTGTGGGCGACGAATTTGTTGTAAAATCGATCGTCACCAGCGATATGGTCGATGTGATCGCCGGCCATTACGGTGTGGAGCTTCGCAGCGTATTCACCGGCTTTAAATTCATTGCAGAGCAGATCAAGCTGTCTGAACAGACCGGAAAAGGAAAATTCATCTTTGGTTTCGAAGAAAGCTATGGCTATTTGCAGGGAGCGTTTGTGCGTGATAAAGACGCGGTACAGGCGGCGATGATGATCGCCGAAGCCGCCTGTTGGTATCATTCCATGGGCCGGACTCTTTATGACGTCCTCGTCGGCCTGTATGAAAAGTACGGTTGGTTTGAAGACCTTGTCCTCTCGAAAACGCTCTATGGAAAGGAAGGGATCGAAAAGATCCAGAATGCCGTGCGCACTTTGCGTGAGAGCTATCCCGGCCATATCGGCGCCTTCAAAGTGCTTGCGGTCCGCGATTATCTGAAGCAGGAGCGGCTCGATATGCTGACCGGAAAGACGGAGCCGATCGATATGGAGCGCTCCAACGTCCTCTACTTTGAACTTGAAGGCGGACGCTTCATTATTCGTCCTTCCGGTACGGAACCTAAATTGAAATCTTATCTTTCCGCCTCCGCTGCCGAAAAAACAGAAGCAGACTCGAAGCTTGCGCAGTTAAAAACTGCGGCGTCAGCGCTGATCGATCAACTTACAAAATAAAGGAGAAAGAATATGGAAGCTGCAATCAGACATATGGTAGTATTTAATCTGAAATATGATAAGGACGATCCCCGCGCAAAGGATTTTATTGCTACTGCCAAAAAAGTTTTCGCGGGTATCCCTTTTGCGCAGAATGTCATGCAATGCTGGGAGGTAAGCCCTAAAAATGGTTATACCTATGGCTTTTCTTTTGATTTCATGAAACCTGAGGATTACGAAAGCTACAATAATCATCCGGAGCACTGTAAATTTGTGGAGGAACGGTGGAATACCGAAGTAACGGATTTCATGGAGATCGACTTTAAGGAGATATAAAAATAAAAGGCAGCCAGTCCTTTTGCAGGGCTGACTGCCTTTTGATTCTGCACTATTCCATCTGTTTCAGCTTTTCTACAACTCTCCGTGCAATTCGCTCAGTCAATTCATCAAGCGCAGTAAAATACGTCTCCACCGTTCCTGACTGCGGCATAAAGTCAGTATCGTTCGTTTCCCTTGCGCTGCACAGCGGCTCCCCTCCACAGCGGTTCCCCATATTTTCCCGCGTCTTTAGAAGCGGCTCTATTTGTTTCTCGCTTAAATAATTGGCTTTCCCCAGAATATTTTCCGCATACATCGTTATCATAGCATAGTATTCTACAGACTCCAACCGATAGAACGCCTGCAAAAGGTCTTTCCCCCATGTGAGCGCCCCATGGTTCGAAAGCAGCACCGCATTATGCGTCGTACAAAAGGGTGCAATAGAATCCGGCACTTCCACTGTTCCGGGTGTCGCATATTTTGCTACCGGTACGCTTCCGAGAAGCACGATCGGCTCAGTGAGCAGCGGCCTATCAAGCGGCAGTCCTGCGATCGCAAATGCTGTCGCTGCCGGAGGGTGCGCATGCGTCACCGCCATGATTTCCGGATTTTCCCGATAGGCGCGAATATGCATTTTTACTTCCGAAGACGGAGCGTAGGCCCCCTGCTTCAGGACTTCCCCGTCAAGCGTCATCTCCACCAGCATATCCGCATCCATAAATCCCTTGGATACGCCTGTCGGAGTAGTCAATATCACATTGTCTGCGATCTTACAGCTGATATTTCCATCATTAGCGGCAACAAAACCTTTTTGATACATTCGCCTGCCAATGTCAAGTATCTGTTCTTTTGCTTTCTCTGCTGATAAATATGCCATTATCGTTCCGCCTTTGCTTTTTGTTCAAAAATCTCTTTCAGCGAAACATCATACGGTGGATAGGCCACGCCATATTCCGTGATGATCGCTGTGATGAATTCGGCGTCCGTAACGTCAAAGCTGGGATTATAAACCTTCACGCCCTCCGGAGCCATACGTTTTTCGTACCACATTTCCGTCACTTCTTCCGCCGGACGCAGCTCAATATGAATATCCGCTCCCGTTTTGCAGGCCATATCGATCGTCGAGGTGGGCGCGCATACATAAAACGGAATGTGAAAATGCTTAGCCGCAAGCGCTACGTATGATGTGCCAATTTTATTTGCCGCATCTCCATTGGCAGCGACACGGTCACAGCCCACAAAAACAGCGTCTACCCACCCCTGCTTCATAACGGACGGCGCCATATTATCGCAGATCAGCGTCGTATCGATACCGGCCTCCTGCAATTCAAAAGCGGTCAGCCGTGCACCCTGAAGCAGCGGGCGCGTTTCATCGCAAAATACATGAAATCCATATCCACGTTCCTGCCCAAGATACATCGGCGCCGTTGCCGTTCCATATTTAGACGTGGCAAGCTGCCCGGCATTGCAATGGGTAAGAAGCCCCATGCCCGGCTTTAACAGCTTCAGCCCGTTTTCCCCAATCGAACAGCACACACGGATATCCTCCGCTTTGATCTCATTTGCCTCCCGAAGCAGCAGACTTTTGATCTCCGGCACCGTCTTTTCCCGGTTTTCACGCACTACACTGTCCATACGCCGGAGCGCCCACGACAGATTGACCGCCGTCGGGCGCGCAGAGTCGAGATAATCCCGCGCCTCCTCAAACCGCTTATAGAAATCGTCAAATGTGTCCTCATCTATCTCTTTGGCCGCTAAATAAATCCCAAATGCTGCCGCTACTCCGATCGCCGGGGCTCCGCGGACTTTCAGCAGATAGATTGCATCCCAAATGCTCTTCTGATCTTTAAGGCGCAGTATTTCCCTGCGTCCTGGAAGCTGCGTCTGGTCGATAATCAAAAGGGCGCTGTCCTGATCGTCGAGCGCCACCGTCTCCATATCAAATATCGTTGCCATGATTTCTCCTGAACTATTTTTTTCTTTCACTTCTATAACCTACGCGTGAATATCCTGTTTTTTTCTGCTTCGTTCCTTCTGCTGTCTCTGTTTTCTGCGCCGATGCATCCACCGGCTCAAAATCTGTCGTCAAGTACTTTGCATATTCCTCATAGGGAACGGCGTTGGTATTTTGTTTGGCCGCCTCATCGGCTGACAATCGGTCCAGCTCCTGATGAAGCGCCTTGAATTCAGCCGTAAGGCTCGATACTGGGTCAAATTCCTCCAAAGAGTCCTGCGGCGGAACGGGCTCCGGTTCTTCTATTATGTGCTCAACGGTTTGCCCGAACCTTTCTTCACCATTCCATATCAGACTTTCCGGGATTGCAACGACCATATTGATCGCAGTGTCGCCCTGCTGGAATGTGCATACTGCCGCACATACGACAAGCTGCCCCTCCTGCGCCCCCAGCTTATCCGCCACTAAAAACGGCTTCCCGGCTTCCTGCATAGTCTCCATATCGACCGGAACCGCGACAAGAAGCTCCGCTCCATATAGCTCATCGGATTTCGTGATGCTCTTTGCATTTCCAATAATTTTGGCTAACTGCATTCCGCACGCCTCCCATTCGCTAAAATGTTTTCTTCCGCTTTTCATATTAATCGTTGCCGCCGCTAATGTCAACCGCAGGGAAACGTTGTGTCCTTTTTTCCTGCCATACATAAAAAGGCAGACGCATTTTTTGCGTCTGCCTTTTTACACCAAACTGTTTTCTATTCTTTTTTCATGCGCACGGTAAACCGGCTTCCCTCTCCCTCACGGCTTTCCACCGTAAGCTCTCCTTCATATAAAGCGGCGATATGTTTCACAATCGCAAGGCCAAGGCCCGTGCCGTTCACCGTTGCTCCGCCTGAATTTTTCGCCCGGTAAAAGCGCTCGAAAATACGGTTGATCTCATTTTCCGGTATTCCGATCCCCGTATCCTGCACTTCTATTGCAGCATAACCATCTTTTTCCGAAAGACCGATAACGATCTTGCCATGGTCTTTATTATACTTTACGGCATTATCGCATAAATTCATCACCAACTCGCGGATACGGTTCCGATTTGCTTTCATCTCCGCATTTCCAGTCACCTGTACGTCAAGATGGCGCTCTGCGATCTTGTCTTCCATCAGACGCAGAACTTCTTCCGTAGTTTCCCGGATATCTACCTCTTCTATCGGTTCCTCTATACTGATCTGCTCCAGTTCAGACAGCATGAGCGTATCGTTGATAAGACCCATCAGGCGGTCTGACTCTTCCGATATCCGCTTGGCATAAGCTTTGACACTTTCCGCATCTGCTGCCATTCCATTGGCTACAAGCTGTGCAAATCCATTGATAGAGGTCAGCGGCGTTTTCAGCTCATGCGAGACATTTGCTGCAAAATCACGGCGTACACGTTCGGAAAGCTCGATATCCGTTACGTCGCTGATCAATACGAGCATGGCATAGCCGCCCTTTCCGTCCAAAAATGCCGGTTCATCCGCAATGCTGGTATAAAAACGATAGGTACGCCCCGTTTCTTCGCTGTGCATCTCAAACTGCATGTTCTTTTTCTTCTTCAGTGACCGTTCCAGCTTCGATACGACATCCGGCCTGCGCACGTAGTGCAGAATATTTTCGTTTGCCGCTTCCCCGGTTATGCCAAATATTTTTTTCGCTGCCGTATTGATGAGCAGCACATCCTCCTTGCCGTCCATGATCATAAGCCCCTCGTTCAGGCTGTCAATAATAAGCGCGGTTTTGCGGCTTTCCAGCTTCACTTTTTCAATATACCGGTTCAGACGTTCAGACAGGCGGGAAAATGCTTGCGTCATATCGTCGAATTCCGGATAAGGACTTTCGATACTGAGCGTCTTTTGCTTCCCTTCGATATACCCTTGAATAGAATCACGAAGCTGCCCGAACGGTCTCAAGGTATTGCTCACGATTTTTCCCGAAAGGAATATCGCCAAGATCACAAGCCCGATAAATACGATGATAATTACCGGCAGAGTTTGGTTTACGACAGCCGTTACATTGTCAAGCGGCATAGAATTTCGGACAATAAGCCCATCCGGCAGCTGTTTAGCCACATAAATCATATCTTTTCCGGTCGTTTCCGAATACCGGACCGCCGTTCCGAAGCCTCCGGCAAGCGCCTGCCGTACTTCCGGCCTTTCCAGATGATTCTCCGCTTCCTCCGAATCCGTCTGCGTATCCGCCAGCACTTCTCCATCTTTTCCGATCATTGTGATACGGTTATTCTGGCCAAATGCCTTTTGATATTCGTCTGCGAGCGCTTGATAATCCGTCCGCTCCCCGATAGAAAGCTCCAGCGCATTGATATTTCCTTTCAATACTGCAATCACATCGTTCGTGTATGTTCCTTTAAAACTTGCCATAGAGACCAATACCGCTACTGCAAGCGCCACGATCAACAGGCAGGTGGTCAATTGTACTATTTTCTTTTTCACGCCTTATACCTCGAAACGATAGCCGACGCCGCGGACCGTTTTGATATATTCACCGCAGCTGCCTATCTTTTGTCGTAATGTTTTGATGTGCATATCAACCGTACGCGTTTCGATGTCCGTATCGATACCCCATATCTCGCCAAGAAGCATATCCCGCGTCAATACGATCCCCGGATTGCGCATGAAATAGCGCAGCATCTCAAACTCCTTGTATGTAAGCTCTGTCTTTTTCCCGCTTACATAAAGCGTATGAGCGGAAACATCCATACGCAGTGCGCCCCGTTCGATGGCCTGCTGCGGGCGCGCCGTCTTTTTCGAACGGCGGATCACGGCGTTTACCCGTGCGATCAGCTCCAATACTCCGAATGGCTTTGTAATATAATCGTCCGCACCAAGATTGAGGCCGGATACTTTATCTACTTCTGTTGTACGTGCCGTCAGAAAAATAACCGGAACATCAAAATCCCCCTGTGAGGATAATCTTCTGAACACTTCAAATCCGTCGATCCCGGGCAGCATGATATCGAGCAGCACCGCGTCCGGCACGTTCATCTCTTCATACCGCGCAAGGAGATCTTCTCCGCGTTCAAATGCGTCCACCTCAAATCCTGCCGATTTCAAAGTACATATAATAAGCTCCCGTACCGAAGCATCGTCTTCCACTACCGCAATATAAGCCACTCACTCCACCTCACACCGCATATCGTTGTTATGCACATATTATACCATAATGCAGCCGTCAAATAATACGGCTGTCCTTATGTACTCCTGTCTCCGAAAAAATTGCCCAGTCCGCAATATTTTCCGCATGGTCACCGATACGCTCCAAATACTTTGCGATCATCAGGAAATCCACGATCTGATCGATCTTTTCCTTATCTTCTATCGCAACGTTCAAAAGCTCGTTCTTTACGACGTCGTACAGGCGGTCCACCTCATTGTCCATTTCTTTTACTTCTTCCGCAAGTCCTACGTCACGATGCACATAGGAGTCTACCGCCATGTGGACCATCTGCGCTGTTGTACGTCCCATTTTCGGAATATGCTGCGGCTTCTCTATCAGCAGATTCTTACAAACAGAAAGCGTAATCTCTGAAATATCTGCGGCCTGATCGCAAATGCGTTCAATGTCTGTTATCATTTTCAGTGCCGTCGATATCATTCTTAAGTCTTTTGCGACCGGCTGCTGCTTCATAATCAGCTTCATCGACCTGCTTTCGATCTGCCGCGCCATTGCGTCCACAAGGTCGTCGTCCTCAATGATCTCTTTTGCGCCCTCCGCATCGCAGTTTTCGATCACCTTCACAACTTTCGTGATCGTCTGTTCCGCCCGGGCGCCCATGCGAATCAAATCCAAATTCAGGTCTTCCAACTCTACATCAAATCTATTTCTCATCCTTCTCTCCTTTCTCAGCCGAAGCGCCCGGTAATATAGTCTTCCGTCCGCTTATCCTGCGGCATACTGAACAGGTCTTCCGTTTTTCCAAACTCCACCATTTCGCCGAGCAGGAAAAATGCCGTCCGGTCTGAAATACGGACTGCCTGCTGCATATTGTGCGTCACGATAACGACTGTATATTGTTTCTTCAGCTCGCTCATCAGGTCTTCGATCTTTGTCGTCGAGATCGGGTCGAGGGCAGAAGTTGGCTCATCCATCAGGATCACCTCCGGCGATACCGCAATGGCACGCGCAATACACAGCCTCTGCTGCTGTCCGCCCGAAAGGCCAAGCGCACTCTTCTTCAGCCTGTCCCGCACTTCATCCCAAAGCGCCGCCCCTTTCAGACTGTTTTCTACGATCTCATCAAGATCACTGCGGTTTTTGATCCCATGGATCCGCGGTCCATACGCAATATTGTCATAGATGCTCATCGGAAACGGATTCGGTTTCTGGAATACCATGCCTACCTTTTTTCTAAGGATCGTCACATCTACCTTAGGATCATATATATTCTCGCCGTCAAGCTTGATCTCCCCTGTGATCTTTACGCCCTCGACGAGATCGTTCATGCGGTTAAGCGTCTTTAAATAGGTAGACTTTCCGCAGCCCGACGGGCCGATCAGAGCCGTTATTTTCCCCGCCTCAATATCGATATTGACATCTTTCAAGGCGTGGTTCTGCCCATAATATAAATCAAGATTCCTTGTCGTAATTTTTATATCCAAGGTTTTTCCCCTTTCGTTATTTATTTTTATTGCTGAACCGCTTGCTTAAGTAGTTCGTCAACAGATTGATGATCAATACGATAATGACCAGAACGGCCGCTATCCCGAAAGCAGGTTCGTTCTGTCCTTTTGCAGCATATGTATAGAGCTGAACAGTGAGTGTCGCTCCCGATTCCATTGCATGGCCAAAAAAGTTCGTCGGCATATTCGTTCCGATCCCTGAGGTGAAGAGCAATGCCGCCGATTCGCCTACGATCCGTCCGATCGCGAGGATCACGGCAGTAATGATACCCGGGAGCGCGCCGGGCAGTATGATCGTCCGTATCATATGCCATTTGGTAGTCCCAATCCCGAGCGCACCTTCGCGGTATTCATTCGGAACTGTTTTGAGCGCCTCCTGTGTCGTGCGGACGATGATCGGCAATATCATCAGCACCAGCGTCAGCGCGCCGGCCAATATGGAATAACCAAGCTGCAGGGTGACGCCGAAGAACAGCGCTCCGAAAAGTCCATACAGGACCGACGGTATACCCGCCAGCGTTTCAGTCGTAAATTCGATAACTTTTACGATCTTTCCGCGCTTTGCATACTCGTTCAGGAAAATTGCTGCTCCTACGCCGATCGGCGTAGCGATCAGCAGCGTGATCCCGATCATGTAAAGCGTATTGATGATACTCGGCAGGATACCCACCGTTTTATTAAGTGCCGACGGTTCTGTTGAAAGGAACTCCCATGTTACGTTCGGCAATCCCCGCACCATGATATAGATCAATAAATAAAACAGGATCACGACCGTAAGGATCGCGCACGCGTAGATAGCAAACTTTTGCGCCGAATCTTTGGGCCGGTGCTTTTTCTTCATCAGGCTGATGTCGTTGGAAAGCTTATCTATACTACTTTTCATTCGCTGCAGCCTCCTTCTTCAATACCGTATTAAGTACAATATTAATGATCATAATGAAAATAAAGAGTACGAGGCCGATGCTGAAAAGCGCTTCACGATGAAGCCCGGAAGCATAGCTCATTTCCGAAACGATTCCCGTGGTAAGGAAACGCACACTATTAAAGAGCGCCGGCATATTCGCTACGTTTCCCGATACCAGAATGATTGCCATCGCTTCGCCGATCGCCCTGCCTATCCCGAGCACGACACCTGTGATGATGCCCGATTTTGCCGCCGGTATCTGCACCTTGAAAATCGTCTGCATTTTAGTTGCTCCCATCGCAAGCGACGCTTCCTTATATTCATTCGGCACGGCCTTTAGGGAAGTGATGCTGATATTGACTACGGTAGGCAGAATCATAATAGTCAGAACAATGATACCGGAAAGCATATTTGCCCCGCCTGTGAACGTATGGCTTGGATCGTTTGCATACAAAAGCGCTTCCAGCTTTGATATCTGCGGAACGAGAATGATCATTCCGAGCAGTCCATATACGACCGACGGGATTCCCGCTAAAAGCTCGATTGCCGGTTTTACGATCCCCGCTAATCTTTTATGCGCTACCTCCGAAACAAACACTGCCGCCATCAGCGCGATCGGAACACCTACGAGGATCGTAAGTCCAGTTCCCACCAATGATGTCAAAATCATGGGAAGTATCCCAAATTTAGGGTCGGCTGCCGTAGGCGCCCATTCTGTTCCGAACAGGAAATCTTTCAAGCCGATCGTAAACATCGCGGGCGCCCCGGAATAGATCATATAGATCGTAATGACCAGTACTGCAACGATCGCAAATACGCCGCATACGATGAATATCCCTTTCATCGTTTTCTCAAGAGCCGTCTTGCTTTTCCTGCCGCCTATGATCGTCATATTGGCATTCATATATTCTCTCCTTCGGTTGATCGTTGTAAAATCCTCCTACTATGAAAGAGACGCGGATCTTTATCTCCGCGCCTCTGTTCACTTTCAGAGGTAATATTATGAAATCGTGATCAGGGAATTGTCGGCAACGATCGCCTGTCCCTCTTCACCCATTGCGAAGTCGAGGAATGCCTGCACCTCCGGACGCAGCTCCTCACCTTTCTTGGTCGCCATGATGAACGGTCTTGAAAGCGCATAGTCTCCCGCTTTGATCGCCTCTTCCGTTGGTTCTGCCCCGTCTACTTTCAACGCCGTTACCGTATCGTCGAGTGCCTCAAGAGACACATATCCGATCGCACCCGGCGTAGAGGATACCGCTGTCTTTACGGCACCTGTTTCATTCAGCTCCTGTGCATATTTGCACTGGTCCTCGATCGCCAGAAGCTCTTCGAACGCCCCCCGCGTTCCCGAAGATGCTTCCCGTCCAATCACTACGATCGGCTGGTCTTCGCCGCCGAGCTCACTCCAATTGGTGATCTCGCCTGTATATACTTTTACCAGATCTTCCGATGTGATCTCGCTCACCGTGTTGCTCGGATGCACGATCACTGCGATCCCGTCGATCGCGATCGTATGTCCGTCGAGCACTGCCGCTTCCTCTTCTTTCATTTCGCGGGAAGCGTTTCCGATGTCCGATTTTCCGGATTCCGCATCCTGAAGCCCTACCGACGAACCGCCAAGCTGTACGTCTATCGTAACGTCAGGATTTTCTGCCATAAAAGCCTCTTTCAGAGCGTTTGCGATCTGTTCCATCGAAGTGGAGCCAGACATCGAGACCGTTCCGGAAAGCGCCTCTCCGGAGCTTTCCGCAGATGCGCTCGTTTCCGTGCTCGCTTCTGCGCTCTCGCTGGGAGCTGCGGAGGACTCCTCCGCCGGAGCCGACGCGCATCCAACGGCTGCAAATACCATGCAGACTATCAGTGCTGTGATCGTAACAAATTTCTTCATGTTCATTCTCCTTTGTTTCAATTATTCAAAATTTTTACGATGAGCACATTATAAAACCTCATTGTAAAATCAAGCGCGCATTTTTGTAAAATCCGTGTAAAATCCAGCCGGCCATTTCCTTTTAAAATAAAATTGGCTTTATATCGCCTTTTTTAGTGCAAAAAAATACCGCAGCAAACTGCTGCGGTATTTTACTGCCGTTCCGGATCCGTTTAGAACCAACCTATATATGCTGCTCAGTCCTCTTCAAGCGTAACCGTTTCCATCACGATATCCACGACTGGCCGGTCGGAAAAATCGGTTTTCATGGAGGCGATCTCATCAACAACCTCCATGCCTTCCACCACTTTTCCAAACGCAGCATACTGTCCGTCAAGATGCGGAGCATCCGCATGCATAATAAAGAACTGCGAGCCTGCGGAATTCGGGTCCATGCTGCGCGCCATAGAGATCACGCCGCGCTTATGCTTCAGCGGGTTATCGTATCCGTTAGAAGAAAACTCCCCTTCAATACTATACCCGGGACCGCCGGTTCCCGTTCCTTTCGGGCACCCGCCTTGGATCATGAAGCCTTTGATGACGCGATGAAACGTCAGACCGTCATAGAAGCCTTCCTTTACAAGCTTTTTAAAATTTTCTACCGTTTTTGGAGCAGCCTTCTCGTCGAGCTTAACCTTTATGGTGCCGCCGCCCTTCATTTTGATAATAACCATTATCTGACTCTTCCTCCCGGTATACGGGCCGTATCACCGGCCGCTTTTTTGTATAGTATACTTGATTTCATCTTTTTTGTAAACAGTACCTGCCCCGCAGCGGTCATTCATCTTCCATTCAATAGACAACGCGGGAGAGCATACCGTTTAGAAATGCGATCGCTACGCCGAAATTCGTAATGGGCACTCCCGCGCTTTTGGCATGCTCTATTTTAGAGAGCATATTGCTGCGGTTTATCATGCAGCCGCCGCAATGTATGATGAGCCGGTAATCCTCTATGTCCTCCGGAAAACCATGTCCTGCTGTATTTTCGATCACAAGACCGCCTCCTGCATATCGGTTCAGCCATCCGGGCAGTTTTTCCCGTGCGATGTCGCCTTTCATGGCATGATGCGTACACGATTCCGCAATCAATACTTTATCCCCGGACTTCAAATCAGCAATTGCCCGCGCTCCTCTTACAAACTCGTCGATATCCCCCTTGTTCTTTGCCATCAGCATCGAAAAGGAGGTCAGCGGTATCGTCTTGTCGAGATGCTCATTCACATATTGAAACACCTGAGAATCTGTGATCACAAGACGAGGCGGGGTCTTTAGCTCTCCCAGCATCGGGACCATATCTTCTGTTTTGACGGAAACGATACGGCAGCCTTTATCCAAAAGATCGCGCATTACCTGTACCTGCGGCAGGATCAACCGTCCTTTTGGCGCTTGGATGTCCTGCGGCATGATAAGCATCACAGTATCGCCTTTTCCGGCGAGCTTGCCTATGATACTGCACTCTTCTTGCCCCGGCGCATTTTCTATAAGCTTTTTCTTTAATTCTTCAATTCCCCGTCCGTCCTTTGCCCGAATGGTCACCACATTTTCACCGGAAAGTACGGCAGTTCCTTCCGGCGTTTCTTCAAAAACATTACAGGCAATAATGACAGGGATATTTTTCTCACGAAAACGCCCGATATACTCCTGCTCCCGCGCAAGTTCCTTATCTGTACTGCGAATTACAATAACCGCGATATCCGTCTTGTCGACCACTTCTTCCGTTTTTTTGATGCGTGCTTTTCCAAGCGCACTCGTATCGTCGAGCCCAGCGGTGTCGATAAAGACCACCGGCCCGATCGGCAATAGCTCCATCGCCTTATAGACCGGATCTGTCGTCGTACCGGCCACATCCGAGACAAGAGCAATCTCCTGACCGGTGATCGCATTGATCGTGCTGGATTTCCCCGCGTTTGTCTTTCCAAAAAACGCGATATGAAGCCGGTTTGCTCTCGGTGTCTCGTTCAAATTCGACATCAAATCACTCCTTCCGTTTTCCCGTCCTGTGCTGTCAGAAGCGGAAATCCCGTTCTCCGTTCTCGATCTTGGCAAGATATTCTTTCGCCTTTTCCCGCACTGTGTCGTTCGGTATCTCCTCTAACTGCCGGGCAATGAGCTTGTTTGCCATTGATTTAAATTCATCGTCGCCATAGTCCACTGCATACTCTTTTAAGGTAAGAAGCGCATTCGGCTGACAAATATTGCTGATCTGTCCGGTTTTTGCGAGCCGCATAAACCGGTCTCCCGTCCTCCCCTGACGGTAGCAGGCCGTGCAGAAGCTGGGGATATATCCGTCTTTGATCAGCTCTTTCGTCATCTCGATCGGCGTCCGGTGATCCTCGATCTCAAACTGCGGCTGCTGCGTTTTGATCGTATAGCCTCCCACTCCCGTAGCGCTCCCCGCGCTTACCTGAGAGATGCCAAGCTCGATCACGCTGTCGCGGTATGCGCCGCCCTCGCGCGTCGAAAGTATCATACCCGTATACGGAACCGTCATGCGCATGATCGCAACGATCTTTTTGTAGTCGTCATCCGATACGGCATGCTTATAATCTGTTTTCTTCACATCTCCTGCATCGCGGATACGCAGCATAGAAATAGTATGCGGTCCTACACCGAACACCGCTTCCAAATGCTCCGCATGCATGATCTGTCCTACAAGGTCAAAATGCCAGTCATAGAGGCCATACAGCACACCGAGCCCTACATCGTCTATTCCTGCCTCCATCGCGCGGTCGTGCGCAGTAGTATGATACTCATAATTGCTTTTCGGCCCTTTGGGATGCTGCTGCTCATAGGTCGGCTTATGATAAGTCTCCTGAAACAGGATATAAGTTCCGATCCCTGCCTCTTTGAGCCGCTTATAGTTCTCCACTGTCGTCGCCGCAATATTGACGTTCACACGGCGTATCGCACCATTATCAAAATGGATGGAATAGATGGTCTTGATGCTTTCCAGTACATAGTCGAGCGGACAGTTTTTCGGATCTTCCCCCGTTTCAAGCGCCAAACGTTTATGGCCCATCTTCTCGAGCGCCTTGACCTCCTGTACGATCTCTTCCTGCGTGAGCTTTTTTCTCTCCATGCAGGAAGAATGATGATAGCCGCAGTAGCGGCATTCGTTGACGCAGTAATCCGAGAGATAAAGCGGAGCGAACATTACGATACGGTTTCCATAGATATGCTTCTTGATCTGCTTTGCCGCAGCGAACATTTGTCCGATCAGCTCCTTATCCTCTACATAGCTCAAAACTCCTGCTTCCTCATGTGTCAGTCCGCCAAAACCGCTTGCTTTGTGGATAATGCGTTCCACCTCTTTTTTATCCTTTGCCCGTTCCTTTGCTGCTGCGAGCGCCCGCTCGATCTCAGCATTATCCATAAATTCAGCGGCTGTTTTTCCCATTACGTTATACATACTTTCCCCCTATTCTGCGGATAATCCAAGCTCCGCAAGTCCTTTCCTCAGTGTTTCATATTGTTCTTCAAGCGGCACCTCCCGCGCATCTCTGCCCGGATAAATGTCGTAAAGCTCCCGGTATGCAAAAGGCGTCGCCTTTTGCATGATTACGTCCGCGCCACAAAACAAAGCATTTTTCATGCCTCCCTTGACGTTTAAGGCCGTTGTGGAAGGCAAATGACAAGCCGGTAATAAAAGCCGCGCGAGCGCCAGCACCTTCAGCGTCTTATGGGGGTCTCCGTCCCGCGCCCCGGCGAGCTCCGTATCCGGATGAACGATGAATGGACCGATCCCCGCCATTTGGACTTTCTCGCGCACGAGTGTCAGCAAATCATCCGCAAGCGTCTCGTCTGTTTGTCCGGGCAGACCCACCATAAATCCGCCGCCCAGCTCAAATCCGAGCCCCCGAAGTCTCCGCTGTGCGTCAAGCCGGGTTTCAAGCGGAACCCCATGCAGCGCCTCATAAAGTACAGCGTTTGCCGTTTCATGCTTCAGCAAAAAACGATCTGCGCCTGCCTCCCGCATCATCCGGTATTCCTCCAAGGTGCGTTCGCCAATCGATAACGTGACTGCGCAATTTGCCTGCTTCTTGATACGCCGCACAATATCCGCAAGCATATCCGCAGTATAGAAGCGGTCCTCCCCGCTTTGCAGGATCACAGTACGATAAGTTTGGGCTGCATGAACAGCGGCATCCACCAAATCATCCGGCAGCATACGGTAACGCTTTATGCGCGTCATCCGTGCATTGATGCCGCAGTAAGCGCAGGTACATCGACAGTGATTGGAGAACTCTATAATTCCACGAATAAATACTTTGTTCCCAAACTCTCTCGTTTTTACACAGTCGGCCACATGAAACAACTCTTCGTTAACAGTCTCGTCTTTCAGTAGTGCAACGAGAGTCTCCCGGTCCGGCTCCCGTAAATCAAGCGTATGATCTCCCAGTACATAAATCGCCATACTCTCTCCTGTTCTCTGCTAATCAAAATAAGCTGTCTTCCCAAACGAAAAGACAGCTTATAAAATATCGCTATTTTAAACGCCGTCCTCTCACTCAGATCTCTCCTTGTGGTCAGAAGCAAAATTCGATCTCTACTATTTATAAACAACTAAAAGCAAAAATATACACTTTTATTTTTTCGTCACCGTGACAGCCCCGCTATTGCACACCCCTTCAGCACCGCCAACTCAACGCTGATCACGTCTGCCTTGATCCCAATAGAATCCAGATAGGTAAGCAACACGGTGAGCGCTTCTTTTTTCAGGCCATACATTTTTTCATAGGTCGTTCCTTCGATCGTCATGCACACACGGTCGTTTTCTTTCGCGGCTTTTACTGCCACTGCAGCCATCTGCAGGGCAAGGAGCCTGCCCGCCCGAATCACGATATTGAGCAGGATCTCCCTTGCGGCTGCCATGTCATCCTCTGCTTGAAAATAGTCTCCTAAAACGCCTGCGCCGTCCGTCAGAAAGTCATTGACGTCGATGGTATCGATCGTCTTATCCGGCGCGAAGCCGTTTTGAAATACGCCTTCACGCGCCGCTGTCCGCAGCGTATGATCGCATAGGCCGCCAAGATAGCCGCCGCTTGTCATTTTCTCAAATACGCCGATGCCCGGATTCTGCATGCTGTTGTCATAGGCAATATCGATATCGCTGCGCGGAACCTTATCGTAGCTTCCCGCTTCGGTGTTGATCACCATAACTCCGTCGCCGCCCATACCAAGCTTGGGTATATTTCTCACATATTCGATATAACAGCTATTGCTTCCTGTTCCGAGGATCGTTCCCGTAAAGGAACCGTATCCGTCGTTCAGCCGTTCGGCTTTTCCTGCGAGCGCAGTCGCCACGGAATCGTTTATAACGATAATATTGCATCCCGGCGCTCCCTTTTTAGCAAGAGACGCGCAGACCTCTTTCCCGAGCTGCTTTCCTCCCGCATTCCTGACTTTGACCTCTTTTGTGATTTCTATGATCTCGCAGTCGATATTGGGCAGAATTTTTGCACGGTATGCAAACGAGATCACGATATCCTTCGTGATTCCGGTAAACGGCAAAATATAATCCGCAAGAATATCAAAAAACTCCTGCGCCTCCAGTTCCCGTTCAACGCCCGGCATCAGATAGCGGCTGACCTTTTCCGTATGAAAAGTTCCATCCTCCGAAAATTTTGCTGCGGCTATGCGCAGATTCGTTCCGCCCGCATCGACACAAATGACGCTTTTTTCTCTTTGTACTTCGCTTTTCAGCGTAATATAGGAGGGAACCATTAAAAGCGAGCTTTTCGCACCGCATAATCCCTTTTTCATTTCATCGATATAGGTGTCCATTTCCGCTTTCACATCGATAGACGTGTATTCCATTTTAT
Organism: Christensenella massiliensis; assembly: GCF_040409835.1. Taxonomy (NCBI): domain Bacteria; kingdom Bacillati; phylum Bacillota; class Clostridia; order Christensenellales; family Christensenellaceae; genus Christensenella; species Christensenella massiliensis. Next base: position 142,347 of record NZ_CP117826.1, on the reverse strand, counting down.
GTTTCCGAATAAATTCTTGTGCTGTCAGCATGAAATTCCCCTTTGCTACCGTTATATAGATCCTCTTACCTATTATACCGGAAAATCCCTTTTTTGCAATGCCGTTTGACGAATGATTCTTCCTGCCGTAAAATAAAATAAAGAATATTTTCGTTTTATATATTCAGGAGGATACGATTTTATGTTCGAAGACATTTTAGACGTTGCAGCCTGCGCCTGCGGAAAGAACCATACGCTCCAAACGCGCGAATATATCGTAGAAAAAGATGCGCTGCACAAGCTTCCCGCGCTGCTCGAAAAATCGTTCCCGGGCCTCAGCCCCCTTGCGGTGTTCGACCATAATACCTATAAAGCGGCATGGTCTAAGCTGAGCGCTTCGCTCCCCGGGGTTCCGGCGCTTATTTTGGACGGCGAGGAGATCCATCCGGATGAAGAGCAGCTCGGCCGCGTCACAAAGGAACTGAAAGAGGGAAAGTACGGCATTCTCCTCGCGGTCGGCTCCGGCGTGATTTGCGATATCGTCCGGTATGTCGCTTTTAAGCAGGACGTTCCGTTTATTGCGGTGCCTACCGCGGCCAGCGTGGACGGATTTGTATCTGATTCCGCTGCGCTTACACTGAACGGCGCTAAGATCACGCTTCCTGCCAAAGCGCCTAATGCGGTAGTCGCCGATCTTGCAATCATTGCCGCTGCTCCGAAAAAAATGACTGCCTCCGGCGTAGGAGATATGCTCAGTAAATATATCAGTATCGCAGATTGGAAAATCGGCCATCTGATCACCGGAGAGTATTTTTGTCCTTTTGTTTCTGATCTCACACTTGAGGCAGTGGATATGATCGTCCAGAATATCGAAAAGATCAACGCAGGCGATATCGAAAGCTTCGGCATTCTGATGAAGGGACTCCTGCTTTCAGGCGTTGCTATGCAGATGGTCGGGATCACACGCCCTGCGTCCAGCTTCGAACATCATGTCTCGCACTATCTCGAGATCGTTCCGGTTCCGGGAGTAGACCACAGTGCGCTTCACGGTGAAAAGGTAGGGATCGCGACGATTCAGGCTGCAAAATATTATCCCGTTTTTGCCCGTCGTCTAAAACGTATTTACGAGGAAAATATTCCAAACCGTTTCGATATCGAACGGGTCAAGGCCTATTATGCTCCTTATTCCGACGGGATCGTCGCTGCCGTTGAGAAGGAAAACACTCCTACGGTCACTTCCCGTCTTGATCCTGCTCTGCTCAGGCAAAACTATGCGGAGGTGATCAAAATCGCCGATGCGGTCCCCAGCCCGGAAAAGCTGACGGAGGTACTTAATACAGTCGGCGGCTATACGACTTTCCGCGATATCAATATGACGGACGAACAATTCAAGGAAACCATGAAAATCTGCTGTTATATCCGGAACCGCTTTACGATGCTGCGGCTTATGTGTGATTTCGAACTGTTCGATTTCGACCGCGAGCTCGAGGTCTGAGCCTATAAAAAAAGAGCAGTATCAGGTCTGCTCTTTTTTGTTTTCCTCCGTCTGAAATATTGTATGGAGGCGCCCGCTCTGTTATAATAGACAGGCATTTTGATGTCACAGCATGAATAAATCTATTTCGAGGTATAAATTTATGTCTAGATGTGTTGGAACAGTTTCACGTGGGATCAGGACTCCTATCATACGCGAGGGCGACGACCTTGCCTCTATCGTTGTTTCGAGCGTGCTTGAGGCTTCGAAAGAAGACGGCTTTACTTTGAATGACCGCGATGTGATCGCCGTTACGGAAGCAGTCGTAGCCCGTGCACAGGGTAATTACGCTTCTGTCGACGATATCGCGGGCGATATCCGTTCTAAATTCGGAGACGATACGGTCGGCGTTATTTTCCCTATATTATCCCGCAATCGTTTTGCGGTCTGCCTGCGCGGGATCGCCCGCGGAGCGAAAAAGATCGTCCTCATGCTCTCCTATCCGTCCGACGAGGTAGGCAATCATTTGGTATCTTTAGATCAGGTGGAGGAAAGAGGCGTCAATCCGTGGAGCGACGTGCTCACGCTTGAGCGCTACCGTGAGCTTTTCGGTGTGAATCTCCATCCTTTCACAGGGGTAGATTATGTGGAATATTACGAGGGGCTTATCCATGAGGAAGGCGCTGATGTAGAAATTATTTTTGCAAACGACCCATGCGCGATCCTGCCCTATACCGATCATATATTATGCTGCGATATCCATACGCGCGAACGCTCTAAGCGCAAACTCATTGATGCAGGTGCAAAGACCGTTTATACGCTTGACGATATCATGTCCCGCCCTATCAACGGAAGCGGTTTTAATGCCGAATATGGCATTTTGGGCTCCAACAAGTCCACAGAGGACAAGGTGAAGCTTTTTCCTCAGCCGCAGGCCTGCGAAGAATTTGTGGCGGCAGTGCAGCGCATGATCTTGGAAAAGACCGGCAAAACGGTAGAGGCTATGGTCTACGGTGACGGCGCTTTTAAAGATCCTGTCGGCAAAATCTGGGAGCTTGCCGATCCGGTCGTGTCTCCCGCGCATACCGCCGGGCTCATAGGTACGCCCAACGAGCTAAAGCTGAAATATCTCGCAGATAATCAATTTGCCGAACTGGAGGGTGAAGAGCTTCAGGCCGCGATTCGCCAGTCTATCAAAGCAAAGGACGGAGACCTCAAGGGCTCCATGGCATCGCAGGGCACGACGCCCCGCCGTCTGACCGACCTGATCGGTTCACTGTGCGATCTGACTTCCGGAAGCGGTGATAAGGGAACTCCCGTTGTTCTCGTGCAGGGATACTTTGATAATTATGCAGATTGATATAAGAGCCGATAAAAGCCGCTGCTGAAGCAGCGGCTTTTATTTTAGAATATTCCCCCACATTTTGCAGCATTCCGTCAAGTTATCCCTTTACTAATTTACCACGATGAATTATAATAACATGGTGACCAAAAATTATGACACAAGGAGAATGAAGAAATGAAAAAATTTTTATTGCTTGCTCTCGCCGTTGTATTTGCAGCGGCGCTGTTCGTTGGCTGCGCGCCTGCCGGAGAAGAAACGTCTTCCGCTCCGTCTGAAAGCGCCTCCGCACAAACGGATACCGATTCGCAGTCTTCTGCGGAGGACGATTCCCTGCAGAAAATCATGGATAAGGGTGAATTTATCATGGGGATGGACGTCAGTTTCCCGCCCATGGGTTTTAAGGATGAAGAGGGCAATCTGACTGGATTTGACGTGGAACTGGCGCAGGCCGTTGCCGAGCACATGGGCGTCAAGGTGAACCTTCAGGCCATCGACTGGAACGCCAAGGAAATGGAGCTTAATACCGGAACGATAGACGTGATCTGGAATGGGTATACCATCACGCCGGAGCGTCAGGAACAGGTCCTGATGAGCGAGCCCTATATGGAAAATGCGCAGGTCATCGTTGTCCGTGCGGATTCAGATATCAATTCCCTTGCGGATGTTGCCGGGAAAACACTCGGTGTACAGGATGGCTCTTCTGCTGAAGAAGCAGTAAATGCCGATGAAGAATTTGCTTCTTCGATCGGGAAAACGGTCAAGTTCGATAATAATGTAATGGCACTGATGGACCTTGCCAACGGTCAGGTGGACGCTGTTGCAGTCGACTCTGTCGTTGCAGATTATTATTCCGCACAGACACCGGATACATACAAGATCCTTGATGAGACGCTGGCTCCCGAGGAGTATGGCATTGGTTTCCGCAAAGGAGACGAAGCTTTTATGAATGCCGTTATGGATGCTCTTAAGGAAATGAAAGAGGATGGAACCGCCGCTGAGATCAGCAACAAATGGTTCGGCCGCGACGTGACCACTTTCTAAACCTCTCCATTGAAAATATGAAAATCGGGCAGTATAATAATACTGTCCGATTTTTTCACGAAATAGATCGAATTGAGGAGTATGTTTGAATGGAAAGCTTTTTTCGTTTTTTTCCCGAGCTTGTAAACGGCCTTGGTTTAACGCTCTCGCTTTTTGTACTGACGCTTGTTTGCTCTATTCCGCTCGGCTTCCTGTGCTCACAGGCCGGTCTTTCCAAAAATAAAGTTGGGCGCGGGGTCTATCTTGCCTACGTAACGATCATGCGTGGCACGCCGCTTATTTTGCAGGTATGCTTCCTATATTTCGGCATCAATCTCCTGCTGACCACCTTGGGCGTTCCTGCCGATGTTTTTCGTCTCGACCGTTTTGTCGGCGCATTTATTGCCTTTGTGCTCAACTATACCGCTTATTTCAGCGAAATCTTCCGCGGCGGGATCCAGTCCATCAACCGCGGGCAGTATGAAGCCGCATCCGTTCTCGGGCTGTCCAAGAGCCTCACTATGCGCAAAATCGTGATCCCTCAGGTGTTCAAGATCGTAATGCCCTCCATCGGGAATGAAGTGATCAATCTTGTAAAAGATACCGCCCTTGTCAGTCTGATTGCGATCGAGGATCTTATGATGCTTGCATGGTCGGCTACGAACCGTGAGGCTTCCGTTATGCCGCTTATTGTTGCAATGGTGTTCTATCTGGCCATCAATGCTGTTGTAACACTCGTATTGCGCAAAATCGAAAAACGTATGAGCTATTATAGGATTTAAGGTGGGCAAATCATGAGTATACTTGAAGTAAAAAAGCTGAATAAAAGTTTTGGCAGCACACATATTCTAAAGGATATCGACCTCTCTCTTGAAAAGGGCGATACTATGGCGATCATCGGCCCGTCCGGAAGCGGAAAATCGACCCTGCTTCGCTGCATCAACTGCCTTGAACGCGCGGAAAAGGGAACTATCATTCTCAATGGGATCACAATCGCGGAAGAAAAAGAGAACGGTATGGAATATTTGAAAGACGATGAGCTTCGCATGGCGCGGCTTCATTTAGGAATGGTGTTCCAAAATTTCAACCTGTTTCCACATCTCACCGTTTTGGAGAATCTGACGCTCGCTCCCATGAATGTGGATAAGAAATCTCAGACTGAGGCGGAAAAAACTGCGCGTGAGCTGCTTGCCAAGGTCGGGCTTTCAGATAAATCCGATTCCTATCCCTGTGAGCTTTCCGGCGGTCAAAGCCAGCGTGTGGCGATCGCCCGTGCACTCGCGATGGATCCGGATATTCTCTGCTTCGACGAACCAACCTCCGCTCTTGACCCGGAGCTTACCGGAGAGGTATTGCAAGTCATTAAGGAATTGGCCGCGGAACACATGACGATGCTGATCGTCACTCATGAGATGGGATTTGCGAAAGAGGTCGCCAGTCAGGTCGTATTCATGGATGACGGGCGCATCACCGGGCGCGGAACGCCTGAAGAGCTTCTCGTCAATCCTAAGGAAGAACGAATACGCGCTTTCCTCAACAAGCTTCTCAGCGTCTGAATATCTATCGGGTAGGGCTTCCCCTGCCCTTTTGTTTTGCTTTTCTTTTTTCAGGGGAAGTGTTAGTATAAAAGAGAACAGGATTTTTGCAGCTTTTGGAGTAATCGAATGGATATTACAAAACTGGAACAAAATTATACGATTCGGGCATACGATGTCGATACGAAAGGAAAATGGCGGCCATCCGCTATCCTTTCCCGTATGCAGGAGATCGCGGAAGACCATGCTATTCTTGCTCACTGCGGCAGAAAAGAGCTTGTGGAAGAACGCGGTATCGCATGGATGCTCACCCGGCTCCATCTTGAGATGAAGCGTTATCCAGACTTGATGGATGAAATCAGGGTCGTTACGTGGCCGGGAAAACCTACCCGCCTTTTTTTCGTCCGTCACACCATGTTTTTCGATGCGCAGGGCAATGAGCTCGGCCGCGCTACTTCTCTATGGGTTCTTTTTGATATCAAGGGCCGTTTTTTATGCCGCACCGGAGATATCGCGGAGAATTATCCATACGATCTCTCTCATGGTACTGCGCTGCCCGACCCGGGAAAGATCCGGCTGCCCGACCCGATGGAATATAAAACTTCCCGAACAGTAGCATATAGCGAAGTAGACATGAACCGCCACCTGAACAATGCAAAATATGCAGACTGGGTCTGCGAGCTTTTCGATTCGGAAACATTAAAAAAAGATTCTATTCGGGATTTCCGAATCAATTTTATTGCCGAGGCCTATATGGGACAGACGGTCGACCTCTATCGCAGGGATATTGACGGTATATCCTATATCTGCGGTAAAACGGGAGATAAAACAGTATTTGATGCTTCCGTAATTTGGGAAAGCGAGGCAAATTAGCAGTATGACAAAACGAATTGGTATCCTCACAAGCGGAGGTGATTGCCCCGGCTTAAATGCAGCGATCCGCGGCGTTGCCCGGGCCGCCTATGACAGAATGGAGGGCGTTGAGATCATTGGCATCGCAGACGGCTATTCCGGCCTTATCAAGGGCGATTACCGCGTGATGGAGCAGCGCGAATTTTCAGGCATCCTGACGTTGGGTGGAACGATACTCGGAACCGCTCGCACTCCATTTAAGGATATGCGCAAGATCGGTGACGACAATATTGATAAAGTGTCGAGTATGGTCAAAAACTATGAAAAAATGAAACTTGATTGCCTGTGCACACTCGGGGGAAACGGCACGCATAAAACGGCCAATCTTCTTGCAGAGGAAGGACTGAATGTGATCGGGCTTCCGAAAACGATCGATAACGACATTTGGGGAACGGATGTAACGTTCGGCTTTCATACCGCCGTCGATATTGCTACAGACGTGATAGACCGTGTCCATACGACTGCAGCAAGCCACGGCCGCGTTATGGTCGTAGAGCTTATGGGGAACAAGGCCGGCTGGCTCACCATCTATGCAGGCGTTGCGGGCGGCGCGGATGTAATCTTGATCCCGGAGATCCCTTTTGACCGCGAAACGGTGATCGAGGCGGTCAGAAAACGTGCGGAGCACGGAAAAGCCTTTTCCATCGTTGCTGTTGCAGAGGGCGCCATCCGCACTGATGAAGCCGGCCTGAAGCGAAAAGAAATTCGTGAAAAACGTGCGGCAGAGGGTTTTTCATCCGTTTCCACCCGTTTGGCTCATGCTATCGAGGCAACGACAGGAATCGAAACGCGGGTCGTTGTTCCCGGGCATATCCAACGCGGGGGCAGTCCCAGTGCGTACGACCGCGTCCTTTCTACCAAATTCGGTGTGCAGGCCGCTGAATTGATCTATCAGAATAAATTCGGCTATACGGTCGCCAAACAAAAAGACCGTTTGACGCAAAACAAGCTGTCGGAGATTGCCGGAAAGCCTAAACCAGTCACCCCGGACAGCGATATCGTCCGTGCGGCAAGACATATCGGCATTTGCCTCGGAGATTAAGCGTAATAAAAAAACAGAAAGCGCCGGATAGGAATCCGGCGCTTCTTGTTTTTTCTGTTATCGTTCGACGCCCACTGCTCCATAAAGCTCTGTAAGGCCCTGTTTTGCATCCTGCATGATCCCCGCTCTGCCCGCATAATACCGTAGGAAGCCCTGTATGAGCTCCGGCGTTCCGCCTTTTACGATCACGGGCTTTTTCACGAACATTCCCAGTGTAGCTGTAAAGCTCCACATATCGAAAAATAGTTCCATCTGTCCAAAATCCAGAACGACTGCGTCCGCTTCTCCTGCATCCATCGGAATAGCATCCATCAGGCAATAATAATCCCCGTTCCTTAAGCCATCCAAGACAGACTGTATATCGAGCCTCATTTCCGCCGTTTTGACAGCTTCGATCTCTACCGCCTCATACGCGGAAGCGATCACCGCTTTGTCCGGCCATCTATCCTGCGGTCTCTGCAGACGGTCGACGGCAGCCCGCAGCGCTTTGATATGCTCCGGTCCGCTGCCGCAGCAGCCGCCTATCAGCCGCACGCCGCTTTCAGCGAACTCCGGAACGAGCCGCGAAAAATCTTCCGGCTTCTGTTTGAATACGGCAACGCCGTCCTCCATCTCAGGAAGCCCCGCATTTGGTTTTACAGACAGCGGCAAAGAAATCGTTTCATGCATATTGCGTATCGGCTCAAGCAGGCTCTCCGGTCCTCCGGAACAGTTTGCTCCCATGAGCGAAACTCCCATGCCCGCGCAAACGGCAGCACAGGCGGCAGGTGTATTGCCCGACATCGTTCGCTCTCCGTCGAACGTCATACTGGCAATGACCTCAAATCCTCCTGTTTCCCGTGCTGCCACGATCGCTGCCCGCATTTCGTTTAAATCTGTAAAGGTCTCAAAGTTGACGATCGATATCCCCGCATCCCGCAAGGGTTTGAGCTGCTGCCGGAATACTGCGGACATAGATTCAAAGGTCATGTCTCCCGCCGGTTCAAAAAACAGTCCGGTCGGACCTACGGAAGCGGCAACCATCACATTTTCCTTCGCGCAGTCAAGCGCTAATTTCGCTCCCTCATAGTTGATTTCATATAGCTTATCTTCCAGTCCATGGTTTTTAAGCGACGGAGCATTGGCGCAAAAAGTATTCGTCTGTATAATATCTGCGCCCGCTTCAATATATTCCCTGTGCACCTCGCTTACCTTGTCTGCATGGGAAAGATTCCATTCTTCTGCGCTGTCTCCGCCGGAAAGCCCTTTCATTTGCAGCATAACTCCCTTGGAGCCGTCGTATACTAATATTCTGTCTGCACATCTTTCCAGTAAATTCATTCAAAATTCCTTTCTGATATTTGATTTCTCGTTTTATTATACTGCATTCTACCCCTTGTTTGAACTGCAAAATGCATATTCAGGAAAAACTTGGGTATTATAATTTCATAAAATCCGGGAGGATAGCTTACTATGGAACTTAAAAATACATCATTGAAACCTCGTCTGCTTCGTTGGGAAATCTTCGGTGCGATCATCGTCTGTGTCCTTGCCCCGCTGTTTCACTTTCTGTTCGAGTGGTCCGGCGAAAACGCATTCGTCGGGATATTTGCAGCAGTGAATGAAAGCGTATGGGAGCATACTAAGATCGTCTATTTTCCGTTTCTGTTTTTTGCTGTTTTCGAGTATTTTATTGTAAAACCGGAGGCCCGCCGTTTCTTTGTAGCAAAAGCAGTCTCTATGGGCTTGATTTTACTGATCATGATTACATTTTTTTATACATACTCCGGTATGTTTGGAACAGAAAGTCTTGCTGTAGATATCATCTTCACATTTGTCCTTACGTTCTTTGCGTTCTTCATTTCCTACCGTCTATACATTTCTCCCCGCCTTATCGAATTATATATTGTTCCGGCATCGGTCCTGTTCGCAGCTGTCCTGCTCATGGAACTGTTGTTCACTGCATTCCCGCCTCATATCCCACTTTTTCAGGATACGGGAAGCGGCTTATTCGGGTTCCCGGTATAAAATACAGGAACAGGCCATGACCATTGTGTAAGCCGATGGACCCGGATACCGGCAGTCCTTTAAGGGACTGCCTTATTTTTATTTTTGCTTGTCGGCTCTTCTGTAAACAGTCTTTATTTATTCTTTCAGGTTCATTTAGCCTGCGGATGCAGTTGGCTACACGGTTTCCATATTAGTTTTTCCTTACAGCTACAGTTTTTTATTCCCCGCATATTCCAGTCCGTTTTTTTACGCTTAGGCACACATACAAAAAAACCGGCTTTGATAGCCGGCCTTTTGCTTTCCTGTTACGATTCGTTTTTCCATAATCCATGAAGATTGCAATACTCAAAGATCCTGAATTCATCGGAATCGATTTGAAATTCCGCCTTCGGCGCTTCTCCCGGCCTTAAAACACGGCGCTGGATACGGTCTGGTGTTTCTACTGCGATCCACTCGATATAATGCTCTTCCGTCATTGGGTGCTCTACGCTGCCCACCTGTACGGAAAGAATGTTCCCTTTTTTCTCATATACGGGCACATGCTTTTCCTGCGCTGCGTCGACTGTATTCGGCTCAAGCTTTTTCATCGGCTTTCCGCAGCATACCAACTCGCCGCCGCCATCTTTTATGAGTTCGACGATATTTCCGCACATCTCACATCTGTAAAAAATTACCTTTTCTTTCATGATAATTCCCCTTACTTCAAAAATTCAGACGCTTCCATCTGTTGCCCTTTTAATAAACCATTCAACTCCCGTCTAAACCTCAGGAACGCTTTTGTCCGGAAAAATAAGAAATATATTTAAGCTTCGGTCCCTCCGGAAACAGCATGGCATGTAAATCTAAAAAATAGTCATCCGTCATACTTGCGATATAATCCACAACGACCTGATTCGGTTCTTCCTTCAGGTAAGCTTCCTTCAAGCCCTCTGCCCGCGAAAACCCACGGTATATATGGTTGATATGATGTCTGAAAACAGGCGAAGCCTCATCCTGTTTTATAAAGTCGTCCAGAAGCTTTTCATATACGCGTGCAAACATCTCACGAATTGTCGGATAGGGCTCGTTCCTGTCCTGCGGCTCATAAATACGCTTGAAATTTACCTGCTTTTCATAGGCGAGCGCATCTGCATATTTCTCATCCAGCTTGATATAAGGTCGTCCATAGCTGTTTGATACTACATTTGTAATAATATTGTTGATAAAGTCGGAGTTTGTAGAGCCCAATACATCGTTTTTAGAAAAAGGCTCCTGCATGCCGATTTTCAGGATCTGTGCATCCTGCCTGTCTTTTCCCAAATAGGCAATGACATCCGCAAGACGTACAACGCAGCCCTCCAGCGTAGACGGAACCAGCCTGCCAACCGCGTCCTCCTGTGTGTAGCATTCCTCCATCTGGCGCTCAAACTCTGCGAAAACTCCCGCTGCATCCTGAGAATGATATTCGCGCGGGCGATATTCACCGCTCACCTTTTCCCCGTTATGGCATAATATGCCGTTCAGCACCTGAAGACTGAGGTTCAGCGACAACACCTTGTCTAAAATGCGCGCGCTGTGTACATTATGATTAAAATACCGTCCTGTGCCCGCATGATAGAGCCGCGAAAGAAAGCGTTCCCCCGCATGCCCAAAGGGCGTATGTCCAAGATCGTGCCCAAGGGCGATCGCTTCGATCAAATCGAGATTCAGATTCAGCATACGGCCAATATTGCGGGCTATCCGTGAAACAAGCTGCACATGCAGGATCCGGCGCGTGATATCATCGTTTTTATAAAGAGAAAACACCTGCGTCTTATCTGCGTAACGGTTAAAATAACGGCAGTAAAGTATCCGCTCGCTGTCCTTTGCAAAATTGGGGCGCTGTACGCGGAATCGTTCTTCTTCCCTCCGTATGGAACGGTCGTCCCGCGTTGCATATTCGTACATTTCATCCTGCCTGTGCTTCAGGTCTGCGTAGACCGCATCCCGTACTTTTGGCTCAAGCTCCAAATATTTTTTCTCTCTTTTTTCCATACGCTTACTCCTCGCGGTTCCATTATAACACAGATCGTCTTGCCCGTCTTTTGTAAATTTATTTGAAATAATTACGCTTTTCGTTTGCTATAGGGGGTGTCCGTGTATTAATATAAAAACGAATATTGGAGGAATTTATAATGAAGAAGCTTTTATTGGGGGCCTTAGCCCTTACAGTATGTTCCCTGTTTCTTTTTGCCGGCTGCGCTCCATCATCTGCACCGTCCGATACAGACGAAGAGCTTACGCTTACGGCGGCAGGAACTGTCACAGATATCGTATCCTCGGAAGATGGAACTGCCAGTATAACGGTTGACGGCAGCGGTATGGAATCGGATGCGGTTTACCAGTCTATGATCCTTCATGTCGCCAACGGGACTGTCGTTGAAGCGGATGGAAAGACCGATACATATAGAGACGGTATGATAAAGGTCGGCGATACGGTGGAGGCATATTTTCTCCCTACCGCACCTGTAACAGCTTCTGAGCCGCCGCAGGGAACACCGGAAAAAATCGTAGTGACTGCATCCGGTTCGTCCTCCGATGTACAGCGGGAGTTTCAGGGTACGATAACCGAAATCGATAAAGATAACGATTATCTGCTTGTTTACGTGCAAAGCGGGGAGGACAGCGAGCCTGCCGACGATCTTCGCGCCGTCGTATCGTCTGATACTGTGATCACCTCTGAAAGCGCACCCGAGCAGGCCCTCTCTATGGATGATCTTGCTGTTGGGCAGGCCGTTACCGTAACGACCGATGGACGTATGACCTTTTCTATTCCGCCGCAGGCCAATGCGCTGAGTATTGTATTGCATTCATGACATGCCTTTTAAAATGACCCGGACTTTCGATAGACCCATATTATTACGGATGATCAGGCGTTTTTTCTAAGTTGCTCATTTGCGGACAAGGAAAGCGCACCCGCAGACCCGCTCATATAGCAGTTTTATGGCCGTGCGCTCTGCGTAGAATAAAACCGCCGCAACTCGACCGCCCGTTCGCGGGCGGTCTTTATGTTCCCTTCATAAAAAATATCCGACCCTAAAAGAGCCGGATACTGTTATGTGAACACGGGATTTTCAATAGAGTCCCGCAGGTCGCTCTGATAAATTGATCAGAATATTTTTTGTCTGGGTATAATGCTCAAGGATCGCTTTATGTGTTTCCCGGCCAATTCCCGATTCCTTATATCCGCCGAATGGCGCGCCCGCAGGAAATGAATTATAGGTATTGACCCACATCCGCCCTGTTTTTACACCGCGCGCCACACGAATGGCACGGTTCAGGTCTTTTGTCCAAACGCCGCCGCCCAGTCCGTATACGCTATCGTTTGCCATACGTATCGCTTCCTCTTCTGTCTTGAATTTTATAACGGCTCCGACCGGTCCAAATATTTCTTCCTGTGCCACGCGCATATCATTTGTCACATCCCCGAGCAACGTCGGCCTCATAAAGCAGCCTCTCCCTAATTCTCCGTCCGTTATTCTTGAACCGCCGCAGATCACTTTTGCTCCCTCCTGCTTTCCAATTTCGATATACTTCAATATTTTTTTCAGCTGCTTCTCCGATATTTGCGCGCCCATCTGTGTGCTTTCCTTCCATGGTACATCTACAATTACCTTATCAAAGCGCTTTGCAGCTTCGTCTATGAACCGGTCATAGATCGTTTCCTGCACAAATATGCGTGAACCCGCACTGCACACCTGCCCCTGATTAAATAATATCCCAAGCTGGACGCCCTCCATTGCCATTTCCCAATCGCAGTCTTCAAAAAAGATATTTGCTGATTTTCCTCCCAGTTCTAAAGTTGCCGGTATCAGTTTTTCAGCAGCCGCCTGCGCAACAGACAGGCCGACCTCCGTAGATCCGGTAAAGGCAAGTTTAGAAAAGCCCTTATGCTGCAGAATGTATTCTCCGGACTTTGATCCTTTCCCTGTAATAACATTAAATACACCGGGCGGAAGCACCTCTCTTGTTAATTCTGCAAGCTCTAAAACGGAGAGCGGAGTGCTGCTGGAAGGCTTTAGGATCGTGCAGCAGCCTGCCGCCAGAACAGGCGCTAGCTTCCATACAGCCATCAAAAAAGGAAAATTCCATGGAACGATTTGCCCTACAACGCCGATCGGCTCGTGCAGGATCAGGTTCAGCGTGTTCTTGTCGAGCATCACCGCCTCCCCCTCTCCAGTTCGTACTGCTCCCGCAAAATATCTAAAATGGTCGGCTGCCAGCGGGATATCTGCATTCAGCGTCTCGCGGATCGGTTTTCCGTTATCGAGCATCTCTATCTCTGCGAGCCGTTCCCTGTTTTCATCGATGATCTCTGCGACCCGGAATAGGAGCTTTTGCCTTTCTTCCGGGCTCACATCCTTCCATGTTTCCCACGCTGTCCAAGCTGCTTCCGCCGCATCCTCTACATCCTGCTGCGTCGCCTCCGCGCAAACAGCGAGCCTCTGCCCATTTGCAGGACAAAAGGTGTCGAATGTACCTCCGTCTGATGCCTCACGCCATTCTCCATCAATAAACAGGCCGTATTTTTCTGCTATGTGTTCCATTTTTATTTTCCTTTCAAGGATTTTGATTTGTCTTTAAACATTGTTAAACCATACAGGAAAATAAAACATTAAAAAAACGGGCAACGTCTGCCCGCTTTTATTTTTATTTCTCTCTATTTGCCGCCCATGACCTTCACCATAACTGCTTTCTGCGCATGGAGCCTATTTTCCGCTTCATCAAAAATCTCCTGTGCATGCTCTTCAAAAATCTCTGCGGTTATCTCTTCTCCGCGGTGTGCCGGCAGACAATGCTGAACCATCGCGTCCGGCTTTGCGACAGCCATCACATCACGATTGATTTGTATCCCCTGAAATGCCTGCCTCCGTTCCTCTGCCTGTGCCTCCTGCCCCATAGAGGCCCATACGTCTGTAAAGAGCACATCTGCATCTTTGGCCGCGGCATAGATATCCTCTGAGATAGAGAATTTAGGATGGTCTTTTGCAAATTCCAATACAGATGCATCCGGCTGGTAGTCCTTTGGCGTCGCGCACGCGACTTCCATTCCAACCGTAAGCCCGCCGACGATAAGGGAATTTGCCATATTGTTTCCATCGCCAATATAGGCCATTTTCAAGCCATCAAAGTCCTTTTTATGTTCGCGGATCGTCTGCAGATCCGCCAACACCTGACAGGGATGCGCAAAGTCTGTCAGCCCATTGATGACCGGTATGCTGCCATATTGTGCCAAATCTTCAACTTCCTTTTGCGCATAAGTACGAATCATAATACCATCCAGATAACGTGACAATACGCGCGCAGTATCTTCCACAGGCTCGCCTCTGCCGATCTGCAGATCATTTGAAGAAAGAAAAAGCGGATAGCCGCCGAGCTGATACATACCGACCTCGAACGATACGCGCGTACGCGTCGAGGATTTCTGAAAAATCATGCCAAGCGTCTTTCCGGCAAGAAGCGGATGCTTTATCCCCGCTTTATTTTCCGCTTTCAGCTTATCTGCCAAATCAAGCAGTTCTATGATCTGTTCTTTATTCAGGTCTCCCATTTTGAGTAAGTGCTTCATTCCAATTACCTCGCTTCGATTCAATAGAATGATTATACATCAAAATGAATATTTATGCAAATATTTTTAATGTTCTGCCTGCTGCTCACAATAGGCGCACCGATAGACCTTGCGCTCCGGGTCGGTCAGCTTGAATACATGCGGCAGTTCCTGCTCCACCGAGGTGATACAGCGCGGGTTTTTACATTTGATGATATTCACGATCTTATCCGGCAGCGTAATATTCATCTTTTTGATGATCGTTCCGCCGTCAATGATATTCACTGTAATATTGGTGTCGATAAAACCAAGCATGTGGAGATCTGTCTCGATCTCGTCCTCAATTTTGATGATATCCTTTTTCCCCATGCGGTTGCTTTTGACATTCTTAATGATCGCAACGCTGCATTCAAGCTTATCAAGGCCAAGATAATTATAAATCTCCATCGCCTTTCCGGCCTCGATATGGTCGATCACCACGCCCCGCTCCAAGCTATCTATGCTTAGCATTACGCATTCACCCCCAGCATCGTCATAATGAGCGCCATTCTTACATATTTGCCAAATAAGGTCTGTTTAAAATATGCGGCGCGCGGGTCTTTATCTACCTCTACAGAAATCTCGTTCACCCTCGGCAGCGGATGCATCACGATCATGTCGTCCTTAGCCAGCTTCATTTTTTCCGTATCCAGAATATAACTGTCGCGCAGCCGGATATAATCCTCTTCGTTAAAAAAACGCTCGCGCTGTACGCGCGTCATATACAGGATATCAAGCTCTGCTATGATCTCTTCAAGGCGTTCATACTGCACATAGGTAACATTTTCATTATTTTTCAGCACATCCTCTTTTACATACCGCGGCACTTTCAATTCCTTGGGAGAAATAAGGACAAATTTGATATTGCTGTACCGTGAGAGCGCACGGATCAGCGAATGTACCGTCCGCCCGAATTTCAGGTCTCCGCACATGCCGATCGTAAGATGATCGAGCCTTCCCTTGAGGGAACGTATGGTGAGAAGGTCCGTCAGCGTCTGCGTCGGGTGCTGATGCCCACCGTCCCCTGCATTGATGATTGGAATATTTACGTTTTGGGAAGCGACCAGCGCCGCCCCCTCTTTGGGGTGGCGCATAGCGATTATATCAGCATAGCATTCTACGGTGCGCACCGTATCCGCCACGCTTTCCCCCTTGGATGCCGAGCTATTGTCCGCTCCGGCAAAACCGATCACATCGCCGCCAAGCTCATGCATCGCCGCTTCAAAACTCAGACGAGTACGTGTGGATGGCTCAAAAAAAAGTGTTGCAAGCTTCTTATACCTGCACACTTCCCGATACTTTTCCGGTTCTTCCATAATGTTGTCCGCGAGGTCTAAAAGCTCGTCTATCTCCTCCACCGAGATATCCATAGGGTCAAGTAAATGCTTCATTATGCTCCTCCTGTGCCGAAGCCCCAACCGGTACTGTCCGTTCCTCAGAAAGCAAAAAATGCCTTCCCTAACAGAAAGACACCGAGCTCATACAAGAAAAATGTATCAAACCTTATCAGCCTCTCTGTACCAATTTAAAGGTCTTCTTATCGCTTATCATATTTTACTACACAGTGTCTTAAATGGCAAGACATGAAATTTTCATGTTTGTATGGCAGTAAATGCGTCCATTATTAAATCAGAACAGCTTGGAAAGGAAGTGAAAAATTATGGCGCATGCTCTGGCGGTAAAATTTATTGCAGTTATGGCTGTGATCATCGTTGGTCTCACAATGATACTTATGGCGCTTCCTTCCAATCCACTCCCGTTTCAAAGCTTGGCGGAGAACCCGTCTTCAGGAGCTCCGATACAGGCCGAAACGGTATCTGTTCCAACTAAATGATTTTCTCTCCTCTTATTTTTACAGAAAAGGCACGGAGCTATGCTCATTTCCGTGCCTTTTCCTTTTCCTGCAAAATGATATTTTGGTAAGGATATGGGATCTCTATCCCGTTTCTATCAAATTCTTTTTTGACAGCATACCGTAGGTCTGACATTACAGCGAAACTGGTAGAGGTATCCTGTGTCCAAACAAAGGCCCGTACCTTAACGGCATAATCGCCTAATTCCTGCACGCGTACCGTGACGGGAGGAACACCCTGTGCTTTTTCCTCTTCTGTCCGCACATCCAGTGTTCCCTCATGCGCTTCCACAAGCTTTGCCATCAGTTCCATTGCAAGGTCTATATCGCTTCCATACGATATCCCAACGTCAAGGAATGTGCATACGTTACTTTTCTCCGCCATGCGGACTACCCGTATCATTTCCTTGTCGATCACACTGTTAGGAATTACAATGCTCTTATTGGATGGGTCTAGGATCGTCGTATGCCGCAGGCCGATATCTTTCACAATCCCTGTGATCGGCGGCGTAATATTTAATATCTCAATATATTCTCCTACTTCAAACGGCTTTGCTGCGCTGATCGATATGCCGCTGAACACATTTCCCAAAGTCTGCTGTGCTGCAAGACCGATCACAACGCCGGCAATTCCCGAGCTTGCCAAAAGCGCAGTTCCGAGGCTGCTTAAAGGCTTGATCGTCATTACGACGCACATGACCGCGATCACAATAATAATGATATAGATCAAACGGTAAAAGATCCGCGCATTGCCCGTTAATTTCCGTGCAAGAAAATGCTGGATCAATTTAATGATCACAAATGTGGCCGCACCTACGACCGCCGCATAGATAAGCGTATTGACAAAGCCAAGCGAAAAGATGCTGTCCTCTATCTGCCGCATCGCGTCTCCCGCAGACTGCGCTCCTCCGTTTTGTACTGTTGAATCCGCAAGTACGCGGATACCTGTATCCTCTACTATCATATTTCCTCTCCCGTGCCTTCCATCCAGTTCCTGCGGTCACATCATCGGAGCGAATACGCGGAGAACCGCCTGCATCAGGCGGATATACCACGGCCGGCGGCACACTTCTTCGCAGGTTATCTCCTGACAAACCGCAAGCGTCTTTTCATAATCCTCTTTCAACTGACCGATCGTCTTAGCCTGATATAACCATACCCCGCATTCATAATGCAGAAACAGACTGCGATAATCCAGATTGATCGTCCCGATGATGCCGAATTCATCATCACAAACAAATGTCTTAGTATGGATAAAGCCGGGCGTATACTCATAGATGCGTACTCCCGCTTTCAGAAGCGCTTCATAATGCGCCTGCGTTAGAAGAAACACCATTTTTTTATCCGGTATATGAGGCGTAGTGATACGTACGTCCACACCGCTTTTCGCTGCGTTCTGCAGAGCCGTCATAAATTCATTATCCAGAATCAGATAGGGTGTGTTGATGTATAGATACCGTTTTGCCCTCCCTACCATATTCATATAGGTATTTTCGCTGACATATTCGTCATCCATAGGGTCGTCTGTAAACGGCTGCACATATCCGTCAGACGAAATTCCATCCAATTCCTGTACTTTCGGCCGGAATATGGAGTAGTCGTCATCCTCCGGCCGCATAAAATTCCATGCCTGCAAAAACATAACGGCGAATGCCCATGCCCCCATCCCTTTCAGCATAACCGCCCCGTCTTTCCAGTGCCCAAACCGTTCGATGGCATTGATATATTCATCTGCAAGGTTCGCACCGCTGCAAAAAGCCGTATGACCGTCGACCACCGTTACCTTGCGATGGTTCCGGTTATTGAAGATAGAGGAGAGCTCCGGCCGCAGCGGATTAAAGACCGCCGCTTTGATACCCATCGCTTCCAGTTGTTTATAGTAACGGAAAGGGAGGGTTCGTGCGCATCCCATATCGTCATACATAAACCGTACGTCCACTCCTGCCTCCGCTTTTCGTTTTAATATGTCGAGGATACTGTTCCACATCGTGCCGGCCTGCACAATAAAGTATTCCATAAAAATATAGCGTTCTGCTTTTTCCAGTTCTTCTTTCAGTTGTTCAAAGAAAGCTTCTCCGCTCGAAAAATATTCCGTCTCAGTTCTATCATACACCGGAAACATGCTGGCTTTGCGGATGTAATCGGTTTGTCTGAGCGCATCCATGCTTTTTTGTTCCAGTTCGTGCGTTATCCTGCGGTCCTGCCCCAAAAACGGTTCCGACTTTTCTATCTCCCGTTCCGCTTTGCGCCGCAGCCAGCGAGTCAGGCGCCGCTGGCTGAAGAAGATATACATCAGCACACCAAAAACGGGCAGAACGAGGATCACGATGATCCATGCCAGCTTATAGGATGGATTTTGCCGCTTGTTGACGATATAGAGCGCCATCACAAGACTTGCGATCCAAAAAAACATCCGTATCGTTTGGGATTGATCGTCAAAGTATACAAAAATACTGATCAGGAGCCATGCTTGAATCCCAATAAGGGCAAAAACAATAAACATCCTGCTGATAAAGAAACTGAATAATTTTTTCATGTCAGGCTCCGTTCCATTATAGTATTATTATTTTACGCCATAATCATTTTTTGCGCAACTTGCGTCTATTCTCCCGATTTATGCCATATTTCATTTTCCGGAAAAGGCCGGCTGTACATCCTCCTTTTTTCGGCTATACCGGTATATTTTATTTCAGTAATCAGAGTACTTCTACCCTCTGCGCCTCGCACGGAGATAGATAAAAAAGCGGCGTAACCACGAGGGCCGCCGCTTTTTGGATTTTATTTTACGGTATTTGGGGCAGACTATCGAATCCTTTCTGGAGCTCTTCGTCCGTCGGAATATAATCGCTCATCCTGCCCTCATGATATGCTTCATAGGCTGTCATATCGAAATATCCTGTTCCCGTGAGTCCGAAAAGGATCGTCTTCTTTTCGCCCGATTCTTTACAGCGCAGCGCTTCATCGATCGCTGCGCGGATCGCATGAGCAGATTCCGGCGCAGGCAGAATCGTCTCTTTTTTAGCAAACAGCACCGCTGCCTCAAAGACTTTGCTCTGCTCGACTGCTACAGCTTCCATATATTTATCATGGTAGAGCTTAGACAAAATCGGTGACATTCCATGATAACGCAGGCCGCCTGCATGATTTGCAGAGGGAATGAATCCACTTCCGAGCGTGTACATCTTGGCCATCGGCGTGATCTTGCCCGTATCGCAGAAATCATACGCATATTTCCCCCGCGTAAAGGACGGACAGGAGGCCGGTTCTACCGCTACGATACGCGGATCCGCCTTACCTGTAAGCTTATCCTGCATAAACGGAGCGATCAGGCCTCCGAGGTTAGAACCGCCTCCCGCGCAGCCGATCACTACGTCCGGATATTCATCCAGCTTCTCCATCGCTATTTTGGACTCAAGTCCGATGATCGACTGGTGGAGCAGTACCTGATTCAGTACTGAACCGAGAACATACCGGTATCCCTCCGAGCTCACCGCTTTTTCTACCGCTTCTGAGATTGCGCATCCGAGGCTTCCCGTCGTGTTTGGGTCCTCCGCTAAAATCTTGCGTCCGATCTGCGTCGTATCGCTTGGGCTTGCAATCACCTCAGCGTCAAAGGTCTGCATGACCGCCTTGCGGAAAGGCTTCTGCTGATAGGATACCTTAACCATGAACACCGTGAGCGGGAGTCCAAAATATGAGCACGCTTCTGCAAGCGCCGTTCCCCACTGGCCGGCCCCTGTTTCCGTCGTGAGGCCTTTCAGGCCCTGATCTTTTGCGTAATAGGCCTGCGCAATAGCGGAATTGAGCTTATGGCTGCCCGACGTATTGTTTCCCTCAAACTTGTAGTAGATCTTTGCCGGAGTATCGAGCGCCTTTTCCAAATTGAATGCGCGAATAAGCGGAGACGGACGGTATATCTTATACATCTCGAGTATCTCGTCCGGGATATCGACGTATCTCGTCTCATTATCCATTTCCTGATGCGCTAATTTCTTGCAGAATACCGGATAGAGGTCCTCCTCCGCCGCCGGCTTCATCGTTGCCGGATTGATCATCGGGTCAGGCAACTCTTTCATATCTGCACGCATGTTATACCACTGCTTCGGCATCTCATCTTCAGTTAAATAGAGTCTATGCGGAATTTTTACCATTGCTTGTTTCTCCCTTCAAAGATATTTTTAAATAAAAAAGCTTCTGTCCCCTGCTCTGGGACAAAAGCTTTCAATAAACTTCTGCGGTGCCACCCGGATTGACGTAAAACGCCCTCTCTGCCACAATCAAACAATTGCGTTTCCATGATAACGGTTGGAATCTCCGTCAGGTATTACTAAACTTTCGCTGTTCTTCCTGCCCTCATCAGTCCATTCGCCGAAATTCCTGTGCCTGCGATGATCTCACCATCCATCGCTCTCTTGGAAGCGGTTTTCCCGGTTACTCTTCTGAATCACTGGTTTCTTTATTTATGATTATTAATCATAACAGCCTTCGTAAAACATGTCAAGCAAAAATTTATCTTTGCGTCTCCGCCTGTCTCTGCATGTCTTTCAGTTCCGCCGCAGTAATCGTATATTTTTTATCGCGTCCGCTTTGCTCCGTAAATCTTCCAGTCTGTTTTTTCTCATGCCGGGAATCATAGAACAAAAACGGAACCGGTTCTCCCCCGTGCGCTCCTGTATCTGAGAACGTAAAATGATCGGATGCAACAGAAAGCGTAAAATCATCTCCGATGTTTTTCAGGAATTCTCCCAGAAAGACGCGGTCTATAGACTCTACTGCACGCATCTTTTCTATGGGCTGGAGCTCATGGGATAAATCGTCCGTCTCTTGGATATGTACGTAAATATCATCGTACTCTTCTACCGCTTTGACTGCTTTTTCCAGCTTTTCTTTCAGAAAGTCATCGAAAGAACGTCCCTCCCGGCGGGTTCCGATATTCGTCAGCCCTGCGATCGTCGTGATCCCATCCATCAGCAGTGTTTCGGAAAGGGCGACGCGGCCGCGCGTATCTCCTTTGATCTCAGGCATGATGGACGCGCCCCACATCCACATACCATTGGCAGGGATATTTTTCTTTTGCAGAAAATCATAGGACCTCTTCATCAGTTCAAAAAATTTCGCCTGTTTGCCCTCTGTGCGGATAAAGGGTGCGATATCCTGCCCAATGATATCGTGCGCAGGCATAAAATCGACCGGATAAAGGGTTTTCCCGTTTTTCACGATCAGCGTACAGCGGAAAGAGCCGCAATAAACCAACTGGAATTCGTCGTCAAAGACCTTTGCGGCCAGTTCTTTTGCAACAGGCTCCGCGACCTCCGTCGCAATGTCATATGCGCTGTAGCTCTTGATTCGGCTCGTTTCAAAGGAATCTCCCTCGAACGTCACTAAGTTGCAGCGGATATATAAATCTTCCTCATTCATCGGAAGATGCAGGCCCGCCGCTTCTATGATCGATCTTCCACGATAGGTATGCGGATCAAACCCGAGCAAGCTTAAATTTGCTACTGCGCTTCCTACTTCAAGCCCGTCCGGTATCGTCAGGACCGTTCCGCCCAAAGCCTTTGCATAAAGCGCATCCAAATTCGGCGTCTTTGCATATTCAAGCGGCGTTTTATTACCCAGCGCGGCATTCGGCCTATCGGCAACGCCGTCTAAAACAAGCGTGATCTTTTTCATGTCCTTTCTCCTTTGCTGCGTTTCTTTTTCGTTCGCCTTTATTATACGTCATCCTATCTGCCGCTTCAATCTTCATCTATAAAAAAACGGCGCAACATAAAAAACCATGCCGCTGTTCAATGCGCATGGCTTTTATTTCCAAAAAATCAAGCTGCTTCTGCTCCGTTTTGTTCCCTCATTTCCTGTATTTTTCCAAAATTCCTTTTCATAAGGGATTCTACCTGCGTATACCATGACTCAGAGCCCCCGCAATAATTCTGGCTCACATCCTTCGACGTCTTTCCCCGGTAATATTTTCCGTTTTCGTTCAGATAATCATCCCGCAGGAGCGTGGCCTGATATTCTACGCAATCCTGTTTCGTCGGAAATTCCATATAGCCGTCATTTCCGTTTTTGATGCCGCCCAAGTTATTGCAGTTGCGCGCAAGACTGCTGTTTCCGAATCCGCTTTCAAGCTGAGCGACGCTGATCAGGAACAAAGCATTGATGCCGTGCGTCTGTTCTTTGTCCGCATAGTATGCGCCGAGTCCTTCGAGGCCCGAATCCTCGAGCAGGGTCTCCAGCTCCTCCGCCGTATATCCAGTAATGACCGTGAGATCCCCATAAGGGGCGTACTCATACGGCGCGCTCAGCGCTTCGTCTGTAAATGTTTCAATAACAGCCTGCGTGATACTCTCTGCAAGCGCCTCCGCACTTTCCTGCATCTCCGTGCTTTCCGCCGCTGACGCATGCGGCAGAGCAGTAACGCCAATCGCAAGAACCAAAAAGCCAGTACATACAACTTGGCAGGCTTTCATGACTGCTTTTTTCATACTACTTCCTTTCCCTTTTTAGGGGTGCCTTGCTATTATACCTCCGCTTTCTTTATTTTGCAAGTATTTTGCATTTTTTTAGGGAATCGGTTTATTAATCATTCATAAATGCTCTGTTGATTCCCCACATATTTAGGAGTACACTATGTCTTATAAAGGAGTGGTTCTATGAAAGCAGAAAAAAGTTATTTTCCCGGCCTTAAGCTCGATCCCGCGCTGCACCGCAGTGTTCCGGAGGCCGGATGCGTTGTCAGCGACAGGATCTCTGTAGATGGATGTGAGATCGGCGTTATGTATCGGGATATTCCGGTTCCAAACACGCCCGATTCCGGTTGGGTTTTTCTCGCCGGAGACGAAGACGGCGTTTATATGAATACTCCCGGCAACAATACGGTGTTTCCTCTCGAAACGATATGCAGCTACGATCCCGACATCGTTCCTTTTCTTGATTCCGACGTTGAGACCGCGTTTATCCGGGACGAAAACGGCGGATTTGTATTGCAAAAGCATTTTTTCGACGAAGAGGATTAAAGCGTTATGCCGACCGGGAACCGTTCATGGCTGGAGCACAGCCCTCGCATTAATAAAAAGTATCTTCCCCTGCTTGCCGGGATCGTTTGGTGCATTGCGGGCACAGCCGTTCTTTCAATCGGGCTGCCTGCTTTACTCCGTCATTTAGATCCAATATGGCTCTCGCTCCCAGCCGCATGCATTGTTTTCTTTCTTTTTTTCAAATTTATTTTTTTCCGCCTGTTTCGAAAGCATACCGCCCGCATCGCGGCTTTCCCTCATAGGCAGGTATGCGCGTTTGCATTTTTCGATGTCAAGGGTTATATTATCATGGCCTGCATGATCAGCTTCGGCATCATTCTGCGCGCCTCGGGTCTCTTTCCGCCATTTGTGCTCGGTATATTGTATACAGGCATCGGTGCGGCTATGTATGGAGCAGTCCTCAATTTTATTGTTTATTTTATCCGCAGTCAGAAAAAATCTTCCGCTTTTTAACATATTTGCGGTCTGATTCCCGAAAAAAATACGGCCGTTAAAAGGGCCGCATTTTTGGCCAACTGTTTTCTACTTCATGGCTTCTCCTACCAGCCGGTTCACCATACCGCCGTCTGCCTTTCCTTTCACGAGCGGCATTAGGTTCTTCATGATGATGCCCTTATCCTTTGGCTCCGGTTTTTCTATCCCCAGCTTCTGCAGAACTTCAGCGATTATCTTTTGAATTTCCGCTTCTTCCATTTGCGCAGGAGCAAATTCAGAGAGAACCGCAATACGGCTCCGGTTCATTTCGATCAAATCTGCACGGGCCGCTTTTTCGGCGCCTGCAAGGCTCTCCTCCGCTTGTTTGATCTCTTTCAGAATAATAGCGTCTTCCTCAGCTTCCAAAAGAGCCTCCTTTTTGTCTTTTGCCTTTGCCTTTAATGCAGCCAGCAAAAGCGAAAGCGATTCTTTCCGCTCCGCATCCCGCGCTTTCATTGCGGCAATCATTTCCTTTTGTACCAATTCCGTTTTACTCATGTTCCATTCCTCCTTCCGGCAACCCCTGTGCGTTACGATCTCTTTTTCATACAGATAACTGCGTCATCCCTAATATGATCCCATACTTTGGGCTCGTTCCATAGTCCTCGCCCGTATAGTTTGATACATCCCCATCCGGACGGCTGTTTTCCAAGGCAAATAATATCGCGTGAGCCTTTCTCCTCCGGCTGCCTTCTCGTCATTCAGAGAAGCCGAACACCGATAAACCCGGAAATATTTTCTCCATTCAATTCACGGCAAAGTGTCTGAAACCGCTGATCTATTGTTTTGACCATCTCTATTCGCACCGTTTTTTATTTCTTCCTCGTTTTCTGACGGCAAAAAAGCGTCTTCCGGGTAATGGCTTCCGGCATTCCAGAATATCCATTCCTTTGCTCCGCCGTCATAAACCGCATCGATCTGCGCCCTGAATTCTTCCGGACCGTATTCCAAATAGTTATCCAGCCATGTAGCCGTGAATCCCTGCAGCCACGGGCGCACTTTAGCAACATGCCCCTGCTTGTTCGGTTCGGACAGCAGGCGGCCGGAGTCTGACATGAGCCCTGCTACCAATTCATACGGGTGAGTATCCGGGTCGGTCAAATCGTATGCACCGTCTGTAATGTGCGAGGGATAATCCATCGGACAGATATAGTCGAGATATTTGGCCATTCCCGCGTAATCCTGCCCAATCAGAACACCGTCCGATTCATAAAGAACAATGACGCCATAAACATCCGCAGAAACAAACAGCCCCGTGGGGGCCAGCGCACGGTAAGCATATTCGACAAATTCATTTACGATCTCCTGCTTGGAAACGCTCTGCGCCTCTTCTCCAAAATCCACCTGCTTCATTCCATGGTCAGTAGAAAAACGGATATAATCAAATTGTATTTCATCGAAGCCATCCTTTGCCATCTGTTTTCCAATACCGACCAGATAGTCCCACAGCTCCCGGTCATACGGATTCACCCATGCATTTCCGTCTTTATCCCGAAAAATAGACCCATCGCTATTTTTCAGACTGAACTCCGGACGTGCCTCTGCAAGGAACGGGTCCTTAAAGGCAACGACGCGGCCTATTACATAGATACCGTTTTCCTTCAGCTTTTTGATCAATGCTCCGATATCCGTAATATACGGTTGAACAGCTCCTATCTCCTGCACCATATCAATATCCATATCGTACGTGACGTGTCCGTCGTCTGTTTTAACGTTGATCACCATGGCATTCAGCTCAGTTTTCTTGAGAAGCGCAATCAGGGAATCAAGCTTATCTTCCGTCGATACGCTTCCATCACTTACATATATCCCCTTTGCTTCTATCGGAACACGCGGGTCATTTTCCCATATCTCCTCTGCCGTCATATCGGCAAGCTTTTTAGGCGTCGGGGAAGCAGAGGGAGACGGACTCGCCGTCTTTTGGGGGCTCGCAGATACAAAGACCGTTTCCTCCGCGGAAACATCGTCCGGTTCCCTACCATTTACTTTTTGCTTCTGCTCCAAAGAACCCACGGCAAGAAAGACACAAGCAACAACACAAACAGCCGCAACTGTGCTGATTGCGATTCTTTTGCGGCGGTGCAGGCGCCGCTCACGCTCCGTTATCCTTGTCATGAAATCCCTCCGAAAAATATTGCAATATATTCCGTTTCTATTATAGCATACTGTGCAGCATCTGAAGAAATCGAATATTTTTCAATGCAGAAACACCGTACATTCCGCTATAGAAATTTGTCTTACCCGAACGTTCCGGCTGCCGCTTATTTTCCACCGCTCTAAGGGGCTTGGCCGTTATCTCCCCCAGCTCATCAACCGGGCAAAATAAAAATGCTGAAACCGTGGTTTTGTTTCATCGATACAAAATAGCTTCAGGGAAAACGGAGCCTCCGCCGAACTTGAATGGCCCGCTCATCGAAATAAGTTCGGCAAAGAAGCGGAAGATCAAGCTCCAGCACGGCAAAGATAGCTTTCTCTTCTTTCCGGCCGCGTTCGCATGAACTCCTCTCCCTCTTTCCAGCCGATAAAAAGTATGCGCTTCCGGCACAAACCGGGGCCTCAGCCGGCTCAAATACAGCGAGTCGTTTGGAAGCAATGCGAAACAGGTACGCATATATGGATTTTTCCGTATAAGAAAAATCGGAACAAGCGCGCTTTGTTCCGATTTGTGTCGTTCATACAAAATAGATGCAGCTAAAAACGGACCCCCGCGCGAGCCTATCGAAGCGGGTCGCGTGGGAAAAAGAAGCGGCAGTAGAGCATAAAAAAACCCTCGCTTTTGCGAGGGCTTTGGAATCGCGGAACTTGCCGCGACGTGGTGGGCCTTCAGGGACTCGAACCCTGGACACCCTGATTAAGAGTCAGGTGCTCTAGCCAACTGAGCTAAAGGCCCAAACCTGCATATTTGCAGAAGATGGAGCGGGTGATGGGAATCGAACCCACGTATTCGGCTTGGAAGGCCGACGCTCTACCATTGAGCTACACCCGCATATATTCTCTTTTCGTTCTGCCTCCTGCAAAACAAAATCCACTCATTCCACAGGCCGCTCCTCCGCAAAAGATGCTTTGGAGCGGGTGATGGGAATCGAACCCACATAGCCGGCTTGGGAAGCCGGTGCTCTGCCACTGAGCTACACCCGCATTTCATCTTTCCTAAAATGTACGTTCCCACCGCGCTGATGGGAACGACATTTTATTTTGTGGAGCGGAAGACGAGATTCGAACTCGCGACATTCGCCTTGGCAAGGCGACGCTCTACCACTGAGCCACTCCCGCATATATGAAATTGGTGCGGGCGAAAGGACTCGAACCTTCACGCCTAAGGCACCAGATCCTAAGTCTGGCGCGTCTGCCAATTCCGCCACGCCCGCGCTCTATACGCGTCCGTCGCGCGCAAGAATTATTATAATAGATAAGCATTCCTATTGTCAAGAGGATTTCTGCTTTTAAAATATGTTTTCTGTGGTTTTTCTTAAAACATTCTTATTCCGGCACTTTCGCTCGCCAGGCGGCGCTTTCGTGCCTTCCAATCCGGCATATGATCTGTCAGGAATGTTTTAAAGTCTGCTCCATGGTCCGGATAAAGCAGGTGTGCAAGCTCGTGGAGCACGACATATTCGATGCACTCAGGCGAAGCACACATCAAATAATAATTGAAACGAATGGTTCTTTGAACACTGGTACAGCTCCCCCACAGTGTCCTCATTTTTCGTATCTTGATCGTCGGTCTGTCTTCCTGCGGAAGTCCTAACACAGGGTACCATTTATCCACCGCTTCTTCCAAATAGGAATATGCCTGCCTTTCCCACCATTCCTGCAGTACTTTTTTATATTCCTCCGGGTTTCCGCAGAATACCGTCATGCTCCCGCCGCTTATGGCAACACCTGTCCTGCGGTCCTTTACAGCCTCCAGCGTATAGTCATTTCCCATAAACAGCACATGACCATCCTCCTGCTTCGCCGCCGTAAGACTTCTTATGTGTTCCTCGATCCATCCCTTTTTAGATGAGACAAATTCACGAATACGCCCGCTGTCTACACCAAAGGGTGCGCTTACGCAGGCCTTTCCGTCCCTGCAAATGCGCAGACGTATATTCTTCATCGTTTTTCGCATAATACCGATGTTCAGCTCACTGCCGTCGGATAATTCGATTTTTATAAATTCACCGCTCATATTGTTTATTATAGCACATCCATGGCAAAATAGCACGGCAAACGGTTGATAAACCGGCGCATATTCAGTATAATAGAAAAGCATTTAAAGAACAGGCGTATACCGGCCCCGGAGGCCGTAATGAAAATCAGGAGAATCGGATGGATACAAATATAACAATTCCCAGAGACAAGAAAGTCCATTTTATCGGGATAGGCGGCTGCTCTATGAGCGGACTCGCGCAGATCATGCATGCGAACGGCTATCAGGTAACGGGCTCCGATATGAAAGAATCCGCGTTTACCCGGCAGTTGGCCAAAAAGGGAATACCCGTCACATTCGGGCATGACGAAAAAAATGTCCGCGGAGCAGGTCTTGTCGTTTATACCGCAGCAATCAAGCCCTATAATCCGGAATATGCTTATGCTGCTGCTCATGATATCCCTATGCTCGAGCGCTCTAAGCTGCTCGGCCTCATTTCCCGGCACTATAAACGCGTGGCTTGTATTTCCGGCTGCCACGGCAAAACGACGATCACGTCCATGCTCGCGCTCATCATGCAGCATTCCAGTGAAGACTGTACGGTACACGTCGGCGGGATGGTCGATTTTCTTTCGGGCGGCGTCAAGATCGGTACAAACGATGCATTCATTACGGAAGCATGCGAATATGTTCGTTCTTTTCTGACTCTGCACCCCACTCATATCCTTGTAAACAATATCGATGACGACCATCTCGATTGCTATCGTGATATCGACGATATTTTCGATACTTTCGTCGAATTTATTCAGAAAGCGGATCAAAACGGGCTTTTGCTTCTCAATCAGTCGGACGAGCTTGCATACCGCTTAAAGGAGTATGCTTCCTGCCGCGTCGTGACCTATAACGCCGGTCCTGAAAGCGACTGGTATCTGGATTCTCCGACGTTCAACGATCTCGGCTGCGGCAAAGGAACCGTCGTATGTCATGGACAAAAGCTGGGCACGCTTGAGCTTACGGTTCCCGGTCTCCATAATCTGCGCAATGCGCTTGCTGCAACGGCGTTCGCAAATGAAGTATTTGGTGTAGACGTAAGGATTGCCATCGAGGCCCTCAAGCATTACAAACTGGCCGGACGGCGCTTTGAACTGATCGGCGAGCGTGACGGTGTACGCATTTTTCACGACTATGCGCATCATCCGAGCGAGATCGCCGCGTGCCTTGAGGCGGCTTCCATGGTTCCCCACCGCAAATTGTGGGTCGTTTTTCAATGTAATTCCTACACCCGCGCCCGCACGCTGAAAGATAAATATGCGCAATGCTTCGGCAATGCAGATGAAGTTTTGATGCCTGATATCTATCCGGGCCGCGACACAGATACGCAGGGTATCCACGCGCGCGACGTTGTGGCGGCAATCAACTCTAATTCCTCTTCGTGCCTGTATATCCCGACATTTCAGGAGATCAAGGACTATCTGCTGAAAAACTGGCAGCCCGGAGATATCGTGATGACTCTCGGCTCCGGAGATATCAACAAACAGCAGATGATATTTTTCGAAAAGTGATGAAAAAGAGACGCCGCTGCAGCGTCTCTTTTTCTATTCAAAGTTCCTCGTGAAAATATCGCTGTGCTCAAGCAGGCTTTCCACCGTATCAAAGCCCAGTCTGTGCAGCAACTCGATCACATACGGATTATCGATCGGCGTCGGATAGTTTGCTCTTTCCCCATATTCATCAACATATTCCGCGCCCTGCTCTTTTTTTATGATCGCTTTAGGCCCTCCTACGCAGCCTCCTGCGCAGCCCATGCCCTCAAAAAAGTTTGCATCCGCTTCTCCTGCACGCAAGGCACTGAGCATTTCCTTACATGCGGGAACGCCGTCAGCCTGACGGGTGCGCACTGTGATCTCGCGTTCCGGATTCAAGCGGTCTACCGTTGCTTTGACCGCTTCGCTCACCCCTCCCTTACGCGCGTAAATGCGTCCCGCACGGGAAGAATGATCTTTATCGTCCTCCGGCAGCGCGGATGTTTCGATATCCATGGCTTCCAGAATATCCTTTGCTTCCTGAAACGTCAGTACATAATCGACCGCCCCCGCGACGTCTTTTTCCCTCGCCTCGGATTTTTTTGCAAGACACGGCCCGATAAATACGGTCAGCGCGTCCGGATAGAGAGATTTGACCGTTCTCCCGCAGGCCACCATTGGCGATACGGCCCCCGGCACATGCGGCATCAGCTCGTGATAGACCTTGCGTATCATGGCGATCCACATGGGGCAGCAGCAGCTTGTAAGCTGATAGTCTGACTCCTTTTGGATATTCCGGTCAAATTCAAGCGCTTCCTTGAGCGTTAAGATATCCGCAAACAACGCGACCTCTATCATTCCGTCAAAGCCCACTTTTTTGAATGCGGTCCGCAGCTTTCCCGGCGTTACATCCGGCCCGAGCTGTCCGGTAAATGCCGGAGCGATCAAGGCGTAGGCAGGTCCCTTTTTTTCTTTCAGCGCATTTAAAACGGCGATCGCGTCACGGCTGCCCTCAAGCTTTCCTCTGTCGCACGCTTCTATGCAGGCTCCGCACCCGACGCATTCTTCTGCTGCGATTTCAATTCCGCCCTTTTCATTGGGCCGGATCGCATCAAATTCACAAACATTCCTGCACGCTTGCTGACGGCCGGGAGGACAGTCGCACTCTTCCCGCTTCCACACGACAGGATAATTCTGCGGCTGAAATAGGCAGTCAAGATCTTCCATATTATTTTCCACAGTTTCTCCCCGCGCAGATCTTTTCAATAAATTTTGGTATATTTTCTCAAAGGTCTCCATTGCTCTCCTCCATAAGGCAGTCGTTTTATTTATCATACCACAAGCCCGCCATACGAAAACAGCGGGGAAGAAAACCCGCTGCTCTTTTTTACGTTCCGGCGTCTACATCTTCAATTTTGTATTTGCTCTGATGCGCGATCGGCACCCATTCCGTCCGCGGTCTGAGCATTGCACCCAGCGCTATGAACATCATCGTCAGCAAAAAAATCGGGTAAAGCCATATCCCGCGCGTCATAGGCCTTATTTTCCTGTGTTCAAGCCTCAGCGTTAGGAACGCTACAAGCATTGCAAGGCTCCAGTTAAATACACATAATATCCCTACAATCAGCGCGGCAGACTGCGAAAATGCCGGCGTCAGAAACAACGTCAGCACAGCCGTCACATTCAGCGGTAAAGCCAAACCTGTTGCAGGAATAAACAGAATATACCACGCAAGATCAAGCGCTTTCAGATTCCCGCGGAATACATTTTTCATAATTTTCGAAAAATACAGCGGTATACACTGCATCCCTCCCACCATCCAGCGGTATCTCTGCTTGACCGACACGCTGTAATCGGCGGGTTGTTCGTCATAAAATACAGCCTTGCGCGCAGGAATGATCGTGTGACCTTTTAATATCTGCTGGATCGAAAACTCTACGTCTTCCGTCAGGGAATAGGTCGTCCACCCCTCCTCACCCAAAGCGGAAAGCCTGAACGCAAATCCGGTTCCTCCCACCATACTGGAAAAGCCGAGCGTATGGCGCGCCGTATAGTAAAACCGCTGCAGCATCAGCCAGTAGATCGAATAGACTTCGCTTACCCACGAATCATGGATATTTTTCGTATCCCGATAACCAAGCGCTACGTCGGCCCCGGCATTCAAGGCGCAGTTCATCTCCGTAAGAAAGGTAGGCGCCGCCAGATTATCTGCGTCGAATACGCATACTGCGTCATATTGGTCCGCATATTCGTTCAACAGGCGGTTGATCCCAAAATGAAGAGCATAGCCCTTTCCTTTCTTTTCCTCATTGAACCGCTCGAATACCGTCGCGCCGCACGCTTGCGCAACACGCGCCGTTTGGTCCGTACAGTTATCCGCCACAACAAAAATATGATACTTTTGATAGTCCTGCTTCTTCAGGCTATCGATCAAATTTCCAATTACATTTTCTTCGTTGCGTGCACAAATCAGTACCGCAAAACGGTATTGTTCTTTTCCGGTCACACAAAGCGCGCGCGGTCTGCGCAGTCCGGCAAGCGTTGTGATTGCCAGCCATATCATGATTGGCATAGAATAGACCGACAGTATGATCGTGATCCATTTACAGATCTCAAGTGCGGGATTCATTCCCCAGTTCCCCCATTTTCCGCCCGAATCAGGCCTCTCGTTTCATTATATCACTTTTTTGCTAAGCCGTTTCTTAAGAACCGCTTAACAACTTTGAAATAAGCTTTCTCATTCGCAGAACAGCGGCGTACTGAAATAGCGTTCCGCTGTGTCGGGCAAAACGGTCACAACTGTTTTTTCCGGCCCAAGCCTGCGTGCAAGGCGCAGCGCTGCCGCCACATTCGTTCCGCTCGATATCCCGCACATAAGCCCCTCCATGCGCGCGAGATCTTTTGCGGTTTGGATCGCTTCATCGTCGGTCACGATACAGATATCGTCATAAATTTTTGTGTTCAGATTTTCCGGAATAAGGCCGTCCCCGATCCCCATCTGCAAATGGGTCCCTATACTCCCCCCGGATAAGATAGCGGCGTTCTCCGGTTCGACCGCCCATATCGTCATATCAGGATTCTGCGCTTTCAGCACCTCTCCTATTCCGGTGATCGTTCCGCCGGTACCTACTCCGGAACAAAAACCGTGTATCGGCCCGGAGACCTGTTCCAATATTTCGAGTGCCGTATGATGCCTGTGCGCCATAGGATTCGCAGGATTCGCAAACTGCTGCGGCACAAAAACATGCGGATCCTCCCGCTGCATCTCAAGCGCCGTTTTCAGACATTCTTCTATGCATTCTCCGATATTTCCATCATCGTGTACAAGCTTTACTTCCGCACCATAGTGCTCCATCAGCTTTCTGCGTTCTTCGCTGACGGAATCGGGCATAATGATGACCGTTCGGTAGCCCCTTACCGCTCCGACGAGCGCAAGGCCGATCCCCTGATTGCCGCTTGTCGGCTCTACGATGATGGAATCCTGATCTAAAACGCCCTGCTTCTCCGCTTCCAAAATCATATTATACGCCGTGCGCGTCTTGATCGAACCCCCGATGTTAAGCCCTTCATATTTTACAAGTACCTGTGCGCAGTCCTCTCCCGTCATGCGATTCAGCCGTATCATGGGCGTATGCCCGACCGCCTCCAGAACATTATTGTAAATCATCGAAAAATCCTCGCTTCCTAAGCATGCCTATATATTATATACCGTATGAACGGCTTTTGGAATAAATATTTTAATTCGCATCGTTTTGACACTTGTCTGCCGTCTTTCTATAATAGAATATAACTATGCCAAAATCGTCGGAAAGGAGGAACGTTATGGATAGGACTATTCTGCATTGTGACTGTAATGCATATTATGCTTCAGTCGAGTGTATTGCGCGTCCCGAACTACGCAGCGTTCCAATGGCCGTATGCGGCGATCCTGAAAGCCGGCGCGGTATCATCTTAGCAAAAAATGAGCTTGCTAAAGGTTACGGCATCGTGACGGCCGAAACCGTTTGGCAGGCAAAGCGCAAGTGTCCCGAACTTGTTTTAGTCGCTCCCCACCGGGAAGCATATAAAGAATATTGTCAAAAAATTAACAAAATATATGCCGAATATACCAGCAAAGTCGAAGCATTCAGCATTGACGAGTCGTGGCTCGACGTAACGGGGAGCCTGCATCTGTTCGGATCCGGAAAAGAGATCGCAGACGCGCTGCGCGCCCGCATACGCAGAGAACTGAATCTTACCGTTTCGGTCGGCGTATCTTTCAACAAGGTTTTCGCTAAATTGGGCAGCGATTATAAAAAGCCGGATGCCACAACCGTGATCACGCGGGAAAATTTTAAAGACATCCTCTACCCCCTCCCCGTGACCGATATGCTGTTCGTTGGTCGGAAAACGGCTTCTGCCCTGCAAAAAATAGGCGTCACGACCATTGGCGCGCTTGCCGCGCTGAAACGTACAGAAATCGCAAAGCTATTGGGGAAATCCGGCGAACTCATCTGGGAATATGCAAACGGTCTGGACGAAAGTCCGGTCCGCGAGATCGGTCAGGCCGATCCTGTCAAAAGTATCGGGAACAGCATCACCTTTCGGCGCAATCTCGTCGGTGAGCGGGATATCCGCTCCGGCGTATTGATGCTCGCAGACAGTGTAGGCGCACGCCTCCGCAAGGCCGGGCTTTACTGCCAAACTGTTCAGGTGCAGATCAAAGATCCCGGCTTCAGGGTGATCTCCCGCCAGCAAACACTTGCACACCCGCTTCATCTGACAAAAGACCTTGCCGACGCAGGTATGGAAATTATTCTGCGGGCATGGGATATGGCAAATCCGATTCGTCTTATCTCACTTACCGCAACCGGCCTTACCCCGTCTTGTACAGGAGGACAGATAACATTCTTCGACGCGCCGCGGGAGCGTTCGGAAAAACAGGAAAAACTGGAAGATACGATCGACCGTATTCGCGGAAAATTCGGAAAGGATGCCGTTTCCTATGCCTCGATCCTCAAAACGGATATCGTTTCCGAAAAGAAAGCCGATATCCCTCTGCTTTCTGAGAGTAAGCCCGATTGGCCCACAAAGGAATAGCCTTCATTTTATAACAAGATTTCCCTGCCTGTTGACACAAAAAGCCTCCCGCCGCCAAAAAAGGATTTTTCCGGCTGGGGAGGCTTTCTGTTTTTCTATCACAGGTCATGCACCCGCAGCGCGCGGATCGCATTTAAGATCGCAATGATCATGACCCCTACATCCGCGAAAATTGCAAACCACATATTTGCGATGCCTACTACGCCAAGCCCAAGACAGGCAAATTTGATAATCAATGCAAATATGATATTCTGATACACGATCCGAATGCATTTCCGTGAAATTTTAATAGATTTCGCGATCTGCACCGGGTCGTCGTCCATCAGCACTACGTCTGCAGCTTCAATGGCAGCGTCGGAGCCCATCGCGCCCATGGCGATCCCGATATCTGCCCGCGATAATACAGGAGCATCGTTGATGCCGTCCCCAACGAACGCCAGCTTCGCATTTTTTTGCTTTCCGGACAAAAGCGCTTCCACCTTTTCCACTTTGCCGGCAGGAAGGAGCTCACTGTATACCTCGTCTATCCCCAATTCAGATGCCACCCGGTCGGCCACTTTTTTGACGTCGCCGGTCAGCATGACCGTTTTTTCCACTCCCGCATGTTTCAGGGCAGCGACCGCTTCTTTGGAATGAGGCTTGATGACGTCGGATATCACGATGTGCCCCGCATATTGCCCATCGATCGCTATATGAACGATCGTTCCGACGCTATGGCAGCTGTGATAGGAGATGCCCAGCTTTTCCATCAGCTTGTGGTTCCCTGCAGCGATAGGAACGCCATCCACCTTTGCCATAACGCCGTGCCCGCTGATCTCCTGAATATCTGATACGCGGCTCCGGTCTATTGGTTTTCCATAAGCTTTTTGCAGGCTTTTACTGATCGGGTGGGAGGATGCGCTTTCAGCGAGAGCCGCATATTCCAGAATTTTCGCTTCATCCAAGCTGTTGTGATGCACGGCATTGACTTCGAATACTCCCTGTGTCAGCGTTCCTGTCTTGTCAAATACGACATATTTTGTCTGCGACAGCGTTTCCAGATAGTTGGAGCCTTTGATCAAAATACCCTCTTTGCTCGCACCGCCGATCCCTGCAAAAAAGCTGAGCGGGATACTGATGACGAGCGCACACGGGCAGCTTATTACGAGAAACGTAAGCGCCCGATAGATCCATACGTCCCATTCTGCGCCTGTATCCATAAACAACATACGGACCAAAGGCGGGAAGATCGCAACAGCTAAGGCTGCAAAGCAGACCGCCGGAGTATAGACTCTTGCAAATTTGGAGATAAAGTTTTCCGACCGCGATTTCCGCGAACTGGCATTTTCTACCAGATCCAGAATTTTGGAAACTGTCGATTCCCCAAATTCCTTGGTCGTCCGTATTTTCAGAACGCCCGACAGATTCACACAGCCGCTGATGATCTCGCCGCCCTCCCGCACGTCGCGCGGCACGCTTTCCCCCGTCAGCGCACTGGTATTAAGGCTTGAGTGGCCGTCCACCACGATGCCATCCAACGGAACCTTCTCTCCGGGCTGTACCACAATGATACTGCCGATCTTTACTTCATCCGGGTCGACCCGCTCTAATTTTCCATTCCGTTCCATATTGGCATAATCAGGACGTATATCCATAAGAGCACTGATATTCCGGCGGCTCTTTCCCACAGCATAGCTCTGAAACAGTTCTCCTACCTGATAAAAAAGCATGACTGCGATCGCTTCATTATAGTCTCCGTTCCGTTCATAGATAGCCAGTGCGAAAGCGCCGATCGTGGCGACAGTCATCAAAAAATTTTCGTCAAACACCTGATGGTTCAGGATCCCCTTGCCCGCCTTTCTTAAAATATCATAGCCGATGACCAAATAAGCCGCCAGATATAAGGCGAGCTGCGGGAGTCCTGTCACCGGGATAAAATGCAGCGCAAGCAGCATCGCAGCTGTGATAAGAATGCGCGTTAGCATTTTTTTCTGTTTCCTATTCATTCCATGGCTCCTTTACAATTAAACATTTGTTTAATTGTTTGTTCTAAATATGCGCCCCTTTTCGTTCTGTCGTCCGGGGCGCTTGATACGTTTCTATGAAAGGGCTATCTCACAATCCGGCTCCACCTTTTTGCAGGCTTTCAAGACTGCCTTCATTACTACGCCGGGCTCTTCCCCCTCTTCAAATTCTACAATCATTTTCTGCGTCATAAAATTGACTGTCGCATTTTTCACTCCATCTACTTTCCCTGCAGCTGTTTCCATCAAATTAGCGCAGTTGGCACAATCTACTTCAATAGCATAAGTCTTTTTCATAAGAATGCTCCTTTCGATATTCGCGCTTTGAATTTTACAATTAAGCACTTGTTTAATTATTCTAACTGTAATATAATACAATCAAACGAAAAAGTCAACGCTTTTCTTCCATACCTTTCCAAAAGAAAGAAAAGCATTGCCGCCCGGGCTAAAAAGGAGGAATCGGTTATGCCGGATAGAACACTGCCCCATCATCACAACGAAGAAAAAATGATGAACCGTATGCGTACTGAATTGAATAAGGTCGACAATTTTCAGGCGGTCGCCGAAATTTTCAAGCAGCTCGGCGATCCGACCCGTGTCCGTATTTTTTGGCTGCTGTGCCACTGTGAGGAATGCGTCATTAACATTTCCGCGATGCTGGAAATGTCCAGCCCTGCTGTTTCCCATCATCTCCGGCCCCTTCGCAACAGCGGTCTTGTTGTCAGCCGGCGCTCGGGAAAGGAAGTCTATTACCGTGCGTCTGATACAGAGCAGAGCCGGCTGCTCCACCAAATGATCGAGCTGGTCATGGCGATCACCTGTCCAAACTAAACAAGTCAGAAAAACAGTAAAAGCCGTACCTGAGCGGGCTCACATAAAAACCGGTCCGCTCCTTTCATGACCACATCTTCTCTATGCAGAAATCCAATCATCGCCGGAGCTTGTATTTTTTTGTATTACAAAAGCGGCATGGCGATTCTTTATCCATGCCGCTTTTTATGCTTCTGCTGCGTGTATCTTTTTTGTTTTACAGCTCGGTGAGGGCATCCTGACAAATCGGCCGTATGCCGTTCTTGGTCAGGACCTCTATGGCTTTTTCGTTGTCCTCTACGCGGAATATCATACATGCCGTGTCTCTTCTGCGTGTGATAAACGCATAAGTATATTCAAGGTTCACTCCGTTGTCTCCAAGAAGCGTAAGGAGCCTCGTGAGCCCGCCCGGCTCGTCCGGTATTTCCACTGCGAGGACCGGAGTGATCGAGCAGATATACCCTGCGTCTTTCAGAACACAGGCCGTTTTATACGTATCATCCACAATAACGCGCAGGATCCCGAAATCCTTGGTGTCGGCAACGGACATTGCCCGCATATCGATCCTGTTTTCATTCAGCACTTTTACGAATTCCGCAAGCTGATTCGGTTTATTCTCCAAAAAAACGGAAATCTGTTTTACCGTCATGCCAATTCCCTCCTCTTTTCAATAGAGATTACGTTTATCGATCACGCGTACCGCTTTTCCCTCGCTGCGTGCGATCGACTTCGGCGCGACAAGCTGTACCTGCGCATAAATACCAAGCATCGCCTTGAGCGCCGCTACCAGCTCTTCCTCACGCTTTGCAGTCTGTGCGAGCGAATCCGAGAACATCTCCGGCGTCATCTCGACCTGCACCTCCAGCTTATCGCTGTTATGCTCACGTCTGACCGTAATTTGATAGTTGGCCGGATATCCTTTGTTGAGAAGTACCGTTTCGATCTGCGACGGGAACACGTTCACGCCCTTAACAATCAGCATATCGTCGCTGCGTCCCATCGGCTTTGTCATTTTTACATGCGTTCTCCCGCACGGGCATTTTTCATGACTCAACACGCAGATATCCCGCGTACGGTAACGAATCAGCGGGAACGCCTCTTTTGTAATGCTCGTAAATACGAGCTCTCCTTTCTCTCCGTCCGGCAGCACCTCTCCCGTTGCAGGATCGATGATCTCCGCAATAAAGTGGTCCTCGTTGATGTGCATTCCGGTCTGCGCGCTGCATTCAAAGGATACGCCGGGACCCGATATTTCCGTCAGCCCGTAAATATCATAGGCCTTTATTCCAAGCTTATTCTGAATATCCTGCCGCATTTCCTCGCTCCAAGCCTCCGCGCCAAAGATACCTGCTTTCAGCTTGATCTGATCCTGCAGCCCGCGTTCACAGACCGTTTCCGCAAGATAAGCGGCATAGGAAGGCGTACAGCATAAGATGGTAGAGCCTAAATCCACCATAAACTGTATTTGCCGGTCCGTATTTCCCGAAGACATAGGAAGCGTAAGCGAGCCTACCTTGTGCGAGCCGCCGTTCAGCCCGGGACCTCCGGTAAACAGGCCATATCCATAGCTGACATGCACCACATCGTCCTTTGTTCCCCCTGCCGCCATAATGGCGCGTGCACAGCAATCGTCCCACAAATCAAGGTCATGCTGCGTATAAAACGCTACGACGCGCCGTCCGGTCGTTCCGCTCGTAGACTGTATACGGACCGCATCGGACAGCGGTACGGCAAGCAGACCATAAGGATATGCATCTCTCAGGTCGTCTTTCGTCAGAAACGGAAGCTTGTGCAGATCGTCTATTGATTTGATATCCGCAGGCGTAACGCCTTTTTCTTCCATCATATTTCTGTAATAAGGTACATGCTCATAAACATGCTTCACCGTATGCACCAAACGCTCGTCCTGCCACTTGCGTATTTGCTCCCGCGAGGCGCATTCGATCTCCGGTTGATAATAGTGCTC
This sequence comes from Christensenella massiliensis, assembly GCF_040409835.1. Classification (NCBI taxonomy): domain Bacteria; kingdom Bacillati; phylum Bacillota; class Clostridia; order Christensenellales; family Christensenellaceae; genus Christensenella; species Christensenella massiliensis. Next base: position 102,570 of record NZ_CP117826.1, on the reverse strand, counting down.
CATTTTATCTCAGCCAATCCTTTCTTTTTCTACAAAAATATCCTCTTCTATGATACCATCTCTCTGTTTTTACGAAAAGTTTTTTTTGTCTCGTTTATTCCAATAGACAGTAAAATCTGATCTTTACTCGCTTATTTTTTCTGAAGCGCAGCTAATGCCGCCTGAAGCTGAACGTCCTCCGCCGGCACAAGCGGAGCATCCCGCTCCCGCGGAGGGTCCATTTCTACGGTAATGTCCGGTATCAGTCCGTTTCCTTGGATCGGATAACCAGCCTTCGTGAAATAAGCCGTTGTCGTAAGCTTTATGACGCTTCCGTCTCCAAGCTGAAAGGTCTCCTGTACGATCCCTTTTCCAAAGGTAGCCGTTCCAACCAACTCTGCCCAGTCATAATCCCGCATAGCGCTTGCGAACACCTCCGCTGCGCTTGCAGAATTCTCATTCACCAGCACGGCCGAGGGAACTTCTATTTCATGACCGTCTTCTCCCATATAAGTGCTGCGCGTCGCGCCTTGTTTATCCGCCGTATAGACGATCAGCCCGTCCGGCAGAATATAATCCAATATATCGACTGCACTGTTGAGGCTCCCGCCCATATTGCCGCGCACGTCATATATAAGCTGCCGGGCTCCATCCGCAAGCAGACTGTCTGCAGCTTCTTTAAATTGCTTGACTGTTTCTGCCTCGAACGCTGTGATTTGGATATATCCCGTTTCATCGTCCAGCATCTGATAGAATACAGTCTGCGATACGATCGGCTCCCGTATGACCGTAAACGTATATTCTTTGCCATCCGACGGCCGCAGCACCTTCAGAGAAAGCTCACTCCCCTCCGGCCCTATCCCATAGGTTTCGATCAATTCATTCAGCTCCATCTGTGTAACATCGCTGCCATCCATTTCCAAAAATATATCGCCTGCTTGTACGCCTGCTTTTTCAGCAGGTCCCCCTGTTTCTACCGTTACGACCGATGTTGCAAGCGTAGCAGGGTCCTGTGCGACCGTGGCTCCGATCCCGCAGTAATTTCCCTCCATCTTGCGTTTATACGCCGCATATTCATCCGTATCCATATAATAGGAATATTGATCTCCCAAGCCGGCCAGCATTCCCTGATAAATATAATATTCTTCCCGTTCTGCATCTTCACCGAAATAAAAATGCTCGTCTATCAGGGCTTGTATCCTTTCCATCTTGTCAAAGACCGGATACAGATCTATTGTCTTTCCTGTATTTTGTGCCGCACTGCCGGATATTGTCGTCACAATAAAAACTGCAGCAAGAAATATAACGCCGCTCACAAAGCCCTTCCAATATCCTCTGCCCGCCATGAACTCTTTCCTTTCTTCGGATATCCTTTTGCATCTCCCGCCTTATGGCTCTTCCGCCATAGCTCAATGACCCGCCCCAACCGCAGCTCGGTTCAGGTTTTGTTGTATGCCGCTGCCATTGTGGCCCGATATACTTTTTTTCGTATCGTAAAATAGGCAATGAGCGCAGCTGTACCGGTAATGATCCACGAGACCGGATATACGTTCATCAGCGCTTCAAAGCTGGTGTAATACTGACATACTGTGTATACCCAAACGAGCCGGAATACGCAAGAGCCAAGAATCGTGATAACTGCGGGCGTCATGGAATATCCAAGCCCTCTCATTGCCGCGCCGCTGATCTCATAGGTTCCCGTCAAAAACTCAAAAAGCAAAACATGCATCATACGAAAAGCTGCGTATTGGACGACCGCCTCATCTGCCGTATAAAAACGGATAAAAAGGTCTTTTCCCAAAACAAAGGTCAAGCTCAGCAGGCCACAAAAGAGCATCCCTGTAAACAGGTTGATCTGAAAGATTTTTTTGCACCGGTCAAGCCGCATTGCCCCATAGTTCTGACTGGTGAAGGTGACCGTAGCCTGACTAAATGCGCTAATAAGAAAATAGGTGAAATACTCAAAATTCAGCGCGGCCGCAGAGCCGGCCACTGCATCGGAGCCGAAGCTGTTGACTTCCGCCTGAATAAAGACATTCGCCAACGAAAAAACCATACTTTGGACCCCTGCCGGAACTCCTATCTTCAAAACGCGCTTCAAAATTTCCTTTTTGATCGAGAGCTTGCGGAAATAAATCCGTATCGGCTCTTTTTCATGCGTCAATATGCGAAGGATGATACCCGCGCTTACTACATTGGAAATAACGGTGGCAATCGCCACCCCCGCAACGCTCATGTGGAACACAATGACCAACAGCAGATTCAAGCCGGCGTTGACGACGCCCGCAATGATCAGGCAATATAACGGCCTTTTCGTATCTCCGATACTTCTTAGAATAGCCGAGCCGAAATTATAGACCATAAAAAATGGCATGCCCAAAAAATAGATCCTCAAATAGAGCACGGCAAGATCTATGATATCCTCCGGCGTACTCATCGCCTCTAATATAGGCCGTGCTATCATAAGGCCTAAAAAAAGCAAAAAAATTCCGCTGATAAGCGCCACAACAAGCACAGTATGTACTGCGTTTTTGATTTTGTCTTTCTCCTGCTGCCCGATGTAGTTGGCAATGACGGCATTGGCCCCCACAGATATCCCAACAAAAAGATTGATCATCAGGCTGATCACGGAACTGTTGCTGCCCACGGCTGCAAGCGCCTGACTGCTTGCAAACCGCCCTACGACCGCTACGTCTACCGAATTAAATAATTGCTGAAGGATACTGCTTGCCGCCAGCGGCAGGGCAAAAATCAATATCTTTTTAAATAAGGGGCCGTGCAGCATATCGATCTGCCCCGTGTGCCTGTTTGTCGTTTTCTCCTGTTCCGAAGCTTCCATTATTTTGTTTTCTCCTAAAACGCCGATGCTTTAACGGAAAAATCGGCAAAAATAACACTCCCGTTCGCAAACCTTCTATATATAATATAGACAGGCGAACAAAAACAATATCTTCGCCGCTGTTCAGCCTATAGTATAGGTCCTTTTTTACATTATACCCTATTTCCCGCTGCAAGTTAACTGGTTTTGAGCAGCAGCATCCCTTTCCAGTCTGCAATGATCGTCGTTCGCTTTTCTAATCTAATACATAATTAAATATATACCTTTGTTCATTCATCAGCAAGCATGTATCGCCGTTTTATTTGATCATCCGGTAATGTAGCATTCTTTCATGGCTGCAGATTAGATTATATTTATATTTTTCAGGCTAAGGCCCATATGTTGTTAAGTACACGTTGCTATTTCGCTTTCATTTTGTCCAAGCAGCTGATAGCCGGAACCAAATGCCGCCCCTTTCAGGACATGCTCCGCCGATATAAGCGCCTTGCTGCAAGGGCCCGAACGGTTCCCAAATATAAAACGCTGCACCGCCATCCTGTACAAAGATAAGCATTGCAGCGTTTTGTATCACCAGTAAGATAGAGTGCAATGTTACCTTATAGCATCTTTCATAGCTTTTACGTACTCCTCTACATACTCAGGCGCTTTTTTGCCGTACTTTTCGAGCAGTTTTATGATAGCCGAGCCGACGATGACTCCATCGGAGATATCTGCCAGTCTTTTTGCTTGCTCGGGCGTGGAGATGCCAAATCCGATCGCGCAAGGCACCCCGGTATTTTCCCTTACTACTTTTATAATAGAGGCAAGATCCGTTTTGATTTCACTTCTTGTTCCCGTTACGCCAAGACTGGAAACGATATAGAGAAACCCCTCCGCTTCTTTTGCGATCATAGCAATGCGGTTTTCAGACGTCGGCGCTATAAGCGAGATCAGGTCAACGCCGTACCGCCTGCACAAAGACTGAAATTCCTCCTTCTCTTCAAAGGGAAGATCGGGCAAAATAAGCCCGTCGATCCCGATATCCCGGCAAGTGGAAATAAACTTTGCCGAACCGTAAGAGAATACCACATTGGCGTAGGTCATGAATACCATCGGCACTTTTAGCCCGCGGCGAAATTCCTTGACCGCAGAAAAAATTTTATCTGTCGTGATGCCGCCGTTCAGTGCTCTCAGGTTCGCCCCTTGAATAACAGGGCCCTCTGCCGTCGGATCGGAAAACGGAATGCCAAGCTCGATCAGGTCGGCCCCATTTTCCACAGCGGCACGGACGGCGGCGGCAGTCGTTTCCCAATCGGGGTCGCCGCAGGTGATAAAGGAAATGAATGCCTTTCCGTTTTCAAAAGCTTTTTTAATATTACTCATAGATATCCTCTCCTCTGTAGCGTGCAATGGCAGCACAATCCTTTTCGCCCCTGCCGGATAGAGTGATCACAATAATTTGGTCTTTCCCCATCTTTGGTGCGATCTTTAAAGCATGTGCAACAGCATGAGCCGATTCGATGGCAGATACGATCCCTTCTGTCTTTGCGAGATATTCAAAAGCGCATACCGCCTCCTCATCGGTTATAGGAACATATTCCGCTCGGCCGATATCGTGTAAATGAGCGTGTTCGGGCCCGATCCCCGGATAATCAAGACCTGCTGAGATAGAATAAACGGGAGCGATCTGGCCATATTTATCCTGACAGAAATATGACTTCATTCCGTGAAAGATACCTACTCTACCGGTATTGATAGTCGCGGCGGTCTCGAAGGTGTCAAGCCCCCTTCCCGCCGCCTCGCATCCAATCAGCTTTACGTTTTTCTCTTCGATAAAATGATAAAAGCTGCCGATGGCATTGGAGCCGCCGCCTACGCAGGCGATCACCGCATCGGGAAGTCTGCCCTCTTTCTGAACGATCTGTTGCTTGATCTCCTTGGAGATGACCGCCTGAAAATCACGGACAATGACCGGGAACGGATGAGGCCCCATCACCGATCCGAGGCAATAATGGGTATCAGAAATGCGGGAGGTCCACTCCCGCATCGCCTCAGATACAGCATCTTTCAATGTGGCTGTTCCTGTTTTTACAGGAATCACTTCTGCCCCCAGCAGACGCATACGGTACACATTAAGAGCCTGACGAACGGTATCTTCCTCTCCCATAAAGACGACGCATTCCATATCCATAAGAGCAGCAGCGGTCGCTGTGGCAACGCCGTGCTGACCGGCTCCGGTTTCGGCAATCAATCTTGTTTTTCCCATCTTTTTTGCAAGAAGTGCTTGTCCGAGAACATTATTGATCTTATGGGCACCGGTATGGTTCAGATCTTCACGCTTGAGATAAATTTTCGCACCGCCGAGGTCGTTTGTCATTTTTCCGGCAAAATACAGTCTTGACGGCCTGCCTACATATTCGTGAAAGAGCGCTGTGAGTTCCCTGTTGAATTCCGGATCGTTTTTATAATGACGATACGCTTCCTCCAGTTCAATGACGGCATTCATCAGCGTTTCCGGAATATATTGCCCGCCGTGAATGCCAAAGCGTCCGTTTGGATTTGTCATGATCTATCTTCCTTTCCTTGCGGCGGCAACGAATGCCGCCATTTTTGTTTTGTCTTTTCGGCCGTTCGTTTCGATACCGGAGCTGACGTCGACCGCAAATGGCTTCAATATCCGAACAGCCTTTTCCACATTACAGGGCTCAAGCCCCCCTGCAAGAAAATACGGCCGTTTGATGCTCTGTATCAGATTCCAGTCAAATGCCGTTCCCGTTCCAGCGCCGGAATCCAAAAGAATATGGTCGGCAATGCTGCGTTCAGCGTTTATGACATCGCTTGCGTTTCCTATACGAAAAGCTTGGATGATCGGCTTATGAGTAAGCCTGCGCAGATGCTTGATATATACTTCGTCTTCATTGCCGTGGAGCTGGGCAATGTCGATAATATTACCGTTCAACAACCGCGCGACGGTCTGCGGCTTCTCATCTACGAATACGCCTGCCGCCTGAATACCGGGCGCAAGCATTTTTTTTAGTTCTTCCGCTTTTTCAGACGTCAGATGTCGCTTACTTTTTTGCGCAAACACAAAGCCGATATATTCAGGCTTAAGTTCGTTTGCGGTTTCTATATCGCAGGGGCGGGAAAGGCCGCAAAGCTTGATTTTTGTCATGATATGCCCCTCAGCTCGTTCAGCATGTTTTTTTTGTCTGCAGCTCTCATCAGAGCCTCGCCGATCAATACCGCATCGGCATCGATCTTACGGAGCTTCCCTATGTCTCCGGCGCTGCCGATCCCGCTTTCAGAAACAAACAACGCATCGTGCCGTATCAGCTTCCGCAGTCTGCGGCTATTGTCAGTATCCATGGAAAAATCTTTCAGATCACGATTATTGACGCCGATGATGCGTGCTCCCGCGCTCAGCGCAGCCTGCACTTCATCTTCACTGTGTACCTCCACTAAGGCGGAAAGCCCAAGTTCATCGCAAATGCTGATATATTCTTTGATCTGTCCTCCCCTCAGAATAGAACAAATAAGCAGTACCGCTGATGCGCCAAGCACTTTTGCCCTGTAGATCATATATTCGTCAACCGTAAAATCTTTGCGCAGGCAGGGGATGGAAACGCTGTTGGCGATCTCCCTCAGATATTCGCCGCTTCCCAAAAACCATTTTGGTTCGGTCAGCACGGAAATACAATCTGCTCCTGCTTCCTCATAATCCCTTGCGATCTGCAGATATGGAAAATCGGGAGCAATCAACCCTTTGGAGGGGGAAGCTTTCTTGCACTCGCAAATGAATGAGAGGCCCGGCCTTCTCAGCGTATTTTCAAAGCTAAAATTTCCTTTCGGAAGAGATAAGGCCTGTCGTCTGATCGCCTCCAGCGATACGTTTCTTTTTGCTTGTGCAACGCGTTCACGCGCATGATCTGCAAGCTGTTCAAGAATCGTCATGCCCTCACCTCCGGACGGTTGCTGACTTCAATAAATTGATTCAGAGTTTCCATGGCTTTACCGGAATCTATCATTTCAGCAGCAAGAGCAATACCGTCCTTCATTCCGCCGGCTTTCCCTCCAATATAAAGCGCCGCTCCGGCATTCATCAATACGGCATTTCTCTTATGGCCCTTTTCCCCGTTTAAAACCGCAAGAGCGATCTTCGCATTTTCTTCAGGACTCCCTCCTCTTAAATCCTCCTTCGCGCAGCGTTCAAATCCGAGAGCCTCCGGTGTAATAACATAGGATCTCATCCAACCGTCGCGGAGTTCGCAGACCGTAGTCGGCGCGCTCAGAGAGAGCTCGTCCAGTTTATCCTGTCCGTAGACCACCATGCCGCGTTTGATCCCGAGATCGATAAGCACCTGAGCCAATGGTTCAACCAGATAATCGTCATATACGCCGAGAAGCTGCATCGATGGCATTCCGGGATTCGTAAGAGGTCCGAGAATATTAAATACAGTGCGAAATCCAAGTTCCTTACGGATAGCTCCCACATATTTCATAGAAGCGTGATATTTTTGTGCAAAAAAGAAGCATATGCCGACCTCGTCCAGAAGTTCAACGCATCTTGCGGGGCTTTGTTGAATATTTACGCCGAGAGCTTCGAGACAATCTGCTGTTCCACACCGGGAGGAAGCGGCACGGTTGCCGTGTTTCGCCACTTTCATACCACCGGCTGCCGCTACAAGGGCCGATATCGTGGAAATATTGAAGCTATGCGCATTATCTCCGCCTGTTCCCACAATTTCAAAAAGCTCCATTCCGGTCTCTACTTTGGTTGCATGTGCTCTCATAGCGGCTGCGCATCCAGCGATCTCGTCCGTAGTCTCGGCCCGGGCGCTCTTAGTAGAAAGAGCGGCAAGAAAAGCGGCATTCTGTGTAGGCGATGTCTGACCGCTCATGATTTCATTCATAACACCATACGCCTCGTCATAGGTGAGGTCTTTTTTGTTTACAAGCTTTACAATAGCTTCTCCAATCATGTTTCATACCTCCTTTATAAAATTTCTGAGCATTGTTTTTCCGTCGGGGGTCATAATGGACTCAGGATGAAACTGTACGCCGTAAACGGGATACTCCTTATGCTGCACTCCCATCACCTCGCCATCAGTGGCCAGAGCCGTGATTTTCAGACATTGCGGAATAGTATCGGCGTCTACCGCAAGAGAATGATACCGTGCGACAGGCACCACTTCGGGACATCCGCTGAACAGCGGACAACTGGCATCGAGCCTGACATCCGACTGCTTTCCATGCATCATCGTTCTTGCATAAGTAACAGCTGCACCAAACGCTGCGCATATTGCCTGATGCCCGAGGCAAACGCCAAGCATTGGAATATCCTTTCCGAGCGTCCTTATGGTTTCGATGAGCACACCGACAGCCTCCGGCCTTCCGGGTCCCGGCGAGAGGATAATACGGTCCGGATGTAGAGCCTTGATCTCTCCGACGGTCATTTCATCATTTCGGATGACTCTGATATCAGAGGCTATCTCGCCGACAAGCTGGTAAAGGTTATATGAGAAGCTGTCATAATTATCAATCAAAACGATCATAATTCCACCTCCTGCGCCATCTCCAGTGCTCTTAAGGAAGCTTTTGCTTTGTTCAGGCATTCCTCATATTCCTTTTCGGGCACGGAATCCGCCACGATCCCGGCTCCGCTTCTCACGAATACCTTTCCGTTTTTCTTATAAGCAATTCGTATAGCAATGCAGGTGTCCATGTTGCCTGTAAAATCGATATAACCAATCGCGCCGCCGTAAATGCCCCGCTTATTATTTTCGAGTTCCCCAATTAACTGACAAGCCCTGATTTTCGGCGCACCGGAAAGCGTTCCAGCCGGCAGTACCGCCTCGATCGCATCCAGTGCATTGTAACCGTCGCCGATCTCGCTGCGTACTGTAGAGCCGATGTGCATAACATGGGAAAAACGTTCAATGGAATGCAGCGTTTCAACCTGCACTGTGCCGAACTTGCTGATTTTTCCCAAATCGTTTCTGCCGAGATCTACCAGCATATTATGTTCAGCAAGTTCCTTTTCATCTGCCAGCAGTTCAGCTTCAAGCGCTTTGTCCTCCGCATCGTTCTTCCCTCTTGGCCTCGTTCCTGCAAGGGGAAACGTATGCAGTACACCATTTTCTAATTTAACGAGTGTTTCAGGCGAAGCGCCTGCAACCTCGACATCCGTTCCGGAAAAATAGAACATATAGGGCGACGGGTTGATAGTACGAAGCACGCGGTAGGTATTCAGCAGGCTCCCTTCAAAGGGCGCGCTCAGCCGGTTGGAAAGCACGATCTGAAAAATATCTCCCTCGCGGATATAACGCTTTGCTTTCTCCACCATATCGCAGAATTGTTTTTTATCGAACAGCGCCTTGACTTCTCCCGTCAGTTTTCCACCCGGTTCGTTCTTTTTTTCTCCATTACGAAGGAGCTCTGCGAGTTGCTTTAGTTCCATGACCGCTTTGTTATATCCAACTTCCACGTCATCAAGCGGCATATTTACTATGAGAATAATCTTCTGCCGGATGTGGTCGAAAGCGATGACTTTGTCAAAAAGCATCAAATCAGCATCCTTAAAATCTTCTGTATCTTCCACGCCGCATCGCACCGCCGGCTCACTATATCCAAGGTAGTCATAGGAAAAGTACCCAACAAGCCCGCCCGTGAAGGAAGGAAGATATTCGAAACGCGGGCTCTTATAATCAGCAAGAATCTGACAAAGATAATCGGAAGGGTTATCCACTGCTATTTTAAGCTTCCCAATTTTGATTTCTCCTGCGCTGCAGGTGATTTCCAACTTTGGATCGAAGCCGAGGAAGGTATAACGCCCCCAAGTTTCGTTTGCCTGTGCCGACTCCAGCATATAACAATGAGTAGATACATTTTTTAGTATTTTCATCGTTTCTATGGGTGTCGTAAAATCAGAAAGGATCTCAAGGCTGACCGGCAATACATTATAGTTTCCAGTGGCCGCAATTTTTTTGACGTCGCTAAGATCGGGAAAAATTTTCATGATCAGTACCTCCAAATAAAAATACTCCTTTGCCTCTCTGCCAAAAAACAATACAAAAACGTCCTTGACAGAAATATACTTTCCGTCAAGGACGAATAATGCAAATATACTATCCGCGGTGCCACCTTGATTCACGGTATGACCCGTGCGCTTAGCAGGATACCAACATATCCCCGGCAAATAACGTCTGCCTGCAACGTCGCAGAATACTTTGTGAATATCACATTTGACTGCGCCCTCAGCGGTCCATTTGACAACTTGTTTCTCACCTGACTCTCAGCACCACAGGCTCTCTGTAAAGGCATGATTGCCGTTATCTCCGCTTCAACGGTTTAAAAGTAATAAATTGTTATGAACACGATATCACAGCGGTTTCAGATTGTCAATCCCCCTATTGCTCGTTCATATTCTCTGTATCGTTCGGATGTATAGGGATACTTCTCTATTCGCTTTTGCATGAATGCGGTAAACGATCTCGCCGCTACCCACTCCGTCAAAAAATTTACTGATTAAGTCAATTTCTGTTGGTGCGCAGGAAGTATGATCATGTAGTCAACAGGACCATATCATAGTATCTGTCTTTCATGTAATAATCAACGCCTGTTTGGGGCAAAATTCCATGCACGTTCCGCAACAGATACATTTGCTTTCATCTATTGTCGGAGCTTTGTACTCATCCTGCTCAAGCGCCATTGCCGGACAAACCGAAACCGGCGGACACACATGGTTCTTAGAACATTTTTCCACAATCAACGTTAGCCGCTTTTCCATCTCAGTATCCCCTTTTCCCTGAAAATCAATAAATGATACAAATCATATCTTTCTTCCGGCGCGTTCTCTGCCGCTTGCAGTTACTTGGCTCTATTTCTTCTTTCCCTCCAATTCTGCTGCACGGGCCAAACCCAGCCTGACTAAATTCGCGACACCGTGCGAACGATAGCGATATTGATGTTCGAAACAATAAGCATCGATTTCATCAAACAGATCCTCGTCGATCGTTATGCAATATCTTGCTTTTACTCTTGTTGCTTTCGGTCTTTTTTCCTTTTCCATATTTATCACTTTTTCCTTTTTATAAATCGTATATACAAAATTTATACTAACCGTTCTTACATTTCACTTTTCGAATACAAATCCTTAAGCTTGACAAACTTCCATCGCTCCATCTGAATCTCCATATCGTTTTTAAGATATATATGAAACGGATCGTCGTACAGCTCTTGGGACATCCCCCGTGTCTCGCATCTATTGTCCTCAACCTCGAAAATCTTTACAATATCATATACGGATATTTCTTCCGCATTACGCGCAGCCCTATATCCTCCTTTGCACCCCTGTTCCGATACAATCATTCCCCCATTTTTTAGCATATTCAATATTTTTAAACTATACTGATAGCTGCATTTCGCCGCTTTCACAAGTTCTTCGCATTTTATCAACGGTTCTCCACTCTTCGTAAAATATCCCATCATACGCGCCGCATAAATCATTGATAACTTAATTTTCATTCCGTTTCTCTCCTATTTCTATTTCCCATATGCTTATTCCAAATTTTTCTTATAATCCTTATATTCTTGTAATATATAATAATCAGGGTACGCCCGCTCTTTCTTCATTCAATTCTGCAAAATTCATATCCAACCAGTTCAGTATCACTATATAACTTTCTTTCTCCCCCAAACAGATTGTTACTGTAATCTGATAGCATATAATACTCTATAAATTATATATCGTAAAATTCTTTGCCAACTTTAGCCTGTATAATATGATTTCTTAACTTTGATTTTGTATTCTTCTTTTCCCGAAATCGTTCCGCTCTAAACTTTTTTAAAAATGAGACGATAAAATAATGTAGAAACGGTCTCAAAATATACAAATTGAAATCAGAAAGACGCAATTTTATGAATCCTATGTTTATTAACCAATATATTGTCTCGGAAGATACCGCTCCAAAATATCATTACCTCTCGGCTGCAGTTTCAGAAGAACCGGAGACTCTTTCCCGTCACAATGAGCGGCCCGGTAAAGTGATACGCGGGATCGGCCTTACCGCTGCTGCCATTCTCTCCATCTTTTGTCTCATGGTCGAAGAATATGGTCTAATGGCAGTCGGCCTGTTGCTTGCCGCAGTCTATGTATACAGGATTTTTTTTGTAAAACGCAAAACGGACATCGATGTAGGACGTCCCGTATTTTTAAATACTATGAGCGAGTTGAAGTGGATCCGAATCATAAGGTTCTGCGAGCATCATATCGAGGTGGAAGACCCCAAATATGGCGGAAACTATCAATACGGTAATGTCATCAGAAGAAGCGAGGAGCCTTTATACTGTACTTTATGGTTCACAGACCGCACCAGTCTGCGCATTTTAAAAAACGGATTTATTACAGGAACGTATTCCGATTTTGAGACGTTTATTGACCGTATCATACTGAACAATATCAATAAAGGGAACAGATAAATGAGTAATTTCTTTAAAATAAACCGAAAAGCAAAATCAAAGCCCGGGGCAGCGCCGCTCTCCAGCACATCGGTCCAGCCGAATCAAACTGAAAATCACATAGATAAAGCTCCATTTGTAAAAATAGATCCCGCCGATCGATCCATTTTTGATGAAAATGGTTATCCCATTGATATTAATATGCCGATCGATCCGGCTTCTGATTTAAATCAAGAGATACTCAAATATAGGTCTGCCGACGGCCAGTATCAGTTTTCAGCGGCTTTATATGCAAATTTTCCTGATTTAAAGGAAAACTTTGAAGAGAACCGCGAAGATGTCGCCGATATCATTTGTGATTTGTTTTTGTTGGATGAAAGCTATGCGTATAAAATCTGGAAATGGTTATTGATAACGTTCCGATCCGTTTTATCTTCTCCGTCTAATTCATATAGGCTCATCAGCGGTGTTTTATATACCTTGGCGCATCAGTACACTTTTTTTGAGCATCTGCTTCCTTTCCTGAGATCAGATATGGAATTTTCAGAAATTTTATTCAGGGAATCCGCTTATGTCGATAAACGTCACGCCCTGATATTAGCTTCCTGTATTGAGAAACAGGACTGCAGCCTCTTTCAGGAGCTTGTCGTCTTTTTAAAAAGTAATCCCCACCTTGGCCATGAAAATGCAATTGCTTTTGAAAAAATTTTGCAAATAGTTCTCGAAGAAATTCCTTCTCCGGCTGTCGATCACGGGATATACAGTATTTTATCCGACTGTATCAAAACGAGCGCAAAGCCTATGATGCGTAAAATCCTGCTGAAAATCTTGGATGGTAAGCTCGAATATCTATTGAAAGAAGAAGCCCGGAAAAAAGCGGAAAAGAAACGTTTAAAGCGTATAGAGGAACAAAATCTTCTTCACCAGAAAGAAATTGCTTCTCGACTGAATCTAAGAAACACAAAGCTAAAATATCACGAATTAAAGCTGGCATGTCTTTCCCAACGGAAAAATGATCCTTATTGGGAAAATGGGCGTTTTATAGATTTTCAAGCTCTCGCCGGCACTATGATCGCCTTGAAAGATCATACCGAGGTTCTTGCTTCTCTTTTACCGGGAGACAGGGTAGAGCTCGTGCGGGAGCCTTACAACGCCAAAGATCCCGCGTCTATTTCTGTTCATGATGGAACCGGCGTAAAGCTCGGGTATATCTCCAATCAAGCTAATACTCTTTTATCTTTTATCATAGATCATGGAGAATATCTTTTCGGACGTATCTATTCTCTCGGAAGGGAAACAGATTCTGATATTATACAGATTTGTATTGAAATATTTATAAAAAACGCAATATTGTTTTTATCTATATTAGTAAGTAATACTAATATAGTATCTTTGCCCGTTCCATCGGAAAGGTGATTTTTTGTATAACTCCTGCCATGCACCTGCATAGCGGGGGATTTATATCTCGTATGCTTCGTATGCTCGACAGGATAAAGCCTTAAAGGCTCTGTTACCAGCAGCGACTCAAGGCGAATGTTGGTCTGCCACTTGCAATACTCTTGCCACCCGTAAACGGATCGGTATACTCTTTAAACATCAATTGTTCATTTACCTGATCCTCTTTCAATCGGTTCTGTATGTATTCTGTTATTTTCTTTGCATTTTTGCCCTCCATATCTACATAGTATCCCCGGCACCAAAAGCTACAATTTCCGTGTTTGTATTTCAGGCTCCAATAGGTCTCTCATGCAGCAGCTCCTACAAGCCCGGAAACGCTCATTTTAGGTGGTATCTCCAATAGCATATGCACATGATCTATACATATCTCTGCTTCTATTATCTTCACTCCCTTCCATTCACATAATTTCTCAATATTTCTTCTGCTTCAGCTTCAAGCTTTACGCAACCTTACGCTTAGCGCGGGGTTCTCATTATACAAAAAAGCCTATGGGCATTATCCATAGGCTTTTCTATTAGTAGAATCCGGCAGCTACCTATCCTCCCACACCGTCTCCAGTGCAGTACTTTGGGCGTATAAGGGCTTAACTTCTGTGTTCGGAATGGGAACAGGTGGATCCCCTTAGCTATCGCCACCGGAAATGGCTCCCCAGGTAGGGTTTGAACCTACGACCCTTCGGTTAACAGCCGAATGCTCTACCGCTGAGCTACTGAGGAATATGAAATTGTTATCAGTGAAACACACTGAAAACTGAATAGTAGTAAGGAAAGAGATAAGTCTTAAAGTTGTTAGTTAGACTGTTGAATCAACTTTCGTTGATCAAGCCCTCGACCTATTAGTACTGGTCAGCTGAATACATTGCTGTACTTACACCTCCAGCCTATCAACCTTGTAGTCTTCAAGGGGTCTTACTCCATAAAGGATGGGAAGTCTTATCTTGTGGGGGGCTTCACGCTTAGATGCCTTCAGCGTTTATCCCGTCCGTACGTAGCTACCCAGCCATGCCGTTGGCACGACAACTGGTGCACCATTGGTACGTCCATCCCGGTCCTCTCGTACTAAGGACAGCTCCACTCAAACTTCCTGCGCCCACGATGGATAGGGACCGAACTGTCTCACGACGTTCTGAACCCAGCTCGCGTGCCGCTTTAATTGGCGAACAGCCAAACCCTTGGGACCTGCTTCAGCCCCAGGATGCGACGAGCCGACATCGAGGTGCCAAACCTCCCCGTCGATGTGGACTCTTGGGGGAGATAAGCCTGTTATCCCCGAGGTAGCTTTTATCCGTTGAGCGACGGCAATTCCACTCTCATACCGCCGGATCACTAATCCCGACTTTCGTCCCTGCTCGAGATGTCTCTCTCGCAGTCAAGCTCCCTTATGCATTTGCACTCTAATGAATGATTTCCGACCATTCTGAGGAAACCTTTGGGCGCCTCCGTTACTCTTTCGGAGGCGACCGCCCCAGTCAAACTGCCCACCTGGTACTGTCCATGAGCCGGATCACGGCCTCATGTTAGAACCCTAGTATTAGAAGGGTGGTATCCCAACAGCGGCTCTGCGTCAACTGGCGTCAACGCTTCTCAGCCTCCCACCTATCCTGTACATCCAATACCAAAATCCAATGCCAAGTTGCAGTAAAGCTCTACGGGGTCTTTCCGTCCTATCGCGGGTAATGAGCATCTTCACTCATACTACAATTTCGCCGGGTACATTGTTGAGACAGTGCCCAAGTCGTTACGCCATTCGTGCGGGTCGGAACTTACCCGACAAGGAATTTCGCTACCTTAGGACCGTTATAGTTACGGCCGCCGTTCACTGGGGCTTAAGTTCCCTGCTTCGCTTGCGCTAACAGTTCCCCTTAACCTTCCAGCACTGGGCAGGCGTCAGCCCGTATACTTCATCTCTCGATTTCGCACAGACCTGTGTTTTTGCTAAACAGTCGCTTGGGCCTATTCACTGCGACCTATTGCTAGGCACTCCTTATCCCGAAGTTACGGAGTCATTTTGCCGAGTTCCTTAACAATGCTTCTCCCGATCGTCTTAGGATTCTCTCCTCGCCTACCTGTGTCGGTTTGCGGTACGGGTACCTGTCATTCTCCTTAGCAGCTTTTCTCGCCAGTGTGGATTCACAGACTTCCATACTTATTTTCTGTCCCCATCACACCTCAGGCTTTATGGAAACCGTACTTCACTAATTTCCACCCTCAGTGCTTAGACGCCCTCTACCATCAAGGCGCTTCTGCTATCCTCCTGTGTCACTGCTTCAGTCAAACGAATGACCGGTAGTACAGGAATATCAACCTGTTGTCCATCGCCTACGACTATACTGTCCTCGGCTTAGGTCCCGACTTACCCTGGGCGGACGAGCCTTCCCCAGGAAACCTTAGGCTTTCGACGGTGAGGATTCTCACCTCACTCTCGCTACTTATGCCAGCATTCTCTCTCGTATCCGGTCCACCACTCCTCTCGGTATGGCTTCGATCCAAATACGATGCTCCTCTACCGCGCAACGTTTTCAACAATACCGCCTGATTCTTCAGGTTCTATCCTGTTGGATTTGACGCAAACCTCCTTTTTCCCGGTTTGCTACGTGTCCTTTTCCCGACACCTTCTTCAGCATTGTTGAAAACGCTGCACCCATAACTTCGGTGGTAAGTTTTAGCCCCGGACATTTTCGGCGCACAATCACTCGACTAGTGAGCTGTTACGCACTCTTTAAATGAGTGGCTGCTTCTGAGCCAACATCCTAGTTGTCTCTGCAATTCCACATCCTTTTCCACTTAACTTACACTTTGGGACCTTAGTTGATGATCTGGGCTCTTTCCCTTTTGACAATGAAACTTATCTCACACTGTCTGACTCCCAAGCAGGTAATATATGGTATTCGGAGTTTGATAAGATTCGGTAAGCCGTGAAGCCCCCTAGTCCATTCAGTGCTCTACCCCCATATATCTTCACTTGAGGCTAGCCCTAAAGCTATTTCGAGGAGAACCAGCTATCTCCGAGCTCGATTGGAATTTCTCCGCTACCCACAAGTCATCCCCGCATTTTTCAACATACGTGTGGTTCGGTCCTCCACGGTGTTTTACCACCGCTTCAACCTGCTCATGGGTAGGTCGCCCGGTTTCGGGTCTACAGCATGCAACTTAACGCCCTATTCAGACTCGGTCTCCCTTCGGCTCCGTGACTCCAGTCACTTAACCTCGCTACATACCGTAACTCGCTGGCCCGTTCTACAAAAAGTACATGGTCACACTTTCTAATAGTGCCCCCACTGCTTGTAAGCACAAGGTTTCAGGTTCTCTTTCACTCCCCTCCCGGGGTGCTTTTCACCTTTCCCTCACGGTACTATTTCTCTATCGGTCATCAAGGAATATTTAGGCTTGGAAGGTGGTCCTCCCGGCTTCCCACTGGGTTTCACGTGCCCCGTGGTACTCTGGTGCCCATCTCGCTGACTCGTATTTCGCTTACGGGGCTTTTACCCTCTTTGGCTGCACTTTCCAATGCTATTCAGCTATATTCGTCAGATCGATTATATGGGTCCGCAACCCCGGATGTCCGAAGACTTCCGGTTTGGCCTCTTCCCATTTCGCTCGCCGCTACTTTGAGAATCACGGTTGTTTTCCTTTCCTCCGGCTACTTAGATGTTTCAGTTCACCGGGTTCCCCCCATATACCTATGGATTCAGTATATGGTAACACACTATTACATGTGCTGAGTTCCCTCATTCGGATATCTGCGGATCAATGTTTGCTTGCAACTCCCCGCAGCTTTTCGCAGCTTGACACGTCCTTCTTCGGTTCTTGATGCCAAGGCATTCACCCTGTGCTCTTCATAGCTTGATCTTTTCGTCTACTTCTCTCTCCCTAAGACTTTCGCAAAATTATATCTTACCCTTTTTCATCTTTGCAGATTAGTTCTTTCTAGATATCGTTTCGCTTTTCTCTTTCGGTTTACTATTCAGTTTTCAATGTGCTTCGGCACTCTGCTCTAACGCATTTGCCATGGTGGGCTTTAGTGGACTCGAACCACCGACCTCACGCTTATCAGGCGTGTGCTCTAACCTGCTGAGCTAAAAGCCCATCTTCAGTTAGCTGCTTCGGTGTCTCCCGCTTTCCCCCACTTGGTGGAGATGAGCGGAATCGAACCGCTGACCCCCTGCTTGCAAGGCAGGTGCTCTCCCAGCTGAGCTACACCCCCATTTTAAATCACATACATCCCTGTATGTGCTCTAAAAGGCTTCCTATGCAGTTTGCTGCTCTTCAATCTCTACAGTACCGAAAAGAAAATCCTCTACTCGCTTCTCCTTAGTCTTCTCTTTTCTACACCCTAGAAAGGAGGTGATCCAGCCGCACCTTCCGATACGGCTACCTTGTTACGACTTCACCCCAGTCATTGATCTCACCTTCGACAGCTCTCTCCTTGCGGTTAAGCCACTGGCTTCGGGTGCTCCCAACTTCCGTGGTGTGACGGGCGGTGTGTACAAGGCCCGGGAACGCATTCACCGCGACATGCTGATTCGCGATTACTAGCAACTCCGACTTCATGTGGGCGGGTTGCAGCCCACAATCCGAACTGGGACCGGCTTTTTGAGATTCGCTCTGCCTTACGACGTCGCTGCCCTTTGTACCGGCCATTGTAGCACGTGTGTAGCCCAAGACATAAGGGGCATGATGATTTGACGTCGTCCCCACCTTCCTCCGAGTTGTCCCCGGCAGTCTCACTAGAGTTCCCACCATGACGTGCTGGCAACTAGCAATAAGGGTTGCGCTCGTTGCGGGACTTAACCCAACATCTCACGACACGAGCTGACGACAACCATGCACCACCTGTCTCTCTGCCCCGAAGGGAAGCTGTATCTCTACAGCCGTCAGAGGATGTCAAGCCTTGGTAAGGTTCTTCGCGTTGCTTCGAATTAAACCACATGCTCCGCTGCTTGTGCGGGCCCCCGTCAATTCCTTTGAGTTTCAACCTTGCGATCGTACTCCCCAGGCGGGATACTTAATGCGTTTGCTTCGGCACGGAACCCTATCGGGCCCCACACCTAGTATCCATCGTTTACGGCGTGGACTACCAGGGTATCTAATCCTGTTTGCTCCCCACGCTTTCGTGCCTCAGTGTCAGTTGCAGTCCAGAAAGTCGCCTTCGCCACTGGTGTTCCTCCTAATATCTACGCATTTCACCGCTACACTAGGAATTCCACTTCCCTCTCCTGTACTCAAGTCAAACAGTTTCAAATGCAATCCCGGGGTTAAGCCCCGGTCTTTCACATCTGACTTACTTGACCACCTACGCACCCTTTACGCCCAGTAATTCCGGACAACGCTCGCTCCCTACGTATTACCGCGGCTGCTGGCACGTAGTTAGCCGGAGCTTCCTCCTATGGTACCGTCACTTTCTTCGTCCCATAGGACAAAGGTTTACAATCCGAAGACCTTCTTCCCTCACGCGGCGTTGCTGGGTCAGGGTTTCCCCCATTGCCCAATATTCCCCACTGCTGCCTCCCGTAGGAGTCTGGACCGTGTCTCAGTTCCAGTGTGGCCGATCACCCTCTCAGGTCGGCTACCCATCGTTGACTTGGTGGGCCGTTACCTCACCAACTATCTAATGGGACGCGAGCCCATCCTGCATCGAATAAATCCTTTTACCTCAAAACCATGCGGTTTCGTGGTCTTATGCGGTATTAGCAGTCGTTTCCAACTGTTGTCCCCCTTTGCAGGGCAGGTTGCTCACGCGTTACTCACCCGTCCGCCACTAAGTATATCCAATCTTCCACCCGAAGGCTTCTGTCTGGATAACTTCGTTCGACTTGCATGTGTTAAGCACGCCGCCAGCGTTCGTCCTGAGCCAGGATCAAACTCTTAATTAAAATCTTAACATCTTCTCAGATGTCTTTAACTAATCTCTTGACCTAGGCTCCGCTTTCAAGCATTTCCTTTTCGTTCTTGGTACTGTATTGATTTTTCAAGGTCCGCCGCTTTTTTTGCGGCTCATTTATAATACCAAACTCCATTCCCCATGTCAACTACTTTTTTAAAAAATTTTCATCCTTTTTTGACAAACTTTTTACTTGTCAGAAAACTCCGCTCCCATTCTACTTTATGTAGTATGATCTATTTCCGCCGCCGCTATATCTTGCTCCTCATTATTTAAAATAAAGAAAGCTGCCTTATCTCTCCCGGCATTTTTTTATATGCTGCAACGATATCTTCCATCCGGAATAGGAGGCTGCGGCTTTGGCATTCTCTCCGAAATAAATTATGCAGTCTGCCTGCATAAGGTGATTTGCACAAATAGCTGTCTTGAAATGTATTGCGGTACTTCCGGCTGAATCCCGGGAAACGTTCATCTATTTTCTTATAGTAGTAAGTTTTTTGATTTTGGCGAAGGGTAACACCAAACATAGGGAAAATAAAACGCGCTCCATTTTTATAGGCAAGTCGGACGATTTCCGTTATATTATCTTCTGAATCCGTAATATATGGGAGTATCGGCATAAGGAGCACACCTGTAAAAATCCCGGCAAGGCTGAGTTCCCTGACCGCTCGGAAACGTTCTGATGAAACCGGTGCATTCGGTTCAATACGCTTTGACAAAAAATCGCTTGCCGCCGTGACTGTCAGCTTGATATTGACACAGCTTTTCCGGGATATTCGCTTAAGTAAATCAATATCCCGCAGGACCAACGGGCTTTTGGTGTCGAGCGTTACACCAAACCCATATCGTTCCAACAGCTTTAGCGCCCCGCGTGTTATTTCCATTTTTTCTTCATACGGATTATAGGGATCGGACATCGCTCCTATGCTTACAACACCCTTTTTCCTCTTTTTGGATAACTCTCTTTCCAGAATCTGCAATGCATTCTTTTTGATTCGCACTCTATCGAAATCTTCCACGCCGTAGCAATTGCTTCTACTGTCGCAATAAATACATCCATGGCAACAGCCACGGTATAAATTTATATTATAATCATTCCCGAACCATGTACCGCTTTTAGTTCGTATGAGAATTGTTTTCGCGGGCACAAACTCCATATCTATCATAGTTCCTTTTTTCCAAGGCCGATCGTTTTGCCGTTAAAACCCCATCGGCTATAAACGCTTCATTATAATAAGCGTAACATTATATCATTTCCCGTTTACTTCTCCACCCCGATATAAATATGTACCTCCTTGGGCTGTCCGTCCTCTCCCGGAAAATATTCTTCAAAGTCGCTGACATACCGTCTTTTCAGCGGCATGTTCCACACCGCCCTCCAAATCTTTTCGATTCCATCCTCCGGCTCTTTTGTTACAAACTTCGCATAACTGCCGGCGCGAACCTTTTTTACCTTGAATGCCGCCGGCCTTTCCCCCGCTGTCTCACATCCTGCAAGATAAGAATAGGGCTTCGTGAAATCGCCGTCATAATCAGTATACAGGCCAATATAATTGGTATTCACACGCCCGCAGATCATCCTGCCCCTATCATTCTCAAAAAACGCTTTCCACAAACAGGAAATATCCTTTGCTGCTTTTCCGTTTTTATTTTCCGTCCTTATCTCAAGCCCTTCGATAATTTTTTCCTCAACTCTGACTATTTCATATTCATTGCACATATCCGTTTGCTTCCTCTCCTATTATTATGATAGAAGCAGCATAGCAAACATAATGTGACATCATATGTCAGCTAACTATAATTTTCAATCATCTTTTTCAGCCGTTCGGCAATCAGTCCACGAATCCTTTCCGGCCTGACCACAGCGGCAAAGGGGCCGAATGAAAGTATATAGCCATAAAGCCATTCATCCTCCGGTACATTCATCTCTGCCAGAAAACCATCTTCTGTTTTTTGAACATCCTCTTCTTCAAATTCGTCATAGATGCGGTATGCCATTTTCACATCGACATGCAGAAGAATATTGATAGGCGCTTGTCCGCTTTGGTCTGTCTCTTTTGGAAGCTCGCCATTGCTCCGCCGGAACGTCTCTCCCGTCATTTTAGGTTCCCTGATGCGCGACATTCGGAATGTCCGGTAATCCTGCCTGTTCCGGCAATATCCCTGCATATACCATGCCCGGCTTTTATAAAGCATACGAAGCGGCTCTACCGTCCGCTGCTCCTTTTTGCCGTTCGCGCCGAAATAGCTGAAAGTGACCGCTTCTTTTTTTAGTATAGCCTCTTTTATGACCGCAAATTTATCCGTTTCCTTTTTTCCCCATGCCGAAAAATCCACCGCGATCCAATCATTCTCTTTCCGCCGGAAAGCAGCGCCCAATTTTGCAAGAGTCTCTTCTGTTTCCGGATATTGCGCAGCACGCAGACTTTGCAGCCCTATCAGTATCCTGCGCTGTTCCTCCTCCGAAAGGAGGGAATGCCGCAAGACAAAATTTTCCGCCAGAAAAATACCGCCTCCTTTTCCCTTTTCTGCATAGATGGGAATACCCGCAAGGCTTAATGCATCAATATCACGGTAGACCGTGCGTACGGAAACCTCAAGCCGTTCTGCAAGCTCTCTGGCGGTTGCTCTGCGCTTATCCAGCAGAATATAGATCATTTCAAACAAACGTTGGTTTCGCATAATAATAGGTAAAAATCAGCCGGCGGCCTTAAAAAATCACTTCGTCGACTACACCGCCGCCCAAACAAATATCTCCGTCATAAAGAACGCAGTACTGCCCCGGCGTGACCGCGCGCTGCTTTTCGGCAAATTCTACGCGGTATGCTCCGTCGCCGATTTTTTCCGCTCTGGCCCGCTGGTCCGGCTGACGATAACGCACTTTCGCCATGCAGCCAAAATTCTTTTTTTCTTCCCCGCCCGAAATGAAATTTACACCGCTCATCACAAGCGCACGAGAGAAAAGCAGTTCCGACTCTGCCCCCTGCGAAACGTAAAGAACATTATGCTCCATGTCCTTTTTAACAACGAACCAGCGTTCTCCTGTTCCGTCTTTGGAGCCGCCGATATCAAGCCCCCTCCGCTGCCCAAGCGTGTAATACATCAACCCGTCATGCCTGCCTACAACTTTTCCGTCCAGCGTTTTCATGTCTCCCGGATTCGCAGGCAGATAAGTCTGCAAAAATTGTTTGAATTTCCGCTCTCCAATAAAGCAGATTCCCGTAGAATCCTTTTTCTTTGCTACTGAAAGCCCCGCTTCTTCGGCAATACGCCGCACCTCCGCTTTTTGCAGCTCCCCTACCGGGAACACCGCCCGTTCAATCTGCTTCTGTGAAAGCATGCACAGGAAATAGCTCTGATCTTTATTATCATCGAGCCCTTTTTTCAGATATGTCATTCCATCCCGGCGCTCAAGCCGCGCATAGTGTCCGGTCGCAAGAAGCTCCGCCCCCGCTTTTTGAGCGAAATCAAGGAATGCTGCAAATTTGATTTCTTTATTGCACAGCACATCCGGGTTCGGCGTGCGTCCCCGCTTATATTCTTCCAAAAAATACCGGAATACCCGCTCCCAATATTCCTTTTCAAAGTTAACGGTATAATAGGGAATATCGATTTTTGCGCAGACTGAACGGACATCGTCATAATCCGCTTCCGCCGGGCATTCGGAATCTTCCGCGCTGTCATCCCAGTTTTTCATAAAAACGCCTATCACATCATAGCCCTGTTCTTTCAGGAGCAAGGCCGATACCGCCGAGTCAACTCCGCCGGACATCCCCACAATGACGCGTTCTTTCTGATTTCCCATAAAAATTTTTCTCTCCGGTCTTCTATAATCTGTCGCTTACTTATAGTATAATCGTTCATAGGAATTATGCAAGGAGGCGCGCATGGCGGCAAAAAGGAAAAGCAAAACAGCGCGGGCAGCGATCATATTTTTATGTACGGTCGGCTTTTTTCTTATTTTTTTACTGGGTTCGGGCATCGATATCACAGAAATGGCCGGGCAAATTTGGAACAGCCTCGGCTCTTCCGAAAATACTGCCTCCGCTCACGCTGCTAAGCTCGTTCCTGAAGATAGCGACAGCTTGCTTCTTTATATAATAGATACCGGAAATTCCGACAGTATGGTCCTGCGCTCCCCCGACGGTCACTCTGTATTGATCGACGCCGGCGAAAGCGATGACGCGCAATATATTCTCGATACGCTTTCCGCACTGGGCATCCGCAAGCTTGACGCCGTAGTCGCCACGCACCCGCATGCCGACCATATCGGCTCTATGGTCGCTATATTAAAACAAATACCTGCTGATGTGGTCTATATGACTGATTTCGCCGCCTCCACCCAAACCTACGAGGATATGCTGGACGCCATAGAGGCATCCGGTATTCCTACAGTAGATATAAATTCCGGTGACACCTTTGATATCGGCGCTGTTCATTTTACTGCCCTAAATCCACAGGACCGCATATATGACGACGCCAATAATTCCAGTATCGTATTGCTCGCAGAATATGGCGATACACGCTTTCTGTTTGAGGGCGATGCAGAAGATGAGGCTATTTCCGACATGCTTGCCCAATATTCGGAGCTGTTGGATGCAGACGTTTTAAAGGTCGGCCATCACGGCTCCCGGAATGCCACTACGTCTGAATTTCTCAAAGCCGTAACACCGGAAACTGCCATTATAACCTGCGGAGAAGAGAACGATTACGGTCATCCGCATCAGGAAACGCTCGATTTGCTCGGTTCGATGGGCGTTACCACGCTCCGTACCGACCAAGACAGCGATATCGCCATTTTTTCGGATGGGGCTGCAGTATGGTATGCGGCTGCTGCATGAGACCTTCTGAAAAACGGATGCAAATAGCACCCGTTTTTTTATTCATTCTTACCCGCCATGTCTTTTTTACGAGAGCTTCATTCCACACGCAGCCTCAAAGCTTTCTCTGTCGTTTTCATAAACATGTGCGATCTTCCCGTCCGCATCCCGTTCCACGAGAGCAAAGGCTCCGTTTTCTATAAATTCGCCGTTTGTCACCGTGTTATGGCCCTTATCGCGAAGCCTCGCAAGCGGTTTTCCGTTAATCCAATCATTTCCGTCTTTTTTGTGCAGAATCACTCCAAAAGGCTCGTACCGCTTCATGAGCTTTTCTTCCCCATTCCATCCGCCGCTGTCTTCGGAGTCGGCATTTCCTATTGCAAATTTTTCAGCTTCTCCTTTTTCCTGTTCCGTGCCGCTTTCTTCCGCACGTTTATTTTGATTGACACTCGTGACCGCTCTCAGCATCTCCCCGGCTTTTCCGTTAAACGGTGCGCAGCCGCATAAAACGCCCGCCGCAAGCATGCCGGCTGCAACGATAGCTATCATTTTTATCGTTCTGCTTTTACTGTCCATTTTTCCGCCTCCGTTCCATATCGCTTTTTTTCATTATAAGCGAAAACAAAACATGATATTTTACGGCATACAGAATACTTTCTTAATATTATATGAAAAGGACAGCCAACGGCTGCCCTTACCCGATTCAATCCTTTAGCTTCAAAAATACCGGACAATGGTCGCTCCCAAATATGTCCGGAGAAATATCTGCCTCCTCGATCCTGTCTTTCATATCTTCGGATACAAGAAAATAATCAATGCGCCATCCGGCATTGTTTGCCCGCGCGTTGAACCGGTAAGACCACCACGAATACCGCCCTGTTTCATCCGGGTGCAGATAGCGAAATGAATCAATGAAGCCGGAGCGGAGAAGCTCCGTCATTTTTTCCCGCTCCTGCGGCGTAAATCCTGCGTTCTTTGTATTCGTCTTTGGATTCTTTAAATCGATCTCCGTATGTGCTACATTAAGGTCTCCGCACACGATCACGCCTTTTTGTTCCTTTAGAGTATGCAGATAGGCGCGGAAATCATCCTCCCATTTCATACGATAGTCAAGCCGTTTCAATCCCTCGCCGGAATTTGGAGTATAGACGTTCACTAAATAAAATCCTTCAAACTCGAGCGTGATCACACGCCCCTCGTGGCTATGCTCCTCCACATCAAAATCATACGTTACCTCGATCGGTTCTTTTTTTGTAAATACCGCCGTTCCGGAATATCCCTTTTTCTCCGCACTATTCCAGTATTCGTCATAATCCTGCAAATCAAATTCCGCTTGTCCGCGCTGCATCTTTGTTTCCTGTACGCAAAAAATATCCGCTCCGCTCGTATGCAGATATTCAAAAAAGCCTTTTCCCGCAGCAGCGCGGAGACCATTTACATTCCATGAGATCAGTTTCATTTTTTCACCTGCTTTCCGCTCTCTTTGACTGCCATATTCTTTTATCTGTTTTTTGTATGCTTCGCAAGACGCACTGCTTCATCCGCCATGATCCGCGCGCGGCGCGCTTCTCCTTCCAGCTTCAGATATTCCTTCTTTACTGCTTCGGCACGTTTCGCCAGCTTTTCAGCTTCCTCCTCAGCCTGCTGCGCATCCCGCTCTTTAAGAGACTGTACGGGGTCAAAATTATCCTCTTTATACAGCCGTACCAAAGTTACGAAGAGAAAAACAGATGCAAGAATGATGCCCGTCATTTCTGTAATGCTCCGTGTCCCGAATAAGCTCATAAGTGCGATCAGAACCGCCCATATAATCAAGACAAATATCAACGTCTTCTTGAATAAGACCGTATAGGAATTTCTCAGGGTCAGCGCAAACAGCATGAGGCTTACCGCGAGAGAAACAGAGGATATCTGCGCGCAAAAATTATGGAGCTGAGCAAAGCCCGGAAAGGTCTCCGGCAGGAAAGGAATGATATTCCCAACGATCAAAACCGCTATTGCAAAATAGACGAACCCCCGTATTTTAGAATGAGTGTTTCTGGTCAGCATCAGTAAATAGCCCATAAAGCCTGCAAAATATGCGCAAAATACGATTGTCCATAAAATGAACCAGAAATGCATATTACCGCTCGTATTTCCCATCGCTGACATAGATACCAAAAGGATATTATCCTGCGTTCCCATAATGAGCGTAAAGACCGGTATGACTGCCAGCGATAGGACAGCATACAATATGATCCTGCCCGTAAGCCGCCACCTATAGGCGAACGATTCGTTTTTCATAAACCAGTTCTCCTCTTTCATTTATTTATGGCCTTTTTTACCATACCATATTGCCGCGGAGGACTGCAATCAAAATTGATTTCCTTTTAGGCAAAAAAATACGGAGCGTTTTTTGGCGCTCCGTATCTTCTCTAAAACTGATTATTTTACAACTCTGTCAAGCAGGCCCTGAAATGCGCAGCCATGACGCGCTTCATCTTTCGCCATCTCATGAACGGTGTCATGGATCGCATCATATCCGAGCTCTTTCGCACGCTTTGCAAGAGCGAGCTTTCCTGCTGTTGCGCCGCATTCCGCATCTGCACGAAGCTGCAGGTTCTTCTTCGTATCGGCATAAACGACCTCGCCCAGCAGCTCCGCGAATTTCGAAGCATGCTCCGCTTCTTCAAAGGCTGCACGCTTGTAGGTCTCCGCAACTTCCGGATAACCTTCCCGGTCTGCCTGTCTTGCCATTGCAAGATACATGCCAACCTCCGTGCACTCGCCCATGAAGTTTTCCCTTAAGCCTTTTACTACTTCTTCGTCAAGCCCCTGTGCTACGCCGATCCTATGCTCATCAGCCCAAACGCGTGCGCCGCCCTGTACTTCATCGAACTTAGAACCGTCCGCTCCGCACTGCGGGCATTTTGCCGGGCGCTCGCCCTCTACCGTGTAACCACATACCTGACATACATACTTAGCCATTCTAAATTACCTCCCAATCTTTTGCGATTGAGCGCTGTGCGCTCATCTTTTTTAAATATACCCTGCCGTGCATTGGTCTAAACAAAATTTTTTTAATTTTTTATTCTTTCGCGATAACTGTATCCTCTTGATTCACTTCTGCAAAAGTGTGGTATAGATATATAAATAGAAAAAATGATAGATCGGAGAACGAATATGAGCCATGCAGCGGAAACTGTAATGATGCAGAACGAATATTTTTATACAGGAGGAACAAAGCCGTATGATGCCCGTATCGAAGCCCTTTCAGCTTTGCAAAGAGCGATCATCCAAAATGAATCCGCCATCTTCGACGCACTTCATGCGGACTTGATGAAAAGTCCTTTTGAGGCTTTCGAGACGGAAGTCGGAATTACGCTCGATGAGATCTCTTTTCTTATGAAGCATTTACGGAAATGGATGAAAAGCAAACGCGTACGCACTCCCTTTTCACAATTTCCTTCCAAAAGCTTCATGCTTCCAGAACCCTATGGCACAGTTCTGATCATGTCTCCGTGGAATTATCCTTTTCAGCTTACGGTCGAACCCCTCGCCGGCGCACTGGCTGCCGGAAATACGGTCGTCCTGAAGCCCTCAGATTATTCCCGCAATACGTCCCGGGTCATCGCTGATATCGTCCATTCCATTTTTCCAGCGTCTTATGTAGATGTAGTGCCCGGCGGGCGCGAGGCCAACCAAGACCTTCTGCAGCAGCAATTTGATTACATCTTTTTCACGGGAGGTGTTTTCGTCGGAAAGCTGGTCATGGAATCGGCCGCTAAATTCGTTACGCCCGTAACACTTGAGCTTGGAGGAAAGAGCCCGTGCATCGTAGACGAAAGCGCCGATGTCGAAACGGCGGCAAAGCGTATCGTTTGGGGAAAATTCCTGAATGCAGGACAGACCTGCGTCGCACCGGACCATCTTTATGTGCACGAGTCGGTCAAAAAAGATCTCCTCGCTCATATCCAAAAAACCGTTGCAGCCTTTTATACGGCGAACCCGCTTGCATGTGTCTGGTATCCAAAAATCATCAATCAAAAGCATTTTGACCGTTTGCTCGGCCTTATGGAGAATACTGAGATCGTTTTTGGCGGGAAGAGCGATCCACAGTCGCTCCGCATCGAGCCGACCGTCATAGACCATGCCGCCTATCACCAGCCGATCATGCAGGAAGAGATTTTTGGTCCTTTGCTGCCGGTGCTTGAATTCCGCAATTTATATGATGTGGTGACTGAAATACGCCGTCAGCCGAAGCCTTTGGCCTTTTACCTGTTTTCATCGAACAAAAAAAATATTCGATATGTATTAGAAACGACATCTTTTGGCGGCGGTTGTATCAACGATACGGTGGTCCATCTTGCCACTTCTCATATGCCGTTCGGCGGTGTCGGCAGCTCCGGTATGGGGAGCTATCATGGCAAAGCCAGTTTCGATACATTTTCACACTACAGGAGTCTTCTGCACAAGTCAAACCGTCTCGATCTTCCGGTGCGTTATTTCCCTCCTACCGATAAAAAGCTAAAGACGCTGCGCAAATTTGTCGGCAAGAAATAAAAACAAAAAGCCGGGAATACCGGCTTTTTATTATCATGACCTCTATTCTTCCTCCTGCGCGTTTTCTGCCGGAAAACAAATTATAACTTTGAACAAATCACCGTCGATTTCTATCCTGAACTTCCCTTTCATAAGCTCCATAAAATTCCTTGCAATAGATAGTCCGAGGCCTGAGCCCTCAGTATGGCGCGACTCATCCCCCCGTTTAAAGCGCTCCATCAGTTCCTCTTCCGACATATTGAGCGGCTCGCGCGAGACATTTTTCACGATGATACAGGCTTCCCCATCTTTCTCTTCAAAATCGATATAGACCCGCGAATGCGCCGCTGCATATTTGATCGCATTGTCTATTACATTGCCGATCACCCGGAACAGCAGCTTGCCGTCCGCATATACATACATACCCGTTTTTTGCCCTGCAACTACGAAGGAAAGGCCGGAGGCTTCCGTTTTATCGGACATTTCCCCCATGACCTGTTCCATAAACTCGACAAGATCGAGCCTCGAAAGCGAGACCGACATATCGCCGCTGCTTGCTTTGGCCGCTTCGAACAGATCGTCCGTCAGATATTTGAGACGCCGCGACTTCATATCGAGCACTTCCAGATAACGCGGTGCATTCGGACTGTCGAGCCCTTCTTTTTTCAAAAGATCGACATACGTCAGAATAGAGGTGAGCGGCGTTTTGATATCGTGTGACACATTGGTAATCAGCTCCGTTTTCATACGCTCCGATTTTACTTCCCGTGTTACCGCCGTATCGAATCCCTCCGCGATATGCTCGATCCCTGCCGCTATCTCGTCAAATTCCTGTCCGCCGCCTTTTGTGATCTGGTAACCGAATTCTCCGTCCTTGATGCGCTGCACGCCTTCCGCTATCCCGCGTACTGCCGCCGCTTTCTGCAGCACATATTTTAAGACTGCCGCTAAATAGATCGCAAGGAATACGATCCCGATAAACACTCCTGTACCGCCCATCAGAAAACCAAAGAGCACCGTGATAAGGCACAGCAGGATGCCGCCTACTAAATACCATAATACGGCTCCTACGCCTTTGGCCTTTGCGCCGCTTCTTTTCCACACAGTCCGGAAGCCGCCGAACACTGCTTCGCAAAGCGTATAATTTTCCCTGCGCTTTACCCGCCGCGAAACACTCATGCTCCACAAAAGCAAAAGCGTCACGCTTACCGCCGTACAAGCGGAA
Organism: Christensenella massiliensis; assembly: GCF_040409835.1. NCBI lineage: Bacteria > Bacillati > Bacillota > Clostridia > Christensenellales > Christensenellaceae > Christensenella > Christensenella massiliensis. The sequence goes on along the minus strand of NZ_CP117826.1, from coordinate 72,412 downwards.
AGACGGAGTATCCGCAAAGCACTCACTGCCATATCCGCAGACCGGAACTCGCTCGCAAACAATGCACCGAGAAAAATTTCGATGACAAGCAAAATGATTCCGCCAATGTCGAGCCAGATCGCATCCAGAAATGTGACCCGCACGCCGTCTTCCTTGGGCGAACGTCCCGCCGTATAAATCAGCCACGCGAATCCCCCGGCAAATAGTACGATCCAAACGACGAGCAGGATGATCGTTGTGAGATAGCCTCTATAACTGATATCATATTCTTGTCTGCTCTTTTCATAGAAAGAATCTGACATCCCCGTATAAATAGAGGCCCCTGTCAGTGATTCCGGCTCGGAGCCATAGGCCTCTTCATAAGCCGTCCGGGTGATTTCCGCATTTAACGCTCCGGCTTCTTTGTAAAGGCCGTTTTCCACACCGTTCCACCGGTATTCCCGGTTGCCCTCGAGTTCCTGAATGGCCGCAATAGGGTCCCCGCTATTCTGCGGCACGTTTGTATAGATCGTCCGGCCGTCTGCAACGACTGCATAGTAATAATTCCGGTTATTCTTCAGATTTTCCTGCGCCTGACGCTCCAGCAGTTCATATTGCTCATCTATATGAGCTTCAGCATCCACCAGAAGCTCCGCATATTTTTCATTGATGGAATCAAGCTGCTTGAGCATATATTCATCCAGCGCCGGAAGTCCTGCATCCGCTATTACAGTCTCTGCGCTTACAGGATCAGGCTGGCCCTGATCCGTTCCTGCCACCGTTTCTCCCTGCGCTGCTGCCGACGCCGCTTCACGTTCCGAAACTTTCGCGCTAAGCGCTCCTTGCAGTTCATTAAGATATGCGTCATAATCGCCCTCCAATTCTGTGCTTCCAAGCACCATGCCGATTTCTCCCGAATAAGAATCCCTCAGTCCGGAGATATAGTTTTGCAGCTCCTGCTGCTTTGCCGAGTCGCTGTATCCATAAAACGCGTGTTCCACGGAAGCTGTATAGCTCTGCATCATGGAAAGATATTCCGCGCTTTCAATATATTTGCTGCTCGTCATCGTTCCGGCGGGATCATATTTGACCAGCCGTATTGCGGAAAAGGAAATCAGGCATCCGGCGGCAATACACAGAATCCAAGCGATGACCTTAAATTTCATGTCATACTTTGATTTTATCGATTTTGTATCCAATCCCCCACACCACCTTTAAATATTTGGGCTCTTTCGGGTTGATCTCGATCTTTTCACGGATCCTGCGGACGTGTACTGCAATCGTATTTTCTGCGCCAACTGCTTTTTCGTCCCACACGCTTTCATAGATCTGCGTAGTAGAAAGGACACGCTCCATATTTTGCATCAGATAGCGCAGGATCTTATACTCCATAGGGGTAAGCTTTACAGGTTCTCCGTCCACTGTGACGGTCTTCTTCATATCGTCAAGAACGAGCCCTCCTGTCTGAAGCACGCCGCTTTCTCCCGCCATGCTCCCAAGCGATGTGTAGCGCCGGAGCTGGGACTTCACGCGGGCGACCAGCTCAAGCGGGTTGAACGGCTTTGCCAGATAGTCGTCCGCTCCGGAATTCAATCCTAAAATCTTATCGTTGTCCTCTGATTTGGCACTCAGCATGATGACCGGTATGTTTTCGCTCTCCCGCAGCTTCATCGTAGCGCGAATACCGTCCATCCCCGGCATCATGACATCCATAATGATCAGCTGAACATCCTCTTCCTGCGCATACTTGACCGCCTGCGCACCGTCGTACGCTTTCAGGACCTCATAGCCCTCATTGACCAAATAGATCTCGATCGCGTCTACGATCTCCTTGTCATCATCGCACACCAGTATCCTCATGTGCTCCACACCTCCGTTATAATGGCTTGACTCATACCATTATAACATGCCTTTTCCTTTTTCCATAATGTTAGGATAGATCATAAATATTAAAAATAAACTCCGAAAATTCTTAAGAGTTTATGACGATCTCTCCTCATTTATTACCGTTTCGTTAAAACTCTGTCACGATCCTGTTTCTTTGTGAACACTGTGTGAATTTATCCGGCCTCCTGCTGATTTTGTAGTATAATGAAACCAGCTTATATACTTCGTTCAATATCCATACAAACAAACGAATAAAGTCATTATGGAGGTAAAACCATGAAAAAGATCGCTGTCATTCTATTATGCTCCGTCCTGTTTCTGGCATCCTGCTCCGCAGCTCCGTCTGAAACAAGCAGCAGCGCTGTGATGTCCGCTTCTGAAAATGGGTATGAGGCTTCCTCCGATTCCGGCGCAGTCAATGAGGAAAGTGCGGCGGAACCGGAGAGTTCCGAGGAATCCGGCGGGCTCGGCAGTCTCTCAGACCCCATTCTTCCGGAGACCGGCCGCAAATTGACATACAGCGCTTCCCTCAGCATCAATACCAAACAGTACGACGCGGACTATGCAAAGATCAATGAGGAGCTTTCCGCGGTAGGCGGTTACGTGGCAAATGAGGAAAGTGCGGCATACTCTTCCGATACCGGAAAAAACCATGGAAGAAATTCCTATTTTTCCCTGCGCATTCCGGTAGACCGCCTCAATGAATTTTTGGAACGCATCTCGGGAGTCGGTGAAATCGTGAGCAAGCATAAAGCCACAGAAGACCTTACCTCAGAATATTACGATACTGAAGCCCGCATCGAGGTTTTAGAGCTGCGCCGGGAACGGCTGATGAGCTATCTCGAGACTGCCGCTTCCACAGAGGATATCATTGCCTTAGAACAGGAGATCTCCGATGTACTTTATGAGCTTGATCAGCTTCAGGGCAGCAAGCGCAGAATGGACACCCTGATCGATTACGCGACAGTCGACGTAGAGCTGATAGAGCTTATCACACCGGAGACGATCGGCGCGGACGGCAAGCCGCTCGGCGACCGTGCCTCCGACGCATTTGCGATGTCTTTGACAGGCGTTGGTGAATTTATGGAAAACTTCGCCGTCTTTTGGGCGGCAGCTCTGCCGGTGATCATATTGATCGCTATTTTTGCAGCAGTAATTTACGCGGTGATACGTCTTATTCTATGGCTCCGCAGAAAATATTATGAAAAGCATCCGGAAAGACGCCCCTCTCGGCCTGTACCGCCTGTCATACAGCAGTCTTCCTCTCCGCGGCAGTCTCCCGGCGGTGACAGTCAAACGAAACAGTGAAAATCATCTCTATAAAAATATCCTGCCTTTTTGGCAGGATATTTTTATAGATGCTCAGTAAACAAAAAACGGTATGCCCACCCGGCACACCGTTCTCTGTTTTAGGCGGTGAGGGAATATCCCTGCTTTCGGAACGTCTTGATCAGCTTTTTTTCATGCCCGTCGTCTATTTTCGCCCTTAAAAATCTGATATATACATCCACCACATTGGAAAAGCAATCGTAATCGCAATCCCAGACATGCTCCAAAAGCTCCGCACGGGACACAATCTTGTCTTTATGCAGCGCGAGATATTTCAATACCTCGTACTCTTTTGCGGTAAGCCTGATATCTTCATCTCCACGCCGAACCGTCCGATTATCGATATCCACCGCTAGGTTGTCAACCATGATACGCATAAATGTTCCATCCTTTCTTTTTTACTTGCTGGCACCCAGCCGCCCGTACACGCTCCCGCATATACGCGTGGCCGGTTACGCATATCATACCGCCAACCTTACGTCTTATTGATAAGCCCGCAGAACGCATTCTAATCATAATTTGCGGTATTTGTTTGTAAACATTTCATTAACGCACGGTTCACTCTTCCCACAGCATGAAGACAGGCCGCAGAATCGATCTGCGGCCTGTCTTTTCCTTTTCCGGTTCGTCTTCATTTTTCCCAAAACAGGCTCAATACGGAAAAACCTCATTGATTTCCAGATGTTCCCCATCCGGCCCGCGGAACGTGAGCCATTTCGCTCCATTCGGGAATACATTCGCCCCGAGGACCGGCTTATCCGTCTCAAAACGGATGCCCCGCTCCTCCAGAAGCTTTTGTATGCTTTCAATGTCTTCCACTGCGAGTGCAATGTGGTCTACCCATCCGTCCTGCCTTTTCTGCGGATTTGCAGTGCGTACAAGCTCAAGCACGAGGTTCCCGTTTTTCACGAATGCCACGTCTGTCGTCGTTCCATCCGCTTCCGGAACGCCGCACTCATAGATCGTCTCAAAATCAAGGACCTCCTCATAAAATTTTTTGCTGCGTGCAAGGTCTGTAATAAATACACCGATATGCGCGAGCCCTTCCATCTTTGCCATAAAATCCCTCCCTGAATATTGATCGAGTACTTCAAGGATATCTCTTTTCGAAAGCGTATGCAAGTGGAAAATCATTCACATTCCAGCTGCTTGATGAACTGCGCTGCGTAATCCCCATTCGGATTATTCCGTACATCCTCCGGCGTGCCCTGCTGCACGACCTCTCCCTCGTTCATGATGAGTATCCATGAACCGAGGCGGACCGCTTCGCGCAAATCGTGCGTAACGAATACGATCGTCGCTTTTGTGCGCTCGTGGATATCTCTGATTGCATCCTGAAGCTGTTTTCTCGTAATTCCATCGACCGCTCCAAACGGCTCGTCCATCAATAGTATCTCGGGCCTTGCCGCAAGCGCGCGTGCGATCCCGACGCGCTGCTGCTGTCCGCCTGACAGCTCGCTTACATTACGCTCCATGATATCTGCGGGCAGCGCGACCATATCGAGCAGTTCGCCTATATGCTCCGGCGAAATCTTTTCTTTCTTAAGGCGCGGCACATACGCGATATTTTCCCGTACATTCAAATGCGGGAATAATCCGCCTCCCTGAATCACGTAACCGATCTTTCTTCGGAGCGCGATCAGATCGGTGTGGGCCGTATCCATCCCACCAACGCGTACAGAACCGCTGTCCGGCAGCAGAAGCCCGTTGATCATTTTAAGCATCGTTGTCTTTCCGCCCCCCGAGCCTCCAACCACGGTAAGGAACGCCCCTTTCCGTATCTCAAAGCTGAAATCCCGCAGAGCATATTTATCCTCATACATCTTCTCTGCCCTATCAAAAACGATGATCGTCTCCTGCCTCATAGCAACCCCTTTTCCATCAAAAAATCCACCGCGACCGTTTTTTCGTCCTCCCCGTTGTTTTCTACGCGGTAATTGAGTTGCGCCATTTCCTCATCCGTCAGGAGCCCGTCCATTTTCATCAGCACTTCGCGCAGCTCCGGATGTATCTTGAGGAGCTCTCCGCGCACGACCGTTCCGCAATAATAAGACGGGAAAAAATTTTTATCGTCTTTCAGCGTTTTCAGTCCGTACGCGCCGAGCAGACCGTCTGTCGTAAAAGCGTTTATCACGTCCACTTCATCCGTTCCGATCGCCTGATATTTCAGGCCGATATCGAGATCTGCCGTATCCGCAAATTGATATCCATACTCTGCGCAGAGCGGCTCATAGCCATCCGTTCGTTCATAAAAATCATATTCTGCGCCGAATTTCATACCGGGAGCGAGTGCCGCAAGGTCAGAAAATGTCTCCGTGTTATGTTCCTCTGCAAATTCCTCCTTGACCGCCAGCGTATAGGTATTGTTGAAGCCATAGAGTCCTATCCATTCCATATCGAACTGCTCCTTATACTGCTCCTGCAATTCCTCATACATTTCTGTGGGCGTTAATTTTTCCGTTCGTTTCAGAACGTCTGACCATGCCGTTCCCGTATATTCCGGATAAAGGTCAAAATCCCCTTTCACCATGGCTGGATGGATGTTTCCGGTGCCCCCGGCGATCCCCTTTGTGATCTCCACATTGAGGTCTGTGTCCTGTTCGATCAGCGCACCAATCATTTCGCTTAAAATAAACTGCTCCGTCATTGGCTTTGCAGCGATACGGACCGTATCTGTCCGCGTTCCCGCACAGCCTCCGAGGATAAATGCTCCGCATATCAAGACCGCAGCCAGCAGGGCTGTCCATTTCCGTCTTTTCATTTTATCATACCCTTCCCATTGATTTTTCTATATATCTTCTTTTCAAAAAAACCGGCAATCAGATCGGCAGCCAAAGCAAGCCCTGCAATCAGCAGGCTTCCTGCTACCGTCATTGCCATATTGTTTGTCGTGATGCCTCTGTAGATCGCTACGCCGAGGCCGCCTGCGCCTACGAAAGACGCAATGCCGCACAGAGCGATCGTCATCACGATCATATTCCGCGCGCCCGCCAAAATGACCGGCATCGCAAGCGGCAGCTTGATCTTATACAACAACTGGCTATCGGTGGAGCCCATTCCCCTGCCGGCCTCCACGATCGCCGGTGATATTCCACGGATACCCGTGTAGGTGTTGCGTACCATCGGAAGAAGCCCATACACGGTCAGTGCGATCACCGCCGTCATATCGCCGATGCCCGTTGCCGGTACCAGAAAGCCCAGCATGGCAATGGAGGGGATCGTATAAATAAAATTGGTGACCCCTAACACCGGAAACGCAAGGCGCGTATGCTCTGAGATCAGTATCCCCAAAAAAATACCGATCAGGGCCGCAAGACCAATCGCCGTAAAGGAAAGCTGAAGGTGCTGCAAAATAAGCTGAGCGAAAAAATCCCAGCGGGATGCGTACAATTGGAAAACCTCTGCAATCATAAATCATTTTCTCCTGACCATAGTGCCTTTTTAATACCCATTTTCTCTTATGGCCTATCATTTATTTTTAATAAAGCCCCGATCTGTATATCTTTTCCGGGACCCTGCTCTCTTTTTTCAGCTTCAGCTCTTTATACGATTTTCGTATGACAGTATGATATATTTTATGTTAATATGGTTTTTTTATGCGGGAAAAGCGGCTTTCCGAAACTTAATTCAGGACGCATTGACAGCAGGTTTTGAAACCATTATAGTAAGTATGAAGAGAATAATGAACCAAGGAGAAAATCATTTGGATTACAGAGTGTTCGACACAAGCGTACAGGAAATCAAATATAAGGTCCTCAAAGAAGTAGCGTCCCTTGCATGGGAGGATGATCTGGACCGCGGGCTGCTCCATATCGCGGAAAAAATCATGCCGGGGCCTAAACCCACGATGCGTTGCTGCATTTATAAGGAGCGCGCTATTATCAATGAGCGCGTCAAGCTTGCCATGGGCGGCGATCCTGATAATCCGAATGTTGTCGAGGTCCTCAATATTGCCTGCGACGAATGCCCGGTCGACGGGATCCGTGTTTCCGAGGCATGCCGCGGCTGCATCGCCCACCGCTGCAAAAACGTTTGCCCCAAGGATGCCATCGAGATCATAGATTTAAAAGCGCATATCAATCCTGATAGGTGTATCGAATGCGGCCGCTGCGTCGCCGCTTGTCCCTATAACGCGATTGCAAAAATGGTGCGCCCGTGCGAGAACGCCTGCAAAGTCGGCGCCATTACTATGACAGAGGATAAAAAAGCGGATATCCACGATGAAAAATGTATCTCCTGCGGCGCATGCGTCTATCAGTGCCCGTTTGGCGCGATCTCCGACCGTTCGTTTATCCTCGAGGCAATCAATATTCTCAAGCAGGCGGAAAACAACACCAACTATAAAGTATATGCCGTCGTCGCCCCCGCGATCTCCAGCCAATTCAGCGGCATCAAGGTCGAGCAGGTAGTTGCCGGCATCAAGCGTCTGGGCTTTTTCAACGTCGTCGAGGCCGCTCTCGGTGCGGATATGACAGCGTATAAGGAGGCCGAAGAGCTTTATGAAAAGAAATTTCTCACCAGCTCCTGCTGCCCTGCTTTTGTGCGTTATATCAAAACGGCCTTTCCGGACCTTGCCCAGCATATTTCGCATAACGTTTCCCCCATGGAGGAAATTTCCACGTATTTGAAAAAGATGGATCCTGATTCCAAAATCATCTTTATCGGGCCGTGTATTGCAAAAAAAATGGAATATAAGCTGCCTGAAGTCGAAGGTATCATAGACTGCGTCATTACGTTCGAGGAGCTGCTTGCGCTTTTGGACAGCCGGGGGATCGATCTCAACGATATGCCCGAAGAGCCGCTCGACAACGCTTCCTACTACGGCCGCATCTTTGCGCGCAGCGGCGGCGTTTCTACCGCGGTGGCACAGGCGCTGAAAGAACACGGTTATGACGATTTCACCTGCAATCCCGCTGTGTGCAACGGCATCGAGGAATGCAAGGTCGCTCTTCTCAAGGCCTCGCGCGGTATCCTGCAGGAAAACTTTATCGAAGGTATGGCCTGTCAGGATGGCTGTATCGGCGGCGCAGCCTGCATCACACACGGTCCTAAAGACAAAAAACAGGTAGACGCTTACGGCAATGAAGCAAAAGAAACCACGATCAAGGAATCTATTGGTATTTTAGGAATGATCAGGGAATAAAGCATTTCGTAAAAGGACCGGGGTTCCCGGTCTTTTTTATGCTCCGATCAGTTCATAGCGCACATTTCGTCTGGTGTGCAAGCGCGGCCGCAACAAATTCCCGGAACAGCGGGTGCGCTTTATTCGGTCGGCTTTTGAATTCGGGATGGAATTGTACGCCGATGAAAAAGTCGTTTTCCGGGATCTCTACAGCCTCTACGAGCTTTCCGTCCGGCGAAAGCCCCGTTAGAGCAAGCCCCGCTTCCTGCATTTGCTTTCGAAAATCATTGTTGAATTCATAGCGGTGCCTGTGGCGCTCCATCACGTTTTCCTCACCGTAGGCACGCTGCATGATGGAATCCGGCAGGATTCGGCATGGATATGCTCCAAGGCGCATCGTTCCGCCCTTTTTATCTACCTCTATTTGTTCGGGCATCAGGTCGATCACAGAATAGATGTTGGTCTCGTCAAATTCACGGGAGTTCGCACTCCGGTACCCAAGCACATTGCGCGCATATTCGATGACTGCTACTTGCATGCCGAGGCAGATCCCGAGAAACGGTATATTTTGCTCCCGTGCATATTTCGCAGCTTCTATCTTTCCCTCTATTCCCCGGGTTCCAAAGCCTCCCGGTATCAATATTCCATTGCAGCCCGCAAGCTTTTCTTTTACATTCTCCCCATTGAGCTCCTCTGAATCGAGCCATTCTATCTGTACATGTGCTCCGTTTTCATATCCCGCATGTGCAAGCGCTTCCGCCACAGAAAGATAGGCGTCGTGCAGCTGTACATATTTTCCTACAAGCGCGATATGCACAGGCGTTTTTGCATTTTTGATCCGCGCAAGCATTTGTTCCCACTCTGAAAGCTCCGGTCTGCCGCAATCTATGCGGAGCTCGCGGCACACGATCTCCGCGAGTCCGTTTTTCTCCAGCATGATAGGCGCCTGATAAAGAATAGGCAAGGTCCTGTTTTCGATCACGCAGTCCGGCTTTACGTTGCAGAACAGCGCGATCTTCTGCTTGATCGTCTCTCCCACCGCTTCATCACTGCGCATCACGATGATATCCGGCATGATCCCGAAAGACTGAAGTTCTTTCACAGAATGCTGGGTCGGCTTCGATTTATGTTCTCCCGAACTCTTGATATACGGAACGAGCGTTACGTGGATAAACAGGCAGTTGTCCCGGCCCACCTCACAGCTTACCTGACGGATCGCCTCCAGAAAGGGCTGGCTTTCGATGTCGCCTGTCGTTCCTCCGATCTCCGTAATGACAACATCTGCGTTCGTTTTTTTGCCTACAGCGTAAATAAAGGTTTTGATCTCATTGGTAACATGTGGGATCACCTGAACGGTTTCGCCGAGATATTCCCCTTTCCGTTCTTTCGTAAGCACATTCCAGTATACCTTTCCGGTCGTGAGGTTGGAGAATTGGTTCAAATCCTCGTCGATAAATCTTTCATAATGCCCAAGATCAAGGTCCGTCTCCGCGCCGTCCTCCGTCACAAAGACCTCGCCATGCTGGAACGGGCTCATTGTTCCCGGATCAACGTTAATATACGGGTCGAGCTTTTGCGCCGCTATTTTGAGGCCGCGCGCCTTCAGAAGCCGTCCGAGCGATGCCGCAGTGATCCCTTTTCCAAGCCCCGAGACAACGCCGCCCGTTACAAAAATATACTTTGTCATAGTACCCTCCCTGATTTTTTATTCTTCCGTATAGGTTTTCAGCAATTCTTCAGCGACCTGCCTTTTGGATATCCGCATATCCATCGCCTGTTTTTCAATATAACGGTGCGCTTGCGGTTCCGTCAGGCCGAGTACTTGGATCAGTGTACATTTTGCCCGGTCCACAAGCCCCATATCCTCTAATCTGCGGGAAAGGCGTCTGTTTTCATCGCGTATACCATACATTCTGTTCCGCGTCGCCTGCGCAAGCCGGAACGTCTGCCGGAACGCCGCCTTCGAAAGAGGAGTCCGCGCAACGAGTCCGCCTGCCGCTTCGATCTGCACGGCAAGGCGTTCGTCTATATCGTTTTTTGCAATTACGATCATTCCGCAATAGCTGTTGCGCGATGCATATTCGGCAAGCGCTTCCCCAAATTCATCCGGCAGCGGCGCATGAATGATCAGGATATCGATCTCCATCTTGCTGAGCGTCTCCCGCGCCTCTTTGCCATCCTGTGCACATAAAACCTCCTGTCGGCCGTATTCCTGAACCAAATGTGCAAAGAAATCCCGCCCCTTCAGCGTTCCGGAGACAAGCAATACCCGCATGGCTTTCCTCCTTAATTCTGCGTATAAAGCTGCCTGTAAGGATTTTTGGAATCCGGACGCAGCACATAAAAGTCACTGTTCATGATCATGCACTCTCTCCGTCCGAATATTTCACAAAATTCTTTTACATACGTTTCGATCGTTTCCATATCCTCTTCAGAAGCCTTTTCCACAGTAATCTGTCTCGGCAAGCCTTTAGGCGGAACGGAGCAGCGCAGATATATCCTGCCGCCGTGCATGCCCATACCGCAGAAATTGCCTACCGGTTTTGTATGCTCAAGTCCGAGTACGATGATCGTTCCTCCGGCCTGATATTCCCCCAGAAAGCTTCCGGCCGCGCCGCCGATCACTAATACCGGGCTTTTTTCCTTATATTCTTTCATGTGTATCCCGGCCCGGTAACCTACGTCGCCATTCACGAAAATTTTCCCGCCGCGCATCGCATAGCCTGTCGCGTCGCCCGATGAGCCCGCAATATAGATCGCACCATCGTTCATCGTGTCGCCCGTCGCGTCCTGTGCATTCCCGTGCACAAGGATCGTGCTCCCATCCAGATAGGCCCCCAGCGCATTTCCCGGCGTTCCGTTGATCACGATACTCTTTCCTGCAAGACCGCTTCCAATATATCGCTGGCCCATGCAGTTATCGACCACGATTTCCCTGCCCGCCGTTTTGATCTGTTCGTTCAATTCTTTGAAATGCATTCCTGCCGCATTGATGTTCATTTTTCCGCACCTCCCAGTTTTTTCATCCGTTCTGTCCGCGAAAACGCCATAAGCTGAGGCTTTTGCTTAATGAGCTCGTAATCGATGCTTTCAAGAGGCGTCCGTTCCCGGATCAATGCCGTATAGATCCCGGCACGCGCAACGTCGCCAATCAAAACAAAGCCCTTCAAAACGCCGTCTCTCCGGACAAGCAGCTTATAGCTTTCTCCCTCCCTATGGACAAACCGTTCTCCAGCATAGCTTCCGGCAGTGATCATGTGCAGTCCAAAAAATCCGATCGCATTCATAGGCATCGCCTTATCATAGCTTTTGCTTCCTCCCGCCATATTAACGCCCGCGCACTCTCCCTGCATATAAGCATTCGGCAAAAGAGCCAGAGGACGGTCCGTATCCGTCGTGATATCATGGCTTTCCGTACAGTCGCCTGCAGCATAGATATCCTGCCGCGACGTCTGGCAGCTTGCATCCGTTACGATCCCTTTTTTCACTTCGATCCCCGCTTTTTCTGCAATCTCCACATTGGGGCGTACCCCTACTGCGATCACAAGAACGTCAAAGGAGAGCTTCTTTTCACTTGAAAGCACCGCGGTATTCCGATCAAAGGACGTCACGCCGTCCGACAAATGAAAACGTATCCCTTCCCGTTCAATATGCCTTTGCACCAACGCCGCCGCTTCCGGTTCCAGAATGCTGGGCAATATCCTGTCCGCGAGATCCACAACGTCTATCTGCCGTACCTTGTGGGCGATCCCCTCGGCACATTTCAGGCCGATCAGGCCCGCTCCCATAATCAGAACTCTGCTGTCTGCTTTTAAAGCCGAATCGAGAGCCTCTGCATCCTGAAGCGACATGAACGTGTATTTTTTCTCCACACTGTTTAAACCTTCTATGTTTGGTATGAACGGTCTTGACCCTGTTGCGATCAGCAGCTTTTCATACGCTACCGCTTCTCCGTCCTCAAGCAGCACCCGTTTTTTCGCTGCGTCTATCCCTGCCGCGGTCTTTCCGAGAAGCGTAGTGCAGCCCATTTTCCGATAAAAGCCGTCCGCCCTGTATTTCATCCGTTCTTTCGTCGTTTCTCCGGCCAGCAGGTAGGAGATCGCCGGACGCGAATAGGTATGGTACGGCTCTTCCGCGATCAGCAGAAGCTCGTTTTCCTTATCATGCTGTCGAATCCCCTCTATGCATCCGACGGCGGCCGCTGAATTTCCAATGATCACATATCTCATGGTCTATCTCTCCTCAAATACAATGGCCCTGTTCGGGCAGCCCTCCACACATGCCGGCTTTCCGCCCGCATTGTTTATGCACAGCTCGCATTTTTGCATCACGCCCGTATCTGACGGCATGATCGCCCCATAAGGACACATCAGGATGCAGGTGCAGCAGCCGACGCATTTTTCCTGATCGATCATGATGACGCCATCTTCCACAGAAAGCGCCCCCATAATACACCCTTTCATACAAAGCGGCTCCTCACAATGCCGACAGGAAACCGCAAAATGAATATTTCCCGCTTCCTCAATACGAATGCGCGGATTGATGGGTACATCTTTGAGTGCCTTTACCATATCCGTTTCCGCAGAATTCGAAAATGCGCAGTTATATTCGCACAGATGACATCCAAGACACCATTTTTCATCTACATAGATTCTTTTCATTCTCATTCACCCGCATATTTCACGCCAAGGATGCCAAGCTCTTTTTCATTCAGCCCGATCCCGCGCAGCATCAGCCTGTTTCCTTTCAGCGCCTCGATAGAATTGATCCCCATGCCGCCCATCATCTCTTTGATCTCGTGCTGCCATGCATGGATAAGGTTTACGAGCCGTTCGCTTCCAATATCCGGATTCAGACGCTTTACAAGCTCCGGCTCCTGCGTTGCGATCCCCCAGTTGCATTTTCCCGCCTGACAGCTGCGGCATAGGTGACAGCCGAGTGCAAGAAGCGCACCTGTCGCAATATATACTGCATCTGCACCGAGCGCCACCGCTTTCACAACGTCCGCGCTGTTGCGGATACTGCCCCCTACAACGATCGAAACATTGTTTCGTATTCCCTCGTCCCGCAGGCGTTGGTCTACGCTTGCCAGAGCAAGCTCGATCGGTATCCCCACATTGTCCCGTATCCGGGTAGGCGCGGCGCCCGTGCCGCCGCGGAAGCCGTCTATTGCGATAATATCCGCACCGCTGCGTGCAACACCGGAAGCAATCGCCGCCACATTGTGCACCGCCGCTATTTTTACGATCACAGGCTTTTGATAATCCGTCGCCTCTTTCAGCGAATAGACAAGCTGGCGCAGATCCTCTATGGAATAGATATCGTGATGCGGTGCGGGCGAGATCGCATCGCTTCCCTCGGGTATCATGCGCGTACGTGAAACGTCTCCTACGATTTTCTGGCCCGGAAGATGCCCGCCGATCCCCGGCTTTGCCCCTTGCCCCATCTTGATCTCAATTGCGGCTCCGGCATTCAGATAGTCCTTATGCACGCCAAAGCGCCCGGAAGCGACCTGAACGATCGTATTTGCGCTGTACTCATAAAAGTCCTCATGCAGCCCGCCTTCCCCTGTGTTATAAAGCGTATTCAGCGCCCGCGCAGCGCGGGCAAGGCTCTCGTGCGCATTATAGCTGATGGAGCCATATGACATAGCGGAAAACATGACCGGAACGTCAAGCTCGAGCTGCGGCGTCAGATTACAGATGATTTCTCCATTTTGGTCCCGCTGTATCGCGCCGGGCTTCTTTCCCAGATAAACGCGCGTCTCCATCGGCTCCCGCAGCGGGTCGATGGATGGATTCGTTACCTGAGATGCATTGATCAGCAGCTTGTCCCAATAAACGGGATATGGTTTGGGATTTCCCATCGAAGAGAGCAACACGCCTCCCGTTGCCGCCTGCCGGTAAACCTCTTTGATCGTCTCGCCCGTCCAGTTTGCATTTTCCTTAAACGTGTGGTCCGTCTTTACGATCTTCAGCGCCCGCGTTGGGCACAAGGAAACGCATCTGTGGCAATTGACGCATTTTGCATCGTCGCTTTTCATCAAGTTCAGCGTTTCATCAAGCATGTGCACACCGTTCGCGCATTGCCTTTCACATACACGGCACGCAATACATTTCGTTTGATCGCGTACCACCTCATAATCCGGATATAAAAAATTGATCGCCATATTACGCACTCTCCTTTGCGCTCTCCGCCTGTCCTGTTTCGTTCAGCGTCACAATGACGGGCTCTCCTCCGCTCGGCGCCCATATCCTGTCCGGTTCGGGCTCGATCACGCGGATCGCGCATTCCTCGCTCGCCACATAAACCATATCGTCCTTTTCAGCCGCTACCATAGACCGTAGCTTCAGTCTGTCGTTTAAAGCCATCATACCGCCCTCGAATCCAAGCAGAATAGAAAACGGGCCTGTAATAAGCAGACTGGAGAAAGCGTTCCTTAAATAGGTGAATTTTGCACGCTTTTCCGGCGGCATCTGCTCGATCGTGCTCCAAAACGGCGCAGCGATCACATTCGCAATCTCCTCATGGCTGAGTCCCTGCCGCCGTCCGAGATAATCGATCATATAGGTGATTACCTCCGTATCCGTAAGAAGCGTACATTTATATCCAAACATTTCGATATAGCGGCGGTTCGCGTCATAGGAGGATATTTCCCCATTATGTACGATGGAATTATCCAGCATCGCAAAAGGATGCGCGCCGCCCCACCAACCGGGCGTGTTCGTCGGGTAACGTCCGTGAGCTGTCCAGCAGTAGCCGTGATATTCCTCCAGCCGGTAAAATTCCCCGACGTCTTCCGGAAATCCGACCGCTTTGAACACTCCCATATTTTTACCGCTCGAAAAAACGTATGCACCATGAAGCTGCGTATTGATCTTAATGACGCTGCGTACGACAAATTCCTTTTCATCGAGCTGGCTTTCTTTCAGCTTCGTATGCAGCGGCGTTACAAAATACCGCCAGATAAGAGGCTCGTCTGTGATGCGCGGATGCTTGCGGGTCGGTATCTTGGAAAGATTGATGATATCGAAATGCTCTTCCAAAAACTCCTCGCATGCCAGCTTTGCCGCTTTATTGTCATAAAAAATGTGAAACGCATAATAATCCTTATATTCCGGATAAATACCATATCCTGCGAATCCGCCTCCAAGACCGTTGGAACGGTCGTGCATCATGGAGATCGATCGGATAATAGAGTTTCCGTCCACTCTCTTTCCGTTTCTGGAAAACATCCCGGATATTGCGCATCCTGACGGGATCCTCACTTGTCCTTCTCTTGGTTGCATCATTTTTTCCACCTTTTCGTTATACATTTTTTACAATCGCTATGATACGCTTCTCTCCCATCTCCTGTCAATAGAAAAATGAAATATTTTAAATTTTTATTGCATTTTATAGCTATTTTATCAAATTTATCAGCCTAATAATTCAATTTATTGCAATTTTATATAAAAATATTTCATTTTTTTACAAAAATGCCTTGACTTTTCCTTTCCGCGGTCTTATAATCCGAACTGTAGACAGCAAAGGCGCTGCGGAAAACCAAAAAAACCTTTCCCGCAGCGTCTTTCAAATTTTATAAAGAATCTATATAACAGGAAGGAACAAGGAAAATGACAAAGGTACCGGAATTGTTTGGCAGTATGGTGTTCGGTGACGCGGCAATGAAAGAGCGCCTGCCGAAGGATACCTACAAAGCTCTGAAAAAGACGATCGAGGACGGGAAAGACCTCGATATCGGCGTAGCGAACGTCGTAGCGAACGCTATGAAAAACTGGGCGATCGAGCACGGCGTCACTCATTTCACGCATTGGTTCCAGCCCATGACGGGAACGACGGCGGAAAAGCATGACAGCTTCATCTCTCCCTCGCCGGACGGCAAGGTCATCATGGAGTTTTCCGGTAAAGAGCTCATCAAGGGTGAACCCGACGCGTCGAGTTTTCCTTCCGGCGGCCTGCGCGCGACTTTCGAGGCGCGCGGCTATACGGCTTGGGACCCTACCTCCTATGCCTTTATAAAGGACGGTATTCTCTGTATCCCGACAGCCTTTTGTTCCTATGGCGGAGAAGCGCTTGACAAAAAAACGCCCCTGCTCCGTTCTATGGAGACGCTGAACGATCAGGCGCTCCGTATCCTGCGTCTGTTCGGAAATACGAAAGCAAAACGCGTTCTTACTACCGTCGGGCCTGAACAGGAATACTTTCTCATCGACCGCGAAATGTACGAAAAGCGGCGCGATTTGAAATATTGCAACCGTACCCTGTTCGGGGCAAAACCTCCTAAGGGTCAGGAAATGGACGATCATTACTTCGGCTCGATCCGTCCGCGCGTTTCCGCTTTTATGAAAGAGCTTGACGAGGAATTGTGGAAGCTGGGCGTTCTTGCCAAAACAAAGCATAATGAAGTTGCTCCGGCGCAGCATGAGTTAGCTCCTATTTTTACGACGACGAACATCGCCACAGATCATAATCAGCTTACGATGGAGGTCATGCGGCGGGTGGCTTATAAGCACGGCCTTGCCTGTCTGTTGCACGAAAAACCGTTTGCAGGAGTGAACGGCAGCGGGAAGCATAACAACTGGTCCATTTCTACCGATACGGGCGAAAATCTGCTGAATCCTACAGACGATCCGCACAGCAATTTGCAGTTTCTGCTGTTCCTGTGCGCCGTCATCAAGGGCGTAGACGAATATCAGGATCTGATGCGCGTCTCCGTCGCCAGCGCAGGCAACGACCACAGGCTGGGCGCAAACGAGGCTCCCCCGGCCATCATCTCTATGTTTCTCGGCGATGAGCTGACGAGCGTATTAGAGTCTATCGAGACGGACAGCGATTATATCGATCAGGCTAAGTGCGATATGGAAATGGGCGTTCACGTTCTCCCCAACTTTCAGAAAGATACGACAGACCGAAACCGTACTTCGCCGTTTGCATTTACGGGCAATAAGTTTGAATTCCGTATGCTTGGCTCAAGCCTTTCGATTTCCGGCCCCAATGTCGTGCTCAACACAGTCGTTGCGGAAGAACTGAAGCAATTTGCAGATGAACTGGAACGCGGAGACTGTTTCACACAGGATGTGCTGAATCTGATCAAAAAGACGGTGAAAGAGCATAAACGCATCATCTTCAACGGCAACAATTACTCTGACGAGTGGGTCGCCGAGGCTGAAAGGCGCGGGCTGCTCAATTTAAAGTCCACCGCCGACTGTATGCCCTATTTCATCCACGCAAAGAATGTGAAGCTCTTTACGGAGCACCATATTTTTACGGAAGCAGAGATGCATTCGCGGTATGAGATCATTCTCGAAAACTATTGCAAGACACTCAATATCGAGGCTTTAACGATGCTGCAAATGTCTAAAAAAAGCATCATACCTGCCGTAAGCGCCTACACAAAAGAGCTCGCAGACGCAGCAATCTCCAAGAAGCAGATCGGTGCGGATACATCGGCGGAGGAACGTCTTGCAAAAGAGCTTTCAGCTCAGCTGTCTTGTTTCTTAAAGGCAGTTGATGCGCTCGACCTCGCTCTTCTCGGTGCAAAGCAATATCCCGAGATCGGTGAATGTGCGAAATACTACCGCGAGTCCGTCTTTACCGCCATGCAGGAGCTGCGCGGTATCTCCGATACGATGGAGACCTTCGTCAGTAAAAAAATCTGGCCGTGGCCGACCTATGGCGATCTGCTGTTCAGCGTATAAAGTAGCGGAACGCAAACTGAATATCATTCGACACAAAGGCGTGTCTCAGACGGTTCCCCGTCCGAGACACGCCTTTTATATTTTTTAGGAGGTTTTGTATTATGTTTTCTGCAGTCGACACAGTATGGGTACTTCTCGGTGCAGCACTGGTCTTCTTCATGCAGGCTGGTTTCGCCATGGTCGAAACGGGCCTTACACGTGCAAAGAACACCGGCAACATCATCATGAAGAACCTGATGGATTTTTCTCTCGGTTCAGTCGTCTACTGGGCTGTCGGCTTCGGCCTGATGTTCGGCGTCTCTGCGGGAGGGTTTATCGGCACTCCGAGCTTTTTCGCTCAGAGCGGATATACCTCCGGGGATATCCCGCCATACGTATTTTTTATTTTTCAGACGATGTTCTGTGCAACAGCCGCGACGATCGTATCCGGAGCAATGGCGGAGCGCACTAAATTCTCCGCATATTGTATCTACAGCGTTATCATAAGCCTTGTTATCTATCCGATCTCCGGTCACTGGATCTGGGGCGGCGGCTGGCTTTCTGCTCTCGGCTTCCACGATTTCGCAGGCTCCACCGCCGTTCACATGGTAGGCGGCGTGGCGGCACTGGTCGGCGCTAAGATACTCGGGCCCCGTATTGGGAAGTATGACAAGAATGGCAAGCCTAAGGCGATCCTTGGACACAGCATCCCGCTCGCTGCGCTCGGCGTATTTATCCTGTGGTTCGCATGGTTCGGCTTCAACGGCTGTTCCACGCTTAGCGTACAGGGTGACAGCGCCAACTGGGCAGGCAAAATCTTTACGACCACCAGTCTTTCGGCAGCAGCCGGTTCCATCGGCGCAATGTGTATTACATGGGTCCGCTATAAAAAGCCGGACGTATCCATGACGCTGAACGGCGCGCTTGCCGGGCTTGTAGGCATTACGGCAGGCTGTGATACGGTAGAACCGTGGGCCGCTTTCGTCATAGGCTTGATTAGTTCGTTTGTCGTAGTCTTTGGCGTTGAGCTGCTCGATAAAAAGCTCAGGATCGACGACCCGGTCGGCGCGATTCCCGTACACGGCTTCTGCGGTGCTGTCGGTACCCTTCTGGTAGGTATCTTCTCCGTAGATGGCGGTCTTATTTATACCGGAGACGCTTCTTTCCTTGGAATTCAGGCTCTTGGCGTCGTATGCGTCATCGCGTGGGTGGCCGTTACCATGACGGTCGTATTCCAGATCATCAAGCACACGATCGGCCTGCGCGTATCCAAAGCGGAGGAGCTCGCCGGGCTCGACATCAAAGAGCATGGTCTCTCCAGCGGTTATGCAGATTTCATGCCCGCCGCTCCGTCGGGCTTTGCAGCAGCCGAGAAAGCCGGCTCTCCCGTTTCTTTGGAAAACGCTGTGCCCGTTGAACGGATGCCAAAAGCAGCGGCGGCGACTTCCGCTTCTGATGTCAAGATGACAAAGCTTGTAGTCGTAGCAAATCATGACCGGTTCAACACGCTGAAAGCCAAGTTGGAGGAAATCGGCGTGACCGGCATTACTGTGTCGCAGGTCATGGGAGCCGGGATGCAGAAAGGTCATACGGAATATTACCGCGGCGTAGAGGTCGATATCAATCTTCTTCCAAAGGTAAAGGTAGAGATCGTTGTCTGCAAGATACCGGTCGGGACCGTGATCGCGGCAATCAAGGAGGCTTTGTATACCGGTCATATCGGCGACGGAAAGATCTTCGTATATGATGTCGAAAACGTCATCAAGGTCCGTACGGGCGAGGAGGGCTACGACGCTTTGCAGGACGAAACAGAATAAAAGCTCCTATCTCATTATCCCATTGTAAAAGGGAGAACGGTTTCGAACCGTTCTCCCTTTCTCATACAGGGAAGGCTCCCATTTTTGCATCATTTCTGTGAACTCTTCCGCAAGCATCTTGGGCGGCAGGCACTCCTATGCTATACTGGTTGTTAAGGACATACCACAGGAGTTTATTATGAAGCGTTTTCTTACTGCAGTATCATACTTTTTTATCTGTATCGTTCTCTTCACAGCCTGCGCGCAGACCCCGACGACGGCGGGCTCCCCGGCAGCAACGCCTTCTCCGTCTGCAGAAGCCACGCCTGCGCCGTCTCCTGTGCTTTCCCCTTCTCCTGCCCCAAGCGCCGCGCCTTCTGCGCCGCCCACTCCGACCCCGGAGCCAACGAAAACGCCGATCGAAGATATCCCAATCGATTATACGGCGCTCTCTGCTCTCGATGGAACAAAGGACGGCTGGGGGCAGGGGCTTGAGAAAGACGCTCTGAACCGTCCGACGGGCGCCTTATCCGCACAAGAGGCTTATGGGAAGTACAACGCTCTTTTCATTATGCCGGAGGAGCCAAAATTTTATCTTACCTTCGACGAGGGATATGAAAATGGGAATACCGCTGCGATCCTCGATGTGCTGAAAGAAAAAAATCAAAAGGCGACGTTCTTCGTCACCGCTTCCTATGTGCGCGATAATCCGGAGTTGGTCGAACGTATGATCGCTGAAGGCCATGTGATCGGCAATCACAGCGTGAACCACCTCTCCATGCCAGACCTGTCTCTTGAGCAGGCGCGCGATGAGATCGTTGGCCTGCATACCTATATGCGCGATACCTACGGGATCGAAATGACCGTTTTCCGTCCGCCGATGGGCGAATATTCACAGCAGACCCTCGCGCTCGCACAGGCTCTCGGCTATAAAACCGCTTTCTGGAGTTTTGCCTATTACGATTACGAGCCAGACGATCAAATGGGGCCCGATGCGGCTTATGAAAAAGTAACGCAGAATATCCATCCCGGCGAACTGATCCTTTTGCACGCCGTCTCTTCAGACAATACGGCGCTTCTTCCCGGATTGATCGACTGTCTGCGCGGGCAGGGATATGAAATATTGCCTCTTGCATAACAGCAAACGAAAAAGCGCCCTTGCCGGGCGCTTTTTGAATAGGGTTTCATTCGGCGCTGTGTATGGCGCGCGCCATTTTACGTACATATTCCGCGGCACGCGGGACACACTCCTGTCCGTATCGCCCGATGATCTCTACAACCGCGCTTTCCACCACAATTCCGTCTGCTTTTCGCGCCGCTTCTCCGGCCTCTTCCGGCGAAATGGCGTCAAACACAGATAGACAGGGAACGCTTCCCGCTGCTTTTGCACATGCGATAGTCTCATCATTCGGAAACACGCAATATAAGAATCCCTCCGCCGCCTGTGCCACCGCCTGTATCCGTTCTTCCGGCGCAGGCGCTACCGGCGAGGCAAGGTCTACCCCATATCGGCCGCAATAAGGCTGTAATTCTTTCCGCTCCTCAAGCGGCATATCCGGCACCACAAGCGCACATACCCCGAGCTCTCCGCAGCGCGCTACAAAGCGCTCACTCCCGTAGGTAAAGATCGGATTCAAATAGGTCATAAAGGAAAACGGTACATTTGTTTTTTTTCGCACCTGCGCGATCATATCGAATATTTTATCCGTCGTGGTCCCCGCAAGAAGCGCCCGCTCGTCTGCCTTTTGGATCACGAGCCCTTCCGCCACCGGATCGGAAAACGGGATCCCAAGCTCGATCAGGTCTGCTCCCGCCTTTGCCATTTCCAAAATCAGCTCCTCCGTAACAGTAAGATTCGGATCTCCGGCCGTGATAAACGGTATAAACGCTTTTCCCTTTTCAAAGGCCTGCTTTGTTTTAATCATGGATATCCACCCCCCGATACCGCGCGATCGCCGCAACGTCCTTGTCTCCCCTGCCGGAAAGATTGACAACGATAATCTCGTCCGGCTTCATCTCTGGCGCTGCTTTTTTGGCATACGCTACCGCATGCGCGCTCTCTATCGCAGGAATCACACCCTCCATACGGGACAGGTATTCAAACGCCTCCACCGCCTCGTCGTCAGTCACGGCAACATATTGTGCTCTGCCCGTATCATATAGCCATGCGTGCTCCGGTCCGATCCCCGGATAATCGAGGCCTGCAGAAATGGAATAGACCGGGGCGATCTGCCCATATTCGTCCTGACAAAAATAGGATTTCATTCCATGGAATATGCCCGGCGTTCCCTTTGCGATCGTTGCCGCATTGCGGTTCGTATCAAGCCCGCGGCCCGCAGCCTCGCAGCCGACCATTTTTACCCTTTCATCGCCGATGAAATCATAAAAAAGCCCCATCGCATTGCTCCCGCCGCCGACACAGGCAATCAGCATGTCCGGAAGCTTCCCCTCAGTCTTTAGAATCTGCTCCCGCACTTCACGCCCGATCACGCTTTGGAAATCCCGCACGATCGTCGGAAACGGGTGCGGCCCCATGACCGAGCCCAATACATAATGCGTGTCCGCAACGCGTTCTTTCCATTCCCGAAGCGTTTCGTTCACTGCGTCTTTCAGCGTGCCCGTTCCGCTCGTCACCGGATGTACCTTTGCGCCTAAAAGCTCCATACGATATACGTTCAGTGCTTGCCTTTCCGTATCCTCTTTTCCCATAAACACTTCGCATTCCATGCCGAACAGCGCGGCCGCTGTCGCCGTGGCGACTCCATGCTGCCCTGCGCCCGTCTCTGCGATGACGCGGGTCTTTCCCATTTTTTTCGCAAGCAGCACCTGTCCCAATACGTTGTTGAGCTTATGCGAGCCAGTATGATTCAGGTCTTCGCGCTTCAAATATATTTTCGCCCCTCCAAGGTCCTCCGTCATCCGCTTTGCATAATAAAGCAGCGACGGGCGCCCCGCATAAGAGGCGAGCAGCTCTTCCAGTTCTTTTTGAAAGGCTTTGTCCGTCCTATAATGTTCGTATGCTTTTTCGAGCTCGATGATCGCATTCATGAGCGTCTCGGGCAAATATTGACCTCCATATCTGCCAAATCTTCCTTTTTCGTCCATCGTTTCTTTCTCCTGCCATTTCTTTCCAATAAAAAAACCTTTCATCCCAAGGGACGAAAAGCTTCGTGGTGCCACCCAAATTCCAGACCAAACGGCCTGCTTGTTGCGAATACGGCGCGCAAACGCGCTTATATCCTTTCCCTTAACGCGGGAACTACGGCGAGGTATACTCAAATTTCCACCTGCTCCTCACGGACCCATTCGCCACCGCCGTACGCACGGGCTTTCCACCAGCCGCCCGCTCTCTGCCACGCCGTTTCGGCCGCTACTTACTTCCGCTCACTGGATTTCCTGTTTCAAATTAGTTCTATTATATTGCTGCGGCTTCGTTCTGTCAACCCGCTTCATCTTCCGCTCTCTTGTTCTGTACCATTTCATGCCGCGAGCCCTACCGCCTCTCTGTTTTCTATGTAACATTTTTCTGATACAGTTGTTATATAAACAGATTGTCCCCGCGAGATCCGCAAACGCCATATTTTGAGGAAAGGAGGATAAAACGTGGAGCACGGCCTTTTGAACCGATTTTATCGCCTCTACCGGAAAGAGATCTATCTATACCTCTATTCCTTATGCGGGGATGCCGGACTGGCAGAGGACTTGTCTCAGGAAACGTTTTTAAAAGCACTTCTTTCACTTGGAGATCAACATTCGAATATCCGCGCGTGGCTTTATATGGTGGCAAGAAATCTCTACTTCAATCACTATAAAAGAGAGAAACGGAATGTTCCGTTGGAAAAATCGTATGAAATATGTGATGAAAGCGAGACTATGTTGGAACGATTGATCGCCGGCGAAGAAAGACGGCGTCTTTACCGCGCGCTCGGCAGCTTGGATAGAAATAAAAGGGAGGTCCTCCAAATGCAATATTTTGGCGGACTGTCGCAAAAGGAAATCGCGGTTATCCTGCAGACTACGCCTGAAAATGTCCGTATACTGGCATTTCGGGCAAAACAAAAGCTGAGAGTCTTACTTGGAGGTACAAATACATGACTTACCGTGAACTTCTTATGTTATATAAGTCCGGGAAGCTCGATGAACAAAGCCGGAAAAAGGTAGAAGCCGATATCGAGCGTCAGGACGCGATCAGCGATTATCTGTTCAATGAATCCGATATTCCTGATCTCGATATCTGTAAAAAAGAAAAAGAGAACTATGACGATGCCAAAGATGATACGGATGAAAAATTTATTCGTATGATCCACCGCTCCATCCGCCGTGTTTTTATAAAAATGGGTTTGATCGTAGGCGCCGTCATTTTAGCAGTCCTGCTGTGCGTCATCTTTCTCCTGCCAAGCGCCGTTTCTCTGTTTTATTACGATCCCACCGAAACCGTCGGTCAGAACGCACAGACCGGAAGTGAAACGAACCGCATGAGCCTTGATCTGTCTGTCTATACCGAGATGTTCCTCCCGGGCTGCTACCGCAATAAGGTGATCGCAGACAGCGAAGGGTATGGAAAATATACGATC
This sequence comes from Christensenella massiliensis, assembly GCF_040409835.1. Classification (NCBI taxonomy): domain Bacteria; kingdom Bacillati; phylum Bacillota; class Clostridia; order Christensenellales; family Christensenellaceae; genus Christensenella; species Christensenella massiliensis. The sequence goes on along the minus strand of NZ_CP117826.1, from coordinate 48,045 downwards.
TCTATTCCGCAGGTCGCCTCCTATACGGGAACATTCACAGATTTGACCGGAACACTGGAGCGCGGAAAGCTTACGCTATATAATACAAACGTTCTGAAAGCCCCTGCGGGCAATGCTTTTTTGCTGCCTGCCGGAACGCCGGGCGCCACTGCTTCCCTTCAAGACGAAGGAGGCGCATTGATAGGCCCGGCCGGAACGAAAGAAGAAGCCTATGCCGCACTTGATGCACTCGACGAGGACGAGTGGTATCTGGCCTATATTTCCCTTGCGGATATTACGGATTACGAAACATTTTATCGGTGGCTGGAAGAAAAAAAGCTTACCTACGGTTCTCTGTGGTGCGGTGTTTATACCGAAGATGAAAACGGCGTTTTCTTGACCGGCTCCGATGCCGTCGGCTTTTCTCCACAGCTTGCGGGAGAATGCATCGATTGGGACCGTAACGCTTATCCGAAGCTCAGCCTTTTGGACAACGCGGCAGAAGATGGGCATTGGGATGATGCTGAAAACGGCGAAGCGATGCAAACGCACTTCATCAGCATGCTGCGCTATCTGAAAGAACACAACGATATCATGACGATCATGAATGCGGGCGCGCTTGATTTTGATGGAATGATCCGCAGCATAGAAGAAAACGGACTTCGCATCTACGGCTTTGCGGTCGGCGCCAAAAAAGATACTCTGCTTTGTTTGAGCAAAGACCCGGCAGTATCCTACATCTATACCAATGCCATGATATAATAGCTTTCCTCAGCAAAATATGGTATGATTGGTAACAAATAAAGGAGAAAATGGGCATGTTATGACAAAAGATGAGATTTTCGCCTTTCTTGACCGGAAAGGTATCCATTATAAAAGGGTCGATCACGCTCCCGTTCATACCATAGAAGAAATGGAGGCCGCGGGGATATGCGGGCAGGGAAATGTCTGCAAAAACCTGTTTCTGCGGAACGGAAACGGGAAGCGCCACTTCCTCGTATGCGTCCATAAAAATAAGACCGTCGATCTGAAACAGCTTGGCTCTCTTTTAGGCTCCCGCATGAGCTTTGCTTCTGAAGAGCGCCTTCAGAAATATCTGGGGCTTGCCCCCGGTGCGGTCACTCCCCTCGGCATTTTGAACGACCAGAAAGCCGAGGTAGAGGTCGTGATCGATGAAGACCTCATGGGCGAAGCATCGTTGGGCGTGCACCCGTGCGAAAATACGGCCACGATATTTTTAGATTTTGCCGATCTTCGGCGCTTGATCGAGGAGCATGGCAATCCCATTACTTACTGCAAGCTTTAAATCAGGTCTGATGGAAAGGAGCTTTCATGAAAGAATCCGTCGAGTGTCCTAAATGCGGGGCACGATTTGAATTCAATACCTTCCCGCTTTTGGAGGATACGGAAAAAATCCTTGATTTTTCAGCTTTCTGCGCCGCATGTCCGTCATGCGGCGCAGAACTGACATTCCCCTATCCATGTGTCTATCACGATCAGACGCACCGCGTTATGATTCGTTTGATCCCGCGCGGATTTGATATCTCCGATCTCCCTGTAAGCATGCCTGCGCCGCGGCCCGGTGATTTCCTGCGCGATGTATACTCTATCCATAGTCTGCGGGAGAAAGCTCTTATTTTTGAGCATGGCCTTGACGACCGGGCTGTCGAACTGCTCAAGGTCTTGACGATCCAGCAAAATCCGGAGCGCTTTGATATCCATGATCCGGACGTATTATTGCTTGCCGCTGCAGATTCAGAAGCCCTCAGTTTTTTCGCGCTTGCAAAGGACGGAAATGATTTTATGCTCAAAACGCCGGTTGGATTGTATGAGCAAATGTGCAGGGAGCTTTCAGCGCCATGCTTTGAGCTATCCGGTGATTTCGAGACAGTAGACGCACAATGGGTCTTCGACCACTTTCACCTGCTCGAAAGTTAAGAGCTCCCGTCGGAATATTTGATTACTTTACGGAAAAAGCCGCCTTTAGGCGGCTTTTTCTATCGCTCCTGTCCATAATAGGCGTTTTTTCCATGTTTTCTCAGATAATGCTTGTCAAGCAGACTCTGGGATATCCGTTCAGGACCGCTTCCTTGAAGCTCTCTTGCGACAAACGCCATTTTTGCCGCCTGTTCGAGTACGACTGCGTTGTGTACGGATTCTGCCGCACTCTTTCCCCATGTGAACGGCCCGTGATTTTTCACCAGTACGCAGGGAATAGCCGCGGCGTCCAGTTCCCGAAATGTTTCTACGATCACCCTGCCCGTATTCAGTTCATAATCCTCCCTGATCTCATCCGAAGTAAGCCCGCGGGTGCAGGGCACATCTCCATAAATATAATCGGCATGCGTTGTTCCGCAGGCCGGGATATCCAAGCCTGCCTGCGCCCATGCGGTCGCCCACTCGGAATGCGTGTGTGTTATACCGGATATACTTTCGAAATTCCGGTACAGCTCCAAATGCGTGTCGAGGTCCGAGGAGGGGTGCAGCGCTCCCTCCAAGACCTTTCCTTCCAAATCCACAAGTACGATATCTTCCTGCCGGAGCATGTCATATTCCACGCCGGACGGCTTGATCGCAACGATATCTCCCTCACGTTCCGATACGTTGCCCCACGTAAATGTGATGAGACCATATTTGGGAAGCAGCATATTTGCTTCATAAACTCTTTGCTTCAGTTCATCCCTCATGTTCCTTTTTTATCCTCTTCAGCGTCTTCATAACGTTGTTTCCGCCTCTTCCGAAATAGTCATGAAGCCGTGTATACTCCGCATAAAGGAGGTCGTATGTTTTTGTTTCATCTTCATTCGGCATATAAACGACGTCTTTTAATTTCCCCATTTTTTCAGCAGCCTCAAATATGCTGTCATATCCTCCTGCCTCGCTCCCCGCTGCGACTGCGCCAAAAATCGCCGCGCCCAGAGCCGATCCCTGCTTGCTTCCTGAAATGCGGATCGGCTTACGAATGATGTCTGCATAGATCTGCATCATAAACGGACTTTTTTCCGCAATGCCGCCCGCAGCATAAAATTCATCGACAGGTACGCCGTTCTTTTCAAAATTCTCTATGATCGTGCGCGTACCGAATGCCGTCGCTTCCACCAAGGCCCGATACATTTCCTCCGGCTTTGTCTGCAGCGTCATGCCCAGCATCATTCCGGTAAGGTCCACATCCACGAGGACCGAGCGGTTTCCATTCCACCAGTCAAGCGCCAAAAGCCCGCTTTCTCCCGCCTTTTGCTTGCCTGCCAGCTTTTGCAGATATACTTGGATATCGAGGCCCTCTTTTTGTGCCTGTTCCACATAGCTCTCCGGCACACAATTTTTCACAAACCATGCAAAATGGTCTCCTACGCAGGATTGCCCCGCCTCATATCCATAGAAGCCCGGCAGTATTCCATCCTCTACATAGCCGCAGATACCCGGCACGGCCTGCTCCTGTTCGGAAAGCAGCATGTGGCAGGTAGAAGTTCCCATGATCGCAAGCACTTTTCCCGCTCCGCAGATTTTGACCGCCGGAACGCATACATGCGCGTCCACATTTCCCACCGCAACCGCTGTTCCGGGAACAAGCCCCGTTTTTTCCGCAATCTCCGGCGTGAGTCCGCCCGCCCGGCTCCCGAGCGGCAGTATCTCCGTTCCCAGCTTTTCCTGAACCACATGTTCAAGCCGCGGATCAAGGGCCGCAAAATATTCCCGCGGCGGATATCCTCCCCTCTTATGCCACAGCGCCTTATATCCTGCCGTACAGGAGTTACGCGTTTCCACTCCGGTCAGCTGCCATACGATCCAATCCGCCGCTTCGATAAAGCGGTCCATCGCCGCATAGACCTCCGGGCTTTCATCCAATATCTGCCATATTTTTGCAAACAGCCATTCCGATGATATTTTTCCGCCATAGCGTGCCAGCCATTTCTCGCCGCGTTTTTCGGCCGTCTCGTTGATCCGGTTTGCTTTGTTCTGCGCGGCATGATGCTTCCACAATTTCACATAGGCATTTGGCTCGTCCTGATATTCCGGCAAAAAACATAACGGCGTTCCGTCTTTTTTCACAGGCAATACTGTACATGCCGTAAAATCGATCCCCACTCCAACTATATCTTCTGCATCTGCACCGCTTTCCCGCAGCACCTCGGGTATCGTATGATAGAGGACGTCAAGATAATCCTGCGGATGCTGCAGGGCCCAGTCTACCCCTAATTTTCTCCCGGACGGGAGCGCTTCGTCCATTACTGCATGCGGATATTTGAATTCACTCGACGCTACTTCCCGGCCATCCGCAACATCTACTAAAACTGCCCGGCCGGAAAGCGTGCCGTAATCGATACCAATCGTATATTTTCCCATGGTTCCCCTCATTTCCATAAGCACTCTGGCCCGTAAATATTCTATTCGTTTATTGATTCCATTCTGTTTCTCGTCATACTCCCCCGACAGGCTTCTATCTCAGCCAGCGTAGGCATGGAAGGAATCGCTCCGCGCTTGGTAGCCGTAAGACCTCCTGCCGCATTTGCGAAGTCCAGAACGTCCTCCAGCTCTTCTTGAGACAATCCGTCCAGCTCGTCCGCCGCCTTATCCCGCAGCCTGTAATGCACCGCACCTAAAAATGCATCGCCCGAACCGGTCGTATCCACTGCATGCACCCGGAACGCAGGCACCTGTCCGGTTCCGCAGGCGGCACAATAAAAAGAACCATATTCTCCGCGGGATACAAGTACGATTCGCGGCCCTTGCTCCATCAGCTTGCGGGCGCCCGCCTCAAGACGGCTTTCTCCCGTAAGAAGCTGCATCTCTTCTTCCGATACCTTTAGGATGTCCGTCATCGGGAGAGCCCACAGCATTTCCTGCACTGCCCGTTCCTCTGTATCCCATAAAAACGGCCTGTAATTCGGGTCATAACTCATGAGCTTTCCGCGCTCTTTTGCATAGCAGATCGCGGCATGTGCAGCACTCCGGCAGGGCTCATCCGTAAATGAAAGGGAGCCGTAATGGAAAGTATGGCATTCATCGATAAGCCTCCATTCTATTTCACTCTTGCGCAGCATCACATCCGCCCCCGGCTTTCTGTAAAAGCTGAACGACCGGTCGCCGCACTCGTTTAAATGTACGAAAGCGATCGTCGTATTAACGCTCCCATCCTGTACGACGCCCTGCGTATCGATTCCGTTCCCATTCATGACGCTGATCAAAAAGCTTCCAAAATCATCCCTGCCGACCTTTCCTATGAAAGCAGTTTTTCCACCGAGCTTTGTATTCATAGCCAATACATTGGCCGGAGCGCCGCCCGGATTCCGCGCAAACAGCGCCATGCCCTGATCGTTTGTTCCATTCGGCGTAAAGTCGATCAGTACTTCTCCGAGCGCTACTACATCATACATCTCTCTTGTTCCCCTTCCCCTTATTTTTTATGTTACGTCTTATTATACGTCTTTCCATTTCTGTCAACAAGTCTTATTGACCGGTTTCTATACTTTTGCATAAGCGGGCATAAGCAGCATTCTTACAGAAAGCTTTAGAAGCGCGGCAATCAATGAACGTTTTTTTCCTTTTTGCGGTTCAAATCCCCTGTTTTCTTTTACAAAGCAGTTGCTTTCTTACCGGGATCAGTATATTATTTTTGCAGACAAAGCAAATTGGAAGGAGGATATTTATTTGCGCCTCATTCACCAAAGCAACAAAAAAGCATGGGCTATCACGGTAGGATGTTTAGCCGCCGCATTTATCTCGTTTCTGTTTCTTCCTGAGAATATTGTCGTACATTTCAGCGGCAGCATGCCGGATGGCTATGCGGATAAGGCCTTGATATTCCTTTTCCCTTGTTTGCAGGCATTATTATTATCAGTTGGGGAGATAAAATCTTTTCAATACTGGTGTATATATTGTAAGACGGCAGTTAAAACGAAATTTCAATATTATATGATATTGTTTTCCGTTATTACAATTATTGCGTTTTTTGAAGTGATCGTAATTTTCTTTTCCTTTTCGCAGGGAGCAGCATAGGCGCTTCCGGCCCATACAATAATTTTATCCAGAAAGGGATTGTATATGCAGAAAAAATTTGATAAAATATTATGGTATTAAAAATAAATCGTCTGGGTGTGGCTCAGCTTGGTAGAGTACCTGAATGGGGTTCAGGGGGTCGGAGGTTCAAATCCTCTCACCCAGACCAGTCCGAGTGTTCTTACAGAATTTGAGTTTGTAAGAACACTCTTTTTCTTTATACGGCCTGTTCCACTTGTGAATACTTTATTTCTACACCCTTGCGGGCTTGAAACTGTACATGGCAGTCCGCGATATCCGGCAGGTCTGGAATTTCTATGGAGCCCAAGCAGTTATAAACGATCCGTATTCGCTGCCTGCGCTCCCCGTTCTCTGTTCTTTCCGCGTGGAATACTTCGATCCGCTCTATCAGTTCGTTTAACATCCGTTCCGTCAATTTCCGGACATGGGTATATTTTTGCAGTGCCTTTACAAAGGAGGAAACGTCTGCGTCCCTGTTTTCCAATTCATCCAGTTCCTTTGCCAGCTTCTTTAGTTGTTCCGCCAGCGCGGCCTGCTCCTTTGCATATTGCGCTGACATTTTCATAAACCGCGCATCGTCTATCTTGCCGGAGATATTATCTTCATATAAGCGGTTAAAGATTTTATCCAATTCACGGTCGCGCGCTTTTTTTGCCTGTAATTCACGCTCTTTGCGTTTGCGCAAGGTTTCCTCCGCCTGCTGCGTAAATCCGATTGCCGCCTTTATAAATTGATTTCCATGCTTATTTACAAACTGCGTCAACCGCCTGATTTCGCCGAGCACGATCCTTTCCAAGAAATCCACCCTGATATGATGCGTTGCGCTGCAAGTCCCTCTGTTGCCCTTGTAGTTGGAGCAGTTGAAATACTGTATAGCGGGATTATTCTGGTTAAAATGGAACCACAGGTTGCTCCCGCAATCAGCGCACACTACAAGGCCGGAAAACATATTCTTTACGCCGTCGTTTGTTTTGCGTTTCCGGGCCTTGCCGCGTTTTTCCTGCACTCTTTCCCAAACTGCACGCTCAATAATGGGCTCGTGATTGTCCTTGAATATCACCCGGTTTTCTTCGCTTGTTACGAGCCGCCGTTTTAGCTTGAATGACTTGGAATAGGTCTTGAAGTTGATAACGTCGCCGCAATATTCCTGTTGGGAAAGTATCTTTATAACTGTTGAGGATTTCCATTTATACGGATTTTCAGGATCAAATTTTCCGCCCCTGTTCAGTCCTTTGCTTTTCCAATAGTGCATGGGGCGCAAAATCATATCTTCCTCCAACGCCCTGGCAATCTGTTCGCTGCCAATACCGGACAACCACATATTATATATCCTGCGGACAACGGCTGCCGCTTCCTCGTCTATCAGCCACCGTGTAGGATCGTTGGCGTCTTTCATATACCCATAAGGCGGAAGCGACAGGGGAATACCGGAATTGACCTTGACCGTGTTAGTGAGCCTGCGTTTTTTGGAAATATCCCGCGCATACCATTCGTTCATCAGATTGCGGAACGGTATAAACTCATCTTCGCCGTTATCGGTATCCAATCCCTCGGAAACAGCGATCAAGCGAATGTCATGTTCCGGGAAAAATTCTTCGATTAGTGTATCGGCACGAATATGGTCGCGGGCCAGCCGGGATAAGTCCTTGACAATGACGGTCCCGATACATCCCTTTTCCAGTTCCGCGATCATTCTCACAAATTCTTTCCTGTCACGGTCTGTACCAGTGATCCCATCGTCCATAAATTCAATGATACTTGTAAATCCCTTTTCCTTTGCCGCGCGCGTCAGCAATTTCCTTTGGTTCGTGATGCTGTAACTCTCGTCAAGCCCTTTATCGTCACGGCTTATGCGTAGATAGATAGCGCAGGTCTGCTCCCTGTCGTCCCAGCTTTTCGGTCTTGTCATTTTTCCTCCTTTCACGCAACCGAAAAAGCAGTATTTACAGTATCATTATACCGCTTTTTCGGCAAACCCGTAAAGGATGTCGCCGCCTTAAAAGGGCTCTGTTTCAGCTTTTATCAGCCGCAGCAGCAACGCGCCGAGGGAACAGTTGGCGTCGTCCTTAAAAATCCTTTCCACGTCAAAACGTTGCCCGTCTATCGTGTAACTGGCAAATTGTTCAACTAATATTTCTGTGTTATGCTTATCCCTTGAAGTGTCGTTGCATTGCAGCATATTTTTACCCCCTTATGTTTGCCGGGGAAAGGAAACGGGCAACGCAGAAGCGCCGCCCGTGCTCTTGATATGCACATCGGGCCAGGTTGGCTCGATGTGCAGGATAAATGCCGGACATATTTATTTCCATTTGCCGCAGGGCAAAAAATGCTCCGGTCTGCTTTATCCGACGCCAGCAGATAAAAAATACATCTTCACTATATAGTGAGAAATGAGGGATGTTTGTTTGACACTTTAATATATATTTTCAAAAAATTTTTTCATAGATGCTAACCCCCTTTTGATAGAAATGCTCACCGAACCTTTTGTAACTCCTTCTGCTCTCGCGATTTGATGTATGCTCATCCCGAACAGAAAACGCGCTTCGATACGTCTGGCCTGAATATCTGGCAGAGAATTAAGTGCACAACAAAGATTGCAGAACATTTCCTTAAATTCCAAGACTTCATACGGAGATTTTGCTGTGAATGATGTTCTGAGTTCCAAGCCAAAATATCCAGCGTCAAGAGAATATTGCGCTTTGTTATAATAGATCCGCCGCTTTTGCGCACTTTCATGCCGTTTGTTTGTCAATAGTTCCACGGCGATCTCATCAGAAATTTCCACATATTCATCATGCGTGTACCACGGATAAAAGTCTTTCAGGTTGATTTTCATCATTTCATTGACCTCCATTCAATTTTGAGTGTTGAGAAAACAAAAAAATTGAACAAAGGGCGGTGGGGAGCGGCAACGGTTTTGCCCGCGCTTTGCTTCGAGCCAAGTCGGCCCGAAGTCGACAGTAAACATATTCCCAAGATTTATGACAAAACAAAAATGGCGGTTCTTTCAAACCGCTATTTCTATATTCTGCATAAAACAATTTATTGCCACAATAGCATTTTTTCTTTTCTGTTGGTTAGGGCAACTGCGTAAAGTAATCTTTAAATCATTTGAATCTACATTGATTTGGTATGTTCATTTGTTCTTCATTTGGCCTTTCCGATTGTTTTATGATATACCGAAAAAATTCTAAGTTGGAGAACCCCATCTTTTGAAGCATATCTGCGCTGTTTTCTTGATCGTGTTCCGTATTATAGTTCGGAATCAGGGGGATACGGATGCGGACATTCTCCCTATCGATCGTATTTCGAAGTATGATAAGGTTTTTCTTCATAACTTCAGCATTTTGCCCTGTATAGCGTTTATAAATCTTATTATCCATGTCCTTTATGTCTATTATCATACAATCCGCCGCCCACGCCGCCTTGATAACAGATTCTGCCGGGACATGAAGGGAAGTTTCTATATTCAGTTTCCATCCTGCGGGCGCAATGGCGCGAAACCGCTTGATAAACTCCGGATAAAGCAGCGGTTCTCCACCGCCAAATGTAATACCGCCGCCTGTCGCCAGGAAATACAGGTCATCCGTTTTTACCTTGTCCAGCAGCCCTTCCGGCGTATATTCATGCATCTTTGTCCCTGCGCGCCATGAATGCGGATTCAAGCAATACCGGCACCGGAGCGGGCAACCGTAAGCTGCTGCGAGCGTCGTTACGCCTACGCCGTCCGTTGCCATCCGGTGCCGCGCCAAAGCAATTGCAGGGAATACGATCCTTTTACTCTTCTTCCCATTCATCTTCCATACTGTCCGCCGGGACTTCTCCCTCAAGCACCACCCATTCGTCTTCCGTATCTTCGTCCACCGCGCCCGTCGTCTCATAATAACCTTCCGAGGGCGCGCATCCCCTTCCGATCAAAGGCTCGATTCCAGCGCAACTCACAGCGCCCAGCGCCAACCCTGCCGCCAGCGCGGCCACGGCAACACGCTTTCCCGACTTCCGGCGCCGCTCAAGCTGTTCTTCCAAATACCGTACCTCCGCTTCGCAACGCGGACACGTTCCTTTACACTCGCCATGGAATCCGCATTCCCGTGTTGCATATTCGATCCCGTTCTCATCGGCTATTCTCTGCCGTATTTCCTTTAAAATCCTGCATTTTTCTTTTCCTTTCATTTTCTTTTCCTCCATATCGCATCCTATTGGTTTCTCCGAAACAAAGGCAGCCGCAGACAGGCTTACCAGCTTCCGCCGCCTCCGCCCGCTCCGCCGCCGGAAAAACCTCCTCCGGAAGAACCGCCTCTCCGCGAAGAACGAGAAAGCGCCATGCTGCTTGCCGCAAAATTAAGATGCCGTGTCATTCGCCCCATAAAGAGCGCCGCTGAGAACGTCCCATCGCCCGGACCGTAATACCAGTTCGGCGGATACATAGCTATCCCCTCAAATCGCTTCGCCCATTCATCGCTCACACCCAAAACATAAGCGTAGGGAAGGATATCGTAAAAATACCGTGGATCATCTCCTGCCAGCATACCTATTCGTTCTGCTTCCGCCGCCGCCAGAAACTGCCGGAAGCCAAGTATTTTTCCTTCCCACTGTCTTCCCTGTTCCGTCCGCCGTTCATAATATGGCAAAAACAGCAGAATCAGGAGCGAACAGGCCGACGCCACAATCGCTGGCCAGCCAACGCGGAGGAACATCGCCCAGCCCGGCATGATACAGCATCCCGCAGCCATGGCTGCGGAAATGACCAATATTCCCGTCCGCCGCAATTTTCGCATAGACGATGCTTTTTTCATGGTAGAGTCAAAGTATCCTCCTGCTATAAAACAGAGCGGCCAAAACATTATCACGAACATTATACAGTCCCACAATGAAACGTTTGTACGGCAGAGCGTCATCAGCAAAGCCGGTACGGGAAACAGTAGCCGTGCAAACAGATGGTATTGAAGCGATTTTGGCTCAAATATGCGTTTTTCCCCGCTTCCGTATTTGCGCCTGACCATTCCTTTAACTTCTTTTACTGTTTCATGCATCTTAAACTGCATATCAAAAACAGTATTGGAATCTCCATTCTCGAATATTTCGTCAAACAGCAGCTTTTCATAATCGTTTGCCTGCTCGGGCAGGCCGCGAAGCTTGCGCAGCTCTAAGTTGCGCTTTTCCAGCTCATGGATCTCAATATAGCCCCTATCCGCCCAATAAATCAGCAGGGACACCACATCTTTACTGTCTGCTTCGCCGTCCGCGACATAGCCAACGTCTGCCGGAGTCATCCCGATTGGCGGATAAAACTCCACCGTGGCAACCGCCTTCTTCCGTTTGCCAAGCGTTGCCAGCAACCCGCCCAGCACGACGGTTATCCCGATTCCGATCGCCATCATGATATATGCCGGCTCGATCCTCCAGCGTTCGTTTACAAAATATCCCTCGGGCAACTCCATGCGCATAGTAACTCCTTCAAGCGGAGCTATGCCGCGCGTCAATTCTCCATAAACCGTATTGCCGTCCACACCATAGACAAGCTCTCCCTCGCGATATCCCTCCTGTCCGGCTCTTCCGATGGAAAACCCGATCTTTTCCGCGTCGAAGCTTTTCGGCATATATACAGCAAACGAAAAATGCTCGATTGGGGCATCCCAGCTGGGTGCAATCAAATTATAGTAGAACTCGTCAAATTCCTTGATTCCATCGTCGCCAATATCGTAAAGGTAGCTGATGAAATAGGTCTGCTGCCCGTTCACATAGGTGTCCGGGCTGCCGATTCTCACGATGATATCGTCTCCCACGCGTTCCATTTCCGCTTCTCGGTCTGCCCGGACTTCCGAAACCTCCGCCTCATAGGTGTTGGTATAGGTCCTTCCTCCCGATTCGCGCGTTGTACTCCACCTCAATGGAATATCGACCCATAAACCGTGCGCCTCTTCCAGAAATGTAACGGTCATCGCATCCTGCACCAGGCAGACGTTGTTTTCATATACCGTAATTTCCCGCCGGTAATCGTTCATCACAAATTCCGGTTCTTCCTCTTCCGCATATCCGAACGACGGCAGGCACAGAATGAGCAGTACCGCTGCCACAGCAAATAATCGTTTCATGCGCTTTCTCCCTATGCGGACGCGGGGCGCTTTCTCTTTTTGCCCTGCGTTCCCCGTTTTATTCTGCTTGCTTCGGTCAGGCGAGCGATGCTCTCTCTTCTTCTGCAGCCGCTCCCCACAGCCCGCGCGCCTGCGCAACCGTATCTCCGCTGATCTGAAGCTCCACGAAGCACAGAACGCCCTGCGCGTCGGTTTTCTCAAAATACAGGTTCGCATTCCCGTTCCAGATATCCATGTTCTGCGCATATCCCGCCGCTTCCAACGCGCCCTGTGCCTGCACGGCGTCCATCCCGACGGACGCGCCTCCGATGGAAACCGGAGAAGCCGCGCTCCTCTGCGCTACCTCCACAACCAACCGCGCGCCGTCCGTTTGGAGCAGACGGAATGAAGTATCGCGGCAGGTATAGGTCGCATCGCTTCCGCCTCCTGCAAGCCCTTCGCCGTCCCGATACGTCTCCCCCAACATAGAAGCAATCTCTTCCGGCTCCATCGCCTTTCCTGCAAAATCCAGCCAGTCCAGTCCCGCTGCTCGGCTCGGTTCCGCTGTTTCTTCAGGTGCGTTTCCAGGGGTAGCTTCCTCTGCCGGCTCCACCGTTTCTTCGGGCGCAGGCGGCAGCGTATATTGCGGCGCGGATTCTTCGGGCGCAGACTCCTGCGGGATTGCCACCGTCTGCTGCGGAAGAAGCGCGGCGGAATCCGTTCCACCGTTCGTCGTACTGCCAGACTGCCCCGGCTTCGGGGCGCATCCTGCCGCCGCTATTACCATCAATATGCAAAGTATGATGCAAAGCACACTTTTCCGTTTCATGCCGTTCCTCGCTCCTTCCATATAAAACCGTCCCCGGTCATACCGGGCGCAGCGTCTGTAAAATGTCCGTCGCCGCAAGCGTTGCCGTCTGCTGGTTCGCTTCGTCTGTTTTAATCCCTACCACGTAAGGCTTGCCGCCAATATCCGCCGCCGAAAACGAAAACACATAGTCCGTTCCGTCAATATTTGTCAGATAACTGCGCGTCTGCCACTCCACGCCGCCAGCCACGTTGGTTGCCGGTTCCCCAACCGTGTGGCTCGGATAGCTTGCCGTAAAAGCTCCGCTCAGCTTTTCCAGCACCTCTGCCGCCGTCGCGCCTGCCGGACTTCCGTTCTCCACCTCGACCACAATATTTCTGTTTCCGGACACGGGATACAGGAATGCCGCATAGAAATGCTCTCCGCTGTCGTTCATCACCATTTCGGTCACTTCCACGCCGTCCGGAACCACTGTCGTATCATAGAGGAATTTGAAATCGAGCCTGCTGTCCGTAAATAACGCTGAATCCGTCATGGCCGCGCCGTTTACTGTGAAGGAGTCCATCGCGCTGCGGACGATGGAATAGGAATATGCATCGTCCGGCGGGTACATCCCGCCGATCAAATAGCATCCGAATCCGTTTTTCCCTTCTGCATACAGCAGAGACATGCCGACACTGCCCTCCGCGGTAGTTACGGTAAGATCCGTACGTATCCCCTGCGTTCCGTTCGCTTCATGCCGTTCCGTTGCAAGGATCGTACTGCTGCCTTCTCCCACCACCGCCTGCACGTTGCTGCTCACGAGCGCATCAATATTCGCTTCTATATCGCTCATGGAATAGATGGGGGCGGCGTATGGATAGTCATAGAATTCCATAAACAGCGAAATCGTCCCTTCCGGGTTCGTGAACGTCCACGATTCCGCGTCTTCCGTCCAGCCGGCCGGGATGTCTATGGAAGCGCTGAGGTTGCCCAAATCCGTTTTCACCATTTCCGGTGCGGACGGTGTGGGTTCTGGCGTTTTTTCGGGCGTGGGCGTTATTGTCGGCGCAGCGGACGGAACAGACGCCTCCTGCGTCGTGGACGGTACGGTGTCCTCACCCGGTACAGACGACAGTTCTTTTCCGCCGTATACCCCGGCTGCCGGGAATATCACCGCAAATACCACCACGGCAGCAGCAGCCCCAATAATAAGCCATCTTAAAAGGGCGTTCTCCTTCATTATCTTCAAAAATCCATTCTCCCGTTTTTCATCCTGCACGGTAGACAGGTTCGCAGCTCGTTCCGTAACGCCCGCCGTTACGCGCTGTTCGATCGATCCCGTTTTCCCGCTGTCTCCTGTGCCTTGCAGGACGGCGTATGCCGTCCCGTTTTCTCTGAAACAATCCTGCACGGTCATGCCATCTGTCCGGCTGCCGCCTGCCGCAGTCCGCATTTCATGCTGGAACCGCTCAAGCCCGTCCCGATACTCCTGCGCTGCGCTTTCTATCGGCTCCACCACATAGCCGTCCTCTCCGCGCGCGGCTATGCCCTGCGGCATATATTCCCTGATCTCTACCACAGCTTCCAGCTTTAAGTCATATCCGGCATAAACGATCGCTGACGCTTCCTGCGAAAGCGCCTTGCCTGCAACATACCGCCCGTTCAATATAGTTCCCGGCGGCAGAGCCGAAAACGGCTGGCCCTTCATTTCGTCATATCCGCAATGCGGGCATACCCCCGGTTCTTTCTCTCGAAAGCATCCGTAACACATTTTTTCTGTATTCATCTTGCTTCCTCCCTTTTGTCTGTCATAGTGTTCGCTTCATTTTCAATATGCTGAACAATGCTGTCCATCAGAAAGCCAAGAGCCCTCTGCTGTCCCTGTTCCGTCAGCCCTGCCGCCGGATGAAGCAGAGAAATGTGTATAATGGAAGAATCCCCCTGCTGCGTTACAGCAAGCGCAAAATCGTTCAGATTGTCAAACACGTTCACACGCGCCGTAATATCTCCCGCCAGCTCCTGCTCATAGACGCTGCTTAGTTTATCCAACACGTCAAAAATCGCATAGACCGTCATTCGGCGCGGACAGTTTACTGTTTTTTTGAGCACCGCCATATTTCATTTCCTTTCTTTTCTGTCCGTCATATCAAACGCAGCGAGGACAGCGTACAATCCATCACATCCTGCATTAAAGTGAGATTGGCTTCTTCTGCAAGCATCATTACATTCATCACTTTTCCGCCGATGTCCGCAAATCCCATGTGCATGGTTCTCCCTTCACTCTTCTGTTCCAGAATTGTCCACTCTACACCGCCCCACACTTCTTGGTAAGGTCCGCTTATTTGTGTTCCTTGCTGCACTGCGGCGGCGTGCACAGCATCGCTCACTTCTTTGGCAGAACTGCCTAAACCAAGAGGAGTCACATCGTTTACTTCTACTCCCTGCGTGGTATCCTCTGCAATCGGATTCATTATCACAGAATGCCACTGAGCTCCCCCGGACGTATCAGAGGTAACCTCCGGCGCGGGCGTAAGCTCCGTATCATACATGAATTTGATACCGAGCTCGCTGTTTTCATACAGTGCGAGCGTTGTATCGGCAGGAGCGGTTACACGAAAAGTATCCATATATCCGCGAAGCGTGGAGTAGGCCTGTTCATCGTTTGCCGGGCAAATTCCTGTAATCATATACATACCGAATCCGTTTTGTGTTGCGGTAGATAAAACGACCGTGTCTATCTGCGCGTTATTTGCGTCCGTCAGGCGCAAATCAATCTGATAGGCAGGCGCTCCGCTAAGCTGCTGTGCTCCTGCCGTGCGCACTTCATAGGCTGCCCCTTCTCCCGCAATGTTTTTGGCAGCTGCCGCCGCAATATGTTCCACATTGCTTTCGATATCATCGACAGAATAGCACGCCATATATTCCTGATAATAGAATAGTTCGACAGAAACGGACATGGCCTTATCCGGCGATGTAAACGTCCATGTATCCGCCGCTTCCTCCCAATCGGACGGTACTGTGAGCGCTGCACCGTAACCGCTGATATCATAAGTCTTCATTCCTTCGCCGGGTATATCCGTTTCAGGCGGTGAAGGGGTTCCGGCGGCGGACGGCGTGAATCCATTCGTAGCGGCAGGGGGATCCGATCCCTCTGTAGCGGCAGGGATGTCCTTTCCGCCATATATACCTGCCGCCGGGAAAATAACGGCAAATACAACGACTGCCGCTGCCGCCCCTACGATCAGCCACCGTATGAGCGGATTTGTCTTCAGCATCTCTAAAAATCCGCCGCTTTTGCCGGAAGCCGGAACCGGTTCTTCCGTACGCCGCGTCATGTTCCCTGCCCGCTCTGCGGTTGGAGCCGTCTTCTTCCCTGTAAGCGCATCGATAAATGCGCGCATATTCGAATACCTGTCCTCAGCTTTAACAGATAACGCTTTCATGACCGCTGTTTCTATGGTTGCAGGCAGGCTTACGCCCATTTCCGATGGTTTCCGGATCGTATCGTTATGGATACGCTCTATAGAATCCGGCGGTACCGCCCCCGTGATACAGCGGTAGAGCGTTGCGCCCATCGCGTAGATATCCGTCCATGGGCCTTGGTTCCCGTGGCTCGAATACTGCTCCTCCGGCGCGTATCCGTGTTTTAAGATGACGGATACGCTTTTGTTGTCTCCCATTGAAAAACGCGCCGCGCCAAAATCAAGTAGTCGGCTTTCCCCCGACGCCGTAATATAAATATTGTCCGGGCTGATGTCCCTGTGCATCAGGTTCATGGAATGCACCTCGCACAGCGCCTCCATAACCGGGAGCAGAATCGCCAGCGCCTCCGTATAGGGAATCATCCCTCCATGCGCTGCAAGATATTCCTTCAGGCTCATGCCCTCGATGTATTCCATTACGAAATACGCCGTATTATTTTCTTTAAAATAGTTTTGTACCGATACGATATTCGGCAGGTGTTGCAGCTTGGCAAGAATCCGCGCTTCGTCTACGAACCGTTCCATCCCGGCTGCGTATTCTTTTTCCACGCGTCCTGTGAGGGCGACCGTATATCCATCCTTATACCGCGTTGCCATACCGGACGGCATATATTCCTTAATCGCTACTTTGATTTCCAGCGACAGGTCGTACCCGAGGTATGTGATGCCAAAGCCTCCCACTCCGAGCACCTTTCCCGTCATATATCGTCCGTTTAAGATCGTCCCCAGCGGCAACGCCAAAAATGGTTGCTCCTCCGTGTCGCCATAGCCGCAATACGGGCAGACGCCCGGACCTTTTTCCCGGAAACAGCCATAACATATCTTTTCCGGATTCATACCTCTTCCTCCCTGATTTCTGCCAATACCCACAGGTTTTCATCCAGATAGCGTACGCGGTCTATATGGCGCAGCGCCAGATATTCCAGCCATCGCTTCGCGCCGGATGCTTTCAGAAAATCCACCTGTATCTCCAGCGGTTCGACATAAAACCCTTCACTGTGCGCCAGCAAGCCTTCTCCCGGCTTCAATACCGGAATATGCTCCTCTCTGCGGAACTCTCCGTTGGCGCTCATGTGATATATTCCCGCATATTCACGGGAGGCATACCCGCCGTATGCCTCCCGGACCTTCCCGTTTTCCAAACAATATGCTGCCATTTTTTACTCCTTTGCCACGAGGAAGCGGTTTGCGTTATCGCACAGATAGAACGTATCGCCTGCCGCCAGCTTTTCGGGAACGGATGCGGGCAGCTTCTTCCCGTTTCCAAGAAATGTTCCGTAAGTGGAGCCGTTATCCGTCAGCAGGAAGCAATCGTTGTTCGCGTCATAGGATACCTCGCAATGGGTTCCGCTAATACCCGGTGTATTTTTGTCAAACACGATATTACAGCGGTTTGGATCGCGTCCAAGCGTAACCTTGCCTTTTGACAGGTCAAAGCTCTGGCCTGCATATCTTCCCGTCACGCCGCGCAGCACTGGTTTTCTGCCTGCTGGGCTGCTTTTGGCCGGTTTGCCAGCAGACGACCCGCCGGCAGCGCCTGCCGCTGCCGCAGACGGCGCGTTTTTCCGGCCTGCGATCAGAAAAACGATTCCAAGAATGAGCGCCACACTGCCGACCGCGCCAAACGTATACAGCATCCAGTTCCCTTCGCCCACCAGCGTATATTCAATGCGTTCCTCATCTAAAATACGGATCAGCTGATCCGCCACGCTGGCGTAGTTGACGCTGGTACCAATCTCGACCGATTGTTCTGTCGAACCAATCTGAGTAACGAGTCCCGAGGTATTCACGCCGATCACGTTCCCCGCAGCATCCACAAGCGGTCCGCCCGAGTTGCCCGGATTGATGTCTACGTTCATTTGGAATGCCTCGTATTCCGTCCCCGTGACCGACACGCGTTTGCTGATAATACCGTCCGTGATGGTAACGTCCTCTACGTCATAGCGGATATTTTCCGCCAGCGTGTCCGATACGCCCGGAAAGCCGAGGGCATACGCCGTTTCTCCCGGCTGGACAGTGTCAGACGGCCTGAGCGAAAGCGGGATACGCTTATCCGTGGGGCTGGGAACCTTCAAGATTGCAATATCTTTTTCACTCGGTCCGGAATAGTATACGATCTGCGCATCTACAAAATCATTTTCCGCACCGGAATAAACTACTGTTACATTTCCTCTGTACGACGGATCCTGTTTTGGGATGACATATGCATACTGCACGACATGTCCGTTCGTTATAAAATATTCCACGGGTTCTCCCGGCTTGCCGACCGCCCAGCATGTTCCGCTGCCGGCAGCCACAGGACTGCCAGAGGCGTCATACAATACCTGCTCTACATAAGCCACGCCGTTCCGCGCCTGCGCGGGCGTCATGCTCATGGTTCCAACCGCCGCTATCCCGCACAGCACGCAGCTTAACGCAACCACGCAGAACATGACGATTGCCAAAACTTTCTTAGCCGATGTTTTCTTCTTCGCTTCCATCTTTATGTTCCTCCATTACTTTTCCGTGATATCTTACGGCAATCGCCGTATAATTATCCTGATTCGGCATATCCGCCGAAAGGATATCCTGCTCCAGCTTCCCGCAGCATTGAGCGGGCGGAAGAGCCATCGCTTCCCGGAGCTGCGCCAGTGTCAGCGTATCGCTTACTCCGTCCGAACAAAGCAACAGCGTATCCTCCGGCAGAAGGAGCAGCGGCTTACGCGTTTGTTCGCATATCACTTGCTCTTTACCGATATATTCGGAAAGCGCCGCAGCCTGATGGTCGGCAAACGCCTCTTCAGGCGGGAACGCTCCTTCCACTGCGCGGAGCAAAAGGTCGTTTTTATATTCCTGCCTCATGTTCAGCGCATAAATCTTTCCTTCGCGCAGCAGGAAAAGGTCGCTGTCGCCTACGCACCAGAAAGAGAGATTTCCGTCTTTTACCAGCGCCGCTACGAGCGTCGTCCCCCCCTGGCCGCGGAACTGGCGGTAAACGCGTGCGCTCATCGCGCCGATCTTTTCTTTCGGTACGTTGTCGCCCTGCCAAGGAAAAGCATCCAGAATATCCGCCACAACCTGCGATGCGATCATACCGCCTTCCGCCATACCGCCCATTCCGTCGCACAGCACCGTAAGCAGCCCATTGCTTTCATAATTATTCAACAGGCTCGCGCCGAAAGCGTCCTGCTGCTCCTCCCGTTTGCCAAGTCCCTGAAGATTGGCTATCTCAAGAATCGGCTTGATATCCGGATGTTCCGTAACAGGCTCTGTCTCTTGCTCTGTCTCTTGCTCTTTCCCTTTATCTTTTCTTTTTTTCCGTTTTCTGAGCAGGACGATCAGAACGATGATGATAACCAGCAGGCATGCTGCCGCCGGCATCCACAACCGGAACGCGCCGTCCTCTGTCAAAGGCGTGTTCAACCACGCAATCACCCGTTCCATTTATCACTCTCCGTCCTGCGTCTCATCGTCCCAGCGGAATTTATCGCCGCACAGCGGCAGGAACAGCAGACGGCTTTTCCCAACTTCTATAATATCGTATGCATGGATCGGCTGGGCCACTTCTATCTGCTCATCATTGCAATAGGTGATTCCGCGTCCCTGCCCGGGAGAAAGCGTAAACCGGTTATGCTTCGCATCATATGAAACAAGCGCATGGCTTTCTCTGGAGACGGTATCGTCATCCACCAGCGCCACATCCATCGCGGAAGCTCGGCCGATGAAGTTCCGGCCTGCACACAGCTTGAAGTCTTCGCCGCGGTGCGGCCCTTCAATGCAGACCAAAAAGCCGACCGCCGGATCGATCCCGATTTTCTTCTGGATGATCCCTACGGTTTTTCCCCGATCGGCATCTCCTGCGCCGTGCCCGGGTACCGCCGCGACCGTTTTTCCCACATTTCCTGCCGCGACTGTTTTTCCTACGCCCGCGCCTTCCTGGCAATACGGGCAGGAATCGAACCTTGTTTCGTCATAAAAATGACCGTTGTCGCACTGTTTCATTTTCTTCCTCCTAGTACATTAAAGATATTGTTTTGTTTTCAAATCATACAATTTTATTATGGCTTTTTTATATGCTTATTATGACTTTTTCTTTTATTCAGCGGTAGGCCGCATGCGCGCCAAACTTCCGAAAACAGATGGCGCAGCAGCGCCAAACCGCCTTCCTACAGTAGGAATTTCCCTTGTTTCAATGTATAATATATAATGTGCTAAATTTAGAGATAAGACAACGATAAGGAATTGGGTTATGTGGAACGAAATAAAAACAGAGCTGGGAAAGCCGGCGTCGCTCACCGCCGTCCTAATGATGGCTCTTTTCACTTTTGTGTTTCTGGGTACGGAATATTTATATGTCAATATGGTTTCCCTTTCGGCTGGGCCGTCGGCATCAGTTAACGCACAGAATTATGTGTTGGGGATCAGCGCCGGCGGTTTTTTTGCATATCCTCTGCTCGACCGGCTGATTGAAAAACAGTACAGAACTGGTTTTCTGTTCATCGCGTCTTTGATTGCAGTTTCCTGCATCTTTATGATCCAGCAGCACATCTCATACCTTGCGACGTTGATCTCGGGAAGTATGCTGTTCCTTCTGTTCGGCATATTCAGCGGCAAAGTATACGATATGTCCGCCCGTGCGCTTGGAGAAAACCGCTGCCTTGCCCGGCTGGTTGGAATATCATATGCGTTCGGGATTCTGCTTCAGTTTGTGAACAACAATCTCATCAACTCAGAATTGGCAGAAGCGATTGTCCTCTCCGGTTTTTTAAGTATGCTTGTCATATTTTTTATGAGGGCGGAACGGGCGCGCAGAAATTTTGCCATTCCCCATCAAAATCTGTGGCAGGAAGCAGAGGCCGCTCCAGCTCGAATAAAAGGCAGTCTTGCTTCCGGTCTTCTTCTCGCCCTTTTGGTCGCGCTGATGGCGTGCGTTTTCAGCACGCTCGACAATGCGGTTACGCTCAATCACGCGGCAGGTACAGATATTGGCCAGTGGCCGCGGCTTTTTTTGGCGGGCAGCGGGCTTGCGGCTGGCTTTTTGTTCGACTTTAAAAACAGAAAATTTATGGTCATTATGATGTACTGCGTTATGATTATGTCCGTCATGTGCATCGTACTTCTTCGATTTGGCGCTCCATTTCCGGTCGGATTATTTGTGTTTTACTTGTCTTCCGGTTTCTTCGTTGTCTTCTTTACTTCCAGTTTTATAGAACTTTCCCGGTATATGCGGCTCCCGGCTCTATGGGCGGGTATGGGTCGTACGGCAAACAATATCTGCGCCGTTCTGATCACGAACCTTTCGGTTTCCCTGTTGGTTTCCGGTCATGGTTTTACGGCGATCATCGCCGCGCTCGTGTTGTTCGTAGCAGTCAGTATTGTGATGGTCGCCTATATGAATCGTTGGAACAATATCGTAAAAACAGCGGCAGCAGACAGCTTTGAAACAGGCGGTCAGAAAAAATGTGCGGAAAAATTTATGGAAACCGTTTCGCTGACGTCGCGGGAATATGAAGTATTTGAACGGCTGATTTCCACCGAAGAAAGCGTACAGGAAATGGCGGATGCTCTTTATATGTCCCGCCGCACATTGCAGCGGTATATTTCATCGATTTACGAAAAAACGGGAACAAAATCCCGTCTCGGCTTGTATCGGCTTTATATCGAATTTTCCGGAAAGCTGTAGAGCCGCAAGAACGCCCTGCTTCTAAAATACTGTTATCCGCGATTCTCTTTGAGCGGATACGGTTTCACATAGAAAAAAGATATACGAGAGGTGATTATAATGAATCAAAAATCTTCAACCGGAATGGAAGCAAACCTTTTTGCAATGTTAGTTTACATTATTTCCATCATTCTCATATTCATTCCGTATGTATGCTTTGTTTCGTGGCTTTTTCCGTTGCTCGTCGTGATATTGATCGAGAAACAAAGCGTATTTGTCAAACGCCATGCGGCTCAGATTATGGCAATTTGCATCGTTTCTGCGGCGATACAAATCATATTCGAGATTATTGCGTTTGCTATCGCTTCCACCAACCCGTTCAGCGCGTTTTCAGGCATTTCATTTCTCAGTGTGCTCAGCATCATCATCCAGCTTCTTCTGGTGGCGCTCGGTGTATATGGAGCGGTTAAGGCATATAGAAACGAAGATTATTCCGCGCCTATTATTGGAATATTAGGCGACAGCATTGGTAATGGGCTGATTAAATAAAAAAATGCCTGTCGCGGAATTCAGATTATACTGCCGCGCTTTTGTCTGAAAATAAGCGCCCTGCGGTTTTTCTTTCCGCAGGGCGCTTAACTTTCAAGGGTTATGCATGCTCTTTTTTCTTCCGGCTGCAAAAAAATGTTCCGGCCAGAACAGCGCCTGCCGCTGACAGAAGGATAAGCCACACATCGAACGAGCTGGCGTCGCCTGTCTTGTGTATCGTACTTCTAAAATTTGGCGTTCCATTCCTGGGGGGATTGTTCATATTTTACCTATCTTCTGGATTTTTCGTCATCTTTCTTACCGCCAGTTTTATGGAACTTTCCCGTTATATGCGGATTCCGGCTCTGTGGGCAGGTATGGACCGCACGGCAAACAATATCAGCGCCGTTTTGATTACCAACGTTTCGGTTACGTTGCTGGTTTCCGGCGATGGTCTTACAGCGATCATTGCCGCGTTGGTTTTATTTGGTGCGGTCAGCGTTGTAATGGCTGCCTATAGAAATCGAATGAACGGTATTATAAAAAACACGTCGGCGGGCAGGGGCCGGAATGAAGATCAAGAGGAACGCTCTCAAAAATTTGTAGAAGCCTTTTCGATGACGCCGAGAGAGCATGAAGTGTTTGAGCGGCTGATTTCCACCGAAGAGAGCGTGCAGGAAATGGCGGATGCGCTTTATATGTCCCGCCGCACATTACAGCGATACATTGCCTCAATTTATGAAAAAACCGGAACAAAGTCCCGCCTTGGCCTATATAGGTTTTATGTCGAATATTCAGACAAATCACATATCAACGGATGAGACCTCTCTCTTGTACTAAAGTGTAGTTATTATATATTCAGAGACAGCTTTGACGGACGGAAGCACCAAATAGAGCGGAGAATATTTATCGGCAAGCAGGGCGAGTGTATATACACTCGCGGTTTTTTGCTTGTTGGGGCCATCCCCAAACCCCTGCGCTTCGGGCCATGTTGGCCCGGAGCGTGGCGGCGCGCCGCGCCTTATTTTGCGTCCTTTCGCTATCGCTCAATTTCCTTGTTTTTCTCCCTGTCCGCTATGCCGAGTAGGCAGTCTATGTTCGCCTTTACCGTAACGGCTTCCCGCATTTTTTTCTGCGCGGCGCGGTATTCCGCATAGCCGGATTTTTTCTTTGACGCAAGTCTGCGCCATTCCGCTTTGAGCGCATCCATCTTCGGCAGCTTCGCACCACAAAGAAGCTCCCGCATGGAAGCCTGCGCCGCCCGGTAAACGGCAAGCTCCGCTTCGTGCTCCGCAAGATATTTTCGGCTATATTTTTTCGCCTTGTATTCCTCAAATACAGGCCGCGTCTTTGCATAATCCACGATTGCTTTTTTGAGAGCAGCGTTGCGTTTCATGCCAGCCTCGACCTGTTTCAGCCTGCCTGCGGCGGCATGGAAATTGTCCGTCGCTTCCCATGCTTTTGCCTCTAAATCCTCGTAGGAAAACAGGTTGTTTTCCTGTAAATATTGGACGGCAGCCGCCATCTGCTTTAAGTTAAAAACCTTTGCCCACCGTTCATAGCCGGGGCCTTTCCCAGCTTTCAGACGCTCCTGTATGTCGATCACAAGGCTCATTTTCCTCCGGGGCGGCGCGTTGCCGGAACCCGTGGCGCGGCCCCCTATGGCGGCCCGTATCTCATCTTCACCATAGCCCTTTCCAAGCGTGGAAGCGCGCAGGCGGGTAAAACGTTCCTGTCCCTCCGTGCGGAACGAAATCGCACCGCCGCGTCCGCGTTTCACCTCCCATCCGGCCTCTTGCATAGCCTGCAAAAACGCTTCAAAACTTTGGGGGATATTAGCAATGCAGGCGTCGATCTGCGCTTTGAGCCGTTCCTTAAATCCCGGTTTCCTGTTTGCGCCCAGCCATTCGCCGTAGTGTCTGTATTTCCCTTTGCTTTTCAGCTTCGGGTGGGCAATATATGACAGGCGGTTCTCGATACATATCCGATCGGACAGCCGCCGGAGGGCCCGCGCTGAACCGAGGAAATCCCGAAATTTCCGTGTGCAGTCAAGCGTAGTGGAATTGTAATAGATGTGGATATGCGGGTGCGGGCGGTCTATATGCGACGCGACGAAAAAGGCGTGCTTTCCTTTCGTCCAGCGCATAGCAAGCTCGTACCCGATCTTGAGCGCACCTTCCGCATCGGTCTCGCCGGGCAGAAAGGACTGGCGTATCTGGTAGCACAGCACATCCTCGTTTTTCTTCTGCTTCCGCCCGGTGATCGCGTGGTATTTTGCTTTAGAGAGTACAAATTCCCGGTAAGCGGTTTTTGCGTCGCACTCGTAGGACAAGACAAGATCGCCGTCATTCGTTTTCAAAGGATTCTGCCCGTAATCAAAACGGTCTTTCATAGTTTGCCCGACGGTCGATCCTTTGGCGATGTGATGAGTGATAAGGCGCGTCGTTGCCATGAAATGATCCCTCCTTTATGCTTCGGGCCAACTTGGCCCGAAATTAGTTAAATCTTGTTGATCTTTGAAAAACAAGATATAATCATCATATAGAAACCATTATGAAATGAAAGGCTAATGGGATTTATGGAAGATAAAATACCAAAAATTTTCATATCATACTCTTGGGTTGTATCTGAACGAGTGCTTGAGCTTGCGGAACGGCTTGTTGCAAACGGAGTTGACGTTGTTTTAGATAAATGGGACTTAAAAGAAGGACAGGATAAATACGCATTTATGGAGCAATGTGTTGTCAACACTGGAATAGATAAAGTGCTGCTTATTTGTGATAAATCATATTGCGATAAAGCCAATTCGCGTGCGGGTGGGGTTGGGGACGAAACAGTAATAATTTCGCCTGAAATCTATAATCAAGTAAATCAAGAAAAATTTTTGCCGATTATTTTTGAAGTAGATGAATATAACAAGCCCTATATACCAGCTTATATAAAATCACGTATATATTTTGATTTATCAACAAAGGATGATCAATACGAAGTTGAATACGAAAAACTGCTTAGGAATATATATAATAAACCTTTATACAAAAAGCCCGCATTGGGTAAGAAACCAGATTGGTTAGAAAATGATACAGTTGATTTATCTTCAATACGAGATTTAATTAGGCAAACACGAGGCTATACGGGCGGTAATAAAACCAAGGCAGACTTTTTGCTTAGAAATGCAGTTAGTTTATTTTCTATGGCATTATTGGAATATGTAATTCCCCAAATGAATGATAAAATATTACTAACGAAGATCGAAGAAATGAAACCTTTGAGAGATTTATATATTGACTTTATAGAAGCAGTGATTTATAGTGATTTACCTTTAGTTGATACTATTACGTCGTTTTTTGAACAGACATATAATACTACCCATGACGCTAGCATCCCCGGATTATCAAGCTATAACTCATCTGATTTTGAGCATTACGACTTCTTTATTTGGGAGACTTTTATAGCTACTGCTGCCATATTATTTCACTATGAAAAATATGCTGAATTACGTGACGTTTTGCTACACACTTATTTCTTACGTGAAAGTTATTTTGATGAGTCATATATGAAAGAACACGATTACTGCGTTTTTAGAAAATATCTAAGAACTATCGAGGGTGAATGCAAAGCAAATTGTGATACGCCAAAATTATATTCTTTAGCGGGACGTATGCTAACACAGCGTGAAAAAAAACCACTTCTGACAAGTCAATCATTATCAAGAGCAGATGTTTTACTTTATCAACTGCGTAATGCTATAGGTCTGTCAACCTCGAATACAGAGTATTGGTTTCCCTCTTCCTATTGCTATTTTAAGGGTGGTGAGTCCATGTGGATAAAACTCAAATCAAAAAAATACTGCCAAAAAATACTGCCTTTATTCGGCGTAGCAACAATAGAAGAATTGAGGGAGAGACTGGCTAACTGTACGACTGATAGAAGAATGAGTTATCCATATAGTTTTGATCCTGCCCCTAACATTTTAAGTAGTATAAACCTTGATAGTATTGCAACCTTAAATTAACCTAATCTCCATTATAAATGCAAGGGGAAAATATACCCCTTGCGTTTATAACTCCACAATGGCCGTAAGCTGGTTTAGAACCTCGGAAACCTGCTCCCACAGCTTCGCATAGTCTTTTTGCAATCCTTTGACTTCGTACTCATAAATCCCGTAGGTATTGGCGTGAACAGCCACCTGATTGAGATTGTTTGAGCAGCGCCGGAGCAAAGATACCAGTTCCCGGACGGGCTCAAGGTCTACGTTCAGCACATACCCGTTGAGCGCCATTTTTCGTATGTACGCGCTCATATTCTGTATGCCTGCCGCAGCCATGCGCTCCTGTATTTCCTGCATTTCGTCCTCGCGTACCCAAACATAGAGGGGTATATTCCGTATCCGTTTGCCGCTCACCGTTCCACCTCCCGCTCCCGCGCCTTTGGCGTAGGTTTCTTTACCTTGTCAACCGGCTTTTTTGCCAGCCGGGCAGAGGGGATCGCCGGAGCTCCCGGCAGCGCCCGTCCAAGATTTTTCTTTTGCAGCTTCATAATGATTCCTCCATTTTCTTTGCTTTTGGGGACATCCGTTCCCGCAGGCTGTCCATGATCCCCGCGCACGTTACCACGAGCGCAAATAAAAGGCAGCGTATCAACCTAAACATCCAAACCTCCTTAAATTCCATTCATATTTACCGCCAAAACAACCAGCCTGCCGCCCGCACCATAGAGGGAGCGGTCGCAGGTAGAGAGCGTCAGAATGTTCGCGTCCTCTGGTATCTGCATATCCGCGCCGTAGAGGGACAATGCCTGCGCCTGCTCGATCCATTCCCTAAATTCTGTTTCGTCGCGGAAGTTTTGCTTCAAGTAGTCCCACTGTGCCGCGTCCGCGTCCAGTTGAACGACGGCAAACACCCGCCACGGGCCATGCTCCTGCCAGACGGTATCAAATTGGATCTGCCTGTGCGCGTCATAAAATCCCTTTTCAGCGTACCGCAAAAGGGAGCCGAACATATCCGTGCGTCCTTGTCCCATGTTATGCCCGTAGAGAATGGTATTACGGTCAAGCGGCATGGCAGCGTTCCCGCAGTCCATAAAGACAGCCCCCGCGCCGGAGCGTTCCCCATAAAAGGATGTGCGCAGGTATTTCTCATTGTCCCGCGCCTGCACCACGGGATAGGAAATCCCTGTGCCGGGGATAAACAGCCAGCCCACGGTTTCGGGGTTCGCGTCCAGCAGGGCTGCAAAGTCCACTGACAGGCCGGGCGCTTCGGCGGTATCTTTAGGCCCTTGCGGCATATTGCCGGAAACAGTCTTTTCAGCAGTATATACTTCCCGTATCTGCGCATATTCCAATACTTCTTCCCGCGCCGTTTGGTATTCCCGCCAAAAGAAAAAGCCGCACAGGGCGGCTGTCAAAAGCAGGGGCGGCAGGAGCAGGAAAACAACGAACTTTTTCATTCGCGCCTCCACATTTATCCGCTTCGGGCCTCGTCCGCGCAAATTCCGCTTACAGGGCTTCGGGCCGACTTGGCCCTAAGCCCTGCCGCTTCATTGCGCCTCCTCTTTCCCATAAAGCGATTCGCTTTATGGGAGCCCTCAAATTTTCCGAAATGGTTCATCTACTGTTCCTTGCGCTTCTGTTTGCGGAGATACCACACAAGCAAGACAGCCCCGGCGGCCGCTCCACTCATCACGGCAAGCATCCAAAACGGCAGGCCGCTGCGCCCGGTCTGCGCGCCCTTGCCGCTTTGCGGTTCCTCCGGCGGTGGTTCCACGCCTATACTTACCATCTGTGCCTCATCGTCTATGTCCGCGTGTTCGGCCAGCTTCGTCCCGCTTTCGTTATGCGTGAGCGTTTCAAATACCACGAGTTCTTTGCCCTGCAAACTCCGCGAATCAAAAACAAATTCCACTGCGGCGCTGCCGCTTTCGCTTTCCGGTGTAAACACCGTGGAAACCGTCAGTTCCTTTCCATTTATGGAAACAGGATTTCCCGTTTCCCGGTCGATTAATGTGCCCGTCAAAAGATATTCTTGTCCGGGGGAAAGGTTTTCATAGGTAACGGTATCAACGGCCTTTGCGGTCTCGGAAACGGCGACGGTCTTTGTCCCGTCCTCCGCAGCCGCGCTTGTCCCGATCATGGGCGTTAAAAATCCCACAGTCTGTCCTTCGTCGGAAATATCCCTGTGTTCCGCAATAAACAGTCCGTCAAAATACAGTTCCTCAAACACCACGGCCTGTTTTCCCGCGAGGGTGAGGGAGTCTAATGTAAACTCCATCGTCACGCTGCCGTCCGCTTCCTCTGGGGTAAACTCCTGTTCCACGCGAATTTCTTCGCCATTTACGGTAAGCGGCGCGTTTTTCTCCCTGTCCATGAGTACGCCTTGCAGGGTGTAGGTCTTTCCGGGAATTAGCCCCGCGTATTCCACCACATCATAGATCACGGTTTTAGGGTGAACGGTAAGCTGTTTTGCTTCATTTTCTCCCGTCGCCGTTGTACGAATCTCCGGGTTTTGGAACGTTACGGTCTGGCCCTCGTCGGAAATGTCCTTGTGTTCCGCAAGGAGCGTCCCGTCCGCGCCGTAAAGTTCCTCGAACACAACGACGCTTTTTCCGGCAAGCAGGGTGGAATCAAAGACAAACTCTACCGTAACGCTCCCGTTGTCGGACAGGGCGCGGAACGGCGTTTGTGCCGTGATCCCCGTTGCATCTCCCGTTCCGGCGTCCATAAGCGTCCCTTTTGCAAGATATTCCCGCCCCGGTGTGAGGCCGGAATAATACACCGTATCGAGGAGCACCGTTTCTTCGGAGACATACGCGCTGCCCAAATCCGTCGCCTTGTCGCGGGCTGTTGTGAATATCTCCGGCATTTGCACATAGTCGTTGGTGAGCGTCCCTAAGTCCACCGTGGTATTGTGGCGGTAGACGGACACGTCAAAGGACAAAAGCTCCCTGTCCGCGTTTGCCTCGCAGGGCAACTCTGTGAGCCGGTAATCGTCATACAGCAAAGCCCCTAATGAATCATCCAGCGCGTCCATGCTGCCAAACCAAATCCCGTCCCTGTCAGTTTCGCCCCGGTTAGTATTCTGACTGTGTGGGTTCCATGACGAGGCCGTGTTAAACTCGCCGTTTTTGTCTGTAACGGCGATATGGGCCTCGCCGGTCGTGAGGGAGCGTATCTCAAACGGGATTCCGGCCATGCGGCGCCCGTCGCTGTCCGAAATTTTCACGCCACGGAGATCGCCGCGAATGGGGTTATTTTTGAGCGCCGTGGCCGCAGTATCGAGCCTCACCATTTCGCCGTGCTTTCGTATGGTAAAGGTGCGCGTCAAAACGCCCGTTGCAAGATAGCCTTCCGAAACGACGGTTTCCCGCACCTCATAAGTGGAATACGGCAGGTAATATGCGTCCGGCGTGGAGCCGCGCCCCTCTCTGTCCAGCGTCATGGTATAGACCACCTCGCCCGGCGCATATTCCTTGCCGCCTACCAATACCGGATTTTCGCCAATATTGGCGATCTCCACTGTTACATCGAGGGAACCGCCGCCCTGCGCTTTGTTTTCGCCGAGCTCCGCGTCCCATTTTTCCACATACACGCCGCCGCGTATCACATCGTTTTTGATCGCGCCCGCATCCGTTTTAAGGTCAACTATTTTTCCATTTTCCGTGATACTGAACGCTTGGCGCAGCTTACCTGTATTCAAATATCCCTGCGGCTGGCCGCCGGGGCGCTCCACAAGTTCGTAATCCCCAAATGGGAGTAAGTCGGCGGACGTGCTGGCAGCGCCGGTTTTCGCGTCTGTCGTCAGGGTATATACGATTTTTCCGGGCGCGTAGGAAACGCCGTTCACTATAACGCTGCTTTCGCTCCGGTTATATATATCCAGCGTTGCGGCAAGGTCGGCGTCGCCCTGCGGCTGCGCCGGGCGGTCAAACTCCGCGTCCCGTTTCTGCACGGATATGCCGCCGCGTATCACTTCCTCCGGCACGATGGGAATCGCATATGTGCTGACCGCTTCCATTTCGCCGTCCGCCGTAACCTGCCGGATGAATACAGTGTCGTTTTTCAAATATCCCTCCGGGCTTTTGGATTCCCGAATCTCCACTGTTCCGAGGGGAATCGTGGGCGTCGTGCCGTTGCTCGCATAATACAGGGGATCGCTGCCCGGCACAAGGCTTTGCGGGAGCAGGGCTGCGTAACCGTCCCTGTCCGTTTCCACAATCCATGTGCGCTCCGGGGTTTTGCCTTTGAGTTCGTCCGCGCCCTGGTACAATCCTTGGTAATACCGGATCGTAAACTGCGCGCCGCCCAAATCCGCGTTGCCCTGCGGAGTATTTGACGCGGTATTGCCGTCCTGTTTTTTGAGCAGGATCGTGACCGGATCGCCCTGCGGGTGGTTTGTAACCGTTACCGCCGCCGTCTGGCCGGAAACGATCTCAAACGGGATTTTTTCCGTATGCTTCGCGTAGCCTTTGGGCGCGGTTTCTTCCAACAGGTACAGGCCGCTTTGTCCCGCCGCGATCCCATCCAGCCGCCCTTTGCCGCTTTCGTCCGTGGTAATGCCGCCGAGTCTTTCGCCATTCCCGGTATATATGCCGAACACCGCGCCCGCGAGGGAATAACAGGGATTGCCGTCTGTTTTGGCGGGATCGCCGGAAACTTTCTGTATTTCTACGCTTCCCGTGGGGGTGTACTCCCACGACATCAGGGATTGGTTCGTCTGGCTTCCGACATTATACAGGAACACCTCGAAGCCTTCCGGGGGCATGGCCTGCGCGTCTACTGCCGCGACGACCTGCCTTAAATGCTGTTTGACCTGCGCGGACAGCCCCTTAAAAGCATCCTCGTTATCCAGCCACATATATGCCGCAGCCGCGTGACACAGGCCATAGGCTTCCATCGAATCGGGTTCGCCGAACAGGTTATGTTTCACGCTGTCATATCCCGGCCCGCCGTACAGGTAATATGCGGCCTTGATTAGGTCGTCGTACCCCGTACCGCGCGTGAGCCATCCGCTTACGTCATATGTTCCCGCGTTGAGCCCGCTTACCGTGGGATCGAGGCAGAACGCCGTGTTGCCGTTGGCCGTATAGTACGACGTATAATATCCGTAATATATCTGCTCCGCACTTCGCGTATGGACGACCTGCGCGGTATTTCCTTTTGCCGCGCGCATGGCGCGTATTGCCGTGATATATGCCGTAACGGAAATATCTCCGCCGAGCGCGGGTGCGGAAAGATGCAATACGCCGCTCCCGGCTTGATACGACGCTTCATCGAGATCAACGCCGCTTTGCGATACGGTAACGCTGCCAGCGTCTGCAAGCGGTATGCTGATCCCGTCCGCGTTGGAGGAGATATTTAGCTTTTTTGTTTCCGTGGAAAATACGCCGTTTCGGTACACGCTCATTGTCACCCTGACCGGAAGTTCCACAACTTCGGACTGCGGGCAATACCATTCCACCTCGATCCCATGTCCCATATATTCCTGCGGCAGCGTTACGATCCCCGTTTCCGCGTCATACGACGCAAGGGCGGTAATATCTGCCTCGCCGCAGAGAACGCGGAAATGCAGGGCGTCCGTATAGACGGGTACTCTGCCCGGATAATGGTTGGCGGGTATGGCAAGCCCTGCGCCCGAAGATTGCGCGAGGGTGTAATATGTGTGGGTGGACGTAACCGCGTGATCCGCAATACTGCCCGCGCTGTTTTGAGTATCGCTATAGTAATGGTATATGACCTGTACCAAAGGACGCTCCACGGTCTTAACAGGTTTGGCTTCCACGGCTGGAATCACTGCGGCTT
The DNA here is from genome assembly GCF_040409835.1 of Christensenella massiliensis. Taxonomy (NCBI): domain Bacteria; kingdom Bacillati; phylum Bacillota; class Clostridia; order Christensenellales; family Christensenellaceae; genus Christensenella; species Christensenella massiliensis. The sequence continues at coordinate 15,737 of NZ_CP117826.1, read as the reverse complement.
GTGGTTCTGCGGCTTCGAGCCAAGTTGGCCCGAAGACCTCCGGTGTTGGTTCCGCCGTGGGTACTGGCTCTGCCGCAGGGGCGGGCGTTGGTTCCGGCATTTCCTGTATATCCTGCTCCGGCGGCAGGGATGCGGACGGCGCGGGAACCGCCGCTTCTTCCGGGTTTGCCTGCGCCTGCGCGTCCGCCGCCATTACCGGGAATGGTAGTACGGAAACACACAGGATGACCGCCAGAAGCAGGCAGGTCATTGTTTTTAATCGCTTTTTCATAAAAATTCCTCCTCCTTGTGTTTTGGGAAACAGGGTACAAAAAAGAGACCTGCTTTTCAGCAAGTCCCTCATGTAGTACAGTATGGGGTTATTCGGTGCTCCAACCTCCGCCGCCGTCGTGCAGCGCATGGTATTTCATGTGTTCGTAAAGCTCGCTGTCCGGCACCATCTCGCCGCACACATTACATTTCGCGCCGGGCGGCGGCGTTGGCTGCGGAGTGGGAACGGGCGTTGGCTCCGGGGTTGGCGCAGACGTTGGAGCCGGAGTCTCTGCGGATGTAGGTGCGGAGACCTGTTCCTGTTCCTGCGCTGCTTCCTGTTTTGGCTGCACCAGCTCCGCGCTCGGTTCCTGCGGCACATGGCTTTCAGCGCGCGTTTCCGCATGGCCGGGACTTTCCTGCGCCTTGTTTTCGTTTTTATCCTGCGGCTGCCGCGTCCCGGACGGCTTTGACGTTTCCGTTGCTTTCGCTTCCTTTGCGGGAGCCCCGCTTTCAGCAGGCGAAACGGAGGGGAGCGCGGATGGCTTGACAGACGGCGGCGCGGCTGTTTCCATCGTTTGCACGCTTGCCGTTTCCTGCGCCTGCGGTTGCGCCGCGTCTGGCGCAAAGCACCCTGTAAAGAGCAGCGCACCGAGCAGGGCGGACGATGCGGCGGTTATGATGATCTTCTTTTGGTTCATAGATATATCTCTCCTTTTGCTTTTCCTAATACTATTATACCGCCCGCACACCCTGTAATCCATGTTGTCGCCGCCGATCCGATCTTGTCCCGCTACCGCTCTTGCTGCGGTTCCGGCGCGGTTTTCTGCGCATACGGCTGAAGCTCATACGGCTTGCGTCCGCTTTTGGGGCGGATACAATCGATACACCCTGCGGCGTAAATGGCGTTTTTTGTAAGCTGACGCTGCCACGCGTTCTGGCTGGGAGCCCATTTGAAACCGTTTTGTTTGAGTTCCTTGCGCTGCCCGTCTGTGGGTTTTTCGTCAAAGAACAGTTGCAACCGGTTTTCCTCTACGTTCGCCTCGGCCCGGCCTCCCTCGAAATCCCATCCGGTAAAGTCCGGCCTGCTTTGAAGCTCCTCGATTCGCTGACGCACCCGCCGCATATTCTGGTTATTGTTGGAAAGAAGATACGCCGGATATGGCACGGGTTCTTTCCTCCAGTCGTTTTCCATAGACGCTTTGAGGTTTTCTGTCTGCTCTGCGTCCAGATGGGGGCAGCCGTCCAGTGTCTTATGTTTGCGGTAATATGCGTTGACGGATTTCATCAATCGCTGCGTTTCTTCCATGCTGTCCAGCTTTTTTTGCAGCTTTTCCACGGCCTGCCTGTCGTCCGCGCTGATCCCGCCCATGCCGGTTGACCGTATCTTGTCTAAAATCCCTTGAATGTCCATATATTCGCCCATGTTTCTGTCGCGGGCGAGGTTTTGTTTTTCCTTTTGCCGCACGGGAAAATTCGAGCCGCCCGCAATCAGGATCGAGGGAACGCGCGCGTCTATGGCGCTGCGTTCATTGAAATTCTCCGCCAGCCTGCGCGCGTACCTGTCCAAAAGGCGGTCTATTTTTTCGTGATACATGGGATCGACGCGCTGCTTCTGCCGCTCCGCAAGGGCCGCCGCTTTCTCTATCATTGCCCGGTATTCCGCCGTTGCCGAACCCGGCGTATAGTCAGAAAAGCTGTTCGCCTGTTTTGCCCGGCGAGCCGCTTCCTCATCGATTGGATAATATTTCATTACCGTGTCCTCCATAAGTTTGGTATATGTCATATCACTTCGGGCCATTTTGGCCCGAAATACCCTGGTGTTGAAAAATATCTGCCTAAAATAGGGGCAGGCCATACCGTTATATTGCCTGCATCGTTTCGCGCCCTGAAACGTCCGTTGTTATGCGGTTTTTTCGTCGGTATTTTTCAACATTTATCCCGCATTTTCCGCATATATTCCCGTTGCCGCACCCTCTGCGCCATTTTGGCGCAGCGCACGCAGCAATACCTCCGCTTGCCATGCCCGGCAAACTCCTGTCCGCATACCGCGCAGCGGCGCAGGGACATATCCCCGCCGAGCAGGGCGGCCATGAGCGCGGGATCGAGCGGCAGAACGGCGCGTACAAAATACAGGCAGTACGAGCCCGTCCACCATTTATGGAACATATAACAGTTGGAGGCAAGCGGGATGCAGCCATCTTCCCGGTCATAGTTGGCGCACTCGCGCGCCACAAGCGCGCGGATCGCCGCCCGTTCCCAGCGTGTCAGTTCGCGGCTATCCATTGTCCGGCCTTTCGGCCCGCGCGGCAGGTTTTCGCCGCCTGTTCCTGCGGTCTGACGGCTGCTTTTTCTTTATATGTATCTGCGCGGAACGCGGGGGACGCGGTACCTGCTTCATCATTTTTTCATAGGGGCTGTCGGTGAAATTCATTCGTTTTCCTCCTCATCTTCGCCGTCCGTTTCGTCCTCATCCCACGGTGGGGCGTCGTCCGGTTCTTCGCCGTACTCCTCATAATCCTGCTCATATGGCTCCTGCTCCGGCAAGCTGTCCGCTTCGTATTCGTCCTGTGTTTCCGTCGCCTCCCTGCGTTTGCGGTACACCTTGAAATACCATGCGCCTATGCCAAAGGCTGCTGCGGCTGCAAGAACAACGATCAGGTTGACCGGGACGCCGCTTTGTTCCTCCGCAGCTTCCTGTTCCGCCTGCGGTTCCTGCGGGGCGGGGGGCTGCGTTTCCGCTTCCAACGCCGTGGCTTCTGTTTCCGCTATGCTTTCGCCTGACTTTTCCGCAAGCGCAAGCAGGTCTTTTTCCGTAACCGCGTCGAGGAAATATACATTCTCCGTTTGGCGGGAGCGGTCTATGACGAGGTAAAAAACATTGTTTTCCGGCGTTGTAATGGTGTAAAACTCGCGCCCGTCCTCCTCCGTCGCGGTCTCGATCACCGTTCCCGTCCCGACAGGGGGAGCCGCCATACCGCTTTCCGGTGTTTCCGCAGCTTCCGCGCTGTCAGGCGCGGCCGTGGGTTCCTCCGTGGTCGCGATGGCCGGGGTATGGGGCTCTTTCGGTTCTTCCACCGCAAACGCCACGGTGCATAGCAGACTCATAGATAAAGCAAAGGCGGCGCAAATGGCCGCCGCTCTGGATTTTTTCATTCCTCACTGTCCTCCTTTTTTTGTGCGGTCGTGTTCGGGCCAAATTGGCCCGAAGCTGCTTTCAGCATATCTGCAAGCTCGGTCAGGGAAATATCCATGCCGCGCACTGCGCTGATGATCTCGGTATTCTCAAGCTCGGTTTTCTGTTTTTCCAAATCCCGGAGCCGCGCCTGCAAAGCGCCGATCTTGTCCCTTGTTTTCTCCATTTCTTTCGTTACGCGCTGTATTTTGGGGTTCAATCCGTTTCCTCCTTTCAGTTCAGTCGTCCAAAGCTGTAAAAGTGTTTCTGCCAGTATGGCGTGCGGAATGATGAATACTGCACGGGTTTTCCCGCGTGGAGCATGGTATCTCCGCCCACATAAAACGCGACGTGCGTCACGGGGTTTGGGGTTGAGTATGTCCCGGTAAAGAAAATGAGGTCGCCGGGCTTCGCTTCGCTGGGCGGGACAGGTGTGCACATATTGTATAGTCCCTGCGCGTTGGTGCGTCCCATGCTTTTAACACCGCTATGGTTCAGCACATAGCACACGAAACCCGAACAGTCAAAGCTGTTTGGCCCGGAAGCGCCGAACACATACGGTTTTCCCAAATGCTTTTCTCCTTCCGCGATCAGCGCGGCATAGCTGCCATCGCCCATAGCCGTTCCCGGATCGCCGTAGGCAGGCCCCGTGCCGTAGTCGTTGGTGACAGCAAAAAACAGGGGGTTCAGGTATTGCCCGTCCTTGAGGATTTCAAGGTGCAGGCTTGGGCCTGTCCGGGCGACCTGATCCCCGGTCTTAACTTCCTGCCCCTCGCCCACAAACAGATGCGAACATCCGGCGTACTTGGAAGTAAGGGAACCGTCCTCGATCACAACGGCAAGCCCATAACCCGGCGTTTCTCCGGCAAACGTGACCGTGCCGTCCTGTCCGGCAAGAATATCTGTGCCCTGCGGCATGGAAATATCTATGCCTTTGTGGTAATCCTTTGCGCCGTCCATAACGCGGCAGCCGTAATATGCCGTTACATACGGAAGCCAGTTTTTCTCTCCAAACGGGCTGTGCAGGTACTGGCGGCTGCCTTTGGTAGCCATCAGCACGTTATACCGCCCGCGCTGCTCCTCGTCCATACGGAAATATATCCCGCCGGTAAAGGAACGCGCGGTGAGCGTTACCTCCAATATGCGGTATTCGCGCGTTTCCGTTATGGTAAGGGTATTGCTGTTTCCTTCGGACAGGTACATGGCATGGGATTGCCGTCCCCATGCAAGCGCCTGCGCGTGGGTGTTGAAATATATGTCGATGTCCGAATTGTTGGCGTTCAGGTTTCCCGTATCTTCCACGGTGTACCTTGTGCCGTTGATGATGACATGTGTTCCCATCGGCACGATGGGGTTCTTCGCGTCCACGGCTATCGTGTGTCCCGCCGTTGGCATTGCGCCGCTCGCCGTCGGGCCTCCGGCCCATTTGCCGTTGCATACGGCGCAGTTGCAGTACGCGGTCGTCCGTACCTGTCCGATCAATTCTCCCGCCTGTACCGTGCGCGTTTCCGTCCGGGTTTCCACCGTTTCATTTGTTGTGAGGGTATATTGCTCCTCAAATATGCTGCGCAGCGCGTTCTCGACTTCCGCATAGGTAAAGTCCCCATACACGGCCGTTAAAAACGCCATGAGCTCATACGGGTTATGCCCGATGTCATCCACGTCATACCTGTATTCGTCATAACCGGGGTAGGCGTTTTCCATGTTTTGCAGGGTAAGCTGTAAATCTGTTTCCCACTCCGTATAGGCAAGTTCGGCCCTGTCGATCTCCGCGTCGGTGGCAAGGTAGGACGAGGCAACTGCCGCGCCGGACAGGCTGCTACCCAGCGTTGCCGCGCCGCCCATGCCGGATAAAAGCAGCCCGGCTATAAGGAGCAGGAGCGCGAGGATCAGGGTAAGGATCGGGTGCCTAACGACAAAGTTTGCCGTCTTTTCCGTCGTGACTGCCGTCTTTTGCGCTGTCCGAGCCGCTTGTGCTGCCTGACGGGCCTTTTTTTGCACGCGCCGTTTTTGTCGTTGCTTTTGCAAAAAGCGTTTGCCCTGCGCGGCGTTTCCGCCCGGTTGTGCCGTATCGCTTTTTCCCTGTATGCGCGCGCTTCGGGAAGAATGGGAGCGCAGGCGGTTTTTCAACAGCCGCGAGGTTTCGTTTGCGGCTCTTTCCCCGGCGATTCCTGTCCTGTGCGCGGCTTCCACGCCCACGTTTTCCCGTTCCGCTTCGCCGATCCGGCTGTGGAGCATAGATTTTACCCGCGCGCCCGCCATAGCTGCCGTGGACTTTGCCAGTCCTGCGCGTTTGGGCGGGCGGTTTTTTGTCCCGGCTTTCCTGTTCACCGCGCCTGCCTTTTTCGTATGCAGCGCGGAAGTATTGCTTTCCATACGCGCCTGATACCCGGACGAATCCGCGCCTTGATGCAGCCGTTCAGACGGCGGCTCCTGCGCGCTTTCCTGCCGGAATACCCGGTGCGGCTTTTTAGACTGCTTCGGGCCAACTTGGCCCGAAGTCCCATTTGAGGGCATAGAAAAAGCCAGTCGTTTAGGACTGGCTCTCTCGGGTTGATTTGAATCTGTATTTAATTGTTTTTGATTCACATATTACCTCCCGGAAAGTGAAAAACCTCCATAGTGGGCGGGTTACAACTAATGCTTGATAATCAGCACTTTAATATTCCCCATACTTTCAATATCTCTTCTAAATTCTTCTTCGTTTTGAATACAGCCTAAGTCATATACAATAAATAATTGTCTCTCATATTGCTTGCTGTACGCAGTTATATCAGCATTTATTTCTTCAATAATTTTTGATTTTTTCCCATCTCGCAACAATTTCACTTCAATACATAGTTTGAGTTTTGGAATAATGAAATCCGGTATGTATTCTTTACCCGAAAACTTGAATTTACCCGTTTCTCTGTCGTAATCCGTTCCTTTTCCCAATCCGCGGCCTAATAACAGCACTTCAATAACATCTTGAATCTCCATTTCCTTTTCAGGTTTGTTGTGAACAGCAGATCTAAGACGTGATCCAAAAAAGCTCTCCAGATTGTCAAATTCGTCATCAACGAAGTCCAAAGTTCCTTCCAAAGTAGCATGGAGCATTTTAGCAGCAATCAATACTTGCTCAAAGATTCTTTTCTGCTCTCCCCAAAGAGTATCCGTGTATCCTTTCATTTCATCTGTCTTAAAAGTGTAGAACATACTTGCTACTTTAGTCTTTTGGCGGACTTTTTCAGCAAAATCATTATACATGCAAGCCATATCTCTATAAGCGACATATCGAGAGTGCTCTGCCATTTCTTTATTATTAAGAACCTCTTGCATGGTATCAATAAATGCTCTGATCTGATTTAATAGGACTTTCAGTTCGCGTGTTTCATCCAAAGATTGCTTTCCCATAAATATCACCTCATTATAATAATATCATATCTTATTCCCAAAAAGGTAAAATGGTTTATTTTGCATTTGCTATATCATCCGGGCGCGTCGTGAGCAAATCGTAAATCTCCCCGTGCGGGAAGCGGTCAACAAACGGGATGGTGACGTCCCCAAAGAACAGCAGGCCCTCGCCGGACTGGCTGTGCGTGATGTAGGATAACTGGTACTCGGAGATATTAAGCTGTTTGGCAAGGATCGCCCGGTCGCCCTGTGCCTGTGCAAGCAGCACCATGAAATCCGTGTTTTCCAAAATGTTCTCGATCTCGCGGCTAGTAAACAGGTCTTTCACGTTCTGCGTGAGGGCTGACGGTACGCAGCCCTTTTTCCGCAGCATCTTCCAGATTCGTACAAAATACGAAGCGGAAAGACTGTCTTGCAGCAGAACGTGGAACTCGTCGAAATAACACCACGTTGCGATCCCCGCCGCAAAATTGGCGCTCGTCGCCGTCTGCACAAATTCGTTGGTGATGTGCATGGCGATCTTGCGCAGGCCCTCTCCCAGCTTTTTCAGGACGATGCACACCACGCGGTTATTCAGGTTGACGTTCGTATGGTGGTTGAACAGGTTGAGCGATCCCGTGCAGTAAAGCTCCAGCGCCGTTGCGATGCGCTTTGCCTCCGGCTCCGGCTGCTCTCCCAAAAGCCGGTACAGGTCTTGGAGCAGGGGCATTTCCGTTGTTTCCGGGCGCAGCACCACATCCCGGTAAACAGTGCGCACACAACGGTCAATGACCGTTTTTTCAATGGGCTGCAAGCCGTCCCGCCCGCCGACGATAAGCTCGCACAGGGATAACAAAAAGTCCGCTTTCAGCGAAAGCGGGCTTTCCTCGTCCGTAAGATTCATTTGCATGTCCATTGGGTTGATATAATGCGTACTGTCCGGGGCAAGCTCTATGACCTGTCCGCCCAGCCGCCGTATCAGCGGCGCGTATTCACCCATTGGATCGACCACAATGATCCTGTCCTTTGTGGCAAGAAATACGTTGATGAGCTCGCGCTTCGCGGCAAAGCTCTTGCCGCTCCCCGTGGAACCGAGATACAGGCCGTTTGCGGATTTCAGTTTTTTCCTGTCCGCCATGATAATATTGTGGGAAAGCGCGTTCATGCCATAGTAGACGGACGGGCCGCCCATGCGGAGCTCTTGCGTGAGAAAAGGAACGAAAATCCCCGTGCTGCTCGTCGTCATGCCGCGCTCGATCTCGATCCCGTTCCAGCCGAGGGGCAGACTGCTCATAAAGCCCTGCTCCTGTTGATAATCCAGCCGCTTCAAAAAGCAGTTATATTTCTGCGTAACGCCGGACAGCGTAAAAATATCGTTCTCAAGCTGCTGCCGTGTGGGTGCGGTGTTCACCACAAGGAACGTGAGCAAAAACATCCGCTCGTTGCGGCTTTGCAGGTCTGTCAAAAGCTCCGCCGCGTCCTTTGAAAACAGCACAAGGTCAGGCGGCAGGATGTCCATATCGTAGCCGGAACGCGCCGCTTTTTTCTGCTCGTCCATTTTCATGCGGGCAATATCCGTCAGCTTCCTTTTAACCATTTTGATCGCCTTTGACTGGTCTATCGCGCGGACATGCAGGGTAACGGACATTTCCGCGTCGGTCTCCAGCATCTCCGTGAGCAGCTTGTCCGAAAGCTCGGAAGCCATGATCTGCATATATGAGGCTGCGCCCCATGCCGCGCCCACGCGGAACGTCCGGCCCTGCCGGAAATCCATGGAAGTGGGAGCGATAAAGTCTTTGGTGTTCATGCCTGTTTGCGGGATCATGTCCCACGAAAACAGGAACGGCTCGCGTTCGCCCGGATGAAGCTGCCCGTGCAGCGCGGCGAGGCGTTCCCGTCCGGTAAGCGGGCGGCATTTCACGCCCAAACGCTTGAAGTTCCCCATAATATCCGCTTCCACACGGTCAAGCCGCGTCCGCGCCGTTTTCAGGCTGTCCGCGTGGATACCAAAGGTAACATACTTTGAACGCATAATGCCGTTATTGCTTTTTGCCGCCTGCGTTTTCAGCATTTCCACGAACTCATCCCGGATCGCGTCGCTGCCGTCCCTCTGCATGGGGACATTGACAATTCGCCTTTCCTCCGGGCGGGAGCGGCGGTTAATAAAGGACATCTGGAACGGCAGGGAGCTGTCAAAATAATTAAGGAACGCGCAATATCCGTCAAAAATGGCGGCTTGGTCGTCCCGCGACGCTACCGAATAATTGATGTCCTCATACGCTATGCTTTTCGTGTAATAATCTCCATCCACTCGGCAAACGCCGTCCCGCAGCATTTCGCGGTACGGTATGCTCTCCTGCGCGGATAAGGCGCGCTTATCCCTTTTTACGGCAGGGCGCTTGTTTCCTGTGGACGTGCTTTTTTGTGCCAATCTCTTTTTCCTCCTTTATGTTTTCACTGAAATATGCGTAAAAGTTCTGCGTCCTGTATGGCCGTATGCCCGGACGCAGGAATTTTACGCAGAGTATATTCCGCAAGACCTTTTCAAAAGGCAGGCCGTCCCGCTCGTACATGGCGAACAGAAAACACGGCAGCATTAGGGCGATCATAAGGAACATTGCCCCGGTGTTGCCGATAGCTGCGCGGCTGCATAGGTAAACGGGAATCCCAACAGCCGCCGCGCTTCCAAAACAGATAAGCTGGCGCTTCGTCAAGCCCATGACCAGCTTGTTTTTTACTTTAGATAAATCGTTTGGTACGTTTACATACGCCAATCCGAAAACCTCCTTGCTTAACTCGATCCAAAATATGTTGGGAGCGTACTTCCTTCCTCTTCGGGCCATGTTGGCCCGAAGTATGCGGCTATCTTTCATACTGTGTCATCCTAATGTCTGCTTTTTCCTGTCCGGCCCGTCGTGCCCGCCAGTAATCCGGGCAGTATTGCCGCAAAGTTGCGTTAATGCTTTCTTCAAAGCCAGCTTTGTCTTTGATACGGTCTGGGATTTGCCATAACTTTTTATCCAGCAATTCACGCAGCACGATATTTTCATCCGCATCTTCTTCAAAACACAAATACCCGTGGTGCCGGAACCCGTACCTGCGGGCGGCGGGAGAAAGCGCGGTCTGCATATCCTTTGCGACCATTGTCCCGCCGTGGCTTGCGGTAGATACCATGAACACCCCCGGACAGAGCGCGTCGCAAGCCTGCACCGAGCCCCACGGGGATTGTTCTGGAATTTCAAACATTCGTTATCCTCCTTTAACGTTCCGCCGTTTTTTCCTTTGCCGAAGCAGGGTGGGACGCGTTGTGTTCCGCCGCCTGTTTCCCGGCTTTTTCCATCTGATCCGCCATGCGCGGCTTATCTTTCAGCGCCGCCGCTCTGGCCTGCACGCGTTCCACCGATGCGTGGTATTCCTCGATCACTGCCGCGTTAAACTCCTCCCGGATATCCTTATCCACATAAGCCATGCTGCGGTAGCCGCCTTTGCCGTCCGGCCTGCTCGGCATCCCGACGAACAACTCGCCGTCTTTGTTTTCTACGATCTTGAAATCGTTTATGGTGATACCGCCGACTGTGATCCGCGCGAATCCGTACAGGTTGCCCTGCGGCTCTACCGGACGCACGGTGATCTCCATTTTCGGCGGCGTGGCTTTTACCATTTCCATGACGCGCAGCTTCGCCGCTTCGTCCACACTCACCCCGGCGTATTCCGCAAGTTCCGAAATCGGGGCGTCGAAAAGATAATGCCGTTCCTCTGCAAGTTCCTGATCCGTCTTTTGGGCAGGTTGCGATGTTTCTTCTTGCGCCTGTTTCTGTTCCATCTCCTGATTTTCCATTGCCTTTTTTGCCATGATTTTTTCCTCCGAAATATTTTTAATGTGCTCCAAAAATAGATTTTGCGAGCGTTCCCGTCTTAAACAGCGCGAAGCATAAAAGGATGGTGTACCCCAAAACGCCCCATATCGCGTCAAAGGCGTTATCGCTCACCGCGATGTTTTTGACGAGTACCGCGTAAATCCCAATACATACCATTATGAGAAAGCCCTGAAAAGCGATTGCCGCAAGCGAACGAAAATAGTTCTGCCCGGCCTGCGATGTCTCCCGGTTGGCGACCGTGGCCGCCGGAATGGGCGCAAGGCTCGTGAGCAGATATATTTCTATCATCCGGCCATAGGCAATGATAAAGATCACTATGTTCAGTATCGGTACCACCAGCTTCACAAAAAGCGACTGGAACCACAGTCCGATGAGCGGGCCAATATCCATTGCCTGTAATTTTTCCTCTACATCGAGGATAATATCCGGCGTTATTGCCGTGGAACTGTCGATGACATCAGCCGCTCCCGCTACCGCGTTTTGCGATACGTCAAAGATTGCCATAATAATGTTGAATGTGTTTGACAGGATCATCACCGCGACAAACGTCTTGAATATCCACTTGAAAAACATCCATGTGTCGAGGTCGTGCAGATTGTTCTTTTCAACGATCATTTGTATGAGCTCGTAACACACGATCCCTGTCAATATCACTCCGGCAATGGGAAGTATCACTGTTTCGGATAGCTGCCGTATCAGCGAGAAAATATCCGCGTCCCATGCGGCGGGAGAAGTCCCCGCCAGCACGGCCACTTCTCCGATCTGGTTGTTCACGTCGGAGAACAGCGTTTCCATGTTCCACATGATACCGTCGATCAGCACGCCTTTCAGCCATTCGCCGATCCACTCGAAAATGACCATAATTGCTGCCTCCCGCTAAAACAGCCCGGACAGCAGCGGAACCAATGTCGCGCCAAGCAAAATAACGCCGCCTCCGGCCATAAGCTGTTTTACGCCCTGCGATTTTGCTTATGTGTGATAAAGAAGCAATAGAAGTGCAAAAAATTTTGCCGTTCCTATCCGACACTTGGCCATTGTGTCGGATAGGTCGGGCGGTTATTCGGGCAAGTCAATCTTGCCGACAAAGCTGTAATAAATCTCAATGTCCTGCCTGCGGGTGCCGTTCTCATCATAGCTGCACTCATGCACCACAATTTTCTCGATCATTTCCCGCAAGAGAGTGGGGGTCAGTTCTTCAAAGGCAAGGTGCTTGCGGACAATGCCCATAAATTTCTCGGCGTTGACGGTAGCTGCCTGTGACTTGTCCAGTTCGGCTTGCAGGGCGGCGGCTCTCTTTTTCAGCTCCGCTTGCTCGGCTTCGTAGTCAGCCGACAGTTCCATGAAACGCTCATCGCTGATTTTGCCGTTTACATTGTCCTCATACAGCCGCTTGATAATGCGGCTGATTTCAGAAATGCGTTCCTGCGCCTGTTCAAGCTGCTTGATGGCTGCGGCGGTCTTTCGCTTGCCGCCGATCTCGTTCTGCTGGACAAGTAGTTTCACAAACCGGCTCTCATGCTTGGCTGCGTATTCGGTCACTTGCCGGAGATTTGCCAGGACACCAGCGGTCAACAGATCGGTGCGGATAAAGTGCGCCGTACAGTTGCGGGTGCGCTTCTTGTAGCTGCCGCAGATGTAGCAGTCCTGTTTGCGGTCTTTGTTCTGATACCGCTGCTGATACAGCACATGGCCGCAGTCGGCGCAGAACAAAATCCCGGAGAACAGCCCCACTTCATCGTAGCGGTTCGGGCGTTTGCGCTGTTTGCGTAACTCCTGCACCCGTTCCCATGTTTCCTTGTCGATGATCGGCTCATGGTGGTTCTCGAAAATGGCCTGCTTCTCGACGGGGTTCTCTATGCTGTGCTTGACCTTATAAGAAGGCTTTTCCGTTTTGAAGTTCACCAGACATCCGGTGTACTCTCGGTTTTCGAGGATATGAACGACGGTGTTGGTCGCCCATTTGCACTCATAGCCTGGGTGATAACGGCGGGTGCTGCCTGTCCGCTGATATTCCAGCGTCCCCGGCGTGGGGATTTGCTGCTCCGTCAGCATACGGGCAATCTTGGTCGGGCCGTTCCCGGCAAGGCAAAGCTGGTAAATCTGCTGCACCACCGGGGCGGCTTCCTCGTCTATAATAAAATTCTCGTCCTCGTCCATCACATAGCCGTAAACCGGCTTGCTGGTAACAGGCTTGCCGCTCATGCCTTTTGACTTTTTCACTGCCTTGATTTTCTTGCTCGTATCTCTCACCAGCCATTCATTGAACAGATTTCGCAGCGGGGTAAAATCGTTGTCCATGCCCTCGCTGGCACTGTCCACATTATCGTTGACAGCGATAAAACGCACACCCTTTTGAGGGAACAGCATTTCCGTGTAAAACCCTACCTGCAAGTAGTTTCGCCCTAACCGGCTCATGTCCTTGACGATGACCGTACCCACTTTCCCGGCTTCAATGTCCGCAAGCATGGCTTGAAATCCGGGCCGCTGGAAGTTCGCGCCGGAAAAACCGTCGTCGGTGTACCAGCGCAGATTGGTAAAGCCGTTCTGTTTTGCGTAGGTTTCGAGTATCCTTTTTTGGTTCGATATGGAATTACTCTCGCCTTGCAATTCATCCTCGTGGGACAATCTCGGATAAAGGGCGGTAATGAGGTTTTGGGTGGCTTGTCTTAACATAAAATCCTCCGTTTCCGACAGCCAGCCCCACTATTCCGTGGTTTCATTGTACCACGGAACGGCGGGGGCTGTACAGCGGCAAAAGCGTTAAATTTGCTTCTTTACAGCTTTTCAATTTTCCGATTTTTATGGTATGGGTTGTCGTCCCATATTTGCAGTAGAAAAGTTCATAACTCCGTGGTATACTCTGATTTAACAAAAAAATCAGAAGTTAAAGGAGAAAACATGAAGTATACAATAGATGAATTAACCGCGGCCAAAAGGCAAATTGATTCAACTCTGCACAAGCTAAGAGAAACAGTAAAAACATTTGAATCAAAGGATAATTCCGAGCGTTATAAATCACAAATCACATTGGCAAAGAGAAGAATAAAAGCCTTTGAAATTGCAAATTATTTTATAGAGAATGAGATTAAGAATTGCTAAAGCACTTCCGATTTTCGTTCCAGCGGTCATGCTCCCTGGCATGGCCGCTTTTCCATGCCCCGGTTCACGCCGGATAAGTCGGCTCCTGTGTAGCAGCGGCTTCCGCTTCCAGTACCCGCGCCATTTTGTCGGCGGCTGTGGTTGTGGTGTCTTTCTTGAAATAGCCGGACACGACAAGGACGGAATTGCCCATGCGGATTTCCGTCACACAGTCAGGGCGGCGGGTGGTGCGGGTGTCGTGCTGCTTGTTATCTGCCATAGGCAATACTCCTTTCAGTCGGTAATCAGTTTCTTCATGCTCTCCATTTTCCGCTTGGCGGTTTCCTGCCGGAAGTTGTCGCCGGTAAAGCGTACCGGGACGCACATGGAAAGCAGGCGGTCATAAATCCGGGAATGGGCGGTGTCCTCCGGGTTGTGCAGGTCGTCCAGCGTAAGGTTGGTCGTGACGATCAGCGGCTTGCCGCTGCGGTAACGGCTGTCAATCACATTGAACACCTGTTCCAGCCCGTATTCCGTCCCGCGTTCCATGCCGAAGTCGTCAAGGATCAGCAGCGGATAACGACAAAGGCGGGAAATGTACTCGTTGCGCCCCTCAAAGCTGGCGGCAAGGTCATTGAGGATAAGAGCAAAGTTCGTCATGCGGACGGGGATTTCTTTCTCCATGAGGGCGTTTGCGATACAGCCTGCAAGGTAGCTTTTGCCGGTGCCTACGCCGCCCCAGAACAGGCAGCCGATATTGTCTGTCCGCATATCTTCCCAATGCTCCACATACCGGCGGGCAAGCCCGGTCTGCGGGTTCCTGCCGTTGTCGTTCTCGAAAGTCCAGTCCCGCATGGTGGGGTCGGTAAAGCCCCGGCGTTTCAGTTCTTCCACGGTGTCAAGGTGTCTGCGCCGCTTTTCGGCGGCTTCCCGTTCCTCGCGGGCGGTTCTCTGGCAGTCGCACTCTGCCGGGTGGCGGTCGCGCCCGAAGATAGCGGCCTTATCCGGCGCAAAATAGGCTTCTTTCGGCTTGCGGCACTTGCCGCAGTACAGTAAACCGTCCTCGCCGGTGTAGTCCTCCGGCTCCGGGATGGTGGTCGTCATATTCTCCAAAACCGCGTTGATTTCATTCTTCATAAACTCTCGCCCTCCTTGCATGAGTAGTCTGGTATGCCCTTTTTAGGGGCTTCCTTTTTGTCGTTCCCCGCCCATATCCGCAGGGCGGCGGCATAGTTCTGGTAGCTTTTCCCGTTGGCGGCAAGGTAGCGGCTCATTTCCTCGATGAACCGTTCCAGCCTGTCAGGGTACTCTGCCTGCAACTCGTCGTATTCGGTCTGTGACAGAAAAATATTTCCATATCGGCCATAGGGCGCGGACGGCCCCCCACTCACTCCCTTTGTTTGGCTCTCTGTAAGGTTGTTTATAGTAGTTTGGTTAGGGGACGGTTTTCCGACCATCATAAGGTCGGTTTTCTGACCATCAGTAGGACGGTTTTCCGGCTCTATGAGGGGCGGACTTCCGGCCATCAGTTGGTCTGAAAACTGTACCTGTGGCACTGGCGGTACTTTGACATAAAGCCGGTTCGGTGCGGAGAAGCCGCCCCGTTCCCGTTCCAACAGCCCCGCCGTGTCCAGTTCATTAAGCGCCCCCTTGATGGTGGTGCTGCCTTTATCCAGTATTTCTGCTATCTCCGCGATGGGATAGATAATATAAATCCTGCCCTCGTCGTCCAGCCACTTGTTTTTCTGGGAGAGGGTGGAACGGTCTAACAGCAGCGAATACAGCAGCTTGGCGGTCTGTGAAATCTCCATTTTCAGCAGGAAACGGGGATACGGCAGATAGGCGGGCAGCCGCGTGTCTGCCCTGATATAATCAGCGATAGGATCACCTCCCTGTGTTCGGGTTGATTTTGGCGTATTGTCACGCATTAAAACGCCGTTTCCGGGGGAAAAGGATAAATGTATCGCGTACCCTTTGACACCCAC